>NZ_QWEY01000020.1 GCF_003443995.1 Pseudotabrizicola alkalilacus
GTCACAGCCGCGCGGCTACAATCTTTCTGGCTGGCGCGGGGCAAACATGTGGATAACCAAAGAGGGTCACGTAGTTTTTTCTCAAGGGGATCCTATTCCAAGGGGACGACATGAAAAAAGGAGAAACTCATGTTCCCCCAAGGAAGCCCAAAGCTGAAGACCTCGATCACCATGCCGATTGCCAAAGCGATTACCCCAATGCTTGACGCGCTGGCACCTAAGCCGAAGGCATCTCTGACTGCACGCGATGTTGTCGAAATGAACCGCACCGCGATCCTCGGCGCATTGCAGAAGGGCTACAATTTCAGCGATATCGCCGAGAAGATGGTCACTGCCGGCGTGAAAATCAGCGGCAGCACTTTGGCACATTATGTCCGCGACAAGGGGCCAACGGCGCAAACGCTTGGCGCTGCGAAAAAAAAGGCAAAGGCCTCTAGCCCTCAACCAAAGACCTCGGCATCTCAGCCCGCACCTGCTGCGATGAACCAGGCACCCAGCCCTGGATACGGGTCTGCAACGCCAGCAAAGACGCAAGGGGCAAGACATGCGCCTGCTCCCGCGCCACAAGCGTCAAGGCTTCCGGGATAACGGGCGCGGCATGGCAAAGGCAGGGGATGGAGCACGGCGGTCGGATCAGCGCCAGCGTCAGGCGCTGATCCAGATCCGGGTCACGGATGAAGAGCATCTGCTGTTCATTCGCGCCGCGCAGAAGTGCGGCGCGCCTGGCCTCGCCACATGGGCGCGCAATCTTTTGCACAAAGGCTGCGGTGGACCCAGTGCGTCCGACCGGGTGCTGAGCGGCGCCTTGGGCCAGCTGGCGGGCCGCATGCAAGATATCGCGCATCTGGCCCCAAAGGTGCCGCCCGAAAAGATCGTTCAAGCGATCCTTCGCGTGTCGCAGGAGCTTCATGACGTGCAGAGAAAGGTGATCGGCGATGATCGCGAAGGTGTGCCCTAACGCCAGACGAACTGGAACGCGCGGCTGCCCGTTTGGTGCACGGATCGCCTATGTCAGCCGCAAAGCGGTTGTTGTCCGTAGCGTCAACCTCTGTGGCGGATGGCAAGACGCGCGGGCGCAAATGCAGATGGCGCGCGGGTTGAATACTGCCGTGCAGAATCCTGCGGCACATATCATTCTGTCGTGGCCGGAGACTGACTGCCCGAGCGAAAACGCGATGATCACTGCCGCACGGCTTGTGATGATCGACTTCGGCGCAGCTTCGCATCAGATGGTGATCGCCGTCCACCGCGACCGTCCCAATTCACATGTGCATATCGTCCTAAACAGAGTGCATCCCGTCACAGGCAAGGCTCTGCCGCTGTGGCAGGACTACCGCCGACTGGAGCTCGCGTGCCGCCGGGTAGAGACGCGGATGGGCTGGTCGGTGGATCGCGGGAGATTTGATGTCGATCAGGGTGATACGGGCCTGACCCTTGTGCCCAAGCCACAGGCGCACTGGCGGGCCAAGGCGCAGGACCGCTTGCTGGGGCTGCGACAGACACCATACGCTGCCCGGGCGCTCGAGCGGCGCAGCGGCCTGCCTGTCCTTCTGGATATCCTTTCGCCCAAAGTGCAGATCTGGCTTAGGCAGCGGCTTACATCCGCCTCACATTGGCAAGAATCGCATGACGCCTTGCGCCGATATGATTTGCGCTATGTATTGCATCGCGGTGGCGCAAGGATTGTGCATCGCGCCTCGGCATGGGGGATGGCAGCCAGCCAACTCGGCACGGCCTGCGGGCTCTGGGCAATGCAAAACAGGATCGGGGCCTATGAGACTGATCCTGTGGAGAACAGATCAGCGGCAGCCTTGTCGGACCCGAGCACACCAGAGCATGGCGAGGCGCAATCGGCACTGCTCACCCTAACCGCTACACTATTAAAACCCATCCGGGACAAGCGCGAGGCGCAACAGCATGCTCACCGCGCAGCCCGGCAGGCGCGGAGGCAGCTACATGAGGCACAGGCGGCGGAGACAGCGGAGGTGCGCCACATCCTGCGGGGCAGCAAAAGCCCGATGGCGCAAGCCCTGCGCCACGTCATGAATGAGCAGCATAAGACGGCACGGCAACAGTTGCGATCCGCGACGCAAGGGATCCATAGCCGTGCCACACTTCCATTGGACGCGATTGCGCAGGCAGACCCCCAAGAGGCGGCACGCAGGCGCTATCGCGATATCCTGCGACGTGCTGCGATCCGTGAGGTTCAAGGCGGAATAGTTTCGGGGCAGTCTGACCTGACATCAGCGCGTCAAACCTGGTTCACTGCACCGCTGCGCACGCAGGATTCTGGACTGCCATCCGCTCTGCGCAACGCGATTGCAGGCCATGCCGATGACATCCGGGTCGATGGCGTGGGCGGCCTTCTTTTGCCGCACAGAAGGCAAGATGGCGGCATCGCCGGCTTCACGCGAATTGACCTCGGAGAGAGAGCGCAAAGGAACCAGCCGGTCCAATACGGCGCACCGGGTGGGTTGATCTTGATCGGTCAAAGGGATGCAAATAGATGCCTGATTGTATTGGATAGCATGACAGCGTTTACGAGTGCAGTCCGCCTGCGAGATCAGCCAGTGCTGATTATTGCGGTCAGTGCGCCGATAGATCCAGCGGAAGCCATCCATCTGAAATCCCTGACGCAAGGACGGGACACCACGGTCGGTAGCACATCCCATACAGAACGGCACGATGTGATGAACCATCTGGCAAACCTGCTACCATCAGCCAGACTTGTTTGGTGGGATGGCAAACACGCTGGCACAGCAATGCAGGAGGAGCAAACTGTGGACGGTCGATGGATGACATCCCTGTCCGATCAGACAAAAGGCCCAGAGCCAAAACAAGAGAGTTGAGAGTGACCGCAGCAAATTTCAGACAGCGCAGCCCCAATCATGCACAGTGCTGTCTGGGTGGAGTATCCCTGTCATCGACAGGTAACCCTAGATGCCTTTTCCTGCATTTTAATAGTTGGCGGGCGGCTGGCAGTTTGTTGTCTTGCGAAACACAAAGCGTCACATTCTTTGGCAGGGCCTCAACACAACCCAGCTGCTCGGAAAAGTTTAGAAGTCACCGAAGTCTCAAGTCACCAAGCAACTGCTGCGCGCCTCGACCAGCCTGGCCAGCAGCGCTGCGCCAAGCGGCAGCACGCTGTCGTCAAAAACATAGGCCGGATGGTGCAAGCCCGGACCATCCGCAATGCCAAGCCAGAAATAC
The DNA here is from genome assembly GCF_003443995.1 of Pseudotabrizicola alkalilacus. GTDB lineage: Bacteria > Pseudomonadota > Alphaproteobacteria > Rhodobacterales > Rhodobacteraceae > Pseudotabrizicola > Pseudotabrizicola alkalilacus. The sequence continues at coordinate 3,211 of NZ_QWEY01000020.1, forward strand.
GCGCCCGGCACCTGATGCAGCATGTCGGCAAAATCCTCGCTGGCCATGAACGGCGGGCATTTCGCATCGACCGCTTGCGCCCCGAGCAGGTCGGTCGCGCAAGCGATAACCGCCCGGGCCTGTTCGGCATGGTTGTCCAGCACACTGAAGATGTCGCGAATGTCCACGTCGGCCTCGACCTCATGTGCCAGTGCAATGCCGTCGCAGATTTTGCGCAGCCGGGCGCGCATCAATGCGCGCGTGTCATCGTCCAGTGCGCGGATCGTGCCTCCCAGCGTCACCTCTGACGGGATGACGTTATAGGCATCGCCGCCGCGCACCCGGGTGATCGATACCACGCCAGAGCGCAGCGGATCGACATTGCGCCCGACAATGCCCTGCACCGCCTGCACCAGTGCCCCAAGTGCCACCACCGGGTCGCGGGTGGTCTGCGGCAGCGCGCCATGCCCCCCGCGGCCACGCAGGGTGACGTCGAAGAAATCCGCGCCAGCCATGGCCGGGCCGGGCGAGACCGCGACTGTGCCTTGCGGATGGTGGGGCGCATTGTGCAACGCATAGATCTCGTCGCAGGGAAACCGGTCGAACAGGCCGTCGGCTAGCATCGCGCGCGAACCGCCAAGGCCTTCCTCGGCCGGCTGGAAGATGAAGACGGCGGTGCCCCGGAAGGCGCGGCTCTCGGCCAGGGCGCGTGCCGCCCCCACCAACATGGCCATGTGGCCGTCATGGCCGCAGCCATGAAAGATCCCCGGCACTTCAGAGCGCCATTGCAGGGTGCTTTGCTCTTCGATCGGCAGGGCATCCATATCGGCGCGCAGGCCGATCCGGGGGCCATCGCCCTCTGTCAGCACGCCGACCACCCCGGTCTTGCCGATTCCTTCTGTCACCTCGCAGCCCAGCGCGCGCAGTTCCGCCGCGATGCGGGCCGCCGTCTTTACCTCAGTAAAGCCCAGTTCCGGCTGCCGATGCAGATCACGGCGCAGGGCCGTCAACGCATCCGCATAGCTTTGGGTGAGGTTTAACGGGATCTGGCTCATGAAGGTGCTCTTTCGTGGCAGGCGAAGGCAGTCCCCCGGCTGGAGGAGGTGAAGGCGGGGCGTTCGGTAACACAGCGTGCCGTTGAGATCGGGCAGCGGGTGACAAAAGGGCAGCCCTCGGGTGCCGCCAGCGGGCTTGGGATTTCACCTTGCAGAACTATTCTCTTGCGCGCGCGCTGTGCGACGGGATCCGGCAACGGAATTGCCGACAGCAGCGCCTCTGTATAGGGGTGGGTGGGGGTGTCAAACACCGGATCCGTTGGCCCCTGTTCCATGACACGACCAAGATACATCACGATCACCTCATCGGCGATGTGGCGGACCACAGACAGGTCATGGCTGATAAACAGATAGCTCAACCCCAATTCAGCCTGAAGCTCCATCAGGATGTTCAGCACCTGCGACCGGATCGAGACATCCAGCGCCGACACCGGCTCGTCACAGACGATCAGCTTGGGGTCAAGCGATAGGGCCCGCGCGATCACCACCCTTTGGCGCTGCCCGCCAGAGACCTGGCTTGGCAGGCGCGGAGCCTGAACGGTCGAAAGCCCCACCAGATCCATCACCCGGCGCAATCGGCGGTCTTGCTCGGCCGCGTCGACTCCGCGGATTCGCATCGGCTCGCAAATGCTTTCGGCAATGGTCATCTTCGGGTTCAGAGCCGCTGCCGGATCTTGAAAGACGATTTGCATCTCTCGCGCCAGCAGGGCGCGCCGCGCCGCCGTGGAAAGGGTGCCAAGATCTTGTCCATCGTAGACGACCTTGCCCGAAGTGATCGGGGCAAGGCCAAGAATGCCATAGCCCATAGTGGACTTTCCGCAACCGGACTCGCCCACAAGCGCCAGAGTCCGGCCACGCCCGATATCAAAGGAAACCCCGTCAACGGCCTTCAGCAGCCGGCGGTTTCCGGCGCGGTCGGTCACCGGGTAATGCACCCGTAGATCCGTGACAGAGAGGAGTGCGTCGTTCATGCGAGGGCCTCCAGCCGATCTGTGTGCCAGCAGGCCGCGAGATGCGCCACGCTCGCGTCATGGGCCACGAGCGGGGGCAGCGCGCCACAGGCCGCGTCTGCAAGCGGGCAGCGGGTGCGAAAGCGGCAGCCATCCGGCCAGCGGCCAATATCGGGAACAGTGCCCGCAATCGTTCGCAGCTCGGTCTTGCGGGGCCCGACAAGGCGGGGGATCGTCGACAGCAGCAGGCTGGTATAGGGATGCGTCGGCCTTGCAAACACCTCATGCAAAGGGCCGGTCTCCACAATACGGCCGGCATACATCACCGACACCCGGTCGGCCATGTCCGCCACCACCCCCATGTCATGAGTGATCAGCACCATACCCATTCCGGTTTCCCGGCGAAGCGCCTTCATCAGGTCCAGGATGGCAGCCTGAATGGTCACGTCCAGCGCAGTGGTCGGCTCATCCGCAATCAATAGTTGCGGTCGCGAAATCAGCGCTGCAGCAATAGAGATGCGCTGACACATTCCGCCCGACAGCTCGAACGGATACTGGTCGTAGCGCTGGTCCGGATCAGAGATGCCAACATGGGCCATGACCTCCAGTGCCGCGCTGCGCGCGCGACCCCGATCAGAGCCAGTGGACATGATAAGTGCCTCAGCCACCTGATCGCCGACCTTCATCAAAGGGTTCAGCGCGGCGACGGGTTCCTGAAAGATCACCGACATTGTTTTGCGTCGCAATTTGCCCGCCGCTCGGCGTGACAGGCTCGCCACGTCGGTGCCCTGCAGGGCCACGCTGCCGCCAATCTTTGCGGCAGCGGGTTGCAGGCCAAGGATGGACAGCGCCGTCATCGACTTTCCGCAGCCGCTTTCGCCGACCAGCGCATGAATCTCGCTTCGTTCAACCGTCAGGTCGAGACCATCAACGATTTTTGCGCCATTGATCGAGACGCTCAGGTCGCGGACGGCAAGTAATGGCATGTCGGTCATCCGGCATCCTCCCTCGCGGCGGCCGCATAGGCCCACGGTTGATAGGGGTGGGCCTGTCCGCTGAACTCGCCCGGGGCCGTGCACATCACGGCTGACGGGATAGCGAAGTTCACTGGATAAAGCGTGTTGTCGATGATCCGCACAGGCCAGTCGCGTGCGATGGTTGATGCCACATCCATCCCGTCGCGGCTGTCTACCAAGATTGTCGGAGACGAGGCATCGATACGGGGGTAATGGAAGGCCTCTTCCAGGGTCATCCCGTAGTCGGTCACGAAGCTGACCAGTTGCAGCAAGGCGGGAAAAATTTGCCGCCCGCCCGCAGCACCGATGGCCAATGCCGGACGCCCGTCGCGCAAGAGGATCAGCGGGCACATATTCGCAAGCGGCTTGACCCCCGGCGCGATGCTGTTGGGCTGACCGGGGCGGGGATCGAACCACATCACCCCGTTGTTGAACAGGAAACCCGTATTTTCTCCGACCACGCGCGAGCCGAAGCGCGACAGCAGCGTATTGGTCAGCGATACCATGGTGCCCGACGCGTCGACCACGCTGACATGGCTGGTGCAATCGGCATCGGGATGGCCCGCATGGCCCGCGCGGCCGAGCCGCTCGCGATAAGCGTCGCGGATGGCGCTGGCGAAGGCGGCGGCCGAGGCACCGCTGGGCGCCGCCCGGCCTGCCGGGCGCAGGGCCTGCAGACGGTTGAGCGCGTCCAGAAACCCCGGCCCGCCGGACAGGCCGGGCATGGCGCGGATGTCCCAGCCTGCATGGGGCTGTGCGAGGCTTTCCACCCAGTCGGGTCGATACTCCGCAAGATCCTTGGCGGACAGCGCCGATCCGGACCCGGAAAGATCCGACGCGATCTTGGCAGCAATCTCGCCTTCGTAGAAATCACGCGCACCGGCCTGTGCCAATCGGCGCAACAGTCGGGCCTTCTGCGGCATCGGCGCATGGCGCGGAGCCGCACTGTCGCCCGCACGCGGCACACGGCCGCCGGGCAGGAACAGGTTGGCCGTCGCAGGGCAGCGCGACAGGCCCGCTTCCTCATTGGCAATCGCGAAACAGGCGAACCAGTCAAGCTCCAGTCCACGCTCGGCCCATTCGATGGCGGGAGCCAAGGCATCGGCCCAGTTCAGTGTGCCATGCCGCTCCAGAGCTTCGGCAAGACCGGCGATGGTGCCCGGCGTGCAGATCGAATGCGGCCCAGAGATATTGCGGTTGTCCTGCACTTCGGGCCAGCTGAACCAGTCGCCGTCATTCTCCCCGACGATGGGATAATCGTCCGGGTTCAGGTCAAGCGGGGCAATCACCCCGAAATCCAGCGCGTTGACCTCACCCGTGACCCCGTCGGCGCGCAGCATGAAACCGCCCCCGCCGATGCCCGACAGCCAAGGCTCGACCACCGACAGCACCAGCGTCGTGACGACAGCTGCGTCGACCGCATTCCCGCCCTGCTCCAGAATTGCCGCCCCAGCCTCGGCTGCGTGGCGGTTCTGGGCCGAGACGATTCCACGCGAACTGCGCACTGAAGGCTTTTGTATTGTCCAGTTTTGCATTCTGTCACGTCACCGCATGAATGCCGGGAGGAAGCGCTGCGTCATAGCAATAGCGCCCGGCATTTGCAGAAGCCTCATGCCAGTCGGCCAGCTCTGCGCTGGTGGCGCTCCATACACCGCGGCTGTCTGCCACAGTCTGCAACAGCCGCTCGAGCACGCGAAGCCGATGGGCACGGCTGGAAATGTAGTCATGCACGGTGAGCATCATCATGCCGCCCAGATCGTGCAGGCCAAGCCACTCTTCCTGCCAGATCTCTTGCACCTGACCCGGAGCGACAGGCGGCCAATGGTCGGCGCCACCACCCAAAAACTTCCAGTAAATGGCATCATCGATCGGCCATTGCACCGGGATCTCGGTTACACCGCCGATCTGATAGGGATGATCATGGCCTGCAAGCGAGCTGTCATAGAAGCCAAAGCGCTTCACCTCGGCCAACATATGCACCGTCATCTCCCAGGCGGGAGACCGAAAGCCGCGCGGCATCTTCCCGGTCTGAGCCTTGAACAGCGCGACCGAGCGCTCCAGCGCGTCTGTGAACTGCTGGTCCGACACGTCGGTGACCAATTCATGATGGAAGCCGTGCAGACCCACCTCATGCCCGCGGCCGATCAGCGTTTCCAGCAACTGCGGGTTGGCATCGGCCACCGACCCCGGCACATAGAAGCTGCCCTTGATGCCGTAGCGATCCAGCAGATCAAGAATGCGCCAGAGGCCTTCGCGCAGGCCGAAGCGGCGTTGCTCCAGATGCGACAGATAGCGCGGATCAGGCAGCTTGCGGTTGGTCCACAGCCAGGGTGAATCTGCATCCACATCCATCGAAAACACGAAGGCAGACTGTTTGCCTTCGGGCCATTCATACGCTGTTGTCATCAGAGCGCCCTTTTCTTGTCTTGAAACACCGTCATCACCCCGGCAGAGCCTCCGCCATCCACCGCCAGCGTTGCGCCGGTGATGAAACGCGCCTCTTCGCTACACAAAAACACCAGCGGGCCGATCACATCTTGCGCCTCCGTCGGTCGGCCCATCGGGTTTGCGGTCGAAACGCTGGCGACATGCGCATCGGTCAGGCTGGTCACCCCGGATCCTGCCGCAAAGCCGGGATAGAGCGTGTTCACGCGGATCCCGTATTCGGCAAGCTCCAGCGCAAACCCTTCGGACAGCCGGTCCAGCGCCACTTTCGACGTGCAATAGGCAACGGCGGTGCGGCGCGCGCGTTTGGCCCCGCCGGAAGAAATATTGACGATGCTGCCGCGCTTTCCCGCCGCGACCATCAGCCGGGCAAGATCCCGCGTCAGCAGGAACGGCGCGCGCAGATTGATGTCGAACATCAGATCCCACTCAGCGTCAGAGGTATCAAGCAGGAAGGCGCTTGGATAAATCCCGGCATTGTTGACCACAATGTCAGGCGCTCCCCAACGCGCGGCAACCTCATCGGCAAGGCCCCGCACCTGCGCGGCATCAGTCAGGTCAGCGGGACGGGTGAACCCAGCACTGCCAAGGCCCAGCGCGCCCAGATCGGCGAGCACGCCGTCCAGCGCTTCCGGCCCGGTGTCGGTCAGGCAAAGATCGGCCCCTGCCTCGCGCAGGCCGCGGGCGAGCCAGCGACCGATGACACCGCCTGCCCCGGTCAGAACGGCCTTCTGGCCAACAAGTGTGCTGTTCATGATATTACCTCAGTCTCGGATCAAAATGATCGCGCAAGAGATCGCCAAGCAGGTTCATCGCCAGCACGAGCAGGAACAGACAGAAGCCCGGAAAAACCGAGATCCACCACGCCGTCGCGACATAGTCGCGGCCAGCGGCGAGCATGGCGCCCCAGCTTGGCGTCGGAGGCTGCACTCCAAGACCCAGAAAGGACAACGACGCCTCGAACAGCACCATCAAGCCAAATTCGAGTGTGGCCACCACGATCAGCGCACCCATGATATTGGGCAGGATATGCCGCAGCAGGATGTGGACTGTGCCGCCACCCATAAATCGTGACAGCCGGACGTAGGGCGCGTTCGAAAGCGCCAGCGTCTGCGCATAGGCCACCCGTGCATACCGCGGCCAGCGGGTCAGCGCCAGGACGAGAACGACATTCACCAGCCCCGGCCCGAGCACCGCCACCGCGATGATCGCAAGCAGGATGGCGGGGATCGACAGGAACACATCTGTCAGCCGCATGATGATCCGCTCGGGCCAGCCGCGCAGATAGCCAGCGATCATGCCAAGGGTGGTGCCCACCACCCCCGATAGCAGAACCGAACTGATCGCCACCAGCAGCGACACCCGTGCGCCGTGGATGACGCGCGACAGCAGATCCCGGCCCAGCTCGTCGCTGCCCAGCAGGTAGAGAACACCACGCACTTCGGAACCCGGGGCTTGCAGACGGCCCATAAGATTTTGGCGCAGGGGATCATTGGGCGCAATCCACGGCGCGAAAAGGGCCGCCAGCACCAGAGCCGAAAGGATGGCAAGCAGGGGCCAAGCGCGCGACAGGAACCGAACCCGGCGGGCGCGCGCCGCGCGCTTCAGCGCTTGCAGCTCGCTCTGCGCTTCGTCCTGCGGGGGAGCAAGGGCCGCAGTCATGATGGCCTCGCCGACAGGGTGATGCGCGGGTCAACAATGCTGTAAAGGATATCGGCCATCACATTCAAAACGACGGTGACAAAGGCCCCAAGTAGCACCACTCCCTGCACGACCATGAAATCACGCGACACAATGCTCTGCATGGTCAGTTGCCCCAGTCCTGGCCAAGCGAATACGGTTTCCACGACCACGGCCCCCGCCAGTAGATTTGAAACTTCCAGCGCAGCAACCGTAATCAGAGGGATCGAGGCATTGCGCGCCAAATGCCGGGTGACCAGCCGCCCCATCCCAACCCCACGGGCGCGCGCCGTCCGCACATATTCCTTGGACAATTCATCCAGGATCGCCGTGCGAGTCACGCGGGCAAATGTGGCCATGCTGAGCAGTCCAAGCGCGATTGAGGGCAGGACCAGATGGCTGAATCCCCCCGCCGATGACGGCGGCAGCCAACCGAGGCTCACCGCGAAGATCAGGATCAATATGATCCCGCTCCAGAATGTCGGCAGGCTTTGCGCTGCCACCACAAGACTGGAGAGCACCGTGGCGAAAGTCGTGCCATGGTTCAGGGCCATCACCACCCCCAACGGGATGCCGATCAGGCAAGACACGGCCAGCGCGCCCCCCGCCAACATCAAAGTATAGGGCAGGCGAGATCCGATGATGTCGGTCACCGGAAGGTTCTGGATCACCGACCGCCCAAGATCGAAACGAACCAGATCGGCCAGAAATGACAGGTATTGCACCATCAGAGGACGGTCGAAGCCAAGCGCATGGCGCATTGCCTCGATATCCGCCTGCGTTGCCGTTTCCGGCAGCAGCAGGAAGGTGGGATCTCCGGTCAGGCGCTGGATGAAAAAGATCAACGTCAGGACGCCGAACATCACCAGCGTCGCCTCTCCGAGCTTGCGAAGCAGATAGCGGGTCATAGGTGCAATCCGTTGCGGCTGCGATCTTGCAGAACGGGGGGCCGGGCACGGCGTGCCCCGCCCGGCCCCCGCCGACAGATCAGGTTATTCGGCCCAGTCCATACGATTCAGAAACAGGCTCTCATTGGGCGTAGGCGTCCATTCAAGACCGGCTGCAGCCCCGTAGATGATTGCCGCCTGATAGAGCGGGATCAGATAGTTCTGCTCATTCAGGATTGCTTGCGCTTTGGTGTATTCTGCAAGCCGCTCCTCTTCATCCAGCGTGCTGCGGCCTGCCTCTAGCGCGGCCTCCAAAGCCGTGTCACCCGCGCTTGCCCAACCCGATGAGCTGTGCAGCGTCGGGAACAGGATGCCATCGGCATCCTGACACGCACAGGACCAGCGGCTGAACGCAGACACCGGAATGCCTTCTGGCCCAGCCTGCATGTCCTTCAGCCAGGTCGCCATGTCCGTCATTTCGATCGAGGCGTTGAAACCCGCATCTGTCAGCATCTGCTGGATTGCCTGCACAACCCGCTGATCATACACCGGAGATGTCAGGATCGGGAAAGGCACCTTTGCCTCTTCGCCCGCAGCCGCCACCAGTTCCCGGGCCTTGTCCGGATCGTAGCCCGGGCTTTCCAGTCCGTCGACCCAGCCAAAATGCGCAGGGCTCATAAACTGGCCAACCGGCTCGTCGTAACCGCCAAGAATGCCCTCTGTTATCCCCTCTTTGTCCATCGCGTGCGCGACGGCAAGGCGCAGGTCGGGATTGTTCATTGGTGGCTTTTGAGCGTTGAGTGCGAAATAGGCCACCCGTTCTGTCAGCACGGAAAGCACTTTGACATCGTCACGCCCATCCAGCTGTGCGGCCATGTCCGAATTGATTGTCACCACAAGATCGGCAGCCTTGGCCTGAAGGTTCGCCATCCGTGTCGCGGCATCCGGGACCGCGCGGAACACAGCCTCCTTGAAAACTCCCTTGTCACCCCAATAGTCTTCGTTCACGGCCAATGTGACGGAGACACCCCGGCTCCAGTCCGAGAACTTATAGGGGCCCGACCCAACAGGCGCGAGGTTGAACGCATCATTGCCAACCGCCTCAACGACATGCTGCGGCACAATCGACAGCTTTACCAATTGCGCCATCACTGCGGGATAAGCCCCATTCGTGACCAGAACGACCTTGTTATCTGCCGAGACCCGCGCGTCGGTGATCGAGTTGAACTGGCTGAGCTGCGGGCTGGAAAAGCCTGGATCGGTGATGCGTTTGACCGAGAATGCCACATCCTCGGCGGTCAGCGGCGTGCCGTCGTGAAACGTCACTCCATCGCGGATGGTAAATTCGATCTCATTATCGGAAAGATAGGTCCACTCCGTCGCAATTTGGGGCACGATCGCGCCGCTGTCGTCACGGGTCAGCAAGTTGTCGAAGATGTTGCGGTAGACAAAATAGCTGTCCGGGTTCCACTGGACATGAGGATCAAGCGATGTGGGCTCGTTCACCAGATCGATGGTAAGCAAATCCTTGGCCGCCGCCGCACCGGCAGAGGCCCATGAAAGGCTGGCAGACATCAAAAGTGCAGCAATTATGCGCTGTCGTTTCATCATGACTTTCCCTGTTGTGAAGGAGTCCGGCTGCCCTGACCGGATTTGATTTTACGGGCAGACCCCGGTCCGGTCGCGGTGGCCGTATTCGGGGGATGTGCGGGCTGCGAGAGACGGTGGGCGCCAGCGCCGATGCCGGGAGTCAATACGATATCCTCGGCCCGGATCAGGCACTCAATCAGCCAGTCCCGCAAGCTCTGCGCCGATCGCTCCAGCTCTGCCGCGGCGGCCTTCATATCGTTGGCAACCAACGCCTCAGCGATGGGAGTCAAGGGTGGCGGGGCCCATCGCGCGTTGCTGCGCTCGAACCAGAAGATGAGGCGTTGCGTCAAATCATTGCACTGCGCCATCCAGCCCGCGACCAAGGCGCCCTGCGCCGCCGCCAGGTCGGTGATGAATGTCCGCCAAAGCACGCGGGCGACCGCCACGACATCGGGCTCGGATCTGCCAAGCAGGGCATCAGCCTGCGCTGCGATGCGGGACAGCTTGCGCGCGGTTGTCGGCTCCATAGTCATGGTGTCACTGCCGTGGGCGAACAGGCGCCACGCGGCGGCCACATCGCCGACTGTTGCGGCGGTAATAGGGGCTACCTGCCATCCTGACCGCGGCGCCACGTGGACGAAACCCTCAACTTCAAGCCGGGCAAGTGCGGACCGAACCGAGGCCCGACCGAGGTGAAAACGCTCGGCTATTTCCGCCTCGGCCGCACTTGCGCCGGGAAGCAGCTCGCAGGTGATGAAGGCGCGTCGCAGCCGAGCAAGCGCGAAGCTGTTCTTGCTCTCGGCGGCAGGCGGTTGCCCAAGGGGTGAGTTGGCATCTGGATCAAGCATGAGATTACAGTTTCACAAATTGAAATTTCAGTAAACATGATTCGAGATCTCAGATGAGGCAAATTGTGCGCATCCGGCCTTGCTCGTCCTCCCCGAGTGTTGCGATCCGCTCTGCACCATGGGGGGCCGCCTCGTGCTGGCCGCCGTTTATCTATCAAACGCGATTGGATAGCCCGACCTGCGAGAAGCGGAGCAGAGGTTCATCGCGATGTCCTCCGCCGCCCGGCACTCCATAAGACTCAAGGCACTGTAAGACTTGCACCTCGAACGAAACATCGGCGCGGAAGGCGAAGCTCACTGCAGCGCTGCGCGCGCAGCATGCCGGGCGGCACAAACCATTTGCACGAGACGGCTGCACGTTTTGCAAACGACATCTTGGCAGATGACGCGGGAGGCACCCTTCCTCCGCAAGGGCGGCAAGCTGATGGGATCACAGGCTTCAAACGGCTCGACATTACACAGTCAGCAGAGCGGAACTGGCCAAGGCAATGCTCGAATGATCGTCTTTGAAAGCCAGACGGCGCTTACAGCAGCGCTCCCTCTTAAAGATCAGCCCATGCTGATCGTTGAAGTCGGCACGCTCGTGGGACGGGCAGAAGTGGTTCACCACCAAAAGCATGACCGCCGGAAGGGCGACAGCCATATCAAGCACAGCCTAATTTGAGCTGTTAGGAGCGAAGGTGCCATCCTTGGTCGGAAACTTCCGATCATTCTAGGCCCTCTCTGGCGCCACATCCAAAGCGTGGCAAGACCGACTGATCTCCGCCTCGTCGAACGCTCAACGAACTCATCCTGCACGCGACAAAGCGCAGGTTCGCACGGCTTTTTTTGCGTCCGCCGGTGCAGGCGGATGCAAAATACAAGTCAGGGTCCGCAGCTCGTTGGTCTGCTCGCCCTCACATCATCATCCCTCTTCGTCTGCCAGGCGAGCAAGGAACTCGGCCATTGCCCGCCGTATAACCTCTGGCCGTGACGGCAAATCTTCTAGAGTTCGACGATAATCGTCGATCTGTTTGATCATGTCGCGATGCATGCGAATCGTCACAGGTTCAGTGTCGACTTCAGGTCTGCCCATTTTTGCCAACAGTATCTCCAAATGACTACTTGACTTCTTAGTAACACAACGTATTCTTATAGCAAGCCGGAACTGCGGTCCTACGCACAATTCCGGCTCTGACCATTTACGATCGTTAGGAGATCACTCATGGCTACTGAAACACTTACCACGCCGTTTGCGGCGAATGAAGACCCGCGCAAGGGCACCTACACGCCTACCCTCATCGCATCGCTCTTCTCCCGTTTCCTCGGCGCCATCGCCCTGCACATCGAGGCGGAGCGTGACATTCAGGATGTTGATGTCTGGGACGCCGCTTTCACTGGCTGGCTGCGTGAGGCTGAGGAAAGCCTGAAGGTGGTCAAAACATTTCTGCGCCAGATCCGCGATGCTCAGGTCGTGCGCGCGTCAGATGTGCCATTGCTGCGCCTAGCGATCTTGGCGGATGCACTGATCCGATCAGCGGACGCGGGTGATTTCCAGCGGGCGTGTGGCCTTCTAACGCATCCAACGCTGTTTCGCTGTGTGGAGACGGGGCCTGTCGGCCGCCGGGTTGCGGCGATGGTGAAGACAGCCGTGCTGCGACTGGATGAACTCGCAGATCTTGATACCTATGCCCCGGATAGCTTCCCACACACGCCCGCCGACGTTGTCCCCGGCAGCGTCGCATAATCCCGATCCTCCGACGGTGAACGGGCGACCTGTCTGACGGCAGGTTCCCCCGGCTCACCGTCCGCGCATACCCCCTGACATTCCGTCCCCAAAGCCCGCGCGATGCGCTGGAAGCTGCTGTGCCCTTGTGGCCCGGCATCCCCTGCGCCTGCGCCGGCCGATGATTTCCCCATCACCCAAACACGGGAGACTGACCCATGACCACGACACCCTTCTCCACCCCCAAGATGCCCCTGACGCAAACCAAGGCACACATCATCCCAAACATGGTGACCGATGCAGATGAGACGGCCCCGCCCTATGCTGGACCCATCGCACCGCAATGGCAGGCGGCAGCCAAAGCCAAGGGCTTTGCAATCACCGGGCGCATCCGCGACCGCTATCATCTCGCACTGCGCTGCGATGTCTGCGGCCATGTTTATGAGGCGCGCATCTACACCCTGATGTCAGCGCAACCGCAATGCCCGGCTTGCATGATCGCGCGCCTTAACCAGGATGCGACAGCAGCAGGGCTGGCGCATCTGGGGCGTGATACCGACAGCAGGCATTACAGCCATTACCGCGCGCCCTGCGGCCATAGCTTGCGCCGTCAGCACGAGATCGTCCGCCGCATGGCGGCAGGCAGCACGGGTCTGCGCTGCGAGACATGCCACGCCGCTACTGAGGCATCCGAGGCGCAGGCGCGCGGCTGGGAACTGATCGGTCCCGATCCGCAAGGTGATCCCAATTATCGGCTCTATGCCCATGCGGACGGTTGCGGGGCCACACAGCGCATCGCCCGTGCCAACATGCAAAGCAATCGCTTTGGTTGCGCGGGTTGTGGAGAAGGCTGGATGGCGGCGCAGAGCTTCCTCTATGCGATGCGCTTCACCCTGCCGATCGGTCAGGAGCTGGTCAAACTGGGCTATTCCCGCGATCCGGACTCGCGCCTGTTGCATCAGCTGCAGATCGACCGCGACATGCCCTGCGAGATCCTGCGCCGTGTGCCGATGCCGACGGGCCATCATGCGATCCGCGTGGAGAAGCGCCTGCACGCCAAACTGCGCGCCCGCCATCCGCATGCGGTCATCGACCCGCTAGCTTATCGCGGCAAGATTCGCGTGCGATCCGAGATTTATGACGCAGCCCTGACGCAAGAGGTGCTGGCCCTGCTCGACACGGTGGCAAGCGGCTCGCTGGACGGCTGAGGTAACTCCGGCAAGGCAAAGAACACCTTAACTTTCCCCAAGCCAACCACATCCAAAGACCAGGTGGCGCGCATCCTGCGCGCCATCCCCAAGACAAGTTGCCCTGACCGATAAAAGGATGCCTCAATGCATAAATCAGACACCCCCGTTGTTCCCTCATGGCGTCCTTTTGCTGATCTGGTTGTTAAACGCCTGATCGCATCGGAGCCCGACGCCGATGCCAATTATTGGCTCGATGACTTCGATCCTGTCGGCGCGGATGGCACCCCAAAGCGCCCGGATTTCGACGACTGGATGCGTGCAAAGGGATTTCCACATCTGCCGCATGATCTCGCCGACGAGCTGCGCGCGGCCGGGGCCGATGCGGAGGCCACGCTGATCACCGGCGAGAGCCAACCCGCAGCCCATCTGCCCGCCGTAGAGCTGTCGCTGGCGATCCGGCTGGCATCACTATTCGGCAACGCAAAGGCGCTGCACCCTTTGCTGCAAAATGGCGCGATCACCTTCATCACTGGCCTCGATGGCCCCGAGATCAAGGTGGCCGAACAAGTGCTGCGGCACGGCCTGCTACCGGCCGACCTGAAGATCTCCGACACACCGGACAAGTTGAGCAATACCACCGAGCTGCTCCTGCTTCATCCGGACACCGCCGACAAGGTGGTCACCAAATACAAACTCACGCGTTATCTGGACGACATCGATGACGCTATCGACACTGTGGTGCCGATCCTCGCGCTTATGTCTGAGGCCAGCGATCTGCCAGAGACCCTACGCCGCCAAGGGGTCGCCACCTTTCTTGCGCTCCCGCCGCTGAACACCGAGGTGATGATCACGCATCTCTGCCACAGTCATAGCGCCACCGGCCGGATCGATGAGCCCGCTGTGCGCGTAGCTCTGCCCGGCGATGATCTGCTAGCCGAACTCCCCACCACAGCGCTGCGGCTTGCCCTGCGCGCGCCCACAGCGCTTGGCGTGGCGACGCGCATCGCCGCCGCCTGTGGCCCGCGCAAACCGCGAGAGGCCATCCCACATCTCGACGAGATGGCGGGTGATGCCCCTGCTCTGATCGCCGCGCGTCAGCTGGTGGCAGACCTGCGGCTGTGGCACCAAGGCAGCGTCGCATGGTCCGACCTGTCACGCTCGATGCTGCTCTACGGCCCCCCCGGCACCGGCAAGACATGGCTGGCGCGTGCGATGGGCAATGCTGCGGGGATCAGAATGGAAGAGGCGAGCTTTGCCGCCTGGCAATCCGCAGGTCATCTCGGTGACATGCTGCGCGAGATGCGCCGCAGTTTTGCATCGGCGCGCAGCAAGGCGCCGTGCCTTCTCTTCATCGATGAGATCGACGCTGTTGGTTCGCGCACTGGGGACGACACACATGGCAGCAGCTACCGCCGTCAGGTCATCAATGCATTCCTGCACGAGATGGATGTCATCTCGAGTGAGGCGGGGGTGATCGTCTTGGGCGCCTGCAACGATCCCGGGGCAATGGACCCGGCGGTGCTGCGCGCAGGGCGCTTTGACATCAAAGTGCAGGTGCCGCTGCCCGACGCTGCGATGATCCAGAGCATCCTGCAGCGCCATCTCGGGACAGATATCCCCGCAGATGATCTGCACAGCCTCGCCACAGCCGCCGTCGGCCGCAGTGCCGCCGAAGTTGACGCAGCCACGCGCGCCGCCCGCGCAGAGGCGCGGCATAGCAGCACCAGCCTCACACTGCACATGATCCGTCATCATCTCGGGATTCAGACCAACCCGCGCAAGATCGCCCTCGACTGGCGCGTCGCAGTGCATGAATGCGGCCATGCTATCGCGTCGACGGCCCTGCGCTGCGGCGCGGTGAAGCGCGTGTTGCTCACCACCCTCGGCGGCGAGACACATCGGCTCCACACGCCCAAAGAAGGGATGCTGGCGGACCTGCAGGCTGAACTCAGCTATCTGCTCGCCGGTCGCGCGGCCGAGCGTCTGCTGCTGGCGGAAGTCTCAGCTGGATCTGGTGGCGACAGCACGTCGGACCTTGCACTTGCGACCAACCTCGCCCTGTCGATCGAGACAAAGCTCGGCCTCGGCGAGAGTGGTCTTATGTGGGATGACACCCTCGACGCCGCCGCCCTGCGTGACCCCATCCTTCGCACCCGGGTGCGCCAACACCTCACCGAGGCCGAAGCCAAAGCCCTCGCCATCCTGACCGCACAGGAGGATCTCTTGCGCGAGATGTCCCGCGCCCTGCTGCACCGCAGAGAGATCAGCGGCGCGGAGTTGTTGGGATGGCTCAAGCAGGTCGCATTGCTTGGCGATGCGCGTGGCGATGGCGTTCAAGTTGCGTCTGCTGATGCGACTGACGATGTGACCTGCGTTGGTGTTCGTGATGCCACACGCGATCCGCAAGCGATTGCGGATCACATGGCATCATCAAACGACGCGCAATCACTGACGCATGAGGACATGCGTCTGACCCGAGATGGGGCGCATAACCCACCGCCAGCGCCAGGGTGATGGATCGGCCGATGGCGTTTCGGAACGTAGAATTCAGGGGATCCATTTTGTTGGGAGAGGGCATTCTTTGCGTTTTGAGAATGTCTTTTCCCTCATCGCGCTCCTTGGCATTTCACCAGTCATCGGATCAGCATTTTGGGTCCCTGATTTTTCCCCAGGAGGTTGCAGGCTTTTTGGTATTTTGTTTCTTTGGTAGAGAATGCGGAAGGGTTTTTGTCTTTTTAAGCAGGAGATTGCATTTTCCATCTTTGAATTTTCATCAGATTGATTTGCACTTTGTCTTCGTATTTTTCGTCTTCAGCAAGAATCCGGATTTCTTTCGTTTTCGCCTTTTTCATTTTTCATGAGGCGACAGGGAGGCCCATCAATCATCAAGATCAGCCCCTTTTAATCGATATAGTTTTTCAAACCTGGAGGTTATCCACATGTTCCAGCCGTTCAACATCACTTTCAGTCCGGCCAAACCCAACAGCGAGGCACCCTTGCCCTATACTGATCATCAGAGCGTCGGGAATAGCCCGGCACAGATTCAGATCAACGTGATCCACGGAAGCCAATGCGCTTCCGGAGGGCAGGAGCACTCGGCCGATGGCACGGGACCGGAGAAGGCATGCAAGCGGGACGGAGGGGCTGGGTTCAGCCTCCTCCATCGCGGTGATGTCTGTGCCCGCTGCCTGCCCAATGCCGAACAAGGACAGATCAAGCGCCAATCACGCAGGGGTTCATCCCTTGCCAGAAGACCGTGCACTATTCCTGCACATGATCCGCGCTCTTGCGCGTGAGGCTGCGCGCAGCGACCATGCTGATGAGTCGACGGCCCAGATAACACGCGACTGATCGCCCCCACCCGGGAGACCCGCCATGACCAAGCCCCCGTTGCGCGTTGCAATTTACGCGCGTTTTTCGACAGACAAACAACGCGATGCCTCGATCGACGATCAGATCGACTCCTGTCGGGACCTTGCGGCGCGCGAGGGCTGGCATGTGGTCGGCACCTATCATGACCGGGCGGTGTCCGGCGCCAGCATGTTCCGCCCTGGAATCGAGGCACTGCAACGCGATGCGAAGTTGGGCAAGTTCGACGTTGTCGTGGCGGAAGCCATGGACCGCTTATCGCGCAAACTCGCCGACATCGCAAAGTTCCATGAGCGGATGGAGCATCAGAGCATCAAGATTCATACCCTGACCGAAGGCGAAGTCAGCGAGATGCTGATCGGCATGAAGGGAACGATGAACCAGATCCTGCTGCGTGACATCGGCATCAAGACGCATCGCGGACAGAAGGGCCGCGTGAAGGAGGGTAAACTCGCGGGCGGCAACGCCTACGGCTATGATGTTTTGCCCGGCACGGCAGTGAACGGCAAAGCCGAACACGGGGACCGGGCGATCAACCGCGCCGAGGCTGAAGTTGTGCGCCAGATTTTCAGTGATTATGCGCACGGCTTGTCAGCGGGCAAGATCGCGGAGGCGCTGAACAACGAGAAGATCCCGGGGCCGCGTGGCGGTTGGTGGGGCACGTCAACGATCCTTGGCAACCGCGACCGCGGGACGGGGATCCTGAACAATGAACTTTATGCAGGCCGCCTCGTATGGAACCGGCTGCATTTCAGCAAGGATCCGGATACGGGCAAACGGAACTCGCGGATGAACCCGGGAGACCGGGTCACCTCCGTGCCAGTGCCGCATTTGCGGATCATCGAAGACGATCTCTGGAATGCGGTAAAGACCCGCCAGGGCGCGATGAAGACCAAGAACACCGATGTGCCGATCTGGGACCGGCGCCGGCCACGGTTTTTGTTTTCCGGGCTGATGAAGTGCGGCTGCTGCGGCTCAGGGTTCTCAAAGGTCTCCAAGGATGGCTTTGGCTGTTCCGCCGCGCGCAAGAAAGGCCCGGCGGTCTGCACCAACATGGCGGTGATCAAGCAGGCCGATCTGGAAGCCCGGGTGCTGCACGCGCTGGAGCACCATCTGATGGACGAAGAGGCTGTGCGGATCTTCTGCGAAGAATATGCTGCTGAGCGCAATCGTCTGCAGGCCACACGCGAGGCGGGGCGGGCCGATCTGGAGAAGGATCTGGCCAGCGTCATCCGCGATCACAAGAAGCTGGTCGACGCCATCATCGCTGGCGTGCCTGCGGAACAGGTCAAGGACCGGATGATCGAGTTGGATACCCGCAAGAAGACGCTCGAACGGCAGCTTGCCGCCGCCCCTGCCCGCGATCCAATCCGGATCCACCCCGGCATGGCACGCACCTACCGGGAGCGGATCGGCCAGTTGATCAGAGGTCTCGCCGATGCCGAGCGCATGAACGACGCCAAAGAAGCGCTGCGGGCGCTGATCGAGAAGCTGGAATTGGTGCCGGTCACGGCTGAGGAGAGCGAGACCGGCAAACCCGGGCTTGCCATTCACCTTCACGGCGCCCTGGCGAGCTTGTTGCGCCTGGCCTGTGGCCTGCCGGTGCATGAGACCACAGTCGCAGGGGCGCAAACACAAAAAGCCCCGCGTGTTGCGAGGCGTGGGGAACAAAACAGTGCGCAATCCGCTGGCGCGGATTTGCAAGGCATTGATATTGTTAACGAATTAGTTTTGGTTGCGGGGACAGGATTTGAACCTGTGACCTTCAGGTTATGAGCCTGACGAGCTACCGGGCTGCTCCACCCCGCGTCCGGTCCGAGGGCATTTTGTGCGATCGGGTATTTGTATCGTATTGAGAGTTATGTGTCTCTTTTTAGGTTTGGCGGTGA
>NZ_QWEY01000021.1 GCF_003443995.1 Pseudotabrizicola alkalilacus
GCAGCAGCGGCTGTGCATCGCGCGCGCCATCGCCACCTCGCCCGAGGTGCTGCTGATGGACGAGCCGTGCTCGGCGCTGGACCCGATCGCCACCGCCCAGGTCGAAGAGCTGATCGACGAGCTGCGCGCGACGTTCTCGGTGGTGATCGTGACCCACTCGATGCAGCAGGCCGCCCGCGTGTCGCAACGCACGGCCTTTTTCCACCTGGGCCATCTGGTGGAATACGGCGAAACCGGCACGATCTTTACCAACCCGGTCGATCCGCGCACGGAATCATACATTTCAGGCCGTATCGGCTGACGGGGGCGAACATGATCAACTCTGAGCCGCATATCATGCGGGCGTTTGACCGCGATCTTGAGACGGTACAGGCGATGCTGATGAAAATGGGCAGCCTTGTCGAGGATGCCATCGTTTGCGCCGCCGAAGCGCTGGAGGCGCGCGACAATGATCTGGCGGGCCGCGTGGTGCGGGGCGATGCTGTGATTGATGCGCTGGAAGAACAGGTGAACCTTGAATGCGCCCGCATCATTGCCCTGCGCTCGCCCACCGCCACCGATCTGCGGACCGTGCTGACAGTGATGAAGATCGCGGCCTATCTGGAACGCTGTGGCGATTATGCCAAGAATCTGGCCAAGCGGTCGACGGTGCTGAACCAGACCGCGCCCATCGGCGACTCGGCCGCGTCGGTGCTGCGCATGGCAAAGCTGGTACAACAGCTGATCCGCGACGCGCTTGACGCCTATATCAAGCGCGATGCCACGCTGGCCACCGAGGTCCGTCAGCGCGATACCGAAGTGGACCAGATGTACAACGCACTGTTCCGCGAATTCCTGACCCATATGATGGAAGACCCGCGCAACATCACCGCCTGCATGCACCTGCATTTCATCGCCAAGAACATCGAACGGGTGGGCGACCATGCGACGGGGATTGCCGAACAGGTGATCTATCTGGTCACCGGCACGCTGCCCGCCGAGCAACGCCCCAAAGGCGACACGACCGCCTATGACCGGGGTGCCTGACCGGGTGCGGCTGGGCTGACCAAGACTGCTGATCCGGTTCAATGGGTTCCCAAGGCGGCCCCGTTCCCGTATCCCTTCGGTCTGATCCAGCGGCAAGGGGCATGTCTTGGTACCGTTCCGGGCGATATCGGTGTTCTATCAGGTGGCGACGCTGAATTCAGTGGCGGCGGCGGCCGAACATCTGGGCGTCACGCCGTCGGCGGTGACCCAGCAATTGCGGGCGCTGGAACAGCAGATCGGCACATCGCTGGTGACAAAGGTGGGGCGCAAGATCCGGCTGACCGAGGCGGGCGAGCGCTATTTCGAAATGATCGCCGAACAGGTCGAAGGCATCATTGCGTCAACGCAGTTGATTCAGGGCGCGAAACCTTCGACCCTGCTGACGATCCGGGCCACCCCGACCATCTCGACCAAGTGGCTGTTGCCGCGTCTGCCCGCGTTTCTGGACGCCAATCCCGATATCGACATCCGGCTGGATGGCACCAATGAACCGACCGATTTCGCCCGTGATCTGGTCGATGTTGAAATCCGGCATGGCACCGGCAAATGGACCGGGCTGCACATAGAGCCGCTGGTGGAAGAGCGGTTCGTGCCGGTCTGCGCGCCGTCTCTGGCAGGGCAGGGCGCGCTGCAGGTGGGGGATCTGACGGGGTTTCGGCTGATCCATTCGGTCAAGGCGCAGGTGCAGTGGAACACCCTGTTCCAGAAGGCCGGCATTGCCGATCAGGGGGTGATGAAACGGCTGTATTTCGACCGCTCGCATATGGCGGTGGATGCGGCGGTTCTGGGCTTGGGCGTGGCATTGGAAAGCACACTGATGATGGAGCGCGAATTGCAGACCGGGCAGTTGGTGGTGCCGCTGCGCGACGTGCCGGAAATGCGGGTGACGACGCAATGGCTGGTCTGTCCGCATGCCAACCTGCGGCGCAGGCGGGTGAAGCGGTTTCTGGATTGGGTGCGGGATCAGGCAAGGGACTGGCAACGCATCGGCATGAACGCTTAGATTTTCTAATCAAAGAGTGAGAAAGAATAAATTGTTCTGACGCCTCAGGTGCGGGACAGTCACAGCATCGGTGATGACGCGGTCATGGCCGATCAGGGGGAAAACCAGACCGACACCGACCGTGAGCCGTCCCGCTTTTGGGGGCGCGGCTGTGCTTTCCCCTCTGTGCGCAATTTTCCGGGTCTGACGCAGATGTCGGCCTGTTTCTGGAGATGACCCATGAATCTGTACTCGATGCTGTCAGCCCGCAACGACTCTGGCCGCCCGATCCGCGTTGGTCTGATCGGTGCCGGTAAATTCGGCTCGATGGTGCTGGCACAGGCGCGCAAGATTGCGGGCTATCACATCGTTGGCGTGGCTGATCTGGATGCTGGCAAGGCGCGGGCGTCGCTGGTGCGCACCGGCTGGCAACCCGAAGAATACGCGGCCAAGTCGCTGGGCGATGCGATGGACAGCGGGCGGACGTTTGTGACCGACGATGCCGCAGCCTTGTGTGCGTTTGAGGGCATCGAATGCATCATCGAGGCCACCGGCCACCCGATTGCCGGGGTGCGCCACGCGCTGATGGCCATCGACGGGATGAAGCATATCGTAATGGTCAACGTCGAGGCCGATGTGATGTGCGGCCCGATCCTTGGCCGGATGGCGCGGGAAAAGGGGCTGGTCTATTCGATGGCGTATGGCGACCAGCCTGCCTTTATCTGCGAGTTGGTCGATTGGGTGCGCTCTTGCGGGTTCGAGCTGACCTCGGCCGGCAAGGGCATGAACTTTCGCCCCGAATTCCGCTATTCCACGCCGGATACCGTCTGGGGTTATTTCGGCTGGAGCGAAGAATTCGTGGCCAAAGGCGATTTCAATCCGAAGATGTACAATTCTTTCACCGATGGCACCAAGGCCGCGATTGAAATGGCGGCGGTGGCCAATGGCACCGGGCTTGATTGCCCGGATGACGGATTGGCGTTTTATCCCACGGGCTTGCACGATCTGGCGCAGGTGTTCAAACCCGCATCCGAAGGCGGGCGCCTGCCGTCGAACGGGTTGGTCGACATTGCCGCCAGCGTCGAACCTGATGGCCGCAAGGTGGTGAACAACATTCAGTATGGCATGTTCGTCACCTTCCGCGCGCCGGACGAGTACACCAAGGGATGCTTTGAGCAATATGGCCTGCTGACCGACAAATCGGGCTGGTATGGCTCGATGTGGCGTCCCTTCCATCTGATCGGGCTGGAAACCTCGGTTTCGGTGCTGTCGGCGGTGCTGCGCCATGAGCCGACCGGGTCGTCGAAAGAGTTCCGGGGCGACGCGGTGGCCACCGCCAAGTCAGACCTCAAGGCCGGGTCTTATCTGGATGGCGAGGGTGGTTTTGCGACCTGGGCCAAAGCCATTCCGGCGACGATTTCCACCGCGATTGACGCGCTGCCAATGGGTCTGGCGCATCATGTGAAGCTGAAGACCGACATTGCACGCGATCAGATCGTGCGGATGTCGGATGTGGAATTTGTCGATGATCTGGATGTGGTTGCCTTGCGCCGCGAACAGGTGGTGACGATGGGTCCAAAGGCGGAGAAAGCGGCATGAGCTTTGTCGTTCTGCCCGAATTTCATGTTGCCCCCGACAAGCTGACCGCCTTTCTGGCGGCGGCACGGGCCGATGCCGAGGCGTCGCTGGCCGATGAACCCGGCTGCCTGCAATTCGACGTGGTGGTGCAGCAGGGCGAGGGCGTGGCGCGCGTGCTGTTCTATGAGGTTTATGCCGACCGCGCCGCATTTGACGCGCATCTGCTAACCCCGCATCTGGCAGCGTTC
Organism: Pseudotabrizicola alkalilacus; assembly: GCF_003443995.1. Taxonomy (GTDB): domain Bacteria; phylum Pseudomonadota; class Alphaproteobacteria; order Rhodobacterales; family Rhodobacteraceae; genus Pseudotabrizicola; species Pseudotabrizicola alkalilacus. Next base: position 3,835 of record NZ_QWEY01000021.1, read on the forward strand.
CGCGATGCGCTGGTCCTGTGCGACGAACGGCCGGTGCGGTTTCTGGACCGCGTTGTGCCATGAGCGCGGGGTGGACAGTTGCGGTTCTGGGCACCGGGCTGATGGGCGGCCCGATGGCCGTCAATCTGGCCGCCGCCGGGCACCGGCTGCGGGTCTGGAACCGGACGCTTGAAAAGGCAAAGGTCGCAGGCGACGGCGTGACAGTCTGCACCACGGCGGAACAGGCGGTCCGGGGGGCGCGGGCGGTGGTGGTCATGCTGTCCTCTGGCCCGGTTTGCGCAGAGGTGCTGTTTGGCTCCGGCGGGGCTGCGGCTGCGATGGACCGGGGCGCAAGCCTGATCGTCATGTCCTCGATCTCGCATGACGAGGCCAAGGCGATGGCCCGCAAGGCGCGGGACATGGGGCTGATCTGGATGGATGCGCCGGTTTCGGGCGGGACGGTGGCGGCCAAAGCGGGCACGCTGTCGATCATGGCGGGGGGCGCGGCGGATGAGATTGCAGCCGTGCATCCGGTCCTGTCGGCCATGGGCACGGTCACCCATGTCGGCCCGGACGGGTCGGGGGCGCTGACCAAGCTGGTCAATCAGCTGCTGGTCGCGTCTACCATCTGTGCCGTCTCCGAAGCGCTGCTGCTGGCGCGTCAGGGCGGGGCGGACCCGGCACGGGTGCGTCAGGCGCTGATGGGGGGCTTTGCCGGGTCGCGTATCCTTGACCAGCACGGCGCGCGGATGATCGCCGGTGATTTTACGCCCGGCGGCCCGGCGAAATACCAGATCAAGGACACCGGGGCGGCCAGAACGCTGGCGCAATCGCTGGGGCTGGAGCTGCCGCTGCTGGATCTGGCGGATCAGTTGTTCACCGATCTGGTCGCGCATGGCGGCGGCGATCTGGACCATTCGGCCCTGATCCTTGAACTTGAACGACGCAACGGTTTGCGCCCCAAGGCGCTGATCTGAAATAAGAACCTAAAGTCACATGGGAGGAAACCTGATGACATATACCCTGACCCGCCGCGCCCTGATGCAGGGGGCTGCTGCCATGGCCCTGATGCTTGCCGGGATGCTGGCACCACAGGCCGCCTTGGCCGAAACCCAGTTGCGCATGGCCGTGCCGGACCCGGCCGAAAGCTCGGTCGGTCGCGCCGCCACCCGTTTTGCCGCTCTGGTTGCAGAGAAAACCAGCGGCGAGGTGGTCATTCAGGTGTTCCCCGATGGCATCCTCTATGGCAAGGATCAGAATGCCGCGATCAACCAGCTTGGGTCCGGCGCGCTGGACGGGCTGATCCTGGCCACATCGGTCTATGCGTCGTTCGAGCCAAAGATGAACGCGGTTTCGCTGCCCTATCTGTTCTCTGACTATGACCAGCTGCAGGCCTATCTGGCGGGCGCGCCGGGGCAGGAGCTGCTGACCTCGATGGAGCGGCTGAACATCAAGGGGCTTGGCTTTTTCCTGCGCACCTTCCGCAACGTGACCACGCGCGAAACCGCAATCACCACCGCCGACGGCTTTGCCGGTCTGAACCTGCGCACCCCGAACAACCCCTTGTTTGTCAGCCTGTTTCAGGCGCTTGGCGCAAACCCGACACCGATGGCGTTTTCCGAAGTCTATTCCGCCTTGCAACTCAAGGCGATTGACGGGCAGGAAAACCCGGTCGAAGTGCCGTTCAACAACCGGCTCTACGAGGTGCAGGGGCATCTGAACATCACCCAGCATCTTGCCGACAGCTTTCTTGTCGCGCTGTCTTCTGCAGCGTGGCAGAAGATCCCGGCTGATCACCATGACGCTGTTCAGGCAGCGGCGAGCGAAATGATTGCGGAACAGGACGCGCAGGAAATTGCGCAAGAGGCCGAAATCATCGAAAAGCTGAAAGCGGCTGGCATGCAGGTGAACCTCTTGGCCGACGGCGAGCTGGAAAAGATCCAGACCGTCGCGCGCGGTATCTATCCGCAGTTCGAAGAACAGATCACACCTGAGTTCATGCAAAAAAGCATCGACTTCGTGTCACAGTGACAGGGTGACGCTTTGGGTGGGGCGCGTTCCATGTGCGCCACCCTTTGCCTGACCCTTGCTTGGGTCGGCAAAAGCCGGAAAGATTGGGGGGACTGAAGATGAAAACCATCGACCGATGGATCTGGCGGCTTGTCGATGCCGTGCTGCTGATCGCTATCACAGGGATGATCGGGCTGATTGCCTTGCAGGTGGTGTCGCGTCTTTGGGGCAGTTCCGTCCCATGGACCGAAGAGCTGTCGCGGTTCTTGTTCATCTGGACAATCTGGTTCGGGGTGGCCGCAAGTTTCCGGACCGGGCAGCACCCTGCCGTGACCCTGCTGTCTGATCTGGTCACCCATCCGGCACGCCGTCGGGTGATCGACCTGATCCCGGCTGTGGCCGCGGCTGTGCTGTTCGCCATCGTTGCCTATCACGGCTGGAGCCTTCTGGCCCAGCAGATCCGCTTTGGCGAAACCTCTCCGATCCTGCGGGTCGGCATGTGGCTGGCCACGCTGCCGCTGGTGCTGGGCTCTGCTCTGGCCGTCATCGGTGCTCTGATCCATGGGGTGCAGGGCAGCGACTATACCCACGCTATCAAGGAGGCCCGCAAATGAGCCTGATGCTTTTGTTGTGCTTTGGCATTCTGGCCGCACTGGGTGTGCCGCTGGCGGTGGCTCTGGGGCTTGGCACGGTCATCACCCTGCAGCTTTACGATCTGCCACTGTCGATGATCACCCAGACCCTTGCCACGTCGATCAACTCCTTTCTGCTGATCGCGGTTCCGCTGTTCATTCTTGCCGGTCAGATCATGGAGCGGGGCGGCCTGTCCGAGCGCATCTTTGATGCGGCCGAAGCCATGGTCGGGCGGTTTCGCGGCGGGCTTGGTCACGTCAATATCGCCTCGTCCTTTGTGTTCGGCGGCATCTCCGGCTCTTCGGTTGCCGACATTGCCAGTCTGGGGCCGATCACCATCAAGTCGATGACATCACGCGGGTATCCGCTGCCGTATTCGGCGGCGCTGACGCTGATCACGGCGACACTTGCCACGCTGGTGCCGCCGTCGATCCTGATCATCGTTGCTGCCGCAGCGGCGGGCCAATCGGTTGGCGCCGCCCTTGCCGGGGGGCTTGGGCCGGGTATCCTGCTTGCGGTGTCGCTGGCGGTCTACAACTATGTGGTGTCGCGCAAGCGCGGCTATGGCACCGTGGTGCCGTTTGACCGTGCCCGGTTTGCCCGGTCGATCCTGCGGGCGCTGCCCTCTGTCGGCGCGCCGGTCATCATCCTGACCGGCATGTTTTCCGGCATCGTGACACCGACCGAAGGCGCGGGGCTTGCGGTGATCTACACCCTGCTTGTCGGCGGGATTGTCCACCGCGAAATCGGCTGGCGCGATTTCATCGAACTTGCGGTCAAGGCCGGGCAACTGGCGGGCACCGTGCTGTTGATCCTGATGGTGGCCTCGGCTGCGACCTTTATCTTTACCGTGGATCTGTTGCCGCAAAAGGCATCCGGCCTGCTGTCGCTGATCAGCGGATCGCCCTTTGTGACGCTGCTGATGATGGGGGTGATCTTTCTGATCGTCGGCATGCTGATGGATATCGTGGCGGCGGCCCTGATGCTGATCCCGGTGCTGATGCCCGCAGCGGTGGCCGCCGGGGTCGATCCGATGCATTTCCTGATCTTCATGGTCACTTGCCTTGCCATCGGCCTGGCCACGCCCCCGGTCGGCACCTGCCTGTTTGCCACCGCCTATGTCGCCAAAATACCGACCGAACGGCTGGTGGTCGCCAGTCTGCCGTTCTATGCGATCAGTCTGGGGGCGGCGGTGCTGGTTGCGGCTTTCCCGCAAATCGTGATGTGGCCCATTGCCCTGCTGACATGACACCGGCCAATATCGCCATACTGCGGGGGTCTGGCTGAAGTGTCGCTTACGGCGCGGCACCTCAGCCAGACCCTCCTGCCGGGGACCAGGTCGAGTCAATCCTGTTCGCCGGGAAAGACCTTTGATCTTCAGCCCCCGTTGACCACATCGCGCGCCGTGGCCGCGTCTGTCACCAAAACCGACGCTATTCCTGCCCGCAGCATGCCACGGATCGCGACCGCCTTGCCCGGACCCCCGCCGACACAGATCCGTTCGGGCACAGCGCGCAGGTTGTCCAAGGGCATGGTGATGTGGCGGTCATCGAATTCGCTGCGGATGATGCGGCCATCTTCGGCAAAGAAATACCCCGAGGCAAAGCCGACCGCGCCCAGATCACGATAGACCTCGACCTCGGCCTGCGACATGAACCCACCTGTCACCAGCAGCGTCTCGCCCGTCAGTTGCGTGACCCCGAACACGGCCTTGGAGCAGTGTTCCAGCAAGGCGAAATGCTCGCAGATTGCCGGTTCCGCCATCAGGATCTCTTTGACATGCGGCGAAGAGACCACGCCGGGCGCGTGCAGGTTGACACAGCGGGCGAGAAGCCGCGCGGCAAGGTTCGAGGTGCAGAGCACCGGCGAGAAATCAAAGGTGGCGGCCGAGCTGCCGGTGATCTGGGCAATGGTCACATTCGGCTGGTTCACCGTGTTGAGGTGCTGCGACAGCGCCAGCACCGTGCGCCCCCAGGCAACGCCGATGATGTCATCGCTGCTCATCCGGCTTTCCAGCACCCGCGCGCCCAGATGGCCGATCTGACGGTGAAGCGCACCGGCATCCTTGCGTTCAGGCAGGATGAAGCATTCGTCAATGCCATACAGCTCGCACAGCCGCAGCGACAGATCGGCCCGCGCGATCCGGCTCGGGTCGATCGAGATGTTTACCACCCCCTCATCGCGTGCCTTTTGCAGCAGGTTAAACACCGAAGCACGCGAAATGCCGAGTTGATCGGCGATCTGATCCTGCTTTTGCCCCTGCTCATAATACAGCCACGCCGCCCAGAACACTTCATCCGTTCCAAAGGCTGCGGGAATCGGGCGGCGCGGTTTCAGGTCGTTGGTCTCAAGCGGGTCTTTGCGGGGCATACACACGTCCTTTGTCGGGGCCGCGCCACCATCCTGCCAATCCGGAAGAAATTCAAGCGTATTGGCAAAAGGTAGGGGGTGGTGAAAAATGCCATTGACGTATGCCACTGCTATCTGGCAACTTTCAATTCATGCGACGGAATGAGTTGGGAGGCTCAGATGACCTTGATGCAAGCGGCGCGCGATACAGCCTCCGGGGATTGGAATGCCTTGATCCGGGATGTTACCGAGGGCCAATGGCGTGATCCTGACACCGGGTCTCTGGTCACAGTGCCGTTCCGGCACATCAACATCGGCGACGATCTGGCAGCCCACGCCCCCGAGGCGCTGGCGCAGGTGATGCCTGCCGAGAGTTACGCCGTGGTCTGTGACACCGCGACCGCCGATGTGATGGGGGCCGACATTGCCCGCCGTCTGGGCGCCAAAGCGCGGCTGGTTGTGCTGGACCATCCCCATGCCGATGAAAGTCAGGTCCGCGCACTTCAGGCTAAAACCAGAGGTCAGGCGGCTTTGGTCGCGGTCGGATCGGGCACGATCAACGATCTGTGCAAGTTCGCGACCTATAAGGACGGACGCAGCTACAGCGTTTATGCCACGGCGCCGTCGATGAATGGCTATACCTCTTCGACCGCGTCGATCACGCTGGATTCCGGGCTGAAGACCACACAAAAGGCCCATGCGGCAAAGGGTGTTTTCATCGACATCGGCGTGTCGGCGGCGGCTCCGCAATACCTGATCGGGGCTGGGCTGGGTGACAGCCTGTGCCGCCCGACGGCGCAAGTGGACTGGTACTTCTCGCATGTGCTGCTGGGCACCCGCTATGCCACCGCACCCTATCGGCTGCAGGACGCGGACGAGGCGGCGGTTCTTGCGCGCAGCGCCGGTCTGGGGCAGGGCGATCATGATGCGATCGGCTATCTGCAACGGCTGCTGACGCTCGGCGGTCTTGGCATCGCGGCGGTGGGGATGAGCCATCCTGGTTCGATGGGCGAGCATCAGATTTCGCACTGGATCGACAGTTTTGCCGGGGACCGGCATCCCGGCACGGTGCATGGCCAGCAGGTCGGCGTGGCCTCGATCACCATGGCGCGGCTGCAGGAGCGCATTCTTGCGATGGAAGAGGCCCCGCGCATCACCGGCTGGCAACCGGATGAGGCGGCGATCCGCGCCCGCTATCCGGCAGCGGCGGTAGACGACTGCCTTGCCGCCAGCCGGGTCAAGGCGATGACGGCTGATCAGGCTGCCGCCTTCAACGACCGGCTGGCCGCGGTCTGGCCATATCTGCGCCAGACGCTGCGTGCGATGATGCTGCCCTCGGACGAGATGGCGGCGCATCTGCGGGCCGCCGGGGGGGGCACCACGCCCGAGGAAATCGGGATGGACCGCGACCTCTACATCGACGCCCTGCGCCACTGCCGCGAGATGCGCGACCGCTTTTCGCTGCTCGATCTGGCGGCGGACATGGGCATTCTGGACGATTTCATCGAGGAGGTGCTGTGATGCGCCCATTGCACGAACTGGATCTGGCCGGGCTGTCGCGTTGCGAAGTGGTCTTTACCGACATCGACGACACCCTGACCACCGATGGCCAATTGCCTGCCGCCGCTTATGACGCGCTGGAACGGCTGGCACAGGCCGGGCTGAAGGTGGTACCGATCACGGGCCGCCCCGCCGGGTGGTGCGACATGATTGCCCGGATGTGGCCGGTGGCGGGTATCGTCGGCGAAAACGGCGCGCTCTATTTCAGCTATGACCGCACGGCGCGGGTCATGCGGCAGCGGTTCTTTGCCAGCACCGCCGAGCGCCGCGCCAACCGCGCCAAGCTGGATGCGCTGCGCGACCTGATCCTGGCCGAAGTGCCCGGCGCGGGCATCGCCTCGGATCAGTTGTACCGCGAGGCCGATCTGGCCATCGACTTTTGTGAAGATGTGCCCGCGCTGCCGGACGATCAGGTGCAGCGCATCCTTGATCTGTTTGCCGAAGCCGGGGCCGTGGCCAAGCTGTCCTCGATCCATGTCAACGGCTGGTTCGGCGATTACGACAAGCTGTCGATGACCCGGCTTTTTGCCGGTGACGTGCTGGGCCTTGATATCGACGCCGCGCGCGACCGGGTGGTGTTTGTCGGCGACAGCCCGAATGACGGGCCGATGTTCAAGTTCTTTCCGCTGTCGTGTGGCGTGGCCAATGTGCGGGAGTTCACGCCGGGCAGCTTTGCGCCGCCCGCCTTTGTCGCCCCTTCGGTCGGCGGGGCCGGGTTTGTCGAGGTCGCCGACCGCATCCTTGCCGCGCGTGAGGTGGCCCATGTCTGAGCGCACTCCCGACCGGACGGTTGATCTGGCCATCATCGGCGGCGGCATCAACGGCTGCGGCATCGCCCGCGATGCAGTGGGGCGGGGCTATTCGGTCTGGTTGTGCGAGCAGGGCGATCTTGGCGGCGCGACCTCGTCTTCCTCCACCAAACTGCTGCACGGCGGCCTGCGCTATCTGGAGCATTACGAGTTCCGGCTGGTGCGCGAAGCATTGATTGAACGCGAGGTTCTTTGGGGCATCGCCCCGCAGATCGTGCGTCCGTTGCGGTTTGTCCTGCCACATCGCAAGGGCATGCGCCCGGCCTGGGTGCTGCGGCTGGGGTTGTTTCTGTATGACCATCTGGGCGGGCGTAAACTGCTGCCCGGAACATCACGGGTCAATCTGGCGCACGGGCCTTTTGGTGAGGGGCTGAAAGGTGAGCTGCGTCTGGGCTTTGAGTATTCCGACTGCTGGGTGGAAGACAACCGCCTGACCATCCTGAACGCTCAGGATGCCGCCGAGCGGGGGGCCGATATCCGTGTGCGCACCCGGTGCACCGAGGCCAGACCTTTGGCCGAAGGCGGTTGGCGCGTGGTCGGGCGGGATCTGGAGACCGGGCAGGAAGAGGTGATCCACGCCCGCATGGTGATCAACGCGGGCGGGCCGTGGGCCAATGCCGTGGCGCGCGATCTGTTGCAACGCCCGCCCAAAGGTTCGGTCCGGCAGGTGCAGGGGTCACATATCGTGGTGCCGCGCCTGTATGGGCATGACCGCTGCTTCATCTTTCAGAACAGCGACGGACGGATTGTCTTTACCATTCCGTATGAAGACCGCTTTACCCTGATCGGGACCACCGACCGCGACTATCCGGGCGATCCGGCCTTGGTTTCCGCGTCGGATCAAGAGGTTGCCTATCTCTGTGCGCTGGTGGGGCAGTATTTCAAACGGCCCATCACGCCCAAGGATGTGGTCTGGAGCTATTCCGGAGTCCGCCCGCTGTATGATGACGGCAGCAGCGAGGCGCAAAAGGCGACCCGCGATTACGTGCTGGAACTGGATCAGGCCCAGAATGCCCCGGTCCTGTCGGTGTTTGGCGGCAAAATCACGACCTTTCGACGGCTGGCGGAATCTGCGCTGGCACGTGTCGAGGCCACCCTTGGTCCCGCGCAGGGCGAGGCCGCAGGCTGGACCGGGCGACAGCCGCTGCCGGGGGGTGATTTTGCGCCGCAGGACTTTGACAGCGAGGTGCGCAAACTGCTGTCGGCCCGCAGATTTCTGAGCGGTGCCGATGCGATCCGGCTGGTTCGCTTTTACGGCACACGCGCTGGCGCAATGCTGGGCGATGCCCGCAGCCGTGCGGACCTGGGCCGGGATTTCGGGGCGGGGCTGAGCGCGCGCGAGGTCGATTACATGTGCCGCACCGAATGGGCGCGCACGGCCGAAGACATTCTGTTCCGGCGCAGCAAGCTGGGATTGCGCCTGTCGCCCGCCCAGATCGCCGCGCTGGAAGACCATCTGCAAAAGGACAAGAGGCCGCGGATGACAGCCTGAAAAGCCCTGCGGCAAGGGAGTGGAGGCCCTTGCCGCGGTGGCACAAGACCCGTGCCCGACGGCACGACACAAGGGGGGAGGAGGACGCATGTTTCTTGGCATAGACCTTGGCACGTCCGGGGTGAAATCCGTGATCATCGACGCAGGCCAGACGCTGGTCGCCGAGGCATCGTCCAGTCCGCTTGAGATCAGACGGGCTCAGCCCGGCTGGTCCGAGCAGCACCCGGATCTGTGGTGGAATGCAGTGTGCGAGAGCCTTGATGCGCTGACCGCCAGCCACCCGGCGGCCATGGCCGAGGTCGCGGGCATCGGGCTGTCCGGCCAGATGTATGGTGCCACGGTGCTGGACGCCGCCGACCGGCCCCTGCGCCCGGCCATCCTGTGGAACGACACCCGCAGCAGTGCGGAATGCGCTGAACTGGCCGCTGCGGTGCCTGATCTGCTTGACCATGTGGGACGTGCGCCGACACCCGGCGTGACTGCCAGCAAGCTGATGTGGTTGCGTCGTCATGAGCCAAATACGTTTGATGCGGTGCGTATGGTTCTGTTGCCAAAAGATTATATCCGCCTGAGGCTGTCGGGCGACAAGGCCAGCGATCTGGCCGATTCCAGTGGCACCATGTGGGTGGATCTGGCCGCGCGCGATTGGTCTGGCACCATGCTTGCGGCCTCTGGCATGGATCGCAGCCAGATGCCCCGCCTGTGCGAGGGCACCGAGGCCACGGGCACCCTGCGCGCTGCACTGGCGCAGCGTTGGGGCATGCGGCACCGCCCGGTGATTGCCGGTGGTGGCGGCGACAATGCCTGCGGGGCCTGTGGCACCGGGGTGATCGAGGATGGTGAGGGCACGGTTTCGCTGGGCACCTCGGGCGTGCTGTTTGTCGCCAATGACCGCCCGCGCCCGGCAGGGGCTTTTGCCATTGAAACCCTGTGCCACGCGGTGCCTGACCGCTGGCATCAGATGTCGGTGGTCCTGTCGGCAACCTCTTGTCTGAGCTGGCTTGGTGCGCGGCTGAAGCGCAGCCCGGCGGAGCTGGTGGCACTGCTGGGCGAGGATCCGCGCCCGGCAACGGATCTGATCTTTGTGCCGTTTCTGGATGGGTGCTGGTCGCCGCGCAGCGATGGCAGCATGCGCGGTGGCTTCATGGGGCTTGCGCATCAGCATGACGATGCCGCGATGGCGCAGGCAGTGATGCAGGGTGTCAGCTTTGCCATTCGCGACTGCGCCGAAGCATTCCGGGTCGGTGGCGGCGAACTGCGGCGTCTGCTGGCCATCGGCGGCGGCTCCCGCTCGAAGCTGTGGGTGTCGATGCTGGCCACCAGCCTTGGGGTCGAGCTTGACGTGCCCCGCAGCAGCGCTTTGGGCGCCGCCTTTGGCGCGGCCCGGCTGGGCATGATCGCGGCCACGGGCGCCCCGCCCCGCGACGTGCTGACCCGCCCCGACATCGCGCTGACTGTCGGGCCACAGACAGCCCATGCAGACAGCTACGACCATGCTTTTCAACGCTGGCAGGCCTTTGCCCGCCTGTGTTGACCAAGACCCGCCCGGGAGGGGCGGGAGAGAACCGACGCTCTGTCGGCGTAACAGTGGAGGAGACCATCATGACGGAAGAGACTTTCGGCCCGGCCTTCGGACGACGTGCGTTCCTGTCGGGGGCGGCGGCCCTTGCGGCCAGTGCCGCACTCTGGCCAAAGGCGATGCAGGCGCAGGCGGCGGATCGCACATTTGCGGCTTCGCTGGGTTGGACCACCTATGACTCGGGCCGCCATCTGCAGGATGGCTTTACCGCCGCCGTCGCGGAGCTGGGCGGCAGCCTGACCACCACCGACGCGGGCTTTGATGCACGGGTGCAAAGCGATCAGATCGACTCGCTGGTGGCGTCACGGCCCGATGCGCTGTTCATCACCCCGGCCGACGCGGTGGCAATTGCCCCCGCCGTGCAGCGCGCCATCGCAGCGGGCATCCCGGTGTTCTGTGCCGACAGCGCGGTGCCCGGCAGCACCGTGACCACCACCGCCATGTCGAACAACTATGGCATGGGCGTTCATTCGTGCGAGTTCATCTGCAAGGCCATCGGCGGCAAGGGCAAGATTGCCCGCGTGATGCTGCCACAGAACGAAAGCTGGGATCAGCGGACGCTTGGCATGGAATGGGTGCTGCGCGGCTATCCCGAGGTGGAAATCGTTACCGAATGGGCCTTTGCTCTGGCGGGCAATGTCACGCCCCGGCAGGCAGTCGACAATATCCTGACCTCTAACCCTGATATTGACGCGATCTGGTGCGCCTGGGATGGGGCAGCGGTCGAAGGTACGCTGGCCGCCAGGGCCGCAGGCCGCGATGACCTGATCATAACCGGCATCGACGGCGGGTCGCAGGCGTTCAACTATATCGCATCGGATACACCGCTGAAGCTGTCGATGGCGCAAAGCTTTTACGAGATGGCCTATTCCTGCGTGTTCTACGCGCATGAATCGCTTGCCGGGCGCAACACGCCACGGCTGATCGTTACGCCGACCTATGCGGTGGTGAAAGACATGCTTCAGGCTGGCATCCCCGATGATTTCGACGTGCCGGGTCGTGGGGCCGAACTGGGCTGGGTCCGCGCGGTCTGATCCACAGGTCAACGACGGGGGCGCGCAGCCGTGCGCCCCTCACAATTTTCACCAGCAACAGGAATTTAGGTATGGCAGCGCCCATCCTGACAGCATCCGGGGTTTCCAAGCGGTTCGGACCGGTTCAGGCCCTGCAAAATGTGGCGTTTCACGTCGCGCCGGGCGAGGTGCATGCGCTGCTGGGCATCAACGGCGCGGGCAAATCGACATTCATCAAGATCCTGTCGGGGATCATTCAAAAGGATGGTGGCCAGATCACCGTTGGCGGCGAGGAGGTTCACTTCCGCACCCCCGAGGATGCGATCCGTGCGGGCATCGCCACGGTGCAGCAACATCCTGAACTGGTGCCCGACATGACCGGGTTGGACAACATCTTCCTGGGTCGCGAAAGCGCGCGGCGGGGTTTGTTCTCGCGCATTGATCAGCGTGGGCTGGAGCGGCGGGCAAAGGCATTGTTGTCGCGGTTTCCGGTGGCGCTGGATCTGACGCTGGAAGTTGGTCGCATGTCGGCGGTCGAGCGCGAGGCGGTGGCGATCCTGCAGGCCATCGCGGGCGAGAATACCCGGGTGCTCATCCTGGACGAGCCGACATCGACCCTGACCGATATCGAGCGCGAAGACCTGTTTGCGCTGATGGGGCTGCTCAAGGCGCAGGGCATCGCGATCATCTACATCACGCATCAGCTGGAAGAGGTGTTTGCCATTGCCGACAGCTTCAGCATCTTCCGCAACGGCACCTGTGTCGCCCGCATGACCGTGGACGAGGCAAAGGCCGGTCGGGTGTCGCTGGCCGATCTGATGCTGGGAGAAGCGATCGGCGATATCTTTCCGCCGCGCGCCGCAACCGCCCCCGGTGATGCGGTGCTGGAGGTCGGGGCGCTGTGCCTGCAGGGCGATTTCGACGGCATCAGCCTGACCGCCCGCAAAGGCGAGGTTCTGGGCATCTTCGGGCTGGTCGGGTCGGGCTGCGATGAACTGGCCAAGGCGATTTTCGGGGTGACCCCGCCCGACAGCGGCACCCTGCGGTTGCGCGGGCAGGTGGTGCGGCTGACGTCGCCACGCGCGGCGCTGGATGCCGGAGTGTTCCTCGTGCCCGGTGATCGGCGGACCGAAGGGCTGGTGCTGTCGCGTGCCGCGCTGTTCAATGTGCCGCTCGCCAATCTGCGCCGGGCTGCGGCCGGGCGCTGGTCGCTGAGGCGGCGGCGGATGCAGGGCGATGCCCGCGCACTGACCGGCGATGTGGCGCTGCACCCGCCCAGCCTGACCACGCCGGCCAGTGGCTTTTCCGGGGGCAACCAGCAAAAGATCGTGCTGGCCAAGGGGCTGTACAGTCAGGCCGATGTCTACATCTTTGTGGAGCCGACGGTGGGCGTCGACATTGGCGCGCGGGCCAAGATCTATGCGCTGATGCGCCAGTTGTCGCGTGATGCGGCGGTGATCGTGATTTCCAGTGATTGTGACGAGGTGCATGGCGTGGCCGACCGCACCCTTGCGCTGCACAAGGGGCGGCAGGTGGAACCCGTATCCGGGGTGTTCAGCCGTGACGCGCTGTTGATGGCCGGGATCATGGGTGAGGTGGCACAATGAGCGGATTTCAGGATAACATGCGGCAATCGGCGCGGGGCGTCGGCTTTCTGGCGCTGGTGATCGCCGTCGGCGCGGCCCTTGCCATTGCCGAGCCGCGCTTTCTCAGCTCTGCCAGCCTGAACGGCATTGCCCGGCACATGGCCGCCAACGGGCTGGCGGCGCTGGGGTTGACCTTTGTGGTGATCGTGCGCCGGTTTGATTTGTCACTTCCGGGTGTCGCGGCCTTTGCGGGCATGTCGATGGGCGCGGTGATTGCGGCCGGGGCACCGCTTTGGGTGGCGGTTGCGGCGGGCATCGCTATCGGAGCCGCCATCGGGATGGTGTCGGGTGTCGCGATCAGCCGCTTTGGTCTGCCCGACATCGTGACCACCATCGCCGTCGGGTCGATCTGCGCCGGGATGGCCTTTCTTTATACCGGGGGGCGGTCGATTTTTCAGAACTTCTTTCAGGTCGGCATCACCGATCTGAATGACGCGCGCCTGATGGGCCTTGGCGTCTCACTCTGGATCTTGCTGGCGATCTATGCGGTGGCCTGGTTCGTGATGCACCGCACCCGGACCGGCGTGGCCTTTTATGCCACGGGCGAGAACCCGGTCGCAGCCCATTTCTCGGGCATCGCCACCAAGCGCTATGTCGCGCTGGCCTATGTGCTGTGCGGGGTCTGCACGGCACTGGCGGTGCTGCTGATCCTGGCCGAGTCCGGCAATGCCGAAACCAACAAGGGCGCGAACCTGATGATGCCCGCCTATGCCGGGGTGTTTCTGGGGGCAGCCATTCTGGGCGGCACCTCGGTTCTAGCGACACTGGGGGGGATCTTGCTGATCACCATGCTGCTGGACGGCTTCGCGCTGATGGGCGTGCCGTACTACTACAGCGACGGCATGATCAGCCTGATCCTGCTGGCCGGGGTGCTGGCGTTTTCCGACACCGCGCGCGGCTGGCTGGCCAGTTTCGGGATCAGGCGCGCCTTTCGCCGCTCTGCACCGGGAGAGAAGGGATGACCATGACCATGACCAAACCGGCGGAAAGCCACCGCCACCGGACACGTCGCCGTCTGTCGCGGCTGATCACCAACCTCTGGCTGGTGGCGGCACTGGTGGTTCTGACGGCGCTGATCGCCAGCCAGCGGCCACAGTTGCTGGACCCCGGCAATGTGGTCGCTGTCCTGAAGAGCTTTTCCATCATGGTGATGATGGTGCTGGGGCTGACCTGGGTGATCGCGGCGGGCAAGATCGATGTCAGCTTCATGCAGGTGGCGGCGCTGTCGAACATGCTGTGTGCCTGGGGTCTGTCGCAGGGCTGGGGCTGGTGGCCCGCCATCGGCGCCGGGCTGGCGGCGGGTCTGGCGGTGGGCTTGCTGAACGGCTGGCTGGTCGCGGTGATGCGGCTGCCTGCGCTGATCGTGACCATCTCGACCGCCGGACTGTGCGCCTCGCTTGCGGCGGCACTGGGCAAGGGCACCGTGATCCGTATCGCAACGCCGGGTCCGGTCGCGAGCCTGCTGGAGCCGCAGCTTGGCGGTGCTGTGCCGCTGATCGTGCTGCCGGTTCTGGCTCTGGCAGCGCTGGCGTGGTTCGTGCAGGAACGGCTGTCCATGGGGCGCTACATCTATGCGATGGCGCAGAACGAGACCGCCGTCCGCTCTGTGGGCATCCCCGTGGTCGGGCTGACGCTGTTGCTGTTCGTGTTCTCTGCGGTCTGCGCCGCTTTGGCCGGGGTCATCCTCGCCGAAAACCTCGCCTCTGGCCAGCCGATGATCGGCGGACCCTATCTGATCAACGGGCTGACCGTGGTGCTGCTGGGCGGGATGATGGTGCATGTGGGCAAGCCCAACATCCTTGGCACGCTGACCGCGACCCTGTTCATCGGCGTCTTGTTCAGCGGCGCCGCGCTTCTGGGCCTGCCGGACTACCAGCGCCAGATCATTCAGGGTGCGTTGCTTTTGACCGGGCTGGTGGTGGCGATGCTGGCCGCCCGCCATCACGGCGAACGCCGGAAGGGGGGCTGACATGCGGGATCTGACCATAGGGCTTGATTGCGGAACCGGAGGCGCACGGGCGCTGGTGGCTGACCGCACGGGCCGGGTGCTGGCGATGGCGGTGCGCAACTATCCGACCACCCATCCGCATCCCGGCTGGGCCACCCAATCCCCCGCCGACTGGTGGGAGGCAGCCTGCGGCGCGGTGCGCGCGGCACTGCTGCAAGGCGGCATCGCGCGGGACCGGATCGCGGCGATCTGCGCTTCTGGTACCTCGTCCACTATGGTTGCGCTTGACGACGCGCTGAACCCGCTGGGCGAGGCGATCCTGTGGATGGACAACCGTGCCTCGCCGCAAGCACGGCGGATCGAGGCGACGGGCCACCCCGTGCTGCGCCGCAGCCGCGCCGGGTTCAGCGCCGAAACGGCGCTGCCAAAGATCCTGTGGCTGCGCGAGAACGCGCCCGACGTGTTTGGCCGCAGCCGCTGGTTTGTGGAAATGGCCGACTATCTGGCGCTGCGTTTGGCGGGCGAATTGACGCTGGGCCAGAACCTGACCACCAACCGCTGGTTCTATGACCCCCGCCACGGCTGGCCCGAGGATTTTCTGACCGCTATCGGGCTGTCGGGCATCACCGACCGCTTCCCGGCCCGGATGCCCGCCGTGGGAGAGGTGATCGGCCCGTTGCAGCCGCACGCCGCCGACGCCATGGGGCTGGACTGTGAAACGCTGGTGGTGGCAGGCGGAACCGATGCCTATGTCGCCATGGTCGGCCTGAACACTCTGCGCCCCGGCGAGACGGCGCTGATCACCGGCACCTCGCATCTGGTCCTGCCCGTGGTGGCCGAGGATATCGAGGTCGAGGGGCTGTTCGGCCCGCATCCCGACTGTGTGACAAAGGGTGTTTTCGTGATGGAGGGCGGGCAGGTCTCCTCTGGCGCAGTGCTGCGCTGGTGGCATGATCTGTTGCATCAGGGGCAGGATGGCTATGACGCCTTGCTGGCAGAGGCGCAGTCGGCACCGCCGGGGGCGCATGGTCTGGTGGTGCTGGATTTCTGGCAGGGCAACCGCAACCCGTTCACCGACTATGACCTGCAAGGTGCGATCTGGGGCCTGACGCTGAAACATGGCCGAGCCGAGATCACGCGGGCGCTGATGGAATCGGTGGCTCTGGGCACGGCCAACATTCTGGACCGGCTGACCGACAAGGGCATTCCGGTGTTGGCCATGACATTGGCCGGGGGGGTACTGCGCTCGCGGTTCTGGGCACAGATGCATGCCGATGCGACCGGCACCCGGTTGCGTATTCCCGAGGTGGGCGAAGCCACCGCCTTTGGCGCGGCGATTGCCGCCGCCGTGGGGGCAGGGCTGCACCCGACACTGGAGACTGCCGCCGATGCCATGGTGCGCATCCGCGACGAGATCCATCCCGACCCCGCCCGCCACGCGCAGTTCCGCGCGCAGCTTGATTTTTACCTGCAGACCCATGCCGCGCTGAAACCGCTGATGCACCGCATGGCTGCGCTGACCCAGGCTGCGGCGGCTTTGGCCCCGTAGCGCCAGGCCAAACCATCGACTTCCCCCATGCCGCTGCGACCTTGTGGTTGCGGACCGGCTTCTTGTTGCCAGATGAAAGGACGATCCATGGCTCATATCGGAGATCTTATCGCAGAGATGCTTGCCCAATACGGGGTTGAGTATGTGTTTGGCATGCCCGGTGGGCAGACCACTGCGTTGCATGACGGCATTTCGCGGCGCACTGACCGGATCCGGCATA
>NZ_QWEY01000022.1 GCF_003443995.1 Pseudotabrizicola alkalilacus
ATGTTTGGAAAACTCAAGGACTGGAGGCGCATTCACACACGATACGACCGCTGCGCCCACACCTTCATGTCCGCAATCGCCATAGCCGCCATCGTCATCTTCTGGATATGATCAATGAGTCCTGAGCCTAGGTCTTCAAAACAGCGAGGTTATCCACATGTTCCCGCCACTCAGCCCCGCTTCTCGCCGCCTCATCCGCAAAACCGCCCGCGTATTTCACTATACTGACCTCATGAGTGCCGGGCATGCCCCGGCAAACCACCAGATCAATTTGACCCACGGGCGCCTCACCGCGTCCGGAGGGCGGGAGCACTCGGCCTATGGCACGAGCCAGGAAGGATATTGCCGGACGGCATCAGCAGGACGGCGCGGCGGCGCCGGTGCCTGCTGGCACCGTGCCCGGCAGCTCCTTGGCCCCCGCCGTGGCTCTTGCACCGAATCTGGCACCGCCCCATCCTTGTCTGGTTCAACTGGTGCGGCTGATCGCCCGGCAAGCTGCGGCGGAAGACATTGCCGCGCAGAGGGCCGCTGTCGCGAAGGGAGACTGACATGCTGATGCGCCCCACGTTGCGGAAGGCCGCCATTTACGCCCGCTATTCCACGGATATGCAGTCGGATGCCTCGATCGACGATCAGTTCAGGGTCTGCCGCCGGTTGATCGACAGGAACGGCTGGACTGTGATCGATTCCTATTCTGATGCTGCTCTCTCAGGCGCGTCTCTTCTACGCCCGGACTATCAACGCCTGCTGGCGGACGCCCGCACGGGCCGCTTCGATGTGGTCGTGGCCGAGGGACTTGACCGGTTCAGCCGGGATCAGGAGCACATCGCCGCTTTTTACAAACAGATGTCTTTTCACGGCATCCCGATCGTAACGGCCGCGGAAGGCGAGATCAGCGAGTTGCACATCGGGCTCAAGGGCACGATGTCGGCCCTTTTCCTCAAGGATCTGGCGCAAAAGACGCATCGCGGGCTCGAGGGTCGCGTTGCCGCCGGACTTTCCGCAGGCGGCATTTGCTACGGTTACAGTGTGAAGCGCGAACTGCGGGCCGACGGCACGGTCACAACCGGCGAGCGGCTGATCGTCCCTGAAGAAGCAGCCACGGTCCTGCGCATTTTCAACGACTACGATGCGGGGCTGTCTGCACGTGCGATTGCCGCTGCTCTCAACCATGAGGGCGTGCCCAGCCCACGCAGCGACGTGGGCGACGGCACATGGGGGGCCTCCACAATTTCTGGGAACTGGAAGAGAGGCACAGGCATCCTGAACAATGAACTCTACATCGGCATCCTGGTCTGGAACCGGCAGCGTTTCGTCAAAGACCCGCACACGTTCAAACGCCAGGCCCGGCTGAATCCGCCCGAAGCCTGGAAGTGCCACGACGTGCCAGACTTGCGCATTATCGACGACGCGCTCTGGGACAGGGTCAAAGCCCGGCAGGGCGCGATCCGTGCGGCAATGAACCCGGCTGGCGTCCAGTCAGATCGGCCCCGCCTTGAGAACGCCCGCCGCCCGGCCTACCTGCTTGCAGGTCTGATGAAGTGCGCCTGTTGCGGTGCCAGCTACACGCTGATCAACAAGAACCGCTACGGCTGCGCGACGCCGCGCAACAAGGGCGAGAGTGTCTGCAGCAATCGCGCCACCATCCTGAGAGAGGAGGTGGAGGCACGGGTTCTGATCGGTCTGAGGCAAAGCCTGCTGCATCCTGATCTGATCACCGTCTTCGTCGAGGAATACCGACGCGCCTTCAATGCGGCGGCTTCCGATGCAGGGGCAGGGCGCGAGACAGCACAGCGTGGTCTGGCCAAGGCCGAGAAGAAGATCGCCAGCATCCTGACTGCAATCGAGGACGGCATGTATCACCCGTCGATGAAGGAGAAGATGTCCGCGCTGGAACAGGAGAAGGCTGAGCTGAAGGCGTTCCTCGCAGACCGACCCGCCCCCCCGGCTCTGCGCCTGCATCCACGGATGTCGGATCTCTACCGCGAGAAGATCACCGATCTGGCCGCCGCCCTGAACCAATCTGATCTGAAGCCACAGGCAACGGAGTTGCTGCGGGGCCTGATTTCCGAGGCGCGGATGGTGCCGACACCAGACGCTCCGGGCGGGCATGAGATTGAACTTGTTGGGGATTTGGCCGGGATTCTGCAGCTGTCGGAAGCGGACATGACAAAGCCCCCGCGGATGGCGAGGGCTGGTGTCAGTGATAGGTCGGTTACGATGGTTGCGGGGACGCGCTTCCAGAAATTCTTGCCTTTGCATCAGGTTGAATGGTCGAGAGAAAATCGGATCGCGGCATAAAAAGGCATGCTCAGATCAAAAGTCCTCACTTACTCCGTGGGAAGGTAGTGTCATGTGTCAGGTATGTCAAAATTTCTTGGGCTCACTATTCTCATCTTAATGCGGGTTCTTCGGCCTCATCCCCTTTTGGCAGCAGCCAAGTCGCTGGGGAGGTCGCAGCAACCATGCATAGTGCCGCCCGCCGAACTTACGATTCTGACGATCGAAGAGCCCTGTCTCGTGGATGACCTGCCGACAACTCTTGCACCCATATTCGTCCGGCCGCTCCTCGGGGTATTGTTCATTGACCCATTCGAAAGCGGCATCGATCGGTGCCCAGCCATCGGATCCCAATGCGATCGCCGCCCGGTGTAGCGCTTGAGCGATTTGCGTGCCGGGCCAGTGAACACCGGTCTTGGCGATGAATTCGCGCAACTCATTCGAGGTGATGGTGTCGGGAAAACTTTTGCGGGTCCGATCCAGATCCTTGGCCCCAAACGCACAAGTCTCTGTAGGCCCGGGTAACATGATCCAGTGCTGTGGTGAGGGCCTCTAGCGCCTGAAGGCAGCTTTCGAGATAGCTAATGTTGTGCTGCTCGAGAAAGTGATGAGCGAGGTTGTTGCGCAGCGCGACCAAGTCGCGCAGATCGGCCTAGGTTCTTTTGAAATCTTCTGCCGACAAGATCACTTGCAGTTTGTAGGCGACCAAATGGGGCGAGCGTGACGTGTGGGGGGCATCACCAAAGCAGGTGATGTCAACCTGCGCCGCGCTCTGTGACAGGCAGCGACCGTGATGATGCTTCGCGGGCGCTCGACATGGTAGAGAACATGGGCAGGCCAAGTCGCTCGGCGCCGTGGAGGAAAGCGGGCGATGGTTGCACTGACGCGCCGCATCGGTGTCATCCTGCACCGGATGTGGATAAGAGACGCCGACTTCCGCTCTGATGGTCCAGCGCCACATGTGGCCTGACCAACAGGGGCACCAACCGTTGCCTGCCTAATCGCAGCCTTCGAGGTTCCCCCAGGGACGCGGTTCCGCTGATGCCGTGGTCCAGGCTGTTGTCCGCAACACGGAGCACGCCAATGTGATGGGCACATCGGAATTGCATTGAACCAGCATCATGTTGGCGGCCAGGGCGCCGACCGCGGACCGAAGCATGGAGCAGGGGTAACTTCAGACGGCAGCCGAAGTGAAAACAGGACGGTTCAAGCCAATCATAAGCCTAAACCCGCCCTTCGGCGTCTCATGCCGCATGCTCAAAATGGCTTGACTGAGACCGCCCCGCGACCGAAGCCTGGACCCTAAACGAGCACTCGAGGTGGCACAAATACGTGGACAGGTCCGTTCATTCCGCTGAAGGCCA
This sequence comes from Pseudotabrizicola alkalilacus, assembly GCF_003443995.1. GTDB lineage: Bacteria > Pseudomonadota > Alphaproteobacteria > Rhodobacterales > Rhodobacteraceae > Pseudotabrizicola > Pseudotabrizicola alkalilacus. The sequence goes on from NZ_QWEY01000022.1 coordinate 3,645, forward strand.
GGTGCTGCGTCGCAATTAGCGTGGTGACCGCCTTCGGGCCAGGGCGAACAAGCTGCGCAACAATACAAACCCCCAAATCGCGAAAGTCATCACACCGAGCAGAGCAGAGCCGGGCCGGTCGAAAAAGGCCAGGAGGTCGCCTTGTGTGCTGATCAGCGATTGCATCAGGTTCTGCTCAACGATCTTCCCCATAACAATGCCTAGCACCGTTGGCGCAAGAGGCAGCCCCGAAGCATTCATGATTGCCGCAAGCCCCCCCAGTGCCAGCATAATCAACAGACCCGACATGTCGCTGTTGATCGCGAAAGCACCGAGACAGGCGAGAATCAGCAGTGCTGGCGCGATTACCGTCGTCGGAACTTGAAGCACGAGCCTCGCGATACGGATGCCGAGCCAGCCGAAGGGAATGAGCATCAGGTTTGCAAGTAGGAAAACGAGGAACACCGCATAGACCATCGAGCCGTTTTCAATGAAGATCATTGGTCCGGGGTTTACGCCCTTGAGGTAAAGAACCCCAATGGCAATGGCGGTGATGGTATCGCCTGGAATTGCGAAAACCAGTGCGGGAATCCAGGCGCCCGCCAATGCCGCATTATTCGCCGAGCCACCCGCGACGATGGGTTCGATGTGACCCTTGCCCCACTTTTCCGGCTCGCGCGTCGCACGTCTCGTCACCGCGACCGAAATCCATGCCGCGATATCGGCGCCAGCCCCAGGCAGCGCACCGATGGCCGTTCCCATGACAGAACCACGGAGCGACGGCCACCAGTAGCGCCGCCCAGCCTGTCCAATCTTCGAGAGCGCCGAACCCGGCGCACCTTCCGGCAGCTTGCGCACCGCGGCCCTCTGTGACAGCAGCCGGAGGATCTCGGGCAGGGCGAACATGCCGATCAAGGCAGGAATAAAGGATATCCCCTCGAGAAGCGCCCAGGACCCGAAGGTGAAGCGCGGAAAGCCAGTGGTGTAATCCATGCCAACGGAGGCGATCAGCAGGCCGATCATCAGCGAGGCCATGCCCTTGAGCAGGTCATCGCCAGCCACCAGCACGGCGCAGCTGAGGCCGAGGCAGCCCAGCCAGAAAAACTCGAAGCTCGAGAAGGTCAGTGCGAAATCTGCCAGCAGCGGCGAGGCTGCGATCAGGATCACCGTGCCGATAATGCCGCCGATCGTGCCGAAGACAGCCGAGGCGCCGATCACGTAACCGGCCTCGCCCTTCTGCACCAGTGCATTGGCATCGTCCATATAGGCGGCCGAGGCTGGTGTGCCAGGAATCCGCAGCAAGGCTGCCGGGATATCGCCCGCAAAGATTGACATTGCCGCCGCCGACACGATCGACGCGATGGCCGCGATCGGCGAAAGCAGGAAGGTGATCGGGATCAGCAGCGCCACCGCCATAGTCGCCGTGAGCCCGGGCAAGGCACCGACCACGAAGCCGAAGAAAGAGGCAACGATGATGGTGAACAGCGTTTCGGGGCTCCCCACCAGTGCGACGGCGCTCATCAGGTCGGAGAACATCAGAGCACCCCCGTCAGCACGCCCGAGGGCACAGGCACGCGCAGCAGCACGCGAAAAATCATGTCGAAGGCCACTGTGAGCACGACAGCCAGAGTAAGCGACGCGACCGGCCGTCGGAATGACGCAATAAGCCCCACAAGGAGGATGATGAAGACGAGGATCTGAAAACCCAAGGTTTCTCCGAAAAGAACCAAGGCGAGGACCGCGACCAAGATATAAAGCGCCGCCAGCGCGCCGAGGCGCAGAGTTCCGGCATCAGGCATCGCGAGACCCTTCCACCGACCCTGGGCGGTGCGGAGCCCGCGCAGCACCAGCATCCCACCGAAGATCAAAAGCCCGATGCCGGTCAGGCGCGGGAAGAGATCGGGGCCGTAGATCTGACCGGCCACTGAGGGGAAGCTACTCACATGCCAGACCACCGCAATGCCAAGCAGCGCCAGCAGTGTTCCGATGACTGTGTCATGGATTTGCATGGATCAGCCTCCCCTTTTCTGTCGGCCTTATTGCGAGAGCCGGCTGAAGATTGCCTGCATTCTGCCTAGGTCTTCCTGCATGAAGTCTTCGAACTCTGCGCCGGGCCGCCATTGGTGCTTGAAGCCGCGTTCTTCCAAGGCCTTGATGAAGCTCTCGCTGTTGGCTGCAGCCTCGACCGCTCGGTTCAGAACTTCAAGCGCTTCGGGATCGATGTCTTTCGGTCCGGTCACGCCATGCCAAAGACCATAGGTATAGTCTATGCCCTGCTCTTTCAGCGTGGGCACCTCCGAGAAGATATCGACACGCTCTGCGGCCATCGTGGCGAGCGGGCGTAGCTTGTCGCCCTCGATCAAGGCGCGAGCCTCGACGAGCGAAGCGGTCGAAAAGTCGCTGTTACCGGCGGCAACATCCAGATGCCCTTTGGTGCCGCCCTGCGAAGGCACCCAGATCACATCCTCGGGCGACAGGCCGAGCGCAAACATCAGCCCAAGGAAGCCCGCGTGCCAACTTGCCCCCGGCGCTGCGCCTGTGCCCTTGATCGTCCGAGGGTTTGCTTTGATTGCGGCGACCAGCTCTTCCATCGATGTGTAAGGCGAATCCGCGCTCACGGTAACGCTGCCGGGTAATTCGTTAGTCTGACCGATGGCGGTCATGTCGATATAGGTCAGCGGCGCAAGGCCTTGCGGCGCATAAAGAGAGATGTCTGAGGCGATAAGCCCGATTGTATAACCGTCGGGCCGGGCGCGGGCGATCGCGGTCTGCCCCGGGATGCCGCCACCGCCGTCACGGTTGACGACCGAAACCGGCTGACCCAGCTCCTTCTCCAGTTCGGCCGCCAGCGTGCGCGCCACGATGTCGGTTCCTCCGCCCGCCGGATAAGGCACGATCATCTGGATCGGACGGTCGGGGTATTCGGCGAGAGCAGCGCCCGCGCTCATGGTGAGACCTGCAATCAACGCGGCGGCCGCGCTGCGGGTTATGCTGAACATAGTAAAATCCTCCCTGTGATCCTCGATCAGGACAAAATGAACCCATAGGTGTCCGCAGCAGTGCCGGCGAAGAATGCAATGCGGTCTCGCTCGGGCAACACCGAGGTGATCTCGATAAAATCCTCGATAAGCTGCGGAAAGCTGCGAAAGATGCCGTCCACCGGCATGTTGCTCGCGAACATGGCGCGGTCCGCGCCGAAAAGACGAATACACGTCAAGATGACTTCGCGCTGCGCGTCAGTCGTCCAGTCTTCGCCCCGCACGCCAAGGCCACTCACCTTGATGCGGACGTTGGGCTCGGCGGCGACGGTCGCCAGCGCCTCAGACCATGCCCTGAGTATCGCGGGGTCCCTGCTGCCCGGAACACCCGCGTGATTGATTACGATCAAGGTGTCCGGGAAATTGCGGGCAAGATCTGCCGCATCGGGCAAATGCCAGAAAGGCGTCTGAAGTTCGAAGTGGAGCCCATGCTGCGACAGATTGGCATAGCCTTTGCGGAAGCCGGGGCAGTTCATCGACCCGGCAAGGCGATGTCCGCGGGACCATTTCCCTGCCGTGGCAAAGGCCTTCGGCTTCTGGCGCAGCGAGCGGACCAGCGGAAAGGCGGCCTGCGCGGCGATCAGATCGGCAGCATCGGTCCGGTCGAACCAGACCTGCGCGGTCATCGCTTGGGGAAACCCAGTTTCTTCGTTAAGCTCCGCGATCCACCGCGCCTCGCCCAGCGGGTCGTCGGGCGACCACTCGGCCTCCATATGCACGGCAGCGGCGATCTGCCACGGCGACGCGGCAGCCTGGTAGTCCTCGGGCAGGAAGTTCACCTTCACCGCGCTGTAATCACCATATCGGTGCGGGTGCTGCACGCCCTCTGCCAGCCAAGGGTGTTTGCCAAGAGACAGATCCCAGACATGGCAATGGGCATCCACGATCTGCATCGAGTGCGTCTTTGCTTCGCTGACCACAGTGCCTCCCCCGCCCAGTTCATTTGCTTCGACGACTATGATTGAATGCAATACCGGGGTATTGTCAAATAAAATTGGCCATAATGACGCCTATATTTCAAAATTGAATGCAATCAAGGGGATTTCTCGGGGAGTTCCAAAGCCTTGCGTGCAATTTTCCAACCTGCCCGGTGATGCGCCCTGAGCAGTTCGCGCAAGAGCGGCCCCTCTCTGCGACGCAGCGCATCGAGAATTTGCGCGTGCTCCGCGACCGCCCTCGCCCACCGCGCATGGTCGCGATTCCCGGCAAAGCGGAAGCGGCGGATGCGGGCGCTTTCGCTGGAATATACACGCGACAATGCCTCGTTCTGCGCCGCATCAATGATCCTCTGATGGATCTCCTGGTTGATGCGGAAATATTCCATCAACTCGCGGCACTCGAAGGCTTCCCTCATTCGCGCGTCAAGTTCAGCAATCTCTTCAATGATTTCCGGGGTCGCACGCTCGACAGCGCGCTCTGCCCCGATGCTTTCGAGGCCGATCAGGATCTCGAGCGCGTCCTCCACGTCCTCAGGAGACAGGCGCACCACCGTAGCCCCCGCGTTGGGGCGAATCGACAAAAGTCCTTCGCCTTCGAGAATCTTGAACGCCTCTCGCAGCGGCGTTCGGGAGATCCCGAGCCGCTCCGTTAGGACGCGCTCGTTGACCCGCTCGCCAGGAGGAATATCGCCGACTACAATCAGGTCGCGCAGAAAGTTGGTAACAAAGTTTGACCGTTGCCCGCGAGGCCAGCCTTCAACCTCCTTGGACAAGGCCTGCCACTTTCCTTCATCCATGCTCGCCCCCAAATTGCATGCAATCAGTCTAAAAAATCGCCAGAACCAGCGCAAGACAATTGCCAAATGCAAATTTGCATGCAATATAGCTCCTTACCTCCGACTTTAGGGGGTAATTTGAGGAATTTTCCGCATATTGCGCGCAATTTGGTGCCAAGCATCGAACTGCGCGTATGCAATCGTCGCAGATTCGAGGTCAGCGAATGAACTACCGCACCTATTTCACCGCAAATCGCCGCACCATCGAGACCTGCATCATCGGCACTGGCGGATTCGGCCGCAGCTTCCTTTCCCAAGGCTTGCGCGTGCCGCAGATGTCGGCGCGCATCGCCGTGGATGTGAACGCGGCGACCGCTGCAGCCGCCATGCGTGAGGTCGGCATCTCAGCGGCCGACATCTATATCTGCGAGGATGCAGACAGTGCCCGCGCCGCCTTCGAAGCGGGCGGCTTCGTCGCAGTGGGCGACTTCGCCCTTGTCGCGGACCTGCCCTTCGATGTCGCTGTCGAGGCGACCGGGCACCCTGCCCACGGCGCCCGCCATGCCGAACTTGCCATCGCCGCCGGCAAGCACGTCGCTTTGGTGTCCAAGGAAGTCGACAGTGTCGTCGGGCCAGGTCTGGCCGCCATGGCCGCCGACAAAGGTGTGATCGTCACGCCGGTCGACGGCGATCAGCCAAGCCTGTTGATCGGGCTAATCACTTGGGCGCAGGTGCTGGGCCTCGAGATCGTGGCAGCGGGAAAGTCCAGCGAATACGATTTCGTGCATGATCCGGAAACGGACACCATCCTATGCAATGGCAGCACCTATCACGTGCCGGAGTTTTCCCCTCTCGCCCGTCTGGGAGACCGTGACGCGGCCGAGATTGTCGCCGCACGTGCCGAGGCCGCGTGCACCCTTCCGCAACGCGCCGTTCCTGACCTTTGCGAAATGACCGTTGTTGCAAACGCGTGCGGCATGAGCCCCGACCGCGCTGACCTGCACTGCCCCATCCTGCGCATCGACGAGGTCCCGACGGTCCTGTGCATCACCAGCGAGGGCGGCATCCTGGAACGCACCGGTGTGCTTGAGGTGTTCCACTGCCTGCGGGCGCCAGGCGAGATCAGTTTTGCCGGGGGTGTCTTCGTGGTGATACGCTGCGATGACGCAGACACTTGGAAGATGCTGCACGAGAAGGGCCATCTGGTCAGTCGGAACGGCAAGACGGCCATGGTCTTCCTTCCGCGCCATCTGCTGGGGCTTGAGGCCGCGACCTCCATCCTCGAAGCGGGCCTACTTGGCGTTTCGAGCGGGGCCTCGGTTCCCGACCATGTCATTGATCTTGTCGCTTATGCCGATCATGATCTGCCCGCCGGCCATTCTCTGACGATGGGCGGGCATCACCACTCGATCGCTGGCGTCTCAGCCCGAATGGTGGCCGCAGGCGCCCTCCGCGACGACAGCCCGGCCCCCTTCTACCTTGCCTCGAACTGCCGTCTCGTCCGGGAAGTGCGGGGCGGGGAATTCATCCGGATGCAAGATCTAGACATCCCGCAGGACAGCGTGCTTGTCCGGCTTCGTGAAAGCCAGGACGCCCGCTTCTTCCAGGTGCGCGAGAGCGCCTAAACCCAAGACACCAAGGGAGGAGACAACATGAAACTCAATAGACGAAATTTCCTGTCTGCGACGGCGGCAGCGACCAGCGTTATGGCAGCTCCGACAGTGCTGCGCGCGCAGGGCGCGCTGGTACTGCGTATGGGCCACCCGCATCCTGAGACAGATAGCTGGCAGGATACTGCGCTGTGGATGGCGGAAACGCTCGAGGAAAAGTCCGGCGGCGAAGTCACGCTGCAGGTCTTCCCCAATGGCCTGATCGGGAACGACCCCACGATGATCAATTCGGTCCGCGCCGGATCGCTGGACATCATGGTTACGGGGAACCCGTTCTTTACCAGCCTCGCCAAGGAACTGAACGTGCTGGACCTGCCCTATCTTTTCCAGGACCGTGACCACGTTTCACGCGTGCTCGACGGCGAGATTGGTGACCGCCTGCGCACCGGCTTTGAAGGCACCGGCCTTTTCGCCCTGTCAGTCTGGGAGACCGGCTGGCGCCATGTCACCAACAGTCGCCGTCCCGTCACCACGCCGGAGGACATCAGGGGGCTCAAGATCCGCACCACGCCAAACCCCGCGCATATCGAGGCTTTCCGCCTGCTGGGCGCCGTGCCGACGCCGATGGCCTTCACAGAGCTTTTCACCGCCCTCGAGATGGGTGCTGTGGACGGACAGGAAAACCCGACAACGCTGATCCTGAACTCGCGCTTTTACGAGGCCCAGAAATACCTCTCGCTTACTCAGCATGCCTTCACCGCGGCACCGTTGGTGACCAACGCTGCAAAACTCGAGGATATGGGGGACGACCTACGCGCTCTGCTGATCGAGACCGCGCAAGAAGGTGCGAAGCGTCAGCGCGCGATCAATGTAGAACGTGAAGCCACCAGCCTTGCCTCACTCAAAGACGCAGGCATGCAAGTGGTCGAAGAACCCGACCGCGAGGCATTCGGCTCCTTCGTCTCTGACCAAGTGCAGACCACCTTTGCGGCAGAGTTCGGCAGTGAACTGATCGATCAGATCAACGGCGCTGCCTGAGGCGCGGACACGTGACCACCATGAGGACATTATGAACATCGTCGATCTCAGCATGATGATCGGGCCGCATTTTCGCTGGAACCCCGAGATTTCCGTCACCGGCGAAAAGAATTCCGGGGACCAGTTTCGCGTAACGCGGCTCGGGACGACGTGCCATGGGTTCTCGCATGTGGATGCGCAAGCGCATTTCATCACGGACGGCCCCACAATCGAAAAGACCCAGCTCAGTCGAGTCGTGGGGCCGTGCCGCATCTTCGACCTTTCAAAGGTGCTGCCAAACGAGGAGATTGGCCCCGAAACCCTCGCCGCAGCCGATCCTGGCGGCAATCCTGGTGAGATCCTGCTGCTAGCGACGCAATGGGACACAAAGCGCGACTGCCAGACCCGCGATTTTTGGACTGACGCGCCCTGGCTGAACCGTGCCGCATCGGAGTATCTTCTGGCACTGGGTCCCACTGCCGTAGCGGTCGACTTTCCGCAGGATTATCCGATCAGGCTGCTCCTCGACGGTATTCGCGTGCCCGACGAAGAGCATGTGACCCATGACGTGCTGTTGCGCGCAGGCGTGACGCTGATCGAATACGTAGTTAACACCGCAGCCCTCAAGGGTAAGCGCACTTGGCTCTGCGCAGCGCCGCTTAAGGTCTGCAACGCGGACGGCGCGCCTGCCCGCATTTTTGCTATCGAGGATATGCCCGGCATCGCCGACGGGGTGGCGTCCTGATGCAAGCTCCTCACCCCGTCACCGTCGTCGTACGAGCTGCGGACCTTGTCCTTGCTGCGCTCGAGGCTTTTCTCACTCTCTTGCTCGCGGCAATGATCGCATTGGTCTTCGGAAACGTGGTCCTGCGCTACGGCTTTAGCAGCGGTATCATCGTGACCGACGAGGTCTCGCGCATGATGTTTGTCTGGCTCGCCTTCGCGGGCGCCGTGGCAGTGTCGCGGCGGCACCAGCAGTTGGGCGTCGATTTCATCATTGCGGCTCTGCCGGCGCCAATACGGCGGATTGTGTTCCTGCTAGGCAATCTTGCCATTCTGTTTTGTTGCGGGGTCCTTGTGTCCGGCGCCTGGGGGCAAATGCAGCTGAACTGGATAAATACCGCACCAGTTTCGGGCCTTCCCACCGCGCTCACCTATGCGGCACCTTGGCTCAGCGGCATCGGCATCGGTTGTGTGGCCTTTGCCAACGCGGTCGGCGCGGCGTTGGGCTGGCATGATGGCACCATGGCTTCGGCTGAAGAGGACCACGGCTCATGACCACGATACTGATTTTTATCGCCGTGCTCATCATCACGGTCATCACCGGTGTTCCCATCGCCTTTGGCCTCATGCTGGCGGGCATCGGGATGCTCTGGCAGTTGGGCTTGCTAGATTGGCAGTCAATCGCGCTGCAGATGACCAACAGTGCCGACAGCTTTCCGCTGCTCGCCATTCCCTTCTTCCTGCTCGCAGGCGAGGTGATGAATGCGGGCGGGCTATCGAAGCGGCTCATGAACCTTGGGATGGCGCTCATCGGCCACGTGCGTGGTGGCCTTGGCTACGTCGCAATCGTGACCGCCGTGCTGCTGGCGAGCCTGTCAGGCTCGGCCATTGCCGACACTGCCGTTCTTGCAGGCATGCTGGTGCCGATTATGCGCAGCTCTGGTTACCCGATGGGCCGCTCTTTGGGCCTCATTGCCTCGGGTGGGATCATTGCTCCTGTAATTCCGCCATCAATCGGTTACATCGTCTTTGGCGTGGCTGGCAACGTGTCAATCACCAGGCTGTTTTTATCCGGCATTGTGCCAGGGATCGCCATGGCGCTGGCGCTCACAGCGACTTGGTGGTTGATGTGTCGGCGTGAGAGCATGGCCACCCTGCCCCGCCGCTCGGGCTCCGAGATTTGCACGGCGCTGATCGATGCTCTGGTCGCCCTAATGCTCCCGGTGATCATCGTGGGAGGGCTCAAGTTCGGGATCTTCACCCCCACCGAAGCCGGTGTTGTAGCCTGCGTATACGCAATCTTTGCGGGCGCCGTCATCTATCGCGAGATTGCCGTCGAGGCGCTTTACGCCTGCATGATTAGCGCCGTGCGCACGACGGCTGCGGTGATGCTGTTGATTGCTGCTGCGGGCATCACTGCCTACGCGATCACCGTTGCCGGTGTGCCGCAACAACTTGCGGGCCTGCTCGGGCCGCTAGTCCAGCACCAGATGCTGCTTATGCTCGCCATCGTGCTGATCGTGATCGCCGTCGGCACTGCACTTGACTTCATTCCAACAATCCTCGTGCTGACGCCGGTGCTTATGCCTATCGTCAAACAAGCCGGGATCGACCCAGTCTATTTTGGAGTGATCTTCATGATGTCTGCCGCCATCGGCCTACTGACACCCCCGGTCGGTGCGGTGCTGAACGTGGTCTGCGCTGTCGGCCAACAGCGCTACTCCGACGTGCTGCGGGGAGTCTTCCCCTTCATCGTTGTCCAGATCCTGCTGCTGGTCCTGTTGGTGCTCTTTCCGCAGATTATCACTATCCCCGGCCAATGGCTTTACTAAGCGCGTGCCGTTCCACTGACCCGAACACCGGAGCAAACCTATGATCTTGGGCGCTATTGCCGACGACCTGACCGGCGCGACCGACCTTTCGTTGATCCTCTCTCGCAACGGCATGCGCGTCGTGCAGGTGATCGGCGTGCCCGACACCCTTGGTGACGTGGCACGAGATGCCGACGTGGTGGTGGTCGCGCTGAAGTCGCGCACGATCCCCGCTGCAGAGGCAATCGAAATGTCGCTCGCCTCCGCCCGGGCGCTGCAGGCGGCAGGGGCAAAGCAGCTGTTTTTCAAGTATTGCTCAACCTTCGACTCGACAGATGACGGCAATATTGGCCAAGTCACGACGGCGTTGATGGAGCATCTCGGCACCGCACACACGCTTGCCTGCCCCTCGTTTCCCGAAAACGGCCGGACGGTCTATAAAGGGCATCTCTTCGTCTTTGACCAGTTGATCTCGGAGAGCCCGATGAGGGACCATCCACTCACGCCGATGTGCGACCCGAATCTCGTCCGGGTGCTGTCGCGCCAGAGCAACCGGCCTGTGCGGCTCGTCCCGCATGAGACAGTGCGCCGTGGCGCTGCCGCGATCAACGCAGCACTCTTGCAGGAACCCGGCATCTGCATCGTCGATGCGATCACCGACAGCGATCTGCGCGCCATCGGCCGCGCGGCTGCGCAGTTTCCGCTTGTCACGGGGGGGTCAGCAGTCGCCATGGGTCTGCCGGACCTGTATCGCGAGAATGGGTGGATCGCCCCGGCAGCCGAGAGAGAGGCATTCATTGCCCCCGAAGGGCGCGGAGTGATCCTTGCAGGCTCCTGCTCTGCGATGACGCGCCGCCAGATCGCCACAGCCGAAAAGGCTGGCATGCAGATGATGCAACTCGACGCGCTCAGAATTGCAAGCGGTGAGATCACTCCCGAATTGGTGGTCGCTTTCGCCGAAACGGCGTCTCAGTGCTCAAGCCTGCCGCCGGTCATCTATTCCAGCGCCGAGCCCGCCATTGTGGCGCAGGCACAGAAAACGCTTGGTCGGATGCATGCTGGCGAGATTGTCGAGGGACTGCTAGCGCGTGTAGCTGCCACCCTTGCGACGCGAGGCTACACCCGCTTCATCTCTGCGGGCGGCGAGACCTCGGGCGCAGTCGTGGCGGCACTTGGTTGCTCCGCCGTTCGTATCGGTCCAGAAATTGACCCTGGCGTGCCGTGGGTGTTGTCAGTCAATACCGAACGCCCACTCTGTCTTGCGTTGAAATCTGGCAACTTCGGCAGCGAAGACTTCTTTCTCAAAGCATGGGAGATGCTCGCATGGGCCTGACCAAATCCGAAGTAACCAAGGCCCGCGACCACATCTGCGTAGTGGGAAAATCTATATTTGATCGTGGGCTGACCTTCGGCTCGACTGGCAACATCAGCGTGCGCCTCTCGGATGGCAGTATGCTGATGACGCCCACAAATGCCTCGCTCGGCGCGCTCGATCCGGCGCGGCTGTCGCGCTTTGACGCGAATGGAATATTCGTTGATGGCGACAAGCCGACCAAGGAATCCTTTCTGCACATGTGTATGTATTGCCAGCGGCCTCAATCCAACGCTGTGGTGCACCTGCACTCCACCCATTCCGTCGCGGTTAGCACGCTTGCCGACGTCGATCCTGCAGACGTGCTGCCACCGCTTACCGCCTACTATGTCATGCGCGTGGGTCGGCTGCCTCTTATCCCTTATTTTGCACCTGGGGATGAGAAACTTGCGCAAGCCGTCGCGGAACAGGCTGCCGACAACCACGCGGTGTTACTGGCGAACCATGGCCCTGTCGTGGCCGGCAGCTCTTTAGAAGAAGCACAATATGCGACTGAAGAACTGGAAGAGACGGCAAAGCTCTTCCTCATGCTGCGGGGGCACCGCACCCGGCTCCTGACCCAAGAACAGGCGGATGCGCTGCGCAAGCGCTGACCCCACCCATGGACCACACTCTCTACCATTGCGGAAAGCAAACTGATCCAACGTGATCGTTGCCGCAGACGTGGCGCTCCTAGCAGTCCGATCGTGAAATAGGAGCCCCCCCGTTAGAAGAGAACACAAATGGGTTGCCAGAAGTGTCATGATGCTCCAGGACCTGCTGCGACGCCGCGCCTACGGCCTGCGTATTTTCTTTCGCCTCAACCGAAGCGATCAAGATATTCGGTTTAACAGGCAAAATGTATTCTGCGCGCTGACTCTTCCCGGGACTGACCAGCTTCCCGCGAAGGTGGGCTCAGGACAGCGCTTACGATGTATTGCATGGTCCGCTTCACGATGCACCTGCACCTGCACCTGCCGCGCATGGAGGGGCACGGGACGGGCAAGTTTGTAAAGAATGTGCCAGACCTTGCCGGCCACCGCGCCGAGGCCGTCCGGGATGCCATCGCTGGGACGATCAGAAGCCTGCCTGCTCACCTGTATCGCTCGTTGACTTGGGACCAAGGGGCCGAGATGGCCCAACACGCGCATCTTCGGATCGATACCGGCCTCGAGATACACTTTTGCGACTCTCAGAGCCCTTGGCAGCGGGGCACCAACGAGAACACGAACGGTCTACTCCGCCAATACTTCCCCAAGGGCACGGATCTCAGCCAATATGGCGCCGAAGAGATGAGCGCCTTCGCCCATGCGCTGAACACGCTCCCCCGAAAAACGCTAGGGTGGCGAACACCTGAAGAGGCTCTCGACCGGCTGCTCAAACAGGATTTGATCGAAGGTGTTGCGACAACCGGTTGAATCTGCCTAACAAATCGCAAGCTTCGCTCGCGCAGCTGAGCCAGGCATTGGACTTCAATCCCGATACGGTGGCCAAAGCGGGCAAAAGTCGATGATGTGAATATCGGACCGACAGCAGCTGGTCCATCAGGGGCAGAGACTGAACACCTTTGCTTCGATAAGGCTTGACCAATTTACATTCCACGTTCATTCACTATAAGAACCAAATTCTGCGTGGAGTAAGAGCGTTTTTCAACACATCAGAACTGGCAATACTCAAACTAGACTGCAGATCACTTGATGAACACCAAATAAAGATTTTTCTATGCCGTACATCCTAGAAAATGTTGCTTATCTGCCCGTCCCCAAAAATGCCTGCACCTCAATCAAGCAGATGTTTTATGAATCAGAACATCGCGTCAAGTTTTCCCCGTATAAAGGCGATAATGGCAAGACCGTATTTATCCATAATCTACACCCAACAGTATTATTCAATGAGATTGATAAATCAAGCATTAGGGAACTACATCGTATAGCTGTGGTACGCGATCCCATCAAACGCGTGCTGTCAGCCTATAGCAATCGCGTAGTTCACCATCGAGAGCTTTCAGTAGATAAACAGGGGAAGCGTTTAGCCAAGTACGACCTTATCCCTGACCCTGACCTCTCGACATTTATAGACCGGCTCGATGACTATTGTTCTGCAGTACCATCCATAAACCACCATACTCGGGCACAGGTTGATTTTTTGGGTTCCGACCCCGCCTACCTCTCAAGAGTTTATAGGTTCTCCGAGCTTGATATACTAGCGGCCGATGTCAGCCAGATTGCAGGAAAACGTTTAACTTTGCCTTGGCTACAAAGAGGCGGGCCAAAGCTATCCTTCACGGATATTACAGATTCCCAGCATGAAAAATTGCGCGCTCTATTTGCGGCCGATTATAAAGTTTTTGGCGCTTGGTTTCAGTGATACTGCTCAGGCCAACAAATCGGTTATTGGGAAATGATGCAGATAAGGGCCGACGCGGCGGAAGGGCATAAATGTGTTTTGGCCTGCAAAACTGGCTCTGCCTCACTTTTGATGATGCCAACGAAGTAGCGCCCGTAGTTTCTCACATGGCTGTTGATTTTCACCCGGAACTGAGCCGGGTATGGAGTGAACCCCACGGACTGGACCACGGGGGGCATCCGACCTAAACCGCCTCGCGGGCGAGTTGGGTTTCGAAGTCCTCGGGCGATCGGTATCCGAGTGCTGAGTGCAGTCTTTTGGTATTGTAGATCTGCTCAATGTATCGGGGCAAGCGGGTAGCCACATCAGTAAAAGTCTCGTATCCGGCCCGATAGACCTCCTCGACCTTCAGCGTCTTCATGAAGCTCTCCGCCTGCGCGTTGTGATAGGGATTTCCGACGCTGCTCATGGATCCTTTTAGCCCTGCGGCCTCGAGGGCATCGCGATAGGGCTGGGATGCATATTGGCATCCGCGGTCCGTATGATGGATGCAGCCCTTCGGAGGAGCCCGGTTCACCACCGCGGCGCGCAAGGCCGCCAGCGCCAGTGGTGTGTCGAGACGCTGTGACAGGGCATATCCGACGACCTTGCGGCTGCAGGCATCCAGAATGGCCGCGAGGAAGCAGAACCCGGTCGACACCCGGATGTAGGTGAAGTCCGCAACCCATATCCTGTCCGGCTGATCCGGGATGGTATTGCGGTAGAGGTTCGGGAAGATCGGAGAGTCGTGCTGGCTGTCGGTTGTCCGCACAAAGCGCCTGCGTGGCTTTATGCCAAGTCCGGCAAGCCGCATGACGCGTGCTACCCTTTTGTGATTGATGATAAATCCGTGATGCCGGAGTTCGTATGTCACACGTCGGTAGCCGTAGCAGGGCAATTCGTCCTGGATGTCTTCAATGATCGACGTCAGTTCGGCATCCGACAGCCCTTCGGGTTCGGCGACCGCGCGATAATAATAGGTGCTGCGTGGCAGGTTCATGGCTTTGCACCCCAGCCGGATGGAGCAGGTGCGGGGCCGCTGATCACGAAGGACGTCCCGCTGGCGTTGGCGGTCGGCATCCGCGGGTTTTTTTTGACAAGATCCAGCTCCATCGTCAGCTGGCCGACCTTGCGCTCCAGCGCGGCGATGCGGGTCTCGTAGCCGGCGATGACGCTGGCTTCCGCCTCTTCGCCCGTCAGTTCACCTCGGTCGAATTGGGTCAGCCAAAGCTGGATGAGGTTGGCCGAGATATTGTGGCTGCGCTGCGCATCGCGCCGCCCGATGATGCCAGATCTGATGTCTTGGCAGAGCTGCAATTTGAAGGGTGTCGAATGTCGACGGTAGGGACCTCGGGACGTCATGGTGCTTTCTCCATGCAAGGCCAGTCCAGCGTATCAGATCTTCAGCCCCCCGTGGTCCAGTCCGTGGGGTTCACTCCAAGCCCCATCGTAGGTCGAAGTTGTTTGACGATATGATCCGTCACTGGAACGAACCCCACGGGTCATCGTCGTCGACACGTCGATCTCAGGCCATCGTGGAGCGCGGAAACTTGATTTGAGAAGACGTCCCTCCATCGGGCACCACCTGCACGCCCCGAGCCAGTTCTCGCTTGCGAAAGGAACCTTGGTGGTTTGCCACGAATCGCCAAACAGCTGCATACGTGGTCAGGAGCCCCAAGAACCCATTCGGCAGCTATTTGACCACCAACCCCAGTCGCGAAACCTGCCAAGCTCCCTGATGACCCTTCTTCAAATGTGCCGCGGCAAGCTGAAAGCCGCTTTGTGGCCAGCATTTCGGCGTTTCGATCAGCAAAAGTTCCGCGATGCCAAACCCATACTCATCCAGATCGCGCAACCTTGCTTTCGTTGTAAGGTTAACGATCGGGGCGAGCCATATAATATTGGGCGCCAAGTTCATTGCGTGAAGGGTGAAATCCCGCAGGCGTGACCACGGCGGGTTCGTTACGATCCAGTCGACCGGTTCAGACCAGGCGTGGAAATCCTTGCCCTCCGACACTTCGCACCACCTCCGTTGCAGAAGTGAAGGAAACTGATCGAAAAAGGCACCCTGCCCCCTCGCCGGATCGAGAATGCTGCCGGAAATCTGTTCAGCGAAATGCGCAATCACAGCAGCGGCCAATGGCGCAGGCGTCATGACCAGATCCCGGACCGGCGCATTGGTCACCGGAACGAGTCCAGCACGCCCCGGCATGTCCAGCGCCCTAAGCACCTGGCGCACCCCGAGAGCCGCTAGGACGGAAAGTAAAATCGACACACTGCCCGAAAAATCTCTCTCAAGCGCAATGATGGTCGGACGCGAGCACCCTGCCTTTTCAGCCAAGGCTGCCTGACTGAAACCTTTTTTGCGTCGCCGCGCCGCAAGCAGGGCAGCCGCGTCTTCACCTTGCCGAGCCCATCCCCACCCAAGACCAAGTGCCTTCATGGCGCGGACCATGGTCCGCAAGTTTCCCGCACCCCGCTCAAGGCCCCTTACAGTTGGGATGCTGACCCTGATTTCGAGAGCAAGATCAGCCTGTGTCATGCCTCGAGAACGCCGGGTCTGAGTGATCAAGGGCAACGCAGACATGTAAGAATTTCTTGCTATTTTGAGATCATATTTGCAAAGGAATACTGACATCTTCGGCCGGTTGAAAGACAGAAACGGCCCAAAGCAGACGCACGGCCAAGTCGCGACCTGCAAGGTGAAGATCCCCGAACCGGCCTCTCTTTTGCTTCGCACCCGAACTTATTCGGTGGGACCGCACCCTCAGGGTACCAATACCGGAAGTCAGAATCGGGAAGAGTCTGTCAACCTGATTTAAAATTCCAGATGCGAGTTCCACGTCATTAAGCCGAACGATCGGGCACAAGGCACCAAACAATATATCCGCGGCCTCGCCGATTTCCTTTTGACACTTGATTGGAACCATCTAGGGTCCAGACTCATTGATCCTCATAGCCAGAATATGACGGTGGCTGCGAGAGCGACGGCGGAGAGGAAGGTCTTTGCGCATCTGTCGTAACGGGTTGCGACCCTGCGCCAGTCTTTCAATCGGC
>NZ_QWEY01000023.1 GCF_003443995.1 Pseudotabrizicola alkalilacus
GTCACAGCCGCGCGGCTACAATCTTTCTGGCTGGCGCGGGGCAAACATGTGGATAACCAAAGAGGGTCACGTAGTTTTTTCTCAAGGGGATCCTATTCCAAGGGGACGACATGAAAAAAGGAGAAACACATGTTCCCCCAAGGAAGCCCAAAGCTGACGACCCCGATCACCATGCCGATTGCCAAGGCGATTACCCCAATGCTTGACGCGCTGGCACCTAAGCCGAAGGCATCTCTGACTGCGCGCGATGTTGTCGAAATGAACCGCACCGCGATCCTCGGCGCATTGCAGAAGGGCTACAACTTCACCGATATCGCCGAGAAGATGGTCGCTGCCGGCGTGAAAATCAGCGCCAGCACTTTGGCACATTATGTCCGCGACAAGGGGCCAACGGCGCAAACGATCGGCGCTGCGAAGGAAAAGGCAAAGGCCTCAAGCCCTCAACCAAAGACCTCGGCATCTCAGCCCGCACCTGCTGCGATGAACCAGCCCCCCCGCGCTGACGACGGATCCGCAACGCCAGCGCAGACGCAAGGGGCAGGACATGCGCCCTCACCCGCGCCACAGGCGTCAAGGCTTCCGGGATAACCGGCGCGGCATGGCAAAGGCCGGGGATGGAGCACCACGGTCGGATCAGCGCCAGCGTCAGGCGCTGATCCAGATCCGGGTCACGGCGGCAGAGCATTTCGCTTTTCGCCGTGCCGCGCAAAGTTGTGGCGCGTCTGGTCTCGCCGCATGGGCACGCAATCTACTGCACAAAGGCTGCGGTGGGCCCAGTGCGTCCGACCGGGTGCTGAGCGGCGTATTGGGCCAGCTAGCGGGTCGCATGCAGGAAATCGCGCATCTGGCCCCAAAAGTGCCGCCCGAAAAGATCGCCCAGGAGATCCTCCGCGTGTCGCAGGAGCTTCATGACGTGCAGAGAAAGGTGATCGGCGATGATCGCGAAGGTGTGCCCTAACGCCAGACGAACTGGAACGCGTGGCTGCCCGTTTGGTGCACGGATCGCCTATGTCAGCCGCAAAGCGGTTGTTGTCCGTTGCGTCAACCTCTGTGGCGGATGGCAAGACGCCCGGGCGCAAATGCAGATGGCGCGCGGGTTGAATACTGCCGTGCAGCATCCTGTGGCGCATATCGTTCTGTCTTGGCCCGAGACTGACCGTCCGAGCAATGCGGCGATGATCTCAGCCGCACGGCTTGTGATGATTGACCTGGGCGCCGCCACCCATCAGATGGTCATGGCGGTGCATCGTGACAGGCCCAACCCACATGTGCATGTCGTGCTGAACCGCGTGCACCCTGTTACAGGGAAAGCCCTTTCCCTCTGGCAGGATTATGCGCGCCTGGAGCGCGCCTGCCGTAGGATCGAAGCCCGCATGGGCTGGGGTGCCGACCGCGGGCGGTTTGATATAGGATCAGGCGACGAGGGCATCACACTTGTGCCCAAGCCGACGCCACATTGGCACGCTAAGGCGCGGGACCGTGCCCTAGGCCTGCGACCGACGCCGGACGCTGCCCGGGCTCTTGAACGTCGCAGCGGCTTGCCCGCCCTCCTCGACATCCTCGCGCCCAGAGTTCAAATCTGGCTGCGTCACAGATTGGCAACTGCAAAGAGCTGGCAAGAAGTGCATGGTGCACTGCGCACCTATGATCTCCGGTATATCTTACATCGCAGCGGCGCCAGGATTTCGCATCGGGTCCGGTCATGGCAAATGGCAGCAAGCCAGCTCGGCACGTCCTGTGGGTTGCGCAAGATGCAGCATAGGCTCGGAGCCTTTGTCCCTGACCTTAACGCAAACAACGCAACAACGGTTTTGCCTGATCCAACGGCACCAGCTCACGGCCATGCGGAAACGGCGCTGGTGGCTCTCACGACCAAATTATTGCACCCCATCCTGGCTGAGCAGGGCAGCGCCAGAATGCACGTCGTGAGGCCAGGCAGGCTCAGCAGCGACTGTCTCAAGCGCAGTCATCGGAAACAGCGGCAGTGCGTGAGGTGCTGGGGGGCAGCAAAAGCCCGATGGCGCAAGCCCTGCGCCTCGTCATGCATGAGCAGCATAAGACGGCACGGCAAAGGTTGCGATCTGCGACGCACGGTATCCATAAGCGTGTCTCTCTTCCCTTGGACGCAATCGCACAAGCCAACCAGCAAGAGGCAGCACGCAGGCGCTATCGCGATATTCTGCGCTACGCGGCAATCCATGAGGTGCAAGGCGGAATTGTTACGGGGCCATCCGACCTGACATCAGCGCGCCAGGCCTGGTTCACCGCACCACTGCGCACGCAGGACTCTGGGCTGTCCCAACCCTTGCACGACGCCATTGCAGTCTATGGGGATGACATCCGTGCTGATGGCCTTGGCAACCTCCTTCTGCCGCACCGCAGGCAAGATGGAGGGATCGCGGGCTTCACCCAGCTTAATCTTGCAAAGTCAACCGAGCGGGACCGGCAAACGCATTGCCGCGCGCAAGGCGGGCTGATCCTGATCGGCCCACGCGATGCCACGAGATGCCTTATCGTCGTTGACAGCCAGACGGCACTTGCCGCAGCGGTCCGTCTTCGAGACCAGCCTGTGCTGATCATAGGAGTCGGGGATCACGTGGGACAGGCAGAAGCCACTCATCTGCAAAGTCTGACGGAGGCACGGAACACCACGATTGCCAGAGAATCTGATATCGCACAGAGCAGCGTGATGGCCCGGTTAGCCGACCTTTTACCATCAGCCCGTCTTGTTCGATGGGGGAGTGGACCCCCTGCAGCAGCAATGCCGGAGGCGCAGTCGATCACTCCGCAATGGGATGCAACTCGAGGTCCCCAGCCAAGGCGGGACGGTGACGGTAGGATATAATCGCCACTTTGGACTTTGCGGGAATTGGCAGACAGCAAAAGCACGGTCTGATGTGCAGTCACCTCGGCCACCACCGCCGGTTTCAAAAAAGTCTAGCGTCGAGCCCCCCGTCTTTGGCGGCGGCAAGCTGATCTACGTCGCAAGCGGTATCGGCGCGGTGGAGGACAAGGGCAGCCCGCTACCGCTCCGGCCTGTCTTGGGAGCCAGTCGACGCGGGACTGCTTGCCTGAGTGTGGCGCGACTCTTGCCATCCTGTTCCGGCCTCCCCGCACCACCATGGCCGCCCTGGTCCGGCTGACCATCACCAGGGGATCAAGGCTGATGTCGATCCGCTTCCGGCTGCCCTCCAACCCGAGCATGTCCGACTGGAGTGCGAGGCCTTTTGGAGCGGAAGACGAAGCGACCGGGCGCGTTGGCACTGGCCCGGAGCGCCTGCTACATTTCAGACGGGAGTGTCGACCCGGGCTTCTGCAAGCACTTCGCGAGCAAATAGATGTCGCCCGCGCTGACAGCGTCGATAAGCATGGCCAAATGATCGTGAGTCAGGGTCAGTCCGCCAGCACGCATCACCTTGTCGGCAATCTCGTCCCAGGCCAGCGGAGTGTCCGCTTCGCCACGGGGTGCAGTGACATCCGACAGGAAGACCTGCCCCCGCGCCGCCACGCGCACACGGGCCAGAGTCTCGGCCGGAAATCTGGCGTCGAATTCGGGATTCAGAACCAGCCGAACCCGGGCGGCCAGCTCACATGCCCCAGGCAACGACAACGCGGCGGGCGTCAGAGGCAACAGCGCGCCTGCACCACGGATCGCGCCAAGGGCCAGACAGTAGGGGATGCTATATTGCAGATCAGTCAGGTTTTGTGGGGATATCTGATTGGAAATCCTCATTGCGCCGCTTGTCGTCTCGACCTCGATTTGCTCGATTTCGACCGACTGGATCCCGTGCTCTGAGATCAGCGTAAACATGGCGTCGAGTGGAGCATGGACATGCCGGCAACAGGCGTAGAGTTTGATGTAACATTGGCAAATCCGGGGCTCTGCACCCAGCCGCAAGCCATCGGCAAACTGGTAGTGTCGGCGCGAGTCGAGAATGTTGCGCGGGCCGCTATGGCCAGCTTCCGCAAGGCCAAGAGCAACCAGCCCGGTCACCACAGACCACGGGATACCTTCCTTGACATGGCTGCCTTCGGGTGCCGGATCACGGGGTGGAGGCGCGCTGGCGAAAAGCTGATTGGGCGCACTCTCGCCCGCTATGGCAAGCGCGTGCGCGATCTCGTCAACCGGGGTGCCGCGCAGGGCGGCCGCCGTGGCCACCACAGCATAGGCCGACCAGGTGCCGGTATTGCCATAGGTCGTCCGCGCGGCCCCGATGGTCACGCCGACCTCGTAGCCGATGGCGATGGCCGTCAAGATGCGGTCGAAATCCACAGCAAGCTCGGCCCCGACGGCCAGCCCCGCCGGGATCACGGCCGCACCCGGATGGCCGCGCGCCATGCGATTGCCGTCATCAAGATCCTGCGCAGACGCGGCAGCTGCATTGGCCCAGGCGGCGGCCACCGCAGAACCCGCCTGCCCCGTGAACCACAGCGGCACCGACCCTGCCCCGAAGGAGCCAAGCGCCACGCGCCGAACCGCAAGCACACCGGGATCTGCCACGCCCGCCGCTGCAGCGCCGAGCAGATCCAGCAGTGCGCGCAAGGCAGCGTCACGCAACGCCCCGGTCAGGCGCAGGTCTCTCGCCGCGACGATCCACTGCGCAAACCGGGTCACCATCCTCTGCCCGTCGGGCAACACGGGGCGTTCAGGAGCCAGCGCGTCATGCCTCGACCATAACCCAATGATCCTCGCCTGCCTCGCGATAGGCGCGCTTTGGAGAGACGTGATCGGCGGGGCGGATCGGACTGGGGATCTCATCAATGGACAGGGTGCGGCGCATGCGGCGTCGGGACGGGTCCGGCAGCAGAACCGCCGACAGCAGCTTGCGGGTATAGGGATGCTGCGGATCGCCAAAAATTTGCGCGCGCGGGCCGATTTCGACGATCTCGCCCAGATACATCACCGCCACCCGGTGGCTGATCCGTTCCACCACCGCCATGTCATGACTGATGAACAGATAGCTCAGACCCATGCTCGCCTGCAGTTCCAGCATCAGATTCACGATCTGCGCCTTGATCGAGACATCCAGCGCCGAAACGGACTCGTCGGCCACGATAAGTTTGGGCTCCATCGCAAGGGCTCGCGCGATACAGATGCGCTGCCGCTGCCCGCCCGAAAACTCGTGCGGATAGCGTTCGGCCATCGCAGGCTCCAGACCCACGCGCCGCAGCAGTCTCCCCACTGTGGCAGACATGTCCGCCCGCGACACCAGCCGGTGCACCAGCAGCGGCTCGGCAATCGCATCGCCGACGCGCTGCCGGGGATCGAGACTGGCGAACGGATCCTGAAAGATCATCTGCATTTGCCGCCGACCGGTCTTGAGGTCGGCTTTCGACAGTTTGGAAAGTGTCTGGCCGTCGAAAACCACCTCCCCCGCGACGGGCTCCAGCAGGCGCAGGACCGAGCGGCCTGTGGTTGACTTGCCACAGCCGCTTTCCCCGACAAGCGCCAGCGTTTCACCTGCGCGCAGGTCGAACGAGACGTCCTGAACCGCATGGACCCGCCCCTGGATCCGGCGTAAAAAGCCGCCGCGAATGTCAAAGCGCGTGGTCAGACCGCGCACTTGCAACAGTGGCTGGCCTTCGGTCCGGATGCTGCTGTCGGCGATGGGCGGCGCTGGCTTTTCGTTGCCCTCGGCGTCGAGTTCGGGAAAAGGCACGGGTTGGTTGCCCTGCCCCATTGTCCCCAGCTGCGGCACCGCGAACAGGAGCGTGCGCGTATAGGGATGCTGGGGCCGCGCAAAAATGTCAGCACAGCGTCCATCCTCGACAATATCCCCATACCGCATCACCAGCGCCCGGTCTGCGATTTCCGCGACCACGCCCATGTCATGGGTGATGAACAGCACTCCCATCCCCTCTTCTTCCTGCAATTCTTTGATAAGTTGCAGGATCTGGGCTTGGATCGTGACATCCAGTGCCGTCGTCGGTTCATCGGCGATCAAGAGCTTCGGGCGGCAGGCAAGCGCCATGGCGATCATTGCGCGCTGTCGCATGCCCCCGGAAAACTGATGGGGGAATTCATTGATGCGCCGCGACGCCGCCGGGATGCGGACCCGTTCCAGCAAGGCGAGCGCCTCTTTGCGCGCATCGCGAAGCGACATCCCGCGATGGATCAACAGGGACTCGCCGATCTGGTCGCCGACCGTCATCGTCGGATTGAGCGAGGTCATCGGCTCCTGAAAGATCATCGCAATCCGGTTGCCACGTATCTGCGCCATCTGGTTTTCCGACAGCTGCGTCAGATCCTGGCCCTCGAACAACACGCGACCCCGGGCGATCCGGGCGCCCTGCGCCGGTAGCAGTCCAAGTATGGACAGCGCCGTGACCGACTTGCCGGAGCCGGACTCGCCCACCACTGCGACGGTCTCGTTGCTGCGGATCGTCAGCGAAAGATCGTTGACGGCTGGCTTCCACTGCCGCCCCATCAGGAATTCCGTCCGCAGGCCTTGCACATCGAGCACGATGTCATCCTGCGATGGCGTGGTTTGCTTGGTCATCATGGTCTGGCCCTTCATTCCACGCGCGTTTTAGGGTCGATGGCGTCGCGCAGCGCATCCCCAAGGATATTGAGCGCCAGCACGGTCAAGAGGATCGCAACGCTGGGACACACCGCCAGCCACCAGGAATCGAGGATATTCTCGAACCCTTCGCGGATCATCCCGCCCCAGGTCGGCGTCGGTGGCGGCACCCCCAAGCCGATGAAGCTGAGCGAGGCTTCGGTGCGGATGGCACTTGCCATCCACATAGACCCCACGACCACAACCTCGGACAACATATTGGGCAGGATGTGCCGTCCCATCAGACGGCTATCGGAAAAGCCCATGGCCCGTCCCGCCTCGATGAAGTCGCGCTGCTTGAGGCTGATCGTCGGCGCCCGCGCCACCCGGGCAAAGGGGGCCATCTCGGTAATGGCGATGGCAATGATAAGGTTCTCGAAGCTCGCCCCCAGCATGGCCGCGATCATCAACCCCAGCAGCAACGTGGGAAAGGACAGCATCACGTCCAGCAGGCTCATCACCACACGGTCAAAGACGCCGCCAATAAAGCCCGACAGGATGCCGATGGCAGACCCCACGACCATCGCGATCAGAATGGCGACGAAACCCACCACCAATGAGACACGCGACCCGTAGATCAATCGTGACAGCACGTCGCGCCCATAGGTATCGGTCCCCAGAAGGAATTCCGAAGACGGCGGTTGCAGGCGGTGCAGGATGTTTTGCTGCAGAGGATCATGCGGCGCGATCCACGGTGCGAAGACCGCCGAAAATACGATGATCGCGAGCAGGGCGACGCCAAGCCAAGCCAGGCGGTTGCTGCGGAAAGCCATCCAGAAAGCACTTTGGCGGCGGGGGGAAGATGTGGCAATTGTCATCAGCTGTATTTCACCCTCGGATCGACCAGCCCGTAGGCAATGTCCGTCACTGTGTTTACAAGGATCACGAAGCTGGCAAAGGTCACCATAAGCCCTTGAAGCAGCGTGTAATCCCGCGAATTCAGAGCGCCCAGGATCAGTTTCCCAAGTCCAGGACGGGAAAAGACCATTTCGGTCAGCACCGAATTTCCGACCAAGGTGCCAAAATACAGACCGACCACCGTGATCACCGGAATCAGCGCATTGCGCAACGCGTGGCGGCGGATCAGTCGGTTCGGTCGAACCCCTTTGGCACGGGCCGTGCGAATGTAGTCTTCATTCAGGACATTCAGCATCGACGCCCGGGTGACGCGGGTGATGTAGGCCGTCATGATCAGCCCCAGATTCAACGCAGGCAGCACGAGCGCGCGCAGATGGGCCTCAAGCCCGCTGCCACCGCTGCCAATCACCGGAAACCACCGCAGATTGACCGCAAAGGCCAGCAGCATCAGGATGCCGGAGACGAAGGCCGGGAAGGAGAGCCCGATCAGCGACACCAGCCGGCTTGCGTAATCCGGCCAGAGGTTGCGGTAGATCGCGGCGGTCGTGCCAAGTGGCACTCCGATGATCGCACCGATCAGCAAGGCAGATGCCGTCAGCTCTATCGTGTAGGGCAGCACCGCCGCGACCTCTTGCAGGACCGTGCGCCCCGTCGCCATCGAGCGGCCGAAGTCGCCTGACAGCGTCCGCATCACGAAATCGAAGTATTGAACATAGATCGGCTGATCGAGACCAAGCTGTGCCCGCAGGCGCTGCAGCGCGTCCTCACTGGCCTGATCTCCCAAGATGGTGATCGCTGGATCGCCTGGCACCAGGCGGACCAGGACAAAGATCACCGTCAGCATGAGCAGCAGCGTTGGTATCGCAAGCAACATGCGGCGGATGACATAGTGGATCATGCGGCAACATCCCGTGTTGTGAAGCGAGCGGCGGAGAAGGGCGAAAGCGTGGCAGGCGGGCGACCTGTGGCGACCATTTCCGCCACGGCGGCCCCGGCGGCGGGCACAAGCTGGAACCCATGCCCTGAAAACCCGAAGACATGATACAGCCCTGCAGCGACAGTGGAGGGGCCGATGACAGGCAGCAGGTCGGGCGTCTTGCCTTCCAGGCCCGACCAACAGCGGTTAATCCGCAATCCCCGCACGGCAGGCATCAGCTCGCAAGCAGCAGAGGCTCCCGCTGCCAATGCGCGAAAGTCCAGAGTGGTCTCTTCGCGGTCCAGATCATAGCGGCCCTGAATGCCGCCGCCCAGAACCAGCGTCCCCTGCGACGATTGCTTGAAAGACAGCGATCGTCCGACGATGGAGACGACGGGGCGGATCATCGCCTCGATCCGTTCGGTCACCATCATCATCGAGGCTTTCGCCGCCATCGGAATTTCCTCGCCGACCAGCGAGGCGACGCGCGCGCCCCAGGCCCCGGAGGCATTGATTACGCTCGCAGCTGAAAACCTGCCCGCCTCGCTGTCGATCGTCCAACGGCTTCCGTCTCGTGAAAGGGCGCTGACGCCGCTGCCTTCGTGCAGCTGCACGCCAGCCTGCTGAGCAGCGGCCCGAAAGGCCACCAGGGTGCGATGCGGATCGGCCGCGCCGTCGGTGGGCGCATAGCAAGCTCCAATGAATTTGTCGTTGATCCCCGGGACAAGCCCCCGCAGGGTCTGCTGATCGATCATCACTTCATTCTCGTGCCCCGCCGCCCGCAATGCCGCGACCCGGGCAAGCTCGCGGTCTGCCTGGGTATCGGTTTCATAGACGCGCAGTTGGCCTTGCGCGACAAAGCCGCAATCATCGCCAACCAGATCGGAGATCGAATGCCACATTTGCATGGCTCCCATCGACAAGGGCAGCTCAAGCGGGTTGCGCCCCAGGGTTCGCACCCCTGCTGCCGACGCGCCTGACGCGTGGCGACCGACGAAGCGCCGCTCAAGCAGCGAGACGGTGGCTCCACCCCGTGCCAGATGCAGCGCAGCCGAAAGCCCGTGCAAACCACCGCCAATGATCAGAACATCCGGCGTTGTCATGGCGCTTCGCGTCCCTCGTCCAATGCCGCAAGTTCCTGCAGTGTAACAGGCTTCAACGGCGGGCGGATGCGGAAGAAGCCGACATCCGCCTGGCTCTGGCCATAGGCGCTGGCCAGAATGCGGTTGACCGTATAGCCACACTGCCGCCCCTGACAGGGGCCCATGCCGCAACGGGTGACAGCCTTGACCTGGTTTGGGCCGCCGCGATGGATGCGGGCAGCGGCACGGATTTCACCCGCTGTCAGCTCTTCGCAGCGGCAAACAATGGTGTCGTCGGGTATCTCCACGGACGAACCCGGCGCCGGAAAGACGGCATCGAGGAAACCGCGCGAGGCGCTGGCAGCCCGCAGTTCCGCCCGTGCCCCGGCAACTTCGGCTGCGCCGGCCTCTCTTCCCAGCCGGGCGGCAATGCCCTGTGCGGCCAGTCGGCCCCTGGCCAGTGCCGCGCGCACGCCCGCGATACCCGCTCCGTCACCGGCCACATAGAGCCCCTCCACACTGGTCATGCCCCAGTCGTCGAGGGCGGGGCGCAGGGCAGCTTGGGCCTCGTCCCAGACATGCGCGCAATCGACAGACAAGGTGCCATGGATCGACGGAACGACGCCCTCGTGCAGCAACAGCACCTCTGCCTCAACACGGTGCGCCTTGCCATCCGCAGTCCGGTAGCTCAGGGCCTCGAGCCGCTCCGTTCCCGTCGCCACAAGGTCCGTCACATGCTTTTCGATGTGCAGCCCACCGGCCTTGAGCGCGCGCATCCAGGCCAGACCCTTGCGCAGATCCGCCCAGCCGCGCAAGGCGCTGCGCAAATGCGGCAAGGCGCGCAGTGCCGCCCCCCGGGGAGTGGTGTCTAGGTAGCCTGCCACCTGCCCGCCCGCAGCCACAAGCTGACGCATATAGAGAATGGGCAGCGGACCCGAACCCGCGATCCAGACTGGCCGTTCAGGAATCTGGCCCGAGCCTTTCATCAGGATCTGCGCTGCCCCCACCGTGAGCACGCCCGGGAGTGTCCACCCGGGGATCGGTGCCGGTCGCTCCTGCGCGCCGGTGGCGAGCAGAAGGGCTTTGGGCTCTGCCACAAAGGCCTTACCCGCCTGCGACAGGAACACGCGCAGTCCGGGTTCGATATGCCACATGCGGGTTCCCGGCCGATAATCAACGCCGCTGGCGCGGAACTGGCCCGCAACTTCGGCCCCCGCCGCGTAATCCGGGCCAAGCGCGTTTCGCAGGGCATCGGGTCGCGGACGCTCTACGTCGCGCCATATCTGGCCGCCAGGGGCCGACTGCTCATCCACAACCAAAGGCGCAAAGCCCAGCCGCCGCAGTTCGATCGCGGCGGCCATACCTGCCGGACCCGCACCCACAATCAGAATGTCATGACGGCTGTTCATAGGGTGATCCTGAGCTTGCCCACCGGGCGTTCGATTTTCATTCCGGGTTGCACTTCCACAAGACAGGTCTGGACCGAGGTTTCTCCATCCACCGTTGCCAGACAATCAAAGCACACGCCCATCAGGCAAAAAGGAGCGCGCGGCGTCTCTTTTACCGGCGTATGCCGGGCGATATGGGGCGGTGCGCGCAGTATGACTGCGGCCACCGTTTCACCGTCACGCGCCGAAACTTCGGCACCGTCTATAAAAACAGAAAAAGACCTGCGGGCCGGGTCAGCGAGCTGCTTGAACATTGAAACGCCTGTGATGGAAGGGACCGAACTCTGACGGCAACGCACCGGCAGCGATGTGAGGGGCAAGCACCGCCGCATGAACTGCGGCCAGTGTCACCCCGGAATGGCAGCTGACAACGAAGACGCCCGGCCATTCCGGCGATTGCGCATAGATCGGGCAGCCATCCGGGGACAGCGTGCGTAGCCCGGCCCAATGCCGGACCAGTTGCAACCTGCCCAGATCAGGCGAGATATCCACCGTCTTGCGGGCCAGCCAACCGGACGCGCGCACGGAGGTAGACACATCCTCGCCCACATCTTCCTTGGTGGCGCCAATCATTATGGTGCCATCTGCGGTCTGCCGCAGGCCGCTGCACGGGTAAGGCAGCACAGGCGCAACACGCTGGGTCACCAGAACCTGCCCGCGTTGCGGAAAGATGGGCACATCCAGTCCCACCTGCCGCCCAAGTGCCGCACCGGCAATACCGGCCGCGATCACCACGCGCGCCGCACGCCAGCTTCCCTGCCCCGCTGTGACCACAAAGCCGCCCGACTCGGACCGGATCGTTTCTACCCGCGTGTTGCCTTGCAACGCTCCGCCCAGCCGTAGGAACCCGGCGTGCAGTGCCGCCAGCAGATGCAGCGGATTCACATGGCCATCGCGGGAGCAGAAACTCGCGCCACTCACCGTGGCCCCCAACCGCAGCTCGGGCAGAAGCGTTTCGAGCTCGGGCCTACTGATCATTTCAAGATCAGATGGACCGGCCGCTGATCCTTGGTCCGCAATCCTTTCACGCTCAAGCTGAGCAACCAGATCCGCCCGGTGTTGATGGCCGTTTTCACCAAAGGTCAGGGCCAGACCCCCACGGCGTTCGTAGTCAATCTTCATCCCACCCGAGGCTTCGGACAATTCTTCCAGAAACCCCGGCCACAGATCGGAGCTTTGCCGGGTCAGCCGCTGATAGGCAGGCATCCCCCGCCCCTTGCCCTGCACCCAGACCAGGCCAAAATTCGCGCGGGCCGCGCGAAAGTCGGTATCCCCGCCATCAAGGACAAGCACGCGCTGACCCTGCCGCGCAAGCCCGTAGGCGATGGCCGCGCCCACGGTCCCCGCTCCGATCACAATTGTATCTGGCTCACGCACTGCACTGATCTCCGTCTTGTCTTGCAGTGATAGGTCGGATGCAGGTATGGTTTCCAACATCACTTATTATGATCTGTATTCTATTAGGTTATACTGAAAGGGCAAACGGATGGCACGCACCAAGAGATACAGGCAACCGACCATGCGGCAGATCGAGGCGTTCAAGGCCGTCATCGAAACCGGAACCGTCAGCCGCGCGGCCGAGGTGCTGAACATGTCGCAGCCAGCGGCAAGCAAGCTGCTGACCAACCTAGAAGCGGATATCGGACTCGATCTGTTTGAACGGCGGCGCGGTCTTCTGGTGCCCAATGAGCGCGGCATCAAATTCTATCAGGAGATCGACCGGATCTTTTCCGGCCTGAACCAGATCAATCGCGCCGTTGACAACCTGAGACGTGAGGAGCAGGGGCAGTTGGTCATCGGCTGCCTGCCTGGTCTGTCAGGGCACTTCATTTGCTCGGTGATTGGCGCATTCAAGGCGAAACACCCCGATGTCTTCGTCTCGCTGCAGGCACGTAGCTCGCAGTTCATCGTGGAATGGATGCGGGCAGGCAATGTCGATGTCGGGGTGGTGACCGGGCGGGTCGAGGACACCCATATCGAAAGCACATCAATCCTGCGGCAGCCGTTGACCTGTTTTCTGCCGACCGACCATCCGTTGACCAGCAAACAGGCCCTGACGATGGAGGATATCGCCGAAGAGCCCATCATCGCCTTCATGCAGGGCAGCTATACCCGCCTGCTACAGGACAAACTGTTCGAGAGCTACGGCGCCCAGCCAAAGGTGACAGTCGAGGCGACGACATCCCCCAATGTCTGCGAGTTGGTGTCTCTTGGGCTTGGCATAGCACTGTCGCACCCGTTTCATGCGGTAGGCATGGCGGACCGGATTGCGATCCGGTCCTTTGATCCGGTGCATATGGTCGACTATCAATTGTGTCGGCTGCGCCATGGGCGCAACCGGCGGTTGGTGTCTGCCTTTGTCGACTGCGTTCACGAAACCGCAGAGGGTTTCGCCCGCGGCATGGTCAATTGGCCTTCAGCTCTGTGAGTTCGGTGATCGGCGGCGCAAGATTCATCGCGCCCTCTAATTCATACCCATAGTCAAGATTGCCACTGCGCAACCAAACCTGGCGCAGGTTGAACAGCGGGACCGCACAGATTTGCTCATGGATCAGGCGTTGGGCTTCTGACCAGTCGGCGAGCTGGCCCTGAGGATCGGTATTCACCCGCGCGGCCTCGATCGGCGCATCTGCCACGTCGCAATGCGAAAAGTTGGTAATGGCAGTCGGTTTGCCGACGATGGCTGCCGAATGATAGTATTCGGTCAGATAGCTGTCGGCGATGGGAAAGCGCGCCGAGCCATAGAAAACCATGCCGCTCATATTCTTGCGGATCATCTCATGGTAGGTTGGATGGTCAACCACCTGCATGTCCAGCGTTATGCCCGACGCAGAAAGCTGTGCCTGGATAACCTCCATGATTGGCAGCTGTGCGTTGTTGCTCGACACGACCTGCTTGATCGTGATGCCATCGGGATGGCCCGCTTCGGCCAGAAGCTCTTTCACCGCCGCCGGATCATAGCTGTAGGTCCAGGCGCTGCAATCTTCGCCCAGATAGCCCGAGGGGATCACCGAACAGCCCTTCGGTGCCACGTCAGCGCCCACGAAAGCCACGATTTCATCGACATTGATGGCGCGCGCCACTGCTTCGCGCACCCGCACATCGTCAAGCGGCGCGAGTTGCGTGTTCAGGTGCAGGGTCCGGAACTCGGCAGGCCAGAACACGTCGACGGCGACATCAGATTCACGGTTCCAACGGTCGATCCAGCGCTGTTCACGCTTGCCATAGATCAGGTCGAGCTCACCCGAGGTGAAGGCCAGTTCGCGGCTGGCATCGGCCGGGATCAGCCGATACTCGATGGTCGCGATCTTTGGCGTGCCGCGGAAGTATCCGTCATGCCGGGCAAAGGTAACGCTCTGCTGGGTCTGGTGAGAGACAAAGGCAAAGGGGCCGGTGCCAACAGGTTGCTTGCCGAAATCTGCGCCCGCCGCCTCGGCCGCAGCCTTACTGACGATGTTGCCACCATGGTAATTTGACAGCAGGCCCAGGAACCCCGGAACCGGATGTGCCAGCACGATGCGCACCGTTCGCGCATCCACCGCCTCGATGGTTTGGAGGCCGTCATAAGCGGCTGCGAAGGACGATCGCTCGGGGTCTTTCGCCCGTTCAAGCGAGTAGACCACGTCATCGGCCGTCAGCACTCCCCAATCTCCATGGAACTTCACTCCGTCGCGCAGCGTGAAAGTCCATTCCAGTCCATTCTCGGAGCTTGCCCAGCTCTTGGCCAGATCCGGCTCCAGCGCGGCTGGATCGGCGCTGCCAGGCGGAAAGCGGACCAGACCATTGTAGAGCCAGCCCACCGCGCCCTTGTCGGCCGTGGCGCTGGCGCGGTGCGGGTCAAGCGTGCTGATCTCGGGTGCGTTGATGCCTACCCGCAAAACCTGATCCTGCGCGGCAGCCGGAAGGGCCATCCCCAGTCCGGCCAGCAGTGTGCCGCACAAAATCAATCGTTTCCCTGTTGATGTCATTTTTTCCTCGGCTTCTTTTGTGATGTGCCAAGGGCCAGAGAACCAGCGATGGGTGAATAGAGTCAAATAGCGCGTTTGGCGTTCGGTATTCTCTCAGGCAATACCGACGCCGGGGCCTGAACCTATAACACCACAGAATACCGGATACAGTTATCGGACTTTGACGGCAGCCGGCCAGGTCCCTATCCCTCAGCGCAACCTGCGTTTCGCCCACCATCCGAAGGAAGAAAATACATGCGTGTTGCCATCGCCGGAGCCGGAGGGATCGGATATTCTTATGCCGCCTTTTTGGCAAATCGGGGCCACAGTTCAGTCATCTGGTCGCCCTCCAACAGGCGCGGTGAGGCCCTGGCGCAAGGCAAGCCACTGGTCGCCCACGGTGCGCTGGAGGGCCAGTTCGACGTGTTTGTAGCAACTGATCCAAAGGCACTGCTGAGCGGCGCATCTGTCGTCATTCTCGCCCTTCCGGCCTATGGACACAAACAGGTCATCGACCGCCTTCTGCCCCATCTGAAGAGCGGTCAAAGCGTGATCATCAGTGCTCACCTGTCATTCTCTGCGCTTTATTTCTCGCGTGGTCTGGCGACGCGTGGCCTTGACTGCCCGATCATCGCTTGGAACACCACTGCCTCGACGGGTCGCCAGACAGGGCCGTCGGAAGTCTCGATCTCGCTTCTGCGGCGCGAAGTGGAAATGGCAGTGATCCCACAGTCAGGCATGACCGCCGCGCTTGACCTCTGCACAGAATTGTTCGGCGCGCGGTTCAGGCCGGTGGAAACCCTGCTGGCCATTGATCTCGGCAACCTCAACCCGACGGTTCATTGTGGGCTGGCCCTGTTCAACCTGACCCGAATGGAGAAGGGTGAAACATGGGTGCAGCAGGACTATATGACCCCCGCCGTTTGTCGTTTTCTGGAAGATCTGGATCGGGAGCGGCGCGGCATCGCTGCGGCACTGGGGGTGGAGTGCCGCTCCGTTCATCAGAGCTATGCGGTTCCGGGGAAGGTCGAGATCGGACCTTTGGCGGAGATGATGGCAGAGGTCGTCAAGATACGCCAAAGTGTGAATGGCCCCAAGACTCTTGATACCCGGTATGTGACAGAGGACGTGCCCTTTGGACTGACTACCATGGTGCGTCTGGCAGATATGACAGGGGTTGAGGTGCCGTTGCACAAAGCAGCAATCTTGCTGTTCTCGTCCCTCTATGGGCGAGATTTCACAGCAGAAAATGACATCCTGCCAGAAATTTCCAATGCTTTTTGTGCCCTCCCATCCCTCGCACAGGCGACAGCAAACGGCTGGCCGAAGCTGTGATAGCTTGCCAGCTACGTCCAGCGTCTATGAAACAGCTCACGTGAACAACCGTGGCGATCGGCCCGCAATTTTCGCCCTGTGTCACTTTTGCTGACGGTGTGGGTCTGCCGTTCCCACGTGCTCAATGCAAACCGCCGGTTTCGGGTGCCCACGCCAAACATGCTCGCCGCAGATGCTGTAACTTACGCAGCACTCTTCCATTGCAGCGGTGTGACGTAAACGATGCTGTCGCCAACGCTGACCATCACTTCACCGTCCTGAATATTGATCTGCAACTTCATTGCGCGGTTCGTCAATTTTTGCCAGTTCGCCTGTGTCCTTTAAGGAAAGACTTATCACGTGAAGATCGTCAGAGCGGGTGATGCGGTTCTTGATCTTGTCCCACCACATCCCGGCCGCCCTGGCGCCCTGGCGCCGAAAGGATAGACGACGGCTTTATCGGCATTGCCACAGGATTGATGCATTCTCGCAGTTCCGGAACGGTCCAATGATCAAAGAGACCGGTCAACAGATTGCGGGGCAGCATAAGGTAGGCTCTGGACCCATTAATTTTCTTGCGGGTCGGACAACTCACTGATTCACTTGCGGCACCACAGGGGGTGCTGCCATGAGCGAGATGATCCTGCTTTCCGAAGCCCAGATGGCGCGGATATCGCC
>NZ_QWEY01000024.1 GCF_003443995.1 Pseudotabrizicola alkalilacus
GGCTGAAGGACTGGCGACGGGTCGCAACCCGTTACGACAGATGCCCGAAGGTCTTCCTCTCAGCCATCGCCCTCGCCGCAACCGTCATGTTCTGGCTATGAAGCGAGAACGAGTCCTGACCCTAGTCAAGGCCAAGGCTTCGCGTCGTCGGTTTGTTGACTATGTGGGAGAAGGAGTTGCACAGCTTTCGCACTATGACAACTTTTTAAATAATCCAGAGGCAATGAAGTTCGCAAAGGAGAAGTATGAGGTTGAGTTCCGCAATCCTAACTTGATACTTGTGGTGGGACATGCAGAGAATATGCCACCAGAAGAGGTGGGGCAAGCAATGCGGCAGTACCATGGTGGACGGCTTATTGTCATAGACTACGACACCTTAATATCAGGAGCGATTGTCGCGCCGATCGACTCTTGATCTCCCATGACGACGGGGTGAACCCCGCCCTACGTGCGGTCAAAGGGCGCGGTAACCTACCCCTATCCCCACACCCCGAATCACTCTATGCTGCAGCGCAGAAACGGGGGCGGTATGGGTCAGGTCATCACGGTTGCGCAGCAAAAGGGCGGGTCGGGCAAGACCACGCTTTCGGTCAATCTGGCGGTGGAGCTGGTGCGGCGGGGGGTGTCGGTGGCTTTGCTTGACACCGATCCGCAGGGCTCTCTGGGCCGCTGGTTCATGGCGCGGCGGGAGCGGTTGGGCGATCCGGGGATGGATCTGTCGACCGCCTCTGCCTGGGGTGTGGGCTATGAGTGCGAAAAGCTGCGCAAGACCCATGACATCGTGATCATCGACACGCCGCCCAAGATCGACGCCGATCTGCGGCCCAGCTTGCGCGAGGCGTCGCTGGTGCTGATCCCGGTATCGGCCAGCCATGTCGATCTGTGGGCGACCGACGGGGTGCTTGACCTTGCCGCGCGCGAAAGCCGGACCACGCTGATCGTGCTGAACCGCTGCAAGGCGGGCACGCGGCTGGGGGAAGAGGTGGCCAATGCGGCGGGCGATCTGGCCGAGGTGGCGGCGGCGCGGCTGGGCCAGCGCGTGGCCTATGCCGAGACGATGGGCAACGGGCTGGCGGTGTCCGAGGTTGGCAAATCGCCCGCCGCGACCGAGATTGCCGCGTTGGCGGACGAGATTCTGGCGCAGCTTCAGTCCTGAGGCGTGTCTTTGCCGGGGGCGGTGGGTTCATCCGGCCCGCGCACGATCAGCGCCCAGAACGCCAGCGCGCCAAGCGCGGCAGAGATCATGCCCCAGCCGGTGTTGCCATGGACAAACTCCACCAGTGCCCAGATCACCGGCACCAGCGATGTCACCCAGCGCACGAGGGCACTGGCAAAGAACGGGTGGTTGGGGTCGATGAACTTTTTCATGCGTGCCTTTCGGTGTTGCACAGCAGGTAGCGTTTTCGCCCGCGCAATCCAAGCCCTGATGCCGCAAATTCTATCCGTTCCGGTCTTTGTTCTGCCCTGATCTGCGTGTCAGGATGGCAGCATGCCTGTGCCCTTTGCCCTGTTCCTGATGTCTTTTGCCGTGGCCCTGTTCAGTTATGGCCTGACCGGGACGGTGGACTCTGCGCCGGTCTTGCTGGCGCTGCTGTCGGCGGTTGCCGCGCTGATCCTGATGCTGCGCGCCAGAGGGGCGCCGCAGGTGCCGACGACCGCGCCGCGCAGCATTGTGATCGACGGATCAAACATCATGCATTGGAACGGTGAAACCCCGCAGCTGGCCACGATACAAGAGGTGGTCCGTTCGCTGACGGACCTGGGCTATCAGCCGGGCGTCGTGTTCGACGCCAACGCCGGATACAAGCTGGCGGGGCGGTATATGGATGACCGTCCGCTGGCGCGGGCGTTGGGTCTGCCCGCAGACCGGGTGCTGGTGGTGCCCAAGGGCAGCCCCGCCGATCCGGTGATCCTGAAAGCCGCGCGCGAGTTGGGGGCTGCCGTGCTGAGCAATGACCGCTTTCGCGACTGGGTGGATGAGTTCCCCGAAGTGGCGCAACCGGGCCATTTGCGGCGCGGCGGCTACCGCAATGGGGTGCTCTGGCTGGAGACCGGCACTTAACGCTTGCGCCGTTTCACCCCGCCGCGCTGGCCGGGGCGGCCGGCGGTGGAGCGCCCGGCCATTTTCTGCGCCTCGTCTACCGCGTCATCGACCGCTGACTGGCGGGCGAGGGGATCGTCAGAGATGGTCAGCTCGACCGCCTCCAGCCGTTTGACCTCATCGCGGAGGCGCGCGGCTTCCTCGAACTCCAGGTTTTCGGCGGCCTTGCGCATCGCCGTGCGCAGGGCGTCGAGATGGGCGGCGAGGTTCTGGCCGACCATCGGTTTGTCCACCTTGGCGGTGACGCGGGACATGTCGGTGTCACCCTGCCACAGGCCTTGCAGCACATCCTCGATGTTCTTCTTCACCGTCATCGGGGTGATGCCGTGCTCAAGGTTATAGGCGATCTGCTTGTCGCGGCGGCGGTTGGTTTCGCGCAAGGCCCGCTCCATGCTGCCGGTGATCCGGTCGGCATACATGATGACCCGGCCATCGGCATTGCGCGCGGCGCGACCGATGGTTTGGATCAGCGAGGTTTCCGAGCGCAGGAAGCCTTCCTTGTCGGCATCGAGGATCGCCACCAGCCCGCATTCGGGAATATCGAGACCTTCGCGCAGCAGGTTGATGCCCACCAGCACATCGAAGGCACCAAGGCGCAGGTCGCGCAGGATTTCGATGCGTTCGATGGTGTCGATGTCAGAGTGCATGTAGCGGATGCGGATGCCCTGTTCGTGGAAATACTCGGTCAGGTCTTCGGCCATGCGCTTGGTCAGCGTGGTGACCAGAATGCGCAGACCTTGGGCGGCCACCTTGCGGATCTCATCCAGGAGGTCATCGACCTGCATCTCCACGGGGCGGATTTCGACCTGTGGATCGACAAGCCCGGTGGGGCGGATCACCTGTTCGGTGAACACGCCGCCGGCCTGATCCATTTCCCACGCCGCAGGGGTGGCGGACACGAACACCGATTGCGGGCGCATCGCATCCCATTCTTCGAATTTCAGGGGCCGGTTGTCCATGCACGACGGCAGGCGGAAGCCGTGTTCGGCAAGCGTCATCTTGCGCCGGAAGTCGCCCTTGTACATGCCTCCGATCTGCGGGACGGAAACGTGGGATTCGTCCGCGAACACAATGGCATTGTCGGGGATGAATTCGAACAGCGTCGGCGGCGGCTCGCCCGGTGCGCGCCCCGTGAGGTAGCGCGAATAGTTCTCGATGCCATTGCAGACGCCGGTTGCCTCCAGCATTTCCAGATCGAAATTGGTGCGCTGTTCCAGCCGCTGCGCCTCCAGCAATTTGCCCTCGTTCACCAGCTGGTCGAGCCGGTGGCGGAGCTCTTTCTTGATGCCGATCACCGCCTGCTGCATCGTCGGGCGCGGGGTGACGTAGTGGCTGTTGGCGTAGATGCGGATCTGCTTGAAACTGTCGGTCTTGGCCCCTGACAGCGGGTCGAATTCGACTATCGCCTCCAGCTCTTCGCCAAAAAAGCTGAAGCGCCAGGCGCGGTCATCAAGGTGGGCGGGCCAGACTTCGAGCGAGTCGCCGCGCACCCGGAAGCTGCCGCGCTGAAACGCCTGATCGTTGCGGCGGTACTGCTGCGCCACCAGTTCCGCCATCACCTTGCGCTGGTCATAGCTTTGCCCGACCAGCAGATCCTGCGTCATCGCCGAATAGGTCTCAACCGAGCCGATGCCGTAGATGCACGACACCGAGGCCACGATGATCACATCGTCACGCTCCAAAAGCGCCCGCGTGGCCGAGTGGCGCATCCGGTCGATCTGTTCGTTGATCTGCGATTCTTTCTCGATATAGGTGTCGGACCGCGCGACATAGGCTTCGGGCTGGTAGTAATCGTAATAGCTGACGAAGTATTCCACCGCATTTTCGGGGAAGAACCCCTTGAATTCGCCATAAAGCTGCGCAGCAAGGGTCTTGTTGGGGGCCAGGATGATCGCCGGGCGTTGGGTTTCCTCGATGATCTTGGCCATGGTGAAGGTCTTGCCGGTGCCGGTGGCCCCCAGCAGCACCTGGTTGTGCTCGCCCGCCCTGACGCCCGCTGACAGTTCCGCAATCGCTGTCGGCTGGTCGCCTGCGGGTTGGAACGGGGTCGACAACACAAAGCGCCGACCGCCTTCGAGCTTGGGCCGGGTCAGCACATCGGGGCGTTCGGTCAGCGCATTGGCGTTGTTATGGGGCATGGCATCCTTCCGGGGAGCTGGGGGCCGGGGGCGAGTCCCTGCGGGAGCTTTTCTGCGCGGGGCGTTGCAGGCGCCAATATATTCCGTTTTTGTTCTGGTTAAAGGGGGGCTTTCACGGAAGATTAACCCAGCTTGCGGCAAGGTTAAGGGAAGCGATTCAATTTTAGCGAAAACACATCGAAAACTTGCAGCTTTCAGTTGAAATGCAAGGGCAGCTTTGGCACAGTGATCGGGCAAGCAGCAACGAAGCTGTCGGTTGATCGCACCACACCCCACCCACACCCCGTGGTCAGCCGACAGCGACTTGCTCCCCGTCTTGGGCCTTGCGTCTCCCCCCGGTTTTCCGCCATATATCGCCTGTCTGTTCAGGAGGTTTCCCCATGCGCGCCCGCATCTATCAGCCCACCAAAACCGCGATGCAATCGGGCACCGCCAAGACCAAGGGCTGGCAGCTGGATTTCGCCCCCGCCTCGGCACGTGAGGTTGATCCGCTGATGGGCTGGACCTCATCGGGTGACACCCAGGCGCAGGTGCGGCTGCAGTTTGACACGCTGGAGGCGGCCGAGGCCTATGCGCAGGCCAAGGGCATCGATTATGACGTGCAGCTGCCAAAAGCCCGCAAACCGCTGATCCGCGCCCGCGGATACGGCGAAAACTTCGCCACCGACCGCCGCGGTGTCTGGACCCACTGATCTTGTATGTAAATCGGGGCATAGTTGCTGCCGTTTGGGGCAAGGTTTTGCCGGTTCGGGGCAAAGGTTTTGTAAGGCGTTGATTTTGTTGGGGCGCATTCGGAAGTCGCTCTCGCACTCCAGCTGCATTTGAACGAGTGGCCAAACAGACGTGCAGCGTCCGAAAGTTAGATCTGG
Source organism: Pseudotabrizicola alkalilacus (assembly GCF_003443995.1). Taxonomy (GTDB): domain Bacteria; phylum Pseudomonadota; class Alphaproteobacteria; order Rhodobacterales; family Rhodobacteraceae; genus Pseudotabrizicola; species Pseudotabrizicola alkalilacus. The sequence goes on from NZ_QWEY01000024.1 coordinate 5,109, forward strand.
CTGAGCGCGGTCTGCCCCGAGAACGGGCGAAAGTCAGTTTAGATCCTTGAATTTGCCTGGGACCGTGCCTCGACTAGGCAGCCTGCTGGGATCTGGCGCACACTAATACCCCGGCTCCAGGTAGGCATCCTAAGAAATGGTCCTTTATCCGGAGCCGAAACATTCACATACATGTTCAGTGCGCCAGCATTTCGACCTCATCTTCGGAAAACCAGCCTTGACGAATAACTGTCTCGCGAACTGCGGCTGGGTTGGCCGAATACGCGGCGACAGCCAGGGATTGTTCGGCGCGGCTGCAGGTTACGTAGAAGAGCCTACGCGTCCGGTCTATGGCAGTTTCCTTTCCCTCCGCCTCGTTCTTTGCGTCCGTGTCACTCTTTCCCTTGGCTCCGAAGAGCTTTTCGTAACTGAATAGAAAGCCGCGAGCTTCCTCATCATCGATAACGATCATTACCCTTGGAAACTCCAGTCCTTTCACCCCTTGATGGGTGGCGGATGATGCGAGGCCCGAAACATAATCGGCGTAGGGTCCTATTTCTTCGAATGGCGTCATGAGAAAATTTTGCAAAGCGACAGTTGTCGTGTCCTGGGGATCAGCAGCCTCATCCTCGGCGCTTGGGGCGACGTCAGGTCCGGCCGCGTGAATGCGCCGAAGGATGTTAGTCAAGAGCTCGGGTATTTCGAAGAGGCGGAATTTTGAAACGACCTGTAGGACTTCGAGGAAGGTTGGAGATGCGTTTGCATCTGACCACAGAGCGGCCAAACAGCTGACCGCCGTCTGGATTTCGGCCAACAAGTCTTCCTGTTTGTCCCCGGCCGCCTTCAACGCTGCTGCCGACAACAACGGCGATCTCTGCCGAGTCAAGGCGGCTACAGCGAATGCATCATTGACCCGGAGAGCTTGAACGAGCGGCAGAACGTCGTTCGTGAAGAGCCGCAGACTGGGCAGAGAACCATCCAAAAGTCCTGTCCGGAGGCTATCATCCTGTTGGAGTGCCTCAAACAGTTGGAAGAAGCCCGCGCGCCGGGCGGCCATGTGATGTTCGAGGGTCAGCGTCTTGTAGCTTGCGGGCGTAGAGATCCACTCTTGGTCGCCCGTGATCTGCGCCATGCGATCGGCGATCCGAGCCTCGGCGTCGCGTTTGTCCGTCGTATTGCTTCCCAGAACGAAGAACCGGACTGTTCCTTCTGGCTTGTCCGTCCTGGGCCTCTGTTGCTGACCGTCGACAATTTCTCGAATCTTGTTAATCAGCTGAACCACCCGAGGAGGACAACGATGATTCATAACTTTGGCGGGCCTTGCCCAGTCGTCCGGAAGAGCCTCGGCCAGGCCGACTTTACCGTCAGCGTAGATCCTCTGCATCATGTCACCAAACAGGCCAAGGCAGAACCGTTCCCGGTTCGCCGCCTGGACAGTTAGAAAGGCGTCCATGAGCCGTCTGGTAGTGTCTTGGCTTTCGTCGATCAGTAGAATTGGATATTGATTGACGAGAATCTCCGGCAGGATCCCGTCGACCTGTATCAGGAAGTCGGCAGCAATCGCCAAGACTTCACTATGGCCAAGAGCACCTCGTCCCTGACGATCACCGGTTGGGCTGTAGGTGAATGTCCGAATGTCGTCGAGGCGAGCAAGACGTCGCTCCTTGCTTGTGATTGAGAGTTCGCGATCTATCGCGGCCTTCGTCCCGGCGCGGCCCCGCGCAGCCAGCGCACGCAGCTCACTGATTTCCTGTTGAATAGTTGTTCGTAACCACTCCCGAATATCGGTGTGGAAGGTTTCAATAAGTGACCAGCAGAAACTGTGGATCGTCGATACCTCGATGAGTGGATCGAAGCCAAGGCGGCGGTTGATCTCGTCACAGGCAGCATTGGTGTAAGTTATGACCCTGACTTTGCGTCGCCCCAGCCAAAGGCGCCGCCCTTTCTCTGTGCGAAGGCGCTCAAGCAGCGATACCAAGGAACGAGTCTTGCCTGAGCCGGCACCAGCAAAAAGGAGAAAACTTTTCGGAGAGTCTAGATCGGAGCAGGCGTAAAGCTCTTCGTCGACTGCGGAATCCACAATGTCGTCATCCACGCCGGCGGTCACGCTTCTAGCTCCACAGCCTTCGCATCCGCCTCAATTACTTCCATTTGCCGTTTCCTTAATTGAGACTCTAGCCATGCCAAGCCTTCAGAGATGTAATTAGGCACGGTCAAGCCAGCGGGATCCTCAAGCGCGAGCACATCGAGGGCGAACTCGGCCTTCTTGCCGGTCTTGAGGCTACTGAACAAGCTGGCACCAAGATCTGCGGCAGTGGTGGTGGCGGCGATGGCGTCCTTAAACTTTCGGACAAGTCCGGTCCCGTCTAAGTTTCGGAAGAGCGATAGGTTGGCAAATACCAAAGCATCCTCGAAGGTGTAGGGAAGAGCTTCCTCTTCGACGGCGTCTGCCGCTTCAGAAACCTTTACCAGCACGGGGAGCTGGTATGCGACGCGCACTGCCGAAAGGTCGTCGAATGCTACAAGGCGCTTGGCTGGTTCGAGATCGAGAAGCCTATCGACTTCGGAAACTTTGGGCACCCATGACCTAAGCGTCGTATTGTTGGTGACCAGGCCTTGCCCACGCGCAGGCTGCGACGCCTCACCTCCAGGAACCTTGGAGTCAAGGTCAGTAACAACAAGGGTCGGCAGACCCAGATGCTTCAGGAGCGGCTCAAGACGATGCGCGTGCGCGCCGCCAATCTCCAAAAGCGTCAAATAGCATTGATGAAGGCTATCGTGGTGGTGCCTGATGAAATGAGGGATGAGCATCCGTTCTGCAGGACCTTCGACAAGAATGGCCGCATCGGCAAAAAATAGATCGCAGTGGGTCGTGCGAAGATAGCGCTTGGCGAAGTCTGATGTTTCGACGCCCTTTCCGAATACTTCCGACACATTGACAACCGTCGATACAGGCACATCGCCTGCTACACTTGCAGGTAGCCGCCGGAAATAGCGCAGATTTGCAAACTCCGCCTCATGAGCAATGTGGCTTGAATGGGTGCTGACTACGAGCTGTGATCGAAGTTTGCCACTTTCCTTTAGGTCTGGGTGGTCGCGCAGAATAGCAAACGCTTTGCGGATAAAGACCTGTTGGACCTGAGCATGGAGATGCGCCTCCGGCTCTTCGATCAGGACAAGATGCAAGGGTTCAAGTTGGAAGTTATCTTTGTCACGGGCCTGCTTTCCGGCTTTGCCCACGCGCATCCAGGCATCGCGAAAGCTCATCAACTGAAATACCATCGATACCAAGTTTTGGTAGCCCAGCCCGTTTGAATGCTCTGGGAGAGAAAGGGCGACAGCGCCCGCAGACCCCGCCTTCATGTCGATCTCGTATTGGACCGCCGCCTCATGGTTCATGCCATCAGTTGGTCTAATGCGAGTGCTAATCTTGAGGCGGGGATCGGACACCCCCGGATAGCCTAGCCCCGCCACTTCCTTTAGGGCCGACGAGAAGCATTCCAAGAGCCTTTCGTCGAACGCATCCTGTGCCCCCTCGATGGCCGAAAGCGCCTGCAAATCCCTCGCGTCCGGCGCATCGAAGGGATCTAAATGATTGGCGTAATAGGAGCGGAGCTGATCAGACAGTTTCCGTGTCTCCTTCCGCGGACTCGCTGCCATTGTTTCTCCAGCCTCATTGCCGTTTGAAGCGTTGTCGAAGCCACGCTGGGCGTTAATTTCATGAATTCTTACAAGGCCGTAAAGTGGGTTGCCAGGAATCGCGAGTGCTGTCTCTGGTAAAATCTGTGGCTGGGCTATACCGTTGATGGGGAGCTTAATTTCGGTTGGATCCAGGACATAAGCCTGAAGACTGAAGTGCGCCCGTAGCCGTCGCTCAAGAAAATCCATCATGTTTTGTGGCCAGAGCTTCACGTTCAGCACCTTGCCGAGTTGCTCCTTTGCTGCCGCCTTGGTGTCCCGTGCCGCAATAAGAGCTGAAGTGAATTCGCGATAGAACTCTTCGATTTTTTTAGGTTCGAACCGCAGTCGGACGCCAATAAGGCCAGGCTTCCAGGCAAGGGTCGGCAAAATCGATCTGACGAGGTGGACCTCGCCTTTCTCCACTTGCAGCCAGACATCTACTGTCGGCAACACTTTAGCCCAGTCGTCGATTGAGGGTTGCGGCCCACCGGCGGCCTCCGTCTCTTGGGTTTTTTTCCATGCCTCACCAATCTCATTGATGGTGTGCCAATGCGACAGAGTGAAGTCGTGGGTGCCAAATCGTCCGCCATCGACGAGGAAATGGCGGAGCGCATGCATGGCGGATGTCTTACCGCTGTTATTCGCTCCGACTAAAAGTGTGGTTTGCTCCGCCAGATCGATCCGGACGTCTTTGAGCTTTCGAAAATTGCTCACCTCAACAAACTGTATATGCCCGCGCTTGTTCTCCACCATGCCGAGAAAGTAACTTATGAGAGTAAGATCTTGATGAAACCAACCTTTGAACCAGTTTGGTTGTCTCCGAAGATAACCCTAACCGACAAACCGGGTGCTGCGCCACCATTGGGATTGAGAATCCGGGTTTCAAATCCGAAACGTGCGCAAGGGCCTACTGATCATTCGATATCAGTCGCTTCAGGCCATCCGGGCCGGAAAGAAACTCGTCGCAAAACGCGGAAAGGCCTTCTTCTGTCATCACCTCAAGATGAGAAACGCTCATTGAATGGTCAATGTTTCCTTTGCCGTAGCCTCGCCCGATAAAAATTGGCACGCGGCCGACCTGCGCTGGCGGCCCCAGCTTCGCACCATCCGGGCCGAAGGAGACCGACCAAAGCGTGCCATTCGGAACGACAACAATGGGGAGCGCGCAGCCGAAATGTAGTCGGCCATTCCAGAGCCTATTGATTGTATCGCTATCGCCCATATCCTGGACAAGATCGTCCAGCGACTGAAGCGCTTGCGACCACTTCTCGAAAAATTCTGCATCATTTGCGACCAGCTCGTTCTCTTTTCCCTCTCTGCGGCCGACCTGGGCGGTGCTCTTTCCCACGGGTTGTCCGGGCGGATAAAGTGGGCTCGGGCCGAGGCGCATGGCCTCCTTGCCCTGCAGGCCACTCAGGTCAGGCGGGTCGAAATGGGTAAGATTGACACCAAACCCAAATGAGGGTTCTGGCCGACTTTTACGCGGTTGATGACAGAAGACCTCTTGATATGACTCCGACGGGTCCCTCGAAACGCAGGACACGAGCAAGGGAAAGTGCGCACCGATCGCTTTGCATTCAATGGCGGCAGCAACCGTAATCTGTCCGTGAGTGGCTCTGAGCCGTATATCGAACTCGCGCGACTTGCCGGTATCAGGATCCTTGTATTGGCCGCCATGTGAACATTCGAGGCCCTTTCCAGTGAGCATTCGCAGGATGCGAAGTTCAAAGGCAAAATCTGACGCATCTGCCAGGTATTCCTCGAGCGTATCGATCCCAATCGGCGCTTTCCGAATTTTCAATGTGTCGCTCCCCTGAACGGGTTGAAATGTCTAGATTTACCTATCCGAGAAAAGCTCTCCATTGTAATGCCAAACTGCTCTGACACGAGTGCTGCCTCGAAGTGTTCGGTGCATAGAGAGCCAGATATCCTGGTGGAGCACCGGGAGGTGCGGGATCACCGGGACGAGATTGTCGCAACCCAGTTCCATTTGCCCGAGGCTGTTTCTCAACACCGCTGCGGCACGCCGTCGCCCACGATTACGCCAACCTCCGAGTTCAGTTCGTCGTGCCGCGCCTTTACTTGGCTCGCGAACGCTAGCTGGTGCTTTCCAAAGTATGGCGTGGACAAATTCAGGGGACAACTTGGGGGCAAACCGAAATCGCTCAACTGAGGCGCGGCAAAGCTGAAGTTTCTTGGCTGGATTCTTCTGTCATCCGGCCTCGGCAGTAATCTGCAGCGCTTTACCGCCCAGCTCCCGGAATGCCCTTTGCCTGCAGCTCAGGACGATGATCTGTAAATCTCCCGCCTGCTGGTGTAGCGCGTCGAACATCCGTTCAATGCGGTCATCGTCAGTAAAGACAAGTGCGTCATCAAGGATTACCGGCGCATGACGACCGCCCTTTGCCAGCAGCCGCGCAAAGGCGAGGCGCACGAGAAAAGCGATCTGTTCCTGTGTGCCGCCGGACAGGATGTCGACGGGTTCCACCTGACCATTCCGGGTGAGCGATTGCGGCAGCAGAGAGTCGTCCGCCCAGTTCAGCTCGGCCTCCGGCCAAAGCAGATGCAGCAGCGGGCGCAGTTCGGCAGCAATGGGTTCGAAATAGCGGTCTCGCGCTTCCGAACGCGCACCTTCCAGCGCGGCTTGCAAGCGTTGCAGCACCTTCACCTCTCGTTCCACACGAGCAAGGTGGTCGCGGGCCACCTCCAACTTTTCGTCGGTCTCCTGCAACTGCTCCTCGACCGCCTCGCCAGCGTTTCCGGCGATCCGTTCGGTCAGTGCGGCAATGGAGGGACGCAAGGCATCAATCCGGTCGCGCGCCGCATCCTCGACCGACTTCACGCGTTTCAGCGTGGCGTCGGTCGCCGCAATGTCGGGGGCGGTGGCGCGGATGTGTTTCACCCTGGCTTCGGCCTGCTCTCGCGCGGCGTTGGCATTGGTGGCCTGCACGGCCAGTTCAGCCTCATCCTGCGATGCCAGCCGTTTCAGTGCTGCGCGGGCCGTTTCCAGCCGCTCCGCCGCAGCCTCCTGCCGCACCGCCGCCTCTGCCCTTGTCGTCCGGGCAGTGTCGCGGCGTTCCCGCACAGCCTCGCGGATCGCGGTGCATTCCGCCGCCTGTCCACGGGACGCCTGCAATTCGGCTTCCGCTTCCTCCGCTACCGGCAAATCGGCGTGGTCCTCCGCCATCGCTATTGGCAGCGTCGCAAGCTGTTGCTGCAAATCTTCAATGCTCTTGGGCGCAAACGCTGCCAGCTCGGCCCGAACCCCGGTCAGCCGGTCGGCAGCCTCCTGCCGCTTGTGATGCGCGTGCAGCGCCTCCTCCATCGATGCGAGGCCAAACTCGCCCAGTGCCTTGGCAAGATCGGTCGCGGCGCGCGCCACATCGGCCAGCCCTTCGGGGCCTTCGCCCGGGTGGATGGTCAGCGCGCCCAGCCCATCGATGTGCAGCACTGTGTCGCTGTGGATCGGGTGAACCTTGTCATGCGCAAGCAGCGCATCACCAGCGCGCACAGCCCCCTCCCGTCCCGGAGCATAGCGCATCGTGACCCGCGTCGCGGTGCTGTCCCGCAGTGCGCGGGCTGTCGTCAGGGCCGCTGCAAGGCCGCGCAGCCGGTCGATGCCAACGCTGTCCGGGCCAATGGACGCTTCGGCCGTGGCTGTCTCCACCGCTTGCCGCGCGGCACCGGCTTTCACGATCCGGTCCTGCAACTCGGCGCGACGGTCGTTCGCGGCAGCCGCTGCCGCCCGGGCCTGCACGCGCCCCAGCAATTCCCCGGCGCGCTGACGTCGCGCCTGGGCGGTGTCGTCGGCCGCCACTGCCTCCCCATGCGCCTGTTCGGCTTTGGCAAGCGCATCCTGCGCCGCCGTCAGCTGTGCCGTCGCATCCTTGTCCTTCTGAAAGGCGGCAGCGTGATCCTTCGTCGCGGACCGCAGCGCCGCAAGGTCGCGCTGCGCCCGGTCAGCCGCGTGGGTGGCGGCCTCAAGCGCCTGCAACGCGGCTTTTACCTGTTCTGCATGGGCCAGCGCCGCGCTGTGCGCCGCCGTTGCCGCCTCAAGCCGCGCCCGGCGGTCGGCGATGGCGTCAGGGCTCTCGATCTCGGCAAGTTCGCGCCGCAACCTGATCCGATCTGTCAGGGCGGACTGCAATATCTCGACCCGTCGGGCCAGCACATCCCGGTCCGCCGTCAGCGCGTTGACCGCCTGTGCCGCCTCGGCCCACGGCCCCCCCGTCCGTGGCTTCCCGGTCCCGGTGGCATAGGCCCCAAGTTCCTCACGGCAGCGGGCAAGTGCTGCATCCATGCGACGGCCCCCCGTCATCGCCTCGACCTCGCCGGTGACCGAGGACAGCAGATCGCGCCGCGCGTCCAGCGCGGCCTGCTGCTCTTTGTTGCTGCCATCGGCAAGGCTGGTCAGGCCCTGCCGCACCCACAACAGGCCCGACGGTCCGCCATCGCCACTGCCAAGCAGTTGCGCGATCCACGCCTCGGCCTGATCCGCCTGCGCGATCAGCACGCCTGCGCGGGTGACGCGGGCTTCGGGCTTGCTGAACCAGCGCTTGGAAATGCGGAAGTTTCCGTCCGGCGTCTCAATCTCGACCGCCACCTCCGGCGCGCCACCGGCATGCGGGCGCAGCTGGCCAATTTCTTTGCCGCGTGAGCCATGCGGCACAAAGAACAGCGCCCGCAGCGCGTCAAACACGGTAGACTTGCCGAACTCGTTCGGGGCGCACAGCACGTTCACGCCATCGGCTATCCCGTCGATCCGCACCGGATCAGTAAACCTGCGCACGTCCTTGAGCATGATAGCGCGCAGCTTCATCGCGCCGCCTCCGTCGCATAGGCATAAAGCCGGTTCAGCGCCGCCGCCGCGATGTCGCGGTCGGCTTCGGCCAGCGTGTCATTCCCGGCCTCGGTCATCAGACGCTCCGCCGCCAGCCGCATCGCGCCAGCCTGATCGATCGCGTCAAGATCGGTAACATTGTGCAGCAGGCCCAGGCCGTCGGGCAAAAGGTCAAGAAGCGCGAATTCCGGTGCGTGCCGTTCCACTGCTGCCCGCAGCGCCGCGTGACCGGCAAGCGACGTCCACCCGCCCGCCCTGATGCGCAACAGCGAATTTCGCCGCGCCGCCGTTGGCAGACGCGCATCTAGCGCCGCGGCGGTATCTTCGCCGTCATGCAGCGGCAAGGCAACGTCGGACCACAGGAAGCTACCGGTCTCGATCCCGGTCACCTCGGGGACGGCTCCGCTTTGTGTAAGGGTCACTGCCAGGCACTGACCCCGCGCGCCGTGCTTGAAGCGATCCTGCTCCGGCGTGCCTGGATACTGGGTCCGTGGGGAGACCTGCAACCGGCCATGCCAATCCCCAAGCGCCAGATAGTCAAGCCCGGCGCTGCGGTCACGATCCGGCGGGATCTGCTCGCCGCTTTCGGTGAAATCGACCACCCCGCCATGGGCAAGCCCGATGCGGATCACGCCCTCGGGCGTGGCAATTCCCGGCAAATCTTTGGTCAGATCACGCCCTGTCGCGCGGACCGGCACAGGGCAGGGCAAAAGCGCCACCCCCGGCGCAATCTCCACCACATCGGTGCCCCGCAGAGCATGGACATTTTCAGGGGCGTTCTGGTTGATCTCGTCCCAGACTTGCTCGGCATTGCGCAGGTTGTCGTGGTTGCCGGGCAGCAACCACCATTGCACCCCCTGCGCGTCACGCATCGCCGCCAGCGCCTGCCGCGACGGGGTGGCGGAATCGAAGGTATCTCCTGCCAGCAGCACATGACCCGCCCCGCGATCCTGCGCAGCAGTCGCCAAGGCCCGAATTTTGTCGAACCGTGCCTCCATCAGGCGGCCGCGCAAGTTCCCGTCCGGCGGCTCAGCGATATTGGCGAAGCGCCGTCCGAGATGCAGGTCGCTGGTATGAATGAAGCGGAATGCCATAGCAAAGATCCTGACGACGTTCGGAATGGGTTGGTCGGAAGACAACCCTTTACCTAGGCTCAGGACTCATTGATCATATCCAGAAGATGACGATGGCGGCTATGGCGATTGCGGACATGAAGGTGTGGGCGCAGCGGTCGTATCGTGTGTGAATGCGCCTCCAGTCCTTGAGTTTTCCAAACAT
>NZ_QWEY01000025.1 GCF_003443995.1 Pseudotabrizicola alkalilacus
GCCCCCTTTGGTTTTATTTCAGTTCCACGATTTGATGAGTTCGTCGTAGCTGATTGTTTCGCCTTGTGGTTTTTCGTTTTCGAGTTTTGCGACGGGTGCGCCTGGGGCGTCGAGCCAGACCTGGGGGTCTTGTGGTTCGTTGAGTTTTGGTCCGATGTCGCCTTGGACGCCGGCGCGTTCGATGCGTTCCATCACGCGTTCCTGTTCTTCACAGAGCGCGTCGAGGGCTTGTTGCGGGGTTTTGGCGCCGGACATGGCGTCGCCGATGTTCTGCCACCACAGTTGCGCCAGTTTCGGGTAATCCGGCACGTTGGTGCCGGTGGGCGACCATTGCACGCGGGCGGGGGAGCGGTAGAATTCCACCAGGCCGCCGAGTCTGGGCGCGCGTTCGGTGAAGCTTTCGTGGTCGATGGTGGATTCGCGGATGAAGGTCAGCCCGACATGGGATTTCTTCACGTCCACGGTTTTGGACACCACGAACTGGGCATAGAGCCATGCGGCCTGCGCCCGGTCGACCGGGGTGGATTTCATCAGCGTCCACGATCCGGCATCCTGATAGCCGACCTTGGTGCCTTCCTGCCAATAGGCACCGTGGGGCGACGGGGCCATGCGCCATTTGGGCGTGCCGTCGTCGTTCATCACCGGCAGGCCCTCTTTGACCATGTCGGCGGTGAAGGCGGTGTACCAGAACATCTGCTGGGCGATCTGGCCCTGTGCGGGGACTGGCCCGGCCTCGCCAAAGGTCATGCCCTGCGCCTCTGGCGGGGTGTATTTCTGCAGCCAGTCGATGGCCTTGGTCACGGCATAGACCGCCGCCGCATCGTTGGTGGCCCCGCCCCGCGCGACGCAAGAGCCGACGGGACGCGAGTTCTCGTCCACCCGGATGCCCCATTCATCCACCGGCAACCCGTTGGGCTCGCCCACATCGCCCATACCCGCCATCGACATCCACGCATCGGTATAGCGCCAGCCGAGCGAGGGGTCTTTCTTGCCGTAATCCATGTTGCCCCAGGCCGAGGCCGGGCCACCGGCATAGGTCATGTCGCGGCCGGTGAAGAATTCGGCGATGTCTTCATAGGCGGACCAGTTCAGCGGCACGCCGAGTTCGTAGCCATATTTCTGCTGGAAGTCGGCCTTGGTTTTCTCGTCGTTGAACCAGTCGTAGCGGAACCAGTACAGGTTGGCGAATTGCTGGGTGGGCAGCTGATACAGCTTGCCATCCGGCGCGGTGGTGAACGAGGTGCCGATGAAGTCGGCGATATCAAGGCCGGGGTTGGTGACCGCAGCCCCTTCGCCCGCCATCCAGTCATCCAGGATGCGGACCTGCTGATAGCGCCAATGGGTGCCGATCAGATCGGAATCGTTGATATAGGCGTCATAGATGTTTTCGCCCGACTGCATCTGCGTCTGCAGCTTTTCGACGACATCGCCTTCGCCGATCAGGTCATGGGTGATCCTGATGCCGGTCATCGCGGTAAAGGCCGGGGCCAGCACCTTGGCCTCGTATTCATGCGTGGTGATGGTTTCCGACACCACCTTGATATCCATGCCCGCATAAGGCTTGGCGGCGTCGATGAACCATTGCATTTCCGCTTCCTGCTCGGCGCGGGTCAGCGAGGACATCTCGCCGATTTCGGCGTCGAGAAAGGCTTTTGCAGCCTCGATATCGGCCCAGGCGGGGGCCGATCCGGTGGCCATCAGCGCGAGCGCCATGGCGGTTGTGGTGTGGCGAAGTCTCATTGCATTTCCTCCCAGAAGTGTAAGACATCAGATGTGGTGCCGGGCGTTGCCTGTGGCGGCTCCCCGGTCGTGGCCGTCCTGTCTAGACCCAGCGGAACACCGCCGCGGCATAGACAAGGCAGAGGATGAGGGCGCCCCAGAGCGGGGCCCCGAAGAAGAACAGCCAGCCCAGGCACAGAAAGGCCGAGCCGAGAAGCGAGATGAACAGCCGGTCGCCGCGCGTGGTCTCGATCCGCAGGATGCCCACGCGCGGGGTCTCGGGGTAACGGATCGCCAGCAGCGTGAAGGTGACCAGCAGGCAGGCGATGGTCCAGAAGAACAGCGCGACCGGCAGGGTCCAGGCCATCCAGCCGCCGGGGGTCATCGGCGCGAACCAGTCGATGGCGCTGTCCTTTTGCGGGGCGCTCAGCAGCAGCGCCGCAAGGATCGCGGCCATCAGGGCGGCGGTGCCCAGAGTGATGACCGTCCAGTTGCTGCGGGTGTTGGTCACGGTCATCATACCCTTCCCAGGGCAAAGCCCTTGGCGATGTAGTTGCGGACAAACCAGATCACCAAAGCCCCCGGCACGATGGTCAGCACCCCGGCGGCGGCGAGCACGCCCCAGTCCATGCCGGAGGCAGAGACGGTGCGGGTCATGGTGGCGGCGATGGGCTTGGCGTTCACGCTCGTCAGGGTGCGCGACAGCAGCAGCTCCACCCAGGAGAACATGAAGCAGAAGAACGCGGCGACCCCGATGCCCGATGCGATCAGCGGCATGAAGATCTTGACGAAGAATTTGGGGAAGGAATAGCCGTCGATATAGGCGGTTTCGTCGATCTCTTTGGGCACGCCGCGCATGAACCCCTCAAGGATCCACACGGCCAGCGGCACGTTGAACAGGCAATGCGCCAGCGCCACAGCGATATGGGTGTCGAACAACCCGACCGAGGAATAGAGCTGGAAGAACGGCAGCGCAAACACGGCGGGCGGGGCCATGCGGTTGGTCAAGAGCCAGAAGAACAGGTGCTTGTCGCCCATGAAGCTGTAGCGCGAGAAGGCGTAAGCCGCGGGCAGGGCGACGGCGAGCGAGATCACCACGTTCAGCGTGACATAAATGATCGAATTGACATAGCCCATGTACCAGCTGGGATCGGTCAGGATCACCATGTAATTGCGCAAGGTCAGATCGCGCGGGAACAGGGTGAAGCTGGACAGGATTTCCGTGTTGGTCTTCAGGCTCATGTTCACCAGCCAGTAGATCGGCAAGAGCAGGAACAAAAGGTACAGGCCCATCACCAGGGCAGAGGGTTTGACGCGCATCATTTGGACTCCTGCCGGTCAAGATTGGTCATCACGGTAAAGAACACCCAGGAGACCAGAAGAATGACGAGGAAATACATCAGACTGAACGCCGCCGCCGGGCCAAGGTCGAACTGGCCGATCGCCATCTTGACCAGATCAATCGACAGGAAGGTGGTCGAGTTGCCCGGCCCGCCGCCGGTGACGACAAAGGGCTCGGTGTAGATCATGAAGCTGTCCATGAAGCGCAACAGGATCGCGATCAGCAGAACCCCCTTCATCTTGGGCAGCTCGATATAGCGGAACACCGCCCAACGGCTGGCCTGATCAATCCGGGCGGCCTGATAATAGGCCTGCGGAATGCTTTGCAGCCCGGCATAGGCCAGCAGGGCGACCAGCGAGGTCCAGTGCCAGACATCCATCACGATCACCGTCATCCAGGCGTCAAACGGGTCGTTGGTGTAGTTGTAGTCAAACCCCAGCGCCGCCAGCGTGTGACCCAGCAGGCCGATATCCACCCGGCCAAAGATCTGCCAGATCGTGCCGACCACATTGAACGGGATCAGCAAGGGCAGCGACATCAGCACCAGACAGAACGAGGCCCAGAACCCGGATTTCGGCATATTGAGCGCGATGTAGATCCCCAGCGGCACCTCGATCGCCAGGATGATCGCCGAGAACAGGATCTGGCGGCCAAGCGCGTCATGCAGGCGCGACGAGGTCACCATTTCCTCGAACCATTCCAGCCCGACCCAGAAGAACTGGTTGTTGCCGAAGGTGTCGTTCACCGCATAGTTCACCACCGTCATCAGTGGCAGCACGGCGGAGAACGCCACCAGCACCAGCACCGGCAGCACCAGGAACCATGCCTTGTTGTTCTGGGTCTTGATCATCAGGCGGTCCCCCCCTGCACGCGCCAGTCGTCGGCGTAGACGTTGATTCTATCCGGCGCGAAAGCCACATGGGTCAGATCCGCCCCGATCTCCTGCCCCTCGGGCGCGACGATGCTGAGCGGCTGGCCCAGCACCTCGGCCCGGATCAGGCGGTGGCGGCCCACATCCTCGACCCGCTTGATCCGGACCGGCAGGCCGTCGCCCCGGGTCAGGGTGGCATATTCCGGGCGGATGCCGATCTGGGTGCACCCGGCCAGCGGCGCATAGGACGCGCCAAGCGCCACGGATTGCCCTTGCAGATGCGCACGGCTGCCGTCGATCTTTGCCTCCAGAAGGTTCATGCCGGGCGAGCCGATGAAGTAGCCGACAAAGGTATGCGCCGGCGTCTCGAACAGCTCTTCCGGCGTGCCCATCTGCACCACCCGGCCATCATACATCACCACCACCTTGTCGGCGAAGGTCAGCGCCTCGGTCTGGTCATGCGTCACGTAGATCATCGTATGGCCAAAGTCGCGGTGCAGCTTTTTCAGCTGGGTGCGCAGCTCCCATTTCATATGCGGGTCGATCACCGTCAGCGGCTCGTCAAACAGGATTGCGTTGACATCTTCGCGCACCATGCCCCGGCCCAGGCTGATCTTTTGCTTGGCATCCGCCGTCAGCCCCTGCGCCTTGCGCGACAGGGTGTCTTCCATCCCGATCATCTGCGCGATCTGCTGCACACGGGCGGCGATGTATGTCGGGTCCATCCCGCGATTGCGCAGCGGAAAGGCAAGGTTGTCGCGCACGGTCATGGTGTCGTAGACCACCGGAAACTGGAACACCTGCGCGATGTTACGCGCGGCGGTGGGGGCGTCGGTCACGTCGCGGTCCCCGAACAGCACCCGGCCCTGGCTTGGGCGCAACAGGCCCGAGATGATGTTCAAAAGCGTGGTCTTGCCACAGCCGGACGAGCCCAGCAGCGCATAGGCCCCGCCATCCTGCCAGACGTGATCCATCTGTTTGAGCGCAAAATCGGCGTCTTTGCCGGGGTTCGGCAGATAGCTGTGCGCAAGGTTTTGCAGCGTGATCTGTGCCATATCAGGCGGCCCCTTTCATATCTGACAGCGCATAGGGGGCCGGGGCGGCAAGGCGGCCGCTGGCGTCGAACAGATAGACATGCGCGGGGTCGAGCCAGACCGTGATCTCGGCCCCGTCGGCCAGATCCTGCACCCCATGCACCAGCCCGACCCATCTGTCGGCCCCGTGATGCAGGTGAAGGAACGTCTCTGACCCGGTGATCTCGGTCACCCCAAGCGTGCAGCGGAACGGAATGGCCTGCGGCGATGGCTGCTGCAGCGACAGATGGTTGGCGCGGAAGCCGGCAGTATAGCTGCCATCCGGCAGATCGGCGAAAGGGCCGGTGGCGGGGGTCGTCGCCTCACCCAGTGCCAACTGGGCAAAGGTCTTGACGCAGGGGACAAAGTTCATCGGCGGGTCGGAGAAGACCCGCGCCGTGGTCATGTCAGCGGGCTGGCGGTAGACCTGTGGCGTCGGGCCGAACTGCGTCACCCGGCCCTCGTGCAGCGCGGCGGTCTGGCCGCCCAGAAGCAGCGCCTCTTCGGGTTCGGTGGTGGCATAGACAAAGATCGCGCCAGAGGCCTCGAAGATGCGCGGGATCTCGATGCGCAGCTCCTCGCGCAGCTTGTAATCCAGATTGGCCAGCGGCTCATCAAGCAGCACCAGCCCCGCGCCTTTGACCAGCGCACGGGCAAGCGCGCAGCGCTGCTGCTGGCCACCCGACAGCTCCAGCGGGCGGCGGTCCAGCATCGGCGTCAGGCGCATCATCTCCGCCGTCTCACGCACCGCCGTGTCGATGGCCTTCGCATCCTGCCCCATGATCCGCAACGGCGAGGCGATGTTGTCATAAACCGACATGCCGGGGTAGTTGATGAACTGCTGATACACCATCGCCACCCGGCGATCCTGCACCCGCATCCCCGTCACATCCCGCCCGTCCCACAGGATGCGCCCGCCCGTCGGAACATCCAACCCCGCCATCAACCGCATCAAAGACGTCTTGCCCGACAACGTCGGACCAAGCAGAACATTCATCGTCCCCTTTCGCAGCGTCAGACTGGTCGGATGAATATGCATCCGCCCCTCAACCGACCGTGATACATTCTGCAGGTC
>NZ_QWEY01000026.1:2500-5619 GCF_003443995.1 Pseudotabrizicola alkalilacus
GCTTTGATCCATGGATGTCCGAATGGGGGAACCCACCTGACATTCTGTTATTGTTACCTCACAAGGGTATCAATAATGGGGTGAACCAGGTACTTTAATCCTGAATACATAGGGGTTTTAGAGCAAACCCGGGGAACTGAAACATCTAAGTACCCGGAGGAAAGGAAATCAATAGAGACTCCGCTAGTAGTGGCGAGCGAACGCGGACCAGCCGAGCCTGGAAGAGTGACTGGAATGGTCTGGAAAGGCCAACCATAGCGGGTGACAGTCCCGTACAGGAAGCTTTACAGGACATATTAAGTAGGGCGGGACACGTGAAATCCTGTCTGAAGATCGGAGGACCACCTCCGAAGGCTAAGTACTCCTTACTGACCGATAGCGAACCAGTACCGTGAGGGAAAGGTGAAAAGCACCCCGACGAGGGGAGTGAAACAGTTCCTGAAACCGGACGCCTACAAGCAGTCGGAGGGTCCATGAGACCTGACGGCGTACCTTTTGTATAATGGGTCAACGACTTAGTCTAACGAGCGAGCTTAAGCCGATAGGTGTAGGCGCAGCGAAAGCGAGTCTTAAAAGGGCGCATGAGTTCGTTGGATTAGACCCGAAACCAAGTGATCTAGCCATGTGCAGGATGAAGGTAAGGTAACACTTACTGGAGGTCCGAACCAACACCCGTTGAAAAGGGTCTGGATGACGTGTGGCTAGGGGTGAAAGGCCAATCAAACTTGGAGATAGCTGGTTCTCCGCGAAAGCTATTTAGGTAGCGCCTCGGACGAATACCTTGGGGGGTAGAGCACTACATGGATGATGGGGGCCCACAGCCTTACTGAGTCTAAGTAAACTCCGAATACCCAAGAGTACTATCCGGGAGACACACGGCGGGTGCTAACGTCCGTCGTGAAGAGGGAAACAACCCTGACCTGCAGCTAAGGCCCCTAATTCGTGGTTAAGTGGGAAAGCATGTGGGACGGCCAAAACAACCAGGAGGTTGGCTTAGAAGCAGCCATCCTTTAAAGATAGCGTAACAGCTCACTGGTCTAGATAAGCTGTCCTGCGGCGAAGATGTAACGGGGCTCAAACCACGAGCCGAAGCTCAGGATGCATAGCAATATGCGTGGTAGCGGAGCGTTCTGTGATATAGCTCATCATGTCTTATCCATCCCTCGGGGTGGTGTGGACATGGAGAGCTTTCTGTGAAGCCGGGCTGTAAGGCATCCGGTGGAGAGATCAGAAGCGAGAATGTTGACATGAGTAGCGACAAAGGGGGTGAGAGACCCCCTCGCCGAAAGTCCAAGGGTTCCTGCTTAAAGCTAATCTGAGCAGGGTAAGCCGGCCCCTAAGGCGAGGCCGAAAGGCGTAGTCGATGGGAACACGGTTAATATTCCGTGGCCAGGAGGAAGTGACGGATCTGAAACGTAGTTTGCCCTTATCGGATTGGGTGGGCTGCCTACAGGTCCCTGGAAATAGCCCTCCATCAGACCGTACCCTAAACCGACACAGGTGGACTGGTAGAGTATACCAAGGCGCTTGAGAGAACCACGTTAAAGGAACTCGGCAAAATGCCTCCGTAAGTTCGCGAGAAGGAGGCCCCACTTTTACGCAAGTAGAGGTGGGGGGCACAAACTAGGGGGTGGCGACTGTTTACTTAAAACACAGGGCTGTGCGAAGCCGTAAGGCGACGTATACAGTCTGACGCCTGCCCGGTGCTGGAAGGTTAAAAGGAGGGGTGCAAGCTCTGAATTGAAGCCCCAGTAAACGGCGGCCGTAACTATAACGGTCCTAAGGTAGCGAAATTCCTTGTCGGGTAAGTTCCGACCTGCACGAATGGCGTAACGATCTCCCCGCTGTCTCTAACGTGGACTCAGCGAAATTGAACTGTGTGTCAAGATGCACACTACCCGCGGTTAGACGGAAAGACCCCATGAACCTTTACTCCAGCTTTGCACTGGCATCAGGAATGTGATGTGCAGGATAGGTGGTAGGCTTTGAAGCAGGGACGCTAGTTCTTGTGGAGCCAACCTTGAGATACCACCCTTCGCCTTCTTGATGTCTAACCGCGGTCCGTTATCCGGATCCGGGACCCTGCATGGTGGGGAGTTTGACTGGGGCGGTCGCCTCCCAAACAGTAACGGAGGCGCGCGAAGGTAGGCTCAGACCGGTCGGAAATCGGTCGTTGAGTGCAATGGCAGAAGCCTGCCTGACTGCAAGACTGACAAGTCGAGCAGAGACGAAAGTCGGTCATAGTGATCCGGTGGTCCCAAGTGGGAGGGCCATCGCTCAACGGATAAAAGGTACTCTGGGGATAACAGGCTGATGATGCCCAAGAGTCCATATCGACGGCATCGTTTGGCACCTCGATGTCGGCTCATCTCATCCTGGGGCTGGAGCAGGTCCCAAGGGTATGGCTGTTCGCCATTTAAAGAGGTACGTGAGCTGGGTTTAGAACGTCGTGAGACAGTTCGGTCCCTATCTGCCGTGGGTGTAGGAGATTTGAGAAGAGTTGCCCCTAGTACGAGAGGACCGGGGTGAACGAACCACTGGTGGACCAGTTATCGTGCCAACGGTAGTGCTGGGTAGCTATGTTCGGACAGGATAACCGCTGAAGGCATCTAAGCGGGAAGCCCCCTTCAAAACAAGATCTCCCTTGAGAGCCGTGGAAGACCACCACGTCGATAGGCCAGAGGTGTAAGTGCAGCAATGCATTCAGCTGACTGGTACTAATTGCTCGATAGGCTTGATTTGATCCAGTAACAGCAAGGTAAAGCAATGGCACACGCCAAAGCATCCCTCGCCTGGACAGTCAAAACGCATACACCAAAATAACGTGTACAACCTTGGAACAACACTGATGTTATCCCTGCCATCATGGCAGGGGTGTCTCTTCTTCGGTTTGGTGGTCATAGCACGAGCAAAACACCCGATCCCTTCCCGAACTCGGCCGTTAAGTGCCGTCGCGCCAATGGTACTGCGTCTTAAGACGTGGGAGAGTAGGTCACCGCCAAACCTAAAAAGAGACACATAACTCTCAATACGATACAAATACCCGATCGCACAAAATGCCCTCGGACCGGACGCGGGGTGGAGCAGCCCGGTAGCTCGTCAGGCTCATAACCTGAAGG
>NZ_QWEY01000027.1 GCF_003443995.1 Pseudotabrizicola alkalilacus
AACCATCGCGCGCTTGGCACCACGACGGCGCGCGATCTTCGCCGCCCAGGTTCGCAGCCATGTCGCCCGGCCGCGATGCAACATCACCGTTGCCGCCTGGCAAAGGGCACGGCGGAGATTGACGTCATCTACCTTGGTGATCCCGCCCGAGATGTCGCGCTCTCCCGACTGGTTTCGCGACGGCGTCAGGCCAACCCACGGCCCAACCTTCTTCGAGCAGGTGAACCGGGCGGGATCATCGACCGCAGACCGATAGGTCAACGCCACAACCGCGCCGATCCCCGGCATCGACATCAGCCGACGACAAACCGGATCCTCCTGGGCGAGTTGGCGGACATAGCGTTCAAGGCCCGCCAGCTCTCGCCGCAGCGCCGAGCGCGCGCGCAGCATGGGTTCGGTCGCCGCTTCCAGCATCGGATTGTCCTCCGCCAGTTCGCAGACTCGCTGTTCGAACCGGCCACGCGATATGGTGCCAACCTTGAGGCCGAAGTTGCGCAGCAGCCCGCGCAGGGACATTTCCAGCGTGATGAACCCCTGTTGCACGGCCTTGCGGGCGCTGAGCACAGCGCGGACCTCCTGTGCAGACACCGATTTGCAATGAACCGGCCGGAACCAACCGAGGTGCAACAGACGAGCGATACTGATCGCATCGCGGCGGTCCGTCTTGATCGGCATGGCCTTCAGAGCGCCCTGTACCTGTCGGGTTTCCATCAACACGACAGGCTGTCCAGCCTCTGATAGCCTGCGGTATAGCCATTGCGACAAGGGGCCGGCCTCAAGCCCGACGGCTGCAGTTGCGCCGTCCTGATCGCAGATCCAGCGCAACAGCGCCTCGGGCTCGCTGGCCACCTGCGCCTCCTTCACGATCTTCCCATGCTCGCTGATCACGCAGATCGCGGTCTTCTCCAGCGACACATCCAGTCCGACAAACAGCTTCATCCCGTAGTCCTCCCTTTGGATCCGATCCGGGAATGGCGCCAGCTTGCCCTTAACTTTGCAACGGTAACGGGCGGGTCGCGACGCAGGCCCCGTTACGGCATCTCGTTCTCGCGTCATAGCCAGAACATGACGGTTGCGGCGAGGGCGACGGCCGAAAGGAAGACCTTCGGGCACCTGTCGTAGCGGGTGGCGACCCTGCGCCTGTCTTTCAAGCGACCGAACATGATCTCGATCCTGTTGCGGCGCTTGTAGCGGCGCTTGTCGTGCTTGATGGGTTTCCCGCGCGACTTCCGACCTGGGATGCATGGTTTTATCCCCTTGTCTTTCAACGCTTCCCTGAACCAGTCGGCGTCATAACCGCGGTCGGCCAGCACCCATTCCGCCTTTGGCAGGCTGCCCAGTAGGGCCGCCGCACCCGTATAGTCGCTTCTGTGGTTGCCGCCCGTAGTGCAAGAAGTTTTCGACCGTATTGGCGTGTAATCGAGCGCGAACTTCTGTGAGGCCTTCATAATGCGGCGTTTCCAGAAGCCGCGGGCCGGGATGGTGATCAGCAGATTGGGTCCAAATCTGACTTTCGAGCTCAATGCTCGTAGCGACTAACTGGTCTTCCCAATCCAGATCTGTTCGATCATTTTGCCCATTCAGGTCGTCGTATTCTCACTCTCCCCTCGGCACCGGCACTAGCGGTTCGACATAAGCATCATGCCCCGACCGCTATCGCCGGATCTCTGTCATCTCTGTTCTTTGTCAGCATCGCCCAGATCTGGCGGGCCATCTTATTGGCCAGTGCGGTCGCGACGAGCATCTTGGGTTTGCGCATCAACATATGTGACAGCCAGCTACCCTCCACAATGGTTCTCTGTCCGAGCCAGTTCAGTCGCGACATTGCACCGATGATCAACAGGCGTCGAATATCGGCCTGACCAGCCTTGGTCATGCGACCAAGACGCTCCTTGCCTCCAGAAGAATGTTGCCGAGGCACAAGACCCAACCAGGCCGCAAAGTTGCGCCCAGTCTTGAATTCCGCCATGTCGGGACCGAACGCTTCGACTGCAACGGCCGTCAGCGGTCCAACACCCGGCATCGTCTGTAGCCGACGGGCTCTGTCTGACTCGGCGGCCAGCGTCTTGAGCTTCGTGGTGCGTTCAATGATACACGCAGTTTTCTCTGCAATCTGCGCGAGTAGATCCAAGCACTCTTCCCGGATCAGCGTGTGCAAGTCGACAGTCTCATCCTGCACAAGCGCCGTCATACGATTGAGGTGGGACATGCCGACAGGAAACACATAGCCGTGCTCATACAGCAGAGTCCGTAGTGCGTTCACATCGGCGGTCCGCTGATGCACCAGGCGTTCCCGGCCGCGGAAGACCGCCGCGCAAGACTGCTGATCTACTGTTTTGGGTTCCACGAAACGCATCTCAGGCTGGCGTGCCGCGATGACAATCGCCTCAGCATCGGCTGCATCATTTTTCTGCCGCTTCACAAAGGGGCGCACGTATTGTGGTGCGATCAGCTTTACTTCTTGCCCAAGAGCTTCCATCTCACGGGCCCAAAAATGTGCGCTGCCGCTCGCCTCGAAAATCACCATGCTGGACTCTTGCTGCGCCATGAACGCGGGGAATTGCTTCCGCGACAGCTTCTTGCGGAACTGGACCTCCCCTGTTGGAAGGGCGCCATGAACTTGGAAAACTGCCTTTGCCAGATCGACCCCGATCATCATATTCTTCATCTCGCCGTCCTCCTCTGCGCGTGGCGTTGAACATCACGACCTTGGCACATTGCGATGCCGTCTAGGGAGGGCGGCAACCACTCCATCTGACTTGGCCTGCCGTCATGAAGAACCGGATCGGACGACCTTCGGCGTCGGTGACGGCATGTAGTTTCGTGTTCATGCCACCCTTGGTTCGACCAATCAGACGGCCCCTTTGGCCGCCCGGCCCCGGGTCGACCTCAGGCGAAGGCTGCCGAGAAGGGAAGCAGATCAAGTGTTCAAAGGACAAAACCGCGGTCCGGCGGCCGACCCCGCATGCGCAAAAACGCTTGACTGCGACGACCCCGTTACCGAGTTCAGCCTGAACAATGTGTTCAGCCCGGTATACTGGCCTGATCCTGCCGGTCCTGGGCAATTAGGGCCGCTAGGATTGCGGCTATGATCAGCGCAAGCCAAGCCCGGAGAAGGGCGAGGATTTTGCGGATATTGTGGCCACAGCCACAGAGCACGGCGAAGAGGGCATCGCCGATGGCTCCCTTCAGGGGACATCTGGCGAGGCGACCGTCGGTTTTCATGTGGCCGATCTCTGCCTCGATGGCGCTGCGGCGGCGGAGGTCAGCGATCAGCTTCGGCGTCAGGCCGCGGCGGGCGCCGCTGATCAGGACACGGGTCCTGTTCTCACCGTGGCCGCGGTAGCCGCGGTCGACGACGGCGAGGTCGGGGCGCTGGTCGGTCAGGATCGCCACCTGTTCCAGTGCTTGCCTCAGAGTGTGGCCGTCATAGGGATTGCCCGAAAAGCTGCGCATGCCGACGACGAAGCCCTCGTCCAGCGTGGCGGCGATGCTGACCTTGCAGCCGAACTCGTAGCGGACCCGCACCTTGCCCTTGGAGATGCAGTCGACTTCGGGCTCATGCAGGGCATAGATCTTGTCCGCGCCCTTGGGGGGCTGGTGAAGCAGTTGCGACACGAGGCTGAGCTTCCCGATGATGCGATCCCGCAGGTTGCCTTCGGGGATGTCCTGCAGGTGGCGGCGGAGATCCCGCATGACCCGACCGGTATAGCCCTTCAGCCTTTTCAATGCCTTGCGCATACGTTTGAACTGCTTTGCATGGGCGTAGCGGCCAACCTGCAGCGCCAATCGCGGTGTAAGGCGCGCGTAGGACTACCGCAGTTCCACCCCGGCCTCTTGCGCCAGGGCGACCAGTTGATCGCGCGCCCGCTCATAAAGCCGGGAGTCCGTCGGATGGGCGATCGCCTTTTCCATGACGGTCGTGTCCACCGCCACACGCCTGACGCTGTCCTCGTCGATCACCCCGGACTTCTGCCCGGCCCGGATGGTCTGGGTCAGCAGCCACTCCACACCCACTTCGCCGATCCGCCCCCGCCAGCGGGTCAACGAAGATGGGTCGATGGGCGGACGGTGCTGGAAGAAGGTCTCGCCGGTGAAGTGCTGGTAGTAGGGGTTCTCGACCCAGCGGGCGACCACCGCCTCGTCCGACAGCCTGTAGGCATGCTGGAGATAAAGCAGCCCCGCCACCAGCCGCGGCTCCGTCGCGGGCCGCCCCTTGCCCGACGGGAAGAACCCCGACCATTCCCGGTCGAACACCTCCCAGTCGATCAACGCCGCCAGCTTCACCAACTCGTGCCGCTGGTCGATCATGTCAACAAGGCGCGGACGCAGCAGATCATCCTGTTCCTCAGTGCGCGGGCGGTGCTTCATGGGCGGGACCGAAATTGCAGGGTATCGGTCGAAATCATACGAAACCCTGCAGGTCATGGCGAGAAAAACAGGGCTGTTTCAACGCAAAATCAACAGCATGGCCGTTGTTCAGGGCGAACTACCGAAGTCTGGAGCCTAGGCTCAGGACTCATTGATCATATCCAGAAGATGACGATGGCGGCTATGGCGATTGCGGACATGAAGGTGTGGGCGCAGCGGTCGTATCGTGTGTGAATGCGCCTCCAGTCCTTGAGTTTTCCAAACAT
>NZ_QWEY01000028.1 GCF_003443995.1 Pseudotabrizicola alkalilacus
ATGTTTGGAAAACTCAAGGACTGGAGGCGCATTCACACACGATACGACCGCTGCGCCCACACCTTCATGTCCGCAATCGCCATAGCCGCCATCGTCATCTTCTGGATATGATCAATGAGTCCTGAGCCTACGTTCGGCTGGAAAATTGTTTTATTTAACATAATCAAAGCATTAATGGAATTCTGCCTTTCTTTGATGCGAGTGCTGCCTTGTATTGCTACCCTTTTTGCACCACATTTTGCCTTACGTGGCGCAATGTTGGGAGGGCGAGCATGTCGAATCCAGTGTTGCGCGGAAAGACTTGGTATTTGAAACGCCGCGTTCCGAAAAGGTATGCTTCTGTAGAGAAGCGTCCCGTGATCTGGGATAGTCTCAAGACAGATTCTTACAGCGTCGCTGTGCAGAAATCCGCGGGTGTTTGGCTGGCATACATTGAGGGTTGGGAGGCGCGACTTGCTGGACGCGATGGCGACGCGGCGGAAAAATTTCGTGCAGCGCAACACCTTGCTGCGGTTCGCGGATTTCAGTTCCTGTCGATTGACAGGGTTCAGACGGCTCCTTTGGAAGAAGTTCTTCAGAGAGTAGAGGCCTCGCGCGGCGCGGGTGGAATGCCCGATAATGAGGTGGCATCTGCTCTTCTGGGCGTGGTCGATACGCCGAAGCTGAAACTGTCCGGTCTGGTGAAACACGTCGAAGAACTGGCGGCACATGACAACCGCTTCAAGAACAGCGAGCAAATGCGTTTGTGGCGCTCGCCACGCTTGCGGGCATCGACAAATCTGCAGGCGGCCCTGGGCAAGGACATTTAAGTTGTCGCCATTGGGGCGGCGGAAGCACGAGCACATAAAAGATGGTGGCGTGCACGTATGGCACAAGAAGGGCAATCAGCGGAGACGGCAAGCAAGGATTTCACCTATATGTCGGGCATGCTCGCCCGGTTTTATGACGATCTCGAACATGACGATCCACCACAGCCTTACGGTGGTGTATCCATTCGCGACCGTCATACAAAACCAGCACAGAAGCGCGAGGTGCCTGTCGATTGGATTTTGGAGAAATGGTTTGCTCAAGGCGCGTTTGATGGACTCAATGACGAAGCGCGTGACATTTTGCTGATTTCAATCGAAACAGGCTGCCGTCAGAGTGAGGTTTTCAATTTGCCAGCCTCAGCGATCTGTCTGGAAGGCCCGATCCCGCATCTGCGCATCGCCCATGAGCTCTCGAATGATCCTGACGAGCGGCGTGAAGTGAAGAACCTGCCGTCGCATCGCGAAATCCCTCTGGTCGGGGTCGCTTTGGCGGCAGCCAAGAGGCACCCAAAGGGTTTTCCTCGATACCGGAACCGGAGCAGCTACAGCGCTGCGGTCAACAAGTATCTGCGTGAGAATAGTTTGATGCCCGAAGGAATTACGATCGGCGGCACACGGCACAGTTGGGAAAGCCGCATGAAACGCGCGGGATATCAGATGGATGATCGTGGAGAGTTAATGGGGCATTCGCTCAAGCAGAGTCGTGGGCGCGAGGTCTACGGCGATGGCATGACGCTCGCTGACCGACTTCTCATCGCGCAGGAGGTTATGCTTTCTGTGCCAGAGCATCTTAAATGATCATGCAGTAGGTGATCGGTTTGGGTCTGTGTCAGAGGACACGATAGTTCAGGGCACTAAGAATTTTTTCGAACGCTCAAGTGCGTCACGGTTTTCTTGTTCGGCCTCGAGTTCTTGTTCCAGTCGCAGGAAGATTGGTAAATATTTATGATTTGTTTCGAGAAGGATGGCGACTGTCTGCAAGCATGTTCGGATACGCATAACTTTTTGAGAGCATGGATCATCTGTCCGCATGAGCTTTCAGGAATTTGCAATCGAAGGCGGTGGGAAATGCTCCACCTGGGTCGCAGTAACAGAGAAGATCGGAGATGCTGCTGCAGCCGTTGCTGTTGCCAGCTCCCCGTCGCTCGCATGCCCTCTCCGGTCCCGTGCCATCGGCCGAGTGCTCCCAACCGTCCCAGGTCATCCCCAGGCGGCTTTGTCTGATGTGATCGACGCCAGAATGGATCCGATCGCGCTGAACATCAGTATAGGGCATGGCGGACCTCATAGATCGTTTGAGAGATAGGAAATCGGGGCGGAACGGTCGGAACCTGTGGAAAACCTCCCTGTTTTAAAAAATTTTATCGATGAAGATGGGCCGGTTTTGCTGGTTGATGGGCCGCACCGCTGCTTCACGGAAAAATGAAAAAGGTCGAAAAAGGAAAAATCCGGATTCTTACTGAAGACGGAAAATACGAAGATAAGGCGCAAATCAGACTTGTGAAAATACAAAGACAAAAAAACGCAATCTCCTCCATGAAAATACAAAGAGCCTTTCTTGCCTTGTTGCTACGACGCAAAAATTGAACAAACTGCGTCTTCTCGAAAATTGCCAAAGATACAAAAAAATGCTGCCCCGATA
Source organism: Pseudotabrizicola alkalilacus (assembly GCF_003443995.1). Lineage (GTDB taxonomy): Bacteria > Pseudomonadota > Alphaproteobacteria > Rhodobacterales > Rhodobacteraceae > Pseudotabrizicola > Pseudotabrizicola alkalilacus. The sequence continues at coordinate 2,452 of NZ_QWEY01000028.1, forward strand.
TCCAGGTGGAAGCCAAGAATAGCTCAGAAGGAAAATGGTAACCTTGAAAGCCAAGGCATCATCTTCCCTCCAAGCCATTCCCCTGATCGCGATAGGTCTTCCACCCCATCTGTTCATTCCATCAGTACGGCGCCTCTGGTGGGTTAAGCTCCGCGTTGCGGGCCAATTGCGTATCGGCATGCGTTTGCGATTGCGCATCACATGGCGACGCTGATCGATCTGCCTTTGCGGGGGCCGCGCCCATTCCATTGCGCGCACCATTAGGCACGCAAAGTGGCGATCTCAGCTTCGGGGCGGAAACTGCCGCGCAAAAGGCCATAGGAATGCAGTTCTCGCAGCCACCCTGCATCGCCGACATCGGTTTTGCGCCCCGGCACATTCTTGGCATAGCGCGCATTCACCAAGATCACGTCGAAGCCCCGAGCTTCCAGAGCCTCGAATGCTGGGATCCAGTAAACATCGGTAGATTCCATCGCCACGCTCATCACGCCGCACGCTTCGAACCAATCGGCAAGGTCGTGCAGGTCTTGGGTGAATGTCCCAAAAAACCTGACAGGCGTGTAGCAGGCATCGGGGTGCACCGCAGCCATATGAATGGTCGAGCCGATATCGATCGCCGCCGCCGCGGGATTGACCATCTTCAGGTCCGGGTGCCCACCGGTCGCAATCTTCGTCATGGCATCTCCTCCGACAGGGAAGAAGGGCGTGGGCCATGCAAGTCCGTCATCTTCCTAACCGGGATCGTTGTTGTCGCAACGTCACCACTCTCAAGTGCGCATCAGCCCATGTGCCACGTTTTTTTACGGGGTCTGACCCTCCACTAAGCGATCGGCAACTGCCCTTTAGGCAACCGATGATAACACAGGCTGTTTATACCGCGCACAGGCGGGCCACGACCCGTGACGGTTTTTTAGGATGTCCCTCTCCTCCTTGAGGATGCGGTTCTCACGCCGAAGAAGTTCGTTCTCCCGCGCAAGCTCACGATCCTCGGGCGATACCACATCAGTGTCACGATGCGCTGTCACCCACTTGTTCAGCGTCGAAAGCCCAACGCCCAAATCATCCGCAACTTGACGCCGTGTCAGCCCACTCGTCAGCGCAATTCGCACTGCATCCCGGCGGAATTCATCCGTTCTTCCCGTGCTCATAGTTCGTCTCCTTTGTTGCAGTAAATGCTATCAAAGGAGCGGCATCAAACCGCGACAGGTCCACCCGGAGCGCTTCACCAAGCCTAGAAATTAGAGCCCCTTGCACAATGGGTGGCAACCACAGAAGTTGCCAGAAGGGCACCTGTAAGTAACGTATTGTTAACCTTGATCCGCATAGTAATAGGTGACGAGGAGCAGTGTCCACTAAACTAATCAAATCAAAACCAGAACTACTTGATAACAAGCCAACACTACTCCCATCTGGATCGCAATTCTCGGGATTATAAAATGTTAAGTGCTGACTATCTTCGGGCGCCACTAGATCCTATAGGGGTAATGATTATAATGGGGATCGACTATAAAACTTACCGTAAACTCACGAATCTTGACTTCTTAGCTCGATCTTCTGGAGTCAAGCAATACGTTATATCTATACAGGAATATCATTCTTTTTGGGATATCGTGCAGTGTGAGGCGAGGATACGGTTTAACAACTTCAATCGGGTCGATGAGAGGTATGTGAATCAACTTATTGATGAAATCGCCTTTGATCTGGAAGACCTTGAGTCGGAGTATTGGGGTGACTACTTTAACAAAACACTAAGCAGATTTCCAGATTTGACGTCAACACTACGTTCGCCAATAAGTGCGGTTGAGGTAATCTTCTACACTTATCATGTAGTTCAAAGTGTCGCAAGGAGATTTATGGAGTATTTAGCTATGCTTCAAAAAAATGACAGCGAGAGGGTCTAATTTTCTAGGCTCTGGACCCATTAATTTTCTTGCGGGTCGGACAACTCACTGATTCACTTGCGGCACCACAGGGGGTGCTGCCATGAGCGAGATGATCCTGCTTTCCGAAGCCCAGATGGCGCGGATATCGCC
>NZ_QWEY01000029.1 GCF_003443995.1 Pseudotabrizicola alkalilacus
TCACCGCCAAACCTAAAAAGAGACACATAACTCTCAATACGATACAAATACCCGATCGCACAAAATGCCCTCGGACCGGACGCGGGGTGGAGCAGCCCGGTAGCTCGTCAGGCTCATAACCTGAAGGTCACAGGTTCAAATCCTGTCCCCGCAACCAGAAATTCTACACTTTGATTAACCTCCTGTTCGCAGGAGGTTTTTTGTTGTTCGGACAACAGATCAGCTCCTAGGCTCAGGCCCAGAATCCCCGCCAGATCGCCGTGAAGCGTTAGGGCGAGCGTGTGACGTTTGCCCTTTGTCGGCAGCGGTGTTGCCACGATCTTGTCGATCAGGCTGCGGATGGCATTGCGCGCTTCGGTCTCGTGGTCGGCCTCGGTCAGACCGGCAACAAGGCTTCGGATGCGGTAGTGGTAAGTGTCGGCCATCCTCGGATGGATGCGCACCGTTGAGGCCGGGGCAGGGGATCTGGCGAGATCTTTCTCCAGCTGCCTTTGCCGTGTCTCCAGTTGTTCCATCTTCGCCTTGATCCGGTCTGCCGGGGTGCCAGCCAGGATGGCGTTCACCAGAACGTCCTGATCCTTGATCACCTTCGTGAGTTCCTTCTCCTTGTCCGCCCGGTCATCGGTGTGGGTGGCGGCCAGGCGATTGCGCTCGGCGATGTATTCAGCGGCAAAAACCTTAACCAGTTCAGGGTCCATGAGCCGGTCGGTGAGCAGGGACAGGATCCTGCCTTCCAGATCCTGTCGGGTGATGCCCGTGCGGTTGTCGCAGACCGACTTGCCTTTGTTGCGTGAGTTGCTGCAGCCAAAGCGGTCTTTGCCGATGGTGGAGAAGCCCCCACCACAGCAGCCACATTTGACAAGCCCGGTCAGGAGGAAGCGCGGCTTGCGGCGTTCCCATGCTTCCCGCTCGGTGTGTGCGAGCATGCGCCCTTCCTGCCTGGCCCTCACCGCCTCCCAGAGGCCTTGGTCGATGATCCTGAGATCGGGGACCTCTGTTGTGATCCAGTCCGCTTCAGGATTGGGTCGCGCCTGACGTTTGCCGGTCCGCGGATCCTTAACGAAGGCCTGGCGATTCCAGATCAGCCTGCCGATATAGATCGCATTGTTCAGCACGCCGGTGCCGCGTTTTGGATTGCCATGGATGGTGGACTTGTCCCACTTGCCGGAACGGGGGCCTGGCACGCCTTCGCAGTTCAGCCTGTCGGCAATCTGGTTCGGAGATTGGCCTTCGGCATACCCCCTGAAAATCCGCCGCACGACCGCGGCCTCTTGTTCGTTGATCTCGCGATCACCGCGCTTCACCTCGCCATCCTCATTCAAGCTGCGCAGCACCCGGTAACCGTAGGCATTGCCGCCGCCGGATTTGCCCGCTTCCACACGGCCACGCAGGCCGCGATGGGTCTTGGCCGCGAGGTCCTTCAGAAAAAGGGCGTTCATCGTGCCCTTGAGCCCGATGTGCATCTCGTCGACCCGACCCTCTGACAGGGTCGTGATCCCGACCCCGGTGAAAGCCAGGTTTTGGTAGAGGTTCGCAATATCCGCCTGGTTGCGGCTGAGCCGATCCAACGCTTCGGACAGAACCAGGTCGAAGCGCCGCTCTCGCGCGTCCTGTTGCAGGCGCTGGATGCCGGGGCGCATCAGCGAGGCGCCTGAGGTTGCAGCATCTTCGTAGCTTCCGACGATCTGCCAGCCCTCACGCGTGGCACGTTCACGGCAGAGACGGATCTGGTCCTCAATCGACGCCGCGCTTTGCAGGTCTGACGAATAGCGGGCATAGATGGCAACGCGAATGGTCATGAGCAACGCTCCCTGATCAGTGTGGACGTCGGTTCACGCATCACCGCCCCCGCGGTCCACAGCGTGATCTGCGCGCGCGGCATCCCGCGCCATCGAACGGATGAGCTCGAGAATCTGATCCCGATGGTGAAGTGGCAGGTCGGCAAGCGCAAGCATCGGGAAAGGTGAGGAGCCGGAGATGCATTCCGGCACGCAAGCGGAAACCGGCACTGCCGTGCCTTCCCGCTGGTGCCTTCCGGCAATATCTTTCCTTGCTCGTGCCACAGGCCGAGTGCTCCCGCCCTCCGGACGCGGTGAGGCGCCCGTGGGTCAAACTGATCTGCTGGTTTGCCGGGCTAGGGTCAGGACCCATTAATCGGCTTGAGGCCGCCCTGCCTGCGTGATTCAAGCTCCCGAACTGACGGGGGTGATGATGAGCAATCTTTTCTGGCTGACGGACGACCAGATGGAGCGGTTGAAGCC
>NZ_QWEY01000003.1 GCF_003443995.1 Pseudotabrizicola alkalilacus
GCCGCGCAAGTGGCGGGACAGGCCTCCGATGTGTGATGTCTCCACCCTGCCCCGCCACACCCCGATTGAGTCGAGAAAGGACATTTCTACTTTGATGAAGCGCGGACTCATTATCTTGGTGACAACAAAATGAGCAAGCTGTGCGCCCCCATCCCAGCCGCCTTGACAGCTTTGCTGCACTGCTGGCCTAATAGATCTTGCGTGTTTGCCTTGAGGTTTTTCTGGTCGAGGGTCAATGCCAGTCGTGCTCAACCGTCTGCTCACTGTTTCGGGACTGATGCGACAACCGCACAGACATCCGGATGACGAGACGACTCCCGTGCAAGTGCCGCCGCAACATCCGGTGCTGATGGTTACGGTTCTGGGGGTAAACCCCGAGGAACACCCGGAAATACTCCATAAGGTGTTGGCGCGGCATGGTCAGCGGCATCGTTGCGTCTTTGTGCTGGATCATGATGATTTTGCGCCGTTTCTGGCGCGTGGCGTTGCACTGGAATATCTGACACCGCTGGATCTGCAGGCCCAGCATGCCGCGCTGATGGATTGGCCCGATTACCTGTCGGAAAAGTGGATGCTGTTGCAGCTGAAATGGCAGCCGGGACAGATCATTGCTTATGGCATGACCGCCGACCGCTTTCTGAACCTGTCGCGTGCTGGCCGGGACAACGGCTTGTGACCGCTGCAGTATTTGACATTATTTTCGTTGCAGATCCACGGTTTGAAGGCGGAAGCTCAACCGCAATGGTGGTCGAGATGGCCGAGGCTGCCCGGATGGGCCTGCGCACCGGATTGTTGATGCTGCGCGGCCCGATCATCCGTCATCCGTTTCCCGTGCATCCCCAGATCCGCCGTCTGTTGGAGGATGGCGCGGTAGAGCGGATCGACCCGGATCAGGCGCTGTCGGCACGGCTGGTGCTGGTGCATCACCCGTCGGTGCTGGAACATCCGCTGGCACCACGGCCACGCATCCTTGCCGGGCAGCTGATCATCGTGCTGCATCACCCCGCGCGCGACGCGGCGGGTGCGGTGCAATATGATCTGAGCACGGTGCTTCGCCATGCGCGGATGGGGTTTGATCTGGGCGCTGACACTGGCGCCGATACGCGCTCTGCCATTTGGCTGGCTCCGGTGTCGGCGGTGGTGCGGCACGGCCTGTCCGCGCCGCTGCCGCAGGGTGCGCAGCTGTTGCCCGACGACTGGACCAACCTGATTGATCTGGCCGACTGGCCGCCGCGTCCGCCGCGCCAGAGCGCGCAGGCCGATCGCCTGGTTCTGGGCCGCCATGCCCGCCCGGACCGCAAGAAATGGCCCGACACGGCAGCCGAGGCCTTTGCCGCCTGGCCCACCCCCCCCGGCTGGCGCCTGCGCGCGCTGGGGGCGGATGCCGAACTTCTGGCCGATTACGGACCGCTGCCCGCGGCATGGGATCTGCTGCCCTTTAACGCCGAACCCGTGGCCGAATACCTTCACAGCGTTGATGTCTGGGTGTATTTTCATTCACAGGCCTGGTCCGAAGCCTTTGGTCGCGCCACGCTGGAGACGATGGCATGCGGCGTGCCGGTGGTGCTTGCACCGCTGTTCCGCCCGCTGTTTGGCGAGGCCGCACTGTATTGCACCCCGGCGGAGGTGGAACCGTTGTTGCGCCGTCTGGCGCAAGATCCGGTGTTCTGGGCCGAACGGGCGGCTGCGGGACGGCGGTTTGCCGAAACCACCCATGCGGCCGGTCTGTTTGCCGCCCGCATCACCCCTTTGCTGGACGCGGGGGCGAATGCCCTGACGGCTGACACGCCTGCACCGCACATCAGCCTGCCGCCCCTGCCCGATGCCAAGGTGCTGTTCCTGTCGTCCAACGGCATCGGCATGGGGCATCTGGTGCAACAGATGGCGATTGCCGAGCGGCTGGCCCCGGGTCTGGTGCCGGTGTTCGCCACCATGTCCTATGCCGCGCAGCTGACGCGCAAGGCTGGCCTTGCGACCGAATTTCTGCCGGGTCACCGCAACGGCGGGCTGGACCCAAGCGATTGGAACCCGCAATTCGCCGAACATCTGCTGGAACTGCTGATCCGCCTGCGCCCGCGCGTGGTGATGTATGATGCAACGGCAGTGTTTGAGGGCGTGATTGCCGCACTGCACAGCTATGCCGAGGCGTTTACCGTCTGGGTGCGCCGCCCGATGTGGCAAGAGTGCCACCGCGTCTTTCTGCCCGCTCTGTGGGAGTTTGACGCAGTGATCGAGCCGGGAGAACTGGCCGAGGCACTGGATACCGGCCCCACGCTGGAACAGCGCAACATGGTATTGCCGGTGCCGCCGGTTCTGCACGTTGACCCCGGCGCGCGGCTGACATCGGCTGCGGCGCGGCGGGCATTGGATCTGCCCGAAGCGGCCACGGTCGTCGCGGTACAACTGGGCGGCGGCAACAACTATCCGCTGGGTGATCTGCGGTCGCGGCTGCTGGCCGACCTGTTGGCGCGGCCCGGTCTGATCGTGCTGGAGATCACCGCCCCGATTGCCGTGACCGGCCCTGCCCCACAACCGCTGGCCGAAAACCATCGCATTCTGCCGCTGTTCCCCCTGTTCCGCTACAGCCGGGGCTTTGATGCCATGGTCAGTGCCGCAGGCTACAATGCGTTTCACGAACTGGTGTTGGGCGGTGTGCCGACGCTGTTCGTGCCAAATGAGGGCCCCGAAATGGACATGCAGGTGAACCGGGCAATCTGGGCCGATCTGGCCGGTCTGGCGCTGATCTGCCGGCGCGACCGGCATCAGCCGCAGTTGTCGCAGCTGCTTGACCGGTTGCTGTCTCCGGTTGAGGCGGCGGCGATGCGGCGGCGTATGGCTGCCCTGCCCCGTACCCCCAACGGCGCGCAGGTGATTGCCGACTATGTCGAAGATCATGCCCGCCTGATCCGGGCCGACAGACCGGCCGGGCTGCAAGCCTGAGCCATGGCACGCACCCTGTTGTTCCTGTCGTCAAACGGTGTCGGGCTTGGGCATCTGACCCGGCAACTGGCGGTGGCCACGCGGCTGACGGCCGGGTTCAGGCCGGTGTTTCACACCATGGCAACCGCCGCGCAACTGGTGCGCGCGGCCGGGTTTCCGGTGCTGTTCCATCAGCATCATCTGGCCGCAAACCTGCCCCCCGGTCCGTGGAATGACATGCTTGGCCAAGAGCTTCTGGCGCTTGCAGACCGGCTGGACCCTGCTGCGATCATCGTCGATTCAACAGCCATTTTCGGTGGTTACGTGACGTTGTTACAGCATTGGGCACACCGGCCAAGACTGTGGCTGCGTCGTCCGATGTGGCAAGAGGGCAACCGGCATTTCCTTGACCATGCCGGGCTGTTTTCCGATGTGATCGAACCCGGCGAACTGGCGGCAGAGCTGGACCAAGGCCCCACCACCGGGCATCCGGCGCTGAAGGTGCCGCCGGTCCTGCACATCAGCCCGCATCAGCGCCAGCCCCGTACAATCGCCCGCCGACTGCTGAGCGCCGATGATGACCGCCCGCTGGTGGCGCTGCAACTGGGCCATGTTTTCGGCTCCCGCACCGCTGATCTGCGTCACCGCTTGCTGGCCGCGCTGGAGCGCATGACGGTGCAGGTGGTCGATATCCACTCGCCACTGGAACCGCCGGGGCCTGATCCCGGCCCCTGCACGCAGATTCTGTATCCGTCTTATGCGCTGTCGACCGGCTTTGACGCGCTGATCACGCCTTCGGGCTACAACAGCTTTCACGAAAGCCTGCTGGGGGCTGTGCCGACGTTGTTCCTGCCGCAGGCCGGGCCGGGCATGGACCGGCAAGACCTGCGCGCGCTTTGGGCCGCGTCGCGTGGGCTGGCGCTGACGCTGGAGGCCGACGCCGGCGAGGCCGGGATTGCGGACGCGGTGCAACAACTGTTGGCGCCGGATTTTTCGCAAGCTCTGGCCGCTGCCGGTCTGGCCGAAGGCTGGACGAACGGCGCTTTCGACATCGCTCGCCTGTTGGCTCAGAGGGTGCAGGAATAGCCCCAGCCCTGGCGCAGCGCACAATCCGCTGCGTAAACCCGTGCCAGCCGAGCCCGCAGATCAGGCGGGATCAGGTCTTCGGCATGGGGAAAGCGGCCATGAGAAAGGTGTTCGGCGTGCAATTCGTCCAGCGTGGGCCGCGCGCCCGATGGCAGGCGAAAGGTGCCGGTTTCACGCGCATTCACCCGCTGGAACAAGCGCTGTGCCATCGCCGGGCCAAGCACATCAGACGCCCAAAGCGGCAGTTCAGAAAGATCGGGGTGGTGGTGATAGGGATGGTCGAACAGGTGCAGCGCTTGCGGCCGGAAATGGACATCCGCCGCCTCGGGGTCGGGCTCCAGCATCGCCGCCACCCAGTCCTCCAGCCGGGCCTGCCCTGCCTGCGCCCCCAGCACCGCATGGCTGGCCGCCCAAAGATCCGTCGCACCGTGCCGGGCGATCAGTTTGTCGCAGACGGCAGAGACGAACCGCTCCAACGGGTCGCGGTGTACCACCAGCAGCACATCGGCGGGCCGCACCTCGGACAGATGGCGCACCACAGGCAAACCCGCCAACCGCCGCTCGGGCGCTTTGCGCCCGGTGAAACAGGCCAGCAATGCAGTGGAGGCGTTTTTGCAGATCGGTGGCCACAGCAAGCGCCCCGCTGTGCCCGACATTCCGGGCGCAGGCCCGGCAATCAGGTGCAATCTGTCGGGTGTGCGGTCAGCCAAACTGGCGCTGATCCCAGTCTTCCAGCCGCAACCGCAGCGCTTCCAGTGTGTCCGCGTCCATGCCCGCGCGCAGCCGTTGCAGCGCCTCCAGCGCGCCCGTGTCGCCATCGCGCGAGGCCAGCGTCAGCCAAAAGGCCGCCGACAGAGCGTCCGACGTCACCCCTTCGCCGACTTCGAACATGTGCCCCAGCACCGCATAGGCCGCCCGCGACCCCAGCAGCGCCGAACGCCGGTAGAGCTCCACCGCATAGGTCAGGTCAGCGTCGACCCCGTTGCCGGTGCGATAGGCGTTGCCCAGATTGACCATGGCATCACGGTCGCCCAGATTGACCGCGCGGGTGTAATAGGCCAAAGCACCGTCGATGTCGGCCGCACCGCCCTGCCCGCGCTCCATCATCAGCCCCAGCCGGTTCAGCGAGGCTGCCCAATTCTGCTCGATCGCCCGGTTGAACCACGCGCGCGCTTTTGCCTCATCCTTGGCCACGCCTCGCCCGTTCAGATAGGCCACGCCGATGTTGTGCTGATCTTCCACATGGCCACGCTCGGCGGCATACAGGAACAGCTCAAACGCCCGCGCCTCATCCATCGCGACGCCGGAACCCTTGAGGTACAGGTTGCCAAGCTGATGCCAGGCCGCCAGATAGCCCTGCGCCATCGCCGCCTCGCTCAGCCGGACGGAGTCTTCGCCGCGCCCTGCCCGGTCATAGGCCCGTGCCAGCAGCGCCTTGAACCGGGGCTGATCGGGAAACTCGGCCACCGCCGCCTCGCAGACCGGAATCGCGCGCTGCGGGTCGATAGAGCGGAACGCCACGCTTGGCCCCACCCGCTCCGGGTCGGCCGGATGGGCGGCGGCAAGGTCGCATTGATGCGCCTGCACCACCTCGGGCTGGCCTATCTCGGGATGCAGCACGATGCTTTGCACCAGCGATGAGTTTTCCCACGGCACCTGCCGCCCCGAAGTGGTTTCCACCACCCGCGCGCGGGTTTCCTTGAAGACCTGTTCAATCGACTGGCCCTGTTTGCGCATCGCCTCGGCCAGGGCCATCGTATAAGGGCTGTTGCCGCCATCGCCATCCAGCGCCACCTCGCCCGGTGCGGTGGAAAACGCCACCAGCGTGCCGGTCCGGTCACCCGAAATGCGGGCCAGCCCCCGGTTGGCCCCGCCGCTGCGGGTCGCAGGCCCCAGCGACCGCGCCCCAAGCGGGTTGTTGCGGCAGGCGTCCAGCACAAGGATCACCGATTCCGCATCTGCGGCGTAAATCTGATCCAGCAGCGCCTTGATCGGCAGCGCGGCCAGCGGCAGATCAGCCGGTTCCTTGATATCGGCATCCAGCGGTATCAGGTAATTCTCGTCCGAATACTGAATGCCATGGCCGGCAAAATAGATCAGCACTGTCGCCCCCGCCGGGACCGAGCGGCGAAAAGCGGCGAGCTTTGCCTCCAGCTGCGCCTTTGGCGCATTTTCGCTGATTTCCACCTTGAACCCAAGCTCTTGCAGGGTTTCCGCGATCAGCCGCGCATCCTGTACCGCATTTTTCAAGGGGGTGATGGTGGTGTAATCGGCCATGCCAACCACAAAGGCGAACCGTTCGGCCATGGCCGCCGGGGTCGACACCAGTAAGCCGCTCAGCACCAGACCAAGATACAGGGCTGAAGCGCGCAGGTGGCAGGCGCAAACCCGTGCAACATGCCTAATCCGCAGCATCAGGTGCGTTCCCCCCTCAATACTCCCGACCGGACGGTGCAGACACCGGCACAGAGGATGTCCGCACAGCAGCCGGTTTGCATTTCGGGTCGCGCTTGGCCAGTTCAGCCTTGGAGCAGATCACGGGGGCTTGTGATGTGGTCTGACATCCCGAAAGGAACACGGCCGAGGCAGCCACGCCCACCAGCGCCGATACCCGGTTACGCAAAACATCAAGGGCGAACAATGGGTTGTGGGGACGTTGAACCACGACAAAAATCCCTATCAAAAATACAATAAAATAAGGGTTTCACGGGTGATGATTCGTGTCAACCGCTTGCACCGAACCGACGCGCAAGCCCACTTGTACCCCCGCCGTCAACGCATCTGCCGTCACCTCAAACCCCAGCCTTGTGCCGCCGCCCTTGGCAGAGGCCCAGCGGCCATGCTCTGCCACCGTGCCCTTTGGAAGATCAGCCAGCACCGTCACCCCCTGCGGCACAACGGCCTGCCAGCGGGCCGGGCCGGTGATGCCGCGCAAGCTGCGGTCGGCAATCCTCAGATGCCCCGGTGCGGCAAACCACAATCTGCGTTGCCACAGGAGCTGTCCCGCCGCCCGCATCGTCAACACCAGCGCATCGCCCTGCATCCCGGCCTCTGCCGACATTTGCGCGGCTTGCGGAAAATCCGGCAGGGTCAGGGTGCCATGGTCGGTCTCGCATACGCCGGGCAAGGCCAGCCGTCGCGTGGGGTCGAAATACCCCGGAGCCGCGTAATCCCCCCGGCCCGGATCGGTCAGAAGGCGCTGCCGCCCGTGATCCCAGACCGGCGCGCCCAGATCGGCATGGGCATGGTCATGCGCCGCGCAATCGCCAATCCGTAGCGCCAGAAAATCATCTCCCTGCCGCAGAACTGCATGATAGCGGCCGAGAAAGACCGGCGGCGGCGGGGCGTCATCGCCCTCCATCTGACAGCCCCACAGCAGATGCAGCGGGTCAAAGGCCCCGTCGGGCAAATGCCGATGGGGCGGACCCAGCACGGGCAGCGGAGCCTGTGGCAGATCATCGCCAAAATCAGCGATCAACCCGGAGGGCCCGGTCAGCGCCGCGCGCAGACCCGCTCCCCGCAGCAAGGGCCGAAACGTATCGGGAGAGATTTGCAACGCTGGCACGTTTTGCGCGGCCTGCATCGCCAGCCAGCCATACGCCGCCGCCAGATCACGATACACCACGCCCTCGGGCCATTCGCCATCGGGGCCGATGGCCGCCAGAGAGGGGCCAAGTGCGGCCTGTGCCGCCCGTGTCGCGGTCTGTGCCAGACCTGCTCTTGCTTGGTGACTGCCGACCACCGCAGCCACCATAATCATCGCCCCGCCGCAGACAAAAGCCCAGTTTCCCGCCTGACGCGACCAACGGCTCCCGCCTTGCACCGAGGCGATGGCCCGTATCAGAAAGCGGCGGCACAAAGCATCTGCCACCTCATCCGCCAGATCCCGCGACACAAACGGACCCGCCCCATCCAGCGCAAGCGCCAGAGCGGTCGCCAGCTCGGCCATGTCCAGCAGGTGATCGTCAGCCCAGTCCGGCAGGTCAAGTGCCACCCGCAGATCCGACTCTAACAGCTGCAGATGCTTTGGGTCAGCCGACAGAGCATGGGCCACAAGCGCGTGGCGCACCCGGTCTGCAAGTGTGCGCGCAAAGCCCAGACGCCTGCCACCCGGCTCTGATTCTGCCACGACCGGCCCTGCCTGCGCCAGCTCCACCGCCCGTGCCAGCACCCGTTGCGACAGGGCGGCATGATCCGGTGACAGGCCCGCTCCACGCCGCACCCTGCCCCGCCAGTCTGTGGGCAGGATCAAGGGCATCGCAAAGATGTACGAGCGGCAAGGATCATCGCAACATGCTGACACAGCCACAACGGGCTGCCAATGCTGCAAAACTTTATGAAATGGTGCACCCAGCACGATTCGAACGTGCGACCTTTGCCTTCGGAGGGCAACGCTCTATCCAGCTGAGCTATGGGTGCCTGCGGGGTTCTATAGCGGCCTTGTCGCAAGGCTGCAACGGGAAAGGAATTGCAGCGCCCGTCCTTAGCCAAAAATCTCGTGGCAGAATTCCAGCGCGTTGATCAGCGCATCAACCTCGGCCTCGGTGTTGTACATCGCAAATGAGGCCCGGCACGTTGCGCCCACCCCCATATGCGCCATCAGCGGCATGGCGCAATGCGTGCCCGCGCGCACCGCGATGCCGCGTTTGTCGAGGATGGTGCTGATGTCATGTGCATGGGCCGCCCCTGTCAGCGTAAAGCTGAAAATCGCGCCCTTTGTTGCCGAATTGCCCTGAATGTTCAGCCAGTTGAGGCCGGAAAGCTGGTGTTGCGCATAGTCGCGCAACCGGCGCTCATGCGCGGCAATCCGGTCCATCCCGATGTCCATCAGATAGGACAGCGCAACACCCAGCCCGGTCTGCTGCACAATGCCCGGCGTGCCGGCCTCAAACTTCATCGGCGGGTCATTGTAGCTGATGGCATCGCGCGTGACTTCGCGGATCATGTCGCCGCCGCCGAGGAACGGTCGCATCTCATCCATCCTGTCACGACGGATGAAGATCGCGCCAGAACCGCTTGGCCCGTATAGCTTATGTCCGGTGATGGCAAAGAAATCGCAGCCCATCGCCTGCACATCAATGGGCATATGCACCGCCGATTGCGAGCCATCCACCAGCGTCGCCACCCCCCGCGCGCGCGCGGCATGGCAGATGCTGGCGACATCGACCACGGTGCCGGTGACGTTCGACATCTGGGTGATCGCGACCAGCTTGGTACGCGGACCGATGGCGTCGATCACCGCCTGCGGGTCCAGATCGCCATTGGCATCGCAGTCGACCCATTTCAGCACCACGCCCTGCCGTTCGCGCAGGAAATGCCAGGGCACGATATTGGCGTGATGCTCCATGATGCTGAGCACAATCTCATCGCCCGGCTGAAGCCGCGGCGCCGCCCAGGCATAGGACACCAGATTGATGGCTTCGGTCGTGCCGGTGGTAAACACGATCTCGTCTTCGGATCCTGCATTCAGGAACCGCGCGATGATGCCGCGCACCGATTCATACTTATCGGTGGCAAGGTTGGAAAGGTAGTGCAACCCCCTGTGAACATTGGCATATTCCATCGAATAGGCCTTGGTCACCGCGTCGATCACGCATTGCGGTTTCTGCGCAGATGCGCCGTTGTCCAGATAGACCAGCGGCTTGCCATTGACCTGCCGCGACAGGATCGGAAAATCGGCGCGGAGGGTTGCGATATCAAGGGTCATCAGATCATCGGCCCCATGAACGGGATCAGCACCAGTGCCAGAATGAAGCCGACCGCAATCAGCGTCAGCAGCACGCCCAGAAACGTCAGCAGCACGGATTTGAACCCGTGAAGTTCGGCCACGAAGTTACTCAGAAGCCAAAGAAAAATCCCGACCGAGATATATCCCACCAGCACCGAGACCGGGGGCAACAGCACCTGGCTTACAATCTGCACCACCTGCAGGATCAAAAGGATGAACTGCAGCCAGATCATCAGGATCAGCGCATCCTCGAACCGGCCGGTGCCACCGCGCCAGCGCCCGACCCAATGGATCACGAACACCGCCGCCAGCATCAACCCGCCCTGCATCACCGCACTGGTCAGCGGGCTGGACATTGCCCCCGCCATTGTCTGCCGCACCTCTGCCGGCATCAGCGCAAAGGCCAGATGCGCCAGAATGGCCGAAGTCACCGCCATCAGCGCCAGCGCCACCCAGCGCGCCGACATCGGCAGATCGGCCTGCATCACCATCCGCGCGCCCATCCGCGGATTTTGCACGGTAAAGCGCGCCAGTGACAGCAAGGATGACAGCGACAGGTCCATTCAGCGTTCCACTTCGATCAGGGCCTGCGCCCAGAAAATCACAAAGACCAGCCCCGCGATGACCCCCACCGCCGTCAGCGCCGGACCGGGGCCAATCATGCCCGCCACCAGCCCTTGGAGCAGCATCAGCGGTGTCACCGCCACCAGCGACCAGAACAGCGCGATGCGCGCGCCATACCAACTGCCCCTGCCCCCAAGCGCCCGTGCGACCAGACGGCCGACCGCTGCCAGACCATACCACAGCGGAATCGTCGCCAACAGCGCCAGCCCTATGGCCAAAAGTCGCGGCGCAACCGGCGTATTGCCATCGGCAAAGGCCGCGCGCGAGGCGGCAGGCCATTGCGCGACAAAGGCCAGCACCAGAAACGCCACCAACAGGCTGAAGGCAAAGGGTTCTGACCGTCCGCGCGCCAGATGCCTGCGCACCACAACGCGCGGACGCCGCCAGCTTTCAACGATGTCGGTGGTGATCGACATCAGTGTTCATGGCGTTGCAGCCAGCCTTCCAGCCGGGAGCGGATGTCTTCGGCAATCGCCTCATCCTCGATCTCGCCGATGGCTTCGGCAAGAAACGCCAGAACCAGCAAGCTTTGCGCCATGCGCTTGGGCACGCCCCGCGATTGCAGGTAGAACAAGGCCGTGTCGTCGATCGCGCCCGAGGTGCTGCCGTGGCTGCACTTCACGTCATCGGCGTAGATTTCCAGCTCCGGCTTGGCAAGGAACTGGCTGTCCCCATCCAGCAAAAGACTTTGGCTGATCTGATAACCATCGGTCTTTTGCGCGCCCTGTTTCACCAGGATCTTGCCCTGAAACACGCCAACGGCACCGTTCATCAGCACCTTCTTGAACACCTGACGGCTTTCACAGCGCTGGCCTTCGTGGGTCATGAACACGGTGTCATCGTGGTGAAAGGTGCCGTCGCCCACCGCAGCCCCTGCGACATGGGCCACGCCATCATCGCCGACCAGTTCGATGATCTGCTCGTTCCGGGTCAGGCAGCCATTGGCGGTCAGGGTGAAGGACTTGAACAACGCCCCTGCCCCGACACGCGCAAAAACATGCGTCACCGCCCGGCGTTCGTGGTCACGACCCTGCGCGCGGATGTGGTGGAAACGCGCGCCATCGGCAACCTCGACCTCCATCACCTTCGTCACCCGCGCGGCGGCGGGGCCATTTTCCAGAATGGTCAGTTCGGCGTCTTTTTCCAGCTTGATGCAATGATGGATCAAGGCATCAGAAGTCACTGATGTATGATGATAAATCAGAGAAATCGGCCGGGCCGCCTTTGCGGTCGCGCGGATCAGAAAGCCCTCGGAGGCATAGGCGGTGTTGAGCGTGGCCAGCGGGCGCTGCACCGGGGTCTGGCCCCGGGTTTCCAGCACACCATAGATGTCGCGCGCCCAATGGATATCGACGCCGTCGGCCTGCGACAGCGAGGTGATTTCCACCCCGGCCAGCGTCGGGTCATCCGACTGCGCCGGATCGAACACACCATCGACAAACACCAGTTTCAGTGCGTCGATGCCGTCAAACGCCGGCGCCTCATCGCCCGCATCGAACAGCGCGGCGGGGGTCGGCGTGGCCGAGGTCAGGCTGGCCGGATCGGTGTAGCGCCAGTATTCATCGCGCTTTGTCGGCAGGCCCATTGCCGCCAGACGGGCCACAGCATCGCGCCGGGCAGCCCCAAGCCAACCGCTGCCACCAGCGGTCAGCGCCGCTGTGCGCGCCGTCAGCGCATCGGTTTTGGTCTGCGCCAGTGCCATCACTCCGCCTCCGCCAACAGGGCGGCGTAGCCGTTGTGCTCTACCTCCAGCGCCAGTTCGGGACCGCCGGACTTGATGATGCGGCCAGCGGCCATGATGTGCACAACATCAGGTTTGATATGGTCCAGAAGCCGTTGATAATGCGTGATAACAAGGAAAGACCGCCCGGCGTCGCGCAGGGCATTCACGCCTTCGGACACCAGTTTCATCGCATCAACGTCAAGACCGGAATCAGTCTCGTCCAGGATGCACATCCGGGGTTCCAGCATCGCCATCTGCAAAATCTCGTTGCGCTTTTTCTCGCCGCCAGAAAAGCCGACGTTGACCGGGCGCTTGAGCATTTCGGCGTCGATCTTCAGATCCTTGGCCTTGGCCCGCACGGTTTTCAGGAAATCCCCTGCCGACAGCTCATCTTCGCCGCGCGCTTTGCGCTGTGCGTTCACAGCGGTGCGCAGAAAGGTCATGTTGCCGACGCCGGGGATCTCGACCGGATACTGGAATGCCAGAAACAGCCCTGCCGCGGCGCGCGCTTCGGGTTCCATCTCCAGCAGCTCTTCGCCTTGTAGCGTGGCGCTGCCTTCGGTCACCTCGTACCCCTCACGGCCCGCCAGAACATAGGACAGTGTGGATTTGCCCGACCCGTTCGGCCCCATGATGGCATGCACTTCGCCCGGCCCGATCTTCAGATCGACACCGTTCAGGATGACTTTATCCTCTTCTTCAAGTTTGACGTGCAGGTTTTTGATTTCCAACATTTTTCGGCCTCTTGGTATTCTGTCCCGGCGCTTGGCGCCCTTATTGCGGTTTCAAAAACCAGCCCATCACCCAGGCCAGTTTGTCGGCGGGAATGGAGCTGGGTTCCAGATGAAATTCGGCCATGCGGCCATGGATCGTCACCGGGCGGAACATCGCCTCGATGGCGTGATAGGGTTCCCGCCCGGCGTAATCGTCAAACAGGACGGTCACCGGGCGGGTGATGCGAAAGGCTGTGGCCAGCAGGCAGGCCGGGCGAAAGCGACCGTCGATCAGCACCAGATCGGGGTGGCGAAACCGGGGATGATCCCAGATATCAAGGGCATAGCCGGGGAACTTGCGAAACGCTTTTTGCCCGGTCGGCATGCCCCATTTGCCGGTCGGACCGATATCGGCGTGGTGCAGCACCACTTCGGCCTTGGGCGGGTGCTGGGCGAACCAGTCACGCATCCCGTCCAGCCATTCGGCGTCGCTTTCGACCGAAAGCACGGTCTTGCCCATCTCGGCCGCCATCAGCGTCGAGCCGCCCGAGCCATATTCCAGCACCACCTGCGCCTTGTGCAACGCAACGGCGAGTGCCGCCGCCTCGACATCCGGCAGGGTCACGATCGGGCGGTCGACAAGCTTAACCATGGCGCGGGGCCATGGTTAAGCGATCCTGTGCCGCCGGGTCGTTCATGAGGATCATCGCGTAAGCCATTGTTCCGCAGCCGTTATCCGACAGAGCCTTCAAGCGAGATCGCCACCAGCGCCTGTGCTTCCATCGCGAACTCCATCGGCAAGGCCTGCAGCACATCCTTGCAGAAGCCGTTTACCACCAGGGCGACCGCCTCTTCCTCATCCATCCCGCGCGAGCGGCAGTAGAACAGCTGATCTTCGTCCACCTTGGAGGTGGTCGCCTCATGTTCCACCCGGCTGGAGTTGTTCTTGACCTCGATATAGGGCACCGTATGCGCGCCGCATTTATCGCCGATCAGCAGGCTGTCACACTGGGTGTAATTGCGGCTGTCGGTGGCCTTTGGGTGCATCGACACGAGGCCCCGATAGGTGTTCTGCGCCCGGCCCGCAGAGATGCCCTTGGACACGATGCGCGATTTGGTGCGTTTGCCCAGATGGATCATCTTGGTGCCGGTGTCGGCTTGCTGGGCGTTATTGGCGATGGCAATCGAATAGAACTCGCCCTGTGAATCGTCGCCGCGCAGGATGCAGGACGGGTATTTCCAGGTGATCGCCGAGCCGGTTTCGACCTGCGTCCACATCACCTTGGCCCGGTCCTCGCGGCAATCAGCGCGCTTGGTGACAAAGTTGTAGATGCCGCCGACACCGTTTTCATCGCCCGGATACCAGTTCTGCACGGTCGAATATTTGACCTCGGCATCCTCCAGGATCACGATTTCCACCACGGCAGCATGTAGCTGGTGGGTGTCGCGTTTCGGCGCGGTGCAGCCCTCCAGATACGAAACATAGCCGCCCCGGTCGCAGATGATCAGCGTGCGTTCAAACTGGCCGGTGTTTTCGGCGTTGATGCGGAAATAGGTCGACAGCTCCATCGGGCAGCGGGTGCCCGGTGGGATGTAGACGAAAGAACCATCGGAAAACACAGCAGAATTCAGCGTGGCAAAGAAGTTGTCCGACTGCGGCACGACCGTGCCCAGATATTTCTGCACCAGCTCCGGGTGTTCCCGCACCGCCTCGGAGATCGAGCAGAAGATCACGCCAGCCTTGGCCAATTCCTTCTTGAACGTGGTGCCAAGCGACACGGAATCGAACACCGCATCGACCGCGACCTTGCGCTCACCGCCCTCGGGGGCCTCTACTCCGGCCAGAAGTGCTTGTTCCTTCAGCGGAATACCCAGCTTGGCATAGGTGGCCAGCAGCTTGGGGTCAACCTCATCCAGCGACTTTGGCTTGACGGCCATGCTCTTGGGTTTGGCGTAATAATACTGATCCTGATAGTCGATGGCGGGGTAATTCAGCATCGCCCAACGCGGCTCTTCCATCTTGACCCAGCGGCGATAGGCGGCGAGGCGCCAGTCAAGCATCCACTGGGGTTCTTCGTTTTTCGAGCTGATCAGCCGTACGATGTCTTCGGAGACGCCCTTTGGGGCATAATCCATCTCGATATCGGTTTCCCAGCCGTGTTTATACTTGCCGGACATCGCCTGCACGGTTTCGATCGTTTCGCGATCCACACCTTCACGCACTTCTGTCTCAACAACGTCCATCGGACTATTCCTTTATTCTATCAGGGTCTTGCAACCCGTTATTCACGCAGCGCGCGCCAACGCACGGGCGTAAGCGGCCGCCCAACCTTCGGCAAAGCGCAACACGTCGTCGCGCGTGATGCCGGGGCCGATTGAAATCCGGATTGCCTGAGCGGCCAACCCGTCATCAAACCCCATCGCCCGCAGCACCCGGCTTGCCCGGACCTTGCCGCTGGAACAGGCCGAGCCTGCCGAGACGGCATAGCCCGCCAGATCCATCGCCATCACCTGCGTCTCGCCCTTCCAACCGGGTGCGATCAGGCAGATCGTGTTCGGCAGCCGGGACGCTTCTTTCCCGACTGAAATAGTATTGTTTGCGAGGCCCGACAATGCTGAATCTAGAATATTTCTAATTTCCGCCACCTCATCCCAGACACCATTGGCCAGATCGCGCGCCGCCGCCTCAGCCGCTGCGGCAAAGCCAGCAATGCCGATCAGGTTCTCGGTCCCGGCCCTGCGGCCCATTTCCTGACCGCCACCGCGCAATTGTGCCGAGGTTTCAAGGCCCTGGCGCAGCACGAGTGCCCCCACGCCCTTTGGCCCGCCCAGCTTGTGCGCCGAGACCATGCCCATGTCGCAACCCAGCCAGTTGAAGGCCAGCGGCACCTTGCCAAAGGCTTGCGTCAGGTCTGACAGCGCCAGCCCTTGCGGCAGGGTCTGCACAATTCCGGTCTCGGAATTGGCCAGCTGGATGGCAGATTCGCGCGGCACATTCGCCTCGATCCGCCCCGCCGCATCGACCGGCAACAGCGGTTCGCACCAGGCCAGCACCGCGTCATGCTCCACCTCGGAACAGGCCAGATCGCGCCCGGCAGAGGCCAGAGCGGCGGCCTCGGTCGCGCCGGAGGTGAACACAATGTCAGCCCCGTCCGCGCCCAAAGCGGCGGCGAGTTGGGCGCGCGATTTTTCAATCAGCGCCTTGGCGGCTCGACCTTCGGCATGCACGCTGGACGGGTTGCCGACCAGATCCATGGCCGCGATCATCGCGGCGCGCGCTTCGGGGCGTAAGGGCGTGGTGGCGTTCCAATCGAGATACAGGCGGGTCATTCCTCATCCACCACGCGGAACAGCGCGGGCACCGCCGGACAGGGCTGCATTTCGTTGCGGATCACATCCGAGAGCCGGGTCTGGTGCAGGAACACATAGACGTTGGCGCTCAGCCCCTCCCACAGCCGGTTGGTCAGGCTTTGGGCCCGGGTGCCCGACACGCCCCCGCTGGCTCCGGCCCCGGTGTGCAGCGCATCCACGGTTTCCTCGACCGCCTCCATCACCTCGGAGACGCGGATCTCGGCCGGGGGGCGTGCAAGTTTATAGCCGCCGCCCGGCCCGCGCACCGCCTCGACCAGACCGGCGCGGCGCAGTTTGACAAACAGCTGCTCCAGATAAGGCAAGGAAATGTCCTGCCGCTTGGCAATGGCGGCCAAGGAGACCAGCTCTTCGGCTTTGGCCTTTGCCTCCATCAGCGCCAGATCGGCCAGAGCCACCATCGCATAGCGCCCTTTGGTCGAAAGTTTCATAGACAGACCCCTGAATGGCGGGAATACCGCCTGCAAATGGATTGACGCGGAACACAGGGACCATTACCTGCATTTGACCCGTAGGCTGGCACCGTCAGTTGTTGACACGTCATGCTTAGAACGGTTCTAGATAAGCCGAGCGTTACCGTCAAGAAATGCTCGCGGGAAAGACAGGCAGGAAACACATGCCCGAAGTGATCTTCGCAGGCCCAGAAGGCCGCCTTGAAGGCCGTTACCACCCGCAGAAGGATCGCGACGCGCCTATTGCCATCGTTTTGCATCCGCATCCTGCCTATGGTGGGACGATGAATAACAAGGTGGTGTATAACCTTCACTACGCCTTTTACAATCTGGGCTTTACCGTCCTGCGGTTCAACTTCCGCGGTGTCGGGCGCAGCCAGGGCGAATACGATCAGGGCATCGGCGAATTGTCCGACGCGGCAACCGCACTGGATTACCTGCAGTCGATGAACCAGAATGCCAAGCATTGCTGGGTTGCGGGCTTTTCCTTTGGGGCCTGGATCGGGATGCAGCTCTTGATGCGGCGGCCCGAAATCACCGGATTCATCTCGGTGGCCCCCCCGGCGAACCTGTATGATTTCTCATTCCTCGCCCCCTGCCCCTCGTCTGGGCTGATAATCAACGGCTCTGCCGACAAGGTGGCGCCGCCAAAAGATACCAAGACGCTGGTGGGCAAGCTGCATGAGCAAAAGGGCATCACCATCACCCATACCGAGATCGAAGGCGCGGACCATTTCTTCAAGGATGAAGAAACCCATATGAAGCCGATGATCGGAACCGTGTCGGATTATGTCCGTCGCCGGTTGGGAGAAGTGTCGCGGTGAGCGATTTCATTCAGGATCTGGCCGATGGCCTTGCCCGCGATGTGCTGGCAGGGTCGGTTGATCTGGATGATCCCTATTTCTACGAAAAAGTGGCCAAAGTGGTGGGCGCGTCGTCGCCCACCCTGCAAGAGGCGTTCATGACCTCGATCCGCATCCGGCTGGCGGAAAAGCGTGGGCGCGAATTTCTCGAAAAGGCTCTGGCCGCCAAACGTGCCGGGGCCAAACTGCCCGACGCCCCGCGTGAGGCGGAAAAGGGCGGGCATTAGCGTGGACGGTGCGCGCAATCCGTCTGGCCGGCTTGAGGCGCAGTTCGCCTTTCTCAATGAGGCTGACCGGCTGAAATCGGTGCTGCGCGCGACCACATTGGTGGATGGCTCGCGGGCGGAAAACTCGGGCGAACATTCCTGGCATCTGGCGCTTTATGCCCTGGTGCTGGCCGATCAGGCGGCACCGGGCGTGGATATCAACCGGGTGATCCGGATGCTGCTGATTCATGATCTGGTCGAGATTGATGTCGGCGATGTGCCGATCCATTCGGCGAATGGTCTGGCGCATGGCTCGGTCGAGACGGTTGTGGCAGAACAGCGCGCGGCAGACCGGATTTTCGGATTGCTTCCCAATGATCTGCGCGACGATCTTCGCGTCCTGTGGGAAGAGTTTGAGGCCGCCCAGACCCCCGATGCAGTCTTTGCCAAAAGCCTTGACCGGGTGCAGCCGGTGATGGCCAATCTGATGTCGGGCGGCGGAACATGGACGACTTACAATGTCACCGCAGACCAGCTGGAAAGCAGGGTCGGGGCCAAGATTGCGCGCGGCGCCCCTGCCCTGTGGGATTGGGTCAAGGCAAGGTCTGCGGCATTCTTTGACTGATCGGCGCAATTCGGTATGCGATGGCATACCGCACTAGCCAGAGCTCGCACTTTACGCTATAGCAGCGCCAACCGAATCCAACACCGAAAGGGCGATTATGACCAAAATCAAGGTGGCAAATCCTGTTGTCGAACTCGACGGCGACGAGATGACCCGGATCATCTGGGATTTCATCAAGCAAAAGCTGATCCTGCCCTATCTCGACATTGACCTGAAATATTACGATCTGGGGATCGAGGAGCGTGACCGCACCAACGACCAGATCACCATCGATTCTGCCGAAGCCATCAAGAAATACGGCGTGGGCGTCAAATGCGCGACCATCACCCCCGATGAGCAGCGGGTTGAGGAATTTGGCCTGAAACAGATGTGGCGGTCGCCCAACGGCACCATCCGCAACATTCTGGGCGGCGTGATCTTCCGTGAGCCGATCATCTGCAAGAACGTGCCGCGTCTGGTGCCGGGCTGGACCCAGCCGATCGTGGTCGGCCGCCATGCCTTTGGCGACCAGTACCGCGCCACCGACTTCCGTTTTCCGGGGGCTGGCAAACTGTCGATGAAATTCGTCGGCGAAGACGGCACCGTGATCGAAAAAGAGGTGTATTCCGCCCCGTCCTCGGGCGTTTACATGGCGATGTACAACCTTGACGACTCCATCATCGACTTTGCCCGCTCGTCGATGAACTATGGCCTGCTGAAAGGCTGGCCGGTGTATCTGTCGACCAAGAACACCATTCTCAAAGCCTATGACGGCCGGTTCAAGGATCTGTTCGCCAAGGTTTACGCCGAAGAGTTCGAAGACAAGTTCAAGGCTGCCGGAATCCATTACGAACACCGCCTGATCGACGACATGGTGGCGAGCGCGATGAAATGGTCGGGCGGCTATGTCTGGGCCTGCAAGAACTATGACGGCGACGTGCAGTCCGATACCGTGGCGCAGGGCTTTGGCTCGCTTGGCCTCATGACGAGCGTTCTGATGACGCCCGATGGTCAGGTGGTTGAGGCAGAGGCGGCGCATGGCACCGTGACCCGCCACTACCGCCAGCACCAGAAGGGTCAGCAGACCTCGACCAACTCGGTCGCGTCGATCTTTGCCTGGACCGGCGGTCTGAAGCACCGCGCCAAGCTGGACAACAACGATGCGCTGATGCGCTTTGCCCAGACGCTGGAAAAGGTCACCGTGGATGCGGTCGAAGACGGCCACATGACCAAGGATCTGGCGCTGCTGGTCGGCCCCGATCAGAAGTGGCTGACCACGATGGGCTATCTGGAAAAAGTCGACGAATATCTGAACAAGGCCCTCAAGGGCTGAGCTCGGACCGTCGGAACAGATCGGGGGGTGCAGCCGCACCCCCCGTTTTTTTAGGCGCCGGGTTTGAAGATATGGTCGTTTGGCCCGATCCGCACAGCGCTATAGCCCAGTCCGCCCAGCAGCTTTGCCGTGGCCGCATAATCGGCGCTGTGGTTGGTCAGCGCGACCCAGATCACCGGCTTGAACGCCTTGATCACCTGTTTCGCGCCGCTCAGCACATCCATATGCATGCCTTCGACATCCACCTTGATAAAGCCAAGGCCCTGCAACTCCTCAGCCTCGATCAGATCATCCAGCGCCACCATCGGAACCGGACCCGATTTTGCCGGAGCAAAGGACGTGGCCCCCAGATTGCGCGGGTTGAACCGGGCGATATCGCCCCGACCGGAGGTCGGGCCGACCATGCAGTTATAGGCCAGCGCATCGGTCAGGCCGTTGAGTTCCAGATTGCGGCACAGCGTGGCATAGGCCTGCGGCAGCGGCTCGAACGCCAGCACCCGCTTTGCCCCCAGCACCTTGCCGAAAAACACCGACGTGCTGCCGATATTGGCACCAATGTCGCAAACCGTGTCAGTCGCCTTGATCAGGGCCAGATCCTGCAATGTGCCCAGCAGCTTTGTCTCAAAGAACTGCCGGTTGCGCAGCATCATCCGCTGCACATAATCTTCTTGCGCGTCGGGCAAGGACATCGCAATCGGCGTCAACCCGGCATGAAAGCGCAGAATATGGCCCGGCTCCAGCAGGGCCACCCGTTGCAGATGGATCGCTTCCTCGCTCAACCGGATCATCTGATCCAGCTTGGCGGACAGCGCCGCCGTCGGATCGGCCGCATCCTCGGCCGTGTGGGTGGGAACGATGCCCAATGCGCGGTGTGCCTGCATGATTTGCCTCATCGTTTCTTTTGGGGTCAACTGACCATAGACCCATGAAACAAGAGCATCGCGGCCAATCTAAGGCAGGAAAAGGGCTGGACAGGTCAGGATGCCTGCCATACCTACGCGGCCATGAAACCTGCTGACAAACACACCTTGACCGAAGATGCCCAGGGCTTTGCGCTTGGCGTGTTTCTCTGTGCGCTCTCGTTGCAGTTCCTGACCCATGCCGGGCTGATCACCGGCCAGACGGCGGGGATTGCGGTGATCCTCTCCTATCTGACCGGGTGGAGCTTTGGCGTGGTGTTCTTTGTGATCAACCTGCCGTTCTATGTGCTGGCCTGGATGCGGCTGGGGCCGCAGTTCACCGCCAAATCGCTGATCTCGGTCACCGCGCTGTCGGCGCTGACGCTGATCCTGCCCGATCAGATCTCCTTTGCCCAACTGTCCACCCCGATGGCCGCCATCACCTTTGGCGCGCTGACCGGCGTGGGGCTGCTGGTGATCTTTCGCCACAACGGCTCTCTGGGTGGTCTTGGCGTGGTGGCGCTGCTGGTGCAGGACAAGACCGGGTTCCGCGCAGGTTATGTCCAGCTGTGCGCCGATGCGCTGATCTTTGGCGTGGCGCTGTTTTTATTCCCGTTCATGGTCGTCGCGTGGTCTTTGCTGGGCGCTGTGGTGCTTAATCTCATCATTGCGATCAACCATCGCCGCGACCGTTATATCGCAACGTGATCTTCACTGGCCAATCCGGGTGAAACCCTGTAAGGGCTGGCCAACAATCATCAGACCCTATTGAAAGTGACCCCTCCCGATGGAGCTTCGCAACATTGCCATCATCGCGCACGTTGACCATGGCAAAACCACGCTCGTTGATGAGCTTCTGAAACAGTCGGGGTCTTTCCGCGACAACCAGGCCGTCGCCGAACGCGCCATGGACAGCAACGATATCGAGCGTGAGCGCGGCATCACCATTCTGGCGAAATGTACCTCGCTGGAATGGGCCGGTGCCCGGATCAACATCGTTGACACCCCCGGCCACGCCGATTTCGGTGGCGAGGTGGAGCGCATTCTGTCGATGGTCGACGGGGTTGTGCTGCTGGTGGACGCCGCAGAAGGCCCGATGCCGCAAACCAAATTCGTGACCTCCAAGGCGCTTGCGCTTGGCCTGCGCCCGATTGTGGTGCTGAACAAGGTTGACAAGCACGATGCCGAACCGTCGCGCGCCCTGAACGAGGTGTTCGATCTGTTCGCCAACCTTGGCGCTGATGACGATCAGCTTGATTTCCCGGTGCTTTATGCTTCGGGCCGCTCTGGCTGGGCCGATGTCGAACTCGACGGGCCGCGCAAGGATCTGTCGGCGCTGTATGATCTGGTGCTGAGCCATGTGCCTGCGCCTGCGCAAATCGCGCGCCGCGCCGAGCCGTTCCAGATGCTGGCAACCACGCTGTCGGCTGACCCGTTCATCGGCCGTATCCTGACTGGCCGGGTTGAGGCGGGTACGCTGCGCGCTGGCGAGACCATCAAGGCGCTGAGCCGCAATGGCGACCGGATCGAACAGTTCCGCGTGTCCAAGGTTCTGGCCTATCGTGGTCTGGTGATGACCCCGATTGACGCCGCCGAAGCAGGCGACATCGTGACCCTTGCCGGGATGACCAAGGCCACCGTGGCCGATACGCTGTGTGCTTTGGACATCGACACCGCCCTGCCCGCGCAGCCAATTGACCCGCCGACGATCTCGATCACCTTTGGCATCAACGACTCGCCTCTCGCAGGCAAAGAAGGCTCCAAAGTGCAGAGCCGCGTGATCCGCGAGCGTCTGATGAAGGAAGCCGAGATCAACGTCGCGATCAAGGTCACCGACACCCCCGGCGGCGACGCGTTCGAAGTCGCAGGTCGTGGCGAATTGCAGATGGGCGTGTTGATCGAAAACATGCGCCGCGAGGGGTTCGAGCTGTCGATCAGCCGCCCGCGCGTGCTGATGCAGGAGATTGACGGCGTCCGCTCCGAGCCGATTGAAGAAGTCACCATCGACGTGGATGACGAATACACCGGCCCGGTGATCGAAAAGCTGACCGGCCCGCGCAAGGGCGATCTGGTCGAGATGAAGCCGGCAGGCGCAGGCAAGACCCGGATCATCGCACATGTGCCGTCGCGCGGTCTGATCGGCTATCATGGCCAGTTCATGACCGACACCCGGGGCACCGGCGTTCTGAACCGCGTGTTCCACGGCTGGGCCGCACACAAGGGCCCGATTGAGGGGCGTCGTCAGGGCGTTCTGATCTCGATGGAATCCGGCATCTCGGTTGCTTACGCGATGTGGAAGCTGGAAGACCGTGGCCACTTCTTCATCGGTGTGCAGGAACCGGTCTACACCGGCATGATCATCGGTGAGCACAGCCGCGACAACGATCTGGAAGTGAACCCGCTGAAAGGCAAGCAGCTGACCAACGTCCGGGCCTCCGGCACGGATGAAGCGGTGCGCCTGACCACCCCGGTCAAGCTGAGCCTTGAACAGTGCATCGCCTATATCGACGATGACGAGCTGGTCGAGGTGACGCCGAAATCGGTGCGGATGCGCAAACGCTATCTGGACCCGCATGAGCGCAAGCGTCACAGCCGCAGCGCCTGAGGATGGCGGCCCCTTCGGGGGCCGTTTTCATTTGGGGCGGATGGGTTTCGCCTAAGGCATGACATGAAAAAACGCGCGCAAGGCATTGGCCCTGCGCGCGTTTTGCTTTGACCACCGCCCGGCTGTTGCCGGGCGGTGCTTTTGGGTTCAGTCGGCACCGCGCGCTACAGCACCGGGTTTCACCAGCCGCTTCTGGATCGCCCAGACCGCTACCGCCGTCCCGATGCCGATAAAGTCGGTCAGGAAGCCGGAGTCGATCATCGCCACCGCAGCCACGGCCAGAACAATGCGCAGGACGGTGTTCAGATGGCCAAAGTACCAGGCCTGCACCGCTGACGACAGCAGGAACACCCCCAGCAGCGCGCCGGCAACAACGTGGATGATGTTCAGCCATTCGCCCTGCATCAAGAGTTCGGGCGACGAGAAGAACATGAACGGCACCACAAAAGCCGCCATCCCCATCTTGAAGCTTTCCACGCTCGTCTTCATCGGGTCCGACCGGGCAATCGCCGCCCCGGCATAAGCCGCAAGCGCCACCGGCGGGGTGATGGCCGACATCACCGCGAAGTAGAAGATGAAGAAGTGTGCGGTCAGCGTGTCGATGCCCATGCTGATCAGTCCCGGCGCAATGACCGAAGCCGCCACCGCATAGGCCGCTGTGGTGGGCATGCCCATCCCCAGCACGATCGACACGATCATCGCAAAGAACAGCGCCAGCATCTGGTTGTTTTCCGCCAGCCCCAGCAGCAGCGACGAGAACCGCGTGCCCAGCCCGGTCAGCGCGATCACGCCCACGATGATGCCTGCGGCGGCACAGACCGCAACCAGTTGCAGGGTCATCTTGGTCGAGATTTCCAGCGCGAACAGGATCTCTTTCACCCCCATCTTATAGGGCGTGAGCCAGGAAACGACCGCAGCCGCCGCCATCGCCAGCGTGCCCGCACGGATCACGGAATAGCCCATGAACAGCGCGCCGATCAGAATGAGGATCGGGATGAACAGGAACACCTGTTTTGCCAGCTTGCGGAACTGCGGCAGCTCTTCGCGTGGCAGGCCCTTCATGTTGAACTTCTGCGCCATCAGGTCGACGTTGAAATAGACGCTGACGAAGTACAAAAGCGCCGGGATGATCGCGGCCACCACGATGTCGGAATAGGCGATGCCGGTGATTTCCGACATGATGAACGCGCCCGCCCCCATGATCGGCGGCAGGATCTGCCCGCCCGAAGACGCCGCAGCCTCGACCGCCGCGGCGGTCTGCGGCTTGTAGCCGACCTTTTTCATCAAGGGGATGGTCAGCGAACCCGTCGCGACCACGTTGCCCGCCGAGGTGCCGTTGATCATGCCCATCAGGCCCGATCCGAACACTGCGACCTTGGCCGGTCCGCCCCGGCGGTCGCCCGCTGCGGCAAAGGCGAAGTTGACGAAATACTCACCCACGCGTGACGCTTGCAGAAAGGCGGCAAAGGCGACGAACAGGATGATATAGGTCGAGGAAATCGCCGTCGTTGGCCCAAGGATGCCTTGATCGGTAAAGACATAGGTAAAGAACCGGGTCAGCGAATAGCCCCGGTGATACAGGATTCCGGGCAGCCACGGTCCGACAAAGCTGTACAAGATGAAGATGCCCGCGATGATCACCAGCGCCAGACCGGCCATGCGGCGGGTCAGTTCCAGGATCAGAAGCACGCCGATCAGGGCCGCGAACATGTCGGCCTCTTTCGCAAGGCCAGTGCCCGCCCGCAGGCGCAGCAGCGGCGCGTGAAAGATGATGTAGGCGGTGACTGCAACGGCAGCAAAGGCCAGGATGATATCGGCCAGATCCAGCTGCCCCCGGCGCGGATCGGGCATGAACCACGCGACCAGCATCGCCCAGACCGTGCCGATCAGCAGCGGCACGCCAAAGGTCCAGCGCGTTGCCGTGGCCGAAGCGGCCTGATCAACGCCGGTGCCACCGGCCCAGAACAGCATCACCTGCACGAAAGCCACGCCCACCAGCACCGCCGCCGGGGCCAGCATCAGCATGCGGCCCGTGCGCGGGTTGCCTTCGCTTTCCGCAAAGGTCAGCGACGAGAACAGCAGGAACCCGATCACAAGACCGCCACCGACATGCAGCAACCGGTAGGTCCAGGTTTCCAGCGGATACAGGTTCATCACCCCGATGTGGAATGCGGTGTAGGCGATACACATGGCCGCGATCAGCAGGCCGACCGATCCGATCGGTTTGCGCTGGTTGGCCGAAAAAATCTCATTATCTACGCCAGACGCAATCTCCTGCGTTGGGGCGTCCGTAGTGGGAGCGGTCATGATATGGTGTCCCCGATGACGGTGATGGAAAAAGGGCGCCCGATCATGGTCGGACGCCCGCAAAGCACAGCGAAGCGTGCCTTATTTCAGGGTATCGGGGATCGTGATCCCTTTTTCTTCGTAATACTGCACCGCGCCGGGGTGGAAGGTCATGAAGGTGTTCTTGTCCCAGTTCTCGATCAGCGTCTCGGACGAGGTCGCGTGGATCTGCACCATACGCTCGTTGTTATCGAGCGCGAGTTTGGTGATCTCATAGGCCAGCGAGTCCGGCATGTCGGAATGCGCGATGGCAAAGTTCCACAGCGCAACCGTCGGCTGGTCATAGTCGTGGCCCGGATATGTGCCTGCCGCGATGTTGAACGGAGCCATCGCGGGGAAGGCTTCCAGCACCTTGGCGGATTCTTCCGGGGTCAGGCCGAACATCAGCACGTCCTGTTGCGCGGCCAGTTCCGAGAATGCCGAAATCGGCACGCCTGCGGCAAAGGCAAAGGCGTCGATCAGACCGTCCTGCAACTGGCCCGCCGCATCGGCAGCCCCGGCATAGGACACATTGGCTTCGACCCCGACAGCAGACATGAACTGCGGCCAGTAGGTGCCGGGCGTGCCGCCTGCGGGACCAACCGACACGCGCTTGCCTGCCAGATCAGAGACCGAGGTGATGCCCGACGAGCGCAGGACCACGACCTGAAACGGGGTCTGATACATCGGGAACAGCGCACGGATCGATTTGTGCTCCAGCCCAGGGGCCAGTTCGGATTTGCCCATCCAGGCGTCATAGGCCGGGCCCATGGTGACCAGACCCATCAGGTGATCGCCGGTTTCCACCAGCGTTACGTTCTGCACCGGGCCGCCGGTGACTTCGCCGGTTGCGTTCACGCCAAGCGCTTCGGACATATAGCCAGCAAAGCCGTTGCCATAGACGAAATAGGTACCGCCCTGCGACGCGGTGCCGATGGTGATTTCCGACGGCCAGTCGCTTTTGTCCTGCGCCATTGCGGTGGTCGCAACGAGGCCAGCCGCGCAAGCGGCGGCGAGTGTCTTGATGAACATGCAGTCCTCCCAAAAAATCGACACTGGCCTGCGTCTCCTGCGCAGGCCGTGCTCTGTCCAGAAGGCGGTTAATCGCCGCTTCACTCAACCGTGTTGTTCGCCGTTTGCGCAATCAATTGGCGTTCAGATGGCTGTGATGGGTGGATTTCGTAACATCACAGGCAAAGCATGGGGGGATTTCGTGGCTTGTTACGCCTCTGCCTCGCCCCCGGCCCCGAATTGTGCCTTGTCCAGCCCGTGCTTTTGCATCTTTTCCCACAGGGTTTTGCGCGACAGGCCGAGTGATTCATACACCGGCTTGAGATTGCCACGATGCGCGGCAAGCGCCGCCTCGATCTCGCGCTTTTCAAATTCTGCCACCCGTTCGGACAGCCGCGACGGGGCCTCTTCCACCGTTTGCGCCCCCTCGCCCAGCCCCAGCGCGTAGCGGTCGGCGGCGTTGCGCAATTCGCGCACATTGCCGGGCCAGTCGCGGGCGGTCAGATGCGCCACCAGCGATGGCGGCACCGGCGCGGGGTCAGAGCGGTGGCGGCTGGCGGCCTCACTCAGCAGGCGCAGAAACAGCAGCGGTATATCCTCGCGCCGCGCAGACAGCGGCGGCACCTGCAGCGTCACCACGTTCAGCCGGTAGAGCAGATCCGCCCGGAACCGCCCGGCCTCCACCTCCGCTTCCAGCGGCACGCGCGAAGTGGCCATGAAGCGCACATCGAGCGGCAGCGACTCGTTCGACCCCAGCCGGGTGACGGTGCGATCTTCAATCACCCGCACCAGTTTGCCCTGCATGTCCAATGGCATGGAGGCGATATCATCCAGCAGGATGGTGCCGCCGCGCGCGTGTTCGAACTTGCCATAGCGCGCCCGCAATGCGCCCGCAAAGGCCCCGGCCTCATGGCCGAACAGCTCGGATTCGATCAGCGCGGCGGGGATCGCGGCGCAGTCGATGGCGACAAAGGGCTTGCGCGCGCGCGGCGACATATCATGCAGCGCCCGCGCCACCACCTCTTTGCCCGCCCCGGTTTCGCCAACGATCAGCACATCGGCCTCGGTCGGGCCAAGGGTGCGGATACGGCGGCGCAGGTCGATCATCACATTTGACCGGCCAATCAACCGCTGCTCCATATCATCCACCTGCCCCGCCGCCGCCTTGAGCACGCGGTTTTCCAGCACCAGCCGCCGGTAATCGGACGCCCGCGCCACAATTTCGGTCAACTGGCTGGCCGGAAACGGCTTTTCGACAAAGTCATAGGCGCCTTCGCGCATCGCCCGCACCGCCAGTTGCACATCGCCATGCCCGGTGATCAGGATCACCGGAATATCGCGGTCAATCTCGTGGATGCGGTTCATCAGCGTCAGCCCATCCATGCCGGGCATGCGGATATCGGTCAGCACCACGCCGGGAAAGCCAAAGCTGACCAGATCCATGATCCGTTCCGGCATGGCAAAATCCTGCACCGCAAAGCCCGCCAGATCCAGCGCCTGCGCGGTCGAGGCGCGCAGATCGGGTTCGTCATCGACCAGAAGAATACGCAACGGGGTCATTCGGCAGCCTCTTGCTGGGCGGTCATGGCAGCGGCAAGCCGCAGCACAAAGCAGGCACCGGGGCCTGAGGTTACCGAAAGATCGCCGCCGAAGTCTTTGACGATATTGTAGGAAATGGAAAGCCCAAGGCCAAGCCCCTTGCCCACGCCCTTGGTCGAAAAGAACGGATCAAAGATGCGGGTGGCCAACCCTTCGGGTACGCCGGGTCCGGAATCGGCAATGCGGATCAACACATCATCACCAATGGCTTCGGCGGTCAGATGGATCGTACGTGTTGGCAAACCCTCCACGGCATCGGCAGCATTGGTCAGGATGTTGACCAGCACCTGTTGCAACCGCACCGGCCCCGCAACCACCTGCGGCAGATCGGAATCAAGGTCGATGGTCAACGTGGCATCTGCCGCACGGATGCGCAGCGCGGCAATCTCTACCGCAGCCTCCACCACCTCGGCCACGCTGACATGCGACAGTTTTTGCCCTGGCGCACGGGCAAAACTGCGCAGATGGCGGCTGATACTTGCCAGCCGGTCGATCAGCGACAGGATACGGTCGATATTGCCCCGCGCCTCAACCAGCCGGCCCCGGTCCATCAGCACGCCCGCGTTGTCGGCATAGGTGCGGGCGGCGGCCAGCGGCTGGTTGAACTCATGGCTCAGCGCCGCCGACATCTGGCCAAGGGCGGCCATCTTGCCCGCCTGCACCAGATCGGCCTGCGCCTGGCGCAGCTCATGCGTGCGCTCCTCGACCCGGCGCTCCAGATCGGCGCGCGCCTCGGCCTGCACCTGCAGCCGTTCATCCAGCCGCAACCGGCGCTGCCAGACCACCGCCCCCACCATCGCCAGCACGCCAAAGGTCAGCATGGCGACAAAGGCAAGCGTCAGCGCTGACGCGCGGGCGGCGGCGGTGTCGATCAACACATGCACCACCCAGCCGGCGCGATCCATCGGCATGTCGCGTTGCAGATATTCACGTGCACCTTGCACTTCGGCGATACGCAGAACCGGACTGTTGCGATGCCGCCCCTCGCCGATGATCTGCAACAGGCCGATGGGCGTTCCGGCATAGCGCCGGGTGCTTTCGATATTGGCCTGCGCAGCGTTGGTCAGCGGGCGCATCGCGGCAAAACGCCAGTCGGGGCGCGACGACAGAAAGCTTACCCCCTCCGGGTCGGTGACCAGAACCGCATAATCGCCCCCCGCCCATGTGCCCTCGATGGCATCCAGATCGACCTTGAACACCAGCACCCCGGCGGTCAGCCCGGCCACCCGGACCGGCGCGCCAAAGTAATAGCCGCGCTTGCCGCTGGTGGTGCCAAGCGCATAAAACTGCCCTGCCTCGCCAGTCAGGGCATCGTAGAAATACGGACGAAACGCGAAATTGCCGCCGATGAACGAGGTGTCGGTGTCAAAATTTGACGCGGCGATGGTCAGCCCGTCCGTATCCATCAGATAAATATCGGTCGCCCCCAGCAGGCGCTGGATACGGCGCAGATAGTCATTCGCCTGTATGACCAGTGCCGGATTGCGCGGGTCGGCTGCCAGCCGCGTCACAATCGTTTGCTCGGCAATCAGCGGCGGCAGACGCTCGAACCGGTCCAGCTCGCCCGACAGCGCGGTGGTGGCAAGTTGCAGCACATTGTCGCCGCGCCGCGCGGTGTCATCCAGTGACCGCGCAAGGCTCTGCCGCCATGTCAGCCATCCGGCCAGACAGCAGCCCAGCACCGCCAGCGTGGCGGCCAGCAACAGCCATGTCCGTGTGGTTTTGCGCATCGCCCCCCCTGTCCCGTCAATGCTATCGGCAAAGCGGGTCAGGCCGCAACTGCGGTTCAGGCGGCGACGGCAAGACGGCAGGGGTGGAAATCCTCCACTTGTAAATCACGGCCTTCAAAGGTGCAAAAGCTGAACGGCGGCACCGCGATCCAGCCGCCCTCGCCGGTTTCGAGCGGTTCCGAGACCACGGCAGTACCCTCCCGGCTGTCAGACCAGCGGTGATAGAGCGTCGGCGCGTGATCGTCGGTGGCGTAGCGCATGGCGTAAAGCCGCTTGCCATCCGACAACGCGCCGGTCAGCCGCAAATGCGGGGCGGCTCCCTTGGCGCGGGACAGGCTGATCAGCTTTGCCGCCGCGCGTTCCATCGCGCCCTTGGGGTCATCGTCCAGACCTTCGGCAATGGCGATCAGGAACAGCGCCTCGGAATCGGTGGCACCCTTGCGGCACGGGTACAGCGCATCGGGGATCATCATATCGGCGTCGCGGCGAAAGGTGTCATAGCCGCCGATCTGGCCATTGTGCATGAACGACCACCGCCCCCAGGTAAACGGATGACAGTTGTTGCGGCTGGTCGCGGTGCCGGTGCTGGCGCGGACATGGGCGAGGAACAGGCCGGATTTCACCTGCGCGGTCAGGCTGCGCAGATTGGGGTCGGATCAGGCCGGCATCACATCGCGGTACAGCCCCGGCTCCGGCCTATCGCCGTACCAGGCCAGACCAAAGCCATCGGCATTGATGGCGGTGTGGCATTGCGTGGCGCAATGCGACTGGTGGATCAGCGAATGGCCGGGACGGCTGATGATTTCCTCAAGGAAAATCGGCGCCCCGGTATAGGCGGCCCAACGGCACATCAGCGCGCCCCTGTGATGGTGAACATGGTTCTGCCCCAACGTTTCTTTTCATGACAGTAGCATGAAACAAAACGACGCCGGAAGGAGGTTCCTTGCGGCGTCGCAGATGTTTGGCAGACAAGTGCTGAAAAATCAGTCGATTTCCTCAACCACGACCAGATCGCGCACAGAAGCGCCTTTGGCATGGGCAAGGGCTGCCTGATATTCCGGGCTGTGATAGCAGGCGACGGCCTCTTCCAGACTGGGGAAGCGGGCAACCACATTGCGGGCGCGGTCGTTGCCTTCCAGCTGAACATGGCGGCCGCCACGGGCCAGGAAAACCCCGCCATGCAGCGCCACCGCCGGGCCTGCGCCCTTGGCATAGAGCGCATAGGCGTCGGCGTCGGTCACTTCGAC
The DNA here is from genome assembly GCF_003443995.1 of Pseudotabrizicola alkalilacus. GTDB lineage: Bacteria > Pseudomonadota > Alphaproteobacteria > Rhodobacterales > Rhodobacteraceae > Pseudotabrizicola > Pseudotabrizicola alkalilacus. The sequence continues at coordinate 31,037 of NZ_QWEY01000003.1, forward strand.
ATGGGCGATCCAGAGTGCGGTTGGCATGGGATTATCCTTTGATAACAGCTTCGGCGGCGGCAATGGCGGCATCGGCCTGCGCAATATCTGCGCCCCCGGCCTGTGCCATGTCGGGGCGGCCACCGCCCCCCTTACCGCCCATGGCCTCTGCTGCGGCCTTGACCAAGGCAACAGCGGAAACGGTGGCGGTCAGGTCAGCAGTCACACCTGCGGCGACCGCAGGTTTGGCCCCGGTATCGGCGATCAGCAGCACCGCGCCCGAGCCGAGGCGGGTTTTCATCTCGTCGATCAGCGCGGGCAGATCCTTGCCGGAAACTCCTTGCAGAACCTGTGCCAGGAATTTGATTCCATTGATGTCTTTCGCTTCCGGGCCGCCGGATTTGCCGCCCATTGCCACCTCACGGCGCAGCTGCGCGACTTCATTCTGCAAGGCGCGGCGTTCGTCGAACAGGGCTTTCACCCGCTCCACCACCTCTGCCGACGGCGCTTTCAGCACCGCCGCCACATCGGCCAGCCGTGCATCCTGCTGGCGCAGATGGTCCAGCGCCGCTTGGCCGGTCAACGCCTCGATCCGCCGCACGCCAGCCGATGACGCGGAATCGCCCAAGAGCACAAAGGCCCCGATGTCGCCGGTACGCGCGACATGGATGCCGCCGCACAGCTCAAGGCTGTAGGTGTTGCCATCCGCGCCCTTGGCGCTGCCCTCCAGCACACCCATCGAGACCACGCGGACCTCATCGCCGTATTTCTCGCCGAACAGCGCCTGCGCGCCGATGGCGCGGGCGTCGTCGGGTGTCATGATCCGGGTCTCAACGGGGCTGTTCTGGCGGATGAAGTCATTCACCTCGCCCTCGACCAGCGCCAGTTCGCGCGCATTCAGGCCCACCGAATGGCTGAAATCAAAGCGCAGACGGTCGGGCGCGTTGAGCGAGCCCTTTTGCGCGACATGATCGCCAAGCGCGCGGCGCAGCGCCTCGTGCAGCAGGTGCGTTGCCGAATGGTTGGCCCTGATCTGGCGGCGGCGGGTGTGGCCGACCTCCAGCTTGGCGGGCTGGCCCTTGGTCACACGACCTTCCACCACGGTGGCGATGTGCAGGAACACGCCCGCAATCTTGCGGGTGTCGGTCACTTCGGCCATGCCGGTGGCGGTGCGGATCAAGCCGGTATCGCCAACCTGCCCGCCGGATTCGGCGTAAAACGGGGTCTGGTTGACCACGATCTGCACGCTTTCGCCGGTTTTGGCAGCGTCAATGGCCGCCCCGTCGCGCACCAAAGCGTTGATCACACCCTCGGCGGTTTCGGTGTCATAGCCCAGGAACTCGGTGACGCCATGCTCTTCGGCCAGCTCAAACCAGATCTTGCCATCCGCCGCCTCACCCGTGCCGGACCAGGCCGCGCGGGCCTTGGCCTTTTGCTCGGCCATTGCCGAGTCAAAGCCCGCCACATCCACCGCACGGCCGCGTTCGCGCAGCGCATCCTGTGTCAAATCCAGCGGAAAGCCGTATGTGTCGTACAATTTGAACGCAGTTGCGCCGGGCAGATCGCCACCTTCGGGCAGGCGCACCAGCTCGTCATCCAGCAGTTTCAGCCCGCGGTCCAGCGTGGTCTTGAACCGGGTTTCCTCCAGCTTCAGCGTTTCCTCGATCAGCGACTGCGCGCGCTGCAATTCGGGGTAGGCCGCGCCCATCTGGCGCACCAGCGCCGGCACCAGTTTGAACATCACCGGATCCTGCGAGCCCAGCATATGCGCGTGGCGCATCGCCCGGCGCATGATGCGGCGCAGCACATAGCCGCGCCCCTCGTTCGAGGGCATCACGCCATCGGCAATCAGAAAGCTGGTCGAGCGCAGATGGTCGGCGATCACCCGGTGGTGGGTCTTGCCGGGGCCATCGGGATCAGAGCTGGTCGCATGGGCGCTCGCCTCGATCAGGCTGCGCATCAGGTCGGTGTCGTAATTGTCGTGCTTGCCCTGCAACAGCGCGCCAATCCGCTCCAGCCCCATGCCGGTGTCGATGCTCTGCATCTCCAGCGGGCGCATGGTGCCATCGGCGAACTGTTCATTCTGCATGAACACGTTGTTCCAGATCTCGATGAAGCGGTCGCCATCCTCATCGGCGCTGCCCGGCGGGCCGCCCCAGATGTGATCGCCGTGGTCATAGAAAATCTCGGTGCAGGGGCCGCAGGGGCCGGTCGGGCCCATGCGCCAGAAATTGTCATCGGTCGGGATGCGGATGATCCTGTCATCGCTGAACCCGGCCACCTTCTTCCAGATCGCCGCCGCCTCGTCATCGGTATGATACACCGTGACCAGCAGCTTGTCCTTGTTCAGGCCGAAATCCTTGGTCAGCAATTCCCACGCAAAAGCAATGGCTTCGGCCTTGAAATAATCACCAAAGCTGAAGTTGCCGAGCATCTCGAAAAACGTGTGATGGCGCGCGGTGTAGCCGACGTTATCGAGGTCATTGTGCTTGCCGCCGGCGCGCACGCATTTCTGCGCGGTGGTGGCGCGGGTGTAATCGCGGGTCTCGACCCCGGTGAACAGGTTCTTGAACTGCACCATGCCGGAATTGGCGAACATCAGCGTCGGATCGTTCCGCGGCACCAGCGGCGACGAATCCACCACCTTGTGGCCGTTGCGGGCAAAGAAATCGAGATAGGTCGAGCGGATATCGTTCAGCGACGCCATGTTAGTGCCCTTCGGCTGAGGGATTCATCTGGTTTGGTTCCCATCTATCCGCGTGCGCGGGGCCTGTCCACCAGCGGCAGCGGCTGGCCCCGAAAAAGCCCGCTCTGCGCCATGAAAAAGGCCGGGGAGATGCCCCGGCCTTTGCGTGTCTGCGGACGAAATCAGGTGTCCATCACATCATCATCGGCGGCCTCACCCTCGGCCATGTGGAAATCCAGCCCGTTGGCGGCGCGGATGCGCTCTTCGATTTCGGCCGCGGTGGTCGGGTTGGATTTCAGGAACAGTTTGGCATTCTCACGCCCCTGCCCGATCCGCTCATCGCCATAGGAATACCAGGAGCCTGACTTTTCGACCACACCGGCCTTGACGCCAAGATCGACCAGTTCCCCGGTTTTCGAGATGCCTTCGCCATACATGATGTCGAATTCCACCTGTTTGAACGGCGGCGCCACCTTGTTCTTGACCACCTTGACGCGGGTGGAGTTGCCAACAACCTCATCCTTGTCCTTGATCGACCCGATGCGGCGGATATCAAGCCGCACGCTCGCGTAGAATTTCAGCGCATTGCCGCCGGTGGTGGTTTCGGGCGAGCCGAACATCACGCCGATTTTCATGCGGATCTGGTTGATGAAGATCACCATGCAGTTGCTGCGGCCGATGCTGGCCGTCAGCTTGCGCATCGCCTGGCTCATCAGACGGGCCTGCGCGCCCATCTGCATGTCGCCCATATCGCCCTCGATCTCCGATTTGGGCGTCAGCGCCGCAACCGAATCGACGACCACAAGGCTGACCGCGCCAGAGCGGACCAATGTGTCGACAATCTCCAGCGCCTGTTCGCCGGTATCGGGCTGGCTGATCAGCAGCTCATCCAGATTGACGCCCAGTTTCTTGGCATATTGCGGGTCAAGCGCGTGTTCGGCATCGACAAAGGCGCAGACCCCGCCCTTTTTCTGCTCTTCCGCCACCACATGCAGGGTGAGCGTGGTTTTGCCCGAGCTTTCGGGGCCGTAAATCTCGATGATGCGGCCCTTGGGCAGGCCGCCGATTCCCAAGGCTATATCAAGGCCCAAAGAGCCGGTTGATGTCGCCTCGATATCCATGGCCGGGCTGTTCATTCCCAACCGCATGATCGAGCCTTTGCCGAACTGCCGTTCGATCTGTGCCAGAGCGCTTTCCAGCGCCTTTGACTTGTCCATTTCGCGCTTCCCGTTCAAATCGAGGAGGTTCGCCACCGCCATTGTCCCGCTCCTTATTTCACAGCCGCGCCACGGCGGCAATCATTGCCGGTGTTCGCCAAGTGTTCTCACCTATATGAGATCAAATGCAGAACATATCAACCAGATTCTGGTAAATTCAGCTTTTTCACAATCTGGTTAAGCGATAGTTTACGCTCAGTAATTAAACGCATCCGACAGAGATGCTCAAAGGGACAGTAAACGGTGCTGGTATTCTGGGAACAACGTCTGGCGATCCTTGCGACGCCGAAAACCGGCTCCACCGCAATCGAGGCGTCGCTGGAGTCATTGGCCGCGCTGTCGATCCAGCGGCCGCCGGTGCTGAAACACACCAATGTCGCCCGATTTCACCGCTTTGTCGGGCCCTATCTGGCGGCAGCGGCGGGCGGGCCGTTTACCGTGGTGGCGCTGATGCGCGAGCCGCGCGACTGGCTGGGCAGCTGGTATCGCTATCGCAGCCGCGACGACATTCCGGACGAAGCCAAAAGCACCCAAGGGTTGAGCTTTGATGAATTTGTGCAGGCCTGGTGCAGCACGCCGCGCCCTGCCTTTGCCGATGTCGGCTCGCAGGCCCGGTTCTTGCAGGGCACGGAGGGGCGCGGCGCGGACCGCGTGTTCCGCTATGAAAACATTGATGCTTTCGTGGCGTTTCTGGAGGACCGGCTGGATTTTCAGATCATCCTGCCGCAGCTGAATGTCTCGCCCAAAGCGTCGCTGGAGCTGTCGCCAGACACGTTGACGCGGCTGCAAACGGTCGCGGCTGAGGATTTTGCGCTGTACAACAGTCTGGACTGAACCGCCTTCAGTGCAGCTGGCCCTGCACGGTGATCGCCAGATCGTTGAGCGAAAACGGTTTGGCCAGAAACACGGAATTGGGCATCCTCGCCTGTTCCTCGGACAGGCAATCCTCGGCATAGCCGGACATGAAGACCACGCGCACATCGGGCCGCGCCTCGCGGGCGAGTTTGACCCAGCTTGGCCCGTCCATTCCCGGCATCACCACATCGGTGACAAAGACATCAATCGCAAGGCTGCGGTCTTCGAGCAGGCGCAGCGCCTCTTCGGCGCAATCCGCCTCCAGTACGGTATAGCCGCGCAGGCGCAACGCACGGCTGGCAAAGGCGCGCACCGGTGCCTCATCCTCGACCAGCAGCACCACCCCCTCCCCCTGTTTGAGCACGATCTTGCGGGCGGGCTCAACGGCGGGGTCAGCGGCCTCATCTTCGGTTGGGTGGTAGATGGGGAAATAGAGGTGGAACACTGACCCCTCTCCCGGCGTGGAATCGACAAAGATGAAGCCGCCGGATTGTTTGACGATGCCATACACCGTTGACAGGCCCAGCCCGGTACCCTCACCCGCGCGTTTGGTGGTGAAAAACGGCTCGAAGATCTTTTCCAGCCGGTCCGCAGGGATGCCGACCCCGGTGTCGATCACCCGGATCGCCGCATAATCGCCCACCGGCACAATGGCGCGGTCGCGGCGCAATTCATCCTGCAAGGTCAAAGCCTCGGTCTCGACCCGGATGGTGCCGCCCATGGGCATGGCATCACGGGCGTTGACCACCAGATTCATCAGCACCTGTTCCAGCTGCCGCTTGTCGGCGCGGATCATGCCCAGATCGGGGGCATGGGCAAGCCGCAGATGCACCTTTTCTCCCACCAGCCGGTTCAGCAGATGCGCCATATCCGACAGCACCTCCTGCAGGTCGATGCGCTCCGGCTTCAGCGTTTGCTTGCGCGAAAATGCCAGCAGCTGGCCGACCAAAGCGGCGGCGCGGTTGGAATTCTGGTTGATCTGCACGAGATCGGCAAAATCCTTGTCCTCGCGCGAGTGGCGCAGCAACAACAGGTCACAATGGCCGGAAATGGCGGTCAGCAGATTGTTGAAATCATGGGCAATGCCACCCGCAAGCTGGCCGATGGCCTGCATTTTCTGGCTTTGAACAAACTGCGCCTCCAACCGCTTCATGGCAGTGGCATCCTGCACCACGGCCAGAACGCCGGGGCAGCCGTGATCAACATAGCGCCGCAAGGTCACCTGATGAAACGCATCGGCCTGACCGATGCGGGCGCGCAGCACCTCGGAGCCGACCAGCTGCCGCTCTGATGCGACATCGGCGACCCAGTCAAGGACCGAGCGGCCAAGACCTTCGTAAATGTCGTGAAACATCGGCCGCGCGTCGCTGGCCAGATCCAGCACGTCGCGGGCGGCGCGGTTGGCGGCCAACAAACGCCCCTCGGCATCAAAGCGCAGCAGGGCAACCGGCAGCACTTCGAAATCTTCCATGATCTGTTCGCCGGCGGGGCGGCGGCTGACCGGCAGCAGATAAATCTCGCGCCGCTCTCCCGCGCCGGAAATCTCGGCCAGAATGGCGCGGACCGGGCCATCGACGCCTGCCACCTCCAGCTCTTCGCCGCTGCGCAGGTTGGGGGTGGAAAACACCCGGTCCAGCCGTTTGGGGCGGCCCCCCAGCAAGCGTCGCATCGCCTCATTGCTGAACAGCACCACCCCGGACTTGTTGACGATCAGCATCGGCAGGCTCAGCCCTTCGGCCCCGCGACCGGAGGCAGCACGATCCACAAACTCCTCCAGCCGCCACAGAAACCGCCCCTCGGCGATGCGATGCACCGACAGGCGTGAATGGCCCCGACGTGTCACCACATCCTCGCGCGTGGCGCCGGCGGTCTGAGCCCGCGACTGCAAACGATAGAGCACCGAGGCCGGGCTGGCGAAATGGTCCTGCAGGGCAGACATCAGAGAGGCCGCAGCGGCCCCGAACCGCGCCTGCGCCGCCACATTACGGTACAGGATCTGACCTTGAGCATCCGTGGTGAAACACGGCGTCGCATCCTGCCCGACCAGCAAGGCGACCGACCGCTCTGCCGCGCGGTCGGTCCGGGTGGCCAGAAAGACAAATGCCCAGAGCAGCCCGACCAGTGCCCCCAGCGTCAGCGCCACGACCGAGGCCGCCACCCGCACCGAAGGGTCAGACGCAACAGCCGCAGCTACCCCCGCCGCCAACGCCCCGGCCAGCAGAAGCCGCGACCGGGTGGCCAGACCGCGCAATACGGCGATGATTTCGCTGCTTCCCCGAACGCCAGCCAGCACACGCATCCCCATCTGCACCCGTTTCTCACGCAGCACAGCACAGCAATCGTTAAGACGTTCTTAACCGCCGTCGCATTGCGCAGAAAAAACCACTCAGGGTTGTGTAGGTTACGCTTGGCCTTGCGTCAACAACGCCAGAAAGAAGCCATCGCCGCCGGTCAGCGGGGTAAACCGTTGCATGGTTTTTACGCCCCAGCCGGGGGTGCGGTTCACAAAGGCCGCAATCCGGTCTTCGTTCTCGGCACGCAGTACGGAACAGGTGGCATAGGCCAGCACGCCACCGGGCGCGACCAGCGGTGCCAGACGGTCCAGAATCTCATCCTGCACCGCGCCGATCTGCGCCAGCCGCTCTGGTGTCAGTGCCCATTTGCCCTGCGGATCACGCCGCCAGCTACCGGACCCGGAACAGGGCGCATCGGCGAGGATCAGGTCAAACGGTGCCAATGCCTCAGGCGCATCGCTCAGCGCGACTTTGACCCCGGCGCGGCTGGCGCGGGTGGGCAGATCGCGCATCCGGGCGGGAAAGGCGTCATGGGCGAACAGCGACAGCTTGGCACGGGCGGCCATGGCAAGGGTCTTGCCACCTCCCCCCGCGCAATGATCGAGCACCCGCATCCCATCGCGCAGCGGCAGCGCCGCCACCACCGCCTGCGAGGCGGCATCCTGCAGCTCGACCAGACCGGACAGATAGGCCTGACTGGTCTGGATCTTGCGCGCGCCATCTGTCACTTCCAGCGCGGTATCGGCCAGACCATGTGGCTGGGCTGTGATGCCCTCGGCCTGCAAGGCCGCAATGGCCTGTGTCGCCGTCGCCCGCCGCAGGTTGACCCGCAAAAACACCGGCGCGCGCTGACGCAGCGCCTGTGCAATGCCGGTCAGATCATCGCCCAGAGACTCCGTCAGCTGCGGCAGCAGCCAGTCGGGCAGATCGAGCGTCTCCGCCGCGGCGGGCGTGCGGCCCTGTTCCCCCTGTGTAACCAGTGATGGCGCATGGCCCTCACCCGTGAACAGCGTGGCAGGGTCGGTGCCCGCCGCGCGCAAAGCCCCCAGCATCAGCCCGCGCCCGCTTTCCGCACCGCCAAGCGCGGCATAAGACCGGCGGCAGCGCAGCGCATCATACACCAGATCGCGCACCGCATTGCGGTCGCCCGACCCGGCAAAGCGGCTGGCGCGTCCCCAGTTGGTCAGCGCCTGTTCCGCAGGTGCTCCGGCCAGAATACGGTCCAACACCTCGATTGCGGCGGAATGGCGTGCGGCTGGGGTCATGATTTACGTTCCTGCAACATGTTGCCGCCATCCACCACCAACGTCACCCCGTTGACATAGGAAGCCGCGGGTGATGCCAGAAAGGCCACGCAGGCGGCAACCTCCTGTGGTGTACCGGCCCGGCCCATCGGCGATTTTCGCGCGGCGGTGAACTCGCCTTTCTGTGTGGCCTCGGTCCCGATCCAGCCGGGGGCGACGGCGTTGACGGTCACACCATTCTTTGCCACCTCCAGCGCCATTGCATGGGTCAGACCCACCATTGCCGCCTTGGCCGCAGAATAGGCCGAACTGCCCGGAACCGAGACCAAGGGGCCGGTGACAGAGGCCATCATCACCACACGGCCAGAGCCTTGTGCCAACATCGCGGGCAAAAACGCGCGGGTGACCAAAACAGCAGTGGTCAGCGACAGATCAAATTCGCGCCGCCAGGCGTCGGCATCGGATTTTACAAAGGTGCGCGTGCGTTGCGGCTCTGCCTGTGTGCCCATCCCCGCGTTGTTCACCAGAACGTCGACCGGCCCCAGCCCGGCCAGCCGGTCAACTTCGACCGGATCGGTCAGATCCCCTTGAAAGCCTGTGGCGACAAAGCCCTCGGCCATCAGTTCCGCCGCGCGGACATGAATGCGACCCGAAGCCCCGGCGATGATCAGCTCATGTCCCGCTGCCCCCAAAGCACGGGCGCAGGCAAGACCGATGCCGCCCGCCGCCCCTGCCCCGGTGATCAGCGCGCGCATCAGCCGACCCGGTAGTTCGGGCTTTCGCGGGTGATCTGCACATCGTGGACATGGCTTTCCTTCAGCCCGGCGCCGGTGATCCGCACGAACTGGCAGTTGGCGCGCATCTCGGCCACGGTGGCGCAGCCGGTATAGCCCATCGCCGCCCGCAAGCCGCCGACCATCTGGTGGATGACCTGCGCCGCCGAACCCTTGTAGGGCACCTGACCTTCGATCCCTTCGGGCACCAGCTTGTCGCTGGCGGCATCCTTCTGGAAATAGCGGTCAGCCGAGCCGCGCGCCATCGCGCCCAGCGACCCCATGCCACGATAGGATTTATAGGACCGCCCGTTCCACAAGATCACCTCGCCCGGAGACTCGTCGGTGCCCGCGATGGCAGAGCCGACCATGGCGCAGCTTGCGCCCGCAGCAATGGCCTTGGCAAAATCGCCGGAATATTTGATGCCGCCATCGGCGATGATCGGAATATCACCCGCCGCCCGCGCCGCATCCATGATCGCGGTCAGCTGTGGCACACCCACACCAGCGACAATGCGCGTGGTGCAGATCGAGCCCGGACCGATACCGACCTTGACCGCATCAGCGCCCGACCCGATCAGGGCGCGTGTCGCCTCGGCGGTGGCGACATTGCCCGCCACCACCTGAACGGTGTTTGACAGCCGCTTGATCCGCTCCACTGCGCGGGCCACGCCTTCGGAATGGCCATGCGCGGTGTCGATCACCACCATATCGACGCCCGCATCAATCAGCGCCTGCGAGCGTTCAAACCCGGCGTCGCCGACGGTGCTGGCGGCAGCGACGCGCAGGCGCCCCATCTCGTCCTTGCAGGCGTTGGGATTGAGCACGGCTTTCTCGGTGTCTTTCAGCGTCAACAACCCGGTCAGCTTGCCGGTGCCATCGGTGACCAGCAGCTTTTCGATCCGCCGCGCCTTCATCAGGCTGATCGCCTGTTCCCGGTCAATCGGTTCATGCAGCAGGGCCAGATTGTCCGACGACATCATCACAGACACCGGCGTCTTGTCGTCGCTGGCAAAGCGCATATCGCGGTTGGTCACGATGCCCAGCACCCTGCCCTGCGCATCCACCACTGGAAAGCCGGTGATATTGTAGCGGCCCATCAACAGCTTGGCATCGGCCAGGGTCTGATCCGGGGTCAGGGTGATCGGCTTGTAAACCACGCCGGATTCAAACCGCTTGACCCGGCGCACTTCGGTCGCCTGCGCCTCCAGATCCAGATTGCGGTGGATCACGCCGATCCCGCCCGCCTGCGCCATGGCAATGGCCATGCGGCCTTCGGTCACCGTGTCCATCGCACTCGACAAGAGAGGGATGTTCATGCGGATGGATTTTGTGACGAAAGTAGACGTATCTGCATCTGACGGCAGCACCGATGATGCCGCCGGAACCAGCAGAACGTCGTCAAAAGTAAGGGCCTCGCGAATCTCCATGGGAGCCTCCAAAGGAGTGATCGTTTGGCGGTTCCCTGTTTCACCTCTGATCCGGGGATGCAAGGGGAAATGGCAGCCTTTGTGGCCGGCGTCGCCGGGGGGCTGTCTGCCCCCCGCACCCCCCGAGGATATTTTAGGACAGAAAATGGCCACACTGGCCCTGATCATTTTTCGTCTTCAAATATCCCCGGGGGACGGCCGAAGGCCGCGGGGGCAGGCAGCCCCCGGCGACGCTGGCGCAGGGCGCATGTGCTACAGGTCGCGGTACTGTTTTTCCTGCCGGGCGGTCCAGCGCAGGGCAAGCTGCCAGCCGTCATCTGTCTGCGCCTCATCCTCCACCACGCCCTGCGCATGCAGCCAGGCGTGGCGTTTGCCGTCGCTGAACGGCACAGTGAGTGTGCGTTCGGTTTTCTCTTCGTCAAAGACCAGAGACACCCGGTCAAGGAGCGCGTCTACCCCCTCTCCGGTCAGGGCCGAAACCGCAAGCACATCGTCGCGCTGTGCGGCCTGGCTCGCCAGCGCCTCGCGCGCGGAGCCGTCGACCAGATCGAGCTTGTTCCAGATTTCCAGCATCGGCGTGGCCTTGTTCACGCCGAGCGAGGTCAGGATATCCATCACATCCGCCGATTGCTCGGCCGATTCCGGGTGGGCGATGTCGCGGACATGCAGGATCAGGTCCGCCGACAGCACCTCTTCCAGCGTGGCGCGGAAGGCGGCGACCAGCTGGGTCGGCAGGTCAGAGATGAAGCCCACGGTGTCGGACAGGATGATCTTGCGCCCCGTCCCGCCCGTGGTCGTGGGCAGCACCATGGCGCGCATGGTCGGGTCCAGCGTGGCAAACAGCATATCCTTGGCCAGCACTTCGGCCCCGGTGATGCGGTTGAACAGGGTCGATTTACCGGCGTTGGTATAGCCCACCAGCGCCACAATCGGGAACGGCACCTTTTTGCGCGCAGCGCGGTGCAACTCGCGGGTTTTCACCACCTTGGCCAGTTGACGTTTAAGCCGGATCACCTGATCGTCGATGGCGCGGCGGTCGGCCTCGATCTGGGTCTCGCCGGGGCCGCCGACAAAGCCAAAGCCGCCGCGTTGCCGTTCAAGGTGGGTCCAGGCGCGGACCAGACGGGTGCGCTGAAACGACAGCGCCGCCAGTTCGACCTGCAACACGCCTTCGCGGGTGCGGGCGCGGTCTGCGAATATCTCAAGGATCAGCCCGGTCCGGTCCAAGAGCTTGACGCCCCATTCCTTTTCCAGATTGCGCTGCTGCACCGGCGACACCGGGCCATCGACCAGCACCAGCCCGACATCCAGCTCTTTGAACCGGGCGGCCAGATCTTCGACCTTGCCTGAGCCGAACAGCATACCGGGGTGCAGCCGCTGCAGCCGCACCACCTCGGCCCCCACCACGTCCATCGCGGGAAGTGCTGAGGCCAGACTCACCGCCTCGGCCAGCCCGTGTTCGGGCAGGCGGCGCGACGGGCTGGATTTGATATCCGGGTGCAGCACAAAGGCCCGCATTGCGGGGCTTTCGCTTTCATAGGCGTCGATGCCTGTGCCCGTGTCGGGCCAGATATCTTCGTCTTCGTCGTCTTCAGGAAGATCGGAAATCAGTCTTCACCTTCATAAAGGTTGATGGGTGCGCCCGGCATGATGGTGGAAATCGCATGCTTGTAGACAAGCTGCGACTGACCATCCCGGCGCAAGAGCACGCAAAAATTGTCAAACCAGGTGATAACGCCTTGCAGCTTCACCCCGTTGATCAGGAAAATCGTTACTGGAACTTTTGCCTTGCGGACATGGTTCAGGAAAGCATCCTGCAAGTTCTGTTTATCACCGGCCATTCTCTTTGTGCCCTTAATGTTGCGCGTTTTATCCGTCCCTCGGCTTATAAGCCTGCCGCTGGCGCATTGGGTGCCAGTATGGGACGCGAATCGCGGAGATTCCAGCCCAAAAAACAGTCCGTTACCGATGGATGTGTCAGCGTTGCCAACTGGACGGCGCAAAAAGCGCCAGCAGCGCCAGTGTCTCCAGCCGACCGACCACCATCACCATGGCCAGAAACACCTTTGCCGCCGTCTCCAGTTCGGCATAGCGGATCGGGGCGGCCCCGGCCAGATCGGCCAGCTGGCCGGTGGTGGACAGTGCGGCAAGGGTCAGCACAAGCGCATCTTCGAACGGCAGGTTCATCAGCGACAGTGCAGCGGTGCTGACCGCGATGGACAGCGCAAACAACATGAAGAACAGCCAGGCAAAATAGGCCCCCTCGCGGCGCAGACGCCGCGCCTGTTGCCCCTGCCCGCCGATTGACGACGGGTGGATCAGCTTTTCCAGCTCGCGCTCGCCATGACGGAACAGCGCATAAACCCGCAGCAGTTTCACCCCGCCTGCCGTGGTCGCCACCCCGCCGCCGATGATCGCCAGACCCAGCAGCACCAGCCCCGGACTGGGCAGGCCCGACCAACTGCGCGCCGCCGCCCATTCGCCGGATTCGTAGCCGGTGGTGGTCAGAAAGCTGACCGCCATGAAAAACGTGCCCCACAGCGCCCGCAGGGCCGAAGCCGCGTCATCGGTCGCCTCGACCTCAATCGCACCAATGAAATGGCGAAAGAACAGCACGGCGGTGGTGGTGGCAATCAGGATGGTCGCAAGCCGCACCTCGGGGTCGCGGCGCAAGGGGCCCTGCATCAGCGCAAACTGGGTGCCCGGCAAGAACCGCCGGGTGATGGCCAGCATCAGGAACAGCACAATCAGCGCCTCGCCCACAAGTCCGGTGCGCAACCCGCTCAGATCGCCATCGGTGCCGATGCCAGAGGTCGACAGCGTGCCCATGGCATGAATCAGTGCCAGCAGGTTCACCTCGCCCGCGATCATCAACAAAAGCCACAGCAGAAGCGTCAGGCCGGAGTAGATCGGGAACAGCAGCAGCGTATAGCGCAGGAACCGTTGCGACGGATCGGCGACGCGGGTGATCTGGCTCAGCCCATCCGCGCCCCGTCCCGGCGCACGGCCCGACATCACCTCGACCCCGCCCAGATTCATCGGTGCCAGAATGGCGGTAGCGGTCACCAGAATGAACAACCCGCCCAACCAGCCCACCGTGGCCCGCCACAGATGCAAGGTCGCCGACAACCGCCCCGGTGTGTCGTAGACCGAGGCCCCGGTGGTGGTAAAACACGACACCATCTCGAACCACGCATTGGTAAAACTGGTATCGGGCACCGCTTGCGTTACGGGAATCGCAAAGATCACCGGCATCAGCGCATAGGCCCCGACCAATGACGCCAGCTGGCTGCGCGCGACATTGCGCGGCCGCCAGTTCGATGTGGCCAGCCAGACCATGCCGGTCAATATCAACACCAGCATGCCCGAATAGAAGAACCCCTGCGCCACCCGGTGTGCATCGGTCAGCGTGGCATGGGCCGCCGGCAGGAACATCGCCACGCCCGACAGGGCCGACAGCGTGACCAGCAAAGGCGTTGCCAGCAGCCGATCGCGCAAAGCCATCAGAAAAAGTCGATGGAGACCTGCAACAGCCGCTCCACCTCCCGCACGTCCGGGGCCATGGCGAACAGGGCGATGATGTCTCCCGCCTCCAGCCGCAGCTCGGCGGTCGGTTTCACCACCTTGTCCGCCTTCATCACGCCGCCGACAAGCACGCCTTCGGGAAAGTCGATCTCGCGGATCATCTTGCCCGCCAGCGAACTGGTGGACAGGATCTGCGCCTCGATCATCTCGGCTTCGGCATCGCCGATGGAATAGACCGCGCGCACCCGGCCATGCCGGATGTGGCGCAGGATCGACGACACCGTGGTGGCGCGCGGGTTGATATAGGCGTCAATATCCAGCGGTCCCATCATCGGGGCCAGTGTCGGGTCATTGACCAGCGCAATCGCCATGTGGCACCCGGCCTGTTTGGCGCGCACCGCAACCAGCAGGTTGGTCTTGTCGTCATCGGTGACCGCCAGAACCGCATCGGCACGGTCAATCGCCGCTTCCATCAGGATATCCATATCCATGCCGTCGCCATGCAGCACAATCGTCCGCTCCAGCGCGTCGGCGGCGCGCTCGGCGGTGGGCCGCGATTTCTCGATGATCTTGGCGCGGACCCGGTCGCTGCGCGCCTCCAGCGCGCGGGCGACGCCAAGGCCGACATTGCCGCCGCCGATGATGACGATGCGTTCCTGCTTTTTGGTCTTCTTGCCAAAGATTTCCAGCGTGCGGTTCACATCTTCGGAATGGGTGAAGACATAGATCTGATCGCCCGCGAACAGCTGATCGCCCGGATCGGGCGAAAACAGCCGCCCCTCACGCCGCACACCGACGACAATGGCGCGCAGGGTGGAAAACAGATCGTTGAGCTGGCGCAAGGGCGTGTTCAGCACCGGGCAGTCTTCGTCCAGCGCGATGCCCAGCAGTTGCGCGCGGCCCAGCATGAAGCTTTCGGTGTCAAAGGTCGATGGCGCCGCCAGCCGCTGCAGCGCGGCCTCGGCCACCTCGCGTTCGGGGCTGATCACCACGTCAATCGGCAGATGGTCGCGGCGGTACAGATCGGAATAGATCGCATCCAGATAGTTCTGCGCCCGCAGCCGGGCAATCTTGCGCGGGACCGAAAACACCGAATGCGCCACCTGACAGGTGACCATGTTCACCTCGTCGGAATGGGTGGCGGCGATGATCAGATCGGCATCCCGCGCCCCTGCCCGTTCCAGCACATCGGGGTATGAGGCAAAGCCCGCAATCCCCTGAACATCCAGCGTATCTGTCGCGCGGCGCACCAGATCGGGGTTTACGTCCACCACCGTCACATCGTTGCGCTCACTGGACAACTGACGCGCGATCTGCCAGCCGACCTGACCCGCGCCGCAGATGATGACCTTCATGTCAGCCCCTTATAGGGTGGCGCGTGAAACATTGGCCCCGCCACACCGCCCCTGCATCGCAGAAGGTGGCGTCAGGGTCAATGACGGCCGGATCAGCCTTCGTCTTCGTCCTCCACCTCGTCAAAATGGGCAGACCGCCCGCCGGATTTCGAAGTGGTGACCACGCCCAGCGATTTCAGCTTGCGGTGCAGCGCCGAGCGTTCCATGCCGACGAAATTGGCGGTCCGGCTGATATTGCCGCCAAAACGGTTGATCTGGGTCAGCAGATATTCGCGTTCAAACACTTCGCGCGCCTCGCGCAGTGGCAGAGTTGCCATCGCGCCGCCCAGCACCAGCCGCCCGTTGCCCTCGACCACTGCTTCCTGCCCCGGCAGTTCAGTGGCCTCGATCGCGCCATGGGCTTCGCCCAGAATCAGCACCCGTTCGATCACGTTGCGCAACTGGCGCACGTTGCCCGGCCAGGCGGTGGTCTGCAGCATCGCCTCGGCCTCTTGGGTCAGCTGGCGCATCGGCAAACCTTGGGTGCGGTGGAACAGGTCGATGAAATGCCGGGTCAGTTCCGGAATATCCTCGCGCCGTTCCTCCAGACTGGGCACCGGGATCGGCACCACGTTCAGCCGGTCATACAGCTCCTGCCGGAACCGGCCCGCTGCAATTTCCGCCCGCAGATCGCGGGTGGTGGAGGAAATCACCCGCAGATCCACCCTCACCTTGTCGGTGCCACCGGCGCGGGTGAACTGCTGCTCGACCAGAACGCGCAGAATTTTGGACTGGGTGCCGACCGGCATATCGGCAACTTCGTCGAAGTAAACAACGCCGCCATGTGCCTGTTCCAACAGGCCTTTTTCAATCCCGCGCTCGGTGGTTTCGCGCCCGAACAACACCTCTTCCATCCGGTCGGGTTCTACCGTTGCCGAAGACACACTGACAAAAGGCGCGCTCGCGCGGTTGGAATTGGAATGGATGAAGCGCGCCGCCATTTCCTTGCCGCTGCCGGATGGCCCGGTCAGCATCACCCGGCCATTCGACTTGGTGACCTTTTCCAGCTGCGCCTTGAGCGCGCGAAACGCCGGGCTGGAGCCGAGCATTTCCGAACTCGTCACCTCACGCCGGCGCAGATCGGCGTTTTCGCGGCGCAACCGGCTGGTTTCCATCGCGCGGCTGACCACGACCATCAACTGATCAATGTTGAACGGCTTTTCGATGAAGTCATAAGCCCCCTGCTTGATCGCCGCGACCGCAATCTCGATATTGCCGTGACCCGAGATGATCACCACCGGCACATCGGGGTTGTCCCGTTTCACGGTTTTCAGAATGTCGATCCCGTCCATCCGGCTGTCCTTCAGCCAGATGTCCAGGATCATCAGACTGGGCGGATCGGCATTGATCTCGGCCATGGCATCGTCGGAATTTCCTGCCAGACGAATGGCATAGCCTTCGTCCTTCAGAATATCCCCGATCAGTTCCCGGATGTCTTTTTCGTCATCAACGATCAGAATGCTCATCTCAGCCTCCCTGGCCCTGTGCGACCATGTTGTTGCGCGCCCGTTTGCGGGTCAGGCGCGGCAGATGCAGCTCTGCCATCGCGCCCGCATGGGCATTTCCGTCAAAAACCGGGGCATCCAGCAGTGCCAGTGTGCCGCCGTGTTCCTCAATGATCTTCTTCACAATCGGCAGGCCAAGCCCGGTGCCCTTTTCGCGGGTGGTCACATAGGGCTCGAACAACCGCGCGCGATCGGGGGGCAGTCCGATGCCATTGTCCATGATGCGGATGGTCACGCCGTCTTCATCAGGCGCCATCTCTACCCGAATTTCGGGAACCAGCCCCGCCGGAGCACCCTTTTCCTGCAAGGTTTCAATGGCTTCGCCTGCGTTCTTGATCAGATTTGTCAGCGCCTGATTGATCATGGTCGCATCCAGTTCCATCACAAGCGGCATGTCGGGGATGACCGAGACAAAGCGCACCAGTGGCTGGCCGCTTTCCTGCAAGGTCACCGCATCGCGCAACAGCCGGGTCAGATCGGTTTCGCGGCGGTCAGGTTCGGGCATCCGGGCGAATTTTGAAAACTCATCAACAATGCGCCGCAAGTCATTGGTCTGCCTTACAATAACGTCAGTGTACTGTTCCAGATCGGCGGGTTCGTTCACCTGATCGCGGAACTTGCGCTTGATCCGTTCGGCCGACAGCGCGATCGGGGTCAGCGGGTTCTTGATCTCATGCGCGATGCGCCGGGCCACATCGCCCCAGGCAGCCATGCGCTGCGCGCTGACCAGATCGGTCACATCGTCAAAGGCCACCACATAACCTTCCAGCCGCCCGGTGTCGCTGCGCCGCATGCTCATCCGCACCAGCAGGCTTTCCAGCTTGCCCTTGCGGGTCAGCCGCACCTCTTCCTGCACGCCGCCGCTGTTGCTGTCGCGCAAGCGGTCGAACAGCGGCGCAAACTCTGGCACCGCTTCGGCCAGTGGCATGTCTTCGACGCCGTTGGTCATGTCCAGCAGCCGCTCGCCGGCGCGGTTTACAAAGTCGATCTGGCCATCGGAATTCAACCCGATCACCCCGGCTGTGACATTCGACAGCACCGAATCGAACAACCGCCGCCGCCGTTCGGTCTGGCGGTTGTTTTCGATCAGCGCCTCCCGCTGGCCCTTGAGCTGCCGGGTCATCTGGTTGAAAATCCGCCCCAGCATGGCGATTTCATCATCGCCGGGCTCTTCCTTGACCTGCACATCCATATCGCCGCCGCCCACGCGCTGCGCCGCCCCGGCCAGACGGCCGACAGGTTTCGACAGCCGCTCGGCAAACCAAAGGCCCAGCCATGTCGCAGCCAGGATCAGGATGATGGCAAAGCCCAGATAGATCAGGCCAAAGTTGAGCAGAACCCTGCCCCGGTCCGCCTCCAGCTGGTTGTAAAGCCGCACGGTTTCGCGGGTGGAATCCAGCAGCGACAGCAGTTCGCCGTCGACGGTGCGGCTGACGTAAAGATAGCGGTCCACATAAGCGTCTAGCGCGACCACAGCGCGGAATTCGTCATTTTCCCAATCCTCGATCACCTGCGGCCCCTCGGTCCGGGCGCGGGTCAGGGCCTCGGCGGGCGGGGTTTCGAAATCGAACAGATAGGAGCGCTGGCCACGGGTCAGCAGGGTGCCGCTGCCGTCGATCAGAAACGCCTCTTTCAGCCCACGCTGCACTGCCGCCTGCCCCTGCGACAATAAGGGGCGCAGACCGTCATCGGGCAGGAAAAACGTCGATTGCTTGGCGACGTTCAGATAGGCGCCCAGCGAGGTGGCATCCTCGATCAGGTCATCGCGGCTCTGGCGGTGATAAGCCTGCGCTGCCGACAGCGAGGTGCCAACCACCGAGCGGACCCGGTCGGAAAACCAGCCCTCCAGCCCGATGTTGACCGTCAGCACCGCAAACACCGCGACCAGCACTGTCGGCACCAGAGCGACCAGCGCAAACACGCCCGACAGCCGCAGATGCAGGCGCGAGCCTGCCGACTGGCTGCGTCGGTCTGACACCAGCCGCGCCACCCGCGCCAGCACCAGGGCTGCCACCACAAGAATGTAGACCAGATCGGCCAGCAGAACCAGACGCAGCGCCGGGCTGTTGGAGCCTTGACTGAACGGGCCAAGCGTCAGAAAGGTCAGAACCGCCAGCACCGGCCCCAGAAACACCAAGCCGAACGTGGTTGCCGTCTGCACGCGGCGTTGCCTGCGCAAGCGCGCCAGCCGTTCCCAGGCTGCTGATCCCAACGCACGCTGCACTCGTCCCCGACCCCCGATGCGGGCGCGTCATCCGTGCCCGTTCCGCCACATCTGGTGCCGTTTTCGCCATGGGGCGGGAACGACACGCTTGATGTTGCGGTTTTACATCAGCTTGCGCCTCCGTGTCACGCGGATATCGAGGTCGGTGATCTTCTTGCGCAAGGTATTGCGGTTGATGCCCAGCAGATCGGCACATTTTGCCTGATTTCCCGCCGTGGCATCCAGCGCGATTTCGATAAGCGGCATCTCTACTTCGCGCAGAATCCGCTGGTAAACGCCTGCGGGGGGCAGATGGCCGCCGTGCAGATCAAAATACCGCTTCAGATGACGCGCCACCGAGGCCGACAGCTTTTCATTCTCACCCCCGCCTTTCAGCGGCTCCATCACCGGCTGATTGCCCAGCACCGATTCGACCTCGGCGCGGGTGATTTCGGCCTCGGAAGAGGTGACCATCAGCCGGCGCAGGGTATTTTCCAGCTGGCGCACATTGCCCGGCCAGGAGTAGCCGCGCACCAGATCACGGGCATCGTTCGACAATCGCCGTACAGCACCCATGTCCCGCTCGCCGCGGGTCAGGAAATGGTCGGCCAGCAGCGGGATGTCATCGACGCGTTCGCGCAAAGACGGCACATGCAGGGTCACGCCAGACAGGCGGTAGTACAGATCCTGACGGAACGCCCCCGCCTCCATCCGCGCGGACAGATCAACCTGACTGGTGGCCATGATGCGCGGCGCACCATCGCCCATCAGATCCAGCATCCGCACGATCCGGGCCTGGGTGTCATCGTCGTAATCGGCCACCTCGTCAAACACCAGACTGCCGCCCTTGGCCCGCGACAGCAGGGTGGACGGGCCATCGACGCCCTGCAGATCACCGGCCTGCGCCACCACAAAGGGCTGGCTGCGCCGGTCTGAGAAATCGTGGATCGCGCGCGAGATCAGGCTTTTGCCGGTGCCCGACTCGCCGGTGACCAGCACCGCCAGATCGGTGTTCATCACCCGCGCCACCAGCCGGTACAGCGCCTGCATCGCAGGCGTGCGCCCGACCAGCGGCAGGTCATCGCCCGCCTCGCGCAGCGGTTGCACCGGAATTTTCGGCGCGCGGCGTTTCTGCTCCAGCGCCCGGGCCGAGCGTTTCATCAGGTCGGGCAGATCGAACGGTTTGGGCAGGTAATCATAGGCCTCGGCCTCGGCGGCCTGAATCGCGGTCATGATGGTGTTCTGGGCTGAGATCACGATCACCGGCAGGCCGGGCCGCATCTTGCCGATGCGCGGCAGCGCGTCCAGACCATTGCCATCGGGCATGATCACATCAGAGATCACCAGATCGCCCTTGCCCTCTTCGACCCAGCGCATCAGCGTCATCAGGCTGGAGGTTGCATGAACCTTGCAGCCCGCCCGCGTCAGGGCCTGAGTCAGCACGGTGCGGATCGTGCGGTCGTCATCTGCGACCAGAACAGTGCCGTCCATCAGTTGCTCTCCATCTTCTTGGGGGCCACGGGAAGCGAGACACGAAACGCGGTGCGCCCTGGCACCGAGTCGACCTGAACCCAGCCTTCGTGGTCGGAAATGATCTTTGAAACCAAAGCAAGGCCCAGCCCGGTGCCGTTTTCACGCCCCGAGACAAAGGGTTCAAAGATATCGGTGGCGATTTCCGGCGGGATGCCGGGGCCGTCGTCGATGATTTCAACCGTCAGCGGCAGCACCGAAGGCGAGCCGGTCTTGCGGCGCAGACGCAGCGACAGGTCATAAAAGGTGCGCAGGCGGATGGTGCCCGGCTGGCCCTTGCTGGCCTCGGCCGCGTTCTTGATCAGGTTCAGGAACACCTGCATCAGCTGATCGGGGTCGGCGAGGGTCAGGGGCAAGGACGGATCGTAATCCTCGACAATCTGCATATGCGCGGCAAAGCCCACCATGGCCGATTTGCGGGCCCGGTCCAGCGCATCATGGATGTTGACCGCCCGCCGGTCTGGCGGGCGCAGGTTGCCGAATTGCTCCACCTGCTCCAGCAGTTTGACGATGCGGCGCGTCTCCTCGACGATCAGATCGGTCAGCTCGCGGTCTTCGGCATTGGCGTTCATGCTGATCAGCTGCGCTGCGCCCGAGATGCCCGCCAGCGGGTTCTTGATCTCATGCGCCAGCATCTCGGCCATGCCGATGGCGGATTTGGCGGCCGATTTCACGCTCATCGACCGGCCCAGACGGTCGGCAATGTCGCGCGGGCTGATCAGCAGCATCAGGTAGTCGGAATTGTCGTGCATCGGCGCGACCTGCACATTGCATTGCACCGGCGCGCGTTCGCCCGTCGTCACATCGACATCATTGATGAAAATGGTGGACTGATTGGCCCGGGCGCGCGAAAACGCCTCTTCCATCGGGGCGTCAATCGACAGCCGGTCCAGCGCGGGCTGGCCAATCAGCGACCGCGAGGAGGCGTTGAAAAACGTCTCACCCGCCGGGTTCACCTCGGTGATGCGCCCGTCAAGGCCCAGCAGCAGCGCCGGAATCGGCAGGCTGGCCCAGATCACCCCCGGCACCGGGTATGGCGTGCGATACGGGGTCATGCGGCGGCCCCGCTCACATGGGTTGCGCCCGGTTCGGCAAAGCTGGCGTGGATCAGGCGGATCACCTGTGCCGGGTCGTCACTGGTGACGATGGCGGTGCGATGGGTCAGCGCGCCCGCCGCTTCCAGATACCAGGACAGATGCTTGCGACCCGTCTTGATGCCCAGAGCGCGGCCATAGAACGACAGCTGCGCCTCATAATGCCCGGCGATCAGATCGGCCAGTGCCGCACCTTGCGGCACCTGTGGCGCGGGTGTGCCGTAGAGCGCATGGGCAATCTCCGCCAGCCGCCAGGGCGCGCCTTGGGCCCCGCGCCCGACCATCACGCCATCGGCCCCCGACTGCTCCAGCGCGCGGGCGGCAGAGGCGGCGTCGGTGATGTCGCCATTGGCGATGACCGGAATACCCACCGCCTGTTTGACCGCGCGGATTGCGGCCCAGTCGGCGTTGCCCTTGTAAAACTGGTTCCGGGTGCGGCCGTGAATGGTGATCATGCGGATGCCCGCCGCCTCGGCCCGTGCCGCAATCTCGGGCGCGTTCAGGCTGTCATGGTCCCATCCCAACCGGGTTTTGAGCGTCACCGGCAGCTTGACCGCCCCGACCACCGCCTCGATCAGCGCGACCGCCAGATCCGGCTCGCGCATCAGCGCCGATCCGCAGGCCCCGTTGCCGCCTGCCGCTGTCACCCGCTTGGCCGGGCAGCCCATGTTGATGTCGATCACCTGCGCGCCCTGGCTTTCCGCATAGCGCGCGGCCTCGGCCATCCAATAGGGATCACGCCCCGCCAGCTGCACCGAAGTTGCCGCCTCACCAAACCCCAGCTCGGCCTTGGCCCGCGCCAAGGGCTGTGCGCGCATCACGTCTTCGCTCGCGATCATCTCGGACACGACCAGACCCGCCCCGAACCCGGCGACAACCCGGCGGAACGGCAGATCGGTGATCCCGGCCAAAGGGGCCAGCAGCACCGGAGGGTCGATGGTAAGACTGTCGAGCGAGAGAGCCAATTGCACAATCCTTATGCGCCTGTGGTGGAGGTAATCCTGTTTGACGGGGATAACAAAGGCGCAGCGTCAATAAAACGGTTGAAAAACATGCAATGCCTGAAATTTAGGCAATAGCGCGTGGTTTCTGCGCACGTTGCGCAAGTCTTTCCCCTGATTTAAGCAGGAGGCGAAGAGAGGTGCCATGACCACAGCCGCCATCATCGTCGCCGCAGGCCGGGGCACCCGGGCCGGGGGGGATCTGCCGAAACAATGGCAAGATCTGGCGGGCGAACCCGTGCTGACCCATACCATCCGCGCCTTTGCCGGGCAAGTTGACCGTGTGGTGCTGGTGATCCACCCCGAAGACCATGCCCGCGCCGCGCCGTATGGCCTGCCGATGGTCGAAGGCGCTGCAACGCGGGCGGGGTCGGTGCGCAACGCGCTGGACTGGCTGGAGGGTCAGGGCGTGACCAAGGTGCTGATCCATGACGGTGCGCGCCCGCTGGTCTCGGCTTCGGTGATCGGCGCGGTGTTGCAGGCGCTGGACCGGGCCACGGGCGCGGCCCCTGCCCTGCCGGTGACCGATGCGCTGTGGCGCGGCGGCGCGACCGTGGACGGCACCGCCCCGCGCGAGGGCTTGTGGCGCGCGCAGACGCCCCAAGGCTTTCGTTTTGACGCCATCCTGGCTGCACATCGTGCCCATCCGGGCAATGCGGCGGATGATGTCGAGGTGGCGCGCTGGGCGGGTCACAGCGTGGCGATTGTGCCGGGCGATGAGGACAATCTGAAACTGACCTACGCGCAGGATTTCACCCGCGCGGCCAGGCTTCTGAGGGGGCGAGATATGGATATACGGCTGGGCAATGGCTATGACGTGCATGCCTTTACCGCAGGCGATCATGTCTGGCTCTGCGGGGTCAAGGTGCCGCATGGCAAGGCGTTGCTGGGCCATTCGGATGCCGATGTCGGCATGCATGCGCTGACCGATGCGATCTATGGCGCTTTGGCCGAGGGCGATATCGGCGTGCATTTCCCGCCCAGTGACCCGCAATGGAAAGGCGCGGAAAGCCGGATCTTTCTGCGCCACGCCATGAGCCGGGTCAGGGCGCGCGGCTATAGCATCGCCAATTGCGATGTGACTTTGGTCTGCGAACGGCCCAAGATCGGGCCACATCAGGCAGAGATGCGGGCGGCTCTGGCCGCGATCATGGGAGTCGACATGGACAGGATCAGCGTCAAGGCCACCACCTCGGAACGCCTCGGCTTTACCGGGCGGGAAGAGGGCATCGCGGCGCTGGCCACCTGCGCGCTGGTGCGGGCATGACCGCCAGAATGATCCGGGCCATCACCACATTCGGCTATGTCGGCCTGCTGCGCCCCGCGCCGGGCACGTGGGGATCCGCCGTGGCTGTGGCGCTGGGCCTTGCGATTGATCATCTGCTGGGCTTTCCGGCGCTGGTCGTGGCCACGGTCGCGGTGACGCTGCTGGGGTTCTGGGCCTGTGAACAGGCCCTGCGCGACCGGCCCGGCGATGACCCGTCCGAGATCGTCATTGACGAGGTGGCGGGGCAATGGATCGCGCTGCTGTTCCCCGCCGCCGCGTTCTGGTCGCGCGGGATCGAGGATTGGGCGCTGGCCGCCTATCCCGGCTGGGTGGCGGCGTTCCTGTTCTTTCGCCTGTTCGACATCTGGAAGCCCTGGATCATCGGCCGCGCTGACCGGCGCGGCGATCCGACTGG
Source organism: Pseudotabrizicola alkalilacus (assembly GCF_003443995.1). Taxonomy (GTDB): domain Bacteria; phylum Pseudomonadota; class Alphaproteobacteria; order Rhodobacterales; family Rhodobacteraceae; genus Pseudotabrizicola; species Pseudotabrizicola alkalilacus. The sequence continues at coordinate 55,449 of NZ_QWEY01000003.1, forward strand.
GGTGATGCTGGATGATCTGTTGGCCGGGGTATTTGCCGGAGTGGCGGTGCTGGTCGCGGCGGGCGTGGCGCATGGGGTCTTGATGTGACGCAGGCTAAACAGGTTCTGGCACTGGCGCGGGCAAAGGGTGTTCTGATTGCCACGGCCGAAAGCTGCACCGGCGGGTTGATCTCGGCCGCGCTGACCGAGGTGGCAGGCTCGTCGGATGTGTTTGACCGGGGCTTTGTCACCTATTCCAACCAAGCCAAGCAAGAGATGCTGGGGGTGCAGGCGCAGACCCTGACCGATTTTGGTGCGGTCAGCGAAGAGGTCGCGCGCGAAATGGCGTCCGGCGCGCGGCTGCGCGCAGGCGTCGGGCTGGCGGTGTCGGTCACTGGTATCGCCGGGCCGGGTGGGTCGGAGTTCAAGCCCGAGGGCCGGGTGTGCTTTGGCCTCGCGCTGGAGGGGCGCGATGTGCAGACCGAAACGGTGGAGTTTGGCGCAATCGGGCGGGCGCAGGTGCGTCAGGCGACGGTCGCACATGCGCTGGTGCTGCTGGAACGGGCCTTGCATCAGGCCTGAGCCGCCGGGTTAATCCAGCGCCCGCCTGGGAGTAGAACCTCACTCCACGCCCGGCACCTTTTTCAGATAGGCCGCCACCGCCGCCCGGTCGCTTTCGGGCAGCTGCGCCATGTTCTCGATCACCGGCACCATATGGCCGCCCGCCGAATCGTAGTCGGGGGTAAAACCGCTGGTGAGGTATTCGACAATTTCACCCTCGCTCCATGTCAGCTTGGCCGGGGTGATGTTGGGAATTGTGCCCTGCCCCGACGGATTGGGCGCGCCAGCCAGCCAGCGGCTGGTGTCCAGCCCGCCAAGCGCGTTGCGCGGCGTGTGGCATTCGCCGCAATGGGCCATCGCCTCGGCAATGTAGCGGCCCCGGGTCTCGGCCTCGGTCAGATCGCCCTGCACCACGAAATCGCTGTCGCTGTTGAGCAGTTTCCAGCCGCCCACCAGCCTGCGGATGCTGAACGGAAAGCCGATCTGATGCGGCTGGCTGGGGGTGGCATCGGGGGGCAGGGTTTGCAGGAACGTATAAAGATCGACCACGTCCTGCGGCTGCATCCGCGCATAGGACCAATAGGGCAAGGCCGGATAATAATGCGCGCCACCGGGCGAAACGCCACGCTGCAGGGCATTGGCCAGATCCATCAGCGACCAGCCGCCGATGCCCTGCTGCGGGTCCGGGCTGATGTTGGGCGCAAGGAAGGTGCCGAAATCAGACGGGAATGCCTGCCCGCCCGCCAGAACCAGCTTTGCCTCGCCCGTGGCGCCCGGTGCCATGTGGCACGAGGCGCAGCCGGTGGCGTGAAACACCGCCTCGCCGCGAACAACATCTCCGGTCAGACCGGCAAAGGTATCGGCGGGCAAGGGCGCAGGTCGGGTCAGAGCCCAGAACGCCGCCGCCCCGACCACAGCAGCGGCAAGGATAAAAAGGAACAGGCGGCGCATGGCAACTCCTTGGCTTTGCTGCGGTCAGAGGCAGGCTAGCGGATTTATGGCCCGCCGGGCATCACCTTTTTGCCAGTGCCCGACGTGGCCGGTATTTCAGGGCCTGACCTTTTGCGGCGTCAGCGCCTCTGGCCAGCCCCAGAAATACTCGAATCCGAAGATCACGAAACAGACCAGCACAACGCCCACCACCAGCTTGACCCGCGCCCAGGATGGCGGATTGCGCGCCCATTTCGCCATGCGCAGGAACCAGATCGGGTTCATGGCGCATCCTCGGTAAAGCGGACCTTGCCAATGAATGGCAGGTTGCGGTTGCGTTGGGCAAAGTCGATCCCATAGCCCACGACAAATTCATCGGGGATCTCAAATCCGGTCCAGTCGGCCTTGACCGCCACCTCGCGGCGCGAGGGTTTGTCGAGCAAAGCGCAGACCTTCAGCCGTGCCGGTTCGCGGGCTTTGAGCAGGTGGATGACATGGCTGAGCGTAAAGCCGGTGTCGACGATATCCTCGACCAGAAGCACATCGCGCCCGGCAATCTCACCGCGCAAGTCCTTGAGAATGCGTACTTCTCTGGAAGAATGCATGGCGTTGCCGTAGCTGGAGGCCTCCAGGAAATCGACCTCCACCGGCAGGTCCAACTCGCGCACCAGATCGGCGATGAAGACGAAAGATCCGCGCAACAGGCCCACCACCACCAGCTTGTCGGTGCCGGTAAAATGCATGGTTATCTCGCGCGCCAGCTCTTCAACCCGTGCGGCGATGGACTTGGCACTGATCATCTGGTCGATCACATAAGGTCGTTGCGTCATGGCGTCCCCTTGATTTCTGCGCGCTTTCTATCGAAAAGCACGGACCGAGTCACGGAACCTGCTGATGCCAACCCATAACGAAACCCGTTTTCTGCCCTATAGCGCGCAACAGATGTATGATCTGGTGGCCGATGTCGGGTCATATCCGCAATTTCTGCCGTGGAACTCGGCGGCTCGTATCCGGTCGCGCGAGGTACAGCCCGACGGGTCAGAGGTGATGGAGGCGGATCTGGTGATCAGCTTCAAGGTGTTCCGCGAACGCTTTGGCAGCCGGGTGGTGCTGTGGCCGGCTGAGCAGCGGATCGAGACCGAATATCTGGACGGCCCGTTCCGCCACATGCGGTCAACCTGGCGGTTCCGCGAGGCGGCGGGCGGTTGCGAGGTTGATTTCTTTGTCGATTTCGAATTCCGCAACGCGATTTTGCAAGGGATCATCGGTGTGGTGTTCAACGAGGCGATGCAACGGATCGTGCGGGCCTTTGAACGCCGGGCAGCCGAATTGTACGGCCGGCGCTGAACTGCGACCGTTGATCCAATTGAGCGCCTGCGGCGCGTTGTCTTTATCTCGTCGCACGCCAAAGGGCGTGTCTCCTCGGGAAAAGAGCGCGCCGCGCGGGAGTATTTGGGAAAGCAGCAAAGCCAGGTCGGGCTTTGCTGCCATTGATACCAGGCTCAGGCCCGGCCGAGTTTGGCCAGACGCGCGGCGCGCAGTTGCGCGAAATCATCGCCCGCGTGGTATGACGACCGGGTGAGCGGCGTGGCCGAGACCATCAGGAACCCTTTGCCATAGGCGGCGGTCTCAAAGTTCTTGAACTCATCCGGGGTGACAAAACGGTCAACCCGGTGGTGTTTCGGAGTCGGCTGCAGATACTGGCCGATGGTCAGGAAATCGATGTCGGCACTGCGCATGTCATCCATCACCTGCAGCACCCCGGCCCGGTCCTCGCCCAGGCCGACCATGATGCCGGATTTGGTGAACAGGGTCGGGTCCAGTTCCTTGACCCGCTGCAACAGGCGCAAGCTGTGGAAATAGCGCGCGCCGGGGCGCACTTCGAGATAGAGGCCGGGCACGGTTTCCAGATTGTGGTTGAACACATCGGGCCGCGCCTCGACCACCTTTTCCAGCGCCGAGGGCGGGCATTTCAGGAAATCGGGGGTCAGGATCTCGATCGTGGTGTTGGGCGCGCGATGGCGTACGGCGCGGATGGTCTGGGCGAAATGCTCGGCCCCGCCGTCGTCCAGATCGTCGCGGTCCACAGAGGTGATGACCACATGGTTCAGGCCCAGTTCGGCGACCGCATGGGCCACGCGGCCCGGCTCGAACGCGTCAAGGGTTTGCGGCTTGCCGGTGGCGACGTTGCAGAAGGTGCAGCCACGGGTGCAGATCTCGCCCATGATCATCATGGTGGCGTGGCCCTGCGACCAGCATTCGCCAACATTGGGGCAACCCGCCTCTTCGCAGACGGTGACCAGCTTTTTCTCTTTCAGGATGTCGCGGGTGCGCTTGTAGCCCTCAGAGGTGGGCGCGCGCACCCGGATCCAGTCCGGTTTCCGGGGCTGGGCGTTGTCTGGGCGGTGCGCCTTTTCCGGGTGCCGCTGATCGGGAAGGGTAAGATCGCGCAATTTGGCCTCCGCAAACCATGCTGTGATTCATATCTAGCCCGATCCGGGGTCGCGCACAACCTGCCCTGCGGACGCAAGGGGTTGCGTGCCGCGCATGGCAGCATCGTGCGGCGGGACAAGGCAAAGGCCCCTGCCCCACCCCCGGAGGTCAGCCGATGAAATTGCGACGCTCGCAGGTGTTTTCCTCATAATGGCGGCGCAGCCGTTGCAGGGCGATGCGCAGCACGATCTTGCCCGAACGGGCGGCCCAGCCCATCCGCTTTTCCGCCGCCTCGATGCCTTCGAGAAAGCAGCACACCCGCAGCGCCACATCGCCCAAACCGGGGCCGAGGTCACGCAGCGCCGCCGCCACCCGGTCGCGCGCCCGGCCCGGCCCTTCGCCGTGACCGGCATCGGGGCGAAAGCTGCCCCGGTCACCGGCGGTCAGGAACCGTTCCCAGTTCTGCGCCACCCGCGGCCCCATCTGCGCCAGCTCGAAATCTTCGCGCAGGCGTTCAGCGGCCCGGATCAGGTCGTTTTCCAGAAACGGCTTGCCATCCTTGTCGCGCCGCCGCCCCAACACGGCCAGCGGGCTTTCTGCCAGATTGTAGCGGATCTTGCGCGAAGCGCCGCCCTCTTCGATCTGGCGGTCGTCCCAGATCCGGTGCTGATTGGCAAAGGGCATCGGCGCTTCGGCCAACCCGGTCTGATGGGCCTGCCGGGCCAGATCGCTGTCGTCGATCATCCGTTTCAGCGCGGCCCGGCCTGCGGTGGTGATCTCATAGGTTGTCACCCGCCCCTTTTTGCGGCAGCTGATCCAGTCTTTGACCGCAAAGGCCTGTGCGACGGCGCGGTCCAGCACCCCGGTCCGTGCCTGCTGGCCATCGGGGAATTCGCGCAGCACCACTGCCTTTTCCAGATCGGGGGCAATGGCCAGCACCGCCCCCGGTTCGGCCAGCCGGCGCAGAATGCGGCGGCCCTCACGCGACAGCGTGGCTTCGTCAAGATGCAGTGATCTGGGATTAACGGTCATGGGCGTGGCTTCCTCTCTGTCTGGAGCCATCGTCCTGCCGCCCAACAGGGCCAGAGCTTCATCCACCAGCGGGTCTTCGCGGCGGGCTTCGCAGCGGCGGACCTGACGCATCACGGTAGAGGCATGGCCTCCGCTGCGGCGCACCAGTTCCCGGAACGTCACCCCGACCCCGGTATGGTCAAGGTAGAGTCTGACGTCGGCGGGCAACCACTCGGGCAAACTGAATTCGGCGGACAGGTTCGATGTCATCTGCGTTTCCGGTGCCGCCGTGCGGTTTCCTGACCCACTCAAGGTTAACACAACCTGAACGGAACCGGTTACGCATTGGTTAATGTATCGGGTCGAACTCGGCGGACCTGCGGATAATTGATGAAGAAAGTGAAACGATTTCGAACAGACCGCGCGGTTATCCACATAAAATGCAACGCAAGGTTGAGGGATTTATGCTGTCTCGGAAACAATGAGGAGCCGTTCCATGTCAGACTTCCGCACCCTGCTTGCCGATCTGCGCCGCCCCCGTCTGCTGATGCACGCGGCCCGTTTTGGCGTGGCCGATTATCGGCGCGACCGTGATCTGAAACGGCTGATCAGCCTGCCCGCCTCGCCCGAGGCGACGGTGCGCCAGTTGCTGACACAAGAAGATAAACTGGAGCAGAACCGTCAGCGCGGCGATGCGGCCTATTCGATCACCCGTCATATCGAGGTGCTGATCGCGCTGCTGGCGGAAACCCCGGTGGTGATGCGCGGGGCGTGAGCGCGCGTGAACAGAAAACGGCCCGTCGGGGTGACGGGCCGTTGGTCTGATCCCTCGCGGTCAGCCCGCTGATCTCCGGCTGTTCAGATGAAGGCGTCGGGCATCGACGCCTTTTTCTGTGCCACATAGGCATCGAGCGCCTCGCGCGTGCCAGCGTCCAGCGCCGGTTGCTGATAGTCTCCAAGCTGCTTTTTCACCCGTTCCGCCGCCAGAGCTTGGGTGTCGCGCGCACCCTCTTCGGCCCAGGTCTCGAACGGTTTGTAGTCGAACAGATCCGACCGCCAGAACGCCGATTTGAAATTGGCCTGCGTGTGCTCGCAGCCCAGGAAATGCCCGCCCGGACCCACCTCACGCAACGCATCCATCGCTTGCCCGTTGGTGTCCATCATCACGCCTTGCGCCAGATGGTGCAGCGTGCCCAGCTGATCGGCATCCATCACGAATTTCTCGTAGGAACTGACCAGCCCGCCCTCCAGCCAGCCACAGGAATGCAGCATGAAATTCACCCCGGCCAGCAGCGCCATGTTCAGGCTGTTGGCGGTCTCATAGGCCGCCTGCGCATCGGGCAGCTTTGATCCGCAGAACGCCCCGCCCGAGCGATACGGCAGGTTCAGCCGCCGCGCCAGCTGACCCGCGCCATAGGTGATGTGTGCCGCTTCCGGCGTGCCAAAAGTTGGCGCGCCCGAGTTCATGTCGATACTGGTCACAAACGCGCCAAAGATCACCGGCGCACCGGGCCGCACCAGCTGGCTATAGGCCACACCCGCCAACACCTCGGCCAGAACCTGCGTCAGCGTGCCGGCCACCGTCACCGGGGCCATGGCTCCGCCCACGATAAAGGGCGAGATGATTGACGCCTGATTGGCCCGCGCAAACACCTCCAGCGCGCCCATCATGATGCCGTCAAAGGTCAGCGGGCTGTTGATGTTGATGAGCGAGGTCATCACCGTGTTCTGGTCAACGAAATCCGCCCCGAACAGGATCTTCGACATCTCCACCGAATCCTCGGCCCGGCTGGGTTCGGTCACTGACCCCATATAGGGCTTATCCGACAGCACCATATGGGCGTGCAGCATATCCAGATGGCGCTTGTTCACCGGCACATCGGTCGGCTCGCAAACCGTGCCGCCCGAATGGTGCAGCCATTTCGACATGTAGCCCAGTTTCACAAAGTTCTGGAAATCGGCAATCGTCGCATAGCGCCGCCCGCCTTCCAGATCGCGCACAAAGGGCGGGCCATAGACCGGGGCCAGCACCAGATTGCGGCCTCCCACCTCGACATTGCGTGCCGGGTTGCGGGCGTGCTGGGTATAGCTGGACGGCGCGGTTGCACACAGCTTGCGCGCCAGACCGCGCGGGATCCGCACCCGCTCGCCCTGCACATCTGCACCGGCCGCTTTCCACAGCGCCAGAGCCGCGGGGTTTTCCACGAAATTGACGCCGATCTCTTCCAGAACCGTGTCGGCATTCCACTCGATGATCTCCAGCGCCTCGGCGTTCAGGATCTCGAAATTCGGAATGTTGCGCTGAATGAACTTTGCCGTTTCCAGCGAAACCGCCGTGCGCTCTGCGCGCCGTGCCGACCCGCCGCCGCCGCGTGCCCGGCGCCCCTCAGTCGCAACTTCGCTCATGTCGAACCCTCCAAAGCCTGTTTGCCGCCCTTATGCCGCCATTGCCTGACAACATGGACCCCGTTTCCGTCACTTGGCACCCAAAAACGACATGCGCCCGGCCCACGCTTCTGACCCTCCGCATTCATCTTGGCCCAAATACTCATCTTCCTGATCTCCGCCTGCGATGCGATCTGACCCGCGCGGCACCGCTTTCCCCTCTTGCGATTCTGCGTGGCCCTTCGTATGCGGGCGCATGACCCATCATGACCGCCTTCTCATCATCGACTTCGGCTCTCAGGTAACGCAGCTGATCGCGCGCCGCCTGCGTGAGCTGAACGTCTATTGCGAAATCCATCCGTTCAACAAGGTTGACGATGCCTTTCTGGCCGAGTTTGCGCCGAAAGCCGTGATCTTTTCGGGCGGGCCGTCTTCGGTATTTGCGCCCGGTGCGCCGATGCCGCCGCAGACGGTATTCACCCTGGGCGTGCCGATCCTGGGGATCTGCTATGGCCAGCAGGTGATGATGCATTGCCTGGGCGGTCTGGTGGAACGCGGTCACGGCACCGCCGAATTCGGCCGTGCCTATGTCACGCCAAGCGGCTCGGGTCTGGCGCTGCTTGATGGCTGGTTCGATCCCAATACCACCGCAGGCCGCGAACAGGTCTGGATGTCGCACGGCGACCATGTGTCGAAAATCGCGCCGGGGTTTGAGGTGTTCGGCACCTCGCCCAATGCGCCCTTTGCCATCACCGCCGATCCGTCGCGGCATTTCTATGCGGTCCAGTTCCACCCCGAGGTCCACCACACCCCCAAGGGCGCGAAGCTGTACGAGAATTTCGTGAAACTGGCGGGGTTCAAGGGTGACTGGACCATGGGGGCCTACCGTGATGAGGCCATCCGCAAGATCCGCGAACAGGTCGGCGACGCAAAGGTGATCTGCGGGCTGTCGGGCGGGGTCGATTCTTCGGTCGCCGCCGTGCTGATCCATGAAGCAATCGGCGACCAGCTCACGTGCGTGTTCGTCGATCACGGCCTCTTGCGGCTGGGGGAGGCCGAACAGGTCGTCACCATGTTCCGCGACAACTACAACATGCCGCTGATTCATGCCGACGAATCCGAGCTGTTTCTCGGCGCGCTCGAAGGGGTCTCCGATCCCGAGATCAAGCGCAAGACCATTGGCCGCCTGTTCATCGACGTGTTCCAGAAACACGCCACCGAAGTCGGCGGCGCGAAATTCTTGGCGCAGGGGACACTCTACCCCGATGTCATCGAATCGGTGTCGTTCAGCGGCGGCCCCTCGGTCACCATCAAATCGCACCACAATGTCGGCGGTCTGCCGGAAAAGATGGGGCTGAAACTGGTCGAACCGCTGCGCGAGCTGTTCAAGGATGAGGTGCGCGCGCTTGGCCGCGAACTCGGCCTGCCCGCCAGCTTTATCGGCCGCCACCCCTTCCCCGGTCCCGGTCTGGCGATCCGCTGCCCGGGTGAGATCACGGTGGAAAAGCTCGACATTCTGCGCAAGGCGGATGCGGTCTATATCGACCAGATCCGCAAGCATGGGCTGTATGACGACATCTGGCAGGCCTTTGCCGCCATCCTGCCAATGCGCACCGTGGGCGTGATGGGCGACGGGCGCACCTATGATTTCGCGCTGGCCCTGCGCGCGGTCACCTCAGTGGATGGTATGACCGCCGATTATTACCCGTTCACCCATGATTTTCTGGGTGAAACCTCGACCCGGATCATCAACGAGGTGCCGGGGATCAACCGGGTGTTCTACGACTGCACCAGCAAGCCACCGGGCACGATCGAACTGGAGTGAGCCACGGTTTTCGGTAGAAAATCGTCTCTCCCCCCTTGTCCGCCTTACGCATCCACGTCACCCTTTGGCCTGACCACAAAAGGGTGACGCCATGATCCGGCTCAAAGGCCATCTGATCTGCATGACCGAGGCCGAGGCGCAGACCGTGCGCGCTCATGTGCCTGAGCATATCCGGCTGACACGGCTTGAGCCCGGTTGTCTGTCGTTTGACGTGGTGCAGACCGATGATCCGCTGATCTGGGATGTGCAGGAAACCTTTCGCACCCGTGACGATTTCGACGCACATCAGACCCGCACCCGCGCCAGCCACTGGTTTGAGTCGACCCGCCATATCCTGCGCGATTTCCGGGTCGAGGATCTGCCTGACTGAGCGCTCTGGACAGTCCGCACGCCAGCGGCCAGAACAGGCGCATGAACACGCCCGCCCCCTATCGCCCGCTTGCCGCCGTCTTCTGGATGCTGGGCTCTGTCGTCTCGTTTACCGGCATGGCGATTGCCGGTCGGCAATTGCAGGGCGTGCATGACACGTTCGAGATCATGGCCGCGCGGTCCTTTGTCAGTTTCTTTCTGGTGATCGCTGCTGCGGTGGCCATGGGCAGGCTGCGTGATATCAGTGGGGTCCGGCTGGGCGGGCATGCCCTGCGCAATGTGGTGCATTTCACCGGTCAGAATCTGTGGTTCTTTGCGCTGACACTGATTCCCCTTGCTCAGCTGATCGCCATCGAATTCACCTCGCCGCTCTGGGTCATCCTGCTGTCACCACTGCTGCTGGGTGAGCGGATCACGGGGCCGCGCGCAGTTGCGGCGGGTTTGGGCTTTGTCGGCATCCTGATCGTGGTGCGCCCGGACTTTAACACGCTGAATCTGGGAGTGCTGGCGGCAGCCGGGGCCGCGGTGTGCTTTGCGGCAACCAATATCGCCACCAAGCGTCTGGCGCGTGATGTCACGATCCTGTCGATTCTGTTCTGGCTGACCGTAATGCAGTTCGTGTTCGGCACGGTTCTGGCCGCGATGGACGGCCATATCACCTGGCCCACCGCTGCTACCGCGCCCTGGCTGGCGCTGATCGGGGTGACCGGCTTGGTTGCGCATTTGTGCCTGACCTCTGCCCTGCGACTTGCCCCGGCCACCTTTGTCATGCCCGTTGATTTTATCCGCCTGCCGCTGATGGCGTTTGCAGGCGCGCTTTTGTATCAGGAACAGCTGGAGCCGCTGCTGTTTGCCGGCGCGGCGCTGATCCTTTTTGCCAATTGGATCAACATCCGATCCGAGACGCGAAAGACACACACACGCTGATTGATAGAATTATGACGCGGCGTCATTGATTGACCGTCATCGCCTGCGTCAATTAGCGTCATCACAGGGGAAATCCTGTATCGGGGATGAGGAAAACCATGAAAAAAATGATGATCGCAGCTGCAGCCGCAGCAGTGACGGCCGGTTCGGTTCAGGCGGGGGGCTTTGAACGCTCGGCCCTGCCGCTGGGCTTCATGTTTGAAAAAGGCAATTACGCTGAGCTGAGCTTTGGCTCGGTGTCGCCCAAAGTGTCGGGCGTGCTCGCTCCGATGCCGTCGGTCACGACGGGCAGCGTCCTGAAGGACTATACGACCTTTGGCTTTGCGGTCAAAACCGACATCAATGAAAAGCTGTCGCTGGGCCTAACCGTCGATCCGACCTTCGGGGCGGATGTGTTTTATCCGACCGGCACCGGCTTTCCGTTGGCCGGATCCTCCGCGAAACTGCGGGGCGAGACCATCGCCGCCGTCGCACGCTACAAGTTCAACGAAAACTTCTCGGTCCATGGTGGCCTCCGCTCTGTTGGCATCGGCGGTGATCTGTTCCTGCCCGCAGCAGGCAATTATCGCGCCAAGTTTGGCAATGACCGCGACCTTGGCTACCTGATCGGTGTGGCCTATGAAAAACCGGAAATCGCCCTGCGTGTGGCGCTGACCTATGCCTCCGAGACCAAGCACACGCTCAACACGTCGATTGCCGGTGTGCCGATGACCTTTGACGTGCCGGTCAAGCTGCCGCAATCGCTGACGCTGGATGCGCAGACCGGTATCGCAGCTGACACGCTGCTGTTTGGCTCGATCCGCTGGATGGACTGGTCCGTGACCCGGCTTGATGGTCCGCTGCTGCCACCTTCGGTCAACCCGCTGGTCAGCTACGATCACGACACCATCACCTATAACATCGGGATTGGACGAAAGTTCAGCGATGCGTTCTCGGGCGCGATCTCGATCGGCTATGAAAAGCATCATGGCGGTATTGTAGGGAACCTTGGCCCGACCGACGGACAGAAAAGCATTCAGATCGGCGGCACCTACACCCATCAGAACATGAAAATCACGGCTGGTGTACGCTACGTTGATATCGGCGATGCAATCGCGCTGCGGGGCAACAGCCGCTTTACCGGCAACAAGGCCGTCGCCGTCGGCATGAAGGTCGGCTTTTCCTTCTGATCCGCGCCGCCCGGAATGATCCTAGACCCGCCCCCTCACCGGGGCGGGTTTTGCATTGAAGGTGCAGGCCGGGGGCGGTAACTGTCAGGCGCAATGAAAAGGGCAAGGCGATGATCTACGCGACCGGGGCAGAGTATCTGGCAAGTCAGCAAAAGCGCGTGCTGCTGTTTGGCATGTCCGGTCTGGGCAAGACCCATCTGTCCGCCATGCTGCGCGACAGCCGCCCTGATGCGGGGGGCTGGTTTCATTACTCGGTCGATTACCGCATCGGCACCCGCTATATGAACGAATTCATCGCCGACAATTTCAAGCGCGAGGCGATGAAAGTGCCGCTGCTGCGCGAGCTGTTGATGACCGACTCGGTCTATATCGCGTCGAACATCACCTTTGACAATCTGGCGCCGCTGTCGACCTATCTGGGCAAACCTGGCGATCCGGCCAAGGGCGGGCTGCCCTTTGTCGAATACATGATCCGGCAAGAACAGCACCGCAAGGCCGAGGTTTCTGCCATGCTCGACACCGCACATTTCATCACCCGCGCAGATAATATCTATGGATATCAAAACTTTGTCTGCGATACCTCAGGTTCCATCTGCGAAGTGGTCGAGGCCCAGGATGCCGATGATCCGGTGATGCGGCAATTGTCGCAGAGCTTGCTGCTGGTCTGGATCAAAGGCTCTGACGATCACACCACCGAGCTGGTCCGCCGTTTTGACCGTGCGCCAAAGCCGATGTATTACCAGCCTGGGTTTCTTCATGCTGCGTGGGAAGAATACCGCGCAACCTATGACAAATCTGAGCAAACCTGCGACCCGGATCATTTCGTGCGCTGGACGTATGCACGTGCACTGGCCCATCGTCAGCCACGCTATGCCGCGATGGCGGGCTGGGGTGTGACCGTGATGGCGCAAGAGGTCGCAGCCGTCACAGACACCGATGATTTCAACGCCTTGATCGCCCGCGCCATTGATCGGCGCTGATCCGCACCCTACATCCCCGGCTCCAAAGGAAGCACCCCATGCCGATTACCCTGCCAGAGACCCTGCCCGCCTTTGACGTTCTGCGGAACGAAGGCGTCATGGTCATGTCGCCCGAACGCGCGGCGCGGCAGGATATCCGGCCACTGAAAATCGGGCTGCTCAACCTGATGCCGAAAAAGATCCAGACCGAAAACCAGTTTGCCCGTCTGATCGGGGCGACGCCGCTGCAGATCAATTTCGAGCTGATCCGCATGTCGGAGCACCAGACCAAAAACACCGCCGCCGAGCATATGGAAGCGTTCTATCGCCCGTTTCAGGAGGTGAAGGATGAAAAGTTTGACGGCCTGATCATCACCGGCGCGCCGATCGAGCATCTGGAGTTTGATGCGGTGACCTACTGGCAGGAACTCAGCGAAGTCTTTGAATGGACACAGACAAACGTTCAGTCCACCTTTGGCGTCTGCTGGGGTGGCATGGCAATGATCAACCATTTTCATGGCGTGAAAAAGCATCTGCTGGATCACAAGGCTTTTGGCTGCTTCCGTCATCGCAACCTTGCCCCCACCTCGCCCTATCTGCGCGGGTTTTCCGATGATTTCGTGATCCCCGTCAGCCGCTGGACCGAGATGCGGCAGGATGAGATCGACCGCAGCCCCGGCTTGCGCACCCTCTTGGGCAGTGATGAGGTCGGCCCCTGTCTGGTCGAAGACCCGGAGCATCGGGCGCTGTATATTTTCAACCACTTTGAATATGACAGCGACACGTTGAAACAGGAATATGACCGCGATATTGCCAATGGCACCGCGATCAATGTGCCGCAGAACTACTATACCGATGACAACCCCGCGATGCCGCCGCTGAATCGCTGGAGAAGTCACGCGCATCTCCTATATGGCAACTGGATCAACGAGATTTATCAGTCCACGCCCTATGACCCACAAGATATTGGCCGCTAGCGCGGCGCTCATCGGATTTGGCCTGATCGCCGCGACCAATGGCCGGCTGTCCGCACGGGAACAGGCGGCGGTGCAGTCGCATCCGCCGACCGGGCAGTTCGTGACGGTAGAGGGGGTGCAGGTCCATCTGCAGGTGGCAGGTGCTGGCCCGGATCTGGTGCTGATCCACGGCGCAAACGGCAATCTGCGCGAGTTTACCTTTGCACTGATGGACCAATTGACCGACCGCTACCGGGTGATCGCGGTGGACAGACCGGGCTTGGGTTATTCCGACCCACTGCCCGACAATGGCGCAAGTGTGCAGGATCAGGCGCGTCTGCTGCGGCAGGCGGTGGCGCAGATTGGCGTGCAAAATCCGATTGTTCTGGGCCAAAGCTACGGCGGCGCTGTTGCCCTGGCCTGGGCGTTGCAAGCGCGCCCCGCCGCATTGGTGCTGGTCTCGTCCCCGTCCTTGCCCTGGCCGGGGGAGCTGGATGCCTGGTATCGGATCACGGCGACACCGCTGGGGCGGGCTACGCTGGTGCCGCTGGCCTCGGCGTTTGTGTCGCACAGCTTTGTGCGCCGCACCATTGACCGGGTGTTCGCGCCCCAGACCACCCCGCCGGGATATGCCGACCATCTGGGCATCGGCCTGACCTTGCGCCGCGAGTCTATGGCGGCAAACATCATGCAGATCAACACCTTGCGCCCGCAAGTTGAGGTAATGCAGCATGATTACCCGCAGCTTGATCTGCCCATAGAGCTGGTGCATGGCGATGCCGATACCATCGTGCCGCTGCATATCCATTCAGCCCCCCTGATGGCATTGATTCCGCAGGGACATCTGACGGTGCTGCCCGGTGTCGGCCACATGCCGCACCACACCCATCCGGGGGCAGTGATTGCCGCGATCGACCGTGCCGCCACCCGCGCCGGATTGCGCTGAGCCGGGCAATCGCCATACTTGCCGTGACAGACGAAGGATAAAGCCATGAAACTGCCATTTGACGGCGCGATCAGCGCATTTTTCCAAAACAAGGCCCCAAAGTCGGTGCGCGAGGCCATTCTGGCCGCCGACAAGGATGACATTCTGGACCCATCCTATCCCTACCGCGAGGAGATGAAGGGTAAGGCCTATCAGACGCAGATGGATGCGCTGCAGATCGAACTGGTCAAGATGCAGTCAGATCTGAAGACGACCGGCAAGCGGCTTGTCGTGGTGTTCGAGGGCCGGGATGCAGCTGGCAAGGGTGGCACCATCGGCGCGATGCGCGAAAACCTGAACCCGCGGGCCTGTACCGTGGTTGCCCTCGCCAAACCCTCGGACCATGAGGCGGCGCAGTGGTATTTCCAGCGCTACATCGACTGGTTGCCCGCAAAGGGCGAAATCGCCCTGTTTGACCGCAGCTGGTATAACCGCGCGATGATCGAGCATGTCTTTGGCTTTTGCACACCGGAACAGCGCGCGCATTTCTTTGCGCAACTGCCTGATTTTGAACGGATGCTGGTGGAAGAGGGCTTTATCTTCCGCAAGATCTGGCTGGAGGTCGGACAGGCGGAACAGCTCAAACGCTTCCTTGCACGCGAGCAAGACCCGCTGAAACAGTGGAAGCTGTCGCTGATCGACATCGAAGGGCTGGCGAAATGGGAGTCGTATTGCGAAGCCGTTGATGAGACGATGGAGCGCAGCCATTTCACCTTTGCGCCCTGGACGGTGATCTTGTCCGATGACAAGAAACGGGCGCGGATTGCGGCGGTACAGACCATTCTTGGCTCGGTTGATTACATGGGCCGTGATCTGGCGGTGATCGGCACGCCGGACCCATTGATCTGTGGCGGGCCAGAACTGCGGACCACCTCAGGCAAGGAACTCGCGTGAAACGCGGCTATCACCACGGCAATCTGCGGCAAGCGCTGGTCGAGGCGGCGCTTGACCTGATCGCCAATCAAGGGCCGACCGGATTTACCCTGTCTGAGGCGGCCAAGGCGGCGGATGTGACCCCGGCTGCGGTCTACCGCCACTTTGCCGGGCGCGAGGATCTGCTGGCCGAGGTGGCCCGGCAGGGCTATGAGATTTTCGCAGCTCTGATGGAGTTTGCCTTTGACAACGGCCGCCCGACCGCCCTCGCCGCGTTCGAGGCGACCGGGCGGGCCTACCTCGCCTTTGCCCGCAAATATCCCGGTCATTACATGGCGATGTTCGAAGCAGGGCTGAGCCTGAACGACCACCCTGACCTTGCGCTGGTGGCGAACAAGGCGCGGTCGGTGCTGGAACGCGCGGCGGAAAGCCTGTCGCAACATCTGCCCCCCGGCATGCGCCCGCCTGCCACGATGTTTTCCGCCCATATCTGGGCGATGAGCCATGGCGTGGTCGAGCTGTATATGCGCGGCAGCGCAAATGGCGGCGTGCGCAGCCCATTCCCGCCCGAAGATCTGCTGGAAGCCGGGATCGGGATTTATCTGCGTGGTCTGGGGCTGTTGCCACCGGACGGGGCCAAGCTGTCCTGACGGCTGCATGGGGCCAGTGCAGGATGCGCTCCGCGCGGGAGTATTTGGAAAGCAGCAAATCCAGGTCAGGGTGATCGGGCAACAGTGCCGGTCTTCGCGGCGGGTCCGCATTGATGCTGCGCCTGTCGGCAGGTAAGTGTCGGGGCAGCAAGACTGTCTGGAACAGGGTCTCACGTCATGTATCGGGTTTCCCCCTTTGTGCGGCATTTCGGGCGGGCCTTGCTGGCCGGGATCGCCGTGGCGACGCTCTGGCTGACGCTGGCACCCGCCAGCTATTATGATGCGATCGAATGGCGTCTGATGGAACTGCCGCTGCCCGGATGGATCGCGGCGTTTCCGCTGGCGCTGACCCCGGTCAGCATCGTGTCCGAAGGGCTGATGGCGCTGTTTTTGTTCTTTGTCGGCAAAGAGCTGTGGGAAGCGATCCGGCTGGAGCGTGGGGCACTGACCGGCCGTCGCGGCGGCCTGCCCCTTGGGGCGATGCTGGGCGGCTGGATTGGGGCTGTGCTGGTCTGGCTGATCAGCGGCGCGCTGGTCGAGACGGCTATCGAGTCTAGCCCCGGCGCAGGCTGGCCGGTGCCGCTGGGGTCGGATGTGGTGTTGTGCTATCTGGTCGGGCGGCTGATCTTTGGCAACGGTCACCCGGCGCTGCATCTGCTGCTTCTGATCACCATTGCCAATGACATTGCCGGGCTGATCGTGTTGGCCTATCCGGCCACCGGGCTGCGGCTGATCTGGCTGGGGCTGACGCTGGCGGCAGTGGCGGTGGCCTGGTTCGGCTTTGCCCGGCTGGCCCGCAGTGATCTGACCGAGCGGGATCACCGCCGCGCCTTTGCGCTCTGGCCCTATGCGGTGGCGGGGGTGGTGTCGTGGCTGGGGGTGGTGCTGGCAGGATTGCCCGGTGCGCTGGGGCTGCTGCCGCTGGTGCCGGTCATTCCGCATGCCGACCGGGCTTTTGGCTTGTTTGCCGAGGCGGAAGAGTTTCTGCAAGACCCGCTGAACCGGCTGGCCCATTTGTTGGTCGGGCCGCTGGCGGTGGTGCTGTTTCTGTTCGGACTGACCCGGGGCGGCGTGGATGTTGCAGCTCTGGCCCCGACCACGGCCAGCGTTCTGGCCGCACTCTGGCTCGGCAAACCGCTGGGGGTGATGCTGGGGGCGATGGTGGCGGCGCGGCTGTTTGGTTTTGCGCTGCCACAAGGGGTGCAGGTCCGCGATCTGCTGGTGATTGCGATCCTCACCGGCATGGGCTTTACCGTGCCAGTTCTGGCGCTGGACAGCGCGCTGCCGGGCGGGGCGATGGCCGAGGCCGCGCGGCTGGGGCTGGTGCTGTCCCTGCTGGCGGGGGCTGTCGCTTTTGCGACGGCACGGCTGATCCGGCCGCGCTAGACACGCGCTTGCATATGGTCAGCCCAGTCGGACATAATGCTGCCTGAAAGCCGCAGTAGGATCGGGCCAGTGCAGGCATGGGGCAGCGCGGGGCAAGGGCAGAGGTCTTGCCCGGATAGGGGCAGTGTGTGATCGAGTTCGAGGGCGTCTCAAAGTCATTCTGGACCGGAAAGCAGCGCAAGATCATTCTGGATCAGGCGTCTTTCCGGGTGGATCTTGGCCAGTCCCTTGGCATTCTGGCCCCCAACGGTGCCGGAAAGACCACCATCATCAACATGATGGCAGGGTTGGAAAAGCCGGATGAGGGCCGGGTGTCGCGCACCAGCCGGATCTCGTTCCCGCTTGGGTTCATGGGCGGGGTCGTCAACAAACACACCGCAACAGAAAATTCCCGCTATGTCGCCCGGCTCTATGGGCTGGACCCGGATTATGTCGAAAGCTTCTGCCGCTGGCTCTGTGGCATCGAGGAATATTTCGATATGCCGGTCGGCACCTACAGTCAGGGCATGCGGGCGCGGTTTTCCTTTGCGCTGATGCTGGCGCTGGAATTTGACATCTATCTGATCGACGAGGGCATGCCCGCCACCACCGATGTGGAGTTCAACCGCAAGGCCGGGCGTATCCTGCGTGAGCGGTTGCAGAATGCGACGGTGGTGATCGTCAGCCATCAGGCGCAGACGCTGGAGAAATTCTGCCAACAGGCCGCTGTGCTGCGCAACGGGCAGCTTTACATATTCGACACTCTGGAAGAGGCGAAGCAGCTTTATGACTATCAAGCTAAGGGTTAAGCGCTACAACCTGCGCCGCGCCGATCCGGCAACGACGGCGGCTCCGGTGCCGCCGCGACCACGCCCGGCTGCGCAGGCGGGGTCCATGACTGCGGCTTCCGCTCTGCGTCCGGCAGCACGGGCCGCCGCCCCCGTCACCGATGACGGCTTTGGCGCAGACCCGTTTCCAACCGCAAGTGACCAGGTCGTGGCGATGATGGAGGCCGGTTCTGCCGCATCAGAAACAGCCCCCGCCAGTCGCAGCAGTGGCCCCACCCCTGCCACCTCCGGCGAGCTGGACCAGATCCGCAAGGAAGGGCTGACCGGGCGCCAGTTGCGGATGGCGCGGCGGATGGCCCAGAAATACGGCCTGCCGGCCACATCGGATTTTGATGCCGTGCGCCTGCTGCGCGCTGCGGGTCTCGACCCGTTCCAGAAATCCACCATCATGGAGATGATCAGCGCCGACGCCGAAAGCACCTCCGACGGCGGTAGCGAGCCTCTGTCACGTGCCCTGACGGTTGGCCAGCGGGGCGACGGGATGCAGTTGCCGCAGACGGTCAGGCCGATCAAGGTGCCCTCGACCGACGTGCGCGCCGAAGAGGCCCATCTTTCGGAAATCCAGCGCATTCAACGCGATCTGGCCAAACGCCGCCGTCGCAAATCGGCGCTGCTGATGGCGCGGCTGTTCTTTTTCGTCGGTCTGCCGACCCTGCTGGCGGGCTGGTACTACTATATGGTGGCCACCCCACTTTTTGCGACAAAGGCCGAATTCGTGATCCAGCAGGCCGATCCAGCCGGGGCGCAGGGCATGGGCGGGCTGCTCTCGGGCACGCAATTTGCCACCTCGCAGGATTCGATTGCGGTGCAGGGCTATCTGCAATCGCGCGATGCCATGGTGCGGCTGGATGAGGACAAGAATTTCGTCTCCCATTTCTCGCAGGACTTCATTGATCCGATCCAGCGGCTGAGCGGCGATGCCACACGAGAAGCCGCCTATAAGGTATTTCAGCGCAATGTGAAAATTGCCTACGACCCGACCGAGGGCATCATCAAGATGGAGGTGATTGCCGCCGATCCGCAGGTCTCGGCTGATTTTTCGCAGGCGCTGATCGGCTATGCCGAAGAACAGGTCGATCATCTGACCCAACGGCTGCGGGCCGATCAGATGCAGGGTGCGCGCGAGTCTTATGAACTGGCTGAAGCCGCGATGCTGACCGCGCAGCGCAAGGTGGTGGATCTGCAGGAACAGTTCAAGATCCTGTCGTCAGAGGTCGAGGTCACGCTGATCACCAGCCAGATCGGTCAGCTGGAAACCCAGCTCAGTCAGGACCGGCTGAGCCTGGCGCAGATGGAATCGAACGCCTCCCCGAACGCGGCCCGGATGGAACCGTTGCGCCGCCGGATCGGCACGCTTGAATCCGAGATTGCCACCCTGCGCTCGCGCCTGACCCAAGGGGTCGCGGGCGGCAAATCTCTGGCGCAGGTGCAGTCAGAATTGCTGGTGGCACAGGCCGATGTTCAGACCCGGCAGCTGTTGCTGTCGCAATCGCTGCAATCCATGGAAACCGCGCGCACCGATGCCAACCGTCAGGTGCGCTATCTGTCGGTGTCGGTCAGCCCGCTTCCACCGGACGAGGCGACCTATCCCCGCGCGTTTGAGAATACCATGGTGGCGTTGCTGATCTTTGCCGGCATCTATCTGATGATCTCGATGACCGCTGCAATCCTGCGCGAACAGGTTTCGGCCTGAGGCGTCTTTCCGGCTCTGGCCGTTGCCCCCTCCCCCATCCCCTCCCACAAGGGGAGGGGCGCATGGCTGCACAGTGCTGGATGACGGTCGGTTGGCAGGTGCGATCTGCCCCTTACGTCGCCGACGTTCCCGCGGGCATTCCTTGCGCCTCCCTCCCCCCTTGTGGGGGAGGGCTGGGGTGGGGGGCCGCGCAGGTGCATGCAAAAAGCCCCCGGTCCTGCGACCGGGGGCTTTTTCGTCAGGGTTCAGGTCAGCGCGCGGCGGTGACTGCCCGCCCGGTAAGCACCTTGACCAGATTGGCACGATACGCCGCCGATCCGTGCAGATCGCTGATCATATCCTCTGCCGATGCGGTCAGACCGGCAATCGCGCCCGCAGAGAAATCCGCCGTTAGCGCGTCCTCCGCCTCTTCCCAGCGGAACACACCGTTGTTCGAGGCCCCGGTCACCGCCACCCGCACGCCATCGGCAAATTTCGCCACGAAAACGGCGGTCAGGGCAAAGCGGCTGGCGGGTTGGTTGAACTTCACATAGGCGGCCGCCTGCGGAATCCGGAAGATCACTGAGGTAATGAACTCCCCCTCTTCCAGCGCAGTGGTGAACATGCCCTGAAAGTAATCATCCGCCGCGATCTTGCGCGTGCTGGTCACCACTGTCACCCCCGAGGCCAGAACCGCCGCCGGATAGCAGGCGGCAGGGTCGTTGTTGGCAACCGAGCCCCCGATGGTGCCGCGATTGCGCACCGCCGGATCGCCGATGCCACCGGCAAGGGCGGCAAGCGCTGGGTAATGGCTCGCCGCCTCGCGCGCCACCACCGCATGCGGCGTGGCGCCACCGATGTGCAAGCCGCCATCGCCGGTGCAGACGCCCTGCATCTCGGGAATGCCGGTCAGGCTGACCAGTACCTCCGGTGCAGCCAGCCGCTGTTTCATCGTCGGCAGCAGGGTCTGCCCGCCTGACAACGGCTGTGCGCCCTCAGCCGCCAAAGCCGCGACTGCATCGGCGATGCTGGAAGGTTTAACGAATTCAAAGTTGTGCATGGCTAACCCTCCTTACGCGTTCATCGCCTGCCACACCCGGTTGGGCGAGACGGGCATGTCGATATGGGTCACATGGCTGTGGCCGCCGCGCTGCAGCGCGTCGATCACCGCGTTCACCACAGCAGGCGGCGAGCCGATCGCACCAGCCTCGCCGCAGCCCTTGACCCCCAGCGGATTGTGGGTGCAGGGCGTGGAACACGAATGATCCACCGTGTAGAACGGCACATCATCGGCGCGCGGCATTGCGTAATCCATGTAAGATCCGGTCAGCAGCTGGCCGTTTTCGTCATAGGAAGTGCTTTCCAGCACCGCCTGACCAATGCCCTGCCCGACACCGCCATGCACCTGACCCTCGACGATCATCGGGTTCATCACATTGCCGAAGTCATCGGCGCAGGTAAAGGCCACCACATCGACCTTGCCGGTGCCTTCATCCACCTCGACCTCGCAGATATAGGCGCCTGCGGGATAGGTGAAGTTGGCGGGATCGTAGAAGGCGGTTTCCTCTAAGCCCGGTTCCAGCGTCTCCAGCGGGTAGTTGTGCGGGACGTAAGCGGAAAACGCGATTTCGCCAAAGGTCTTGGCCTTGTCGGTGCCCGCGACGCTGAATTTGCCGTCGGCAAAGGTGATATCCCCCTCTGCTGCTTCCAGCATATGGGCGGCGATCTTCTTGCCCTTGGCGATGATCTTGTCGATGGCGCGGTCCATGGCCGAACCCGCAACCGCGAGGCTGCGCGAACCATACGACCCCATGCCGAACGGGATCTTGGCGGTATCGCCATGCACGATCTCGACCGACGAGGCCGGGATGCCCAGCTTCTCCGCCACGATCTGCGGGAACACGGTCTCATGGCCCTGCCCGTGGCTGTGCGCGCCGGTCATCACCGAGATGGTGCCGGTGGCATTCACGCGCACCGTGGCCGCGTCATACAGACCAACCCGCGCGCCCAAGACGCCCACCAGATGCGACGGTGCAATCCCGCACGCCTCGATCCAGGTCGACAGACCCATGCCGCGCAGCTTGCCGCGCTTGGCAGACTCCGCCCGGCGGGCTTCGAACCCGGCCACATCGGCGAGGTCCACCGCTTTGTCCAGCGTGGCCTGATAGTTGCCGGTGTCATAGACCAGCCCGACCGGAGTGGTATAGGGGAACTGATCGGGCGTCAGCAGGTTGCGGCGGCGCACCTCGAACGGGTCAAGACCCAGCTCGCGGCACATCTTGTCAACCACACGCTCGATGCTATAGGTCGCCTCGGGCCGGCCGGCACCGCGATAGGCATCCACGGGTGCTGTGTTGGTGAACACGGTCTTCACGTTCACATAGACATGCGGCACCTTGTACGGCCCCGCCATCAGCGTGCCGTGCAGAAAGGTCGGCGTGGCGGTGGAAAAGTTCGACAGGTAAGCGCCGACATTGGCATAGGTCTCGGTGCGGATGGCAAGGATATCACCTTCCTTGGTGCACCCCAGCTCGATCTTGGTCACATGGTCGCGGCCATGCGCGTCGGAGAGAAAGCTCTCGGTCCGCTCCGCCGTCCAGCGCACCGGGCGGCCAAGGCGTTTGGCGGCGGCCAGCACCAGCGCCTCCTCGCCATAGTGATAGATCTTGGAGCCAAAGCCGCCGCCCACATCCGGGGCCACGACCTGCAGCTTGTTTTCCGGAATGCCCATGACAAAGGCGCAGATCAACAGCCGGGTCAGGTGCGGGTTCTGGCTGGTGGTGGTCAGCTTGTAATCACCGGTGCCGGGGAAATACTCGCCGATGCTGGCGCGCGGCTCCATCGCGTTGGGCACAAGGCGGTTGTTGGTCAACTCCAGCGTCACCACATGTGGCGCGGCTTTCATCGCGGCATCGACGGCGGCGCGGTTGTCTTCGATCCAGCCCCAGTCAAAACAGATGTTGTCGGGGATCTCGTCATGCACGCGGTTGGACGCATCCGCCGCCGCCGCCTTCATGTCGACGATGGCGGGCAACTCCTCGATCTCGGTCGCATCCGACAAAACCTGCGCCGCATCCTTGGCCTGCGCATAGGACTCCGCAATCACGGCAGCGTAAGCGTCGCCGACGTGGCGCACCTTGCCATGTGCCAGCACCGGGCGTTTCGGTTCGCGCATCGGCGTGCCGTCGCGGCTGTTGATCAGCCAGCCCGCCGGGTTGCCGCCGACATCCTTGAAATCCTCGCCGGTGAACACGGCCAGCACGCCGGGCATGGACTCCACCGCCGAGGTGTCAATCGACACGATCCGGCCATGGGCCACGGTGGAGCGGACCATCACGGCATGGGCCTGACCAAACAGGCTCAGGTCATCAGTGTAGACCCCGCGACCCGTCAGGAACCGCACATCTTCGCGCCGCTTGGTAGAGGCGCCTATTCCGGTATCTTTTGGCATCTTACCCCCCTATTCTGCAGCCATCGCGCCTGCGTCCTGACCGGACGCGGCGAGAACCGCTTTGACGATGTTGTGATAGCCGGTGCAGCGGCAGATATTGCCCTCCAGCTCGTGGCGCACCTCGGCTTCGGTCGGCTTCGGGTTGTTGGCCAGCAAGGCGGCGGTGGTCATCACCATGCCCGGCGTGCAGAACCCGCATTGCAGCCCATGATGGTCCTGAAACGCCTGTTGCACCACACCAAGGCTGCCATCGGCATTGGCCATGCCCTCGATCGTGCGCACCTCGGACCCCGCCACATCCATCGCAAACACGGTACAGGATTTGACGGCCTTGCCATCGACATGCACCACGCAAGCGCCGCACTGGCTGGTATCGCAGCCGACATGGGTGCCGGTCAGCCCCAGCCCTTCGCGCAGGTAGTTGACCAGAAGGGTGCGCCCCTCTGCCTCGGCCGAGACGGATTTTCCGTTCACGGTCATCGTGACTTTCGTCATGGTTTTCCTCCCTTGGATCTGTCCTGGGTATGGTTCTGGTTCAGCTGATCAGCCGTTTGAACCAGCCCTTTTTCTTGGTCTCGTCATCTGTTGCGTCTGTCGCGTCTGTTGCATCCGGGACCGCAGCCTCGGGCTCTGCCGGGCCTTCGACGGCCTGCTGAAACCGGTCGAAAAACTCATCCGCCATCTTCTTGGCAAAACCGTCGATGATCCGGCTGCCCAACTGCGCCAGCTTGCCGCCGACATTGGCCTCCACCTCATACGACAGCCGCGTGCCCTCCGGGATCGGCTCCAGCCGCACCACCGCCCCGCCCTTGGCAAAGCCCGCCGGCCCGCCCTTGCCCTCGCCGGAAATGGTCACCGCCTCGCCTTCGGTGATGTCGGACAGGCTGACCGCGCCCTTGAAGGTGGCTTTCACCGGGCCGACCTTTTGCGTGACGGTCGCCTCGAACCCCTCCTCCCGGTTGCCGGTAACTTCGGTACAGCCGGGGATGCACTCTTTCAGCACATCAGGGTTCAGGATTGCCGCCCATACGTCAGATGGCGCGGCCTTGATCTCGCGGGTATCGCTCATTTGCATGGTGGTCAGTCTCCCTTGGGCACAGTCTAGAGTCCGGGTCTTTGCGACGCTATGGAACCTAAGTCGTAGGACACCGCCGCGTCTATGCGAGATCGCGCAAGAATGCTTCCAGCGCGCGGGCGTCGATCGGTTTCATCATCACCTCCACGCCCTCGGCCTGCGCCTGGGCCTGCACCTCGGGGCTGCGGTTGGCGGTGACCAGACGGGCGGGCACATCGCCATGCAGCTGGCGCAGGGTGCGGATAAACTCGACCCCGGTCATGCCATCGCCCAGCTGATGATCGACCAGAAAGAAATCCGGCAGGATGCCCAACTCGTCGATCAGCGCCAGAGCCGCCTCGCCGCTGTCGGCGTCCAGCACCGACAGACCCCATTTTTCCAGCAAGAGCACCATGGCGCGGCACAGGTCCGGGTCATTTTCCACCAGAAAGCCGATCTTGCCCTGCAGGCGCATCCTTGGCCGGGGGGCCGCAGGCACTTGCACAGGCAGGGCATCGCTTGCAGTGACCGATGGCAGTTGCAGCATGAAACAGGTGCCCCGCCCGAGCCGGGACGACAGCCCCAGCGGGTGCCCCAGCAGCGCACAGGCGCGTTCCACAATCGCCAGCCCCAGCCCCATGCCCTCACTGGCCGAGGCACGGGCGTTGAGCCGGTGAAACTCCTTGAAGATATTGTCCTGTTCTTCCTCGGGGATGCCGGGGCCGGTGTCCCAGACCTCCAGCCTTATCATGCCGCTCCGCTTGCGCGCCGCCACCACGACGCGGCCGCGCATCGTGTAGCGGATCGCATTGCCGATCAGGTTTTGCAGAATGCGGCGCAGATAGGCCGGGTCGGTCATCACCACCGCATCCGACAGCCGCACCGTCAGCCGCAGCCCCTTGGCGGCGGCGATGGCGGTGAACTCCGCCGCCAGCTGCGCCAGAATCGGGTGCAGGGCCACCTGCCCCACCGACACCGCCGCACGACCCGATTCCAGTTTGGAGATGTCGAGCAGCGCATCCAGAATCCCCTCGACCGAAACCAGCGCATTCTGCGCTTTTTCCAGCGCCTCTACCGCCTCTGGCGGCACGCCTTCGCCGCCGATGCTGGCGATGAACAGCTTGGCTGCCGACAAGGGCTGCAGCAGGTCATGGCTGGCCGCCGCCACAAAGCGTGACCGGCTGGCATTGGCGCGCTCGGCATGCGCGAGGGCATCCTCCAGCTCCAGCGTGCGGTCCATCACGCGGGCTTCGAGCGTTTCATTGGCGCGGCTCAGCGCCTCGATTGCCGCGCGCTCGGCGGTGACATCGGTAAAGCTCATCACAAAGCCACCGTCGGGCATTTCCTGTGCAAACACCGCCAATATCAGATCATCGCCGCGCCGCACCTCGAACGACAGCGGGCTGCGGCCCTGGTCTGCATTGACCCAGGATTCCAGCTGCGCATCGGTCATGCCGTCGGACAGGGTGATTTCCTCACGGAACCGGGCCAGCAGATAATCAAACGAAGCCCCCACCCGGAATCGCGCCACCGGGATCGACAGCAACTGGCTCAACCTTGCATTCCACCCCACCAGCCGCGCCTGCGCATCGAAGATCGACACGCCCTGATTGATATGGTCCAGCGTAGCGCGGATCATCCGGGCCTGATCATCCAGCAGCTTGCCGCGCTCTTGCCGTTCAGAGCGGATGATATCGGTCACATCGGTCTGCAAGATCACCGTGCCGCCATCCGCCGTGCGGTGCTCAGAGACCTGCACCCAGCGGTCCCAGATCATGCGGACGTTGAAGATCACATGCCGGTCCTGATGCCGTCGCTTCCGCCGGATCGCCCAATCCTCGGGTGTCTCACGCTCCGGCAGCGCCAGAAAGCGCGAGAGGCTGACCCGATCGACATAGGCGTCAAAGCTCAGGCCGGGGCGCAGATCGTCGTGAATATCCTCCATATGCATGCCAAAGCGCGAGTTGCACAGCACCAGCACGTCATCGGCATCAAACAGCGCAAAGCCCTCTTGAATGGTCTCGATGGCATTGGCCAGGTTTTGCCGCGCGGCCTCGGCGCTGCGGGTGGCCTCGCCCAACCGGGCGTTCGACTCGTTCAAAAGATCCAGCGCGCGTTCCAGATCGCGGGTGCGGTCGCGGACCTGATCCTCCAGCATCGCTGCGCGCTGGAACTGCGCATAGGCCGCGCCATTGTCATCCGTATCGGATTCAACCCGCCGCATCAGAACCTGCGTGATGGTCAAGAGCTTGGCCATCTGCCGCTCGGGCGGATCGGCGGGGTTGATCAGCGTGTCAATCATGAGGGTTCTGGCATGAGGGTTCCGGCATGGCCCCATCCGGCGGATAGATCGCCACCCCGGTCATGGTCTGGTTCACATGCATCGAATTCCACTGCTCGCCATAGGTGGAAAAGCCCACGACGTTATGATCGCGCAAAACCGTGGAAATCGCGCCCGACATCTGCTTCTCCAAAGCCTCCATCCGGCGCAGAATACAGTCGCAGGCCAGAATGGCGGCGGGCGGACCGTGGTCGGACAGGCGCGACAGCTCACGGTCCAGATGCGCCACCATGTCCTGCGGCTCGGCCAGGGTCAGCACCAGCCCCTCGTCGATGGCCGAGAAAAACACCAGATCGCCATTGGCATCCATCCGCTGGATCGCGCGCACATGATGTCGCCCGCCCACCCGAACCACAACCGGATGGGCGGCAAAGGTGAATGTGGTCAGCTGGCCGGGGTCTTTTCCCAACAGCCGCGCATATTCCTGCGCTGCCGGTTCGGCATTGATCTGCCGCACGATCCGCCGGGCGGGGTCGGCCTGCGTCACCACCATGCGCCGGTCCGTCGGCACCAGATGGTCAAGGTTGAACACTTTCACCCGGCAATCGCTGCGCACCAGCATCACAATCGCCGCATTGCTCACCGCCTGCCCCTGCCAGATCACATGGGTCTGCCCGAACCGCACCCCATCGGCCGCCGATCCGCCAAACAGCGGCACCGGGCCCAGACCGGGGGCCACGGCGGCCGCCAGATCATCCTCCAGCGTTGACAGCCCGTCGACCATCATGAACGCGAATTCATGATCCCACCCCGGATGGTCCTGTTGCAGCCCGACACGCGCGCGGATCAGCTGACCGATCAGATCCTGCGCTTCGATCCGGGTGAGATCCGGCACCAGCAGGCAGTCAGTGCGGAAATGCGCGGCCGGAAAACCGACGGCAACAATCTCGCCTTCGGTATAGCCATTGCGCGAGATTTCCCCCGCCGTGGTGCAGCCGATCACCAGATCGGGCGGAAAATACTGGCCCAGATCGGCACAAAACTGCGCCAGATCAGCCTCGGGCGAGACAAACAGCACCACGCGCGAAAACGGCCCGTCGCCAAGCGACTCAGACAGGCGCGCTGCCGCATCCGAGGCGGTAGCGCAAACTGAAGCGGTGACCAGAATCCCGGCAGGTGCCACCTGTGGCGAAAGCCCCGGCAACCCGCCGTCTATGCCACAAGCGTCATCCATTCACCGTTCCCCCATGCCCGCAGGCTAGGCCCTGCCCCCGGCTTCGGCAAGCGGTTCCATCGCCCCCCCGTTCAGTCGCCCTCCGGCATCAGGCTGTCAAAACTGGCCCCGCGCGCGATCAGCACCGCCTGCGTGCGGCTTTGTACCCCCAGTTTGCGCATGATCGCCGTCACATGCGCCTTGACCGTGGTTTCGGCAATCGTCAGCTCCCATGCGATCTGCTTGTTCAGCTTGCCCTCGCAGATCAGCTGCAAGATCCGGGCCTGCTGCCGGGTCAGCAGCGACAGACGCGCCACCGCCTCCTCGCGTTGGCTGGCGGGCGCTTTCGGGTCATTCTGCGGCACATAACCATCGGGGTGATAGGCCTGCCCCTGCCGGATCGCCTCGAACGCGGCGCGGAACACCTCGCGGTGCGAATGCTTTGGCACAAAGCCCGATGCCCCGGCGCGGAGCGCGGCACTGACCACCCGGTTGTCGGCCAGCGACGACACCACCACCACAGGCACCGCCCCCACCACCGATTTCAGCCGGATCAGCCCGTCAAGACCGTCCACATCGGGCAGGTTCAGATCCAGCACCACCACATCCGGCATCGGCGCGCGGTCCAGCCGGGCAATTGCGGTTTCCAGCCGGTCAGCGGTCTCAATCCTTGTGATCCCCGCCACCGCCTTGAGCGTCATCGACAACGCGTCGCAAAACAGCGGATGGTCATCCACCACCAGCGCCGATGTCAGGCTGCGCGGCGGATCGGTCTGTGGCAAGGGAAAGGGCATGGTATGCACAGTCATGGCTCACCTGAGGCTGCTTTTGCAGAGGGTAACAGGCGCAATCCTGACAGCATAGCCCGCCTAAAGTCCTATCCCGGCAATGTTATGGCGGGGGACTGGAGCCTGGACAGCACATGCGCTAAAACACCCGCAAGACAAGGCAAAAAGGACGCTGCCCATGCCCCCGATCTCCCGCCGTGCTGCGTTGTCACTGGGCCTTGCGCTTGTGCTCTCTGCCTGTGGCGGGCGGGGCGACCGGAATCTTGTGGCGGGCGGCGGCGGTTTGCATCCGGGCGAGACTCCCGAGCTGCGTTCATTGATCGTCAGATATGCCCGTGAATATGATGTGCCAGTCAGCCTGGTGCACCGGGTGGTGCAGCGCGAATCCGGCTACAACCCCCGTGCCCGCAACGGGCAGTATATGGGGCTGATGCAGATCGCGCCGCAGACTGCGCGTACCATGGGCTTTCGCGGGCATCCCTCTGACCTGCTCGATGCCGAAACCAACCTGCGCTACGCAGTCAAATACCTGCGTGGCGCGTGGATGGTGTCAAACGGCAGCCACGACCGGGCGGTGATGTGGTACTCCAAGGGATATTATTACGAGGCCAAGCGGCGCGGGTTGCTGGCGGCCACCGGCTTGCGCAGCTGATCCCACAGGCATGGACGGCAACACCCCCCTTCGCCCGGCGCAGACGATTCCCGATCTGGTCGCCGATGGCCTGACGCTGGCCGAGGATACGCCGGTTCTTACCCGTGTGGCGCAGGATTTCCGCCTGCGCCTGACTCCGCAGATGCGCGCCGCGTCGCAACTGTCCGAAGGCATCGCCCGGCAGTTCGTGCCCACAGCGGCAGAGCTGATTGAGCGCCCCGAGGACAGGTTTGACCCGATCGGCGATGACACCCACGCCCCGGTGCCGGGGCTGACCCATCGCTACCCCGACCGGGTGATCTTGCATGTCACCAAGACCTGCGAGGTCTATTGCCGCTTTTGCTTTCGCCGCGAAACCGTTGGCGACACAGGACATTTGCCACCCGACCAGCTGGAGGCGGCGATTGCCTATATCGCCCGCACCCCCGCGATCTGGGAGGTGATCCTGACCGGCGGCGACCCTCTGGTGCTGTCGGCCCGGCGCATTGCCGATCTGGTGGCGCGGCTCGCGGCGATCCCGCATGTCGGCGTGCTGCGCCTGCACACGCGGGTGCCGGTGGTCGCCCCCGACCGGATCACCGGGGCGCTGATCGCAGCCCTCAAGCAGCATCCCTCGGTCTGGGTGGTGGTGCACACCAACCACGCCGATGAGCTGACGGATGATGCCCGCGCCGCCTTGGCCCGGCTGGCCGATGCGGGCATCCCGCTGCTCTCACAATCGGTGTTGTTGCGCGGCGTGAATGACAGTGCCGAGGCGCTGGAAGCCCTGTTCCGCGCCCTGATCCGGCTGCGGGTGAAGCCTTATTACCTGCACCATTGCGATCTGGCGCGCGGGGCGGGCCATTTCCGCACGACCATCGAAGAAGGTCAGGCGATCATGGCCGCCCTGCGCGGGCGGCTGTCGGGGACGGCGCTGCCGACCTACGTGCTCGATATTCCGGGCGGCTATGGCAAAGTGCCAATCGGGCCGGAGTATCTGGCGCAAGATCCGCAGGGCTGGACCGTGACCGACCCGAACGGCCAGCCCCATCGGTATGAAGACCCCGAGCCGCGCTGAGAGTTTGCGCGAGAAACGTCGCGCAACCCCTTGATGTCAGGCGACTTGTCCCGCCGCCCAGCCCGATGACCAGGCCCATTGGAAATTGTATCCTCCGAGCCAGCCGGTCACATCTACCACTTCGCCGACAAAATACAGCCCCGCCACCGCTTTGGCCTGCATCGTGCGGGCGTCGAGCGCATCCGTATCGACCCCGCCCAGCGTGACCTCGGCGGTGCGATAGCCCTCGGACCCCACCGGCATCAGCCGCCAGTTGCGCAACACCTCGGCCACCTGCTCCAGGCCTGCGTTAGACAGCGTGCCTAGCGGCCCTGCAGGCGCGATTACCGTCTCCAGATGCCGTGCCAGCCGCTCCGGCACAAGGCCTGCCAGAGCCGTGCGCAGCGCCAGTTTCGGCCCGTCCGACCGCGCCGCGCGCAACACCGCCGCCACATCGCGGCCAAGGCTGACATCCAGCGCAATCGGCTCGCCCTCGCGCCAGTAGCTGGAGATCTGCAGAATCGCCGGGCCCGACAAGCCGCGATGGGTGAACAGCATGCCTTCGGCAAATTCGGTGCGCCCGTGCCGCACCCGGCCCTCTATCGACAGACCCGACAGCGGCTTCATCCAGACCAGCTCCTGCTCGGCAAAGGTCAGCGGCACAAGGCCGGGCCGGGTCTCCACCAGCGGCAGACCGAACTGCTCGGCCAGACGGTAGCCAAAGCCCGTCGCCCCCATTTTCGGAATCGATTTGCCCCCGGTTGCCACCACCAGCGAGTCGCAACGCAAGGTGCCACGCGGTGTCGCCACCGTGAAACCGCCCCCCGGCAGCGCCTCGACCGCGCCCACCTCACAGCCCAGCCACAGCTCGCCCCCGGCGCGCGCCAGATCGCGGGTCAGGGCATCGACGACCTGAGTCGCAGGGCCGTCGCAGAACAGCTGCCCCAGCGTTTTCTCATGCCAGGCGATTCCCCAGCCGTCCATCCGCGCAATAAAATCCCATTGGGTGAAGCGTTTGAGCGCCGACAGCGCAAAGCGCGGGTTGCGGGACAGAAAGCGGTCGGGGGCAATCTCCAGATTGGTGAAATTGCACCGCCCGCCGCCTGAGATCCGAATCTTTTCCCCCGGAGCGCGTGCGTGGTCGATCACCCGCACCCGCCGCCCGCGCTTTGCGGCTTCGATCCCGCAAAACAGGCCCGCAGCCCCGGCCCCCAGAACAATGATATCCAGCTTTTCCATGCCCGCCCCATAGCGCGCAGGGCCCCGCGCGTCCATCTTTGCATTGCGACACAAGTTGCTGCGGGCATCTTTGCATTTTTGTGATGAACCCCCTTGCACCCGCCAACACCCTTGGCTAAACACCGCCGCACGGTTGGGGCGTCGCCAAGCGGTAAGGCATCGGTTTTTGGTACCGACATACCCAGGTTCGAATCCTGGCGCCCCAGCCAACCGCTTTTTTCCTTTATTTTCAGTCACTTAGCGGCGGTCGTCACAGGCCGTGTGTTACAGTTTTGTCTGTGTAACACAGGGTGCATTTACCAGCACCGGGACTAGATCGAATGAAAAAGGGCGAAGCCGAAGCCCCGCCCTCTAATGATTCCCTTTGATGATCGGCTCAGGCTGAGACGCACTCAGCTTCGAACATCTTCCGTGCCGCCTCAGCATTCACGACCACAAGAACTGGGTTCGGATAGTCTTTAAAGTGCACAGCCGCCATGGGTCCGGCAGGCGTGGTAAAGTATTCAACAAGGTAAAAATCCTTATCGTTCTCAAGTTCCTCGGTGGCATCGGCTTCCTTCCACGCATCATCCGCAGGATTGCCGAACTGCTCATACAGGAAGATGTTGAACTCTTTCCGCCGCTTCTGTGGCAGAACGACAGGGTTGGTGAACTTGGCGCGAACCATGGCGATTGCCCGAGCGGCCTCATTAGTGGTATCAAGTGTCATAGCGATTTTCCTTTGTGGTCATTGTTGCTACATCGGGGCGGGCGTGCTTGTTTGGCGACGGTCTGCCCGCCCCTCTGTCAGAAGCCCCATACAGGGGCGGAAACTCGTTACTGGCTCCTGTATAGCGTTCAGCATCCCAAACTTCGGGGCGGATTCTCACGTTTTCGTGATGGCCTCCCGCGTTCTCGTTTGACTGTTTGCTGTCAAAAGCCTTTCGGCAAACCCTCTATTGAAGACGGTTCGAGAGCCTGTCGCACGACTATTTGCGAAACTTTTCGATTTCCGAAAATAATGGCAAATTGGCAACAGTCACGCGGCTTCGTTTTCCTGATTGTCCCAGTAGCAAAACAGCGGCGCGATCCCGGCTGCGATCAGCTTCATCGCGATATCGCCGCGCGGGTCCAACGATGGCTCAGGGTGCAACAGGCTTTCGACAAGAGCATCAAACGCTGTGTCGGGAATGTAGGCATAATCTGGGGGCAATGCAGGCATGGCGTGTTCCTTCTGTTTGCGGTTCCCCAGATTCTAACGCGATCAGATTCGCCACGGCAAGCACAATCTTAATAATTATTGTTTATTTTCAAATAGATAAGCACTTACTTACATCTGACAGCGGCTCGACTTCCGCTCAGAACATGCCTTCGGTAATCATTGGGCTACCGGAAAGCGCACCGGCTTTTTCTGCCTCTTTCGCTACGCGCTGACGGGCCTTTTTCTCACGTTCCTTTTCCCGCCTGTGTGCCGTCTTTTGCTCTGGGGTCATTTTAGACAGGTCCGCTCTCACACGCGGCGGCTTGTTCCGGTCCTTCGACTCTTTCTTCATCAGCGCCCGCCGCTCATCATCGCTCAAGCCCTCTTTCAAGTGCTGACCCTGCACATAGCGCCTGACGACTCCCCCTCTCTCCGCAGCGTATTCGGCGCGATCTGCTGCACTAGCTGCACGTCTACGTTTGCCATTCCATGCTTCATCCAGCGCGAACGAATTTTGCAGCTGATACTCCGCAAAGCCTTCTTTCCAGCCCGCCAGCGCCACGACAAGGCCGGGGGAACGCTGGACTGGCAACGGTGCAACTTTTTCACCGTCTGGCTGGAAAACGGTCTGGTCAGATGCTATAGTCATATCAAGATTTCCTTGCTGGCGCTTGGGGTCGTTTCAAGGCATCGGGTGTTGCTGCACCCGGTGCCTTATCTTTTTACGCTGCACTAACCGCGCGATCGATCTGATCGGCAAGGTCTGGCACGATGGCCTTCGGCACAATAAAATCCTGGGTAGCGATCGGATTGCGAAGCGTGATGTGATTTCCCGCGCGAACGACTTCTGTTCCGCCAAACGCACCGACCATATCAGTCAGGAGTTGCGACACACGTTCCCGATCAGCCGTTGCACTTGCTTTCAGCGTGTCGCGCAATCCGGAAGAGAAAGCAGGTGCAGCATTTGCGGCCATCGATGCTTTGAAGTTTCCGGCTTCAATTGTCAGCATGTCATTGTCACGCCGGACGCTCACTCCAGGAAGATCAGGATTCAGGCGTCCCTCTGATACGGCACCAGCCAAGAAACCGGCAATGATCTCAGGAATGGTTTTTCCTTCCTTGGCGGCAAGGGCGCGCAGTTGCTCGATACGCTGAGGTGCAAGTCGAATATTATCAGTCATGGTATACTCCGGGGTTGGCTACCAAACTGAAATGGGTCACGCTTGCGTGTCTGTCAAGAATCACCAAACGAATTATTTAAGCACCCTGAATTGAAACGAGCTACACCGTTAATTTGTCAATTAGGCATGAGGTGCTTAAATGCCGAAGTGTCTGGTTACTGTCCGCAACGACAGGCACGAAAGAACCGAAAGGATTTTCTGCGTCTCTGCGCACCATGAAGCTTGATGTGACGACATACCCGCGTTCCAGTGATCCGCACGGCCCCCGAAGGGCGCGCAGCGCCCGAAGGGATGGCCGGAAGGGTGATGTGAAGGCGCAGCGGGGTGCTTTCGATCCGCAGGAAAGCAGGATGGTGAACCCGCAGATGTGTCCCGTTTAAGCCTGATTTGTCCCGCTTAGCTGCGACATTTCCCTAATATAAGGATATGTAGAAAAAGTAAGAATGTTCATATTAGAGAAATGTCGCACTTAAGCGGGACACATCTGCTTCCCCAACATCACACCTTCGGGCACCATCGGGCTTCGCCCTCGGTGCCCACAAGGAATGATGGATGATCTCTCCCGGTCCCAGGAACCCTCCCCGGCCTAGCCAGACTACCTCCGGCGCTCAGGGCGCTGCCGCGCCCCTCGCCTGCCTATGGGTAGATGCGCCTTTGCCGCGCAGAACCGCCTGTGTTGCGCGAATGCAACGCCCAAACAGCCTCATACAGCGCCTCTACGGGGTGCGGATATGTGTCACCACCGGCGAACCCTCAAAGGCCATCCTACGGGCTTAAAAATCGGGTGCTTGATTCAGCTTCGGTTATTCAGCATCGCGCCCGGTCGCATCTGCTTACGAAGCTCATTTGCGAACACCAATTTCATGCTGTTTTCCATCTGAGATGCGATTTTACGCGCTAGATCGTTATTCTGTTCCGGTGATCCGGAACTGCCTTGAACACTTACCGGCGCGTTGATTGTCACAGTCTGCGCGACATTTGACGCTTTGCCATCACCGAAAGCGTTATTCAGCTTCGGACCTGCACCAACTGCACCACCGCCTGAATATCCGCGCAATGCAGAAGCGTGCAAAGCGTTCAAATTATCAACTCCAAGACGCGACGTTGCTTTTTTGCTCAACACAAATTCGCCACGGTGAACAATTCCGGCAGGCTGAAACGTCGCGCCATCACCAGTGTAACCACCAGATGCAAATCCAAATGATCCCGCGAACAGTTTCAGGAAGAATTTTTGCGCTGCCATTCTGATCAGTTGTGCGATAAGTTGCTTCAAAGCGTCTTCGGCGGTCATTGAGCCAGTAATGATGCCCGTAAAAAGATCAGCCATGGTATCAGCGCTGTTCTTTCCGAAGTCTTCAATTTGCTGCATCTTCTTCGCGGCGTCTTCGGCAGATGCACCAGCCGCAACATTTGCGCGCGCCAGAGCGTCAATCTTCGCTGTGACCTCTGGCGTAATCTGAATTCCTGCGCGTTGTGCAGCGACAAGCAACTCTGCTTTCTGCCGCGCATACTCGATTGCGCCCGCATATCGTTCACCGCTTGCGGCTGTAGCGATCAAGGCAGCGGCTTCGGCTTGAAGGGCTTGTGTCTCGCGCTGGATTGCCTCGACAGCCGAACCCCACTCATCGCGGCCCCCACCCCCACCACCGCCACCAGCGGCTTTCGGTTTCTCAGGCTCACCCAACATCGGCGGCGCTTTTCGCGGGCGTGGTGATGTGGCTGGCAACTGGACGCTTGGCGGCATCAAGCCGTCTACAGGGCCTGTCAAGGGCGTCCCGGTTGTTACGCCCGGTGCCTCAAGTGCGCTGATCTCGGCTCTGGCGGCTTGGACAGCGGCGGGCAATTCCTGAATCCACGATAACAGGTTCGACACCTGCCCGATGATGCCGGACAGGGAAGCCTTGTCCAGATCATCCATGGCGCTGATCGTGGTATCTGCTTCGGTCGCGATCTCTCCAAGAGTCCCGGCGAACTCGCCCCCGCTGATCACCCCGTCATCGAAGGCACCGGCTGCATCACCAAGACGGGCGGCAAGGCCGGTCAGGGCATCAGCCCCGGCCTCATTCCCCACCCCGCGCAGCATGGTTGCTGCATCGTTCAAAGCCGCTGCAAGGGTCTGCGATTCCCGCCCAAGATTGCGATACTCATCACCGACAGAGGCGATCAGCCCGAGCGCTTCCTGTCCGGCACCGCCCTGTTGCTCAAGTGTTCTGGCAAGGTCATTGCCGACTGCGCGACCTACATCTGCCGGAATGAATTCCAGCTTGGCGCGCTCACGCTCGATCAGCCCGAACAGCTCACCGGCTTGGACAAGGCCGCTGCGCCAGATCGTTTGCATCCGGGTGCCAAGCTCACCGAACTTTCGATCAAGGTCATCTGCACGTGCGATCACATCAGCATCAAGCACCGCGCCAAGCTCATGCCCGCGTTCGATCGTCTTTCGCAAACCCTCTTCGCCTTGCGACAGCAGCTCCACAAAGCGCTCACCCGCGCTGCCCCCGAACAGCTCATCGCTGATCCTGATCTGGGCAGCTTTTTCCATACCCTCAAGCCGTCCGATGATTTCCAGCATCAGCGCCGAAGGATCTTTCAGCTTCGTTTTCAGTTCCTCGGCGGAATAGCCAAGCCGGGTGAATGCTTCGGCAGCGCTGCCTTTGCCTGTCACCGCGAACTCATCACCGCGCAGGTTCAATTCTTTCAGGCCATCGATCAGGGCATCAACGCTGATACGGTTCTGATCAGCGACAAAGGACCATTCCTGAAACGCCTCAAGCCCTACGCCTGCCCGCTTGGCTTCGTCACCAACGCGGGCCATGGCACCCACTGTCTGCCGTGCAGCCCGCCCGATATCCATCAGCATGTCAGCCACCACGATACCGGCGATCGGCGCGGCGATCTTCGCCATCGCGGCAGACATGCCGGTGCCAGCGCTTTCATAGGTATCGGTCATGCGCTTTGCAGACACCTTGGCGCGCTGTTCCATCGTGACAGCCGATCGGGCTTGCACCTGCGCGGCGCGCTTAAGACCTTGTTCTAGTTTCGTAATTCTGGCTTCTACGGGGATTATCAAGCCGGGAAGATCTACACTCATCTTTTTCACTCACTACTCAGAACACAAACAAGGAAGCGGCGGGGTCATTATAGCCGGACAGGTTCGATTCACCGGCACAGGCGCGCGAAACCGCCATGGCAGCGGCAACAGCCCCGTCTATCCGATCAGTCTTGCGGCCCTTCACCATCCGGGTAAGGCCGCTATCGGTGCGCACAGCGACAACGCTAGACAGGTGATTGCGCAGCACAGGGTGCCCGTCATGGCGCACCAACTTACCGTTGACGATCTTTTCTAAGTCAGCCCCCGCCAAGCCCATATTCAAGGGCGATTGCCGAAGTTCCACTACAGGGAGACCATCGTCATAAAGACGCTGCATGATGCGGGCGGCAAGATGTGGATCGAACGCGATCTCTTGCACGTCATAGGTGCCGCAGATCTCCCTGATTTCAGCCTCTACAGCTTCCTCATCGATGATCGGGCCGGGGCACAGATGAATAAACCCCTGATCTGCCCAAGCCTGATACGGCACTCCGTCGCGATCAGAACGCGCCTTCAAGTCCTCACCGGGCACAAAGAACTTGGGGCGCAGGGTGACTTGCCCATCCGGCCACAGAAACGCCGCGACAACGGCGGTCAAATCCCCAGATCGGGAAAGGTCTACACCAACCCAGCACGGAAATTCTGATATGTCTGCCTCATCGTCATCGAATTGGCGGGCGTCATATGTCTCAAAATTGAACAGCGGATCGTGACTGTTGCCCATCCATTCGCACAAGTGAAACTGCCGGAATGCATACATCTCGGACGGGCTATCGGCTGCCTCACGGGCAAGGGTGCGCAAGCCGTCAATGTCGGGAAAGCCGTAAGCCAGACCGGGGTTCACCCGGTGCCACATCGCTTCATCTTGCCAGTCATCACCCTCTTGCGGCTCAAACAAGATCGGCAGGTATTCCTCATTCACGATCTCGCCCAAGGCGATCTTGCGGGCGTAGTCGTAGCGTTCTGCCGCCAGCCCTTCCCGGCCCCGGCCTGCCGTAGTCGCCATGACAATCAAACCCCCAGGACGCTTCGCCATGCCGGTGCGCAGGGCCTCCCAAAGCTCCCTATTTTTGCGCCAGCTGTGGGTCTCGTCAGCCAAAACGAAGGTGGGTGTAGTCCCGTGCTGACCCCGCCCATCAGCCGGGATTGCCTTTAGGGTTGAACCGTCAATCGTGCTCTGGATCATCTTCGCCGAATTGTGGGCATCGTAAATCCGGGTGACTTGCCCAAGGCGGCGATCTTGGCGGACGATCTCGACCGCTTCCCGAAAGCCAATCCCGGCCTGTTCACGATCCGACGCCGCAAAGATGATCTGCCCGGCAGGGACGCGCTCAGGGCCCAACAGGTGAAGCAATGCGAGTGCCGCCGCCAGACTGGTCTTTCTGTTCCCGCGCGGGATCATCAGGAAGACCTCTTTGACGATCCTGCGCCCGTCTGGGTATCGCGGGCCATAAATGCGGCGCACGATCCTTTCCTGCCACGGGGTCAGTTGAAACAGGTTTCCCGGTGCAGTGCTTGCCGGGTGCTTCAATCGCCGCAGGAACCGCACAGCACGTTCGCCATGCCCGCCGGGATCGGGGATCGGGCTGTTATCAAAGACCCATGCCGGATAAGTGCTGGTCATCGTCACACCGCCAAAGGGTCGTCGTCGTCATCGGCATCAGGTGCAGCGCTGCCAATGCGCGCCCGACTGGTCGGGGTCAGGCCATATTCGGCGGCAAGCTGGCGGGCTGCCTGCATGTAGCGGATCTGCAAGCCGCCCAACTTCAGATCAGGAACCGGCATGGCGTTTATGATTTCCGCGATCTGGCGGGCAGCACCGGCGGCAGAACAATACGCCTCCACCCCTGCAAGATCGGCGCGGGTGATGATGCGACGGCTGATCAGTTGCGGCATGATTCGCCGCCATTCCGCCTTGGCCTGCTCTGCCAGATAGGCCGGTATAGGCGGGGCCTTCGTTAGGGCCTCAACATCTGGTTGGATCGGCGGCTTCACGCCGCGAAGAAATTTCGACATGGATTCTGTGCAACCTCCAATTGATAATTGAAGCTTGAAGCGGACAATGGGAGGCAGCTATGAAAGTGATTTTTCTTGCTGGCTACGTCACAATCACCTTCTTCATGTTGGTGATGACCATCCAAACGTATCGACAGCATCAGGGCGGCAGTTATGACGTATCTGGAGAAGTGCAGCACGGGCAGTTTCATTGGGGGCGATAGGCTCATGCCGCCACAACCCGAAGTTCAAGCCCGCGCTTAACACCGATCTCCACCAGCCCGACGATCTGCCAAGCCTTCCCCGCATGCAGAAGGCGATCACCGACTTGCACCCCGTCAGTCCAGCGGATCACAAAAACAGCTTTCTGACTGGTGCCCTCGATCGTGCTATTCAGGAACTCATCGGCGGTGCTTTCGCGTAGCTCTGCGCGGCGGCTGGCATACACCTGCCAAGTCTTCACCACCGCACCCGATGCGGCGATGGTTTCAACTTCGCGTTCAAGTTCAACTTCGTGGCGTAACAGTCCGGCGCGCATAATTAAATTCTCCACCGGACAACGCCAGAAAGCTGCATCACCCCATGGCATGCAGTCAGTTCCGGCTTCGGGTCGCGCATCCACTGCACAGACGGCTTGTCCCATTGATCGATTCCGAAGGCTTCGGCTTGGGGCGGATCGATCAGGGTTTGCATCACCGCGCCGCCGATCTGGCGGGCAGTATCTGCACCGTCCTCAAGAGCCCATACATGCAGGTCCAGAATTACCCGCGCGCAAAGTTGTGAACCTGACGCGCGGCCAAGGAATAGAGTCTGACCAGCAGCCAGGACGATCGTAGGGAAATAATCTGGCCTAGATGAGCCAGCCCGAATGCGATCGGCCGGCACAAGGGCAGTGACAGCCGGGGATGCGATAAGCGCGGAACGGATAGCGGTTTGCAGGGCAAGCGATGGCTCAAACATCATACACCCGCCTTCCGGATTACTTGGCCCACCGCACGGCCAATGCGGCGGCGGTTCTGGTCACGGGTCAGGCGCTCAGCAGGGCGAAGGAACGGCTGCGCAGCGTGGTCAACCGTTCCGAATTCTTGCAAGTGACCATGCCGCACATCGGGGTTTCCGGCAGTCACAAGGGCTTGGTTCTCACCTGCCACACGCTTGCCACCACCAGCGGCGTAAGCTGGCGTCACAGCACCGGGCGGTGTGACCTCGATTGAGTCCCTCAAGTCGCCATCATCCACCGGGACAAGGGCGCGCATAACCCCGGCTGTATTCTCTGCCGCTGCGATCAAGGCAGGGCGCAGGTGCTGCACAACCTCATTCGGGATGGCGTTCAACCTTGCCGACAGCTTGGCGGATTGCTTCATCAGGTCTGACATCAGACCACCCACCGGCGATAGGACTGCACCAGCTCATCGAAGCCGAAGGGAACAGGGCGAACCCCATCTGCGGAAGTTCCCTCGCGGTTCTCATACCAATGCCCGATCAGCATGCGCACCGCTTGTTCAAGCGCGGGCGGTGCAGGGTCAGGAACAGGTGCGCCTGTGACGTTCCCGACATAAGCCCAAGCCGCTGCGGCAAGGTCTTCCAGAAGAGCCTCATCCTGATCAGGCAGATTCAGGTGATCCCAGATGTTTGAAACAGCCATACTCGATACTCGCAACACATAAATGTTGCTTATGTATCACAGTATTTCGATTTGGAAAAGTTATATGTCGCGTATCTTGCGTGAGCCTCCCCCCGCCGGTCCCCAGCCACTCCCCTAAGTCGGGGACTACCCCCCCCCCCGACCCTGTTATACCCGCAAGTCTGGATGGTTTTCATCTGCACAAGGTTCGTTGCTCCGCGCCCTCTTGAACAGAAAGGGCGAGTATCATATGTTAGCGATAAGCTGATCGCAGGAAGTGTGACGCTCCAACCCATGACGGTGGAGTGCCTGCATCATGAAAGTCGCTGTTCGCAACCTAAAAGATATCCTGATATTCCTTGCCAAGGCATCTTTGCTGATGGTTTTACGTGAGCTTGTGCCCGATGCCTATGAGCATTTCAAATCTGTGTTGTTCCCGGATTGATGTTCAGTTTTGCTGTGTTCGTTCTTCATTCCTTCTGTTTTCCTCAGAGTGAGTGAAGTTGACGTGTTTTTCTCATTTGATTTCAAGTTTGTTCAGTTTGCGTGCTTCCTTGTTTTCACATTTAACTTGACTCTTTTCAGTTAGAGTCGTATCTACCATCCAGTCCCAGCGCATACACATTAGTGCTGAGGCTACTACATAGGGGCACCTTCGGGTGCCCCATTTACGTTCTGGGAGTGACGCAAGGTGCTTCAAGTAGCTGTTTTCGTGGATGCAGGCTACCTGTATGCACAAGGTTCATCTCTGCTTTCGGGGCAAAAGCAGCCACGTCAGACAATACAGCTCTCAACGCCGGACGTTCTGAAAGCACTATGTGAGATGGCTGAGCGCGTTGCACCGGGGGCGCGCTTGCTCAGGGTGTATTGGTATGACGGGCTTCTGCGCGGCGGCAGACCTACCACCGAACAAATCACACTTGCTAACTCGCAGCGCACCAAACTCCGCTTGGGAATGGTGAACGGAAGCGGTCAACAGAAGG
Organism: Pseudotabrizicola alkalilacus; assembly: GCF_003443995.1. Classification (GTDB taxonomy): domain Bacteria; phylum Pseudomonadota; class Alphaproteobacteria; order Rhodobacterales; family Rhodobacteraceae; genus Pseudotabrizicola; species Pseudotabrizicola alkalilacus. The sequence goes on from NZ_QWEY01000003.1 coordinate 97,114, forward strand.
GCGTGGACTCCCTGATTGTCACCGATCTGATTGACCTTGCACGTAACAAGGCGATCACTGACGCCCTTCTTGTTGCTGGCGATGAGGATCTGCGCATCGGCGTGCAGATCGCGCAGACCTTTGGTGTCCAGACTCATCTTCTTGGCATCAAGCCAGCACGTGGTTCGCAGTCACCGGACTTGATTCAAGAAGCAGACACTCATCATGAGTGGCTTGAAGCTGACATTGCCCGATTTATGACTGTGACCCTCGGAGCTAGTGCAGCAGTCGCTACAGAGGCCCCGCCTCTTGCGCAGGGCGCGTCCGCAACTCCTGAGGGTGCGTCCGAAGCTTTGCAAGTTTACTCGGAAGCACTTGTTCTACTAGAAATTCAAACCACCATCGCGACTATAGGAACCGAAGCGCTCGAACTCTATCTGGAAGCGTTTCGTGCCGATCCAAAGTCGGTTCCTTCCGACCTTGATCGACAGACACTCGGCAGAATCGGCGCTAAAGTTGGCGCCAAGTTAGAGCCTACAGAGGTTCGTGAATATCGCAGGTTGTTCCGGGAACGTCTCTTGAAAGAGTGCGACAAATAGGTAGGCGGTCCCATGCCTCGCCACACCGCTCCCCAAATTTCCGCACCAAGCTACCTGCCTGCAAAACTCTTTCCCCGCATGTTCTGCGATGACAGCACCTGATCGATAGGCAGACCCATGCGCAGGCGCTTGTTGATAGTGGGTTTGCTCAGCCCAAGACGTGCAGCCCATTGTTTGAGGGTCATCGTCTCCCCTGCATGGGTCAGGGTTATGCCGGGCTTACCAGCCTTGGCAGGCCGGGGCTGTTCCTTACGGGGTCGTCTTGCTTGCTGGCCGCTTGGTTCGGTCAGGGCGCGCTCTATCGGCCAATGTGCAAACAGTCGGCTTCTAAGCGTGCCCTCAGCCAAGCCAGTGCGCACTGACCATTCTTTCAGGGTCAGGCTCTCACCATCGTAGGTGTGACGCTTCCTATCCCTTGGCGCGCGTGACTTAGGCTCAGTTTTTCGGGTTTTCTTCGTTCTGGTGACGCGCGGGGCATCAGAGGCTGCAAGTTCTTCTGGTGATGGTGCCGCGGCGATCTGGCGCGTCATGTTGTCGATGACAGCCTGCATATCCAGCCCTGCCATGGCGCAGACCATGGAAAGATCAAGGCTTGGGGTTGTCAGGTAGTCGCGGGCGCTCTGACAGGCGCGGGCGCGGCGCGTGGTGATTTCCTGTTCTATCCTACAGCCATTGTTGAGCCCCCCGTAAAGGGCTTCCTGCACCACGACAAGCAAGACGCTCTGCCACAGGTCTTGCTCGGGGTATTTGCCAAGGGTGCGCTTATAGGCGGGTTCAACGGACATGGCTGCGCTCTTGGCGTTGCTTGTGCCGGTCGTGGCAGGGTTTGCACAGCGGCTGCCAGTTCTGCCGGTTCCAGAACAGGGCATCATCACCCTTATGCGGGATGATGTGATCTACCACCGTGGCAGGGGCGCGGCACAGGGTGCAGTGCGGGTGACAGGTCAGGAAGGCTTTACGGGCTTTCTCCCATTCGGCGTTATAGCCGCGCTGGCGGGCAGTCGGGCGCTTGGCGTCATGCCGTGCATTGCGGGCGCGGTTGCCTGCAATCTGACAGGCGCACAGGGCACCGTGCGGCACCAGCTTGCCACAGGAACAGAGGTGCGGGGGCCGGGGCATCAGAGCTTCCCTTTCAGGGCATGCAGCCCTTCCCGGTCAAATTCAGGATCGAAGCCCTGTTCTGCGATCTGGTGCAGCCGATCGGCGGTGTAATCGTCCTGGGTGTGTTCTGCGTCATCATCATCGGCGGCACCGTGGATGGCCTTGAGCTTGCTGATATGACCTTCAACCGCCTCAAGGATTTCATCCGGGGTGGCATTCCATGTCTCTTGTGGGGTCCATTGCAGCCAGCCGGTGCCGAAGCGGTAAAGCTGCGCATAGGCATCGTGCCATGGCACCGCCCTACCCTGTCCTGTGCCACCCTTGGATGACTTCGGCAGGAAGCCGGTGATCAGGTCTGCAAGCGGGGCTTGGGTGATCTCTGCAAGGCGCTGTAGCGGCGCTGTGGCGAAGCTGGCAAGGAAGCGGTCTGCCTGATCGGGGTCAGTCGCTGCGGTGCGGATGATCTCATGCACCGTGCCGATGTGGAACGCGGCCAGCCGATCGAACAGCGGGCCGTATCCGTTATGAAGGCGCTCAAGGCGCGTTGCTGCCCGCAAGGTCGGGCGCAGGCGCACGGTATAGAAACCGTGCGCAAGCCTGATATCCTCGCGGGCAAGCATGGCATCAGGCTCAGGCAGCCATCGACAACTTGCGGAACACGTCGCTGCGCACCACGCCTGCACCCACCCGGCGGCGGGCATGGAAACGTGCAAGCCCAACCGTGCGCTGTGTCAGCAGATCCGGCAGCACGTCCAGTTCCACGCGGTCATAGATCCGATAGCCCGCTTTGAAGTCACCGAAGATGATCGGCGTGGCGGCGGCGGCGATGTTCGGCATGTCCAGAGCTTCGACCACAGGACGCCCAAGGATCGTTTCCGGCTGGCCTGCCTGATAGGACGGCTGCCACAGGTAATTGCCTGCGCCGTCTTTCAGGGTGCGGATCACCGCAAGGGTCGTGCCATTCATCACCCACGAACCCCGGTTGCGATAGGTCGCGGGCATGGCATACATCAGCCGGATCAGGGCATCAGCAGACAGAACAGTTGCATGGCCGTTGTTCGTCACTGCGATGCCGGGTGCGATCATATAGCCTTGCGGTTCAACAGCCGTGGTGCCGTTCACAAACGACTTCGCCTCTTTCGCGCCGAAGTCTTCAGCCAATGCAAGGCGCACTTCGGCTTCGACGTTGCCGGAATCTTCCAGCATGCGCAGCGACAGGTCCACAAAGGTTGCCAGTTCCTTCACCGCAATCTCGGACTGATCAAAGGTCGGCTCGGACCCCGTGCGGGCGGTCGTCTCGCCCACCCAGACGGCATTCGTGATGCCGGTGCGTTTGGGCAGAAGGATCGTGTGGCTGCCGGTCGTGCGCACATCGGCGATAGAGCGGATCGGGCTGAATTCCACCAGATTGCGGATGAACTCGCCGGACGTTTCCTCTGGTGCCAGCACATAGGCCGGGGCATCGGCGGCAACAGTCAAAGCCTTTTTGTCAAAGTCAGCACCTTGCAGGAAGCTGACAAAGGCTTTGGTGTTGGCGGCACCTTGGACAATCGCTGGAATGCCGGGGCGGTTGCCCTTGGCTTCCAACTTGTCCAGACGGGCTTTCACCTCATCGAAGGCTTTGGTGTCGATTTGCGGCGCATTGGCCGGGGTTTGGGTGTCTTCTTCGGGGTTCATTTGGGTCTCACTCGTTACAATGGTTTTAACAGAGGTGATCTGTGCGCCCGGATGTGCCGGGACCGCGACAACAGAGATTTCGTGCAACTCAAGGGCGCTGATGGTGCGGCCCTTGGCATTGCGCTTGGCAGTCTTGGTGACAAAGCCGATCGACAGGCCGGACACAGCACCGGCACGGATCATGGCGCGCACTTCGCGGGCGCGCTCCACATCTTCCACCAAGAGCTTGCCTTTGACGGTCAGACCTTCGGCAGTTTCCCCGATCTCATCCCAGACGCCGATCACTTGGCCTTGGTCATGGGCGAACAACATCGGCAGCGATGCAGGCGCAGTGAATGCGCCCTTTTCGATCACATCACCCACGCGGTCAGGGGAACCAAAGGGCCACGCAAGGCCGGTGATCTCGCCCGCGTCGGTGACGGCAAGCTGCGCCTTGAACTCAATGCGATCCGTCATGCTGCCACCTCTGCGACAAAGCGGGCATAGTCATCTTCGGCATTGCGCGCGATATCGTCAGGCGTCTCGGCTTTCCCGTTCCACCGCGCATCAAGGATATCCAGCGCCAGCGGGAACACCTCACCCAAAGGCCGGTTGCGCACATAGGCTTCGACGAGGCGGTGTGCATTCTCAGGGTTCATAGCCGCGCCGATCAGGCCAAGGCGGATGATCAGGGCCAGATGGTCGGCTTTGAACTGTAGCTGCATCATCTGCATTTGCAGGGCACCGATGCCCAAGCCGGTCTGGTGCTCAAGTTCGGTGATCATGGCATCTGTCAGGCAGAAGTCATGCTCACCTTCCCCCAGGAACGCGCGGTGTGTGATCAGGTCATTCATTTGGGGCTTCCTCGGATGCCGGGTCAGGCTTTGCGCCGGTCGTGGTGTAGGGGTTTTCCAGAACGTCACCACCAGCCAGCGGCGGCAGATTCAGGCCACCGCGCACTTCGTTTGCGGTCATCGCTCCCATGCTGCGATACTGCCCATAGGCAGCGGCACGGGCGGCATGACTGGTGGAAAGCAGATCATCGATCACGAATTCCGCGTAAACGTCGCGGCGTTCATCCGGGGTCAGCAGGCACCGGGAATAGGACCATTCCCAAGAGCGAAGCCATGGCTGCAAGGTCACTTGCAGGAACTGCCGCGCCATCTCTTCGGTATTGGACCAAGTGCCGCGCGATAGCTCAAACAGCATTGTTGGTGGCGTCCGGAAGGCACGGGCGATCTCGCGGATTTGCTCAAGGCGGTTCTCTGCAAACTGTGCATCCGTCAGGGTCATCGTGACGGCCTGATAGAGCATCCCTTCATCAAGCAGTGCCACACCACCGGCCTTCGGGCCGGAATGGGTGTCTGTCCAAGCCGTCTTGAGGTTCTGCTTTGCGACCTCATCCAAGCGCTTGGGGGAAGTGATGATGCCGCCGGGTTGGGCACCATTGGCAAAGACCTTGCCGATGTGGGATTCAAAGGCGGCGGCAAGGGCAATGGCGTTCTTAGCCAGCGTGATCGGCGCACGGCCCCCGAAGGATTGCACATGCACCACATCGCGGAAGCCGTAGCGCACCGGCCCCCGATCGGTCGCGACAGTATAGAACGGCTCGCCATCAGGTTCGGCAAGGACACTGACAGAAGACGGCGGAACGCGGTGCAGCTCCATCGGTTCACCAGCGCCGTTGCGCACCACCACCGCAAAGCCGCCCTTGTCGTTCAACAAGGCATCAGCGGTCAGGGCTGTGCGCAGGGCTTCGGCGCTGGTCCATTCATTCGCCTCACCGTGCATCAGGGCATAAGCCGGATGCTCAGTCAGGGCTTGGCGGGTTTGCCGATCAAAGAGCTTTGCAGGCAGGGTGCCAACGGTTTCGCTGATCAGGGACACGGCGCACATCACCGCCGGAACCTGCATCGCGGTCAAAGGTCCGACATGCTGGCCTGTGATAGAAGGCGCACCGCCGAACAGGGCAAAGGCTTCGGGGTCGGAAAGAGCAAAGGCTTTCGCCTCACCCTTCCCGCCCAAAGCAGTCTTGAACCGGGAAAACAAAGAACTCACTACGCCGCACCAGAAAACAAGGACACTCGCTACAGTGGCGAAAATGCCACATATGGCGTGTCACGGCAAGCGATTTGTTATGTTATCACGTTCGGTGCAAGGTGATCAATCGTAAGTCCGGCATAGGCAATCGCGTTCACCAGCTCGACTCTCTTCTCAAGCATCCCTTGAGGCATGATCCCATACTTGCCGGTCATGCTGGCTTCGGTGTGCCCGAGGATGAAACCGAACTCTTGATCAAGGTATCCAGCGCGGCGCAGTGCATCGGCAGCACCATGCCGGAACGAATAGAGCGACAGACCGCGCCCTTCCTTCAAGCCAATGCGCGACAGGTAGCGCCCGAACTCGCGGGAAAGCTCAGCCATCATCTGCCCGCGTTCATTGCGCCTAGCCATCGGAAACAGGGCTGTGCCGCCTTCCTTCACGCGCTTCTCATGGTAAGCGATGAAACCGATCTTGATCAGTTCCGGATGAATCGGAACCACGCGCATCGATCCGGCTGTTTTGACAGATTTCCCTTCGGTCGTGGTTTCGCCCTCGGTCGTTATGTGCATGATCCAGTGACCATGCTCTTGGCGAACATCTGACACCGCAAGTTGCCCGATCTCACTCGGTCGCGCACCAGAGAACGCCATCATCAGCGGCACCCAGAACCGATGATCACGGATCAAAATGTTCCCCGGTTTCGCCACGTTTCGCCATTCGTCTGCGCTCTGGCATCCTGCGAACCATGGCGAGTGAAACAGGGTCTTTAGCTCTTCGGGTTTGAAGGGAAGCGTTGCGGCCTTGTTTTCCTTTTTCAGCATCAGCCCTTCAACGGGGTTTTTATCAACATAGCCGTTGTTCTCAGCCCATGTCATGAATGCACCCAGACTGGACAGGTAGCGGTTTACTGTCCGGTCTGCGATCACCGGCTTGCCGATCTTTTCATTCGCCTTGATGAACTGGTGAATGTTCATGCCTGCAAAGACTTTGGTTTCGGTGGCTTTGACCGGATACTTGACCAGTAGCTGTTTCCACGTGCGAACTTCGGCTTTCGTGATCATGCCGATCGGGAAACTTGCACCGACGGTTTCAACAAACGTGCCGATATCCCGGCGGCACTGGTCCACTCGATCTTTCGCCACGCCGCGCGGGTTCTCACTCGCGAAGATTTCGAAAACCTCCATGATTGACTCACCCGGCTTTGCGGTCTGCCGCCGGGGTCCAAACGCGGGCCTTACAATGGGGTCTTTCGCCTGTCCGGTGTAGTCTCCCCGATCACGCTCTTGACCCCGCTGTAGCGCCTCTATCTCTGCCCGCATCATGGATCGGGCAAGGCTGATCCAGTCGGGTGAACCGCGCTTCACCAGAAGGCGCTGGGTGCGAAGAACTTCATCAACCTCATCCGCGATCAGGGCAGTCTCACCCTTGGTCAGATGCAGGCGCAGTTCCGCAAGCTTTGCCGCGCGATGATCAGCGGCGATCTTGGGCGCGTCCCGTGCTGCTAAAAAGTCCAGTGATGCGATCATCACCGCTTCGGGGTCTGATGTATCCACCTCACCCCGGCGAACGGCATCGACTACACCGCGCCGAAGCGATGCGACCTCATCAACAGACGGCACCTGACCACGCGATACTTCATCCCGATCGGTTGCCGCGCTGTAGTGATCCCACACCGCGTGATCCTGATCGTCTTGGGTAAGAAGGCGGCGCGCGCGCAGGTCATCGAAGTGGCTGTGCCATGCTTGGATGACAGGCCACATAAGGCGCTTCGCCTCGGATTGTTCTTTAGTGCCAAGGGCTTTGACGAGTTCCTTCGCACCGACGACTTCGACCAGATCAAGCGGCACCCGGATACGAGCGGAATAGGATGCACCCCGGCGGAACAGATAGGAAACACTTGCCATTTTTGACCCCTGTGTAGCGGTCGTGTGTTACAACTTTGTGTTACAGTTTTGGATCTAAACATTAAGTATTGTCAATAAGTTACATGATATTGTTGAAGAAAAAAGATAGCGAAAAAATGTCCTGGCGCCCCAGCCAACCGCTTCTGATATCATTGCATGTTGAGCAGGCAGATGCCCTTGAGGGCGAAGCCATGCAACAAACGCATAGCGGCAAGACCTCTTTGCTGCATTGCAGCATGAGCCCGCTAAGCTTATCTCATCCTCAGAGAGACGAGCAAATATCAGGAGCCTCAGATGGCAATTTCAGCAAACAGCGCTTTGCGTTACACCCCAGAAAATCGTGGTGTCTTCGCGACTTTCATGGAGTTCTTTGCGTTGATCGGCGCGGCAGCCGAAGCCTCGGGCGCAGTCCAGAACGGCCGTCAGCCGTCGGCTGACGCACTGGCAAAGCTGGGCATCCCTGCGGATGCATTTTCCCGGTACACTGGCTTGAACGCCAAATGACGAATGCAAAGATATGACCCGCCGATCAGGCGGGTCATTGATTAAGGTAAAACGTTAGCTGCGCGCAGCAAGCGCTTCTGCCAACAGGGATTTCACCACATCCCCAGGCACGTCATCCGCGACAAAAGCCTCCCCGATGCCGCGCGCCAGGATAAAGCGCAACTGGCCATCGACCACCTTTTTATCCTGTCCCATCAGCGCCAGCAGCGCTGCAGCATCTGGCAGCTCGCCGGGTATATCCTTCAGGTCCACCTTGGTGCCCATGCTGCGCAGATGCGCGCGCACCCGGCTGGGAGATTCTTGTGCGCACAGGCCCAGACGCTGCGACAGCTCAAACGCCAGGGCGCAGCCGATCGCCACGCCTTCGCCATGCAGCAGCCGGTCCGAATAGCCGGTGGCTTTTTCCAGCGCGTGACAGAAGGTATGGCCCAGGTTCAACAGCGCGCGCTCGCCCTCTTCGGTCTCGTCACGGCTGACGATCCCGGCTTTCATCTCGACCGAGCGACGCACGGCATATTGGCGCAGGGTGGTGTCGCCTGCCATGGCGGGGGCGTTCACCTCCAGCCAGTCAAAGAACGCCGCATCGCCCAGCAGACCGTATTTCACCACTTCGCCATAGCCCGCCAGAAAATCGCGGCGCGGCAGGGTGGCCAGCACGTCGATGTCGGCCAGCACCAGCGTCGGCTGATGAAACGCGCCGACAAGGTTCTTGCCCTGCGGTGTGTTGATCCCGGTCTTGCCGCCGACCGAGCTGTCAACCTGCGACAGCAGCGTGGTCGGGATCTGCACAAAGCGCACCCCGCGCCGCAGCACGGCGGCCGCAAACCCCGCCAGATCGCCGATCACCCCGCCGCCAAAGGCCACAACGACATCACGCCGCTCGATCTTTTGCTCCAAGAGCCATTCGGTGGCGCGGGCAAATTCCGGCCAGCCCTTGGTGCTCTCCCCGGCGGGCAGTGCCAGCGCAGTCGCCTCGATCCCCTGCGCCGCAAAAGACGCGAGCAGCCGGTCCAGATGCAGCGCCGCAACCGACTCGTCGGTGACCACGGCCACCTTGCGCCGCCGCAGAAAGGGCAAAAGCTGCGCCCCCGCGCTGTCGATCAGACCGGGGCCGATCCGCACCTCATAGCTGCGCGCGCCCAGATCGACCGGGACCACATCCACCGTCATGTCGTTTCTCCTTCCAACACGTCTGGCCGGGCCAGCAGCGCCTCGATCACGCGCTCGGCCATGGCCTCGATCGACAGATCGGGGCTGGCATCGACCGTCACATCAGCCTGGCTGTAACAGGGCACGCGCGTCTCGTACAAAGCGCGCAGGGTTTCGCGCGGGTTTGCCGTGCGCAACAACGGCCGGTTCGATTTGTGCCGCACCCGGCTCCACAGCAGATCAAGGTCGGCGCGCAGCCAGACCGCCACCCCGGCATCAGAAATCAGCTGCCGGTTGGCGTCGGCCAGATAGGCGCCCCCGCCAGTCGACAGCACACACGGCGGGCCGCGCAGCAGACGGGCCAGCACCTCGGATTCGCGGGCGCGAAAAAACGGCTCGCCGTCACGCTCAAAGATCTCGGCAATCGAGCGATTGGCCGCGCGAACGATTTCTTCGTCCGAATCAACAAAGGGAACACCAAGCACACGGGCCAGCACGGTGCCGACTGCGGTCTTGCCCGCCCCCATCATCCCGACCATGGCGACCGTCTTTTTCAGGCGTGCCACGCTGCCTCCTTCGTTTCCTTGGCTGTGCAGGGCTGCCTTTGCCTGCAACAGCGGCGTTTCGCCCGCATCACGCGCATTTTTTTGTTCATGGCGTGAACTCGCCGCGAATGCCATATATAATCGCGCGGAAAGTCGCCACCATTGGGCCCTGAGTGCGGGTGGCGGCGACCACACGGGCAAAGAGTCGACTGCGAAAAGACGGCGGGGTGAACCCGTGGCACGCAGGAAAATCGGGCTGAAAGGGCAGATGGCAATGGTGGGGCGTATCCTCAAGGCGATGGTTGTATTGGGTATTGTGGGTTTTGCTGCACTGACGGGCTATGCGTATCTGGCAGATCTGTCCCCCGGCCAGACCGAAGTGACGGTTCCGGTGACCCTGAATGCCGACTAGGGCAGAACTGGCCGCGCTGTGCTGTATGGTGACATGGGCACCCGTGCCGGTCTGGGCGGATGATCCGTTGTCGGCCATCGACTGGCTGTCCAGCTCGGTCGCGTCCCCGGCAGGGTCGGCCATCGGCACGCCCGCCCGCCCGGCAGAAGCGCCGGTGACGACCGGCGGTGCCTTGCCGCAGGATGTCGCGGTATCGGTGCTGGATGCGCCCTCGCCCGATGCCATCGGGCTGCTTTCGCCCGCGACCACCGGCCTGCCCCGCGATCTGTGGGGGATGGGGCTGGAGGAAGAGGTGCGGGCCGCGATTGCCAAAGACCGCAATGACCTGTTGCCAGCCCTGCAAGCCCTGACCATGACCCTGATGCTGGCAGAAGCGGTCCCACCAGCCGACAGCAGTGGCATCGGCGCGCTGCTGCTGGCCCGGATCGACCGTTTGCTGGCCATGGGTGCGCTGGATCAGGCGGCGGCCTTGCTGGACGCAGCTCCGGCAGGTGACCCCGAGCTGTTCCGCCGCGCCTTTGACGTGGCGCTGCTGACCGGGAATGAGGAACGCGGCTGCGAGAGGATGCAGGCCACCCCCAATCTTGCCCCCACCTTTCCCGCCCGCATCTTTTGTGTGGCCCGCTCCGGCGACTGGAACGCAGCGGCGCTGACGCTGCGCACGGCGCAGGCGCTGGGATACGTGACCGAGGAGGAGGATTCGCTGCTGTCGCGTTTCCTTGACCCCGATCTCTACGAAGGCGACGCCCTGCCCCCGATTCCGGCGCGGATGACGCCGCTGTCCTGGCGCATGTTCGAAGCGATCGGCGAGCCGCAATCCACCGCCACGCTGCCGCTGGCCTTTGCCCATGCCGAATTGCGCGACACCGCGGGCTGGAAAAGCCAGATCGAATCGGCCGAACGGTTGGCGCGGGCCGGGGTGATTGCGCCCAATGTGCTGCTGGGGCTGTATACCGAGCGTCTGCCTGCGGCCTCGGGCGGGGTCTGGGACCGGGTAGATGCGTTCCAGCGGTTTGAAACCGCCCTGCGCGCCGGAGATCCGGGGGCGGTGGCGCAAAGCCTTCCCACCGCTTGGACCCAGATGGCCGGGGCCGAGCTGGAGGTGCCGTTTGCCACGCTCTTTGCCGAAGACCTCTCGCGTCTGCCGCTGACAGGTCAGGCCGGGCGGATTGCGTTTGATCTTGGCCTGCTGTCGCCACGCTATGAAACACTGGCAAAGGCCCGCAAGGCGGAAACCCCGCGTGACTCGTTTCTGATCGGGCTGGCAACCGGGTCGCTGGCCGGGGCCATTCCGCCCGACACGCTGGGCCGTGCGATTGCTCCGGCGTTTCTGCGCCCCGGTGCCGCGCCGGAATTTGCCAGTCTGATGGAGCAGCGCCGCATGGGCGAGGCGATCTTGCTGGCCATTGAGAAAATCGGGCGCGGGGTGCAGGGCGATCTGTCGGGGGTGACGGATGGGCTGGCCTTTCTGCGCCACATCGGGCTGGAAGACACCGCCCGCCAGACCGCGCTGGAGCTGATGCTGCTGGAGCGGCGCGGATGAGTGCAGGCCCTGCCACATCTGACGGCTGGATCTCGACCTTTCTCGATGCCCATGCCGCCGAACTGGACGCCGCGCGCAACACGCAGCTGGCCTATGGCCGGGATCTCAAGGATTTTGCCGCCTGGGTCGCGCATCGCGGCATCGGGTTTGCAAGTGCCACGCGTGAGGATGTGGAGGCGTATCTGGTATCCTGCGATGCCAATGGCCTGTCAAAGGCCACCCGCGCCCGCCGCCTTTCATCCATCCGTCAGATGTACCGCTTTGCCCATGAAGAGGGCTGGCGTGCAGACAATCCGGCGATCCGCATCAAGGGGCCCGGCGCGGTGCAGCGCCTGCCCGATGCGTTATCACAGGAGGATGTGACGCGGCTGATGGACGCTGCCCGCACCTATGGCCGCACCGACTCTGACCGCGCCCGCAACACCGCCCTGCTGGAGCTGGTCTATGCCACCGGGATGCGGGTGACAGAACTGGTCAGTCTGCCGGTCTCGGCCGCGCGCGGCGATCCACGCATGATTCTGGTGCGCGGCAAGGGCGGCAAGGAACGCATGGTGCCGCTGTCCGGTCCCGCACGCGCGGCGCTTGCCGTATGGCTGACGCTGCGCGATCAGGCCGAGGACAAGGCCCGGCTGGCGGGGCATCCGCCTTCGCGCCAGTTGTTCCCCGGACCGGGCGCTGACGGGCATCTGACCCGGCAGCACTTTCACCTCATGCTCAAGCAGATTGCCATCGCCGCCGGGGTCTCGCCCGCACGGGTGACGCCGCACGCGCTGCGCCATGCCTTTGCCACCCATCTGCTGGCAGGCGGTGCCGATCTGCGGGTGATCCAGACCCTGCTGGGCCATGCCGATCTTTCTACCACCGAGATTTATACCCATGTGCTGGACGATCACCTGAAATCACTGGTGCTGCAGCATCACCCGCTGGCAAAACCGGCCAAGGGTTCTTGAAGCACGCACCAACTCCCCGCATAACTTCTCTTATCCTTGCAACAGAAAAAAGTGTGATATGGAAAACTCTGCCCTCGACTCCGCCTTCTGGCTGACTGCCGCGGGAATCATGTGTCTGCTGGTGTTGTCTGCGTTCTTTTCCGGCTCGGAAACCGCATTGACCGCCGCCTCGCGCGCCAAGCTGAAAACCCTCGCCGACAAAGGGTCGCTCGGGGCGCAGTCGGCGATGAAAATCACCGAAGACAATGAGCGCATGATCGGTGCGATCCTTCTGGGCAACAACGTGGTCAACATCTTGTCGGCCTCGCTCGCGACCGCGCTGCTGACCCGGGTTCTGGGCGATTCCGGAGTGGCGTTTGCCACGCTTGGGATGACCATTCTGGTGCTGATCTTTGGCGAGGTGCTGCCCAAGACACTGGCCATCACTTTCCCCGAAGGGGTCGCGACCCGCGTGGCCCCGATCATCCGGGTGCTTATCCTGCTGTTCTCGCCCATCGTCACTGTGGTGCGGATTCTGGTGCGTGGGGTGCTGCGGGTGTTTGGTGTGCGTGCTGACCCGGAGGGTAAAATTCTGGCCCTGCGCGAAGAGATCATGGGCGCGATCGCCCTTGGCCATTCCGAAGGCGCTGTGGAAAAGGAAGACCGCGACCGGCTGCTGGGCGCGCTGGATCTGGGCAGCCGCACGGTGGACGAGATCATGCGCCATCGCCGCCATATCGAAATGCTCGACGCCGATCTGTCACCGGATGAGATCCTGACCAAGGTGCTCGCCTCGCCTCACACCCGCCTGCCACTGTTTCGCGGCAATGAAGAGAATATTCTGGGGGTCGTCCACGCCAAGGATCTGCTGCGCGAGGTGGACCGGCTACTGCGGACCACAGACGGAACGCCGGGCTCGGTCAAGGATCTGGATATCGCCACGGTCGCGATGGCGCCGTATTTCATCCCGGACACCACCGCGCTGGATGAACAGATGCGCGAGTTCCTGAAACGCCGCACCCATTTCGCGCTGGTGGTCGATGAATACGGCGGTTTGCAGGGGCTGATCACGCTGGAAGATATTCTGGAAGAGATCGTCGGCGAGATCACCGATGAGTTTGACGTGGTGCAAAAGGACGAGGCGCTGAAGCGGGCCGAGAACGGCGATTATCTGATCGAAGGTCAGATGACGATCCGCGATCTGAACCGTGCGACCGACTGGAATCTGCCCGATGACGAGGCCAATACCATTGCCGGTCTGGTGATCCATGAGGCGCAGATGATCCCGAATGAGGGGCAGGCCTTCAGCTTCCACGGCTTCCGGTTCGAAGTGGTGCAAAAGCGTGAGAACCGGATCGTGAAGCTGAAGCTGAGGCCGCTCTGATCCGTCCCGGCACCGGCGTTCAGACAGCGGTGATATGGCTGTGGCCGAAAAACACCGGATACAGGCACAGCTCTCGCACCAGCTGATGACTGCCCCGGCGATAGACAAACAGGTTTTCCCAATAGCCTGTCACCGCATAATGCAGCCCGTCCGGCAACAGCGTCACCCCGCACGGGTAGCGCAGACCGCTGGCCGTGGTATCGACATCGTGCAGCACCGCGCCACTGGCCCCGTCGAACACCATGACGCGATGCGACGACGGATAGGTTGCGATTGCCTGATCATGCTGCGGATCATAGCTGATCGACAGCCCATGGCGCATGTCGGCGGTGTGCACGGCTGTTCCCATCGGCTTTGGTCGCTGACCCTTCGCGATCTTCAGCGTCTGCGCCGACAGATAGGTGATCCCCGGTTCAGAGGTGATGTCCGCGCTGTAAACTGCGCTGTGCCCGCGCATCGCCTGCGCTTCATCTGCCTCGGTTCCCAGCCGGGCCTGAATCGCAAAGATCCGGTCGCGCCCTCCCGCAGCCAGATGGCGCAGTTCGGCATCGGCCCGGCCGGTGACCCATTTCTCGACCAGACGCCCGCTTGCCACTTCGATCACTGTCACGCTCGCTTCGGCCACGCGGCGCGGGACCGGCAGGAAACCGTCCGGGTCCGGGAGTGATCCGTAATTGGCAATCACAAGATAGCGGTCGTCTTCGATCAGGCGAATGTCATGCGGGTCAATGCCATGGGTGGAATAGCTGCCCCGCACTTTCAGCGTGTCGCTGTCACGGATGGTGATGCGGCCATGATGGTCAGCCAAGGAACTGCCAGCCGCGCTGAACCGGGGTGCGCGTTCGGAGACAAGTGCCGTGCGACCCTGATCCAGAAACACAGCATGGCCGCCGCCGCGCCAACCCTCGGCAAAAGCTGGGCTTTTTGCGACCATATCCAGCGTGACCGGATCAAACGCGACCTGATCGCGCGCCTCGAACCCGCACAGGATGCCAATACGACGGTTTGGCGAAACCGCCACCTGATGCGCCATCACCGGCAAAACGGCCTGTGTCACAGTGCCGTCAAACCCGATCCGGGTCAGCAACCGCGCGGGACCATCCTGCGCTGAAAGCGCGCGGGCCAGCCGGGGGTGGGCCGTGACCGGCCCCCCACGTGCCCGCGCGGTTTCGGTTATGTAGCCCGGAACATAGACCGAAGTGTCGCGCAGGTTGCGACTGACATCCGCCTCCTCCGCTGCCACGCGCGCCACCGAAGCGCAGCCCGACACAGAGGACGCCATGCCCGCCCCGACAGCCGCAGTCAGAAATGTCCGGCGTTCCATGATCGCAACCTAATGGCTGCCGCCGCCGCTGCCGCGGTTCGGGTCGCCTGTCAGCTCGTACCACTTTTTGCAATCCTTGCGGATGAAGCAATCGGCTTTGGCTTCCAGGAACGTGGCGCGTCGTTCCAGAGCCGCGTTGCCGGGATTCGCTGTCGCGGCAAGAAACGCTTCGTCCGCGTCTTTTTGGATCTTGATCATTGCGCCGGTGTTGACCGCCCCCAAGGTCGCCTCGCCCACATCCACCACAGTTCCCGCCGGACCAAGGGCTTCTTTGGCGAGGTTCTTTGCCACCTCTTTGCCCCCCTCGGCCGCCGGTGCGTTCACGATGGATTTCTCGTCGCCAAGATAGGTTTCCACCTTCTGAACACTGCCCGGACAGCCGGCAAGGGCCATCAAGGCCCCCACAGAGATCAAGGTCACGACAATACGGTTTGGTTTTCTGCTCATCATCTATCAAACTCTCTTATGCAGGTTTCACCTGACGCCTTCACCATGGCCAGCGACAGGCACTTTTCATTTGAAGTTTCATCGCGTTATCTGTGGTTCTTCGCGATGTTCCGGGGGACAGGTCAGGCCGACAAAGCGGCCAAGGCGGATGCCTTGTGCGCTTTGAAGCGGACTGAATGCGGATGAACCGCATCCTTGCAGTCTGCAAAATGTCCCGTCAGGTAAGGCGTAGGAACCGGAGCATTTTTTCTGCTGGAATTCATGTGACAGTACTCCGTTCATTCGGATGACGCGCTCTGCACCACATCGCTTTTCAATGCCGTGCACAGACAGTCTTCCGCCCTGACAGAGGGGCGGCATTGATTTGCATCAACGCCTCCGGCCTGTCAGCCCGCAGGTGACAGGATGTCGCAGGATCGAGTCAGTTGGGGGCCCTTCTGGCTGGGTTCAGCGCTTTCGCAGCAGCGATCCCAGCACACCACGCACAAGCGCCTCGCCCGATTTGGCAACGAACTGGCCTGATTTGTTGCCAAACTGGCGGGCAAAGCTCTTGGCCAGTGTCTCGCTGACCGAATCGCTGCGGCGGCCGCCGGGTTTGGGGGCGGCGTTGCCGTTTCGTGCCGCGCCTCCGCCCTCATAACGGCGGCCCCGGTTGAATGTCTCGGTGCCGCCGTTCGGTCCGGCCTCTGCCGGTGACGGGGTGGCCTCATCCGGTCGGGCCGCCTCAGTCGCCGCTTTTTGCTCCCGCGCACGCAGCCTTTCATAGGCGCTGTCGCGGTCGATCACGGTGTCGTATTTACCCGCGAGCGGCGATGCCGCCATCAGCTGCGCCCGCATTGACGGATCAATCGGCCCGAGCTGGCTGGACGGCGGCCGGATCAGCGTGCGCTGCACGATGCCCGGAATACCCTTGCGCTCCAGAAACGACGTGACCGCCTCGCCGGTGCCGACATCTCGGATCGCGTCTTCGGTGCTGAATGCCGGGTTGTCGCGATAGGTCTGCGCGGCAAGGCGCAGGTCTTGTCGATCCTTGGCGGTAAAGGCCCGCAGGGCGTGCTGCACCCGGTTGCCCAACTGACCAAGGATGTTTTGCGGCACATCCGCCGGGTTCTGGGTGATGAAATACACCCCCACCCCCTTGGACCGGATCAGCCGCGCCACCTGTTCCACCTTTTGCACCAAGGCTTTGGGGGCATCGGTGAACAGCAGATGCGCCTCGTCGAAAAAGAACACCAACTTGGGTTTGTCCGGGTTTCCCACCTCGGGCAAGGTTTCGAACAATTCGGACAGAAGCCACAACAGAAAGGTCGCATAGAGACGCGGACTGTTCATCAGCCGGTCGGCGGCCAGCATGTTGATCCGCCCCAAGCCATCCGCATCGGTCAGCAGCAGATCGGCCAGATCCAGCGCCGGTTCGCCAAAGAACCCGGCCCCGCCCTCGTTTTCCAGCACCAGCAACCGGCGCTGAATCGCGCCGATCGAAGCGGGAGCGACCAGACCGTAGCGATTGGAAATCGCACCGGCATTTTCGCCGATGAACACCAGCAGCGCCTGCAGATCCTTCAGATCCAAGAGCGGCAGTTCTTCCTCATCCGCCAGCCGGAAGGCGACGTTCAGCACACCTTCCTGCGCATCGGTCAGCTCCAGCAGCCGCGCCAGCAGCAGCGGCCCCATCTCGGCCACGGTGGCGCGGATCGGGTGGCCCTGCTGGCCGAACAGATCCCAGAACGTAACCGGAAAGGCGCGGTATTGCAGATCAAGCCCGATGGTGGCAGCCCGCGTCATGAACGGCGTGTGCAGCTTGCCCAAGGGGTCGCCCGCGACAGCCAGCCCGGACAGATCACCCTTCACGTCGGACAGAAACACTGGCACTCCGGCAGCCGAAAAGCCCTCGGCCAGGATCTGCAACGTCACCGTCTTGCCGGTGCCGGTCGCGCCGGCAATCAGGCCGTGACGGTTGCCAAAACCCAGAAGCAGCCGCTGCGGATCGCCATAATCTGCCCCACCGCCACCAACAAACACCGAAGGTTCTTCTGACACGCGCCATCTCCCCGTCACACAAATCTTTGCACCGGATCAGACCCGCGCGAACCGACAATACAATCTTAACTCTCTGATACCAGCCTTGATCTTGGCTGCATTCAGTGCCGCGCTCGGCGGTCCTGCACATGGCCCGTCCGGACAGGCCGGGTCAGGAAACCATGCGCCGTTTCTTCATGTTTTACAGGCGATATTGTGATCCGATTCCCGGTTGACGGATGCGATATTCCGCCGTAGCGTCAGCGCCATGAAGTCGGCCAGTCCGACAGGGAGCAAAAAAATAAACGTTAAAAAGGGCCGGGTCACTGGCCCTTTTTGATTTTTGAGTCACCCGTACGGCCCTGCCCAGTCGCCTGGCATTTCATGCCGTTTCTGACCAGAAGAGCTGCGCCGGGTCACGCTTTTGGCACCTGACAGTTCGGGCGCAACATGCTAGAGCGGCGCAAGCGGTGAAAGCCCAACAGCGAAATATGGACCTGACATGACCTTTGCAGTGACATCGACCCTTTCCAAATCCTTTGCCCTGACCCTTTTGCTTGTGTCTTCCGGCGCATCCGGCCTTTGGGCACAAGAGGCAACGACCCCCCCCACGACCGAAGGCACCGACGCAGCACCGGCGGCAGATGCCGCGGGCGCACCGGGTCTTTCCATGGGCACCGAAGTCGGGACAGAGGGGGCGCCAGCCGCCGATGGCATCGGCAGCGCCTATGTGCAGGCAAATTTCGAGGCCTGGGAACAGCGCTGCGTCCGCACCGAAGATGGCTCTGATCCCTGCCAGCTGTATCAGCTGCTGAAAGACAGCGACGGCAATGCGGTCGCCGAATTCAGCATGTTCAACCTGCCAGCCGGTGGTCAGGCGGCTGCCGGGGCAACCGTTGTCGTGCCGCTTGAAACGCTGCTGACCGAGAACCTGTTGTTGGCAGTTGATGGCACCACGCCACGGGTTTATCCGTTTACCTTCTGCTCAAACCTGGGCTGCGTGGCGCGGGTCGGCTTTACGGCTGCCGAAGTCGAACAGTTCAAGAAGGGCGCGAAAGCGGTCATCACCATTGTACCCGTCGTCGCCCCCGACCAGAAGGTTTCGGTTGAGGTGTCGCTCAAGGGCTTCACCGCAGGCTATACGGCCGTCTCTGCCACCAACTGACACGCGCAAGTGCGCCACAGACGACAAAGGCCGCGCCCGATGGGCGCGGCCTTTTGCATGGCAGAGCATGGCTCAGATCCGGCGCAGCACCAGCACCGCATTCAGCCCACCAAAGGCAAAGGCATTGGTCATTGCCACCTTTACGTCGGCCTTGCGGGCAGTGTTGGGCACCACATCCAGCGCGCAATCGGCGTCAGGCTTCTGATAGCCCAGCGTCGGCGCTACCACCCCGTCGCGCAGTGCCATCAGACAGGCCAGCGCCTCAACCGCGCCAGTGCCGCCGATGATATGGCCATGGGCACCCTTGGTCGAAGACACCAGCGGCGGGCTGGAGCCAAACACCGTGCGGATCGCCATCGCCTCATTGGCATCATTGGCGCGGGTGCCGGTGCCATGGGCGTTGATATAGTCCACCTGCCCCGGCTCCAGCCCGGCATCGTCCAGCGCGCCACGCATCGCGCGCACCGCACCATCGGCTGAGGGCATCACGATGTCATGCGCATCTGAACACATGGAAAACCCGACCACCTCGGCCAGAATGGTGGCCCCACGGGCGCGGGCGTGTTTATACGCCTCGAAGACAAAGACCGCCGCGCCCTCGCCCTGCACCATCCCGCTGCGGTCGGCGGAAAACGGGCGGCAGGCGTCAGTGGCCATCACGCGCAAGCCCTCCCACGCCTTCAATCCGCCAAAGGTCAGCATCGCCTCGGCCCCGCCTGTCAGCATGACCGGGGCCGCGCCAGAGCGCACCATCTGATAGGCCAGCCCCATCGCGTGATTGGAACTGGCGCAGGCAGTCGAGACGGTAAAGGCCGGGCCGCGCAGGCCATAGGTCATGCTGATATGGCTGACCCCGGCACTGGCCATCAGCCGGGGCACGGTCAGCGGATGCACCCGATTCTTGCCTTCGGCATAAACCGCACGATAGCTGTCGTCGATGGTGCCCAGACCGCCGCCCGCCGTGCCCAGAATAACCCCCGAACGCAGGGCAAGCGCCTCATCAAACACCAGCCCCGATTGCGCCACCGCCTGCCGCGCCGACCACAGCGCAAACTGGGTCATCCGGTCATAGAGGCTCAGGCCGCGCAGATCGAAATGTTCAGTGGCGGTCCAGTCCCGGACCTGACCGGCCACCCGGATCGACAAACGGTCGATATCGGGAATGTCCAGCGGGCCAATCCCACCCCGCCCGTTGGCAAAGGCATCAAAGGTCGAGGGCACGTCATGGCCCAGGGCATTGATGGTGCCTGCGCCGGTGATCACAACTCTGGGCATATAAGGTCAGGCGGCCTTTTGCGAGACAAGGCCTTCGACCGCGCGGATGATCGCGCCCACTGACGACAAGTCAAAGTCATCGGTACCAGGGTCATTGGCGTTGAACGGCACCGAGATGTCAAAGGTCTCTTCCAGAGCGAACACCAGCTCCACCATGGCCAGACTGTCGAGCGCAAGCGCCTCCAGCCGGGTGTCGATGGTCAGATCGCCGGGTTCCAGCAATGCCTTTTCGGCGATGATCCCGATAATGGTCTGTGCGGTCTGGGTCATGCGATCATTCCTTCCTGTTCGCGCGACTTATAGAAAGCCTTCATGACTTCTGGATGACTTTCTCGATTGCGGCAACCTTTGCGGCCAGACGTGGCAGCCGGCGCAGCGCTTTTTGCATCTCGACATGGGTTTCAAGCTTCACCGCCGGATAGCCCAAAAGCACCCGACCGGCCGGCGCATTGGTAAAAACCTTGGTCGCGCCGCCGCAGATCACATCATCGCCGATAAAGATATTGTCATTGACCCCGCATTGCCCGGCCAGCACCACCCGGTTGCCGATCCGCGCCGAGCCTGCCACGCCGACCTGCCCGCACAGCAGGCAATCGTCGCCCACCTGAACGTTGTGGCCGATGTGGACAAGGTTATCCAGCTTGGTGCCGTTGCCGATGCGGGTGTCGCGGATCGTGCCCCGGTCGATGCAGACATTCGCGCCGATCTCCACATCATCGCCGATGCTGACCGCGCCCAGCGAGTGAATCCGGGTCCAGCTTTGCGCCCGGATCTCGTCGCGCTGGCCCAAAGTTTCGCGGATCTCTTCCACGCCAGATTTCTCGGGCGTGACAAAGGAAAACCCGTCCGCCCCGATCACAGCACCCGGCTGGATGATCACCCGCGCGCCGATCTGCACCCGCGCGCCCACCCGCGCGCCCTGCAGGATCAGCGCCTCCGGCCCGATCTGCGCGCCTTCGGCGATGCTGACATGGCTGGCAATGCGGGCATTGGTCCCAAGGATCACCCCGGCCCCGATGGTGACAAACGGCCCGATCGCCGCGCCCGCGCCAATCTGCGCGGTCGGATCAATCACGCTCATCGGATGAATGCCCGGCGCAATCGCCGGGCCGGGGTCCAGCATCCGGGTCAGGCCAGCCATCGCCAGCCGTCCGCGCGGCGCAAAGATGGCGGCCTGCAGGCCAAGCGTCTGCCAGTCCGCCCCCGGCCACAACAGCGCCGCGCGCGCGCCCCCCTGTGCCAGACCATCCGCGTATTTGGGGTTCACCGCCAAGGCCAGATCATCTGGCCCGGCCTGCTGCGGCTCTGCCGCGCCCCGCACCATCAGCGCGCCATTCCCCGCAAACTCCGCCCCGAGGGCGGCGGCGATGTCAGCGATGCAATGGGACATGATCATGCTCCTTTCGCCGTCTCCTTGCGGCTGACCGGAGGTTTAGCCCTGAACCACAGGCAAGACCACCCCGGCCTCCTCAAGCGCCTGAAACAGTTTGGCATCCCGGCCATAGATGTCGCGGCGATAGGTCATCTGCCCCTTGGCCCCGGGCCAGGCGGTGAAATAGACCAGATGCACCGGCACCTTTTGCTCCAGCTTGACGGTGGTTTCGTTGCCGGTGTTCAAATGGCGGGCAAACTCGGCCTGCGGATCGTCCGACTGCAGCGCCAGAAGCGCATAGGCAAAATCGAACGGATCGGCCAGACGGATGCAGCCGTGACTATAGGCACGCACGTCATGGGCAAACAGGTTTTTCGAAGGCGTATCATGCAGATAGATGTTGTACTTGTTAGGGAACATGAACTTTACCAGCCCCAGCGCATTCCCATCTGACGGTGGTTGGCGCAGGCCAAAAGGAAAGGTCCGCGCCGAGTATCCGGCGAAATTCACCGCCCCGCGTGGCACCACCCGGCCGCGGTTGTCGATCACCTGCAGATGGCTGACGGCATTCGGATTGCGCTGCAGCAGCGGCAGGTATTCCTTGACGATGATCGAGCGCGGCACCCCCCAGCTCGGGTTGATCACCATATGCGCCATCTGATCCGAAAACTCGGGCGTGTGCTGATCCATCACATCCTTGCCGATCACCGAACGGGTCTCGAAGGTGACTTTGCCATGATCCATGATCTTGGCGGTAAAGTCCGGCAAGTTGACCCAGATATGACGGTCGCCAAGCGGCGTGCCCTGCATCCAGCGCACCCGTTCCATCGCGACAATCACCGACTTCAGCCGCTCTTCTGCCGCGATATTCAGTTCGGCCAGCGTGGCCTCGGCCGCGATGCCATCGGCGGTCAGCCCGTGATCCAGCTGGAACCGCTGCACCGCGTTCTGGATGGCGGCATCATAGCTGCGGGTGGCCGAGCGGCTCAGGTAGCCCATCGCAATCAGCCGCTCACGCAAAGCGACAACCGCATCGCCGCTGTCGCCCTGCCCCAGTGCCTTGGCCCGCACCACCGGACCCCAGCCGCCGTCGGCGATCCGCCCCTCCAGCGCCAGCTTTGCCCGCATCAGCTGCGCATAGTGCGGCGAGTCGGGCAGCAGACCCTGCAGCAACTCCACCGGATTGCGCGCCTGCATCTGTGCCAGCAGCAACGCGGGATCAGGGCGCGCAATCTCGCGCACGATGCCGGGATCGACCGCTTTCGGGTCGGTGGCCCCGGTTTTCACATCGCGGGCAAAGGCCAGATAGGCGCGGGTCAGCGCCACCTCGGCCCGTGCGCGGTCGCCTTCGGTCTGCGCGGTGCTCAGCAGGGCCGTCAGCTTGGCGACATCATAGCGCGCCACCGGCAACCCATGCGCCCCCGCCCGCGACAGCGCCGACAGCAGGGCCGAACGGCGCTGCGCATCCTGCTCTGCCGGGCCGGTCCAGAGCGTGCGATACCCGCTGTCGCGATAGAAGGCGGCAATCACCTCATTCTCGGATGCCTCGGCGGCGATGGTCTGAACGAAGGGGCTGGGAAAGTCCTGCGCCGACGCGGGCATGGCAAGCATGAAAATAGCGGCCGAGAGCAACAGCCCACGCATACCAAAACCACCAGTCAATCGAGTCATCGTGAGATCGTCCCCGTCCGTTTTTGCCGAATTTCCCCGACTTTCCGCGAAGTTGGCAGCACTGTCCATTCACGTTCCGGCCAGATACTCACGATCACCCCCGATTTCGTTACTTTCCGGCAACAGTGGGATAAGAAAAATGCAGCGCATTGTTTCCGGGACTTTCAGCAAAAATTTGCCGATGCCCGCTAAACCGGGAACCAGCGGAGAATCTGCGCTTGGGTTGCAAAACATGCTGTGGCATAAGACTGGCACACTTGGGGATGAAGTGCAGACGAACCGCCATCAAGGTGGTCAAAAATTGCGACGGGACAGGCGCTAGAATGGCAGATACATCGAAGTTCGGGATTTCGCGGCGTGGCCTGCTGGGTGCGTTTGCGGCATCTCTTGTGGTTGCAGCTCCGACTTACTCCAACGCTTTCGGTCTGTTGCGCGGGGCTGGCGACATCCGCCGGATCCGTATGTATTCAGGACGGACCGGCGAAAGCATCGACACGATCTACTGGATCGAAGGGAAGTACATTCCCGAGGTCATGACCGAAGTAAATCACTTCATGCGGGACTGGCGGTCCAATGACGTGATCGGCATCGACGCGCGCACGGTGGATATCATGGCGGCCGCCCATCGTCTGATGGATGTCAAAGAACCCTATATGATGCTGTCGGGCTATCGCAGCCCCCGCACCAATGCCATGCTTCGCTCGCAATCGGGTGGCGTGGCGAAGAACTCGCTTCACCTCAAGGGTCAGGCGGCAGATCTGCGGCTCAAGTCGCGCTCGGTCGGCCAGATGGCCAAGGCAGCGGCGGCCTGTGCTTCGGGTGGCGTGGGCCGGTATTCGCGCTCGAACTTTGTGCACATGGATTGCGGTCCGGTGCGCAGCTGGGGCGGCTGAGCGGCCCGGGCTGACAGAATGGGCTGAAAATTCGCAGAATTTTCGTTTCTCGTTTACTCGTCGCTGTCGTCATCCGCGGCCTGAGCCGCCGCAATCGCACGGCCACGATAACCCGTTGCCACCACAAACTTTTCGGAACTGTCCGACCGGCTGGCCGGGGGCTTCACATTGGCCACCTTGCGGAAGTTCTTTTTCAGCGTGGCCTGCATTGTGTTTTCCGCGCCCCCCGCCAGAACCTTGGCGACAAAGGTGCCATCGTCTTCCAGCACGTCAAAGGCAAAATCGAGCGCCGCTTCGATCAGCGCCACGATGCGCAGGTGGTCGGTCGCCTTGTGCCCGGACGCCGCCGCCGCCATGTCCGACATCACCACATCGGCCCGCCCGCCCAGCCAGCCCTTGACCAGATCATCCGCCCCGTCAGACAAGAAATCCAGCTGATGCAGTTCGGCGCCGGAAATCGGCTCGATTTCCTGCAGATCGACGCCCAGCACGGTGCCGACCGGCTTTTTCGGGTTCTGCCCCAACGCATTGACCCGCTCCACCGCGACCTGACACCAGCCACCGGGCGCACAGCCCAGATCCACCACCCGCGCACCGGGTTTCAGGAAACCGTAGCGGTCATCCAGCTCCAGAATCTTATAGGCCGCGCGACCGCGAAACCCCTCTTTGCGGGCCCGGATCACGTATGGGTCGTTCAGCTGCCGCTCCAGCCACAGGGTTGACGACAGTTTGCGGCCCTTGGCGGTTTTCACCCGCACCCGCAGCTCTCGCTGGCCCCGGCCGGATATGTTCTTTTCACTCATGTGAATGGTCCTTCGGTCAAGACGCCATCGACGGTCATCTGCGCATACAAAAGCCCTTCGCGCAGGCCACGGTCGGCCACGGAAAGGCGGTCCGTGGGCCATATCCGCATCAGCGCCTGAAGGATAGCCGCACCGGACATGATCAGCGCATGCCGGTCACGGCCAATGCGCGGATCGGTGCGCCGCCCCTCTGGCCCCAGCGCCAGATAGTCGCGGATCACGAAATCAATCTGATCACTGGTCATCTGCAACCCGTCCACCTTGGTCCGGTCATAGCGGCGCAGGCCAAGATAGCTGGCCGCCACCGTTGTTACCGTGCCAGAGGTGCCGATGATCTGAAACCCTTCGCGCGGGTGCTGGGCGTTATAGGGCGAAAAGCTGGCCAGTTGTTCCTCGAAAAACCAGCTCATCAGCGCAAAGCGGGCGGCATCATCATCAACATCGCCAAACTGGTCGCGCAAAGTCGCCACCCCCAGCGGCACCGAGATCCAGTCCACCACCCGCGCGCCGCCCTCAGGTTGAGCGTTGAAGCCGGTGTGCAGGCTCATGATCGCGCGCGGCCGGTTTTCCGGCACGACGCCCGACAGGTCGATCCAGACCAGCTCGGTCGAGCCGCCGCCGATATCGACCACCAGCAGCTGTTCGGTCCGCTCATTGACCAGCGGCGCGCAAGAGATCACCGCCAGCCGCGCCTCTTCCTCGGGCGAGATGATCTCCAGTGCCAGACCCGTTTCACGCTTGACCTGGCGGATGAAATCACGCGCATTCCGGGCACGGCGGCAGGCTTCGGTCGCCACCAGACGCATCCGGTTGACGCCATGCCGCTCGATCTTTTTCTGGCAGATGCGCAGGGCTTGCACCGTCCGTCCCATTGACGCACGCGAAAGCCGGCCCGAGGCTTCCAGCCCGATGCCCAGCTGAACAGTTTTTGAAAAACTGTCCACAACCGTAAACTGACTGCCCTTTGGCTGGGCAATCAGCATCCGGCAACTGTTGGTGCCAAGGTCAAGCGCCGCGTATAGCGTGCCCTGCCCCGGCTTTTGAGGGGGTGACGATTCGGCGACACGAGAGCCTTTGTCAGGCTCGACCGGTGTTTGCGACGCGCCCCCCCCTCGGGGACGCTCGGGCGTCATAGCCGCCCTCCATATGTGGTTGTAATAAGGGTAGCGCTGATCCCCCCCTGCCGCAAGCACTCATGCGGGCGCGCGTTTCGGCAGCCTTGAACACCGTCTGTGCACCAGATTTTCCAGCAGGGTAAGGTCGCTGGCGGCTGTGACCGTGATGCCTTCCGTGTCCCCTGTCAGCACCCCGGGTCGCAGATGCAATGCGCCATGTCGAAAACGCACCCTCTTGTCGCAAACGGACGATTAGAACGGAGGGAGTGTGAGGATGGGGAATCAAGGCATGGCAGAGGTGACAGTGGTGTTCTGGCGCGACATTCCGGCTCAGGTGATTGTGGGCAAGGGACGGCGCGGCGCCAAAGTGCAGCTGACCGAGCGCTTTGAACAAGCGATCGACCGCTGTGCGATGAAGATCGGCGCGCGCGATGCCGATGCCTATCTGGCCGAATGGCGCAAAGCGCCCCCCTATGAGGTGGAGGGCGAACAGGACGAGGTCGCCCGCGCCGAGGCTGCCCGGCTTGAGGCCGAATATGACACCGAACATCTGAAAGCACTGATCGCGGCGGATGGCTGGGCAAAAGCCTGAGACCCCGCGCATGACCCTGAGGGAGAGGTTGATGGCACTGTTCAATTTCCGCGGCAAGACCGCGCAAGCCCCGGCTCCGGCGCAGGGTCAACTGGAAGCCTTTTTGCAAGGCTACTCCATCGAGGTGATGCCGCGCACCGCCGAAAAAGTCGAAGATTTTCGCGCCCTGCTGCCGACCGGCACCCGCGTCTACATCGCCCATATCGACAGCACCCCGATTGAAGAGATGGTCGCCACCGCGCGGCGTCTGGCAGACGACGGCTTTACTGCCATGCCGCATTTCCCGGCGCGCATCATAAAGGACCGGGCGACGCTGACCGATTGGGTTGCGCGCTACCGCGACGTCGGCGTGCGGCAGGGCCTGTTGCTGGCAGGCGGCGTGGCGCAGCCGGTGGGCGACTTCCACACCTCGATGCAACTCCTGGAGTCCGGCGCGTTTGACGGCTTTGACCGGCTGCATGTGGCGGGTCATCCCGAGGGCAACAAGGACATCGACCCCGATGGCTCTGACCGCATGGTGATGGAGGCCGCGCGCTGGAAATCGGCCTTTGCCGAGCGTACCGATGCGCAGATGGCGATGGCGACGCAGTTCTGCTTTGATGCCGCCCCGGTGATCGACTGGGTAAATCGCCTGCAAGCCGAGGGGGTTGCGCTGCCGGTGCATATCGGCGTGGCGGGCCCTGCGAAACTGCAGACGCTGATCAAGTTTGCCATCGCCTGCGGTGTCGGGCCGTCGCTGAAGGTCTTGCAAAAGCGGGCGATGGATGTGACCAAGCTGCTTATGCCCTATGAGCCGACCGATGTGCTGGCAGCACTTGCCGCCCACAAGGCGGCGCATCCCGGCTTTGGCATCGAACAGGTGCATTTCTTCCCGCTGGGCGGGATTAAGACCAACGCCCAATGGGTGACAGAACATGGCGGCGCTGCTGGCAAACCCGCCAAGGCCGCTTGAGACAAAGGTTGAAGAATGACCCGTACAGTCCTAGAATCAAAGACAAAAACTGTCATCATCGGCTTTGACGAGCCGTTCTGCGTCATCGGAGAGCGGATCAACCCCACCGGGCGCAAGAAACTGGCCGCCGAGCTGGAGGCCGGGAACTTTGAAACCGTGATCCGCGACGCGCTGGAACAGGTGGCCTGTGGTGCTACGGTGCTGGATGTGAACTCTGGTGCTGTGTTTACCAACAAGATGGCGCTTGACCCGCGCTATGCCGACAACAACTTTGTCGAGCCGCCGCTGATGAAAGCGCTGATCGAGATCATTCAAGCGACCGTGGACGTGCCGTTGTGCATCGACAGCTCGGTGCCAGCCGCGCTGGAGGCCGGTCTGGCCGCCTGTGAGGGCCGCCCGCTTTTGAACTCGGTCACCGGGGAAGAAGACCGGATGGAACTGGTTCTGCCGCTGGTCAAGAAATACAACGTGCCGGTGGTGGCGATCTCGAACGACGATACCGGCATTTCGCCCGACCCGGATGTGCGCTTTGCGGTGGCAAAAAAGATCGTCGAACGGGCCGCCGATTTCGGCATTCCCGCGCATGACATCGTGGTTGACCCGCTGGTGATGCCGGTGGGTGCGATGGGCACAGCCGGGCAACAGGTGTTTGCACTGGTGCGCCGGCTGCGCGAAGAGCTGGGCGTGAACACCACCTGCGGTGCCTCGAACATCTCGTTTGGCCTGCCGCACCGGCATGGCATCAACGCGGCGTTTCTGCCGATGGCAATCGGGGCGGGGATGACAAGCGCGATCATGAACCCGGTGCGTCAGGTCGAGATGGAAGCGATCCGTGCGGCCAACTTCCTGATGAACCATGATTCCAATGGTGGCGAATGGATCCGCTTTGCCAAGGTGCTGGAAGCGGTCGAAGCCGGGATGAGCTTTGCCGAGGCCTCGGCTGCGGCGAGCCAGTCTGCCGGGGGGCGTCGTGGTGGCCGCCGCGGCCGCGCCTGAGCTATCTTGCGCAAAGCCCTGATCCTGAACGTGAATGATCAGCCCATGGAAACATGGGCTGATGCTGCGCGCGGCACTGTGCGCTGGCAAAGTCTGTTTTCGGCAGGCGTTTCCCCAACCGACAGCCTGACCTGTGGCGTGGCCCATGTTGCCAAAGGCGATACCTTTACTTTGCACAGTCATCCGCAGGCCGAAGTGTATTTCGGTCTGTCCGGACAGGGCACTGTGATGGTCGACGGGATACCTTTTGTGCTATCGCCCGGCGTGGCTCTGTTCATTCCCGGCGGCGCAGTGCATGGCATTCTTTGCGCTAGCGAAGACATGAGCTGGTTTTATGTGTTTGCCGCCGACAGTTTCGACGAAATTGCCTACAGCTTCCAGACAGCGCCCCCTTCCGCACCACAAGCGCCGCCATCTGATCTGGAACCACCGGGCGCGCAGGAGTACCCCCATGGCTGACGACCCCCTCGTGATCTTCACCCCTTCGGGCAAGCGCGGGCACTTTCCGCTTGGCACCCCGGTTCTGACCGCCGCGCGGCAGTTGGGGGTCGATCTCGACTCGGTGTGCGGTGGGCGCGGCATCTGTTCCAAGTGCCAGATCAGCCCCGGTTACGGTGAATTTCCCAAACATGGCGTCACCGTGCGCGATGATGCCCTGACCGAATGGAACGCGGTTGAAGAGCGCTACAAATCCAAACGCGGCATGCTGGATGGTCGCCGTCTGGGCTGTCAGGCGCAGGTGATGGGCGATGTGGTCATTGACGTGCCGCCCGAAAGTCAGGTCCACAAACAGGTGATCCGCAAATCCGCGACCGAGCGGGTCATCGCGATGGACCCCGCCACCCGGCTGCTCTACGTCGAAGTGGCCGAGCCGGACATGCACGAGCCAACCGGCGATTTTGAACGCCTCGCCCGCGCCTTGCGCGACCAATGGCAGGTTGAAGAGGTGAGCGCCGATCTGGCGATCCTGCGCCGTTTGCAGCCCGCCTTGCGCAAAGGCGCGTGGGCGGTGACCGTGGCGCTGCACAAGGGCAATCACGACGCCCGCCCCCGGATTCTCGACCTCTGGCCCGGGTTCCATGACGGCGCGATTCATGGTCTTGCCATTGATCTGGGCTCCACCACCATCGCGGCGCATCTGTGCGATCTGCGCGACGGGCGGGTGCTGGCCTCGGGCGGGGTGATGAACCCGCAGATCCGCTTTGGCGAGGATCTGATGAGCCGGGTGTCTTATGTGATGATGAACGCCGGTGGCGATGTGGAAATGACCCGCGTGGTGCGCGAGGCGCTGAATGCGCTGGCGGTCTCTATTGCGGCGGAGGCCGGGATTGATCCGGTCAGCATTTATGAGGCGGTCGTGGTCTGCAATCCGGTGATGCACCACCTGCTTTTGGGCATTGATCCGGTGGAACTGGGTCAGGCACCATTTGCGCTGGCCACTTCGGGCAGTCTCAGCCTTGATGCGCGCGAGCTGGATCTGGCGGCGATCAACCGGGCGGCGCGGGTGTACCTTTTGCCCTGCATCGCGGGCCATGTCGGCGCGGATGCGGCGGCGGTGGCCTTGTCGGAAGAGCCTGGCAAATCTGACGATATGGTGCTGATCGTCGATGTCGGCACCAATGCCGAGCTCTTGTTGGGCAACAAGACGCGGGTGCTGGCCTGCTCCTCGCCCACCGGCCCGGCGTTTGAAGGCGCGCAGATCAGCTCGGGCCAGCGCGCCGCCCCCGGCGCAATTGAACGGGTGGAGATTGACGTGGTGACCAAGGAGCCGCGGTTCCGGGTGATCGGCTCGGACCTGTGGTCAGACGATCCGGGCTTTGCCGCGGCCACCGCGACCATGGGCATCACCGGCATCTGCGGCTCTGGCATCATCGAGGCTGTGGCCGAGATGCGGATGGCGGGGCTGGTTGATCCCGGCGGGCTGATCGGCGGGCCGGATCAGACCGGCACCGCGCGCTGCGTGCCCGAGGGGCGCACCCACAGCTATCTGCTGCATGATGGCAGCGCGGATGGCGGGCCGCGCATTCTGGTGACCCAAGGCGACATCCGCGCGATTCAGTTGGCGAAATCAGCGCTTTATGCCGGGGCACGGCTGTTGATGGACGAAATGGGCATTGAACATGTAGACCGGGTCACCCTCGCCGGGGCCTTTGGTGCGCATATCAGCCCGAAACACGCGATGGTGCTGGGGATGATCCCCGATGCGCCGCTGGACAAGGTGACGAGTGCGGGCAACGCCGCGGGCACCGGCGCGCGCATCGCGCTGTGCAATGTGGCCGCGCGCGATCAGATCGAGGCGACCGTGCATCAGATCCACAAGGTCGAGACCGCCATCGAGCCAAGGTTTCAGGAGCATTTCGTCAATGCCAATGCGATTCCGCACGCGGTTGACAGCTTTCCGTCGCTGGCGGCGGTGGTGACGCTGCCGGATGTGTCGTTCAACACCTCTGGCGGGCGCGAAGGGCGGCGGCGGCGCAGTTGAGCGCAGGTTTTGGGGCTGGCAACGCCCGCTTTGCATGATAGCGTCACCGGCATGAACGCCACTGCCCAGATCCGCACCGAAACTTGCCTGCTGTTGGAGCGTATCTCCCGGCAGGACCGGACGGCGTTCCGCGATCTCTATCATTCCGCCGGCCCGAAACTAATGGGCGTGCTGTTGCGTATCCTTGGCACAAGGTCAGAGGCGGAGGATGCGTTGCAAGAGGTGTTTACCAGGGTTTGGTTGCGGGCGGGACGGTTTGATCCGTCACGTGGCGCCGGCATGACCTGGCTGGTGGCCTTGAGCCGCAACCATGCGATTGACCGGCTGCGCGCCCGCAAACCCGAACAGACCGATGATGGCGTGGCAGAGCTGATCGTCGACACCGCCCCCCGCGCCGAAACCCGGCTGATCGCGCAAGGCGAGGCGCGCCGGGTCACGGAGTGTTTTGACACGCTGGAACCGGCCCGCGCCGAAGCGGTGCGCGGCGCTTATCTTGACGGCCTGTCCTATGAATCGCTGGCGGCGCGCCACAGCATTCCGCTCAACACCATGCGGACCTGGCTGCGGCGCAGCCTGCTCAAGCTGAAGGAGTGTCTGGAGCAATGACCGACACCCCGTTGACCCCGTTGGAAGAAGATGACGCGCTGGCAGCCGAATATGTTTTGGGTGTGCTGGCGCTGCCCGAACGGCTGGCGGCCGAGGCGCGTCTGAAAACCGATGTGGATTTTGCCGCGCGGGTGTCGGTCTGGGTGGCGCATTTCGCACCGCTGAACGAAGCCTATGCCAGCGTGCCGGTGCCCCCCGATCTGCTGCCAAAGATCGAATCCCGGCTGTTCCCCAAGGCCAGCGCCCTGCGGGGCGGCTGGCGGTTGTGGCTGGCCGGGGCGGTGACGGCGGCGGTGGTCGGCGTTGGCGTGTTCATGCTGATGCCGCAGACCGCACCGGGTGCGGTGATCGCGAACCTTGGCGACGGCGGCTCGGCGCTGGTCTATGAGGCGCGCCATGACGGATCGCATCTGATGGTGACCCGCGTGGCGGGCGCCCCGGCCCCCGAAGGCCAGACCCATGAACTGTGGGTGATTGCCCCCGGTGCGGCCCCGGTGTCTCTGGGTCTGTTGGGCACAGATCCGCTGGATGTCGAATATCCGCGCCCCCCTGCGGGCTGGGTGCTGGCGGTTTCGGTTGAACCGGCGGGCGGCTCGCCCACCGGTGCGCCGACCGGCCCGGTGATCCTGACAGCCGAACTCTGAGCGGTTCCGTGATCACAGCCCCGTGAGCCTGCGATCTTTTTTCCACTGGCTGAAACTCGCCCCGGACCGCGCTCGTATCTCAGGGGGAAGGCAGGATGATCCTGCCTCACCTTTACGGGAGATGTCTGATGAAACTGACCCTTGCAGCTTCGATCCTTGCTCTGTCCACCATGGCGGCTTTTGCCGAAAACCCGATGGTCGGCGGCGCCGCGATGTTTGAAGACAAGAACATCGTCGAAAACGCCGTGAACTCGGCCGATCACACCACGCTGGTTGCCGCCGTGCAGGCCGCCGGTCTGGTCGAAACCCTGTCGGGGGAAGGCCCGTTCACCGTGTTCGCGCCGACCAATGACGCCTTTGCCAAGCTGCCCGCTGGCACGGTTGAAACCCTGCTGATGCCGGAAAACAAGGATCAGCTGACCAAGATCCTGACCTGCCATGTTGTGGCCGCCAATGCGATGGCAGCTGACATCGGCAAGATGATCGCGGATGGCGGTGGCACCCACACCGTCAGCACCGTTGGCGGCTGTGACTTTGCCATCACGATGAACGGCGATGCCGTCAACATCACCGATGGCATGGGCAATGTCGCCACCGTCACCATCGCCGATGTCAAACAGTCGAATGGCGTGATCCACGTAATCGACACGGTTCTTCTGCCCGCCATGTAAGCGCGCAAAAGAACAGGGCGCGGGGGCGTCACTCCCCTTCGTGCTCTGGATGCCCGCATGTGCTTGCCGTGGTCTTTTATGTCCCTCGGACACGGCAGGGTGATGCGCGGCCCGCCCCCGGTACCTTGGTATCGGGGGCTTTTCTTTTTTGCGGGGCCGTGGTGATGATCGCCGATGCACACCGAGACCCCGCGCCACTTCCTGTTTCTGTTGTCATCGGCCCGCACCGGCGGCAATACCGAACAACTGGCGCGTCATGCGGCCCAGACCCTGGCCTGCCCCTGCGACTGGCTCGACCTGACCACACTGGCGCTGCCCGATTTTTGTGATCCGCGCCCTGCCCTGCCCGGACCGCCATCCGGCGTTCTGGCACAGGTCCTCGACCGCATGCGCGCAGCCAGTGACATCTGCTTTGTTGCCCCGGTCTATTGGTATAGCCTGCCTACGCCCGCCAAACTGCTGCTGGATCATTGGTCCGGGTTTCTGGACCAACCCGGTCTGGAGTTCCCGCTGTGGATCAGACACAAGCGGTTATGGCTGATCACCACCCGCGCCGACCCGGATCCTAGCGTGGCCACCCCATCCGAAACAATGCTGCGCCGCACCGCCGATTGGCTGGGCATGTCCTGGGGCGGCGCGCTGCATGGCGTGGCCGACGCACCGGGCGAGATTGTGAAGGATGCAGCCTGGCAGCAGGCCGGGGCATTTTTCGCAGAGCTGACATGCAAGACGCGCTGACGCCGTGTCAAAATGATCGCTTTCTGGGGGCCTGCCGCGGCGACCAACCGCCCGGAAAGAGCAGAGCGCTCCGCGCGGGAGTATTTGGCAAGCAGTAAAGCCCACAGCTGTCATCTTGTGAGCGGAGCCCACGTCTTGCCGCTTGACGCGGGCGCGCGGCTGGCTTACCTGATATGCCGTTGCGGGTGTATCTCAATGGTAGAGAAGCAGCTTCCCAAGCTGATGACGAGGGTTCGATTCCCTTCACCCGCTCCATTTGTGTGCTTCGGCACCCTTTTTCCTCAATAATTCAAGCCCTTGCGGTTCCTTCCGGTGCACATTAGAGCACACACGGGGCACACAATGGGTCTTATCTTGAAGCACGTAGGACGCACAAAAGCGGGAATCTGGCAGTATCGCCGGAGGGTTCCAGACGAAGTTTCCGCGATCATCACCAAGCGGGAGTTCAAACGGAAGCTGGGTGATTCTGAGCGTGAGGCCCTTGCGGCCTATCTCAAGTATCACACCGAAGTAGAGAACGAGATTGCAGAGGCCAAGCTGGGCCGGGTGCGCTCAGAAACGGCATCCAGCGCCAAGGCCACTGAGCGGGAAGCCTATGCGGAGGCGTTGCGGCGGCGGGCCGATCTGGTGGCAGCGGGTGCCAGCGACAGAGACCTAGCCCTGACAGCGGACAGTATCGCAGAGGCTTACCCGCAGGGGTATGACTATGAGCCGCAAGGGGTGCCCCCTGTGGAGCGTCATGCGATCAACCTGCTGCGGCTTGGGCCGGAGAGATACAAAGCCCCCGTGCCGACCCTTGGCGATGCCCGAAAGGTATATATCAAAGAGCACCTGCGGGGAGACGATCCGACCACTGACAGCCGCATCGTCGGTTTCGCTAATCGCGTCGTGGATGCAGCTATTGCCGTCATCGGGCGAGACCCAGAGCTGACCGCGATCACCAGAGAAGACGCCCGGAACATCAGGGATGAAATGCTGGACCGTGTGAAGATCACGGGGCGGGGGATCGGTGAGAAGGTAAGCGCTTCAACGGTGGGCCGGGAATTGACGATCCTGTCGGCTGTGGTCAGTTATGGCATCCGCGAATTGGGTCTCCCTGACACCACGGCCAATCCCTTCCACGGGCTTCCTGTGGCACGGGTGGCAAAGGGCCGGGGCCAGAAGCCCGGAGAGAAGCGAGACCCACTGCCTCCAGAAGTGTTGAAGGCAGCGCGGCAGCGCATCCTTTCATCCTGTAGCCCAGCCTTGCAGCTTATCTGGCGCATCTTGGAGGGCACGGGGTGCCGTCTGGCAGAGGTGACGGGGCTTACCGTGGATGATGTGGACGTGTCCGGCCCCTTCCCGCATATCCGTGTGGCATGGAACGAAAATCGCAGGTTGAAGACGGAAACTTCCCAGCGGTCAGTGCCGCTCGTCGGGGATGCGCTGGACGCAGCCAAAGAGGCCCTCAAGCTGGCTGTAGGCTACACCATGCTGTTCCCCGACTACGGGCGCGTTAGGGGCAGCGACACGGCATCTGCGGCCTTGATGAAGCAGTTGCGAAAGGTCACGTCAGACCCCAAACACGTTGTCCATTCCCTACGGCACAACATGAAAGACCGGCTGATGGTGGCGGAGGTGTCATCGCTTGACCAGAACCTGATCCTTGGCCACGCGCTGGGCGGTGTCGGTGATCGGGTCTATGGCGGCGACGTTGCAAAGCTGCGTGTCACCACAAGGGCCATGATGCGGGCTTTCGGCATTGCGGAGACCACAGGGAATTGAGCATCCTTGGCGGGATCACGAAGAGGTAGGCAGGGGACGTGGCGTATCCTGCTTACCCGCCTCTGGTGCTCATCGGGTGCCCTCAATCTAGCTTGTCCCGGTGTGCCCCCGATGGTGGCGCAGAGGTGCATTTGGGCTGTAGCACCGACCTACGCCCCCCTTTATCAGCTTCCTCAAATCAATGCGGATGATGGTTGTGGTCGCCCCGATTAGGGAAGGACTGAGACGTGGTGCATGTCAAAGCCCCCGTCACGCTGCACCCCTTGGTCCCATCTATGATCCTTGTGGTCAGTCCCTTTATAGTGGTGGAGGGACTTTTTCCGATCCATCCACGGGCAAGGACGTTCTTTCAACGCCCCGTCCTCATACACAGGCGGGGCATCAGGTCCATAGTAGGTAGCCGGGAAGCACAGAGCTTCGACGGGCGGAAGGATCGTGTTGGGATTAAGCACCTGAAAGGACCGCAGCCCATACACCTCTCGGCAGAAGTGATCGAGGACGTGTGCGATGTGCAGCCGTCCCGTCCCCTCATCCCTGACCCATGACCGCAGAAGAGCACGGACAGTGACAAGGCGGCGCAGTTCGGAATTGCCACGCCCTTCCGCGATTAACCGTTGCAGAAAGGCAGCGCGGTAGGCCGGGGGAGTTTCATGCAGAGCATGTGACAGTCCCCTCAAGCGCCCCTTGCGGAACTCGTGGATGCGGGCAGCTTCGGCACTCTCGGCAACCATGCGGGGGCCTCTGGTGACGTTGCGAGATGCAGCCTTGGCGCAGGGCTTGCCGCAATACTTCTGGTCCTTGCGCCTTGGCAGAAACGGCACTTGGCAGCGGGGGCAGCACACCGCCACCCCTTGCACCATACTGTCGAACGGCATCAGCGCGCGCCCGTCGCCTTAACGTTTGCCGTCATTCCCGGCCCTCCAGCTCGTCACTCGGTCCCTCATCCCGGTCATCTGGGAAATAGGGAATGCCCGATCCGTCTTGGCCCAAGAGAGCGAAGCCTTCGCCGCCAAGGTCCGCTTGGATTTGGTGATACTGTTCAACGATGGCCGTCACCCAGACGCGCTGGGCGAGCAGCCGATGGAACGCATCACGCGCCCGGTTGGTATCGTTGCCGCCGCCCGCCCGATATTCATGGTCAAGCACTTCGAGGTCACACAGAAGATCGGTCAACGTCTTTGCCATGTCGCCACCGATGCCCAGCAGATCGTCGGCGCGGGGGTGGCAGGAAGGCTTCGTGCCGTCGAGTATCGTTTGCAGAAACTGCATTTTGGTCTCGCCTTTCATATTCATTGTGCCTCACCACCATCGAAGCCGAACCCACTGCCCGCCAGCTTTTGCCGAAGCGCCAACTGGCCCTTGAGCAAAGCCGCGCTGTCCGTCTTTGCCCGCCCGACGCGGCCTTCGCAGGTGTCGGTGTTGCCATTCAGGTAAACGTTGCCCGAACGCAGATTCATCGGGTTTCCGTCCAGCGTCCGCGCTTGCTGCCCTGCTTTCGCGTTGACAATCAGTCGGGCGACGGTGGTATTCTTGTTCGTCGTGGTGGACCTCATCGGTGCATTCGTCCGCACCTGTCCTGTCCGCCGATCCTTCCCCTTGTGGAGGTAGAACCACGCGCCGTCCGCGCCCATTTCGATCAGGTTAAGCCACGTCCCAAGCTCGATCTCAGCCCAGACAGTTTTTCCAGTGTGGGCATCGTTCATCGGCAAGGCGAGGATAACGCTCGTGCCGTTCTCCAGCGTCAGGCGGGCTTTCCGGCGCTGTGCCCCAGCCGAACCGATGACGCGGCGGGCAGAGGCGGGGTTGAGGTGGGCAGTTGCGCGCGCGTCAATATAGTCGAGATAAGCGGCGAAGGTGTGGATGCTGCGCCCGTGGCCGAAGCGTTGGGCCACCATGTCGTCAGCAATGGCAAGGGCAAGGTTCGAGGTCGAGAAATGCTGCATGTGGATTCTCCTTTTGTGCAGTCGTGCGCTGGCCGCCCAGATCGTTCTGGGCAGCACGGATTTCGTTGATCAGGTTGGAGTTGATTTGGGACCGTCGCATTGGCGCGGTCATGTCTTCATCGAGATGCCCGGAATGAGCTTCGGAGTGGGTTGTGAATGTAGTCCTATGACAAGGTAGAATCGATTCCGGGCAGCGATGCGGAAAGAGGATCAGTCCTCAGGGCGGCGTAGCCTTGGGCAGATTTCGCCGCCGCTACCCACAGCGCCAATCTCAACTGCGGCGCGTCTAGTGGCGCACCCTGCGCGACCCGTTCTGCGGCCTCATAGAGCGCATCGGCGGCAACCATAAAGGACTGTGCCGCATCGATATGGGCGAGCGTCTGGCGGGCGCTGGGCGTGGCCCTGACCGTTGCCCGTGCGGTGGCGTGGATGATCTCCGAAGCGGCGATCAGGTGTGCGGAGACGGTAGGCGAGAGTGCGGCCATGCTGGTTCCTTTCGTGGCGATCATCTGAAAGCTCACGTCGCATGTCGCACAACCATCTGACAAATCACGATATAATCCCTGTATGGGGATCAAGTCAGGGCGCTGGACTGGTGGTTCCCGTGTGGGGAACAGTTCGGCCTTGTGGTGTTGAGCCGAACGTCTACCGGGGCCGCCGATGGTGCCCATGTGGGGATGAAACATTTGCGAGAGGACACGGGAAGAATTTTTGGTGACGGCGACGCGGTGGAAAGGATGCAAGTTGCGATAGCAACTGCAAGCATTGCCGGATTTTGTCGAGAAACGCGCCGCTAAACACTATATCTTGTGCCTGATGGCTTTGGCTTCTTTTGGAGGTCAGGCGACAAGTGCGTTCCTTCGAAGGGAGGGGGTAATCGACTGGCGCGCAGAGGGCCGCCCGGTGCACCCGGAGAGGCACGATGGACAATTACGCACCCGTGATATGAAAAACGTCAAGGGCCTTCCTGAGGCCCTCCCACGGCCTCTGCGGCAGTATGCCATTTTTCGATCAAGCGCCGCAGCCCACCATATCTTGTAGTCACGCGCAAAAGAGTGCCCGAGCCGGATCATCAGGCCGTTGCTTTGCCCGCCCGTTCCTGATTGAGCCGGAACAGCCTCGCGAGGATTTCGTCGTCGGTCAGTTTGCCCGCCCGCCAGTCGTCGCCCCAGCCGTAGGCTTCGGCCACGGCCTCATCAAGCGCGCGGTGGGCGTGGTCCAGCCATGCGGGGCGGGCGTTGTAGAGGTTGGTCAGGGTGCGCTTCTTGAGTTCGGCGGCGGCGGCATCGTTCTTGGGCAAGATGCGGTCAGGGTATCCCGCCACCACCTCGGGCACCCGGTCCACAAGGTCGGACGGGTTCAGCCAGTTTTCCCGCAGTTCGTTCAAGCGGGCGGCGGCGGCGGCGATCTTCTGGGCGCGCGGGTCGTTGGCATAGTCCCCAGCGGTGATGTTCGGGGTCAGACCATCGGGAAAGGGAAAGGTGTCGAAAGTGGTCGACGGCGTGTAAGTTGGATCGTTCCCAACACCTATCCATTGCCCAAGTGCAAGCGACCAAATCTCGTGAAGCCGCGATGAAAGGATGCCAAAAGTTGTATCATCACTTCTTGCAACAGCGATAACGAGGTTTGAGGCCAAAGCGACCTTTGGTAAAAATACAAAGAAGCGGTGCTTTGAAACCTTGGGCGTGGCGATATAGCGCGAGAAAGATGCGATGCCTTTTCTCATGCCGGGCCGTGCCTCGGCGTGTATCCACCATTTGACCCTGTAGGCATCGCGTCTGCTTTTTTGCCGCTCAGGATAGACGAAAGTTGCTACAGCGTGAAAAGGGGCTTCGAAAAGTTCCGCTTCTTCGACCGGCATATTGAGTCCGAAGTCGATGACCCA
Organism: Pseudotabrizicola alkalilacus; assembly: GCF_003443995.1. GTDB lineage: Bacteria > Pseudomonadota > Alphaproteobacteria > Rhodobacterales > Rhodobacteraceae > Pseudotabrizicola > Pseudotabrizicola alkalilacus. The sequence goes on from NZ_QWEY01000003.1 coordinate 136,219, forward strand.
TTCGTCCCGATTTCTCGTTGTCAGGTCCGTGCCTGTGATCCAAGGGCGAAGAACCTCTGCATTCGGCTTGCCATTGGGATTTAGCGGTGCTTTGAGCCAATTGCGGGCATCATATCCCGCGATTTCAAAGGTGCCCACCTTACTCACACCCTGAAAACTCACAGCAGCGTTTTCCTCCAAGCGGGTGGCGGAAGACACGTCGAGACCATCCGTTTTTGCTGTTAGGTCGGAGAAAATCGTTTCAACTTTGGCACCATCCAACTCAGCAGGTTGGCCGTTTTCCTTGTCAAAGCAGACCATCGAAACTCGGACAGCAGCACCATTAATTGTCCAGTCTTCGTCGCTCCACGCATGGAAGATTCTCCCCTTGTCCACGATTGGTTTCAGCACTTGAGAGGTCGCGCCCGCGCGAATCCCGTTTGTTGTCACCAGCCCGGCACGCGTCAGTTCACCTGCTTGCATCTGCGCCCAAGCCTTTGCGAACCAATACGCGACAAGATCCACCCCACCCGGAACAATCTCCCACGCCTTGCGCAGGGCGACCGTGTATGCCTCACCTAGCCCGGCAATCATCTTCTTGTTGCCCAAAAACGGCGGCTTCCCCACCACCGCATCCGCCTTCGGCCATTCCGCCCGCGACCCGTCCGGGTTCAACACGGCGTCCCGGTTTTCGATGGTGGTTAGCGTCCGCAGGATCGGGTTCCGCGCCGCCTCAAACCCGTTCCGGCGCATCCACTGGATTTCCCCAATCCAGACCGACACGCGGGCCAGTTCGGCGGCATAAGGGTTCAACTCGATGCCAAGCACGTTCTCTGGCCCGACCACCAGCAAGGCGGGGCGCTGCAATCCCAGAGCCTCAGCCTCTAGGTTCGCGCGGTGTTCGATATTCTTGAGTTCGGTCAGGGCGATATAGAGGAAGTTCCCCGACCCACAGGCCGGATCAAGCACCCGGTAATCCCGCAAGCGGTCAAGAAAGCCTTGGCGCAGGTCCTCGGCCCGCTTGAAGGCACGGGTGCGGGCGGCCAGATCAGCCCCGACCAAGAGCTTGTCCTTCGTCGCAACCGGAACAGCGTCGATGAGGGCCGCCATCTGGTCCCGTATGGTCGCCCATTCGGCCAGCAAGGGCTGCACCACCACGGGCAGCACAATCTGCATGATCTTGTCGCGGTCGGTGTAATGCGCGCCAAGCTGGCTGCGCTTCTCGGGGTCCAGACCGCGCTCGAACAGGGTGCCCAAGATGGACGGGTCAATGTCGGACCAGTCGAGTTGCGTGGCCCGCGTCAGGTCATCAAGGTCTTCCCATGTCAGCGGCAGCGCCTCATCGGTGTCAAAAAGCCCGCCGTTGAACCAGTCCACCTGTTCAAAGCCAACGTCGCCCCCCGTCCGCATCGCGGCGAACAGCTTGCTGGCCTGAGCGGCAAAGGTCTCGGGCTTGGGGCGCGATACCTTGATCATCCGCTCGAACATCTTGTCGGGCAGAAGGTTCACGTCTTCCGCGAACATGCAGAATACCAAACGGTTGACGAAGTGCGCGACAACATGGGCATCGTGGCCCCGTCCGCGCAGTCTTTGGGCGATCAGGGCGAACCGCTGGGCGGCCTCTTCTGTCAGGACTTGGCGGGTCTTTTGGGGTTTCAGTTTCTCGGGGTTCTGGAAACAGGCGCGCAGCAGGTCGCGCTTGGCCCCGTCCATCAAGTCGTCCAGGGTGATCTCGTAGACCTTCTGGACGGTGTTGGTCCAGTTGGTGTGGATGCGGATGCGGTCCATGTCGGACACGATCAGCAGCGGCGGGTTCTCCAAAGCAATCGCATATTGCAAAAGCTGGCCGAACGCCTTGTCGAGGTCTTTTTTCTTGCCCTTGTATTCCCATGCGAAGCAGTCGCGCTTCCACACGTCCGCCCAGCCCTCGCCCCCCGAGGTCTTGGACGCGCCCTTCTCAAAGCAGAATGCGTCGCCCGTCTTGTCGGCGGTGATCGGGTCGTCCACCCCCAAAAGGCGGCAAATGTCGTTGAAATGCGACTGCGATGCGCTCCGCTCTTTCAGTTCAACAGTGCGCCACTTGGCAATAAACTCTTGCGGGGTCATCGGATTCCTTGGGGCGACTGTGCCCCCGGACTAAAGCACCCCAGCCCCGGCAGGGTCAACGCAATGCGTCATGGGCGGCACCCGAAAGCGATACGAAAGCGGCCCCCGAGGTGTCCCACGAGGGCCAGCGAAGAAAACAGATAGGCGCACAGCGACAGGCGTTCTATTTCAAGGCCCGAGGGAGATCCACAGCGACACCACCGCCCCCACCACCAGCACCCCATTGACCACCCAGAACAGGATTTCGAGAAACAGCATCACGCCCGCCCCCCTTCCCAGCGGGCCAGCGCGGCTTCGGCATCCTCCGGCGTGTCGATGATCCGCCGCACCGCCGCCCGAGACAGGCCGGACACCTTGGCGATAGCCGATGCCCCATGCCCCTGCCCCAGCATGTCCATTACCTCCGCCAGCTTTGCCCGGTCATAGCTGGGCTTGCGCCCGCGATAGCTTTCGATCTTGTCCCGTGCCGCCGCTATACCAGCCTTCTGAGCCTCTTTCGTGGCCTCGGCCTGTGCCTGTGCCGTTGCCGCCATGAAGGCTATCAGGGCGTCCCTGACGGCTTGCTGCATGGGGTCTTGGGTGGCCCCGTCGAAGGTCATGTTGTTGATGACAGTGCGGATCACGACGCCCCGCCGCATGAAGTCGCGAATGGTGTCGGTCACGTCCTGATAGTTGCGCCCGAGGCGGTCCACCCAACGGACCACCAGAATATCCCCCCGGCGCAGCATGTCGAACAGCCGCTTGCCTTGTGGGCGTTCAACAAGACGCGTGGTGACGCCTGACACGCCATCATCGGCTACCACTTCGTCAATCTGGAAGCCCGCCGCTTCCGCTTGGGTGCGCTGGTGGTCAAGGTTCTGTTCCGCAGTCGAGACGCGGGCGTAGAGGATGGTTGACATTGATGTTCCCTATAATGGCCGATGAGGTTATGGCCGTTTATAGGGTGGCCGCAGAGATCAGTCAATAGTCAACGGCCACTATCTCAGAGTCCATCCGAGGTGGCCGTTAGGGCATACCCTAGAGGCCAACCGGGTGCGGAAGTGCATCCCGCGCGACGGCTATCGAACGACAGGGAACGTTGTGAGTGTTAATGATGTGGTGGGATAGTGCATTTGATGCACTTCGCCCGGTCCCCTAGGATAGACCAAGGGGCAGCCAGGGTGCGGCGTGAGGTGCCCCGGATTGTGGACAAAGCGACCCCACCGGGGGGTAAGGTACGGCTTCACCTGTCGAGGTCAGCACTTCGGAAATTTTTCCAATTTTTTCTGTCTTATGCTCTAGGCTGCATGATGAAGCGCCTAGCCACCCAAATGCCAGCCCAGAGAACCCCGGTCGGAAACAAAATGATTTTGGCGGCTAACAGCCACTCATCGTCACTGATTGAATAACCAAAGGGTTCAAACACGAAGACGTATGCGAGAACAACGGCTGCCCAGAAGACGGGGCCGATCATCACGAGCCGGGTCAGAGGACCAGCATCCCCGAGAAATTCTTGGACAGCCGCAAACAACTCTGGTCCGATCTTGAATCCGTAGAAAGCGGTTACAAACGGCAACACGATCAGAATAACAGGCACTCTTACACGGACGCGGTTAACGTCGAGCGCTTCCATGGCAACATGAAAAACAAAGTAAAGGAGAAGGATCGCTACGCTCCCCACTAGGAAGCCGACAGCAGCCCCCAAAATACGATAGCCAAGACTTTTCATTTCAACGCCTATGCTCACAATTTCGTGAAAGTTAACCAGAAACATCGTGCGCCGCAATACTTGCAAACTGTGGACACAGAGGACATAGTTGAAAGCACGCACTGACAGCGCGTCAGGCACACACGGCCAAAACTCACCGGGACGCCAAGCGGGCCTAAATTATTGAAAAATATAGGAAAATGTGCGGCTCAGCCGGGTTAGATTTCGTCCCCGGTCGCTCTTCACCCGCTCCATCGCCAACCATTGTAAGTTATTGATTTACGGGCAGTTTATTTGCCCGTGGAGACCGATTCGGGGTTCGCCTGAAGCGTGAACAGACTGACAACTCTGGCCAATTCGGGACAATTCCTCCCGATGAGAGCCGAAGAAAGTCCCGAAGCAGTTCCGCGATCGTTCCGGGCCGGTGGCGCCCGAGGTCGGAGCGCTGGAAAATTCGTAATCAAACAACTTTTTGGCAAAAATGGAGGCAGAACCGCCCCAAGCAGATCAATACCTTAAAGAAAAGTGGAAACAGGCTGAGAGGGCATATCAGTGACCCTGCCCAGCTTGAATGCGCTGCGATAAGTCGGTCAGTGCGCGGGTGTCATGCCCATCAACCCCGACATGGCACGGCAGGTTAATCCCCTGCTTGCGCGGTGCTGAGTATGTAAGGACGGAAAGGGCGGGGCGCAGGCTTCGCCCTTTTCTTCCATCCCAGCGCACAAATTCCAGATGCGCGCATAAAAGCTTAGGGTAACAACCTGAGTGTGCCCCCAATGCCTGCGCCCGTCACCCTGCCCGAACTTCAAAAGATGCACCGCATGTCGGCTGCACTGGTCATCACTGATCCGGTCTATCTGCCGGTCTTTGAGCGGATCGAACATGAACTTGCGACCTATGAAGCCAAAGACGATGCTATCAGCCGCGCCCGTGCGATTGCTGCACGTCAAAGAGCGGTGGCTTGAAGCAGGCTTTGCTTCTGTTCCAGAGTGCCGCCATCGCCATAGCGTTCCCGCGTCAACCTGTGACCGAAGAGATCACGCCTGATCCGGTCATCAATTCCAGCCGCCAGCATCCGATCCTCAAAGGCATGGCGCAGGGAGTAGAGGGTGTGATCGTCGCTTTCCATCAACCCGTTTTCACGCATGAACTTGTTGACCGTGCCCGATAGGCTGGCACTGCTTTCCCGGTAGCGCGGGAATCCCTCTGGGAACGCTTTCAAGGCTTCCAGCGATACACCAAGCAAGGGCACGATGCGCTTGGCATACTTGCTCTTGATCTGCCGTCCTTCCGGCTCAATCGCAATGTGCGGAACATCATGATCCAGCCGGATTGTCTTCGCGCTCAAGGCAGCAAGTTCTGACAGGCGGCAGCCGGTGTTCACCATGACCAGCAGGATCGCCCTTGCTTCGGGGTTCAGACCGTCCAGTGCGCCCTGCCCCAGTATTTTCTCTTTGATCCATGCTGTTGAAAATGGTGGTCGCTTTTTCGCATCCGCCTCTTTGAACGCCAGATCGGTCAAAGGCAGGACAAGACCGAGACGCTTCATCCGGTTCACGGTTTTCAGAATGTCGCCAAGGTGGATCAGGTCTTTGTTGGCGCTGTTCGGCGTCAACTCTTCCTCTTCCAGCCGTTCCATCCACCAGTTGCGGAAATCCAGCATATCGTCGCCGGTAATGTCTTTGATGGCCTTGTCACCGACGACCGCGATGAAATTGCCAACAGCTTTCTTTCGCGGGTTCTTCCAGCGCCGTAGCTGGTCCTCTGACTTGCCGAGCGTCTTATCCTTCGCCAACGTCCAGTAGTGCTCTAGGGCCTTGCTGACGGTCAGTGGCGGCTCTTTGGCGCCGCCAAGCAGCGCAGCGGCATCAAGGGTATCAGGACTGTCAGGGGTATCTTTGAACCCTGACACCGCAGCGAACCTGTCGCGTAGTTCTTCTATCGGTAGCTTGGCGACCTGATCAGCCCGCAAGTAGCGAAAGCCCCTTGCTTCGGCGAGGTCACGGGCCGCAGCGAACCGCTGTTCGGCGTCCGTGGTGTCACCGGCAAGCCTTGCTTCCCATGCAGCAATCATCTGATCCCAAGTCGCCGCTTCTTTCGATTTTGCGTGTGAAAGAGAGTCCGTATGGAGGCTAGTGACATGAAAATTTGCGCTCCACCTCGCACAACCACGCCGCCTTCGGTTGTCTCTGTTCGCACCGATAGCAGACGAACCCACTTCAACTGCGGCGTAGTTCGATTTCCCCAACATACTGAAAGTGCGTCACTTTTTGAATCCGTCTCGATTTGGATGAAGGGCGGATGGAAAGAGACGCGGGGCGTTCAGAGACCGATTTCGGCTGAAACGCCAGTCTCCGAAAGTCGGATGGCTCAGCTAAACCCCTTTAAAACAAAAAGAAAAAAGTCCCCGTCAGGGACCTTATCTCGGGTTTGCGATGTGCAAATGGCGGAGTGGAAGGGATTCGAACCCTCGAGACGTTGCCGTCTGCACCCTTAGCAGGGGTGTGCCTTCGACCACTCGGCCACCACTCCACTGACCCGTTTAAAGACGCAGGCGGGCGGGGGCAAGGGGCTTGCGTGGAAATATTCTGCGGCGGGCAAAGATCGGGTTTCAGTGCAGGTTTTTCCATCGGAAAGGGGGCTTCCCTTCTCCCTTATTTGCGGGCTGCGCCACCGCGGCAACTCCTTTGGTCAGACCACAGTGACACGATGACCTGGTTTCTGCGGTACTGACGGGGCCTGTCCTTGGCCTCAGACTGGTCTTGCGGCTTAAGGTCATCGCCGGGTCCGGACCGGGTGATGCGATTGCAGACAAGATGCGCCGCGCCATGCTGCTGTCGGCGTGCGACTGAACGTCCCTGTCCCAACTCACCGTTGCTATTGGGCTGTGGATCGCCGCCGTCGTCAGCTTTGCTGCGCTTTTGGGGCTCCATTGGGTCTTGAAGAAACCGTCGCAGACAGTCACAGACGGCGGGACCGCTGCTGATTGAGGACTGCATCGATGCCCCCCAGCCTACCCTTGCCCCTGAACGGCCCCGGCTGTGACCGGCAGTCCTTGACGCGAAGCGGCGCTCTGGCGCGCAATGAGGCACTGCGCCCCGACATTATCACCATCGACGGTGGCTCCACGGATTTTGGGCGCTTTGGCGCTGACGGCGACCTGCACTCTGCGCTATGGGCGCCCCGGCCGGGTGAGATGGCGCCGTGACCCTCTTGACCAGGCCACGTCTGCTGACCTTTGCCATCGCCGCTGCCGGGGCTGTGCTGTTCCTGCTGCTGCACCTGCCGCTTGCGCTGCTGCTGGGGCCAATGGCCGCCTGTCTTGTCGCCGCCCTGTTGGGCGCGAAGATGCAGGATGCGGGCACGCTCGGCACCTTCATGCGCACCTTTCTGGGCGTAGCGGTCGGCTCATCGATCACGCCGGAAACCATCGGGCATCTGCCCGATTTTGCGCTGTCGCTGCTGTTCGTGCCTTTGTTCATCGTGGTGATCGGCGCGGTCGGCTATCCGCTGTTCCGCTATGTCTTTGGCTTCAACCACCCCACCGCCTGGTATGCCGCCATGCCCGGCGGGTTGCAGGATATGCTGGTGTTTGGCGAAGAGGCCGGGGGCGACGTGCGCGCGCTGTCGCTGATTCACGCCACCCGCGTTCTGGTCATTGTGACCGCTGCGCCGCTCATCATGACGCTGTACTGGGGCATCGACCTGAGCCAGCCGCCCGGCAAACCGGCACTGGATACCGATCCGGTGCAGATCGTGCTGATCATTTTTGCCGCCTTTGCGGGCTGGAAGATCGCCGAAAGGGTCGGCCTGTTCGGTGCATCGATCCTTGGCCCGATGATCCTGACCGCAGTGCTGTCGCTGAGCGGCCTCATCACCACCCGCCCGCCCGCCGAAATCATCTGGGCGGCGCAGTTTTTTATCGGCATCGCGGTTGGGGTCAAATACTCCGGCATCACCTGGCGCGAGTTGCGCATCGACGTGGGCGCAGGGGTGGTCTATGCCCTGATCTTGGCCGCGATCTCGCTGGCGTTTTTCGAGGTGATTTATCTGGCAGGCCTTGCGCCTGCGCTGGATGCCTTTCTCGCCTTTCTGCCCGGTGGTCAGGCGGAGATGGTGGTGATCGCCATCATCGCCGGGGCCGATCTGGCCTATGTGGTCAGCCACCATCTGCTGCGGATCATCATCGTGATCCTGCTTGCGCCCATCGTGGCCCGCCTGTTTCGTTAGCCGTGGCGACGCCCCCCACCCCATCCCTCCCCACAAGGGGGAGGGGGCCGTCTGGTGCCCGCCGCGCGTTGACCGGTCTGACACCAGCGCCGGACCTGACCGGATATCCGCCGATGGCCCCGAGCCATGGCTGGCCCTGACCCTGTAAAACGGATAGAGGTCGGGGTCTGGACCGGTCTTCCCGATCCGCAGCATCCCCCTGATATACCGGAGCCGACATGCGCCTTCTGACCGTTGTTTCCCTTGGCCTTTCCCTGAGTGCGGGGGCGGCCCTTGCATCAGAACCGCTCGCGTTCGAGGGGCGTTGGGATTGTGAGGTGGCGCAGTTCACCTTTACCGCAGACAGCTACAACAACGGCTCTGACGACATGCCGATCACCGATATCGCGGCAGATGGAAACGGCTTTACCCTGTCGTTCGAGGATGACTACCAACTGCATGTTGCGCTGAACGACGATGGCACGCTTTACTGGTTCTCACCCGTCTCGGGTGACAGTTTTACCTGCACCCGGCTGGACTGAGGCCCTTTCCTTTGCGCAATCCCGCCGCTAGGCAGGCTGTGGATTTCACAAACGGAGCTTCATTATGAACGACGACATCAAACGCATCGGCACCGGCGCGCGCATGAGCGAAGGCGTGTGCTACAATGGTATCATCTGGCTGGCCGGTCAGGTCGGCACCGCCGGTGAGCCTGTGGCCGATCAGACCCGCACCTGTCTGGCTGAAGTGGACCGGATTCTGGCCGAAGCCGGCACCGACAAAACCCGCATCCTGTCGGCGCAGATCTGGCTGGCCGACATGGCGGATTTTGCCGAGATGAACGCGGTCTGGGATGCCTGGGTGCCGCAGGGCCATACCCCGGCGCGTGCGACCGGTGAGGCAAAGCTGGCGGCCCCGACATATCTGGTCGAAGTGATTGTCACCGCTGCACTGAAGTAACAGCCCGGTCCTGCCGGGCCAATCTCTGGCCCGGCAGGACAGTTTTTCAGCTGCGGAACCACGCCGCCAGCTGCGCCGTCGATCCGTCTTTGGCCTCGGTCCCGGTCTTGCCTTCCAGCACAGGCTGCAAGGCGAGCGCCAGCTCCTTGCCCAGCTCGACCCCCCATTGGTCATAGGAATTGACGCCCAGAATGACACCCTCGACAAACACCCGGTGCTCATACAGCGCGATGATCTGGCCCAGCACAAACGGCGTCAGCTGATCATATGCGAGGGTGGTGCTGGGGCGGTTGCCGGGGAAGACGCGATGGCGGGCCTGACGGTCCAGCTCGGCCCCGCTCAGCCCCTTGCGTGCCATGATCTCGGTGGCCTCGGGCAAGGACCGGCCGCGCAACAGTGCCTCCGATTGCGCCAGACAATTCGCCACCAGCAGCAGATGCTGATGCGCCAGATCAGGCTCATGCCCGCGTTTGGCCACCAGAAATTCGCACGGCACCACCCGGGTGCCCTGATGGATCAGCTGGTAAAACGCGTGCTGGCCATTGGTGCCCGGTTCCCCCCAGACCACCGGGCCGGAATGATAGGGCAGATCGGTGCCATCCATCGCCACCCGCTTGCCGTTCGATTCCATCTCCAGCTGTTGCAGATAGGCTGGCAGGCGGCTGAGCCGCTGATCATAGGGCAGCACGGCACGGGTGGTGTAGCCGCAGATCTGGTTGTGCCAGATCCCCACCAGCGCCAGCAGCACCGGCAGGTTTTCGGCAAAGGGGGCGGTGCGGAAATGCGCATCCATCGCCGCCCCGCCGCGCAGGAATTCGGCAAACCCCTCCGGCCCCACCGCCAGCATCAGCGACAGCCCGATCGGGCCCCACATCGAATAGCGCCCGCCGACCCAATCCTCGAATCCGAACACCCGTTCACTTGCGATGCCAAAAGCCGCCGTCTTCTCCGCCGCCGTGGACACAGCCGCAAATTGCGCCGCCGGATCGGTCACCTTTTGTGCCATCCAGAGCCGGACAGTTTCGGCATTGGTCATCGTCTCGATGGTGGTAAAGGTCTTTGATGCCACGATCACCAGCGTGGTTTCCGGGTTCAGCCCGCGCAGAATATCCGCCGCGTGGGCGCCATCCACGTTCGAGATGAAATGGCAGCGCGGCCCGTCATGAAACGGCGCCAGCGCCAGCACCGCCATTGCCGGGCCAAGGTCTGACCCGCCGATGCCAATGTTCACAACATCGGTGATCTTGCCGCCCTGCCCGGTGAAGCGCCCGTCGCGCACATCTGCGGCAAAGCCTTGCATCCGCGCATAGGTGTCGCGCAGCGCGAGGGTGACATCCGTGCCATCGACGACCAGCGGCGTGTCCATGTTGCGCAGCGCGGTGTGCAGCACGGCGCGGCCTTCGGTCTCGTTGATCTTTGCCCCGGCAAACATCGCCGCGCGTTTTTGTGCAACCCCGGCAGTTTCGGCCAGGTGCAGCAACAGCGACCGCCCCCGGGCATCAATATTGGTCTTGGCATAGTCCAGCATCATGCCATCGGCCTTGGCGGTAAACGCGGCGGCGCGGCTGCCATCGGAAAACAGATCAAGGATCGGGCGACCCTCAACCGCGGCGTGATGGTCTTTCAGGGCGTCCCAGGTCTGGTTCATGTCATTCGGTCCAATGAACGGTTGCAACATCCAGCACCGCGCGCACCGGCGCTTCGGTGATGGAAAGGCTTTGGGCCCGCTCCAGCGCGGCGCGCTTTTCCGGGCCCTTGATCAGGATATGAGTGTGAAAGGCCGATTTCAGCGCCGGGGCCGACAGGGTGATGCGCGGCTCGCCCGCCGCTTCGGCTCGCAGCGCCATCAGGAGCGGCGCATCGGGCGCAAGCGCCTGCTCCAGCAGGTCCGCGCCGGGGAACAGGCTGGCGGTGTGCATATCCGCCCCCATCCCGAGCAGCAGGACCGAGATCGGCAGATGCGGCTTCAGGCCCGCCGACAGAGCCTCCAGCATCTCTTCGGGCTGATCGGCCGGGGCATAGAGCGGCACCAACTGCGCCTTTGCGGCTGGCCCGCGCAGCAGGCGTTCGCGCAACAGCCGGGTGTTGGAGCGCGAACTGCTTTCCGGCACCCAGCGTTCATCGTTCAAAAACACCGCCACATTCGGCCAGTCCAGATCGACCCCCGACAGCGTGTCAAACACCGGCCCCGGCGTGGTGCCACCCGGAACGCACAATGAGGCATGGCCATCGCGGCGCAGAAACGCGCCCAACTCGCTGGCGATCTGCTTGGCCAGTGCCAGATACATCATCTCGGCATCAGGGTATGAGACAAAATCCATCAGCGTATCTCCCGCCAGCGGCGTCCGTCGCGATGCATCAGCATCAACGCATCCTCTGGCCCCGAAGATCCCGCGTCATAACCTTGTGGCTTTGCGCCGGTGGCGTTCCAGCCTTCGATGATCGGATCGGTCCAGGCCCAGGCCGCCTCGACCTCGTCGCCGCGCATGAACAGGGTCTGGTTGCCGCGGATCACGTCCATGATCAGCCGCTCATAGGCGTCGGGAATATCCTCCGCCTCATCGCCCAGCACCCCGGCAAAGGACATGTCCAGCGGCACCTGCATCAGCCGCATGCCGCCCGGCCCCGGTTCCTTGATCATCACCATCAGGTTCATGCCCTCATCGGGCTGCAACCGGATCACCAGCACATTTTCCCGCCAGCCCTTGGCATCGTCAAAGATCGAGTGCGGCGGCTCACGGAACGTGATCGCGATTTCACTGGCCCGCGCCCGCAGCCGCTTGCCGGTGCGCAGGTAAAACGGCGTGCCCTTCCAGCGCCAGTTCGACACATGCACCTTGAGCGCGATATAGCTTTCGGTGGTGCTGGCAGGGTTTTCGCAATGCTCCAGATAGCCGCCCTGCCCGCCCCCGGCAAGGTATTGACCGCGCACGATATCTTGCTGCGGCACCGGGTCCAGCGCGCGGATGACCTTCAGCTTTTCATCGCGCACCGCGTCGGGGTCAAAGTGATAGGGCGGCTCCATCGCGATCAGGCACAACAGCTGCATCATATGGTTCTGCACCATATCGCGCATCGCACCCGACTTGTCGTAATAGGCCCCACGCCCGTCTACGCTGACGGTTTCGGCCACCGTGATCTGCACATGGTCGACGTATTCCGCCTTCCACAACGGCTCGAACAGGATATTGGCAAAGCGCACCGCCATCAGGTTCTGCACGGTTTCCTTGCCCAGATAATGGTCGATCCGGTAGATCTGCGTCTCGTGGAAGTGCTGCGCCAGCGTGGCGTTCAGGGCCTTTGCCGTCGCCAGATCACGGCCAAACGGCTTTTCAACCACGATCCGGGCGGCATCATCGGCAACGCCATGGCTTTTGAGCCGCAGGGCAATGTCGCCGAACAAGGCCGGGGCGACCGAGAAGTAAAACGCCCGCACCACGCCATCGCGCATCATGTTTTTCAGCGCGTCCCAGCCGCCCTCACCTTTGGCATCAATCGCGACATAGTGCAGGCGCGACAGAAACTCGGTGATCATCGCCTCGTCGCGACGGTCCTTTGGCACGAATTCGTCAATCGACTCAGCAACCAGTTTGCGGAACGCGTCGTCGCTCAGCTCACCGCGCGCGGCGCCGATGATGCGGCTGTCACTGGTCATCTGTCCGGCCACGAAGCGCCGATACAATCCGGGCAGGATCTTGCGGCGGGCCAGATCGCCCGTGCCACCAAAAATCACAAGGTCGAACACGTCGACCGGGATGACTCGCGAAACCATGTGGAAATCCTCGCTCCTGCGGCGCCGTTAGCGCTAACGCAGCCCTTTTACCCAAGCCGCTGCGCGAAGTCTAGCATCCGGTTGCGGCGGATCATAGCGCTTCGGCTGATCAAACCTCTTCCAGCGCTTCCCACCGCACCCGGATCAGCCCCGGTTCCGCCGCCAGCCGGTGAACCGCTTGTTCCACCATCGTATCCGGCAGGCCTTCACCGCTGACGGTGACGGCAAGGTCAATTCCCACGCCATCCTCTGCCGCCTGAGCGGAAATGTCAGACAGATGCAGCCCGCCAATCGCCAGCGTCCGCAGCATCAGACTGCGCAACGCGCCCTCCTGATCGGAGCGGCAGGTGAGCAGAACCCGGTAGGTTTTGCCCAGCGGCATCCCCGCCTTGGTCCGCCGCTTGATCCATTTGACCAAGGGCCGCAGCCCAAGGTTCACGAAAACCACCATCCCGGTCAGCACCAGCGCATAGGGCCACTGGCCCGACCCCGCCATCATCCCCACCCCCGCCGAACACCACAGCGTCGCCGCCGTGTTCAGCCCGTGAATGTTGAACCCATCGCGGAAAATGATCCCCGCGCCCAGAAATCCGATGCCCGACACAATCTGTGCCGCAACCCGCGTCGGGCTGATTTCTGCCGGATACAGCGCGGAAAAGATCACAAAACTCGCCGCCCCCAAGGCCACCAGCGCATTGGTGCGCAGACCGGCCATCCGCTGCCGGACCTGTCGTTCTGATCCGACCAGCGCGCCACAGCTCAAGGCCACGAACATGTTCAGCGCGGCCATTTCAATTGGGGGAACCATCGCACTCTCCTGACGGGCAGACATCGAACCCTAGCCAAGCCAGATTGAAATGTGAAGGTTTTGTAAAAAATTTATGACAAATCAGGCATCCAGCTCGGCATCCCAGTACAGGTAATCCATCCAGCTGTCGTGCAGGTAATTCGGCGGAAAGCGGCGGCCATGAGCCTGCATTTCCTCGGCGTTGGGGGCGCGTGGAGTACGGTTCAGGTGCAACCCGGACTGGCGCAGCGTTTTGGAGCCTTTGCGCAGGTTGCACGGGCTACAGGCGGCCACCACGTTTTCCCAGCTGGTCACTCCGCCGCGCGCGCGTGGGATCACATGGTCAAAGGTCAGATCTCCCTTGGCCCCGCAATACTGGCAGCAGAACTCGTCCCTCAGAAAAAGATTAAAGCGCGTGAAGGCCACGCGCTTTTGGGGTTTTACGAAATCTTTCAGGACCACGACCGAGGGTATCTTGAATTCGGCCCTCTGGCTTCGGACCACATGATCGTATTCGGCCACGATCTGCACCCGGTCAAGGAACGCGGCCTTGATCGCCTCTTGCCAGGGCCAGAGGCTGAGCGGGTAGTAGCTGAGCGGGCGGTAATCCGCGTTCAGCACCAGTGCCGGATAATGTTTCAGCGACGCCGGGTCGCGCACAAACTGAGTTCTGAAATCGCCGTCCATCCGTCGAGTGACCCCACCCATCTCGGTTGCCATACAGGCCTCGGCGCAGGGAACCCTGCCCCGATAGGCCGAACTATATCTGGCGGAACGCGGCTGGCAAGCCCCCTAGCCCAAGTAGAGCTGCCCCATGTCCCGACGGGACAGAGATCGCACAACAAAGTGACAGTCCGGTGAAGCCCGGCCCAGTAAAGTCTAGCGCCCGATCCGCCGGGTCACAGCGGCGGCTTTCCGCGCACGTTTGGCCGCATCACGCGCCTGAGCCGATTGCCGGGCATCAACCGTCGTGGTCGGTGCCGCCGGTTTGCCACGCTTTGACATCATCTGCGTGCCCTTGTTGATGCCCCAGTTCACACCTTTGCGCATGAAAATCCGCATCACCATGTTGATGATCTGGTTGACGTTCATCTTAATCCTCGAACAGTTCGCTCTGGCCGGAAGTGGCCTCGTCCTCATCATCGTCAGGCTTTTGCATCGACCCCGGCAGCGGCCGGTTGTCCAGCAGGCCCGCCGCCCGCAGTTCCTTGATCCCCGGCAGATCGCGCGCCGATTCCAGACCGAAGTGGTCCAGAAAATGCTCGGTCACCACAAAGGTCACCGGGCGGCCCGGTGTCATCCGTCTGCGGCCAAGGCGAATCCAGTCCAGTTCCATCAGCTGGTCCACCGTGCCGCGCGACACGGCCACGCCGCGAATTTCCTCGATCTCGGCGCGTGTCACCGGCTGATGATACGCCACAATGGCCAAGGTTTCGATGGCCGCGCGCGACAGTTTGCGGTTTTCCACCGTTTCCTTGCGCATCAGGTGCCCCAGGTCGCCCGCTGTGCGCATCGCCCAGGCGTCGCCGACCCGCACCAGATGCACCCCGCGCCCCTCATAGCGCTTGCGCAGATAGACCAGCGCTTCGGCCGGGTCACAGCCATGCGGCATCCGGGCCGACAGTTCGGCCACCGTTACCGGCTCGGCACTGCCAAACAGGATCGCCTCGACCATGCGCTCCTGCTCGCCCATCGGCGGCGCCTCGAACAGGCTTTTTTCAATCGGGTCAGTCATGCTTTGCCGCGCCGGATCTGGATCGGGGCAAACATCTCACCCTGCCGCACCTCGACCTGACCGCGCTTGGCCATTTCCAGAATCGCGGCAAAATGTGCGGCGGTGGACGAGCGGCGGCGCATCGGCGTGGCATCCCAGCCTTCGGGCAGAAAGGTGGTGAGGTCGGACCAGTCGCCGACATAGCCGATCAGCCCGCGCATCCGCTCCAGCGCCTGCTCCATTGTGAACACATGGTCACGATCCATGACAAAGGGGCGGAATTCATCCTTGGTGCGAATCCGGGCATAGGCGCGCATCAGGTCGAGCAAGCTCGCCTCATAGGTCACGGCGCGGTGGTGGCGAACTGTCTCCGGCACCCCGCGCGCAAAGAAATCGCGCCCCAGCTGGTCCCGCCCCATCAGCCGCGCCGCCGCCTCGCGCATCGCCTGCAAGCGCTCCAGCTGATAGGCCAGATGCGCTGCCAGATCTTCGGCGCTTGGCCCGTCTTCGCCCGGTTCGGGGGGCAGCAGCAGACGCGATTTCAGAAACGCCAGCCATGCCGCCATCACCAGATAATCCGCCGCCAGCTCGATCCGCAGCGACTGCGCCTTTTGTACAAAGCCCAGGTATTGCTCGGCCAGTTGCAGCACCGAAATCTTGCGCAGGTCCACCTTTTGCGTCCGGCTCAGGGTCAACAGCAGGTCGAGCGGCCCCTCGAACCCGTCGACATCAACGATCAGCGCCTCGGCGGCCATCCGGTCCGCAGGCGCCAGCCGGTCGTCGCCCCAGTCGTCGGCAATGGTGTCAGACATACGCCTCCCCCGACATCAATCCCCGAAATTCGGCCTCCAGGGCTCCGATGTCAACGGGGTCGGGTGCATGGCGGGCGGAGAGTGCACGTTCTGCCCGCTGCCGGATCGCAGGTGTCTGCTCGCCACAGGCTGCGGCCACCGCCAGCATTTCCGCCAGATCGCCCTTGCAATGCAGCGCAATATCACAGCCCGCCGCCATCGACGCCGCCGTGCGCTCGCCCAGCGTGCCACGCAGCGCCTGCATGTTCAGATCGTCGGTCATCAGCAGCCCCTGAAACCCGATTTCGTCGCGGATCACCCGGATCATCGCAGCACTTTGGGTCGCGGGCTTGTCGTCATAGGCGGCGTAGATGATATGCGCTGTCATCGCCATTGGCAGATGGTTCAGCGCCTTGAACGGCGCGAAATCGGTGGCAGCCAGCTCTGCGCGCGTGGCGGTGACGGTGGGCAGGTCGTGATGGGTATCTGCCGTGGCCCTGCCATGACCGGGCAAATGCTTGATCACCGGCAACACGCCCCCGGCCAGATGGCCATCGGCCACCGCCGTCGAGATCGCAGAAACCACTGCCGGATCCGTGCCATAGCAGCGGTTCTTCAGAAACTGATGCGTATCCGTGCCGGCAATATCGGCACAAGGCGCGCAATTGGCATCGACCCCGACCCCGCGCAATTCATGCGCGATGATCCGCGAACGCACCCACATTGCCCGCGCCGGATCACGCGCCTGCGCCACTGTATCCAGCGGCGGGGTCCACTCGCGCCAATGGGGCGCGCGCAGCCGCTGCACCCGCCCGCCTTCCTGATCAATCAGCACCGGCGCATCGCGCCCGACCGCCGCGCGCAGATCCGCCGTCAGGCGGCGCAGCTGCAGCGGGTCTTCGACATTGCGGGCGAACAGGATAAAGCCGAACGGGTCGGCATCCCGAAAGAACGCGACCTCATCCGCTGTCAGCTCCGGCCCCGCGCAGCCGAAAATCGCGGCAAGCCTGCCGGTCATCTATGCGCAACCGGGATACAGGCGGCATTCTCGGCCAGAAGCGCTGCACAGAACCGGCGCGCGTCATCCTCGCCGTCAAAGCCATGCGCGCGCAGCCGGTAAAACGTGCGCCCGCCCGATTGCGCCGATTGCACCACCAGCGATTTTCCGGTCATCAGATCGCCAAAACGCTCGCGCAGTCTGATCCATTCAGCGCGCGCAATCTCAGGGCTGTCAAACGCGCCCAGCTGCACCAGCCGTGTTCCAGCGGTCAGGGTCGTGGAGTCAATCTCTGGCCCGACCGATACTGCCACACTGACCGGCTCTGCCGTCGGTGCGCTTTGCAACCCGGTCTGCGGCCGCGCTTTGGGACGCAGGCTCCCGGCCGGCCCTTCCGCCACAGCAGCATCGGCCTCTGGCAGGGCAGCCTCTTCCGGCAGGTCCGCCAACGGGGCAAGCGGCATGGCATCGCCAAGTGCCTCGGCTAGCGCCATGGCAACCGCATCTTCGGTCACTGTCGGGGCATTGGCCCCAGCGTCCGGCACTGATGTCAGCGGGTCAGGCGTTTCAAGCGTCGCAACGGCCAGAGCCGATGCGGCAGCGGCTTCGGTCATCGGCGGCTCACCCGCAGACGGCGCAGAGGCGACCGCATCAGACATCGGATCAAGCGGAGACAGCCCTGGCGCATCTTCGGCGCTCAGCTCAACCGGCGCGGGGGCGAGGATGATCTCTTCGGGCAACGGCGCCGCCCCACCGGCAGCGGCCACCACGTTCACCGCCATGCCCTGATGATCGGCAATATCGCCGCCGGGGTTCGACGGGGCCACCCGCATCGGCCCTTCGGCCGCGCGGATCACCGGCACCCCGGTCACATCGCGCACCGCCAGCCGGTACCCCCAAAGCCCAACCCCGACAATCAGCGCAATCGAACACGCAGCGCCAGTCAGATGGACCAGACGTTGCGCCTGTCCGCCTGTCATACGGGGGGGTGCCCCGTAATCATCATAGTCGATATCCGCCATGCTCTGCCTCGATCAGACGGGTTTGCCCCGCCCTTGTTGCCTGCATCACCGGCGGGGCGCTGTTGATCAGCGCATTTCCTCGACCGGCGTCACGCCCAAGATACCAAGACCTGAGCAAATGACAACGCCCACGGCCCGCACCAGTGCGATTTTCGCCTGAGATGTGGCGGTATCGTCCTGCAGGAACCGCAAGGACACATCATCATTGCCCCGGTTCCACAGCCCATGCAGGTCTGACGCCAGCTCATAGAGATAAAACGCCACCCGGTGCGGCTCATTCCCGCGCGCGGCAATCTCGACCAGACGCGGCCATTCGGCGATCTTTTTCGCCACCGCGATCTCGGCAGCATGGTCCAGTTTTGACAGATCCGCCGCCGCAAGGGTGGCATCCGACACATCCACCCCGGCTTCACGCGCCTTGCGCAAGATGCTGTTCACCCGTGCATTGGCGTATTGCACATAGAACACCGGGTTGTCTTTCGACTGCTCCAGCACCTTGTCGAAATCGAAATCCAGCGCCACGTCGTTCTTGCGGGTCAGCATGATGAACCGGGTGACATCCGCGCCCGCCATTTCCACCACGTCGCGCAGGGTGACAAAGGTGCCCGCGCGTTTGCTCATCTTGAACGGCTCGCCGTTCTTCCACAGCTTGACCAGCTGGATCAGCTTGATGTCCAGCCCGACCCGGCCACCCGACAGCGCCGACACCGCCGCTTTCATCCGCTTGACATAGCCGCCGTGATCGGCGCCGAAAATGTCGATCAGCTGATCATAGCCGCGCTGCACCTTGTCGAAGTGATAGGCAATGTCGGGCGCGAAATAGGTCCAGCTGCCATCCGATTTCTGCACCGGGCGGTCCACATCATCGCCATGCGCAGTGCTGCGGAACAGGGTCTGCACCCGCGGCTCCCAGTCTTCGGGTTCCTTGCCTTTTGGCGGCTCCAGCACACCCTCATAGATCAGGTCCATGTCTTTCAGCGTCTGGATTGCGGCCTCGATCTTGCCGGTGCCGTACAGCGCCTTTTCTGACGAATAGAGATCCATCTCGACGCCAAGCGCCGCCAGATCCTCGCGGATCCGCGCCATCATCATCTGCGTTGCAAATTCGCGCACATCTGCCAGCCAGACCTGCTCGCCCTTGTCCAGCAGCGTGTCGCCGTATTTTTCCTTCAGCGCCTCGCCCACCGGGATAAGGTAGTCGCCCGGATACAGCCCTTCGCGGATCTCCGGCTCCAGCCCATGCGCCTCGCGGTAGCGCTCATAAGCTGACCGTGCCAGCACATCGACCTGCGCGCCGCCGTCGTTGATGTAGTATTCCCGCGTGACCTTCCAGCCCGCAAAGGCCAGCAGATTGGCCAGCGCATCGCCAACCACAGCCCCGCGCACATGGCCCACATGCATCGGCCCGGTCGGATTGGCAGAGACGAATTCCACATTCACCGTCTGCCCCTTGCCCACATCGGCACGGCCAAACTCGGTGCCCTGAACCAGCGCCGCTTTGACAAGCGCCTGCCAGACATCTTGCGCAAGCCGCAGGTTCAGAAACCCTGGCCCCGCCACATCGGCGGCGGTGATGCGCGGATCGGCCAGCAGTTTTGCGGCAAGCGCCTCGGCAATAGCGCGCGTCTGCAGTCTGGCGGGTTTGGCCAGCACCATCGCGGCATTGGTCGCCATATCGCCATGCGCCGCATCTCGCGGAGGTTCCACCGCAACGCTGGCAAAATCGAGGCCGTCGGGCAATGTGCCCTCGGCCTGCATTTGGGTCAAAGCGTCCAGAACGGTGGCGCGGATATCGGCGAAGAGGTTCATCTGATCAAATCCTGTCTTGTGCCCAAGGGCATGCCAGAGGGCACAAGTCAGGTCAAGTTCAGCCGTTGCTGCGCCAGTCTTCCAGCGCCGGATTGGCGGCATCTGACCGGTCATCGGGGCGTTTCGGGGCCACATCGGCCCCGGTGACGACCTCTGCCCCCCCGGCCTGCGTGCCACGATTGCGCAGATGATGCGCCTCGCGCGCGCCGAAATAGGCGGTGATCACCGCACCGAGCAGCCACCACAGCGCCTCGGGCATCGCGTCAAGGCCCTGCATCCGCGCGGCGAACCCGTCCGGGTCGAGCAGCGCATAAAGCACCAGTGCCTGCGAGCCAAAGGCCATCAACGGGCGCGGCAGCCGGTTGATCGCGTCGATCAGCCGGTCATAACCCGATCCGGGCCGCGCGGGCGGCAAGGCTCCGGGCTCCGGCACCGGCAGCCGGTTCACCGCCTCGGCCAGACCGCGCGCCAGATCCGGCGCAATGTTGCGGGCAATCTCGCGTGAGACACCGCCCAAAGCCGGAATCGCACCCCGGCCCAGACCAAACCCGGACATCAGCCCCATTTTGCAACCCTTTCCTTATGCTGTGCTGCCGTCAGGTGATAGCGCTGTGCGATGAATTCTTCGGCGCGGGTGATCCAGCCGCCCTTGCCGCCATCCTGCCTGCGGGCAAATTTGCGGCTTTGCGGGCGGGCATCTGCCAGACCATAGTAATAATTGCGCCGCGCAATGCCGTAAGCATCGGCCAGATGGTTCGGCGCCGCCTCAAACGCCAGTTGCGCCGCGCGGATGGTCTGCGGCCCGATCACCCCATCCGGCGTGCAGGGAAACCCCATATCGGTGATCAGTCGCTGCAGGATCTTCACCGCATTCGACCCCGCGTTCACATACATGTCGAACACCGAGGCCTGCAAAACCTCAGGCAGCGCCGCGATGCCGGGGCGCTTGTGGTAATGGTCCAGATAAATCTCCACCGCCTGCGCGCGGCTCAGGGCCCGCACATCGGTCACATTGATCCGCCCGTCACGGTTCACATCCAGACCCAGCCGGCGCAGGGTGCCGATGGTCACGCCATGGTTGGTGGCCCCGCCCGGATCGTCGCGATCATTCACATAGCCGCCCTCGCGGGCGACGATTTCTTCGGCCAGTTGTCTTACGCTTGTCATGGGCTATCCCCGGAGTGGTGATACTCCCCCCGGTGACAAACTGCCTCAACGCCGGTTAACGGGCGTCAAACCCTGCGCGCTCAGCTGCCGGACCCGGCATCCTGATACACACCCTGTTCTTTCAGGGCGTCAATCACTTCGGCCGGCATATAGGTTTCGTCATGCTTGGCCAGAATCTCGGTCGCGATAAAGACATCATCCTGCATCGACCCGGTGCCGACCATGCCCTGCCCTTCGGTGAACAGATCCGGCAAAATGCCGGTATAGCGCACCGGAATGGTCTCATTGGTGTCGGTCACGCGAAAGCTCACCGTCTCGCTTTGCCCACGGATAATGCTGCCCTCTTCGACCAGACCGCCGATGCGGAACACCTCGCCGGGGCGCGGCGGGTCGGTCACCACTTGCGTCGGGCTGCGGAAAAAGTTGATCCCGTCCTTCATCGCATAGCCGATCAGCCCGGTGGACAGCGCAAGGGCGGCGAAGGCCAGCACAATGATCTGCACCCGCCGCTGCTTTTTCAGCCCCTTCATTCCCGCCATGCTCAGCCCTCCGTCCCGGTTCCCCCCTGATGTGGGGCGAAACCAAACCCTTGTCGAGTTGTTCTAATGCCGCAACCCACAGATGTGATTGATCAGGATCAAAACCGGCAAGAAACCCGGATCAGACCGCCTGAAACTCGATCCGGCGGCGCAGGAACTGGGTGGATTTGGACGACACCGCCTTGGGGTCACCCGTGGTCAGGAATTTCGACTCCGTGCCCGTGCCCAGCATCTCGGGCCGCCGGGTCAGATAATCGGCCAGCGACTCCGCCACCAGATTGGCCTGCGAATACACCTTTACGCCCTCGCCAAGCGCGTCCTGAAACACCGCCTCCATCAGCGGGTAATGCGTGCAACCCAGCACCGCCGCCTCGGGGTGCGGCATCCGGCGCTTGAGCGCTTCGACATGGGACCGCACCAGCGCTTCAGCCAGAATCTCGTCGCCCTGCTCGATGGCATCGACCACGCCGCCACAGGGCTGCGCCTCGACATCCACACCGATGGCGCGGAATGCCAGCTCACGCTGAAACGCCCGGCTCGCCACCGTGGCGGGGGTGGCAAACAGCGCCACATGCTTGACCGCAACCTCACGCGGGGGCGAGTTGTCGCCCCATTGCCGTTCGGTCAGCGCCTCGATCATCGGCACGAACACCCCCAGCACCCGCTTGTCCTTTGGCACCCAGGTTTCCTGCATCCGCTTCAGCGCCGCGGCCGAAGCCGTGTTGCAGGCCAGAATGACCAGATCACAGCCCTCGGCCCAAAGCCGCTCGACCGCAGCACAGGTCAGGTTGAAAATGTCATCATGCGTGCGCACACCATAAGGCGCATGGGCATTGTCGCCCAGATAGACCAGCGGCAGATCCGGCAACCGCCTGGTCACCGCGTCCAGCACCGTCAGCCCACCAATGCCGCTGTCAAAAACCCCAACCGCCATGCCTGCCCCCAAACCTTGCGCCTGTTGCGGGCGATGGCCCGGTCAGCGCATTTTGTATCTCGCCTCAAACTCGTAGCCCGGAGCATACGACCCCAGCGGGCGCGGTGAAAGATCGTATGTGGCCCGGCGCAGAAATTCCATCATCCGGGTCGGATCCGCCTTCAACGGCGCCAGATCGCTGGCAGGGATCGGCTGGCCGATCACCACCCGCACCGGCTCATCCATCCGGGCGCGGAACTCCTTGATCAGCAATCCCAGCCGCAGGGTGTAATGCACATGGCTGGCAATCTGGAACAGCCGCGAGTTGTGGCCATCGAAGTACACCGGAACCACGGTCGCCCCCGATTTCGCAATCATCTTGGCGGTAAAATTGCGCCAGCCCGGGTCCATCGGGGCCGAGGTGAACGGCTTTGCACTGGTCGACACCGTACCGCCCGGAAACACCCCGATCGCCCCGCCCTGCCCCAGATAGCGCAACGCCTCGGCCCGGGTCTCCAGGTTCAGCTTCACCGCCGCTTTCGTCTCGTCAAACGAGATCGGCAACACCACCCGGTTCAGCGCCTCCGCCCTGCGAAACACCGAATTGGCCAGAATGCGAAAGTCCCCACGCACCCGGTCCAGCAAATGCCCCATCATCAGCCCGTCCAGAATGCCAAACGGATGATTGGCGATCAGAACCAATGGCCCGGTGGCGGGAATATTGCCCACCGAACCGCCGACCACATCCAGACTCAAGCCATACCGCTCCGGCACCACGTCCCAGAAACTGCGGCCACGCGCCACCTCATCCTCATAGCCCGCCGCGCGTCGGATCAGCGACAGCCGCCCGGTGGCATTCTCCAGCACCCGGATCAGCGTCGCTCCGGCCCGGCTGGAAGCCGAAGACGCATACGAGATCTCGCGCGCCACATCTTGCTGCATCTTTCCTCCGCCAACCGCGCCCGATTCCACCTGATCGTTCCGTTTCGCCGGTTCCGGTAACACGTCGATGACACCGCGACCGGACGCCGCACGAACGGGCGAATCAAGGCCAAAAGGCCACGCCTTGGCGCGAAATCCGCCCGCCCGGGCATTTACATGCGAATGATTCTCCCCACATGAGGCGGACCGTGATAGCGTTCGGCTTCCGTAAAGGGTTGAGAGATGGATTGGGATAAACTGCGCATTTTTCATGCGGTTGCAGAAAAGGGCAGCCTGACACATGCCGGTGACGTGCTGCACCTGTCGCAATCCGCCGTCAGCCGCCAGATCCGCGCGCTGGAGGAAAGCCTGTCGGTCACCCTGTTTCACCGCCATGCGCGCGGCCTGATCCTGACCGAACAGGGCGAGCTTTTGTTCGACGCCACCCAAGCCATGGCCAAACGGCTGGAGGCGACCGCCGCCCGTATCCGCGATTCCGAGGATGAGGTGTTTGGTGAGCTGCGCGTCACCACCACCACCGGCTTTGGCACGCTCTGGCTCGCACCGCGTCTGGCCAACCTGTACAAGAAATACCCCAGCCTGAAAATCGACCTCATGCTGGAAGAGCGGGTGCTTGACCTGCCGATGCGTGAGGCCGATGTCGCCATCCGCATGAAAGAGCCGTCACAGGCTGATCTGATCCGCAAGCGCCTGATGAACATCCGGATGCGGCTCTATGCATCGCCGGAATACCTTGCTGAACACGGCACCCCCGCCTCGATGGAGGATTTCACCCAGCACCGGCTGATCGCCCAGCATGCTGGCGTGCCGCAGGTGGCGGCAGGTGCATCTCTTGTGCAAGAGCTGATGGCACATGATATTCCGTCCACGCTGACGGTGAACAACTACTTCGGCGTGCTGCAGGGCGTGCTGAATCATCTGGGTATCGGCGTTCTGCCGCATTATATCACGGCTGATTTCCCGCATCTGGTCCGGGTCCTGCCCGAAACCGAAAGCGCCGAAGTGCCGGTTTTTCTGGCCTACCCGGAAGAGCTACGTCATTCCAAACGTGTGGCGGCGTTCCGCGAATTTGTCACCGAAGAGATCTTTGCCTATCGCAAGCGTCAGCAGATGGATGGGCTGGGGGAATGACAGCCGGGCGCAGCCATGCGCCCATCACATAGCGGACATGCTGCAAAAGCAGCATGTTCAGCCTTGCCCCGAATCAAACGCATGCCTAAATCCACCCATGAAGCGGGCGGTTGAGTGATTGCTCTCGAACGCTTCATACCTCCCTGTTGGACTTGGGCCGAGCTTTATGCTCGGCCTTTTTTTTATTTATCCGGGGTTTGCTGCCAAGTTCATCACTTCCGGTACCGGGCGCCCGCTTCCTTTGCACAAAAAAGATCCGCCGCGTGACCAGACGGAGCTGACCGCAGAAGGTACCAAGGTGCTTTGGTTCCATCCGATTTCAGAGGTCCGCAAGAATCCGCCCTCGGTCAAAGCCAAACTGGCAGTATTTTACCGGTTTCGTTTCAGGCAGGTCTGACACGCATCAGAACGGAAACCCAAATCAATCTGCCGGGTTGTCCTTGCATGGCTTTTGGCCAATGAACCTAAAGCAAGGAACCTAATGATGACCAATCTGAAAACCCTTCTCGTCAGCACCGCTCTGGGTGTCTTTCTTGCCGGCCCGACGCTGGCACAAGTGACCAGTGACACCACGGAAATCACGGCGCAGGTCGGCGTGATGGCCGTTCCCGCCGGCACCAGCAATCTGGGCACCGGAGCCGGACAGTCGGTTACCCCTGTCTCCGAAGCCTTTGTCGGCAATCAGGTGATGTCGTCAGACGGCACCATGCTCGGCACCGTATCCAGTGCCGCCTCGCAGGAAGATGGGACGACATTGATCCTTGTCGAGCTGGATCAGGCCGTTGGTGCCCCGACCGAATTCATGCAGATCATGCTGGCTCCGGGCGAGGTATCTTCCGGTCAGGTCACGCTGATCTGGCCATGGGCCGAGATTCTCGCCTCGCTGGAGAATCAGAATGAGACCGGCGCCGACAACTGATCGGATACGCTTAACCCTTAGCTGACCAGTTTCAGCCAGACACTTGGTCCCGGCAGTTTGCCGGGGCCTTGCCGTATCAACCTTTGCTCCAGCGACCAAGCTATCCCGTTTCCAACCCGCAGATTTGTTTCGCCTTGGCCCCCCGTCTATTCGATGCCACTGTGCAAAGGATAGCACGGCAAAGTCATTGGAAGTGTCTTATGTTCAACTGGATCAGATCATCGCGGCCAAAGGCCCCCCCCGGCCCCGCCGATATCATCCAGACCATCGAAGCCCGTTTTCCGATGCCACCGGGCGAAATCAGCCGTCTGAGCGCGCGCCGCTGGATTCTCAACTATGTCCCACCCGGCGGAAGCGGCATCGAAATCGGCGTGTTCCGCGGCCATTTCAGCAGCCTGATCTGCGACGTGGTCCGGCCGCGCAAACTCTATCTGGTCGATCCCTGGACCAAACTTGGCGAAACCTTTGGCTGGGGCAAAGCCTATACCAACTTTGACACCCTCACGACCGAGGCCGCAAAGGCCGAAGCCACCGCCCGCATCGCCCAATTCCCCGACATACACAGCGTGATCATCGAAGACACCTTCCCCGCCTGTTCCGCACAGATCACCGAGCCGCTGGATTTTGCCTATCTGGATGCCAGTCATAAATACAAACCGACGTTGAACGAGCTTGTGCATCTCAAGGACATGATGGCGCCGGGCGGTGTGATTCTGGGTGATGACTGGGCCCCTGACCCGCAAAACCAGCATCACGGCGTCTTTCTGGCGGTGCAGGAATTCACGCGCAACAGCGACTGGCAGATCGTGGCCGCCGGTCCGGGCGCGCAATGGGCCCTCAGCCGCCGCTCTGTCCCCCCTTCCTGACACAGATTTTGCAGGCAAAGCGGCAGAGTTCCACGCTCGCCCCTTTCTATCCTTCCGGTCATGCCCTATGACGCGGCGCAGTTGCTGTGAGGAAGCTGACATGACCGAACCCGCGATCACCCCCGAGCTTGTTTCAAAACACGGGATCAAGCCCGACGAATATGCGCGGATACTCGAAATCATCGGCCGCGAACCAAATTTCACCGAGCTGGGCATTTTCAGCGCGATGTGGAACGAGCATTGCTCGTACAAATCCTCCAAGAAATGGCTGCGCACCCTGCCCACCACCGGCCCGCAGGTCATCTGCGGCCCCGGCGAGAATGCGGGCGTGGTTGATATCGGCGACGGGCAGGCGGTCATCTTCAAGATGGAAAGCCACAACCACCCCAGCTACATCGAACCGCATCAGGGCGCTGCCACCGGCGTTGGCGGCATTCTGCGCGACGTGTTCACCATGGGTGCTAGGCCCATTGCCGCGATGAACGCGCTGTCGTTCGGCCTGCCCTCGCACCCGAAAACCGCGCATCTGGTCAAAGGCGTGGTCGAAGGTGTGGGCAGCTATGGCAACGCATTCGGCGTGCCCACCGTCGGCGGCGAAGTGCGGTTCCACAAATCCTACAATGGCAACTGTCTGGTGAATGCCTTTGCGGCGGGCCTCGCCGATGCCGACAAGATTTTCTACTCCGTCGCCTCCGGCGTCGGCATGCCGGTCGTCTACCTCGGCGCCAAAACCGGGCGCGACGGCGTCGGCGGCGCCACCATGGCATCCGCCGAATTCGATGACACCATCGAGGAAAAGCGCCCCACCGTTCAGGTCGGCGACCCCTTCACCGAAAAACGCCTGCTGGAGGCGTGTCTGGAGCTGATGCAATCAGGTGCCGTCATTTCCATTCAGGATATGGGCGCTGCTGGCCTCACCTGCTCGGCGGTGGAAATGGGCGACAAGGGCGGTCTGGGCATCAAGCTGCAACTGGCCGACGTGCCGCAGCGTGAAACCAACATGACCGCGTACGAGATGATGCTGTCCGAGAGCCAGGAGCGTATGCTCATGGTTCTGAAACCGGAACTCGAAGACGTGGCCCGCGCGATTTTCGTCAAATGGGATCTCGATTTCGCCATCGTCGGCGAAACCATCCCCGAAGACCGCTTCCTGATCCTGCATGGCAATGATGTCAAAGCCGATCTGCCGCTGTCGAAACTGTCCTCCACCGCGCCGGAATACGACCGGCCCTGGATCGAGACCCCGGCAGCAGCACCACTGGGCGACATTCCCGCCATCACCCCGCTTGACGCCCTGATCGCCCTGATCTCCGCCCCCTCCTACGCCCACAAGGCCTGGGTCTGGGAGCAGTATGACTCACAGGTCGGTGCCGATACCCTGATCACCCCCGGCCTGCCCGCAGGCGTGGTGCGGGTGCATGGCACCACCAAGGCGCTCGCCTTCACCTCCGATGTGACCCCGCGCTATGTCAAAGCCAACCCGTTCGAGGGCGGCAAGCAGGCCGTGGCCGAGGCCTATCGCAACCTGACCGCGATGGGGGCCCTTCCCCTCGCCACCACCGACAACCTGAACTTTGGCAACCCGGAAAAGCCCGAAATCATGGGCCAGCTGGTCGGCGCGATCAAAGGCATCGGCGAAGCTGTGGCGGCGCTCGACATGCCGATCGTCTCGGGCAACGTCTCGCTTTACAACGAAACCGACGGCTCCGGCATCCTGCCCACCCCCACCATCGGCGCGGTCGGCATTCTGCCAACGCTGGATCATCTGATCCACGGCAAGCCGCAAACCGGCGATCTGGCGGTGCTGATCGGCGGCATCGGCAGCCATCTGGGCCAGTCCGCCCTGCTGGCCGAAGCCTTTGGCATCGAGGCGGGCGACGCCCCTGCCGTCGATCTGATGGCGGAGAAACGCAACGGCGAGTTCATCCGCGCGCAGGGCAAGATCCTGCGCTGCTGCACCGACCTGTCCGATGGCGGTCTGGCACTGGCCGCGTTCGAGATGGCCGAGGCTGCAGGTCTGGGCATTGATCTGGAATCCGGCGACATCGGCGCGCTGTTTGGCGAAGATCAGGCGCGCTATCTGGTCGCCATCGATCCAAAGGCGCTGCATGGCCTGACCGGTGCCGCGCATCGTGCCGGCGTGCCTGCTCATGTGGTAGGTCGGTTTGGCGGCGATACGGTCACGCTGGGCGGGCACTCTGCCCCGCTCAAAACCCTCAGCGACACCTACAGAACCGCGTTTGAGGCTGCCCTTGGTCCGGTGACGGCAGCATAAAGCGCCAAAGCTTTCTTGCAGCCGACGCCGCCACACCCTAGATTTGGCTGAAAGACTGACAGGAGCCCGCCAATGCCCATCGACGCCCGCGACATCGAAGCCCTGATCCGCGCCAGCTTTCCGCAGGCAAAGATCACGGTACAGGGGGATGACGGCCAGCATTTTGCCGCCGAAGTGGTGGACGAGTCGTTTCGCGGCCTGAACCGTGTGCAGCAACAGCGCGCGGTTTATGCCGCGCTCAAAGGCAAGATGGATGGCTCGCAGGGCGAATTGCACGCTTTGGCGCTGACCACCCGCGCCCCGGAATAATCAAAGGAACACGCAGATGAGCGCTCAAGACCAGATCAAGGACACTGTCGAGAAAAACGATGTGGTGCTGTTCATGAAGGGCACCAAGATGATGCCGCAATGCGGGTTTTCGTCCCGCGTGGCGGGCGTGCTCAATTACATGGGCGTCGAGTTTGCCGATGTGAACGTGCTGGCCGATGCCGAAATCCGTCAGGGCATCAAGGATTTCTCCGACTGGCCCACAATCCCGCAGCTTTATGTCAAAGGCGAATTCGTCGGCGGTTGCGACATCGTCACCGAAATGACCCTGTCGGGCGAGCTGGACGCGCTGTTCGAGGCCAAGGGCGTGACCTATGACAAAGACGCCGCCGAAAAGATCCGGCAGGCCAACGCCTCCTAAGGCATTGCACGAAGTATCCAGCGCATCACATTGAAAAGGCCCGCGAAATCTCGCGGGCCTTTTGCATTACATCTGCGCCGTGCAACTGAGCAATTCGGTTTCCTGCCCGCCTTCGCGCCAATAGATCGTCGCCGCATCCCCCTTGGACCACAGCACATAGCCAGCCCCGTCCGATGGCCAGGCATAGCGCGCACCAGAAGCGGCAACCTCCTGATACAACAGGATCTGACGGCCCTCGATCTGGATCACCACCAGCGCATCCTCCGGCCCGGTGACAAAGGTGGCAGGCACCTCCACCCCCCGGTCGCAGGCATAGCGCAGGTTCTGCACCTCCAGCACCTCTGCGCTGGCCTGCACGGCCATACCCAAGCCCGCAACGGCGATCAGACCAAGCGCCAGACCCCGGCTCATCCTTGCGCCCGTTCTTCGACACGGTCGGCCAGGGCCTCGGCCCGCGCCGCGATTTCGGCCATGGTTTCAAAGACCTGTGGCGGAATCACCGGCACTTCAACTTTTTCCGGCGACGGCACCGGCCGCGCCTGCAGCGCCGCCAGCTTTTCCTTCAGCTGGCGGTTTTCATCCTCGACCGCCGCCGTCTTGTCGGCCAGCATCAGCCCCGACATCAACAGCATCCGCGCCTCTGGCAGACGCCCCATCTGCTGCACCAGCGGTTCGGCTTCGGCGTCCAGGAGGGCCGCAGCGGCGCGCAGAAAATGTTCCTCCCCGGGCTGGCAGGCGACCTGAAAATCGCGCCCCCCGATCGAGACTGTTACATCAGGCATCCTGTGCCACCTCCTCTTTGGGTCCGGCCAGCGGATCGAGCGCGGCAATCAACTCATCCAGTTCGGCGGCTTCGGCAGCGCGCAGCGCGCGCAGCGCCTCCAGCTCGGTCAGCATCGCCTTGTTGATCAGATGCGGCTCCACCCGGCCCTCGGCCTGCGCCTCGGTCATCAGCCGCAGCTGCTCGCGCAAGGACACAACGGTTTTCTTTAACCGTTGCATTTCAAGCCCCTGCACATCCAGAAGCTTGCTCAGACGACCCACTTCGGCCTCCAGCTCCTGCTTGCCGGTGCCCTGATCGCGCAGCATCCGCAGCCGCTCGTTCAGCTGGGCCACCAGCATCCGCTCTTCGTCCAGCGCCTCATTCAGTCGCGCAATCTCGGCCTCGGCCACGCCATCGGCCAGCGTGGCGACCGGGCTGCCCGCCAAAACCTGCTCAGGCTCCGGTTCCGGCTGCACAGCAGACAGCGCCTCAACCCCGTTTCCGATGCGCATCAGCGCCGCGGTGATCCGGCGCTCCAGTTCGGCAATGTTGTCCATGCCCCCTCTTTCCCGGATACTCCGGTCTTTATTCCTTTGGTCTGCCCATAAGTGCGAATCGCACAAGGACAGGTCAAGCCCGATCTTAACGCAAAGCGCGGGCAAGGAACGCCCCATATCGTCAACAGCTTGGCCGCTGTGCTTGATCTTGCCGTCCGGGGTGGTAAGGAACCCTGAACCCGCACCGATCCAAGTATGAGGAGCCCGGCCTTGGACATCCAGACCCTGCGCGACCGCCACCCCGATCATTGGATGCGCGCCACCGCCATCCGTGCCCTGACGCTGGATGCAGTCGCCGCTGCCAACTCCGGCCACTCCGGCATGCCGATGGGCATGGCCGATGTGGCCACCGTGCTGTTCGCCAACCACCTGAAATTCGACGCAAGCGCCCCACGCTGGCCCGACCGTGACCGCTTTATCCTGTCGGCAGGCCATGGCTCGATGCTGCTCTACTCGCTGATGTACCTGACCGGCTATGCCGACATGACGCTGGAGCAGATCAAGAACTTCCGCCAATGGGGCGCGATCACCGCAGGCCATCCGGAATATGGCCATGTGTCGGCGGCAGAGACCACCACCGGCCCGCTGGGTCAGGGTATTTCCAACGCCGTCGGCTTTGCCATGGCCGAAGAATCCCTGCGCGCCCGCTGGGGGGCAAAGGTGCAGGACCACCACACCTATGTCATCGCCGGTGACGGCTGCCTGATGGAAGGTGTGTCACAAGAGGCGATTGGTCTGGCCGGGCGGCTCAGGCTCTCGCGTCTGATCGTGCTGTGGGATGACAATGGCATCACCATCGACGGCAAGGTGTCGCTGTCGGATGTGACCGATCAGGGCGCGCGCTTTGCCGCCTCCGGCTGGGATGTGTTTTCCTGCGACGGCCACGACCCCGAAGACATTGACCGCGCCATCACCGCCGCCAAGGCGTCGTCCGGCCCGGCCATGATCGCCTGCAAGACCCACATCGCCATCGGCCATGCCGCACAAGACACATCCAAAGGCCATGGCGCGCTGACCGACAAGGCCCAGTTGCAAGCCGCGAAAGACGGCTACGGCTGGACCGGCGGCGCGTTCGAGGTGCCTGCTGACGTGAAGTCGTGGTGGGAAACCGTTGGCGCCAAAGGCAAATCCGCCCGCGCCGAGTGGGAGTCCCGTCTGGCCGCGCTGTCGCCCGCCAAACAGGCCGAATTCGCCCGCATCTTTGCCGGCGACGCGCCGAACAAGCTGTCGGCCACCATCCGCGCCGTGAAAAAGCAGGCGGTGGACGATCTGCCGAAACTCGCCACCCGCGCCGCATCCGAAAAGGTGCTGTCCGCGGTCAACCCGGTGATGACCGAGACCATCGGCGGATCGGCCGACCTGACCGGATCGAACAACACCAAGACCGCCGATATGGGCGTGTTCTCGTCCGAGGACCGCAAGGGCCGCTACGTCTATTACGGCATCCGTGAACACGGCATGGCGGCGGCGATGAACGGTCTGGCGCTGCACGGCGGCGTGCGCGCTTATGGCGGCACCTTCATGTGCTTTACCGATTACGCCCGTCCTGCGATGCGTCTCTCGGCGCTGATGGGGGTTCCGGTGGTCTATGTCATGACCCATGATTCCATCGGTCTGGGCGAGGATGGCCCGACCCACCAGCCGGTCGAGCATCTGGCAATCAGCCGCGCGACGCCGAACACCTATGTGATCCGCCCCGCCGATCTGGTGGAAACCGCCGAAGCGTGGGAAGTTGCGCTGACCACTAAGACCACGCCCACCGTGCTGGCCCTGTCGCGGCAAAATCTGCCTGCCGTCCGCAAGACCCACACCAACCAGAACCTTGTCGCCAAAGGGGCTTACGTGCTGGCCGAGGCCACCACCAAGCGTCAGGTCATCCTGATGGCGACTGGCTCCGAAGTCGAAATCGCGCTGAAGGCCCGCGATCTGCTGGAGGCCGAAGGCATCGGCACCCGTGTCGTCTCGATGCCGTGCTGGGAGCTGTTCGCCGAACAGGATGACGCCTACCGCCGCAAGGTGCTGCCACCCGGTGCGGTCCGCATCGCCATCGAGGCAGGCACCCGCTTTGGCTGGGATACCTGGCTGTTCGGCGAAGGCGGCAAGCGCGACAAGGCCGATTTTGTCGGCATGACCGGCTTTGGCGCCTCGGCCCCGGCAGAGCGGCTGTACGCCGAATTTGGCATCACTGCCGAAGCGGCGGTCGCCAAGGCTAAAGCGCTGCTCTGAAAATCAAGGATCACGATTGCCAAAGGCCCGCGCTGATGCGCGGGCCTTTTACGTTCGCAGGTCAGACTCTCTGAGATGCCCCGCAGCACTGCGCCCCCTCCGGCCCCTCGGCTCCGGCTGGCAAGCCCGTCTCCAGCCCCGACAGGATCGGGCAATCGGGCCGCGCATCCCCGGCGCAGGCGCTGATCAGATGGCTCAGCGTCGCCTCCATCGCGCGCAGCCCGGCAATCTTTTCCGCAATCCGCGCCAGATGGGCATTGGCCACCGCTTTCACATCCGCCGAGGCGCGGCTGTCATCTTCATACAGCGCCAGCAGGGTGCGGCAATCCTCGATGGAAAAGCCCAGCGAACGGGCGCGGGACAGAAAGGTCAACTTGTGCAGATCGCTTTCACGAAAGGCACGGTAGCCGTTTGTGGCGCGCAAAGGCCGGATCAGGCCGATTTCCTCATAATAGCGGATGGTCTTGGCCGGCAGACCCGACCGTTGTGCTACATCCTTGATATTCATCATCTGATCCCCCGGAACGCCCGCAACCGCAAAGCGTTGCTCAACACAAACACCGACGACAGCGCCATCGCCCCCGCCGCCAGCATCGGCGACAGCCCCGGCCCGCCAAAGGGCACCAAGGCCCCCGCCGCCACCGGGATCAGCGCAGCATTATAGCCAAACGCCCAGATCAGATTTTGCCGGATGTTGCGCAAGGTTGCGCGCCCGATGCCAATGGCATCAACCACCGCCAGCGGATCGCCACGCATCAGCACCACGTCGCCTGCTTCAATCGCAATGTCGGTGCCGGTGCCCATGGCAATTCCCACCCCCGCAGCGGCAAGCGCAGGCGCATCATTGATCCCGTCGCCGACAAAGGCCAGATCCTGTCCCGCCGCGCGGATCGCCTCCAGCTTGCCCTCGGGCAGAACCCCGGCCTGCACCGCATCAATCCCAAGCGAGGCCCCGACCGCCCGCGCCGCCGCTTGCGTGTCGCCCGAGATCATCCGCACCCTAAGGCCCAGATCCTGCAGCGCGGCGACCGCTTGCGCGGCATGGGGTTTGACCGTATCGGCCACGGTAATCAGCCCGGTCACAACGCCATCCACCGCCACGAACAGCACCGACTGGCCCTGCCCCGCCGCGCTGTCCGCCGCTGCCGCCAGATCCTGTGGCACCGAGTCAAACATCCGCGCCGCGCCCACGCTGACGCTCTGCCCCGCCACCTGCGCCGTCGCCCCGAATCCCGGACGCGCGGCAAAGCCGCTGGCCCCCGGCACCTTTATTTCCAGCCGCGCCGCCTCGGCCAGCACCGCCTGCGCCAGCGGATGCTCGGATGCCGCCTCGACCGCCGCCGCCAGCACCAGCGTCTCCTCCGCGCCCAACACCTGCACCACCACGGGCCGCCCCTCGGTCAGCGTGCCGGTCTTGTCAAACGCCACCTCGGTCACCCCGGCCAGCCGCTGCATCGCCTCGCCGCGCCGGAACAGCACGCCCAACTCTGCAGCGCGACCCGTTCCCACAAGGATGGACACCGGAGTCGCCAGCCCCATCGCGCAAGGGCAAGCGATGATCAGCACCGCCACCGCCGCCGCCACCGCCTGCGCCAAGCCCGGCCCGAAGGCCAGCCACAGCGCAAAGGTGACCAGCGACACGCCCATCACCACCGGCACAAACCACAGCGTCACCCGGTCCACCAGCGCCTGCACCGGCAGCTTGCCGCCCTGCGCCTCGGCCACCATCGCGGTGATCCGCGCCAGCACCGTGCCCGCGCCCACCTGCGCCACCCGCACCCGCAGAGCCCCGGTGCCGTTCACCGTGCCGCCCGTGACGGTATCACCGGGCCCTTTGGTCACCGGCAAAGGCTCGCCGGTCAGCATCGCCTCATCCACCGATGAGGCGCCGTCCAGCACCACGCCATCCACCGCCACCCGCTCTCCGG
Organism: Pseudotabrizicola alkalilacus; assembly: GCF_003443995.1. GTDB lineage: Bacteria > Pseudomonadota > Alphaproteobacteria > Rhodobacterales > Rhodobacteraceae > Pseudotabrizicola > Pseudotabrizicola alkalilacus. The sequence goes on from NZ_QWEY01000003.1 coordinate 170,966, forward strand.
GGCGAATCTGCACCACCATGCCGGGGGTCAGCTCGGCCACGGGACGGGCGGTGACGACACCATCTGCTTCAACCCAAGCGGTCTTTGGCTGCAACCCCACCAACCGCGCAATCGCAGCCCCCGCCTGCCCGCGCGCCCGCGCCTCCAGCGCGCGGCCCAGCAGGATCAGCGTCACGATCACCGCCGCCGCCTCGAAATACACCGCGCGCGAGGCCTCTGGCACCAGCCCCGGCGCAAACAGCACCACGGTTGACCAGCCCCATGCCGCCAGCGTGCCGACCGCCACAAGGCTGTTCATATCCGGCGCAGCCCGCAGCAGCGCCGGTATGCCCCTGGCCAGAAACCGCCGCCCCGGAACCGCCAGCACCAGCGTCACCAGCACGAACTGCATGAGCCACAGCGGCAGCAGGCCCACCGTCGCATGCAGCCAATGGTGAAAGGCCGGCACCAGATGCCCGCCCATCTCGGTCACAAACACCGGCAGGGTCAGCGCCCCCGCCAGTGCCGCATCGCGCCACAAGGCGCGGGTTTCCGCTTCGGGTGTCACAGGTTTCGCTTCCGACAAAGGCACGGTTACATAGCCCGCCCGCGTCACCGCTGCGGCCAGCGCCTTTGCGTCGCCGTCCCCCGCCACTTGCACCTGCGCCTGTCGCAGCGCCAGATTGGCGCTCGCCCCGATCACCCCCGGTTGGGCACGCAGCACCCGTTCCACCCGCCCGGTACAAGCGGCACAGGTCATCCCCTCCACCGCCAGCGTGATCTCGGTCATGCGGGGCGGATAGCCCGCGCGTGTCAGCGCCTCGGCCACCTGTGGCAGCGTTGCTGGGGCCGCCAGCTGCATCTCTGCTGTCTCGGTTGACAGGTTCACGCTCACGCCGGTGACCCCCGGCAGCGCCTTCAGCACCCGCTCCGCCCGCCCCACACAAGAGGCACAGCTCATCCCCTCCAGTCGCAGTTGCAGGGGGCGGGGTGTTGGCACACCAATGGGCAAAGTGGTCATGATGCTCTCCTTTGCACCAGCATATAGGGCTTCCAGTCATGGGAAGGTCAAGCCCTGCCGCCGGATTCATTTGCCCCTTGACCTTCCCGTTACAGGAAGCCCCATATCATCTGAAAACCCGGAGATGATGATGACCCTGCTATCTGTGCCCGACATGTCCTGCGGCCATTGCAAAACCTCGGTCGAGGCCGCCCTGACCCCGCTCGCCAAAACCGTGACCGTTGATCTGCCCGCCCGCCGCGTCACCGTCGAAGGCGGCGATGATCAGCAGCTGATCAACGCACTTGATGCCATCGGCTTCCCGGCTCAGATCATTCCGGCCTGACCATCGGCGCGCTTTTGCCACTGCCCGTACAATTCGGAAACGTGATCGTTTCGTCTGTTGCGGCTTTTCCACAGCCAGCATAAAGCGTCGCCGCACTGTCATGTTTTCGTCTTGTTACGGCCCAATGCCGTGCCAATGCTGAAGACACGGCAGGCACATGGTCAGATGGAGCAGAAAATGACCCCGCAGCAGAATTCCACGCCTCAGCAAGGCGGCCAACAGCAGCAAGGCGGCAAACCCGCACCGCAGCAGCAGGGTGGCGCGCCAGTGTTCAAGGATTGGGCGTCGATCTGAAGAACATATAAAGAACAGGCTTGAACAAGACGGGGTCAGCGGTCACGCTGGCCCCGTTCTGATTCTACAGGGTTGCCATGTCTGCCGATACGTCTGATCCGGTTTCTTCCATCCCCAACCTCGGCCCCGCGTCCGAGGCCGCTTTTGCCCGCGCCGGGATCCATTCGGCTGCCGAATTGCGGGAGATTGGCGCGGATGAAGGCTATCGCCGTCTGCTCTTGTCCGGCAGCGCCCCGCATTTCATCGGCTATTATGTTCTGGTGATGGGCTTGCAGGGCCGCCCGTGGAACGATTGCAAAGGCCCGGAAAAAGCCGCTTTGCGCAAACGCTTTGACGCGATCAAATCCAGCATGATCGGCACAAAGGAAAAGGGCCGCTCCGATCTGGAGGCGGCCCTTCAGTTTTTTGGCGTGGTCGAGCGGCGCTAGCCGCCCTGGGCTTTTAGCCAACCAGTTCAAGGCCCGAAAAGAAGAACGCGATTTCGCGTGCAGCCGACTCGGCGCTGTCCGACCCGTGAACCGAGTTTTCGCCTTTGGACAAAGCGAAATCCTTGCGGATGGTGCCGTCATCGGCTTGAGCCGGATCGGTGGCACCCATCACTTCGCGGTTTTTGGCAATGGCGCCTTCGCCTTCCAGAACCTGCACGACAACCGGCTCGGATGCCATGAAATCACACAGTTCGCCGTAGAACCCGCGCTCGGAATGCTCGGCATAGAACGCGCCGGCCTGAGCTGCGGTCAGGTGAATGCGCTTGGATGCGACAACGCGCAGGCCAGCTTCTTCGAACTTGGCAACGATCTTGCCGGTCAGATTGCGCTTGGTCGCGTCGGGTTTGATGATGGAAAGCGTGCGTTCGATGGCCATTTCGGCGTCTCCTGTAACGGGTCAAGGCCCCAGCCTTGCGCCCTTGCGTGAATTGCGGCGCGTCCCTAGCATGGGGCGCGGATGATGAAAAGCCCGCGACGGTCCGGGTTATTTCTTGTCCATATGCTTGCGCAGACGGCTCGGCGTGTGGAATTTACGATCCTTGAACGGATTGTCATTCGCCTGAGACCGGAAAAACAGCCGGATCGGCGTGCCGGGCATGTCAAAATGCTCGCGCAAGCCATTGACCAGATAGCGTTTATAGCTTTCCGCCAATTCATCCGGCCGCGAGCATTTGATGACAAACCCCGGCGGGCGCGTCTTCACCTGCGTCATATAACGCAGCTTGATCCGGTGGCCGCCCGGCGCCGGTGGCGGATGCGCCTCGGTCATCGCGCCCAGCCAGGTGTTAAGCCGGTTGGTCGTGATGCGCTTGTTCCAGGTGTCATGCGCGCGGCGGATGGCGTCGTGCAGACGGTCCAGCCCCCGCCCGGTCTTGGCCGATACGGTGACCAAGGGTGCGCCGCGCAGCTGCGGCAGCAGACGGTCGAACATTTCTTTCAGCTCGGCCAGCTTGTCCTGCTTGTCGTCTTCCAGATCCCATTTGTTGACCGCGATCACCACGGCGCGGCCTTCGGATTCTGCATAATCTGCGATCCGCAAGTCCTGGGATTCAAACGGGATTTCGACATCCAGCAGCACAACGACCACTTCGGCAAAGCGCACGGCGCGCAATCCATCAGCGACCGAGAGTTTCTCAAGCTTTTCAACGACTTTCGCGCGCTTTCTCATGCCCGCAGTGTCGAAGATACGAATAGGCGTGCCCATCCAGTCCGACTTGACCGAAATCGCATCGCGGGTGATCCCGGCCTCTGGCCCGGTCAGCAGACGATCTTCGCCGATGATCTTGTTGATCAGCGTGGATTTTCCGGCATTGGGCCGCCCGATCACCGCAATCTGCAGCGGTTTCTTGATCGTGGGCCGGTGCGCGAATTCATCGGCCTCGACCTCGGCATCCTCTTCGGAAATGTCCACATCGGTCAGCGGGGTATTCTCTTGCTCCCGCTCGGCAAACTCGCCCTCCAACGGCTTGAGGATGCGATACAAATCGTCCATCCCCTCGCCATGTTCGGCGGAAATCCGCAACGGCTCGCCCAGACCCAGCGACCAGGCCTCCAGCGCGCCATCCTCTCCGGCCCGACCTTCGGCCTTGTTGACTCCAAGGATCACCCGCGCGGCTTTCTTGCGCAAGATCTCGGCGAACACTTCGTCCGACGGGTTCACGCCGACACGGCCGTCAATCAGGAACAGGCAGATGTCCGCCATATCGACAGCGCGTTCGGTCAGACGCCGCATCCGGCCCTGCAGGGAGTCATCGGTGACCTCCTCCAGCCCGGCGGTGTCGATCACGGTAAAGCGCAGGTCGAACAGCTTGGCGTCGCCCTCGCGCAGATCGCGGGTGACGCCCGGCTGGTCATCGACCAAAGCCAGCTTGCGCCCGACAAGGCGGTTGAAAAGCGTTGACTTGCCCACATTCGGGCGGCCCACGATGGCGAGGGTAAAGCTCATGTCTTATACGGATCCGGTATCATTCAAGCCGAACCCCATACAGGGCTTTGGCCTTAACGGAAAGCGTGAAGTTGCCCGTTGGTGCTGACGACGTACAAAGCACCACCCGCAAGCGCCGGTGCAGCCGCCGCCCCGCCGGGAATCTCCGCCGTACCAACCAGCGTGCCATCGGTCGCGCTGAACTGCCGCAGCAGCCCGTCGCCCGAGACTACCACCACGCGCCCACCGGCCAGAACCGGGCCATAATGCGCGGTGATCGCCTTTTGCCGCTTGGGCTTGTCATTCTCGAAATACGGCATGTCGGCCATCCAGATGACCTCACCCGTGGCCGCATCCAGCCGCACCAGCCGCGCTTCGTCATTCACGACAAACACCGACCCGCCCACCACCAGCGGCGGGTTCATCGCGCCCTCGACCGCGGTCCAGATCCGGTCGCCGGTGCCAGCGTTGATTGCCGCGGTGCGCCCTGCTGCGGTGCCCGCATAAATCGTGCTGCCCACGATTACCGGATCGCCGGTCACATCGACCAGCCCCTGATAGCCGCGCCCCGGACGTTGCCCGGTCACTGGCGCGCCCCAGACCCGCACGCCGTTCAGCCGCAATGCCGAGACCAGCTCGCCACTGGGGAACGGGAAAATCACGTTGCGATCGGTCACAGCCGGGGCCGAAGACCCGGTGACGGCCAGCGTATTGGGCAAGCCCGGCACGGTCCATTGCACCTTGCCATTGCGCGCATCCACCGCCCAGCCCGCGCCATCGCGGGTGGCTACATACACCGTACCGCCATCATAGGCCGGTGCGCCGGAAACCGGGCTCGCCAGCCGCTGCCGCCAGATCACGGCCCCCGTGCTGGCCTGCAGCGCCACCAGCTCACCATAGCCGGTCGCGACAAACACCATGCCGCCCCCCAGCGCCACGCCGCCGCCCGACACATCGCCACCACGATCGAATTGCGGGGTCAGCTCGGTCTGCCACAGGGTTGCGCCATTGGTGCCGGTTGCCACCACGCGGGCGCGGCTGTCCAGCGTCACGATCCGGCCATCTGCCACCACAGGGGCTGCGGAAATCCGGTTCATCCGGCTTGATCCGGTGCCGATATTGGCGCTCCACACCCGCGCCGGAGCCGCCGACAACCGCCCGTGCGGCGAGGCGTGGCGGGCAGAGCCGCCGCGATGGCTCCAGTCGGCATTGGCCGAGGCTGCGGGCAACGAGATCGGCACGCTTTGATTGGCCGGGCGAGCCGGTGGGGCCACCGGGGCAGGCTGCCCCGCCACGGGGATCGAGGCATCCAGATCGGCGCGCACCGGAAAACGCTCGCCCGACAGGATCAATTCGCGTTCGCACGCAGACAGCAGCATGACAGCGGCAAGTGCCGACAGTCCCAGATTGCGCTTCTGTTTCACCACCTGCTCCACTCCCCCGGCGTTATGCCTGCCGTGCCGGTTCACCCGGCGTCACCTGCGGGGGCGGCATCGCCCCCAAGCGCCACAATCATCTGTCCCGCCCGGCCACGCAAGCCCGCCGGGGCCTGCTGATCCTGCGTCAGCGCGCGCAGCGCGGTGATCGCGTCTTCGGTGCGGCCCTCTTCGACCAGCAGATAGGCCAGCTGCTCCAGCGCCAAGGGGCGGAACGGCCGCCCCGGTGCTGCCACCGGGTCCAGAGCCGCGCGACGCTCGGCCAGCGGCAGATCGGCCCCGGCCAGGATCACCCGGCGCAGAACCGCCAGATCGCGGTAGCTTTGCGGCTGCGACGTATCGGCGGCCAGCTGCTCCAGCGCGGTCAGCGACCCGGCCCGGTCCTCGACCGGATCAGAGGCAAGGAGCAACGCCAGCACCGCCCTTTGCGCACCATCTGCCGGAACAGCGGCCAAAGCCTCGCGCCGCGCATCAGCGCCGCCCAGATCCAGCGCATCAAGTACGGTATCGCCAAAGGCCTGTGCCTGTGACGCATTGCGGGCTTTGGACCATTCGGTCCAGGCCGTCCCTGCGACAACGGCCACAACGATCAATGCGGGAATCCAGCCGTACTTGCGGAAATAAGAATACAGCCGGTCGCGGCGCACCTCTTCCGTGACTTCCTGGATGAAACTATCGGGATTGCTCACGTCACTTTGGCTTTCAAAAGGGCGCTTCAGAACCGGACTCGGGCGGGAGACAGTCTGAAACCTTTCAGACCACACCCTTCGGCCCCTGTCTTACACGCAAGCACAAGGGCTTGCCAAGCCCCGCCCCCCGCTTACCTTCCTGCAGGCGACTTGCCGCAACGCGGCACAAAGCTTAGATTGCGGCCAGCAACAGCGGCTTGAAAAGGTATCCATGCGTATCCTTCCTCCCCTCACCGCCCTTGCTGTGGCTGCAACATTGTATGTTGCCGTGTTCGAACGTGACCGGCTGATGGCCACCACGGCCGCGCAACCCGGCCCGCCTGACACAGACCAACCACAGGCCACCGTCACCGCCGATGGCGCGATTTCGGTGATCGCGGTGGTCTCTCAGGCCAGTCAGGTGCAAAATGCCGTGATCGCCCGGGGCCGGACCGAAGCCGCGCGTCAGGTCGAGGTGCGGGCCGAAACCGGCGGGCTGATCCGGTCTGAACCGCTGCGGCGCGGGGCCTTTGTCACCCGCGGCCAGACCCTGTGCGAGTTGGACCCCGGCACCAGACCGCAACAAGAGGCCGAGGCCGATGCCCGCGTCGCCGAGGCGCAGGCCCGCCTGCGCGAGGCCGAGGTGAATGCCGATGCCGCCAACCGCCTGAATGAGGGCGGTTTTGCCACTGAAACCCGCCGCATCAGCACCGAGGCGGCGCTGGAATCGGCCCGCGCCGGGGTGCAATCGGCGCGCTCAGCCCTGCATGCCATCCGTATCGACATCGCCCGCCTGACCGTCACCGCCCCGTTCGAGGGGCTCTTGGAAACCGACACCGCCGAACTGGGCAGCTTGCTGCAACCCGGCGGTGCCTGCGCCACCGTGATCCAGCTTGACCCGATCAAGCTGGTGGGCTTTGTCCCCGAGGCCGAAGTGGACCGCATCAATGTTGGCGCAGTCGCCGGTGCCCGGCTGATCTCGGGCCGTGAGGTGCAGGGCCGCGTCACCTTTCTGTCGCGCTCCGCCGATCCCGCCACCCGCACCTTTCGGGTCGAGGTGACCGTGCCCAACACCGACCTGACCATCCGCGACGGGCAAACTGCCGAGATGCTGATCGCCGCTGATGGCGTGATGGCGCATCTTTTGCCCGCCTCCAGCCTGACGCTGGACAATACCGGCGTGCTTGGCGTGCGATTGGCCATCGACGGGCAGGCCAGCTTTGCCCCCGTCACCGTGCTGCGTGATACCGTTGATGGCATGCTGGTCACCGGCCTGCCGGATCAGGCGACCGTCATCACCGTGGGTCAGGAATATGTGACCGACGGCACGCCCATCACCGTCACCCTGCAACAGGCCGCGCCATGACCGGCCTGATCGACTGGGCCGCCGCCCGCGCCCGCATGGTGGTGGCCTTTATCATCCTGTCGGTGGCCGCAGGCGTGCTCGCCTATGTCAGCCTGCCGAAAGAGGGCGAGCCCGACATCGACATCCCCGCGCTGTTCGTCTCGGTCCCCTTCCCCGGCATTTCCGCCGCCGACTCGGAAACCTTGCTGGTCAAGGTGATGGAGCAGGAGCTGTCCGGCCTTGATGGGTTGAAAACCATCTCCGGCACGGCGGCAGAAGGTTATGGCGGTGTGGCGCTGGAATTTGAATTCGGCTGGGACAAGACCAAGATCATCGCCGATGTCCGCGACCGGATGAACACCGCCGAGGCGAAGTTTCCGGCCGGAGCTGACAAATACTCGGTCAACGAGATCAACTTCAGCGAATTCCCGATTCTGGTCATCGCACTGTCGGGTGACGTGCCCGAACGCACCCTGTTGCGCGCCGCCAAGGATCTGCAATCAAGGATTGCCGCGCTGGAGCCGGTGCTCAAGGCCGAACTGGCGGGGCACAGGGATGAGATGCTGGAGGTGCTGATCGACCCGCTGAAGCTGGAAGCCTACAACATCACCGCCGCCGAACTGATCACGGTTGTCACCCGCAACAACCAGCTGATTGCGGCAGGCGAGGTGGAAACCGCCAGCGGCGCGTTTGCGGTCAAGATCCCGTCCAGCTTCAACACGCCCGCGCAGGTGTACGCACTGCCGGTCAAGGTCAACGGCGACCGTACCATCACCTTGGGCGATCTGGCCCAGATCAACCTGACGTTTGAGGATCCCACCGGCACCGCCCGGTTCAACGGCGAGTCGACCGTCGCGATTCAGGTGGTCAAACGCAAAGGCTTTAACCTGATCGACACCACCCGGCTGGTCGAGGCCACGGTTGAGGCGGAGGTGGCCGGCTGGCCCGAACCGCTCCGCCGCTCGGTCTCGGTCGCGGCGTCGCTGGATCAGTCGGTCAATGTGGAAGGCATGGTGCGCCAGCTCGAAGGCTCGGTGCTGACCGCGATTGCACTGGTGATGGTGGTGGTTCTGGCGACGCTTGGCACCCGCTCTGCCCTGTTGGTCGGCTTTTCCGTGCCCACCAGTTTCCTGCTGACATTCGCCTTTTTCGCGGTGATGGGCATTTCCGTCTCCAATATCGTGATGTTCGGTCTGATCCTTGCCGTCGGCATGCTGGTCGACAGCGGCATCGTCGTGGTCGAATACGCCGACACCCGCATTCAGGAAGGCTCTGGCCCGATGGCCGCCTATACCGAAGCGGCAAAGCGGATGTTCTGGCCCATCGTCAGCTCGACCGCGACCACGCTCTGCGCCTTTTTGCCGATGCTGTTCTGGCCCGGTGTCGCGGGGGAGTTCATGGGGATGCTGCCGGTCACGCTGATCTTTGTGCTGTCGGCATCGCTCTTGGTGGCGCTGATCTATGTGCCGGTGGTCGGTGGTGTGGCGGGGCGGGTGACCCGCCAGCTTGAGACTATCGCCGCTCTGCTGCGCCCCCGCCCGCTCTGGCTGCGCGTACTGCTGGTCGCGCTGTCACTGGCGCTGCTGTTCACCGGCGTGGCACTGCTATTGGCTCCACGCAGCACCGGCGCCACATCGATGCTGCCGGGTGCGGTATTGGCAATGCTGGGCGGCTTTGCCGCCTCGATCACGCTGGAGGCGGCAAAACCCATCCGCCGCGCCAAGATCGTCTCAGGCTACCGCCGTACCGGCTTTGGCCGGGTGATCCGCTTTCTGACCGGCAACCCGGTCATGCCGCTGGTCTCGATTGCCGCTGTCATCGGCTTTGTCATGCTGGTGTTCGGGCTTTATACCCAGCATGGCAAAGGGGTGGAGTTCTTTGTCGAGACCGAGCCGGAACAGGCCATTGTCTATGTGCAGGCGCGCGGCAACCTGTCGCTGACGGAAAAGGACGCGCTGCTGCGGCAGGCCGAGGCGCTGGTCGTCGGCACGCCGGGGGTGAAATCCACGTTTTCCTTTGCCGGGTCCGGTGGCTTGAACGCCAATACCGGCGGCGCGCAATCACCGCTCGACAGCGTAGGCCAGATCCAGCTGGAACTGGCCCCATGGGAGATGCGCAGCGCTGACCCGGCGCTTGGCGGCGAACGCATCATCGCCAGCCTAACCGAACGGCTGCAGGCCATTCCCGGCATCCGCATTGAGGTGCTGGCCGGGGCCTCTGGCCCGGCGTCGGGCAAGCCGCTGCATCTGCGTCTGTCGGGTGACAACTTTGCCGCGCTGGATCAGGCGGTGCAGACCATCCGCGCCCGGATGGAGGGGATGGAGGGCATCATCGGCATCGAGGACACCCGCCCGCTGCCCGGCATCGACTGGGAGATCACCGTCGATGTCGCCCGCGCCGGACGGTTTGGCGCCGATGTCGCCACCGTGGGTGGCATGGTGCAGCTTGTGACGCGCGGCGTGATGCTCGACACCATGCGGGTGGAAAGCTCGGATGAGGAAATCGAGATCCGCGTCCGCCTGCCGGAAGCCGACCGCGTGCTCTCGACGCTCGATTCGCTGAAAGTCCGCACCGCAGACGGGCTGGTGCCGTTGTCCAATTTCATCAGCCGCAAGCCGGTGGCAAAGCTGGGCCGTATCGACCGCGTCAACGAATCCCGCGTTTATGACATCCGCGCCGATGTCGCCCCCGGATTGACGCGGGCAGATGGCGTGCCGATCAACGCCAACGAGCGGATTGCAACGCTGACAGAATGGCTCGACACCGACCCGCTGCCGCAGGGGGTCAGCTGGGCATGGACCGGTGATCAGGAAGATCAGGCCGAGGCCGGGGCGTTTCTGGCGCAGGCCTTTGCCGGGGCACTGGGGCTGATGTTCATCATCCTCTTGGCGCAGTTCAACTCGGTCTACAACGCGGTGCTGGTGCTGCTGGCGGTTGTCCTGTCCACCACCGGGGTTCTGGTCGGCATGATGGTGATGGGGCAGACCTTCAGCATCATCATGACCGGGACCGGCATCGTAGCCTTGGCGGGGATCGTGGTGAACAACAACATCATCCTGATCGACACCTATCAGGAGTTCAGCCGCTACATGCCACGGCTGGAGGCGATCACCCGCACCGCCGAACAACGCTTGCGCCCGGTGCTTTTAACCACCATCACCACCATGGCGGGGCTTGCGCCGATGATGTTCGGCCTGTCGGTCGATTTTCTGGCCGGAGGATACACGCTCAACAGCCCCTCAGCGCTGTGGTGGAAGCAACTGGCGACCGCGGTGGTCTTTGGCCTGGGCATCGCCACCGTGCTGACGCTGGTGCTGACGCCGTCGCTCCTGGCGCTGCGGGTCTGGTTCTGGGCCGGGGCGTACAGGGGCTGGGCGCAGCTGTCGGCGCTCGCCCATGGCAAGGGCAGCATAGAGGCGCGCGATCTGGCCCTCACCCGCGCGGCCCGCGCGGTGCAGGGCCCGCTGATCCTGTGGGAAGACCCGCCGCCGCCCTCAGCGCCCTACCCGGTCCGCAACGCGGCGGAATAAGGCCAACGAGGACGAAGCGGCACTTACGCCGCCTCGTCCTCTTCTTCCGCCGATTGGCGCGCCCACATCGCCGCATAGCGCCCGCCATTGCCCAGCAGCACCTCATGCGTGCCCTGCTCGACAATCTCGCCCGCCTCCAGCACGATGATCTGATCGGCATCTGCAATCGTCGACAGCCGGTGCGCGATGGTGATGACCGACCGGCCCTGCCCCATCAGCAGCAGGCTGTCCTGAATGTCGCGCTCGGTCTGGGTGTCCAGCGCCGATGTCGCCTCATCCAGAATCAGGATCGGCGGGTTCTTCAGCAGGGTGCGGGCAATCCCCACCCGCTGCTTTTCGCCACCCGACAGTTTCAGCCCGCGCTCGCCCACCGTTGTCTCATAGCCTTCGGGCAAGGAGATGATGAAGTCGTGGATCCGCGCCGCCTTTGCCGCCGCTTCCACGTCGTCGCGCGTGGCCCCGGCGCGGCCATAGGCGATGTTGTAATAGACCGTATCGTTGAACAGCACCGTATCCTGCGGCACCACGCCGATATGACCATGGATGCTGGTCTGCGTCACATCGCGCAGATCCTGCCCGTCGATCCGGATCGCCCCGCTGGTCACATCATAGAACCGGAACAACAGCCGCCCGATCGTCGATTTGCCAGATCCCGACGGCCCCACCAGTGCCACGCGCTGCCCCGGCGCCACGGTAAAGCTCACGCCCTTCAGGATCGGCCGGGTCGGGTCATAGTCAAAGCGCACATTGTCAAACGTGACCTCGCCTTGCGTGACCGCCAGATCGGGTGCTGCGGGCTTGTCCACCACTTCGGCGGGTTGGCCCAACAGGCCGAACATCTCGCCCATATCGACCAGCGCCTGCCGGATCTCACGGTAGACCGTGCCAAGGAAGTTCAGCGGCATGGTGATCTGGATCATGTAGGCGTTGACCATGACGAAATCGCCGACCGTCAGATCCCCCGCCTGCACCCCGCGCGCGGCCATCACCATCACGATGACAAGGCCGGTGGTGATCAGAAACGCCTGCCCAAGGTTCAGGAACGCCAGCGAAAGCCCGGTCTTGACCGCCGCCACCTCGTATTGCCGCATCGCATTGTCATAACGCGCGGCCTCCATCCCCTCGGCGTTGAAGTATTTCACCGTCTCGTAGTTCAGCAAGCTATCAATGGCCTTCTGGTTGGCATCGGTGTCCTGCGCATTCATCTCGCGCCGGATCGCGACCCGCCATTCGGTGACCTTGAAGGTAAAGGCGACATAGATGGTGATCACGATCACCACCACCGCCGCATATTGCCAGCCGAACACCACCGCGAAAATCACCGACACCATGGTCAGTTCCAGAATCAGCGGCCCGATCGACAGCAGCATGAAGCGCAGCAGGAAATCGACGCCCTTGACCCCACGCTCGATGATCCGGCTCAAGCCCCCGGTCTTGCGCGTGATGTGATAGCGCAAGCTCAGGCGGTGGATATGGGTGAATGTCTCCAGCGCAAGCTGACGCAGGGCGCGTTGGCCCACGCGCACGAACACCGCATCGCGCGCCTCGTTAAAGGCCACCGTCAGCAGGCGCGCCATCCCGTAGGCAACCGTCAGCCCCACCGCCGCCAGTCCCAGCAGGGTGGCGGCATCCGGCGCATCGCCTGCCAGCGCATCCACCGCCTGCTTGTAGATCGCAGGTGTCGTGACCGAGATGACCTTGGCCATCACCAGCAACAACAGCGACGCGACCACCCGCCGCTTCACCCAGCCCTGACCGGGTGGCCACAGATAGGGGATCACACGCGCCATGGTTTGAAAGCCACTGGCCGGGGCGTCTTTGGGAGTCGGGTCAAACATGTGGGGCCTCTTTTCGGCCCCAATACCTAGGGGGTGCTGCCGCAAATGGCCAGAGCGGGATCAGGGCTTTTGCGGAATTGCAAAAACCTGCCCCGGATAGATCAGATCGGGATTGCGGATCTTGTCGCGGTTGGCCTCGTAGACCTGCACATACATCACGCCTTCGCCGAAATTCTCGCGCGCGATGCCCCACAATGTAAAGCCGGGCTGTACCGTGACTGTCACCGGCGGCGGTGGCGCAAGTGGAGCTGCGGGCGCATCCGCCGCCCCGGCCGCAGGCACGGGCACAGGTTGCGGAAGGGTCGGCGCGGTGTCGGTTGCGGCACCCGGTGCAGTCGGCTCTGCCGCTGACAGCGGTGAGTCAGGAGCGGATGGCGCTTCGGTCGCGGCCTCGGCAGGCGATGGCGTGGCTTGCGTCTCCGCTTGCGGTGCTCCGGCACCCTGCGACGCAGGCGCGGTCGCGGCGGGTTGCGACAGCGCGGCCAGATCTTCCAGCGTCTCGCGCTTGAACGGCGTCTCGAACCGCGCCGTCACCTTGCCCGCTTCGTCGATCTGATCGACCCGCATGGTATAAATCCCCGGCGCGGTGTCGCCCAGCGTCACTTGCCACAGACCGGTCGCTGCGATCCCGGCATCCGCCACCTGCGCATTGTCCAGATAGATCCGCACCGCCTGCCCGGCCTTGCCCCTGCCCGACAATTGCACCGCCCCTGTGGGCGAATAGGAAATCGCGTCGAGCATGACCGTTGCCACCCCGTCCGCCTCAGTGTCAGCGTCGGCCATCACCGGCGCTTGCACCACAGTTGCGCCTTCATCTGTCACCAGCAAAGCCACCGGCGGCGCAGGCGCCGCTTCTGCTGCTGGCAGGGGCGCGGCATCCGGCGCGGGCTCGGTTTCGGGCGCAAGAAGGGGGACAGAGTCTGCCAATTCGATTGCATCAGTTCCTGCATCCGCCTCAGTCGCAGGCTCAAGCTCAGGTAGCTCAGCTTCGGCCACGGTCTCCGGCGCAATCTCTGGTGCGGCCCCGGCCACAGCTTCCGCAGAGGCATCTGGCACCGCATCCGGCGCAACCTCTGCCACCTCAACCGGCCCGGCGATCGGCCCCAGCGCCACAGATTGCGCCGATGCCAGCCTGCGGCCATCCGGCAACACCGCATCCAGCGTCATCAGACTGGGCAGCGGATTGGGGGCAAGGGTGAACAATGCGGCAAAGCTGCCATCGCCCCCCGCCTGTGCCTCGGCGACCACAACCCCGTCAACCAGAACCGAGATAACCGCCAAAGGCTCGGCCCGGCCCGCCACCACGGCAGCGCCATCCGCCTCGACCCGGTAGCCGTCAAAGCCGGGCAACACCGGCTCCGGGGCAACAGCATCCAACCCGGAACTCTGCTCCGTTTCGGCCAAACCTTCCGGCGCTGCCTCATCCTCGGCGAAAGCTGCAATCTCGGGCTCGGGCTCAGGCGTTGCCGCATTCTCAGACTCAGGCTCCGCCTCGGCCGGAACCGGAACCGGAACCTCTGACACCACAGCCACAGGCGCGGGCGCAACTGCGGGCGCTTCGGCGACGGGCGCATCCGGAGCGCGCGCAGGCCACAGCAGCCCGACCACCACAGCCACCACAGCCGCACCCCCAGCCAACAGCGCCGCGCGTGCGCCAGTGCTCAGTCCCGTCCCGTCCGCCATAATAAGTCCCCGTCAATTCCCCTGCCAGACCAAGGCTCCCACCAACCCCAGCCCGGCACGCAGAGCCTTTACCGGCCCCTGCTTTCCTTTGCATAGGAACCCCGATAACACTGGGCTTGCAATGAAAATTCCTTGAAGAGGCCCGCATGACCCCGCTTCGCTCTGTCTGTGTCTTTTGTGGATCACGTCCCGGCCTGTCGGCCGCCTATGCAGACGCCGCCCGCACCCTTGGCCATGGAATCGCCGGGCACGGCTGGCGTCTGGTCTACGGGGCAGGTGATGTCGGGCTGATGGGCGAAGTGGCGCGCGCGGCACTGGCCGCAGGCGCACCCACCATGGGGGTGATCCCCACCCATCTGATGGGCAAGGAAAAGGGCAAACGCGATCTGGGCCAGTTGGTCATCACCGAAGACATGCACGAGCGCAAGAAAGTGATGTTCATGAATTCTGACGCCATCGTGGTGCTGCCCGGCGGTGCGGGCAGTCTGGACGAGTTTTTCGAGGTGCTGACCTGGCGGCAGATCGGCCTGCACACAAAACCGATTTTCCTATTGGATACAAACGGTTACTGGCAGCCCCTCATCCATCTGATGGATCATGTCATCGCCCATGGCTTTGCCGAGCCGCATCTGCGCCACAGCTTTGCCGCCATCCCCGATGTTCCGGGCCTTCTGGCCCGGTTAGAGGATGTATTTTCCTGATCAATCCCAGACCTTTGCGTAGAAAAGCTCAGGCAGCGCGGGTCATCGCGTCGTTCATCACGCTGACGATTTTCTCAAGCGGATAGCCGGTCAGTGATTTGGGCAGCATCATCACCACCCGCCCACGCAGATTGTCATCCAGCCGGGTGCGGATCGCCTCCAGCAGGTGTGGCGGTGCCGCGATGGCCAGCCGCGACGTGCGCGACTGGCGCACTGCAAAGGACAGACGGGTCATCAGCATCGCCACCATCGCCGTTTCCGCCAGACGCGCGCGGTCACTCGCCTCAGCCGGACGCGCGCTTTCGTCCTTCTCAGCCGTACTGTCGCATTTGGGCGTCTCGATCCGGTCAATCAGCCGCAGGTCTGGCGCAGGCACGGTGCCGGCATTCTCCAGAATCACCGCGCCGTCTCCGTCGACGACCACAATCCAGCAACCCCGTGTGATCATTGTCATATTATCCTCCCGCCGTTTCTTGTTGATCCCCTTTCAGATGGGAAGTCAATGATGCACTGGTAGTGTGACATAGTGACCAAAACAAAAATACCCGCGCAAAAACCTTGCGCGGGTATCAACCAGATCGCAGACTGGTTTTAAATCAAGGTGTTAACCGTCACAGACGGGCAGCAACCGCTTCCCAGTTCACCAATTTGTCAAGGAAATTGGTCAGGTAAGCCGGACGCTTGTTGCGGAAGTCGATGTAATAAGAATGCTCCCACACATCACAACCCAGCAGCGCGGTCTGACCAAAGCACAGCGGGTTGACGCCGTTTTCGGTCTTGGTGACTTTGAGCGCGCCATCGGCATCTTTCACCAGCCAGGCCCAACCCGACCCGAACTGACCAGCGCCAGCCGCAGAAAACGCTTCCTTGAACGTGTCGACCGAACCGAACGACTCGGTCAGCGCCTTTTCCAGCGCACCCGGCATCGCGGTTTGGCCCGGCCCCATGACTTCCCAGAACAGGGCATGGTTCCAGTGCTGGCTGGCATTGTTGAAAATGCCGTTCTGCGCCACAGCGGACTTGTCATAGGTGCCGACGACGATCTCTTCGACCGACTTGTTCTCCCACTCGGTGCCGGCAATCAGCTTGTTGCCGTTGTCGACATAGGCCTTGTGGTGAATGTCGTGGTGATACTCCAGCGTCTCTTTCGACATGCCAAGAGCGGCCAGCGCATCATGGGCATAGGGCAGATCGGGAAGCGTGAAAGCCATGGGTCTCATCCTTTTATCGCGTGTCGTTGGCGTAAATAGCCGCCTTTCCGGGCCAAAGGTCAAGACCTGCACCCGGAAAAGGTGATCCTTTAGCTCAACTTTCAGCCCCGGTCATCGGTTCCATGTCAATCACTTCGGCCCCGTCCCGGACCACGGTGTAAAAGCACGACCGGCGGTTGGTGTGGCAGGCAGGCCCGTGCTGGCGCACCCGCACCAGCAGGCAATCGCGGTCACAATCGACGCGCAATTCCACCAGATGCTGCACATGGCCCGAGGTATCGCCCTTGACCCAGAATGCCGCCCGCGACCGCGACCAATAGGTCACGCGCCCGGTGGCAAGCGTCTGCGCCACCGACGCGGCATTCATCCAGGCCATCATCAGCACATCGCCGTTTTCATGGTCCTGTGCGATACAGGGGATCAGCCCGTTGGCATCATACTTTAGGCTTGCAGGGTCAAAAGCCATCTCACTCTCCTTGGCGGGCGCGGGGGGAAGGTCTATCTAAGGATCGACAAAAGGAAAAGCGCCATGAGCGACAATGACCTGATCAGCCTGTATTCCGGCCGGATTCTTGCATTGGCAACCGAGATTCCGCATCAGGGCCGCCTGCCCGCGCCGCAGGCGACGGTGCGCAAACGCTCGCCGCTGTGCGGGTCGACCGTGACGGTCGATCTGGTGATGGCGGGTGGCCGCGTCGCCGAATTTGCACAGGATGTAAAAGCCTGCGCGCTGGGTCAGGCCGCCGCCAGCCTGCTGGGTCAGGTGGTGATCGGGCGCAGCGCGACCGAGTTGGCGCAGGCCCGCGATGCCCTGCGCGCCATGCTCAAGGACGCAGGCCCGGTGCCGCCTGCCCCGTTTGATGGCTTTGTCGTCCTGACCCCGGCGCGCGACTACAAGAACCGCCACGCCTCGATCCTGCTCGCCATCGACGCCGCAACTGAGGCCGCCGCGATGGCAGAGGCCCCGGCCCAGAACTGACCGCTACACAAAAAAAACCGCCGCACGTCGGAAAGACGGCGGCGGCAAGTGGCGTGTCTGTTCGCGCTAAAGGCATCACTTGGGGACAGATGCAGCGCGATCGGGCAGACCGCAGGCAGAACTCAGAGCGAGGTAAACGACAGGCAGACGTAAAGCGTGGCAAACAGGGCGAAGACGCCGAACAGATCCTCAATCAACGTGGCGCTGGACCGGGTGACAATATCCTTGACTTGGGCAACCATGGCATCCTCCTGCTTGCTTGTTGCCATATTGTTCTCATATCGCCGTTAACCTGTAAAGAACTTTTTGAGAACATATGAGAACAAAAGCGGACCAAAGCCCTAACCCACTGAAATCAGCCGGATCGCCCGGTCCTGATCCAACAGCCACAGCAGCACCCGCGCCGCCTGCCCCCTTGGGCTGGTCAGCGCCGGATCCATGGTCAGCAGCGCCCGCGCATCTGACTGCGCCACCGCCATCAGCGCCGCCTGCCGTTCCAGATCCGCCACCCGGAACCGGGGCAGCCCCGATTGCGCAGTGCCGATCAGATCACCCGCGCCGCGCATGGCCAGATCTTCCTCGGCGATGCGGAACCCGTCCTCGGTGTCGCGGATCGTGGTCAGCCGCCGCTCCCCCGCCTCGGACAGCGGGGCCTGATAGAGCAGCAGGCACGTCGACTCCGCAGCACCCCGCCCGACCCGGCCACGCAGCTGGTGCAACTGCGCCAGACCAAAGATCTCGGCCCGCTCGATCACCATGATCGACGCATTGGGCACGTTGACGCCGACCTCGATCACCGTGGTCGCGACCAGCACCCGCGTCTCGCCGCGCTGAAACCGTGCCATCGCGGCGTCCTTCTCGGCGGGCGGCAGCTGGCCATGGACCAGCCCCACCACATCACCCAAAGCGGCGCGCAGATGCGCAAAGCGCGCCTCGGCGCTCGCGTAATCCAGCACTTCGGAATCCTCAACCAGGGGGCAGACCCAATAGCACTGCCGCCCCTCATTCACCGCGCGGGCCAGATGGGCCACCACCTCATCCATCCGCGCCGCCGCAATCATCGCGGTCTTGATCGGTTTGCGCCCGGCGGGCTTTTCATCCAGCACCGACACATCCATATCGCCATAACTCGCCAAAGCGAGAGAGCGCGGAATCGGTGTTGCCGTCATCACCAGCACATCGACCGCGCGGCCCTTGGCCCCCAGCTCCATCCGCTGCGCCACGCCAAAGCGGTGCTGCTCGTCCACCACCGCCAGCCGCAGATCGTGAAACGCCACATCCTTTTGAAACACCGCATGGGTCCCGACCAGCATCGCGATGCGCCCCTCGGCCAGATCCCGCAGCTTGGCCGCCCGATCCGCGCCCTTGTCGCGCCCGGTCAGCAGTTCCAACCGCACGCCCGCCGCTGCGGCCAGCGGAGCCAGCCCCTCGTAATGCTGCCGCGCCAGAATCTCGGTCGGGGCCATCATCACACCCTGCCCGCCCGCCTCGGCCGCGATCAGCAACGCCAGAAAGGCGACCAGCGTTTTGCCCGACCCGACATCGCCCTGCAGCAGCCGGTTCATTCGCAACGGCGCCGCCATATCTGCGGCAATCTCGGCAACCGCACGGCTCTGCGCGCCGGTCGGCGCATAGGGCAACCCGGCCAGCACCTGCGCCTGCAACATGCCGGTGCCCAGCGTCATCACGCCCTTTGACTTGCGCAGCGACGCCCGCGCCAGTGACAGCGTCATCTGATGCGCGAACAGCTCGTCATAGGCCAGCCGCGCCCGCGCCGGATCGGTCGGCGCCAGTGCCGCCGCCCCGCCGGGCCGGTGCACCGCCGTCACCGCTGCGAGCCAGTCCGGCCAACCCTCCCGTGCCTTCAGGCCCGGATCAATCCACTCCGGCAGGTCGGGTGCGCGCGCCACTGCGCCCTCTGCGGCCTTGGCGACCACGCGCTGCGTGACACCCGCGGTCAGCGGATAGACCGGCTCATAGGCGGGCAACTCCCCCGCCTCCTCCACCCGCAGCACGTGATCGGGATGCACCATCTGGGCGATGCCATCAAACAGCTCGATCCGGCCCGAGACGATGCGGCGCTGACCGGTCGGCAGCAGCTTTTGCAGGTACTCGCCGCGCGCATGGAAAAACACCAGCGCCCATTCCAGCTGCGGGTCGCGCACCATGACGCGGTACGGTTTGCCCTTGGTGCGCGGCGGGAAATGCGCGCCCACCTCGACCTCCACCGTCAGAATCGTGGGCGGCACCACATCGCGCACCGACTCCCGGCGCGCCCGGTCCACCCCGGAATGCGGCAGCAGGAACAGCAGATCCTTTGGCCGCGTGACGCCCAGAGCCTCCATCGCGCGGGCGGTCTTTGGCCCGACGCCGTCAAGCGTTTCCAGATCCGCGAACAGCGGAAACAGGATCTCGGGCCGGCTCATGCGCCCTCAATCAGGGCAAGCCAGCCATCTTCATCCAGCACCGTAACCCCATGTTTTGCCGCCTCTTTCAGCTTTGACCCCGCGCCGGGACCCGCCACCAGAATATCGGTCTTTGCACTGACAGACCCTGCCACCTTTGCGCCGAGCGATTCCGCCCGCGCCTTGGCCTCGGCCCGCGTCATCTTTTCCAGGCTGCCGGTGAACACCACGGTTTTACCCGCCACCGGACTGTCACTCGCGGCTTTCCACACCACGGGCTGCACCTGCAGCTGCGCCACCAGCGCATCAATCGCGGTGCGTTCAGCGTTATTCTGAAACGCCGCCGTCAGGCTTTCCGCCAACGTCTTGCCCACGCCGTCAATCGCCAGCAACTCGTCCCATTCCGCCGTGCCCGGCATCGCATGGGTGACCGCAGCCTCAAACGCCTCCCACGTGCTGTAGTGCCGCGACAGGATCTGCGCCGCCACCTCGCCGACATGCCGGATGCCAAGCGCAAAGATCAGCCGGTCCAGCGGAATGCGCCGCTTGTCCTCGATCGCGGCGAACAGTTTCCGTGCCGAAGTCTCGCCAAAGCCATCACGATTTTTCAACCGTTTCAAACCGTTGGCGGCATCTCTTACAGCAAGCGTAAAGATATCAGCCGGGGATTTCACCGGCAGACCCTCATCACGGAAAAACATCTCCACCTGTTTCGCGCCAAGACCGTCGATGTCAAAGGCATGGCGGCTGACAAAATGCTTCAACCGCTCCACCGCCTGCGCCGGGCAGATCAGCCCGCCAGAGCAGCGGCGCACCGCATCGCCTTCCTCACGCAAGGCGGGGCTGCCGCATTCGGGGCATTCGTGCGGGAAAACATAGGGTTGCGCGTCGATGCTGCGACGCGACAGATCCACATCGGCCAGTTTCGGGATCACATCCCCCGCGCGGTAGACCTGCACCCAGTCGCCGATGCGGAAATCTTTGCCGCCGCGGATCTCATTGCCCTTGGCATCGCGCCCGGCGATATAATCCTCGTTGTGCAGCGTCGCATTGCTGACCACCACGCCGCCCACCGTGACGGGCCGCAGCCGGGCCACGGGTGAAAGCGCACCAGTGCGCCCGACCTGAATGTCGATGCCCAAGAGCTCGGTCCAGGCCAGTTCCGCCGGAAACTTATGCGCAATTGCCCAACGCGGCGTGGCCGAGCGGAAGCCGAGCCGTGCCTGCAGCGCCAGATCGTTGACCTTGTAGACCACCCCGTCGATGTCATAGCCGAGCGACGCCCGCTGCACCTCGATCGCGCGATACTGTGCCAGCATCTCCTCCGGCCCTGCGCACAGCCGGGTCAGCGGGTTGGTCTGAAACCCCAGTGAGGTCAGCCGGGCAATCGCCTCGAATTGCGTCGCCGCCAATGGCTCCGACACCGCCCCCCAACTATAGGCAAAAAACCGCAACGGCCGCGATGCTGTGATCGTCGCATCCAGCTGCCGCAGCGAGCCAGCAGCGGCGTTGCGCGGGTTCGCGAATGTCTTGCCCCCCGCTGCCGCCTGCCGCGCGTTCAATGCGGCAAAATCGGCGTGGCTCATGTAAACCTCGCCCCGCACCTCCAGCACCTCCGGCGCGCCGGTCAGGTGCTGCGGAATATCGGCAATCGTGCGGGCATTTTCGGTGACGTTTTCGCCAACCTCACCATCGCCCCGCGTTGCCGCCTGCACCAGCACCCCGGATTCGTAGCGCAACGATAGTGACAAGCCGTCGATTTTTGGCTCGGCGGTGTAGGCCAGATCGCCCGCGTGGTTCAGATACTTGCGGACCCGGTCGCCAAAATCCGCAACATCCGCATCGTCAAACGCATTCTCAAGGCTTAGCATCCGCACCTGATGCGCCACCTTGCCAAAGCCATCGTTTGCCGCTGCGCCGACCTGATCGCTGGGGCTGTCCGCACGCTTCAGGCCCGGAAACCGCGCCTCGATCGCGGCATTGCGCTGTTTGAGGGCGTCATACTCTGCATCCGAAATCTCGGGCGCATCCAGCGTATGGTAAGCCCGATTTGCCCCGGCCAAGGCCTCTGCCAACCGCGCCAGTTCGGCGCGCGCCTGGGTTTCAGTCAACTGATCCACTGCTGTGCCGGCCATCATCCCCTCCGCTTGTCCCCATGGTTTAGGGGGGCCGCTGGGCAAGG
Organism: Pseudotabrizicola alkalilacus; assembly: GCF_003443995.1. Classification (GTDB taxonomy): domain Bacteria; phylum Pseudomonadota; class Alphaproteobacteria; order Rhodobacterales; family Rhodobacteraceae; genus Pseudotabrizicola; species Pseudotabrizicola alkalilacus. The sequence continues at coordinate 192,975 of NZ_QWEY01000003.1, forward strand.
GCAAGTGTCAGGCGCTGGCCGCCAGCTTACGCGTCTCTCCGACCGGGTCGCGCAAAACATAGCCGCGGCCCCAGACGGTTTCGATGTAATTCTCTCCCCCCGTTGCTTCGGCAAGTTTTTTACGCAGCTTGCAGATGAACACATCAATGATTTTCAGCTCCGGCTCATCCATGCCGCCGTAAAGATGGTTGAGAAACATCTCTTTGGTCAGCGTGGTGCCCTTGCGTAGACTGAGCAGCTCCAGCATCTGATATTCCTTGCCGGTCAGATGCACGGTTTTGGCATCCACCTCGACCGTTTTGGCATCCAGATTGACATTTACCTTGCCGGTCACAATCACCGACTGGCTATGCCCTTTTGAGCGCCGGATGATCGCGTGAATGCGCGCCACCAGTTCCTCACGGTGGAACGGTTTGGTCAGGTAATCATCCGCACCGAAGCCAAAGCCCTTGAGCTTTGAATCGGTGTCGTCAGAGCCTGACAGAATCAGGATCGGCGTCTCGATCCGCGCCATCCGCAGTTGGCGAAGCACCTCATGCCCTGACATGTCCGGCAGATTCAGATCCAGAAGAATCAGATCGTAATCATACAATTTTGCCAGATCGACCCCGTCTTCGCCCATATCGGTGCAATAAACGTTCAGATTGGCGTGGGTCAGCATCAACTCGATACTGCGCGAGGTGGTTGGGTCATCCTCGACGAGTAAAATCCGCATCTTCAAAACTCCGCAACAGACAGGTTCATTAACGACAGTGGGGGCGAATGGTTAACTGACGGTTACTCTGCCTGAGCGTGATGCAAAAACAACTTAAAGTTGTCTATACTTCTGTATAGTCGTCACCTTCAAAGCCGTCTCGCCATGCTGTTCAACCGCCTGCCGCCACAACGCAAATTCCTCTTCCGACAGGGCATACCGCTCCAGCGCCTCTGCCTCGGTAATCAGGCCATGAATCACCGCCCGCACCACCACGGCCTTGCGGCTGGCAACCCAGCGGCGGGTGTCGGGCTTTGGCAAATCCGCCCGCGTCAAAATGCTGCCATCGGGCAGAGTCACCTGGCGCGGGCCATCCACACGTTTAAGATACATCGCCATGTCTTTCCGTTGATCCACCCGGCATAGGGCCAGACTGAACGATCAGACTTAAGCGAAGGTGAAGGTTGCGCTGCGGCAGGGGTTGAGAGTATCGCGCATTTTCTTATATTGCGTTGAATTCCTGAAAGGTCAGACCATGCTGGATCACCCGCTCAATTCGCTGGGGCTGCCAAAGCCCCCGTCCGCCACGCGCGTCGTGGTGGCGATGTCGGGTGGTGTCGACTCGTCGGTCGTGGCGGCCATGCTCAAGGACGAAGGCTATGACGTTGTCGGCGTCACGCTGCAGCTCTACGATCATGGCGCGGCACTGGCGAAAAAGGGGGCCTGCTGTGCGGGGCGCGACATTCATGACGCGCGGCGCGTGGCCGAAACCATGGGCTTTCCGCATTACGTGCTGGATTATGAGAACACCTTCCGCGAAGCGGTGATGGAGGAGTTCGCCGACGCCTATCTGGCTGGCGCAACCCCGGTGCCCTGCATCCGCTGCAACGAACGGGTAAAGTTCAAGGATCTGCTGGCCACCGCCCGCGATCTGGATGCCGATTGCATGGCGACCGGGCATTATATCCAGCGCAAACTCGGCGATGCCGGGCCAGAGCTGCATTCCGCCGCCGACGCGGGCCGCGACCAGAGCTATTTCCTGTTCTCAACCACGGCAGAGCAGCTGTCCTATCTGCGCTTCCCTTTGGGCCATCTGCACTCAAAGGCAGAAACCCGCGCTCTGGCCGCGAAATATGGCCTGCCGGTCGCGGACAAGCCCGACAGTCAGGACATCTGCTTTGTGCCGAATGGCAATTACGCCGCGGTGATTGAAAAGCTGCGCCCTGGTGCGGCGGACCCCGGCGATATTGTTGATCTGCAAGGGAATACTCTGGGCCAGCATCGCGGGGTGATCCATTACACCATCGGCCAGCGCAAAGGACTTGGCATCGGGGGTCTGGGCGATCCGCTCTATGTGGTGCGCCTTGACCCCGAGTCGCGCCGGGTGATCGTGGGGCCGCGCGAGTCGCTCGCCACCCGCACCATCCCGGTGCGCGAGGTGAACTGGCTGGGCGATGCGCCATTCGACTCTGCCGCAGAATGGCAGGTGCTGGTCAAGGTCCGCTCCACCCGGCCGCCGCGTCCGGCGGTGATCCGGCCCTTGTCCGCGACCGAGGCCGAAGTGGAACTGCTCGACCCGGAGGATGGCGTCAGCGCGGGGCAAGCCTGCGTGTTTTACGCGCCCGAAGGCAGCCGGGTGCTGGGTGGCGGCTGGGTCTGGCGCGGGCGCTGAATCACCCGTGCAGCCGAATTTTCGCAGAAAATTCGTGCTTACTCAGCCGCTTCCGCCGCAGCCTCTGCCGCTTCGATCTCGGCGGCCTTCGCCTCGACCAGCTCGACAATGTGGTCGATCATCGCCGCATTGCCCAGCTTGTGGCTCTGCTTGCCTGCCAGATACACCATGCCTGACCCGGCCCCGCCGCCGGTAAAGCCGATATCGGTCATCAGCGCCTCGCCGGGGCCATTGACCACGCAACCGATGATCGACAGCGACAGGCTGGTGGTCACATGCGCCAGACGGTCCTCCAGCGCGGTGACGGTCTTGATCACGTCAAACCCCTGCCGCGCACAGGACGGGCACGAGATGATCGTCACCCCCCGGTGCCGCAGCCCCAGCGATTTCAGGATCTCGAACCCGACCTTCACCTCTTCCACAGGGTCCGCCGACAGCGACACCCGGATGGTATCACCAATCCCCATCCAGAGCAGATTGCCCAGACCGATTGCCGATTTCACCGTGCCCGACACCAGCCCGCCCGCCTCGGTGATCCCCAGATGGATCGGCGCATCGGTGACTTCGGCCAGCTGCTGATAGGCCGCTGCCGCCATGAACACATCCGACGCTTTCACCGAGATCTTGAATTCGTGAAAATCGTTGTCCTGCAACAGCTTGATATGATCCAGCCCGGACTCGACCATAGCATCCGGGCAAGGCTCGCCGTATTTGTCCAGCAGGTGCTTTTCCAATGACCCGGCATTCACCCCGATGCGGATCGAACAGCCATGATCCTTGGCCGCCTTGACCACCTCGGCCACGCGCTTCGCATCGCCAATATTGCCGGGGTTGATCCGCAGACAGGCGGCCCCCGCCTCGGCCGCCTCAATCGCGCGTTTGTAGTGGAAATGGATATCCGCCACGATCGGCACCGGGCTTTCGGCGCAGATCGCACGCAGCGCCGCCGTGCTTTCCGGGTCCGGGGTCGAGACCCGCACGATATCGGCCCCGGCAATCGCGGCGCGCTGGATCTGTTCCAGCGTGGCCGCAACATCAGTGGTCAGCGTGTTGGTCATGGTCTGCACCGAGATCGGCGCATCGCCCCCCACCAGAACCTTGCCCACACGGATCTGGCGCGAGGTCCGGCGATAGATATTGCGCCACGGGCGAACGGTATTCAGGCTCATCTTGGCACGGTCCTCTGGCAGTTTGCCCCTTGATAAGACGACAAAGCCGCCCCGGCAATGCCAAGGGCGGCTTTGTCACTCAGGATTGACAGAGTCATGTGACAGTTTGATGCCGCAGCAGCCGTTATTGCGACGGCGGGGTGATAACCTGCGAGGCATCGGCCACACTGACAATCGCTGCCAGATCGGCGTCGCGGTTCAGATCGGCAAGCGCGAATTTCCCGGTCAGCGCTTCGGGCGACAGAGCGACGTTCTTGACCACCTGCGCGCCGGGGGCTGCCGGGCCATAGGTCTGGCCGTTCACCGCAAAATAGACCGAGCCGGAGTTGCCCGCGCGCAGCACCGGCGGCTCTTCCAGCTGCGGCACCGCCCAGCGTTCGCCGGCATCAAGGATCTTTTCAAACAGCACCGTGCCATCCGCCGACGATACCCGCACCCAGGACGGGCGTACCGCCAGCAGTTCGACCCCCGGCTGCGCCTGTGCCATCACCTGCACGGCCTGATCCTCCGACGCCAACGCCTCGGCCACCGCCGCATCCACCGCGCCCGGCGTCGCACTGGCTACGGCAAGGCGTGGGTTGATGCCAGCAATCGGGCCATCGCGTGAGGTCAGAACCGGCACATCCAGCGCTTGCGGCCGATACAGACGATCCATCCCGTCCGCCTGTTCGCGCACCGGATCGGCGCTCGCCAGTTCGGTGCCGGTGACCGGAGCCGACCGCACCAAAGGCGCAGAGCCGCTGACATTGCCCAGCGGGTCAATCTCGGCCACCACCGATGGGGCCTGATCCACCGGCGACAGCTGAACACGCTGCACCTCTTGCAGAACCGACCAGCCGCCATAGCCAATCGCCCCGATCAGCGCGACCAGCACCAGAAGCGAGCCCACCGCCCCCGGCTCCACCCGCGCAAACAGGCTTTCGCCGCGCGGAATGAAACTGGCGTTCGGGTTGGCCAGCGGGTCGCTGAACACCTGCGTGCTGCGCGACCGCGCGGCGGTCATCATCGAGGACGAGGCCGCAGCGCTCATCCCGTGGGCCACCTCAAAATTCGCTTCCTTGGAGAACCGGGCAAAGGCCATATCCGGGTCCATCCCCAGATAGCGCGCATAAGACCGGACATAGCCCGCGACAAAGCCCTGAGTCTCAAAGGCCGAGACATCGGCGTTTTCAATCGCAGCAATATAGGCGGCCTTGATCTTCAGCTCGCGCTGCACATCCAGCAGCGATTTGCCCATGGTGGCGCGTTCGCCCCGCATGAGGTCGCCCAAGCGCAGGTCAAAGTCGTCAAAGCCTTTTGGCCCGTCCGTCTCCGGCATAGAAGGTTTCGCCCTCCGCCCGATCATGCGCGCTGCCCCATGAAGTTACCCTGTCCCCATAGTCGTTTCATCACGACTCATTTTGTTCGTATTAGGGATTCGTTACCACAGCACAAGGCCTTTTGCACCTGCGAGAAGGCGCTCAGGCCGACAGCTCGGCACGATTCAGCGCACAATGTCCCCAGAGCTGATCCATCGCCCTGACAAGGGCATCAATCTGCCCGAAATCATGCACCGGCGATGGCGTCAGGCGCAGCCGTTCGGTGCCGCGCGGCACGGTCGGATAGTTGATCGGCTGCACATAAACCCCGAACTGATCCAGCAACATGTCAGACAGCATCTTGCAATGGGTGGGGTTGCCGACATGCACAGGCACAATATGCGACCCGCAATCAATGATCGGCAGGCCCAGCCCCTTGAGCCGCATCTTCAGCGTGCTGGCATAGGCCTGCTGCAGATCGCGCAGTTTCTGGCCCTCGGCGGTCTTCAGAAAGGCCACACTGGCGGCCGCTCCGGCGGCCACGGCGGGCGGCAAAGAGGTGGTGAAAATGAACCCCGGCGCATAGGACCGGACCGCATCCACCATCTTCGCACTTGCAGCAATATAGCCACCAAACACACCAAAAGCCTTGGCCAGCGTGGCGTTGATAATGTCGATCCGGTGCATCTGGTGATCGCGCTCGGCCACCCCTGCGCCGCGCGGGCCATACATGCCCACGGCGTGCACTTCGTCCAGATAGGTCAGCGCGCCGAACTCTTCTGCCAGATCGCAGATCTCTGCGATCGGGCCGAAATCACCGTCCATCGAATAGATCGATTCGAAGGCGATCAGCTTGGGCGCATCCGGGTCATCGGCCGCCAGCAGCTCACGCAGATGGGCCACATCATTGTGCCGGAAAATCCGCTTCAGCCCGCCGCCACGCCGCACGCCTTCGATCATGCTCGCATGGTTCAGCGCGTCGGAATAGATGATCAGACCGGGGAAAATCTGGCGCAGCGTCGAAAGCGTGGCATCATTGGCGATATAGGCACTGGTAAACACCAGCGCCGCCTCTTTGCGATGCAGATCGGCGAGCTCCGCCTCCAGCCGGTTGTGATAGACCGTGGTGCCCGAGATGTTGCGGGTGCCGCCCGACCCGGCCCCCGTCGCCTCCAGCGCCTCGTGCATCGCTTTCAGCACCACCGGGTGCTGCCCCATGCCAAGGTAATCATTGCCGCACCAGACGGTGATATCCTTCTTGCTGCCATCGGGACGGGTCCAGACCGCGTGCGGAAACTGGCCGTTCTGCCGCTCGATATCGATAAAGGTGCGGTAGCGGCCTTCATCGTGCAGGCGCTGCAGGGCGGTGTCGAGGGCGGCATCATAACGCATCGGGTCTTCTCCGTAACACCCCCGCGCGTCAGACTGCGGGGGAGAGTTGCATGCAGGTCTTGCCCTTATATCAGGCAAGACGGCGGCGGGCTGCCTTGACATGCATCAAAAACACAGGATTTGGAAACAGGTCAATTTGACGCCCCTTCCCGCTCTGTCTGCACGCACCGGCGCCGCACGCCTGCGGCTATTGCGAGGGTGCAACCTCCAGCACAACAACACAAGGCGTTTGGGCCTTGCGCGCGCCGTCACAGGCCGCAAGAGCCGCCGTCCGCGCGGCCTCGGCATCAGGCAGATCGCCCAACGCCACGGCAGAAGGCACCGCCGATCCGTCCCGCACAAAACCTTCGTCCGGCGACACGGCCAGCGCGGCATGCCCGGTGCGGCTGGTCACAAACAGCGACAGCGCCTGATCATTCGAGGCCACCAGCCGCAGCGTGGACAGCTCTTCGGGCGTCAGGAACGGGTGCAGATGCAGGCTGACCGCCGATCCGCCATTCACCCCGGTTTCAACCGGCACCACCTGCGTCTCTGCCTGCGTCTGCGCCTGCGCAATCGCTGCGCCAGCGACAAGCGCCGCCCCCAGAACGCCCGCTTTCATCATCACTGTCTTGCCCATAAGTCCTCCTTTGGCCTTCCGGCATCGTCAATCTTTGCCGGGATTTACCGCAACCCCGCCCCTCTGGACAGTGGCTTGCATCCTGTTACGGTCGGTCAACCGTTCACTTTCTGTAGAGAAGCGAAAGAAATCATGTCTCTGGACACAGTCCTCGCCCGTATCGACGCCGATCTGGACCAGTCGCTCGACCGGCTGCTCGATCTGTTGCGCATCCCGTCAATCTCCACCGATCCGGCCTACAAACCCGACTGCGCCCGTGCCGCCGACTGGCTGGTGGAGGAGCTGACATCGCTGGGCTTTGACGCCTCCAGCCGTCCGACGCCGGGGCATCCGATGGTGGTGGCGCATGGCGGCGAGGGGGAAAAACACCTGCTGTTCTACGGCCATTACGATGTGCAGCCCGTCGATCCGCTGGAGCTGTGGGACCGTGATCCGTTCGACCCCGAGGTGCAGGATACCGCCAAAGGCCGGGTGATCCGCGCCCGCGGGTCCGCCGATGACAAGGGCCAGCTGATGACCTTTGTCGAGGCCTGCCGCGCGTGGAAGGCGGTGCATGGCACCCTGCCCGGCAAGCTCACGATCTTTCTCGAAGGCGAGGAAGAATCCGGCTCGCCCAGCCTGATCCCCTTCATGCAGGACAATGCCGCCGAACTGAAAGCCGACATCGCCCTGATCTGTGATACTGGCATGTTCGAGGATGACACCCCCGCCATCGTCACCATGCTGCGCGGGCTTTTGGGTGAAGAGATCACGATCCACGGCCCCGACAAGGATCTGCACTCCGGCATGTATGGCGGCGCTGCGATCAACCCGATCCGGGTGCTGACCCGTATCTTGGGCGGATTGCATGACGATCAGGGCCGGGTCACGGTGCCGCAGTTCTACGACGGTGTGCAGGAGTTGCCCGACGCGATCCGCGCCCAATGGCAGGCGCTGTCTTTTGACCACGGCAAATTCCTGGGCGATGTCGGCCTCTCGCAGCCTGCAGGCGAGCAGGACCGCACGCCGCTGGAAATGCTGTGGTCGCGCCCCACCGCCGAAATAAACGGCATCTGGGGCGGCTACACCGGACAGGGGTTCAAGACCGTGCTGCCCGCGCAGGCCCATGCCAAGGTCTCGTTCCGTCTGGTCGCAGGCCAGGACCCCGATGCCCTGCGCCGCCACTTCCGCGCCTGGGTGCAGGATCAGCTGCCCGCCGATTGCACCGTGACCTTCCACGACCACGGCAACAGCCCGGCGGGCGTGATGTCGGTCACCGCCCCGGCGTTCGACGCGGCACGTCAGGCCCTGACCGATGAATGGGGCAAACCCGCCGCCTTTGTCGGCTGCGGCGGCTCGATCCCGATTGCGGGCTATTTCAAGACCTATCTGGGGATGGACGCCATGCTGATCGGCTTTGGCCGCGACGATGACCAGATCCACAGCCCGAACGAGAAATACGATCTGGAGTCGTTCCACAAAGGCATCCGCTCCTGGGCACGGGTGCTGGACCGGCTGGCGTAGCTTTTGCGGAAAGGCCGGGGGGCGGTCTGCCCCCCGGCCAATGGGTTTCTCGGACGCCGACACCAGTCGGCTACCTCAGGGATATTTAGGATTAGGAACAGAGGAATGGGGCAAGGCGTGGTGTTTGATATCCGGACGGCAGAGTCAGCAGATTATGCGGAATGGTCAAGGCTGTGGCACGCATATCTCACGTTTTATGAGGTCGACCTTGCGCCCGACATCACAGCGGCGACCTGGGCGCGGATCCTTGATCCTGCGCACCGGATGCAGTGCCGCATGGCGTTTGATGGGGCAACGGCCCTTGGCTTTGCCATTCACCACCCGCATTGCTCGACCTGGGTGGCGGCGGATGATGTCTATCTGGAAGACCTGTTTGTGTCAGCCGAGGCGCGCGGGCGCGGTGTGGGCCGGGCGCTGATCGAGGATCTGATCGCCCTCGGCCAGCAGGCCGGCTGGCACCGGCTGTACTGGCACACCAACCGCGACAATGCGCAAGCGCGCAAACTGTACGACAGCTATTGTCAGGAAGACGGCCATATCCGCTATCGTCTGGCGCTATAGATCGCCATAGCGACCGGCGCGGACAAAGCCGCTGTCTTCACGAAAGCGCAGGCCGGTGCCATCGCTGTCAACCTCGGCGCAGATCGGGCGCTTGCCCGACCAGCTTTCGCAGTAGCGGTTGTCATCGACGCTCCACTCGCCCCAGCCTCCGGCCCGGACCGTGCGGCCATCGTCAAGGAAATACTGCGCAACACCTTCGGGAAACACCACCACGCGCGAGGTCAGCGCGTCGGCGATCTGCCCACCGGACAGGGTTTCCCACCCGCCCGGCGGCGGCCCCGACTCGGCCAGCGCCAGCCCCGGCCAGACCATGCACAGCATCACCAATCGCCGCATCCGGCCCCCTTTGCCTTGCGTCACGCACCTGCACAGTCTAAGGGGTCCGCGCGCCCCCTTTCCAATGATAGGTTCGTGATGATCCCGCGTTATTCCCGCCCCGAGATGGTGGCCCTCTGGTCGCCCGCCACGAAATTCCGCATCTGGTTCGAGATCGAGGCCCATGCCTGCGACGCAATGGCAGAGCTTGGCGTGATCCCGAAAGCCAATGCCGAAGCGGTGTGGCGCGCGAAAGATGTCGAATTCGATGTCGCCCGGATCGACGAGATCGAAGCGGTCACCAAACATGATGTCATCGCCTTTCTGACCCATCTGGCCGAGCATATCGGCGCGGATGACGCGCGTTTTGTGCATCAGGGCATGACCAGCTCCGACGTGCTCGACACCACGCTGAACGTGCAGCTGGTGCGCGCCGCCGATCTGCTGCTGGCGGGGATGGACCGGGTGCTGGCCGCGCTCAAGACCCGCGCGCTGGAGCATAAGGATACCGTCCGCATCGGCCGCAGCCATGGCATCCATGCCGAGCCGACCACCATGGGCCTGACCTTTGCCCGGTTCTACGCCGAGATGGCGCGTGGCCGCGCGCGTCTGGTCAATGCCCGGGCCGAAGTCGCCACCGGCGCGATTTCCGGCGCTGTCGGCACCTTCGCCAACATTGACCCGCGCGTCGAAGAGCATGTCTGCGCCCAGCTGGGCCTGACGCCCGAGACGATCTCCACCCAAGTCATCCCGCGCGACCGGCATGCGATGTTCTTTGCCACGCTGGGGGTGATTGCCAGCAGCATCGAAAACATCGCCACCGAATTCCGCCACATGCAGCGCACCGAAGTGCTGGAGGCGGAGGAGTTTTTCTCGCCCGGTCAAAAGGGCAGCTCGGCGATGCCGCACAAGCGCAATCCGGTGCTGACCGAGAATCTGACCGGCCTTGCCCGGCTGGTCCGCATGGCCGTAGTGCCCGCGATGGAGAATGTGGCGCTGTGGCATGAGCGCGACATCAGCCATTCAAGCGTGGAACGCGCCATCGGGCCAGACGCCACCATCACGCTGGATTTCGCCCTGCACCGTCTGGCAAATGTTGTCGAGAAACTGGTGGTTTACCCGGAAAACATGATGCGGAACATGAACAAGTTCCGCGGTCTGGTGATGAGCCAGCGGGTGCTGCTGGCGCTGACTCAGGCCGGCGTCTCGCGCGAAGACAGCTACCGTCTGGTGCAAAGAAACGCCATGAAGGTCTGGGAACAAGGCGCTGATTTCAAAACCGAATTGCTCAAAGATGCTGAGGTTCTGGCGGCCCTGACCCCCGAACAGATCGAGGAAAAGTTCGACCTTGGCTATCATACCAAGCATGTCGACACGATCTTTGCCCGGGTTTTCGGCGCGTAACGAAAGCGTGACCGGCGGGGGATTGCCCCTCGCCGGAAACCGGCTTGCTGCGGAAAAATCTGTGCTACCTTTGGGGTTCAGCCAACACCCATGGGAAGGACGACCGATGAAGACCAGGATCACCACCGCCGTCATTGCGCTCATGCTGCTGCCGTCGATGTCGATGGCCTATTGCTCCGGCCACAAAGAGATCACCGCCTCCTCCTGCACGGATGGCATGAGCTGGGATCAGGCCAAGGGCGAATGCACGCTCACCCCCACGACCTGAAGCCCGCCGTCAGGATGTAATCCGTCCTTAACCCCGGCGTGGCACCCTGTCTGAGCAGACTGTCCAGAACGGGGAATCGGATGTCGGATGAATTTGGCCATGCACTGGCGCGCATCACACCGGTCCAGCGCGCGGTATCGCTTGGCGGCCCACCGGGTGAACGCCGCCCGCCCACTTCGCGCGAAAAGGCGGCGATAATTGTGCGGCTGATGCTGTCAGAGGGCGGGTCGATGCCGGTGGCCTCGCTGCCCGACCACATGCAGGCGGCACTGACCGAACAGATCGGCCAGATGCGTCTCGTTGACCGCAACACGCTGGCGCAGGTGGTTGAGGAATTCCTGACGGAGCTTGAAGAGGTGGGTCTGTCGTTTCCGGGCGGGATCGACGGCGCGCTGACCATGATGGATGGCCATATCAGCGCCACCGCAGCCAGCCGGTTGCGTCGCCTTGCCGGGGCCTCGGGCAAGGCGGATCCGTGGGACCGGCTGACCAACCTGCCCACCGACCGTATTCTGCCCGTGCTGGAGGCGGAAAGCATCGAGGTCGCCGCCGTGATGCTGTCGAAACTGCCGGTGCCAAAGGCCGCCGAACTGCTGGGCCGCCTGCCGGGGGAAAAGGCGCGGCGCGTGGCCTATGCGGTGTCGATGACCGGCCATGTCGATCCCGAAACCGTGCGCCGCATCGGGGTATCACTGGCCACCCAGCTGGATGCGCAGCCAGCCCGCGCCTTTGACGCCGGGCCGGTGGAACGGGTGGGCGCTATCCTCAACGTCTCGACCGCTGCCACGCGGGATGATGTGCTGCTCGGGCTGGATGCCGAAGATGCCGATTTCGCCGAACAGGTGCGCAAGGCGATCTTTACCTTCGCCCATATCCCGGCCCGCATCATGCCGCGCGACATTCCGAAAATCGTGCGCATGGTCGATGCCGCCGTGCTGGTGACCGCCTTTACCGCCGCACAAGCCCACCCGAAACAGGCCCCGGCTGTCGAATTCATTCTGGCCAACATGTCGCAACGCATGGCGCAATCGCTGCGCGAAGAGATGGCGGCGCGCGGCAAGGTCAAGGAAAAAGACGCCGAAGAGGCGATGACCGCCATCGTCACCACCATCCGTCAGCTCGAAGGCGCGGGCGAAATCGTCATGAACCGCGAAGAGGATTGATCCCGCCCCCATCTTGTGAACCCCCGCCCCGCAGGGTAGCGTCCGCGCCAAAGGATGCCTCATGACCCTGCCGACCCTCAAAGACACCAAAAGCGGCATCCTTTTGATGATGCTAGCCATTTTCTGCTTTGCCGCGATGGATGCGGCGGCCAAGGGGTTGATCGCGCGCTATCCGGTGCCGCAGGTGGTCTGGGCGCGCTTTGCCGGGCAGGTGCTGATTGTGGCGCTGCTGCTGGGCCCGCGCCTGCCGGTGATGCTGCGCACGCAATGGCCGGGGCTGCACCTGATCCGATCTGCCTGCCAGCTGGGGGCGATCGCCTGCTTTTTCTCGGCCCTGCCCCACATCGGTCTGGCCGAGGCGACGGCGCTGGCCGATCTGAACCCGGTGCTGATCACCCTTGGCGCCGCGCTGTTTCTGGGCGAGCGTCTGGGCCCCCGCCGTCTGGCAGGTGTGGTCGCCGCGCTGATCGGTGCCTTGATCATCATCCGGCCCGGCCTGTCGGTCTTTACCCCTGCCGCGCTGCTGCCGCTGGCATCGGCGGCGTTCTATTCCGTCAACGCCCTGCTCACCCGCCGGCTTGGCCCGCTGGAAACCGCCTGGACCCCGATGCTGCTCGCCGCCCTGTTCGGCATGGGTGTCACCACCCTGACCCTGCCCTTTGTCTGGGTGCCGGTCGCCATGGCCGACTGGCCGCTGTTTGCGCTGATCGGCATTCTGGGCAGCGCCGCACAGCTGGCGCTGATCCGCGCCTTTACCCTGGCCGAGGCGGGCAGCGTTGCGCCCTTTGCCTATGTCGGGCTGATCTTTGCCACCGGCTGGGGCTATGTTCTGTATAACGAGGTGCCGGATCTGCCGACGGTCATCGGTGCGCTTGTGATCGTGGTGGCGGGTCTTTATGTCTGGCATCGCGAAACAAGGGTGCATGGCGCATCCAGAACGCGCTGACGCAGGACACATGGCCCACACCGACACCCCAAAATCACCCCCCCAAAAGGCCGGCAGCTGGGGCCAGTGGCTGACCGACCGTGCCATCCGCACGGTGATCTGGCTGCTGCTTGCCCTGCCCTATCGCTGGCGGGTGCCGCTGTGCGGCTGGGTCATGGCGCGCATCGTCGCCCCGCTGGCGGGTTGGCCGCAACGCATCCGCGACAACCTCGCCCTGACCCTGCCCGACCTGCCCGCAGCCCAGATCGACCGCATGGTGGCGCGCGTGCCGGAAAACATCGGCCGCACCGTGATCGAGATCTATTCAGGGGCCGAGTTCATCGCCCGCACCACCGAACTGCCCTTAACCGGCGACGGCGTGGCCGCGCTGGAGGCGGCCCATGCCGCCAAGCGCCCGGTCATCCTCGCCACCGGGCATTTCGGCAATTACGATGCCGTGCGCGCCGCGCTGATCGCACGCGGCTATTCGCTGGGCGCACTCTATCGCCCGATGTCAAATCCGTGGTTCAACGATCATTACGTGCAGGCCATCGGCACCATCGGCCAGCCGCTGTTTGAACGTGGGCGGCAGGGCATGGGGCAGATGCTCAAGCACCTGCGCGGCGGCGGCATGCTGGGCATCCTGCCCGATCAGCGCATGCAAAAGGGTGTGAAGCTGACATTTTTCGGCAAAGAGGCGCTGACCGCGCTGTCTGCCGCCGATATGGCGCTGAAATATGACGCGATGCTGATCCCGACCTATGCCATCCGTCAGCCCGATGGTCTGTCGTTTCAGATCGTGGTCGATCCGCCGATCCCGCCCTCGACACCCGAGATCATGACGCAGGCGCTGAATGACAATCTGGAACGGCTGATCCGGCAATATCCTGAGCAATGGTTCTGGATACACCGCCGCTGGAAGCCCTGAGGCCCGCCCTCAGCGCGTCATTTGACCTGCGCCGCTGCCAGCACATCGGCCGGGCCTTCGGTCTGCACGATCACCACCACCGGATCAGGGCCCGCCGCCTCGGCCGTCATCTCCAGAGGCGCCAGCCCCTGCCAGTCGGCGACCGCCTGCCAGTCGGTGACGATATTGCTATAGGTCACCTCGCGCCCCTCATTCTCGCCCCGGCCAATCGCAACCGTGGCTTCAGGCAGATAGCGGATCACCTGAATCCGCGCCCTTTTGGTCAGTGGCGGGTCTGCCTCGGCCCGGATCACGATGCGGTCACCGTCTCGGGTCACAGTCAAAGTGACCGGGCTGATCTGCGCCTGATGCCGGCGGACCGCTTCGTCGACCTGCGCCGGGTCATTGCCCTGCACCCGGTCCAGCCCGCCGACGATCATCTGCGGCGTATAGATCATCCGGCTGCCGACCGCCTTGGCATAGGCTTTCTGGCGCTGGGTGTATTGCGGGCTGGCAAAAGTATCGCTCCAGCCGATATAATCCCAGTAATCGACATGCAAAGACAGCGCGATCACATCGGGGCGTTTGACCAGTTCCACCATGAATTCATCGGCGGGCGGGCAAGACGAACAGCCCTGCGACGTGTACAGTTCAACCACAACCGGCGATGTCTGCGCCCCCGCCATACCTGAAACGCCGATCCAGAGACCGAGAGTTGCGCTGACCAAATGTCGCATCGTCACTTCTGTCATCCCCAAACTTGCCCTATCGTTCTACAGACGCGGATGATGACCCGCCAATCAAGGTTTTGCGAGGGCAAGGTGAATTTCCATCCCACCCCGGATCATGGCACATTCGTCACAACTTCGCTGAAACGAGGGCTGGATAATTGGCATACAATTGTATACAAAGCCAGCGATTCCCCGGCGCACCCCGCCGGACACGACCTTAAGCCATTCCCGATCCCATAGCCAAGAGGCCCAAAATGACCGTCACCGTCGGACATGACAGCCAGAAAACCCGCAAGACCCTGACAGCAGGCGGCCAGACCGTCAGCTATTATTCGATCCCCGCCGCCGAGGCGGCAGGTCTGGGCGAATTCTCCAGACTCCCCGCCGCACTGAAAGTCGTGCTGGAAAACATGCTCCGGTTCGAAGATGGCAAAACCATCTCGGTCGATGACATCAAGGCTTTTTCCGACTGGGGCAAGCAGGGTGGCCAGAACCCGCGCGAGATCGCCTATCGCCCCGCCCGCGTGCTGATGCAGGATTTCACCGGCGTTCCCGCCGTTGTTGACCTTGCTGCAATGCGCGACGGCATTCTTGGCCTTGGCGGCGATGCGCAAAAGATCAACCCGCTGAACCCGGTCGATCTGGTCATCGACCATTCGGTGATGATCGACGAATTCGGCACGCCGCGCGCGTTTCAGGCCAACGTGGACCGCGAATATGAACGCAACATGGAGCGTTATGTCTTTCTGAAATGGGGTCAGAACGCGTTCAGCAACTTCCGCGTTGTGCCGCCGGGCACTGGCATCTGCCATCAGGTCAACCTGGAATATCTGGCGCAGACCGTCTGGACCGACACCGATCAGGATGGCAACCTCGTGGCCTATCCTGACACGCTGGTCGGCACCGACAGCCACACCACCATGGTCAACGGCCTTGCCGTTCTGGGCTGGGGCGTCGGCGGGATCGAGGCAGAGGCTGCGATGCTGGGTCAGCCGGTTTCGATGCTGATCCCCGAAGTCGTCGGCTTCAAGCTGACCGGCCAGATGATGGAAGGCACCACCGCCACCGATCTGGTGCTGAAAGTGGTGCAGATGCTGCGCAAACATGGCGTGGTCAGCAAGTTCGTTGAGTTCTACGGCGACGGCCTTGACCGCCTGCCGCTGGCCGACCGTGCCACCATCGCCAACATGGCCCCGGAATATGGCGCGACCTGCGGTTTCTTCCCGATCGACGACGAAACCCTGCGCTATCTGCGTCAGACCGGGCGCGAAGAATCGCGGATCGCTCTGGTCGAGGCCTATGCCAAGGAAAACGGTATGTGGCGCGGGCCTGACTACAACCCGATCTACACCAGCACGCTGGAGCTCGACATGGGCACCATCGTCCCGGCGATTTCCGGCCCGAAGCGCCCGCAGGATTACCTGCCGCTGACCTCGGCTTCGACCGCCTTTGGCGAGTATATCCGTGGCATGCGCAAAGCGCCCGCTGTGCCGAAAGTCGAAAAAGCCGAAATGACCGCCGAAGGTGGCGCACCTGCCCCGGCAGCCGAAGACATTCCGGGCGATCACCTTGGCATGTCGACGGCAAAGGTTGACGGGCAGGATTATGTTCTGCGCGATGGTTCAGTCGTCATCGCCTCGATCACCTCCTGCACCAACACCTCCAACCCTTATGTGTTGATCGGGGCCGGTCTGGTGGCGCGCAAAGCGCGCGCGCTGGGTCTGAACCGCAAGCCTTGGGTGAAAACCTCGCTCGCGCCCGGATCGCAGGTCGTGTCGGAATACCTCAACGCTGCGGGCCTGCAGGAAGACCTCGACGCGGTTGGCTTCAACCTCGTCGGTTACGGTTGCACCACCTGCATCGGCAACTCCGGCCCGCTCGCGCCCGAAATCTCCAAGGCAATCAACGACGGTGACCTCGTGGCCACCTCGGTCCTGTCCGGCAACCGCAACTTTGAAGGCCGGATTTCGCCCGACGTGCGCGCCAACTACCTGGCCTCGCCGCCGCTGGTTGTCGCCTACGCTCTGGCCGGTGACATGAACATCGACCTGACCACCGAACTGCTCGGCACCTCCAAAGACGGCAACCCGGTGTATCTCAAAGACATCTGGCCAACCAACAAGGAAATCGCCGACATCGTGCATGCGGTGGTCACGCGTGAGGCGTTCCAGAAGAAATACGCCGATGTGTTCAAGGGCGACGAGAAATGGCAGTCGGTCAAGGTCACTGACTCTGAAACCTACGACTGGCCGCCGACCTCGACCTACATCCAGAACCCGCCCTATTTCAAAGGCATGTCGAAAACGCCGGGCGTGATCTCGAACATCGACGGCGCCCGTGTTCTGGCCCTGCTCGGCGACATGATCACCACCGACCACATCTCGCCTGCGGGCTCTTTCAAAGGATCAACTCCGGCTGGCAAGTATCTGACAGAGCGTCAGGTTCCGACATCCGAGTATAACTCCTACGGCTCGCGTCGCGGCAACCACGAGGTGATGATGCGCGGCACCTTTGCCAACATCCGCATCAAGAACGAGATGCTCGATGGCGTCGAAGGCGGCTACACCAAAGGCCCCGATGGCGCACAGACCAGCATCTATGATGCCTCGATGGCCTATCAGGAAACCGGCACCCCGCTGGTGATCTTTGGCGGCGTCGAATACGGCGCAGGCTCCAGCCGTGACTGGGCGGCCAAAGGCACCGCGCTGTTGGGTGTGAAAGCCGTGATCGCCGAGTCGTTTGAGCGGATCCACCGCTCCAACCTCGTCGGCATGGGCGTGATTCCGTTCGAGTTCACCGAAGGCATGTCGCGCAAGTCGCTGAACCTGACCGGCGATGAGGTGGTCTCGATCCACGGCCTCGACGGCGATCTCAAACCGCTGTCGCTGGTGCCCTGCACGATCAAATATGCCGATGGCAGCGAAAAAACCATTCAGCTCAAGTGCCGGATCGACACCGAAATCGAGATCGAATACGTCGAACACGGCGGCGTGCTGCACTACGTGCTGCGCGATCTGGCCAAGGCCTGATCGCCCCGACACCGCCAAAGACAAAGGCCCGGACCGCAAGGTCCGGGCCTTTTCCATTTGCCGCCAAGCCTCCCTGCCAGACCCGGCGCTTCCCTCCCCCCTTGTGGGGGAGGGAGAGGGAGGGGGGGCACGCCACGCAGGGTGAAAAAGCTAAGCCTTTGTTCAGACCTTTCCGGCAAGCTCCGCTTGCCGCACCCAGAAAGGCCCCCGCCATGTCCAGCCGCCTACTGCCCCTTGCCCCGCAACCACCGGCGCGCGCCCGCGCGCAGGCGCGCATACGCCTCCCGCTCCCCTGGACAGAGCTGGGGGTGTTCGCCCTGCTGGGCCTGCTGCTTATGGGATAACCGGGCCTCAGCCCGGCGTTTGTGCCGCCAGTGCCGCGGCCAGCGCGGGTTTGAACCGGTTCTCGTAATCACTGCCGATCAGCGGCCCGATAAACCGCATCGCCACCGTACCATCGCCGCGCAGAATGAACGTCTCCGGCGGCGCAGCGACACCCCATTCCACCGCATTGCGGCTCTGAGGGTCGGTGGCGACGCCGAAAAATGGGTTTCCTTCTTCGGCCAGATAAGCAAGCGCCTTGGCATCATCATCTCTGATGTTGATACCTGCTACCCGCACGCCATCCGCCGCCATCTCCATCAGCACCGGATGCTCCGCCCGGCAGGGCGGGCACCATGTCGCCCAGAAGTTCACCACGGTCACTTCACCCGTGCGCAGGTCGGCATCGGTCAACAACTGCACACCTGCAAGCCCGGTCGCGGGCACCACCGGGGCGGCGCGATCCTGAAATGCGGTCGGCAAGTCATTAGGATTTTTCCGCATCATCCCCACGTATAACACCGTTGCCAGCCCTACAAAGATCACCGGCGGCAATACCATCAGCCATTTAGCCATCATGCTTCCCCTGACTTTGGCCCTGCCGCGACTCAACCTCTTCCAGCTGCCGCTTGACCCGCCGCCCCTGCCACAGGGTCAGCGCCACCAATGCCGCCAGCAACGCCAGCGTGACGCCATAAGACGACAGCACCGCCACCGCGTATTTTCCCAGATCGGGCATCATGCCAACCGCTCCCGTGCCAACAGCGCCGACAACCGCCGCGCCCGGATCTCGGTGCGCGTCCGCAGCAGCACCAGCGCCACGAACAACAGCACAAAGCCTATAATGCAGACCACCAGCGGCACATAATAGGCCGGCGCGATCGGATCGGCCTCGCCCACCTTCAGGATCGTCGAATCCTGATGCAGCCCCTGATTCCAGAACTTCACCGCATAGCGCGACAGCACCGCAAACACCGAACCGACCATGCACAGCACCGCCGTCAGATCGGCGGCGGTGTCGGGGTCATCGACCGCCTGCCACAGCGCCATATAACCAAGGTAGAACAGCGCCAGAATCAGGAACGCGGTCAACCGCGGATCCCAGGCCCACCAGGTGCCCCACATCGGCTGGCCCCAGAACGCGCCGGTCACCAGCGCAATCGCCGTAAAGGTCAGCCCAACGGGCGCCGCCGCCCGCGCTGCAAGGGCACTGACATGGTGACGCCGCACCAGCCAGATCAGGCTGGCCACCAGCATCATCACCCAGGCGTTGATCGCCATCATCGCGGTTGGCACATGGATAAAGATGATCTTGACCGTTGATCCTTGCCGGAAATCATCCGGCGTCAGGAAAAACCCCCAGATCAGCCCGACCGTCAGGCTGACCCCGGCCAGCCCGATGACAACAGGCAGCACGCGGGCCGAGACCTGCATGAACTTTTTCGGGTTTGCGTATTCCCACAGCGACATCGGGATGGCGTAACCTCTCTCACAAAGCGTCTCAAGTCACTATCATGTCAAACATCAGCGCAGATTGACGCGGATTGCCGCAGCCGCCGCAAAGGGCAGCAACGCCACAGCCCCTGCCGTGATCCCCGCCAGCAACAGCAGCGGCACCGACACCCCGGCCCCCGTCGCGCCGCGCTTGACCACTTCGGCGCCAAAGATCAGCGTCGGCACATACAGCGGCAGCACCAGCAAAGACAAGAGCAAGCCACCGCGTTTGATCCCGACCGTCAGCGCCGCGCCAAAGGCCCCGATCACCGACAGCGCCGGTGTGCCCACGGCAAGGCTCGCCACCAGCCACAGATAGCCCGGCCCCGGCAGGTTCAGCAAAACCCCCAGCACGGGTGCGGCAAGGGTCAGCGGCAACCCGGTCACCAGCCAATGCGCAAGGGCCTTGATCGCCACCACCCCCTCCAGCGGGATGGGCGAGGTGGCCAAAAGGTCCAGCGATCCATCCTCGAAATCCAGCGCAAAGATCCGGTCAAGCGACAACAGGCACGCCAATAGCGCCCCGACCCACAGGATGCCCGGCGCGATTCTGGCCAGCGTCGCGCCCTCGGGGCCTACCCCCAACGGCACCAGCACCGCAACCAGCAGGAAAAATGCAAGCCCCAGACCAAAGCCGCCCCCGGCCCGGAACGCCAGACGCAAATCGCGGATCAACAGCGCGGTCATGTGAATGCCTCGTCAAAGCCGCCGGGGGCCACCGGGGCCTTTGCCTTGTACGGCCCCAGATCCAGCACCGCAGCCTCGGCCAGCCCCAGATCAATATGCGTGGCGATCAGCGCCATGCCACCGCCCGCCAGATGCGCCCGCACCACCCCCGCGAACAAGGCGACCGATGCCACATCGAGCGAGACGGTCGGCTCGTCCAGCACCCAGACCGGGCGGCCAGTCACCAACAGCCGCGCCAGCCCCAGCCGCCGCTTTTGCCCCGCCGACAGGTTCGCCGCCCGGCGCGCGCGCAGATCGGTCAGGTTCATCTGCGCCATAGCCTCGGTCACGCCGCCAACCCCGTGAATTGCGGCCCAGAATTGCAGGTTTTCCTCCACCGTCAGCACCGCTTTCAGCCCATCGGCATGGGCGGCATAGGTCAGGCTTTCCGGTGGCACGCTGACCGTGCCCGCCACCGCCGGCTGCAATCCGGCCAGCGTGCGCAACAGCGTGGTCTTGCCCACCCCGTTCGGCCCGCGCAAAATCAGCGCAGCCCCCGGTGCCAGGACAAAGCTCACGCCCTCCAGCACCGTCAGACCGCCGCGCGCCACCGCCAGAGTGTTGACAACCAGTTCCATGCCCCATCCCTAGCCCAGCCCATGCCCGCCGGAAAGGCCCTGCACGGGGCTGCGGCACCATGGCATGCCATGCCCCGCCACGCAAAAGGGCAGCGCATTCCCTGCGCCGCCCCACGATTTGCCACGATCCTGAAACTCAGCCCAGAATCGCCTTCACGTAATTCACCGTCTCATTATACGGCGGGATGCCATTATGCTTTTCCACGGCCCCCGGCCCGGCGTTATAGGCGGCCAAAGCCAGCCGCCAGCTGCCGAATTTGTCATACATCATGCGCAGATAGCGCGCGCCGCCCTCAAGGTTCTGGTGCGGGTCGTTGATGTCCACCCCCAGCTTTTGCGCCGTCCCCGGCATCAACTGCGCCAGCCCGGTTGCGCCCTTGTGCGACACCGCACCGGGGTTCCAGCCCGATTCCTGCTGCACCAGCCGCAGGAACAGATCCTCGGGGATGCCATGCCGCGTCGCCATCGTGCGGGCCACGACCAGATATTCGCCCTTGTAGCGCCCGGCATAGCGCGGGGCAGCACTATCGGTCGGGGCCGTCACCTTGCCCTTCGGCGTCAGCCGGACCGAGGCCGAATATTGCTTCGACAGCCGCCCATCCAGAAGTTTTTTCTGCGAATTGAACAGCGATGCCCGGTTCTTGCTGGACCCAGACAGGTTCAGCCCTTCGGCTGCTGCAGGGGGTGAGACCATGCCAGACAGGGCAACGGCCAAAGAAACACACAAGACCGCAGCACTCAGCTTCATGAAACCATTCCGGTTGAGTCAGACCCGGCGACTATAGGGAAATTTTCGCGCTATGCCAGTCCCCAGATCGGCCGCATCCTGCGCCACTGCCCTTAAGCGGATTTTTGCCAGCCGCTTTCACCGCCCAAGACCCCGCCCCTGCATTGCAGCGCGGCGCTCCGACGGTTATAGATTTTTCCTTAACCAAGACCGGGGACACTCCGGTTGATGAAAGCCCCCGCACCCGCGCGGGGCGCAGACCCATAGCGGAGGGATTCCATGGCAGGATCGGTCAACAAGGTCATCATCGTCGGCAATCTGGGCCGCGACCCCGAGGTGCGCAGCTTTGCCAATGGCGGCAAGGTTGTGAACCTGCGCATTGCCACGTCCGAAAACTGGCGCGACAAACAGACGGGGGAGCGCAAGGAGCGGACCGAATGGCATTCGGTCGCGATCTTCAACGAAAACCTCGCCAAGATCGCCGAACAATACCTGCGCAAAGGCTCCACCGTCTATATCGAGGGGCAGCTGGAAACCCGCAAATGGCAGGACCAATCCGGCGCGGACCGCTACACCACTGAAATCGTGCTGCGCCAGTTCCGCGGTGAGCTGACGCTGCTCGGCGGCCGGGGTGAAGGCGGCGGTGGTGGTGGCGGCGGATCGCAAGGCGGCTACGATGATCGCGGCGGCTATGACGACTACGGCAGCGCGCCTTCGGGCGGCGGTGGCATGGGCGGCAGCTCCGGTGGCGGCGCGCGCGGCGGCGACCGCGCCCCCGCAGGCCGCTCGGATCTCGACGACGAAATCCCGTTCTGATCCACCCGCACGCAAAGAAAAAAGCCCCGGCTCGCAGGAACCGGGGCTTTTCCTTGGCCGATCAACCTAAAGCGACGGCCCGCGCAAGGCCGGTCACAGACTCAGCGCTTCAACTCCAACAGCGCGTTCTCAAACGGCAGGCCATTGTCATCGACCGCCCGACGCGAGACCTCGCGAAACCCCAGCCCCGCGTAAAACCGCATCGCCTGGGTGTTGCGGGTATAAACCTCCAGCGACAACGCGCCCCTAAGGTCCAGCGCATGGGCGATCAACCGGCGGCCGATTCCCCGCCCCTTCTGGTCCGGGGCCACAAAGATGCCACCGATGAAACTGTCCAGCAGGCTGACAAAGCCCACCGGCACACCGCCCGCCTCCGCCACCCAGGTCTCTGCCATCGGCAGATAGGTCTCTTCAATCAGCCGCTGCTGCGCATGCAGCAAACCCGCGCCCAGAAAGCCATGCGCCGCAAGCGACGCCTCAAGCCAAAGCGCTGACAAGGGCTGAACATCCGTCGCCGCATCAAACGGCCGGATCGTGACAGGTTGGTTCTGCATGAAAACCTCCACAGAACAAGAATATGCAAAAAGGACCGGCACCACCATGTGCCGGGCGAACCCGCTGCCTGCGGTCCCGTCTGATCCTCTGCGCATCATTCTCCTTCTGCGTCCGGCCCCTAGGTTAAAACCGCTGCGCTGCCCCGTCAACCACGCGGCCCGGAAACGAAAAAGGCACCCGCAAAGGGGTGCCCGTTCCGTAACCAGAAAGCGTAATCCGCAGATCAGGCCGCTTCGGTGATGAACTTCACAGCATCGCCAAAGGTCTGGATGGTCTCGGCGGCGTCATCGGGAATCTCGATCCCGAACTCTTCCTCAAACGCCATGACCAGTTCGACAGTGTCGAGCGAGTCCGCGCCCAGATCGTCGATGAAAGAGGCGGTCTCGGTGACCTTGTCCTCTTCGACGCCCAGATGCTCAACGACGATCTTCTTCACGCGGTCAGCGATGTCGCTCATGTCACTTCCTCTTATATCCAGCGGGAGGGCTTCCCGTCTCTTGTCTTTGCCCCTCTCGGGGCGATTCCATCGCAACGGCGACGACACCGGAGTAAACCGGCGATTTCCAGCGCGCCTATAGCAAGGGCAGCACGCTTAGGCAAACGCTTTCACAAAGCCGTGGCCCGGCCTTTGCTGATGCGCCTATATCATGGCCATCCCGCCATTCACATGCAAGGTGGCGCCGGTGACATATCCGGCCTCGGCGGAGGCCAGATACAGCACCGCCGCCGCGATTTCCTGTGGCGAGCCCATGCGCCCTGCCGGCACCGACCCCAGAATCGCGCCGCGCTGCGCCTCGTTCAGCTTCTCGGTCATTGCGGTCTCGATGAAACCGGGGGCCACGCAGTTCACCGTGATGCCCCGGCTGGCCACTTCCGCCGCCAGCGATTTCGACATCCCTACCATGCCCGCCTTTGACGCGGCATAATTCGCCTGCCCGCCATTGCCGGTGGTGCCGACGACCGAACTGATGTTCACAATCCGCCCCCAGCGCGCTTTCATCATGCCGCGCACCGCCGCGCGGCACAGCCGGAAGGTCGCGGTCAGGTTGACATCAATCACCGATTGCCAGTCGTCATCCGACATCCGCATCATCAAGCCGTCCTTGGTGATCCCGGCATTGTTGACCAGCACATCGACCGATCCCATCGCCTCGGCCGCGCGTTTCACCAGCCCCTCGACCTCGGCTGCGTCCGACAGGTTGCAGGCCAGCACATGCGCCCGCTCCCCCAACTCCGCCGCCAGCGCCTCAAGCGGTGCGACCCGCGTGCCCGACAGCGCCACCGTGGCCCCCGCGCCGTGCAAAACCCGCGCAATCTCTGCGCCAATCCCGCCCGAAGCACCCGTTACCAGTGCCGTCTTCCCGGTCAGATCAAACATGACCCTACCCCCTCATTTTCTGTCTAAAAATATCCTCGGGGGGTCCGGGGGGCAGACAGCCCCCCGGGATCAGCCCGAGGCGAGCCCTTACCCTTTCAGCGCCAGCACATCCGCCGGCGTTCCCACAGCCCGCGTCTGCGCCCCCGGCACGATCCGCTTGATCATACCAGACAAAGCCTTGCCCGCGCCAATCTCCCAGTATTCCGTCACCCCGGCCCGCTCCATCCACAGCATGCTCTCGCGCCAGCGCACCGATCCGGTGACCTGCGCCACCAACAGATCGCGGAACCGGTCCGGCTCTTCCACCGCTTCGGCCCGCACATTCACCACCACCGGGCAGACGGGCTTCGAGATCACCACGGCGGCAAAGGCCTCGGTCATCACATGCGCCGCCGGTGCCATCAGCGCGCAATGAAAAGGGGCCGACACCGGCAGCGGCAGCGCGCGTTTGGCGCCCCGCTCTTTCGCCAGCACCATCGCGCGTTCCACCGCAGCCTTATGGCCCGAAATCACCACCTGCGCCGGGTCATTGTCATTGGCGGCCTGACAGACCTCATCCCCCGCCGCCTCAGCGGCGATATGCACCACGGTCTCGAAATCGAGGCCCAGAATCGCCGCCATCGCGCCCACGCCCACCGGCACCGCCTCTTGCATCGCAGCGCCCCGGATGCGCAGCAGCCGCGCGGTATCCGACAGGGTCAGCGCCCCCGCCGCACACAGCGCCGAATATTCGCCCAACGAATGCCCGGCCACAAAATCGGCGTTTTCCATGCCAAAGCCTTCGGCCTCCATCGCGCGCAAAGCCGCGATCGAGGTGGCCATCAGCGCCGGTTGCGCATTCTGCGTCAGGGTCAGTTCGGCAATGTCGCCCTCCCAGATCAGCGCCGAAAGCGCCTCCCCCAAGGCTTCATCCACCTCTTCGAACACGGCGCGAGCCGCCGGATAAGCGTCGGCCAAGGCCTTGCCCATGCCGATGGTTTGGGCCCCCTGACCCGGAAATACGAATGCGCGGCCCATAGTGCCTCCCGTCTGATGTCTGTCTCTGGATACCGCGCCGCAGCCGCCAGTGCAATCGCGCCAGCGTCACCGCAGCCGCCCTTGCACATCCCCTGTGCAGCGGCACAGACTGCGCATCGGGCGCAAAACCGCTACCTTGACGCCAAAATCAAACCGGAGTTCCCGATGTCCGCCCGAAATTCGCACCGCTCTTACGGCAGGGTCGCCCGGCTGTTTCACTGGGCCACCGCCGCCCTGATCCTCACCGCGATCCCGCTGGGGCTGATCGCCAACCGCCTGCCCTATGACACCGCCGAGGCCCTCGCGCTCAAGGCGCAGGTGTTTTCCCTGCACAAGACGCTGGGCGTCATCGTGTTCTTTGTGGCCCTTGGCCGCATCCTCTGGACGCTGGTTGAGACCCATCCCGCGCCGCTGCATCCCGAACGGCGGCTGGAGCTCTGGCTCGCCCGGCTGGTCCACTGGATGCTCTATATCTCTCTCGTCGCGGTGCCGCTCACCGGCTGGGTGCATCACGCCGCCGTCACCGGCTTTGCGCCGATCTGGTGGCCTTTCGGTCAGGGCCTGCCGTTCGTGCCGCAATCGGAGTCGGTGGCGCAGGCCGCAGGCGCTGCGCATTGGGTGTTCACCAAGCTGATGATCGCCTCGATCCTGCTGCACATTGCGGGCGCGCTCAAACACCATGTCATCGACCGCGACGACACCCTGCGCCGGATGACTCGCGGCATCAACGCGCCTGCCACCCCGATCCCGGTGCGCCGCTCTACCCTGCCCCTGTTTGCCGCCCTTGTGCTCTTTGGCATTGGCGCGGGCGTCGCGGCCATGCCCCGTGGCGAGCCGGTCACACAAGCCATCACCGCGCCGCAAACCCCCGCTGCCGGCAACTGGCAGGTGACCGAGGGCACGCTTGGCTTTGGCGTCACGCAGATGGGCCAGTCCGTCACCGGCAGCTTTGCCACCTGGACCGCCGACATCACCTTTGACGAGGCCGCGACCAATGGAACCCATGGCAGTGTCACCGTCACCATCGACACCGGGTCTCTGACCCTCGGCTCGGTCACCACACAGGCCAAATCCGCTGATTTCTTTGACACCGGCACCTATCCGCAGGCTATCTTCACCGCCGACATCCTGCCCGCAGCATCGGGTTATGAGGCCAATGGCACCCTGACCCTGCGCGGCACCACCGTGCCGGTCACCCTGCCCTTTGCCCTGACCATCACCGGCGACACCGCGTTGATGACCGGGCAGACCAGCCTCGACCGCCGCGATTTCGGCATGGGGGCCAGCTACAGCGATGAAGCGTCTGTGGGCTTTGGCGTCACCGTCGATGTGGCCCTCACCGCCACCCGCCAGTAATCAGGCACCAACCCAAAAGAAAGGCCGCCGGATCGCTCCGGCGGCCTTTCCTGTCTACAGTGTAGAAAGCTTATTCAGCCTTCATCGCCTCGACCGAGATCTCGACCTGCACTTCATCGCTGATGAACGGCGCGAATGCACCCAGGTTGAACTCCGACCGCAGCAGCGTTGTGGTGGCAGAGAACCCGGCCCAGGGCTTGTTCTCCATCGGGTGATCGCCGACCTGGTTCAGCACCGCATCCAGCACCACTGGCTTGGTCACGTCGTTCAGGGTCAGATCGCCGGTGATCTTCGCGGTGGTCTCGCCGGTCACTTCAATGCCGGTCGAGGTAAAGGTCACCATCTCGTCATCGGCAGCATCAAAGAAATCCGGCGACATGAAATGCTCGAACCGGGCTTCCCAGCCGGTCAGCATCGACTTGACCGGAAACGCCACCGTCACCGACGAGTCAGCCGGATTGGCCTGATCAAACATAATCTCGCCGTCAAAGCCCGAAAACATGCCGTAGCCGGTGGAATAGCCAAGGTGGTTGTAGCTGAACACGATCTGGGCATGGCTCGCATCCAGCGTGTACTTCTCGGCTTCGGCAAAGGCGGGGGCTGCGGCAAGCGCTGCGATCAGGGCAACGGGGGCAAAACGGGTCATGAAAATCTCTCCGGGCTGGCGGGCCACCACGGCCCACATATGGCACCGACCCTGCCCCGGATGCTGCACCTGCACAATTCGCCGCCCGCGAACAAAACCTGCGCGCAGGCGCACATAACAGCTGCGTGTGGCGCACCAAACAGCGCACAGCGCTTGCATCCTCAAAAGCGATCTGTATAAGGCCCCATCCTTTCCGCATTCCTCTTAATGGCGATGCCTCTCGTGACCCGGCCGCGGAAGGGCCAAATGCCGCTGGTCTTTGAAGCCGCCCGAGACGAAAAGGACGATACATGCCTTTGTATGAGCATGTCTTTATTGCGCGTCAGGATCTTTCCAACACGCAGGCTGAAGGCCTTGTCGAACATTTCACCGCAGTTCTTTCCGATAATGGCGGCAAAGTCGTCGAGTCGGAATACTGGGGCGTCAAGACGATGGCCTACAAGATCAACAAGAACCGCAAGGGCCATTACGCCTTTCTGAAATCGGATGCGCCTCCGGCCGCCGTGCAGGAAATGGAACGTCTGATGCGCCTGCATGATGACGTGATGCGCGTGCTGACCATCAAGGTCGATGCGCACGGCGAAGGCCCGTCGGTGCAGATGCAAAAGCGTGATGACCGTGACGGTGACCGTGGCGAACGCCGCGAACGTCCGGCCTTTGGTGGCGGCGACCGTCCTGACCGGGGTGGTTTCGGTGGCGATCGTGGTGGTGAGCGCAGCGGTGGCTTCGGTGGCGACCGCGGTGCAGACCGCGGCCCGCGTCGTTGATCCAGAGTCTCAGGAAAGGACCATAAACCATGGCGAACAAACCATTTTTCCGCCGCCGCAAGGTTTGCCCCTTCTCGGGCGACAATGCACCGGCGATCGACTACAAAGACACCCGTCTGCTGCAGCGCTACATCTCCGAACGTGGCAAGATCGTGCCGTCGCGCATCACCGCCGTTTCGGCCATCAAGCAGCGTGAGCTGGCCCGCGCGATCAAGCGCGCCCGCTTCCTCGCCCTGCTGCCCTATGCTGTGAAATAAGGAGCACCCGAACATGCAAGTGATCCTTCTTCAACGCGTGGCCAAACTTGGCCAGATGGGCGAAGTCGTCAACGTCAAGGACGGCTATGCCCGCAACTTCCTGCTGCCGCAGGGCAAGGCGCTGCGCGCCAATGATGGCAACATCAAATCCTTCGAGGCCAAAAAGGCCCAGCTGGAAGCGCAGAACCTGGAAACCAAAAAAGAGGCCGAATCCGTCGCGGCCAAGCTGGATGGTCAGACCTTCATCATCATCCGTTCGGCCTCCGATTCGGGCGCGCTTTACGGTTCCGTCACCACCCGTGACGCCGCCGAAGTGGCAACCGCCGGCGGCTTCACCGTCGAACGGGGTCAGGTCGTGCTGGACAAGCCGATCAAAGACCTTGGCATCCACTCGGTTTCGGTGGTTCTGCACCCCGAAGTGTCCGTGCGGATCAACCTGAACGTGGCTCGCTCGGCAGAAGAAGCCGAACTGCAAGCCTCGGGCAAGTCGATCCAGGATCTGGCTGCCGAAGCCGAAGCGGCTGCCGATTTCGAGATCGCCGAACTGTTCGACGATCTG
The DNA here is from genome assembly GCF_003443995.1 of Pseudotabrizicola alkalilacus. Classification (GTDB taxonomy): domain Bacteria; phylum Pseudomonadota; class Alphaproteobacteria; order Rhodobacterales; family Rhodobacteraceae; genus Pseudotabrizicola; species Pseudotabrizicola alkalilacus. Next base: position 221,822 of record NZ_QWEY01000003.1, read on the forward strand.
GGCGGCGCTGCACAAGAAGACTAAGGTCCGGCCTCACCGCCAGACCAAAGGCCGCGCAGATCGCTCTGCGCGGCCTTTTCCATGACATCGCCCAAGCAGCGCCAGACCCGTGCCACAGTCCAGCGCCAGAATGGCCCCGTCTCTTCCAGAAGGAAAAGCAGCCATGCGCCTGTTCCTGTTCTTTTCCGGCCTCACCCTGCTCAGCCTTGCGGTCATTCTCGGCACCGCCCGGATGCAGCACAGTGTTGACCCCCTAGCGTCTGCCGCGACGCAGGATGCGGCCCCCCGCCTCATCATCCGCAACATGCAACAGACCCGCGCACAGGCCCCCGGATCCGAGCGTCCCACGGCGGGCGACACCCTGACGAAACCAACGCTGCTGATCACCCTGACCCGGGGCAGCCAGCCCAAAGGCGCGCGCTTCGTCAGGCCCCCGGCCGCTGACTGACGCCGCCTTCCGCCGCCTCAGCGGCAGTCCCCGCCTGCGCCACCGCGCACCGCCCGCCCTCTCATCTTGGCAAAAATACTCATCGCGCCCGTCCGCAGCTCGCCCGGCACCGGCCAGATCGCCACACCGCGCAGATCAGCGGCGCCAAAGGCCCCCAGCGAGCGCCGCAATTTCCCGCCAAACCATTGGGTTCCCTCGAATAATCCACCTGATCACGCAACCGGCAAGTTTCCGCCACCGCCAATCACAGCGTCTTTCACTCGCTGAAACATGCTTTACAAGTCGTGAAAACATTACCTGGGGACGGCACATCTTGATCTTGTCACAGCGCTTGAGCGGCATCGCCCGCCTTACCCTTTTGTGTGCCAGCCTTGCCTTGCTGACCGCTTGCGGCGACACCATCTCCAAATCCTCGATGAGCGCGCCCGCCCCCTCCTCCTTCAACCCGGTGCTGCAAGCCAAGGCCATCGCCGAGGCCAAGGACAAGCAGGCGCGCGGCATCCGGGTCTGGTGTGTACCCTTTGCCCGCACCGCCTCTGGCATCGACCTGCGCGGCAACGCGGGCACCTGGTGGAACGCGGCCAAGGGCGTCTACTACCGTGGCAAAGCCCCGGAAGAAGGCGCGGTCATGGTCTTTGCCCCGCATTCCAGCAGCCGTCTGGGCCATGTCGCCGTGGTGTCCGAGGTGGTGTCAGAGCGCAAGGTGCTGATCGACCACGCCAACTGGCAGCGCAGCAAGATCTCGCTGAAAATGCCGGTGATCGACGTGTCGGCGAACAACGACTGGTCCCGGGTTCAGGTCGAAGGTACCCCCGGCGTTATGGGCAATGCCCGCCCGATGCACGGCTTTGTCTATCCGCGCAAGATCGGCGCCGCCAGCGACGCCGCGCAAAGCTGACCACAGGCTAACCCAAACGGGTCAGCCAAAGCCGACCCAAACGGGTCAGCCCAGATCGCCGAACCGTACCCGCAGGGCCGCGACATGCGCGCGCAGCGCAGGCACCCGGTCCCAGTGCCACAGCAGATCGCCCCAGCTGAGCGGCACGAACACCACATCATCCCCGGCCACGGTTTTCCCGAACCGGGCAATCTCCTCCCGGTGCCTGGCCTGAAGCGCCCGGTCCACCGGCTTGCCGGATGCCCACTGCTCCGGCTCGGCATAGAGATAGACCAGCACCGCCCCCAGCGCCCGCTTTTGCGCCCGCGTGCGGATGCCATAGGAGTGCTTGACCAGCTGCGCCGCGTCCAACACCCGGAAGTCCGCAGTCCCCGCAATCAGCTCCAGCGCCAGCGCGGTATAGCGCGCCATGTTCGGACCCCAGACCGGCCGGTCATAGACATCGGCAAAGCCGGTCTGCTTGGCCGGGCGAAATGGCTCATAGCGCCGAGCTGCCACGCCGACCAGCGTGGTATGGGTCACGATGCCCACATCCAGCCACGGGTGCCGCCCGCCCGACCAGGGAAAGCGCATCTCCACCGCCAGATCCACCGCCTCCACCGCGCCCGCAGGCACACCGGGCAACGGCGGCAGCGCCGCCGGCCGGTCCAGAAACCAGCCAAAGGCATTGGCGACCAAAGCCGCAGACGACTCCGCCGAGTCAAACTTGCCCGACCGCAGCTCATTGCCGGGCATGCGCGACACAGCCTCGACAATGCGGGCTTCGGGCAGGTCGGGCAGGAAATTCGGCATGATAACGACCCCTCAAAAATCAGCTGAGCGGCGTCTTACCACGTCACTGCGCAACAGGCCATTGACCCGGATCGGAAAAGACGGGCGCGGGGGTGTTGCCTTTACTTCACCGTCACCGTGACACAGCCCGAAAGCGACTGGCCCTTGACCGTCTTGGCCGTGCTGCGGGTGCAGAACTTGTCCTTGCCCTTGAACCCGGCCTTGGGGGTATAGACCATCCCCTTGGCCGATACCCCCACCGTTCCCGATTTCGGCGCGGTGGTCAGCTTGACCTCGGTGGCCAGAACCCGCTCTGCACCGCTGCCAAAGCCGGTGAATCCCATCACGCAGGCCTTGTCTGCCGCCCGCATCTCAAACGCCCCGTTGCCCTTGCCGCTGGCCCAGCCCCGGCCAAAGCCGCCGTCACAGGCGGCAAAGGCCGCACCGGCGGAAAAGGTCAAGCTGGCAAGAAGGACAATCGCTGTGGTTCCAATCTTCATCTGCACGCTCCAACATGTCGCATTAAATTCAATCGCCATGCCCAAAAAATGCCGGGCATCACCCGCAAAGGGTGCCACAGCTTTGCCAAACGGCAAACCCTTTCTGTCCGCACCGCCGCACGACATGAAAAAGGCCCACACCAAAAGGTGCGGGCCTGATTTTTCGCAGAAAAATCGTAAAAGGCAGGCGCTCAGATTTCGTCCAGCGCGTCGATTGCTTTTTGCAGATCGTCCTTGTTGACCTCTTTCTCGGTCACAGTGGCCTGCGCCACGATGTGATCGACAACCTTGTCCTCGAACAGCGGCGCGCGCAGCTGCTGTTGCATCTGCGGGTTCTTCTGCACGAATTCAAAGAACTGACGCTCCTGCCCCGGATACTGACGGGCGGCGTTCAGCACCGCCTGGGTCATTTCGGCGTCGGTCACGGTGATCTCGGCCTTGCGACCGATTTCAGCCAAGAGCAGGCCCAGACGCACCCGGCGCTCGGCCAGCGACTTGTGCTCGTCGGTCGGCTCAACGGCGTCGTGGTTGTGGCCCTGCACGTCCGGGTTTTCTTCATGCCACAGCTGATGCGCGATCTGGTTCGCCTCGGCCTCGACCAGTGCGGCCGGCAGGTCGAACTTCACCAGACCGTCCAGCTGATCCAGCAGCGCGCGCTTCATAATCGCCTTGCTGGCGCCCTGATATTCCACGCCCAGACGTTCAGCGATCTGCCCTTTCAGACCGGCCAGATCTTTTGCGCCGTATTTCTTGGCCAGCTCGTCATCCAGCTCTGCGGCTTTCGGCTCTTTGACTGCTTTCACAGTGCATTCAAACACCGCCGCCTTGCCTGCCAGATGTGCCGCACCGTATTCGGCCGGGAAAGTCACATCGACCTTCAGCTCGTCACCGACCTTGGCCCCGACCAGTTGCGCCTCAAACCCCGGAATGAACGAGTTCGAGCCCAGCACCAGCGGATAATCCTCTGCCGTGCCGCCCTCGAAATAGTCGCCGTCAACCGAGCCTTTGAAGTCGATGGTGATCTGATCGCCATCCTTGGCTTTCGCGCCCTTCTTGCGGTCGTCAAACGACTGTGCGGTGGCGGCCAGGTTTTTCAGCGCTTCCTCAACCGAGGCGTCGTCGGCTTTGACGATCAGACGCTCCAGCGTGATCTTGGTCGCATCCAGCTCCGGAATCGGCGGCAGGCAGTCATAGGTCATCTCGACCACAACATCGCGGCCCTCAGCCCATTCGTCGCCACCCTGCATCTTCACTTCGGGCTGCAGTGCCGGACGGTCACCGGTCGCGTCAAAATGGCCCTTCATCGCGCCATCAATCGCATCCTGCATCGCATCGCCCAGAAGACGCGGGCCGAACTGCTTGCGCAGGATTGCCATCGGCACCTTGCCCTTGCGAAAGCCCTTCATCTCGATCTCGGGCTGCGCCTCGACCAGCTTTTCCTGAACCTTGGCTTCCAGTTCGGCAGCGGTCACGGTGATGGTGTAGCCGCGCTTCAGCCCTTCGTTCAGGGTCTCGGTGACTTGCATATTTTCCCCATATCGGTTGGGCCGCCAGAACAGGCGGCAGTCAAACTTTCCCGCCTCCCTTAGTAATCCGCAGGGCGGCATGCAAGCAGGAAAGCCGCAACGACGCCCGAATCTCGGGCATTTCAGGCAAAAACCGCGCATGGCATGAAGAGAAGGCAGTGTTGGTGCGGGTGGAGGGACTTGAACCCCCACGCCTTGCGGCGCCAGAACCTAAATCTGGTGCGTCTGCCAATTTCGCCACACCCGCATCCGCGCCGGGCCAGCCCGCCGCGCGCCGCCCTTCTAGCAAAGCCCCCCGCGACTGGCGAGAGCAAAAACACCACGCGACTGGCGAGAGCAAAAACGCGACGCAGCAATGGCATTCACGCCACGCCGACGCAGATTTGCCGCGCGCTCGCAAAGGAAAACCTCGCCACAGCCGCGTTCCTGCCATAGTCTCGGTCAAAAAAACATGAGGCAGATGAAAATGTTGGCACTGGAGACGATCTTGGCTGATCTCAAACACGGCACCACCGCCGGCCCGGTTGCAGCGGGGACCACGATGCCGCTGTGTGGCATCATGTCCGGCACCCCGATCCTGACCCTGTCCGGCATAATCCCGGTCGAATTCATCGCCCCCGGTGACAAGGTCATCACCCGGTCCGGCGCACGCACCGTCACCGCTGTTGACATTGCCATCGTGCAAAACGCCCGCGTGATCCGCATCTCCGAAGGTGTGCTGGGCAAAGACCGGCCCGAGGCTGATCTGCACGTCGCCCCGCGCCAGCCCTTGCTGATCCGCGACTGGCGGGCCAAGGCGCTTGCCGGTCTGATCCGCGCTGTGATGCCCGCCGAACGTCTGGTCGATGGCGATTACATCCGCCCGGAAACGCTGGCCGAGGCCCGCATCGTCACCCTGCGCTTTGCCGAGCCGCAGGTGATCTTTGCCGCCGGTCTGGAACTGGGCTGCGAAGCAGGCTGACCGGCCCTGCACTCCACAACAGGCCGCCTCCGGGCGGCCTTTCTCATGTCTCCGCTACAGCCCCAACGCGCGGAACACCTTTGGCAATTCCTCCGGCAGATCCTCTGCAATCAGGCCGGGCCCAAAACTCCGCGCACACTCCACATGCAGCCAGGCCCCGGTGCAAGCGGCATCAAACGCCTCAAATCCGCGCGCCAGCAGCCCGCAGATGACCCCCGCCAGCACATCGCCCGCCCCCGCCGTCGCCAGCCAGGGCGCGGCACGGTCATAGACCGCCGCATTGACCGCGCAGCGCCCGTCCGGCGCCGCAATCACCGTATCCGGCCCTTTGAGCAGCACCACACACCCCGCCCGCGCCGCCGCTGCGCGTGCGGCATCCACCCTGGAATAGGCCGGGCCCGTGGTCGCAGGTGCCGCCAGCTTCGCTGCAATGTCGGGGAAAAGCCGCGCAAACTCACCCGCATGCGGGGTCAGCACACAAGCCGCGTGCAGCGCACCAAACAGCGCCACATCGCCCGCGATCAGCGTCAGCGCATCGGCATCCAGCACCACCCGACGCGCCCCCCACCCCTGACCCCTCCCCACGAGGGGGAGGGGAAGCCCATCACCGTCAAGCGCACCACCCTGTCCCGATCGCCTCCCCTCCCCCTCGTGGGGAGGGGCCGGGGGTGGGGGGCGCGCAGCGGAAACACCAAGCGCCACCCCCACCAACCCCGCCGCCCGCGCATCAAGCCCCAGCCCCGGCCCCAGACACAGCGCATTGATCCGCCCATCCTCCAACACCGCCGCCAACCCGTCACCATCCGCCACCTCGCGCAGCATCACCGCATCAAGCCGCCCCGCATGCTCCGCCACCGCCTCCGCCGGGCACCCCACCGTCACCACCCCCGCCCCGATCCGCAGCGCCCCCCGCGCCGCCAACCGCGCCGCGCCACCGCGTCCCGCCGGGCCGGAAAGGATCAGCGCGTGGCCGTGGGAATACTTATGGCCGCTGTGCTTGCGCAGGCTCTCAAGCCGTGGCGTGACAAGACCGACCCGGCCACCAGCCGGTCCCGCCCCCGGCAGGCCAATATCCTTCACCACCAGCTTGCCCACCAGCTCGGGGCCATCCTCAAGAAAGTGCCCGATCTTCGCCCGGTGAAAGGTCACGGTCAGATCAGCCCGGAAATGCGCCAGCTTTGCGACCTCTGCGACAATCACCTTGCCACTGTCGGCACAAAGCCCGGTCGGCACATCGACAGCAACCAGATGTTCCGCCGACCGGAATGACCGCTCAACGGGCCAGATCGCCGTCCTTATATGCACAAGCACTTGTGCGGCGTCCCCGTCTGCGGGCCGGGCAAATCCGGTGCCGAACAGGGCATCAACGATCAGATCGGCGTGAACAGAGTGCAGCCGTGGAAAGCTCTCACTCTCCAGCGCGGTCACCACTCCCATCCCGCACCAACGCTCATAATTCACCCGCGCATCCGGCGGCAGCCTCTCTGCATCGCCGTACAGAAACACCTCCACCGCCCAGCCCCGCTCGCGCAACAGCCGCGCCACCACGAACCCGTCGCCGCCATTGTTCCCCGGCCCGCACAGCACCACCGCCCGGTGCGAGGTTGCGCGCAGCTCCGGCCATTCCTCAAACACCGCCTCCACCACGCCCCGCCCCGCGCGCTCCATCAGCTCCAGCCCGGTGACCGCGCCGCTGGCAATCGCGGCGGCCTCAATGGCGCGCATTTGGGCAGATGTCAGAAGTTCCGTCACAATCCCGCCCAATCCGTTCTCAAACCGCCCACAAAATCACCTCATCGCATATTTTTTAATCACAACCAGCAAATTCCCACCTGACCTGCCGTCGCTTAAACCTTAGTCAATTGTCCCCGCCCGCAGGAAATGGTCAGACAGCAACAGACAGATAAAAATCAAGGTGCGGGGGAGTCGGCCCATGAAGAAGATTGAGGCAATCATCAAGCCTTTCAAACTCGATGAGGTCAAGGAAGCCCTGCAAGAAGCGGGCATTCAGGGCCTGTCGGTCACCGAAGTCAAAGGCTTTGGCCGTCAGAAAGGCCATACCGAGCTCTACCGTGGCGCTGAATATGTGGTGGATTTCCTGCCCAAGGTGAAAATCGAGGTCATCCTCACCGATGATATGGTCGATCAGGCGGTCGCTGCGATCATCGCCGCCGCCCGCACCGACAAGATCGGCGATGGCAAGATCTTTGTCAGCTCCGTCGAACAGGCGATCCGCATCCGCACCGGGGAAACCGGCGACGACGCCGTCTGATCCCTGACCCCAACATCAGGCCCGCTTGGCCTGCACTGTAACACCCAAAAACCGAAAGGCAGCATGATGAGCGCGATCAAGAAAGCTCTGAAACTGATGAAGGATGAAGAGGTCGAATATGTCGACATCCGCTTCACCGACGTCAAGGGCAAGCTCCAGCACGTGACGCTGGTGAACGATCTGGTTGACGAAGACTTCTTTGAAGAAGGCTTCATGTTCGACGGATCGTCCATCGCCGGCTGGAAATCCATCGACCAGTCCGACATGAAACTGATCCCCGATGCGACCTCGGTCTATATCGACCCGTTTTATGCCGAAAAAACCATGTGCGTGCATTGCACCGTGGTCGAACCCGACACCGGCGAATCCTACTCGCGCGACCCGCGCGGTACCGCGCTGAAGGCCGAAGCCTATCTGAAATCGAGCGGAATCGGCGACGCGTTCTATTGCGGCCCCGAGGCGGAATTCTTCCTGTTCGACGACGTGCGCTACTGCGTCACGCCGCAGAAAGTGTCGTTCCAGATTGATGCCGAAGCGGCAGCCTGGAACACCGACACCGAGATGGAAGGCGGCAACCTCGCCCACCGCGCGGCCCACAAGGGCGGCTACTTCCCGGTCAACCCGATTGACGAAGCCCAGGACATCCGCGGCGAGATGCTCTCGACCATGAAGCGCATGGGCATCAAGGTTGACAAGCACCACCACGAGGTCGCGACCTGCCAGCACGAACTCGGCATGATCTTCGGTGGTCTGACCGAACAGGCCGACAACATCCAGAAATACAAATACGTCATCCACAACGTCGCGGCAGCTTACGGCAAGACCGTGACCTTCATGCCGAAACCGATGAAGGGTGACAACGGCTCGGGCATGCACGTGAACATGTCGATCTGGAAAGACGGCAAGCCGCTGTTCGCAGGCGACAAATATGCCGACCTGTCGCAAGAGGCGCTGTATTTCATCGGCGGCATCCTGAAACACGCCAAGGCGCTCAACGCCCTGACCAACCCGTCGACCAACAGCTACAAGCGTCTGATCCCGGGGTTTGAGGCACCGGTTCTGCGCGCGTATTCCGCCCGCAACCGCTCGGGCTGCGTTCGTATTCCGTGGACGGAATCGCCGAAAGCCAAACGTGTTGAGGCCCGCTTCCCCGATCCGGCAGCGAACCCGTACCTCGCCTTTGCAGCCCTGCTGATGGCTGGCCTTGACGGCATCAACAACAAGATTGATCCCGGCCCGGCCTCCGACAAAGACCTGTACGATCTGCCGCCCGAAGAACTGGCAGCGATCCCCACCGTCTGCGGCTCGCTCCGTGAGGCGCTGGAAGAGCTGGAAAAAGACATGGACTTCCTGATCGTTGGGGACGTGTTCACCAAAGACCAGCTCGAAGGTTACATGGCGCTGAAATGGGAAGAGGTTTATGCCTACGAGCATACCCCGCACCCGATCGAATACGCGATGTACTATTCCTGCTGATCGCAGCGACATCATTAGAAAAGGCCGCCCCTCGGGGCGGCCTTTTTCATGTCGGACAAGGGGTTGCAGCGTGAAGCTGATGCAGCACCTTAAAGCGCGCGGTGAATCGGAAACGCCTCCAGCGCCGCCGCCTGCTCGGCGCTCAGATCCCCCAGCCGCACCCGGTAGGTGTGGATCGAAAACAGCACCGCGCGGCTGACCGGCAGCCGGATCAGGCATTGCCGTTCCGACCGGATAAAGGGCATCGCGCCCTGCGCCACGGTGTCTTTTGGCGCATCCTCGCGCAGCGGATTGAACAGCGGCGCGCGTGAATGGTGCGCGTTGGCCCGCCACAGCGGCGTCTCCACCCGCACCGCATCCATCAACCGCTGCACCCTGCGGCCCAGATCCTCGGTATAGGCCGCCACCGGACTGTGCATCCGCATCAGCGGCCGCCCCAGCTTTTCCGAAAGCGTCCAGCCCGCCGGAAAGCACAGGACCGCTGCCGACAACTGGTGCTGCCCCGCGCCATCCTCCTGCATCAGGCACAGATCCTCCTGCACCAGCCGCCCCAAAGTCTGCAACGGGCGAGATGGGTCCAGCGCCACCGTCACCCCGTCCGGGCGCGTGACCGCATTGCCATTGCGCACAAAGCCCGCAGGCAGGCGCGCCAGAACAAATTCATACAATTCTTCAATGGCCTGCGCGGCAAGGCTCATCTGCCCCACCACCTCCGCTTCGCGCTCTGCGAGCAGGGAATCGCGCAGCGCCATCTGCCCGGCAAAGGCATCATCCACCTGCAACCAGTCCGCCATAGCCAGCGGCAGAATCCCCGGCAACCGCCGCGTGCGCGCATCAGCCCAGGGCGCAAACGGCAAAAAGGATTGCAGAACTTCGTCCATTCCCGATTCCTTCCAGACCGCACCAAACCGCCCCCAGAATGAACAATCCAACGTCCCTGCAGGGCGCCTCCCTCCCCCCTCGTGGGGTCGGGGCATGCCCCCGACGGTTGGGGTGGGGGGGCGCTACAGAAAAAACGTCCGCGCCCAACAGGTGCAGACGTTATCTGACGACGAATAAAAGGAAAGTGGCGCGGTTGACGGGGCTCGAACCCGCGACCCCCGGCGTGACAGGCCGGTACTCTAACCAACTGAGCTACAACCGCGCGATGGAGGGGGAATATAGCCGCAGGCGGGGGGCGTCAAGCGGGAAAGTGCGGCGAAAGTCACCTGCGCGTCAAAACAAAAAGCCAGAGCCAAGGGCCAAGGTCAAAGTCTTAACAAACCCCTAATCCCGCAGGACCAACCCTTTGATTCGCAATGATTCCTGATCCTGTAACACAGCGGGAACTGCCCCCGGAAAACCAAAAGGCCCCTGCTGACGCAGGGGCCTTTTAAGGCAGGAATGGCGCGGTTGACGGGGCTCGAACCCGCGACCCCCGGCGTGACAGGCCGGTACTCTAACCAACTGAGCTACAACCGCACATTCCGTCCGGCCCGTGGTTTCCCGCGCGCCGTAGGGGGGCTTTTAGGGGCATGCGCGGGGGGCGTCAAGCGGGACCGGAGCGAAAGTCGCGCTTTTTTCGCCCCCCCTCAATGGGCCGGCGCGGGGATGAATTCTCCGGCATCATCGGGCGGCAGCCGGAACCGCCCATGCGCCCAATCCCCCGCCCGCCACGCCTCACGCGCGGCATCAATGCGGTCCTTGGACGAGGCCACAAAATTCCACCAGATATGGCGGGGGCCGTCCATCGTGGCGCCCCCCAGCAGCATCACCCGCGCGCCCTGATCCCCCGTCTTTACCGACACCTTGTCGCCGGGCCGGAACACCAGCATGCGCCCGGTCTCGAATGTCTGGCCACCCACGCTGACCTCACCCGACAGGATATAGACCCCGCGATCCTCGTGATTATCGGGCAGCGGAATCGCGGCACCGGGGGCCAGACGGGCATCGGCATAGAACACCTCGATCCCGGTCGGCACCGGCGCGGTCTCCCCATAGGCTGTGCCAAGGATCAGTCGCACCTGCTTGCCCTCGCCCTCCAGCTCCGGCAGGTCCGACTGGGCAGCGTGAACAAAGGCGGCAGGGTCATCCTCCATCGCTTTTGGCAGCGCCAGCCAAGTCTGCAGGCCGAACAGATCGTGCGGCGTGTTGCGGATCTCTCCGTCCTGCCGTTCCGAATGGGTGATCCCCTGCCCCGCCAGCATCCAGTTCACCGCGCCGGGTTCGATCCAGGCATTGGTGCCCAGGCTGTCGCGGTGGTGCAGCTTGCCGCGCAAGAGATAGGTGACCGTGCCCAGCCCGATATGCGGATGCGGGCGCACGTCGATGCCTTTGCCGGTCAGAAACTCGGCCGGGCCCATCTGGTCGAAAAAGATGAACGGCCCGACCATCTGCCGCGCCGCCGAGGGCAGCGCGCGGCGCACCTCGAACCCGCCCAGATCACGGGCGCGGGGCACAATCACGGTTTCAATCGAATCCACGGCGTCGCCGATCGGGATCGAGGGGTCAAGCACGGGGTTCCAGCTCATGATGTTCTCCTTTGTCTTAAGGTAGAACCGAAACGGCGTTGCGTCTTCGCCTATGCCCGCGCGGGACTTGTGCGGAAAAGCACGACTACCCCAGAATCTGGCGTAAAACGGCTCTGAATGCAGAAACGCCGGGAGAGATCAGCACGTCGGGAAAATCGTAGCGCGGATCATGCAGGGCGGGGCTGTCCTCGCCCGCGCCCAACAGAAACATGGCCGCGCGGGTACCGTTGCCCGCGAACCGGCCAAAGTCTTCCGAGGCGCGCATCGGGCCATCGGTCGGGCCAAAGGGGATGGCGGCGGCGGTAAGGGCCGCCTCGATCTGCGCGGTGGCCTGCGGGTCATTGTGGCAGGCGGCAAAATCATCGTGCCAGGTGATCTGCAACCCCAACCCGTGCCGCGCCGCCGCCTGTTCCGCCAGATCCTGCGCCTGTGCTTTCAGAGCGACCATATCGGCATCGGACAGGCTGCGCAGGGTAAGCCACAGCTCGCCCTCACCCGGCGCGATGCCAAAGGTCGGCGCACCAAGTCGGGCGTGGGTCAGCGTCACCAGCCGGAAACCGGGGTCCAGCGCCCCGCCGGGGCCAAGCGCGCGCAGGGCCGGGATCAGCTCGAACATCGCCGCATCCGGCGACAGGCCGGTACCGGGCGTGGCGGCATGGGCGGTGCGGCCCGAAAACCGCAGACGCATCCCGCAAGACGCGCAGTTCATCGGGCCTGCCGAAACCTGCACGCCCCACAGCGGCAGGCCCGGCATATTGTGCAGCGCAAAGGCCCAGTCGGGGCGCAAGGCGGCAAAGGCGGGGTCCGCCAGCACCGCAGCCGCGCCCGAGCCATCCTCTTCGGCGGGCTGGAACATCAGCACCGCGCGGCCGCGTGCCGGCCTGTCGCGCGACAGCACCCGGCCAACGCCCAGCACAATCGCCATATGCCCGTCATGGCCGCACAGATGCGCCACGCCCTCCACCTCTGACCGATGCGCCGGCCCGGGGCGTTCGGGGATCGGCAGCGCGTCCAGTTCGGCGCGGATCATCACCGTCGGACCGGGGGCTGCGCCAGAAAACACCGCCGCCACCCCATGCCCGCCCAGACCCGTCACGATCTGATCGGGGCCAAGGGCGGCCAGCGCCGCCTGCACCCGCTGCGCCGTCTGCGCTTCATCGCCCGACACCTCGGGCTGGCGGTGCAGAGCGTGGCGGAACCGGGTCAGAGCAGAGATGTCTTGCGGGGTCAGAGTCATGACAATTGCCTTTGCTTTGTGGCCAGACGACAGCGCCACGGCGGCGAAGTCAAGCAAAGCTGGCTCTTGTGCTTGCCGGTTGGGCGGGTGTCGTCTAAGCAGGGGGAAAGGACGGATTTCATGCGCATTCTGATCACAAATGACGACGGTATCAACGCTCCGGGGCTGGAGGTTCTGACCGCCATCGCCCATGAGATCGCCGGACCCGAGGGCGAGGTCTGGACCGTGGCCCCGGCGTTCGAGCAGTCGGGCGTGGGTCATTGCATCAGCTATTCGCACCCGATGATGATCGCGCGCCTGTCGGATCGCCGCTATGCGGCAGAGGGCAGCCCGGCCGATTGTGTGTTGGCGGCGATTTATGATGTGCTGGACGGGGCCAAGCCCGATCTGGTGCTGTCCGGCGTCAACCGGGGCAACAACGCGGCGGAAAACACGCTCTATTCCGGCACCATCGGTGGCGCGATGGAGGCGGCGTTGCAGGGCATCCCTTCGGTTGCGCTGTCGCAATACATGGGGCGCGGCACCGACGATCTGGACACGCCGTTCGAAGCGGCGGTGGTGCATGGCGCGGCCGTGGTGCGCAGGCTGCTGGAAAAGGGCATCTGGACGCAGGACGATTACCGCGTGTTCTACAATGTGAACTTTCCGCCCGTCGCCGCCGACAAGGTGCTGGGCACCAAGGTCGCCGCCATCGGCTTTCGCCGCGACACCTCGTTTTCCTGCGAGCCGCAGATTTCGCCCACCGGGCGGCGCTATCTGTGGATCAAGGGCGGGCCGCAGCACACGCCAACCCTGCCCGGCACCGATGCCGCGGTGAACCTCGAAGGCTGGATCTCTGTCACGCCGATGCGCGCCGATCTGACCGCGCATGACCTGCTGGCGCGGCTGGAGGCGCAACTGGCATGATGGGACAAGGCGGCCCGGATGAATCGGACGCCGAACGCAAGATGCGCTTTTTGTTTGGACTGCGATCAAGAGGGGTGACCGAGGCCCGGGTGCTGACCGCGATGGAGCGGGTGGACCGGGGTCTGTTTGTGCGCGGCCATTTCGCCGACCGCGCCTATGATGACATGCCGCTGCCGATTGCCTGCGGCCAGACCATCAGCCAGCCCTCGGTTGTCGGGCTGATGACACAGGCGCTGAATGTGCAGCCGCGCGATACCGTGCTGGAGATCGGTACCGGCTCGGGCTATCAGGCCGCGATCCTGTCGCATCTGGCGCGGCGGATCTATACGGTGGACCGCCACAGGCGGCTGGTGCGCGAGGCGCAGGGCGTGTTTCAGGCGCTCGGGCTGGTCAATATCACCGCCTTTACCGCCGATGGCAGCCATGGCCTGCCCGATCAGGCCCCGTTTGACCGCATCATCGTGACCGCCGCCGCCGAAGACCCGCCCGGCCCCCTCTTGGCGCAACTCAAAGTTGGGGGTATCATGGTGCTGCCGGTGGGACAGTCCGATACCGTGCAAAGCCTGATCAAGGTGACCCGTGGCCAGAGCGGCTATGACTATGAAGAACTGCGCCCGGTGCGTTTCGTGCCGCTGATCGAAGGTCTGGGCGCAGAGTAAGGTAACGAGGCGGCCCGATGCGGGGCTTGCGATCAAATGGCGAAACAAAGGGCGGGAAACACCGTCCGACACACAAAAGAGGCAGAGCATGACCCGCGATTTCCCGGCCCGGACGGCCCCCCGCCTGCGACTTCTGTGGCTGGGAGGTGCTTTTGCAGCGCTGTCGGCCTGCACGCCCACCACTGGCGGCAGCCCGTTCACCGGGCTCGACTGGGATCTGCGCAACGGTCCCGGTGTGCTGGATACCTCCGAGGCCGCTCTGCGCGCGACCGAACGGCGGCCGTCGCCCGACGGGCGCGGCGTGATCTCTTATCCCGGCTATCAGGTCGCAGTGGCGCGGCGTGGCGATACCGTCGGCTCGGTCGCCGCCCGTGTCGGCATCGGCGCGGATGAGCTGGCGCGCTATAATGCTGTCATGCCGGGCGACACCCTGCGCGACGGCGAAGTCATCGCCCTGCCCCGCCGGATCGCCGATACCGGCCCGGTTCAGGGCAGCGGCATGATTCCGGCACCAACGGGCGCAGGCCCCGCCCCGGTGGATGTCTCCAGCATCGCCACCACCGCGCTGGACCGGGTGGGTACACCCACCCCGCCCGCCACCACCAAGCCCAGCACCGGGCGCGAACCCGTTCGGCATCAGGTGCGGCGGGGCGAGACGGCATTTTCAATCGCGCGCAGCTACAACATCTCGGCCAAGGCGCTGGGGGAATGGAACGGGCTTGGCGCCAACCTTGATGTCCGTGAAGGGCAGTATCTGATCATCCCGCTCGCCTCTGATGCGCCGCCGCCCGCCACGCAAACGGTCAGCCCGCCCGGTGCAGGATCGGCCACGCCAACCCCGCCTTCGGCCACCAAACCGCTGCCCGCAGAAAAGACCGCGCCCGCTGCGACCAAGCCAAAGGAAACCCCCGCCTCGCCCGATCTGGGGGCACAGCGCAGCACCTCGACAAAAATGCAGATGCCGGTGCAAGGCTCGATCATCCGCCCCTATGCCAAGGGTCGCAACGATGGCATCGACATTTCTGCTGCGGCGGGCACGCCGGTCAAGGCTGCCGCCGATGGTACGGTGGCTGCGATCACCACCGATACCGCGCAGACCCCGATCATTGTGGTGCGTCATGCCGACAACCTGCTGACGGTCTATGCCGGGGTGGACGGGATCACGGTGAAAAAGGGCGATACGGTCAGCCGGGGACAGAGCATCGCCAAGGTGCGCGCCGGCACACCATCGTTCCTGCATTTCGAAGTGCGGCGCGGGGTGGACAGCACCGATCCGGTCGCTTTCCTGCAATAGGCACGCTTATGATCCCCGTCGGATGCCTCCGGCGGGGATATTTAAGGACAGAAAATGAGCCAGAGTGCAGGTTTCTGTGTCGCGCTCAGAGCCGCACACCTTCGCGGGCGGCGAGATCGCAGAAGAACTGCCACGCCACCCGGCCCGAGCGGGCGCCGCGCGTGGCCTGCCATTCAATCGCCTCGGCCCGCAAGCGGCCTTCGGCGACGTTGACGCCATAGGCGGCGCAATAGCCCCGGATCATGTCGAGGTAATCGTCCTGACTGCAGGGATGAAACCCGAGCCAGAGGCCGAAACGGTCTGACAGCGAGACCTTTTCCTCGACCGCCTCGGACGGGCTGATCGCGGTGGAGCGTTCGTTTTCGATCATGTCGCGCGGCATCAAGTGGCGGCGGTTTGACGTAGCATAGAGCAGCACATTGTCGGGGCGGCCTTCGATACCGCCATCCAGCACCGCTTTGAGCGATTTGTAATGCTGGTCGTCATGGCTGAACGACAGGTCATCGCAAAACAGGATAAAGCGCGCGTCTGAGGTGCGCAGCAGCGCCAGCAGGCGTTGCACCGATGGCAGATCCTCGCGCGCGAGCTCGACGATCTTCAGGGCCAGCCCTTCGGCCAGCACCGCCGCATGGATCGCCTTGACCAGCGAGGATTTCCCCATGCCGCGCGCGCCCCACAAGAGCGCGTTGTTGGCCGGCAGGCCGCGCGCAAAATGGCGGGTGTTGTCCAGCAACGTATCCCGCGCGCGGTTCACCCCGATCAGCAGCGACAGATCCACGCGTGCGACCCGCGCCACCGGCTCCAGCCGGTCGGGGTCGGTGTGCCAGGCAAAGGCATCGGCGGCGGTGAAATCCGGGGCCGGACGTGGGCTGGGTGCCAGCCGCTCCAATGCGTCGGCGATGCGGGCCAAGGTGTCTTCGGTCATGCCGGGTGGTCTTCCTCATCGGATTCGGGGTCTTCCCACAGCCCTTGGGCGCGCAATTCGGCCTCGCGCTTTTTCTCGATCCGGCGGATCAGAAAGATCGAGACCTCATAGAGCGGATAGACCGCCAGAAACAGGATCAGCTGGCTCATGATATCGGGCGGCGTCACCAGTGCCGCCACCATCAGGATCAGCACCACCGCATATTTGCGCGTGCCCGCCAGACCCGCGGCCGAGACCAGTCCGGCCTTGCCCATCAGGGTCAAGAGCACCGGCAGCTGAAAACACAGGCCAAAGGCAATGATCAGCTTCAGCGAGATATCCAGCGTTTCGTTGACCTTGCCCTGAAACACGATCTCGATGCCCTGATTTTGCACCGCCTGCGTCAGAGGCGTCGCGACCGGAACATCGGTAATCGGCGCATCGGAGATCGCCGGCAACAGGGCCGACACCACCGAAGTTGCATCGGCAAAGCCGAGGAAAAAGCTCATCGCCAGCGGGGTCACGATATAATGCGAAAACACCGCACCCAGAATGAACAGCAGCGGCGAGGCGATCAGAAACGGCAGAAACGCATTCTTTTCATTGCGGTAAAGGCCCGGAGCCACGAAACGCCACATGTGATACGCAATGACCGGAAACGACAGCGCCAGCCCCGCCACCACCGAGATATGGATCAGGGTAAAGAAATACTCCTGCGGGGCTGTGTATTGCATGATCGGGTTGGGGTTGCCCAAGGCCCGCATCGCATCTTCGATCGGTTCCAACAGGAAAGCCAGGATCGGTTCGGCCACCAGAAAACACAGAACCATCGCCACGATAAAGGCCGAGACCGCCCAGATCAGGCGGTTGCGCAATTCGGCCAGATGCTCGATCAGGGGGGCCGAGCTGTCGTCGATCTCGTCTGACTTGGTCATGCGTCGGCCTTGGGGGTCTGATCGGATTTCGGTTTGCGCGGGGTGCGGGGCTTTTTCGGCTTGGCGGCGGTGTCAGCGGCCGTGGACGCGTCAGGGGTCGGGGTGGATTTCTTCAGCTTTGCCGCCGCCTCTTTGACAATCGCCTGACGCGCGGCCTTGGCCTCGGTCAGCGCCTGCGTGGCCGGGCCCATCGGCGGCTTGGGCGCGGCAACGGGCGCCGGATCGGCGGGCGGAGTGGCTTGCGGATCAGGCTGCAATTCGGGTGTGGGCGCGGGGGCAGCAACTGGGGCCGCATCCGGCTGAGCCTTGGCCGTCGGGCGCGCCGCGTTTTTCAGCGGATCCCATTTCTCGAATTTGGAGGTGGCTTCCCGCACCGCCTCCAGCCCCATCGACTTGGCCGAGGTCACGTTTTTCAGATCCTTGGCCACATCCTTGACACCGGCCTCATCTGCCGCCGCCTCCATCGCACGGGAAAATTCCCGGGCCATGCCGCGCATCTTGGCGGTAAAGCGGCCAAGGCTGCGGAACAGCTCGGGCAGGTCTTTGGGGCCGATCACGATCAGCGCAACGATCCCGATGACAAGCAATTCGGACATGCCGAAATCAAACATGGCGCGGGGCTTCCTTTCCGCTCAGACGGGTCCGCACAGGCGGGACGGCGGATCAGATCTTGTCTTTTTCCGGTTCAGGCGTGACATCGCGCACCGGGGTATTCGAGGCGTTTTCAATCTCTTCCGAGCTGTCCTTCACGCCTTTCTTGAAGGCGGTGATGCCCTTGCCGACTTCCCCCATCAAGGACGAGATCTTGCCGCGCCCGAACAGGACCAGCACCACCACCGCGATGAGAAGAAGGCCGGGAAGGCCGATGTTGTTCAGCATGTCTAATCCTCCTGATGACCGGGGCGGCATGTCGCCCAGCGTCGCCTGCCTCCTCACTACCCCCGCACAAGGCCGGTTCCTAGCCTGATTCAGTGCCCGCAAGGGGGCTTTTCCCCCAGATACCTGACAGCTATATGTCAGTTGCCTCCCCTTGAGCTGACCATAGGACATCATGCGCCGCACCGACCGCCTGTTCGACCTGATCCAGATCCTGCGCGACGGGCGGCTGCACCGTGCGGGCGAGATGGCCGAAAGCTTAGGCGTCTCGGTGCGCACGATCTGGCGCGACATGGCGACGCTGATGGCCTCTGGCCTGCCGGTCGAGGGGGAACGGGGGGTTGGCTATATCCTGCGCGCGCCGATCACCCTGCCGCCGATGATCCTGACCGGGGCCGAGCTGGACGCCTTGCGCGCCGGGGTGCGGCTGGTGGCCGACGGGCCCGATGCCGCCCTTGCCCGCGCGGCCCGGGTGCTGGCGACCAAAATCGCCAGCGTCACCCCCGCCCCGCCCGAGGCAGATGCCGATGATCTGTTTGTCTTTACCGGCAAGGAGACCAACCGCGCCACCGCGCATGTGCCGCTGCTGCGCCGCGCCATCAAGGCCCGGCAGCGGCTGACGCTGACCTATATCGACCCTGAGGGCCGCGAGACCCATCGCGACATCCGCCCGCTGGCGCTGGACCTGACCGGGCGGGTCTGGACCCTTGCGGCCTGGTGCGAACACCGCGGCGGGTTTCGCAGCTTTCGCGTTGACCGGATCATGGCGATTGCCGAAACGGAGGAGGTTTTTCCGACCGAGCCGGGCCGCACACTGGCCGATTACCGCGCGCTGATGGCAGGCGACAGCTGAGCCCGGCTATTTCGCCGGGAACACGAAACAGCGGTCGCGGCGGATCATCAGCCACAGCACGGTGCCGGGCTTGGGCAGGAACACCCCCGGTACACTCGCCGTCAGGGTCGATCCGTCAAAGGCCATGCGGAATTCAACCAGACTTTCGCGCCCCAGATAGCGCGCGCGGATCACCGAGCCGCTGGCGGGCGTGCCCTCTTGCGGTGTCGGATTGGGGCCGCGCCCGGCCCGGTCAAAGTCGATCTTCAGATGCTGGGGCCGGATCACGATATCCACCGCCGCCCCATCCTCTTGCCCCGGCGTCAGAAACGCCCCGAACGGCGTTTCGGTCAGCGCCCCGCGCGAGGTGCCACGGATCACATTGATATCGCTGAAAAACGCCGCCGCCGCCTTGTCCACCGGAGTATTATAGACGTTATAGGGCGCGCCGCTTTGCACGATCCGGCCACCGCGCATCAGCGCAATCTCGTCGGCCATCCGCATCGCCTCATCCGGCTCATGGGTGACCAGCACAACGGCGGTGCCCTCGTCCTTCAGAATATCCAGCGTGGTGTCGCGGATGCCGTCGCGCAAACGGTTGTCGAGGCCGGAAAACGGCTCGTCCATCAGCATGACCTTTGGCCGCGGGGCCAAGGCGCGGGCCAGAGCGACCCGCTGCTGCTCGCCGCCCGACAGCTGATGCGGATGCTTGGCACCAAAGCCGCTCAGCGTCACCCGCTCCAGCAACTCATCCACCCTGCGCATCCGCGCGGCCCGGTCGCCCTTCAGGCCAAAGGCCACATTCTCGGTCACCGTCAGATGCGGGAACAGTGCAAAATCCTGAAACATCAACCCGACCGAGCGATGCTCCGGCGGCACGTGCCGCCCCGGCCCCGCCACCTCGGCCCCGTCGATCAGGATGCGCCCGCCATCCGGCCGGTCCACCCCGGCGATCATCCGCAACGTGGTGGATTTGCCGCAGCCCGATGGCCCCAGAAGACAGGTCACCTGCCCCGCCGCCACCTCAAGACTGACATCATCCACCACGGCCCGCCCGCCAAAGGACCGGCTCAGGTGATCCACGATCAAACGGGGTTCTGGCAGGCGGGGCTGTGCGGCTTGCATGATTATCCTAGGCTTTCCGTCAACTTCCCCTAGCAGCCCACCCGCCGCAGGGCAAGAGCGCGGCAAGTTGCATTTTCCGTCCTTAAATATCCCCGCCGGAGGCTCTTCCCGAGGAGACGCGGCGCAGCCGCGCGACGAGATAAACAGCTTGCGCGCCTTGCGCGCTCAATAAGATCCCGCCGCATCAGCCCGCTCAGATGGTTGCGTTGGTGGCGCCGCCGTCCAGCAGAATGTTCTGCCCGACGATGAACCCCGCATGAACCGAGCACAAAAACGCGCAGGCCGCGCCGAACTCCGCTGCCGTGCCATAACGACGGGCGGGAATCGTGGCGGCACGGCGGCTGCGGGCCTCGTCTGCCGTGATCCCTTCGGCCTTCATCACGCCCGCATCGAGTGCTGTGGCGCGGTCGGTGTCGTGGATGCCGGGCAGCAGGTTGTTGATCGTCACGCCATGCGGGGCGACCTGCCGCGCGGTGCCTGCGACATAGCCGGTCAGCCCGGTGCGGGCGGCGTTGGACAGGCCCAGTTGTGCAATCGGCGCTTTCACCGACTGGCTGGTGATGTTGATCACCCGGCCCCAGCCCGCGTCGATCATCCCTGGCAACAGCGCCGTCATCAGCGCAATCGGCGTCAGCATATTGGCGTCCAGCGCCTTGATGAAATCGGCGCGGCCCCAGTCGCTCCACACGCCCGGCGGCGGGCCACCGGCGTTGGTCACCAGAATATCGACCGTCCCCGCAGCCGCCAGCACCTGCGCGCGGCCCTCATCACTGGTGATGTCGGCGGCAACGGTGGTGACGCTGACCCCATGTGCGGTGCGGATCGCGGCGGCAGTCGCCTCCAGCGCATCGGCCCCGCGCGCGTTCAGGATCAGATCGACCCCGGCGGCTGCCAGAGCCTCGGCACAGCCGCGCCCGAGCCCCTTTGATCCCGCACAGACAAGTGCGCGTTTGCCCCTGATCCCCAGATCCATATCCGCCCCTCCGCTTGGTTACTCTGCCTGCCTAGCAGCCGGTGCTGCGTTGACGCAAGAGGGGCTTCGGGCTAAGGCAGGGCGGTGGCCTGTGGGGCGGCCACGAGGTTACAAAACGGAAACAGACAGCATGACCCCTCCGCTTCCCGATCCCGCAGCGCTTCCCGGCCACGCCTGTCAGGTGTTTCCGGCAGAGTGTATTTACGTGATTCACGGGGTGAATGCCGGGGATGGCCTGTCCGGGCCACAGGATGTCTGCGAAGGCGATATTTACGCGCTGGAAGAAGAGGTGCAGCCGCTGCGGCTGATCCTGTCACATGCGCAAGAGGGTCAGCGGGTGGCCACCGGCAGCCAGATCGGCCAGCCCGGAGAGGCGATCCGGCTGGAGGCGCGCTATACGCTGATGGCCCCCGATGGCGACAAGATCGACCTGATGCTGATGCGGCTGGACTCTGGGGCGGGCGTGGTTCTGCCGCTGTCGCCAATGTCGGGGGCCGCCGATTACACGCTGGTCGCCATTGATGACGCGCCCGAGGCGGTGCGGCTGGCCGATCTGTTGTGCGTGTCTTTCGCGGGCGGCACCATGATCACCCTTGCCGATGGCCGTCAGCATCCGATCGAGGCGTTGCGCGCGGGCGACAAGGTGCTGACCCGCGACCATGGCCCGCAGCCGCTGCGTTGGCTGGGCAAGGCGACGTTGCGGGCACAAGGGGCGTTTGCGCCGGTGGTGATCACCGCAGGCACATTGGGCAATGCGGGCGATCTGATCGTCAGCCCGCATCACCGGATTTTCCTCTATCAACGCCAGCGTCGGGCCGGGCTGCAAACCTCGGAGCTGCTGGTGCAGGCCAAGCATCTGGTGGATGACGAGCGGGTGTTCCAGCGTGTCGGCGGTTTCGTCGATTACTACTCTCTGGTGTTTGACCAGCACGAGATCATCTATGCCGAAGGCGTGCCCGCAGAAAGCCTGATGGTGAATGATGCCACCCTGTCACGCCTGCCCGCTGACATGGCCGAAGATGTCAAAGCGCAGTTTCCCGGTCTGGCACAAGTGCAGCATTTCGGCACCGAAGCCAGCCGCCAGTTTCTGGATGAGGTGGGCCGGTCGGCGCTGTATTCCCCGCCGCGCCGGGGCGCTGAGGAAAAGTAGGCGCTTTCGCCCTGCCCTTTGCTGTCACGGACAATGGACGGGCGTTTCGCTTTGCGATAAACGCGCCGGTATGTTGAACAACCGCCCCTCCCTTCCGCCCGAGATCGCCCGCAGGCGCACCTTTGCCATCATCGCCCACCCCGATGCCGGCAAAACCACGCTGACCGAAAAATTCCTGCTGTTCGGCGGTGCGATCCAGATGGCCGGACAGGTCCGCGCCAAGGGTGAGGCACGGCGCACGCGGTCGGACTTCATCAAGATGGAGCAGGAGCGCGGGATTTCAGTCTCGGCCTCGGCCATGTCATTCGATTTCCGCGAGTTCCGCTTCAATCTGGTCGATACCCCCGGCCACTCGGATTTTTCCGAAGACACCTACCGCACCCTGACCGCTGTGGATGCCGCCGTGATGGTGATTGATGGCGCGAAAGGCGTGGAAAGCCAGACCCGCAAGCTGTTCGAGGTGTGCCGGTTGCGCGATCTGCCGATTCTGACGTTTTGCAACAAGATGGATCGCGAGGCGCGCGACACGTTCGAGATCATCGACGAGATTCAGGAAAATCTGGCGATTGACGTGTCGCCCGCGTCATGGCCCATCGGGTCGGGGCGCGACTTTCTGGGCTGCTATGACATTCTGAATGACCGGCTGGAATTGATGGACCGCGCCGACCGCAACCGGGTGGCCGAAACCATTCAGATCAACGGTCTGGACGACCCGCTGCTGGCCGAGCATGTCCCAGCAGACGCATTGGCCAAACTGCGCGAAGAGCTGGAGATGGCAAAAGCGCTGCTGCCCGCCTTTGACCGCGCCGCACTTCTGAACGGCTCGATGACCCCGATCTGGTTTGGCTCGGCGATCAATTCGTTCGGCGTCAAGGAGCTGATGGACGGCATCGGCAAATATGGGCCAGAGCCCCAACCGCAACCGACCGCCAGCCGCAAGGTGGCACCGGAAGAATCCGCCGTCACCGGCGTCGTCTTCAAGGTGCAGGCCAATATGGACCCAAAGCACCGTGACCGCGTGGCCTTTGTGCGGCTTGCGTCGGGGCATTTCGAGCGCGGCATGAAGCTGACCCATGTGCGCAGCAAAAAGCAGATGGCGATTGCCAACCCGGTGATGTTCCTTGCCGCCGACCGTGAGCTGGCGGAAGAGGCCTGGGCTGGGGACATCATCGGCATTCCGAACCACGGGCAATTGCGCATCGGTGATGCGCTGACCGAGGGTGAGGCGTTGCGCTTTACCGGCATCCCATCCTTTGCGCCCGAACTGTTGCAAGGCGTGCGCGCGGGCGACCCGATGAAGGCCAAGCATCTGGAAAAGGCGCTGATGCAGTTTGCTGAAGAAGGGGCTGCGAAAGTGTTCAAGCCGATGATCGGCTCTGGCTTTATTGTCGGCGTTGTTGGCGCGTTGCAATTTGACGTGCTGGCCAGCCGGATCGAGGCGGAATATTCGCTGCCAGTCCGGTTCGAGGGCAGCCAGTTTTCATCGGCCCGCTGGGTGCAGGGGCCAAAGGCCGAAGTTGAGCGGATGACCAATATCAACAAACAACACATGGCCACCGATCACGATGGCGACGTGGTGTTTCTGACCCGCCTGCAATGGGATATTGACCGCGTGGTGCGCGACTATCCCGAGTTGCGGCTGACGGCGACCAAGGAAATGATGGTCTAATAAAGGGGGCGAAAGCCCCCTTTATTGCGCCGCCTCCTGCGACATGCCCGATGCCGCACCGTCAGAGTCCGTCACATCATCGGTGATCACCCGGAACGACCGCAGCTCGTGCTGGCCGAAGGATGTGATCATCGGCACATCCACCGCGTCACGGCCATAGGCGATCACGATCCGCCCGATCCGTCGCTTGTTGTTGCGCGGGTCAAAGGTGTGCCAGGCCCCGCCCAGATACACCTGCATCCAGGCGGCATAATCCATCGGGTCAGTGGTGTAGGGGATGCCGAAATCACCCAGCTGCCCGTTCACATAGCGCGCCGGAATGTTCATGGCGCGGCACAGCGTGATCGCCAGATGGGCGAAATCGCGGCACACGCCCCGGCCCTCTTGCCAGGCGTCATAGGCAGTACGGGTGTTCCGGGCATCGCCATAGTTGAACCGGATATGGCCGTGAACATAATCGCAGATCGCCTGCACCTTGCTCCACCCCGGTGGCAGATGACCGAACAGATCCCAGGCGACCTGGCTCAGCTTGTCAACCTCGCAATAGCGCGAGGACAGCAGATACATCAGCGCCTCATCCGGCAGATCAGAGACCAGATGCTCCTGAGCGTCGGGCGTGACCGGGTCCAGCTCGCCACTGTGATGCATGAATCCTTCGCCCTGCAGACGGATCAGCCCGGCAGGGGCCGTGAAGCGGCGGCAGATGTTGCCAAAGCTGTCGGTGTAAATCTCTTCCGCCACATCGGGCGAGCGGGTGTGCACCTCGGGGCGGGCCATGTTGCCGCTCAGTTCGGGCCGGGCGCTGACCATGGTGACCACAGGGGTTTCTTGTGCGCAGAACAACGTGAAATCATAGCCGTAACGGATCAGCATAGGGTGCCCTTTCAAACGGCTTTATGCGCAGAGTGCGGACCAAGCGTAGCATGCGCGCGCGCCCATCCCTAATCGCCTGTGCAGTTCAAACGCTCAGAGCGCGATTTGGTTGCATGACTGCCCGAAAAGTCGCCACATTGACCTTTGCTGCAATTTGAGATAGGGCCTTGTGCAGTCCGCATACGGCGGGCACTGCCGGGGCGCCCAAGTGTTGCGTCCCTTTTCATGATTTGCGGGCCGATCCCGCATCCAAAGGACGCTGATGCTGAAATTCTCCGACCTCGCGCTGGACCCGCGCGTTCTGCAAGCCGTTATTGATACCGGCTATGAAACCCCGACCCCCATTCAGGAACAGGCGATTCCCTTCGCCCTGGAAGGCCGCGACGTGCTGGGCATCGCCCAGACCGGTACCGGGAAAACCGCCAGCTTTACGCTGCCGATGATCACCCGGCTGGGCCGTGGCCGGGCCCGCGCGCGGATGCCGCGCAGCCTTGTGCTGTGCCCCACGCGTGAATTGGCCGCCCAGGTGGCAGAAAACTTTGACACCTATGCCAAGCACACCAAGCTTACCAAAGCGCTGCTGATTGGCGGCGTGTCCTTTGGCGAGCAGGACAAGCTGATCGACCGGGGCGTTGACGTGCTGATCGCCACACCGGGCCGGCTGCTGGACCATTTCGAGCGCGGCAAGCTGTTGCTGACCGGGGTGGAAATCATGGTCGTCGATGAGGCCGACCGGATGCTGGACATGGGCTTTATCCCTGATATCGAACGCATTTTCCAGCTGACCCCGTTCAGCCGCCAGACCCTGTTCTTCAGCGCCACCATGGCGCCGGAAATCGAGCGGATCACCAATACCTTCCTGACCAATCCGGCCCGGGTGCAGGTGGAGCGTCAGAACTCTGCCTCGACCACCATCGAACAGGCACTGATCCAGTTCACGCCCACCCGCCGCGACCGCAGCTTTACCGAAAAGCGCGCCGTGCTGCGCAGCCTGATCAAGGGCGAAGGCGAGAGCTGCACCAACGCCATCATCTTCTGCAACCGCAAGATGGATGTGGATGTGGTCGCCAAATCGCTGAAAGCGCATGGCTTTAACGCAGCGCCAATCCATGGCGATCTGGAACAGTCGCAGCGGATGAAAACGCTCGATGCTTTCCGCGACGGATCCCTGCACCTGCTGGTGGCGTCCGACGTGGCGGCGCGGGGCCTCGACATTCCGGCGGTCAGCCATGTGTTCAACTTCGACGTGCCGTCGCACCCGGAAGATTACGTGCACCGCATCGGCCGCACCGGCCGGGCCGGTCGTCTGGGCAAGGCCTATACGATCGCGGTGCCGAATGACGACAAATACCTTTCGGCCATCGAATCGCTGCTCAAACAGCCGATCCCGCGCGGTGTGGTGCCAGAGAGTGCGCTGACCGGGCTGGACGAGTTGTCTTCGGACAAGCCGCGCGAAGCCCGCGGCGAGGGACGCGGCAAACCGCGCGAGCGCGACCGCAACCGCAAACCCAAGCGCGATGAAAGCGCCGTCCCCGCCAGCATGGAGCCGATTGCGGTTCCGGTCGCAGCCGTGGTCGAGGTTGTGGCCGAGGCCCCAGCACCGCGCCGCGAAGAGCGTCGTGATGACCGCCGCTCGGAACGCCGCGATGAGGCTCCGCGCGAAGAGCGCCGGACCGAACGCCGGGATGAGGTGGCGCCGCAGCGTGAACGCCGCGATGACCGGCGGGAAGACCGCAGGGATGATCGCCGTGACGACCGCCGCGACCGCCGCGAACATGCGGTGGTTGGCATGGGCGACCATGTGCCGGATTTCATCCTGCGCAGCTTCAAGATCTCTGCCGTGACGGCTGACGATGCCGAAGATGAACCAGCCACCGGCACCGACGGCTGACCGCCCCGATTTTTCTGCGAAAAATCAAAGGCCCTGCAGCAATGCAGGGCCTTTTTCTATTTGCACCAGCCCGATGCAGGGGCTGGTGATTTTTCGCAGAAAAATCGTTCCGGCTATTCGGCCTGCAGTCGGCTGACCACCACAGTCACCTCGGGCTTTTTGCCGATTTCTTCCATGGAAACCTGACGCACAATGCGGCGCAGGGCTTCATCAAGCTTGGCATCATCGCGCAGAACCTTGGCCCCGGCGGTTTCCAGATAGGCCGAGAGATCCCCCTCCAGCGTCTCCGCCAGATTGCGTTCCCCGCGCCCGACTTCCGGCAGGCCCGACAGTTCGACCCAGGCCTCGCCCAGTGGTTCGTCGGATTCGTCCAGAATGACCGTGACCATGGCATGGCCGTTCAGCGCCATCCGAATGCGGTCGCGCACCACGCCGTCCATCGCCCCGATCAGCACGTTGCCGTCGAGATAGAGCCGTCCGGTTTCGATATATTCGGCAACCTGCGGCATCTCTCCGGTCAGATCCATCATCATGCCGTTGGTGACGACCTCTGACGCGATACCGGACTCGGTGGCGATCCGGGCATGTTCGCGCAGGTGGCGGTGCTCGCCATGCATCGGGATCAGCATGTCGGGCAGCAACAGCCGGTGCACATGCTCCAGATCGGGGCGGTTGGCATGACCGGAGACGTGGTACAGACCGTTGCAATCATCGACAACATCAACGCCCAGCTCGGAAAATGCGTTCATGATCTTGAGAACGCCGCGCTCATTGCCGGGAATGACCTTGGAGGAGAACAGGAAGGTATCGCCCTCTTTCATCTGCAAGCCCAGGTACTTGCCCCGCGACAGCTGCGCCGAGGCCGCGCGGCGTTCGCCTTGGCTGCCGGTGACCAGCAGCATCAGATTGCCACGCGGAATATCCTGCGCCTCTTCGGGCGAGACCAGACGCGGGAAGCCGGTCAACACGCCGGTTTCCTCCGACGCCGACAGCATCCGCCGCATCGACCGGCCCAGCACGCAGATTGAGCGATCCGACGCGCGCGCCGCTTCGGCCAGGGTTTTCAGCCGTGCGACGTTGGAGCCAAAGGTGGTCGCCACCACCATGCCGCCACGCGACGAGATCAGCTCGCGCAGCGCGGTGCCGAGGGTGGATTCCGACCGGCCCGGATGGGTGGAAAACACATTGGTGGAATCGCACATCAGCGCCTTGATCGGGCGCTCTTCGGCAATGGCCTTGATGGCCTCGTCATCCCAGGGCTCGCCCACCACCGGGTTGTGGTCGATCTTGAAATCGGCGGAATGGAAGACCCGGCCCGCAGGCGTGTCGATCACCAGCGCACTGGCTTCGGGGATCGAATGGCTGACCGGCACGAACTGCACATCAAACGGCCCGGCCTGAATGATCGAAGGGCGCGGCTCGACCGTGGTGATGATGTCCAGCGGAAGGCCCATCTCATCCAGCTTCAACCGGCCAATGGTCGCAGTAAAGCGACGGGCATAGACCTTTGATTTCAGCTTGGGCCACAACAGGCCAAGCGCGCCGATGTGGTCCTCATGCGCGTGGGTGATGAAGATACCGTCAATCCGGTCGGCCCGCGCCTCCAGCCAGGACACATCGGCCATGATCAGATCGACACCGGGGCTGCCATCCATATCAGGGAACGTCACCCCGAGATCGACAACGATCAGACGCTCGCGCCCCTCGGGTCCATAGCCATAGACATAGCAATTCATCCCGATCTCACCCGCGCCACCGAGGGGAAGATAGATCAGACGGTTCACGCTCATGCGGTTTCCTTGTTGAAGTCGTGGATCAGGACGAGGCCATGCATGGTCAGATCATCCTCGATCTTGTGAAATAAATCTGTGCCTTGGGCAAACAAGGAGGCAAGCCCCCCGGTTGCGATAACTTTGGTGGGACGGTCGCGTTCGCGGCGCACTTCACGCACGATGCCTTCGACCAGCCCGATATACCCCCAATACACGCCTGATTGCATGCAGGCCACCGTATTCGTGCCGATGGCTTTGGCGGGTTTGGCCACGTCGATATGCGGCAGGGCTGCGGCAGCCATGTGCAGCGCCTCCAGGCTGAGGTTGACGCCGGGCGCGATCACGCCGCCGACATAGGCCCCGTCGGTGTCGACCACATCAAACGTGGTGGCGGTGCCGAAATCGACCACGATCAGATCGCCGCCATGCCGGTCATGCGCGCCAGCGGTATTGACCAGACGGTCGGGGCCGACCGTGGTGCCCTGATCGACCCGCGGGGCCACCGGCAGGCGACACTCCGGTTTGCCCACCACCAGCGGGCGGCAGCCGAAATAGCGGTCACACAGCACCCGCAGGTTGAACACCACGCGCGGCACGGTGGAGGAGATGATCGCCTCGGTGATCGTGGCCTCGGTCCCGGTCATCGCCATCAGCGACGACAGCCAGACGAAATACTCATCCGCCGTGCGGGTGTGATCGGTGGCGATGCGCCAGGTGGAGATGAACCGCGTGCCATCCCAGATGGAGAACACGGTATTGGTATTGCCGCAGTCGATGGCGAGAAGCATGGGGCAGATTTCCCGGCGTTTGGTCTGGAGGAGCGGACAGGACCGGGGGTTTCACACCCCCGGACCCCCGTGGGATACTTAAAGACAGAAAATGAGATCTAAGATCAAAAGAACACCTCGGCGGCGGGGATGGCAAGGGTGGCTTGCGCGGTGCGCAGGATCAGGTTGCCGCTGGCGTCGATGCTGTCAAAGATGCCGTGGCGGTCTTCGGTGCCGGTGCGGGCGCGGATAGGCTCGCCCAGACGGGCGGCATGGGCCAGCCAGGCGCTGCGGATCGGGGCAAAGCCCTGGGTGGTGAACACGCCCTCCCAGCGGGCATAGGCGGGGCCGAGCTGGTCGAGGAAGGCCTCGGGTGTCAGGCGCTGGCCCGTCTCGGTCAGGACAGAGGCCGGAGGGGTGGCCCCCGCTTCGACCAGCGCCGGATCGGGGTGGCCGATCAGATTGACGCCGATGCCGATGGCAAGGGTTTGCATGCCCTGCCCCGCCACCTGAGTCCCGGCGGTCTGGCATTCGAGCAGGATGCCCGCCACCTTTCCGCCCGACAGCAGCACATCATTGGGCCATTTCAGCGCGAGCGCCTGCGGCGTGCCGGTCACCGCTGTCAGCGCCTCGTGCAGAGCAAGGGCGGCGACAAAGCTGCGCAGCGCCAGTTGCTGCGGCGGCTCGGCGCTCTGCATCACATGGGTCGCATAGAAATTGCCGCGCGGGCTGGCCCAGGGCCGGGCGCGGCGGCCCCGGCCTGCGCTCTGCGATGCCGCCAGAATCCACGCAGGCCCCGCAAGCTGCGGGGCCTGGCGAAAGGCTTCGGCATTGGTGCTGTCAACCTCCGCCAAAAGGATGCGCCCGGTGCCCTCGGGCCAGAGCTTATCGGACAAGGGCTTCGGCGGCGAGGGCCGCGACAGGTTCAAGGCCGAACAGGTTGACGATGCCCAGCACCATGATTGCGGCCACGCCGACCATCATCATCCATTGCACCGGGGCCATGTTGCTGTCAGCGGGTTCGCCCTCTTTGCCGAAATAGATGTAGAACACGATGCGCAGGTAATAGAACGCCCCGATCACCGAGGCCACCGCCCCCGCAACCGCCAGCCAGACCATACCAGCATCGACCGCCGCTTTCAGCACGTAGAACTTGCCGAAAAAGCCCAGCATCGGCGGCACACCGGCAAGGCTGAACATCAGCACCAGCAGGGCCAGCGCCTTGAGCGGTTCCTTTTTCGAGAACATGTTCAGCGACTGGATGTCGGTGACCGGGCGACCGTCCCGCTCCATCGACAGGATGAAGGCAAAGGTGCCGACGTTCATGGTGACGTAGATCGCCATGTAGATCAGCATCGCCTGCACGCCCTCGGCCGTGCCGGAGGCAAGGCCGACCAGCGCATAACCCATATGGGCGATCGAGGAATAGGCCATCAGGCGCTTGATGTCGCGCTGCCCGATGGCGGCGATGCCGCCAAGGAACATCGACACCACGGCCAGCGCCGCCAGCACTTGCGACCATTCACCGGGGATGCCGCCAAAGGCGTCATGCACCAGACGCGCGATCAGGGCCATGGCCGCGACCTTGGGCGCGGTCGCAAAGAACGCGGTGATCGGGGTTGGCGAGCCCTCATACACATCCGGCGTCCACATGTGGAACGGGGCCGCCGAGACCTTGAAGGCAAGCGCCGCCAGCATGAACACCAGACCGATGGTCAGGCCGACAGGGGTTTCACCGCCCAGCGTCGACAGGATGCCCGCGAACTGGGTGGTGCCGGCAAAGCCATAGGCCAACGAGGCCCCATAGAGGAACAGGCCCGACGACAGCGCGCCCAGCACAAAGTACTTCAGCCCCGCTTCGGACGATTTGGTGCTGTCGCGGCGCATTGCGGCCACGACGTACAGCGACAGCGACTGCAGCTCCAGCCCCATGTACAGCGTCATCAGATCGCCCGCCGAGACCATGACCATCATGCCGATGGCAGCGAGGGTCACCAGAATAGGGAATTCGAAGCGCAGCAGGTCGCGGCGCTGCATATAGTCCTGCGACATCAGCATGACGCAGGCCGCCGAGACCAGAATGATCACCTTGGCAAAGCGGGCAAAGGGGTCATCGGTGAACAGCCCGTCAAAGGCCATCCGCTCGCCCGTCGTTCCCAGCCCGATGAACAGCGCCAGTGCCAGAAACAGGCCAGAGGTGGCCCAGACCAGCGTGGGTGCGGTCTTGTCCTTGCCGCCGTAGGCCCCGAACATCAGGGCCGCGAGGGCAAAGGCAGCCAGAATGAACTCTGGCAGGATGGTGTTGAAATCAACTGCGGTCATGGTTCCCGCTCCTTCAGTGCTGGGCAAGCTGCGCATCACCCGAAACGGGGATCGCGGCCTGATAATCGATCACAAGGGCGGTGACGCTGGGACCGATGATATCGGTCACCAGTGCCGGATAGACACCCAGCAGCAGGGTCA
Organism: Pseudotabrizicola alkalilacus; assembly: GCF_003443995.1. Taxonomy (GTDB): domain Bacteria; phylum Pseudomonadota; class Alphaproteobacteria; order Rhodobacterales; family Rhodobacteraceae; genus Pseudotabrizicola; species Pseudotabrizicola alkalilacus. The sequence continues at coordinate 253,510 of NZ_QWEY01000003.1, forward strand.
TGAACACCAAGGGCGCAAAGATCGCCTTTTCGCGGCGGGTCATGTCGGTGATCGACTTGAGCGCCTCTTTGATCAGCTCGCCCATCACCACGCGGCGATAGAGCCACAGCGCATAGGCCGCCGACAGGATCACCCCGGTCGTGGCAACCGCCGCCACCCAGGTGTTGACCTGGAAGATGCCGACCAGCACCAGGAATTCACCGACAAAACCGCTGGTGCCCGGCAGGCCGACGTTGGCCATGGTGAAGAACATGAAGATCATCGCATAGGCTGGCATCTTGTTGACCAGACCACCATAGGCGTCAATCTCGCGGGTGTGCATCCGGTCGTAGATCACGCCGACACACAGGAACAGCGCGCCCGAGATAAAGCCGTGGCTGATCATCTGGAAAATCGCGCCGTCAATGCCCTGCTGGTTGGCGGCAAAGATCCCCATCGTCACATAGCCCATGTGAGCAACCGACGAATAGGCGATCAGCTTTTTCATGTCCGACTGCGCGAGAGCCACGAGGCTGGTGTAGACAATCGCAATCGCCGACATCCACAAAACCAAGGGCGCCATCACATCCGACCCCACCGGGAACATCGGCAAGGAGAAGCGCAGGAAGCCGTAGCCACCCATTTTCAGCAGGATAGCGGCCAGCACCACCGAGCCTGCGGTCGGGGCCTGCACGTGGGCATCGGGCAACCAGGTGTGGACCGGCCACATCGGCATCTTGACCGCAAAGCTGGCAAAGAACGCCAGAAACAGCATGGTCTGCAAGCCGCCGATGATCGGGATTCCGAACAAGCTGAACGTCTCGGACGTAAAGCTGTGGGTCAGCAACGTGGGAATGTCGGTGGTGCCCGCATCCCAATACATCGCGATCATCGCCACCAGCATCAGCACCGAGCCGAGGAAAGTATAGAGAAAGAACTTGAACGCCGCATAAATGCGTTCCTTGCCGCCCCAGATGCCAATGATCAGGAACATCGGGATCAGACCGGCCTCAAAGAACAGATAGAACAGCACCAGATCCAGCGCGCAGAACACGCCCAGCATCAGCGTTTCCAGCATCAGGAACGCGATCATGTATTCCTTGACCCGGGTTTTCACATCCCAGCACGAGGCGATGGTCAGCGGCATCAGGAACGTGGTCAGCATCACGAACAGCACCGAAATGCCGTCGACGCCCATCTTGTATTTCAGGCCCAGGATCCAGTCGTATTCCTCGACGAACTGCATCTCGGTATTGGCAGGCTGGAACCCGGCCAGAAGGAACAGCGACACCAGAAAGGTCGCGGTGGTGGCCAGCAGCGCCAGCCATTTGGCGTTCTTTTGCGCGGCAGCATCATCGCCACGCAGGAACAGCGCCATGATGACGGCGGCCACTGCGGGGATGAAGGTGATGATGGAAAGCAGGTTGTCCATGAGTACTCTTTCGCCCCCTTACTGCGCGCCAGACAGCGTGAGCCAGGTGATCAGGGCAACAACCCCGAGCACCATGGCGAAGGCATAGTGGAAGACATAGCCGGACTGCGCCCGACCGGCGAGGCGGGTCAGCATGGGGATAAGCCCCAAAGCCACGCCGTTGATGGTTCCGTCAATGACCGCACCATCGCCGCGCTTCCACAGGAAGCCCCCCAGCCACTTGGCGGGGCGGACAATGGTCCAGTCATACAGCTCGTCAAAGTACCATTTGTTCAGCAGGAACAGGTACAGCGGCCGCTGGTTCGCCGCGAGGCGGCCGGGCAGCGACGGGTTGCGGATGTAGAACAGCCAGGACAGCGCAAAGCCAAGCACCATCGCGACAAACGGGCTGACCTTGACCCAGGCCGGCACATAATGCGCGTCATGCAGCACGGTGTTGTCCGGCCCGATAAAGATCGCACCCTTGGGGGCCACCGCTGCCTGATGTGTAGCCTCTGCCACCGGAGCGGCTTCAGCGGTCTCGGCCGGAACGGCTTCGGTTGCGGTCACAGTCCCCTCGACAGGAGCGGTCTCGACCGGCGCAGCAGCCCCTTCGACCGGGGACGCCTCTGCATGGTCCGCGCCACCGGCTTCGTGATGCGCCGCTTCCATGCCGAACCAGTTGCGCACCTTGGTCTCGTCGCCAAAGAACACGCTGTACCAGATCATCCCGGCAAAGACCGACCCAAGCGCCAGCACTCCCAGCGGGATCAGCATGACCATCGGGCTTTCGTGCGGCTCGTGGTGGTGGTCATGGTCGTCATGCCCATGACCGTGACCATGGCCCACGGTTCCGGCGCGGTTCTCGCCATAAAAGGTCAGGAACATCAGACGCCAGGAATAGAAACTCGTCATGCCCGCCGCGACCACCAACAACCAGAAGGCATAGCTGGAGCCGACAAAGGCGCTCTCGATAACCGCGTCCTTGGACAGGAACCCGGCAAAGCCGTAATGGGTCAGCGGAATACCAACGCCGGTAATGGCCAGCGTGCCGATCATCATCGCCCAGAAGGTATAGGGGATCTTTTTGCGCAGACCGCCATAGTTGCGCATGTCCTGTTCATGATGCGTGGCGTGGATCACCGAGCCTGCGCCAAGGAACAGCATCGCCTTGAAAAACGCGTGGGTGAACAGGTGGAACATCGCCACCGAGTACACGCCAACCCCCGCCGCCACGAACATATAGCCCAGCTGCGACATGGTGGAATAGGCGATCACCCGCTTGATATCGTTCTGCACCAGACCGATCGTCGCCGCGACAAAGGCGGTCGTGGCGCCCAGAACGGTGATCATCGTCATGGCGCTCGGCGCGTATTCATACAGCGGCGACATGCGGCAGACCAGGAACACCCCCGCCGTCACCATGGTTGCCGCGTGGATCAGTGCCGACACCGGGGTCGGGCCTTCCATCGCGTCGGGCAACCAGGTGTGCAGGCCAAGCTGCGCCGATTTCCCCATAGCACCAATGAACAGTAACACGCCGATCAGGTTGGCGGCATTCCAGTCCGTCCACAGGAACCGGATTGAGGTTTCCGCCAGCGCCGGAGCCGCGGCAAAAATTTCGTCAAACCGGATCGAGTCGGTCAGGAAGAACAGCGCCATGATGCCAAGGGCAAAGCCGAAGTCACCGACCCGGTTGACCACAAATGCCTTGATCGCAGCGGCATTCGCGCTTGGCTTTTTGTAGTAGAACCCGATCAGCAGGTATGACGCAACGCCCACCCCTTCCCAGCCAAAGAACATCTGCACAAGGTTGTCAGAGGTCACCAGCATCAGCATGGCAAAGGTAAAGAACGACAGGTACGCAAAGAACCGGGCGCGGTAATGCTCTTGCGGCCCCCAGTTGTCGTCATGCGCCATGTAGCCGAACGAATACAGGTGAACCAAAGCGGACACCGAGTTCACCACCACGAGCATGATCGCGGTCAGCCGGTCGATGCGGATGCCCCATTCACTGCCCAGACTGCCGGATTCGATCCAGCGCAGCAGCACCACGCGGTACATCTCACCGTCAAAGCTCAGGAAAATGATCCAGGACAGGAACGCCGCCAGAAACACCAGCGAAGTGGTGATGATCTGGCCGGCCCGCTCGCCGATGATCCGCCAGCCAAAGCCGCAGATCAGCGCGCCAACCAGTGGCGCAAGAAGGATGATCGTTGCCATGGGGTCAGCCTTTCATCACGTTGACGTCTTCAACGTCGATCGTTCCACGGTTGCGGAAGAACACCACAAGGATCGCCAGACCAATCGCGGCCTCGGCTGCGGCGACGGTCAGGATGAACATGGTGAACACCTGCCCGACCAGATCGCCCAGATGGCTTGAAAACGCGACCATGTTGATATTCACCGCCAGCAGCATCAATTCGATCGACATCAGAATGACGATCACGTTCTTCCGGTTCAGGAAGATGCCGAAGATGCCGATGACGAACAAAGCCGCCGCGACTGTCAGGTAATGTTCCAGACCAACCATTTGTCGTTCCCTCGTAGGCGGCTTTGCGCCCGTTTATCGTTCCGTAGGGGGCGTGCTGGCGCGCATCATTTGCGTGCTCGCAGGCCCCCGTCTCAAGGCGCGGGGCTTACAGCCCCTGCCCCGGTTTCACATCTTTCAACTCCATCGCCTTCGCCGGATCGCGCCACATCTGATGCAGCACGTTCTGGCGCTTCACATCCTTGCGGTGACGCAGGGTCAGCAGGATCGCGCCGATCATGGCGACCAGCAGGATCAACCCCGACAGCTGGAACAGCAGCAGATACTTGTCATAGATCAGCAGACCCAGCGCGCGGGTGTTTTCCACCTGATCCATTGCGGGCGCAACCGCCTGCCGCAAACCCATCGCGCCCTCGGCCTGCACCCAGGCGCCGATGCCCAGCGACAGCTGCATCAACAGCACCACGCCAATCAGCAGACCCAGCGGCATATAGCGCGCAATTTCGCCCTTGAGCGCGGCAAAGTCGATGTCGAGCATCATCACCACGAACAGGAACAGCACCGCCACCGCACCGACATAGACGATGATCAGCAGCATCGCGACAAACTCGGCCCCCAGCAGCACAAAGAGCCCGGCCGAAGACAGGAACGCCAGAATCAGCCAGAGCACCGAATGAACCGGGTTGCGGCTGATGGTGACCATCAGCCCCGCCGCCACCACAACGATGGCAAAGGCGTAAAAGGCATAATCCGCGACGGTCATTTCTCGGTCTCCTCAGTCTCGGCAAAGACACTTTGCGCAATTTCCAGCGCCTTTTGCGTAGCGGGCAAGCCGCCGAACATGCTCATCTGCCAGATCACTTCCGCGATCTCACGTTGCGTGGCCCCGGCAGCCAGACCGTTCTTGATCGTGATGCGCAGCTGCGGCTCGCCCACCGGGCCAAGCACGGTTTGCGCGGCGATGGTCACCAGAAAGCGGGTGCGGGCGTCCAGACCTTCGGGGTTGAAGGTCTTGCCAAACCACATTTCCAGCAGTTCCTTTGGCATCGCCGGGAACATCTTTTCAAACGCCTTGGGGTCGATCGTCTCCATGCCGGGCATGAAGGTGCTGGCCATCTTCTGGCCCTGCTCGAACATCTGTTGCAGCATCTTGGTATAGGCTTCGGTCATGGCGCTCACCGGTACGGGGCGTCGAGTTCGAGATTGCGGGCAATCTCCGCCTCCCAACGCGCGCCATTGTCGAGCAGTTTTTCCTTGTCGTAGAAAAGCTCCTCGCGGGTTTCGGTGCTGAATTCGAAATTCGGGCCTTCGACAATCGCATCGACCGGACAGGCTTCCTGACAAAAGCCGCAATAGATGCATTTGGTCATGTCGATGTCATAGCGCGTGGTGCGGCGGCTGCCGTCTTCACGCGGCTCGGCGTCGATGGTGATGGCCTGCGCCGGGCAGATCGCCTCGCACAGTTTGCAGGCGATGCACCGCTCTTCGCCGTTCGGATAGCGGCGCAGCGCGTGTTCGCCGCGGAACCGGGGCGACAGCGGCCCCTTTTCATGCGGATAGTTCAGCGTGCTTTTCGGCGCGAAGAAGTATTTCATCCCCAGAGCAAAGCCCTTGAGGAAATCCTGCAACAGGAAATACCGGGTCGCGCGGTTCCAGTCGATGTTTGCCATCATCAGCCCCCAATCGTCCAGCGGGCCCAGGCGCCGCCCAATACTTCGAATTTCGCAAGGAATGCCACCAGAACCACCCAGCCCAGCGACAGCGGCAGGAAGACTTTCCAGCCGATCCGCATCAGCTGGTCGTAGCGATAGCGTGGCACGATTGCTTTCACCATGGCGAACAGGAAGAAGAAGAACGCCATCTTGATGAACATCCAGAAGAAGCCATCCGGCAGCCCCGGGATCGGTGACAGCCAGCCGCCAAAGAACAACAGGCTCATCAGCGCGCACATCAGGAAGATGGCGATGTATTCACCGGCCATGAACAACAGATACGGGGTCGAGGAATATTCCACCATGAACCCGGCCACCAGTTCCGACTCCGCCTCGGGCAGGTCGAACGGCGGGCGGTTGGTTTCAGCCAGCGCCGAGATGAAGAACAGAACCACCATCGGCAGATGCGGCAGCCAGTACCACGAGAACAACCCGTAAGCCCCATCCTGCGCCGCAACGATGGCGGAGAAGTTCATCGAGCCGGTGGAGATGATGATGCCGATGATGATCAGACCCAGCGACACCTCGTAGGAGATCATCTGCGCGGCCGAGCGCAAAGACCCGAGGAACGGGTATTTGGAGTTTGACGCCCAGCCCCCCATGATCACGCCGTACACCTCAAGGCTGGACACCGCGAAGACGAACAGGATCGCCACGTTGATGTCGGCCAGGATCCAGCCCGCGTTGAACGGGATCACCGCCCAGGCCAGCATGGCCAACACAAAGGACAGCATCGGCGCCATGAAGAACACCGCGCGGTCGGCCCCTGCGGGCACCACGATTTCCTTGACCACATATTTCAGCGCATCGGCCACCGATTGCAGCAGGCCAAAGACCCCCACCACGTTGGGCCCGCGCCGCATCTGGACAGCCGCCCAGACCTTGCGGTCGCCGTAGACCAGAAACAACAGGCTGATCATCACGAAGCCCACGATCAGCAGGCTTTGCGCCGCGACCAGAACCAACGTGCCCATTGGCGTTGCCAGAAAGTCAGACATTCTCAGCCTCTCATCTTCAAATCGTCGGTATCCCGAGCGCGCCACAATCGCGCACCGTCACTTCGGCGTCGATCGTTTTCAGCCCGGGTGGCAGCGCGGCCGAGATCAGATAGACCGCGTCCCCCCGCCATGTGTTTCCTGTCTGCGCCACCGTCGTCCGCACATGGCGGGCAAAGCCAAAGCCCCGGATCAGCGCGTATTGTGCCGCGGCACAGCGGCCATAAGCCTCGACATCGTCATTGCCGCGCGCGCCCTGCAGCGCCACGCGGAAGCTTACCATATCGTCCTGCAACAGCACGGTCTGGATGCCCTCATAGGACGGGGCGAAATCGCCCTGTGCCACGGGCCCGGTCCCGGCACAAGCCGACAGGGCCACGAACGCGGCTGTCAGGCTGGCAAGGATGGGCGCGTGCGGCATCGGTTACTCCGCCGCCAAGGGGGTGGCGCTGCGGGTTTTGGCAAGGGCGGACATTTCCGCCATCACCTGCGAGGCGCGGGCAATCGGATTGGTCAGGTAGAAATCCTGCACCGGCAGGCGGAAGCTGGCCCGGGCCGGGTCGCGCAGCGGAATGCGGGTCCAGCCATTGTCGGCCACCTGATCGACCTGCCCCAGATGCGGATGCGCCGCAACCAGCGCCCGGCGCAAGGCGGCGAGCGAATCCCACGGCAGGGTGGCACCCAATTCAGCCGACAGCGCCCGCAGGATCGCCCAGTTTTCCTTGGCCTCACCCGGCGCAAAACCGGCACGCAGCGCCAGTTGCGGGCGGCCTTCGGTGTTGACGAACAACCCGCCTTCTTCGGTATAGGCAGCACCCGGCAGGATCAGGTCGGCACGATGCGCGCCCCGGTCGCCATGGCTGCCCTGATAGATCACGAACGGACCGGCGGCGATTTCGACCTCATCCGCGCCCAGATTGTAGACCACCTGCGCGCCATCCATCGCCGCACTCATGCCGCCATCGGTGACAGCGCCGACATCCATCGCGCCGACACGGGCGGCGGCGCTGTGCAGCACCAGCAGCTTCGCGCCCATCACCTCGACCAGCTTCATGGCTTGCGACAGAACCGCCTCGCCATCGGCCTCGTTCAGGGCACCCTGCCCCACGATCACCACGGCCCCTGCGGTTTCCTTGGCATCCGCAGTCGCCTTGACCAGCGCCGCGCGGTCATCGCCCGCATGGGCGTAGTCATAGGTCAGATCCACCGCCGTACCGATCAGCGTCACATTAGCGCCTGCGCTCCACGCCTTGCGGATGCGCGCGTTCAGCACCGGCGCCTCGTCGCGCGGGTTGGTGCCGATCAGGATGATGGTTTTTGCGGTGTCGATATCTTCAATCGCTGCCGTGCCAACATAGGCCGAGCGGTTACCGGCAGGCAGTTTCGCGCCATCGGTGCGGCATTCGATCTTGCCACCCAGACCTTCGACCAGCTGTTTCAGGCTGAACACAGCCTCCACCGGGGCCAGATCGCCGACAATGGCGGTGACCTTGCGGCCCTTCATCGCGGCAGCAGCGGCGGCCAAAGCCTCACCCCAACCGGCTTTGCGCAGCCGGCCGTTTTCACGAATATAGGGCGTGTCCAGCCGCTGACGGCGCAAACCGTCCCAGATGAAGCGGGTCTTGTCGGAAATCCACTCTTCATTCACCCCGTCGTGGTTGCGCGGGATGATGCGCATCACCTCACGCCCCTTGGTGTCGATGCGGATGTTGCTGCCAAGCGCATCCATGACGTCGATGGATTCAGTCTTGGTCAGCTCCCAGGGGCGCGCGGTAAACGCATAGGGTTTGGAGGTCAGCGCGCCGACCGGGCACAGGTCGATGATATTGCCCTGCAGGTTGCTGTTCAGCGTCTCGTTCAGATAGCTGGTGATCTCGGCATCTTCGCCGCGCCCGGTCTGGCCCATCTGGGTGATCCCGGCGACTTCCGAGGTAAAACGCACGCAGCGGGTGCAGGAAATGCAGCGGGTCATGGTGGTGGCGACCAGCGGGCCGAGGTTCAGATCCTCGCTTGCCCGTTTCGGCTCGCGGTAGCGGCTGAAATCGACGCCGTAGGCCATGGCCTGATCCTGCAGATCGCACTCGCCGCCCTGATCGCAGATCGGGCAATCCAGCGGGTGGTTGATCAGCAGGAATTCCATCACGCCTTCGCGGGCCTTCTTGACCATCGGGCTGTTGGTCTTCACCAGCGGCGCTTCGCCATTCGGGCCGGGGCGCAGATCGCGCACCTGCATGGCACAGCTGGCCGCCGGTTTCGGCGGGCCGCCGACGACCTCGACCAGACACATGCGGCAGTTGCCCGCAATCGTCAGACGCTCATGATAGCAAAAGCGCGGGATTTCCACGCCTGCCACCTCAGCCGCCTGGATGATGGTCATCGCGCCATCCACCTCGACCTCGATGCCGTCAATGCTGATCTTTTTCAGGTTCGTCATCTGCTTACTCCGCAGTCCTCAAGGCATGAGGGTGGATCCCCCACCCCCGCGCCGTGTTCTGTGCCGGACGATACACCGCCCGGATGAATGTTTGTGCCGGGGTCATCGGGTCGACCTCAGCAGATATCCGACAATGCTGCCCCGCGCGATCTCGGCCTCACCGGCGGCGCAATAGGCCGCCACCTTGCCGGGAACCGCGCCCTTGCTGGCCAGCCAGGCCGCCGCCTCGGCCTTGCCCCGCGCTTTTTCCGCCGGGTTCTCGACAAAGGCCCGCACCTCAGCCGCGCTATAGCCCAGTCGCAGGGCATAGTCCCGCAGTTTCAGCAGCTCATTGAGCGCGCGCAGCTTGCGCGGCTGGAGCGTCGGGCAGGTGTCGGCAATCTGGTCGGCAATGAAGCCGCTGCGCAGGGTGTCGTTGATGGTCTTTTCCTGATTGATCGGCCCCAGCGCAAAGGCGGGCACGGCGAACATCAGGGCGGCAAGTGTCAGGGGGAACAGTTTCATCAGGGCCTCCTTGGCATTCCATGCCAAGGACCGTGGGGCAACGACCGCTGATAGGCCATGACAGCCGAGGCCGGTCACGCGGGTTTGAGGCGCTATCGCATAACACCTCATGCGCAGCCCTCCACATAGACCCAAGTGCCCGCCTCGAACCGGTCATAGATGCTGGGCCGCAACCGGCGGCCCTGTGACGCACAGGTGGCATCCGCCACCCGGCGCGCGGCGGCACCTTCATACATGCGGAAGGGTTGCCCCGCATTGGTCACCCGCACCGGTTCGCGCGCAGCCGTACCCTGACCCGCCCCTTGCGGGGCCGGTTGCACGCAGGCGCCAAGCGCCAGCGTCAGGGAAAGGGCTGCCGCCACCCGCATCACTCCGCCGCGACGGCGCTGATGCGCCCGGTTTTCTTGGCCTTGATCCGGTCTTCGATCTCGTCGCGGAACGCCCGCACCAGACCTTGAATCGGCCAAGCCGCCGCATCGCCGAGCGCACAGATCGTATGGCCCTCAACCTGTTTGGTCACGGAAATCAGCATGTCGATCTCCTCCACCTCGGCCTCGCCGCGCACCAGACGGTCCATCACCCGCATCATCCAGCCGGTGCCTTCGCGGCAGGGCGTGCACTGGCCGCAGCTCTCGTGCTTGTAGAACTTCGACAGCCGCCAGATCGCCTTGATCACATCCGTCGACTGATCCATCACGATCACTGCCGCCGTGCCGAGGCCCGAGCGCTGCTCGCGCAGCCAGTCGAAATCCATGATCGCATCATCACATTGCGCCGCGTTCAGCAGCGGCACTGACGACCCGCCGGGGATTACCGCTTTCAGGTTCTTCCAGCCGCCACGCACGCCACCGCAATGCCGCTCCAACAGCTCTTTCAGCGGGATCGACATCGACTCCTCAACAACGCAAGGCGCATTCACATGGCCCGAGATGCCGAACAGCTTGGTGCCCGCGTTGTTCGGGCGACCAAAGCTCGCAAACCACTCCGGCCCGCGCCGCAGGATGGTCGGCACCACCGCAATCGACTCGACGTTGTTCACCGTGGTCGGGCAACCATAAAGGCCCGCACCCGCCGGGAACGGCGGTTTCATCCGGGGCATGCCCTTTTTGCCTTCAAGGCTTTCCAGCAGCGCGGTTTCCTCGCCGCAGATATAGGCCCCGGCGCCGTGGTGCAGGTACAGATCGAAATCCCAGCCGGATTTCGCAGCATTGCGGCCCAGCATCCCGGCATCATAGCATTCGTCAATCGCCGCCTGCAGCGCCTCTTTCTCGCGGATGTATTCGCCACGAATGTAGATGTAGCAGGCGTTGGCGTTCATCGCAAAAGACGCGATCAGCGCGCCTTCGATCAGCGTGTGCGGATCATGGCGCATGATTTCGCGGTCTTTGCAGGTGCCCGGCTCCGACTCATCGGCGTTGATCACCAGATAGGCGGGGCGCCCGTCGGACTGCTTGGGCATGAACGACCATTTCAGACCCGTGGGGAACCCTGCCCCGCCGCGCCCGCGCAAACCGCTCGCCTTCATCTGCTCGATGATCTTGTCGCGACCGCGCGCGATGATCTCGGCGGTGCCATCCCAATGACCACGCTTCATTGCCCCGGCCAGGCTGCGGTCATGCATCCCGTAGAGGTTGGTAAAGATGCGGTCCTGATCCTTGAGCATTGCTTGCCCCTTCCTTCAACCCTGACGATTGCGCCAGATCTGATACGTCACAACCAGCGCCCAGAAGAACGCGGCAATTGCGGCAAAATCGAACAGAAAGACATAGCGGGGATCCCACCCCATCTGTCCGCCCAGATATTGCGCGCCCATCCACAGCAGCATGGTCCCGGCCAGAACAATAGCGACAAGCCGGGCCTGATTGGCCAGTTTGCGCGCCTGCTTTGGGTCTGGCCGGGTCATTCAAGCCCCTCAGTAGTCGTTGGTTCTGGCCCGGATGCGAAATGCCTCCAGCCCTTCGGTCACGATGATCTTGGCCTGCGCCACCCATTTGTCACGGGTCACACGGCCACGGAAGCCTTTCAGGTTATGGTCCATCCAGGCAATGTCAGCCTCAGACCAGCCTGCGATCTGGTCGAAGTGGAAGATCCCAAGCTCATGGCACAGCTTTTCCAGCGCCGGGCCGATGCCTTCGATCTCTTTCAGATCATCCGCCACCCCACCGCGCGCGGCGGCAATCCCCTGCGGTTTGGTGCCAGCGGTCAAAGGCGGGGCAAGACCCGGCTCGGGCGGCAGGGCAATGCCGTCTTCGGTGTCTTTGGTTGTGACGGTTCCGGGCGCAGCTGCAACCTCCGACGGCGTGCTTGCCGGCTCCCCCTTGGAGATCGGGCGGCCGGTGGATTTTGCCGGAGCCTCCTGCACGGTCACGCCGGTGGCATCCGCCGGGATGCCCGCGCCGGGCGTTGGTTCGCTGGGAACGTCATCGGCGGCGTCAGAGCCATGCGGGGCCTCTGGTCTGGCTATCCATGGCGTGGTCAGCGGCACTTCGGTCCCGTCGATCCGCTTGACGGTTTCGCCAATGTCTACAGCAAGTTGCGCGCTTGCGTTATACGGCTTGCGACCGGCCTCGTACTCTTTGAGCGTGGTCAGACCCGTCACCGGCTCCGACGCATAGCGCCCGTTCTGGGGCCCCGGCACCGGCACCTCACCCGCAGAGAACCGCGCGATCAGGTCGCGCAGCTTTTCGGGCGTCAGATCCTCGTAGTAGTCTTTGCCGATCTGAGCCATCGGCGCGTTGGAACACGCGCCCATGCACTCGACCTCTTCCCAGGAAAACTTGCCATCCGCCGACAGGGTATGCGGCTGTTTGGCGATCAGCTCCTGACAGACCGCGATCAGATCCTCGGCCCCGCAGATCATGCAGGACGTGGTGCCGCAGATCTGGATATTGGCAACAGAACCAACAGGTTGCAGCTGGAACATGAAGTAGAACGTCGCCACTTCCAGCGCGCGGATATAGGCCATGCCCAGCATAGAGGCCACATATTCAATCGCCGGACGGGTCAGCCAGCCATGCTGCTCCTGCGCGCGCCACAACAGCGGAATGATGGCGCTGGCCTGACGCCCCTCGGGGTATTTGGAAATCTGCCCTTGCGCCCAGGCCAGATTGGCCGGGGTGAATTCGAACGAGGCGGGCTGTTCTTTGTGAAGACGGCGGAGCATTAGCGGTCGATCTCCCCGAACACGACATCCATCGTGCCGATGATGGCAGAGACGTCAGCCAGCTGATGCCCCTTGCAGATATAATCCATGGATTGCAGGTGCAGGAACCCCGGCGCGCGGATCTTGGCGCGGTAGGGTTTGTTGGTGCCATCGGCCATCAGATAGACGCCGAACTCGCCTTTCGGCGCTTCAACCGCGGCGTAGACCTCACCGGCGGGCACGTGGAAGCCTTCGGTGTAGAGTTTGAAGTGATGGATCAGCGCCTCCATCGAGGTTTTCATCTCGCCGCGTTTGGGCGGCGTGATCTTGCCCCGGGCCAGCACATCGCCCTTTTCCACCCGCAGCTTGGCGCAGGCCTGACGGATGATCGATGTCGACTCGCGCATTTCCTGCATGCGGCACAGGTAGCGGTCGTAGCAGTCGCCGTTCTTGCCGATCGGGATCTGGAAGTCGAATTCGTCATAGCATTCATAGGGTTGCGAACGCCGCAAATCCCATGCCAGACCCGAGCCCCGGACCATCACACCGGAATAGCCCCATTTCAGGATATCATCCTCGGTGACAATCCCGATATCGGCATTGCGCTGTTTGAAGATGCGGTTCTCGGTCAACAGCGTGTCGATATCGTCCAGCGCACGCGGGAATTCCACCGCCCATTGGTCGATATCTTCGATCAATGCGTCGGTCAGGTCGACATGCACCCCACCGGGGCGGAAATAGGCGGCGTGCAGGCGCGCGCCGCAGGCCCGCTCATAGAACACCATCAGCTTTTCGCGTTCCTCAAAACCCCAGAGCGGCGGCGTCAGGGCGCCCACGTCCATGGCCTGCGTCGTCACGTTCAGCAGATGGTTCAGCACCCGGCCGATTTCCGAATACAGCACCCGGATCAGCGACGCGCGGCGCGGCACGATCGTACCGGTCAGCCGCTCGATCGCCAGACACCAGGCATGTTCCTGGTTCATCGGGGCCACATAGTCGAGCCGGTCGAAATATGGCAGGTTCTGCAGGTAAGTCCGCGATTCCATCAGCTTTTCGGTGCCACGGTGCAGCAGGCCGATATGCGGATCGCAGCGTTCGACAATCTCGCCGTCCAGCTCCAGCACCAGCCGCAAAACCCCGTGCGCCGCAGGGTGTTGCGGGCCGAAGTTGATGTTGAAGTTGCGGATGCGCTGCTCGCCGGTCTCGAAATCGGTCGAGCCGTCGTCATAGGTGTTTCTGCGGATATCGCCGTCCATCAATAGGCTCCCTTGTGGTCGCGGGCCATCAGACTGCTCCCTTTTGGTCGCTGTTCATCACTTTGCCCCCGCCTTGTCATCCCCGGGCAGCACGTATTGCGCGCCTTCCCATGGCGACATGAAATCAAATTGCCGGTATTCCTGCACCAGCTTCACTGGCTCATAGACCACGCGCTTTTGCGCCTCGTCGTAGCGCACTTCGGTATAGCCCGTCGTCGGGAAATCCTTGCGCAGCGGATGGCCGCGAAAGCCATAGTCGGTCAAAATGCGGCGCAGATCGGGGTGGTTGGAAAACAGGATCCCGAACATGTCGAACACTTCGCGTTCGAACCAGTTGGCGCTGGGGTGCACATCGACCAGCGACGGCACCATATCCTCTTCGCCGACCGCGATTTTCACGCGGATGCGGTGGTTCTGGTACATCGACAGGAAGTGATACACCACGTCAAAGCGCCGCTCGCGGGTCGGGTGATCGACGGCGGTGATATCCACCAGCGACGAAAACCGGCAGGCCCCGTCGACCCGCAGAAAATCGCTGAAATCGGCGATATGGCTGGCCACAACCTCCAGCGTCAGCTCGCCAAAGGCGATATGCGACGCCAGCACATCATTGGGCCGCTTCAGCTCGATATGGGCGGCCAGTTCTTGCAGGGCTTCCGAGACTTGGGCTTCGGACATGGTTTCCTCCTCAGCGGGTCAGGGTGCCGGTGCGGCGGATTTTCCGCTGCAACTGCAGGATGCCGTACAGCAGCGCCTCGGCGGTGGGGGGGCAGCCCGGCACGTAAATGTCGACCGGCACGATCCGGTCACAGCCGCGCACCACCGAATAGCTGTAGTGATAATAGCCGCCGCCATTGGCGCAGGAACCCATGCTGATCACATAGCGCGGCTCCGGCATCTGGTCATAGACCTTGCGCAGCGCCGGGGCCATCTTGTTGGTCAGCGTGCCCGCCACGATCATCACATCCGACTGGCGCGGGCTGGCGCGCGGGGCCACGCCAAAGCGTTCCACATCGTAGCGCGGCATCGAGGTGTGCATCATCTCGACCGCGCAGCAGGCCAGACCAAAGGTCATCCAGTGCAGCGACCCGGTCCGGGCCCAGTTGATGATATCCTCGGTCGAGGTCAGCAGGAACCCCTTGTCCTGCAGATCACGGTTCAGGGCCTGGGTGGCAACCTCCATGTCGCCGCCCGCCGTGTTGGCTCCTGCCATCACTCCCATTCCAAGGCCCCCTTCTTCCATTCATAGGCAAAGCCCACCGTCAGCACGCCGAGGAACACCATCATCGACCAGAACGCGGTCATGCTGATTTCCCCAAAGGCGACTGCCCAGGGAAACAGGAACGCGACCTCAAGATCAAAGATGATGAACAAGATTGACACGAGGTAAAACCGCACGTCAAATTTCATCCGTGCATCATCAAATGCGTTGAATCCGCATTCATAGGCCGACACCTTTTCCGGGTCGGGATTGCGCACGGCAAGCACCGCCGCAGCCAGAAGCAGAACAAGCCCCAGACCAATGGCAAGGGCAAGCAGAACGATGATGGGAAAATACTCTCGGAGAAGTGCGTCCACGAGATGCTCCTTCGGCTGGCGACTGCGAGCTGCGGATGCTGGCGATCCGCTTGCACTCTTGCGGACTCGTTTACTCTGCTCCCCCAGCGGGGTCAACGGACGGGGCAGCGAAAACTCATGACTAACTTGGGTGAATTTCGTCGCATCTGCAAAAGAATAGCCGCGCCGTGACAGATGCCCGATCAAGGTTGCTGCGCTGCGGCACTCGAATCGCGCGATCCTCCTGTGACATGCGCGGACCAGCCGTGCAGTTCACCCGTCAATCGCCCATCCGCAGGGCCGTGACCGGTGCCACCTCACCCTGCCCCACCGCCAGCACTTCGGCACGGATGATGCGGGCAATCAGCGCCACATCTTCGGTGCTGAAGGTCAGCGGCAGGCGCATGTCGATCAGCCCGGCCAGCACTGCATCGGTCTGGGGCAGCCGTGGCGACGCGGCATAGCGCCAGTGCTCATACCGGCTGGTAAAGCCCACAGGATCGGGCGCGCCAAACCATTTCAGCTCCACCCCGCGTGCCGCACAACGCGCGAGCAGCGCGGTCACCCGCGCAGGCTTCCACCCCGGCAAAGTGAACTGAAAGCTTGACGCCACGTAACTTTCCGCTGCCGGGCGCGGGATCAGGCGCAGACCGTTGGTCTGATCAAGCCCCGCCTCCATCACCGCATAAAGCGCGTTCCAGCGCATGCGGCGATCATCCAGCATCGCAATCTGTGGCCGCAGGATCGCCGCGCGCAGATTGTCCATCCGGCCGGAAATGTTCGGCACATCCAGCCGCATCGCCTCGAACACCTCGGGCGGCGGGGCGGCGCGGTGGCGCGAATACAGCATGTAGCTGCCCGACAGCAGCACCGACCGTGCCGCAAGCCCGGCATCATCGGTCACCAGCAACCCACCCTCACCCGAGTTCATGTGTTTGTAGGTCTGCGTCGAATAGCAGCCGATCACCCCGTGCCGGCCCGAGGGCACCCCGTTCCACGCGGCCCCCATGGTGTGGGCGCAATCCTCGACCACGCGCACACCAAGACTGTCGCACAGCGCCATCAGCCGGTCCATATCGCACAGATGCCCACGCATATGCGACAGCATCAGAACCCGCGCACCGGTTTCCCGCGCCATGTTTTCCAGATGGGTGAAATCTATGGTCAGATCCGGCGTCGTCTCGATGAACACCGGACGCGCGCCGATGCTGGCAATCGCCCCCGGCACCGGGGCCAGCGTAAAGGCATTGGTCAGCACCGGCGCATCGGGGCAGACCAGCAACGCCCGCAGCGCCGTGGCCATCGCATAGCCGCCCGAGGCCACCGCTAGGCAATAGCGCGCGCCGGTAAAGGCCGCGAATTCTTCTTCCAGCAAAGCCGTTTGCGCGATTTCATCGCCTGCCGTGTTATAGCGGTGCAGACGCCCGTTGCGTAAAACCTCGATCGCAGCCTCGACCCCGGCTTCGGGGATCGGCTCTTGTTGGGTAAAACTGCCGCTGAAATGCTCCATGCCGGTAAACATGCGGCGCAACACCCATGTCGTCAATGGCTTGGCGCGGGCAAAGCACTATGGCACGGTGCGTTTCAGTAAAAAGGAATCCCCCATGCGCCAGATCTGTGCCGCCGCCCTGCTGGCGCTGACCCTTGCCACCCCGGCCCGTGCGGATCTGCTGATCGAGGGCCGCGCCGCACAGGCATTGCACTGCGCGGCCATGCTGTTCATCGTCTCGACCGAGCTGTATGATCTGGGCGAAATCTCGCGCAACAGCCGTGATACTGCGCAACGCGCAGCGCTTGTGATCCTGGATCAGGTGCCGGGCACGGAGGATCAGCGCAGGCGCGCTATGGTGCAGCGGTTTGAGCGGATCATGACCAGCCGGACACCATCACAACTGGCCAAGGAATACACCGACACCGCGCGCTGGTGCCGCAGCACCTTTTTGCCGTGACGATCAGACCAGAAACCGCGCCGCAAGCTCTGGCAGATCGTCGAAATGATCCAGCAACGCCTCGGGTTGCAGCCGTTCCACCCCGCGCCCTTCGGGGCCAAAGGTGACCAGCGCCACCGGCACCCCTGCGGCCCGCCCGGTCATCCGGTCAGTCTCGGTGTCACCGATCAGCATGGACCGCGCCACGTTGCCCCCGGCTTGCCGCACCGCCGCCACATAGGGCGCGGCATCGGGCTTGCGGGTGGGCAGGGTATCGGCCCCGATCAGCGCGCCGAACAAGCCCCGGATGCCAAGGCGCAGGCACAGCTCTTCGGCCAGCCCTTCGGGCTTGTTGGTGCAGATCGAGACCGCAAATCCGTCACGGCGCAGGGTTTCCACCGCCTCGACCACCCCCGGATACAGCCGGGTGTGAACGGCAATCGCCTGACCGTAAGCGTCCAGCAGCACCGGATATTGCGCATCGATCATTGCGTCATCCACCGCCCCCAGCCGCGAAAATCCCAGCCGCAGCATCGCCCGTCCGCCGTGGAAGGCGGTCAGCGCATCCTCGGGCCCCAGCAGGTCACCATGGCCAAGCCCCCGAAAGCACACATTCGCCGCGGCCAATAAATCGGCGCTGGTGTCTGCAATGGTGCCGTCCAGATCGAAAACCACGGTGCGCATCAATTGTAACCTTGCGTGAGGAACACGGCCCTTGCGGCCAAGTGCCCCATGGGTAAAACGGGGGCACCAAGAAGGAAAGGGGCAGCATGCCGGTATCTTTGGTCATTCTGGCGGCGGGTCAGGGCACGCGGATGAACTCCGATCTGCCCAAGGTGCTGCACAAGGTGGCGGGCAGCCCTTTGCTCCACCATGCCATGCAGGCGGGCCGCAGTCTTGGGCCAGAGCGGGTGGTCGTCGTCACCGGCCACGGCGCCGATGCCGTCACACGCGCCACGCTGGAGTATGACGAAGACGCGCTGACGGTGGTTCAGGCCGAACAGAACGGCACCGCCCATGCGGTGGCGCAGGCCGCGCCCCTTCTGTCCGATGCCTCCGGCGATGTGATCGTGCTTTACGGCGACACCCCTTTTGTCAGCCCCGAGACGCTGGAGGCGATGCAGACCGCCCGCGCCCGTCATGCGGTTGTGGTGCTGGGTTTTCACGCCGCCGATCCGGGCCGCTACGGGCGGTTGGTGACCGAAGGCGACTCGCTGCTGCGCATCGTGGAATACAAGGATGCAACCGATGAAGAACGCAGCATAACCCTGTGCAATTCCGGCGTGATCTGCGCCGATGCCAAGCTGATGTTCAGCCTTGTGGCCGAGGTGGGCAAGGACAACGCGGCGGGCGAATACTACCTGACCGACCTGCCGGAACTGGCGCGCAAACGCGGGCTGTCGGCAGGCGTGGTGATCTGCCCCGAGTCCGAAACGCTGGGCGTCAACACCCGCGCGCAACTGGCGCAGGCCGAGGCCGCGTTTCAGGCCCGCGCCCGTACTGAGGCGCTGGAAAACGGCGTCACCCTGACCGCGCCGGAAACCGTGTTCTTCGCGCTCGATACCGTGGTGGGCCGCGATGCCATCATCGGCCCGAACGTGATCTTTGGCCCCGGCGTCACCATCGAATCCGGCGCCGAAATCGTCGGCTTTTGTCATCTGGAGGGCTGTCACATCAGCCGCGGCGCCACTGTCGGCCCCTTTGCCCGCCTGCGCCCCGGGGCCGAACTGGCCGAGGATGTGCATGTCGGCAATTTCGTCGAGATCAAGAACGCCATTCTGGATGAGGGCGTCAAGGTCGGGCACCTGACCTATATCGGCGATGCCGACATCGGCGAGCATACCAACATCGGCGCGGGCACCGTCACCTGCAATTATGATGGCGTGATGAAGCACCGCACCAAAGTGGGCCGGAATGCCTTTATCGGCTCTGACACCATGCTGGTGGCCCCGGTCACGGTGGGCGACAATGCGATGACCGCCTCCGGATCGGTGATCACCGAAGACGTGCCCGCCGAGGCAATGGCGGTGGCGCGCGCACGTCAGGTCAACAAACCCGGCCTTGCCACCCGGCTTTTCGCGCGCCTGCGCGCCATAAAGGCCGCAAAGGCCAAAGGATAATTTTATGTGTGGAATTGTTGGCGTTCTGGGCAATCACGAAGCTGCCCCCCTGTTGGTCGAAGCCCTGAAACGGCTGGAATATCGCGGCTATGACTCGGCGGGCATTGCCACGGTGAACAACGGGCAGCTGGACCGCCGGCGCGCGGTGGGCAAGCTGGTGAACCTGTCGGACCTGCTGGTGCATGAGCCGCTAGCGGGCAAGGCCGGGATCGGCCACACCCGCTGGGCCACCCATGGCGCGGCCACGGTGAGCAATGCGCATCCGCACAAGGCCGGTCCGGTGGCGGTCGTGCATAACGGCATCATCGAAAATTTCCGCGACCTGCGTGAACAGCTGGCTGCGGCGGGCTACGCGCAGGAAAGCCAGACCGACACCGAAACCGTGGCGCTTCTGGTCCGGCAGGCGATGGACGCCGGCGCAGGCCCGGTCGAGGCCGCGCGCCAGACCCTGAAACGCCTGCATGGGGCCTTTGCGCTGTGCTTTCTGTTCGATGGCCAGGAGGATCTGCTGATCGCCGCGCGCAAGGGCAGCCCCCTCGCCATTGGCCATGGCACGGGCGAGATGTTTGTCGGCTCCGACGCCATCGCCCTCGCCCCGATGACCGACCGCATCACCTATCTCGAAGAGGGAGATTGGGCGGTGATCACCCGCGCGGGGGCCGAGATCTTTGACGACCACGACCGCCGCGCCAACCGCGCCGAGACCCGGATCCAGATCGACGCGACCCGGATCGAAAAGGCCGGCTACAAGCATTTCATGGCCAAAGAGATCGCCGAACAGCCGGTGGTGCTGGCGGCGGGGCTGCAACATTATACCCAAGGCAGCGCGGATGGCGGGGTGAACCCCGCCCTGCACCTGCCCGAAGGCGTGGATTTCACCGGGGTGGACCGCATCGTTCTGGTCGCCTGCGGCACCGCGTCTTATGCCTGCCACGTCGCGAAATACTGGTTCGAGGCCTTGGCTGGCCTGCCCTGCGACATCGACATCGCGTCAGAGTTCCGCTACCGCGAGCCGCCGCTGTCGCCCACCCAATGGGCGGTGTTCGTCAGCCAGTCGGGCGAAACCGCCGACACCCTCGCCGCGCTGCGCTATGCCAAAGAAAAGGTGGCCCGCGTGGTGTCGGTGGTCAATGTGCCCACCTCCTCCATCGCGCGCGAATCCGACCTGACCCTGCCCATTCTGGCGGGGGTCGAGGTGGGGGTCGCCTCGACCAAGGCCTTCACCTCGCAATTGATGGTGCTGGCGCTGATGGCGCTCAAGGCGGGGGTGGACCGCGGGCGGCTGGATGCGGACGCGCTGGCCGGGCATCTTGCGGCGCTGCACGCGCTGCCGGGGCTGATGAACCACGCGCTGGGCCAGTCGGCCGAGATTGCCAAACTGGCCGAAGAGCTGGCCCGGGCACAGGACATCTTGTTCCTGGGGCGCGGCCCGATGTATCCGATGGCGCTCGAAGGGGCGCTGAAGCTCAAGGAAATCAGCTATATCCACGCCGAAGGCTATGCCTCGGGCGAGCTGAAACACGGCCCCATCGCGCTGATTGACGCCCAGGTGCCAGTGATCGTGCTGGCCCCGCGCGATGCCTTGTTCGACAAGACCGTGTCAAACATGCAAGAGGTGATGGCGCGCCATGGCAAGGTGCTCTTGATCTCGGACGCCGCCGGTCTGGCCGAGGCGGGCAGCGGCACCTGGGCCACGCTGACCATGCCCGCTGTCGATGCGATCTTTGCCCCGATCCTCTATGCCGTTCCAGCGCAACTGCTGGCCTATCACACCGCCATTGCGAAGGGGACCGATGTGGACCAGCCGCGCAATCTGGCCAAATCGGTGACTGTTGAATGACCCCCTATCAAGCCCTTGAAACGCTGGAGGCTTTGTCCGATCCGGCCAAAGCCGCCGAGGCCGCCGAGTATCACAAGGCCCCGCCAGAGGCCGAGCGGCGCTATCTGGGGCTAAGCACTGCGCAGATTGACGAACACGTGGCACAATGGCGCGCCGATCTGTCGGTCGAGGGCCGGGTCTCGCTGGCCGACGGGCTGTGGAACACACAGGTGCATGACGCCCGCGTCGCGGCAGCCAAGCTGCTGACGCAGGCCCGGCTGCGCCCCGATGACGCGGCATGGGCACTGATCTGCGACTGGGTGCCCCAGCTGGATGTCTGGGCGCTGGCCGATCTGGTCACCATTGCCGGGCAAAAGCGGCTGATGGCCGACCGCGACCGCATCGCCGATCTGGAAGACTGGGTGGAAAGCCCCAACCACTGGGTCCGGCGCGCCGCGCTGATGATGCTGCTGCCCTGGGCCAAGATGAACAACCTCAAGGATCTCGATTACGACATCCGCGAAACCGGCCTGATCTGGGCCGAGCATCTGGTGCCCGACCGCAACTGGTTCATCCAGAAGGCGATTGCCGACTGGCTGGGGGCGCTGTCCAAACACGACCCCGCCCGCACCGCCGAATTCATGGACGGCCCCGGTCTGGGGTTGAAGACCTTTGCCCGCAAAGAGGCGGCCCGCCACCTCCCCGACGTGCCGATGACCGACGACTGAGCGGGCCAGGGTCGGCACAGCCCCCCACCCCATCCCTCCCCACAAGGGGGAGGGGGTCGCGTGGGGCCTGCCGCGCCCTGCGCCGTCCAAGACCACCGCCTGCATCAGGCGCCTCCCTCCCCCCTCGTGGGGGAGGGCTGGGGTGGGGGGGCGCACCGACAGGTCAAAAGGCCTCAGCCCTCCTGCCTCCCCCGTCCGATCCGGCACAAAAAACAATTGTTGCGGGCCGAGCGCACATCCACAAAGGCGATCTCCGGCCGCGCGAGCAAGGCTGCGGCATAGGCCGCGACCTCGGCCTGCGCCACCACCTTGCCGGTGCCATAGCAAATGCGGAAATCTGCCGTGTAGCCTTTCAGCAGATAATCCACACTGCAGGTCAGGATCGGCGGCACCCCGTCTCCGGACCAGCGCGCACAGGCGTCGGCGCACAGGAACACCGGCCCGGTTTCGGCATAGGGCTGCAGCGCTGGAAACGGGCGATGCGCCAGAATGAGCATCCCCGCCCCTTCTGGCACATCGTCCAGACAATGCCGGCAGGGCGTGCCGCTGCCGGTGGAGACCGCCCGTTCGGGCGGCATCCCATAGGCATCCGCGCCACCCCCACGCAGGTGCTGTACCAACTCGGTTGGCAGGGCGTGAAAAGTGATCTCTGACATGATGTGCTCCTCAAGGGTCAGCGCCACCAAATCCCGATGCCCCAAAGAACACGACCCGAAAGCTGCGCAATGGCGTCAGCCAGCGGTCACGTCATGTTTGTATAGCCAGTCAAACCGCTTCAGCGCCGCCCCCGGTGCCACCACTGACCCCAGCCGCAGCCCCAGATGCGCCACCCCGCGCGCAAGCCCCGACAGGTGATAGACCCGCGCATTGGTGTTGGCCGCCGCCACGATCCGCCCGCAACGCGGCGCGCGCGCCGCCTGATAGGCGGCCAGCCCCGCCGCCAGCCCGTCATGCGTTGCCAGCGACTCCGTCAGAACCCAGGCATCCTCCAGCGCCATGCACGCACCTTGCGCCAGAAACGGCAGCGTCGGATGGGCCGCATCGCCCAAAATCACCGCAGCCCCCTGATCCTGCACCGCAAACCAGTGTTTTGCCACCGGATGCCGGAACAGGCCCCAGAGCCAGACATCGTCGACCTGCTCCAGCCAGCCCCGCACGCGCGGCGAAAACCCGGCAAAGGCCAGCTTCATATCCATGGTGTCGTCGCGCAGGCTCCAGCCTTCCTCGACCCAACTGCGCCGTTCTTCGACCGCTACGATATTGCGCATCGTGCCGCCGCGCAGCGGATAGCTGACCAGATGCCGCCCCGGAGCCATATGCACCTCGGCCACATTCTCCACACCCGGAACCTCGGGGATCAGCGCGCGCCAGGCCACCTGATGGGTGAAAAACGGCGCGACCTTGCCGGTCAGCGCCACCCGCACTTTGGAGTGCAAGCCGTCTGCCCCGATCAGCAGCGATGCCTCCCCCATGCCACCTTGCGCATTGCGCCAACCGGGCCACGCGCCCGACAGATCGACCGTCTCGATCTTTTGCAACAGCCGCAACTCCACCCCGGCCTCGCGCGCGCCGGCCAGCAGCAGCGCGATCAGGTCGGCGCGGTGTGCGAAATGGTAGCCGCCCCCCACCTGTTTCCCCGCTGCCCCCGCCACATCCAGCCGCGTCACCAGATCGCCCGACGGCCCGTCGCGCAGCTCTACCGCTACCGCACGGGTCGAGGCCGCCTCCAGCGCCTCGCCCAGCCCCAGCGCACGCAAGACCGCCGCCCCGTTCGGGCTGATCTGCAAGCCGGCCCCCACCTCGCGCACCGCATCGGCCTGTTCCAGCACCGTGACCTGCGCCCCGCGCAAGGCCAGGGCGCGCGCCACCGCCAGCCCCGCCACGCCTGCGCCCAGCACCGTAACGCTTTGCCCGATCAGGCTCATCTGACTTCCTCACCGCAAATGCAAAACGCCGGACCATCGGCCCGGCGTCATTCTTTCGGCCCGCCCGCAAAGGGCCGGGCAAAAACCCCGACGGGCCTATTCTTCGCGATGCACCTTTTCCCGGCGCTCGTGTTTTTCCTGCGCTTCCAGCGTCATCGTCGCAATCGGCCGCGCGTCCAGCCGTTTCAGGCTGATCGGCTCGCCGGTCATCTCGCAATAGCCGAATTCGCCATTGTCGATCCGGCGCAGCGCGGCTTCGATCTTGGAAATCAGCTTGCGCTGACGGTCGCGGGTGCGCAGTTCCAGCGCACGGTCGGTTTCCTCAGACGCGCGGTCTGCCAGATCCGGCACATTGCGCCCGCTTTCGGTCAGATTGCCAAGGGTTTCCGCGCTCTGATCCATCAGCTCCTGCTTCCAGTTGACCAGTTTGCGGCGGAAATATTCCAGCTGCCGGTCATTCATGAAAGGCTCACTCTCGGCGGGGCGGTAATCGTCCGGGAGGAAGGCTTCTGGCTTCATTGCAGCACTCTCCAATGTGTCGGATGGCACCGACAGGTTGGCTTCTGTCATGGCGCACTCCTGTTGGCGCTGCACCTAGCCCGTTTCAATCCGAATGTCACTAGCTGTTGCGCGTTTTTGTGTGGCTGGATAGCGTGCCCGCGACAGAACCAACAAAGGCCACAACCAGAATGACGTTTGTTTCAACCCAGAGTTATGTGGCCACCAAAGACCTCACCGTCGCCGTCAACGCCGCTGTCACGCTGCAGCGCCCGCTCTTGGTCAAGGGCGAGCCGGGCACCGGCAAGACCGAACTGGCGCGGCAGGTCGCGGCGTCGCTGGGGATGGATCTGATCGAATGGCACGTGAAATCAACGACAAAGGCGCAGCAGGGTCTGTATGAATATGATGCCGTCAGCCGGTTGCGCGACAGCCAGCTGGGCGAGGCGCGGGTGCATGATGTGTCAAACTACATCCGCCGGGGCAAGCTGTGGCAGGCCTTTACCGCGCCGCAACGCGTGGTCCTGCTGATCGACGAGGTGGACAAGGCCGATATCGAATTTCCGAACGATCTGTTGCAGGAACTCGACCGGATGGAGTTTCACGTCTACGAGACCGCCGAGACGGTACGCGCCCTGCACCGCCCGGTGGTCATCATCACCTCGAACAACGAAAAGGAACTGCCCGACGCGTTTCTGCGCCGCTGTTTTTTTCACTACATCCGCTTCCCCGACCCCGAGACCCTGCGCGCCATCGTGTCGCTGCACTTTCCGGGGATTAAAGAGGCTCTGCTTACCACCGCGCTCACCCAGTTCTATGAAATCCGCGAGACGCCGGGGCTGAAGAAAAAGCCCTCGACCTCCGAGGTACTCGACTGGCTCAAGCTGCTGCTCGCCGAAGATCTGGCACCCGAAGACTTGCGGCGCGACGCCAAATCGGCGCTGCCACGCCTGCATGGGGCGCTGCTGAAGACCGAACAGGATGTGCAGTTGTTCGAACGCCTCGCCTTTATGGCGCGCGGGAATCGGTAACGCGATTGGTGCCCGCATAGCGCGAATCGGGCATGTTTGCCGTGGTTTAGCCACAGTTCTGCCACAATGACTTCACGAAGCTGCCATTTTTGAAATATTTAGAAATAATATGTGTGGTCGTGCGGGTAGATGCGGTGTTTTCCCCGCATCCCGCCGCCATGGATAGACTCGCCCGACTGACTGAAGATTCACATCATTGACACAGAGCCGCCCCGATGCGGACATTCAAAACCAGTTCACTGGAATTTGTCCGATCCGAGAAAAGGCGCGCCCTGTGGTCACTTGCACCAGCTTCCTGACTGATCCCGCCATCGCCCTGCGCGATGCGGCTCTGTCCGGTTGCGCGCCTTTGAACCGGATCGACGGGGCTTTGCCTGCGGCCATTGCCGCACAGCGGACCCATGCCATCCCACCGCTGGCTGCGCGCGCAAGCGCCGCACCAGACGGAGGGCGGGAATCGGGGGATTCCCGTCACCAGCCGCGTGGCCCTGCTGTCCGGTTCTGCCCGGACAACGGCCACAGAATGAAACCGGGGGCGCGGGTCGCGCCGCCTCGTGCAAAAGAGCTGCCACTCTCATGCGCCTGTTCAAACTTCTCACCGCCCTGGTTCTCAGCACCGGCCTGACCGCCTGCGTTGCACCCCAGGCTGCCGATGTGTCAAAAAGCGTCTTTGACGATCCGGTGTCCCGTCCGGGCGCGCATGCCATGCACGCCTTTGCCTCTGGCCCCGCCATCGGCGTGATGCGCGGCAATGCCGAAATGGCCAATGATTTCCTCGATCTGCATTTCCGCATGGAAAGCGGTCGCGCCCTGCCGGTGATGACCCGGTTCGAGGGGCCGATCACCGTTGCCCTTACCGGTGCGGTTCCCCCCGCCGCGCGATCTGAACTGGCCCGACTGATCACCCGGTTCCGCACCGAGGCCGGGCTGGACATCAGCCAGACCTCTGGCCCCGCCGCGATCACCGTCGACTTCCAGCCCAAATCCGCGCTGCGCCGCGCCGTGCCTTCGGCCGCCTGTTTTGTGGTGCCCAATGTCACCGGCCTTGCCGATTATACCAAAAAGCGCAACACCGCCGCCGTGGACTGGGCCAAGCTGAACCGGCGTGAGCGTATCGCGATCATGGCCCCTGCCGATGCCTCGCCGCAAGAGGTGCGCGACTGCCTGCACGAAGAGCTGGCACAGGCCATGGGTCCGCTCAACGACCTGTTCCGCCTGCCGGATTCCGTTTTCAACGATGACAACTTTCATTCAGTGCTCACCGGCTTTGACATGCTGATGCTGCGCGCCACCTATGCGCCCGAGCTGCGCTCCGGCATGAACGAGGCCGAGGTGGCGGCCCGCCTGCCCGCCATCCTCGCCCGTCTCAACCCGCGCGGTCAGGGCATCGGCGGCAGTGCCAAACAGCTCAGCCCGCGGTCGTGGATTTCCGCAACCGAGGCGTCTTTCGGCGCACGCGGCGGCAACCGGACCGATGCGGCAGAGCGGATGATCAGCATTGCCAAGGCGCAGGGCTGGACCGGCAACCGCATGGCCTTCAGCCTGTTCGCCCGGGGCCGTGCCCTCACCGGCAACAACGCCCCCGCCGCGATCGAGGCCTATACCCAGGCCGCGCGGATCTGGCGCTCTATTCCCGGCGCGCAGATTCAGGCCGCGCATGTTGATATGCAGCTGGGGGCCTTTGCGCTGTCGGCAGGCCAGTTCGATCAGGTGCTGATGCTGACCGACCGTGCCATTCCGGTCGCCCGCAGCCATCAGAATGCGTCCCTGCTCGCCTCCCTGCTCGCCATGCGCGCCGAAGCGCTGGAGGCGACCGGCCGCAGTGCCGAGGCGCGGCCGGTGCGTCTCGACAGTCAGGGCTGGGCGCGCTATGCCTTCGGTTCGGATGCGCAGGTGCGGGCCCGGTTGTCGGATATCTCGACACTGGCCCGGCGCGGCGGGCGGGGATAGAGCGAACAGCTTCCCCACCGGGCGTGCGCGCCCGGCGTGACAGACAAGGGGAAGCTGATGATCGTTCTGGCAGGTTTGGTCTTTGGGGCCGCATTCGGGGCCTATACCGCCAAAAAACGCGGCGGCAACCGGCTCGACATGGCCCAATACGCCGCCGGCTACGCCATCGCCCTGATGCTGCTGGGCCTGTTCGTGACCATCTTCATCGAACGCGCGCTGACCTGATGGTCGCGCGCAGGAAAGCCTGACCGATGTTCCTGCCGTTCTTCGAATGCCTTCGAAAGACCGGCGTGCCGGTCAGTCTGCGCGAGTATCTGGCGTTTCTCGAAGGCATGGCCGCTGGGCTTGCGACCTATGATGTCGATGCGTTCTACTACCTCGCCCGCACGGCGATGGTAAAGGATGAGCGCCACATCGACCGCTTTGACCGTGCCTTTGCCGAGAGCTTCCGGGGGCTGGAACAGATCACCCCCGAACAGGTGCTCGACGCCATCGACCTGCCGCGCGACTGGCTGGAAAAACTGGCCGAAAAACACCTGACCGCCGAAGAACGCGCCGAAATTCAGGCGCTTGGCGGCTTTGATGCGCTGATGGAGACGCTGAAGGCGCGGCTGGCGGAGCAACAGGGCCGGCATCAGGGCGGCAACAAATGGATCGGCACCGCTGGCACCAGCCCGTTCGGCGCGTATGGTTACAACCCCGAAGGCGTGCGCATCGGGCAGGACCAGTCGCGCCACCAGCGGGCGGTCAAGGTCTGGGACAAACGTGAATTCCGCAACCTCGACGACCAGACCGAACTTGGCACCCGCAACATAAAGATCGCCCTGCGCGCCCTGCGCCGCTGGGCCCGTGATGGGGCGGCGCAGGAATTCGACCTCGACGGCACCATCCAGTCCACCGCCCGCACCGGCTGGCTGGATGTGCAGACCCGCCCCGAACGCCGCAACGCCGTCAAGGTGCTGCTCTTTTTCGACATCGGCGGCAGCATGGACCCCTATGTGCGGGTGATGGAGGAGCTGTTCTCTGCCGCCCGGTCCGAGTTCCGCCACCTTGTGCCGTTCTACTTTCACAACTGCCTGTATGAGGGCGTCTGGCGCGACAACGCCCGCCGCTGGGATGCGCAGACTCCGACATGGGACATCCTGCGCAGCTACGGCCCCGAATACCGCTGCCTGTTTGTCGGCGACGCCGCGATGTCTCCTTACGAAATCCTCCACCCCGGCGGCGCGAATGAGCACTGGAACCCGGAGGCAGGCCATGTCTGGCTGGAACGCGCCTGCGCCCAATGGCCGCATCACCTTTGGATCAACCCGGTGCCGGAACCACATTGGCACTACACCCACTCGACCCGCCTGATCGCTGACATCTTTGCCAACCGCATGGTGCCGATGACGGTTGAAGGCCTGACCCGTGGCATAAGGCTGATCCGATGACCCTGCTCCGCCGCCACCCCATCCTCACCATTGGCTTTGCCCTCGCGCTTGCGCTGACGCTGTTCTTTGCGGGCCGTTTTGTGGCACAGGTGGTCTACTGGTCCGACCCGGCACGGCAGGAGCAAGAGGTGCAGGGCTGGATGACCCTGCGCTATGTCGCCAAAAGCTGGCGGCTGCCCCCGCGGGATCTGTATGAGGCCGCAGGCCTGCCCGGCCCGGTCCGCGGCCAGCCGCAGACGTTGGAGCAACTGGCCGAAGACCGTGGTATCCCCCTGCCCCAACTGATCGCCGAGGTTGAGGCTGCCATCGACCGGCTGATCGCGGAGCGCGCCAGCGAAGGGACCGCCGCACCGTGACCGACTGGATGCTCTCTGCCGTGCCGACCTATGGGCCATGGCTGGTGGCGCTGGTCACCTTTTTGTCCTGTATCGGCATCCCGGTGCCGGCCTCGATGCTGATGCTGGCGGCGGGCGGCTTTGCCGCTTCCGACGATCTGGAGGTGTGGCAGGTGGCCCTCGCCGCGCTGTCAGGGGCCGCCATCGGCGACCAGAGCGCCTATTGGGCCGCGCGCAAGGGCGGCGCGCCCTTTGTCGACCGCTTTGCCAAAGGGGCCCGCGCCCAGTTGCTTGACCGCGCCCGCAATCTGGTCGCCAAGCGTGGCACCATCGCGGTGTTCCTCAGCCGCTGGCTGGTCAGCCCGCTCGCG
The DNA here is from genome assembly GCF_003443995.1 of Pseudotabrizicola alkalilacus. Lineage (GTDB taxonomy): Bacteria > Pseudomonadota > Alphaproteobacteria > Rhodobacterales > Rhodobacteraceae > Pseudotabrizicola > Pseudotabrizicola alkalilacus. The sequence goes on from NZ_QWEY01000003.1 coordinate 283,129, forward strand.
CCCTATGCCAACCTGATCGCCGGGGCCAGCCGCATGACCTGGCTGCCCTTCACCACCGCCGCCGTGGCGGGAGAGCTGGTCTGGGTCGGCGTCTATGTCGGGGCGGGCTACGGCTTTGGCGACAATCTGGAGGCCGCGACAGAATTTGCCGGTTCCATCCTGGGCTTTCTGGCGGCGGGGGCGATTGCCGCAGGTCTGGGCTGGTGGCTCTGGCATCTGGCAAAACGCGGTGACTAGCCCTTTCCCTTTCGCGCCCCCCGCCCCATATTCCACGGCATGATCAAGTTCCTCCCCGTCATCCTCGCCATCGGCTACGCCCTGTTGATGTGGCGGTTTTCGGTGTGGCGCACCGCAAAGATGCTGGATCAGGAAAGTCAGCCGCTGACCGACCCCGCCATCACCCGGCTGGCCGACCGCATGGCGGCAGCGCTCGACATCCCCACGATCAAGGTGAACGTGTATGAGATCGAGGCGGTCAACGGCCTCGCCGCGCCCGACGGCCGCATCTTCCTGACGCGTGGCTTTCTCAACCGCAAGGCACGGGGCGAGGTCAGCGCCGAAGAGCTGGCCGCTGTGATCGCCCATGAGCTGGGCCATGTCGCACTGGGTCACACCCGCCGCCGGATGATCGACTTCACCGGGCAGAACGCGGTGTTCGTGATGCTGTCGGCCTTGCTGAACCGTTTCATCCCGTTTCTGGGCATCTGGATCGCCAACCTGATCTCGACCGCGCTGATGGCCCGCATGTCGCGCCGCGACGAGTTCGAGGCCGATGCCTATGCAAGCGCGCTGCTGGTCAAATCCGGCATCGGCACCGCGCCGCAAAAGTCGCTGTTCCGCAAATTGCAGGCGCTGACCGACAATGCCGGTGCGGGCGTGCCCGCCTGGCTGCTCAGTCACCCCAAAACCGAGGAACGGATCAAGGCCATCGAAGCCGCCGAAATCCGCTGGCAAGCCCGTTGATCTGCAACCGGCAGCCGCACTGACCCGCGTTTTGCGGGAACCCCATCACGACCTTGTGCGTTTACCCTGTGTTCAGACTCAAAATGCAGGAGACCTCATGTCCGCCCCACAAACCAATATCGAAAAGCAAAAGCGCCGCCACCGTGGCCCGCTGGTCGGCATGATCGTCGTGGTGATCGCCGTCGGTCTTGGCTATCTGTGGTGGGTCGGCTACGAAGTTGCCGAAAGCAATCCGCCTCAGGGCTCGCAAACCCAGATTGACGGCCGCACCGGAGAACAGGTGCCGCCAGACGGATCTGTCACGGGCACGACCACGGGCACGACGCCTGAGACGGTCGCCCCCCCGGCTCAGCCCGCGCAGCAAAGCTCGCCCGGCGTTCCGGTTCAGAATGTTGACCCGCTGACCCCCGCAGATGTGCCCGCTGTTGACCCGGTGCCGGAGAGCGCGCCCGCAAACTGACTTACGGTACTTGGGCGCTGCTCACGCCTCAGCCGCGTCCAATGCCTTGGCCAATCGGTTCAGCCGTGCCCGTTTCAACAGGGATTTGCGGCTGAACGCCTCACCCGACAACCGGCAGGCGGTGGCATGAACATCATTCACCACCCGTGCCACCGTTTCGGGCTGATCTGACCACAACTGCCACAGGAACCCGTCGGGATCGCGCCGCTCCACCCCTTCTTCGGCCAGCAGATGCCGTGGGAAATCCACCGCGTTAAAGGTCACGATGCAATCGGCCGAGCCACCGATCGCCACCGCCAGCACATGCACATCATCGGGGTCCGGCAATAACAGCCGCGCCTCGATGTTGGTATGCTCGCGCACCACCGCACCCGGAAACTGTGCGCGCAACAGCGCGGCCTCGCCGGTGGCAATCTCTTGCTGCACCGGCCCCAGCTTGGCCGTCGCCCGCACCCATTCGCGCAGGATCCGCTCTGAAAACAGCGGCATATAGAGTCCCGCCGCTGCACATCCCATCAGGATTTCACGCAGCACCGTTGGATACAGTACACACGCGTCCAGCACCGCCCTCATCGCGCGCGCTCATCGCCCGCGCCCGTTGCCGCAAGGTGTAGGGCGGGGTTCACCCCGCCACCCCCGCCACACGATGACCGCAAGCAAGGGCGCAAAGAGCGGCTTCCCCCGCGCATCAGCCATCCAGCCGGAAGGTCAACGCCTTGAGATAGCCCGATTCCGCCAGTTGCGGCAGCATCGGGTGATCCGGCCCGGCAAAGCCGGTGTGGATCAGCTGCGCCCGCCGCCCGCCGCGCCCGATCCCGCGCCCCGACGCATTGCGGAACGACGACAGGTCAGCGGCATGTGAGCAGGAGCACAGCACCAGATAGCCGCCCGGCGCCACCAGCGGGGCCGCCAACCGCGCAACCCGTTCATAGGCGCGCAACCCCGCCTCCAGCGCCGGTTTGGCGGGGGCAAAGGCGGGCGGATCACAGATCACCAGATCAAACTGCGCGCCCTCGGTCCCTAAAGCCTCCAGCACGTCAAAGGCATCGCCCTGACGGGTGGCAAAGCGGCCCTCGACCCCCATCGCCGCCGCCCCTTGCGACGCCAGGGCAAGCGCAGGCGCAGAGCCATCGACCGCCAAAGCACTCTCGGCCCCGGCAGCAAGGCAGGCCAGCCCAAAACCGCCGACATGGCTGAACAGATCCAGCACCCGTGCGCCGCGTGCCAGACGCGCCGTAAACGCATGGTTCGGCCGCTGGTCATAGAACAGCCCGGTCTTCTGCCCGCCCAAAAGGTCGGCCATATAGAGCGCGCCATTCATCGGCACCGTCACCGGCCCATCGACCGCGCCGCGCACAACCGCAACCTCTTCGGTCAGCCCTTCGAGCACGCGCGAGCGGCCAGAGCCGTTCTTGACCACCGACGTCACCCCGGTCACCGCCACCAAAGCAGCAACCAGCATCTCCAGATGCGCCTCGGCCCAGGCCGCGTTCGGCTGCACCACGGCCACATCGCCGAACCGGTCGATCACCACGCCGGGCAACCCGTCGGCCTCGGCATGCACCAGCCGGTAGAACGGCGCGTCAAACAACCGCGTCCGCATCGCTTCGGCCCGCGCGATCCGCGCCTCGAACCACGCCTGATCAATCACCGCCTCGGGATCACGATCCAGCATCCGGCAGATGATCTTTGATTTCGGGTTGACTGTCACCAGCCCCAGCGCCCGGCGCTCGCCATCCTCCAGCACCGCCAGCGTGCCGGGGGTCAGCCCTTGGGTGCGCCGGTCGGTGACCAGCTCATCACTGTAGACCCAAGGGAAGCCATGGCGGATCGCCCGCGCCTCGGCCTTGGGTTTCAACCGCACCACCGGCATCGCACGGGGAGCATCATCGGAAGCGGAGTCGGGGGCGTCATGCGCAAAGGGAGGGGTCATCATCCCCTCCCTTTACGCTAACTTGATGCTTTGGGAAATGCCCCTCAGCGCAGGGTCACATCACTCGGCTGCGACAGCGCCTGGCTGATCAGCATCGGGTCGGTGACCCGCGCCGACAGCTCTGACCGGATCGCACTGGCCAGCCGCTCGACAACCACCACCCGCTGGGTGCGGCCCATCTGTTCCTCGGCCACCGCCTGCGCGCCCCCGGCTGCCTTGGCATCCGCCGCCACCAGGCGCGGCCCGTCCAGCACCACCCCGGTTTCAGCGTCCCGCACCGTCAGCGTGAAGCGCATCGAATGGGTGCCGCCCACCGTGTAGCGGGTCTTTTCCGTCACCGAATGGAACCGCGTCACCTCGATATCCACCACGACCTTGCGGCCCGTGGTCATGGTAAAGGTGCCCCGGTCCATCGCCTCCTTGAAGATCGACATCACTTGCGCATGGCGGTTGCCCATCGGCTCGCCACGCCAGACGATATCGGCCACCGGATAGAACATGTTGGCTTCCGAGACCTTCAGCTTGCTGGGCACCGAGATGCGGATGTCTTGCACATCATATTGCGCCGCCAGCACCTGCCGCACCTCACCCGCCCCCGGATCGGCCCGGCCTTGGGTCGCCAGCGTCATCTGCACCCGGTCCGACCGCATCACATCCGGCCCGCCGCCCGCACAGGCAGACAGACCCATCACCACGGCCAACATCGGAAAAACAAGCGTCTTCATCACCACATCCTCCGGGGGAGGTCTTTCCCCTTGCCCTGACAGGATTACCGGCCAAACATGGCACGATTGCGCGCGAAATTGTGCAAAAGCGGGGTATTGTGGTGGCGTCCCATTGCACAGACTGCAAACGACACCGTACAAAACGCCATGACCTTCGCGCTCCCCATTCCCTCCATCCGCTTCAAGGCTCTGGGCCTGCACTGGCGCGGCAATCGACTGCTCGCCGCCGAAGTTCCGGATGCCTCCGGCCGCGTAAAGGGGGTGCGACCCCTCGGCGGAACCGTCGAATTCGGCGAAACCGCCCGTGCTGCGCTGATCCGCGAATTTCAGGAGGAACTTGACATCACGGTCGAACCTGTCGGTTCGCCGGTCTTCATCGAGAATATCTTCACCCATGAAGGAACACCCGGCCATGAGATTCTGGCTCTGTTCACCGTGCTTTTCCCAACCGGGGCCTTTGCAGAGGCAGATCGCATTCTCTTTCACGAAGATGACGGAACCACAGGCTTTGCTGAATGGTTTCCCCTCGACACGCTGGATTGGCCCGATGGACCACGGCTCTACCCCGCAGGGCTGAAAGCATATTTGACCCGCGACTGACCCCCAAACACCCATTCGCAAGGGTTGTTAGCGCTAACAAACCCTGCTACACTCCCCTCATCGCAAGCCACAACCCCAAAGGCCCGCTATGACCCTGCACCCCACCATCGCCCGCGTCACTGATCGCATCGTCGAGCGCAGCCATGGCCGCCGGGGCGACTACCTGCGCCAGATGGCCGCTGCTGTGGCGGCTGGCCCGGCGCGCAGCCACCTGACCTGCGGCAATCAGGCCCATGCCTATGCCGCGATGGAGCAGGACAAAGACACCCTTGCCACTACCCGCGCACCGAATATCGGCATCGTCACCGCCTATAATGACATGCTCTCGGCGCATCAGCCGTTCGAGCGTTACCCCGACCTGATCCGCACCGCCGCCCGCGCCGCCGGGGCCACCGCGCAAGTGGCGGGCGGCGTGCCCGCGATGTGCGATGGCGTGACCCAAGGCCAGCCGGGGATGGAGCTGTCGCTGTTCTCCCGCGACGTGATCGCGCTGGCCGCCGGCGTGGCGCTCAGCCACAACACCTTCGACTCCGCCCTCTACCTCGGCGTCTGTGACAAGATCGTGCCGGGTCTGATCATCGCCGCCGCCAGCTTCGGCCATATCCCGGCGGTGTTCGTCCCCGCCGGGCCGATGACCTCCGGCATCCCCAACGATCAGAAATCCGCTGTCCGCAACGCCTGGGCCGAAGGCAAAGCCACGCGCGAAGAGCTGATGGCGGCGGAAATGGCCAGCTATCACGGCGCGGGCACCTGCACCTTTTACGGCACCGCCAACACCAACCAGATGCTGATGGAATTCATGGGCCTGCACCTGCCCGGCTCCAGCTTCGTCAACCCCGGCACGCCCCTGCGGGAGGCGCTGACCACGGCGGCGGTGGAACGCGCGGCCCAGATCACCGCGCTTGGCAATGACTTCCGCCCGGCGGGCGAGATTCTGGATGAACGCGCCTATGTCAACGGCCTCGTCGGGTTGATGGCGACCGGCGGCTCGACAAATCTCGTGCTGCACCTGCCCGCGATGGCCCGCGCGTCGGGCGTGATCCTCGATCTGCAGGATTTCGCCGATCTGTCCGATGTGGTGCCGCTGATGGCCAAGGTCTACCCCAATGGTCTGGCCGATGTGAACCATTTCCACGCCGCCGGGGGGCTGCAATTCCTGATCAACCAGCTGCTGGATGCGGGCCTGTTGCACCCCGATGCCAAGACCATCGCCGGAGACGGGCTGGAGGCCTACCGGCAGGAACCCACGCTCAAGGATGGCAAGCTCGGCTGGCAGGATGGCCCGCGCGAGACCCTCAACGATAAAATCGTGCGCCCCGCCGCTGACCCCTTCGCCACCAGCGGCGGGCTGAAACAACTCTCCGGCAATCTGGGGCGCGGCGTGATCAAGGTCTCTGCCGTCGCGCCGGAACGTCACATCGTGCAAGCCCCGGCCCGGATCTTCCACACGCAAGATGCGGTCAAAGCCGCCTTCAAGGCTGGGGAGTTCACCTCTGACACCATCGTTGTCGTGCGCTTTCAGGGCCCCAGCGCCAATGGCATGCCCGAACTGCACTCGCTGACCCCCACGCTGATGGTGTTGCAGGATCGCGGGCTCAAGGTCGCTCTCGTCACCGATGGCCGCATGTCAGGCGCGTCCGGCAAAGTCCCCGCCGCCATCCACGTCTCGCCCGAGGCGGCCAAGGGCGGCCCGCTCGCCCGTCTGCGCGACGGCGACGTGATCCGGCTTGATGCGGTCGCGGGCACCCTTTCGGTCCTCGCCGACGACTTCGACGCGCGTCCCGCCATCACCGCTGACCTCACGGCCAACAGCCATGGCATCGGGCGCGAACTGTTCAACGTCTTCCGCCAGACCGTCGGCACCTCTGATACCGGCGCGGGCGTGGTGATCTGACCCACGATCCGGTGCAAACCCCTTGCCGCATTTTCTGTCTTCAAATATCCCCGCCGGAGGCTCCCGCACGTTCCGCCTCCCCGCCGCCAAAGGACGCACACCATGACCCCCTCCGAACAATCCGCCCGCGCGCTCGAGGTCTGCCGCCTCGCCCCCGTTGTCCCCGTTCTGGTGATCGACGATCTGGCCCATGCCAAGCCCCTTGCGCAGGCCCTCGTCGCCGGTGGCCTGCCCGCGCTTGAGGTCACCCTGCGCACCGCTTGCGCGCTCGATGCCATCCGCGCCATGGCCGAGGTTCCGGGCGGTGTGGTGGGGGCCGGCACGCTGCTGACCCGAGCCGATGTCAAGGCCGCCAAGGCCGCCGGGGCCACCTTCGGCGTCTCGCCCGGTGCCACCGACGCCCTGCTTGATGCCTGCGCCGAATATGAGCTGCCGCTGCTGCCCGGTGCCGTCACCGCGTCCGAGGTGATGCGCCTGCTGGAAAAGGGCTACACCGTGCAGAAATTCTTCCCCGCCGAACAATCCGGGGGGGCAGCTTTCCTGAAATCAATCGGCTCGCCAATCCCGCAGGTCAGCTTCTGCCCGACCGGCGGCATCAGCCTGAAGAACGCCCATGACTATCTGTCGCTGAAAAACATCCTCTGCGTCGGCGGCTCCTGGGTCGCGCCGAAAGAGGCAATGGCAACAGGCGACTGGGCCGCGATCACCAAACTCGCCGCCGAGGCCCGCGCCCTGCGCGCTTAAGGCGTCCCGCCATTCATCTTGGCAAAAAATACTCCCGCGCGGCGCCTCCGGCACCCGCACAGCAAACCGCCGGGGCCATTCCCTGCCCCGGCGGTTCCGTCATCTCTCCTGACAACAGTCAGTCCAGATGCCGCGTGTCCTGCAGCAGCACCACCAGCTCGTCGCGCATGTCACGCAGCAGGGTCACATCGGCGGGCGGCATGCCGGCAGAGCCGATGGCATCGTCAAACGCCTCCAGCACATAATTTTCGCCGTTGCGGATGCTGTCCATCACATCGGCGTCGATGTCATCGAACAGCGCCCGCAGCGACACCACCGCCTTGTTCACAGTGCCCATGAAGCTGCCATCCGCATCCGGCTCCACGCCATGGCGGATCAGCATCGCAGTCAGCGCGGCATTGTGGCGGTCGTGGATCGCGCGATAGCGCTCTGCGACCGGGCGGAACTCCGGTTCGGCCTTGTCCACCATCGTCACATAGCCCGCCAGCGCATCCGCCGTCCGGCGTTGCAGCGCCAGCAGCGCATCGGCGGCATCCGGGGCCGCTTCGGGTGAATCGCTTGCCTCGGTATCAAGCATCATTGCGGCTGTGGTCGGGGTCAGCATGGAAACTCCTTTCATGAAAGGGTCCGGGGGGTAATCCGGCATTCAGGTGGCCGCCACAGGCGGCCTCTGCAGTATCAACGCAGCCCTGCCCCAATAGTTCCTCTATCCACCCGCGCTTTCGACCAGCACCAGCACCGCCTGACCCGCAGCGGTGATCTCACCCTGCATCACCTCCGGCGCAGTCTCGCCCTCGTCGGCACTGCACAGCCGCCGCAGCCACGCACCTTCGGGAAGCACGAACCCGGCATCATCCCCGGCGTTCAGGATCACCAGCACATCTGCGCGCGCGGCCCGGCGCAGCAGCAGGCCAAGCGGCCCCTCCTGTTCCCAGTCGCCGTCCGCCATCTCGCGCCCGTCGGCATGCAGCCAGACCGCCTCATCCGCCACACCGTCGCCATCGCCTGCCCCGGCGGCAAAGCGCCGGTTGGCCAGACCCAGCTCCTGCCGCAACGCGATCATCTGTGCCGTGGACCGGGTCAGCCCCGCATCGGCCCCCGGCCAGTCGATCCAGGCCAGCTCATTGTCCTGACAATAGGCGTTGTTGTTGCCGTGCTGGCTGTTGCCCATCTCGTCGCCCGCCAGGATCATCGGCACGCCCTGCGACATCATCAGCGAGGCCAGCAACGCCCGCGCCCGCCGTGCCCGGCCATGCAGAATGCCCGCATCCTCGGTCGGCCCTTCGGCGCCCATGTTGTGCGACAGGTTGTTGTCATGGCCATCGGCATTGCCCTCGCCATTGGCCTCATTGTGCTTCTGGTCATAAGACAGACAGTCCCACAGCGTGAACCCGTCATGCGCCGCCAGAAAATTGACCGAGGTGGTCGCAGGACGGCGCGAATGATGGAACTGCACCGGCGAACCCAGCAGCCGCTGCGATACCGACCCGCGCACGCCGCCATCGCGCCGCCAGAAGCTGCGCAGATCATCGCGCGCCTTGTCGTTCCATTCGCGGAACGGCCACGGGAATCCGCCGACCTGATAGCCGCCCTCGCCGATATCCCAAGGCTCGGCGATCAGTTTGACATGGGCCAGCACCGGGTCTTGCCGGATCGCCGCAAAGAACGAACCTTCGCGTTCGAACCCGGCACTTTCGCGGCCCAGGGTGGAGGCAAGGTCAAAGCGGAACCCGTCGACATGCATGACCTGCACCCAATAGCGCAGGCTGTCGAGCACCATCCTGAGCACCATCGGATGCGCCACGTTCAGCGTATTGCCGCAGCCGGTGGTGTCAAAGCTGTGGCGCGGGTTTTCCGGCGACAACAGGTAATAAGACGCGTTGTCGATCCCCCGGAACGACAGGGTCGGCCCCATTTCGTTGCCTTCGGCGGTGTGGTTGTAAACCACATCCAGCAAAACCTCGATGCCCGCCTCATGAAACCGGCGGATCGCATCCTTGATTTCCGACAATTGCCCGGTCTTTAGATAGGGTGCATTGGGCGCAAAGAACGACAGGGTGTTATAGCCCCAGTAATTCGACAGCCCCTGTTCCAGCAAATGCCGGTCCTGCACAAAGGATTGCACCGGCAACAGCTCTATTGCCGTGATCCCCAGTGCCTTCAGATGGTCGATCACCGGGGGTGACGCCAGACCGGCAAAGGTGCCGCGATCGGCCTGCACCACCCCGTCATGCCGCATGGTCAGACCTTTGACATGTGCTTCATAGATCACCGTCTCTTCCCATGGCCGCAGCAAAGCGCGGTCTGCCGACCAGTCATAGGCCGGGTCCACCACGCGCGCTTTCGGCATGAACGCGGCAGAATCGCGCACATCAAAGCTCAGATCATCGGTGCCGATCTCATAGCCGAACAGGCTGTCATCCCAGTCGAGCACCCCGGTCAGCTGTCGCGCATAGGGGTCGAGCAGCAACTTGTTGGCGTTGAACCGATGCCCCTCTTCGGGGGCATAGGCCCCATGCACGCGGTAGCCGTAGGCCTGCCCCGGAGCCAGACCGGGCAGATAGCCATACCAGATCCCGCCCTCCATCTCGGGCAGATCCAGCCGTGCCGTCTCGGTCACACCATCCTCGTCGAACAGGCACAGCTGCACCCGCTCGGCATGGTCGGAAAACAGCGCAAAATTCACGCCATCGCCGTCATACTCTGCCCCCAGAACCGAAGGCCGGGCCGAGGCGCGGTCAAATGCCAATCCCTTTGGGGCCACCTTCAGCATCACGACACCGCCTGCTGAAACAGGCCGCGACCGATGCCCCGGTCGCGGCGGTGCATCCGGGCCGCCCGGCGCGACAGCATCTGAGTGGTCACCAATGTGGTGCCCGCCGCCGTCACCCGGAACCAGCGCGCGTCTTCAACCGGGTCTTCCCCCACCACCAGCCCTTCGGGCAGGGTCACCCCCGGCGCGATCAGCGCCCGTGTCAACCGGCAGCCCGGCGACAGCCGCGCGCCATCCATCAGCACCGACGCCTCCATCATGCCCCAGCTTGCCTGTCCCGTCCGGTTGCGCAGCGGCGCAAACAGCCGCAATCCGCCAACCGAGGTGGACATGCCAAACCGCGACAGCGCCGGGGTCATCTCGCCCAGATCGGGCGCGGGCAAGGCGCAGGGCGCATCGCCGGTCTCAAACTGCAGCCATGTCTCGCGCAGCGCATCCAGCGTGCCGACATCGCGCCAGAACACCGGATGACCGACCGCCTGTTCCCAGTTCCAGACATGCGCCTCACCGGCCCGGACCGCGCGCGGCAGGATATCATGGCCGAAATCATGGCTGCTGTTTTCTGATGCCGCATCCTCGGCCAGCATCTGCCGCAGCCAGCGCCAGTCACAGATATAAATCCCCATGCTGGCCAAGGCATGTTCCGGGTCATTCGGTAGGGTCGGCGGAATATCGGGCTTTTCCACAAAATCCGTCACCATCCCGGTGCCACTGGCGGTGATGACGCCAAAGCCGCGCGCCTCATACCGGTCCACCACCTTGGCGGCGAGCGTGACCTTGGCTTCCGAGGCGCGATGCGCCGCGATCAGGGGGCGATAATCCATTTCATAAACATGATCCGCCGACAGGATCAGCACCTCTCGCGGCCCGAGCGCATCAATCTGCGCCGCATTTTTCCAGACCGCATCCGCCGTACCAAAATAGCCGGGCTGTGCCGCTGTCATATCGGCGCCATCCGCGCCACGCCGCAGGATCAGCCCCGCCGCCCCGATCCGCCCCGACCAGGCCGACTCCAGATGCGCCTCCAGCGTCTCGGGCCGGTACTGGCTGGCCACGATCACCCGGTTCAGACCCGACCGCACGATGTTTTCCATGGTGAAATCCACGATCCGTCGCCGCCGCACAAACGGCAGCGCCGGTTTACAGGCCCGGTCGGTCAGCTCATACAGCCGCGACCCGCGCCCCCCGGCCAGCAGGATTGCAACAGGCGCGCCTTCGGTCGCCAGAACAGGCTCATTCACATCAGACACAAGATCGGCCATTTTGCGGAACTCCGGGGCAGAAGAGTGGGAAAGGGGCACGAGCGCAGGCTGCGCGCATCGGTCCGTGCGGACATCTGCACCACAACGCTGCACCCCCCTGCAAGGTTGCATCAAATCTGCACCCGATCACAAATTTACCCGGCCCCACCGGCCATAAGCAAACTCAGGCGCGCGCCCTATAATGGCCAGAACAGCAGGATCGCAGGCACCCCCACCGCCGTCACGATCACCTCCAGCGGCAACCCCATCCGCCAATAGTCCGAAAACCGGTACGACCCCGGCCCCAGCACGATGGTATTGTTCTGATGCCCGATCGGCGTCAGAAACGCGCAGGATGCCGCAATCGCCACCGCCATCAGGTAAGAATCCGGGTTGGTCCCCGTCGCCTCGGCCAGCCGGATGCCCACCGGCACCGCCAGAATGGCGGTCGCATTGTTGTTCAGCACATCCGAGATGAACATCGTCGATACCATCAGAACCGTCAGTCCGACCCAAGGCGGTAGCCCCGCCGTCGCTGTCGCCAGCGCCTCGGCCACCAGACCCGAGGCCCCGGTGGTGTCCATCGCCACCCCCAACGGGATCAGCGAGGCCAGCAGCACGATCACCGGCCAGTCGATATGCTCGTACAGCTCCTCCACCCCCAGCACCCGCGCCAGCACATAGCCGATCACCACCGCGCCCAAAGCCACCGGCATCGTGACCAGCCCCAGACTGACCGCCGCAATCGCAAGCGCAAACATCACCACCGCTGCCACCGCGCGCCGCTCCATCGTGACCGACTCGCGCCGGCTCAGCGGCAGCAGATGCAGCGCATCGGCAATCGCATCGGCCTGCGTCTCGGGGATCAGCACCAGCAGGATATCCCCCGCCAGAATCCGCGTGTCGCGCAGATTGTCGTGCAGGGTCCGGTCCCGCCGCAAAATCCCCAGCAGCACCGAGTCATGATCGACCGCGAGCCGCGCCTGCCGCGCCGTGCGCCCGACGATGCGCGAGGTATTGGTGACCACGAACTCTGCCATCACCTCGCCCGCCAGCGAGATCCGGGGCGCATCCGCCGCCAGCCCGTCGGGATAGGACAGCTTCAGTTCCACCCGCACCTCTTCCAGCAGGGTCGGCGACGCCTCGATCAGCAGAATATCCCCGACCTCCAGCACAATACCGCCGGGTGCGCCATACACCCGCCGCCCCCGCCGCTTCACCGCGATCAGGCTTGCCCCCAGCTTTTCGCAGGCGGCAATCAACTCTGCCTTGGTCTGGCCGATGCTGTCCGACTCGTCCGGCACCACCAGCTCGGCCACATAATCGCGCATCCGCGCTTCGGCATCCTCGGCCACCGGGCCGTCTTCACGCTGCGGCACCAGCCGCCAGCCGACAAAGGCCACAAACAGCAGCCCCGCAACCGCCACGATCCCGCCCGCATAGGCAAAGTCGAAAAACCCGAACGGCTCCCCCAGCGCCTCGCGCCGGAAGCTCGACACGATCAGGTTGGGCGGCGTCCCGATCAACGTCAGCATCCCGCCCAGAATGGTGGCAAAGGCCAGCGCCATCAGCGTCAGCCCGGCCCCGCGCCCCGCTTTGCGCGCCGTCGCCACATCCACCGGCATCAGCAGCGCCAGCGCGGTGACATTGTTCATCACCGCAGACAACAGCGCCCCCACCACGCCCAGCCGCAGCACATGCAAGGAAACCGGCAGATCCGGGTTCGCCAACACCCGCGCCAGCGCATTGATCGCCCCGGTGCGGATCAAACCGGCAGACACGACCAACACCAGTGCCACCGTGATCACCGCCGGATGCGCAAAGCCCGAAAACGTCTCCTCCACCGGCACCAGCCCCAGCAGCGTGCCGACGATCACCCCGCCAAAGGCCACAATATCGTGCCGCAACTTCCCCCAGATCATCAGCCCGACGATTCCCGCGAACAGCGCAAACAGCAAAATCTGGGGTTGGGTCAATTTGGAAACTCCAATCAGGTACAGATCAACGTAGTGGGTGAGTGGCAGTTCCGGCAACACCACCATCACCTTGCGAATAAACTGACCTTTCAGACATACAGCCCGTCGCTTTGGCAAAGACCAGCCCAAATGCCCCAGCCAAGCCGCGCAGCGCACGACAAGGGCGGCCCCGCAGCTGCCCGACAAAAGCTGCCACGTGTTCCACATTTTCGTGCCGCACCCCGCCTCAGATGGTTGACCTTAATACATGAACATGTATTGATATGTTTACTTACAGAGGAAAGCCCATGTCACACGCACACCACGACCACGATCATTCCCACAGCCCGACTGTCACCAACGCCAATGAGCGCAAGGTTCTGCTGTCGTTTGTCCTGATCTTTGGGTTCATGCTGGTCGAAGTGGTGGGCGGCCTCCTGTCCGGCTCGCTCGCGCTTCTGGCCGATGCAGGCCATATGCTGACCGATGCCGCGGCCCTTGCGCTCGCCTATGCCGCGTTTCGCTTCGGTCGCCGCGCTGCCGACAGCAAACGCACCTTTGGCTATCTGCGGTTCGAGGTGATTGCCGGCTTCGTGAATGCCCTCACCCTGTTCGCCATCGTCGCATGGATCTTTTACGAGGCTGTCGAGCGGTTCCGCCAGCCGGGCGAGATTCTGGCCGGCCCGATGTTGCTGGTCGCCACCGCAGGGTTGCTGGTCAACCTGCTCGTGCTCTGGATCATGACACGCGGCGAGACGGAGCACGTGAACATCAAGGGCGCGATCCTGCATGTGATGGGCGACCTGCTCGGCTCTGTCGGCGCAATCGCCGCCGCGATCATCATCTCCCTCACCGGATGGACCCCGATCGACCCGATCCTGTCTGTCGTCGTCGCTGTGCTGATCCTGCGCAGCGCGTGGAAGCTGCTGGCAACATCCATCCACATCCTGCTCGAAGGCGCACCCGCCGATGCAGACCCGGAGGAGATCGTAACAAAGCTGCTCACATCGGTGCCGGATCTTGCCGCAGTTCACCATATCCATGTCTGGCAGATCACCTCGGGCCGCACGATGGCAACACTGAACGTGCGCCCCGCAGATGATATCCACGCAAAAGCGGTGTCGCGCAGGGTCGAAACGCTTCTGAAGTCAGAATTTGGTATCGAACATGTGACCGTTGCGATTGATTGGAACGACGAAATCAACCAAGAGTGCAGCTTGCAGCCCGCGCGGCATGACCATCACGGGCATGATCATGGGCACCATCACAAAGGGCACGCACATTGACGGCCACCGTCCCGGCACTGACACCCGATCAACTGTCGCTGGTCGCCGAAGCCTTCAAGCTTCTGGGCGACCCGACGCGATTGCGGATTGTGATGCACTGTCTGGACGGCCCGAAATCTGTCGGCGACATTGCCCAGAACCTGGACCTGTCGCAAACGCTGGTCAGCCATCATTTGCGCCTGCTGCGCAGCGCGCGGTTGCTGCGGGCCGAACGGCAATCGCGCCACATCTTCTATCATATTTCCGACCACCACATCAGTCACATGATTCTGGATCTCGCCGAACATGTGATCGAGGAAAACGACTGACACCTGTTTGCCAACGCCGCCACACCTTAAAAATGCGTTAATCCCGCACAGTCAACCCACTGATAAAAAACACTTCTTCACTTTGTAACACAGGGGGAACCCACCCCATCACACCCCCATCCGTGCCGCCCGTCCGCCCTTCCGGCGCGGCGGTTCCGGCCGGACCAGCGCCTCGGTCAGCACCCGGCTCATCGGATGCTCCGGTGCGGCCAGCGCGTATTCAGCCAGCACCGCCCGCAGTGCCTCGTCGACCTCCACCCCCGGCTGCAGGCTCAGCGCCCAGTCGATAAAGATCGAGCGGCATTCCGGCCCGCTGATCCCGTCGATCCGGTAGCTCTCCCGCACCAGACCCTTGGGGTCCGCCTCATCCATCCGCATCACACGCCTCCCCAATCTACCCCTCCATCAGCCCCGAGATCACCCGGTCCGCAAGCGCCGTCACCGTCTCCAGCCGCGCTGTCAACGCCTCGGCACTGGTCTCGCCGGTCTCGCGCAGCAGGAACGCCCGCCCGCCGATCCCCAGATCCTCCATCACCAGCGGCCCCTCGGTCAAAAGACGGGTGCCGCATTGCAGCCGCCAGAGCAACCTGTAGGCATCCAGCAGCGCCGTCTGATCCGGTTGCGACACCCCAGCCGCCGCCCCCGCCCCGATCTGCCGCTCCACCCCGCGCGCCGGACTGCCGCCGAGCAGCGCCAGCATCTGCGCGCACAGCTCCACATCCATCAGGCGGCCCGCGCCATTCTTGGCCTCCCAGCTGCCCTTGGCAGGCTTGGCCGCCTGCAACCGCTCGCGCATGGCGGCAACATCGGCCCGCACCGTATCGCCCTTGCCCTTGCGCGCCAGCAGGTCGCGGCGGAATGCCTCCACCTCTGCCGCCAGCTCCGGCTCCCCCGCCAGCACCCGCGCGCGGGTCAGCGCCAGATGCTCCCAGGTCCAGGCCTCATCTTCCTGATAGCCGGTGAAGCTCTGCCAGCCGGTCGCCACCGGCCCCTGCCGCCCCGAGGGGCGCAGCCGCATATCCACCTCATAGAGCCGCCCCTCCGGCATCTGTGCGGTCAGCGCCGTCACCATGCCTTGCGTCAGGCGGGCATAATAGGGCCGCGTGGCAAGCGGTTTCGGCCCGGTGGAGTCCTCCACCCCCGCCGCATCATAGATCATGATCAGGTCCAGATCCGACCCGGCATTGAGCCGCTGCGCCCCCATCGACCCCATGCCGATCAGCACCGCCCCCCGCCCCGGCATCGGCCCGTGCTTGCGGGCAAACTCGGCCGTCACCACCGGCCAGAGCGCGCCCACCACCGCATCAGCCAGATCGGCATAGGCCTTGCCCGCCTCGAACGCGTCTTTGAGGCCACGCAGATGGTGCACCCCGACCCGAAAGTGCCACTCCTTCATCCAGCGCCGGGCCGTATCGAGCTTCTTTTCGTAATCCGCCACCTCGCCCAGCACCCGCGCCAGATCGGCGCGCAGCGCCGCCGTCCCCGGCCAGGCGGTCCAGAAACTGCCGCCGATCACCGCATCCAGCACGCCCGCGTTGCGCGACAGATGCCGCGCCAGTGACGGCGAGGTGCCGGCAATATCGATGATCAGCTCGATCAGCGTCGGATTGGAATCAAACAGCGAAAAGATCTGCACGCCCGCTGGCAGACCAGCCAGAAACCCATCCAGAGCGCGCAGCGCCTCGTCCGGGTTGGCCGCGCGGTGCAACTGCTTCAGAAGTTGGGGCCGCAGCCGCCGGAAAATCGCCTGCGCCCGCTCCGAGCGCAGCGCCGGGTAGTGAATCCAGCCCGACACGATCTTGCCCGCCGCCTCTGACAACTCCGGCCCGGTCTCGGCCTCACCGGGGGCAAAGAACGCATCGGTCAGCGTATCGACGCGCGCAATCCGCTCCAGCAGGCCGGCGCGGAAAGCGGCGTCGTCTTCGCCGCAAAACGCCGCAATCCGCGCCACCCCCTCTGCCGTCACCGGCATGTCATGGGTCTGGGCGTCACCCACCATTTGCAGGCGGTGCTCCAGCTCACGGTGCGCGCGGTAAAGCGTGGCCAGCTCCGCCGCCACATCCGGCGGCACCCAGCCCTTTTCCGCCAGCACCGCAAGCCCGCCCACCGTGGTCCGGTCTCGCAGATCGGGGTCGCGCCCGCCCGCGATCAGCTGCCTTGTCTGGGTGAAAAACTCGATCTCGCGGATGCCGCCCTGCCCCAGCTTCATGTTGTGGCCCTCGACCGTGACCCGGCCGTTCAGCCCGCGATGCTCGCGGATGCGCAGCCGCATGTCATGCGCGTCCTGAATGGCGGCAAAATCCAGATGCTTGCGCCAGACAAAGGGGGTCAGGGTTTTCAGAAACCGCTCCCCCGCCGCCAGATCGCCGCCACAGGGCCGCGCCTTGATATAGGCCGCCCGCTCCCAGGTCCGGCCGACGCTTTCATAATAGCTCTCCGCCGCCGCCATCGACAGGCAAACCGGCGTGACGCTTGCATCGGGGCGCAGCCGCAGATCGGTGCGGAACACGTAGCCCTCGCCGGTCAGATCCGACAACAGCGCCGTCATCTTGCGGGTGACGCGGATAAACGTCGCCCGCGCCTCCTGCTCCACCCCCGGATAGCGGCTCTCGTCAAACAGGCAGATCAGGTCGATGTCGGAGGAATAGTTCAGCTCCCCCGCGCCCATCTTGCCCATGGCAAGGCTGACCATGCCCGCCGCCGTCTCGGCATCCTCCGCCGTCGCGCCGGGGATCTTGCCGCGCCGGATCTCCTCGGCCACCAGCCGCACCATCGCCAGATGCACCGCCCGGTCCGCCAGCCCGGTCAGAGCCGCCGTCACCGCTTCCAGCGGCCAGACCCCGCCCAAATCACACAGAGCCGTCAGCAGCGCAATCCGGCGCTTGGCCTGACGCAGGCCCGCGCCCAGCCCGTCCAAAGCCAAAGCCTCGATCCGGGCAAATTCCGCGTCCAGCGCCGCCTCCGGCCCCTGCCCAAGCGCGTGGCGCAACCAGTCCGCCTCCCGCGTCATCAAGCTCTTGAGATAGGGGCTGCATCCAGCCGCGCCGGCCATCAGTCCGGCCACCTCCGGCCCCAGATCGGCAAACGCGACCCGCACCTCATCGCCGGAGCTGCGGTCATAGGGATGCGGAGAGCGGGTCAGCCGTGCTGAGAAATCGGTCATCATGTCCGCAGCTTTGACCAAGGATGCGGGCAGGGTCAATTCCTGACGCACATCACAGGTGCCAACCGTTGAGGAGGGCGCTGCCCCCGCCTGCGGCCCGCCCGGAGTATTTTCACCAAGATGAAATCCGCGCCCCAGAATTGCTGCTTGCCAAATACTCCCGCGCGGAGCGCAGTACGGAGCCGGTTGGCCGCAGGCCAGAGGCGACTAAAAAAACAATGCGGCGCAGCCGCTCTATTTTCTTAAAGGCAAGCTCAGGTTTCTTAAAGGCAAGCTCAGGCAGAAGGCGCGTCCTTGAACTTGATCGACTCGCCGCAGCCGCAGGCTTCGGCCACGTTCGGGTTGCGGAATTTGAACCCGGCCTGCAGCAGATCGACCTCATAATCGATCTCGGTGCCGATCAGGAACATCTGCGCCATCGGCGCGATCATCACCCGCGCGCCGTCCTGTTCCACCACCTCGTCCAGCGGGTTGACCTCGGACACATAGTCCATGGTGTACTCCATCCCCGCGCAGCCGCCTTTCTTGACGCCGATGCGCAGGCCCTTGCGGTCCTCTTTCGCCATCAGGCGCGAAATCTGCTTTGCCGCCAGCGGGGTCAGGGTGACGGCGGCTTTGCCGGGGATGCCAAACATGTGGTGCTCCTTTGGTCTCTTCCCAATCTAGGGGGAAAGGTCGGGAATTCCAAGCGGCGGCAGCGCGGAAAGCAGCATCACCGTGCCGATTGCCACCAGCATCGCCCAGCCGAACGACGCCAGCGTGCCGATGATCACGTATTCCGACAGCCGCGACTCCTCCTTGACCGCGCCAAAGCGCAGCACCGATTTGGCCGCAATCAGAAAGCCGATACCGCCGGGCTCGCCGCCGAGGATCAACAGAAAGATGATCCCGCGTTCCAGCATGCCGATGATCCGGCCGCCACCGGGCAGACCATCCAGCCCGACCTCGCCCCAGGGCCGCATCAACAGGCCAAGGGCAAAGCCCCCGGCCCGGGTGGCAAGCACCGCCCCGGCGATGACCGTGAGGGCGGCGGGCAGCCAGAGTGGTGTGTGCGGGGCCCAGAAACCTTGCGTCCAAAGCTCGGGCACCAGCATGGCCACCATCAGCAGCGTCAGCAGATGCGCCGCCTGATCCGCCAGAAAGGCGGTGATCGCAGACAGCCGCGCCCCGATGGCCACTTTGGCCGCGTCCACCAGCAGATGCACCCCGGTCAGCCCTGCGACAACTGCCGCCGCCTGCGGCGTCTGCACGCCCAGCACCAGCGCCGTGATCCCGCCCACGATCCCGATATGCGCCAGCATCCAGCCCGGATGCCCCCCGGCCTTGGCCTGCGCCATGCGGTCAGGTTGCAGCACGAAATCGGCCAGCACATGCGCCAGCAACAGCAGGGCGAGGGTTTCAGCCATCGGTCGGCTCCGGTGAAAAATGGGCGGCAAAGGCGCGGGTGGCCTGATGGATCAAGGCAAAACCTGCCGCGTTCAGCCGGGCCGCGAACGCCTGCCGCGAGATCCCGACCATCGCCGCAAGCGCCTGTTGCGGCAGATCAAGGTCCGGGGTCAGCGACCATGCGACCGCTTCGGCCTGTTGCGGGGACCAGCCCCTGACCTGCGCATCAATATAGGCCATAAGGGCGTGGTGCAGCGGGTCTACCCCCTCTCCCGCCAAGGCCAGCCATTGACCATCAGCCATCGCGTCCAACGCCCGCCCCGACCGGACAAAGGCCATACCGCCTGCGGTGCCAAGACTGCCCTGATCAAAGCCATGGGCATCGCCGATTCCCAGCGCCATCCGACTGGACAGGCCCTCATCGGCGCAGAGCTGTGCCGCAAGATAAACCATCGCCCCCAGCCCCTGCCCTGCCGGGCCGACATAGACCTGCCAGCCATCGCCGCGATAGCGGTGAAACCGCGCCTTATCGCTGAACCGTCGCGCTGCTTTCTCGATCAGCGTCATGGTGGCATCCACCTGAGCAGGAGTGCTGCGGGTGGAGAGGATCAGATCGCCGGTGAGGACTGCGTGGAGCTTGACCATGATGCAAGTCATACGGCTTGCATTCAAGAAAAGCAAGCCAAATGGGTTGCATTCGCCTAAGGCAAGTCAAACGGCTTGCAAATGAAAAATGCAAGCCAGATGGCTTGCATTCAAAGGTTGACCAAGGAGGGAACGATTACATGAATCCCAATTCCAGCCGGGCCTCGTCGCTCATCATCTCCATGCCCCAGGGTGGGTCAAAGGTCATCTGCACATCGACCTGCTTGACCCCGGCCAGCGGTTCGACCGCATCAGCGACCCAGCCCGGCATCTCGCCCGCCACCGGGCAGCCGGGGGCGGTCAGGGTCATGGTGACGCTGACTGCGTTTTCGGGGTCAATTTCAATGGTGTAGATCAAGCCCAGATCAAAGATATTGACCGGGATTTCCGGGTCAAACACCGTGCGGCAGGCATCAACCACAGAATCATACAAAGGATGATCGGTGCTCGATGGTTTGATGAGCGGGGTGCCCTCGACTTTTGCTTCGCTGTTCATTCCGGCCTCATCAGGGGTTGTTGAGAGATTATATAGGAAATCCCGCCCGTCCCGTCCAGTGGGGTTCCCTTGATCGCGTCAGCCAGACGCATGTGGGGGCCCGATCAGATCCCAGCGGTTGCCGAACGGGTCGCGCCAGACCGCCACCCGGCCATAAGCCTCATCGCGGGGGCGCTCTTCAAACACCACCCCGGCGCGCAGCATTGCCTGATGGTCGCGGTCGAAATCGTCGGTGCGCAGGAACAGCCAGACCCGGCCGCCGCCCTGCGCGCCGATTGCCGCCTGCTGCACCGGGCCATCTGCCTGTGCCAGCACCAGCCGCGCGCCGCCCCCCGGCGGCTCCACCGTGACCCAGCGTTTGCGGCCCTGATCAATGTCTTCGGTCAGGCGGAACCCCAAGGCCCCGCAGTAAAACACGATGCCCGAGTCATAATCAGGCACGATCAGGGAAACGGCGGCCAGCACCGCGCCTTGGGTCATCCGGTCAGTCCCGGTGCGGGCGGGCTTCAGGCAGGTTGATGCGGGCGACCTGTTCGGCAATCGGGTCCATCGACAGCGGGTGCAACTCGGCCCGGTGCGCGGCGGGATCGCCCAGATCCTGCCATTGCCCGCCCTTGTAAATCTCAAGCGCGGAGAACCCGGCCTTGTAGCCCATCTTGCGGCTGCCGGGCACCCAATAGCCAAGGTAGACGTAAGGAAGACCCGCCTCCCGCGCGATGGCGATATGGTCAAGGATGATGTGGGTGCCAAGCGACAGATCCACCAGATCGGGGTCGTAAAAGCTATAGACCATCGACAGCCCGTCGTCGAACACATCGGTCAGGCAGACCGCAGACAGCACGTGGCCACGCTCCCCCGGACCAGCGGGGCGCGAGTATTCAATCACCCGGCTCTTGATCGGGGTTTCCTCGATCATCGCGGCGAATTCAAAGATATCCATATCGGCCATGCCGCCATCGGCGTGGCGCGCATCCAGATAGCGGCGGAACAGGGTGAACTGGTCTTCGGTGGCCCAGGGACTGGTCGCATTGCGGCGCAGATGGGCAGCGCGGCGCATGATCCGGCGCTGGGTACGGCTGGGCTGGAAATCGGCCACCCGGATGCGGGCGGAAAGACAGGCCGAACATTCGGAACAGGACGGGCGGTACAGCACGTTCTGGCTGCGGCGGAACCCCTGTTTTGACAGCGTGTCATTCAGCCGTTGCGCATGTTCCCCCTGCAGCGCAGTAAACAGCTTCCGCTCCATCCGCCCGTCAAGGTACGGGCAGGGCTGCGGTGCCGTCACATAGAACTGGGGCGCAATGGGAAGGGTGTGGCGCATGATTGACTGATTGGGAAAAGATGCGTCACGTTAGCAAGGCGCGCGCCAGACGCCAAGACGGCATTTCGCGCGCGCGGTCGCTTGCCGATGACCGTCGGATCACCGTGTCGACGGGCTGTTGATCGCCACCGAGCCCAGCACCAGATCGCTCAACCCCTGCCCGCGCGACGAGGTCAGCATCAGGACCACCGACAGCACCTGCGGCATCACAAAGGCCATCGACAGCGTATAGCCCAGCGTGTGCAGCAGCGCGGTCGCACCATCAAAGCGCTGGCCATTGCGGTCGAGAAACTCGATATTCATCAGCCGCATGCCCCAGGTCGCCGAGCGCCCGGTCAAGGTGGCCCAGCGATAGACAAATCCCACCACCAGAAACAGGAACGGCAGGAAAAACAGCGCGGTAAAGGCCGTGAATGGCACGATCACCGCCGTAACCAGACCGATCAGCACCAGATCAATCAGCCAGGCCAGAAGCCGCTTTGGCAAAACGCCTTCGTAAAAGGCGGCATGACGTTCGGGGTCGGGCTGCATATCTGACATCATCATGGGGGAAACAGTGCGCATGGGCGTGGTCCTGAAGCAAGGGGGACTGGAACAAGGGGGCGTGATCAGCAAACGGGCAACCAGAGCGTCAGCGGCCCCGATCGGGGCCGCCGGGCCTCAGGTCTCAGTATTCGCCGCGCGGCGAGTCTTCAGTGGTGGCGGCAGGACGGGCAGCCCCCTTGGCGCGGTCTTCCATGAACGAGTCGAATTCCTGCTTGTCCTTGGCATCACGCAGACGCTGCAGGAAGGATTCGAACGCGCCCTGCTCATCTTCCAGACGGCGCAGCGTATCGGCCTTGTAGGCGTCAAAAGCACTGTTGCCCGAGGAACGCCAGGCCCCATGGCGGCCCACGGATGCGTCACGGCGGCTGCCGCAGAACTTGCCTTTGAACATGCTTTTGCTCCATTTGTTGGCGTAGGTCATATAGATCACAAGGGCGAGGCCGACGGGCCAGACAAAGACAAAGCCCAGCACCATGGCGGCGATCCACGCCCCCCGGCCCCGTGAGTCCATCCAGTCTTCGGCACTGCGCAGTCGGTCCATCAGGCCGCCGAGCGCAGGCGCTTTGGCGGTGGTATCGGTTGAATAGGTCATCAGCGTCTCTCCATCTCGGCGGCAATATCGGCACGGATGTGCCATCAGGCTTGATGTGAATGTCCTTCACATGACCCAAGATGCACATCACCTGCCCCGCATTCAAGATGCGATGTAAAACATTTTTACATTTTCTTGCGGACAAGAGCCTCAGTGGCAAAAACCCCGTACTCCGGCCCCGTGACAACCGACGCTGGGCAGACAGCCGCAGGCACAGTAACATCGCACCATCATGACCCAGCCCGTTGCGCGCCCTTACTCAGCTGAAGATCAAGCCGCCTGCTTGGCGCTGTTTGACAGCAATGTACCGCAGTATTTCGCGCCGTCAGAACGCGCCGAGTTTTGCGTCTGGCTGCAAAACCTGCCGCATCCCGACCGGCCCTATCTTGTGCTGTCACAGCACGGCGCGGCGGTGGCCTGCGGCGGGCTGATGCTGGAACCGGCGACAGGTCAGGCCACGATGGTCTGGGGCATGGTGGACCGTCGGTTGCACCGGCAGGGGTTGGGCACGGTTCTGACACGGGAGCGGATAGGTCTGGCGCTGGCTTGTCCCGGCATCACCCGGCTGCACCTGTCTACCAGCCAGCACAGCACGGCCTTTTATCAGGGCTTTGGCTTTGCCATCACCCGCATTGTGCCAGACGGGTTTGCGGCGGGGCTGGATCAGTATGACATGACCTTGCCGCTTTCAGGGGCATAACAACTTACCCACCTGCCCCTCCGCATCGGGGTTTTGCTGCTTGTGTCACACAGGTCGGCGGCTATGATCGCCGCGATTGAGCGACCTGTGGGAGAACAAGACATGCGCAAGCTGGCGGCTGGAAACTGGAAAATGAATGGCACGGGGGCCAGCCTGTCAGAGGTGGTGACCCTGCTGAACGCGCATCCGGCCCCGGAGTGCGAGATGCTGCTCTGCCCGCCCGCCACGCTGCTGGCACGGATGGCGGATGTGGCCAAGGGCACATCGCTTCGGGTCGGCGGGCAGGATTGCCATGCCAACACCAGCGGCGCGCATACCGGCGATCTGTCGGCGGGCATGTTGGCAGAGGCCGGGGCCACGCATGTGATCGTCGGCCATTCCGAACGCCGCACCGACCATGCCGAGACCGATGCGCAGGTGATGGCAAAGGCGCAGGCCGCGCAGGTGGCCGGTCTGGTCGCGGTGGTCTGCATCGGCGAGACCGAAGGTCAGCGGGATGCAGGCGACACGCTGGATGTAATCGGTCGCCAGCTGACAGGCTCGGTCCCCGAAGAATCCACCGCCGCCAATCTGGTGCTGGCTTATGAGCCGGTCTGGGCCATCGGCACCGGGCGCACGCCGACGATTGCCGAGATTGCCGAGGTGCATGCCTTTATCCGCGCCCGCCTGACCGCCCGCATCGGCGCGCAGGCGGATGGCGTGCGGCTGCTCTACGGCGGCTCCGTCAAGCCCTCGAATGCCGCCGAGATTTTTGCGGTGCCGCATGTCGATGGCGCGCTGGTCGGCGGGGCCAGCCTGAAGGCGGCCGATTTCGGGGCCATCGTCGCGGCGCTGTCAGCGGCCTGATTGCGCCACAGGTCCGTCGCGGGCAGACAAGCCTGAACGCAAGGGGGCGGGCATCACTGAGGGCATGACCCATGCCCCTGCCCTGCTGCCCCCGTCGTCACTGCCGCTGGCCCATCTGGCCTGTGCGGCCTCGATGCTGGTCTGGGCGGCGGGGCTGCCCGCCGCCGATCTGCTGATTCCGCATGTGCCCGCCATCACCCTGACCGCCGCCCGCATGGGGTTGGCGACGATGGTCCTCTTGCCACTCTGGCTTATGATCGACGGGCGGCGCGCGGTGCTGGGCGCGGCCTGGGGCACCGGGTTGCTGATCGGCGCTGTCACCTGTCTGGGCGCCTTTGGCCTGATCCTCGGCCAAGCCCGGTCGGATGCGGTGACGGTCGCCATCGTTTCCGCCGCGATGCCGATTGTCGGCATGGGGATCGAGGTGGTGTTCGATGGCCGCCGGATCACGCCCGCGCTGGTCCTTGGCATGGGGCTGAGCCTGCTGGGCGGGCTGATCGCGCTGGAGGGCGGCGGGGATGCGGCGGGCGGCGGCACGCTGCTGGGGGCGCTGTTGTGCCTGGCCTCGGTGGTCGTCTTCACCTTTGGCTCGCGGCTGACCGTCACCGCCTTTCCCGGCCTGTCGCCGCTGGGGCGCACCACGATCACGCTTTGCGGCGGCGCGCTGACCGCAGGGGTAATGGCGGCACTGGCCACGCTGACCGGCCTGCCCGCCCCGAACTGGTCGGCGCTTGGCGCGACCGAGGCGGGGGCGCTCTTGATCTACGCCTTTGCCGGGCTGGCGTTGTCGCAGCTGTTGTGGATCGTTTCGGTCGGGCGGCTGGGCATTGGCCTCGCCTCGCTGCACATCAACGCCACGCCGTTTTATGTGATGCTGATCCTGTTTGCCGTCGGCGGCCCGTGGCTGTGGCATCAGGTGCTGGGGGCGGCGCTGGTGGCATTGGGGGTGATGGTGGCACAAGGCCTCTTGCACCCGGCCCGCGCCCGGGGCTAAGCCTTTGGCCATGCAGACCCTTGCCCAATCCCCGACCGCGCCGGACTTTGTCCAGAATCCCTACCCGTTTTACGAACGCGCCCGCGCGGCGGGCCCGTTCTTTCACTGGCAGGACTATGACCTGATCTGCACGCCAAGTGCCGCAGCCGCCAACGCGATCTTTCGCGACCGCCGTTTTGGCCGCGAGGTGCCGCCCGAGCTGGCCCGCCCCATCGCGCCGCACACCGCGCCATTCTACGCGGTCGAGGCGCATTCGATGCTGGAGCTGGAACCGCCGCGCCACACCCGCCTGCGCTCCCTCGTGCTGCGCGCCTTTACCTCGCGCCGGATTGCCAGCCTGCACGGCGATGTCGAGAGCCTGAGCCACAGCCTGATCGACGCGCTGCCCGAGGGCGCGTTTGACCTGATCACCGGCTTTGCCCAACCGCTGCCGGTAATCATCATCGCCCGCCTGCTGGGCGTGCCCGAAGATATGGCCGGGCAGCTGCTCCGCTGGTCGAATGCGATGGTCGGCATGTATCAGGCCCGCCGGACCCATGAGATGGAAGTGGCCGCCAGCGACGCCGCCCGCGACTTTTCCGATTTCCTGCGCAGATATGTCGATGAGCGCCGCAAAGCCCCCGCCGATGACCTGATCACCCAGCTCATCGCGGCGGAAAGTGACGGCGAGCGGCTGTCGACCGACGAGCTGATCACCACCTGTATCCTGCTGTTGAACGCTGGCCATGAGGCCACGGTGCACACCATCGGCAACGGGGTGAAGACCCTGCTGCAAACCGGCACGGTCGCGCAGATCCTGTCGCCCGAAACGCTGCCGGGCGCGGTGGAGGAAATCCTGCGCTTTGATCCGGCGCTGCACATGTTCACCCGCACGGCCTATGAGACTGTGGAGGTGATGGGCCACACCTTTCACCGCGGCGATCAGGTCGCGCTGCTTCTGGGGGCGACCAACCGCGACCCGCAGCTCTGGGACCGCCCCGGCAAATTCCTGCCCCATCGCCCCGCCAAACCCAACCTGACCTTTGGCGCGGGCCTGCATTTTTGCGTCGGCGCCCCGCTGGCGCGACTGGAGCTGCAGATCGCCCTGCCGATCCTGCTCCGCCGCCTGCCCGGCCTGCGTCTGGCCGGGGTGCCGCGCTACGCGGATGTATATCACTTCCACGGGCTGGAGCGGTTGATGCTGACCCGGTGAGGGCTGCGCCAGCCCCCCCACCCCAGCCCTCCCCCACGAGGGGGGAGGGAGGCGCAGAATTGCAGGCGGGGCGTCTGGACAGGCTGTGGAAGCCTCCGGCGGGAGTATTGGCAAAGCAGCAATGCGGGGGCGCTGCAGGCGGGGGCGTCAGAGCGGCAGAACGGTGGTGGATTTGATCTCTTCCATGCTCAGAAGCGCGGTGACGTTGTAGATCTTCACCTCGGAGATCAGCGCCTGATAGAACTGGTCATAGGCGCGGGCGTTCTTGACCCGCACTTTCAGGATATAGTCGATGTCACCCGCCAGCCGGTGCGCTTCCAGCACCTCGGGGCGGTCGCGCAGGGTCTTGAGGAATTTGCGCTGCCAGTCGGCCTCATGCTCCGAGGTGCGGATCAGCACGAAGAAACAGGCCTCCAGCCCCAGCGCCTCGGCATCCAGTATCGCCGTCTGCCGGGTGATGACGCCTTGTTCGCGCATCCGGCGGATGCGGTTCCAGACCGGAGTTTTGGATGACCCCACCTTGCGGGCAATTTCATCCAGCGACTGGCTGGCATCCAGCTGCAATTCGCCAAGGATTTTCCGGTCCAGTTCGTCCAGTTGGGCCGCCATTCGCCATTTCCCCCGTTTTACGGAACCCCTGCCCCGCTTTGGCGCAGTATCGGAACAGGTTTCCTTATCTGCAAGGGGGCATGGCCCTGCACAGGGAAAATATCCTATATTGAGGTCTGCAAACCAGAGGATTCTGCCATGACCCCGTTGCATCAGCCCGCGCTGCCCGCTGTCACCTTTGCCGGTGCCGGTCCGGGTGCGGCCGAGCATCTGACGCTGGGGGCCTTGCGGGCGCTGCAGGAGGCCGAGGTGGTGATCCATGACCGGCTGGTGGGCGACGAGATTCTGGCGCTGATTCCGCCGCATGTCGCGCGGATTGATGTCGGCAAGCATGGCTTTGGCCCCTCGACCCCGCAAGACACCATCAATGCCACGCTGGTGGCCCATGCAATGACCGGCGCGCGGGTGGTTCGGCTCAAGGGCGGCGATTGCGGGATTTTCGGGCGGCTGGACGAAGAGATGGATGCGCTGAGTGCGGCCGGTCTGCCCTTCCGCATCCTGCCCGGCCTGACCTCGGCCAGCGTGGCAGCTGCAACCATCGGCCAGAGCCTGACCCGGCGCGGGCGCAATGCCAGCCTGCGCATTCTGACCGGGCATGACATGGCGGGCTTTGCCGAACAGGACTGGCGCGGTCTGGCCCGTGCGGGAGAGGTTGCGGCGATCTATATGGGCAAGAAATCCGCCCGCTTCATTCAGGGTCGACTGATGATGCACGGTACATCGGCCACAACCCCCATCAGCATCGTTGAAAACGTCAGCCGCCCCGATCAGCGGATCATCGGCACCACATTGGCCCAATTGCCCGAGGCCATTGCCGAATGCGACGGACCTGCGGTCATTCTCTTCGGTCTCGCCCCGCGTGAGGCCGGTCATTCCCTTGCCCAGCTGAAAGAAGCCAAAGCATGAGCCGCCGTTTCACCCCCAAAGTCGTCACCGCCAACCGCCTGCGCGAAGGCGATGTGGTCTATCTGACCGCCGATGATCAATGGTCGCTGTTTCACCATGAGGCGGAACTGATCGACGATGAGGCGCATGCACAGATCCGCCTGCTGTTTGCCTCAAGCCAGAAACTGGCGGTGGTCGGCCCCTATCTGGCCGATGCCAAGCAAGGCCAGAACGGGCCAGAGCCGGTGCATTTCCGCGAGGCGTTCCGCACCCGTGGCCCGTCAAACTATGATCACGGCAAACAAGCCGATTTCCCTGCAGATCTGGGGGTTTGAGATGTATTCCTATTCCGATTTCGACGACTCCTTCGTCCGCGCCCGCGTCGCGCAATTCACCCAGCAGGTCGAACGTCGGCTGGATGGCTCGCTGACCGAAGAAGAATTCCGCCCCTTGCGGCTGATGAACGGCCTCTATCTGCAACTGCATGCCTATATGCTGCGGGTGGCGATCCCCTATGGCACGATCAGCCCGCATCAGATGCGCCAGCTGGCCTATATTGCCGACACCTATGACAAGGGCTACGGCCACTTCACCACCCGGCAGAACATCCAGTTCAACTGGCCCAAACTGCCCGATGTGCCTGCCATTCTGTCGGCCTTGGCTGATGTCGAGATGCATGCGATCCAGACCTCTGGCAACTGCGTGCGCAATGTGACCGCTGACCATTTTGCGGGTGCGGCGGCGGATGAGATCGAAGACCCCCGCCCCTATGCCGAACTGCTGCGGCAATGGTCCACTGACCATCCGGAGTTCCAGTTCCTGCCGCGCAAGTTCAAGATCGCCATCACCGGCAGCCCGAATGACCGCGCCGTGACCCGCGCGCATGACATCGGGTTGCGGATGGTTAAGAACGCCGCTGGCGAGTCCGGGTTCGAGGTGATGGTCGGCGGTGGTCTGGGCCGCACGCCGATGATCGCGCATACCGTACGGGATTTCCTGCCCGTGGCCGATCTGCTTCCTTACGTCGAAGCGGTGCTGTCGGTCTACAACACGCTGGGACGGCGCGACAACAAGTACAAGGCGCGCATCAAGATCACCGTGCATGAGACTGGGAAAGAAGAGATTTCCCGCATGATCGAAGAGCGGTTCGCCGAGCTGCGCCCGCTGTTCGGCGGCCATGATCAGGAGTTGCTGGAAGACATCCGAGCCGCCTTTGCGCCTCCCGCCTTCCGCAATGCGCCGGTTGATGCCTATGACGCGTTTTACAAGGCCGACCCGGTGTTCCGGTCTTGGGCCGATACCAATCTGGCCGCGCATCGCAATGACCAGTATGCCATCGTCACCATCAGCGTCAAAGCCCATGGCCAGACGCCGGGCGATGCCTCGTCCGATCAGATGCGGCTGATGGCCGATCTGGCCGAGCGCTATGGCCATGGCGATCTGCGCATCAGCCATGAGCAGAACGTGATCCTGCCGCATGTCCACAAATCCGACCTGCCTGCCGTGCATGCGGCTTTGGCGCAGGTCGGTCTGGCCACCGCCAATGTCGGGCTGATTTCCGATATCATCGCCTGCCCCGGCATGGATTATTGCGCCCTTGCCACTGCGCGCTCGATTCCCATCGCAACCCAGATCGCCGAGCGGTTCAAGGCGCTGGATCTGGAGCATGAGGTCGGGCCGCTGAAGATCAAGATTTCCGGCTGCATCAACGCCTGCGGCCACCACCATGTTGGCCATATCGGCATTCTGGGGCTGGATCGGGCGGGGGTGGAGAATTACCAGATCACCCTTGGCGGCGACGGGTCGGAAACCGCCGCCATCGGTGACAAGACCGGGCCGGGCTTTGCCTATGACGAGATCGTGCCGGCGGTGGAACGCATCGTGCGCGCCTATCTGACAGTGCGCGCAGCACCCCAAGAATCATTCCTCGAAACCTTCCGCCGTCTGGGCATGGACCCGTTCAAGGCCGCGCTCTACGACACCGAAAGCGCTCAGGATGCCGCGTGACCTGCACTCCGGCCCGGTGGCGGACCGGGTGCAGGCGCTGAACGCGCGCTACAAGCACCATTCCGCAACCGCCGTGCTGGAACACTCTCTGCGCGACGCTGATCTGGGCCATGTGGCGCTGGTGTCGTCCTTTGGCGCGGAATCGGTGGTGCTTTTGCATCTGGTCTCGGTGATCGCGCCGGAAACCCCGGTGCTGTTCATCGACACCCGCATGCTGTTTGCCGAGACGCTCGACTATCAGCGTGAGCTGGCGGAAAAGCTGCATCTGTGCGACGTCCGCACCATCCGCGCCAATCCCGCACGGGTAAACTTTGAAGACCCTGACGGCACCCTGCACCAGTTCAACACCGATGCCTGCTGCGCCGTGCGCAAGGTGGAGCCGCTGGAACGGGCGCTGTCAAAGTTCGATGGCTGGATCACCGGGCGCAAGCGCTATCAGGCTGACACCCGCACCACGGTCGATTTCTTCGAGGCCGAAGGCGACACCCGGATCAAGGTCAACCCCCTCGCACACTGGGGCCGCGAAGACCTTGAGGAATACATCGTCAACAACCGCCTGCCGCGTCATCCGCTGGTGGCCAGGGGCTATCCCTCCATCGGTTGCGCGCCCTGCACCAGCCCGGTGAAACCGGGTGAAGACCCGCGCGCAGGCCGTTGGCGTGGAACACAAAAAACCGAATGCGGCATCCATTTCATTGATGGCAAGCCGGTTCGCATCACAAAGGACACCGCCGCATGAGCGTGATCGTCACCGATACGGGCTTTGCGCCCGCCCCGCTGGTCAGCAGCGTCACGCTGGACCAGATCGCCGCCCATCAGGGCGCGCTGGATTTGACCCACACCGATGACCCGGTGGCGGTCGAACCCTATCTGCCCGACCTGTCGCTGATCCGCATCTCGTTTCCCGCCTTCAGCGATGGCCGCGCCTTTACCATCGCGCGCCGGTTGCGGATGCTGGGCTACATGGGCGAGTTGCGCGCGATCGGCCCGGTGATCTCTGATCAATACGCGATGGCCCGCCGTGTCGGCTTTGACTCGGTTGAAATCCCCGATGATCTGGCCGCCCGCCAGCCCGCAGAGCAATGGGTGTTCCGCGCCGACTGGCAGGCGCACAACTATCAGGCCCGCCTGCGCGCCTGAGTCCCCCAACCTGTCCCTGAGACACCCCGCCGCTTTCCTCTGATCCGGATCATAGCTAAAAGGAAGACGCCGGTGTACCCGCCGGACACAACTCTCATGACCGAAGTGACCCTGATGACCGACGAAAAGACCGCCGCAGCCCCCGTCAAACCGCATCTGCCCGATGCGGCCAAGGTGACTTCGGTGACCCATTGGACCGACCGGCTGTTTTCCTTCCGGGTCGAGCGTCCGCGCACCCTGCGCTTCCGCTCGGGTGAGTTCGTGATGATCGGCCTGCTGGGTGACACCGGCAAACCCCTGCTGCGCGCCTATTCCATCGCCTCCCCCGCCTGGGATGAAGAGCTGGAGTTCTACTCGATCAAGGTGCCCGATGGCCCGCTGACCAGCCGGTTGCAGCACATCAAGGTCGGCGACGAGATCATCCTGCGCCCCAAGCCCGTGGGTACGCTGGTGCATGACGCGCTGTTGCCCGGCAAGCGGCTGTGGTTTCTGGCCACCGGCACCGGCATCGCGCCTTTTGCCAGCCTGATGCGCGAACCAGACACCTATGAGAAATACGACCAGATCATCATGATGCACACCTGCCGCGAAGTGGCAGAGCTGGAATACGGTCGCCAGCTGGTCGACAGCCTGAAAGATGATCCGCTGATCGGCGAGATGGTAGGCGACAAGCTGTTGTATTACCCCACCACCACCCGCGAACCCTTTGCGCGCATGGGTCGGGTCACCGACAACCTGTCGTCGGGCAAGGTGTTTGCCGACCTTGGCCTGCCGCCGATGGACCGCGCCACCGACCGCGCCATGGTCTGCGGCAGCCTCGCGTTCAACGTTGATGTCAAAGCCATTCTCGAAGGCTTTGGCCTGCGCGAAGGCGCCAATTCCGACCCGCAGGAATATGTGGTGGAAAAAGCCTTTGTCGGCGACGGCATCTGAGCCCGCGACCAGAGCTAAAATGGAAAAGGCCGCGCAATCTGCGCGGCCTTTTCCATTCTGTCAGCCCGGATCAGAGGCCGAGCGCAGCTTTGACCTGGGTGATCACACCCTGCAACAGCGCCGGGTTGGAAGCAGCAGCATCGACTGCCGATTTCAGCGTGGTCTTGGTGGTGGCATCCAGCGACGAGCCGTCAATCAGACCCTTCACCGCGTCGGCGTTGAAGTTGTCCGGATCAAGCGCTGCAGCTCCAGCAGTGGCGGCACTGCTTGCCGCCTCATCAGCGGCATCGGCAGCATTCTCGGCAGCTTCTGTCGCCGCATTGGCAGCATCAGCGGCACCATCAGTTGCGGCGTCGGCAGCGCCTTCGACAGCCTGAGCAGCGGCGGCGGCAGCACCCTGAGCCGCTTCGGCTGCGGCTGCTGCAGCAGCTTCGGCAGCAGCGGCGGCCTCTTCCACAGCTTCGGTCACGGCGGCGGCTTCGGCTTCTGCGGCGGCTATGGCAGCCTCTGCCTCGGCGGCGGCCTCAGCTTCTGCGGCAGCCAGAGCAACGGCGGCCTCTTCGGCGGCGGCAGCAGCGGCGGCTTCGGCCTCTGCTGCGGCGGCAGCGGCAGCTTCCTCAGCGGCGCGCGCTTCGGCAGCGGCAGTCGCAGCAGCCTGTTCGGCGGCCTGTTGTGCCGGCAGGTAGCTGAATTGATAATACCCGCCCGCCGCCAGCAAGATAACAATGGCGCCGATGATTACACTCTTGTTCATGTTCAGTACTCCCATTGCCGGGTGTCCCGCCCGGTTGTGCGGTTCATATGGCATTTGACACCCCCGTTGAAAAGCCACTTGCCGCGATGCGGCATGGATTCCGCCATGCATTTCGGCGATTCGACGGAAATTCCACGCTTTTCCGGGGTGGTTCGGCAATGAATCGCATTGAACCCAAAGCAAGGGAAGACTATCTTGCCCGCGCTTGAGCAAACCACAAAAGGACGCACACCATAGCCCGCAGACCCCATAACGCCCCGCCACAACGTGACACCGGCCCGCGTATCAATGATCGGATCCGCAGCCCGGAAATCCGCCTGATCGGTGCGGATGGCGAAAACGTTGGCGTCGTGACGCCCGCCCGCGCCATGGCCATGGCGGAAGAGGCCGGCCTCGATCTGGTCGAGATCAGCCCCAATGCCGAGCCGCCGGTCTGCAAGATCATGGATTTCGGCAAGTTCAAGTATGAGACGCAAAAGCGCGAAGCCGAAGCGCGCAAGAAACAGCACATCATCGAGATCAAGGAAATCAAGTTCCGTCCCGGCACCGATACGCATGACTATGACGTCAAGATGCGCTCGGTGCTGAAGTTCCTGAGCGAGGGCGACAAGGTCAAGGTGACACTGCGCTTTCGTGGCCGCGAGATGGCCCACCAGGATCTGGGGCTGGAGCTTCTGAACCGCGTCGCCGCCGATGTGGCCGAGGCCGAGGCAGGCAAGGTCGAATCCTTCCCCCGGCTCGAAGGCCGGCAGATGGTGATGATGATCGGCCCGAAGTAAAGGCCGGAATTTTCGCAGAAAATTCGTATCGGAATGCGGGGGCCAAGGCCCCCGTTTTCACAAAATAGGATATTCTGAGAAAGGAGACGACCCCATACTTTTCCGGGTATCTTGCTGAGATGATACATAGGGTCATTTCACCCCTTTTTCGCAAACAGGGTGGCAAGAAGTGTCACATCTGTCTTCATCAGCCAGTCGAACAAAAGGATCCGTTCAAAGATCACCTCATCAGGTCGTGCCCACGCGAATGAATGTATTGCACAAATCGGTTACGGATTCCACGATGCCGTCGGATTCAAAGGCCCTGTATCTTTCCCGGAAGTCGGACATTTTGCTGCCCAGCTTCCTTTTTGTGAAGGCCTCGCCGCCGGACATACGGTACACGTCCTCCTTGGGCGCGCCCAGATACCCTACAAGCCTGCCGGCTCCCATGTTCTGCACCAGAAATGCAGGCACCTGAAAACTGGTGGAATCCAGACAAATCATGCTCATCTTGCTGACCTGACCTGTCTTGATCAGGAAATAGACAAGCGGTTCCAGCGTCAGCGCCTGACTATAGAAAGAGTCCAGATCGATAACGTCGAAGCGAGACGAAAGAAGCCTCCTGACCAAGTCTGACTCCCGCTTGTAGCGCTCATCAGCCCGGAAAATCACCTTTAAGCTTCGGCCGTGATCTTTCTCGGCGCGCTCTATCAGACTCCCATAAAGGATGGCAAGCTCCTGCTGATTTCCAAAATCGTACATCCCGTCGTGAAATGTTTTCGTGCACCAGGGACGATAGGCAAGCATCACACATTCGTCCAGGTCGACTCCGGAAAGCTTTTCCAGATTGCAGAACTTCCTGATCTTGACGCTGCGATCGAAGAAGTCAGTAAGAAGCGAAAAACTCAAAGTTTGGATTGGGCGATCAGCCGCCAACTTGACAGTTGTTTTGTGCACGAATCCGAAACTAAGATATTGATCTACTGTCACTTCATCTGAAAAGACATTAGACAATCTTTCCACATATGATTTTCCATGCATCGCGTTCCCAAATCCGTCAGGATAAAAGGAAACCAAATTTCGCTTTTTCGGAAAGACTGTGCGCACCATATTCAGGTTCCTGACAAGAGCCTGGAACTGAGTGTCGTCGTGATGAAAACAAACAGATCTTATGCTGTCGCAATCCTCAAAATACTGCACCGCGGTCTCAAAATCACAGAAGTCATCCCCAATTTCCTGAGCCTGTGGCAGCATGTTTTTGTCAATCACAATCTTCGATTTCTCCCCTGCGGCAGTAAAGAACTCGTGCATCATAATTGCCGGAAGAAGAAAGAGCTTGGTGCTGGGGCAGAAAATAATATTACCGCATTTTCCCGTTTCAGGCATTATGGTCTTTTCCATTTACTTTTGAGAGCCCCAGGTCGCTGAGGTGTTGCCCCAAGATCGCCTGATGAGGCGAGAGGATCAAGCGCTCTTTACCCACGCTCGCGCGGGTGCGGGCGGATCGGGATTTCTTTCAGCAGACCACCTACCCCCATCGCCGCGATTTCGGCATCCGTCAGCACCAGCCCGCAGGCCAGCCGCTCCAGCACCCAGTCGGCCCCGTTCAGCGCCGGGCTGCGTGCACATCCCGGTAGTCCGATCACCGGACGGCTGCCCAGCTGGCCGTGAAACAGCAGATTGCCCGGATCGACAGGCATACCGAACCGCGCCACCTGCCCACCCGCGCGGCGCAGCGCCTGCGGGGCAGTGTCATGCAGGTCTGACGTGGCTGATCCGGTCAGGATCAGCACCATGGCACCCGCGCTTGCACCAAGCGCGTTTGCGATCGCGACCTCCTCATGCGGCACCGTCACGCATTCCCTCAGCTGCATCCCCAGGGCGCGCAGCCGCGCCGCCACCGCCGCGCGGCCCTTGCTGGCCAGCTTGTCCGGCAGGCCCGGCACCTCGGTCAGGATCAGGCTGGCATCGGGCAAGACCACCGGGCGCACCCGGATCGCCGCGCGCGCCAGATCGCAGGCCCGCGCCAGACCGGATTCGGACACAGCATAGCTGATGATCTTGACCGTCCCCGCCAGCGTTCCCGGCTCCACCCGGGTAAAGGGCGCAAGTGTGGCCAGCGTGATCGACGGATCCACCGCATTCAGCGCATGGATCGCCGCGGCATCCAGCTCCACCAGCCCCGGCCCCACTGCGTTCAGGTTGACGCGCCCGGTAAAGGCCTTGGTCAGCGTCAGACCGGCCGCCACCGGGTCGGGCACCAGCGCCTGCGCCAGACGGGTGGCGGCGCTGTCCTCATCGACATCGCCGGGTTCCAGCCGGGCCACCATCACCCGCGCCACACCTGCCGCCCGCAACTGCGCCAGCTCGCCCGCGCCCAGCACCACACCCTTGCGCAGCCGACCGCCGCCGTCCATGACCGAATGCGCCAGCACCGCGCCCTCCGCCTGATCCAGCGGCACTTCGGCAAAGATCATGCGCCCCTCCGCAGGGTCAGGGTGATCTGCGCCAGCACCGACACCGCGATTTCCGCCGGGGTCTTGGCGCCGATATCCAGCCCCACCGGCGCATGGATGCGCGCAATGGCGGCCTCCGTCACGCCCGCCGCCCGCAACCGCTCCAGCCGTTTGGCATGGGTGCGGGTGGAGCCGAGGCAGCCGAGGTAAAAGCACGGGCTGTCCAGCGCGGCCAGAATGGCGGGATCGTCCAGCTTGGCATCATGGGTCAACGTCACCACCGCTGTCCTTGCATCGGGGGCAAGCGCTGCCATCGCCTCATCGGGCCAGTCCTCTACGATCTGTTCACCCGGAAACCGCTCGGCGCTGCCAAAGGCCGCGCGCGGGTCGATCAGGGTTGGCGCATAGCCACAGGCCCGCGCCATGATCAGCAAGGGCTGGGCAATATGCACCGCCCCCACCACGATCAGCCGCAGGGGCGGGTTCTGCACCGCAACAAAGCGCCCGTCCTCCTCCATCCCTGACTTGTCCGACCGCAACCGGGCATCCACCGCCGTCTCCTGTCCCGGTTCGACCAGCGCGCGCGACCAGTTGTCCAGCGCAACAACATAGCCCCGCGCCTGACGCGCCGCCCGCGCCGCCACCAGCGCCTCCAGCAGCGCAGGCGGCAGGCGGTCGCCGCCCGCGCCCACCGGCTCCACCAGCACCCGGATCGTGCCGCCACAGGCCAGCCCGACCGCAAAGGCGCTGTCATCGCTGACGCCAAAGGTCAGCAGGCGCGGCACGCCATCGGCCATCGCCTCCAGCGCCTCAGTCACCACCGCGCCTTCGACACAGCCGCCCGAGACCGAGCCCATGATATCGCCCGCGCCCGAGATTGCCAGCTGGCTGCCCGCCTGACGCGGGGCAGACCCCCAAGTCTCGACCACGGTGGCAAGCGCCGCCCCACGCCCGGCGCGATGCCAGTCAAGGGCGATTTCGGGAATACGATCGTGGTCAAGGGCGGTCATGGTCATCCTCACTCCGCCTCAGGGCGGGCTTTGCCCGAGTATGAGCCACAGGGTTGCGCTGTGCCACTGGCAAAAGGTGGCATGTGCGCAGACCGGACGCGGGCACAGCACTCTTGCACAGTAAAACGCCGCAGGCACAAAGCCCGCGGCGTTCAATCGTTTTTGCCTTTTTCTGCGCGCCTTTAACGCAAGGCTGCGGTCCGCATCAGCGGCGTGATCACCCGCACCACGGCGCGGCGGTTGCGACGTTCATCTGCCTGCGTATCAACGCGCAACTCTGACTCGCCATAGCCCTGCACCACCATGTTTTCCGGCGGGATGCCGTAATACTCGGTCAGCGCCAGAGCCACCGACTCCGCCCGCCGGTCCGACAGGGTGAGATTGTAGGACGCAGATCCCACGGCATCGGTATGCCCTTCGATCAGGAACACCTCACCGGGGTTGTCCAGCAGGATGTCGTCAATGATCCGGCCAATCGAGGCCAGCTTGCGCGCCTCGGTCGGGCGGATGACCGCCGAGCCGGAGTCAAAGGTGATGTTGTCGACATCAATCGTCGCCGCCAGATCCCGCACCTGCGGAATCTCGCGGATCTGACGCAGGCTGAAGGTCCGGCCCAAGGCCCGTG
Source organism: Pseudotabrizicola alkalilacus (assembly GCF_003443995.1). Lineage (GTDB taxonomy): Bacteria > Pseudomonadota > Alphaproteobacteria > Rhodobacterales > Rhodobacteraceae > Pseudotabrizicola > Pseudotabrizicola alkalilacus. The sequence goes on from NZ_QWEY01000003.1 coordinate 321,072, forward strand.
CCTCTTCACGGGCAAGCGCCGCTTTCATCGCGGCATCGCTGTCATTGGTCGAGATCGTCACCCGGTCGGGGCGTGGGCGCGGCAGGGTTGAGATGTCGATCTGCTCTTCACGCACCAGATCGTCGATCAGCACCACCTCGTTGCCACGGTCGTCATAGGTGGCACGGCGCAGCACCCGGCCAGACGCGTCGCGGATCGTCACAACCTGCACCCCATCTTCCCGGTCCACGGTCGAGCGGGTCGAGCCATCATTGAACGTCTCGGTCCGCACCGTGGCCCCCGGACGACGCAGCAGCGTGTCGTCATCCTTGTAGACTTGGAAATTGCCTTGCGGATCGCGCACCACCACGCGGTCGCCGGTGTTTTCCACCACTTCCCGCCCGTCGCTGAGCACCTTGCCGACCACCAGCGCGCCAAGCGCCAGCAGGCCGACCTTTTCCAGATTGGACAGGCCGGATTTCTTGTTCTCCCCCACCGCTGTCGGGGCGGCGGTGAACTCTTCGGCAGAAGAACGGGTGGAGTCTTCGGTGACCGTGGTCACTGTCACGTTGTCAGGAACCGGCTGCGCGACAGGAGCCTCGGCCCCCTCGGCAGGTGTGGCCCCGGTTTGTACGCCGAAGGCAGCAATCGCCGCCGCAATGGCACTGACGGGTTCACCCGCATCCCCATTGGCATCCGCAGTGGAATCGGGTGCTGTCAGCAGCTGAAACAGCGACTCATTCTCTGCTTCGGTCACAACCGGCACGTCCACCGGAGCGGCTGCAGGCTCGGGGACGGCTACCGTTTCTGGCGCGACCGGCGCTGCCTCGGCGGGCGCTGGGGCCGGTTCTGCTTCAGGCGCGGTTTCCGCCGTCGCCTCAGGTGCTGCAGGCTCTGCCGAAGCCTCGGGCGCGACCGTCTCGACCGCTGCGGCCTCTTCTGCCACACGGGCAGCTTCTGCCGCTGCGGCTTCTTCCGCTGCTACGCGCTCTGCCTCCGCCGCCTGCTCTGCCGCCGCCTGCTCTGCGCTTGCCTGCTCTGCGGCGACCGCTTCAGCTGCGGCTGCGGCTTCCGCCGCTTGTGCAGCCTCTGCCTCTGCGGCTGCGGCTTGGTCAGCTGCCCGCGCGGCTTCTGCCGCTGCGGCCTCGGCTATGGCCGCCTGCTCGGCTGCCGCTGCATCTTCTGCGGCACGGGCCGCCTCTGCGGCGGCAGCTTCTTCTGCCGCAAGTGCCGCAGCTGCCGCCGCCTCATCATTGGCCACATCTGCAACATCGGCCGCGACTGCAGCCTCAGCTTCTGTGCGCGCAGCATCCAGCGCGGCCGCCGCTGCAGCTTTCAGCTGCTCTGCATCCCCTGCCAGAAACTGTATCGTGATCTGATCCATGTTACAGACCTGCCCAGCCGGAACCGAACACAGAACTGATCCGTCCTGCATCAGAATGGAGCCATCTTCGGCAACGGTCAGCTCGTCGCCAAAGCCCTGCGCCATCAGCGGCCAGGGCGTGATGGGGGTCAGGGCAAGTGACAGAACCGTAGTGGTCGAGAGCAATCGTTTCATGGTCTTCCTTTCGCGTGGAACCAGTCCGCACCGCACCCGCGACTCGGACCGCCGTTAAGCGTGGACGGACCCTAGGGCGCAGGGCTTTGCTATGCGATAACAAGCCCCGGAACAGCCGGGAACCACACCAACTTACGCCCCTTAACGCGCAAGCCTGCGGTCAGGTTCCCGACATCATACGCAACAGCCGCTGTTTCTCGCCGCCGTCGCCGGGGTCCGAGATCACAGCCCCCAGCGCCTCCAGCGAGGCAACCGAATGTCCGGCGCGGAACGCATCGCAATGCGGCAGCATCGCGCGGATGCCCTGAGCCTTTGGCGCAAAGCCCTCCCACCGCAGCAGCGGGTTCAACCAGATCAGCCGGCGACAGGACAGATGCAGCCGCTCCATCTGGCGTGACAGCTGGCCGGTGTCGTCGCGGTCCAGCCCGTCGGTGATCAGCAACACCACCGCGCCCTGCCCCAGCACCCGCCGCGACCAGTCGCGGTTGAAATCCGCCAGACAAGACCCGATCCGCGTGCCGCCCGACCAGTCCTGCGCCTCGGCCCCGGCCGCGCGCAGCGCGGCATCGACATCGCGGGTCTTCAGATGCCGGGTGATGTTGGTCAGCCGTGTGCCAAAGGTAAAGCCATGCACCTGCGCCCAGCCCTGCCCCTGCCGGTTGGCCACCGCATGAATGAAATGCAGCACCAGCCGCGAATACTGGCTCATCGAGCCGGAAATATCGCAAAGCACCACCAGATTGGGCCAACGCGGGCGCGGGGCTTTTAATGCCAGCCGGGTAATCTCGCCACCCTGCCGCAGGCTGGCGCGCAGGGTGCGGCGCAGATCGACCTGCGCACCCGAGGTCGCGGTGCGATAGCGCCGGGTAATCAGCGGTTTGACCGGCAGTGACAGCCGCGCCAGCATCCGCTTGGCCTCGGCCACCTCTTCCACCGACATCTGCTCGAAATCCAGCGTTTTCAGCCGCTCCTCATGGCTCATGGTGGCAGATGCGTCGATGTCGATTTCGGCATCCTCGTCCGGGCCGTCGTCCCGTTCCGGCAGATCCCGCTCCACCCCGTCCAGCAGCGCCTGCGCCGCGCGCTTCTCCGCTGCCGCCGCCAACCGATCCTCCTGCAGCCCTTGGACCTGCGGCAACAGCAGGCTCATCATGTGATCCAGATACTTCGGATCGCGCCAGAACAGCCGGAACACCTGCTCATAGATCACCCGCTCTTCGGGACGGCTGACGAAACAGGCGTGCAGGGTCCAGTAGAAATCCACCCGTTCGGAAAACCCCGCCACCTCCACCGCGCGGATCGCCTCCAGCACCCGCCCCGGCCCTATGGGAAGACCGGCCTTGCGCAGCGCGCGGGCGAAATGGGCAATGTTCTGCGCCAGCTTGCCGTCATCGGGAATGTCGAGCGGAGCATAGGTTGCCATCGTTGCACCGGGGGGTTTCACACCCCCCGGACCCCCCGTGGGATATTTGGGGACAGAAAATGGCACAGAGCAGCGGGCGCCTGGGTCATGCCGGGGTCAGCTCCTGCCGGACCTGCTCCAGCATACGCTTGGCTTCCGAGCCGCTGATCTTCTGGATATCATCCTGATACTTCAGGATCGCCCCCAGCGTGTCGGCAATCACCTCGGGAGACAGCGCGATCACATCCAGCGCCAGCAGGCATTTTGCCCAGTCAATGGTTTCCGCCACCCCCGGTTTCTTGAACAGATCCTCGCGCCGCAAGCGCTGAACAAAGCCGACAACCTCGCGGCTCAGTACCTCTTGCGCCTCCGGCGCGCGGGCGTGCAGGATCTCCATCTCGCGGTCAAAGCCGGGATAATCCACCCAATGATAGAGGCAGCGGCGTTTCAGCGCATCATGCACCTCACGCGTGCGGTTCGAGGTCAGGATCACGATCGGCGGCTCGGGCGCGCGGATGGTGCCCAGCTCGGGGATCGTCACCTGCGCCTCGGACAAAGCCTCCAGCAAAAACGCCTCAAACGGCGCATCGGTGCGGTCGATCTCGTCGATCAAAAGGACCGGCGCGCCGCCCGGCTGCGGCCGCATCGCGGCCAGCAGCGGGCGTTCGATCAGGAACTCTTCGGTGAACAGATCGGCCTTGGCCGTGCCGCCCCCGGTTGCCTCCGCCGCCCGGATCGCCACCATCTGCGCCGCAAAGTTCCACTCTGCCACCGCCGATGCGGCATCCAGACCCTCATAGCACTGCAGCCGGATCAGCCGCCGCCCCAGCGCTGTGGCAAGGGTCTTGGCGATCTCGGTCTTGCCCACCCCGGCTTCGCCTTCCAGAAACAGCGGGCGGCCCAGCTTCAGCGACAGGAACACCACCGTCGCCAGCGCCCGGCTGGCGACATAGCCTTGCCCTGCCAACAGGGTTTCGGTCGCGTCAATCGTGGCCGGAACAGCGCTCACACAGCATCCTCCCCTGAACCCGGCCATGCTGGTCACAACGCCGGGCAGGGTCAAGCTGACATGCGCGCAGCTACGACCAAGGCACTAGTCGGAATGCGGCACGGCCCTTGGAATTGCTGCTTTCCAAATACTCCCGCCGGAGGCTCCTCCGCCCCAGCCCGGAGCAAGGCTTACAAGACCAGCATCCCCTGCCTGATGAACCTGTTGTCCCCCCGCGTCAGCACCCATCGGCCCAACTTGCGCGCAAGGCCGGGCCGCCCCCGGTCCAGCGCGCGCTTGAACAGCTCACGCTGATAGCGGGGAAAGGTCTTGCGGGCGCGCAAGGTGCGGTAAAACTCGGCCTCGGTGAGCGTGCCGTTCAGCGCGGCCAGCGTGATCGGGGCCAGAATGCCCATCTGTTGCAGGCTCGACCCCAAGCGGTGGCCCAAAAGCGGGGCGCGCAGTTTCACCACATTCGCCCCGGTAAAGCGGTCGGCATGGCCGGTGTCCAGCGGCTCATAGGGATCGTACAGCAGAAACACCCGCCCCGCCGCATGGCTGGCCTGCGCCGCATCGCCGTAGGGGCCGGAATAATCCCGCCCCCAGGCGGTGTGATAGCGGGTTTCCCAGGGCACCAGCGCCTTGTCCAGCGTCGATTGTGGCGAGATCGCCACCACATCCGCCCCAGGACAGGCGGCGACAAAGGCGCAGGCGGCATAGCCACCCATCGACGCGCCATAAAACACTACCCGCTTGAATTGCTTGAAGAAACCGGAATCGCGCAACGCGTCAAACTGCTGCCAGACCCACGGGTCGCGATACCAGGTCCAGCCGTTCGCCATCACCCCCAGCATCGACCAGCCCTGCTTTTCGATGAAGGAGAACCCCCAGGGGCGACGGTCTTCACGTTTGCCCATGGCGATGTCGAGGTTGTCAAAGGTCACGACCAGCGTATCCGAGCGTTTGATGAACAGGACCGAATGCTCCGGGCTGTCGCGGAAGAAGCCCTCCTGCCCGGCGAGGGTGGTCGCGATCTCGGCCCAGCTGCCCTCTTCGGGCGGCGTCGGAGCCTCTTGCGCAACCGCCTGCGGTCCGGCGCGGAACAGCGCGCGGGTGATGGTCACGCCATCGGCGTCGCGCGTCGTGACCGTCTCGCAGCTGCCATAGGCATTGAGCAGCGGATAGGCCCCCGAGCCTTTGCGGATGTCGGTCAGCATCCGGGTCTGTGCATGAAGTGATGCTTTAAGAACCGCCTCCAGATGCTTGACTTTATTGACATCTCCAAACCCTGACAGATTGGCGATCACATCGACGGGCCGCAGATCACCGGCACGCGAAATACGGGCGATCTTTGCCTCTGGCACACCATGCGCGGTCAGAAAGGCCGTGTAGGGCACGACCCATGGGGATGGGGTAGCGGGCCAGTTGCCCTTGTGATCAATGTCGATCAGCTGAATATCGCAATCCCACTTGTTCCATGCTGCCAGAGCCAGAGATTGCGCATTGCCACCCAGATCGGCGAATGTCTGCGCTTCGGCAATGTCCAGACGGTCCACCAGCCCGGCATCGAATACATGCTTGCCGCGCCCCTTGATCGGCGCGGCTTCGGCCTGAATGTCATGCAGCCTCAACAGCTTGTCGAGGTAACTTCCCGCAGGCGGTATCCCGTGGTGGCGCAGGCCAAGCTCGCGCTTGTTCGACGCCCACAGATGCAGCGCGGTGGTGTGCGGCGTGATCATGCCCTCGGCCACCGCCGCCGGGCGCAGGAATTTCAGCCGGTCGGGAAAGGTGACCGGATAGAACGCGTCCAGCGGCTGCACCTGATCTGCCAACCCGAGTGCATGGGTGAAATGCGTCACCATCATCGGCCCCCAGACCCCCCAGGGCTGCTGGCTGACATGCACCGGCTGGCCGGCTGCGGCGGCCGCGCGATACTCTTCCTGCAGCCTGCCCTTTACAAAGGGCGGTATGCCATAGACATCCGAGGTATAGTCCAGCATCGCCCGCAACAGCGGCCCATCCGCTGGCAGGCCCAGCACCGCGTTGTTCACCCGCGCGCCGCCGGGCAGCTCAAACCCCAGGACGTGATCAGCGTCATAATCCATCGGGCGCAGGCAATAGACATCGGTATCAACCCAGATCATGCCGGGATTACGTGCGATCATGTGCAGGCGGAACAGATCAGCAAACAGCGCAAAGCTGTCTTTCTTTTCATATTTCAAGAAGTTATCGGTATCCAGAACCTCGCGCCCGTCGCGGCGGATCACGCCTTCGGGCACATTGGGGATCGGTTCATAGGAAAACAGGGTGATCTGCTGGCCCTGGTCGACAAAGGATTTCAGGCACAGCTGCTCCATCCATGACAGGCTGCCGCCGATCCACAGCGTGCCGACTTCCCTGACCCTGACCATGCCTGCAACCAACCTTCAACCGACCGCTCATTGTGGGCCATAAAGAAACAGTCTGGCGAAATTACGGCGCTTTGCCAAGGGAATGGCGCTCATCCGGCCGTCATATCTTTGCCGTGTTCCTGCCGTCATGCTATGGCATCGGCCAAGGGCGGCACCAGACCGCAGCGAGACAAGGTGACAGGGCATGGCAGGCCGGCCAAAGGGATCAGGGGCTATCGTCCACCATCGCAGCCTTTCGGCGCGCGAGCTGGGCCATGACGGTCTGACGCGGCTGCTGGATTGCGTGCAGCTGCCGGATGGCCGGGTGTTTTCCACCTTTGGCACAGGCACCCACCCTTCGGCGTTTCTGCCCGATGGCGCGCCGGGCTGCGCCACGCCCTTGGAGCTGCGCGAGATTTCCGGCGGGGCTCTGGTGGTGACGGGGGGCACTGGTCCGCTGGCGCTGACCGGTGGTGCCACACTGTCCATTGCCCCCGTGTCCGCCGAACCGGAGCTTTTTGCCGGGCTTAACACCATCTTTGGCTTTCGCATCGACGAAACCGCCGCGCAGGTGGCCGAAGGGCTGATCTATCATGCCCTGCACCACGGGTTGCATGCCGCGCTGATCGTCAGCCGCACGCCGGACGGAGCCGGATTCGCCAAAGCCTTGCGCAAGGCTTTGGGGCAAATCGCGCTGACCGTTGTGGTGCTCGACAGCCCGCTGCCCTTGGGCAAGCCGGAGGAAGGCCCGGTCAACCATCCGTGGTTTGCCCCCGACGCCCCCGGCAAAGACCGGATGGAGCCGCCTGCCCCCGACCCGTGGCGGTCCGGCCTGTCGGAACAGATCCTGTTCGAGGCGTTGAAATGGCGGTTCCTGTCACAGGCCCGCGCCGTGCTGACGCTGGATGTGACCGATATTCTGGCCCCGGATGCCCCGAACGCCTTTGATCTGTGCCTTGCGGCCAAGCATGGCGTGATCCTGCTGGCCGGGCGGAGGATCTACCCTTGGCGTGTCCGACCAAAGGGCGAGCCACGGTTTGGCGACCACATCTGCCGCCAATTCGATGCGCGGCGCGGCATCGCGCGCTGGGGCGTGGCCCCGGCAGTTGCGGGGCTGGAAAACACCTGGCGGATGGTGCGGGTGGCCTATGCCAAGCCCGACCCGACCGAGGCGGTGCCGTTTTTGCGCGCGATGTCGATCCGGGTGCCGGGGCGGCAGCCGGGGGAGCTGGCCCCCAAGACCTCGCTGATCGAAGACCCGGCGCTGATCGCGATGTCGGAACAGATTTTCAGGCATAAAGCGGTGCGCCCGCCCACTTCACGCCCGCGCACCGCCCCTGGGGCGGCGCTCATGGCCGGGCGCACGGCGATTGTCACCACAATGAAGAACGAGGGGCCGTTCATACTGGAATGGATCGCCTATCACCGCGCCATCGGGGTCGATGACTTCCTGATCTACACCAATGATTGCACCGATGGCACCGACACGATGCTGGAGCTGTTGCAGACCAAGGGGTTGTGCCAGCACCGGGTCAACCCCTGGGTGCCGGGGGGCGATCTGAAGCCGCAGCACGCGGCCTTGCAGGCGGCGGAATCCGAGCCGGTGATGCGCGATTGCGGCTGGGGCATCTGCATGGATGTGGATGAGTTCATCAATATCAGGATCGGCGACGGCACGCTGGCCGCGCTTTACGCGGCCATGGGGGCGGCCAACATGATCAGCCTGACCTGGCGGCTGATCGGCAATTCCGACGTGGCGGAATACGACGACCGGTTCTTGCTGGAGCAGTTCACCGACTGCGCCCCCGAGGTGATCCGCAAGCCGCATCAGGCCTGGGGCTTCAAGACCCTGTTCCGCAACATCGACATTTACAAGAAACTGGGGGTTCACCGGCCAAAAGGTCTGAAGCCCGATCTGTGGGATCAGGTCCGGTGGCTGAATGGCTCAGGCCGGCCGATGCCCAAAGAGCTGTTCCGCAACGGCTGGCGTTCGACACTGGAAACCTATGGCTACGACTGGGTGCAGCTGAACCATTATGCGGTGCGCTCGGCCGAAAGCTTTCTGGTCAAGCGCGACCGGGGCCGGGTCAATCATGTCGACCGGGATCAGGGCCTGAACTACTGGTTCCGCATGAACCACAACGCCGACCGCGACACCTCGATTCAGCGGATGATCCCGGCGCTGCGGGCGGAATATGACCGGCTGCTGGCCGATCCGGAAATCCGGGCCGCACACGCGCATTCGGTGGCCTGCCACCGGGCCAAGATCACCGAGTTGATGCAGACGGAGAATTATCAGGCGTTTTATGCCGAACTGACCGGCGCGCGGATGAAAAAGCTGTGCCGGTTGCAGCATCATTTCGGATCGGCGGTGTTCAATGCCGGGCCGGGCGTGATTCCCGCCGATCTGCACACGCGTGAGCTGCCGCCCGGATTTTTCTTTACGGTCGAGCATAGCGGCGAAGCAGAGCACTGACCCCGCAACTTTTCTCGAAAACTCAACGGCAAAAGTCGGCTGCGAAAGCCGGAACCTGACAAGCGGCACAGTTTTGCTGATCGCGCAGACAGCAAGCGGCGGGAAACAGTCTGTCGCGGCGACACGCCTTGCCTCAAATCTGCCAAAGTCAGAGACTACTGATAAGATCCCTGCCACTGACCGGCGCAAGCGCTTGCTCTTGCGTCTCTTACGGAGATGATCATGTCGGATACGCTTTCCCCGCCCCGCACGGCGGATGTGGCCGCAACGCCAGCATCCGAAGGGTCGGCGACTGCGCCCGACAGCCGCGAAAGCTGGTTGGCCCTGCTGGACCAGATCGGCGAAGACGCCGGTTACTTCGAGCCGCTTGGTGCCCGGCACTGGGCATTTTTCATTGACGAGAATCCGACCCTGCTGGTCAGCTTTGAGCAAGCCGATGACATTCGCGCCCGTCCGGGGCAGATGCCGCTGGGCCATGACATTGCCAAGGAAAAGGGCTGGTCGCATCTGTGCCTGATCGCCGATGGCGACACCTGGTATCGTGACCCGCGGGTGTATGGCTATTTCGACCGGTTGGTCGATGATGCGTTTTTCGAAGATTTCGATTCGGTCTTGTTCATGGGCGCCGGTGTGCAAGGCTATGCGGCGGCGGCCTATTCCGTCGCGGCCCCCGGTGCGGCGGTTCTGGCGCTGAGCCCGCGTGCCACCCTGTCGCCCGACACTGCGGGCTGGGACAAGCGCGCAATGAAATCGCGCAAGCTGGATTTCACCAGCCGCTATGGCTACGCGCCCGATATGGTGGATGGCGCGGGCCGGGTGTTCATCCTGCACGACCCGGAGGTGACGGAGGATGCCATGCACGCCGCCCTGTTCCGGGGCGAACATGTCACCCATCTGCGCTGCCCCCGGCTTGGCAGCCGTCCGGACGTGGCCCTTGCCCATATGCAGATCGTGCCGCAGCTCGCTCAGGCGGCGATGGCGGGGACGCTGACCCGGCACAGCTTTGCGCAGCTTTGGCGCGGGCGGCGCAATTTCGGTCCCTACCTGCGGGTCTTGCTGACGCAGACCCAGGCAGAGGGCCGGTTGAAACTGGAAAAGATGATCTGCCAGAACGTGACATCGCGGGTCAATGCGCCCCGGTTCCGCAAGCGTCTGGCCGATATTCTGGCCGCAGAAGCAGAGCAATCCCTCAAAGAGTGATCCCGGCGCGGCAAAGCCACCTTCAGCCCTCTATCCCGGCGGCAAGTGTCCACAGATCCTGCGCGCGCTGTTCGGTCAGGCGCGCCTTGCAGCCAAAGACCAGCAAGGGCTCTGCCGATCCGCCGCGCATCTGAAAGCCCTCGGCCAGGCAGGCGTTGTCGCGAAACGTGATCCAGGCCCGTTGCGCGTCGCGCAACGCGGTCTCTGCGCCCGCCTGACTTGCGCTGAGTTCGCCATCAATCCGCCGCATGGCAGAGCGTGCCCGCGCATAGGCAGCATTCAGATCCTTGTCAGCGGCATTAAAAGCGCTCGCGGCGCAGGCGTTCATTTCCATCTGGGTTATGGCGTTGTCGCAATCCACGGTCTGGGCCTGCGCCGCACCGGCAAAGCCTGCGCCAAAAACCACAGCCATCACTGTCATAATCCGCATCGCCGCTCCAGTTCTCCATCTGCGCGACAAGCCGGGGCACGGTGGTGCCCCCAACCCGCCACAAGAAAAATCAGTTTGCAAAAACAGTCACTTCTGGCAAGGCAGTCAGCGACAGGCCAAGCGCCACATAGGCGGGCAAAGACAGTTGCGCTGCGCCCTGCCCCGGCAGCAGATCGACCGCAACCGACTGACCGGAAGCTGTGACAACGCGGCCTTTGCCGGGTGCGCTGACCAGCGAGCTGCGCAGCCAGATGCCGGGTTCTGCCGGGCTGCCAAGGCTGACCGAGACCTTGCCCAATGACCGCTCGCCGCTGGCGGCGGGCGCGGCAAGGGCGGCCTGCTTTTCCGCCTCGGTGGTGGTGTCGAGCGTGGTGGCGGTCGCCCCGGCACCCAGAACCGGCGCAGGCGCCGACGCGACGGCGGCCCCCGCATCAACGGTGGCGGCAGGTGCCTCGGATGAGGGTTTCAGACGGTCCAGCACCGCGCATCCGGAAATGGCGGTCAGGGCGAGGCTCAGGAAAATGACATTACGCATGGCATGACGATAGTATGCCCCCGCCGCGCCCGCAATGCCGCGATCACAGCTTGTCAGGAGGTGAGCGGAGTCTTACCTTCCTCTGATGACCCAAGCCACCGCCCCCCTGATCGACCCCTTTGCGCGCGCGATCTCTTACCTGCGCGTCTCGGTCACCGATCGCTGCGATTTCCGCTGTGTGTATTGCATGGCCGAGAACATGACCTTTCTGCCAAAGGCCGATCTGCTGACGCTGGAAGAGCTGGACAGGATGTGTTCAGCCTTTGTGCGGATGGGGGTGGAAAAGCTGCGCATCACCGGCGGCGAGCCTTTGGTGCGCAAGGGCATCATGACGTTTTTCCGCGCCATGTCGCGGCACCTCGACTCGGGCGCGCTGAAAGAGCTGACGCTGACCACCAACGGCAGCCAGCTGGCGAAATACGCAACCGAGCTGGCGGAGTGCGGGGTGCGGCGTATCAACGTGTCGCTTGACACGCTCGACCCCGACAAATTCGCCCGCATCACCCGCTGGGGCCGCCTGCCCCAGGTGCTCGACGGGATCGCAGCGGCACAGGCGGCGGGGCTGCGGGTCAAGATCAACGCGGTGGCGCTGAAAGGCTTCAACGAGGATGAACAGTTCAGCATCACCGACTGGTGCGCGCAGAATGGCCATGACCTGACCTGGATCGAGGTCATGCCGATGGGCGATCTGGGCAATGAGAACCGGCTGGATCAATACTGGAGCCTCAAGGATCTGCGCGCCCGCTATGCCGAGCGCTTTGCCCTGACCGACCTGACCGAGCGTTCGGGCGGCCCGGCGCGCTATGTGCGGATCGAGGAAACCGGGCAGAAAATCGGCTTCATCACACCGCTGACCCATAACTTCTGCGAAAGCTGCAACCGGGTCCGGCTGACCTGCACCGGCGAGTTGTATATGTGTCTGGGTCAGGAAGACATGGCCGACCTGCGCGCGCCGTTGCGCAGCAGCGTGGGGGATGCGGCGCTGGAAGCCGCCATCCGCACCGCCATCAGCCACAAGCCCAAAGGCCATGATTTCGACTATTCCCGCACCGGTGTCACGGGCAAGATGACCCGCCACATGAGCCACACCGGCGGCTAAGCCGCGGCTTACCGGCGTCTGACCCACCCACACGTGACCGCTGGTCGCACCGGGTTTTCCACCTGACTGTCTGGCCCTAGATTGGGTCCAACAGCAAAGGTGTATGATGGACACGTTTTTACTTTCGCGCATCCAGTTCGCGGCAAACATCAGTTTTCACATCCTGTTTCCGACGATCACGATCGCCCTCGGCTGGGTGTTGTTGTTTTTCCGATACCGCTTTGCCCGCACCGGCGACGGCAAATGGATGGACGCCTACATGTTCTGGGTCAAGGTGTTCGCCCTGTCCTTTGCGCTTGGCGTCGTCTCGGGCATCACCATGTCGTTTCAGTTCGGCACCAACTGGCCGGGGTTCATGGAGACGGTCGGCAATGTGGCGGGCCCTCTGCTCGCCTATGAGGTGATGACAGCGTTTTTCCTTGAAGCGGTGTTTCTGGGCATCATGCTGTTCGGCGCGCGCCGGGTGCCACCGTGGCTGCATATCCTGGCCACCTTTCTCGTCGCCTTTGGCACCACGATGAGCGCGTTCTGGATTCTGGTGCTGAACTCGTGGATGCACACACCGCAGGGCTATGAACTGCGGGACGGGATCGTGCATGCAACCGACTGGTTTGCCATCGTTTTCAACCCGTCACTGCCCTACCGTCTGGGCCATATGCTGCTGGCCTCGGGTCTGACAGTCGCCTTTCTGATCGCCGGCATCGCGGCGTTCCGCCGCCTGATCGGCGACCGGCAAGAGGCGACGCTGACCCAGCTGCGCTTTGGTCTGATCCTTGGCGCGATGCTGATCCCGCTGCAGATTCTGATGGGCGACATGCACGGGCTGAACACGCTGGAGCATCAGCCCGCCAAGGTCGCCGCGATGGAGGGCAACTGGGACACTGGCCCGAATGTGTCGCTGCTGCTGTTCGCAATCCCAGATGAGGCCGCCCGCACCAACCACGCCGAGATTGCCATCCCGAACGGCGCGAGCCTGATCCTGACCCATTCGGCGGGCGGTATGGTGCCGGGGCTCAATGACTTTGTGGCCGAAGACGGCACCGTACTGCACCCGCCCGTGGCCCCGGTGTTCTGGGGGTTCCGGGTGATGGTCGGCACCGGCATGGCGATGCTGGCACTGTCCTGGCTCGGCACCGCGCTGATCTGGCGACGCGGGGCCGAGGCCCTGCCCCGGCCGTTCCTAATGGCCGCGACCGCGATGGCCTTCTCGGGCTGGCTGGCCACTTTGGCGGGCTGGTATGTCACCGAAATCGGCCGCCAACCCTGGCTGGTGACCGGGGTTCTGACCACCAAAGCCGCCGTCGGCGATATCGCCGCCCCGATGGTGATGGCCACGCTGATGACCTATCTCGCGGTCTATCTGGCCCTGATGATCGCCTATATCGGCGTCATCCTGCACCTCGCCCGCCGCGCCGCCGAAGGCAAACGCCCGGTCCGCGAAGAAGTGCGCGACGACCCGATCACCGTTCCTGCGGAGTAGTCCGATGACCCTTGATGCCACCACCCTGCCCGTGATCTTTGCCGCCCTGATGGGGGTGTCGATCCTGCTCTATGTCATTCTCGACGGCTTTGATCTGGGGGTGGGGCTGTTGTTTCCCTTTGCCGGCGCCGAGGAACGCGACCGGATGATCGCGTCAATCGGGCCGTTCTGGGATGCGAATGAAACCTGGTTGGTGCTGGCCATCGGCATCCTGCTGGTCGCCTTTCCCACCGCGCATGGCACGATCCTGACCGCGCTGTATCTTCCGGTCGCCATCATGCTGATCGGGCTGATCCTGCGCGGCGTCGCGTTCGAATTCCGCGCCAAGGCCCCGCTGGCGCACAAACGGTCGTGGGACCGGGCGTTTTTTGCCGGCAGCCTGATGACCTCGGCCTCGCAGGGGTTCATGCTGGGCATGTATGTGATGGGGCTGGAATGGACGCTGTTTCACATCGGCTTTGCGGCTTTGACCGCTGGCGCGCTGACCGTGGCCTACAGCTTCATCGGTGCGGGCTGGGTCATTCTGAAAACCGATGGCGCGTTGCAGATCAAGGCGGTGAGTTGGGCGCGCGGCGGGATCTGGGGCATGGCGCTGGGTCTGGGGGCGGTGTCCCTGGCGACACCCTTTATCAGCACCCGGATCTTCGAGCGCTGGTTCAGCTTTCCCGAAGTGGTGTTGCTGGCGCCGTTGCCGCTGATCTCGCTGGCGCTGATCGTGCTGGTCTGGGTCGCGTTGCGACATCTGCCGACGAAAAACGACCATTTTGCATGGTTCCCCTTTGCCGGGGCGACGACGCTGATGGTGCTGGGGTTTTTCGGGATGGGCTACAGCTTTTATCCCTATATCGTGCCCGAGCAGATGACGATCTATGAGGCGGCCTCCAGCCCCGAAAGCCTCAAGATCATCCTGTTCGGCGCGCTGATCGTGCTGCCGATGATCATCGGCTACACCGTGCTGTCCTACACCGTGTTCCGGGGCAAGGCGACCAGCTTGACCTATGACTGACTCGTTGAGGGGGGCTGTCTGCCCCCCCCCGAGGATACTTTTGAACAGAGGAAACGCAGGCCGGTTCAGGCCGACGGCATCCGCGACTCGACCATCCCGGCATACCAGCTGGAGCCGAAGGGGATGGCGTTGTCGTCGAAGTTATAGGCCGGGTGGTGGACCATCGCGGTGTCACCATTGCCAAGGAAAATGTAAGCGCCGGGCCGCGCATTGAGCATGAAGCTGAAATCCTCGGCCCCCATCAAGGGCGCGGTGTTTTCGTCGACCTGCCCGGACACTGCCTGCGCCACTGCAACCGCGTGGCGGGTGTTGTCCTCGGCATTCACTGTCACCGGGTAACCGCGCTGATAGGCCACCTCGGCCCTGGCCCCCAAAGCCGTGGCAGTTCCGGTCACGATTTCGGTGATCCGCCGCTCGACATAATCCTGCACAGCCGGGTCCATGGTGCGGACGGTGCCCTTGAGCTTGACCACCTGCGGGATCACGTTATGCGCGGTGGAATCGGTCTGCACGGTGCAGACGCTGACCACCACCTGTTTCATCGGATCGACCCCGCGTGAGGCAATGGTTTGCAACGCCACGATGATATGCGCGGCAACCACGGTGGTATCAATGCAATCATGCGGCTTGGCGGCATGGCCGCCCTTGCCGGTCACGGTCAGCTCGAACTGATCCGCCGCCGCCATGATCGCGCCCGGGCGAATGGCGAAAGTGCCCAAGGGAATGCCGGGCATGTTATGCATGCCGTAAACTTCCTGCACGCCGAACCGGTCCATCATGCCCTCTTCGACCATCTCGCGCCCGCCACCACCGCCCTCTTCGGCGGGCTGGAAGATCACCACGGCCTTGCCGTCAAAATTGCGGGTCTCTGCCAGATACTTTGCGGCCCCCAGCAGCATCGCCGTATGGCCGTCATGGCCGCAGGCATGCATCACGCCGGGGGTGGTCGAGGCATAGTCCACCCCGGTCTGTTCGTGGATCGGCAGCGCATCCATATCGGCGCGCAAGCCAATGACCCGGCCCGCCGTATCGGTCTTGCCATGGATCACGCCGACAACGCCGGTACGGCCAATGCCTGTCACCACCTCGTCACAGCCAAACGCCCGGAGCAGATCGGCCACTTTCGCCGCCGTGCGATGCACCTCGAACAGCAGTTCCGGATGGGTGTGAAAATCACGCCGCCATTCGGTGATTTCGGGCAGCATTTCGGCGAAACGGTTCTTGACGGGCATATCGGCCTCCTCTCGATCAGGGTGCGGGGATGGTGGGCCGGAAAGCGGGCGGCATCAAGAGGCGCGCGTGGCCAATCTGACCTTTTGATCAAAATTCAGGCGTCAGGCGAGGGCCGGGCCGACCTGTGACGCACTGCCATCACTGAACCGCGACAGGCGAAAGCGCGACAGATCATGCCCGGTGGACCGCCCCATCACCAGATCAGCGATAACCCGTCCCATGCCTGGGCCAATGCCAAAGCCATGCCCGCTCATCCCGGTGGCGATGGTCAGGCCGGGGATAGGTGCATGATCAACGATTGGCACCACATCGGGCATGGTGTCGATCATCCCGGCCCAGGCGGATTTGATTTTCGGGCGGCCCAGACCGGGAAAGGCCTCAGCAAAACGGTCCTGCACGCGGGACAGGCTGGCGGGGTTGGGTGCGGGGTTGAGGATGCGCATCGCCTCGAACGGGCTGGGGCCATCGCCCCAGCGGCGCGGGGTGCCCCAGGCGTCGGGAAAGCCCTTGGGCGCAAGCGCGCGGAAATGAGTCGACCGGAAATCCTGTTTCAGAACCGGCAGATAGCGCGCAAAGCTGCGAAAGGCGTCGGGGCCGATGAAAAAGTCATGCTCCGCCCCCGGTGCCAGCGTATAGCCGCCATCCATCCGCCGGCGAAAGGCAAAGTGATCATCCGCAGCGGCACCCGGAAAAATCTGCGCCATCGGTTCGGATTGCGCGACACTCGCCAAAACCGACAGCTGCGGGATCGTCACACCCTGCGCCGCCAGAAACAGCCGCGACCATGCGCCGCCCGCCACCACCACGCGGGCGGCGCGCACCCGGCCCTGTTCGGTCACAACGCCCACGACAGCGCCTGCCTGCACGTCGAGGCAGCGCACGGCACAATGCTCCACGATGCACACCCCCGCCTCTGCCGCGAGGCCCGCCAGCAACGGCACCGCGACAAAGGGCTCGGCCCGCGCGTCCGACGGCGTGATCATCCCGCCTTTCCACTGGGCGGATGTGCCAAGCAGCGCCGCGATCTCGTCGCGTGCCATCATCCGTGTGTCGACCCCGTTGGCCTGTGCATGGGGCAGAAACGACTCGTAGCCCTCCAGCGCGGTGTCGGAGTTGGCGAGATAGACCACGCCGGTCTGGCGAAACCCAAGTGCGTCGCCAAAGTGCTGCGCAAAGCCCTGCCACAGCCGCATCGACTCCACCACGATCGGCAATTCGTCCTTGTCGCGGCCCTGTTGCCGGATCCAGCCCCAGTTGCGGCTGCTTTGCTCAGCCGCGATCCGGCCTTTTTCGCACAAGACCACCTTTTGCCCGGCCTGCGCCAGATAATAGGCAGTCATCACCCCGATGATGCCGCCGCCCAGTACCACCACATCGGCAGCCTCTGGCAGCGGGCCGGGAAAGCGGATCGGCGATTGGAGTGTGATCGGAAAGGTCATGACAGATCAGCCAGCAATTTTTCCATGAACGCCTGCCCGGCGTGAAACTCGGACAGTTCCAGATATTCATCGGCCTGATGCGCCTGCGCGATGTCGCCGGGGCCGCAGACCACCGCCGAATGGCCCGCCGCCTGAAAATGCCCGGCCTCGGTGCCGTAGCTGACGACATGGGTGGCGTTGTCGCCGGTCAGACGGCGCACCAGTGCTTCCGCTGCGCCCTGATCCTCGGGCACCAGCGGCGGCACGTCAAAGAACCGCTCAAGCAACACATCCGCCTCGGGTCGTACCGCCTGCATCGCCGCGCGCAAGCCCGCCACCTCGGCCTCGAACGCTTGACACCAGTCTTCCGGAGCCTCCCCCGGCACCACGCGGAATTCCATCACATAGCGGCAATCGGCGGCGGTGATGTTATGCGCGGTGCCGCCCGAGATCATGCCGGTGTGCAGCGTGGTAAACGGCGGATCGAACAGAGCCGCCACCGCAGTTGCAGGCTGCGCCCGGTTTTCGGCGTTACGGTCGTTGGCCCACATGATCAGCCGGGCCGCCTCCATGATGGCGCTGACACCTTGGGGCAGCAACGAGGAATGCACCTCGAACCCGCGCACATGCACGCGGTAGCCCGCCCCGCCCTTGTGGCCATTCACCGCTTTCATCCGGCTGGGTTCGCCGATGATCGCCAGTTCGGCTTTTGGCAACACGGCCTGCATGGCGGCAATCAGCGGGGGTGCGCCCATGCAGCCGGTTTCCTCGTCATAGGAAAGCGCAATCTGCAACGGGCGGCGAATCCCGCGCGTATGGGCCTCGACCAAGGCCCAGATTGCCAGCGCGTCAAACCCCTTCATGTCGCAGGTGCCGCGCCCGTAGAGCCGCCCGTCGCGTTCGGTCACCACCCATGGGTCTGAGGTCCAGACCTGCCCGTCCACCGGCACCACATCGGTATGCCCCGACAGAATCACCCCGCCCGCCACGGTCGGCCCGACATGGGCAAACAGCGCCGCCTTGCTGCGGTCCTCGTTCCAGTGCCGGTGCGCGGGGATGCCATGGCTGGACAGATACGCTTCGACCCAATCCACCAGCGGCAGGTTGGTGTCGCGGCTGACGGTCGGAAAGGCCACCAGCTGATCAAGGATCTGGCGCGGCGAAAGTCGTTTTATCATCGGGTCATCCTTGATGCTGTTGCGGCAAAGGTGCGCCGCGAAATCAGGCAAGGTCAAGCCCGCAGCACCTGACGCAACGGAAGGGCGAACATGCCGCTTGCGGGATGAAGAAAAATATCTAACACTTGGTCAAATTCCCGGCATGTCGGTGACATAAGACCGGAAAAACAAAGAAAAAGAACGACTTGGGGGTTACCATATGGCCGATGGGGCCACGCCCGTCCTTGATGTCAGGGGGCTGAAGACCGTGTTCCGCACGCGCGGAGGCGAAGTGCATGCCGTCAATTCCGTAAGCTTCCATCTGAACCCTGGTGAACTTTTGGGCGTTGTCGGCGAAAGCGGTTCGGGCAAGTCGGTAACGATGATGTCGCTGATCGGTTTGCTGCCCTCGCCGCCTGCCGATGTGCGGGCCGGTACGGTGATGCTGGGCGGTCGGGA
The DNA here is from genome assembly GCF_003443995.1 of Pseudotabrizicola alkalilacus. Taxonomy (GTDB): domain Bacteria; phylum Pseudomonadota; class Alphaproteobacteria; order Rhodobacterales; family Rhodobacteraceae; genus Pseudotabrizicola; species Pseudotabrizicola alkalilacus. The sequence continues at coordinate 339,882 of NZ_QWEY01000003.1, forward strand.
TCTGTTGAAGATGAGCGCCGATGACCTGCGCGATGTGCGCGGTGCAAAGGTCGGTTTCGTGTTTCAGGATCCGATGACCAGCCTTAATCCGGTGTTCACCGTCGGCAATCAGATCATGGAGCCGCTGATCCGCCACATGGGGCTGAACAAGAAACAGGCCCAGATCCGTGCGGCGGAGCTGCTGGCGTTGGTCGGCATCCCCGATGCGGCGGCGCGGCTGAAATCCTATCCGCACCAGTTCTCTGGCGGGATGCGGCAACGGGTTATGATCGCCATCGCGCTGGCCTGCGACCCCGATGTGCTGATCGCCGATGAGCCGACCACGGCGCTGGATGTCACCATTCAGGCGCAGATCCTGGAGCTGGTCAAAGACCTGCGGCAAAAGCTGGGCATGGCGATTGTCTGGATCACCCATGATCTGGGCGTGATCGCGGGCATCGCCGACCGGGTGATGGTGATGTATGGCGGTCAGGTGGTCGAGCAGGCCCCGGTCAGGGAACTGTTTGCCAACCCGCAGCACCCCTATACCCGCGCCCTGCTGAAAACCATTCCGTCGCTGACCGGCGAGCGCGAGGCGCGCTTGCAGGTGATCGAAGGCCAGCCGCCGATTCTGAGCGGCGCGCCAACCGCCTGCCCGTTCCGCGCCCGCTGCGCCTATGCCTTTGCCAGATGCGAGGTTGAAAACCCCGAACGCCGCGCCATTGACGGCCGCGCCGTCGGTCAGGGCCATGATGTAGCCTGTCACTGGACGGCAGAGGTGGCCCATGCTTGATGCAAGCCCGAAACCCATTCCGCCGCTTGTACAGGTGCGCGGGCTCAAGATGTATTTCCCGATCTACACTGGCCTGCTGCGCCGTCACACCGGCGATGTCAAAGCGGTGGATGGCGTCAGCTTTGACATCATGCCGGGCGAAACCCTTGGGCTGGTCGGCGAATCCGGCTGCGGCAAATCCACCGTCGGGCGCGCGCTGCTGCGGCTGTACGAGATCACCGGCGGCAATGTGGTGATCAACGGCACCGATATTGCCACGTTGGGACCAGAGGCTCTGCGCAAGGCCCGCCCGCAGATGCAAATGGTGTTTCAGGACCCGCAAGCCAGCCTGAACCCGCGCATGACGCTGGCCGACATCATCGGCGAGCCACTGGACGAACACACCGACTGGAACAGCGACCGCAAACTCGCCCGTGTCTACGAGCTGATGGATGCGGTCGGCCTGAACCGCCGTTTTGCCAACCGTTTCCCGCATGAGTTTTCCGGTGGCCAACGTCAGCGCATCGGCATTGCCCGCGCGCTTGCGCTGAACCCGCGCTTTATCGTCTGTGACGAGCCGATTGCCGCATTGGACGTGTCGATCCAGGCGCAGGTCGTCAACCTGCTGGAGGATCTGCAGGACAAGCTGGGCCTGACCTATCTGTTCATCAGCCACGATCTGTCGATGGTGCGCCATATCGCCGACCGGGTGGCGGTGATGTATCTGGGCCGGATCGCCGAATTGTCGCCCCGCGATGCACTCTATGCCCGCCCGTTGCACCCCTATGCCGAAGCGCTGCTGTCTGCCGTGCCGGAGCCTGATCCGACCCTTGCCCGCGCGCGTCAACGCATCATCCTGCAAGGCGACGTGCCCTCGCCCGCAAATCCGCCCAAGGGCTGTAACTTCTGCACCCGCTGCCCCAAGGCGTTTGATCTGTGCCGTCGGGTCAAACCCGAACTGGCCGAAGTAGAGCCGGGCCGCTTTGTCGCCTGTCACCTGTTTTCCGATACTGCTGCCGCCGGATCAACCGGCGCATCCGAGGCCAAAGAGCGCAACCAACAAGGAGTCACTCAATGAAACTGAAAACCGCCCTTCTGGGCGCTGCCGCCACTTTGGCCTTTGCGCCTGCCGCCTTTGCGGAACGCGGAGCCGATGGCAACGTCAAGGTTCTGTATTCGCAGGCCGTGTCGATCATGAACGCCTATCTGTCTTCGGGCACCAAGGATGTCGAAGTGGGCAGCCTCGTGCTGGAGCCGCTGGCCGGGTTCGACAACGAAGGCAATGTAATCCCGCGTCTGGTCACCGAAATCCCGTCTGTCGAAAACGGCGGCATTTCCGAAGATCTGACCACCATCACCTGGAAACTCACCCCCGGCCTGCTGTGGTCGGATGGCACGCCGGTCACGGCGGCAGATGCGGTGTTTTCCTATGAATACTGCACCCATCCCGAAGGCGGCTGCGCGCAGGCGGCGCGGTATGAGGGCATCGAAAAGGTCGAAGCCGTCGATGAGCTGACCGTCAAGATCACCTGGACCGCGCCGAAGCCAAACCCGTTCACCGCCTTTGTCGGGGCCACCTCGCCGATCCTGCAGGCCGCGCAATTCGCCAATTGCCTTGGCACCGCCGCCCCCACCTGCACCGAGCAGAACTTCAAGCCGGTCGGCACCGGCCCGTTCATGGTCACCGATTTCAAAGTGAATGACGTGGTCGAACTGGCCGCCAATCCGAACTACCGCGATGCGGCCAAACCGGCCTTTGCGACCATGACCGTCAAAGGCGGTGGCGACGCCGCCGGGGCAGCCCGCGCCGTGATGGAAACCGGCGAGTTCGACTACGCCTGGAACACCCAGATCAACCCCGAGCTGCAATCCCAGATGGAAGCCGGCGGCAAGGGCGTGTTCGTCTCTGCCTTCGGCACGCTGGTCGAGCGGATCGAGATGAACCTGACCAACCCCTCGCCCGATCTGCCCGAAGGCGAACGCTCGACCGCGAAGCACCCGCACCCGTTCCTGTCGGATATCCGCGTCCGGCAAGCCCTGTCCAAAGCCATTGACCGCAACCTGCTGGTCGAAGTCGGATATGGCAACGCCGGTCGCGCCACATGCAATCTGGTGCCTGCGCCAGCCCTTTATGCCTCGCCCAACACCGATTGCATTGAACAGGACATGGAGGGTGCCAAGGCCCTGCTCGATGAGGCAGGCTGGACAGTGGGTGCCAATGGCATCCGTGAAAAAGACGGCAAGCCGCTGAAAATCCTGTACCAAACCTCGGTCAATGCCGTGCGGCAGGACTTTCAGGCGCTGGTCAAAGGCTGGTGGAATGAACTCGGCGTTGATGTCGAGCTGAAGTCGATCGACGGTGGCGTCTACTTCGGCGGTGATCCGGGCTCGCCGGACACGTTCCAGAAGTTCTACGCCGACGTGGAAATGTACGCCAACAACTTTGATGGCACCGATCCCGAGCCCTATCTGGCGCAATACCTGTGCGACAAGGCGCCCAAGCCGGAAAACGGCTGGCAGGGTGAAAACGTCAACCGCTTCTGCGACCCGGCCTATGATGCGATGGTTGCCGAACTGGCCACGACCCGCGACATGGACAAGCGCGGCGAGATCGCCATTCGTCTGAACGAGATGCTGACCAAAGACAGCTATGTCATCGTGCCGCTGGTCGACCGTGGCCGTCTGTCGGCGCATTCCAACACGCTGGGTGGTGTGGTGCTGAACACCTGGGATTCCGAACTGTGGAACGCCAGCGACTGGTTCCGCATCAAGTGATCTGACCTCAGGGCGCGTCCGGCACGAATTTTCTGCGAAAATTCCCCGGATGCGCCCTTTTCCTTTCCGCATCCTCGTGCCGGCCTGAATTTTCGCAGAAAATTCGTGCCCGCCCGACTGTTGACCCGAGGCGTTGCCCCATGCTCACCTTTACGATCCGTCGGTTGCTGATGGCCATCCCGACGCTTCTGTTCATCAGTCTGGTGATCTTTCTGCTGGTCGATTTCGCCCCCGGATCGCCGATGAGCCAGATCCCCCTGACCGTCCCGCCCGAAGTCCGGCTGAAGATCATCGAGGCCATGGGCGCGAATGACCCGCTGTTCGTGCGCTATCTGCTCTGGCTCAAGCAATTCTTCTGGGTCGAGCCTCTGGTGCTGTTCGACACCCTGTTCGGCACCAGTCATGCGCATGGCATGCAGCGCATTGTCAGCTGGCAGTCGCGCAGCCCGGTAATGGACATCATCTGGCAGCGCCTGCCGCAGACGCTGTCGGTCGTGGGTTCTGCCTATGTGATCGGGGTGCTGATCGCGCTGCCGATCGGGATCTATTCCGCTTACCGGCAATATTCCTGGTTTGACCAGCTAGGCACCTTCATTGCCATGATCGGCTTTTCGGTGCCGACCTTCTTTACCGGCGTCGTGCTGATCCTGGTGTTTTCGGTCAATCTGGGCTGGTTCCCGTCGATCTATGACACCAGCCTGCGGGTTACGGACTGGGAGAGTTTTCTCAAACAGGTCAAGCAGATGGCGATGCCGGTGGCGGTGCTGGCACTGTATAACGCGGCGCAGATCAGCCGCTACATGCGCTCGTCCATGCTGGACAATCTGGCGCAGGATTATGTCCGCACCGCCCGCGCCAAGGGCATGGCCGAACGGGTGGTGGTGCTCAAGCATGTGCTGCGCAACTCGCTGATCCCGGTGGTGACCGTGATCGCACTTGGCATTCCGACCATCTTTGGCGGCGCCATCATCACCGAACAGGTGTTCAAGGTGAACGGGCTTGGCGCGCTGTTGATCAACGCCATCCACGGCTCTGACCTGCCGATGGTGCAGACCCTGACCTTCATCTTCGCGGTGCTCATCGTGATGTTCAACCTGATCGCCGACGTGCTCTATGGCATGCTCGACCCGAGGATCCGCTATGACTGATATCAGCCACATCGAAAAACCCCGCAGCCAATGGGCGGATGTCTGGTCGCAGTTCAAGACCCACAAGGGCGCGGTGGCGGGCCTGACGGTGTTTGTGACGCTGATCCTGTTTGTCACAATCGGCCCGTTCATCTGGACCGTGGACCCGACCTATATCAACCCCAACGCCGCCGAGATGATCCGCACCCGCAACAAGCCGCCCAGCTGGCAGTTTCCGCTGGGCACCGATCAGCTGGGCCGCGACATGCTGGCCCGGATGATGAAGGGCGGACAGGTCTCGATCGCCGTCGGTCTGGTGGCGATGGCGATCTCGATCCTGCTGGGCACGCTGGTCGGCGTTATGGCTGGCTATTTCAAACGGCTTGACGGCCCGCTGATGCGGCTGACAGACCTGTTCCTCGCCCTGCCGCTTCTGCCCTTGCTGCTGGTCATGGTCATGCTGTTCCGCGATCCACTGGCCCGCGCCATGGGGCCAGAGGCCGGCACCTTCCTGCTGATCGTCTTTGCCATCGGCGTCACCAGCTGGATGCAGGCCGCCCGCATCGTGCGCGGCGATGTGCTGGCGCTGAAAGAGCGTGAATTCGTGCTGGCCGCCCGGTCCATCGGCACGCCCTCGCGCCGGATGATCCTGCGCCATATCCTGCCCAATGTGGTCAGCCCGATCATGGTATCGGCCACGCTTGGCATCGCGAGCGCCATCATCACCGAAAGCGCCTTGTCCTTCCTGGGCCTCGGCTTTCCGCCTGATTTCCCGACCTGGGGGCGGCTTTTGTTCGACGGGGTGGATTACATCCAGCAGTACCCCGAGCGGGTCATGTGGCCTGGCATCGCCATTTCGCTGACCGTGCTGTCGGTGAATTACATCGGCGATGGTCTGCGCGATGCGCTTGACCCGCGGATCAGGGGGCGCTGACGCGACAAACCGCCTGTCTGGCTTGATGTCGCCGGGCACGCCCTTGTTTCGCGCCGGTCACCTGCATTACATATCGGTCAACGCATCTCATGCAGGACCAAGCGATGTCTCTCGACCGGATGACAGATCAGAGCGACGCCCCCCGCTCCGCGCAGGATGCGCAGCGGGGCGATGCCCTGCCACCTTCTGCGATGGAGGTGCAGGCCGCGACCGCCGCCAGCTTTCTCAAGGCACTCAGCCACGAAGGACGGCTGATGATCCTGTGCCACCTCTCCACCGGGGAAAAGACCGTGACAGAGCTGGAACACCTGCTCGACAGTCGGCAAGCCGCCGTCAGCCAGCAACTGTCGCGACTGCGGCTTGACGGTCTGGTGTCCTGTCGGCGTGAGGGCAAGGCGATCCATTATGCGATCCATGACCCAAAGGTCAGCCGCACCATCGCGCTGATGTATGAGATGTTCTGCAAGCCGGGTCAGGACTGAAACAACCCTGAGCCCGGCGCAGAGGGCTCAGCCGCGCCCCAGATAGGGCATGTCGCGCGCCATGATGGTCATGAATGGCACATTCACATCCAGCGGCAGGTTCGCCATGTGCAGCACCGCCTCGGCCACATGTACCACCGGCATCAACGGCTCGGGCCGCATCTCGCCGCTGGCTTGCGGCATGCCCGATGAAAACCCGGCCGTCATCTCGCTGGCGGCGTTACCGATGTCGATCTGCCCGCAGGCAATGTCAAACCGCCGCCCGTCCACCGCTAGCGTCTTGGTCAGCCCGCTGACCGCATGTTTCGACATGGTATAGGGCGCGGAACCGGGACGCGGACGATCAGCGCTGATTGAGCCGTTGTTGATGATCCGCCCGCCCTGCGGGCTTTGCCGCCGCATCAGGCCAAAGGCCGCGCGGGCGCACAGAAACATGCCGGTGATGTTCACATTCGACAGCGCCAGCCAATCCGCCACCGCAATCTCGTCAATCGGTTTGCCGGGCAGCGACATGCCCGCGTTGTTGAACAAAACGTCCAGTCGCCCGAATTTAGCCTCCACCTGCGCAAAGCCTGCATCGACCTGCGCCGGATCGGTCACATCGGTCGGCAGGATCAGCGCTTCATGCGTGCCCGCGGTCTCGCGCAAAGCGTCTTCACGCCGCCCGACCAGTGCCACCTGCCAGCCTGCCGCGATAAACCCGCTCGCCGTGGCCCGTCCGATGCCGGACCCCGCCCCGGTGATCAGAATGCTGCGCTGCATGATGGTCCCTCCCTCTTATCAAGGGGGAAAGCTTAGCGGTCGTTCCGCCCGGAGGCCAGACCGGGCGGCCTAATGCAGCCGGAATTCCCCCACCACATTGCGCCATTCATTCGGGCCGATCAGCCGTTTATGGCTGAAGCGCACCGAATGCAGCGGCCCTTCGATCTTTTCCTGCCAGTATTCGATGAACTTGAACAGTCGCGGATAGTCGGGCGCAAGATCATAGTCCTGCCAGACAAAGGTATTGAGAACATTGCGATAATCCGGCATGCGATAGACCATTTCCGCCGTGGTCAGGCCATAGCCTTTCAGCATCAGTTCGGTTTCAGATCTTTCCATATGAGTCTCCTGTTCGGCCTCCCCCAGAAAGAATCATGCCAAAGACAGATTAAAAATCAATGATTTCAATTTGTTGTCACTGCCCCTCGCTGGCTGCCAAATCCCCCGGCGGGGCGGCATTGCACCCCATCCCTTGCTTGGTGTAAGGTTGCCGCAACAAGATATAGCCCCCCCGCAAGGAAGGCACCGAGCACATGAGCGACACGCCCGAAGATACTGATACCAAAGACGAAATGCCGCAAAAGCCGGTTCATTCCGGCCCGCAGATCGACATCAGTGCCGAGATGAAGACCGCCTATCTGGATTACGCGATGAGCGTGATCGTCAGCCGGGCGATCCCTGATCTGCGCGACGGGCTTAAACCCGTGCACCGCCGCATTCTTTTCGCGATGAGTGAATCGGGCAACAGCCACGACAAGCCTTACCGCAAATCGGCCCGTCCGGTGGGCGACACCATGGGGAAATACCACCCCCACGGCGACTCGGCGATCTATGACGCGCTGGTGCGGATGGCGCAGCCGTTTTCGATGTCTTTGAAGCTGTTGGACGGTCAGGGCAACTTTGGCTCGATGGACGGCGATTCTGCGGCGGCGATGCGTTATACCGAAGTGCGGATGGACAAGCCGTCTGCCTTCCTGCTGGCAGATATCGACAAGGAAACCGTTGATTTCCAGGACAACTACGATGGCAAAGACCGCGAACCCACGGTCCTTCCCGCCCGGTTCCCCAACATGCTGGTCAATGGCGCGGGCGGTATCGCTGTCGGCATGGCCACCAACATTCCGCCGCACAACCTTGGCGAGGTCATCGACGGCACGCTGGCGCTGATCGACAACCCCGATCTGTCGTCCGAGGCGCTGATGGAAATCATCCCCGCCCCCGATTTCCCCACCGGCGCCACGATCCTTGGCCGCGCCGGCGCGCGCAAAGCCTATCTCGAAGGCCGCGGCAGCGTGATCATCCGCTCGAAAACCCATATCGAGGAAATCCGCAAAGACCGCTACGCCATCATCATTGATGAGGTGCCGTATCAGGTCAACAAGGCCTCGATGATCGAGAAAATCGCCGAACTGGTGCGCGACAAGCGGATCGAAGGCATTTCTGCCGTGGCCGACGAATCTGACCGCATCGGCATCCGCGTGGTGATTGAACTCAAGCGCGATGCAACGCCCGATGTGGTGCTGAACCAGCTGTTCCGCTTTACGCCGATGCAGACCTCGTTCGGCTGCAACATGCTGGCGCTGAACGGCGGCCGCCCCGAACAGCTGACGCTGCGCGATTTCCTCAGCCATTTCATTACCTTCCGCGAAGAAGTTGTAGCGCGCCGCACCGCGTTTGAACTGCGCAAAGCGCGCGAGCGCAGCCATATCCTGTGTGGTCTGGCCGTCGCCGTGTCCAATGTGGATGAGGTCGTCCGCACCATCCGCGCCTCGGCCGACGCGGCGGAAGCGCGCGAAAAGCTGATGACGCGCCGCTGGCCCGCCGCCGATATCGCGCCCTATATCCTGCTGATCGACGACCCAAGCCACACCATGAATGACGACGGCACCTATAACCTGTCCGAGGTTCAGGCCCGTGCCATTCTGGAACTGCGTCTGCAACGCCTGACCGCCATCGGCGTCAAGGAAGTGACGGACGAGCTGGAAGAACTGGCCCGCAAGATCAAGGAATACCTGGAGATTCTGGGCTCGCGTGAGCGGATCATGGCGATCATCTCGGACGAGCTGCGCGAGGTGAAACAGCTGTTCGCCGTGCCGCGCCGCACCGAAATCGTCGACTGGGCCGGCGATATGGAAGACGAAGACCTGATCGAGCGCGAAGACATGGTCGTGACGATCACCTCCGGCGGCTACATCAAGCGCACACCGCTGGCCGAATTCCGCCAGCAGAACCGTGGTGGCAAGGGCCTGTCGTCGATGGCGACCAAAGAAGACGATGTGGTGACGACACTTTTCGTTGCCAATACCCACACCTGGCTGTTGTTCTTCACCACCGATGGCATGGTCTACAAGCTGAAAACCTGGCGTCTGCCGCTGGCGGGTCGCACCGCCAAGGGCAAGGCCATCGTCAACATCCTGCCGATCCAGCCCCGCGTATCGATCGCCGCCCTGATGCCGGTCGATGTGCCCGAAGATGAATGGGCCACCTTGCAGATCGTCTTTGCCACCAGCGATGGCGATGTGCGGCAGAACGATCTGTCGGACTTCACCAACGTCAAACGCAACGGCAAGATCGCGATGAACCTGCCCGAAGGCGTGTTGCTGGTAAACGCGGCCATCGCCGATGAAAATGACGATGTGATGCTGGTCACGGCCCTTGGCCGCGCGATCCGGTTTTCCACCACCGACATCCGCGTGTTCAAATCACGCGGATCGACCGGCGTGCGCGGCATCCGTCTGGCGACGGACGACAAAGTGGTGTCGATGGCGATCATCCGCCACTTCGAGGCCACGCCAGAAGAGCGCGAAGCCTACCTCAAGCAACGCCGCCTGATGGCGGGCGCTGTCGAAGACGAGGCCGAGGCGGATGACGAGGAAGAAACCGTGCAAGCGGGCCAGCTGTCGCCCGAACGCTACGCCGAAATGTCGGCGCTTGAAGACCTGATCCTGACCATCACCGCAGGCGGCGCGGGCAAGCTGTCGTCCAGCCACGGCTATCCTGTGCGCGGACGCGGCGGCATGGGCGTGATGGCGATGGACAAGGCGATGCGCGGTGGCCGGCTGGTCGCCTCATTCCCGGTCGATCCGTCGGATCAGATCATGCTGGCCACCTCCACCGGGCAGTCGATCCGGGTGCCGGTCGATCAGATCAGCTTCCGCTCGCGCTCCGCTGGCGGCGTGCGGGTGTTCAACGTCGGCAAGGACGAGGTGGTGGTCTCGGTCGCCCGCGTCGCCGAACAGGGCGATGAGTGAGCTTGAGGACCGGTTGGCGGCACTTGCCGTCACCGGTCAGACCATCACTTACGGCGCTTTGGCCCGCGATCTGGGCTGGCGCATGGGGCAGCTGACCGCCGCGCTGGAAGCGCTGATGGAACAAGACGCGCGCACGGGGGCCCCCTTGCGCGCGTCGCTGTGTGAGGCGCGGCTTGGCAACGGCCTGCCCGCGCGGGGTTTTTTCGACACCGCGGCAGCGCTGGGGTTTGATGTCTCCGACCCCGCCGCTTTCGTGGCCGAGCAGCGGCGCAGACTTTCTGATCCCGGTTAAGACCTTGGAAATGATCCCCGGCCTATCCTTCAAGTCAAAGGGAGACGGCACGGATGAACCTGTATCACTGCATGATCGAATTGCGGCAAGACAGCCGCGCGCTGGCCTTTGCCAAGGCCACCGATGGCTGGATGAGCTATCTCAAGGGTCAGGGCCTGATCACCGGCTGGCGGCTGATGCGGCGCAAATTCGGCCTCGCCTCGGGCGCGCATCCCGATTTCCTGCTGGAGATCGAGGTGCCGGGCATGGCCGCGCTGGATGATGCCTTTGCCGCACTCGCCGCCGCGGATGATGAGGCAAGCCGCCGCTATGACCTGATGCATCAGCTGATCGCACGGGTCGATACCGGCCTCTATCGCCCCTACCCCGATAGCAGCCAACGCGAACGCATCGCTCTGGTCTGACCCGGCCAAAGCGATGGCTTGAAAGCGACAGGGCGGCGGGATATCTCCACCGCATGAGCAAAACACTTCACATCATCGGCGGCGGCATGGCCGGGTCAGAAGCGGCATGGCAAGCCGCCCATCAGGGCGTGCAGGTCGTCATCCATGAGATGCGCCCGCAGGTCGGCACCTTCGCCCATCGCACCGGACATCTGGCCGAAATGGTCTGCTCCAACTCCTTCCGCTCCGATGACCACGAAAGCAATGCCGTGGGGCTCTTGCATTGGGAAATGCGCGCGGCAGGCGGGCTGATCATGGAACAGGCCGCCGTCCATCGCCTGCCCGCAGGCGGCGCGCTGGCGGTGGACCGTGATCCCTTTGCCGAAAGCGTGACCGCCCGGATCAAGGCGCATCCGCTGATTTCCGTCTCTTATGAGGAAATCACCGAACTGCCCGACGATGGTCACTGGATCATCGCCACCGGCCCGCTGACCTCTGGCGCGCTGGCCGAAAGCATCCGCGCGGCCACCGGGGCCGAGGCGCTGGCGTTTTTCGATGCCATCGCCCCCATCGTCTATGCTGAGAGCGTCGATATGTCGGTGGCCTGGATGCAGTCGCGCTATGACAAGGGCGAAACGGCCGAGGAACAGACCGCCTATATCAACTGCCCGCTCACGCGCGAGCAATATGAAGATTTCATCGACGCGCTGCTGGCGGCGGAAAAGACCGAGTTCAAAGAAGGCGAGACGGCGGGCTATTTCGACGGCTGCCTGCCGATCGAGGTCATGGCCGAACGTGGCCGCGAAACCCTGCGCTTTGGCCCGATGAAGCCGGTTGGTCTGACCAACCCGCATCAGCCCGATGTCAAAGCCTATGCCGTGGTGCAGCTGCGCCGCGACAACAAGCTGGGCACGCTGTTCAACATGGTCGGCTTTCAGACCAAGATGAAATACGGCGCGCAAACCGATGTGTTCAAACGGATTCCCGGCCTGACCAATGCCAGCTTTGCGCGGCTGGGTGGTATCCACCGGAACACCTTCATCAACTCCCCCACGCTTCTGGACAATCAGATGCGGCTGAAATCGCACCCGCATATCCGCTTTGCCGGGCAGATCACCGGGGTCGAGGGCTATGTCGAAAGCGCCGCCATGGGGCTTTTGGCTGGCCGCATGGCCGCCGCCGAGATCAAGGGCGAAACCCTTCTGCCGCCGCCACCGGAAACCGCCACCGGCGCGCTGATCACCCATATCACCGGCGGGGCCGAGGCAAAGACCTTTCAGCCGATGAACGTCAACTTCGGCCTGTTCCCCCCGATCAACGCAAAAGGCGGGCGGCGTGGGCGAAAAGACCGCTACAAGGCCTATACCGACCGGGCCAAAGACGCCTTTACGGCATGGCTCGGTTGACGCGACCCGCGTCGGGGGCATTCGTAACCCGTTTCGCGCCCTCGCCCACCGGCCCGCTGCATCTGGGCCATGCCTATTCCGCAATTCTCGCGCATGACATGGCGCGGGCGGCACAGGGCCGGTTCCTGCTGCGGATGGAAGACACCGACACCGAACGCAGCAAATACACCTATGAGGCGCAGATCCTGGATGATCTGTCCTGGCTCGGCCTGACATGGGACGGGCCGGTACACCGCCAGTCTGATCATATCGCCGAGTACACTGCGCGGCTGGAGCCGCTGGCCGCGCGCGGGCTTTTGTACCCCTGCTCCTGCACACGGTCCGACATCCGCGCCGCCCTTGCCGCCCCGCAAGAGGGCACCATCCACCCGCACTATCCCGGCACCTGTCGCGGGCGCGCGATGGCAACCCGCCAGCCCGGCGATGCGCTGCGCCTTGACCTCGCCGCCGCCCTCGCCCTTGCCCCCGACCTCAGCTTTACCGAGACCGGCGCGGCCCATGCCGGCCAGCACCGCATTGACCCTGCCGACGCCACCCGTCGCATCGGCGATGTGGTGCTGTCGCGCAAGGGCGAGGATATCGTGGCCTATTTCCTTGCCTCGGCGCTGGATGATGCCGACCATGGCGTCACCCATGTGATCCGGGGCGAGGATCTGTTCGATTTCACCCCGGTTCAGGTGATCCTGCAGCATCTGCTGGGCCTGCCGACCCCAACCTATCACCACCACCGCCTGATCCGCGATGATCAGGGCAAGCGGCTGGCCAAACGCGACGATGCCCGCGCCCTGTCAAAATACCGCGCCGAAGGGGCCACACCGCAGGACATCCGCCGCATGGTCAGTCGCTGACCCATTTTCTGTCTGAAAATATCCTCGGGGGGTCTGGGGGGCAGACAGCCCCCCAGTGCACCGTCTAGAGCTCAGACCCCGGCCGGGCCGATACGCTCAACAACCCCATCACATACCCCGCCACCGACCGGAAGCAGACCAGCGTGAAGCCGCCGTCGTCGGCCCAGAACGCGGCAGCCACCTGTGCGGCGCGGCTGCGGCGCAGCTCGCCCGGCTCCAGCTGGTCGAAATCCACTGGCGACAGCTTGCGCAGCACCTGATCGGCCTTTGCGCCCTCGATCCGGAACACGGCGCGGGCGTCTGACACATCGACTGCCAGATGGTGCTGGCCCTGCAACGCCCCGGCAATGCTGGCCAAAGCCGCTGCCACATCGGCGTAAGGCAACACCAGCAACAGCTCATCCGGGCTCATCCAGCCCACCGCCCGCGTGCCCTGCCGCACGATCCGCCGCACCTCAGGCAGGCCGCAGCCGGTGGCGGCCAGCACCGCCGCCTCCAGCCCCGGCGTACCCGCCTTGGCGCGCAGGGTGATCATGCCAAGCGGCCCGATCTCGCGCACCGCGGCAAAACCGTCATAGCTTGCGCCCGAAAGCGCGCTGACCGGATCAGACATTCTGCTTCTCCCCGTCCTTGTCATAGAACACCGGGTTCACCACCCGAGCCTGGGTCTCGCCGCCGTTCATTTTGGTAAATGTCACCACCTCGCCCATCCGCTGCGGGCCGTGCCGCAGCAGGCCCATGGCAATGCCGCGCCCCAAAGTCGGCGACTGGTAGGTGGAGGTCACCCGCCCCTGCACGCGGCGCTGGCCATTGGCGTTCACCCCATGCTCGGGGATATAGGCGCCATCCTCAACCACCGACCCGTCCAGCGTCTCGAACCCCACCAGTTTCCAGCGGTCGGGGTTGGCAAGGAAGGTGCGTTCCTGCCCGCGCTTGCCCAGATAATCGGCCTTCTTTTTGCTGATCGCCCAGTCCAGCCCCAGATCCTGCGGGATGATGGTGCCGTCGGTTTCATCGCCGATCATGATAAAGCCCTTTTCGGCCCGCATCACATGCAGCGCCTCGGTGCCATAGGGCATCGCGCCAAACGCCGCCCCGGCCTGATGCAGAAGCGTCCAGAAGGCCGCGCCATGGCTGGCGGGCACCGCAATTTCATAAGACAGCTCGCCCGAAAAACTGATCCGGTACACCCGGCACGGGAACCCGCCCAAGGTGCCATCGGCCCATTGCATGAACGGCAGCGCCTCTTTTGACACGTCCATGCCGCCAAGCGATTCCAACACCTTGCGGGCATTCGGCCCGACCACCGCGACCTGCGCATATTGCTCGGTCACATTGGCGGTATAGACCTGCCAGTCCCACCACTCGCATTGCAGCCAGTCTTCCATCCAGGCATGGATGCGGTCGGCCCCGCCGGAAGTGGTGTGGCACAGCCAGGTGTCGGCGTCGATCCGCGCTACCACACCGTCGTCGGACAGAAAGCCCTGCTCGTTGCACATCAGACCATAGCGGCATTTGCCGATCGGCAGGTTGCTCATGACGTTGGTGTAAAGCATGTCGAGGAAGCGCCCGGCATCGGGCCCTTTGACGATGATCTTGCCAAGCGTGGAAGCGTCAAGCAAACCAAGGGCTTCGCGGGTGTTCTTCACCTCACGGTGCACCGCTTGCTCTGCGGTCTCGCCGGGGCGTTGGAAGCAATAGGGCCTGCGCCAATGGCCGACGGGTTCAAAGTACGCCCCGTTCTGCTGATGCCAGTCGTGCATCGGCGTCTTGCGCAGCGGCTGGAAAATCTCGCCCCGTGCTTCGCCTGCCAAAGCGCCCAAGGGCACCGGGGTATAGGGCGGGCGGAAGGTTGTCGTGCCGACCTGCGGGATCGCCGCGTTCAGACTGTCGGCAAGGACCGCCAGACCGTTGATATTGCTCAGCTTGCCCTGATCGGTCGCCATGCCGAGCGTGGTATAGCGCTTGGTATGCTCAACCGATTCATAGCCCTCGCGCGCGGCGAGCTGCACGTCAGACACCTTCACATCGTTCTGGAAATCCAGCCACATCTTTGAGCGCAGGGCAATCGACGCCCCTTGCGGCATGATCCAGACCGGCTCCAGCGGTGCCTCTGCCGGCACGTCATGAACCGGAGCCTGCGCCTTTTTGGCTTTCAAGCCGAGCGCTTGCAGCGCGATCCTCACCTGAGCATCCGCATCCGCCACTGCATCCCGCAAGGCGCCATTGGCGGCACCTGCGGCCATCACCATGGCCGATCCGTCTTCATGCAGCGGCGGGCGGGCCGGGTCGGGGCGGAACATCGCGCCCGCCTCATCCCAGATCAGCTTGCCGCCGCAATGGCTCCACAGATGGACCACCGGCGACCAGCCGCCCGACATCGCCACCGCGTCGCAGGGCAGCGTGGTGCTGGCTGCGCCCTCACCCGCCTGCAGGCAGATCTCCACCGCCTCCACCCGCTTGCCGCCCTTGACCCGCGCAATGGCGCGCCCGGTTTCCACCCGGATGCCAAGCGCGCGCGCGCGTTCGGGCAAGGCACCATTGGCGATACTGCGGGCGTCGATCACCGCCGCCACCTCCAGCCCCGCCTGATGCAGCGCAATCGCAGTGCGGTAAGCATCATCGTTGTTGGTCACAACCACCGTACGGTCGCCGGGCGACACCGCCCAGTTCACCGCATAATCGCGCACTGCCCCGGCCAGCATCACGCCGGGAATGTCATTGCCGGCAAAGGACAACGGCCGCTCGATCGCGCCGGTTGCCGCGATGATCTTGCCCACCCGCATCCGCCACAGCCGATGCTTTGGCCGCCCGTCGCCGGGGGTGTGGTCAGCGAGCTTTTCGTCCAAGAGCACATAACCATGGTCATAAGACCCCGCCGCCATGCAGCGCAGGCGCAGCGTTACCTGATCCATCGCCGCCAGTTCGGTCACGGCGGCCTCGATCCAGACCTCTGCCGCCATGCCGTCGATCACATCGCCATCCACCGGCGCGCGCCCGCCCCAATGCGCGGTCTGCTCGATCAGCCAGACCCGCGCGCCCGCACGGCCCGCGACCAGTGCGGCCTGCAAACCGGCGACACCGCCGCCCACGATCAAGAGATCGCAAAACCCGTAAGCTTGCTCATACCGGTCCGCATCACGGTCTTTTGGCGCCGAGCCAAGGCCTGCCGAGTGCCGGATGATCGGTTCAAACACATGTTTCCACGCCGCGCGCGGGTGGATGAAGGTCTTGTAATAGAACCCACCCGGCAAAAACCGCGCGGCATAATTGTTCAGCACACCGACATCGTATTCCAGCGATGGCCAATGGTTCTGGCTCCGCGCTTCCAGCCCGTCGAACAATTCTGTGGTCGTGGTGCGCTGGTTCGGCTCCAGCCGTGTACCCTGCCCCAGATTGACCAGCGCATTCGGCTCTTCGGCCCCGCTGGCGACGATGCCGCGCGGGCGGTGGTATTTGAAACTGCGCCCGACCAGCATCTGATCATTGGCGAGCAGCGCCGAGGCAAGGGTATCGCCGGCACAGCCGCGCAACCGCTTGCCGTTAAAGGTAAACTCTACCGAAGCAGAGCGGTCGATCAACCGACCACCGGTTTTCAGGCGGGTGCTCATGGGGTGGTCCTTTTGCGGAAGGTCTTGATGCAGGCGTCAGCGCCCCCCCACCCCAGCCCTCCCCCACAGGGGGGGAGGGAGGCGCAGGCAGAGCCACAGGCGCGCAAGGCGGCAGGCGTTGCAGGCCCGCTCATGTCAGGGTCCAGTCCGGGCGGCGGGCCCTGATCTTGTCAACAATATCGGCGGGTGGTTCAGCGGTCTGCGCCGGATAAGTCCCGAACACCTCCAGCGTGGCAGTGCAGCGCGCGGCCAGAAACCATTTGCCACAGCCATAAGCATGCCGCCAGCGTTCGAAATGCACGCCCTTGGGGTTCTTGCGGGCGAACATATACGCCTCGAAGTCATCATCATCAGACCCCGGCCCGAACCGCTTCAGATGCGCCTCGCCCCCTGGGGTGAGTTCGGTTTCCTCGGCGCGCACGCCGCAATAGGGGCAGTCCAGGATCAGCATATGGCACCTGTAGACATGAATGAGGCGGGCGCCGTAAAGCGCCCGCCTTGCAAGGACAGAGAGAGAGGGGAAAAGGTGTTAGTTGGCCGGTGCCGGAGCAACGGGATCGGCCGGAGCCGGTGCGGCAGGTTCAACGGGAGCCGGGTCTGCCGGAGCAGGGGCGACAGGATCGGCGGGAGCCGGTGCGATCGGATCGCTGGGCGCCGTGCCATCCGGGACAGGGCTGACCGGACCACCCTCAGGCGCGGTTGCCGGGGCTTCGATGGTGACGTTGTTGCCGGTTGTTGGCTGGTTTGCCGGGGTGCCGTTGCCCGACATGAGCCAGGCCACGATACCAACCGCAATGACAGCCCCACCCAGCAGATACACAAACCAGTTGGTTGATCTGGTTTCGTGAATGTGGGTTGTGCTGGTGTTGGTGGAATGGGGCGGAACGTTGGGCGGAGTCGTGCTGGTGGTGGTGTAGGTCGGGTTCTTTGGTGGAATGTGCGGGTCGGCCATGACTGGTCCTCCATGCAATACGTGATTGCAGGACAAACCCGGCGCACCGCCGTTTGGTTCCCGGAAAACATCAATGCGCCACCCCGGCTGCCACCGACTCGTCGATGAACCGGCCTTCACGGAAGCGCCACATGTCAAATTCCGCCGCCAGCGGCCCCGGCTCGCCGCGCGCCATCAGATCGGCCATCGCCCAGCCGGAACCGGGAATGGCCTTGAACCCGCCGGTGCCCCAGCCGCAGTTGATAAAGCAGTTCCCCAGCGGGGTTTTGGAGATGATGGGCGAGCGGTCGCCGGTCATATCCACGATCCCGCCCCATTGCCGCAGCATCTTGAGCCTTGAAATCATGGGGAAAGTTTCGACCAACGCCCGCAGCGTTTCCTCGATATGGTGGAAAGATCCGCGCTGGGTATAGTTGTTGAACCCGTCCGTGCCGCCGCCGATCACCATCTCGCCCTTGTCGGACTGGCTCATGTAGCCATGCACCGTATTGGCCATCACCACCACATCCATGCAGGGCTTGATCGGCTCTGACACCAGCGCCTGCAGCGCCAGCGACTCCACCGGCAGGCGGAAACCCGCCATCTCGGCCACCTGCCCCGAATGGCCTGCCACCACAATGCCCAGCTTGCGGGTGCCGATATAGCCCTTGGTCGTCTCTACCCCCGTCACCTGCCCGTTTTCAGTCCGAACCCCGGTGACCTCGCACTGCTGAATGATGTCCATTCCCATGTCGGAACAGGCCCGCGCATAGCCCCAGGCCACGGCATCATGCCGCGCCGTACCGCCGCGCGCCTGATACAGCGCACCCAGAATCGGATAGCGCGGCCCGTCGATATTGATGATCGGCACCAGATCCTTCACCCGTTCCGGCGTGATCCATTCGGTCACCACACCTTGCAGGTTGTTGGCATGTACCGTGCGCAGATAGCCGCGCACCTCATGATGGGTTTGCGCCAGCATCAACAGCCCGCGCGGGCTGAACATGATGTTATAGTTCAGTTCCTGTGACAGCGTTTCATACAGGCTGCGCGCCTTTTCATAGATCGCCGCCGACGGGTCTTGCAGATAGTTCGACCGGATGATCGTGGTGTTGCGCCCGGTGTTGCCGCCGCCCAGCCACCCCTTTTCGATGATTGCGACATTGCGGATGCCATGGTTCTTGCCAAGGTAATAGGCCGTGGCCAGCCCGTGCCCGCCCGCCCCGATGATCACTGCGTCATAGGACGCTTTCGGCACCGGCGATTTCCACGCGCGTTCCCACCCCTGATGGTGGTTCATGGCCTCACGGGCGATGGCAAAGACCGAATAGCGCTTCATCTGACCTGTCTCCGGGCTGCCGCGTCTGTCTGACGCTCTTACTGAACCCATAGCGCGCTTGCGCCGCAGCCCCAAGCGGCACAACAGGGAAATTTACGACATCGCTACCGATTGCACCGCGCCCTGCTGTCGCAGGGCAAGACAGGGCCGACTGGGGCCAGATCAGCCTGCGGCCAATTCCCGCCTTTTGTCGGCGGCGCACAGGCCTTACATGGGGGGATCTGGGCAAACGAGGGCGTGACGATGGGAGTGTGGGGATTCTGGGCAGCAGCGGCGCTGCTGGTCGTGGGCATCGGGGCCACGCTGTTGCGCGCCATGACACGCGCACGCAGCGAAGAGCGTGCTCCGGGCAGCTTTGACCTTGCCGTCTACCGCGACCAGCTGACCGAGATCGAGCGCGACATCGCCCGTGGCACCATCCCGGCGGATGAAGGCGCGCGCCTGCGCACCGAGATCCAGCGCCGGTTGCTGGATGCCGACCGCAGCGCGCGCGCGACTGTGCCCCACAGTGAAAGTCGTGCCGGACGGGGCTACGCCATGCTGATCATGGCCACCCTGCTGGCCGGTGTGGCGGGTTACTGGCATCTGGGTGCGCCGGGCTACCCTGACCTGCCATTGGCCGACCGCTTTGCCCTGTCGGAACAGATCCGTACCGATCGTCCGTCGCAAGCCGAAGCTCTGGCGCAGACCCCCGCCGCCCCCGCACGCGAAGACATCGACCCGTCGTTCCTTGAGCTGATGGGGAAATTGCGGCAGGCGGTGCAGGACCGCCCCGACGATCTGCGCGGGCTGGAACTGCTGGCCCGCAATGAGGCGGCGATGGGCAATCTGGTGGCGGCCACAGCCGCGCAACAGGCCATCGTGATACTCAAAGGCGATACCGCCACCGCCGAAGATCACGCCGCCCATGCCGAGCTGCTGATCATGTCCGCCGGCGGCTATGTCTCGCCCGAGGCGGAACAGGCTCTGGTCCGCGCGCTGGAGGCAGACCCGCGCAATGGTACAGCGCGCTATTATACCGGCACGATGTTTGCGCAGATCGGCCGGTTTGACCGCACCTTTACCCTGTGGAACCGCCTGCTGACCGAAAGCCCGCCCGATGCCCCCTGGGTTGCGCCGATCCGCAGCCAGATCCCCGACATCGCCGCCCGCGCCGGGGTCAACTTCACCCTGCCCCCGGTCGCCCCCGGCCCTACCGCTGGCGACATTGCCGCCGCCGAAGACATGAGCCCCGAAGACCGTCAGGCGATGATCGAGGGCATGGTGGACCAACTCGGCGCCCGTCTGGCCGCAGAGGGGGGGCCTGCCGAAGACTGGGCGCGGCTGATTACATCCCTCGCCCGGATCGGTCGTCAGGATCAGGCCCGCGCAATTTATGCCGAGGCGCAGACCCGCTTTGCCGGTCGCACCGTAGAGCTGTCTGGCCTGCGTCAGGCCGCAGTCGAGGCTGGGGTCGCAGAATGATCCTGCCTGACATTGCCGCTTTCGTTGCCACCCTGCCCCGCTCGGGCGGCATCGCCGGGCTTGATCTGGGCGACAAGACCATCGGCGTCGCTCTGTCCGATCTGCGTCGCATGGTCGCCACGCCGGTCGAGGTGATCCGGCGTGAGAAATTCACGCTGGATGCCACCCGCCTCCTGACCCTGCTCACCGCGCGCGGGGCCACGGGCATCATCCTTGGCCTGCCGCTGAACATGGACGGATCAGAGGGCCCGCGCGTGCAATCCACCCGCGCCTTTGCCCGCAATCTGGAAAAGCTGACCCCGCTGCCGATCACCTTCTGGGATGAGCGTCTGTCCACCGTTGCCGCCGAACGCGCGCTGCTGGAGGCGGATACGTCGCGAAAGGGTCGCAAAGAGGTGATCGACAAGGTCGCGGCCAGTTATATCCTGCAAGGAGCGCTGGATCGCATGGCGTATATGGCAGCAAGGCAGGATGATCCGTGAGTGACGAGATCTGGAAACGCGACGAGATCGACTCGCCTTGCGTCAAACTCTGCGTGGTCCACCCCGAGGCCCGGCTCTGCATTGGCTGCCTGCGCAGCATCGACGAGATCACGATGTGGTCACGCATGCCCCCGGAAACCCGCCGCACGATCATGGCTGAGCTGCCCGCCCGCGCTCCCTTGATCGCCAAACGCCGAGGCGGTCGCGCCGCCCGCCTGCAAGGCTGAGCACGGGCGGACATCGCGGCCGCTCCGCGGGGAGTATTTCAAAAGCAGCAATCCGAAGGCACTCTGCTGGCATTGCTGCTTGCCAAATACTCCCGCCGGAGGCTCCTCCGATACCGCCAGCGCAGCTTTCGGCGAACAGACCTACGGTGCCGCGACCCAGTCGGCCACGCTGGCCAGCATCGGGCGGACATAGGCGATGATCCGGTCCCCCTGCTCCGTGCCTTGCCAGGGGGCAACGCCATGCAGGGTCAGCCGGTGCAGCAGCGTGGCCTCCCCCACCGCGGCGGGCAGTTCTCTGCGTGGGCAGGTCCGGAACACCTCGGTACGGGCGGCCTGATAGGCATCGGTCACGTCGATGTCGCCCCAGTGTTCCGGCGGGTGTGCGCGCAAGGCGGCGCGCAGCGCTTGCGCCATGATCCGGTGACTGCCTTCCCACACCACCAGCGGTGCCGCGCGGATGTCGGTCAGCGGCAGGCCCAGAATCCACGCATGCGGCTCGCGGATCATCCGGCGACGGTCGGGGCCGACCGGCAGCAGCCCGTCCAGATGGGCAGCGTCGCGGGTCTGGCGAAAGCGAAAGGCGCTGGCCGACTCCTCCGGCGACGGTTGCGGATAGCCGGGGCGGATCACCGAAAGCTGCGCGCGGTGCAGTGGCAGCGGCGTCAGCGGCAGCGCTGCCCAAGGGAACGCCGCGCCCGCAACCGTGCCATCCGGGCCATTCGGCAGCGCATCGACGCCGACAAACCATGTCCCGCCACAGCGCCAAGGCTCAGCACTGTCCGCAATCGCCCGCGCGGCAACCGGCAGCGCCGCGCGCGCCCAGGCGGCAATCGCCGGATCTGGCCCGATCCTGTGCCAGCCCGGGTCGCTCAATAGCCAAGCACCTTGCGCAGCATGTTCAGCGCGACCAGCGTGATGAACACCGCAAACACCCGTTTCAGCGGCTTGGGGTCCATCGCATGCGCGAGCTTTACCCCCCAAGGCGTTGAAATCATTGTCATTGCAAAGATCAGCGCAAAGGCCGGCAGATTGACCGCGCCCAAAGTATAGGGCGGCGCGCCCGTCACCGGCAGGAACAGGAACACCAGCACCGAAGGCACCGCGATCGTCATGCCAAAACCCGAAGCGGTGGCGACGGCGCGGTGGATTGGCGTGTTATACAGGCTCATCAGCGGCACGCCAAAGCTGCCGCCGCCAATCCCCATCAGCACCGACAAGAACCCGATCATGCTGCCAAACCCCGCGCGCTTTGCGCCCTTTGGCATCTCGGCCCCCAGCCGCCAGTCTGAGCGGCCAAAGGCCATGTACAGCCCGACCACAATGCCCAACCCGCCAAAGATCGCCTGCAAGGTCACCGATTTCAGCGCCGAGGCGGTGAACACGCCGATCACCGCCCCCACGCCGATGTAAGGGGCCCAGCTGCGCAAAATCTCCCAGTCCACCGCGCCGCGTTTGTGATGCGCCATGACCGAACGCGCCGAGGTTACCACGATGGTCGCAAGCGAAGTGGCCAGACAGACCTGCATCAGCTGAGGCCCGGCAAATCCCAGATAGCCAAAGGCATAGAAAAACGCCGGCACCAGCACGATGCCGCCCCCGACTCCCAGCAGCCCGGCGATGACGCCCGCAAACAGGCCGATCACAGCCAGCAGACCGATCATCGGCAAAAGAAGGCTCAGGTCTGGCATGGGCGGCTCCTGTGGCAACCGTGCAGGGTGCGTGTGCAGCCGTCATAGCGCTCTGCCTTGGCGGGGGCCAGTGCAGGGTTACTCCGGCCGCGCAAAAGGTGTAGTCCTGTCACACCATTCCCCGGATGCGAGTCGTTCCCCATGTCTTCTTCGTTGTTGCGCCCCGCGCTTGTGCTGGGGCTGTTGTCCTGCGTTGGTCCCTTTGCCATCGACATGTATCTGCCCGCGATGCCCGAGATCGGGGCCGATCTGGGCACCAGTGTTGCGGCGATGCAGGGCACGATCACCGCGTATTTTCTGGCCTTTGGCGTGGCGCAGCTGTTTTACGGGCCCTGGGCCGATCAGGCCGGGCGCAAGGCTCCGCTGTATGCCGGGCTGGCGGTGTTTCTGCTGGGCACGCTGATCTGTGCGCTGGCCCCGACGATTGGCTGGCTGACCGCCGGGCGGTTTGTGCAGGGTCTGGGCGGTGCGGCCGTGATGGTGGTGCCGCGCGCCATCATCCGCGACATGGCCACCGGGCATCAGGCCACACGGCTGATGGCAGCGATCATGCTGGTGATCTCGGTCTCGCCGATGCTGGCCCCGCTGGCGGGGGCCGGGGTGCTGGCCATCGCCGACTGGCGCTGGATCTTTGGCGTGCTGGCCATCGCCGCGTTCCTGTCGCTCTTGATGATCCGCTTTGTGCTGGCCGAAACATTGCCGCAGACCCAGCGCCAGCGGTTTGACATGGCCGATACCCTGCGCGGCGCAAAGCGGCTGCTCAGTGACCGCAGCTTCATGGCGCTGACCTTTCTGGGCGGCTTTGCCATGGCGAGCTTTTTTGTCTTCATCGCCTCCGGCCCGTTTGTCTATACGCAAGCCTTTGGCCTGTCGCCGACTGGATTTTCGCTGGCCTTTGCGGTCAATGCGATCGGGTTTTTCTCGGCCTCGCAACTCGCCGCCGGCTTTGGTCAGCGCTTTGGCGCGACGCGGGTGGTCAGGGTGGCGGTGCTGGGGTTCTTTGCCAGTACGGTCTGTCTGGCGCTGATCGGCGCGATGGGATTCGCCACTCTCGCAGTGGTGATGGCCGGGCTGTTCATCGCCAATGCCTTCCTCGGGCTGGTTATCCCCACGGTGATGGTGCTGGCGCTGGAGGATCATGGCGATATCGCGGGTCTGGCGTCATCGCTCGGTGGTACGCTGCAGATGCTGGCGGGGGGCGTAATGATCGCGGTGACAGCACCTTTCTTTGACGGCACCGCCCTGCCGATGCTGGCCGCAATTGCGGTCTGTGGCACCATGGCACTTGCCCTGTCGCGGCTGGTCCGGGGTCAGGCGGCGGTCGCCTGAACCTGCGACAAAGCGTGGTCCAGCAGGTCGAGCCCCGCGCCCTCGCGCGTGGCGCCTTCGGACAGCACCCGTCGCCAGCCACGCGCGCCGGGGCGGCCGGTGAACAGACCCAGCATGTGCCGGGTGATCTGGTGCAGCCGCCCGCCCGCCGCCAGATGCGCGGCGATATAGGGCTTCATGTCCAACACCACCTGATGCGCATCGGGTGCATACTCACTGCCCCAGAGCGCATCAGCCCCGATCAGGGTGGCCGCCGGGTCGTGATAAGCGGCGCGGCCGATCATCACCCCGTCAAGCCCCTGATCCAGCAGCTGTTTCGCCTGTGCCAAGGTGGAGATCCCGCCATTGATGCAAATGGTCAGCTCGGGGAAGCGCCGTTTCATCTCCAGTACCAGCGGATAATCCAGCGGCGGGATCTCGCGGTTTTCCTTGGGCGACAGCCCCTGCAGCCACGCCTTGCGGGCGTGGATCACGAAATGGCCCACCCCGGCCTTTGCGACGGTCTCGATGAACGCGGGCAGCACCTGCTCCGGGATCTGGTCATCGACCCCGATCCGGCATTTCACCGTCACCGGCACCGCAGACTCGGCGATCATCGCTGCCACACAGTCGGCCACCAGCGCCGGACGCTCCATCAGCACCGCGCCGAAACAGCCCGATTGCACCCGGTCTGACGGGCAGCCGACGTTCAGGTTGATCTCGTCATAGCCCCAGCCTTGCGCAATCCGCACCGCCTGCGCCAGATCGCGCGGGTCCGAGCCACCCAGCTGCAACGCCACCGGATGCTCCACGGCGCTGAAATCCAGCAGCTTCGGACGCGGCCCGTGCAGGATCGCCGGAGCCGTCACCATCTCGGTATACAGCATCGCGCGCTGCGTCATCATGCGGTGAAAGACGCGGCAATGGCGGTCCGTCCAATCCATCATCGGTGCAACGGACAAGCGGTGAGCCTTGTATTCCTTGGCTTTTTCCACGCCTTCAATCGCTTGACCGATAATCGACATTGCAGATTTGTTCCCGTTCTTTTCCGTTCTTGACCATTTCCGAAAGGTCAGGCCTACAATGAAGGACCAAATCTCACCGTTGTAGGACTGCATGGCCACCATTACCGCCCGCCCCCGCAAGGACGGCACCATAGGTTATACCGCCCAGATCAAGATCAAGCGAGGGGGCAAGGTGATCTTCTCGCAGGCGCAAACCTTCGATCGGGAATCAGCTGCCGCGACGTGGGCTAAGAAGAAAGAGGCCGCCCTTGCTAAGCCCGGCGGTCTGGATGCCGCGAGAAAGACAAAGGGCAATCTGGGCGACATGATCGACAAGTATGTCGAGCTGTTCCGCAAGGACATTGGCAGGACGAAGGAGCAAGTGCTGCTGGCGCTCAAGGGCTATGCCATAGCTGAAAAGGCGATGGATGAGATTACCTCGGCCGATGTGGTGGATCTGGCGCGCGAGCTGGGCAACGGCCGGAAGCCACAGACCGTTCAGAACTATCTCTCGCACCTGTCGGCCGTCTTCTCGATCGCCCGCGCCACATGGGGCGCCGACATTGACCGGAATGTGATGCGCGATGCCATGGAGGCGGCCAAGCACTTCGGCATGGTGGCCAAAAGTGCCAAGCGAGATCGCCGGCCGACGGTGGATGAAATGACCCGGCTCATGCTGCACTTTGAGGCCAAGACCCGCAGACGCAATTCCATGCCAATGCAGAAGGTGGCCGCGTTCGCCATGTTCAGCACGCGGCGGCAGGAAGAAATCACCCGCATTCGGTGGGCGGATCTGGAAGAAGGCCGGGTGCTGATACGAGACATGAAGCACCCCGGCGACAAGATAGGGAATGATACATGGTGCAACCTGCCGCCCGAGGCAGAAGCCATTGCACGCGCCATGCCAAAGGTCGCGGCCGAGATCTTCCCGTTCTCCACGGATGCGATCAGCGCGGCGTTCACCCGGGCCTGCCAGACGCTCGGGATAGAAGATCTGCACTTTCATGATCTGAGGCACGAAGGCGCATCGCGACTATTCGAAATGGGAAACACCATACCGCGCGTTGCCGAGGTGACGGGGCACCGCACTTGGCAGAGCCTCCAGCGCTATTCCCACCTTCGGCAGACCGGCGACAAATGGGCCGGATGGGTCTGGGCGGATCTTTTGGCCCAGAAATAGAAAGGCGCCCCCGGGTATCCCTAGGGGCGCAGTGTCCACATATAGCCGAATGTCAGCCTTTGCCTAGATCGTTCAGAATAGTGTGCCCTCGATCCGCCATGCAGCGATCAATGATGCGGCGCGGACCACCCTGAGCCAGTTCTGTGTCTGTCGCAACCGCGCCCGCACCAGCACCATACACCGCGCCAGCAGCCGCATAGTCCGAACTGTCACCAATGGCCGCGCCAGCGATTGCCCCAACCAAAATCCCGGCAATCATATTCTGCGCCATTTCCTGCTCTTGCCGCTTTTTGTAGGCAGCTTCAGCAGTCAGGCCGACGTTGCGACAAGACGCAAGATCCCGCTCGAACTTGGCTGGATTTGACTTCGCAGGGTCCACAACCGGGCGGTACTCAGCAAGGGGTTCCTGCACACAAGCAGCAAGGGATAGCATGCAGGAAAAGGCGACTAAACGTTTCAAGGGAATCTCCACATCTTAAGGTCACACAGCCTTCACAGAGAAGTGAGGCATTTCAAAGAACAAATGTGATTCCAAAAATGATTGAAGCCCCCCCGGTTTCCCGAGGGGGCCTGAGCGGGCGATCCTATCGCGCCTATGTGCGTGTCATCCCTGCCCCGCGGTTGCAGACCGGGCTGATGTTGGTGTGCTGGGGCCTGCCTCTCCGGCCGCAGGACCGGCACACCATGCGGTCAAACACCCACGGCAATATGTTCAGGCCAGTTTCATCCAGCCATGAGCTCGAAATATCCTCAGCGTACAGGTGCCGGGATCTGCCGCAAGCGCATGTGATATACAGATCGTGTTTGCTGATCATGCGCGAACATATGCGGAACGTCGCGCGATTCTGGAAATCACATTTTCAGCCGCCACCACCCCCGCCTTAAACGCGCCAGCACCCTGACCCGTGCCATGCGATGAAGGTGGTGGCGCGCCCTCACTTCACACCCCAGCGGGCAAAGACCGCGCCGGAGATCCCCAGGCCCGCCACGAACGCGGCGATCAGAGTTTCCAAATCAATGCTGACGACGCCGCCGGCGTAGCTGATACCCCAGCCAGGGATCAGCGCCAGCAGGGGTGGGATCAGCGGCGAGAGGACGTAAAGGATCATTCGGACAACGACAGAGTTCATAAAGGCCTCCTATGCCTCGTTGGTGGAAACAGCCCCGCCAGCCGTCATCTGCGGCAGACGAATCGACAAAGGGCGGGGGAATGTCGCGGGCCAGCGCGCGCCCAGCAGGCGGCTCTTGGCAATGCGGGCAATGGTGACGGCGTTGCTCTGATTGCCGCCAAGCACGTGCAGCGTGGTTGCATCCTCCCCCACGGCGAAGCCGACATGGCCGCCAGAGCCGCGCTCGAACACAACGACCGCGCCATAGCAGGGCGCAATCTCCGCCCCCAGCCGCAGCCAGTTGCGCGCCCAGTACGGGTTTTGCCCAAGCGCGCCGGGGAAGGACTCGCCGGGTAGCGCCAGGCGGATGCAGGTTTCCACGAAGTCACCGCACCACGGCAACTTCATAGGGTCGCCCAGCGTCTTGCCGTCCGATTTCAGCCATTTGCGCAGCAAACTGTTGTCGCGGATCTCGTGGCGGCCCAGAAACCTTTTGCCCTCGGCCATCCACGGCAAATCCGTGACGGCATCGGCCAGCACCGGCTTGCCAGCCGTGGCCAGCATTGCGCGCATCGCCCCCTCTGTGCGCTTGCCCCAGATGCCATCCAGCGGGCCGGGATCATGGCCCAGCCCCTTCAGGCCGGTCTGCACCAGCCGAATGCTCTCGCGTGTATTTGCTTGGAACGGTGCCGACACCATCAGCGCCGCCATGTCCGCGTCAGCGGCAGCGCGAGTAGCTGCCTCTTGATTGTCCTTTTGCATGCTTGTCTCCTGAAAATGAAAAACCCCGCGCGATGGCGGGGCGGTGTCGGGTTGTGGTTCGGGCCGGTCAGCCGCCAAACATGAACTTTGCAAAAATCGTGGCAGCAGCCCCGGCCATCGCGAACCCCGCTGCTTTTGCCAAATCGAAAAACGGGCTTCGGCGGTGGTTGACCGTTTCCAGCGCAGACACCCGCTCCACCAGATTGGGCAACACAGCGGCCTGGTTGCCGCTGCGCTCCAGCGCGGCAATCCGGTCAGAGATCCGCTCCTGGCGCTGATCGTAGAGATCCATCCGCCGGAACAACGTCACCATGCGTTCATCCAGCCGGATCAGCTCGGTCAGGGCTTTCGACATATCGTCCAGCTTGTCTTCAATTCGCTTCAGTCTGGACTCTTCCATGCCCTTCCCTTTCGGATCGTCAGTCATTGCCCTGCCCCAGCGTCGCCAGCTGCGCTGCCATCGCTTCGACGGCGGTCTGAACCGCCTCCGGGGTCTGTGCGGTGTCGATGGCGGCCGAGGTCTTGCGACGCAGGCCTGCCAGTACGGCGATGATGGTGCGGTAGGCGTCGGCATTGGCGATGATCTTTGCTGCGAGACTCTGGACTGTCTCGCCGGTGATCGCCGCCTCCCCAACCAAGAGCGGCTCCGACGGCGCGTTCACAATCATCTCAAACGAGCGCCGCGCCGCTTCCTCTTTGGCCGTCCAGGACAGCATCTCGGCCAGAGGCACCGGGCCGGTGATCGTGGCGGTGGCGGCTTCGATCAGGGTGATGACGCGGGCATTCGCCTGCGCCTTTGCAGCGGCCAGCGCCGAGGCGTTGCGTGTGGCGGCAGTCGTCGCCTGGCTGAAATCAATCTTCGGCATGTGCAATCTCCTCGATCTGATAGGGCGGCAGGGCGACCGGGCCGCTGGTGACGGTCAGGGGCGCGGGGAACAGCGTTTCCTCCGGCGCACTGGCCCCGTGCGGCAGGATCAGCGGCACGGTCAGGACGCCCGCCATGTCGCGGCTCACGTCGCCTGCGATCCACGGGCTGTCGATGGCCTCGCGGGGCAGCAGAGCGCCATTTGGCAGCGGGCCGAAGTCCAGCGCCTCGCCGTTGAGGGTGAGCGTGGATCCTGACACCGAGGCAGTCAGGGCGGTGTCCATGCGGACGGGGGACAGGATAAGCTTCATGGTTATCTCCTTGAAAATCAGAACCAGCGGCCAATGCCGAGGCTCCAGCCCTGTGCTCCGGTCACCGAGGTCGGGTTCACCAGGCGCAAACCGACAGAGGTGGCGGTGGCGCTAAGCTGAGAACCGCCCCACATTGTGGCGGAGTCGAGCGGCACGTGCGTGACCAACGGCACCGCCGAGAAAGCGGCGGGCCAGTTGACGGAGGTACCAAACCCCCGGAACAGGCTGCCTGCGGTGGTGGCCACATCAATGGTCTGCGCCACCGTGCGGCAGATCTGGGTGCCATCGGCAAAGCGCACGTACTCGCCATTGGCGTTGCTGCCGCGCTCGATCACAGCGCCGGTCGGCACCCCGGAAGATTGGCTGACGGTGCCGAGGATGCTGCGCTGGCTGTAGGTCCGCGACCATGCCGACCAGGTTGTGCCATTGTCCTGCGAGAACCGGGTGAACTCCTGGAAATCATTTGCCCGGTGTGCGGTCTGGAGGATGAAGGTCGTGGCATGGCGCTGGACCAACACCATTCCCCCGGCCCCGGCAGATGGGTTGTTCGCGTCACCGGCAGAATACTGAAACAAGCCCTGCGCCGTGGCGCTGTTGAGGGTGATGGCGGGGGGGGCCCCCGCCACGCCCAGACCAAAATCCCCCACCTTCATGAGCCGCCCCGCCGTGGTGTCGGTGGCACTCTGGGTCACGGCGGTGCCGGTCAGCAGGCCGGTCAGGACTGCCCCGGCGTTGGTGACATTCAGCCGGTCGGCCCCGCCCGTGACCAGCGCCAGCGCATTGGCGGCGGTGCGCCGCATGCCGGTGTCTTCATCGGCGGTAAACCGCAGGCCCGGAATGGCCACCGTGCCGTCGGCAAACTTGCCCGCCCCGGCCCCGTCGATGGTGCCCTGCATCGCGGTCAGGATGGTCTGCAGCTGGGTCAGAAAGGTGGTCATCTCGCCACGGGTGGCCAGAGCGTTGTAGACCACGCCCGACCGGGTGCTGCCCTGATAGGGCCGCGCCAGCGTCAGGGCGGTGTCGGAGGCCACGCTCTGGATCAGCAGCGGCCCCTCCCCCGGCACCAGCAACAGCCAGCCCGCCCGAACCCCGCCCACCCATGCGGTGCCGGTGCCGGTGACGGCGGCAGAGCCATTGGTCAGGGCCAGAGTGCCCGTTGAATACTGCATGTTCGCTCCTATCGTTTGAGTTGTTCGACACCGGCGTAGATCCGGCACAGCCGGATTCGGCGCTCGGGCGCACCTGGCTGTCGGCGCAGCAAGAATCTGTACTGTCGGTATTCGGCGGCCGACCTGAGATCAGCCGTCATGTGGTA
This sequence comes from Pseudotabrizicola alkalilacus, assembly GCF_003443995.1. Taxonomy (GTDB): domain Bacteria; phylum Pseudomonadota; class Alphaproteobacteria; order Rhodobacterales; family Rhodobacteraceae; genus Pseudotabrizicola; species Pseudotabrizicola alkalilacus. The sequence continues at coordinate 370,489 of NZ_QWEY01000003.1, forward strand.
GAAAGGTGTCATGTTGAGGGTGGGACCATAGACGCTGCCGGAGAGAGGGCCGGTGTCTGAAAACCGCACATCCTCCCAGCCTGACCAGCCTGACACCAGATCCGGCCGCACCCTGCGCTGGAACAGGAACAGCCCAAACACCAGCCCATCGGGCGCGTCGATGTTGCAGCTGATGTGCATTTTGACAGGCCGACCGGCAACGGTTCGGATCTCGTCAAGGATCATGACCTCGACATAATCAGTGCCATGAATGACCCGGAAATTAGCATCTGCATCGCCAACATAGGGCACATCAAAAGCATGGCTCTCGGCCGAGATATCCCCTTCAACGATCAGGTTACCCGTAATCCGCACGTCACCGAGAAATTCGGCCAGATCTCCCTCAAATCGGAATCGGTCAGAGCGGATGGTGACCGCGCTGGCATCTCCGGTCAGATCGTCCCCCGCGACGATCTCGACCTCGCCCACAGCGCCGCCCGCGCGGGCGCGGAACACAAGGGAAGCTGCCTGCCGCCCTTCCACATCTGCAAGCGTGGTGGCCTGCGTTGTGACCTCGGCCGAGAGGGTGTCCACCGATGAGCTGACGGTCACCAGCTGCGTGGCAAGCGCCTCGTCGGCGGTTGCCCGCGCCGTGGCCTCGGTTGTGATCGCGGCGGCGTTGGCACCGATGCGAGTATCAGAGGTATCTACCCACGCGGTTCCTGACCACCGCTTGGCCCGGTTGTCCGACGCAGTGTCAAACCACAGATCTCCGGTCTGGGGTAACCCGGGAGCCGTGGGCTGACGATAGGACCGAACCCGGTTCGCCTGCGCGCTGACGGTAGTGATCTGACCGGCAAGAACGTCATCGGCCGTTGCCCGCGCCACCGACTCGCTGGTGATCGCAGCCGCATTCGCTGCAATCCGCGTGTCATCGGTATCGACCCATCCCGTCCCTGACCAGCGCCGCGCTAGGTTGCCATTCGCGGTATTAAACCAGAGATCCCCGGTGGCCGGGTTTTCAGGCGCTGTGCTTTGCCGATAGGTTCGGTTGCGCGCGTTGGCAACCGCGCTGACTGTTGTGATCTGGGTCGCCAAGGAGCCGTCTGCATCAGCCCGCGCGAGCGCTTCAGCCGTGATTGCAGCAGCGTTGCTGGCCAGGCGTGCATCATCGGTCGCCACCCATGCCGAGCCAGACCAGCGGCGAAGGAGGTTCCCGGTTGCGGTGTCATACCAAAGATCGCCAGCAACAACGCCGGTCGGAGCCGTGGCCTGACGGAATGTCCGATTGCGGGCCGTTGCGACCGAACTGACCGTGTTGATTTGACCGGCCAACGCGCTGTCTGCATCCGCTCGGGCCACCGACTCGGTAGTGATCGCTGCAGCGTTGCTGGCAATGCGCGTGTCCGAAGTGTCCACCCACACGGTGCCAGACCAGCGGCGCGCACGATCGCTTGAAGAGGTATCAAACCAGAGATCCCCAAGGACAGGCGCGGAAGGGGCTGTTGCCTGCCGATAGGTTCGGTTCCGACCATTGGCCACGGCGGAGACGGTGCTGATCTGGCCTGCAAGCGCACCCTGCGCGACGAGATCCGCAAGCCTCTGACTTATTGGGAAGAGAAGGACAATCAGCGCAAGGCGGCCTTGGTCGAGCGGATCAACACCTGTTTTGGGCTGCGCCCCTTCCCGCAATCCAGCGCCGAGCTGCGCGCGCTGCAGGATGCAACCATTGCGATTGAGCTGGATGACAGCTGGCAGGAATACCTGGAGGAAGCGACCAAGGCCAAAGACAATTTCCTGCGCCTACTGGCCGGCAAGATCACCGATGCTGTGCGGGTAGAAGAGCGCGAGGCCGAGCTTGAGCGCGAGCGTCAGGCGCAGGCGGCAGAGCTGGAGCGGCTGCGCGAGGCACAGGCGGCCCGCGAGCGGGAAGACGCGCTGCGCAAGGAAGAGGAAGAAAAGCAGGCGGCGGTTCTGGCGGCCAAGGATGCCGAGCTTGCAGCCATGAAGGCCCAGCTGGAGGCGGCTTTGCAGAAGCCTGCTCCGGTTGCCGAGCCTGCCCCTGTCGAGGTGGAGTCGACACCCTCCCCGACGGTCGAGAAAATCAACGCGCCAACCACGGGCGACAGCGTACCAGCCCCCGCAGCGTTCGAGCCGATGGTCATTGGCAGAGATTTTGTCGCGAAGGCATCCGGCCCCCTGTTCACCGAAGAGCAGCAAATCGCGGCGGCCATCCTTGCAATCTTGAAGGAATGTACGTCGCGCCAAGCCTCGGCCTCTGAAATCGCATCGGCCATCATCGCCGGTCAAATCCCCCATGTGAAAGCGACATTCTGATGAACGCCCCCAACGCAGAACCGACCGCCGTTCACCCCGCCGCACTGGAGCGCGCCCAGTTTGTCGAGGGCGTTAAGAACTATGATCCCGGCTTGGGGGCATACAACTTCGCCAACCTCGGCGACCTGGTGCGCTTTGCTGATCTGATGGCCAAGGCCGACGTGATGCTGCCGAAGCACCTTCGCAATAAGCCTTCCATCTGTCTGGCCGTCGCAATGCGGGCAACGCACTGGAAGATGGACCCGTTTGCGCTGGCGGTCGAAACCTATCAGGCCAAGGATGACCAGCCGATCGCCTATCAGGCAAAGGTCTTTGTCGCGGCCCTGAAGAACTGCGCCGGCATCGAATTACAGTATCGGTTCGAAGGCGACTATCGCGTTGAGAACAAGCCAGCGCAATCGAGCAAGGGGAATGAAACCTCCAAACGCACCTCAACCGGCGACCGGAAGTGCATCGCCTATGCCGAGGTGAACGGAAAGCTTCTCGAATACGAGACGCCGACGATCGACAACATCACGATCAAGAACTCCCCGCTCTGGCACAATGACCCTGACCAGCAGCTTGCCTATTACGCGGGGCGCGGCTGGACCCGTCGCTACCGGCCGGGCGTCATCATGGGGGCCTATTCGGTCGATGAGGTCGAGGAAATGCGCCCCATCCGTGACGTGACCCCAGCGGAGGACCGCAGCAAGCGGGTGGATGGCTTTGCGGCCATCGCAACAAAAGCGCGGGCCGAGGGCGCACAGGACGCAGCCCAGGGCGCTGCGTATGACTCGGATGATGAGTCCGAGCAGGCGGGCGAATTGTTCCACTGGACGTATCGTCACGATCCCCTGAACGCCATCCCCGGATCAAAGGAATGGACCTGGGGCGAGGAAAGCGCCGCTGACCCGGAACAGACGCGCCGGGCCTGCCCGTTCGAGCAGGGCACGCAGGAGGCAGATGACTGGCTGGGCGGGTTTATCGGGAAGCGGAGGGCTATGGAATGAAGCGCCTCACCTATCCGCAGGCCATGGCGCTGGCCGATGCGCTGGAGTGTCATCCCGAGATCGTCGCCACCAACGGCAAGACCGGCGAGATCCATCTGCTGCTGCCGAATTTCAGCGCGGATGACGCCACCGCCTTCATCGAGGTCTGCACCGGCGGGATGCACATCGAGCCGGCCAGCCTGATCATCACCAACGACACCGTGGAGGGATCAGACATGCCCTGCGCCCGCGTCGTCATCCACACGGAGAACTGACATGCAGATGACTATGGCAATTCTGGCGCTGGCCCTGTCGGCTGGCTTCATCTTCTGGGTGGGAGTGCTGTGCAACCTGCTGGGTGACAAAACTGGCCAGTGGCAGATGGGGCTCGCGATCCTGACCCTGACCTTTGCCGCCATCGCCTTTGCTTTCATGGCCGGGAGGGCTTGGCCATGAGCGTGAGCCTGACGCCAGACGAAGCACGGGGCAAGCGCCTGTGCCCCAATGCGGCCCTGATCGGCACAGAGAAGACCCAGACGCCGTTCTGCCATGGACCTGCTTGCGGCGCATGGCGCTGGACGCTTGATCAGGCTTACCGCGATGCGGTGAAGAAAGAAGCCGAGCGCACGGGCGAAAAGGGAAATCCGGTCAAAGCGGCCCAGACCGTTGCGGCCAAGCCGGTATCCTTCAATCTGCGGGGCCACTGCGGCTTGGGTGGCCAGCCGTGAGCGGACTTAAAAAATCCACCTTTCTTCCCTGCCCAAGCTGCGGCGGAAACCTGAACCGATGCGTGGATTCGCGGCCATCCGCTGATGAGGCGGAATTGCGCGGGGTCAGGACCATTCGCCGCCGTAGGCTGTGTGATGGGTGCGGGGAGAGGGCCACAACCTTCGAATATGTGGGAAACGACATGCCCGCCGCCCTGAACAAGCGGCAGATCGCCGCGCTTTCCGTGCCAGAGGTTCAGGCCTTGATCGGGAAACTGGTCGCGGAGGGTAAGCTATGAGCCCCTATGTCCCGCCCGTGTTGCTGCCCAAGGTGCGCTCAACCGCGCTGATGGCATCCGCCGCCGGCATGCCGTGCAGCCTGCGCCTGCCGGGCATCTGCAACCACAACCCGGCGACAACAGTGATGTGCCACCTTCCCGGCATCGGGAAGAGCATAGCGTCGAAGGTATCGGATCTGCACACCGCATTCGGCTGTTCCGCCTGTCACACCGCGATCGACACCCTTGGCTGGGATCGGCGCGGGCTGTCCGCGGCGGTGGTGCTGGACGCCATCCTGCGCGGCCATGCCGAGACACAGGCCCGGCTGGTCGTCATGGGCATCATCAGAGTCAAAGGGGGAAAGCTGGTATGAACCTCACCGGATACGACGCATGGAAGCTGTCACCGCCTGATGATCCGCCGAGTCCCGGCGACGAGGAAGGCCAGACCTGCAATCGCTTCTCTGAACCCGACGAGGACGCGCCGCGTGGCCACCGCGCCAAGCCCTGCCCTGGCACGATGGTCTTCAATGATGTGGAGGGCTGCAGCTGCCACATCAGCCCGCCGTGCGGCGCTTGTGTCAATAACCCCTTGGTTTGCGACACATGCGGAGAAGAGGCATGACCGACCCAGATGATCCTTTCAAGCCGCTGTCGGCCAAGATCCAGCCCAAGCGCCTGATCGCCAAGATGGCTGGGACAGGGAAACCCCTGAGCGAAAAGCAGATGGCCGCCGCCGCCCGCCGGCATGGGCACAACGCCAAGAAGGTCAACACCAAGTATCCGAAGGGGAAGAAGCGCGATGGCTGAGGCAACCCAAGACGAAAAATTCAAGGTCGCGACCCGTGAGGTCAAAATGCGCAAGCGCGTCTATCCTCGGTGGGTCGTAGATGGCCGGATGAAGCAAGCGGATATGGATCGAGAAATCCGCGTCATGGAGGCCATCGCAGAGGATTACCGCCCGCAGGCCGGGTTGTTCGATGGAATCGGCAATGCCTGACCGCAACCCCAACCCAGATGGCTTCACACCCGCGCTCATGGCGCTGTGCCGCGAGAACTGCGCCGCCTATGGCGACCCGCCATGCTGGATGCTGCCCGAATTGGTAGGCGAGCATGACTGCGAGCAGATCACGCCCTGCGCAGACTGTCTGGCGGGAAAGGTGCTGGAACCATGAGCCGCCCTGTCACACCAGCCCGCCGCCGATGCACGATCTGCCACGGTTGGGGCTACATTCCCTGCGAATGCTGGCCCGGCGATTGCATCTGCGGGTTTGGCGACGAGGATTGCGAATACTGCGAAGACGGCTGGATCTACGACGATGAAGACGACGACGTAGATTGGCAAAGCCTCTTATTCGGAACCGGACAGCATCAGCCCAATCTCAAGGGTCTGATCACCAGCAACCGACGCGCACCTTGGGAGGATGATCCGGCGCCACCATCAAGGCAGGTTCGGCGGCAGGCAGAGCGCCTGGCAAAGAAAGGGCGCAGGCCATGATCTCGAACGCAATTGAAGGCACCACTCGCCGCCTCGGCAAGTCGCAGGGCTACCACGGCCTTTGCGTCCGCGACGTGATCCACCCGCAGGGACCGGCCATGGTTTCCTCATGGCAACCCACCCCGGCCGAGGTCGAGCGCATCGCTGCCGGTGCGCCGGTCCTGCTGATGGTGCTTGGCACCGCCCACCCGCCCGTCATTCTCGAAGCTGGAGATATACCGACATGAAAACGCTGATGATGCTCTTGGCCAAGCATGAGGCCCCGGTGATCTCGGCCGAAGTTTGCTGCAAGGAATACTTTCCGCCCCTGACGCTTCCGGTCTTCATGAAGAAGATCAATGCCGGCGAAATCCCCCTCCCCCTCATCCGCATGGAGCCCAGCCAGAAGGGCGCGAAGATGGTCCACCTGACCGACCTGGCCGAATACATCGACCAGAAGCGCGAGGCGGCCGCCAAAGAACTGAAAGCGATGGGGTCTTAGGATGATGGACAAGGCGATGCTGCAATTCCATCTGGATAAGGCGACTGAGCAGATCCAGCAGGAGCATGAAGCTCTTCTGCACCTGTGCCGCAAACACGGCATGCCCGAGGGGATGGATCTGTGCATGAAGTGGCTGGATGAGACGCTGACCGCGCGGCAGGCCCGTGTGACCGATCTGGAGGCCGAGCGCGCAGCCCGCCACGCGAACCCGGCAGACTTCCGGTATTGGGAGGGCCGCTATCGGGATGAGAAAGCCCGTGTGGTGGACCTTGAGGCAGAGCTGGGCGGCCTACGGGACATGATCCAGAGCGCCGAGATTATGACGGCAACCGGCGAGGGGCTGGACCCAGACGAGACGATCCGCCTGCACCTGATGTTCGGCGCAGCGCGTGGTGACCAACCTGTCACGACAGAACGGCTGTCCAAGGCGCTGATAGACGCCAATGCGCGCTTGATCGAGCAGGAGGGCCTGTTGCGCCGGGGGCCGGTTGCATACCGTGTCAGACTTTCTGGCGACGATCCAGAGGAATGGCAGCTTGTGCCGGCGTCCCGCGCTGTCGATTTTCTGGACCGCCCAACATTCGAGTGCCAGCCGCTGTATCTGGAACCGGGGCAATGAAATGGCTCAGCGATAATGAAACCTGGGAATCTCGCACCCTGCGCTGGCACCATCACTTTTGTTGGTTCCCGACCCCGACCGAGACCGGACACAAGGTTTGGCTGGAATGGGCTTGGCGACGCAGGCGGCCCACCTTCAACCAGAACTATTACTGGGAATACCTGACCTGCGACCCGGAAGACTGGCGACCGAGCCGGGACGAGACTGGCAAGCCACTCTGGTACGGAACTGGGACTATGTGGACAAGACCCCCGGAAGACTGGGGCATACCGAAAGGTCCGCCACCCCCGAAGCCGAAGGGATGAGTGAATGACCATCCACCCTTGAAATCCTACAGCGGGCCTACAGGAAACTGTCAGGCCCGCAGTCACATGTAATTGCTGGGAAATTCGGAAACCGCAGACCAATCCATCATCGGGGCGACCGAAAGACGGTGCGCCTGTGAAACGGGCGACTCCTTGGAAAGCAGGGGTTTATTCTCAGTCACCGACACCGCGCATTCCCGTCTGTTCACGTCGTTTTCGTCTCGCCCGGTCGGGCATTTGCCCCATAACCCGCTCTACAAACCGGGCGCATACCACGGGACGCGATGTGCGAAAAGCGACATCCGACGGCACCACGCCACAGACCGGGCCGGGGATGCAAATTGCGTGGTTCACCACAGCGCAGACCGAGAGTAAAACCCCCGTAAATCGGGCAGTCAACCGGAACCGACACCCGTTTCTGCGCGGCTGGGCAACTGTTCTGGCGTGCCGGTCACTGGCCCTGCAGACCCTCTGGCAGGTCGAAAACCCGCCGCCGGTTGAGGATCAACCGCGGATCCAGCGCAGTTTTGAGGGCGCGCATCGTCGCAATCTCTGCCGGGCTGCGTGACAGGTGCAGCCAGGGTTTCTTATCCATTCCAATGCCATGCTCTGCCGAGACAGACCCGCCATAGGCTGCGACCATCGCAAGCAGTTGCTCTGTCGCAGGCTCTTTCCGGGTAGTCTGAAAGACGTAGTGCAGGTTGCCGTCCCCCAGATGACCAAACCCCAGAAAGACGGTTCCGGGATCTATGGCAAGCAGCGCCGCCTGACTTTCACGAAGAAATGACGGTACGCGCCCCACGGGTACGCTGATGTCACCATTGGCGACGTTTGGCAGCGTCCGGACAAAATCTGCACAGCCGTCCCGCATGTCCCACAGCGCCTGAAATTCGCGCCGCGATTGTGAAACCACTGCGTCCAGCACACAATTCTCTTCGATAGCCGTCATCAGGGCTGTCTCGAAAACGTCCTGAGCCGTGAGGGCCAGCGGTCCGGCCTGAATCTCGGCCAGCACATAGACCTGCGCCTTTGTGCAAAGAGGCGGGGTTATCTGCAAATGGCCACAGACACCGTGATACGCTTCGGGCAACATGATTTCAAAGGCAGAGAGCATGCCGCCCATGGCCTTGCGTAGCCGCCTGAGCAGGTCCAGCGCGGCCTCGGCGGATGGCAGGGCAAGAAAGGCGTTGGCCTCGACCACGGGCTGCGGATGCAGACGCAGCCGCGCGCGTGTCACCACGCCAAGAACGCCCTCACTGCCGACAAACAGTTGGGCAAGATCCGGCCCGGTATTATCTTTCTCGACATGTTTCATCGAGGTCAGGACGGTGCCATCAGCCAGCACCGCCTCCAGCCCTGCCACCTGCGCCCGGAACATGCCGTAGCGCATGACGCGGATGCCGCCCGCATTGGTGGCAATGTTGCCGCCGATGGTCGCGCTGCCACGTGACCCGATATCCACCCCGAACATCAGGCCCGCGCGACTGGCGGCCTCTTGCACCAGTTGAAGCGGAACACCGGCCTGTGCCTCTATTGTGGCACTGTCAGGGTCAATCTGGCCCAAAGCAGTGAACCGCTCCAGCGACAGAACCGCCTCGCCTTCGAGAACGCGATGCGCGCCAGACAAGCCGGTGCGTCCGCCCTGCACAACCACGGGCTGGCGATACGCGTGACAGGCTGCCAACGCCGCTGCCATCTCGACCGTAGAAGAGGGACGCAATACGAAAAGGGGTTTGGCGGAACAACGGTCGCGCCGGTCTTCCTGATAGCGCGGGCTGATAGCGTCTCCTGTCAGCACTGTCCCCGGCGGCAGTGTGCGGACAAGCCGGTCCAGAAGGGCGGCATCGGCTGCAGGCAACATGTTCCTGACATCAGTCATGATGGTGGCTTTCCTCGCTCCACACGTCAAAGCGACGGTACCTCCATTCATATATTTGTCAAACCTTTTACATTTGAGTTTCCGGTGCTAGGATAGGCAGCAACCAAAGGGATACTCTGGCATGGCACTGCAATATGACGAGATCGTCCGCACCGGGCTGGCGCGGCAGGTGGCAGATCTGATCCGCACCGCCATTCTTGAAGGGAAGTTGCAGGTTGATGAACGCCTGCCAAGCGAGGACGAACTGGCGAAGCGGTTTGGCATTTCGCGGCCAACGGTGCGGGAAGCGCTGAAAGTGCTGGCAGCGCAAAGTCTGATCCGCGCGCGGCGCGGCCCGACGGGCGGAAATTTTGTAACTCGGCCTGACCCGGATGCTCTGGCGCGTTCGATCACCGATGCATCCACATTGCTGGTCGGCGTGGGCACCTTCGGTATAGACGAAATCATTGCTGCCCGCATCGAAACCGAGACCATCTGTTGCCGGCTGGCAGCAACCAACCGCACCGACGAGGATCTGGCCAGGTTGCGCGAAGAAATTGCGCTGCAGCGCGACGAAGCCCTGTCAGACACCGATTTTTGCGCGTCTGACGTGCGGTTTCACCGTGCAGTTGTCACCGCCACGGGCAACGGCCCGCTGTGGCTGATGATGCATGTTGTGATCGAAAGCTTTATTCCCGTGACCAACATGCTGATCTTTGGCGCGCAAGAGCGTCGGCGGACCGTTGATGGCCATGCCAGTGTGGTGGATGCGATTGCTGCGCGCGACGCAGATCGCGCGACTTTGCACATGCGCAGGCATCTGAACGGGATGTGTGCCGTTGTAAATCAGGCATTGGATCAGCGGGTGGCGCGCGCAGTGCCGAAGAATGACCAAGGAGAACAAACCGGATGACCGAGACATTTCGCGCGATGATGATCGTGGACCATGACGGCAAGCCAAAGGCAGAATTCCGCGATCTGACCCAGGCCGATCTGCCTGATCACGATGTGCTGGTCGAAGTGGCCTATTCGACGGTCAATTTCAAGGATGGGCTGGCCATCAGCGGCAAGGGTCGCATCGCGCGGCGGTTGCCGATGGTGGCGGGTATTGATCTGGCGGGTACGGTGGTGGAAAGCCGGTCACCCGACTGGGCGGCGGGGGACAAGGTGATTGTCAACGGCTGGGGCTTGTCGGAAACCGAATGGGGCGGTTACAGCCGGTTTCAAAGGCTGAAACCACAGTGGCTGACCCGTCTGCCTGCGGACTTCACCATGGAACAGGCGATGGCGGTGGGAACCGCCGGCTATACCGCCGCCCTCTGTGTTCTGGCGCTGGAGGACTGGGGGACGATCCGGCCCGGTGAGGGCGAAGTGTTGGTGACCGGGGCGGCGGGCGGCGTCGGCTCTACCGCTGTGGCTTTGTTGTCGGCGGGGGGGTACCGGGTCACGGCGGCCACCGGACGCCCTGAAACCCATGACTATCTTGCGGGTCTGGGGGCCAGCGGCTTTGTCGACCGCGCGGCGCTGGCGGAAAAGGGCGGAGCCTTGCAAAAGGAACGCTGGGCCGGTGCGGTGGACTCGGTCGGGTCCACGACGCTGGCCAATGTTCTGGCGCAGACAGCCTATGGCGGGGCGGTGGCGGCCTGTGGTCTGGCTGGTGGCATGGATCTTCCGGCGACGGTGATGCCGCATATCCTGCGCAGCGTGGCCTTGCTGGGCGTTGACAGCGTGATGGCCCCCCAGACCCGGCGCGACCGGGCCTGGGACGTGTTGGCCCGGCGTCTGGACAAGGCACATCTTGCCAGCATCGCACGGACCGAGCCGCTGTCGGCGCTGCCACAGCTGGCGCAAGACATCGTGGCCGGTCGTATCCGTGGCCGTGTGGTGATCGACATCAGTGCCTGATCGGGTGGCGCCGGGCAACGGCCCGGTGCCACATCATGCCGGTGCCCGCATCATGCTTTGACTGCTTCGGTCGCCAATGCCCGCAGCACGAATTTCTGGATCTTCCCGGTCGAGGTTTTTGGCAGATCGGTGAACACCACGCGGTCCGGGCATTTGTACGCTGCCATCATTGTGCGGCAATGGGCGATGATGGCGGCCTCGGTCGCGATCTGGCCGGGGCGCAGTTCCACAAAGGCGCAGGGCCGTTCGCCCCATTTGGCATCGGCCATTGCAACCACGGCGCATAATGCGATGGCCGGATGGCGATACAGCGCATCCTCGACCTCAATGGACGAGATGTTCTCGCCGCCGGAAATGATGATGTCCTTTGATCGGTCTTTCAACTGCACATAGCCGTCGGCATGCATGACACCCAGATCACCGGAATGGAACCATCCACCGGCAAAAGCATCCTCCGTGGCTTTGGGGTTCTTGAGATAACCCTTCATTACCAGATTGCCGCGAAACATCACCTCGCCCAAGGTTTCACCGTCTGCCGGAACCGGTTGCATCGTTTCGGGGTCCAGCACCGCAAGATCGGACAGCGACAGATAGCGGATGCCCTGCCGCGCCTTGCGGATGGCCTGATCGGCAGGTGCCAGAGAGTCCCAGGCGTTGTGCCATTCGTTTGCCACCGTGGGGCCGTAGGTTTCGGTCAGACCGTACAGATGATTGACGTGAAACCCCTGTTCTTTCATCGCCTGAAGCACCGCCTCGGGCGGCGGGGCGGCTGCGGTGTTGAAGGTTACCCGGTGCGGCAGCGCGCGCCGCTCGGACGCGGGGGCATTCAGCAGGGTCGACATCACGATCGGCGCGCCGCACAGATGGGTCACGCCATGATCGGCAATAGCCGCATAAATGGCGTCCGCCCGTACCCAGCGCAGGCAGACATGCGTTCCCGCCTGCACCGCGATTGACCAGCTGAAGCTCCAGCCGTTGCAATGGAACATCGGCAGCGTCCACAGATAGACCGGATGCTTGCCAAGCTCGCCGTGGATGGTGTTGTTCAGTGCCATCAGCGCCGCACCGCGATGGTGACACACCACGCCTTTCGGGTTTCCGGTCGTGCCGGAGGTATAGTTCAGGGCGATGGCATCCCATTCGTCCTGCGGGACTGCGCCGGGGAAATCCGGATCGCCGCCGGCCAGAAAACCGGCATAATCCAGCGTTCCGATCGCAGGGCCCTTGGGGTGAGGGGCATCGTCGGGGAATTCGCTGTCATCGAAATCAATGATCAGCGGCCGTGCCTTTGCCATGTCCAGCGCCTGCGACACAACCGCCGAAAACTCGCGGTCCACGATCAGAACCTTTGTTTCAGCATGGTCGAGCTGAAAGGCGATGGTGGCGGCATCGGACCGTGTGTTGAGCGAATGAAGCACCGCGCCATTGGCCATCGGCACGCCATAATGCGCCTGCACCATCGGCGGCGTGTTCGACAGCATCACCGTCACGGTATCGCCCCGCCCGACGCCCTGCCCCACAAGGGCCGAAGCAAGGCGGCGGCAATCCTGCCAAAGCGCGGCATAGCTGATACGAAGACGCCCGTGGATCACCGCCGGATGGTCGGGATAGGTGCGCGCCGACCGTTCCAGATAGGAAACGGGGGTCATCGGCTGGTGGTTTGCCGCGCGGCGGCCAAGTCCGTCTTCGTATTTGTCCAAGGCGCTCTCCGTTGTCTTCTGGTCGGTCAACCGTTGTGTTTTTCCCGCGCGTTCACCGGCTTGCCCGATGACTTCCACTCGCCAAAGCCACCGCGCAACGACCGCGCGTCCAGCCCCATCTCCAGCGCGACGCGCGCCGCCAACAGCGACCGCCAGCCAGAGGCGCAGTAGAAAACAAAGGTCTTCGGCTCTGCAAAGCGGGGTTTATGATAGGGGCTTTCGGGGTCGATCCAGAATTCGAGCATACCGCGTGGCGCATGAAAGGCACCAGGGATCATGCCATCACGTTCCAGCTCGCGCGGGTCGCGGATGTCGACGAAAACGATGCTGTCATCGTCCAGCCGGTCTGCCATCTGACCGCCCTCCACCGATTGCACCACGGCATCGGCTTCGGCCAGCATCTGCTTGTAACCTTTGGCCATGATCAGCGCCCCAATGCGTAGAATTCGTCATTCGGCCGCATGCTGGTCACATTCGCCAGCCGGTTTGACATGCCAAAAAAGGCCGAGATGGCGGCAATGTCCCAGATGTCATCCTCGGTAAAGCCATGGGATTTCAGCAGGTCCATGTCGGCATCCCCCACCTCGTAGGCGCGGGCCGAGACCTTCATGCCAAAGTCGATCATTGCCATCTGCCGGGGCGTGATATCGGCCTTGCGGTAATTGACAGCGACCTGATCCGCGATCAGCGGATTTTTCGCCCGGACGCGCAGAATGGCCCCATGGGCAACCACGCAATACTGGCATTGATTGGCGTTTGACGTCGCAACAACAATCATCTCGCGCTCTGCCTTGGTCAGATTGCCGGGCTTGTCCATCAGCGCGTCATGATAGGCAAAGAAGGCGCGGAATTCATCGGGCCGGTGCGCAAGGGTCAGGAACACGTTGGGCACAAAGCCGGATTTTTCCTGCACCGCCAGAATACGGTTGCGGATGTCCTCGGGAATGTCGTCCAGCGCGGGGACGGCAAAGCGGCTGATGGCATGGTCGGTCATGGATGAGGTCTCCTCCTCAGACGGGCATAATCTCTGCCAGTTGGTGGTTATAGGTGTCGATGGCATCGGGCGCTTCACTGCCATAGGGCTCGACCCTGATCAGGCAGGTGTGGGCCGAGCAGCCCTGCCCGAAGGCAGAGGTGCCGATATCAAGCGTGAGCACATTGGGGTTGCCCGACAGGTCCAGCCCGCTGTTGCCCAAAGGCGTGAACCACGCCCCGGTCGGCAACACGGCGACGCCACGCGCCACCGCATCGGTCAGGCAGGCGGTGGCCAGGCAGGCCCCGCGCGCATTCCACAGCCGCACCGTGGCACCATCCTCGATGGCGCGCAGTCTGGCATCTGCAGGGTTCAGCCGCAGCTGTTCACGCCCCGCCCGCTTTTCGGCAAGACTGGCCGGGGCGGTCTCCAGCTGGCTGTGCAGGCGACCGTTCGGCTGGTGCGAAATCAGGTGAAGCTCCCCCGGCGCCGCCCCACCCAGCCATTCCGCAGGCGCAATCCACGACGGATGGGCACCACAATCTGCGTAGCCAAGTCGGGCCAGCGTGTCGCTGCCAAGAACGATCCTGCCACTTTCGGTGTTCAGTGGGTGGGAGTCCGGGTCGTTGCGGTAATCGGCCAGATAGGTGTGGTTGCGTTGCACCGGGCACGCCGCATAGCCTTGTGCCCAGAACGTATCAAAATCAGGCATATCGAACGCCAGCTGCTGCGCGGCATAGTCGCGGCTTTCATTGTACAGATGACGGACCCAGCCCATTTCATCCCGGCCTTCGTTGAAGGCATCGGAAACGCCGAGCTTTCCGGCAATCGCGTTGAAGATATCGAAATCCGACCGCGCCTCACCCAATGGTTCGATGGCCTTACCCATGGCAAGGATGAAGTCTGAGCGTTTGTTTCCCGCCAGATCGTTGCGCTCCAGCGACGTGGTCGCGGGCAAAACGATATCGGCGCGTCTTGCCGTGGCAGTAAACATCGGATCTTGCACGATGATTGTCTCGGGCCGCGTCCAAGCCTCTGCCAAGCGGTTCAGATCCTGATGGTGATGGAACGGATTGCCGCCCGCCCAATAGACCAGCCGGGTGTCGGGATAGGTCCGGTCCTGGCCCTCATAGGTGTAGCGTTCGCCGGGGTTCAGCAGCATGTCGCTGATCCGCGCCACCGGAATGAAACTGCTGATAGGGCGCGGCCCCTGCGACATGCCGGGTGATCTGCCGGTTACGAAGGGCGCGCCGACCCCGCCCAGCGAGCCGTAGCCAAAGCCCATGCCGCCGCCGGGCAGGCCGATCTGTCCGGCCACGGCGGCCATCCCGATGGCGGCCCAGAACGGTTGCTCGCCATGATGCGCGCGTTGCAGCGCCCAGCTTGCGGTGATCATGCTGCGCGTGTCCACCAGCCGCCGCGCAAGTGCGCGGATGGCGTGCCCATCAAGCCCGGTGATCGCGGCGGCCCAGTCGGCCGTCTTTGGCTGCCCGTCTGGCGCGCCGCGCAGATAGGCCAGAAACTGGTCTGATCCGCTGGTGCAGCGGTCAAGAAACCCTGCATCATGCCGACCAGCCAGAACAATCTCACCCGCAAGACCCAGCATCAGCGCCGTGTCGGTGTTGGGGCGGATCGGCCACCATTCCGCCCCGACCCAATCCGGCAGATCGTCGCGGAACGGCGAGACAAGAATGACCCGGATCCCACGCGCCGCAATGGCGCGCAGATAGCCATCCAGATGGTGCCCGCCAATCCCGCCCGCTTCGCTTTGCGCCGTGCGCGGGCTCATCGCACCAAAGATCACCAGCGTTTCGCTGTGCTCGGCGATGGTGTCCAGCGTGTTGGACTGACCACCACAAGCCCGTTCATCCCCCAGCGTATGACGCAGGATCACCGGCCCGGCTGCGATGGAATATGTATCGACATGACCAGTGTAGCCGCCTGCCAGATTCATCATCCGTTTCAGAAGCGTCGAGGCGTGGTGAAAGCGGCCACAGCTTGTCCAGCCATAGCTGCCGGCGAAAATCGCCTCATTTCCATGATCGCGCGCCACGCGCCGGATCTCGCCTGCAACCAGATCGGTTGCCTCGTCCCAGCTGACGGGCACAAAGCGCTCGCTGCCCCGGCCACGCCGGTCACTTTGCGCCCCAGCGGCCAGCCAGCCTTCACGCACCATGGGTCGCAGGATGCGACGGTCAGGATTGGCCCATTCGGTGACCGAGTGAATAACCGGTGACGGCGCGGGGTCGTGGACAAAAGGTTCCACCCCCACGATCCGGCCCTGATCGACCAGCAAGGTGTAGGCGCCCCAATGGCTGCAATGCGGAACACGGCGGATCATGGCTGCATCTCCTCAGATCACGGCCTCGATCAGGAACGGCCCTTTGCGGGCCAGCGCGCTGTGCAGCAGATCGCGGAACCCTTCCGCCGTATCGGCGCGCGCCGCCTCTACCCCCATGGACCTGGCCAGTTGCACCCAGTCCAGCGTGGGATCTTCGAGGTCAAGCATGCGCCGCGCATTTTCACCCGCCGGACCTGCGCCGACATTCAGCAATTCCCCGTGCAGGATCTGATAGCGGCGATTGGCAAAGAGGATGGTCAGCACATCCAGCCGTTCGCGCGCCTGTGTCCACAGGCCCTGCACCGTGTACATGCCACTGCCATCGGCCTGCAGGCCGATCACTTTGCGGTCCGGGCAGGCCACGGCGGCCCCCGTCGCCAGCGGAATGCCGCAACCAATGGCGCCGCCGGTCAGCTGCAGAAAGTCATGTGGCGCGGCACCATAGGTGGACCGGAAGAAATCCCGCCCCGAGGTTATGGATTCGTCGCAGATGATGGCATCGTCGGGCATCGCCCCGGCCAGCGCTATGGCGATAGCATCGGGGGTCAGCTTGCCTGTGGGCAGGTCTGGGCGGTGCCGCGCCGCCAGCCGGGCTTTGGGGGCAGCGCCGACCGCATCGGCCAGTGCTGCAATCGCTGCGGTCAGATCGTGATCGGGGCTTGCAAGTTCGATCACATCACATGTCTCTGGCAACATCGAGCCTGGCTTGCCGGGATAGGCGAAAAAGCCGACCGGAGCTTTTGCACCAATCAGGATCAGGTGTTCGGTCGCTGAAAAACAGGCCAGCGCCTGATCAATCACATAAGGCACACGATCCAGCGCGACCCGGCCAGCGCCGCGCTGCATCCGGCCATTGGCCTGTTGTGCCAGCAGACGCGCACCGGTTTTCTGCGCGATGCGGTCAAGCAGGTCGAGCTGGGCCTCGCGCAGGGCAAGGCCGCTGACGAGAATCGTCGTGGCTCTTCCACTGCGCAGCGCCGCTGCCGCCTGACCGGTCAGTGCGGCATCAGGCCCGGCCAGCTCGGGGCGGGCCACAGGAACGGGTTTCACGAAGGGCGTTTCCGTCCAGGCCGCATCTGCGTGAAGGATCAGCGTGGAAATGCCGCCCGCACCCGCGCGCGCAGCAACGATCGCCTGTTCGCAGCGCGCGCCGACTGTCTCTGCCGTCTCTGCCCGACCGACCCAGTGGGACATTGGCCGGGCAAGCGAGTCGATGTCCGAAGTCAGGGGGGCATCGTGGATCAGGTGGCCGGTGGCATGGTCGCCCACCACATTGACCATCGGGGTCCGGGCGCGGCGGGCGTTGTGCAGGTTTGCCAACCCGTTGGCCAGCCCCGGCCCCAGATGCAGAAGCGTCGCGGCAGGCTTGTCCGCCATACGGGCATAGCCATCGGCGGCACCCGTCACCACGCCTTCAAACAGGCCCAGCACGCACCGCATACGCGGCTGGCGGTCCAGCGCCGCGACAAAATGCATTTCAGAGGTGCCGGGGTTGGCAAAGCAGGTGTCGATGCCATTGGCCAGCAGGGTTTCACACAGGATGTCTGCACCGTTCATTCTGATCTCCCGACAGCGGTTTCGGCGGTTTCGGCGACGGTCCGAAGTTCTGCAAGTCCCGGCCAGTGCGGGCGCAGCGCTTCGACCAATGCCACAAAGACCGCGTATTTGCGATCAGCGTAGCGGGTAACCTCGGCGCTGTCCTGCGGCCCGACGGTCGTTGCCGGCGGACCAATCAGCTGCGTCGCGATGGTATCAACATCTTTGCCCAGCAGGAACTTTGCCCCGATGGCGGCCAGCCCGCGCAGGCCTGCCTGGGTGCCGGGGCTGAGTTGCACTTCGTGACCCGTTGTTGCGGCCAGAAAGCGGGCGAAATGCTCATCGCCCGCCAACCCGCCACCCAACGACAGTGCGCCCTGCCCGGTACCCAGCATGTCGTGACTATGCCTCGCAACAAAGGCAAGTGCCTCGCGCCCCGCCCAGGCAATCTCGGCGGGCGTCGTTGCGGCAGTCAGGCCCAGCATCGCGCCGATGGCCAGTGGGTCGGTCCAGGGCGCGCGCTCCCCCCCTGGTTCAAAGAACGGATGCAGGATCAGGCCGGAATAGTGCGGCAGCGCAGGCGCGGGCAGATCGCTGAACCGGGCGGCAAGATGGTGCAGAAGTGTCGCGCCGTTGAAACTGGGGTGAAAGGACACCCATCCTGACCCCAGCGCAAAGGCCTGTGTCATCGCACCGGGGGGGGCATCACCCATGGTGCTTTGGTCCATGTGCAGGCAGGCATGGATGGAGCTGGTCCCGAAGATCGAGGCCCGCACCACCCCGCTGCGGCTGCCAAGACCCAACCCGATCAGCGTTGATTGCACATCGCCCGGTCCAAGCAGCACCGGCAGGCCCGGCGGCAGCCCGATGTCTGCGGTCAGACCCGCGCGGCATGTGCCAACCGGCAGGAACTCGGGCAGCAGCGCCAGCCCGCGCGTCAGACCCAGCGCCTGCTCGACGCCCGAAGACAGCTGACCCGCGCGCCAACTGCCCCAGACCGGCAAGGCTGCCGCAGGCTCGCCCATCACCCGGCCGGTCAGGGACAGGAACAGCCATTCTTTCAGACGCAGCGCATGGGCAATACGGGCAAAGCGGCCCGGATCGTGCCGCTGCAACCACAGCAGCTGCAAGCTGGCCGAAGCGGCAGTGGGGCGCGAGCCGGTGATTGCCTGAACCGCGTCCAGAGCCGGAGCTTCTTGCGCCACCAATGCGCGGGCACGGCCGTCCAGCCAGGTCAGCGCCGGTCCCACCGGCAGGCCCGCCGCATCCACCGGCCAAAGACCGTCCCCCTGCCCGGTGATGATCAGCCCTGCGACAGGCTGGGACAACTGAGCCACGCACTCCCGCAGCACGCCAAATGCCTCGTCCCGCGTGAGTGTCATATCCTGCTCGACCCGCGCGCCGTCACGCCGCAGCGCACCGTTCGGGCGTTCGGCGCTGGCGATCACGCGCCCCCGGCCATCAAAGGCAGCCGCCTTGACCGCTGTGGTCCCGGAATCGAGGCAGAGCAGGATATCGCTCATCACGATGCCTGACGCAGACCGTCCTGAACCTGCGGCACCTGCTGGCCATAGGTCTTGAACTTTACCAGAACATCGGCAATCTGCGCCTCGGACAGAACCGGGGGGGCACCCAGCGGCAGGCACAGCAGGTATTGCGTCGCCAGCTCTTCGACGGTCACGGCCAGCGCCAGCGCCCGTGCAATGGACACATGGGCCGCGATCACACCATGATGCGCCAACAGGCAGGCGCGCCGCCCGTCCAAAGCTGTCACAACCCGGTCGGCCAGCTCTTGTGATCCGAAGATTTCATATGGGGCGCAGCGAATGCTGGACCCACCGGTGGCGGCAATAGAATAGTGGATCGCGGGAATGTCATGCCCCAGTATTGATACGCTGGTGGCCTGGGTGGAATGGGTGTGCACCACTGCATTCAGATCGGGGCGCGCGCGCAGGATATCGCGGTGAAACCGCCATTCCGACGAGGGCAGCACATCGCCCTGAAAGGTCGCATCCCAGGTCATCGCCACGACATGTTCGGGCGTCAGCTGATCATAGGGGATGCCGGTGGGCGAGATCAGGAATCCGTCGCCATGGCGGACACTGATGTTTCCGGCTGTCCCCTTGTTGATGCCAAGCCGGTTCATGCTGCGGCATGCCTCGATCAGTTCGGTGCGCAGGGCGCGTTCATCATCGGTCATCACAAACCTCATGTGCAGGGATAAAGCGGCGTCTTGCCGTCCAGGATCAGGGCAATATCCCCGGCGATCATGCTGGCCGCCTTGGTGGCGGAATGGCGCGACGCGCCGGCGATATGGGGCGACAGCGTGACATTGGGCAGTTTCAGAAGCGGCCAATCAGGCGGCGGCGGTTCGGGTTCGAACGTATCCAGTGCCGCCCCCTTCAGATGCCCGGACACCAGCGCATCATAAAGCGCGCTGTAGTCCAGAACCTGACCCCGCGTGGTGTTCACGATATAGCCGCCGGGCTTCATCATCGCGATCCGCTCGCGGCTGATCATGCCCTTGGTCTGGGGTGTAACGCGGGGGTGCAGCGTGATCACATCGGCCCCGCGCATCACGTCATCCAGATCGGCCTTGCGGAACCCTGCGGCCATTTCGTCTTCGGTCAGGTCTTTGAACGGATCATAGATCAGGATCGAACACCCGAACGGACGCAGAAGCCGCGCGACACGTGTGCCGATGTCGCCATAACCGATGATGCCCACGGTCAGCTCGCACAGTTCCGGACCGGCATTGGCATAATGGTAGAAGTCGCGCCCGAAGGTGCCGTCGGCCACCGCCAGATGCCCCCGGATCAGATTGCGCGTTTCCGCCAGAAGCGAGGCCACGGTGAATTCCGCCACCGCCGACGCATTGCGTCCGGGCGTATTCACCACGGTAATGCCACGTTCGCGCGCTGCGGCCATTTCAATGTTTACCGGCCCGCCGCGCGATACCGCGATCACACGCAGGTCTGGCGCATGGGTCAGGCTTTGTGCGGTGATCGGCGCCAGATGGGTGATCAGAACATCCAGCCCGACCAGAAACCCGAAGTAATCTTCGGGACGACCGACAAATTCACCGACCGGCAGAGTGGGATCGAATTTGGTCGATTTCAGCTTGAGCGGCCAGTCCAGCTCTTTGGTCCGGAAGTGCAGGTCACGGTCTGGCAACCGGGCGGTCAGCGCATTCTGAAAGAGCGCGGGCTGCATGAAGCCGTCACCAATGATGCCAATGGTCAGGGGCTGTTGGGGCATGGTCGTTCCTTACACTTCGGTTGCGGCGGCCAGCGGGTCTATCCCCGGCAGCACGTCGCGGTAACGGTCGGTGTCGAGCCCGCGTTCGGCCATCACTTCTGCAGTGTGCTGGGCGAATTGCGGCGGGGCAAGGCGATAGCTGGCAGGGGTGCGGGACAGTTTGATCGGGCTGCCCGTGCCACGATAGCTGCCGATATCCACAATCATTTCCCGGTGCGCCGTATGCGGGTCCGCCACCACCTGATCAATCCGGCGTACCGCACCACAGGGCACGCCTGCCTTGATCAGCCGGTCCGAAAGATCGCCGCAGTCAAAAGCTGACAACGCGGATTCGAGTTCAACCTTCAGCGCATCACGGTGGGTATTACGCTGACTGTTCGACACAAAACGCGGATCATCGGGAAGGTCGGGACGGTCGATCATCCGGCACAGGATCGCAAACTGGCGGTTGTTGCCCACGGCGAGAAAAACCGGCTCGGTCGCGGTGGCGAATGTGTCATAGGGGCAGATGTTGGGGTGGGCATTGCCCGAAGGCGCCGCAACCTGACCTGACAAATAGTAGTTGGGCAAATGCGGGTGCAGCAAAGAAATGCCGCAATCGTAAAGACTTGCCTCAACGAACTGGCCCTTGCCGCTTTGGCTGCGTTCGTTCAGCGCCATCAGGATTCCAAGGGCTGCATTCAGCCCGGTCACCATGTCCACCACCGGCAGGCCGACGCGCAGCGGCTGACCGCCCTGCTCGCCGTTCACGCTCATGATGCCGCACAATGCCTGAATGGCAGCATCATAGCCAGGCAGCCCGCCCATCGGCCCATCAGCCCCGAAACCGGAGACGCGGGCGTGGATCAGAGTGGGAAACCGGCGCGCCAGCTCTTCGTGCCCCAGCCCCCAACGCTCCAGCGTGCCGGTCTTGAAATTCTCGATCAGCACATCCGCGTCAGCCAGCAGGTCAAGCAGCAGATCGCGCCCGGCCTCTTGCGCCAGATCAATCGCGATGCCGCGTTTGTTGCGGTTGAGACCAAGGAAGTAACTCGCCGCGCCATCCAGAAACGGTGGGCCCCAGCCCCTGGTCTCGTCGCCGGCAGGGGGTTCCAGTTTGATGACATCTGCGCCGTGATCTGCCAGAATCTGTCCGGCATAGGGCCCCCCCAACACGCGGCTGGCGTCGATCACCTTGAGATTGGCCAGAGAACCGATTTTGAACATGAGGGAGAGTGTCCTTTCAGGCGGCGAACGCGGCCAGATCGCGGCGCCAGTCAGCGGCGAACGCGGGGTAGGTTTCGGAAAGTTCGTCAAGCACCCGCCCGCGCAGCAACGTCAGTTCCGCGGCATCGGGCAGCGGGGTTTCGGGCGGGTTGGCAGGACAATCATAGGCAAAGCCCGTCGCTTCGGCGATGTCTGCGGCGGTGTGTCCGGGATGTACGCTGTCGAGCATAAACCCCGGCCGCTCCTTGTCAAAGCGGAACAGGCCTTTGCTGGTCAGCAGCGCAACGGGCCCGCCGGGGCGGTACACCCCCGCTGGGCTGACGCCGGGGGCCGATATGAAATCAACCTGATCCACCAGAACCCGCCGGCTATGCTCTTCGCGGAACAGGATAACCTTCGGTACGGTGAAGTAGAGATAGGCCGATCCGAACGAACCAGGCCAACGCACGGTACTTGCAGGATAATCCCCTACCCCCACAAGATTTACGTTGGCCTGCCCGTCGATCTGCCCTCCCCCCAGAAAAAAGGCATCCAGCCGACCTTGACCGGCGGCGTCAAACAGTTCGGCAGACCCGTTGGTGAAGAAATTGTGCTTTACCGAACCCAGAACCGACAGCCGCACCTGACGTTCGTTTTCGTCCAGCGCCCGCCGCAACATCGCCCCCGCCGCCGGAACCGGCGACGCAGCCCCGACCGCGACCATCCGCACCCCTTCAAGCAAACGCGCAATCGTGAAGATCAGCGTTTCGCGCAACAGCACCCCACTCATGCCGCCGCCTCCTGCGCCATGTATCCGGCAAATCCTGCTTCGGTGCGGGCGGCTTTGGCGTAGCGGATCAGCTCGTTCGTGTCTGTGGTGTATTCGCCCCAAAGCCCATAGGGCCAGGCCCCGCGCGGCGCAGCGGCAATCGCGGTCACATAGAGCGCTGGCAGAGTGCCCGCCGCTGTCATCTCGTCAGCCAGAAGATCATGATCGACAATCCGCTCCACCGTGATCAGGGTCCGGGCCGAGGCATAGGCCATGGCGGCCAGTTCGCGCCGCCGCCCGATCCAGACATTGCCAAAGCGGTCGGCCATCGCCGCATGAAAGATTGCCACATCGGGGCGGATGGCAGGGATCAGCACGATCGGGTCACCCTCGGCGGCAAACGGATTGTCGATCACGCGCCAGTCATCGCGGTGGCGCAGCACATCTGTCCCCAGCAGACCACGCAACGGCACGAAAGGGCTGCCCTTTTGTGCGGCCATCAGCCCGGCATGAATCGCCGGGCAAGTGGAATCGCGCAGCCCTATCGACCCGTCTTTCACAGCCTGATTGAAGCGAGGGGCACCGCCAGCTTCGCCCAGAGACACGGCGCTGGTTTCCACGCTGCGGACCAAACCGGCACCGATCAGCTGATCAACCTGCAGCCCCCCGGTCGGCACACAAACCAGATCCAGGCTGCCCGCGCCATGGGCGATCATCGGGCGCGTCATCGCCATCGACACCCCGGCATAATCCACCGGCAGCGCGATGCGCATTCCGGGGCGTATGCCTGCGGCCATGGCCCGCAGATCGGCTTGCATCGACTTTCCCTCCCGGTCGCCCCCGGTCCTCCAACCAGAAAACGAACGTTCCATAATATAGAACAACATTCTGAAATTAAGGATATGCAGAGCAACATGTCGCTGTCAATCGCCATGCTGCGCGGTGCGTCAGAGAAATTTTCCGTCATTCCGGCCTTGGACGCACAGAACATCTTGACAAGTTAAAAAGTGAGTCGAGAATGAATTACGGAATGCTGTTCTATATAGTAGAACACATGGGAGGACGCAATGATACAGACCCAGACGTGGCGCGACCCGGACAAGAACACTGCGCCATCCGCCAGAACGACGCGGGGCGCAGACATCATCGGTGCAGGGATTTCGCTACGCGATGTCGTGAAGAGATATGGCGCGTTCGTCGCAGCGGACCGTATCAGCCTTGATGTGGAACCGGGCGAATTCATCACGCTTCTGGGCCCCTCAGGCAGCGGAAAGACCACCCTTCTGAACCTTCTGGCCGGATTTCAGGGCATTGATGGCGGTGAGATTCTGGTTGACGGAAAGCCGATCAGCCATGTGCCGACGCACCGGCGCGGCTTTGGTATGGTGTTTCAAAGCTATGCCTTGTTTCCGAACATGACCGTGGCGCAGAACGTTGCCTTTCCGATGCGGATGGCCGGTGTCGACCGCGCTGCGTCTGACCGGCGCGTCGGCGAAACGCTTGAAATGATGCGGCTTTCAGAACATGCGCACAAAGCACCGTCGGAAATGTCGGGTGGGCAGCAACAACGTGTGGCGATTGCCCGCGCCATCGTCATGCGGCCGCGTGTGGTGCTGATGGACGAGCCGTTGTCGGCTCTGGACCGCCGCCTGCGCGAATCGATCCAGATCGAATTGCGCGAGCTGCATCAGGCCATCGGCAGCACGATCCTGTTCGTGACCCATGATCAGAGTGAAGCGCTGACCATGAGCGACCGGATAGCCGTGATGGACAAGGGCCATATCATCCAGGTGGCCCGTCCGCTGGAGATTTACCGTCATCCGCAAAGCCGGTTCGTGGCAGGATTTGTCGGCGAAAGCAATCTGATCGAGGCTGAGGTGCTGGAGCGTCGCGACGATATGGCCGTGCTGCGCAGCCGGTCCGGCCATGTGTTTCAGACCGGCGCCCGCAATGTTCCTGCGGCCGGCAAGGTGACCGTTCTGGTCCGGCCGGAACGGATGGCCTTGCACCAGACCGCCCAACCCGGCACGACGCCTGCAACGGTGACATCGGCGCTGTTTCTGGGCGAGACATTGCGCATTGAAGCGGTGATGGAGGGCGGTGAAACGCTGCTGATCCGCTGCCCGGAT
The DNA here is from genome assembly GCF_003443995.1 of Pseudotabrizicola alkalilacus. GTDB lineage: Bacteria > Pseudomonadota > Alphaproteobacteria > Rhodobacterales > Rhodobacteraceae > Pseudotabrizicola > Pseudotabrizicola alkalilacus. Next base: position 395,315 of record NZ_QWEY01000003.1, read on the forward strand.
ACCGCTGCGCGCGAATTGCCCGCAACCGGCAGCCTGATCCACGTCGGATGGGGTGCGCAAGACGGCTGGGTGCTGTCATGACCGTCACACCACTGTCAGCCCATGCAGCGCCGCTACGGCGCGCGTGGATGCGATCGCCGACGCTGCTTCTGGTGCCGGCGGTTCTGTTCTTGTCCGTGGTCTATGTCCTGCCGCTGATTGATCTGGCGCGCGTGAGCGTGGCTGCCGACCCGTGGTGGACCCATATGGCGCGGGTGTTCTCGGTGCCGCTGTATTGGGAATCGCTGGTGCGGACGATGAAGATCGCGCTGACCGTTGCCTGCCTGTGCGCCGCGTTCGGCTATCCGACCGCGCTGCTGATTCAGCGCAGCCGGGGCAGCGTGCAGGCGATGATCGCAACGGCTGTGGTGTTGCCCTACTTCATCGCCATTCTGATCCGGACCTATGCCTGGATGGTGCTGCTCGGTCGCAACGGACCGATCAACAAGACAGCAATATGGCTGGGCATTTACGACCAACCGCTGGCGCTGCTGTTCAATCGGGGCACGGTTCTGATGGGAATGACGGCGGTGCTTATGCCGCTGATGGTGTTGTCGATCTATTCCAGCCTGTCGCGGCTGGACCAGAACCTGATCCGCGCCGCGCTGGCGGGCGGGGCCGGGCCGATGGCCGTGTTCTGGCGCGTGCTGCTGCCGTTGACGCTGCCGGGCGTCGGGGCTGGCTTTCTTCTGGTTTTCGTCAGTGCTCTTGGCTTCTTCATCACGCCCACGCTTCTGGGTGGGCCTGGCGATCAGATGTTCGCCATGCACATCACGCAGCAAGCTGATTCGATCACCGGCGAAGGCTTTCTGCAGGCGCTGGCAGTCGTGCTGTTGCTGATCACCTTGGCAGTGGTCGGAATCGCCGGACGGCTGATGGGATTTGAATTCATCTGGGGCGGAGGCAAGCTGGCCGAACCGGTTCAGAGAGCAGCCCCGGAACAGTCCGGTGTCGCCGGACCGGGCCGCCGCAGTTTCGCAATGTTTCTGGCCGATACCATCGGCTGGCCGATCCTGCGGCTGATGGGGCGGCTGCCTGCCGCCACCGGAGCCTGGACGGTGCGCATCCTTGGTGCCATCGTGCTGTGTTCGCTGATCCTGCCCATTCTGGTGGTGATCGTCATTTCGTTCAGCGAGGCCAGCTATCTGACCTTTCCGCCACCGGGCTGGTCGCTTCAGTGGTACGAAAAGTTCTTTTCCGACTCCAACTGGATGACCGCGTTCTGGAATTCGTTGACCATTGCGGCGCTGTCGTCGCTGATCGCCGTCGTACTGGGTGCCACTGCGGCAGTGGGCATCGTGCGCAGCGAGATCAGATACAAATCCGCGCTGATGCTGTTGCTGGTCAGCCCGATGATCGTGCCGCCGGTGGTGCTGGGCCTGTCGCTTTACAGCCTGTTTCTGCATCTCAATCTGGTCGGCACCTATTTTGGTCTGGCCGCAGCCCATGCCATCGGCGGCATTCCGATTGTGGTGGTCATCATTGCCGCATCCCTTCAGGCGGTAGACCGGCGGCTGGAGCAAGGCGCAGCCGTCCATGGCGCGTCCCCGCTGACCGTCTTTCGCACCGTGACACTGCCGGCGATTGCGCCCGGCCTGGCGGCAGCGGTGTTCTTTGCCTTTCTGCACTCGTTCGACGAACTGGTGCTGTCACTGTTCCTGTCCAGTCCGCGGATGAAGACGCTTCCGCTGATGCTCTGGGCCGACATCAACTATCAGCTGAACCCCGTGCTGGCCGTCGTCTCGACGCTGGAGGTTGTGCTGGTCGTCGGTGGGATATTCCTCGCACGGCCCGTCCTTGGACGGTCGCGCGGGGCGCACTGACTGCAAGACCAAGTTAAACAGAGGAGGAGATGTCATGCTTGGACGGATGAGACTGCAAGGAATGGTGTCGGCGCTGGCCGTCACCGCAGCACTGGGCACAGCCCCGGTGCTGGCGCAAAGCAACGAGGTCATCATGCAAGACCCCGGTGGCGGGTATGGCGAGGCGCTGCGCAAGGTGATGTATGATCCGTTTGAGGCCGAAACCGGCATCAAGGTGATCACCGTGCAGGAAGCCCGGTCGGGCCCGCGGATCAAGGCGCAGGTCGAGGCTGGCAAGACCGAATGGGATCTGACCTTCATCTTTGATCAGGAAACCAAGCTGCTGGGCGATTGCTGTCTGGCCGACATCGACTATTCCATGATGTCGGAAGGGGCACAAAAGACCCTTGCTGTCATGCCCGACAATCTGAAACGTCCCAAAGGGGTTGCGCTTCAGGTGATCGGCGTCGGGATGGTTTTCAACACCTCTGTCTACAGCGAAGACAACAGACCGCAAAGCTGGGCTGATTTCTGGGATGTCGAGAAGTTCCCAGGCCAGCGCTGCTTGCCCGCCTGGCCGCGTTTTGTGATGGAAGCCGCCCTGATGGCCGACGGGGTTGAAAAACAGAAGCTCTATCCGCTGGATATGGATCGCGCGCTGAAAAAGATCGCCGAGATCAAGCCACATGTGTCGAAATGGTGGACCACTTCGGCCCAGCCGCCGCAACTGTTGCTGGATGGCGAGGCAGATATGTGCATGGCCTATACCGGCTCGACATCGAAACTGGCGCTGGACGGCGCCCCGATCGAGGTGGAATGGAACCAGGGCTTTATCTACTACGACTTCTTCTCGATCCCGAAAGACGGGCCGAACTATGAAAACGCCATGAAGTTGTTGTCCTGGCGGCTGGAGCCGGAACGTGCGGCCGAGCTGACCTCCAATTTCCCGGTGGCGCTGCCGTCTTCGGTGGTGTTCGAGGCGGCTGACCCGGCGGTGAGCGTCTATTGGGCCAACAACCCGGCCAACGTGTCGCGCGCCATTGAATGGAGCCCGGATTACTGGGGTGCCATGTCAGGCAATGGCACGACCACCAACGAAGAGCATGGCCAGGAACGGCTGAACGCCCTTCTGGCGCAATAAACCCTGATGATGGCCGCTACGTTTCTGTCGCGGCCATCAGCTTCCGCGCTATAGTCCGGGGTCAAACCCCGCCACGGCGGACCAAGAGTATCGGATCGTTCATGGACAAAGCTTTTATCAAGGGACTGCGCCTTATCGAGACGCTGGCCATCAGCGAGGTGCCGCGCGGGGTCAGCGACCTTGCGACCGAGCTGGCAATGACAAAAAGCAACGTCCACCGGTTGTTGCAGACCCTTCAAAGTCTGGGCTACGTCCGGCAGGTGCCGTTGAACAGTTGCTATGAGCTGACGACCAAGATCTGGGAACTGGGCAGTCATGTCATCCGGCGGATGGACCTGATCAAGATCGCCCGACCGGCAATGACGCTTCTAGCCGGGCAGACCGGCGAGACGATCCATCTGTCCGTGCTGGAAGACACAGATGTAATCTATCTGGACAAGATCGAAAGCGCGCATCACATCCGCGCCAACACCAGTGTAGGCGCCCGCGCTCCGGCCTTTACCGTGGCAACGGGCAAGGCAATGCTGGCCCATATGCCCGACGACTATCTGGAACGGTTCCGCCCGCATTTGCGCGCCTACACCGCCACCACCCGCACCACGATCGAGGCGCTGCGCAGCGACATCGAACTCGCGCGCGCGCAAGGCTATGCCGTGGTGCCGCAGGGCGAATGGCGCGACGGTATCGCCGCCTGCGCCTGCGCCATTCTTGGCCGCTCGGGGGAGCTGGTGGGGGCTATTGGCATCTCGGGGCCGGATTCCCGTGTGAAACGCAAACACCTGAAACTGATCGCGCCGCAAGTGATGGAGGCCGCTCAGACGATCTCTGCCGCTCTGGGGTATGTGCGACGCTGAGCGCAAGGAAACGACCATGGCAGACTATCCTGACACCCGGCTTTTCATTGATGGCCACTGGCGGGACGGGGCGGGCGGACGCCGCATCGCGGTGACCGATCCGGCGACCTCCGAAGTGATCGGACAGGTTGCCCATGCAGAAACATCGGATCTGGATGCGGCACTGGCCGCCGCCGAACGCGGCTTTGCCGTCTGGCGCGATACGGGCGTGTTCGAGCGATGCCGCATTCTGCGCCGCGCCGCGGATCTGTTGCGCGAAAGAGCGGGGCCGGTCGCGGAAATGATGACCCGTGAACAGGGCAAACCGCTGGCCGAGGCGCGCAGCGAAGTGCTGGCCGGGGCCGATATCATCGACTGGTTTGCCGAAGAAGGCCGCCGCGCCTATGGCCAGATCATCCCGGCCAGGGTGCCGGGGGTTCTGCAAATGGCAATCAGGTTGCCGGTCGGCCCGGTGGCAGCCTTTACGCCGTGGAATTTTCCCATCAATCAGGCGGTCCGCAAGATTGCGGCGGCGCTGGCGGCCGGCTGTTCGATCATCGTCAAGGCTCCCGAGGAAACACCTGCCAGCCCGGCCGAGCTGGTGCGCGCCTTTGCCGATGCCGGGGTGCCTGCGGGCGTGGTCAACCTTGTCTTTGGCGTGCCTGCCGAAATTTCCGAATATCTGATCCCGCATCCGGTGATCCGCAAGATTTCGTTCACCGGGTCAACGCCGGTTGGCAAACATCTGGCGGCACTGGCCGGGCAGCACATGAAACGCGTGACGATGGAGCTGGGTGGCCACGCGCCGGTCATTGTCTGTGCCGATGCCGATCTGGAAAAGGCCATTCGCCTGATCGCCGGATCAAAACTGCGCAATGCCGGGCAGGTCTGTGTGTCACCGACCCGGTTTCTGGTCGAGGATGCGGCTTTTGACCCGTTCCTGTCGGGATTTACCGACGCTCTTTCCGCGGCGCGCATCGGCAACGGGCTGGAGGAAGGGGTGCAGATCGGTCCCCTTGCCAATGACCGCCGCGTCACAGCGCTGGAGTCTCTGGTCACGGATGCAGTCGCGAAAGGCGCCCGGCTGATGTGCGGTGGCACGCGGCTTGGCAATGTGGGCAACTTTTTTCCGCCCACGGTTCTGGCCGATGTGCCGCTGTCGGCCAGGATCATGCATGAGGAACCTTTTGGCCCGGTGGCCATCGTCAACCGGTTCACCACTCTGGATCAGGCAATCGCCGAGGCCAACCGCCTGCCGTTCGGCCTCGCCTCCTATGCGTTCACCCGGTCAGGCGACGTCATGCACCGGCTGGGACTAGAGATTGAAGCGGGCATGACCACGATAAACCATCTGGGTCTTGGCTTGCCGGAAGTGCCCTTTGGCGGCGTACGCGAGTCCGGCTATGGCACCGAAGGCGGGTCAGAGGCGATTGATGCCTATCTGATCACCAAATTCGTCACCCAAATGACAGCGTGATTGCCGACCCCACCGGTCGGGCGGGCCACAAGAGACCGACACCCTTCCGATGAGAAATCAATGCTGTTCAGAGCATCAGTAACGGCCTGAAACAACTGCTGGGCTGACCAGTTCTGACAGCTTACAGATCCGGCGAGACCTTCCAGTCTCGCAGTTTGTAGACGGTTCCGGGGCGGGGGCGTGGTTTTTCTTCGGGTTCGCGCATCCGGCGTTTGAAGCTGTGGATCGGGGTGGCGCGGTCGTCGATGCGG
>NZ_QWEY01000030.1 GCF_003443995.1 Pseudotabrizicola alkalilacus
CATCGGCCCACCTTTGTGACGTGGAAACCCAAAGCCGGTGACCATGACAACATCAATATCACCTGCGCTTTCTGCGATGCCTTCTTTCAACAGCGCCTGACCTTCGGTCTGCATGATGCGCAGGATCCGGGCCGTGATCTCATCACCGGCAAACGTGCGCCGTGCGAGACCGGCGCGGGCGCTTTCCTCTGCGATGATGCGCTCCACTTCGGGGTCGGGTTTGGCGTGGCCTGTGGTGTAATCGTACCAGCCCTTGCCCGTCTTGCGCCCCAGCCGGCCTGCTTCACACAGCCGGTCTGCGATATGGGCGTAGCGTTCATTTGTTGGCCGGTTCGCGGCGCGGGCTTTGCGCTGCGCCCAGGCGATATCCAGCCCGCTCATGTCCTGCACCGCATAAATGCCCATGGCAAAGCCAAAGGCCTCCATCGCGGCGTCAATCTGCTGGGGCAGCGCGCCTTCTTCCAGCATGAATTCACACTCGCGACGATAGGCCGACATGATCCGGTTGCCGATAAAGCCGTCGCAAACGCCCGCCACCACTGCGATCTTGCCCAGACGCCGCGCCAGCGCCGCGCCCGTGGCAAGGGCCCGCGCCCCGGTCTGATCGGCCCGTACCACCTCCAGCAATTTCATCACATGCGCGGGGGCAAAGAAGTGCAACCCCAGAATGCGCGACGGATCGCGGGTCAGGACCGCGAGTTTATTGACATCGAGGTAAGAGGTGTTGCTTGCCAGAACCGCATTTGGCGGCATCACCGCATCAAGCCGCGCAAACACCTGCTGCTTGACAGCCATATCCTCAAAGACCGCTTCGATCACCAGCGGACAGTCGGCAAGGGTTGCATAGTCGTCGCCAGTGGTCAGGCGCGCCAGCGCAGCATCAGCCTTTTCCGGCGCAACAGCCCCCCGCTTTACGCTGGCGGCGAGCGTATCGGCGATACGGTCCTGCGCGGACGCGGCGGCAGATGCATCGCGTTCAGTCAGGTGAACCTCTGAACCGGACACCAAAAGCGCGGTGGCAATGCCGGCACCCATCGTGCCACCGCCGATCACACCAACGCGCGACAGGTCGGCGGGCACAGCCCCCCCGGCCACCAGGCTCTTTCCGGCCGCCCGTTCGGCAAAGAAAATGTGCCGCAAAGCCGCTGCCTCGGGCGAAGCCGACAACCGCAGGAACCGCTCACGCTCTGCCGCCAGTGCATCCGAAGCCGAAGCCGTGGTGGCAAAGCGCAATGCGGCCAAAGCCTCCAGCGGTGCGGCAGCACCACGGCCACGCTTGCGCAAGCCCGCCTCTTCTGCATCCCAATCAATCGGTGCACCCGTTATCAGAGTACGCGACAAGGTCGGACGGGGCGCACCCTGAGCCGCCAATGCGCGGGCCAGCCTTTCGGCAGTTGCAATCAGATCGCCCGAGGCAAGACAGTCGATCAGACCGCTGGCCTGTGCCTGCTCTGCGCCAACCGGCTTGCCCTTGGTGACCAGTGCAACCGCATCGACAATAGGGACCAGGCGCGGCAGGCGTACGGTGCCGCCAGACCCCGGAATGATACCAAGGTTGACCTCGGGCAGACCCATTTTTGCGGATGCACTGGCGACACGCCCATGGCAGGCCATCGCCAGTTCAAGCCCGCCCCCCAGTGCGGTGCCATGAATCGCCGCGACCCAAGGCACGGCGGAGGCTTCGATTGCGGCCAGAACGTCGGGCAACAACGGCGCCATGGGTGGTTTGCCAAATTCCCGGATATCGGCCCCGGCAACAAAACTGCGCCCAGCGCAGCACAACACCACCGCCTTTACCTCAGGCTGACGCGAAATCTGTTTCTGCGCGTTCAGCAGACCAGCCCGAACGGCTTGCCCAAGAGCATTCACAGGGGGGTTGTCAATGATGACCCGTGCCAGATCGCCGTGTATCTCTACAGTCACGCACTCCATCGCCGGACACCTCGCTTTGAATGATTGCTCCGCTTATAG
>NZ_QWEY01000031.1 GCF_003443995.1 Pseudotabrizicola alkalilacus
TGTTGTCACCAAGATAATGAGTCCGCGCTTCATCAAAGTAGAAATGTCCTTTCTCGACTCAATCGGGGTGTGGCGGGGCAGGGTGGAGACATCACACATCGGAGGCCTGTCCCGCCACTTGCGCGGCTTCTTCAGCCCGGCGCTCGGCGCGTTTGTCCAGCCATGACCGTCGGCCTGAGCTTTTCTTGCCAGTCGGCTCATACCGTGATTTCTGTTTGCCAACCGTCTTCACCTTCGGCGGTGCCGCGTCTTGCAATGCCTTCGTATAGGCCAGAACCTCACTCAGTCGCTTGTTCTCGGTGATGGCTGCATGGGTGACATGCTGCTGGTTGTCGTCGAATGCGCTGTAGGGCAGAGAAAGGCCTTTCCAGCGGATGTCGAGCCGGCCGTCCGCAAAAACGTATGTCTCGACATACTTGCCGATCAGACCTTTGGTTACCTCGTTCTGTTCCAACATGATGCGCTTGCGTTCGTAGCGAAGGGTCAGTTGCCGGTCGACATAGCGTTGATCTCGCCAGCACAGGATCTCGGCCTTGCGGTCTCTGGCGATATTCAATGGCCTGTGCAGGTTGTCCGGCCTAGCCGGGATTTTGGCGAATTGCGCATTGAACCGAACCATGAACTCGGGCAGGAACGCATTCCCGGCGGTCATGTCGCTGATACTTTCAAGTCGCAGTTCCTTGACCAGACGATCCTGTAAGGTTCGGTTGGCACGCTCCACCCGACCCTTGGCCTGGCTCGAATTTGCACAAAGAATCTCGATGTTTAGCTCTGCAAGTGCACGCCCGAACTGCGTCATGCCATGGCCGGTCTTGGCCTCGGCCTTGGCGACCCGAAAGATCGAGTGCTTGTCTGAGTAGAACGCCACAGGGCGGCCATGCTGTTCAAGATAGCCATCCAGCGCCTCGAAATAAGCGAAGGTGCTTTCGGAAGGGACAAAACGCATTTGCATCAGGGTACTCGTCGCATCATCAATAAACACAAGCAGGGTGCAGCGGTCGGCGCGATCCTCGAACCAGTGATGATCCGAACCGTCGATCTGGATCAGCTCGCCGACACGTTCGCGCCGCAGCCGCGGTTGGTGAAAGGTTCGACGCTGCTTGCGCGACAGCCACAAACCTTCCTCGGCCATCCAGCCGCGCAAAGTCTCGCGGGACACTTTCAGACCGTGCCGCTCGAGCAGTTTCTCCGCGGCAAGCGTCGGGCCAAAATCGGCAAAGTGTTTGCGCACCAATCGCGTGACGTCCTCGCGAAGCCCGGCGCGGATCTGGTTGTTCGAGGGACGCCCACGCAACCCGTGCCGAAGCGCCGCCGCACCATCCTCGCGGAAGCGTTTGACCATGCGTCGGATCTGCCGAGTGCTGACTGCAAGCACGGACGCCGCTGTTGCGGCGCTCATACTGCCATCCACAACCCGCGAAAGAACTTCGATCCGCCCAAGCTCGCGCTCGCTCATCATGACCCATCCCATGTGCATCCTCCAAAGCGCCAAGCTGGCAACACAGGGAGGGTGACACTTTAACTTTGCTCACATGGGACATTTCTACTTTGCGCCTACA
>NZ_QWEY01000033.1 GCF_003443995.1 Pseudotabrizicola alkalilacus
ATGTTTGGAAAACTCAAGGACTGGAGGCGCATTCACACACGATACGACCGCTGCGCCCACACCTTCATGTCCGCAATCGCCATAGCCGCCATCGTCATCTTCTGGATATGATCAATGAGTCCTGAGCCTAACAGGGCGAGACATGGTATCGATTGATACGTCTATTTCCGCGGGTCGCTGCTGGATATGGCAAGGTAATGTTTATATACTTTAAGGTGCATTTTAAATTGACCGCCAAAGATTGACCCTAAACCCATATCTACTTTGCGAGATGAATTTGATGTTGAGCAAAAACTGCATAGATAGTACCTTTGAATTGCCTTGAAGCAGGAGAAGAGCAATTCTTCAAAATCCATTCCTTCTTCTTGTAACAATATGCTGCGTCGGTGCTGAAGTCTATCTAGAGGCACGTTTATGAACTTGACAAAGCTATAAATAACCTCAAGCTCATAATCTGAATCTATCAAGTGCACCACAGTTCTTATCGAGTCTGAAATGAATTCCACATCATCCGCGTCGAAAACTAAATAATAGACAGAGATTATTCCGACGACTATATCCCAAATGGAAAGGGCTCGCAACTTCCCGTCATCAATGGCCTTGTCATAGAGATTAAACTCGAAGTGTCTTCTTTTTATGAAGTTGATGACAGAATGCGACTTGGTGCCGAGAAGCTCACCAATATCAAGATCGGTTATTTTAAGTTTGCTAATAGTCGGATCGGTAAGAACTACAATGTAATCCATCACAGGGCCTGACGGAGGTGGAATTCGGTCTAGTACTGGTGCATAGTAAGTTGCCGGCCAAAGTTCATCATGCTCAGACTGAGGTGTCGTTGATGCATCTCTCCAATTGATATCCGAGACGGAATTTTCGAATTTTTCTTTTGGCTTCAGCATTAATTACCTTTGGACCATCGCTCTTGGAGACACAGCCAATGTGGCCGACGAATAGTTAATAATTTGATACTCCACCGTGATACGCTGTCTTTAGCAAAGTCCCGTGCCATTGTCTGAGTCGAAGAAATTGTTTGGGGTAATTCTTCCCATGGTTAGGGTCAGGACTTCGGTAACGGGGTCGTTCCAGTCAAGCGTTTTTGCGCATGCGGGATTCACCGCCGGACCGCGGTTTTGTCCTTTGAACACTTGATCTGCTTCCCTTCTCGGCAGCCTTCGCCTGAGGTCGACCCGGGTGCATGCTTCGGTCCGTG
>NZ_QWEY01000034.1 GCF_003443995.1 Pseudotabrizicola alkalilacus
GGCGATATCCGCGCCATCTGGGCTTCGGAAAGCAGGATCATCTCGCTCATGGCAGCACCCCCTGTGGTGCCGCAAGTGAATCAGTGAGTTGTCCGACCCGCAAGAAAATTAATGGGTCCAGAGCCTAGCGGAAGCTGCACAGGCTAAGCCGCTTACGCTTTAGCGGGTGTATTCATGTCCAACGCCTGATGTGGGCAGTGGTGGTTGTAGAAGCTGATCCAGTCGCCGATTGCGCGTGTGGCGTGCTGGATGCTGTCTGTTGATTTTCATCCAGATCTGACCCGGGAATGGAGTGAAACCCCACCCGATCCGGTTCTTCATGACTGCAGGCCAAGTCAGTGATTACACCGGCGCGGCGGCGCGGCTGAGCAGCTTGCCAAAGGCAGATTGGCTGCTGGCACCCTCTCATGGTTTGCGGGCAAACTATTGCCGGGCAACGGACCGGGGTTATGACGCCGACTGGTTCAAAGAAGCGTTGAAAGACAAGGGGATAAAACCATGCATCCCAGGTCGGAAGTCGCGCGGGAAACCCATCAAGCACGACAAGCGCCGCAACAGGATCGAGATCATGTTCGGACGCCTGAAGGACTGGCGCAGGGTCGCGACCCGCCACGATAGACGCCCAAAAGTCTTCCTCTCCGCCGTCGCACTCGCCGCAACCGTCATGTTCTGGCTATGATCCGAGAACGAGATGCCGTAACGGGGCCTGCGTCGCGACCCGCCCGTTACCGTTGCAAAGTTAAGGGCAAGCTGGCGCCATTCCCGGATCGGATCCAAAGGGAGGACTACGGGATGAAGCTGTTTGTCGGACTGGATGTGTCGCTGGAGAAGACCGCGATCTGCGTGATCAGCGAGCATGGGAAGATCGTGAAGGAGGCGCAGGTGGCCAGCGAGAGCGCGACATCTCGGGCGGGATCACCAAGGCAGGTGACGTCAATCTCCGCCGTGCCCTTTGCCAGGCGGCAACGGTGATGTTGCATCGCGGCCGGGCGACATGGCTGCGAACCTGGGCGGCGAAGATCGCGCGCCGTCGTGGTGCCAAGCGCGCGATGGTT
>NZ_QWEY01000035.1 GCF_003443995.1 Pseudotabrizicola alkalilacus
AACAACGATCAGTCCACCTGTGTTCGCTCGCAGTACGTTGTCAATCCCTTCCCGTAGTGGTGTTCCGGGAGCAACTAGCTGTAGCATTTGGCTTATGATTGCTTCTTTAATCGCATGATCCATAATATACTTTACCCTCCTAACGCTGCTTGTAATGCCTCATAAACGGTCGATACTCCGACGACTTGAATTCCTTTTGGAACCGTCCAGCCACCGATATTTTTATCAGGTATAATAGCTCGCGTAAAACCTAACTTCGCAGCTTCATGTACGCGCTGCTCGATACGGGAAACTCTTCTAACCTCTCCCGTTAATCCTATTTCTCCAATCATAACATCTGTTGGCTTGGTTGGTGAATCGCGAAAGCTTGATGCGATGCTGATCGCAACTGCAAGGTCGATCGCCGGCTCATCCAGACGGACACCGCCCGCAACGTTTAGATAAGCATCCTGGTTCTGAAGCAGCAACCCGACTCTCTTTTCTAAAACGGCCATAAGCAGTGAGACGCGGTTATGATCGATACCAGTAGCCATCCTTCTAGGATTACCAAAGCTTGTTGGCGATATTAGTGCATGAAGCTCTACTAACATCGGTCGAGTTCCTTCGAGAGAAGCAACTACGGTCGAACCCGCTGCCCCTTTGGAACGTTCTTCTAAAAAGATTTCAGAAGGATTTAATACTTCTTCCAGACCTACTTCTTTCATTTCAAAAACACCGATTTCATTCGTAGAGCCAAAACGGTTCTTAACTGCTCTTAAGATTCGGAAAGTGTGATGCCGTTCACCCTCAAAGTACAATACGGCATCTACCATGTGCTCTAAAAGACGCGGACCCGCGATATTTCCTTCTTTTGTAACATGTCCTACAATAAATACAGCGATACCTTTTGTTTTCGCCATTCGCATCAAATGCGATGTACACTCTCGTACTTGCGAT
>NZ_QWEY01000036.1 GCF_003443995.1 Pseudotabrizicola alkalilacus
CTGTGCAAACCTCACTTTCGACTGTGGAGATCTCTTTGTTCCTAAAAAAACTTCTTTTCCAGTTGCCCTGCTTAGCGTAGCCATTGCATTTTCAATTTCTTCTTGTGAAAGTCCATCATGCTTTTGAGCATATTCTAGCTTCTCATTTTCAAAATCTCTTTTTCTAGCATTTCTTTCAGCTTGTCCAAAATCTATAACATTTTTTCCCACTACTTTTTCTCTCCCTTATGTAGCAGGAATTAGTCCCGATATGGTAGAATATAAATATCCTATAAGTTAATAAAGGGACTAATCCCTTGCACGTTTTGAGAACCGCCAGCCGTCCAAAGCTTTAGGCGGTTTGTCTTATGTCTAATTTCGACAATATCAATAAAACTCCTTTTTTACTACCCATTTTCAATCTTTCCTTGAAGGCTCACAAGTAATTTATCGTCAACTCGTTTCGGTTTATAACCCACCCTATCAATCAAGATACCCTCTATAACCTTCATACGTGCCGTATAACGTCTATATTCACTTTCAGCAAAGGCTAAAGTATCAGAATCAATTTCAATCAATTTTGAGCCCTTCTGAACGCTTCTCATGCGGTGATAACATTTCGTCCTTTCCTCTCTCACCAATCGAAGCAAAATCAATAAATCGTAAGTGTGAAAGAGCGACAGCTGACCAAAGGGCAATTCTGCCTGATCTAAGTACAAAAATTCTTTTAGTTGTGGACGCTGCTTCTTCAAAGGAGCGTCACAAAAACCGCAGTTATCAGCATTTTCATTTGGTGAACCGCAATATTTACAGTTCATTGCATTTCCTTGCTATTCAAGAAGTTCAGAACCATTGACCACAATTCGTCTGATACTTCCAGTTGATATTCACTTATGACTAGCCGATAAGCCTGCAATCCCTCTAAAAGACCCTGTT
>NZ_QWEY01000037.1 GCF_003443995.1 Pseudotabrizicola alkalilacus
CATATCGGAGATCTTATCGCAGAGATGCTTGCCCAATACGGGGTTGAGTATGTGTTTGGCATGCCCGGTGGGCAGACCACTGCGTTGCATGACGGCATTTCGCGGCGCACTGACCGGATCCGGCATATTCTGATGCGCGATGAGCGCAATGCGGCCTATGCCGCCGATGCCTATGCCCGGCTGACCGGCAAGCCCGGCATCTGTGACGTCACCGTCGGGCCGGGCGCGAACCTGTTGCCGGCGGGGTTTCTGGAGGCGCTGAATGCCTCGATCCCGATGATCGGGATCATTGGAGAGTTGCCGCTGGACTGGCTGCCGCTCAAGGAAAAGGGCATTGCCAGCCAAGGGTTTGACCAGCTGTCCTTTTTCAAGACCTGCTCGAAGGAGGCGTTTCTGGTGCCGTCGGTTGCCTCGCTGCCGGAACTGATCCGCACCGCCTTCCGCATCGCCACCGCCCCCCGGCCGGGGCCCGTGGCGCTGATCATTCCGCATGACGTGTTTGACGCCGACTGGGACGAAGATCTGCTGAAGATCAAGGTTGACGACCGTTCCATCCGCATCCCGTTCCTGCGGTCGGTTGCCCCGGCGACCGAAATCACCGCAGCGGCAGAGCTGATCCGCCGCGCCAGGCGCCCGGCGCTGGTCTGTGGTGGCGGTGTACATGGCTCGGACGCGACCGAAGCGGCCACCGCCTTTGCCGACCGGCTGGGCGGGCTGGTTGTCACCTCGCTGTCGGGCAAGGGGTCGGTGCCGGAAACCCGCGCCTATGCTGCGGGGGTGCTGAACCCGCTGGGATCGGCCGCCGCGATCGAGTTGATTCAAGAGGCCGATCTGGTGATCTGGTGCGGCTCAAAGGTCAGCCAGAACACCGGCATGAACTGGACCCTGCCAAAGCCGGATCAGGC
>NZ_QWEY01000039.1 GCF_003443995.1 Pseudotabrizicola alkalilacus
ACCACCTCCTTTCCGTTTGAACAATGGGGGGACGCAGTAAGGTAGGGTGAGCGCACTGATGGAATAGTGCGTCTAAGCAGTTAGGCTGTTGGGTAGGCAAATCCGCCCAACGTGAAGGCTGAGCTGTGATGGCGAGGGAAATTTTAGTACCGAAGTCCCTGATCCTACACTGCCAAGAAAAGCCTCTAGTGAGGAAAGAGGTGCCCGTACCGCAAACCGACACAGGTAGGCGAGGAGAGAATCCTAAGATGATCGGGAGAACTCTCGTTAAGGAACTCGGCAAAATGACCCCGTAACTTCGGGAGAAGGGGTGCTCTGATAGGGTTTATCGCCCGAGAGAGCCGCAGTGAATAGATCCAAGCGACTGTTTAGCAAAAACACAGGTCTCTGCGAAACCGCAAGGTGAAGTATAGGGGCTGACACCTGCCCGGTGCTGGAAGGTTAAGAGGAGGGGTTATCCTTTGGGAGAAGCTCTGAATTGAAGCCCCAGTAAACGGCGGCCGTAACTATAACGGTCCTAAGGTAGCGAAATTCCTTGTCGGGTAAGTTCCGACCCGCACGAAAGGTGTAACGACTTGGATACTGTCTCAACGAGAGACCCGGTGAAATTATAGTACCTGTGAAGATGCAGGTTACCCGCGACAGGACGGAAAGACCCCATGGAGCTTTACTGCAACTTGATATTGGATTTTGGTACAGCTTGTACAGGATAGGTAGGAGCCTGAGAAGCCGGAGCGCCAGCTTCGGTGGAGGCGTCGGTGGGATACTACCCTGGCTGTATTGAAATTCTAACCTTGGACCGTAATCCGGTTCGGAGACAGTGTCAGGTGGGCAGTTTGACTGGGGCGGTCGCCTCCTAAACAGTAACGGAGGCGCCC
>NZ_QWEY01000004.1 GCF_003443995.1 Pseudotabrizicola alkalilacus
GCTTTCCCCGGGTCATCGGTCGGAAACCTCTCGGTCTCTCCCCTGCCGGGCAGATATGCTACGTGTCAGACGCCGATGCGCCCAAACCGCCCACATATCCCTTCATCACATTCAATTTTCAAAGAGCATGAAGACAAAACAAAATCGAGGCGCTAATCTCTTAGCGTTTCCCGAACCGCCGTATCTTCAGAATTTCCGGCCTTCCGCTCCGCTATCTGGTCTGCGTTTCCGCGTTCCGTCGTCTTCGCTTCCGTCCGTCACCGTCGCTGTTTCGCTTCGGTGAGGCGGTATTTACGGAGAGCGCGCGGAACCCGCAAGAGCAAAAATCGCAGGCAGTCGCATTTTTTTCACAAAGCCCAAAAAACGCTCAAAATCTAGGGGTTGGAGTAATTTTGGACACAAGTGATCCTGCATTGCGGCAACTTTCTTGCGCCTGCAGCATCGCCGTTTTCCCCGCAGGACCAGTTATCCACAGACTCAGGCCCGCAGCGGCCGGGGCAGTCGCACCCGCACCAGCAAAACCGCCGCGACAGCCCCCGCATACAGCAATGGCTCGGCCGGCCAGCCCTTTACCAGAATCACGAAATGCGCGGCCCCCGCCATTGCGGCCACATAGGCCAGCCGGTGCAGACGCCGCCATCGGGCCGGTCCCAATCGCCGGATCGCGGGATTGGTCGAGGTCACGGCCAGCGGCAGCATCGCCAGGAGCCCCACCATCCCGAGGATGATATAGGGCCGCTTATAGAGATCGCGCAGGATCTCGTCCCAGCGCAGGCCCATATCCAGCACCACCCATGCCAGAAAGTGCATCGCAATATAGAAGAAGGCCATCACCCCCAGCGCACGGCGGAATCGCAAAAGGTTCAGCCCCAGCCGCCGCAACGGCGTGATGCACAGCGAGGCCAGCAGAAACTGCAGCCCCCACAGACCCAGCTTCAGCTCGATCGCCTTGACCGGGTCCGCGCCCAACTGGTTGGTGGCCGCAGCCCAGACCAGCCAGACAAAGGGGATCGTGGCCCCGGCCCAGACCACCCCGGTCGGGATGCGGCGGGCAAGCCCGTTGATGCGGTCGGTCACAGCAGCCATCAGCTCAGCGCCATCAATAGTCTTTGCTCAGGTCCATCCCGGCATAGAGCCCGGCCACCTCTGCACCATACCCGTTGAACATCACTGTATCCTCGCGCCCGGCAAAGATGCCGGCCCCGACCCGCCGTTCGCTGGCCTGAGACCAGCGCGGATGGCTCACCTCGGGGTTCACATTGCTATAGAAGCCGTATTCGCGAGCGTTCTGCATGTTCCAGGTGGTTTCCGGCTGGGTATCGGTCAGGCGGATGCTGACAATCGACTTGATCGACTTGAAGCCATATTTCCACGGCACCACCAGCCGGATCGGCGCGCCGTTCTGGTTTGGCATCGCCTCGCCATAAAGACCGGTCGCCAGAATCGTCAGCGGATGCATCGCCTCATCCAGCCGCAAACCTTCGCGGTACGGCCAGTCAAGGCTGCGGGTGGTTTGGCCCGGCATTTCTTCGGGGCGCACCAGCGTCTCGAACGCGACATACTTCGCACCGGGCTGCACCCCGGCCTTGTTCAGCAGATGCGCCAGCTCGAACCCGATCCACGGAATCACCATCGACCAGGCCTCAACACAGCGGAAGCGGTAGATCCGTTCCTCCAGCGGCGCATCCTTCAGAATGTCGTCCAGACCGTAGCTGCCGGGGCGGTCGACCAGACCGCTGATCTCCACCGCCCAGGGGTCGGTGGTTAGCAGACGGGCGTTGCGGGCCGGGTCGCCCTTGTCCCACCCGAACTCGTAAAAGTTGTTATAGGTGGTGATCTCGGACAGCGTGTTCGGTGCGGCATCGGTGGAAAACCGGCTTTTCGCCGCCTCGATCTTTGCCAATGCCGGAGTCGCCAGCAGCGCAGCCCCCCCCGCCATCAGCTGCCGCCGGTTCAGCCATTGCGGCTTTGGCGTCACATCCGACCAGCTCAACCCACGCACCATGACCATAACTCCCCTGGCTTTTGCGCCAGAATGACTGCCCGAGCGCAAAAATCAAAGCAAACCTGCTCACAGCTGCGGGATGGCGTTGTAACATCGCGCTCACGCCCGATCACCCCGCGTCACAGGTTTTTGACTGGAAACCGCCACAACCCCCGGCTTAGCGCCCGCGCCCCGTCAGGCAAGCCGCACTCACCCGAATGTTGCCCTGATCGGACCGCCCATCTGCGCCATATACGGCAGGCCAATCCAGGCGATGATCAAACGGGAGTGACACCAATGATCCGCAGAACCTTTCTTGCCATGACAACCGCCCTTGCCTTCGCGGCCCCTGCCTTTGCTGACAACCACAGCAAGGACATCGTTGACACCGCAGTCGAGGCCGGCACCTTCACCACCCTCGCCGCAGCGCTCACCGCAGCCGGTCTGGTCGAGACGCTCAAGGGCGAGGGCCCCTTCACCGTCTTCGCCCCCACGGATGAGGCGTTCGCCGCCCTGCCCGCAGGCACCGTCGACACCCTCCTGCTGCCGGAAAACAAGGATCAGCTGACCGCGATCCTGACCTATCACGTCGTGCCGGGCAAAGTCATGTCCACCGACCTGACCGAAGGCCAGACCGCTGCCACCGTCAACGGCGCCGATGTCACCATCACGCTCGACGGCGGTGCCAAGGTCAACGGCGCCACCATCACCACCGCTGATATTGAGGCTTCCAATGGTGTGATCCACGTGATCGACACCGTCATCATGCCCCCGATGTAACCGGCCCTTGGGGGGCGCACCGTGCGCCCCCCGAACCCTGCGGTAACCACCCCGCGTCATGCTTGCAGCCCTCACCGACAGGAGCCGCCGCATGACCACCCCCCGCGCCAACGCTGACCTCCGCCTGATCCCGATTGCTCAGATCGACGCCAACGCCCTCCCCCGCGACCGCCGCGTGATGGCCGAAGCCGACATCACCACCCTGCAAGACTCGATCCGCGACAGCGGCCTGCGCCAGCCGATCGAGGTCTTTGCCCAATCCAGCCCGAAACCCCCGTTCCTCTACGGCCTCATCTCGGGCTTTCGCCGCCTCACCGCGGTCACCCGCCTTGGGCACACCACTGTGCCCGCCTTCGTGCGCACACCGGAGACCTATGATCAGGCCTTTGCCGAAATGGTCGGCGAGAATGAGATCCGTGTCCAGATCAGCCCGTGGGAAAAGGCCCGCCTCGTCATGACCGCGGTACAGGGCTTCTACTACCCCACCCCCGACGCCGCCATCGCCGCCCTCTTCCCCATGCTCTCGCGCCAGTCGCACTACCGCATGCGCAGCCATGTCGACGTGATCGAGGCGCTCGGCGGCACCCTCAAGACGCCCGAACAGCTCTCCAGCCGCCAGCTCGACCGCATCGCCATCGCCGTGCGCAACGGCTGGGAAAACCTGCTGCTCGCCGCGCTGGAGCCGCTGCGCGCGCCCAGCCTCGACACCCAGTGGCAGGCCATCCTGCCGATCCTGACCGAAAGCACCACCGCCAAAACCACCGGAGACACCCCCCGCCCCCGCCGCCTGCTGCACCTGAAAAAAGGCCTCACCATCCGCCGCGAACTCACCCCCCACGGGTATTTGCTGCGGTTTTCAGGACCAGAGGCGCGCAAGGGCGGGATGATGGATGACGTGATGGATTATGTAGAACGGTGGTTTCAGAGTGAGTGAGGGGGGGAGAGAGGAAACCTCAAGGCGTGCTGCCTTCTAGTACCATGAATTGACCTAGTTCCGCTTGATTATTTTGTATTAGTTGTACAGTGTACTCTAGCAAAGAGATATGTGAGCAGTTCATGAGAATAAGTGATCGGAATAAATTCGCACCGAGAGCCTCCATAAGTATTAAGCGGTTTCTTCTTGGCTTAAACCGAGACCTTGACCAACTTAAACATAATATATCAATAAATTCTGATCTCGGATTTTCTCATTCAATTGATACATACCACACCGAGCTAACAAGACTCGAGCTGACGATTCTCTATCTTGAAGATCGTAGATTTTTCTCGCATAGCGGCATTGAGCTCCGGGCTTTGGCGCGTGGCGCAAAAAGATTTATTAAAAAGGGTGCGATCGGCGGAATTAGTACAATTGATCAACAAATTGTTAGAATTTCGACGCGTCGATCAGACCGGACTTTCTCCAGAAAACTTAAAGAGCTAATTTTAGCGTATCTTATAAATTATCATAAGTCAAAACGAGAAATACTTAGTTACTATATTCATAACGCTTATCTGGGACACCACATGGAAGGCTGTGAAATTGCATCGCAAAAATGTTTTCTTCTGCCAGCAACACACCTAGATTCGCATCAATCTTCTTTCATTGCTTGTCTCTTCCCACTTCCATTTCCAAAATCTGTCTGGGAAGAATATTATAACTCCCCGCATTATCCCAGCAGAGATCCCGATTTAATTCTTGATATTGGCCAAAAAATTGCGCCGCGGTGGGCAGGTCGAGTTCGTTTCAGAATGAAGGTCGCCGCAAAAGCTCAAGCTTTTAAACCAAAAAGCCTCTGAAGCAAGTAGATTTTGGAAGTAAATTCCAAACTTCCAGTATTGATGTTATTGTATAGGGCAGTTCGTCCGATCTCTTCATTCGAAACCATATCATTTAACTCTCTCAGAAATCTAAATGCCCTATGGCGCGATATATTCATTTTTTCACGGACTTCGTCGTGCTCCAGTTTATGAGCAGAACTAAGTTGTGACTTTCCATATTTATGAGTCCTCAATATAACATCACTAACCTCCCTCAAAGAATCATGAACCACGTATTCAAAGTCAGCCATCTTCGACCTACCAAAGTAATGAAAAATCTTTGACTTGAATGTTGAGAACTCGTGCATCCAATCAAACACGCAACTTTTATACTTATCATAATCCTCCTTTTTGACTTTATCAGAATCTACCAACCCAAGAAATTCAGAAGTTGCCGCAATCCTTTTATCAAACACACGTGCCAATGCCTCTATGAGTTTGATGCATTCTTCGAACTCTTTCTGTCGGATTTCCTCACGCTTACTATTTCGCCAAGATCTTTGCTGCAAGAAGTAGCCCACAACAGCAACTACAAGGCCAATGAGTACTGTTTGAGGGATCATCGAACTTCTATTCTCCATTACAACAGTCTGAGGCATCCATCCAAACTACCATTGCTTCGAGCATCTTTCCACCTTTCTTAATCTACGAATCTCATCAGCAACCGTAGAGAGGTTTCAGACGCGTAGGGTGGGTGATTCACCCACCACCCCACACCCCAAACCTTAACAACTCCCTAATTCCACACCCCTAACCCCTTGAAAACAAAAACACCTTCCCCCTGTAACACAGGGGGAAGGTGCGGGCAGAGGTCAGTCCCCCACCAATCAGTGCACCACAGCCTCCACCGGACGCACCCGGCGGCTGGCCGAGACCCGGTCGCCGATGGTCAGCCCCTCCGGCCCGGCCCCGACCACCACCGTCGCCCCGTCCAGCACGTCGCCCGACAGGATCATCTCGGCCAGAGGGTCTTGCAGGTGCCGCTGGATCACCCGCTTCAGCGGCCGCGCCCCGAACACCGGGTCGTATCCCTCATCCGCCAGCCAGGCCCGCGCGGCATCATCCAGCTCCAGCGTGATCTTGCGCGCCGCCAGCCGTTTCTCCAGCCGCTTCATCTGGATCAGCACGATCCCCGCCATATCGGCGCGGTTCAGGCGGTCAAAGATAACCTGCTCGTCCAGCCGGTTCAGAAACTCCGGCCGGAAGTGCTGCCGCACCGCCTCCATCACCTCCGCCCGTGCCAGCGCCTGATCCGCCCCTTCCGGCAACTCCGACAAGGCCCGCGCCCCAAGGTTGGAGGTCAGGATGATCAGCGTCTGCTTGAAGTCCACCGTCCGCCCCTGCCCATCGGTCAGCACCCCATCGTCCAGCACCTGCAACAGCACGTTGAACACATCCGGGTGCGCCTTTTCGACCTCATCGAACAGCACCACCTGATACGGCCTGCGCCGCACAGCCTCGGTCAGCACCCCGCCTTCATCGTAGCCGACATAGCCGGGCGGAGCGCCGATCAGCCGACTGACCGCGTGCTTCTCCATGAACTCCGACATGTCGATGCGGACCATGGCCGAGTCATCGTCAAACAGATACTCCGCCACCGCCTTGGTCAGCTCGGTTTTCCCCACGCCCGTGGGGCCAAGGAACAGGAACGAGCCCAGCGGACGGTTCTCGTCATTCAACCCCGCCCGCGCCCGGCGCACAGCATTGGCCACCGCGACAAGCGCCGCGTGCTGGCCAACGACCCGCTTGCCCAGCTCTTCCTCCATCCGCAGCAGCTTTTCCCGCTCACCTTCCAGCATCTTGGTGGTCGGAATGCCGGTCCAGCGCTCCACCACCTCGGCGATCTGCTCGGGCCGCACCGCTTCGGAAACCAGCGCATCGCCCTCCCGCGCCTCGGCCTCGGTCAGCGCTTTCTCCAGCCCCGGAATGGTGCCGTATTGCAGTTCACCCGCCTTGGCGAAATCGCCCTCGCGCTTGGCCTGTTCCAGCTCGGCGCGGGCGCGCTCGAGGTGCTCTTTCAGATCCCGCGCGGCCTCCAGCGAGTCGCGCTCCGACTGCCATTTGGCGGTCATCGAGTCGGATTGTTCTTTCAGATCGGCCAGTTCACGCTCCAGCTTTTCCAGACGATCCCGGCTGGCGGCGTCATCTTCTTTCTTCAACGCCTCGGATTCGATCTGCAATTGCAGGATCTGCCGGTCGAGTTGGTCGAGTTCCTCGGGCTTGGAATCCACTTCCATCCGCAACCGGCTGGCGGCTTCGTCCACCAGGTCGATCGCCTTGTCGGGCAGGAAGCGGTCGGTGATGTAGCGGTGCGACAGGGTGGCCGCCGCCACCAGCGCGGAGTCGGAGATCCGCACGCCGTGGTGCAGCTCGTACTTCTCCTTGATGCCGCGCAGGATAGAAATCGTGTCCTCGACCGTCGGCTCATTCACCATCACCGGCTGGAACCGGCGGGCGAGGGCCGCGTCTTTCTCGACATATTTGCGGTATTCATCCAGCGTGGTGGCGCCGACGCAATGCAACTCCCCCCGCGCCAGGGCGGGTTTGATCAGGTTGGCCGCATCCATCGCACCATCGGATTTGCCCGCGCCGACCAGCGTGTGCATCTCATCGATGAACAGGATGATCTCACCATCAGCCGAAGTCACTTCGTTCAGCACGGCTTTCAGCCGCTCCTCAAACTCGCCGCGATATTTGGCCCCGGCGATCAGCGCACCCATGTCCAGCGCCATCAGCTTCTTGTTGCGCAACGACTCCGGCACGTCGCCGTCGATGATGCGCAGGGCAAGCCCTTCGGCAATCGCGGTTTTGCCGACACCGGGTTCACCGATCAACACCGGGTTGTTCTTGGTGCGCCGCGACAGCACCTGCATGGTGCGGCGGATTTCCTCATCCCGGCCGATGATCGGGTCGATCTTGCCCTCTGCCGCAGCCTCGGTCAGATCGCGCGCATATTTCTTCAGCGCATCATAGCCCTGTTCGGCACTCGCCGTATCGGCGGTGCGGCCTTTGCGAATGTCATTGATCGCGGCGTTCAGCTTTTGCGGCGTGACCGCCCCGGCATCAAGGCAGGTCTTGGCCGCGCCCGGCACCATGGCAAAAGCCATCAGAATGCGTTCGACCGGCACAAAGCTGTCACCGGCCTTTTTCGCCAGCTTTTCCGCCTCGTCCAGTACCTTGACCAGAGAGGAATCGGTGAATGGCTGCGCATCGCCGGACACGCGCGGCAGCTTTTTCAGTGCGGCATCGACCGCGTCGATCACCCGCGCGGGTTCGCCCCCGGCGCGGCGGATCAGGTTGGCGGCCATGCCCTGATCGTCATCCATGATCGCTTTCAGCAAATGCTCGGCCGTCAGGCGCTGATGGCTTTCCCGCATTGCAATGGTTTGCGCGGCCTGAAGGAAGCCGCGCGACCGTTCCGTGAACTTTTCCAGGTTCATCGGTCATTCTCCTTTTGCTGGCACCGCTCGCCCACGCCCAACACTGGCACATGGAACTTCGGCCTCGGATCAGACATGGGATGCCACAGGGCTTGATGCAAGATTGCCACAGACCGGCGGCACAGATTCTCCCGCGCCCGATTGTCTCAGGTGTCGGGCGTCAACGACATTGGCGGGACGCGAGGGGTTGACCCGCTGCAGGTGGAACAAATCCGCCGATAACGCGGGGCCGGATCGGCGGGAATAGGTCGGATCTGCCCGCGAAACCGCACCATGGGTTGCACCAGCGCGCCGGGGTGCAGACACTTGCGGCAAAGAACGGGCGAACGGACGAGCAGCCGGATCGCTTCTGCCGCGAAAGGGCGCTCTATGTATGATCTGTTACAACCCCTGATTCACAAGGCTGCCGTGCATGACATCTCGGTGCATGTCGCGCGCACCGGCCTGTCGATCGGCAGCGAGGCCGAACTTCACCCGTTGCCCGATGGGCGCGTTGGCGTCTTTGCCCGGCTGAGCCGCCGCTTTCTGGGGTTCATCCCGCGACAGGTGACGCTGCTGATCGGCGTTCTGGGGCCGCAGGCCAGTGCCCTGATCGCACCAGCGGTGGAACGGGGCGAGTTGTTGCGGGTGCGCATTGTCGGCCTGACGCCAGAACATCTGACCGCACCGGGCTTTGGCCCCGAGGTTCATGTCTCGGTCTGGGGCGACCCAAAGCATATTGCGGTCTGGGCGCATGACGGCACGGTATCAACCCCGCCGCCGCTGAAGTCCGAAGGGCCAGTCACCTGACCCCTACCCCGGCAGCGCATAGCGCACATAGGCAAAGGCGCTGCCATCCGGGGCCCAGTTCGGCACGTTCATGGTGCCCTGCCCGCCGTTGATCTCGACCAGCCGTTGCCGGTTGCCGCCCTCCGGGTCCATCCGGCAGATCGCCACCGGCAGATCGGCAGGGTGGCCAAGGGTGCCGGGCGGATAGGCCAGATAGATCACATGCCGCCCGCAGGGTGACGGATGCGGGAACCAGTTGACATGATCATCGGCAAACAGCTTGCGCTGACCGCTGCCATCCGCCGCCATGACCCAAATCTGCGCATGACCGTCGCGGTCACAGTTGTAATAGATCTGGCGGCCATCCGGGCTATAATCCGGGCCGTCGCAATGCCCTTCGCCCTTCGTCAGCCGGGTTTCCGGGCCGCCCGCGACCGGCAGGGTATACACGTCGATAAGGCGACCACCCCGCGCCGCCACATACACCAGCGTTGCGCCAACGGGCGACCAGCCATGCCACCAGCTTGGCGCGTCAGGCGACACCCGGCACGGCACGCCACCGCCCGCCGCCACCAGCCAGATCTCTGACCCGAAACCGCGATGATGGCTGGAGATCACCCAGGTCTTGCCATCGGGCGAGATGCCGTGGTCGTTGTTCAGCCGCCCGACGCCATCCAGATCAATCGCCTGCAAGGCGGGCGCCTCCAGCGGCACGCGGAACAACCCGCCCTCGCCATTGACCAGCAGATAGCGGCCACAGGGCGACCAGTTCGGGGCCTCGATATGGCGGTCGGTCTGCAACACCACCCGAGGCTCCCCCCGCGCCAGATCCCAGATCTCCAGCGAAGATCTCATTCGCGGGTCTTTGGCTTCAGCAGCCGGGCCGGGCGCATCGCCTCGGCCGCCTTGAACAGGCCAAAGGTCTGGTTGACGTAATTCACCACCCCGCCGATCTTTTCCATATAGGCCTCCAGCTCCGGCGTGCGCTCGGCCTCCACCACCTGCACCGCGCGGCTGGGATCATCGCCTTCGAACTGGCAATAGAACAGCGGCTCGCCGCGTTTCACGATGATATCCTTTTCCGGCTCGTGCCATTCAAACGCCCACATCAAGGGGCGCGGCCAGACATTCAGCGGAAACCGCCCGCCAAAGATCGTGCCGGGCAGCGGGTCTTTGCGGTAATGCGCGAAAGTGCCAAGCTGGGTGATGTAGCACATCTCGTCGGCGATGAAGCAGTAAGGCAGCATCAGCTGCACCGTGGGCCGGTCGGGATAGCGCCACTCGGCCTCGTTCACCAATGTCAGCAGATCGCCCAGCTTGTTGCCCCGTACCGGGCTGGCGGTGCCGGCACGGTTGACCAGCATCGGCTTGCCCTTGTCGTCGCGCTTGAAGCCGATGTGCAGGTCAAACGGGCATTTCACCATGAAATACCGGCTTTCCAGTTGAATCACCGCCGGGCAGCGGCTGGCGCTCTTGGCATGGGCCTTGTTGGTCTGGCGAAACATAATCCGCTCGGGCGGGTCATACATCACCGCGCCTTTGTCCGATGTCAGAAACCAGCCCACGGTCAGCGGGCCGGATTTCGGACCCTCTGCCGGACGGTCAAATGTAACTGTGAAATCCATACCTGCCTCGCTCAACCCTTGTCTTTTGCCGCAACCCTTGTCTTTTACAAAAGACTCTGCGTTTCGCGCGGTTGCGTCAAGCCATGCGCTATCGCGCCGCAGGCTCGGCCAACGCCGCCCGCAGATCACGCAGCCGCCCGCCATCGGTGCGCCGCCCCACCCGCGCGGCAAAGCCAAAATCCACCACCGGCCCCGAGTCGATCAGCGGCGCCGAGCACGAGGCATGAACCTCGCGCAGCGGCAGGCTGCGCAACGGCGCAAGGGTCTCGGCAGATATACCAGCGCCGGGCATGATGATGATCCGCCCCCGCGCCTGTGCCATCAGGCTGGCCAGACGATCCGCCCCTTCGGCAGCGGTGCGCGCGCCGCCGCTGGTCAGGATGCGATGAAAGCCCAGTTCGATCGCCTCTTCCAGCGCTGCGGAAAAGTCGGGCACCAGATCAAAGCAGCGATGCAGCGTCAGCCCCATACCTTTTGCCCGCGCGATCAAGAGGCCCAGCACATCGGTATCCAGCCGCCCGTCCGGCCTGCTGGCCCCCAGCACCACGCCCTGCATCCCGGCGGCATAAGCCGCCTCGATATCGGCTTCCATCACCGCGATTTCATCCGGCGACCAGACGAAATGGCCAGACCGTGGCCGGATCATCGCGTAAATCGGCACCCCTGCCCCCGCCGCTCGCCGCATCATCCCGACCGAAGGTGTCAGCCCGCCAATATCCAGCGCCGAACACAGCTCGATCCGCCCGGCCCCGGCCCGGATCGCCTCGGCCAGCCCTTCGGTGGTATCCACGCAGACTTCAATCAACACCGTCATGTCGCAAAGGCCTCCCGCCCGGCTTCCGCAGCGCCGATCAGCCCCGGCTCGGGGCGGCACAGCGCGGGCACGACCAGCGGCGCATCGGTCTGCCGCAGGATCGCCGCGCGCAGCCGCTGATCCAGCGCTTCCAACAGCGCTGGCACATTCGACAACCCGCCGCCGACTGGCACCACCGACGCACCGACCACATTCAGAACCAAAGCCAACGGCGGCGTGATCAGATCCAGCCACAGCGCCACGGTCTGCCCGGCCCGTGCGTCCCCCGCCTGCCAATCGGCAAGAATCGTGGTCGAGGCCGCTGCCTCACCATGCAAACCATGGTGCAGCTTTTCCAGCCCCCGCGCCCCGCAGACCGCATCGACACAGCCGCGCAAACCGCAGCCGCATTGCAGGTTCCAGGGTGCCGCCACCACCGCGCCATGCCCCCATTCCCCGGCAAAACCGCCCGCGCCCTGCACCAGCCGCCCGTCGATCACCAGACCACCGCCCACGCCGGTGCCCAGAATCACGCCAAACACCGTGCGGTGCCCGCGCCCTGCCCCCTGCCGCTGTTCGGCCAGCGCAAAGCAATCGGCGTCGTTCAGCACCAGAACCGGCAGGCCCAGCGCGGCGGAAATCTCATCCGACAATACCCGGCCATCAGCGCAAGGGATATTCGCCACCTTGATCCGCCCGGTTTCCGGCGCGACCACACCGGCGATGGAAATCGCCACGCCCTGCAACGCAGAACCACCGGCATACCCGTCCAAGGCTGCGAGAAACGCATCGAAATCCGCCCCCGGCGTCGGACAATCGCCCAATGGCGTGATCCGCCCCGCTGTCGCCAGTGCCGCCTTGATCCGCGAACCACCGATGTCAAAGCACAGGATCATCGCACGCCCCTTGTTCCGTCCGGCTATGGCTTGACACCACTTGCCTGTGACCGCAAGACGCGTTGCACCCAGCACAGGAGACTTGCCCATGTCCGATGATCGCCTGATCGTGGCGCTTGATGTGCCCAATGTGGTGCAGGGGCTGGAACTGGCCGCCCGCATCGGCAAGGCCGCCAGCTTTTACAAGATCGGCCTTGGCATGCTGACCGGCGGTGGCTTTGCGCTGGCCAACGAGCTGAAGCAGGAACACGGCAAGCGCATCTTTCTGGACATGAAGCTGTTCGACATCGGCGCCACGGTCGAGGCCGCGGTGCGGGGCATCGCGCAATATGACCTCGATTTCCTGACCGTGCACGGCGACCCGCAGGTGGTCCGCGCCGCGCAAGAGGGCAAAGGGGGCACCGGGCTCAAGATTCTGGCGGTGACCATCCTCACCTCACTCGACCGCCGCGATCTGGATGACAACTGCATCAAGCCGGGCGACATTCACGCCATCACGCTGGAACGCGCCGCCCGCGCGCTGGCCGCCGGAGCCGATGGTGTGATCGCCAGCCCGCAAGAGGCCGCGCTGATCCGCGCCCTGCCCGAAGCGGCGGGCAAGCTGATCGTCACTCCCGGCATCCGCCCCGCTGGCAGCGACAGCGGCGACCAGAAACGCATCGCCACCCCGGCGCAGGCGATTGCGGACGGGGCCGATCACATCGTCGTCGGGCGTCCGGTCTGGCAGGCCAAAGACCCGGCAGAGGCCGCGCGGCGTGTGGTGGCGGAACTGCCGCTGCGGTAATGCGTGGAGGCGAAAAACCCGCCCCCGCAAGCCCCGCACAAACGTCATGACGTTTGCCATACGTAATCCATACACCGATCATACCCGCGCCAGACCGGCAAACGCGCGGTTTCACCCGGTTTCCCGGCCTTCATCAAGGCTTCACTTGCGCGACTCCCCTCGTTTCGGCTTATATGCCGGATCATTTGACGAGAGATGTTATGCAAGACGGAACCGCCCCACAGACGCCAGACCTGCCCGCCGCGCAGGATTTTACCGACGCCGCCGCCGCCGTTGACCGGCTTGAAGAGCTTTACGCCGCAGCCACCGCCTATCTGGCGGATCATTTCAGCGCCACGGTCACCAAGGGCAAGCCCGACACCCGCATTCGCGCCTTCTACCCGGAAATCCGCCTGCGGGTGACCAGCCACACCAAGGCCGACTCGCGTCTGGCCTTTGGCCATGTTGCCAGCCCCGGCACCTATGCCACCACGGTCACCCGCCCCGACCTGTTCCGCAATTACCTGATCCAGCAGCTGACCCTGCTGATGGAAAACCACGGCGTTCCGGTTCAGATCGGCCCGTCCGAAACCCCGATTCCGGTGCATTTCGCGGTTGCAGGAAATCCCGCCGTGTCGGTCCCGCAAGAGGGTGTGCTGGAATTCAGCCTGCGCGATGTGTTTGACGTGCCGGATCTGGCGACCACCAATGATGATATCGTCAACGGCATGCGCACCGAAAACCCCGACGGCTCGATGCCGTTGGCCCCGTTCACCGCGCAGCGGGTGGATTATTCGCTGGCACGGCTGGCGCATTACACCGCCACCGATCCGCAGCATTTCCAGAACCATGTGCTGTTCACCAACTATCAGTTTTATGTCGATGAATTCGAGGCTTACGCAAGGCAGGTACTGGCCGATCCGGCGCTGGGCTACTCCGCTTTTGTCGCCACCGGAAACCAGATCATCACCACCGCCGATGGCGTGCTGAACCCGGTCGCCAAGCTGCCGCAGATGCCGACCTATCACCTGAAACGCGCCGACGGGCAGGGCATCACGCTGGTCAACATCGGCGTCGGCCCGTCCAATGCCAAGACCGCCACCGACCACATCGCCGTGCTGCGCCCGCATGCCTGGCTGATGGTCGGCCATTGCGCAGGACTGCGCAACAGCCAGTCGATGGGTGATTTCGTGCTGGCCCATGCCTATCTGCGCGAAGACCATGTGCTGGACGACGATCTGCCGGTCTGGGTGCCGATCCCGGCGCTGGCCGAGATCCAGATCGCGCTGCAGGAAGCCGTGGCCGAGGTGACCCAGCTGGAGGGGTATGAGCTCAAACGCATCATGCGCACCGGCACCGTGGCCACTATCGACAACCGCAACTGGGAGCTGCGCGATCAGTCCGGCCCGGTCAAACGCCTGTCCCAATCGCGCGCGATTGCGCTGGATATGGAAAGCGCCACGATTGCAGCAAACGGCTTCCGGTTCCGGGTGCCCTACGGCACCCTGCTGTGCGTTTCGGATAAGCCGCTGCATGGCGAGCTGAAGCTGCCCGGCATGGCCAGCGATTTTTACAAGACTCAGGTCAGCCGCCATCTGCAGATCGGCATCCGTGCAATGGAACGCCTGCGGTTGATGCCGATTGAGCGCATCCACAGCCGCAAGTTGCGCAGCTTTGAGGAAACCGCCTTCCTATAACCGCTCATTTTCAACCCCGCCGCACGGTTTGGGCTTGATCTGTGCAGAAAAAACCTGTGTAGCGGAACCCGTCGCCGGTAACGGCCAACCAACATCTCCGGCCCGTCCAATGGCGGCGGCCTGCAATAAGGAAGAAGAACATGACGACGAAACCGATGACAAAAACCCAACTCGTGGCAGCAATCGCCGAGACCATGGGCGCCGACAAGAAAACCGCTGGTTCGGCACTGGATGCCATCATCGACGTAGTGACCCGTGAAGTCGCTGCTGGCGGCGCAGTCACCCTGCCGGGTCTGGGAAAAATGGCCTGCAAGGCCCGCCCCGAGCGTCAAGTCCGCAACCCTGCCACCGGCGAAACCATGACCAAGCCCGCTGACAAGCAAGTGAAATTCGCCATCGCCAAGGCCCTCAAAGACAGCGTCAACGCCTGATATTTTCAGTCGTTTCCGCAAGTCGGTTACGCAGGGGCGCCCATCGGGCGCCCCTTTTCCATGCGACCGGCAACCAGATGCGCTCGGCGTACGACAAACCGCTTGTTGCATCGGGGGGTATCGTGGCACGACAGTCTGGCTTTGCCAATGTCAGACTGGCGATAATGGGTGAATGCAAAGTGCCGGTTGGGTTATGGTGCGGTATGATCAGGGGTGCAGTATGATTTCAACCGAGCTTGCCGAATGGTTCAATGCCCGCTGGTTTGGCGAAATGGGCGCAATCGACGGGCAGGATGTCGCCTTTATCGCGGATCTGATCGCACAGCACCGGCCCCGGAACGTGGTTGAAATCGGCTGCGCCAGCGGCATGTCCAGCTGCATTCTCGCCGCTTTGATGTCGTCAGCCGGGGGTGGCACGCTCAACAGCTTTGACCTGATGGAGCACTACTATGTGAACCCCGAAAAGCCGGTGGGCTATCTGCTGGCCGAAGCGCCGCCGCATCCCGGTGTCAGCGTGACGGTAAACCGGGGCAAGACCTGTCTGGACGTGGCAGGCCAAATCGACGGGCAGATCGACCTGTGTTTCATTGATGCCGCCCACAAGCACCCATGGCCCTTGATTGATACGCTGGGCGTGCTGCCTCTGATGAAGCCGGGCGGCATCATCATTCACCACGACCTTCAGATGTTCCGCACCGCGCAGGGCAATGCCTATGCCAACGGGCCAAAGATGGTACTTGCGCTCGCACCGCCAGCCACCCGGATCTATCCCGATGATGCCAGTCAGGCCCGCGGGCGCGAGGTGATGAAGTCGCGCAAGATCAGCCACAATATCTTTGCGCTGCGCGTGCCCGAAACCCGCCGCGCCTTTGCCGCCCAGCTGTGCGAGGGGTTTTACTTCGGATGGGACAAGCAATCGTATCAGCTGGTCCCATCAGACTTTGCCATGCGATTTTCGACCTTCCTTGAGGAACATTATGGCCCCTATGTCGGGCAGGCCTGGGCAGAGGGGGTACGGCGGTATTCGACGCCCGTCGAAAGCCCTCCCCTCCCACGCGTGGGCAGCTTGCCACGCCGCATTCTGCGCCGCATCAGCGGGCGGTGATCCGTCGCCCGGTCTGAAACAATCTTCACGCAAGCTTTGCTGGCCTGTGATCGGGCACCACGGCATTCTGCGGGCATCCTCAGAGGGAGAGATGCCATGCGACTGTCAGATCTGAAGCGCCTGATTGCGCCAGTCACTCTGCCAAAGCCGGTGAGCCTGCCGCCTGTCGGGGCGCGGCCCTAGCCGATCACGCCACGCTGGCCGCCGGTCTGGCCGCGATCCAGCAGCAGATGGTCCAGCAGCACGCAAGCCATCATCGCCTCGCCCACCGGCACCGCGCGGATGCCCACACAGGGGTCGTGGCGGCCCTTGGTGATCAGGTCAATCTCTTCGCCGCGCTGGTTGATGGTCTGGCGCGGGGTCAGGATGCTTGAGGTCGGCTTGACGGCAAAGCGGCAGATGACCGGCTGTCCGGTCGAGATGCCGCCCAGAATGCCGCCCGCGTGGTTTGACAGAAACTCCGGCCCGTCCGGACCCATGCGGATCTCGTCGGCGTTGTCCACGCCGGTCAGCGTTGCGGCGGCCATGCCGTCGCCGATCTCCACCGCTTTGACCGCGTTGATGCTCATCATCGCAGAGGCCAGATCGCTGTCGAGCTTCGCATACAGTGGCGCGCCAAGACCGGCGGGCACACCTGTGGCGATCACCTCGATCACCGCGCCGACCGAGTTGTGCGACAGGCGCAGCTCATCCAGATAGGCTGCCCAGTCGGTCGCGGCCACGGGATCGGGGCACCAGAACGGGTTGTTTGCCACCTCGGCCAGATCGACGCGACTGCGGTCGATGGCGCGGGGGCCCATCTGGACCATGTAGCCGGTGATCTGCAGCCCCGGCATCAGCGCCGCAAGGGCGGCGCGGGCGATGCCGCCTGCGGCCACGCGGGAGGCGGTTTCGCGGGCCGAAGACCGCCCGCCGCCACGATAGTCGCGGTGGCCGTATTTCTGGTGATAGGTGATGTCGGCATGGCCGGGGCGGAAAGCCTGAGCGATGTCGCCATAATCCTTTGACCGCTGGTCGGTGTTTTCAATCATCAGCTGGATGGCGGTGCCGGTGGTGCGGCCCTCGAACACGCCGGACAGGATGCGGACCTCGTCGGGTTCTTTGCGCTGGGTGGTAAACTTGTTCTGCCCCGGCTTGCGCTTGTCCAGCCAAGGCTGGATATCGGCCTCGGTCAGGGGGATGCCGGGGGGGCAGCCGTCGACGGTGCAGCCGATGGCCGGGCCGTGGCTTTCGCCCCAGGTGGTCACACGGAACAGGTGGCCGAAGGTGTTCAGGCTCATGGCGGTCTCCCCTATTGCTGCTGGTTTAGGGGAAAACGGGCGGGGAATGAAGGGGGTGGGTTCCCACTGTGTTACAGGATAATTTATATAAGTAATTCAACACCTTAACTCACTGAAATTAAGGTGTTGTTAACGATTGACCGCCTGAAGCCAACTGATTCTGTCCGGGGGTAGGCAGGTCTGGCGTCTTTCACCAGCACGCGCGCTGCGTGGAAACTCCACAGAGCGTTGCCACACCTACGGCACCCAGCTGGCATGAATGGTGATCGGGGTGCCGGTCGGGGTCAGGGACCAGATTTCCTGCATCTCGGCGTTGGTGACGGCGATGCATCCGTCGGTCCAGTTCAGCAGCGTATGCAGGCGGCCAAAGGCACCCCAGCCGTTGGGCAGGCCGTGGATCATGATATTGCCGCCGGGGCTGTATCCGGCCTGTGCGGCAGCGGCGCTGTCGGTGGTGTCGGGGTAGGAGATGTGCAGGCTGAGATGGGCGATGGAGCTGGGGTTGCGCCAGTCGATCACATAGCTGCCCTCGGGCGTGCGCATATCGCCTTCGCGTTGCTTGTGGCCCTGATCCCAGGCGGACCCCATGGCGATGTCATAGGTTTTCAGCACAGTGTCGCCCCGCAGCAGGTACATTTTGCGGTCGGACTTGGAGACGGCGATGCTGTCGGCCTGTTGCTCGGCCGCGGCATAGGCCGGGGGTGTGCCAGAGGCGATGCGCGCCATGGCCTTGGTATAGCCAAAGACGCCGACAGCAAGGACAACCAGCGCAGCGGCGGCAAGGAGAAACGGACGGGTTCGCAAGACGCAGGCTCCGGCATGTGGTTCAGGCTGGTCAGTGTTTCAGGGCGGGGCGGGAAGTTCAAGGCACGGGGGGCGTGGCCCTTGGCACCGTGCGGCGCTATGCTGCTGACCATGACCGATGATCTGAAATCACGATTGCACGCCCGCGCCCTTGGGGAAGGGTTTTCGGCGATGCGGGTGACCGCGCCGGGTGCCGTGCCGCAGGTGGCCGCGCGGCTGGCGGAGTTTGTGGCGCAGGGCCGGCACGGGCAAATGGGCTGGATGGCCGAGCGGATGGCCTGGCGCGGCGACCCCAGCGCGCTGTGGCCCGAGGCGCGGTCGGTGATCATGTTGGCCGAAAGCTATGCACCGGAGGAGAACCCGCTGCCGCTGCTGGAGCAGCGCGACCGGGGCGTGATCTCGGTCTATGCGCAGGGCAAGGATTACCACGATCTGGTCAAGCGGCGGCTGAAACGGCTGGGGCGTTGGCTGATTGATCAGGCAGAGTGTCAGATCAAGGTGTTCGTCGACACCGCCCCGGTGATGGAAAAGCCATTGGCCGAAGCGGCGGGTTTGGGCTGGCAGGGCAAGCATACCAATCTGTTAAGCCGCGATCTGGGCAACTGGTTTTTTCTGGGCGCGATCTTTACCACGCTCGATCTGGCAAAGGACGCGGCAGAGGTCAGCCATTGCGGGTCTTGCACCGCTTGCCTCACGATCTGCCCGACCGGGGCTTTCCCTGCGCCCTATCAGCTGGATGCACGGCGCTGTATCTCTTATCTGACAATCGAGCATTCCGGCCCGGTGGATGAGGCGTTGCGCGGGTTGATGGGCAACCGGATTTACGGCTGCGATGACTGTCTGGCGGTCTGTCCGTGGAACAAGTTTGCCAAGGCCGCAAGCGACATCGGCTATGCGCCCCGGCATGGCGCGCCGCCTTTGGCGGAGCTGGCGGTGTTGGATGACGCGGCCTTCCGGGCACGGTTTGTGGGTAGCCCGATCAAGCGGATCGGGCGTGGGCGGTTTGTGCGCAACGTGCTGTATGCGATTGGCAATTCGGGTGAGCTTGCGTTGAAAGCCGTGGCGCAGGGGCTGTGTGACGATGCCGATGTGGCGGTGGCCGATGCCGCGCGTTGGGCGGTGACGCGGCTTTAACCCGCGCGCAAATGATCACGCAGGGTCGTGATCTGGTCGCGCAACCGCGTCAGATCATCAAGCGACAGGCCGGATTTTTCCAGCACGCAGGCGGGGATATGCGCGGCGCGGGCTTTCAGCGTGCGGCCGGGGTCGGTCAGGGTGATATTGACCTGTCGCTCGTCGGTCTCGCTGCGGGTGCGGGTGATCAGCCCACGCTCTTCCAGCCGTTTCAGAAGCGGGGTGAGCGTGTTCGATTCGAGCTGCACCTGACGGCCCAGAGCGCCGACGGTCTGCCCGTCCTGCGTCCATAATGCTGTGAGCACGAGGTATTGCGGATAGGTCAGGCCCAGATCGTCGAGCAGGGGTTTGTAGACATGCTGCATGGCATGGGTCGCCGAATACAGCGCAAAACAGATCATGTCAGGCAGGGCGAGTGTCATGCAGGCAATATAGTCGCGCGCGATTAAATCGCAAGCGGGTTGACTGGGGCGAGCGACCCGGCTATATCAATCGCATACGATTAAATCGCAAACGAAGGGAAATCAGATGTCTGTAGATCCGAAGTACTGGACCGAAGCACAGGCCACCGGCGGTGGCCGCAATGGTCTGGCCAAGCTGGCCGATGGCAAACTGACGGTCACAATGACCAGCCCGAAAGAGCTGGGCGGCAACGGCGCGGGGCACAACCCGGAAGAGCTGTTCGCGATTGGCTATGCCGCCTGCTATCTGGGCGCGATGCGCTTTGCCGCCAGCAGTGAAAAGCTGGGCACGGTGCCCGATGATGCAACCGTCAACGCGCATGTCGGCATCGGCCCGCGCAGCGACGGCGGCTTTGGGCTGAAGGTCAAGCTGGTGGTCAAGCTGCCGGGCGTCGAGAAATCGGTGGCCGAGAAGATGGTCGAGCGTGGCCATTTCATCTGCCCCTATTCCAACGCGACCAAGGGCAATATCGAAGTTGAAACCGAACTGGCCTGAGCCGGTTTACGCCGGAGCCACGCCCGCGCAGTTGCGCGGGCGTTTGGCGTTCTGCTGATTCTGGGGTAGGATGGTCGCCCGCAACAGTTTTGGAGGACAGCATGCACCGTGACCCCAAGGGCCGCCATCTGGCCGACACCCGCGCCCCCAGCACCGGCAGCAAGACCGCACATTTCCTGCGGCTGGCCCGCCCCAAGCGGGACGCATTCCACGCCACCCACGCGCCCGTAAGCGCCACCCGGCTGACGCAATTCCTGCGCATCGCGCGGGGGCGGACGGCCTGAGCAGGCGACGTCTGCCAGACGGACAGAGCAGATGCAAAAAGGGCGCCCCGGAGGCGCCCTTTTCGATATCGTGGCTGCCCGGTATCAGGCGCGGACCAGCTTTTCGTAATCCAGCGAGACCTGTTTGCACAGCGCGCCGACCTCAAAATTATAGTCGCCGATCTGGCCGACCGGGGTGACCTCGGCGGCGGTGCCGGTGAGGAAGCATTGCTCAAAGCTTTCCAGCTCTGACGCCTCGATCCGGCGCTCGACCACCGGGATACCCATCCCCTCCAGCATGCCGATCACGGTTTGGCGGGTGATGCCGTTGAGGATCGCGTCGGGGATCGGGGTATGAACCTGGCCATCCTTGACGAAAAAGATATTGGCCCCGGTCGCTTCGGCCACATAGCCGCGATAATCGAACATCATCGCATCCGAGCAGCCTTTGGCCTCGGCCGCGTGTTTCGACATGGTGCAGATCATATAGAGGCCGGCAGCCTTGGCCGCGTGCGGGGTGGTGTCGGGCGACGGGCGTTTCCATTTGGCGATGTCAAGTTTCGCGCCTTTGAACTTGGCGTCGCCGTAGTAGTTGCCCCAGGACCAGACCGCGACCGCCATGCGGATCGGGTTGCGCTTGGCGGCTACGCCCATATCCTCACCCGCGCCGCGCCAAGCCAGAGCGCGCACATAAGCGTCGGTCAGGTTGTTGGCTTTCAGCACCGCGTCTTTTGCGGCCTCGATCTCATCGACCGACCACGGCAGTTCCATATCCAGCAGTTCACCGGATTTGCGCAGCCGCTCGGAATGCGCGCGGCTTTTGAAGATCTTGCCGTTGTAGCAACGCTCGCCCTCGAACACCGCAGAGGCGTAATGCATGGCATGGGTCAGGACATGGACATTGGCATCGCGCCAGTTTACCAATTTGCCATCCATCCAGATGAACCCGTCACGATCGTCATAGCCAGCCATGATGCCCCCTGCCTTTTCACAATGTTGCGCGAATTTGGTCCGTTTCGGATACAATATTGCGCAAAACCGATGGCGAGCTATCAGTTGGTCCTTGGAAAGTCAACAAGGCTGACGTAACTTCGCCGTCAGGCAGGGAGGCATTCATGGCAGATCAGACCCCCAGCGGCGAAAGCCTGCTGTTTCTGACAGATGAGCAGCTGCGCAAAGGCATCGAGGCGATGTTTTTCGCCTATCGCGGCTTTACCGCTGATCCCGACCGCATTCTGGAAGGCATGGATTATGGCCGCGCGCATCACCGGGCGATCCATTTCATTCATCGCAGTCCGGGCACCACGGTGTCAAACCTGCTGACCATTCTGGGCGTGACAAAGCAATCTCTGAACCGGGTGTTGCGGACGCTGGTCGAGGATGGTCTGGTCGAAGCGCGGGTCGGACGGCGCGACAAGCGCGAGCGGCATCTGCACCTGACGCCAAAGGGTCAGGAGCTGGAGCGGGAGTTGTCGGATGCACAGCGCGCGCGGATGCGGGCGGCGTACCGGGCGGCGGGGCCGCAGGCAGTGGCCGGGTTCCGGCAAGTGCTGGAGGCGATGATGGACCCGGAATTGCGCCGGCAATACCAAGGATTGAAGGAGAGCGGCGCATGACCCAAGGTGACGCGCATCTGCTGGTTGTCGATGATGACGAGCGTATCCGGGGGCTGTTGCAGAAGTTCCTGATCCGCAACGGGTTTCTGGTCACAGTCGCGCGCGATGGCGCGCAGGCCCGCAAGCTGTTGGCAGGGCTGGAATTTGACATGATCGTGCTGGATGTGATGATGCCGGGGATGGACGGCATCAGCCTGACCCGCGAGCTGCGGCAGCGGATGCAGACGCCGATCCTGTTGCTGACCGCGCGGGGCGAGACGGCAAGCCGGATCGAGGGGTTCGAGGCCGGGGCGGATGACTACCTTGGCAAGCCGTTCGAGCCAAAGGAGCTGCTGCTGCGGATCAACGCGATTCTGCGCCGGGTGCCGGTGGTGCGGACCGAAACGGTGCCCAAGGTGCTGCATCTGGGCCCGGTGCGCTATGACATGGACCGGGGCGAGCTGTGGCGCGGGCCCGATCCGGTGCGGCTGACCGCGACCGAGGCGGCGTTGATGCGGCTGTTTTCGGCGCATCCGGGCCATGCGATCAGCCGCGAGAAGCTGGTGGCCGATCTGGGCCGCGATGATGCCGCGCAGGAACGTGCGGTGGATGTGCAGATCACCCGGTTGCGCCGCAAGATCGAGGATGACCCCAAGCAGCCGCGCTATCTGCAGACGGTGCGGGGCGAAGGCTACATGCTGCAACCCGATTGAAAGGTTTTGCCGACCTGATACTGAGGGCTGTCCGATGAGCGCAATATGCAGCTCATGACAGTCTTCAGGGGTATGAATTGAAATCTGCTTGCATCTCTTTGGCCGCCACAATGGCCTTGGCCGGCTTTTCGGCAATGGCGACGGCCCAGACTCTGATGACCTATGATACGGTCGGGGTCTGGGATGTGCTGGTTGATCCGACCATCGGCAATGGCTGCCTGATCAATGCCGAGTTTGAAGACGGGTCCGATGTGCGCATCGGCTTTGCCCCCGATACCGGCTATGGCTATATTCTGGCGCTGAATGACGGCTGGGAAGGTGTGGAAGACGATGTAATGTATCCGGTGTCGATGGATGTCGACGGTTCGGTTTATGAGGGTGAAGGCAAGGGCATTCACATCGACAACCTGCCCGGCGTGGACATCGAATTCGACAGTGCCGACTTTCTGCTGGATGTGGCGACGAAACAGACCCTGACCCTGTCAACCGAGGCGGGCGAGATCATGTCGATCGACCTGACCGACACCCTGCGCGCGCTGGAATCAGCAATCGCGTGTCAGGAAGCACAGGGCTGAGACTGTCAGCGCGGCTGCAATCAAGTGGTTGCAGCCGCCGCGATGCGCGCCATAGTGGCGGGCATGAAAACGCTGCTCTCTCTCGGGCATGGCTACAGCGCCGATGCCCTGGCCCGCCTGCTGATCCCGCAGGGCTGGTCCGTTATCGGCACCACCCGGCGCCCGGCCAAGGCCGCACGGATGAAGGCTGATGGCATCACGCCGCTGCTCTGGCCCGGCGACCTTGGCCCGGCATTGTCACGGGCGACCCATATCCTCGCCTCTGCTGCCCCGGATGCGGCGGGTGATCCGTTTTTGCAGGCATGGCCCGCACTCGCCGACGCACAGCCGGAATGGGTTGGCTATCTGTCCACCACCGGGGTGTATGGCGACCATCAGGGCGGCTGGGTGGATGAAACCACGCCGCTGACTCCCGACAGCCCGCGCGGGGCGCAACGGGTTCTGGCAGAGTCGCAATGGCGGCAGACCGGCTTGCCACTGCATATCTTCCGGCTTGCGGGGATTTATGGTCCCGGTCGCGGCCCGTTTGAAAAGGTGCGTGACGGCAGCGCCCGGCGGATCATCAAGCCCGGCCAGTTCTTCAGCCGGACCCATGTGGATGACATCGCACAGGTGCTGGCCGCCAGCATCGCCCGCCCCAATCCGCACGCGGCCTATAACGTCTGCGATGATGAACCGGCCCCACCCGAAGACGTGCTGTCCTATGCCGCAGCCCTGCTCGGCCTGCCCGAGCCGCCCGCAGTTCCCTTTGATCAGGCCGACATGACCCCGATGGCACGCAGCTTTTATTCCGAGTCGAAACGCGTGCGCAACGACCGGATCAAGGAACAGCTGGGCGTTCGGCTGCTGTATCCCACCTATCGCGAGGGACTGGCCGCGCTGCGCTCGGCTGACTGAGGCTCTGCGTGATTGAGGTCTGGATGTGAGCAGTCAAGACCAGGATGAAAGCCATGGGACAGCGCCTGCCTTTCATCTTGGCAAAAATACTCATGATCCTGCGGGTTCAAAGGGCGCACCACGCCGGGCGAGCGGCCTGCGATTGCCCCTTGCGCCTGCCTGCAAGGGTCGTATCCTTGTTGATACCTCGGGGTGCCCAGCGGTTGATCTGGTGGGCTGAGATGCGCAAGCGGACCCGTTGAACCTGACCCGGATCATACCGGCGGAGGGAAGGTGCGAAGGATGACCTCCAAGCCCGACCTGTTCCGTCGCAGTTGGAGGAAGACATGAAGACTTCGATCCTTGCGACCGGCCTGTCCTGCATCGCCCTTGCGGCGGCGGCAGAGACGCCTGTCCTCACGGTGCTGACCTACGACAGTTTTGTGACCGAATGGGGCCCCGGCCCGGCGGTGGAGGCCGCGTTCGAGGCCGACTGCGGCTGCGATCTGCGCTTTGTCGGCGCGAGCGACGGCGCCGCCCTGCTGGCGCGGGTACAGCTGGAGGGGGCATCGGGCACGGCCGATGTGGTACTGGGGCTGGATACCAGCCTGACCGCGCAGGCGGCGGCAACCGGGCTGTTTGCCCCGCATGGGATGACGTCCCCCACGCTTCCCGTGGCGTTTGACGACCCGCTGTTCCTGCCATTCGACTGGGGCTGGTTCGCCTTTGTCCATGACAAGGCCAAACTGCCCGATCCGCCGAAGTCGTTCGAAGAACTGGCGGCATCTGACGTAAAGATCGTGATCCAGGACCCGCGATCCTCGACCCCCGGACTGGGGTTGTTGATGTGGGTAAAAGCGGCCTACGGCGCACGGGCAGGCGAGATCTGGACGGGGCTGGCCGATAACATCGTAACGGTCACCCCCGGCTGGTCCGAGGCTTACGGCCTGTTTCTGGAGGGGGAGGCGGACATGGTTCTGTCCTACACCACCAGCCCGGCCTATCACCTGATTGCCGAACAGGATGACAGCAAGGCGGCGGCGGCCTTTGCCGAGGGGCACTACCTGCAGGTCGAGGTGGCGGGCAAACTGGCCGGGTCGCAACAGCCGGAGCTGGCAGACCGGTTTCTGGCTTTCATGCTGACGGAGCCGTTCCAGTCGGTGATCCCCACCACCAACTGGATGTATCCGGCGGTGACCCCGGCGGCAGGTTTGCCAGAGGGGTTCGAATCGCTGCGGCCTGAAATCTCACTGCTCATGAGCAGTGAAGAGGCGATGACGGTACGGGCAGAGGCTTTGGCCGAATGGCAAGCCGCATTGGCGCGCTGATCCCCGCGCTTCTGGCGGGGGCGCTGGCGCTGTTCGTGCTGGCCCCCGTGCTGGCGGTGGCGGCGCGGGCGACCGGGTTTGCGCTTGGCCCTGCCGATTGGGCGGCGGTGCGGTTTACCGCAGCGCAGGCCTTTGTCTCGGCCTTGGTATCGGTCACGCTGGCGGTGCCGGTGGCGC
Source organism: Pseudotabrizicola alkalilacus (assembly GCF_003443995.1). Classification (GTDB taxonomy): domain Bacteria; phylum Pseudomonadota; class Alphaproteobacteria; order Rhodobacterales; family Rhodobacteraceae; genus Pseudotabrizicola; species Pseudotabrizicola alkalilacus. Next base: position 25,785 of record NZ_QWEY01000004.1, read on the forward strand.
GGGCGCTGGCGCGGCGCAGCTTTGCGGGGCGCGGGGCGCTGATCACCCTGATGGGCGCTCCGTTTTTATTGCCGACGATTGTGGCGGTGCTGGCGCTGGTCGCGGTGTTTGGCCGGGCGGGCGTGGTCAATCAAGGGTTGGGGCTGTTTGGCATGGGGCCGATCTCGGTCTATGGCGCGCATGGGGTGGTGCTGGCGCATGTGTTTCTGAACCTGCCGCTGGCGGTGCGGATGCTGTTGCAGGGCTGGCAGGCGATTCCGTCCGAGCGGTTCCGGCTGGCCGAATCGCTGGGCTTTGGCCCGGCTCAGATGGCGCGGCATCTGGAGTGGCCGATGCTGCGCAGCGTGGCGCCCGGTGCGTTTCTGGTGATCTTCGTGATCTGCCTGACCAGTTTTGCCGTGGCGCTGACGCTGGGTGGCGGGCCGGGGGCGACGACGGTGGAGCTGGCGATTTTCCAAGCGGTGCGATTCGAGTTCAATCTTGGCCGGGCGGCGCTGCTGGCGGCGGTTCAGTTTGCGCTGTGCGCCGTGGTTGCGGTGCTGGGCTGGCTCCTGGTGACTCCCGCCGCCTTTGGGGCGGGACTGGGGCGGCAGGCGCTGCTGCGCCCGCCGGGGGGCTGGCGGCGGGGCGGCGATGCGTTGGCGATCGGGCTGGCGGCGGCGTTTTTGCTGCTGCCGCTGGGGGCGGTGGTGCTGCGCGGTCTGCCGGGCTTGGACGAACTGCCTGCGCATGTCTGGGCGGCGGCGGGGCGGTCTGTGCTGGTGGCGCTGACCTCGACGGCGGTGACAGTGGCGGCGGCGCTGGTGCTTGCGCTGGCCGTGGCGCGCGGCGGGCGTGGCGCGGGCGCGATAGATGCGGCGGCGGCGCTGCCGCTGGCGACATCCGGGCTGGTGCTGGGCGTGGGGCTGTTTCTGATGGTGCAGCCATTTGTCTCGCCCGCGCGGCTGGCGCTGCCGGTGACGGTTGCGGTGAATGCGGCGCTGACGCTGCCGTTTGTGTACCGGCTGCTGCTGCCCGAGGCTCGGGTGTTGCTCTCCGATTACGGGCGGCTGGCCGACAGTCTGGGTCTGCGCGGCTGGGCGCGGCTGCGCTGGTTGGTCTTGCCCCGGCTGGCGCGGCCCTTGGGCTTTGGCGCGGGGCTCGCGGCGGCGCTGTCGATGGGTGATCTGGGCGTGATCGCGCTGTTTGCCACCGAACAGAGCGCGACCCTGCCGCTGGTGGTGCAGCGGCTGATGGGCGCCTACCGGCTGGAGGCGGCGGCGGGGGCGGCACTGCTGCTGGTCGGGGTCAGCTTTGCGCTGTTCTGGGTGTTTGACTACGGGGGGCGTCGCTATGCTGCGGTTTGACAGGGTGGTGCTGGCGCAGGAGGAGTTCCGCCTGTCGGTCGACTGGGAACTGCCCGCAGGCGCGCGTGTGGCGGTGATCGGGCCGTCCGGTGCGGGGAAATCGACCCTGCTTGCCGCTGTGGCGGGGTTCTTTGCGCCGCAATCGGGGCGGGTGCTGTGGCAGGGTGCCGATCTGGGGCCGCTGGATCCCGGCGCGCGCCCGGTGACGATCCTGTTTCAGGACCAGAACCTGTTTCCGCATCTGACGCTGGCCCAGAACCTTGGCCTTGGCCTGCGCCCCGATCTGCGGCTGTCGGCAGCGCAGCGAACCCAGATTGATACGGTGCTGGAGCGCGTCGGGCTGGGCGGCATGGGCGCACGCAAACCGGCGCAGCTGTCGGGCGGGCAGATCGGGCGGGCGTCGCTGGCGCGCGCCCTGTTGCGGGCGCGGCCGGTCCTGCTGCTGGACGAGCCGTTTGCTGCCCTCGGCCCGGCGCTGAAGGCCGAGATGCTGGCCTTGGTGGCCGAGGTGGCGGATGAGACCGGCGCGCTGGTGATGATGGTGACGCATGACCCGGCCGACGCAAAAGCCTTTGCCGCGCTGACCGTGCTGGTCGCCGACGGGCTGGCGCATGCGCCCGCACCGACCGAGGCACTGTTTGCCAACCCACCACCGGCGCTGCGGGCCTATCTGGGGTAAGAAATGCGCTCCGCGCGGGAGTATTTGGAAAGCAGCAATCCGGACAAGGGCGCTCTTTGCATTGCTGCTTTTCAAATACTCCCGCCGGAGGCGTCCCTCTACTGCAACCGGCGCAAGGCATGGCCATCAGGCACGGGCCGGATCTCTGCGCAGGTTACGAAAAAGCCCCGCCGAAGCGGGGCTTTTGATGCCTTGAAATGACAGCGATCAGACCAGTTTCTTGCCTTTGACATTGGCCCAGATCTTCTTGTTGGTCAGGTAGAGCAGCGTTGACAGCACGATCAGGAAGATCACGGCTTTGAAGCCGGTTTCCTTGCGCGCCATCATCTTTGGCTCTGCCGCCCAGACCAGGAACGAGGTCACATCCTCGGCCATATTGGCCACGGTCGCCGGGGTGCCGTCGGCATAGGTCACCATGTCATCGCCCAGCGGGTTGGGCATGGCGATCCAGCTGCCGGGCACGGTCGAAACGCCGTGACTGTCCTTGCAGCTGTCGGGCACACCGCCGTTGGGGAAGGCGGAGTTGTAGTAGAACCCGTCAACACCATCGGGGGCGCAGGCCGGCTCTTCTTCGTAATGGGTCAGGATCGAGTAGGTGTACTCGGCCCCGCCGATGCCTTTGAAGAACTGGCTGATGCCGGTGCCATAAGGGCCATGAAACCCGGCGCGGGCCTTGGTGATCAACGACAGGTCCGGTGCGCCTTCCATTCCCGAAACCGGGAAATGGTCGGTCGGCACACCGGCGCGGTCTTCGCCAGTTTCGCGGTCGGTCACGGTGAACTGCGCGGCATAGGCGCGGATCTGATCCTCGGGCATGTGCGGTCCGCCCGCATCCGACAGGCTGCGGATCGGCACGAATTTCAACCCGTGACAGGCGGCGCACACCTCGGAATAGACCTGAAGCCCGCGTTGAAGCTGGTTCTGGTCGAATTTGCCGAAGGGGCCTTCGTGGGCGAAGGCGATGTCGGTGATCTCTGAATGACCACCAGCGGCCAGAGCCACCCCTGCCGAAAGGGCAAGGGCGGTGGTGGCGGTGAGTGCGATGTTCCTGATCATGTCAGTCAGTTCCTTTCTCACTCGGCCGCGACGGTTTTGGTGCCGCCGGTCGTCGGGGAGTAATGGGCGTTGAAGTCTTCTTCGATGGTCGCAGGCTGTGGCAGCGGTTTTTCGATCACACCCAAGAGCGGCAGGATGATCAGGAAATAGGCGAACCAATAGGCCGATGCGATCAGCGAGATTGTGGCATAGGGCTCTTCGGCGGGCATTGCGCCGACCCACATCAGCACCATGAAGTCGACGCACAGCAGCGCGAACCACCATTTGAACATCGGGCGGTAACGGCCCGACCGCACCGATGAGGTATCCAGCCAGGGGGCCAAAGCCATCACGGCGATCGCGCCGAACATGGCCAGCACACCAAAGAACTTGGCGTCCACGATGCCAAAGGTGATCCATTCCGCCGCGATCACCACCCAGACATCGGCGGTAAAGGCACGCAGGATGGCGTAGAACGGCAGGAAGTACCATTCCGGCACGATATGCGCAGGCGTCGAAAGCGGGTTCGCTTCCAGATAGTTGTCAGGGTGGCCCAGATAGTTCGGCATGAAGCCCACGATGGCAAAGAACACCACCAGAATGACCGCCAGAGCGAACAGATCCTTCATCACGAAATAGGGCCAGAACGGCACGGTGTCGCGCGCGGCCTCTTCCTTGGACCCGCGGCGCACCTCAACCCCGGTGGGGTTGTTGTTGCCGGTGGTGTGGAAGGCCCAGATGTGGACAGCGACCAGCGCCGCAATCACAAACGGCAGCAGGTAATGCAGTGAGAAGAACCGGTTCAGCGTGGCATTGTCGACGGCCGGGCCGCCCAGCAGCCAGGTCTGGATCGGCTCGCCGATGCCGGGAATCGCGCCGAACAGGCCGGTGATCACGGTGGCCCCCCAGAACGACATCTGGCCCCAGGGCAGAACATAGCCCATGAAAGCGGTGGCCATCATCGCCAGGTAGATCAGCATGCCGATGATCCACGTCACCTCACGCGGGGCTTTGTAGCTGCCGTAGTACAGGCCGCGGAAGATGTGCAGGTAGACGGCGACAAAGAACAGCGATGCGCCATTGGCGTGCAGATAGCGCAGCATATGCCCGCCGTTCACGTTGCGCATGATGTGTTCGACCGACGAGAACGCCAGATCGACATGCGGCGTGTAATGCATCACCAGAACGATGCCTGTCACGATCTGCAAGGCAAGACAGAAGGTCAGGATGATGCCCCAGATCCACATCCAGTTCAGGTTCTTGGGGGTCGGCAGCATCAGCGTGTCATAGAGCAGCCCGACGATGGGAAGGCGCTTGTGCAGCCACTTCTCTCCACCAGTCTTGGGCTCGTAATGGTCGTGCGGAATTCCGGCCATGAGTTTTGTCCTTATCCGAGCTTGATCGTGGCGTCGTCCTCAAAGGACGCGAGCGGAATGTCGAGGTTGCGCGGTGCGGGGCCTTTGCGGATGCGACCGGCCTCATCATAGTGCGAACCGTGGCAGGGGCAGAACCAGCCGCCGAACTCCCCGGCGCCATCGCCGATCGGCACGCAGCCCAGATGGGTGCAGACACCGATCATCACCAGCCACTCGCCCGCGTCATCCAGCGTGCGGTTCTGGTCAAGGGCGTCAGCGCCGGGCTTGTTCGGGTTCTGCGCTGTCTTGTCGATGCTCAGCTCGTCCAGCGTGGTGGCACGGGCGGCCTCGATCTCTTCCGGTGAACGGCGGCGGATAAACACCGGCTTGCCCAGAAACTTGACGGTCAGCTGGGTGCCGACCGCGACGCCTGAGATGTCGACGAAAATCGACGACAAGGCCTGAACATCGGCCGAGGGGTTCATCTGGTTCACAAGCGGCCAGACGGCGGCCCCGGTGGCAACAGCCCCGGCCCCGGCGGTTGCGTAGTACAGGAAATCCCTGCGGGTGCCTGCGTGGTCTTCTGCGTGGGACACGAGATATTCTCCCTTTCAAGGCCGCCCTGACAGCGACCCATAAAGATTCCGGGGCGGTGGTTGCCCACGACCCTGCTGATCGGGTTATTAGCCAAGCCAGGGCGCGGCGTCCAGCGGACAATAAGGCGCATCTGACCCGGTTTGAACCGTTATTTCCCTGCCTGTGGCCGATAGGGCGCGGCTCACACCCGACAAAGGGTGCTTGAGGGCCGTCGGCTTTCAAGTCCCTGCGACAAGACGTAGCGCCAAGTGACCGCTGCTGAATGCGTATTTGGACCAAGATGAGAGGGCGAACTGCGCACCTTGCCCTTTCATCTTGGTCCAAATACTCAAAAACCACCGCCCCGCCTCGCAGCCCCGAACGCCAGTCACTGACATGTCAGCCCGCCGTGGCAACGCCACCGAGCGGGGGCTCGATGCCCCCCGAGGTGGCCCCGGCGTCAGGGACATCGCCTGCCAGTGGGGCGTTAGCCCTGTGGCTGGGTGGCCTGCATCGACGGGCGGGCGGCAAAGGTGGCGTCCCAGGCGGCCAGGTGCGGGCGGGACTGGCGCCACTGGCGGGCGGCGTGGCGGAAGTCCAGATAGCCGAGAGCGCAGGCGGTTGCGATCTGGCCCATGTCCAATGGCCCGTTCAGGTGGTCGGTCCAGCGGGTTTCCAGCACATCCAGTGCGCGGTCGATCTTGGACCACTGCCCCTCTACCCACGGCGCAAAGCGCATTTCCTCGGGCCGGATGCGGGTCTCATAGACCATCAGCAGGGCGGCATCGAGGATGCCGTCGGCGGTGGCCTCGACCGTCAGCGTATCCCACAACCGGGGCGCGGCGGGGTAGAGCCCTGCCCCGGCCTGCGCGTTCAGATACTGGCAGATCACCCGGCTGTCATAGAGCGTAGGACCGTCGGGCCGGTCCAGCGCCGGGATCTTGCCCAGCGGATTGCGCTCCACCACCCCGGCATCGGGGGCAATGGGGGTGCCGGAGGCCGGGGTCAGCGTGATACCGGTCAGGCCGGTTTCGGCGATCAGCACCAGAACCTTGCGGACATAGGGCGAGGTGGGAGAGTGGGTGAGGTTCATTCGATTTCCCGCAGACGAAAGCGGGCAATGGCACCCGCGTCAAATTCATAGCTCTTGCCACCCATGCGGAAGGTGCGGCGCAGGCGGAACGCGGTGTTGCGCTGCCCTGCCGCATCGCGGGGCCGGTGCGAGGCCAGACCCTCATCGAGATCATCCAGCGCCTCTTCGGCGCGCTGATCGGTGCGGCCCACATGGCCATGGCGGCGGAGCAGGCGTTGGGCGAGATAGCCGACTGCGGCGACCGCGCCAAGGCGGATCGCAAAGGGCAGCAGCGGGGCAAGGGGCAGCGGCATGGTCACCTCCGGTCAGTTGCTCCGAATCCTAGGCGGGGGGCGGGCCGCTGTCCATCCCAAGGGTTGCATGGCCCAAGGGTTACTTGGCCGCCTTATGCCGGACCGGGCAGCGGAATACGATCCATTTCATCGGCAAGGCGTGCGGCATCGCTTTGGCCGCCGCGCTGGCGCAGGGCGGCGGCGGCGCGGGCCCGCACCTCGGGCGATTTGTTCTGGTTCAGCTTCCATGTGCCCTGCAGATCGCTGATCTGCAGCCGGAACGGCAGGATCATCCGCATCATCCGGGGCATCGCATCGTCTGACATCTTGGTGCTGGTCCATGGCTTTTTCGGCAGCAGCCGCGCCTCTTGTTCAGCGCTGATCGCGTCGAGATGCGGCTCCAGCGCCTCGGGCGGCAGCGGGTGCAGGGTACCGCGCAGGTGGACGGCGATGTAATTCCATGTCGGCACCTGATCGGGCACCTGACTGTGCGGGCCGTACCAGTCGGGGGAGATATAGGCATCGGGCCCCTGCACGGCGAGCAGAGCCGGGCCGGGCAAGGCGGCGCGGGCGATGGGGTTTGAGCGGGCAAGATGCAGATCCAGCGCAGCGCCACCCTCTGACAGGACAAAGGGCACATGCGCGGCAAGCGGGCCTTCAGGGCCGTTGAGGGTGAGCATGCCAAAGCCCTGCGCCCGGGCAAAGGCGAGGATCGCGGCATGTTCGGTGGTGCGAAAGGTGGGGTTTGGGTGCATGGCCTGAACCTTCACAGGAAATCTCGGTTGCCGCAGGGGCACGGGTTGCGCAAGGTGGCATCAGCCTGACCCTCGGCACCGGAGTTTTCCCATGCGTCTGCCGTTGGCCTTGTCGGTTCTGACCCTATGCGCGTTGCCCGCGCTGGCGCAAGACGGCTTTCGCTGGGTGGTGGACCCGCTGTTCGAGGATGCCGGGGCCGCGCAGGATGGCGCGGTGCCGCTGCTACAGGGTGGCTTGTGGGGGCTGGCGGGGCGGGATGGAAGCTGGATCGTACCGCCGCAGTTCGATGCTCTGGGCGCGCAGGCCGGGGACCGGTTTGCCGCACAGATGCAGGGGCGCTGGGGTGTCGTTGATGCGCGCGGGCAAGTGGTGGTGCCGTTCGCGCATGATGCGATTGGCAAACCAGATGCGCTGACCCCGGTTCTGTCGGGTGGTGAATGGCAGTTGCTGGACCGCGACGGGCATACGGCGGGCGCGGCCTTGGCCTTTGACACGCTGACCGGCAATGACGGGGCGTGTTTTAGCGGCACGGCAAATGGCGTGCCGGTGGTGGAGTGGCGGGGCATCGAGTCAAAGGTGACCGTGCTGGATGCGGTCGCGGGGCTAAGCGCGCCCGCGGGCGATATGTTACGGGCAAAGCTGCCCGGCGGCGGCGTGGCCGTGCTGTATTGCTCCAACCCTTACACCAGTGACACGACAGAGACGCTGGAGGATGCCCGCGCGGTGACGTCCGGCATGGCGGCGGTGAAACGCGGTGGGCTTTGGGGCTTTGACGTGCACGGGATCTACCATGTGGAGCCGATTGCGCCGCAATTCCTTGCCGTGCGCGATTTTGCCGAAGGGCTGGCCCCGGTGCAGGTGGAAGGCGGCAAGTGGGGCTATATCAACCTGTAGGGCGAGATGGTGATCGCGCCGCAGTTTGACGCGGCCTTTGGCCATGCCGATGGCATCGCGGGGGTGCGGGTCGGCGAGGCGCGGGGCATGATAGACCGCACGGGGGCTTTGGTGATCGCGCCGCAGTTTCAGGATTTCTGGCGGCATGGCGGCGGCGTGATGGCGGTGCGTGACAGCGGCGGCTGGGGGGTGATCGCGCCAGACGCGAGTGATCCGGATGTGGTGTTTGATCTGCCTTTGGCGCAGGCACGGGGGGCGGTTGCGGAGCGGAAAGCCGCGATCCAGATCGTGCCCTCGACCCCGCATTTCTATTCGGGACAGGACATCCAGTCGCGGCATGATGTGGTGATCTCGCCAGATGGCAAGGTGATGCTGACGGTGCTGGCCAGCAACGGGATGCAAGGCTCGGGCGAGGTGGCGCTGTAGGACCGCGAAAGCCGCAAACTGATCCGCAGGCTGAAGATTGACGGCGTGTTGCAGGCAGTGCTGGTGCCGGGCGCTGCGGTGCTGGTCACGGCCAATGATCTGGGCGCGGTGCTGCACCGGGCCCGCCTGTTTGACGGCGCGGTGGGCGCGCTGGCGCTGTCGCCAGATGGCGCGCATCTGGCGGCGCTGGGGGTCGGGATGCTGCGGGTCTGGGCGCTGGCGGATGGTGATGCGGTTCTGGCGCGCAGGGCCGAGGCGCAGACGATGACGTTTGCACAGGACGGGCAGTCGGTCTGGCTGGGCGATGCGACGGGCGGGCTGCAACGGGTGGATCTGGCGGGAGAGACAGGCGAGGCGATGCCCTATGGCGGCATCATGACCGGGTTGCGCCCGGATATGGCGCTGTCGGCGCAAGGCGTGCTGGCGCGCACCTCGTACCGGATGGAGCAGCAGCCGGACGGATTTTTCGCCCAGCGCTACACGCTGTACCCGACCACACCCGATGGCGCACGTGTGGTGGCCTTGCCTGACACGCTCCGCGATGTGCTGACGGTGGATCTGTCAACGGACGGGACGCGGGTCGCCTTTGCCGGAGCGAATGAGGACGATTACACCGCGCAGTGGACCGTGATGGATCTGGCCACGGGCACGACGCTGGGCGGCGAGTTGTTGCAGCAGGGCTTTGGCTGGGTGGACCGTCTGCGGTTCACGCCCGAGGGGCGGCTGGTGCTGGTCGGCGGTGAGGGCGGCGACATCCGCGAGGTGGTGCCGCAGACTGGCGCACGCTTTGCCACTTATGGTGCCCCACTGGAGCAGGTGGCGGGCGCGATTGCGCTGCCGGACGCCGTTCTGTCTATGCGGTCAGTGGCGGCGGGCGGGTGCTGGATTGGGACATGGCCGCCGGGCGGCTGGTGCAGCGGGTGGAAACCGGGGTCGAATCGGGGTTTGACACCTATGTCGGCACCGATGGCGTGGTGCTCGGCGTGCTGGATGGCTATGACGAGACCCGGATGGCCGCGCTGGAGCTGGGCACGCTGGCCGCGGTGGACCCGTCTCGGGCCGGGGCTCTGTATGACACCGCGATCCTTGACGGCTTTGGCAAACGCCCGGTGGTGAGCGATCTGGTGCAGGCAAAGCTGGGGGGCGACCCCGAGGGCGTAGTCGCGGCGGCGGTGCTGGACTCTGGCCCTGTGCCACAGGTCCGGCTGGCCTTGCCGCTGCCGGGACAGCGGGCGGCGGGGGAAATGGTCGATGCCTCGATCGAACTGACTGACGCGGGCTGACCGCCGCTGTCAGCACTGGCGCGGCAGAGGCTGTGGCGGATACAACGGTCAGCACGCGGCTGGCGCTGGAACCGGGGCGCAATGTGATCGAGGTGCTGGCCTATAATGCGGCGGGGATGATCGCCTCGGCCCCGCAATCGGTGGTCATCGAGTGGGACGGCAGCGGCGCACAGAGCGTGCCAGCGCTGCATGTGCTGGCGGTGGGCGTGAATGACTATGCCGACGGGCGGCTGCGGCTGACCTATGCTGCCGCCGATGCCCGCGCGATGGGCGAGGCGCTGGCCAAAACCGGGGCGGAGCTGTTTTCATCAGTGAATGTGGTGACGCTGCTGGATGGTCAGGTGACCGATGCCGGGCTGGATGCAGCCTTTGGCCAGATGGCCATGGCGGTGCAGCCATCGGATGTGTTCGTGTTCTTCCTCGCCGGGCATGGCAAGACGGTGGAGGGGGGAGTATCACTTCATTCCCGCTGATTTCAGTTTTTCCGGGGAAGACCCGATCCGCCGGGGCGGCATCGCGCAGGCGCGCTGGCAGGAGTGGATGGCGCGGATCAGGGCGCGCAAATCGGTGATGATTTACGACACCTGCGAAAGCGGATCGGCCACCACGACGCGCGGGCTGGAGGCGGCGTTGTCGCAATCGGCGGCGGTGGAGCGGCTGACGCGGGCAACGGGGCGGACGATTCTGTCGGCCTCGACCGATGATGCCCCGGCGCTGGAGGGGTATCAGGGCCATGGCGTGCTGACCTACGCGCTGCTGTCGGCGCTGCAAGCGGGCGATGCCAATGGCAATGACACGATCGAGGTGACCGAACTGGCCGCGTTCATCGACGAAAAGGTGCCAGAGCTTTCGCAGACCGCCTTTGGCTATCGGCAGGTGCCGCAGATGTCGATCAAGGGATCGGATTTTGCGCTGGGCGCGCCAAAGACGGTGCTGGCAGGTGTGGCAGAGCGGTTCCCGACCACGCTGACCCATGTGGTGGCGGGCGGCACCGGGGTGCTGAACGCGCCTGGCGGGACGGCGCTGCGCAGGATTGATGCAGGGGCGTTCTTTGGCGTGTTCGTCATCGAAGAACGCGACGGCTATGCGCGGGTGGCCAAGGATGGCAGCGAGTTGGGCTGGGTGCCTGTCGCCTCACTCGGGCGGTTGCAATAGCGCACGGGACTTGTCGCGCCGGATCAGGGTGATGCCAAGGGTTGCGCCCATGGCATAGATCGCAGCTGCCAGCGGTGACTGAAGCGGCAGAGACAGCGTGACCATTGGCCCCAGAACCGTACCCGCGCCGGGCATGATCAGGGTGCCCGCAAAAAAGCCTGCAAGGGCGATGAGCGCGATCCAGAGGATCACGTCCAGCAAAAGGCCCCGGCCCCCGGCGATGCGGGTGAACAGCGGGAACAGCAGCCATTGCGCCAACCCTGCGCCAAACAGCATCGGCCCCAATGTGCGGACAAAGGCCCCGGTATCGGACGGGATGCCATTGGCCAGCGTCATCGCCAGCCCGAGGGTGGTCGCTGCGATGAGCGTAGCGAATAGCCGGGTGCGGGAGACTGTGAACATGCGCCAGAGTTAGCCGCAGCAAAGCCGGGGGCAAGTGCAAAGGTGCAGCAAAGAAAAAGGCCGCCCGGTTGCCCGTGGCGGCCTTTTTATCTTGTGTCGCTGCAAGCGCACTCAGCCCTGACGGGCCTTGTAGCGTTTTTGCGTCTTGTTGATCACATAGACGCGGCCTTTGCGGCGCACGACCTGGCAATCACGGTGACGCGTCTTCAGCGAACGGAGCGAGTTGGCGACTTTCATGGTCGTCTCTTTCCTTGGTCGCGGCGCATCACGCGCCAGTTGAAAACAATGACCCCCAAGATGGGGGCGGTGAATGGTGGGCGGTACTGGGATCGAACCAGTGGCCACTACGATGTCAACGTAGTGCTCTACCGCTGAGCTAACCGCCCACGCTACAGCCGCAACTCTCCCAAAGCCCCAAAGAAAAGGACGCGGGGAGAACCGCGTCGGTGTGCGGGGGTCTATAGCCAGTTGCGTCTGTGGCCGCAAGAGGCTTTCCACCAGCGACCTGCAGGCAATCAAGGCTTTTGGCATTTCGGCAAAGCCCGCTATAACATCGGGGAGCGGGAGACAGCAGTGCAAAGCGAAGCCTTTACCCTTTATCAGCCCAAACGCCGCGAAACGCCGGTGATTTTCTCATCGCCGCACAGTGGCCGGGTCTATCCGCCAGCGTTTCTTGCCGGATCGGTACTGGATTCGCATGTGATCCGGTCGTCCGAGGATGCGTTTGTCGATGATCTGTTCCGCTCTGCCACCGATTGCGGTGCGCCCTTGATCGCCGCCTGTGCGCCGCGCGCCTATATCGACCTGAACCGGGCAGCGGATGAGATGGATGCCTCCGTGGTCGAAGGCGTGGCGCGCAGCCCGCATAACCCGCGCGTCGCCTCTGGCCTTGGGGTGATTCCCCGCGTGGTATCGGGTGGGCGGGCGATTTATCACGGGAAAATGCCGCTGGAAGAGGCGGAAGGGCGGATTCGCAGCCATTGGCAGCCCTATCACGCAGCACTTCGCCAGTTGACCGAGGACAGCCATACCCAATTTGGCCAGTCGGTGCTGATTGACTGCCACTCGATGCCGCATGAGGCCATCGAATCACATGCGCGCCCCGGTTTTTCCCGGCCCGAGGTGGTGTTGGGCGACCGGTTTGGCGCGGCGGCGGCGCGGGATGTGATGGATCAGGTCGAAGCGGCGTTCCGGCGGGCCGGGCTGCGGGTGTCGCGCAACACGCCCTTTGCCGGAGCCTATATCGCCCAGACCTATGGCCGCCCGTCACGCGGATTTCATGTGGTGCAGGTCGAGATCGACCGTGCGCTGTACATGGATGAGGCGCGAATCGAACCCTCGGCCGATTTCGAGGCGTTTCGCGGGCTGATTGCCGGGGTGGTGGCAGAGATCACCCAGATCGGCCGCATCCGGCTGCCGCTGGCGGCGGAATAGCCGGTCAGCGTAGGGCACGGCCCTTGATAATCGCCTCTTTGCCAAAGCGGGCGCGAATCGCATCGGCTGCACGCTCGGCCGATGCGCGCTTTCCGGCGTCGGGGTCGAGCAGATCGCCAGAGCGATCAGCCTGATCCTCTGGCGCGAGGTCGGAAATGCCAACGCCGATCAGGCGGAACGGGCCCTTGATGCCGGAATGGTCAAACAGATCGCGGGCGGTGCGGTAGATGCGGTCGGCGATCTGGGTCGGGTCCGACAGGGCGTGGCGGCGGGTGACGGTCTGGAAATCGCCCTTTTTCAGCTTCAGCGTGACGGTACGCCCCGCCAGGGCCTTGGCCTTGGCCCGGTCCGACACCTGTTCAGACAAGCGCCAGAGATGGCCGTCGAGCAAATCAGGGTCAGAAGTATCCTCGAAAAAGGTGGTTTCCTTGGAAATCGACTTCAGCTTTTCATCGGGGCTGACGCGGCGGCTGTCCTGCCCGCGCGCCAGATGCCAGAGCCGGTCGCCCATCTGGCCAAAGCGCGCCGCCAGATCGGCACGGTCCCAGCGCAGCAGATCGGCAATGGTGCGGATGCCCGCCTGCTCCAGCGATGCCTGCATCGCGGTGCCGACACCCCAGATGATGCGCACAGGCTTCGGGCGCAGGAAGGATTCGGTCTCGGCCGGACCGATCACGGAGAAGCCGCGCGGCTTGTCGAGGTCGGAGGCGATCTTCGCCAGAAACTTGTTGTGCGCGAGGCCGATGGAGCCGGTGACGCCCAGTTCGTCCTCCATCCGCTTGGTCAGGCGGGCCAGCAGGACGGCGGGGGGCGCCCCATGCAGGCGGGCGGTGCCGGTGAGGTCAAGAAAGGCCTCGTCCAGCGACAGGGGTTCGATGGCCGGGGTCAGATCCTCCATCATGGCGCGGATCTGACGGCTGACCTCGACATAGCGGGCGATGCGGGGTTTGACGACCACCGCCTCGGGGCACAGTTTCAGCGCCTGAAACATCGGCATTGCCGAGCGCACCCCGTGGATGCGGGCGATGTAGCAGCAGGTCGAGACCACGCCACGGGTGCCGCCGCCGACGATAAGGGGTTTGTCGGCAAGGCTGGGATCGTCGCGCTTCTCGACCGAGGCGTAAAACGCGTCGCAATCCATATGGGCGATGGACAGGGTGAACAGGTCGGCGTGGGACAGGATGCGCGGGCTGCGGCAGGCCGGACAGCGGCCCCGCAAGGGGGCCGTGTCAAAGGTGGTCAGGCAATCGCGGCACAGGGCGGGCATGATGGCGGATCATAGCCGGTTGCGGGCGCGGCGCACAGGGGCAAAACAGGAACGCCGGGGGCATCGGGGGATGCCTCCGGCGGGAGTATTTGGAAAGCAGCAATGCTGCAGGGGGGGGTCAGCGCGCCGGGACGGGGTGCAGGGCGGGGCGGGCCGCTTTGGCAGGCTTTTGGTAGCGGTCAAAGCCCAGGTCGCGGCTTTCGATTTCGGTCGCGCGGTTTGACACGATATCGGCCAGCAACCGCCCCGATCCGGCGGCCATGGTCCAACCCAGCGTGCCGTGGCCGGTGTTGAGGAACAGGTTGGCCACCGGCGAGCGACCGACGATGGGAGTGCCATCGGGGGTCATCGGGCGCAGGCCGGCCCAGAACGTGGCCTGAGACTGGTCGCCTGCGCCGCCGAACAGATCTTCGACCGAGTGTTGCAGGGTGCGTTTGCGTTTGTCAGAAAGCGACAAATCAAAGCCCGCGATTTCGGCCATGCCGCCGACCCGGATGCGGTCGCCAAGCCGGGTGATGGCGATCTTGTGGGTCTCGTCCATCACGGTGGAAACCGGCGCGCGGCTGGCGTCGGTGACCGGGACGGTGATCGAGTAGCCCTTGACCGGGTAAACCGGCAGGCGGATGGCAAGATCGGCCACCAGTTTCGGCGAATAGGAGCCGAGCGCCAGCACGAAAGAGTCGGCGGTGATGTCACCTTCGGAGGTGGTGACGCTGGTGATCCGGTCGCCGATGCGATTCAGGCCGGTGATGCTGACGCCGTGACGGAAGGTGACCCCCGCTGCGGCGGCGCGGGCGGCCAGACCTTGGGTGAATTTGAAGCAGTCGCCGGTTTCATCCTTGGGCAGGCGGAGGCCACCGGCGATCTTGCCGGCGGCATCGGCAAGACCGGGTTCGACCGCGAGGCAACCTTGGGTATCGAGCACTTCGAACGGGACACCGCCCTGCCGCAGCACATCGATATCCTTGCCCGCCGCATCGACCTGCTTTTGGGTGCGGAACAGCTGCAGCGTGCCCTGCTGACGCTCGTCAAACGCAATGCCAGTCTGCGCGCGCAGGTCGGTCAGGCAATCGCGGGAGTATTCGGCAAGGCGGACCATGCGGCCCTTGTTCACCGCATAGGCGGCAGAGGTGCAGTTGCCCAGCATCTGCGCCATCCAGCGGATTTTCTGCAGGTCGGGCTTTGGGTTCACGATCAGCGGGGCATGTTCCATGAACATCCACTTGAGCGCTTTCATCGGGATGCCGGGGGCAGCCCAGGGCGCGGAATAGCCGGGGCTGATTTCGCCCGCGTTGGCAAAGCTGGTTTCCAGAGCGGCGGCGGGCTGTCGGTCGATCACCGTCACCTCATGCCCGGCTTGGGCCAGATACCAGGCGGAAGTTACACCAATGACGCCAGAGCCGAGGACGACGATTTTCATGGGCAAACCTTTCGCAACAGGGGCATTTCGCAGAACATGCATCAGAAGCAGGGGGATTTTCTGGCAAAGATGACGAAGGTTTTGCAGTTCATTCGAAGAATTTTGCGTTTAGTTCAATTGGAACGGGAGAAAGTTTAGTTCGATCAAGAATCAAGCGAAGAATGAACGGTCGCTAGATGCTGTGGCGCAAGATTATCCCCACCCTTGCCTCTGGCCGGGGAAGCCGCCATCCTTATTGGCAGCAATTCATTGGACGGGGCCTTCTTTCATGACTTTTGACCAGTTTCTGGGCGGCAATGCGGTGTTTCTGGCCGTCGCCGTGTTCATCATCCTGTGCATCTTTCTGGGCGTGCGGATCGTGCCGCAGTCGGAAAAGCACGTGGTCGAACGCTTTGGCCGGTTGCGGTCGGTGCTGGGGCCGGGGATCAATTTTGTGGTACCGTTCCTTGACCGGGTGGCGCACAAGATTTCCATTCTGGAACGCCAGTTGCCGACCGCCAGTCAGGATGCCATCACCGCTGACAACGTGCTGGTGAAAGTGGAAACCAGCGTGTTTTACCGGATCACCGAGCCGGAAAAGACCGTCTACCGCATCCGCGATGTCGATGGCGCAATTGCGACCACAGTGGCCGGGATCGTGCGCAGCGAGATCGGCAAGATCGAGTTGGATCAGGTGCAGTCAAACCGGGCGCAGCTGATCGAGCGGGTGCGCGAGCAGGTGACGGCCATGGTCGATGACTGGGGGGTGGAAGTCACGCGGGCCGAGATCCTGGATGTCAATCTGGACGAGGCGACGCGGGCGGCGATGTTGCAGCAGCTGAACGCCGAACGGGCGCGCCGGGCACAGGTGATGGAGGCCGAGGGCAAGAAACGCTCGGTCGAGTTGGCGGCGGATGCCGATCTTTACGCCGCCGAGCAGCAGGCCAAGGCCAAGCGGGTAACGGCGGATGCCGAGGCCTATGCCACATCGGCCATCGCCATTGCGATCAAGGAATCTGGTCTGGAGGCGGCGCAGTACCAGCTGGCTCTGGCGCAGGTGGATGCGCTGGCCAAGGTGGCACAAGGTACGGGCAAGCAGACGATTCTGGTGCCGGCGCAGGCGCTGGATGCCTTTGCCGATGCGTTCAAGATGCTGAAAGGGCGCGGCTGATGTGGTCGGTCTGGTGGGTCTGGATCGTCGGCGGCTTTGCGCTTGGCGTGCTGGAGGTGCTGGCACCGGGCTATATCTTTGTCGGCTTTGCCATCGGCGCGGTTGTGGTCGGCGCCGGGCTGGGCCTTGGGCTGCTTGGCGGCAGTCTGGCGGTGTTGCTGCTGGTCTTTGCCGTCGCCTCGCTGGTGGCGTGGATTGTGCTGCGACGTGTGCTGGGGGTGCGCAAGGGGCAGGTCCGGCTGTGGGACCGCGACATCAATGACTGAGGCGCGGCGGACCGTCGGGGGGCGCGGGTGGTTCTGGTTCTGACCCATGACGACTGCCTGTCACATGTGACCCCGCCCGGTCACCCGGAGCAGGTGGCGCGGCTGGAGGCGGTGGAGCGGGGATTGCGCGGCCTGCCGGTGGACCAGCGCGACGCCCCCATGGGCGACCTCGCCGATGTTTTGCGCTGCCATCCGCAGCGCTATATCGACCGTCTTCGCGCGGCGGTGCCGGATCAGGGTTGGGCGCAGGTGGATGGCGATACGTTCCTGTCGCCGGGGTCTTTTGATGCCGCGATGCGCGGTGTGGGCGGCATCTGTCAGGCGGTCGATCATGTGATGACCGATGGCGGCCGCGCCTTTGTGGCTGCGCGCCCGCCGGGGCATCATGCGGAGCGGGACACCGCGATGGGCTTTTGCCTGTTCGGCACGGTGGCGATCGGGGCGATGCGGGCGCTGGAGGTGCATGGCCTGTCCCGCGTGGCAGTGCTGGATTTCGACGTGCATCACGGCAATGGCACGCAAGACCTGTTGTGGGATGAGGCACGGGTGCGCTTTGTCTCAAGCCACCAGATGCCTTTGTATCCGGGCTCCGGCCACCGCGATGAACGCGGCGCACACGGCCAGATCACCAACCTGCCGCTGGCCGGAGGATCGGGCGGCGCGCAGATGTGGGCGGCATGGCAACCGGTGCTGGACGATCTGCGCCGCTGGCAGCCGGAACTGATCCTGATCAGTGCCGGATTTGACGCGCATCGCGATGACCCCCTCGCCGGGCTGAACTGGACCACGCAGGATTTCGCGCGCCTGACACGGGCGATCTGTGATCTGGCCGACGATTGCTGCGCAGGCCGGGTGGTATCGTCGCTGGAGGGCGGTTATGATCTGGACGCATTGGCCGCTAGCGTGGCCGCGCATGTGACAGAACTGGGAAGGCAAGCCGCATGACCGAAAAACCCGTCGAAAAGCCTGTGGCCGGGATGAGCTTTGAAGAGGCCATGGCCGCATTGGAACAGGTGGTCGGCCAGCTGGAACGCGGCGACGTGGCCCTTGAAGCCTCGATCGCGCTCTATGAACGTGGTGCAGCACTCAAGGCGCATTGCGAGGCCAAGCTGAAGGATGCCGAAGAAAAGGTGGAGCTGATCCGCGCCGCCGAAGGCCGTGCCATCGGCACGACGCCGGTGGAGGGGATGTGAGCTTTCCCGCCGCTCTGGCGCGCGCGGGCGGGCTGATCGGGACGCGGCTGGATCTGGCGCTGGCCGGTCACGCCGACGAGCCGGTAATCCACGCCATGCGCTATGCGGTCGGAGGTGGCAAACGGCTGCGCGGCTTTCTGGTGCTGGAAACGGCGGCCCTGTTCGGCCTGCCGCCCGAGCGGGCGATCAGCGCGGCAGCAGCGGTGGAATGTCTGCACGCCTACAGCCTTGTGCATGACGACCTGCCTTGCATGGATGACGACGATCTGCGCCGGGGCCAGCCCACGGTGCATGTGAAATGGGATGAGGCGACGGCGGTTCTGGCCGGTGACGCGCTGCAAACACTGGCGTTCGAGCTGCTGTGTGACCCGGATCTGGGCTCTGCCGAGACGCGCATCGCTTTGGTCCGCGGGCTGGCGGTGGCGTCAGGCGCCGAGGGCATGGTGCTAGGTCAGGCGCTTGATATTGCGGCTGAGTCCGCCAGCGCGCCGCTGACCCTCGACCAGATCACCCGGCTGCAGGCCGGCAAGACCGGCGCGCTGATCCGCTGGTCGGCCGAAGCGGGCGCGGTGATCGCCGGGGCTGACGCGGCCCCGCTGCGGGCCTATGCCACCGCGCTGGGTCTGGCGTTTCAGATCGCCGACGACATTCTGGACGAAACCGGGGATGAGGCGCAGACCGGCAAGCGGTTGCACAAAGATGCCGATGCGGGCAAAGCCACCTTTGTCTCGCTGCTGGGGTTGGAGGGCGCGCGCCAACGGGCGTGCGATCTGGTCGCAGAGGCAGAGTCTCACCTTGCCCCCTATGGTGACACAGCGAAAACCCTGATAGATGCCGCCCGTTTCGTCATTGCGCGCGACAGCTAAGGCCAAAGGCAGGATATGACCGACCGACCAAAGACCCCGCTGCTTGACCGCGTGACCCTGCCTTCGGATATGAAGGCGCTGTCTGACCGAGAGCTGCGGCAACTGGCCGATGAGCTGCGCGCCGAGACGATTTCTGCGGTGTCGGTCACCGGCGGCCATCTGGGCGCAGGTCTGGGCGTGGTGGAACTGACCGTGGCCCTGCATGCCGTGTTCGACACCCCGCGCGACAAGATCATCTGGGATGTTGGCCATCAGTGCTATCCGCACAAGATCCTGACCGGGCGGCGCGACCGCATCCGCACGCTGCGGACCGAGGGCGGGCTGTCAGGCTTCACCAAACGGTCGGAAAGCCCCTATGATCCGTTCGGTGCGGCACATTCCTCAACCTCGATCTCTGCCGCGCTCGGCTTTGCCATGGCCGCCGATCTGGGCGGTGATCCCGGTGATGCCGTTGCGGTGATCGGCGACGGCAGCATGAGCGCCGGCATGGCGTTCGAGGCGATGAACAACGCGGGCCATCTGAAAAAGCGGCTGTTCGTGGTGCTCAACGACAACGAGATGTCCATCGCCCCGCCGGTGGGCGCATTGTCGAGCTATCTCAGCCGCCTTTATGCCGAAGCCCCGCTGCAGGATCTGAAGGCCGCCGCCAAAGGCGCGCTCGGCCTGTTGCCGCCACCGTTTCAGGAAGGCGCGCGCCGAGCCAAGGAAATGCTCAAGGGTATGGCGATGGGCGGCACCCTGTTCGAAGAACTGGGGTTTTCCTACATCGGTCCGATTGACGGCCACGACCTTGACCAGCTGCTGCCGATCCTGCGCACGGCACGGGCGCGAGCCACCGGGCCGATCCTGCTGCATGTGCTGACCAAAAAGGGCAAAGGCTACGCCCCGGCCGAGGCCGCGCGCGACCGGGGCCATGCCACCGGCAAATTCGATGTGTTGACCGGGGTACAGGCAAAGGCGGCGTCAAACGCGCCCAGCTACACCAAGGTGTTCGCGCAATCCCTGATCGCGCAAGCCGAGCGTGACGACAAGATTGTCGCCGTCACCGCCGCCATGCCCGACGGCACCGGGTTGAACCTGTTTGCCGACCGTTTCCCGCGCCGCTGCTTTGATGTCGGCATCGCCGAGCAACATGCCGTCACCTTCTCGGCCGGGCTGGCGGCGGGCGGCATGAAGCCGTTCTGCGCCATCTACTCCACCTTTCTGCAGCGTGGCTATGATCAGGTGGTGCATGACGTGGCCATCCAGCGTCTGCCGGTGCGCTTTGCCATCGACCGCGCCGGTCTGGTCGGGGCCGATGGCGCCACCCATGCCGGCAGCTTTGACGTGGCCTTCCTCGCCAACCTGCCCGGCATGGTGGTGATGGCCGCAAGTGATGAGGCGGAGCTGACCCATATGGTCGCCACCGCCGTCGCCCATGACGATGGCCCCATCGCCTTTCGCTTTCCACGCGGCGATGGTGTCGGCATCGAACTGCCAAGCCGTGGCGCCCCGATTGAGATCGGCCGCGCCCGGCTGATCCGGTCCGGCAACCGGGTCGCCCTGCTGTCCTTTGGCACAAGGTTGGCAGAAACCCTGAAAGCCGCCGAAAGCCTGGCGCAAAAGGGCCTGATGCCGACAATCGTCGATGCCCGCTTTGCCAAACCGCTCGACCGCGACATGATCCTCAACCTCGCCCGCAACCACGAGGCGCTGATCACCATCGAAGAGGGTGCCATCGGTGGCTTCGGCTCCCACGTCGCACAACTTCTGGCCGACGAAGGCATCTTTGACGCTGGCCTGAAGTACCGCTCCATGGTGCTGCCCGACACATTCATCGACCACGCCTCCCCCGAGGCGATGTACCGCGCCGCCGGCATGGACGCCGCTCAGATCGAGGCAAAGGTGCTGCAAACCCTCAACATCGCGTCGCTCTCGAAACGCGCCTGATTTGCTGCTTTCCAAATACTCACCTTGCAGCGCCAGCCCCGAAAAGCTGCCCTGTCAGATCGCTCCTCGATTTTTCGCAGAAAAATCGTGCCTCAGAAATCCAGATCGGCATAATGCGCGGGTGGCGGGAAGCCCGGCACCTGATCGGCCAGCAGCGTGCGGAAGCTGGGTCGTGACTTGATCTTGGCGTACCAGTCTTTCACCGTGGCCGAACGGTTCCAGTCCACATCGCTGATATAATCCAGACACGACAGATGCGCCGCTGCGGTGAAATCGGCCAGTGTCATGGTATCGCCCGCCAGCCAGCGGCGCTGGTCCAGAATCCACGCCATGTAATCCAGGTGAAACTTGATCCGCCCGGCCCCGAATTTCACATTCTTTGAATCCGGGTAGCCCAGCTTCATCACCTTCTTGTTCACCCGCTCATAGAGCAGCTTTGACGTGACATCCGCGTGGAACTTGTCGTCGAACCAGGCGCAGATCCGGCGCACCTCGTAGCGCATTTCGGGGTCGCGCGGCATCAGCGCCGGGGTGGGAAAGGTCTCATCCAGATATTCGCAGATCGCCTGACTTTCACTCAGCGTCTTCTGGTCCATCTTCAGGATCGGCACCTTGCCGGCCGGGTTGCGGCGCAGGAAATCGGGGGTCGGTTCCCAATAGCGCTCTTCCACCAGTTCCACCTCCAGCTTCTTTTCCGCCAGCGTCAGGCGCACTTTGCGGCAAAAGGGAGACAGCGGAAAATGATAGAGGCGGATCATGCAACACCCGTGCTAGGACTGTGCGAGTGATACAGGCCATGGCGCGGGGGATCAATGCGCAACCGCGTCTGGCCCGGTGGGCGGGTCAGACTGGGCGCATCTGCGCCACCAGCGCGGGCAGGGCATCGAATGTGGAAAACGCCACATCATGCGGCAGATCGGCCACAGGTGTCTTGCGATAGCCTTCGGTGAACAGCGCAAACGGCACACCTGCCGCCAGTGCCGTCGCCGCATCCACCTCACTGTCGCCCACATACAGCGTTGCCCCGCCACCCAGCGCCGCAATGCAGGCGTGCAGCGGAGCGGGGTCGGGCTTGGTGACGGCCAGCGTGTCACCCCCGATCACCACCTGAAAAAACCGCGCCAGCCCCAGATCGCGCAGCACGGCGCGGGCCGGGGCCTCGGGCTTGTTGGTGCAGACCGCCATCGCATGCCCGGCCTGCTGCAGGGCCGAAAGCACCGCCACCACCCCCGGATAGGTCCGTGTCAGGGCCGAAGAGGCAGCATTGTATTGGGCCAGCGTCACCCCCACCAACCGCGCATGATCGCCAAGGTTCATTCCGCAATGCCGGATCACCCGCTCCACCAGATTGGGCAGGCCAAGCCCGATAAAAGAGATCACCGTCGCCAGGTCCAGCGCATCCCGCCCCTCCCCCGCCAGCATCGCTGCCACGGCGGCGTGGATGTCGGGCGCGGAATCGACCAGTGTGCCGTCAAGATCAAAGACCAGATTGATGGGTCTCACAGCGCCGCCTCTGCCGCCGCCCTGATGGCGCGGATGTT
Source organism: Pseudotabrizicola alkalilacus (assembly GCF_003443995.1). Lineage (GTDB taxonomy): Bacteria > Pseudomonadota > Alphaproteobacteria > Rhodobacterales > Rhodobacteraceae > Pseudotabrizicola > Pseudotabrizicola alkalilacus. The sequence continues at coordinate 48,123 of NZ_QWEY01000004.1, forward strand.
TTCGCCATAGGGCGCGGGGTTGCTGACCGATCCGCCGCGGAACACCGCCGACCCGGCCACCAGCACATCGGCCCCGGCGGCGGCGACCAGCGGCGCGGTCTCTACTGTCACCCCGCCATCAATCTCGATATGCACCGGCCGGTCGCCGATCATCGCGCGCAAGCGCCGCACCTTTTCGACCTGCGACGGAATGAACTTCTGCCCGCCAAAGCCGGGGTTTACCGTCATCACACAGATCAGATCCACCATATCCAGCAGATAATGCACATCCTCGATCCCGGTGCCCGGATTGAGCGCCAGCCCCGCCTTGGCCCCTGCCCCACGAATGGCCTGCAAGGTACGGTGAATATGCGGCCCTGCCTCCAGATGCGCGGTGATCACATCGGCCCCGGCCTGGGCAAAGGCCTCGATATAGGGATCGACCGGGGCGATCATCAGGTGAACATCCATCACCCCCTTGATATGCGGGCGGATGGCAGCACAGGTGGCGGGGCCAAAGGTGATGTTGGGCACGAAATGCCCGTCCATCACATCGACATGCACCCAGTCACAGCCCTGCGCCTCGATCGCCTCGCATTCCAGCCCGAAATTGGCGAAATCTGCCGACAGGATCGACGGCGCGATCTTGATGCTGCGGTTAAAGGTCATGGCTTTCCCCTTTGTGCCCCGGCCTGCCGCTTTTGTGCTTTGGCCCCGCCCTCTTCAATCGTGAAAAGCCCGTCCGCGTCAATGGTCCGTCCGGTTCATCCGGGCCAAAATACGCCTGTTGGGCCCGTTGAACGTCCGCTCGGTGCGCCAGAGCTTTCCCGGCCATTGGCTTTGCGGTATCCAGCGGCAAGACAATGGTGAAACCGAATTTTCTGGATCGCTGCCCATGACCACACCCTGCATTCTGTGCGTTGCCATCACCGGATCGCTTCCGACCAAGGCCGACAATCCCGCGGTTCCCGTCAGCATTGCCGAACAGGTGGAGTCGACCCACGCAGCCTTTGAGGCGGGGGCCACGATCGTTCATGCCCATGTGCGCGATGATGAGGGCAAGCCAACATCCGACCCCGACCGTTTTGCCCGGCTGATGGAGGGGATCAAGGCGCATTGCCCCGGCATGATCATCCAGCTGTCGACCGGCGGGCGTTCCGGGGCGGGCCTGACCCGTGGCGGCATGCTGCCGTTGCGCCCGGATATGGCCAGCCTGTCGGTGGGGTCGAACAATTTTCCCACCCGCGTCTATGAAAATCCGCCGGATCTGGTCGACTGGCTGGCCGCCGAGATGCTGACCTATGGCGTCAAGCCCGAGGTCGAGGCGTTTGATCTGTCCCACATCCTGAAAGCCGCCGATATGGCAAAGCGCGGCCAGATTTCCGGCACGCCCTATGTACAGTTCGTGATGGGCGTCAAGAATGCGATGCCCGCCGACCGCGATGTGTTCGACTACTACATCCATACTGTGAAACGCCTGTTCGGTCCCGATGCGCCGTGGTGCGCGGCGGGGATCGGGCCAAACCAGATTGTTCTGAATGAATGGGCGATTTCCTCTGGTGGCCACGCCCGCACCGGGCTGGAAGACAACGTGCGGCTGGACAAATCCACGCTTGCACCGTCGAACGCAGCTCTCGTCCGCCGGGCGGCAGAGCTGTGCGAGAAATACGAACGCCCCGTCGCCACTTGGCAACAGGCCCGCCAGATCCTCGGGCTTTCTGCCTGAGCCTTTGGTTTTGCTTTGGCGTAAACAGCCTTGGAAGCTCGCCCCTATAAGGTCGCAGCGCCGGATACCCGTGCCGGCCTGACCGGCTGATCAACTAGCGGAAACAGCTGTCGCGGCCATCGGCGCCGATGGTTTCGGCCCCCGAGATGATCGACCGCGTCCGGTTGCGCACGAAATCCGACGGGTTTGACGCGGACCGCGCCTTTGGATCGGGCAGGATCGCCGCCAGCCGGGCGGCCTGCAGCGGGCTCAGGTCGCGGGCGTTGACGTTAAAGTAGTGCCGCGCGGCCGCCTGCACCCCGAACACGCCTTCGTCAAATTCAGCGACGTTGAGATAGACCTCCAGAATCCGCTGCTTGGACCAGATCAGCTCCACAGCCGGGGTCAGCACCCCCTCCATCGCTTTGCGCAGCCATGACCGGCCGTGCCAGAGGAAGACGTTTTTCACCACCTGCTGGCTGATGGTCGAGGCCCCACGATTGCCGCCCTGCGCCACCGCCGCGCGGATGGCGTTCATGTCGAATCCCCAGTGCAGGCAGAAATTCGCATCCTCGGCGGCGACGGCAGAGCGGCCCATCACCGGCGCAATATCCTCCCACGCGACCCATTCCCGCTGCACCGCGCCAAGCCGGGCGGATTCCTGCAGCTGGTAGATATTGACCGGCGGGTTAAGAAAGGAAAACAACAACACCAGCGCAGCAAACACCCCGGCAATCGCCAGAACAGCACGGGCCGTCCAGCGCAAGATTTGCCGCCGCAAAGAGCGTACGGGGGCCAGCAGCGGGGCTGGTTCTTTGCCCTTGCGGGGTTTCTTTGGTGTCGTGGCCATGCCGCCCTTAGGCCAAACCCGCACCACGCGGTCAAGGGCATATCAATATGAAGCAAAAGACCACTCAAAGAGGTGTACAATATATAGCCGAGTTATTGAGAAGACTCGCTACAAACTGTGTCGTCACCATTTTACGAAGTGTTCCCCTCTGGGAACCTCTTGAATCTTAACGATTCAATTGACTCCACACGGTTCAATGCAAGCTGTATTTTGATTGGAGCGGGATGGTTGCACCCATCCCGCTCCCACACTCAGGCATAGGAGGCCAGAATGAATAGCCATAGCGGCAACGTAGAGCTTAACACAATCAAGGTTCATCGAACAAGCTTGACCCACGAAGAAGCTATCCTCGTGTGGCGTCTACGCCAGCGAGGCGACAAGCAACACATCATTGCCGCAAAACTCGGTGTGAATCCGGGTCGAGTTGCAGATGTTTTGACTGGCAAGACTCACAAGAATGCGTGCCAGATAAGCACTCGTTAAATTTAAGGCCCTGGAGTTTTCCGGGGCCTTAAACTTTGTTTGAACCTTACTCCGCCGGAACCTTTACCGCCTCGTCACTCAGCGGATAGGGCAGGTGGATCAGCATTTCCTGCGGGCAGACCTGCAGGAAATTGGCGCGCTCTGCCTCCCAGTTCGCCAGGATGGACGCGGCCTTGCGGCTGCCGGTTTCGCGTGCATGGGCTTCGATCAGGCTGCGCAGCTGCGCCTCCCAATGCGGATGGTTGACAGCGCAGGTCACCAGCGATTCGAGGTTCATGAAGTCTTCGGCCAGACCATCGGGGTCATAGAGATACGCCATGCCCCCGGTCATCCCGGCCCCGAAGTTGGCACCGATCCGGCCCAGGATCACGGCAACACCGCCGGTCATGTATTCACACCCGTTCGAGCCGCAGCCTTCGACCACCACTTTCGCACCCGAGTTACGCACGGCAAACCGCTCTCCGGCGCGACCTGACGCATAGAGATAGCCATCGGTTGCGCCGTACAGCACGGTGTTGCCGATGATGGTATTTTCCGACGCATCCAGCGGCGAAGACATCATCGGGCGCACCACGATGGTACCGCCCGACAGGCCCTTGCCGACATAGTCGTTGGCATCGCCCATCACCTCCAGCTTCAGCCCACGCGCAGCAAAGGCGCCGAGCGACTGACCGGCATTGCCGCTCAGCTTGACCGTCAGATGGTCGGATTGCAGGCTGTTGCGCATGCCGAACTTGCGCACGATATGGCTCGATGCCCGCGTGCCGATGGTGCGGTGTGTGTTGCGCACCGCATACGACAGCTGCATCTTTTCGCCTTCCTCAAAGAAGCGCGCCCCATCACGGATAATCTCCGCGTCCAGCGTATCCGGCACCGCGTTGCGCGGTTTGGAGCGGTCATAGGTGATCCGGTTCGCGCCATCGACGGTGATCAGCAGCGGGTTGAGGTCGAGATCATCCAGATGTGCCGCACCACGGCTGACCTGCGTCAGCAGATCGGCACGGCCGATGATCTCATCCAATGACCGCGCACCGATACCAGCCAGAAGTTCCCGCACCTCTTGCGCGTAGAAGGTGATCAGGTTCACCACCTTGTCCGCCGTGCCGGTGAACTTTTTGCGCAGTTCTTCGTTCTGGGTACACACGCCCACCGGGCAGGTGTTGGACTGGCACTGACGCACCATGATGCAGCCCATGGCGATCAGCGCGGCGGTGCCGATGCCGAATTCCTCGGCCCCCATCATCGCCGCCATCACCACATCGCGGCCCGTCCGCAATCCGCCATCCGTGCGCAGCGTCACCCGGTCGCGCAGGTTGTTCATGCTCAGCACCTGATGCGCCTCGGTCAGGCCCATTTCCCAGGGCAGGCCCGCATATTTGATCGAGGTGCCGGGGGAAGCCCCGGTGCCGCCGTTATGGCCCGAGATCAGGATGATATCGGCCTTGGCCTTGGCCACGCCCGCCGCAATCGTGCCCACCCCGCTGGACGACACCAGCTTCACCGTCACCTTGGCGCGCGGGTTGATCTGTTTCAGGTCATAGATCAGCTGCGCCAGGTCTTCGATGGAGTAAATGTCATGATGCGGCGGCGGTGAAATCAGCGTCACGCCTTTGGTGCTGTGGCGCAGACGTGCAATCAGCTCGGTGACTTTCATGCCCGGCAGTTGCCCGCCCTCGCCCGGTTTCGCCCCTTGGGCGACCTTGATTTCCAGCTCTTCGCAGGCGTTGAGGTATTCCGCCGTCACGCCAAAGCGACCGGAGGCAACTTGCTTGATCTTGGCCGAGGGGTTGTCGCCATTGGCTTCGGGCAGGAAATGCGCCGGGTCTTCGCCGCCTTCACCGCTGTCAGACTTCGCGCCAATCCGGTTCATCGCGACGTTCAGCGTCTTGTGCGCCTCTGGCCCCAAGGCCCCAAGGCTCATCCCCGGCGTCACGAACCGCTTGCGGATGCTAGTGATCGATTCGACCTCTTCAATCGGCACCGGCTTGCCCAAGGGCTTGATGTCCAGCAAATCGCGAATGTGGATCGGCGGGTTGGCCCGCATCGCGGCGGTGTATTGCTTCCAGATGTCATAGCTGGCGCGGTCGCAGGCCGCTTGCAGCATGTGCATCGTCTGCGCTTCCCAGGCGTGTTTCTCACCCGAGCGCCGTGCCTTGTAGAATCCGCCGATAGGCAGCACATCGGCGCCGCCCAGCCAGCCCTTGGCATGAACCTCTTCCAGCTTTTGCTCGATCCCAGTCAGGCCGATGCCGGAAATGCGGCTGTGCATGCCGGGGAAATACTCGGCCACCATGGCGCGCGACAGACCCACCGCCTCGAAGTTCAACCCCCCGCGATAGCTGGAGATCACCGAAATCCCCATCTTCGACATGATCTTCAAAAGCCCGCCGTTGATGGCGTCGCGGTAGCGGCGCATGGCGTCGGTCAGGCTGCCTTCGATCAGGCCCCGATTGATGCGGTCGGCGATGGAGTCCTGTGCCAGATAAGCGTTGACCGTGGTGGCCCCGCAGCCGATCAGCACGGCAAAGTAATGCGGGTCGATACACTCTGCCGACCGCACGTTGACCGAACAGAACGTCCGCAGCCCCTTGCGCGTCAGCCAGCTGTGAACCGCGCTGGTCGCAAGGATCATCGGCATCGGCACCTTGTCCGGCCCCTGATGCTCATCGGTCAGCACCAGATGGCTGGCCCCCGACCGCACGGCATCTTCGGCCTCGGCCCGGATGCGCTCCAGCCCCTGCCGCAGATCATCAAGGCCCGGCGTGACCGGAAAGGTGCAGTCGATATAGGCGACATGTTCGCCGAAATGCCTGCACATCACGTCGAATTCGGAATTGGCAATGAACGGGCTTTCCAGCACCAGAATCTCGGTCTGAGTGGAGCTTTCGTCCAGCACGTTCTTTAGATTGCCGAACCGGGTTTTCAGGCTCATCACCCGGCTTTCGCGCAAGCTGTCGATGGGCGGGTTGGTGACCTGAGAAAAATTCTGGCGGAAGAAATGCGACAGCGGGCGATATACCGATGACAGCACCGCAGCCGGGGTATCATCGCCCATCGAGGCGATCATTTCCTTGCCGTCTTCGGCCATCGGGGCCAGAACCTGCTCCAGCTCTTCCACGGTAAAGCCAGCCGCGATCTGGCGTTTGCGCAGATCGGCGCCGTCGAACTGGGCCCGTTCCGGCACATCGCGCAACAGGCTGTTCAGATCAACGACCTTTTCAATCCAGTCGCCATAGGGGTTCGAGGCGGCCAGTTTGTCCTTCATCGCCGCGTCGTGGTAGAGCTTGCCGTCCTTCATATCGACGGCAATCATCTGACCCGGCCCCAACGCGCCCTTTTCGCGCACAGTGGTCTCGTCCACCGGCACCATCCCGGCCTCGGACCCGGCGATCAGCAACCCGTCGCCCGTCACCACATAACGCATCGGGCGCAGGCCGTTGCGGTCCAGCCCGCCACAGACCCAACGGCCATCGGTCATGGCAAGCGCCGCCGGGCCGTCCCACGGCTCCATCACGGCGTTGCAATAGGCGTACATATCGGCCCATGCCTTGGGCATGTCGGTGGTGGTCTTGCTCCACGCCTCCGGCACCAGCATGGTCTTTGCCATCGGGGCCGAGCGACCCGACCGCACCATCACCTCGAACACCGCATCCAGCGCGCCCGAGTCGGACGTGCCCGACGGGATGATCGGCTTGATGTCTTCGGCGGCGTCGCCAAAGTTGTTCGAGGCCATCCGGATTTCGTGCGACTTCATCCAGTTGACGTTGCCCTTCAGCGTGTTGATCTCGCCGTTATGGGCCAGCATGCGGAAGGGCTGGGCCAGCCACCACTGCGGGAACGTATTGGTCGAATAGCGCTGATGATAGATCGCAAAAGCGGATTCAAACCGCTCATCCATCAGGTCGGGGTAGAAGGTGGCGACCTGTTCAGCCAGCATCATGCCTTTGTAGATGATGCTGCGGCACGACAGGCTGCACAGATACAGCCCCTGAATCTGCGCCGCGAGGGCCGCTTTTTCGATGCGGCGGCGGATGATGTACAGCTCGCGTTCAAACTGCTCCTGATCAATGTCCTTTTCGCAGCGGATCAGGATCTGCTCAATCTCGGGCCGGGTCGCGTTGGCCTTTTCGCCCAGCACGGTGGTATCCACCGGCACATGCCGCCAGCCATAGATGTAATGGCCCATCCGCAGCACTTCGGCTTCGACGATGGTGCGGCAGCGCTCCTGCGCGCCAAAATCAGTGCGCGGCAGAAACACCTGCCCGACGGCAACCAGCTTGTGAATGTCGGGCTCGTGCCCGGTGCGGCGGATCACGTCGTAAAAGAACTTGACCGGGATCTGCACATGAATGCCCGCACCGTCGCCGGTCTTGCCATCGGCATCCACAGCGCCGCGGTGCCAGATCGCCTTCAGCGCGTCGATGCCGGATTGCACCACCTTGCGGCTGGGCTTGCCAGAGATCGCCACCACCAGACCGACGCCGCAGGATGAATGTTCGTCGTCGGCTTTATACAAGCCGTTGGCATCCATCCAGGCGCGCTTGGTCTCTTCTGCTTTTACCCAGGCTTCATCATAGATCGTCATGGCTCACTCCTCTGGGTTGGCGTCAGCGCCGAACATCGCAAGCGTTTCGGCACGGCTGATTTTTTTGGTCTCGCCCGTATAGGCAAAGCTGTCGGGCTTTTGATCGAAGAAGATTTCAGACTGCATCGTGAGGCCGTTCGCGTCATCGAACAGACCGATGAGAAGTTCGGTATTGCCGAAGTAAGGGCCTTCGGCAGTGACCATGTAATACAGCCCCGATCCGCAGCGCGCGCACCAGGCGCGTTTGGCCCAGTCGGATGTTTGCAACGTGGCGATATGCTCTGCACCCTGCCAGTCGATATTGGCCGATGGCACGGTGATCGCCAACAGGGCAGAGCCGGCCCAACGGCGGCACATCTCGCAATGACAGGCGCCAAAGATGTGGGTTTCCAGCTTGGCGGTAAAGCGGACGGCACCGCACAGACAGCCACCGGTGCGGCTGTCTGCCACCGGCATCTCAGCCTGCGCGCTCATTTGAAAGCCACCGGAATGGGGGCTGCCTCCGGGGCGGCCTGCGTCATCAGCGGGTCGCAGTCAAACAGCGGCTCGGTCGCGGCAAAGCCGGGATCATCCGGAAACAGGAATTTGACCGGGCTGCCATCCATCGGCAGGAAATCCCCCTCGGGACCGCGCCATTCCGACGGGCCGGAAAAGAACAGGCGCATCTCGGGGTGAATGTATTCATTGCCGCGCGACTGCCGCAGGATCACACCGTTCTGATCACTTTCGGTGAATTCGAACTGGGTTTCCGACAGCGTTACGCCATCAATGGTAAAGGTGCGCCCGGTCAGTGTGTCAAAGCCGTTGACCCGCGTTTGTTCGCCATTGTCGCGGCTGAGGTTGAAGGCAAAGGTATCGGTGCCCGACGCCAGCAGCTCAGAGAATGACGCCGGATCCGACGGATCAGGGTCCAGCGTCTGGCGCACGGCGGTCTGGCCCAGATCATAGCTTTCGACCCATTCGGCCTCATGGTTGATCCGGCTCAGAAAGAACGGCCCCTGCTGGTCAAAGTCAGCGCGCCACTGATCGCCGGGGGCATCGGCGCTGCATTTGTAGTGGTTCGACACCCGGCACTGCCGCGCCTGCACGGTCATGAATGTGGTACAGCCTTCGGGCGGGCTGAATGACCCGGCAAAGGCAGGGACCGGCAGCAAGACCGCGACGATCAGAACGTGTTTCAACATCAATCCAGCCCTCCGATCAGGTCAGCCATGCTGACCTGCGTCCATTTCCCTGACGGTTTTGCTTGCCATATGCCTGCCATACGTCTGCCAAACACGGATCATACGCCAACCATACCCGCCTATTCAGCAGCCACAGCCCCGGTTTGCGCCAGATACCCCATGATCGCATCCGCCGCTTCACGCCCGTCACGGATCGCCCAGACCACCAGCGACGCCCCGCGCACGATGTCGCCCGCCGCGTAAACGCCCGGCAGGCTGGTGGCATGGGTGCGGAAATCGGCCTTGATGGTACCCCAGCGGGTCACGGCCAGATCCGGCACGCCCCAAAGCGTCGGGACGTCCTCGGGCTCAAACCCCAGCGCCTGCACCACCAGATCAGCGCCTTCAACATAGTCGGCACCTTCAATCAGTTCAGGCATCTGACGGCCGGTGGCATCGGGCAGGCCAAGGCGCATTTTCTGCACCATCACGCCCTCAACCACCTCACCGCCGGTAAAGCCCTTGGGTGCGGAAAGCCACACGAATTCAACGCCTTCTTCCTCGGCGTTCTGCACTTCGCGCTGGCTGCCGGGCATATTGGCACGGTCGCGGCGATACAGGCATTTGACCGATGTGGCGCCCTGCCGTATCGCGGTGCGCACGCAATCCATCGCCGTGTCGCCACCGCCGATGACCACCACACGCTTGCCGGTCGCGTTCAGCTCGCCCGAGTCGAACTCCGGCACGTCGTCGCCAAAGCTTTTGCGGTTGCTGGCGGTCAGGTAATCCAGCGCCTTGACCACGCCACGCGCACCCACGCCGGGGGCCTCGATGTCGCGCGATTTATACACGCCGGTCGCGATCAGCACCGCATCGTGCTGGCCCCGGATCGCGTCAAAGCTGATATCAACGCCAACCGAGCAGTTGAGCACAAAATTCACGCCGCCCAGCTCCAGCTGTTCGATGCGCTGCATGACAACCGGCTTTTCCAGTTTGAAACCGGGGATGCCATAGGTCATCAGCCCCCCCGCGCGGTCATAGCGGTCATAGACGGTGACCTGATAGCCCTTGCGCCGCAGCACGTCAGCCGCGGCCAGACCGCCGGGGCCTGCGCCTATGATGGCGACGCTTTCGGCGCGCTCCACAGCGGGTTTGATCGGCTTGACCCAGCCATTTTCCCAGGCGGTATCGGTGATGTATTTCTCGACCGAGCCGATGGTCACGGTGCCATGGCCCGATTGTTCGATCACGCAATTGCCTTCGCACAGCCGGTCTTGCGGGCAGATCCGACCGCAGATCTCGGGGAATGTGTTGGTGGCCTGCGACAGCTCATAAGCCTCTTCCAGACGACCCTCGGCGGTCAGGCGGAGCCAGTCGGGGATGTTGTTGTGCAACGGGCAATGCGACTGGCAATAGGGCACACCACACTGGCTGCACCGCCCGGCCTGCTCTGCCGCCTTCTCTGCCGCGAACTCGCGGTAAATCTCATGGAAATCCTGATTGCGCAACGTAGGCGGGCGCTTTTCCGGCGTCTCTTTGGCGACGGTCACGAATTTGAGCATTTTCTGCGTGGCCAAGGCTGCGTCTCCCATGCGGATATCGGGTTCGCTTTCATACCCAAGGCCCGGATGGAATAAAAGTCAGCAATGCTGACCTTATTTGCGCTTTTTCATCACTTTGGTCAGCCGTGTTGACATTTTTTTCAAAAATTAGGTCAGTAAGTGATACCCAATCCGTTACGCCCCCGCCCAAAGCCCGATCAACGCAAGTGTTCCGACAGTGATTCGCCACCAGCCAAACACCGCGTAACCGTGTTTTCCAATGAACCCCAACACCGAGCGCACGACAATGATCGCGGTGAGAAAGGCCACGGCAAAACCCACGGCGATATCGGCAACCGCCGAAAAATCCAGCAAATCGCGGGATTTGAACAGATCGTAGGCAACGGCTGCCCCCATCGTGGGCAAGCTGAGCAGAAAGGAAAACTCTGCCGCTGCCCGCTTTTCCACACCAAGCATCAAAGCGCCCACAATCGTCGCCCCCGAGCGCGACACCCCCGGCACCATGGCCAGACACTGGCAAAACCCGACAATGAGCGCCTTGCGCAGCGGCAGTTCCATTGCGTCGAAATGCACAGGCGGCGGCGCAATGCGGTCGATGACCAGCAGGATAACCCCGCCGACAATCAGCATCACGGCAATCAGCATCGGCGATTCAAACAGCACCGTCTTGATAAAGTCATGCGCCAGCAGGCCGATAAAGACGGCGGGCAGGAACGCGATCAGCAGCGACATCAGCGCGCGCAACGCCGCCGGATCGGTCCGCGCCCGCAGCGCCAGCCCGGTCAGCTTCACCGCATAAAGCGAGATCAGCGCCAGCACCGCCCCGAGCTGGATCACCACCTCAAAGGTATTGCCGGGGCTGTCAAAGCCCAGAAAATGACCGGCCAGCAGCAGATGCCCGGTCGAAGACACCGGAATAAACTCGGTCAGCCCTTCGAGCAGACCAAGAAGGGCAGCGAGAAAGATATTGTCCACAGTATCAGGCTTTCTTCAGGTTCTTTGCTGACCGCTTGATGGCCGCATATTGGCCCGACGGGCGGTAGGGCCACAGATATTCGGGCAGAACAGAATCGATGGAGGTTGGCGCAATGCCCAGATCGGCAAAGCCCTTTGCCCCATCGGCCACCACATTGTCGCGCGCGAGGTTTCTGACCTGATCGCGGGTCAGCATCTTGTTTTCGAACAGGCCTGCGGTCAGCGTCTGCAACAGATCAAACGTGCCGCCCATCAATCGGGCGGCAAAGAACGGAATGTTCACCACAAGACGGCGACGCTGGATCACGCCCAGCATTTTTGCCATCAGATCGCGGAAGGTGGCGACATCGGGGCCACCCAACTCGTAGATACCGGGCGTGGCCTGACCATTGGCTGCCAGCACAGCGGCCTGGGCGACATCATCGACATAAACCGGCTGAAAGCGGGTATTGGCACCAACAACCGGCAGGATCGGCGTCAGGGTAGACATGCCGGCAAAGCGATTGAAGAACTGGTCCTCGGTGCCGAAGATCACCGAAGGGCGCAGTATCACAGCTGACGGATAGGCGGCCAGAACCGCCGCCTCGCCCTTGGCCTTGCTGCGGGCGTAGTCGCTTGGGCTGGCCGTGTCGGCCCCGATGGCAGACAACTGCACCAGATGCGGCACACCCAATTCAGTCGCGATGCGGGCCACGCGGGCGGCCCCCTGCGTCTGAACCGAATCAAAGGTGTTCTTGCCAGACCGGTTCAGGATGCCGACGCAGTTGATCACGGCATCCGCGCCGGTCATCACCGATTGCACCGAGGAATCATCACGGATGTTGCACAGCACAGGTTCGACCTGACCGGGCACACCGTAGGGGCGGACGAACAGCGCGTCATTGGGACGGCGCACCGCCACGCGCACGCGCCAGCCCTCTTTGGCCATGCGGCGTGCGATATAGCGACCGACGAAACCCGAACCGCCGTAGATGGTGACAAGCTTGCTCATGCGCGCGACCCCTTTTGGCCTGACGAAACCTGCAACTTCCATAGCTTTCACACCCTTCACGGGCAAGATGAAAGGCCGTCGCATCTGGTTTGAGTTTTTTACAACAAACCGCTTTTCTCCCCGTTGACACCCCCGCACTGGCCGCATAGAAGCCGCCTACACCATCGCCCAGATGGCGGAATTGGTAGACGCACTGGTTTCAGGTACCAGCGCTGCAAGGCGTGGAGGTTCGAGTCCTCTTCTGGGCACCAAATTCAAAACGGCCGTCCTTCGGGACGGCCGTTTTCATTTGTGCCGCGGCCTGCTAAGGCGGCACATCATGTTCAAAGGGGCCACCGCGTGACGATTCACCTGCACAAGAACGACCTTCCCGATGGCCTTTCCCTTGGCCCGGTGGTGGCGATTGATACCGAAACCATGGGCCTTGATCCCCGGCGGGACCGGCTGTGTGTCGTGCAACTGTCGGATGGCAACGGCGATGCGCATCTGGTGCAGATCGCGCTTGGCCAGACCAGCGCCCCCAATCTGGAGCGTTTGCTGACCGACCCCAACACGGTGAAACTGTTCCACTTTGGCCGTTTTGACATCGCCGCGCTGAAAAATGCGTTTGGCGTGACGACTCAGCCGGTGTGGTGCACCAAGATCGCCTCGCGGCTGATCCGCACCTTTACTGACCGGCATGGTCTGAAGTACCTGCTGCTGGAACTGGTCGGCGTGGATGTGTCCAAACAGCAGCAGACCAGCGACTGGGGCGCACAGACCCTGACCGAAGCGCAAAAGGATTATGCGGCATCGGATGTGCTGTACCTGCATGCGCTGAAAGCCGAGTTGGAAAAGCGGCTGGAACGTGAAGGCCGCACCGATCTGGCCAACCGGCTGTTTGCATTTTTGCCAACGCGGGCAGAGCTGGACCTGATGGGCTGGGCGGAACCTGCCGATATCTTTCACCACTAAGCGGGCTGCCGCCGAAGGGGCAAAGCTGGCGGTTGGCCGAATCCGCCGCTGCCTGTAGCCTTGGACTGAATGAGCAGAGCCCCCATGATCGAAACGGACATCCATTCGCGGCTGATCGGCTGGCTCAAGATTGTGCTGCCGTTGCTGGCGCTTGTCATCCTGTCGACGCTGTTTCTGGTGGCCCGCACGATCAACCCTGATGATGCTATTCCCTATGCAGAGGTCGATGTGGAAGAGCGCCTGCGCGAACCCCGCATGACCGCCCCTACCTATGCAGGACTGACCAATGACGGCGCAGCGCTGACGGTGACCGGCGAAGAGGCGCGGCCTGCTGTGACCGATGGCGCGGGGGCCAGCGCGACGGTGCTGAACGGCGTGCTGGAAACCCCGGACGGCGCACGGACCGAACTTGTGGCAGGGGCGGGCCGGATCGACTCCGCGACCCGGCAGATCCTGCTATCGGGCGGGGTGACGGTAACGTCATCTTCGGGCTGGCAAGTTCAGGGGGACACGCTGAGCGCGGCGATGGATGCCACCGACATTTTGCTGCCCAGCGATGTCACCGCCACCGGGCCCGCCGGCATTGTCACCGCCGACAGTATGCGGCTGACAAAAGAGGCGGGGACCGAGGGCCGCTATCTTCTGGTTTTCAATGGCGACGTGAAGCTGATATACCAACCGGCAAATTGATCACACGCCCCTTTCCCACAGGCAACACATGTACCAGTTCTTGCGCGCCCTTTGTCTTGCCGCAGTCTTTGCGCTTCCCGCCGTTGCGCAACAGGCCAATATCCGCTTTGGCGGATTGCAACAGGACAGCTCGCTGCCGGTCGAGGTGACCTCTGACTCGCTGTCGGTAGATCAGGGCAGCGGGGCGGCGGTGTTTACCGGCAATGTGATGGCAAAACAGGGGGATATGCGTCTGACCGCAGAGAATATCCGGGTGGAATACACCAGCGATGGCGATGGCATTGACCGTTTGATCGCGACCGGGAATGTCACCCTTGTCAGCCCGACTGATGCCGCCGAGGCGTCAGAGGCGGTGTATACCATTGCCAGCGGCACTGTGGTGATGACCGGCGATGTCTTGCTGACCCAGGGTCGTGCTGCGATTTCAGGCCAGGAACTGACCGTGAACCTGCAAGACGGAACCGGCACCATGACCGGCGGGGTCAAGACCGTCTTTCAGCCCGGTGAAGCGCCTTGACCCCCAGCCCGTCGCTTTCCGTCACCCAGGGCAGTGCGGGTCTTGTGATCCGGTCACTGCGCAAGAGCTACAAGAAGCGTCCGGTCATCCGCGACGTGTCGATGCATCTGAGCCGGGGCGAGGTCGTGGCGCTGCTGGGTCCGAACGGTTCGGGCAAGACCACGTGCTTTTACGCCATTGCCGGTCTGGTCACGCCCGAGGGCGGACAGGTCATCATCGACGGCAAGGATGTGACCGCCCTGCCGATGTATCGGCGCGCCCGGCTTGGCATCGGCTATCTGCCGCAGGAAGTCAGCATTTTCCGGGGACTGTCGGTCGAAGACAATATCCTTGCGGTGCTGGAGATCACCGATCTTGACCACCACAAGCAACGCGAACGGCTCGAAGAGCTGCTGAGCGAGTTTTCGATCACCCACCTGCGCCGCGCGCCCGCGCTGGCGCTCTCGGGCGGAGAGCGGCGCCGGGTAGAGATTGCCCGCTGTCTGGCGGCCAACCCGAAATATCTGCTGCTGGATGAACCCTTTGCCGGGGTGGACCCGATCGCGGTGGGAGAAATCCGCAGTCTGGTGCATGATCTGAAATCGCGTGGCATCGGGGTGCTGATCACCGATCACAACGTCCGGGAAACGCTGGAAATTGTGGATCGTGCCTATATTCTGCACGATGGTCATGTACTGATGAGCGGCACCACGGATGAGGTGGTACGCGACGAAACGGTACGCCGCGTCTATCTGGGACAGAATTTCCGCATCTCGTGACCTTTGTCAGATGACATTTGAGTGACGTTTCGGTTGACAAGCCGGGCCCGCCTGTCGCCAAATACCCGTGATGCGTGCAAAGACCCGCCCTGTGCCAAGCCTGCCCTGCGGCCGCCTTCCGGCCCCGCCACCTTGCAGATGCGCCACAGGCCCCCATGTCAGAGAGAGAAGACCTTTGGTCACGGGCACTCTGCCCGGTGCCAGAGCAAGAAGCCGCGCGGAGGAGACATCATGCGCTATCAGATCAGTGGAAAACAGATCGACATCGGAGAAGCCCTTCAGACTCACGTAAAGTCGGAACTTGGTGAAGTGGTCGAGAAATATGCCCAACGCCCGACCGAGGCCGTTATCGTCTTTTCCCGCGTGGCACATGAATATGTGTGCGAAACCGTGATCCATCTTTCCACCGGACTGACCGCACAGGCCAAGGGCCATGCCACTGAAATCTATGCGGCTTTTGAGTCCTGCCGCGAAAAGATGGACAAGCAGTTGCGCCGCTACAAGCGCCGGATCCGCAACCACCACTCTGCCCGTACGACACCTGTTGAATTTGGCGGGGCATCCTCGTATATCCTCGCCCCGACTGAGGACGCCGAAGATGTGGAGCCGGACAGCCTCCAGCCGATCGTGATCGCCGAGATGGAGACGAAGATTCCTTCGATCACCGTCGGTGAAGCCGTGATGCAGCTGGAGATTGGCGGGCAACGCATGGTGGTGTTCCGCAACGAAGGGCACGGCGGGGTGAATGTGGTCTATCGTCGTGATGACGGCAACATAGGCTGGATCGACCCGCGTAACAGCAAGTAAGGGCAGCCAAGGGCTGTTCGGGAACACGACCGTCCATGGAACTAGCAAAGCTACTCACGCCCGGCGCCGTTCGCGTCGTCGGGCAGATCACCAGCAAGAAGCGTCTCTTTCAGGAGTTGGGAGAGATGGTCGCCTCCAGCTACGGGCTGACGGCGGCCATTGCGGTGGACGGTTTGCAGGAACGCGAAAGCCTTGGCCCGACCGGTGTGGGCCATGGCATCGCGCTGCCGCATGCGCGGCTGGAAGATCTTGACCGGATCGTGGGCGTCTTCATTCGTCTGGAAAAGCCGCTGGATTATGACAGCGTGGATCGCCAGCCGGTCGATCTGATCTTTGGGTTGTTTGCGCCAAAGGATTCGGGTGTCGATCACCTCAAGGCGCTGGCGCTGGTCAGCCGCACGATGCGTGATCAAAGCGTAGTTACCAAGCTGCGCGCCAACACAGACCCGGCAAAGCTGCATGCGATCCTGACCGAATCCCGCGCCCCTCAAGCGGCCTGACTCCCGTATGAGCCGCGGTCTTGTCATCTTTGACTGTGATGGCGTGCTGATCGACAGCGAGATCATCAGCGCACGGATGCTGATCGAGGCTTTGGCCGCGCGCGGCGTGGTGATTGATCTGCCCTATGTCGCGCGGCACTTTCTGGGCCGCAGCTATCCGGTGGTGATGGCGCAGATCAGGGCCGAGTTCGGGTTGGACCTGCCCCCCAGTTTTGAAGACGATTACCGCGACCGGCTGCTCGAAGGCTTTCGGGCCGGACTCAAGATCATGCCGCATGTGGCTGAGGTGATCGAGCAGCTTGCGGTGCCCTGCTGTGTGGCCACCTCATCCAGCCCGCGCCGGGCAGAGATGTCGTTGCGGCTGGTGGGATTGTGGGACCGGCTGGGCGCACGGATCTTTACCGCGAGTCAGGTGGCGCGTGGCAAACCGGCGCCCGATCTGTTCCTGTTTGCCGCCGAGCGCATGGGCTTTGCGCCAGAGCAATGTCTGGTGATCGAGGACAGTTTGACTGGTGTGACCGCAGCCCGTGCAGCGGGTATGGAGGTCTGGCAGTTTACCGGCGGCAGCCATATGACCGGGCTTGATCTGGCAGATAGTGCCAGCGCCCGCCCGGATCTGCGCTTTACCTCATTTGCGGAGTTCTTTCAGATGGCCCCGGAGGCGCAGAAGCAATGAGCCGGATCGAGCACAGCGACCCTACCCCACAGGATGACGCCGCCCGGGCCGGCTGGCTGTATTATGTCGGCGGCATGACCCAGGATCAGATCGCGGCTGAACTGGGCATCAGCCGCCAGCGAGCGCAGCGGCTGGTGGCCAAGGCGATGGCGGATGGGTTGATCCACGTGCGGCTGAACCACCGGATCGGGGCGTGCCTTGATCTGGAATCGGCTTTGCGCGACCGTTTTGGTCTGGGCCGCTGCCGGGTATCGCCGTCGCTGGGTGGGGCTGACCCGGTGCTGTCCATCGCGCCCGCCGCCGCCGCCGAGTTGGAGCGGGTGCTGCGCCTGCCCGAGCCGCTGACCATCGCGCTGGGAACCGGGCGGGCGCTGCGCGGCATGGTGGATGCCGTCGCCCCGTTGGATGCGGCCCATCACCGTCTGGTGTCGCTGATCGGCAATATTGCGCCCGACGGATCGGCCAGCTTTTTCGATGTGATCATGCGGGTGTCTGACAAGGTCCGCGCCCCGCATTACCCGATGCTGGTGCCGGTGATTTCCCCCACCAGTGCCGAGCGTGACGCGTTCCGCGCGCTGGGTCCGGTCAAGCGGGTGGCTGATCTGGCCCGCAGCGCCGATGTGGTCTTTGTCGGCGTCGGGCAGATGTCTGACGATGCGCCACTGCTGGCTGACGGGTTCGTGACCCGCGCCGAGCTGGACCAGATGCGCGCCGCTGGCGCTGCGGGCGAGGTGGCGGGCTGGGTGTTTGATTCGGACGGTCAGTATCTGGATGTCGGCACCAATACCCGAACCGGCGGGGTGCGGGTGGAGCAGAAACTTGATCGCCCGGCGATTGGCATTGCTGCGGGTGCATCCAAGGTTCCGGCGATCTGCGCCGCTTTGAAGTCGCGCATTATCAATGGTCTGATCACTGACGAGGTCACTGCTCGGACAATACTGGCACTTTGACCGCTTTGCATCTGCGGCGGATGAGGGGGCTTGACGGATCGGGGCTAGATGTGAGTAATTGCCCATCAAGCGATGATTTGCTCATTCGCTGACAGGGAGGATACCAATGACACTCACACTCCGCGCGCTGCTTGGCGCGACGGTTTCGCTGACCCTGGCGGGAGCCGCCATGAGCGAAACCACCATCACCGTGGCCACCGTGAACAACGGCGACATGATCCGCATGCAAGGTCTGATGGATGACTTTTATGCCAAACACCCCGACATCAAGGTGGAATGGGTGACGCTGGAAGAAAACGCTCTGCGCCAGCGGGTGACCACAGATATCGCCACCAAGGGCGGCCAGTTCGACGTGCTGACCATCGGCACCTATGAAGTGCCGATCTGGGGCAAGCAAGGCTGGCTGGTCAGCCTGAACGATCTGCCCGCCGAATATGACGTGGACGACCTGCTGCCCGCAATCCGGGGCGGGCTGACCGTCGATGGCGAGCTGTATGCAGCACCGTTCTACGGCGAGTCGTCGATGGTCATGTATCGCAAAGACCTGATGGAAGCGGCGGGCCTGACCATGCCGGACGCCCCGACCTGGGACGAGATCAAGACCGCCGCCGCCGCAATGACCGACAAATCGGCCGAGCAATACGGCATCTGTCTGCGCGGCAAGGCCGGTTGGGGCGAGAACATGGCGTTCCTGACCGCGATGTCGAACAGCTACGGCGCGCGCTGGTTTGATGAAAACTGGAAACCACAGTTCGATGGCGAGGCATGGAAAGCAACGCTGACCGACTATCTGGCGCTGCTGAACGATTACGGCCCTCCGGGTGCCGCGAACAACGGCTTTAACGAAAACCTGTCGCTGTTCCAGCAAGGCAAATGCGGCATGTGGATTGACGCCACTGTGGCCGCTTCCTTTGTGACCAACCCGACGGATTCGACCGTGGCCGACAAGGTCGGCTTTGCCCTCGCCCCCGATACCCGCAAAGGCAAGCGCGGCAACTGGCTTTGGGCCTGGTCGCTGGGCGTTCCAGCCGGCACGCAAAAGGTTGATGCAGCCAAGGCGTTTGTCGCCTGGGCCACATCGAAAGAGTATCTGGAAGTTGTTGCAGCCAAAGAAGGCTGGGCCAATGTACCGCCGGGAACCCGGTCGTCGCTCTATGCCAACCCGGAATACCAGAAGGTGCCGTTTGCGCAGATGACGCTGGACAGCATCAACTCGGCGGATCCGAACAGCCCGACGGTTGACCCGGTGCCGTATGTCGGCGTGCAATTCGTCGCCATCCCCGAGTTTCAGGGGCTGGGCACCGCCGTTGGCCAACAGTTCAGTGCCGCCCTTGCTGGCACGATGACAGCCGAAGCCGCCCTCGCCGCGGCACAGACGCTGGTGACGACGGAAATGACGCGGTCTGGCTACATCAAGTAACCAGCCTCTCCCGTGGTGCCGGGGCTGCAAGCCCGGCATCACAGACTGGTGCCGGGTGCCTCCACCCGGCACCCCCTTCCCCGCAATTCCCGACCAAGGACCAAGCCGATGGCAACCGCCCATTCCCGGACTGCTGCGCGTCTGATGCTGTCTCCCGCCGTCATCCTGCTGCTTTTGTGGATGATCGTCCCGCTGGGGATGACGCTGTACTTCAGCTTCCTGCGCTACAACCTGTTGATGCCGGGGATGGAGACGTTCGTTGGCTTTGAAAATTACTACTACTTTATCAACCAGCCCGCGTTCTGGTCGGCCCTGTCGAACACGCTGATCCTTGTGCTGGGGGTCCTGTGCATCACCGTGGTCGGTGGCATCCTGCTGGCGCTGCTGCTGGATCAGCCGTTCTGGGGTCAGGGCATCGTGCGGGTGCTGGTGATTGCACCGTTCTTTGTCATGCCCACCGTATCGGCGCTGGTGTGGAAGAACATGTTCATGAACCCGGTGAACGGCATCTTCGCCCACATCGCCAAATCGCTTGGCCTGCAACCGTTTGATTTCCTGTCACATGCGCCGCTGGCCTCGATCATCCTGATCGTGGCCTGGCAATGGCTGCCCTTTGCCACGCTGATCCTGCTGACCGCGCTGCAATCGCTGGACCGCGAACAGCAAGAGGCAGCCGAAATGGATGGCGCAGGCTGGATGCAGCGGTTTGTCTATCTGACTGTGCCGCATCTGACCCGCTCGATCACCGTTGTCATCCTGATCCAGACCATTTTCCTGCTGTCGGTCTTTGCTGAAATTCTGGTGACCACCAATGGCGGCCCCGGCACGGCATCGACCAACCTGACCTACCTCGTCTATGCGCAATCCCTGCTGAATTACGACGTGGGCGGTGGATCGGCGGGCGGCATCATCGCGGTCATTCTGGCCAATATCGTTGCGATCTTCCTGATGCGGATGATCGGCAAGAATCTGGAGGCATGACATGGCCCGCAAAGCCTCAAACACCCGCAAGGCCGTTGTCACCATAGCTGCGTGGAGCATCGGGTTCCTGATCTTCTTCCCGATCCTGTGGATCATCATCCTTGGCTTCAAATCCGAAGGCGATGCGATCAAGACTCCGCTGCAGGTGCTGTTCAGCGACTGGACGCTGCAAAGCTACCACGATGTGCAGGCACGGTCGAACTATGGCCGCCACTTCTGGAATTCGGTGATCCTGTCGGTCGGGTCGACCGTGATCGCTCTGGCCATTGCCATTCCGGCGGCATGGTCGATGGCCTTTGTGCCAGGTCGGCGGACCAAAGATCTGCTGATGTGGATGCTGTCGACCAAGATGATGCCCGCCGTTGGCGTGCTGGTGCCGATGTATCTGCTGTTCCGCGACTTTGGCCTCTTGGACAGTCGGATCGGGCTGGTCGGCGTGCTGACCCTGATCAACCTGCCGATCGTGGTCTGGATGCTCTACACCTATTTTAAGGAAATCCCCGGCGAGATTCTGGAAGCCGCGCGGATGGATGGGGCCAGCCTGAAGTCGGAAATCCTGTATGTTCTGACGCCGATGGCGGTGCCCGGCATCGCCTCGACCATGCTGTTGAACATCATTCTTGCCTGGAATGAGGCGTTCTGGACGCTGCAACTGACCACATCGCAGGCGGCCCCGCTGACGCAATTCATCGCCAGCTATTCCAGCCCCGAAGGCTTGTTCTACGCAAAACTCAGCGCGGCCAGCACCATGGCCATCGCTCCGATCCTGATCCTTGGCTGGTTCAGTCAAAAGCAACTCGTGCGCGGCCTGACCTTTGGCGCGGTGAAGTGAGGACGACGCGAAATGGAAAAATCATGGGCAAGATAACTCTCAATCAAGTGCGCAAGTCCTTTGGCGAGGTAGATGTCATTCCCGGCATCGACCTGTCGGTCGAAGACGGCGAGTTCGTGGTCTTTGTCGGCCCCTCGGGCTGCGGCAAATCCACCCTGTTGCGGCTGATTGCCGGGTTGGAAGATACCTCCGGCGGCATCATCTCGATTGACGGCATGGATGCCACCGACCTGCCCCCCGCCAAACGGCGGCTGGCGATGGTGTTCCAGTCTTACGCGCTCTACCCGCATATGTCGGTGCGTAAGAACATCGCCTTTCCGCTGAAGATGGCCGGGATGGACCCGGCCGAGCAGGAGAAGCGGGTAAGCCACGCCGCAAAAATCCTGAACCTCGGGGCTTACCTCGACCGCCGCCCCGGCCAGTTGTCAGGCGGGCAGCGGCAGCGGGTGGCGATTGGCCGCGCGATTGTGCGCGAACCGGCGGCGTTTCTGTTCGACGAACCGCTGTCGAACCTCGATGCCGCGCTGCGGGTGTCGATGCGGCAAGAGATCAGCGAACTGCACCAGACCCTGAAGACCACGATGATCTATGTGACCCATGATCAGGTCGAGGCGATGACCATGGCCGACAAGATCGTGGTGCTGAACGCAGGCCGTATCGAACAGGTCGGCAGCCCGATGGAATTGTACCGCAGCCCCGCCAACCTGTTCGTGGCGGGCTTTATCGGCAGCCCCAAAATGAACCTGATCGACGGGGCCGAGGCGGATAAGCATGGCGCCACCACCATCGGCATCCGGCCCGAACATATCGACATCGGCGGCGATGGTCCGTGGGAAGGGGTGGTGGGTCTGTCCGAACATCTTGGCTCGGACACTTTTCTCAAGGTCAACGCGGGCACGCTTGGCACGCTGACCGTGCGCGCCAGTGGCGAGGTGATGATGCACCACGGCGACAGCATCCGCATGTCCCCACAGCCGGGCAAGATCCTGCGCTTTGGCGCCGATGGAAAGGCAATGGCATGAGATTGCAAGGAAAGACCGCCCTGATCACCGGGGCCGCACGGGGCATCGGGCTGGAGTTTGCCCGCGCTTACATTGCCGAAGGCGCGAGGGTGGCTCTGGCCGACATCAACGCCGAGGCGGTGGCGCAGGCAGCAGAAAGCCTCGGCCCGCAGGCGATGGCGGTGCAGATGGATGTGACGCGGCAGGACAGCATCGACGCGGGCTTTGCAGCGGCAATTGCCGGGATGGGCAAGCTGGACATTCTGATCAACAACGCGGCCCTGTTCAACGCTGCGCCGATTGCCGAGATCAGCCGGGCCGATTATGAACATCTGTTCGCCGTGAATGTCTCCGGCACGCTGTTCTGCACTCAGGCCGCCGCCCGCCACATGATCGCGCGCGGGCAGGGCGGCACCATCATCAACATGGCGTCGCAGGCAGGGCGGCGCGGGGAGTCGCTGGTGGCGGTGTATTGTGCCAGCAAGGCCGCCGTGATTTCGCTGACCCAGAGCGCGGGGCTGAACCTGATTTCCCACGGCATCAACGTCAACGCCATCGCGCCCGGTGTGGTGGATGGCGAACATTGGGACGGGGTGGATGCCTTCTTTGCGAAATATGAAGGCAAAGCGCCGGGGCAGAAAAAACACGAAGTGGGGGGCGCGGTGCCGTTTGGCCGGATGGGCACAGCCGCTGATCTGACCGGAATGGCGGTTTTCCTCGCCACTGATGAGGCAAACTACATCGTCGCCCAGTGCTTTGGCGTCGATGGCGGAAACTGGATGGCTTGAGATGAACACCAAAGCTTCCCCCGTCGCCATGCCCGCCTATGACCGCCACAGCCTGACGCACGGCATCGTGCATATCGGTCTGGGCAACTTTCACCGCGCGCATATGGCAGTGTATCTGGACGATCTGATGACCATGGGACTGGCACAGGATTGGGCCATTCTGGGCGCCGGGGTGCGGATCGGCGATGCCCGGATGCGCGATGCGATGCTGGCGCAGGATTGCCTGTCGACGATCATCGAGCTGGACCCAAAGGGCAGAACTGCACGTCGGGTCGGTGCGATGACCGGGTTTATCGAAGTGCAGCCGGACAATGCCGCACTGATCGCCGCGATGACCGACCCCGCCATCCGCATTGTCAGCCTGACCGTGACCGAAGGCGGGTATTTCATCAACGCGGCCACAGGTCAGTTCGATCCTGATGCCGCAGAGATCATCCATGATGCCGCCAATCCTGCCGCGCCTCAGACCGCTTTTGGTGCACTTCTTGCCGCGCTCAGGGCGCGCAAAGCAGCGGGTATCGCTCCGTTTACGGTGATGAGCTGTGATAACCTGCCCGGCAATGGTCACGTCACGCAATCGGCCATTGTGGGTCTTGCCCGTCTGTCGGACCCCGGCTTTGCGGATTGGGTGCAGGCCAATGTCGCCTTTCCCAACGGTATGGTAGACCGCATTACCCCTGCCACCGGCCCGCGAGAGCGCGCGATGGCGGCAGAGTTCGGCCTTGGCGATGACCCGGTTCCCGTGACCTGCGAGCCGTTTCGTCAATGGGTGCTGGAAGATCATTTCCCGATGGGCCGCCCCGCGCTGGAGCAGGTCGGGGTGACGTTTACCGATGATGTCCACGCCTATGAGGCGATGAAGATCCGTATTCTGAACGGGGGCCATGCCACCATCGCCTATCCCGGCGGGCTGATGGATATTGAATACGTGCATGAGGCGATGGCCGATCCGCTGATCAGCGGGTTTCTGGACAAGGTCGAGCGCGAAGAGATCATTCCTTACGTCGCGCCGGTACCCGATACCGATCTGGGCGACTATTACAGCCTGATCCGCGAGCGGTTTAGCAACCCAGAGGTGGCCGATACCGAACGCCGCCTGTGTTTTGACGGATCGAACCGCCAGCCGAAATTCATCATCCCATCGCTGCGCGATGCTCTTGCTGCGGGGGCAAAGATTGACGGTCTGGCGCTGGTGTCGGCGCTGTGGTGCCGGTACTGCGCAGGCACAACCGACAGCGGTGCGGTGATCGAACCCAACGACCCGGATTGGGGCAACCTGCAGACTCTGGCACTGGCGGCCAGGTCCGACCCTTCGGCGTGGATCGGTCAGAAAGCGATTTACGGCGACACCGGGCAAGACCCGCGCTTTGCCGCCGCCTTTGCCTTAGCGCTGGCTTCACTGTGGGCAGATGGCACGGCGAAAACTCTGACGCGCTATCTGAGCAGCTGACCCTGCCAATCCGAAAAGCCAAATGCCACATAGTCGCGCGCGTAAGCCTCGCGCGCGACGGCCTCAACCTCAGCATCGTAGATTTCGGCCAGTAGGGTGAAATCATGTACGGACGCAGGGGGCACGGCGGGGGGCTCTTGCCCAACCTCTGCCGCCAGAAAGGCAAGCCCTTCTGCCAGACGCTCCTCCCGCAGCACGATATCGGGGCCCTGAAACGTGGCAAAGCCCTGCAGCACCGCCGCCTGGCTGGCCCAATGTGCATCGACACGGGCGCTGGTCTGGCCCGACAGGTTCAGCTTTATCCATTTCAGAAACCCGATGAACCCGGCGCGATGCGACGCCACATCGGCATAATCCTTGCCCGGTGCTGGCAGGTCCAGCTTGTGGATCTTGACCAGCTGCTCGCGGATCTGGCCAAACCCTCCCATCAGGATCTGACTGCAGAACGCATCATGCGCCCGTGCCACCGGATGACCCAGAACGGTAAACGACCGATGGCCCACCCGCGCCTTTTTCCACTGCCGCAGCGACTTTTGCGTAAAGTCGCTCTCAACCGCGCCAAAGCGTTGCAGCCAGCCGGTCACCTGCGCCACCGGGCCACCCCGGACCGGCATATAGAGCAAGCCCGCCGTGCGCGCCGCGATAAACTGCGGCACCATCGGCGCGCGGCGGGGCTCAAAATTCGGGGTCCGCGCCAGATTGAACCGGTCTAGCCGGGCCAACCCCCGTTCCATCTCGTCCGGGTTCAGCACCTTTTGCGCGATCTCTTCCGGGTTTTGCTTTTTCAGACTGCCATCAAGCCCAGCCAGCCCCTCGGCCCCCAGAAACGCGGCCAGCCCGTTCAGCACGTCCAGATCATTGATGTCTTCGTAATCAATGTAGAACGCGGTCTGCCCGCTGACTTGCAGGGCGTACATCAGCTGTACCTGAAACTCTTGCAGCGATGCGACATGCGTCTCAAACTCGGCCGCATCAAAGCGGACCTGCGCAGTTTTCAGGTTCTTCGCATTGGTCAGCTTCCATTGCCCGGTCTGCTGCGCGATTTTCCAGCTGACGTAGCTTTCAACCGGATTGCGGGTCAGGATGATTTTCGCACAACGCGGATCGTCAAGCACCGGCTGCAAAACGCGCGGATCGTGATCGTGAAAATAGCGAAAGCCCGCCAGCCCGGTGGTTTGCACCCGCATGGCGCGGATCAGCGCAATCGGGTCAGCCTCACGATCCGCCAGGTTGTATCCGAACAAGGTCAGCTGATCTTTCTTGCCAATGAAATACGGGTTGAACACTTCCCCGTGGCAGGTGACGCCCGGCATTGCATTCAGATTGGATTCGAGAAAATTCGACCCCGTCCGCATTTCCGCGAACATCACGAAACTGTCAAACCGCCCACGCCCGTCCTTCATCAGCTCAATCATTTCACCAGATAGGGGCGCCCGCGGCGCGTGGATTTGGGGGTCGGGTCATCTCCGACCGGGAAATCACCCATCAGCACCGGCTGCATCCCTTGATTGCGCAGATTTTGCAAGAACTGGCCAAATCCGGTCAGGTCCGCCATGCGCGGCGCCTCGCTCAGCCGGCGGCCCTGACGCGGGCCGATCTCGTCGATGATGGTCTGCAAGGGCTCCATCGGGTTTTCGATGAAATCGGCCAGCGACCACACCCGCACCCGCGCCTTGGTATAGGGCGAGCGCAGAACATTCAGAAACTCCTGCTCGATCTTTTGCAAACGCGCCGCCTCGCGCCGGATATCGCCAAAGTTCTGGTTGGAATGGAACAAGGGCACCGCCCAGCCGCCCGAGATCACCGAGATCTGCGCATTGCCGTCGAGCGTCAGGAACCAGTTCAATTCCTGGGTATCAGCCGGGCCGAACTGAAAGCACTGGCGTTCGCCCCGCGTGTTCCAGATCAGGCTGGTGAGAAAGCTTTTCGGGTTATAGTCGCGCACCTTTGCACTGTCGCACAAAGCGCCGTTATAGACCGTTTCCCCCCCGGCAAAATGCACACGGTCCGGCGCAAACAAATGGCCATGCACCCGGGTTCCGCTGGCCTTTGACAGCCAGATTTCAAAGTTCTCAAACACATCGGCAAAGCCGCAGAACACCGAATAGGGCCCTGCCGTGCGCCCGTTTTCAAAGTTCTCATTCGGAAACCGGCTTTGCATATATAGGCCCGGCCGCCCCTTTGTCCGCCGTTCCACCGCTTTGGCGAACAAGCGGTCAATCTTGCCGGGATTCGGCTCGGCGGCGGCTTGGCGGCTGCGGTCATCTGACAGAAACGCGGCATAAAGCTTGACCGCATCGGGCCAGATCTTGCGGGCGACAAAGCAATCTGACCGCCGCAAGAGCTGCAGGTGATCGTCGTAAAAGATATGCGGCTTGCCCTGAAAATCGAATTTTGACAGCGTCAGCGACCGGCTTTCCACCGTGCTGGAGACCTGACGCACCAGAGTCTGGAAATAGCTTTCATCGGGAATCCAGACCTTTTGGAAATAGCGGTCGATCTTGCCGCGCTCGGGGTGTTCCAGAATGGCCGACAGGGTCTGCCGGGTCAGGCACCACCATTGGCTGCCCAGATGCGGTACCAGTTCGGCAGGAATTTTGCGCCGGAAGCCGACCATGCGCTGCAGTTTGACATAGGTATCAAACCACCACTTCTGTTTGCGCCAGCTGAACGGAAAGCGCAGCGTAAACCGCTCGAAATCCAGCCCCCCGATGGTCCAGCCGACATCTTCGGTGGTGACGCTTTCGATGAAATCGGTCTTTGGCCGCTCATCCAGATAGGCGCGCAACTCTTCGACCGGGCGCAGGGGCAGGCAGGAACCGGAGGCGAGGTAGACGTGACGAACCTGCGGAAAATCGCGCAACATGACCGTGGCGGCTTCCTGGCTGGCGGCAACAATGCCCCATGTGCCCCATTCACAGGCGTGGCGGCCCGAAAACCGCACATTGGGCAGATCGGCCAGATCAGCGACCAGCTGGCCATAGGGCTTTGCTCCGACCCGGCGATCAACGTGAATGACAACGGGACAATCCCGCACAGCCCAGTGGCGCGCGACCTGAGCAGCACGATCCAATGCCGTGTGGCACAGCATCACAAAGCCGACCGTCATGCCACCAAACCCCTCACGCCCAGTTTCCTTTGGACATCAGACCCAAAATCTCCAGCTGGCGCCAGTTGATATATTTCTCGCTCCACTTGCACCACACCTCGGGGTGGTTGGACAGCCCCTCCTGATAGGCCTTGTATTCCGCACTTGCGGCGTAATGTTGGCCGCGCGTCAGCTCTTCAACGGCTTTGGCGGCGAATGTGTCGAGAAACTTGGCGTGCAGCAGCACGCCAGAGGCCTTTTCGCCGCCCCACTCATCAAAGGCAAGGTTCAGCCCGCGCGGCAGCATCATGTGGGTAGAGCTGATATAGGCATAGGAGCGATGCCATTTCACTAGCGGAATCTTGTTGAGCGCCGGCGCCTTTTTCGGTGTCTCGTCAAAAAAGATGCGTGTGCGCGGGCCACCCTGAATCCACAGATTGCCATAGGCGCGGTTGCGGCTGATCTGATAATTGCCGCTGTCAAACCACTGCGCAATCTCGAACGGATCTTGTCCCTCACGATACGCCTGATCGGTGATCGGTCCTTTGGGATACATATCCAGCAGCATCGCCGCAAAGGTGCGGATCTGCGTTGTGTCCAGCCAGTCGGTCAGCGCCCGGATCGGCCGGGTTTCGCAGAACGGGTAGACAAAAAATTCATCCGGGTCGACCGTCAGGCACCAGTGGCCATGACCATACCGGCGCAGCAGATGGCTCAGCCAGTCCATGCCAAAGCGGCTTTTCTTATAGCTCGCCCCGGTTTGCCAGAGTGACACATCGGGCTGATCACGAAGATACTCCAGCGAGCCATCGGTGGAGCCATTATCGACCATGAAAAAGTGGTTCACGCCCAGATCACGATAGTAGCGCAGAAAATAGGGCAGCCGGATCTTTTCGTTGCGCAGCGTGGTAAAGGCAAAGATCGCATCTTCGGCTTGCCCGGCAGAGCGGTCGGCCACCAGCGTCATGTCACGCCGGCTGAGCCACGCCCGGATCAGCAAGCGCCTGCGGTGCCAACGTAGCCGATATGACGACAGCAAACCCAAGATCGAGACCCGTTCCCTGACTACTCGAAGATCACAACAGCAAACGCGGATTAAAGAAAGCTGACCGCGCGTGTCTGCTTCCCCTCATTTGCCTGCATTCCGACCACCACGCTAGCTAATTGATGCCAAATAGTAAACAATTTCACCCGACTGGCATGCGCCTGCCACGGTGCCGCGGCGTCAGATCCAGCCACCCCGTGACATCAGCCCCAGCGACTCCAGCCGTCGCCATCCGGTCAGACGCTCGGACGTGGGGCAGCGCAGGACCGGATCGGCAATGACGGTATCATAGTATCCGTCGTACAAGGCAGAATTGGCGAAATGCTGGCGGCGGGCCTTTTCCTCGGCAGATTTGCTGATGATCTCAGGCAGGAATTTCGTGTGCAGCAAGAGACCCGAAATCTGCTCGCCCCCATCCGTGGCATAGACCGCGTTCATCCGGGGCGGCAGCATGGAATGGGTGGAGTTGACATAGGCAAAGCGTCGGTCCCACCGCACCAGGGGGATTTTGTTGAGCGTCGGCGCCCGGCGTGGCTCATCCGTGAAAAACAAGCGGGCGCGGGGGCCGCCCTGTATCCACAGATTGCCCATACGCTCCTGCACTTGCACCACGTAATTCCCCGGATCGAACCAGCGCAGCACCGACAGAGGGTCATCGCCGGGCGCGATCTGCGCTTGTGAGAGCGCGCCATCAGGGTAGAGGTCCAGCATCATTGTTCCCAACGCCGCCAGCCCCTGATCGTTCAGCCAGCTGGTCAGAGCGGGCAGGTTGCGGGTTTCCCAATAGGGGTAGATCAGCAGCTCGTCGGCATCGAGCGTCAGGCACCAATGGCCATGGCCGTACCGCATCTGCAGCCATGTCACCCAATCGATACCAAAGCGCGACAGCTTGTAACTGGCCTTTGTGTGCCAAAGCGACACATCCGGCTGGGCGGCCAGATAGTCGGCTGTGCCGTCATCACTGTCATTGTCGACGATCAGGAAATGATCGACACCCAGCTTCCGGTGATGACTCAGAAAATGCGGAAGCCGCAGCACCTCATTCCGGACCGTCATGAAACACAGGATGTCACCGGATTGAATGGTTCCGCTGCGGTCTATCTCCCCGCGCAGCGCGTGACGGCTGCGAAAGGATCGCCACAGATGTCGCCTGCGCCTGATGCGCAGGCCATAGGCCCGCCCAGCCGCAGACAAAAGCGCCAACAGCGTCTGGACAGGGCCTTTCACCGCCAAGCCTTATTGGGCGGCTTTCTGAAGCGCGACCATATCGTTCAGATAGGCCCCGAATTCATCGCGCAGATCAGGGCGCGCCAGACCAAAGGCAACCGTAGCCTGCAGGAACCCGGCCTTGGAACCGCAATCATAGCGCTGCCCCCGGAAGCGGTAGCCATAGACCTTGCTCTTGCCGATTTCCTCGGCAATCGCGTCGGTCAGCTGAATCTCACCGCCAACACCTTGCTTGATCTTGTTCAGGTTGGTCAGCACGTCCGGCGACAGGATATAGCGCCCGATCACCGCCAGATTCGACGGCGCGGTGCCTACGGGTGGCTTTTCCACCATGCCCTTGGCCTCGACGATCGAGCCCATGTCATTGCCGATGTCCAGCACGCCATAGGATGAGGCCTTTTCCGGGGCCACTTCCATCGCCGCCACCATGTTGCCGCCGGTTTCGGCATAAGCCTCGACCATCTGTTGCAAACAGGGTTTTTCTGCCGCGATCACGTCATCGGGCAGCAGCACGGCAAAGGGTTCGTTGCCGATCAGCCGGCGCGCGCACCAGACCGCATGCCCCAGCCCTTGCGGCCGGTTCTGGCGGATATAGGCAATCGCCCCGCTGTCCATGTTGGTGTCTTTCAACACCTCCAGCAACTGGTCCTTGCCCGCTTTGCGCAGAGCCGATTCCAGTTCGGGGGCGACGTCAAAGTAATCTTCCAGCGCGGATTTGCCACGGCTGGTCACAAAGATGAATTCCTTGATCCCCGCCGCCCGCGCTTCGTCGATTGCGTACTGGATCAGAGGGCGGTCAACCAGCGTCATGATCTCTTTCGGGATCGACTTGGTTGCGGGCAAAAATCGTGTCCCAAGACCTGCGACCGGAAAGACCGCTTTCGAAACCTTCTTATGCTTCATCCCACTCACTCTATTTTATTGGCCCGTTGTGCCAACGGTCCGTTTAAAACTTTATACAACAAACAATGTTCCAAAGAATGGCAAAACTATGGTCGACTGATCCCATCGGCGCACTGACGCCGAAGGGGTCAGCCCGATCCTACGCTTTTGCCCCGTCTTTGTGCAACACCACGCCAGGGGCGTAGGCAATAAAGAACGGATTATCCCAGCCGGGTTTGCCATAGGCCAGCGGCGAATGGTCATCGAACCGCACGACATGACCACCTGCACCGCGCAGAACGGCATCTCCGGCAGCGGTGTCCCATTCCATTGTGCGGCCCAGCCGTGGGTAAAGATCGGCCTCGCCGGTGGCGACCAGACAGAATTTCAGACTGCTGCCAGCGCTGGTCATGTCCCTGACGCTGTAGCGCGCGATATAGGCGTCGGTCGCTGCATCGCGATGCGATTTTGACGCCACCACCATCAACGCCGCATTGTCTGGTGTCGCCACCGAAAGCGGGGTGATCGCCCCAGCTACATCCTTGGCAAACGGCCCGGCCTCTTCTACCGCCTGACCGTCGGGCTGCGTGTAGAACAGCCGGCGCTTGGCGGGTGCATAGACCACGCCGCGCAACGGCACACCGTTTTCGACATAGGCAATGTTAACGGTAAAATCGCCGCGCCGCTGCACAAATTCCTTGGTGCCGTCCAGCGGATCGACGATCAGAAACGTGCTTGCGGTCAGGCTATGGCTGTCAGCCTGTTCTTCGGTGATCAGGGTCACATCAGGATAGGCTGCCCGCAATCCGGCCGAGATAATGGCATCTGCCGCCTCATCCGCCTCTGTCACCGGGCTGGCATCGCTTTTCGATTTTACATCGAAATCCGGCCCCTCATAGACGGCCATGATCTTGTCACCCGCCTCCAGTGCCAGACGTCGCATCAGCTGTGTCAGATGGTCAAAATCCACGTCGCCTCCAATTTCATGCCTGCCTGGGCACGACAGTTGCTTAAAGATCAAGCTGGCCTTATCATTGCCGCAAAGGAAACATCAAGATTTCCTGTGGCATGGTAATGGGTTCCCGCTGAAACCCTCAAGAGGACTGGGCAGAAATGTTCCGACCCGTGGTCAGAAAAACACCGGCGCGCAGCGCATTGGCGATGCTTGAGCTGATTTTTCATGCCACCGTCCGGTCAATCCGGCGGACGCATGGCAATGCTGTCATCGGCCTGCTGCTGAACATCATGCAAACGGTCATGCTGGTGGTGGTGTTTTACATCATGTTCGACCTGCTGGGACTGCGCGGAAATGCAGTTCGCGGCGATTTCCTGCTGTATGTGATGTCAGGCATCTTCATGTTCATGACCCACACAAAGGCGCTGGGGGCTGTTGTCGGCTCTGATGGTCCGACCTCGGCAATGATGAAACACTCGCCGATGAACCCGATCATCGCCATTGCCGCCGCCGCCCTTGGCTGTCTTTACACCCAGATCCTGTCAGCCGGGGTTGTGCTGTTCATCTATCATGCCGCCTTTACCCCGATCACCCTTTTCGATCCTGTCGGCACCTTTGCCATGTTGTTGCTTGCTTGGGGCACAGGCGTTGCAATCGGCATGGTGTTTAAGGCAGCACTGCCATGGCAGCCAGAGTTTTTTGGTATTGTCTCAACGCTTTACCAGCGGGCAAACATGATTGCATCGGGCAAGATGTTTCTTGCCAACGCGATGCCGACCTACATTCTGGCCTATTTTGACTGGAATCCGCTGTTCCATGTGATTGATCAGGCCCGCGGCTTCATCTTTCTGAACTACAACCCGCATTACAGTTCGATCCGGTATCCCGTGACGATCATGATCATCTGCGTGGTGATCGGGCTGATGGGTGAGTTCTTCACCCGCAAACACGCATCCAGCAGTTGGGGGGCCAAGCGATGACCCGCGGTTTCGTGTTTTTCCTGATGGGGCTTTGGCCCACGCTGACCTTGGGCCAAAACCTTCCGGCCAGCTATTCGGTCAGGGGTGTTGCGGCCAGTGATGTGCTGAACATCCGTGCAGAACCGTCGGCCAAGGCCGGGATCATGGGTGAAATCGGCCCTTATAGCATGAACATCGAGGTGCTGGCGCTGTCGCCTGATGGCAAATGGGGCAAGGTTGGGGTGCCAGAAGGCAATGGCTGGGTGTCGATGGCCTACCTGGAGGTGATCGAGCCGATGGACCCTTTTCTGGTGCCGCGCCCGCTGTCGTGCATGGGAACAGAGCCGTTCTGGTCGGTCAGCCTGTATCCGCGCGGGGCGGAGTATAATTCGCCAGATACCGGCGCGGTGCCGATGGCCGTCACGCATGAAGCCGTGGCGACGCAAGGTTTTCTGATCCAGCTGGAAGAGGGACCAACGCTGCACCGTACGCTGGTCGTCACGCGCGAAGCCTGTTCTGACGGCATGTCTGACCGGGCCTTTGGCTTTGTCACCCGGATGTTTACAGAGGCCCCCGATGGCAATGACGTGCTGCACGGATGCTGCACACTGGACCATCGTTGATATTCACCAGGGGCCGGAAACCCGACCCCTGATTTTTTTAGATCACTACAGCGCGTAACGCAAAATAGCGGCGAGTGATCCGTTGCCGGGGATGTCCCCCTGACGCACCGCAACCACTGAACCGCCGGACGCAATTACGCGCCCTGCGATTTCGTCAACGATGCCAAGGTTGGCCGCTGTCGACTCTTCGGCAAAGCTCACAGCGCCGGTGGTTTCGTCCACCGACCCCGGCACAACACCGTCGATGTCAACCAGCAGGGTCTCCACGGCACCAAAGGTTGCAGCCTTGGCAACATCTGACACATCTGTAAGCGCCCGGCCTTCGCCGGTCAGAGAGTCAAAGCGCTCGTGCAGCACCGAAATCGCCTTTGCCTGCAACGCATCAAGGACCGGGCGCGCCTCGGTCGCCAGTTCCGCAGGCGTCATCCGCACCGGGCTGGTCTTGATCGCCTCATCCGCGACCGTGTCATGGGTTGTCACGGAGCGGAACATTGACAACAGCGGGTCGGTGGCAGCCAGAATCAGCGGCTGGTCCCGGCCGGCCAGCACCGGGCGCAGGGCATCGTCGATCTTTCGGCAATAGGCGCGGAGCAGCATATTCTGTCCTTCAGCGCCGCCAATCCGCTTGGAATAGCTGCGCGAATTCACATTCGATGTTCCGCTGGCCGAAGCCGCATCCTTCGGCATGTCGGGCACGCGCACCTCTTGTGGCGGCAGATCGGCAAACACCTCGATCAGCCGCACTTCGTTTTCGGCCAGCGCCAGCACAAAGGCATGGTTTTGTCCCGAGACCGAGCGCAGCAGCGGCTTGATGAAATAACGGTCCCCGACCTGCACCATTTCGGTCAGATGGTTCGGCAGACGAAAGGTGCGCAGCCGGTCGGGGCTGACAAAGATCGCCAGGCTATTGGCCTGTTTTGACCAGAAATCATCGTCATCCAGCAGGTCATTGACCTGTTCGGAAATCGGCCAGATCGTGCGCTTTGCAGTGCCGACAGCCTCCAGCTGCGCCTCAGCATCTTTCAGCAGGTTCCCCAACGTGGTGCGCGCCTGACCAATGTGCTGTGTTTCCGGTGTGGTCGGAATGAAGAAAGACACCAGCGCATCCCCCCTCGCCGCAATCAGCCTGTCGATTTGCGCCTTGGTCGGAATGTCCACATAAAGCATCAGCACGTCCTTTTTCTTTGAAACTGTC
This sequence comes from Pseudotabrizicola alkalilacus, assembly GCF_003443995.1. Lineage (GTDB taxonomy): Bacteria > Pseudomonadota > Alphaproteobacteria > Rhodobacterales > Rhodobacteraceae > Pseudotabrizicola > Pseudotabrizicola alkalilacus. The sequence goes on from NZ_QWEY01000004.1 coordinate 82,714, forward strand.
ACAAGACAACGCCCGCCAGCGGTGCAGGTTCCCCCGTGCCCAGCAGGACGGCCTGCGGCAGTTTGGCGCAATGAAGTGCAACGGATGTGAAAAATTCGCAACACAGGGCGCAGTGACCCCGTTGCAGGCAAAATGACCGCCACCTATATACAGCACGCAACGGTAACCCGGTATGAACCGGTTTCACCGCACGCTCCATGGGCAAGGGTGCCGCATCGGGCCCGCGCCAAGACCATCGCCTGTAGAAAGGGATCAAAACATGGCCAAAGTCATCGGTATCGACCTTGGAACAACCAACTCCTGCGTCGCCATCATGGATGGGTCGCAACCTCGCGTGATTGAAAACTCCGAAGGCGCGCGCACCACGCCGTCGATCGTCGCCTTCACAGAGACTGAGCGTCTTGTGGGTCAGGCTGCAAAGCGGCAGGCTGTCACCAACGCCAGCAACACCATTTTTGCGGTCAAGCGCCTGATCGGCCGCCGCTATGATGACCCGGTGATCCTCAAGGATCAGAAAAACATGCCGTACAAGGTCGTGAACGGCGGCAACGGCGACGCATGGGTTGAAGTGCGCGGCGAAAAGTATTCGCCCAGCCAGGTGTCGGCCATCATTCTGCAAAAGATGAAGGAAACCGCCGAGTCGTACCTTGGCGAGACCGTGACGCAGGCCGTCATCACCGTGCCCGCCTACTTCAACGACGCCCAGCGACAGGCCACCAAGGACGCGGGCAAGATCGCCGGTCTTGAGGTGCTGCGCATCATCAACGAACCGACCGCGGCCGCACTGGCCTATGGTCTGGACAAGAAAGAAACCAAAACCATCGCGGTCTATGACCTTGGTGGCGGTACGTTCGACATCACCATTCTGGAGATTGACGACGGCCTGTTCGAAGTGAAATCCACCAATGGAGATACCTTCCTTGGCGGTGAAGACTTTGACATGCGCATCGTCAATTACCTCGCCGACGAGTTCAAAAAGGAACACGGCGTTGACCTGACGCTGGACAAAATGGCCCTCCAGCGCCTGAAAGAGGCGGCTGAAAAGGCCAAGATCGAACTGTCCTCGTCGTCGCAGACCGAAATCAACCAGCCGTTCATCTCGATGGACAAGAACACCGGCCAGCCGCTGCACCTTGTGGTCAAGCTGACCCGTGCCAAGCTGGAAAGCCTGGTCGACGATCTGGTCAAACGCTCGATGAAGCCTTGCAAGGATGCGCTGAAAGATGCGGGCCTGTCGGTCGGCGACATTGACGAAGTGGTTCTGGTCGGCGGCATGACCCGTATGCCCCGCGTGATCGAAGAAGTGACCAAGTTCTTTGGCAAAGAGCCGAACAAGGGCGTGAACCCTGATGAAGTCGTCGCCGCCGGTGCCGCGATTCAGGCCGGCGTTCTGCAAGGCGACGTCAAGGATGTGGTCCTCTTGGACGTGACCCCGCTGTCCTTGGGCATCGAAACCCTCGGTGGCGTGTTCACCCGTCTGATCGACCGCAACACCACGATCCCGACCAAGAAGTCGCAGATCTTCTCGACCGCCGAAGACAACCAGAACGCCGTGACGATCCGGGTGTTCCAGGGTGAGCGTGAGATGGCCGCAGACAACAAGATGCTGGGCCAGTTCAACCTTGAAAACATCCCGCCAGCGCCACGCGGCCTGCCGCAGATCGAGGTGACCTTCGACATCGACGCCAACGGCATCGTGTCGGTGAAAGCCAAGGACAAAGGCACCAACAAGGAACAGGCGATCACCATTCAGGCCTCGGGCGGCCTGTCGGATGAGGACATCGAAAAGATGGTCCGCGACGCCGAAGCCAATGCCGAAGCCGACAAGGAACGCCGCGAACTGGTGGAAACCCGCAACCAGGGCGAAAGCCTGCTGCATTCCACGCAGAAGTCGATCAAAGAGCATTCCGACAAGGTTGACCCCACCACGATTGAGGCCATCGAGCTTGCCATGCAGCCGCTTGAAGAAGCACTGAAAGGCAATGACCCGGGCAAGATCCGCTCGGGCATCCAGAACCTGACCGAAGCCGCGATGAAGCTGGGCGAGGCGATCTACAAAGCCACCCAGACCGAAGGTGAAGGGGCCGATCCGGACCGTCCGCGCGATGTTGACGAAGACATCGTCGATGCCGACTTCGAGGATCTGGGCGAAAACAAGCGGAAGTAAGACCGCACGACACGGAAGAGGGGGCGGTCTGGCAACGGGCCGCCCCTGTCCGGTTCGGGAAAGGGGTTCATACCCATGGCAAAACGCGACTTTTACGATGTTCTGGGCGTGCCCAAGGGCTCTTCGGCGGAGGATTTGAAAAAAGCCTACCGCTCAAAGGCCAAAGAGCTGCACCCGGATCGCAACTCTGACAACCCCAACGCCGAAGCCCAGTTCAAAGAAGTGAACGAGGCCTACGAGGTGTTGAAAGACGCTGACAAAAAGGCGGCCTATGACCGCTATGGCCACGCCGCGTTTGAGGGCGGCATGGGCGGCGGGCGTGGCGGGCATCCGGGTGCCGGGGCCAACGGCGATTTCGCCTCGGCCTTTTCGGATGTGTTCGAAGACCTGTTCGGCGATTTCATGGGCGGACGTGGCGGCGGTGGTGGCCGGTCCCGCGCGCAACGCGGGTCTGACCTGCGCTACAACCTGCGCATTTCGCTGGAAGAGGCGTTCAAGGGCATTCAGAAAACCATCAACGTGCCGACCTCTTCGGTCTGCGAAGTTTGTCGTGGCACCGGGGCCGAAGGCGGCGCCGAGCCCACCACCTGCCCCACCTGTTCCGGCATGGGCAAGGTCCGGGCCCAGCAGGGCTTTTTCACCGTCGAACGCACCTGCCCAACCTGTAACGGCATGGGCCAGATCATCAAAAACCCCTGCCGCGCCTGTGGCGGTCAGGGTCGGGTGGAAAAAGAGCGCGCCCTGTCGGTCAATATCCCCGCCGGGGTGGAAACCGGAACCCGCATCCGTCTGGCGGGTGAGGGCGAGGCCGGTCTGCGCGGCGGGCCGTCCGGCGACCTCTATATCTTCATCGAGGTGCGCGAACACGCGCTGTTCCAACGTGACGGCGCGCATCTGTTCTGCCGGGTGCCAGTCAGCATGACCACCGCCGCCATCGGTGGCGAAGTGGAAGTGCCCACGATCGACGGCGGCCGCAGCCGGGTCAAGGTGCCCGCCGGGGCGCAGTCCGGCAAGCAGCTGCGCCTGCGCGCCAAGGGCATGCCCGCCCTGCGCGGCGGCGGCACTGGCGACATGCTGATCGAATTGGCCGTGGAAACCCCGGTGAACCTGACCACGCGGCAAAAAGAACTGCTGCGCGAGTTTGAAAAGCTCTCCGAGGAAAACAACCCCGAGGGGTCGTCATTCTTTTCCAAGGTCAAAGGCTTCTGGGACGGCATGAAAAGCTGACCAGGACTCCGCGAAGCGGACTTCAATGCTTCAGACCCCGCCGGGCAACCGGCGGGGTTTTTCTTTGTCCGCAACGCGTCGCCTGCGCATCAACGTCATGACGCAAACCATACGTCCGCCCTACGTGAAGCAGACACAGATCCCACCCCAAATTCCGCGCTCCACCCGGTCACCATCGTACCGTCATTAACGGTTGATTTACCAACCAATGCCAGACTGCCCCTCATGGCAAAGCGCGGCTTTCATGATGGCACCCTCCCCCTTTTCACCCCGACTGGGGATGAGGATGAAGCCTCGCCAACACCGCTGCCGCAAAAGCTGCCGTCCTACATCGCCGACCACCGCAAACGCCTCCGCGACCGATTCATGGCCGGTGGCGGCGCGTCGATGCCGGACTATGAACTGCTGGAACTCCTGCTGTTCCGCGCCATTCCAAGGCAGGATGTCAAACCCCTCGCGCGGGCGCTGATCGACACATTCGGCGACCTGAACCGGGTGATCACAGCGCCGGTTTCGCGCCTGAATGCGATCAAAGGTGTGGGCGAAGCCGTTGTTTGTGAACTGAAATTGTTTGAATCCGTCTCACAACGCATGATGCGCGCACGGGTCATGCACAAACCCGTTCTAACCTCATGGGATGCCCTGCTGGACTACTGCCACACCACCATGGCGCACCGTGAAACCGAACAATTCCGCATCCTGTTTCTTGATCGCAAAAACACCCTGATTGCCGATGAGGAACAGGCCAAGGGCACTGTCGATCATGTGCCGGTCTACCCACGTGAGGTGGTCAAACGCGCGCTGGAACTGAACGCATCGGCGCTGATTCTGGTCCACAACCACCCGTCTGGCGACCCTACGCCCAGTCAGGCCGACATCAGCATGACTCACCAGATTGTTGACGCATGTCAGGTACTTGGCATCACCCTGCACGATCACCTGATCATCGGCAAAAGTCGGGAGCTTAGTTTTCGATCGGGCGGGTATCTGTAAACACTGGCTTCATCCACACCTCTACCCGCCGGTTCAGCCGCCGCCCCGCGCCGGTCTCATCACAGGCCATCGGCATCGCCTCGCCAAAGGCGATCACCTCCGGCAAATCGTCCTCTGCCACCCCCGCCAGCGCCAGCCCCGCCCGTAACCCTTCTGCGCGCGACTGGCTGAGCGCCAGGTTGGTCGCAGCAGGCCCAGACCCGTCAGAAAACCCTGCCAGAACAATGGCCTGATCCCGAAACACCCCCACCTCGATCAGCCGCGCCAGGTCATCAAGGTTGTTTCGTGAGTGCGCGTCCAGCTGGCTTGACCCATCCTGAAACCGAAAGGTCAGTGACAACCGATCCGCACCATCCATCGCATCGGCGAGGCGTTTGAGGTCGGCCAGAGTCGTTTCCTCTCCCGCGCCCTGAATGGCGTTGATCAGGCGCAGCCCGTCGCCGGTCAGCGGCTGACGTTCGGGCTGGCGGTCTATCCAGCCAGCAGCGGCAACCACAGCCTGTGCCTGCGGGGTTTCCAGAAACGTCAGAAATTCGCGCACAAACAAGGGTAAACGGCGCTTTGGCGTCAGCAGAAAGATCGGCAGCGACAGCGGATAATCTTCGGCCTTTACCGCCAGAGCCGACGACAGTAGCGGAAAACCACAGCTGTCGGTCAGCGGCAAGACGCGCGCGCCCCTGACCCCCGCCCGCACCGTCATCGCCACAGCCCAAGGGTCACGCTGCACCGCATTGCCCAGTGCGGCAATGTCGTCGTGAATGACGCTGGCCACCACATCACGCCCCAGCCGCGCTGCAAGGGCGCGTTGCAAGGCCGCGTCGGCTGCCAGCCCATGTAGCACCAAGGGCATGTCAGGGCCGCCAATCTCGGCCCAGTTCGCCACCTCTCCCGCCAGCACGCGCGCCAGATCGCCGGTGCTGATCTGCGGCAGCGGGTTGTCGGTTGCCACAATGGGCACCATCGCATCGAGCGCCAGAACACGCGCCCCCAGATCCGGCTCGGTCGCAGCGGCAAGGATCATCTCGGCCTGTCCGGCCAGCAGCTCTGCCCGCGCCAGATCAGGCGCAGCAGCGCCAAAACTGATGTCGGCCAAGGGCTTGCCACTTTTTGGATCGCTCACAACCGCGGTGTAGCCGTCTTGCCCGGTCTCGGCATAGCTCAACCCCCGCGCCTCGGCAAACGCCTGCAGCAGCGGTGGCAGCAGCGTCTCACCCACGCCTGCCAGCCCCACAATCCGTACTCGCGCCCGTGGCGCGGTCAGGTCAGGGCAGGCCGGCCCATCACAGATGACCCCCGCTGCATCGACGGTCAGCAGGCCATAGGCACTGTCGATCCGATAGAACTCGCCATCATAGCCTTGCAGCATGCCGGAAATCTCCAGCCCGCCTTCACGGGCGGACAGGGTCACATCCTGCGCCCCGGCAATCGAAGGGGCAAAAAGCGCGGCGAAAACCGCCGCGCGCCAGAAACCTGCCCGCATAAACCCTGTGCCGCCCCGCTAGTTTGCAATGGCCAGTGTCATGTCCTGCAGCAGGTTTTTCAATACCAGAATATCGCCGACAGCCTCACATCCGGGCATAGACAGGGTCAGATCGGTGATTTCGACCGACCCGCCGGTGGCCAGAATGGCCTCACCCAGAATCTCACGCCCGCAGGTGGTCTTGGTGACCTCAGCCTCCAATACAAGTTCGGTCTTTTGGGCCGGGCCAAAGGTGTAGACTTCGGCCAGCAAGGGCAGGTTGACTGTGGCATCGCCCAATAAGGTGACCACACCGCTTTCGCCCGATGTGCCGGTATAGGATGCCGATATATGACCGGGCTGATTATACCCTGCGCCATTTTCAAAGGCGTGAAGCTGAAAGGCGTCTGCGTCCTGCCACTGCACGGCAAAGCGTTGAACCCCTGCAAAATCGGGCATCGGCACAGAGGCGCGCACCTTTTCTCCACCGGTCAGAATGACTTCGACATCGGCAACGGCTGTCAAGGCGGGGAGCGAGGCAATCAGCGCCCCACTGGCAGAGGTGCGGGCCGTGACGGCAAGGCCCGCATGTTTCAGCACCACGCGTTGATCCGCCTGACAAGGTGCCAGAAGCGAAAGACCAATCATAGCATCCGGCTGCGGCAGCAGATCCATTTTGACAGTGCAATCAGGGGTAGGCGCCATGGCTGGGGCAGGCATCGGTTGCGCTTCCTGCACCAGATCGGTTGCCGGATCGGCAGCGGCAAAGCGTTCTGGCGACGGCGCATCTGTCACTGGCGCAGGCACCTTGACGATCGGTGCCGTTTCGCCGGGAAGCGCCGGAGGCTCGATGATAGTGGGTGTCACGGCAACATCAGCGGGACCAGCGGCAACCGGAACCACATCAGAAACGATCATATCCAAGGGTTCTGCCGTGGCGCGATCACCAGCTTTTTCCTGCACGTAATGCCCTGCCCCAAGGGCAATGGCACCCGTGGCCACCACCAATGTCAGTTTGCGTTGCAGGATCATCATCGCCTCCACCCATACAGTCAGAGGCTACCATGTCGATCAAACCGGGCCAATCAGTGGCAGATTCAGGGAATGTTTCCATCATAGATGTCAAAAATGGGGCAGCCGAAGCTGCCCCACTAAAGTCTATAGCGGTTTAAGGTTCAGACAAGCCGACCGTGGCAATGCTTGAATTTCTCTCCCGAACCACAAGGGCACAGATCATTCCGGCTTGGGTTGCCCCAGGTGGCCGGGTCCGTCTCGTCAAAGCCGGGGCGGCGGCTTGTCGGGGCAGCCTCGGACTCGGCTCCTGCGAGGGCAGGTTCAGCCTCTGCCGGGGCGGCTGCGGCGCGCTGTTGCGCCAGAACCTGCGCCATCATCGACTCCTGCTCTTCCTGGGTCAGCGGGCGGATTGCCGCCAGCTTTTGCGTAACCTCCTGCCGCAGCGAGTTGAGCAGGGATTCGAAGAGGGCAAAGCTTTCGGTCTTGTACTCATTCAGCGGGTCGCGCTGCGCATAGCCGCGGAAGCCGACGACCGAGCGCAAATGCTCCAGTGTCAGCAGATGTTCGCGCCATTTGCCGTCGATGGATTGCAGCAGGATCTGCTTTTCGATCGAGCGCATGGTGTCTGCGCCAAAAGCTTCGGTCTTGGCGGCCATCGCTGTCGCGGTGGCTTCCTCCAACCGTTCCTTGATCACTTCCTGATCAACACCCTCTGCGGCCGCCCAATCGGTCAGCGGCACATCGACATTCAGCTTTTCGCGCACCGCCGCGACCAGCCCGTCGACATCCCAGGCATCGGGATAGGTTTTGGGCGGCATGTGCAGGTTGACCAGATCTTCGATCACCTGAACCCGCATATCCTCGGCGATTTCGGCCACATCTTCGGCCTCCATGATCTCCAGCCGCTGGCCGAAAATCGCCTTGCGCTGGTCGTTCATCACGTCGTCGAACTTCAGCAACTGCTTGCGGATGTCAAAGTTGCGGCCTTCGACCTTGGCCTGCGCCCGCTCCAGCGATTTGTTGACCCAAGGGTGAATGATCGCTTCGCCCTCTTTCATGCCCAGCTTGGACAAGACGGCATCCAGCTTTTCCGACCCGAAAATCCGCATCAGATCGTCTTCGAGCGACAGAAAGAACGAGGACCGCCCCGGATCGCCCTGCCGACCGGAGCGGCCCCGCAGCTGGTTGTCAATCCGTCGGGATTCGTGGCGTTCGGTGCCCAGAACGAACAGGCCCCCGGCAGCCAGCACTTTGGCCTTTTCTTCGGCGTGCTCCGCTTCGATCCGGCGGCGCACTTCATCGGGGTTCAGATGCGGATCAGCCGCGATAGCGGCCATGACCTGCATTTCAATGTTGCCGCCGAGCTGAATATCGGTGCCGCGACCGGCCATGTTGGTGGCGATGGTCACCGCGCCAAAGCGGCCTGCGTCGGCGACGATCTGCGCCTCTTGCTCGTGCTGGCGGGCGTTGAGCACATTGTGCGGCACGCCTGCGGCCTGCAGCAGCCCGGACAGGAACTCGGACTTTTCAATGCTGGTGGTGCCGACGAGGATCGGCTGACCCTTTTCATGCGCTTCCTGAATCGACTTGACCACGCCTTCGTACTTCTCGCGGGCGGTGCGGTAGACCTGATCATGGTCGTCTTTGCGGGCCACCGGGCGGTTGGTCGGTACCTCGACCACGCCAAGGCCGTAGATTTCCATGAACTCTTCGGCTTCGGTGGCAGCCGTGCCGGTCATCCCGGCCAGTTTGTTGTACAGGCGGAAGTAGTTCTGGAAAGTCACAGATGCCAGCGTGACGTTTTCCGGCTGGATCTGCACGCCCTCTTTCGCCTCGATCGCCTGATGCAGCCCGTCCGACAAGCGGCGGCCGCGCATCATGCGCCCGGTGAATTCGTCGATCAGCATCACCTCGCCGTCGCGCACGATATACTGCTGATCCTTGGTGAACAGCTTGTGCGCCCGCAGCGCCTGCGTGACGTGGTGAACGATGGTGGTGCTTTCGGGGTCATACAGGTTCTGGCCGTCAGGCAGAATCCCTGCGGCGCGCACCAGACCTTCGATGAACTCGTTGCCCTCGTCGGTATAGGTCACGCTGCGGGTTTTCTCGTCCAGCTTGAAATGCGCGTCGGTCAGTTGCGGGATCAGCGCGTCCACCGAGATGTAAAGCTCTGACCGGTCCTGCGACGGGCCGGAAATGATCAGCGGCGTGCGCGCCTCATCCACCAGAATCGAGTCGACCTCGTCGACGATGGCAAAGAAATGCCCGCGTTGCGACATGTCTTCGATGCTGCCCTTCATGTTGTCGCGCAGATAATCGAAACCCAGCTCATTGTTGGTGGCATAGGTGATGTCGCAGCGATAGGCGGCCTTTTTCTCGGCGTCCGGCTGATAAGGGTAGACCACGCCCGTGGTCATGCCCAATGCGCCGTAGACCTTGCTCATCCATTCGGCGTCGCGCTTGGCCAGATAGTCGTTGACCGTAACGATATGCACGCCCTTGCCGGCAAGCGCGTTCAGATAGGCGGGGAAGGTCGCCATCAGCGTCTTGCCCTCGCCGGTCTTCATCTCGGCGATGTTGCCTTGGTGCAGGAAGATCCCGCCCTTGAGCTGCACGTCAAAGGCGCGCAGGCCAAGCGCCCGTCTTGCCCCTTCGCGGCAGTTGGCAAAAGCTTCGGGCAGCAGCGCATCCAGGCTTTCGCCCGATTGCGCACGCTTGGCCAGCGCCTCCGTTTTCTGTTTCAGGCCTTCGTCGCTGAGCGCGGCGAACTCCGGCTCCAGCGCGTTGATCTGTGCGACCAACGGACGAACCGATTTGACCTTGCGGTCATTTGGTGTCCCAAAGACCTTGCGCGTTAGCGAACCCAGACCCAGCATATGTTCTCCGTGGGTATTCCTGACAGGATCGTGTGAGCCAAGGGCCTTGCCCGCCCCCAATGCCTTCCATAGAAAGCCCAAGAAGGCCGGCCGGCCCCGTCGCACGCGACCCCCGCGATTTAAGGGACAGGCCCGCCATAGTCAATGTTTGGCGGGCTCGCAGCCCGATCAGGAGGGTGTGAATATGACGAAATGGACCAGGTTGTTGGCCAGCTGTGCCGTATTGGGCGCGTTGTCTGCGCCCGCGCTCGCTCAGGATACCACGGCCGATACGGTCGTGGCTTCGGTCAATGGCACCGAAATTACCCTTGGCCATATGATCGCCCTGCGCGAAGGCCTGCCGCAACAGTATCAGGCCCTGCCTGATGATGTGCTGTTCAAAGGCATTCTCGACCAGTTGATCCAGCAGACGGCACTGGAGCAATCAGTCGATGATCTCGCTAAGCGTGATCAACTGGCGCTGGAGAATGATCGCCGTGGCTACATCTCTGGTGTCGCCCTCAAGGCTGTGATCGCCGCTGCCGTGACCGACGAGTCGCTTCAGGCCGCCTATGATGAAAAATTCAAAGGGTTTGCGCCCTCGACCGAGTACAATGCAGCGCATATCCTCGTCGATTCCGAAGAAAAAGCGAACGAGCTGAAAACGCAGCTGGATGGCGGCGCAGATTTTGCCGAACTGGCACGCGCCAATTCGTCTGACACGGGTTCTGGTGCCAATGGCGGCGATCTGGGCTGGTTTGGCCCCGGCATGATGGTCAAACCGTTTGAAGATGCCGTCATCGCGGCCGAAATCGGCAAGGTCTCCGCTCCGGTCAAGTCAGATTTCGGCTACCACCTGATTCTGGTCAAGGAAACCCGTCTTGCTGCGGCCCCGACCCTTGATGAAACCCGCGACGAGTTGGCTGCCGAGATCGAGCGTCAGGCTGTCGACGCACATATCAAGACCTTGACCGACGCGGCCGATGTGACCCGGCCCGGAGAAGGGCTTGACCCGACCCTGCTGCGTGATGCAACGCTGCTGGACAAATAGTCCCAGGGGGAAGCCATGGCAAAAACCGATTGGAAGGCCGAAGCAAAGACGCTGAAAAAGCGTCTGCGCAAGCTGAAATCGCAGGTTACCGAAACCGTTTCTGACGTGGCGGTTGATGTCGGTCATGAGGTTGCAGAGGTTGCGGGCAGGATCAGCGCCAAGCTGAAATCGGCCAAACCTGTTTCGACACTGGCGCCAAAGGATGGCTTCCCCACACTTCCCGTGATCAAGGGGGTGGAATTTTCCGCCGCCGAGGCAGGGATCAAATATGCCAACCGCAAGGATGTGATGCTGATCCGCCTTACCCCCGGCACGGCAATGGCGGGCGTCTTTACGCGGTCGTCCACCCGATCAGGCTGTGTGCGGGATTGTCAGGACAAGCTGGCCGCCAAGGTGCCTGCCGGGTCCGGTGCGGCGATCATCGTCAATTCGGGCAACTCCAATGCCTTTACCGGCAAAGTCGGCGACAAAGCGGTTGCCGCCGTAACGGGCGGCGTCGCGGCGGCGCTTGAGTTGCCGGCAGAGCGGGTATTCTCCTCCTCGACCGGGGTGATCGGCGAGCCGCTGCCGCATGAAAAGATCACCGCCGTTCTGCCCGATCTGGTCGCCAACCTGCGCGAAGATGCTATCGAGATGGCAGCCCATGCCATGATGACCACCGACACGTTTGCCAAGGGTGCTGCGGCAACCATACAGGGCGACGGCGGCACCATCCATATCGCGGGTATCGCCAAAGGGTCGGGCATGATCGCGCCGGATATGGCGACGATGCTGGTCTACATCTTTACCGATGCGAAAATCTCGCCCGTGATGTTGCAACGCATGCTGTCGCGCAATGTGGATGCGACCTTTAACTCCATCACCGTCGACAGCGATACCTCGACCTCAGACACGCTGTTGCTGGCCGCAACCGGGCAAAGCGATGCTGCGGCGGTCAAGGGCCCGGTTGCCAAGGCGTTTGAGACGGCTCTGCAAGGCGTGATGCAGGATCTGGCGCTGCAGGTCATCCGTGACGGCGAGGGCGCGACCAAGCTGGTCGAGATCCGCGTGACGGGGGCCACCAGTGATGACGATGCCGCGAAGGTTGCCTTTGCCATCGCCAATTCGCCCTTGGTCAAAACCGCCCTCGCGGGTGAAGATCCGAACTGGGGCCGCATCGTTGCCGCGATTGGTAAATCGGGGGCCGAGGCGGATCGTGATCGCCTGACCATCCGCTTTGGCGATGTGCTGGTGGCCAAGAATGGCTGGCGGAATCCGGAGTATCTGGAAGAAGACGGCGCAGCCCATTTCAAGCAGGATGAGATTCTGATCCGTGTGGATCTGGGCCTTGGCAAATCCGCCCGCACAGTCTGGACCTGCGATCTGACCAACCGCTACATCGAGATCAACGCAGATTACCGCTCTTGAAAATCGTTCTTGTTTCGGCTGTTGCCCTGATTGACCCCGACGGCCGCGTGCTTCTGGCACAGCGGCCCGAGGGAAAGTCGCTCGCCGGGTTGTGGGAATTTCCCGGCGGCAAGGTTGAACCGGGCGAATCACCTGAACTGGCCTTGATCCGCGAGTTGAAAGAAGAGCTGGGCATCGACACCTGGAAAAGCTGTCTGGCCCCGCTGACCTTTGCCAGCCACAGCTATGAGGATTTCCACCTGCTGATGCCGCTGTTCGCCTGCCGAAAGTGGGAGGGGATCGTTCACGGCCAGGAAGGGCAAAGACTGGCTTGGGTAAAGGCCGAAAACCTGCGGGATTACCCGATGCCACCTGCCGACATTCCCCTGATTCCCATCCTGCGCGACTGGCTGTAGCCGTCTATCGTTCGTATGTTGTCGAAATCTTTGGCAATACGACATTTTATTAATGGTTTTCTGAATTTTTTGCGTTAATTCTAAACATGCGGCGCTAATGGGGGATTGGTGGATGCTGAGAACGATCGCTGTCGGAAGTTGTGTTTCCATTCAGGGGCTGCTGGTCAGAACCCTGTCTGATGGGAAGCTTGTGATCAAAGTCGACGAAAAGCTGTTTGTGGGGTTTCCCGTAGCACGCTCTTACGCGGCCTGATGTAGACCACCAGTAAATGAAAAAGCCGGGGTTTCCCCCGGCTTTTTCATTTCTCTGTTCCGGAAGATCAGGCCAGCGTGCGCTGCACTTCCTCGCGTTCGAAAATCTCGATGACATCGCCGGGGCGGATATCTTCGTAACGCTCGAACGCCATACCGCATTCCTGACCCGAGATGACTTCTTTCACCTCGTCCTTGAAGCGCTTCAGTGTCTTCAGCGTGCCCTCGTGGATCACGACACTGTCGCGCAGCAGGCGAACGCCTGCCGACCGGCGTGCCACGCCTTCGGTGACCAGACAGCCAGCCACCTGGCCAACGCCGGTGACTTTGAACACCTCTTTGATCTGCGCATAACCGATAAAGGTTTCGCGCACTTCGGCTTTCAGCAGGCCAGAGGCAGCGGCTTTGATATCGTCAACCAGATCATAGATGATCGAGTAATACCGGATCTCGACACCCTTCTGGTTCGCCGACTGACGGGCAGACGCATTGGCCCGCACGTTGAACCCGATGATCGGCGCTCCGCTTGCTTCGGCCAGACCCACATCGGTATCGGTGATGGCACCCACACCGTAATGCAGGATACGCACGCGCACCTCGTCGTTGCCGATCTTCTCCAGCGCCTGCACGATGGCTTCGGCCGAGCCTTGCACATCGGCCTTGACCAGAACCGGCAGTTCGGCAACCGACTGGTCGGCCTTGGCCTTGGCCATCAGCTGTTCCAGCGTGGTCGCGGCACCGGCGGCAGCGCGTTTGTCTTTGGCGGCTTTCTCACGGTAATCTGCGATTTCACGCGCCTGCGCTTCGGTTTCCACAACGTTCAGCGTATCACCAGCCGAAGGCGTACCCGACAGGCCCAGCACTTCGACCGGAACCGACGGCCCGGCTTCGAGCACGGTTTCGCCCTGATCGTTGATCAGCGCCCGCACCTTGCCCCACTGCTCGCCGACGACAAAGATATCGCCTTTGCGCAGCGTGCCGTTCTGCACCAGAACCGTCGCAACCGGGCCACGACCCACATCCAGCTTGGCTTCGATCACCGCGCCAGAGGCTGCCCGCTTTGGGTTCGCCTTCAGCTCAAGGATTTCGGCCTGCAGCGCGATGGCTTCCAGCAGGTTGTCGATGCCCATGCCGGTCTTGGCCGAAAGCTCGACATCCTGCACATCGCCCGACATTGCTTCAACAACGATGTCATGCTGCAGCAGATCCGTCCGCACCTTGGTTGCATCCGCGCCGTGCTTGTCCATCTTGTTGATGGCAACAATCAGCGGAACCTTGGCAGCCTTGGCGTGGTGGATTGCCTCGATCGTCTGCGGCATCACGGCATCATCTGCCGCAACCACCAGGATGACGATATCGGTCACGCTCGCGCCACGGGCGCGCATGCTGGTAAAGGCCGCGTGGCCGGGGGTGTCGAGGAACGAAACCAACGCACCACTTGGCGTTTTCACCTGATAGGCACCGATGTGCTGGGTGATGCCACCGGCTTCGCCCGACACCACGTTCGCCTTGCGGATTGCATCCAGAAGCGAGGTTTTTCCGTGGTCGACGTGGCCCATGATCGTGACGATCGGCGGGCGTGACTGCAGATCTTCGTCGCGGTCCTTGACCGAGTCGATGACCTGTTCCACGTCCGAATCAGACACCCGTACCGCTTTGTGGCCGAATTCCTCGATCACAAGCTCTGCGGTATCGGCGTCGATCGCCTGATTCATGGTGACCATCATGCCCATTTTCATGAGCGATTTCACCACATCTGCCGCGCGTTCGGCCATACGGTTGGCCAGTTCCGAGATAACAATCGTCTCGGGCAGCTGCACGTCGCGCACCTGCTTTTCGGGCTTCGAACCGAAGCCCATGGCCTTTTGACGGGCCTTTTCCTGCTTGCGCTTCATCGCGGCAAGGCTGCGGGTGCGTCCGCCTTCGCCGTTCAGCGCGGCCGACAGGGTCAGCTTGCCGCCACGGCGGTTGTCGTCGCCCTTGGCTTTGGCGCTGCGTTCGCGCTCTTCACGCTCGCGGTCGGTTTTGCGCTGCGGTGCAGGCGCCAGCGGAGCCTTTGCGGCAACGCCGCGCGGTCCGGTCGCATCCTGATTGCGGTTGGTCGGCGCATCGGCCGGGGCCGGCGTGGCTGGTCCGGGCTTTGCCTCGGCAGGCTTTTCAGCCGACCGGGGGCGCGTGCCCAGAACATCCGCCTTGCGCTGAGCCGCCGCTGCGACACGCGCATCGGCTTCGGCACGCGCGGCGCGCTCTTCTTCTTCCGCCTTCGCGCGCAGGGCCTCAAGACGCTCACGCTCTTCGCGCTCTTTGGTCTCGATTTCTTCGCGGCGACGCTGACGATCTTCCTCACGCTGCCGTTCCTCCTCAGCGCGGCGTTCGTTGTCCGCAATCTCACGCGCCTTGGCGGCACGCAAAGCGGTCAGGCGACGCTCCATCTCGGCGTCGGAAATCCCCGCAGGCCGCTTGGCCGGATCACCCAGATTTGGTGACCCTCCGCCCGTGCCTGCTGCTCCGGCTGCGCCCGGCTTTGTGGGAACGACCACGCGCTTGCGCTTCGTTTCAACCACGACGCTTTTCGTCCGACCATGGCTGAAGCTTTGCTTCACCTGACCGGAACGAGGTGCGCCACCCAAACCGAGGGGTTTTTTGCCGTCTGTATCGCTCATGCGTCCTTCGTATCCTTCCCGGCGATCATGTCGCCGACCTGCTTGTCCTCTGCCCCACGCAGCCCGACAAGCCTTGCCGCTTCCTCTACAACACGGTTGTTGAGTCCACCAGCCGCAAGCGCGGCGTGTATCGCACGTTCGCGACTGAATGCCAAACCCATTTCCCCTGCGGTAAGGCAGGAAATGAGGGAATCTGGCCCATTTGGCGGGCGAAGCTTTTCTTTTCCGCGTTCAGAACCGTCGCTGGCCTGAATCAGCGTTCGTGCCTGACCCTTGATGAGCCAGTCTTTTACCTTTTCATAGCCGCAAATCGCGTCTCCGGCTTTGCGTCCCAGTGATATAAGATCAATGACCCGCTGCACCAAGAGCCGCTCGACCAGTTCGGGCAGATCGTCTGCCACTTTCACGGGCTGCCGGGCCGCACGCGAGAAGAGGTTTTTCTTCACCGCCTTGGCCAATGCCTCCCGATCTGCCGAAACATAGATCCCGCGGCCCGGAAGCCGCCCTTGAATATCCGGCACAATCACGTCTTCCGGCCCCAGCACAAAGCGGATCAACCCCGCTTTTGGCTGGCTTTCCCCGGAAACGATGCACTTGCGTTCCGGTTCTTCACGCGATGTCTTTTGCCCGCCGCGCGTCATGCGCGTTGCTCCGAGGCCTGAGATCAGGCCTCGGCCTCCTCGGGCTCGGAATCTTCAGCGTCGCCTGCTGCCGGTTCCATTTCGGTCGGGTCCACCCAGCCAAGCATGACGCGTGCCGTCATGACCATGGTCTGAGCCTCTTCCAGGCTGACGTCGAACGTCTCCAGAATACCGTCGTCCTTTTTGCGTTGTCCGTTTTCGGTGGTCCAGCCGCCCGCAAGCTCCCAGTCGGCACAGGTGGCAAAGTCTTCCAGCGTCTTGATGCCGTCCTTGGCGAGTGCTTCCAACATCTGCGGGGTCAGACCCTCAAAGTTGATCAGGCTCTCTTCAACACCCATGCCACGGGCATTTTCCAGCGCCTTGCGGGCCTGTTCTTCCAGATAATCGCGGGCACGGGCCTGCAATTCGGCGGCGGTGCCTTCGTCGAACCCGTCGATGGACAGCAGTTCGTCTGCCTCGACATAGGCGACCTCTTCCAGATTGCCGAAACCTTCGGAAACCAGAAGTTGGGCCATCATCTCGTCCACATCCAGCGTATCCATGAACAGCTTGGTGCGCTCTGCGAATTCGGCCTGACGACGGGCCGATTCTTCGGCCTCGGTCATGATGTCGATGTCGAGTCCGGTCAGCTGGCTGGCCAGACGCACGTTCTGACCGCGACGGCCGATGGCCAGCGACAGCTGTTCATCAGGCACCACGACTTCGATCTTGCCGGCCTCTTCGTCGATCACAACTTTCGACACTTCAGCAGGTTGCAGCGCGTTCACAAGGAAGGTCGCCTGATCCTGATTCCACGGAATGATGTCGATCTTTTCGCCTTGCAGCTCGTTAACCACCGCCTGAACCCGGCTGCCGCGCATACCGACGCAGGCACCGACCGGGTCGATCGAGTTGTCATAGGAAATCACGGCAATCTTGGCGCGCGAACCGGGGTCACGGGCCACGGCCTTGATCTCAATGATGCCGTCGTAGATTTCCGGCACTTCCATCTTGAACAGTTCAGCCATGAACTGCGGGTCGGTCCGCGACAGGAAAACCTGCGGGCCGCGCGCTTCGCGGCGCACATCCTTGATAAAGCAGCGGATGCGGTCGCCGATGCGATACGCTTCGCGGCCAATCTTTTCATTGCGGCGCAGAATGCCCTCGCCGCGGCCCACGTCGACGATGACGTTGCCATATTCTTCGCGCTTGACCACACCGTTGATGATGGTGCCCTTGCGGTCCTTGAATTCGTCATACTGACGGTCGCGCTCGGCTTCGCGCACACGCTGCAGCAGCACCTGCTTGCCCGACTGCGCCGCGATCCGGCCCAGATCGACCGGGGGAACTTCGTCAATCACTTCATCGCCGATCTGCGGATCGGCAAGGTAGTTCTTGGCCTGCTTCACAGTCAGCTGTGCGTGGTGGTTCTCGATCAGATCGTCTTCCATCACGGTCCGCACGCGGGCAAAGGTGGCACGCCCGGTCTTGCGGTCGATGTTGACGCGGATATCCAGCTCCGACCCGTAGCGCGACTTAGCGGCACGGGCGAGGGTTTCTTCCATGGCCTGGATCACCAGATCCGGGTCGATCATCTTCTCACGGGCCACCGCTTCGGCGGTCTGGAGAAGTTCAAGCTGGTTGGCAGAGGTAATCGCCATCGGTCAACTCCCGGTCTTAGTGTTTGGTTTCTTCGGCGGGATCTTCTTCCTCGCCTTCGGATTGCTCAATCTCGTCGAAATCCGCTTCGTCGAAGGTGCCGCTGGCCTTTTTCTGGCGCAGCATTTCGGCGATCAGGTCATCGGTCAGCATCAGCTTGGCATCAGACAACCAGTCGAACCGCAGGCCGATGGTCACTTCTTCGCCGTGTTCCTCGATCTGGACAAGAACTTCCTCATCCTCGACCCCGGCCAGCGTGCCCTTGAACCGGCGACGCCCGTCGATCAGTTCGGTGGTCTCGATCCGGGCTTCCCAGCCTTTCCACATCTCGAAATCCTTGAGACGGGTCAGCGGGCGGTCAATGCCGGGCGACGACACCTCAAGCACATAATTGTCCTCGACCGGGTCTTCGACATCCAGCACCGCCGACACGGCGGTCGAGATCGTGGCGCAGTCTTCGACCACAATGCCGCCATCGGGGCGGTCAGCCATGATCTGCAAAATGCGCGTCTTGCCGCCCATCAGGCGCACGCGCACCAGTTCAAATCCCAGCCCCTCGATCACGGGGCCGATGATGCCGGCAAGTCGGCGGTCGATGGCGGTTTTGGCGATAAGATCGGTCATGGGTTCCAAAAACAAAAAACGGGCCAAGCGGCCCGCGAACTTAATTCGGTAGCTTCGGGTGTGGACCCCGAAACCGCTGTTGACCTCTACTTAGTCCGCAATCCCGATTCTTGCAAGGGCGAATGCCGCGCAAAGACAGGCTCACAAAATGAAACAGGGCCCGCCGAAGCGAGCCCTGATCCAAAGGTCAGAAATCAGTGGCTGCCCGAGCCGCTTTTCGTAGCAGCAATCAGCAGCAGTGCAGCGGCGGCAGCAGCGGCGGCAGCGCCGGCACCCATACCAGCAGCCGGAGCAGCGCCGGCAACAACGGCGATCACTTCATTATCTTCTTCAGGTGCACCCAAGCCGCCAGCGGAAGCAACGGTAGCGGAAGCGGCAAAAGCCAGAGCGGCGACGAAAGCGGTAATGCGAGACATTGGAACTCTCCAGTTTGTTTGAATCTTGGGGAAGGAATAGCATATTTGCGGGGGGGGTGAAAGATATTCGTCCAGCAATCAGCGGCGCACGTCTTCTATGGTCAGGAAACCGACATCCGGGCTGATCCACTGTCTGGATTTGCGCATTTTTTGATCACCTGAAATCCAGTACTCGTTCCGAAAGCTGACGCCATCCGCCGTACAGGATTCGATGACATGCGAAGTCTGATAAGATATCTCAACGATATCAACAGTTTTTGCCCCATCATTCTGCAGTGTGCAGGCAAACTGCGTCCGCACGGCCTGATCCTCGCCATTCAGCAAAGTGTGAACGCGCGTATACGTTTGTCCGCCGCCGCTGCTGCGTGAAACAGCAGGAACCGTTGCCGCCATCAGATCTGCGCCGAATCCACGTGTGGCAACAATCACACCATTGCGCAGAGAAATTGTGATGTCGTCGACCGACGACCAGGTTGCCACCGGGCCATTCGTTTCAATCTCGGCGATCAGTGCCTGATGGCCGGTGTTTTCGATCGTTGTCAGCATCACCGGCGTCACAACTTCGGCCAGACGCGCGCGCGTCATCCGCTCAGATGCAGGCGCAGACGCCTTCACCGAACCCAGCGCCGAAGCGGCAAAGGATCGTACAACTGCGGTATTTGAAGCGGGATCGGTATCCGATCCGCAAGCCGCGAGGGCCAGCAATGATATCAGGCCAAGACCAGGGGCGTATTTCATTTCCAGAACCGTCCCCATTGCTCAGTCAGCCCATCGGCACGGTAGCCGCGCACCGTTTCATACAGACGACCATCCACATCGAGCCGCTGCCCCCCGTCACGACCAAAGGGGCGAATCGTTGCCTCCTGGCTCTTTGTGCTGGGCTTGCCCAGCAGCGAGGCAAAGGGAATCTCGACCGTGATGCCCTTGTCAAACGATCCGCTGCCGAATTCTTCGGCTGACACATTGGTTTTGGTCACAAACGCCCCGACCTTCCAGCCGTTGTCAAATTCACGCTTGAGCGACAGCGTGGCCCCCACGTCACCGGCAAGGTAGCGGCCCACATCGACCTGTGCGTGGAAGTTGTTGTCAAACTTGTAATATCCCGACACATGCCCCGTCACGACCCGATAGCTGCCCCGCGCGCCGCAAGCACCGGTGGACAGGTTAGGCGTACAACCATCCGTTTCATACATATCGACCGGCAGCGAGAAACCGAACCGCTGATCCGGCGACCGTTGCGCGGCATAATTCGCTTCGGCCCCGATCGCCCAACGGCGATTTGTCGGCATCCACAACACCTCGGTCGAGACGCCGCCATACATCCGCTCCAGGTAGCCCAGAGAGACGCGGCCATACAACTCGGGCGCCAACTTGCGATAATAGGTCAGTGCCAGTGTCTCAAGCGCCGGGTCGCCATCGCGATCATAGAAATAACTTGCCGACCGGGTCGGATGCAGACCGTTTCGGTCCGGCAGAGGGGGGCGGTCATCAAGATTGCTGAACAGGTATTTCGAGATTGCACCCGACAGAACCAGTCCGGGCGTCACTTCATACCGCCCGCTCAGTTCCAGCCCGGCACCGATCTTGAACGGCGCATTCTGATCAAACACCCGCAGCCGCGCGGTTGGCGCAAGCGCCCAGGTGAATTTCGGATAGGCATCTGCATCGCGATAGCCGTCATTCAGCACCGTGGGGGCCGACAGGATCTGTGCCCGCGAGAGGATCTTTTCACCGGCCTCGGTGTCGAACTCCAGCGCCTCGATGTCTGACCGGCGCAGGCTGACCTGCGATACCGGCATACCATTGACCATCGGCACGATCACAAACTGCTCGACTGAGGCGGGGATCACTCTGGTCATGGCGCGCGCTGTACGGCCAACCGCCTGCGCTTCGGCATCGACGGTCAGGTTGCGGATGCGGACATGGGCCGTCGCCCCGTCAAACCGCACGGATTCGACCTGAACGCCATCTTTTGCCAGCCGCCGGGCGAGCCGCGCGCGCAGCGCATCCTGCGTCTGGGGTTCGCCAAGCCAGGTTGTTGACCATGCCTCGGGATCGGCCCCGCGCGAAGGGCGCGGTTTGACCGCATCGGGCGCCGAGGTCACCATGCCACCGCCCGGACGCCGCTTCGGGTTCAGGATGAAATGGGCGGCGATGCCGACCTCGCTGCCATACATGTAATAGGCACCCAGCCGCATCGATTCGCTGCGCTGATACTCGATCCCGAAATTCAGCGGGCTACGCTTGTCAAAGGTGCCGCGTTTGCCTGCCTCTTCGCGGTAAGAATCCGACGAGTACTCGGCCTTGGCCGTCCACTGATCGTTGATCTGCCATTCAACCCCAGCAAAGGGAGCGGCCGGGCCGCGGAACCACTGGCCAAAGTTGAAATTCCCGCCCTCGCCCACCTCAAGCGGGGGGCGGTCGCCAAACGGGCTGCCAATGGATTTGTGGCTGCCCAGCCGGCCCCATCCCACACCCGCTGTTACCTTCAAGTCAGGGGTAACGTGCTTGGTCGCAACGACATATTCGCCTGCGATCACGCCGGTTCCCACGAAATCCTGCAGACCAATGGCGAGGGCCGGCATATAGCGCCCTTCATCCAGGATCTGATAGCGCAGATCAAAAGACCGGTCGAAATAGGTGTCGAACTGGTTCACGCCACCGCAATTCGGTGGGCAAAAGCGTTTGTTCCAGTCGCGGACGCCCAGAAAGCGGAAGCTGCCTGACAGACGTGGCGAGATCTGAAAGCTCAGAGTTGTGCGGCTGATGGGTCCGAAATGGCTGGTGGTGCCCGACAGGATACCATCCGGCTGCATCTCTGCCGAGGGCATGTCGATCAGGCCGGTCGCCCCATACATATTCAGGGTAGGGCGGGTTTCTGGCGTGGCGGGACCAGCCCCAAGAACACCGATCGACACCAGTGCCGCAAGAGCCGTTGACATCTTTGGCCTGATCATCCGGCTACCGTCCTCTTTGCGCAGGTTTTGTGCATCATATACGGGCTGTATGCCCTCGCAATGGCACAGCATACTTTGCTTTGAAGATGGTGCAAAGCTGCACATTCAGGCTCCGATCCGTTCCCGGCGATTGGCCGAGGTTTCCGAGCTGCCATAGCCTTCGACATAGGCTTCGATCACCCTCCGGGCGGCAGCAGCATTGCCCACCGCAACCGCGTTGCGCAATTCGCGCAAGGCCGATGTCATCTCCATACTGGTCAGGCCACGCTCCTGCACGCGCAGGATTTTCTCATGTGGCGTGGTCAGCATTCCCGGCTGGATCAACAGTTCTTCGTGCAACTTTTCACCGGGGCGAAGGCCGATCACCGCCACCTCGATATGACCATCCGGATTCTCCGGCGATTTGACAGTGTATCCGGCCGCCTTGATCATGCGTTCTGCAAGATCACGGATCCTGATCGGCTGCCCCATGTCGAGCACAAAAAGATCGCCCTCATGCGGGCCGCGTGACATCGAAAGCCCTCCGGCGATAAGCACCAGACACGCCGCCTCTGATATGGTCATGAAGTAACGGGTCACATCTTCATGCGTGAGCGTGACCGGCCCGCCCCTCTTGATCTGTTCACGGAACAGCGGCACCACAGAGCCGGAGCTGCCCAACACATTCCCGAACCGCACGATCGAAAAATCGGTGCTGGTCGAGCGTCGGGCCATATCCTGCACGACAAACTCTGCCATACGCTTTGACGCGCCCATCACATTGGTCGGGCGCACGGCCTTGTCGGTCGAGATCAGAATGAACCGCTTTACGCCTTCTTCCAGCGCGGCTTCGGCCAGTGTCCGCGTGCCCAGCACATTGTTGACCAGACCGGCAATCGGATTCGCCTCGACCAGTGGCACATGCTTGTAGGCGGCGGCGTGCAGAATCACATCAACCTTGTACTCAGCCAGAACCGCCCGGACCTGCCGCGATTCCGTTACCGTGCCCAGAACGGGGACAAAGCAGATCCCTTCGGCATCGACACGGCCCGCCATCTCGCGCTCAATCGTGTAAAGCGCAATTTCGCTGACCTCGAACAACACGATCCGTGCGGGCCGATAGCGAATCAGCTGACGGCACAGTTCAGACCCGACCGAGCCCCCGGCTCCTGTGACCAGAATGCTTTTACCGCCATAGGCGTCGCTCGCCTCGGGCCGCAGATCATTGACCGGATCGCGCCCCAGAAACACTCCGGGCGACACCGGAGCCAGCGTATCGAGAATCACCTCGGTCCCGACCAGCTGGGCAAAAGAGGGCAGCGCATGAACATCGAGCCCCCGCGACACCAGATCACGCGCGATGGCTGCCTGCCGTGCCATCGACGCAGAGGGCATGGCCAGCAACACACGCTCCACATCAAAACGCTTCACGATACGCTCCAGCTGATTGGCCGGATAGACCTTCAGCCCCATCAGGGTCATCCCCTGAACCGAGGTGCTGTCATCGACAAAGGCAACCACATGAATGCTCTCATGCGAGCGCAGCGCAGAGGCGAGCATGGTGCCGGTGTTGCCTGCACCATAAATCACCACATTGCGCCGGATCTGACCCTGACGCAAAACAGACAGCAACAAACTGAGAAGCGCAAAGCGCGTCAGCACCATTGAAAGCACAAAAATCAGCAAAAACAGCGGGATACCAGCGACAGGCAGGGAAAACCCGGTATAGCTTTTCGCCAGCCAGAGCCCCATCGCCGCAAACAGGGCCAGTAATCCGGTCTTGATTGCTCCGACAGCTTCATAAGCCTTGAGCTTGATCAGCGGAATGCCCAGCAACGGTGAGCCGACGGCGGTGAACAGTGTCACCACCAGAAAGCCATAGGCGCTTCGGGTGGCCATGTCAGAGGCAATGGATGCCGGGTATAAAAGGAAATAGCAGGCCAGAAGCGAGAGCGGGGCCAGAACCACATCCACGCTCAACAAAATCGCCTGCTTCTGATGTCGGGAGAGTCGCCCGACAAACCAAAGCAAAAACTTTGAAGTTCTTTTCGTCAAATCTGACTACTCCGGGAGTTCAAAAACTATCTCACAAGGCGACGGCTGGAACAATTCTCTATTGAATGGTTGCTGCATAGACCGAACCACACCATCAATCAACCTTTACGCCTTTCTGCTCCCGACGGGTCACGCCACGCACCGTATCGACCATGAGCTTAACATCTGTGCAAATATTCCGGTGCTTGCTATAAATCTCATCCAGATGCGCCTTTCGCGGGATGCAGCGCCTGACATAGACCTCATCCGTCTGCTCGGCCGTGACGCACGCGCGCAAAAGCTGCTCTTCACGTTTGTGAAAATGCAGCGTCGCAAGCCCTGTCACACCGGGCCGCGATGTCAGCACTCTGGCATAAATTTCGGGAAACCGCTCTACATAGCTGCGCAAAGGTGGCCTCGGCCCAACAAAGCTCATGTCGCCTTTCAGGACATTCCACAGCTGGGGGATTTCGTCCGCACGGTACTTGCGCAGCCATTTTCCCATCGGTGTCACACGATCAGCCTTGTCGCCGCCCGAGACGCCGGAATCTGCCTCGACCACCCGCATTGTCCGCAACTTCCACAGCATGAACGGACGTCCCGGCGCACGCATCCGTTCCGAGACATAGAAAACCGGGCGCCCTTCGCGCAGCAGCAGGTAGATCAGCAACAGCCCGAATGGCAGAGCCAGCAGCACGCCCAGAACCAAGGCGCCCGCAATGTCGAACAGGCGTTTTGCCGGTGTCATGCGCGTACTCCGTCTGCGCCAGCCATCATCGGGCGAGCTGTTTCAGCCATCAGCTTCCAGCCGCGTCCGCATTTCGCGCAACACAGGCACCAGTGCCCGGACCCGTTCTGCCCCCAAAGCCTGCACCACCTCTCCGATCAACGGGGCGACCGCCTGCACCGCAGCATCCCGTGCAGCCCGGCCCGACGGGCTGATCGCCACAAACTTGCGCCGCGCATCATCCCAGTCGGGGCGGATATGCACATGTCCCGCCCACTCCAGCTTGGCTAGCGTGTTGGTCATCGCCCCCCGCGTCACGTGAAAAGACCGCGCGAGTTGCGCCGGTGTGCGTTCCTCATTCAGCCGTGCCAGATGGTTCAGCACGCCGAAGTGCGACAGTTCCATCCCTTTGGGCAGCACCTTGGATATCCGGTTGCGCGCCAGCTGATCGGCCATGAACAGCTCGCCGAACAGCGCCACAGCAATTTCTTCGACGCGCTCTTTCTCACTCATGGCGCGACAAACTCCCGGTCATGCGTCAGCGACGGCACCCGCCCCCGCGCCGAAGGCACCCGCGACAGATCAAGATCGGCAAAGACTACACCCGGTTTGTCGCCGCCATCGGCCAGTACCTCCCCCCAGGGTGCGATTGCCAGCGAATGCCCATGCGTCCGCCGCCCTTTGCCTGCCGCCTCGGGGTGAAAACCGGTCTGCGCCGGAGCCAGCACAAAGCACCCGGTCTCAATCGCCCGCGCGCGCAGCAGTACCTCCCAATGCGCTGCACCCGTGATGTGGTTGAACGCGGCCGGAACCGTCAGAATATCAGCCCCCGCCTGCGCCAGAGCGCGGTACAGATAGGCAAACCGCACATCGTAGCAGACTGACATTCCCACCCTGCCAAAGGCTGTTTCCGCCACCACAGCCTGCGCGCCCGGACGATAGCCAGCCGACTCTCGGTAAGACTCCGTCTCTGACACGGTCACGTCAAACATGTGGATCTTGTCATAGCGCGCCGCCACGCCGCCATCTGGCCCCACCAGAAACGAACGGTTGGCAAAGCGGCCATCCGGGTCAGTGGTCTTTAACCCCAGAGAGCCGATCAGCAGCCATATACCCAGAGCTTTTGCTTCGGCCCGCAAAGCGGCAAGCGTCGGGTCATCTGTTTCATGATGGAGTACGGTCTGCTGATGGTCGCGGCTGGACGACAGCGCATTGGTGCATTCCGGCGTCAGCACGAAACCGGCCCCGCCCGCCGCCGCCGCCCGCACCAGCGCAAGCGTCTCGGGCAGGTTCGTGGCCGGGTCATCGCTGACCGTCAGTTGCACCAATCCCGCGCGCATCAGCCGGCCAGCAGGGGATCAAGCGCGCCGCGATGGTCCAGCGCATGCAGATCATCACAGCCGCCGACATGCTGCCCGTCAATAAAGATCTGCGGCACTGTGCGCGAACCACCCGCCCGCACGGTCATTGCCTGACGCAATGCGGGGTCGCGGCTGACATCGGTTTCGGCATAGGCCACGCCCTTTTTGTCCAGCAACCGCTTGGCAGCGATGCAATAGGGGCAAGAAGGTGTGGTGTAGATTTCGACGGGCTTCATGGCACTTCCTGCGCAGATCGTGGCGTTGCGCCGGACTATACGGATTTAGCCCTCCTTCGCAACGCGACACAGCACCAGCACCGAGATCTCGGCGGCCCCTGTTGCAAGGCACGCTTCTGCCGCAGCAGCCAATGTGGCACCGGAGGTCATCACATCATCGACCAGCAAGACATGCCGCCCGTCAACGAGCGCCCTGCGACGCGGATGCACGCGGATACTCTCGGCCAGATTGGCAAAGCGCCCGTCGCGATTCCTGCCCTCCTGACTCTGGGTGTTCCTCTGGCGTTGCAAAAGGTCAGGGCAATGCGCCAGCCCCGACAGCCGCGCCAGTTGCGCTGACAGCAGGGCGGACTGGTTGTAGCGTCGTCGCAGCAACCGCAGCCAGTGCAGCGGCACCGGAGCGATCAGCATATCGGGCTGCAGAATCGGCTGCGCCGCCCGCATCAACCAACCGCCGGCAGGCCGTGCCAGATCAATCCGGTCGGCGTGTTTCAGCTGCAGAACCATGCTCCGCGCCCGGTCGCGGTACAGCATCGCCGCCCGCCCGCGAGACCATGGGCGCGCTATGGTCAGGCATTCATCACAATGCACCGGATGGCCGGGGTCCTGCCCGGGCAAGGGGACACCGCATGTGTCACAGACCAGCCCGGTTACAAACGGCGTCTCACGCCAGCACGCGCCACACAGCCCGAAATCGGTGGAAACCATCGCATCACAGGCCACGCATTGCGGTGGATAGACCATGTGCAGCAGGGCAGCTTGCATTCTCATCCGCATCGCACCATCTTCCGCGTCATGCAAACCCCGCCCATCCTGACCGACCGCCCTGCCCTGTTGCGCAACCGCAACCGGGCCACCGAGTACTTTTTGCACGATGAAGCGCATGCCGAGGTTCAGGAAAGACTGATCGAGGTTAACAGACGGTTTACGTCGCCCGCTGTTGTCACCGGTTTTCCTGACACCTGGCAGGATATCGGCCCCCCTGTCGCCGATGACGACCTGCTGCCGCTGACTCCCGCTGCGCATGATCTGGTGATCCATGCGCTATGCCTGCACTGGGCCAATGATCCGGTTGGCCAGCTTGTGCAATGCCGCCACGCCCTGCGCCCTGACGGTCTGTTTATGGCCCTGATGTTCGGTGGCCAGACCCTGCAGGAACTGCGCGCCTGTCTTGCGGAGGCCGAGGCCGAAGTTACGGGCGGCCTGTCGCCGCGCGTGCTGCCGATGGGGGAAATCCGCGATCTGGGCGGGTTGTTGCAGCGGGCCGGGTTTGCGCTGCCCGTCGCCGACAGCTTTACCAAAACCGTGCGCTACCGTGACGCCCTGCACCTGATGCGCGACCTGCGCCTGATGGGCGAAGCAAATGCGCTTGCCGCCCGCCTGCGCCGTCCGACGCGACGTAGCGTTCTGATGCGCGCCGCAGAGATCTATCAGGCACAGTATGCCGATGCCGAAGGGCGCATTCCCGCCACGTTCGAGATCATCTGCCTGACCGGTTGGGCCCCGGACGCCAGCCAGCCAAAGCCGCTGAAACCCGGCTCTGCGGCTCAAAGATTGGCCGATGCGCTGAATGCGGCGGAAATGCCGCTGCCAACCGACCTGCGCAAAGGTTGACCCGCGCGCATAAGCCTATATGTCCCGCTTAACTTCTGATCAGCCAAGGATGCCACGCAATGCTCGATGCCAAGCACGGACTGCCCCATGCCCCGCAGGCCTCTGTCATTGTGCCCGGTCAGGGCCGCCTTGCCCATGCACCGGCGGATCACCCACCCGTGCGGCAGGCAAAGATCGGCGTTCTGGTGGCCAACCTCGGCACGCCGGACAATTACGACTACTGGTCGATGCGTCGCTATCTGAATGAGTTTCTGTCGGATAAACGCGTGATCGATTATTCCGCATGGCTTTGGCAGCCGCTGTTGCAACTGGTGATCCTGTCGAAGCGGCCGTTTTCCTCGGGTGCCAATTACAAGCTGATCTGGAATCACGACCGCAACGAAAGCCCGTTGATGACCATCACCAAGGATCAGACGCGCAAGCTGGCTGAAAGCGTCGCCGCACAATACGGCGAGGGTGTCATGGTTGATTTCTGCATGCGTTATGGCAACCCGTCGACGGAATCAAAGGTCCGCGCGATGGTCGAGGCCGGGTGTGAAAAGATCCTGTTTTTCCCGCTTTACCCGCATTACGCAGGCGCCACATCGGCCACAGCGAATGACGAATTTTTCCGTGCCCTGATGAAGGAAAAGCGCCAGCCTTCGGTCCGCACCGTACCGGAATATTTTGACCATCCGCTCTATATCGACGCGCTCGCGCAATCGGTGGAACGGGTCTATGCGACGCTGGAGACAAAGCCAGATGTGCTGGTGGCCAGCTATCACGGTATGCCAAAGCGGTATCTGATGCAGGGCGACCCCTATCACTGCCAATGCGCCAAAACCTCGCGCCTGCTGCGCGAGCGACTGGGCTGGGACCAGGGCAGCATCGACACCACCTTCCAGTCGGTCTTTGGCCCCGAAGAATGGCTGAAGCCCTATACGGTCGAGCATGTGGCAGAACTGGCAAAGCAGGGCAAAAAGAACATCGCCGTCATGGCCCCGGCCTTTTCCGCCGACTGCATTGAAACGCTGGAAGAGATTAACGGCGAGATCCGCGAAGCATTTGAACATGCGGGCGGGGAAAGCTTTACCTATATTCCATGCCTGAACGACGATGATGCGCATATCACCGCGCTGATGGCTGTCATTTCAGAGAATCTTTTGGGCTGGCTGCGCTAAGCAGCCGCCACAAAAAAGCCCGGCACAGCCGGGCGTCAGAAACAGAAAAAGGCGGTGGGAGAACCCACCGCCTTTCCTTGAAATGATCCTGAGATCAGTTCGAAGCAGCAGCTGCGATGATCAGCAGGAGCAGCAGCGGAACAACGATGCCGCCAGCCGAAGACGATGTCTCAGCAGCAACAACAACCGGCTCCATAACCGGTTCAACCATACCACCAGCGAAAGCGGTGGAAGCAGCAACCGTCAGAGCGGCAGCGAGCGCAAGTTTCTTCATAGTAACCTCCAGTTATCGCATACCGCCGAATGTTGCAGAGGCGACGGCATGCACCCAAGACTGTACCTCGTATCGACTTCATAACCAGCTTGGCGCAGTATTTGCAATCTGGCTTGTTGAAGCGGGTCTCGCTTCACCGACTTGTCGTCAAATTAGCAACACCTGAGTTCCAACTTTTGTCATCGCGAACAGTTCCGAGATGTGTTCATTATAAAGTCCGACACATCCGTTCGATGACCGGCGGCCGATCTTGCGCGTATCATGCGTGCCGTGGATTCGGTAATAGGTCCAGGACAGGTAAAGTGCGTGTGATCCCAAAGGGTTATCAGGCGATCCGC
The DNA here is from genome assembly GCF_003443995.1 of Pseudotabrizicola alkalilacus. Taxonomy (GTDB): domain Bacteria; phylum Pseudomonadota; class Alphaproteobacteria; order Rhodobacterales; family Rhodobacteraceae; genus Pseudotabrizicola; species Pseudotabrizicola alkalilacus. Next base: position 112,196 of record NZ_QWEY01000004.1, read on the forward strand.
CTTCGACCACATCCGGCCATTCCGGGTTGCGCTCTTTCATTGACGGGGTCGGTCGCCAGCTTGGGGCAACCACCTTTTGCACCACCTCCGTCCGGCCCCGGCGCGTCAGATCTTCTGACAGCGGAACTGACGTCGGGTAAAGCCGATAGGTGGCCTGATCGTCAGACCAGTAGTGCAGCGCACGCGAGGTCAGATCGACCAGAATTGCGCCATTGCGGGTGTTGTCGAAATAGTCTTGCCAGCGCAGCATCCGAAAGCTGGACACGTTGTTGCGGACACTGCCGGTCGCGACGCTGGCGTCCATCTCGGTCGAGCCGTTCATAGCAAAGGCCGGCGTCAGGCCAGCACCCAACCCGGCTGCGGCGGTTCCCAGAAAGGTCCGCCGGTTCAGTTTAATCCGATCTTCGACACTCATACGAGGTCTCCTGAGGTTGAATTATTGCTGGTTTCATACTCTGATCGGCCAAAGCCCGCAAATCAAACCGCTGTCAACCGGCACGGTCACGCAGAGTTGGGTTTGAAATACCAGATCGGTTTCGCTACACAGCGCAGGAAACATGGTGCCTTCGGGCCGGAACGATCGGAATTCACGATGAACAGACGCCTGGTCCTGACCCTCGGCGCAGTTGGGCTTCTTTCGGCATGTGTCCAGCAGACTGCCGCTGTGCCCGTCGATGCCAGCGGACAGCCTCTGCCGCAGGTCTACAAGATTGCCCCCGGCACCGAGAACGAGATTTCGTTCCGGCTTCTTGATTCGGTCAACGCCCTGCGCCGTGCCCAGAATGCCCAGCCTCTGGCCTTCAACGCTGCGTTGAACGCCGCCGCCGCCACTCATGCGCGTGATATGTCAGTGCAGAACCGGCCATGGCACTTTGGCTCTGACGGCTCATCACCACTGACCCGTGTACAACGCGTCGGCTACACTGCGGGTCTGAAGGGCGAGTTGATTTCCGAAACGTTCGAGACCGAGCTGGTGACGCTGGCGGCCTGGATGAAGCAGCCGGAAACCCGCGCCATCATCCTGGACCCCTCGGCCCGCGACATCGGTTTTTCCTGGTATCAGGAACCAAACGGCAAGATCTGGTGGTGCCTCGTTACCGGGGGCTGACCTCCGGTCCGGGCTCAGCGCAGGATCTGAATCGGCGTGCCATTCTTGACCATGGCATAAATGCGCTCCATCTCTTTGTCCGTCACTGCAATGCAGCCCGCCGTCCAGTCCCGGCGCGACACTTTCCTCTTTGGCCCGCCGTGAATAAAGATGTCTCCCCCCGGCGATTTGCCCAGTGACTTTGCATATTCGCGATCGGCCTGATTTGGGTATGAGATGCCGATCGACAGATGGAATTCAGAATTCGGATTGCGCCGGTCGATGATGTAGGTGCCTTCCGGCGTCCGCCCGTCGCCTTCAAATTCCTTGTGACCGACCGGCGTAAAGCCAAGGGCAATATCGTAGGTTTTCAGCACCTTTTCGTGGTGAAGCAGATACATCTTCCGCGCGCCCTTGTGGACCTGAACCGAGGTCACCTCCGGGCCGTTATAGGTTTTGAACTTGCTGTTGTTGCCACAGGCTGCCAGCCCAAAGGCCAAGGCCAACAGCACCAATACCCGAAGAAACCGCATCTGCCTGCCCCGCTTTTTTATGCCCGCATACCGAACTTTAGCGGTCCTGCCTAGCGGGTTTGGGAACTCACTTGCTCACGGGTGTGTCATCAGCCTTGGCCAGACGGGCCTCGATCGCTACCAACCGCGCCAACACCTCGTCGCGATAGGCGTCGGTCTTCAGGTTGTCCTCTGCGGAATGCGCATCCTGCATCGAGTTCACGATCAGACCGACCAGCAGGTTCACCACCGCAAAGGTGGTGACCATGATGAAGGGCACAAAGAACATCCACGCCTGCGGAAACGTATCCATCACCGGACGGACGATGCCCATCGACCAGCTTTCCAGCGTCATGATCTGAAACAGCGTATAAGCTGAATTGCCCAGATCGCCGAACCACTCGGGGAACGCCCCGCCAAACAGCTTTGTCGCCATGACAGAGCCGATGTAAAAGATGATCGCCATCAGGAGGAACACCGACCCCATGCCGGGCAGCGCGGTGATGAACCCCTCCACCACCCGGCGCAGGCTTGGCGCGACCGAGATGACGCGCAGCACCCGCAAGATCCGCAGCGCCCGCAGCACAGACAGCCCCTGCCCGGCCGGCACCAGCGCAATGCCAACGATCACAAAGTCAAACAGGTTCCAGCCATTGCGGAAATAGCGCAGACCCTGCGCGTAAAGCTTCGCGGCAATCTCGGCCACAAAAATCGCAAGACAAACCTTGTCCAGAAACAGGATCACGCCGCCCGCGCGCGCCATCACCGAAGACGATGTTTCAAGCCCCAGGATCACCGCGTTGAACAGGATCACCCCGATGATGGCATTTCTGACCAACGGTCGATCCAGCCACTCACCTACACTTGCGCGCGTCATCATCTTCTCCTGAACGGGACCGGGCGTTGGCCGGTCCAACTGTGTCAGGGGATATGCTACCGAACGAAGCGGCCCACAAGTTCCACATGCGCTGACCAGCGAAATTGATCGACAACCTGCACCCATTCCAGCAGATACCCTGCCTGAACGAGTATTTTCGCATCCCGAGCAAAGGTCACCGGGTTGCACGACACCATGGCAATCACCGGCACCTTTGACTCCGCCAGACAGCGCATCTGCGCCTCGGCCCCCGCGCGCGGCGGGTCAATCACCACGCCGGTCACATATTTGAACTCGTCCGGCTCCAGCGGGCGGCGGAACAGATCACGTGCTTCGGCCTTGATCGGCTTCAACCCTTCTGTATTGCGCGATGCCTTGTCCAGCGCGGCCACCATTGCGGGGTCGCCTTCGACCGCATGAACCTCGGCCATTTCGGCGAGCGGCAGGGCAAATGTCCCGATTCCGGCGAACAGATCGACAATCTTTTTCTGTGCGCCCAATGCTTCCCGAACTGTCTCTAACAAGGCCTTTTCGCCATGTTCGGTGGCCTGCAGAAACGCGCCCGCAGGCGGCGCCACGCGCGCCTTGCCAATAGTCTGGATCGGCGTCGCGCGCAGCGCCACTGTCTCGCCATCCCAGGTCAGCCGCGCCATTGCATGCGCCTCGACCACCCGGGCCAGCTCCAGCCGAAGCGCCCCATCCAGCGGCTTGCCACCCGTCACCACCACATCCGGCCCGCCAAGTGCCCGCGTCACCATAAGCGCCACTTCCTGCGAACGTGACCCGCCCAGACGCACCAGCTCTTCCAGTCCCGGCATCGCGGCCATCAGGTCAGGATGCACCAGCTGACAATTCGGGATCTGCACCAGCGCATCGGAGCCACGGGCATGAAACCCGATCATCGAGCCGCCCTTGGTCCGCCGCGCCGCAAAGGTTGCCCGCCGCCGCGACCGGGGCGGAGAAGTCAGAATCGGCCGGAACGGCGCATGCAGCCCCTGCCCGGCCAAAGCCCCCTCGACATGCGCCGTCTTCCAGTCGGCCACCATCGCATCGGACGCGTGCTGCATCAGGCAGCCGCCGCAGGTCCGGGCGTGCGAACAGGGTGGCTTGATGCGGGCCGCACTTGGCGTCACGATTCTGGTGTTAACCAGACGGTCGCCTTCCAGATCGCCCTCGACCACCTCACCGGGAAGCATTCCGGCCACAAAGACCGGCCCGTTCTCGCCCTGCGCGATCCCATCGCCAAGGTGTCCCAGCCGGTCAATTGTAAGTATCACTCTGCCGCTTCCTTTTCATCCGACCCGATGAACCCGCCCGACTGACGGTTCCAATAGCGGGCATACAGGCCATTTTGCGCCAACAGCGCCTCGTGTGTGCCTTCTTCGACAATGCGGCCGTCGTCAAGCACCACAATCCGGTCCATCGCCGCGATGGTGGATAGGCGGTGCGCAATTGCCAGCACGGTTTTGCCCTGCATCACCCGGTCCAGCGCGGTCTGAATGTTGGCCTCGACCTCGGAATCCAGCGCCGATGTCGCTTCATCCAGCACCAGAATCGGCGCGTCTTTGACAAACGCGCGCGCCAAGGCGATCCGCTGCCGCTGGCCGCCAGACAGCTTGACTCCACGCTCACCCAAGAACGCATCATAGCCTTTGCGCCCGGTGTGGTCGATCATCTGGCTGATAAAGCCATCTGCTTCCGCCGCCCGCGCTGCCGCGATGATCTCGGCCTCTGTCGCATCCGGGCGGCCATAGGCGATGTTATCGCGTGCGCTCCGGTTGAACATCGCGGTTTCCTGCGTGACCATCCCGATCTGCCGCCGCAAACTCTCTTGCGTCACATCGCGCACATCGCGCCCGTCCACCAGAACCGACCCCTTTTCGCAATCATAGAGCCGCAAAAGCATTGCCACCAAGGTCGATTTGCCGGCCCCACTGGCGCCAACGATCCCCAGTTTTTCGCCCGCACGAATGGTCAGGCTCAGGTCGGCAACACCACCCCGGCGTCGGCCATAGGCAAAGCTGGCCCCAGCAAAAGTGATCTCGCCCCGCACCTTTTCCAGATCCACTGCATCGGGTGCATCTGCTAATTGGTGCGGCACAGACAGGGTTTTCATCCCGTCCTCTACTTCGCCGACACTGGTGTAAATCGACATCAGCGTAAAGCTGACCCAGCCCGACATCTGCGCAATCCGCATGGCAATTGCACCAGCCGCAGCAATTGCGCCAGCGGTGGCAAGCCCCTGCTGCCACAGAACCACCGTGCCACCAATCAGCAAAACCGGCAGAACCCCTGCCACCGTCATCAGCGACAGCCGGAACCAGGTGGAGATCACACCAAATTCGAGACTACGCTCGCGGAAAACCTCCATAGCTTTCAGCGCCACCCGATCTTCAAACGCGGCATGAGCAAATAACTTTACCGTCTTGATGTTGGTGATCGTATCCACCACTTGCCCCGACACCATCGCCCGTGCCGAAGCGCGCGCCGCAGAATTGATCCGAACACGCGGCATGAAAAATCGGATCAGACCCACATAGACCACCAGCCAGACCGCCAGCGCCAGCGCGATCCGCGCGTCGATCACCACCAGAAACACCACCGACCCGATCACCGAGGCCAGCGCAAAGCAGACCGTGTTGATCACCTCGGTCGCCACATCCGTCACCGCGCGCGCTGCCTGCATCTGCTTTTGCGCAATCCGGCCAGCGAAATCATTGTCGAAAAAGGTCACAGCCTGCCCCAGCGTCCAGCGGTGCAGGCGCGACAGCACCAGCGGCAGCACATTCGGCCCGACCACAATGCTGTTCGACGCCGCCGCAATGCCAAACGCCATCGGCCGCAGCACCAGATAAAACAGCACGAACATGCCGATCAAAGCCGCATGATCACCAAAAAACCGCTCCGGCCCCGCGTTCAGGGCCGCGTCAATCACCCAGCCCAGAATGACAGCCGAAACCACCTCAGTCGCTCCGGCAATCGACGAAAACACCCCGGCCAGCCCAAGCATTGGCCACGACCCTTTCAGGCACCAGCGCATGAAAGGCCAAAGCTGTTGCGGCGGTTGCCCGTCAGCCGGGCGAAAGGCGTCGATAAAATCGCCCAGCCGTTTCAGAACACTCATGCCGTCTCCTCAAGCCCGATAAAGCCGCCGGACTGTCGGGCCCAGAACCGAGCATATAGCCCGTTCAACGCCAATAGCTCGGCGTGCGTTCCCTGCTCGGCGATATGGCCGTCTTCCAGCACCACGATCCGGTCCATCATGGCGATGGTCGACAGGCGGTGCGCAATCGCGATCACCGTCTTGCCCTGCATCACGCCAAACAGCGCCTCCTGAATGGCGGCCTCGGCTTCTGAGTCCAGTGCACTGGTCGCCTCGTCCAGAATCAGGATCGGCGCATCCTTGAGGATCACCCGCGCCAGCGCCACCCGCTGCCGCTGCCCGCCCGACAGCTTGACTCCGCGTTCGCCCACATGCGCGCCATAGCCTTTGCGGCCCTCAAGGTCTTCCAGCGTCTGGATGAACTCATGCGCATCGGCGCGTCGGGCCGCCGCGATCATCTCGGCCTCTGACGCATCCGGGCGGCCGTACAGAATATTGTCGCGCACCGAGCGGTGCATCAGGCTGCTGTCTTGCTGCACCATCCCGATCACCCGCCGGACCGAGTCCTGACCCACCTGCGCAATATCCTGACCGTCGATCCGGATCACGCCACCCTCGGTGTCGTAAAACCGCAAAAGCAGCTTGACGAGGGTCGATTTTCCGGCCCCCGAACGCCCGACTACACCGATCTTTTCGCCCGGCTGCACCGTCAGCGACAGATCCTGCAAACCGCCCGATCCACGCCCGTAGTGATGGCTCACCCCGTCCAGCTCGATCTTGCCAGCAGTCAGCGCCAGAGGCTTTGCGCCCGGCTTGTCGACCAGCTGGATCGGCTGGGTAATCGTCTCCATCCCTTCGGCCACCACGCCAAGCGCCTGCACCAGAGAGGTAAAGGCCCACATGATCCAGTAGGTCATGTTGTTCAGCCGTAAGACCAGCGCCGTCGCCGCCGCGACTGTGCCCACCGTCGCCTGCCCCTGATACCACAGGATCAGCGCCCAGCCGGTCACGCCCACGATCAGCCCGCCATTCAGAACGGTCAGCGCCAGATCCATCTTTGTGACGATCCGCATCTCTTTGGCAAAGGTGGTGCGCGCGTTTTCGATCGCATCCCTGGCGTAGTTCAGCTCCATGTCGTGGTGCGCGAACAGCTTGACCGAATGGATGTTGGTATAGGCATCCACCACCCGCCCCGTCACTGCCGAGCGCGCGTCGGAGCTCGCCTTGGCCGCAGGCCCCGCCCGCTGCACCGTCCAGCGCACCAGCCAGGCATAAAGCACGAACCAGATGACCAGAGGCAGCAGCAGCCGCACATCCGCCCCCGCCAGCATGATCCCGGCCCCCACCACCGTCACGCTGGCAAAAGCCACCGCGTCAAAGGTCTGGAACACCGCATCCCCCGCCGCCGGCGGGGTCTGCATGATCCGGTTGGCGATCCGCCCGGCAAAATCGCTTTCGAACCAGCCCACGGGTTGCCGGATCACATGGGTATGCGCCCGCCAGCGGATCATGGTGCCAAAATTCGGCAGAATGGTGTTGTGCAGCAGCGCCACATTGGCCACCAGCAGAATGGGCCGCAGGATCAGAATCGCCGCAGCCACCAGCAGAATCTCGGTGCCGTAATCGGCCCAGACCGCCTGCGGCCCGGTGGTGGACAGCAGATCAACCAGCCGCCCGACATACCAGATCAAGGCGACATCGGCGAAAGCCGAGACCACCGACAGAGCCGCTGTAACAGCGAAAACCCCGCGGAACGGGATGATATATTGCTTGAGAAATGGCCACAGTTTACGCGGCGGCGTATCAGTCTGCTCGTAGGGACCATAAGGGTCCACGAGCCTTTCAAAATAAGAAAACACGGGGAACAGCCTTTTGCGGGTTATCGCTGGCATATACTCCCATTAATGTCCGAGGAAAACCGTTTAACCCAAAAGTTGCGCGCGCGTCAGCGTCAGATTGCTGGCCAGCCAGCGCTGTCGCGCGGCCTCCAGCGCCGCCCCAAGCGCCGGCCCCTGAACCCGGTCGAGCAGATCCGCCGCACGCAAGGGAAACTCTGCCGCAGCCCCCCGGGCGACCTCTGCCTCCCATCCGTCCGGCAAGGGCTGCTCCATCACTGCAGCGCGCGCCAGAACGGTCTCGGTTGCCAAGGTTTCCCCCACTACAAAACCCAGAGCCGCTGGGCTGCGTGTACCACCGATTTCGTCTCTGATACGGCCCAAATCGGCCATTTCACGCCGCGACAGCCGCAGCCGGTTGCCCACATCCTGACCACCCAGAACTGCCAGTCGTCGCAACCAGCGCGGTGCAAGCGTGCCTTCCAGATGAACCAACGGCGCCAACGCGCGCGCCTCTGCGCCGGGTAGAACCACAGCCAGAATCCCCGTCGCCGCCATCGACGCCACCGCAGGGGCGGGATCAGCCGCCGCCAGCAGTTTGCGCATCTCGGCCCCGATCCGCTCCCGAGAAAGTGTCTCTATTCCTGCAGAATTGGCAGCACAGGCCGCCAAACCCTCCGCGTCAATGCCACCTGCTGGGTCGCCATAATGCGCAAAGAACCGAAAGAACCTCAGGATGCGCAGATAATCCTCGGCGATCCGCGCCTCAGCATCACCCACAAAGCGCAGCCGTCGCGCCAGCAGATCGGGCAGCCCACCCAAAGGGTCGACAACCGCGCCTGTCCGGTCTGCGTAAAGTGCGTTCATGGTGAAATCGCGTCGCGCCGCGTCTTCTTCCACCCGGTCCGAAAATGCCACCACCGCGTGGCGGCCATCGGTCTCGACATCGCGGCGAAAGGTTGTCACCTCATGCGCGACACCCTCTGTGATCACCGTGACTGTGCCATGATCAATCCCGGTCGGCACCACCCGGAATCCGGCCTTTTCCGCCAGCATAGAGACTGTTTTGGGTAAGGCATCCGTTGCGATATCCACATCCGCCACCGCAACGCCTATCAGCGCGTTGCGCACACAGCCGCCGACAAACAGCGCCCGATATCCCGCATTTTCCAGCATCCGGCACAGCGCCTGCGTGCCGGGATGATCCAGCCACGCCCCCGCAACCCTCATCGCGCCGCCCTCTCGGCCAGACCGCGCAGAATGCGCGCTGTTGCCCCCCAGATGTAATACGGCCCGTAAGGCACTGCATAGTAGCGCCGCCACTGACCCATCCACAGCCGCCGTTCGATCACATAATGGGCCGGGTTCAGCACATGCGACAACGGTACCGAGAACACTTCCTCCACTTCGCCTGCTTCTGCGATTGGGGCAAAATCGTCTCTGATCAAGCCTAAAACCGGGGTCATGCTGAACCCGGTCACGGTTTCATGCACAGGCAAATGGCCGATCACCTCGACCATTGCGGGCGGCAAGGCGATCTCTTCCATCGCCTCACGCAGCGCTGCAGCCTGAACCGAGGCATCGACAGGCTCGACCTTGCCACCGGGCAGAGAAATCTGCCCCGGATGGTGTTTCAGATGCGACGCGCGCTTGGTCAGAATCACCCGTGCCCCCTCAGGCCGGGTCCAGACCGGCACCAGCACGCCCGCCGGGCGCAGAACGCGGCCGGCGGACGGCTGAAGGCCGGGGTTCAGGTCAAAATCAGACGACTCGCCCGCCGGGCGCTGCATTGCCCCCAGCAGACGCGCAATCTCATCCATTCTTGCCCTCAAAGCCCAAAGTCTTCGGGTCCATCTCGTAATGTGCCCCGCAGAACTGGCAGTCGGCGGTCACGATGCCCTCGGGCGTTGTCATCTTTTCGATGTCTTTCTGCGAATAGATCGACATCGTGTTGCGCACTTTGTCCTCGGAACACGAACAGCCGAAACGGATCGGCTGCGACTCGAACACGCGCGGCCCCTCTTCGTGGAACAGCCGCACCAGCAATTCCGCCGGGGTCACCTGCGGCCCGATCAGCTCGATCTCCTCGACCGTGTCCAGCAGCACATTCGCGCGGGTCCAGCTTTCGCCCTCTTCCCCGCCCAGAATGTCGCTATGCGTCAGCAAGCCACCCTCGCCCGAACCTGCCTCGGCGGCCACGCTCATTCCGGCTTTGGGCATGTGCTGCAGCATCACCCCGCCGCCGCGCCAATGCGTTGCCCGCCCCGGCTCCGCGCTTTGACCAAAGGTCAACGAAAACCGGGTCGGCAGCTGTTCGGACTGCGCGAAATAGGTCTCGGCGCAAGACGACAGCGATCCGCCCGCAATCGGCGTGAAACCCTGATACGGCACCATGCCCTCGCCCTGATCCAGCATCACCGCGAAATAGCCGGTGCCAATCTGGCTGAACGGATCCGCCGTCAGATCCAGCCGGTCGGCGTCATAGCTGGCATAGGCTCGGATCCGCGCCGGTTGGCCATCATCGGTCGGCCCGTAATAGTCGGTTGCGATCAGCCGCGCCGGACCGTTGCCCCTGATCTGCAGGCTCAGTTTCCAGCGCAGCTTTACCGTCTGACCGATCAGCGCAGTCAGCAAAGCGGCTTCGGCCACCAGCGCCTCGATCAGCGGCGGGTAGCTGTGTTGCGACAAAACCTGCTCCAGCACACCATCCAGCCGCACCACACGGCCGCGGATGTCGGACTGGTCAAGTTGAAAGGGCAGGACGGTATCGTCCCAGGCGATCTGCGAACCAATGGTCATGGGGTTTCCTTAGCGAGCCAATCTTGGCATACCGCGCCTATATAGGCAGGGCAACACCACGACCAAGGGGGCAATCGCATGCGGCGTTATGGGGAAGCGGTCAAACCCGGCCAGACATACCGCCCCAGACCCGGCGTCTATGCCGTGCTGCTGGATGGCCGGACCTTGCTGACAACGCATCAGGCGGAACCCAGACCCGAGTTTCAGCTGCCTGGTGGCGGCATCGACGCCGGTGAGCATCCGGTCGCCGCACTGCACCGCGAAGTGTTCGAGGAAACCGGCTGGAAAATTGCCGTGACACGCAGGCTGGGGGCGTACCGGCGGTTCACCTATATGCCGGAATACAACAAATGGGCCGAAAAGGTCTGCACCATCTATCTGGCCCGCCCCGTCCTTCGGCTCGGACCGCCGTCAGAGCCGGGGCACACTGCCGTCTGGATGCCAGCGGATCAAGCGCTGAAGCAGATCACCAACACCGGAGACCGGGCATTTCTGGCCTGCGCGCTGCGCAATCAGCCCCGATAATCAAACAGCAGTCCCGACACATCATCCCGAAAATCCTCTGACCCCATATGCGCCGCCAGATCCCAGATCAGCGCATCCAGCAACTGCGCAGAGTCCAGCCCACTGTTCTTGCGTATCAACGCTTCGAGCCCGTCATCCCCCAACTCATCCCCCTGTGGTGAGGGGCATTCCGTCAACCCGTCTGACAGCAGGAACAGCCGGTCACCGGGGTACAGCTGTGCCGTCACCCGCTCATGCAGCGCATCACCCAGCAGCCCGATCGGCAAACCGCCATCGCCCAGCCGGTCAATCCGGCCATCCCGGCGCAGGATCAACGGATAGGGATGCCCGGCCTGCACCAGAGCCACCGCGCCGCTGAGCAGATCGACCTGGGCATAGACCATGGTAAAATACTGATCGACCTGCAAATCCTCCAGCATTGTCCGATTGAACCGTGCCGCAACCTCTTCGGGTGGCAAAGCGTCAAACCTGCCGTCAGCGCGGCGCTGTAAAGCGATGTTCTGATCCGGGGCGGCCGCCGACAGATAACCTGCCAGCCGCGCGGTCATCATGGCAGAGGCAACACCATGACCGGAGACATCCACCGAATACAGCGCCACATGCGTCGGATCCAATTCGAAAAAGCCGGCGAGATCGCCGCCCACATGACCTGAGGTCCGCAAAAACAAGGTGGCGGCGCCGTGCCCCCAGTCGCGGAACCGCTCCCGCACCAGATTTTGCTGCAGTTTCCGCGCTTCGATCAGATCGCGGTCAACCATTTCCTGCGCGCGCTGCAATTCGGCCAGTGTCTTTCCAAGCAAGTGGTTTTTCTGCACCAGTTCTTTGTGCATCCCGACGATCCGCTCCCCCGCGCGCAACCGTGCGCGCAGCTCGTCGGCCGAGACGGGTTTGGTCAGAAAGTCATCGGCGCCCGCCTCCAAGCCTTTGGCGATTTCGGTCTTTTCGGATTTGGATGTCAGCAGGATGAAATAGGCATACCCTTCGCGCCCCAGCGCGCGGAATGCGGCGCACAGCTCCAGCCCCGACATGCCATTCATCATCCAGTCCGACAGGATAATGTCATAAACCACAGCCTGACATGCAATCAACGCATCTTCGCCCGACGCCGCCTCGTCCACCTCATAGCCCCAGCGCGACAACGACATTGTCAACATCATCCGCTGGGCCTTGCTGTCATCGACAATGAGCACCCGCAAAGGCCCCAGCTGTGCTGATGCACCGCCGGGGGAATCAAGGCTGCGGAGGTCCGTCAGGATCATCGGGTTTCGTCCATGCTGCACAGAATGATTTGACAGCCCGGACCTTAACCATCCGTGAAAACTAAAACTTTCGCTTATTGCCCGATTTGCGCTTAATTTTGATAACAAAAGCTTAACCCCTAACGTCAATTATTGACAAAAGGACAGGTTACCATTGGGGCCTAAATGACGGGTGGTGTGATGATTGATTGGCGTCGCGTTCAAGAGTTGCTTGGCGAAATCGGGCCTGAGTGTTTCGAAGAGATCGTCGCAATTTTTCTGCAGGAAACGGATGAGGTGATCGCCCGCCTGCGGGCCCTGTCAGATACCGGCTCTGTGGAAAGCGATCTTCATTTCCTCAAGGGCAGCGCGCTGAACCTCGGCTTTGCCGAACTCGCGCAGATTTGCCAGACTGGCGAACGCCGCGCCGCCACTGGGTTTGACGACGTGACACTGGATGCGGTCATCGACATCTATCATCAGTCCCGAGCCGCCTTTCTGGGTGGCATAAAGACGCTGGCAGCCTAAATCAGGAATTCTGACAGAATCCCGTCGTTGGTGATGTCACGATAGGGAAACGCGGCCAAATCCAGCCGCGCAAACAGTCTGGTGAAATTCTCTGGTGATTTTGTTTCAATTCCAATCAGGACCGAACCGAAGTTGCGCGCCGATTTCTTGAGATACTCAAACCGCGCGATATCATCCTCTGGTCCCAGCATCTCCAGAAACTCGCGCAACGCACCAGGCCTCTGCGGCATCCGCAGAATGAAGTATTTTTTCAACCCGGCAAAGCGCTGCGCCCGCTCTTTCACCTCGGGCAGACGTTCAAAATCGAAATTGCCGCCGGATGTGACACACACCACCGTCTTGCCCCGGATCACCTCTGCCAATTCCGGCAAAACATCCACCGACAGCGCTCCGGCAGGCTCCAGCACAATGCCTTCGACATTCAGCATCTCCAGCATGGTGATGCAGATGCGGTCCTCGGGGGCCAGCAAGACCTGCGCCAGATCAACCCATTTCAGCAGGGCAAAGGTCTGGTCCCCCAAACGCGCGACAGCAGCCCCGTCAACAAAACTGTTCACCGTACTCAGCGTGTCAGGCTGCCCCGCGCGCAGCGCGGCCAGCAACGAGGCGCCGCCCAGCGGCTCCACAAAGCGAAAGTCCACCTCTGGCGCAACCTCGCGCAGATAGCGCGTCACCCCTGACGAAAGCCCACCGCCGCCCACGGGCAAGATGACCAGATCGGGGTCGCCGCCCAGCTGATCCAGCATTTCAACCGCGACCGAGGCTTGCCCCAGAATGACATCGGCATCATCAAAGGGTGACAGAAAATACGCGTCTTTCTCGATGCAAAACGCCTTGGCGGCTGCCAGTGTCTGATCAAAATAGTCACCTGTCAGCACGATCTGCACCTGACCTGCGCCGAAAACCCGCGTTTTGTCGATCTTTTGCTGCGGTGTCGTCACCGGCATGAAAATCGTGCCGCGCACGCCAAAATGCCGGCAGGCAAAGGCCACCCCTTGCGCATGATTGCCCGCACTGGCGCAGACGAAATGCTCTTGCCCCGGCTCTGCCTCACGCACCTTGCGCATTGCGGTAAAGGCACCGCGCAGTTTGTAAGACCGCACCGGCGACAGATCTTCGCGCTTCAGCCAGATGTCGGCCCCAAACCGCTGCGACAGATAGTCATTGCGCTGCAACGGCGTCGGATCAAACAGATCGCGCAGGGCATCGGTGGCAAAGCGGGCATTTTTGGCGAAATCACTCATGCCCTTGGATGGCGCACCGAAAGCCCTTTGGCAAGAGACAGTCCGGGGCGCGCAACGTCGCCCCAGACCATTCAGCGCATCACCGAAGGAAGCCACAGTGCCAGATCCGGCACTGCCGCCAGCAGACCGATCAGGACGAGTGTGCAGAGAATGAATGGCACGGATGCGTACACCACCTCTTTCATCGTTGTCCCGCGCGGCGCCACCCCCAGCATGACAAACAGCAACAGTCCGAATGGCGGAGTGGCAAGGCTCAACTCCAACGCCAGCAGCATCACGATCCCGAACCAGACGGTGTCAAACTCATACAGCACGACAAGCGGAATAAAGATCGGCAAGGTCAGCATCATAATCGACAGCTGATCCATGAACATGCCCAGAATGATCAGCACGATCAGCATGGCCAGCAACATGGCATAGGCCGACAGATCAAAGCTGGTGGCAAAGGCGATCAGCCCCTGTGAAGCCCCCGAGAACGCAAGGATCTGGGAAAAGGTGGTCGAGCCAAGGATAATCATCAGCATCATCGCCGATACCTTGACCGAGCCGCGCAGCGATTTGACAATCACCTCCATGCTCAACCGCCGGTACAACAGCGCAAGAATGGCGACGGCCGCTGTGCCACAGGCGGCGGATTCTGTCGGCGTCGCCCAGCCCAGCAGGATCAGACCAACCACGGCAAAGATCACCAGCGCCATCGGCAGCACATCGCGGATCAAGCCGCCCAGCACCTCTTGCAGGCTGTGCGTTTCAGGCGTGTAACCGGGGGCCGCTTCAGGGTCGATGCGGATCATCAGCCAGATGGTGCCGACATAGAGCATCGCCAGCACCAGACCGGGGATCAGCCCCGCAATCAGCAACGCACCCACGTCGATCCGCGCCAGTGACCCCAAAAGTACAGCCAAAGAAGACGGCGGAATGATCATTGCAAGGCCACCCGTAGCGATGATCGGCCCCATGACGATGTATTTCTTGTAACCGCGATTCAACATATCGGGCATCAAAGTAGATCCCAACATGGCTGTATTCGCCATCGACGACCCCGACAGCGTGGCAAAGATCGTGCCGCCACCCACGGTCAGATATGCAAGCCGTCCCCGCACCCCGCCAAAACACTTGTCCAGAGCGTTGAACACGCCGATGGCCAGACCCGAGTGAAACAGCAATTCGCCCATGATCAGGAACAGCGGAACCGGAGCCAGCGTGAATGACGTGACCGCCGCCGTCGCATTGGTCAACAGCTGCTCGATCCCGCCAATGCCGCCCATCAGCACCATGACCCCGGCCATGTTGATGATCAGAAAGGCCACCGCCACCGGCATCCCGAACAGCATCAGAACCATCAGACCACCGATCAGAAAGGCGGTCGCTTCATACCATTCCATCATGTCAATGCTCGCCCCCGGCGCCAGTGTACTCTTCGCCCCGCAGCAACATGCGCAAGAACTCGGTGGCCATCAGCGCAAAGCCAAGCGCCATGAATGCGTAAAGCAGCCAGCCCGACAGATCGACTGACCGCATGTCGATCGTGCCAGACTGCCATTGCCGCAGCCCGATACGGCCTGACACCACGGCGAGAATGCCAACCGCACTTGCCGCAATCAGCAATACCAAGCGATTGACCCCCCGCTGCACGGCGCGCGGGGTCAGCTTGATGACAGATGACAACGAGACATGCCCATTTATACGCACCAGCCATGGCGCGGCGGCCATCGTGCTGAACAGCAGCGCATATTCAACAATCGCACTGGTTGCATTCAGCGGTGTCCAGCCCAGATTACGGCTGAGCACATCATAGATGATCAGCACCGTTACGACGGCCAGGCTGGCCGCCCCCAGTGCCGCCAGCCCCAAAATTATGCGGTCATAGAGTTTCAGAAGGATCATTGTGCTTTTCCTGGCTGGGTGCCGGACCGAAGGGCCCGGCACCGGGCGTTCTCAGCGCGAGAAGTACAGCGCGCGTAGCGCATCTGCATGCGGCGATCCCGAGGCTTTCAGCCGATTCCAGACCGCATCATGTGCCGCATCGACAAAAGCCTTGGCGGCGTCGCCTTCCAGTTGCACCACTTGCATGCCCTGCGCCTCGAAACGCGCATTCACATCGCCGGTCAGCTTTTGCCAGTCCTCATAGCTGCTGGCTTCAAACTCAATGGCAACCTCCGTGAGGATCTGGCGCGATTCTTCGCTCAGCGTGGCCCATTTGGCGGGCGCGATGTAGATTCCCAGATCGGCCTGCAAAAAGCCGGGATCAACGCGATATTTCAGAAAGCGGTCCCAGTTCCAGCCTTCGATTGCCGAAGGCGGATAGCCCAGCCCGTCAAAGGTGCCACGCTCCAGCCCGGTATAAACATCCGGCACGGGGATGCTGACGGGAATTGCGCCAAGGCTTTCATAAAAAGCATTATACAAAGGCGACGCCCGCAGACGTTTCCCGGTCAGATCAATTGATCCGTCTTCCTTGCGGGCAGGTTCCTCCAGCAGATATAGATGCAGCGGCGCAGCCGGGGCAAAGCGCGCCAGGATGTGAATGCCCAGCGTTTCCGCTGCAACTTGCTGAACCAGTGCAAAGCCGCCGTTTTCACGGGTTACCATCGGATCAAGGTCGCTGCCAACCCAGGCGTCAGCCTCTGGCATGCTTCCCAGCGCATAGCTGATCGGGCCAAAGGTCATGTCGACCACGCCCCGCCCGACGGCCTCAATCTGCTGCAGCCCCGGCACGATCTCGGGACCGCCAATCACATCAACCCGGACAATACCCTTGCCACGCTCATTCACGGCATCCGCGAAACGGACATACAGCTGTGATGTATTGTCGGTAGAGGGAAAGGCAGTCAGCGAGCGCAAGACATCTTCGGCCAGAGCGGCAGATGTCGTCACGGCGCTGACCGCAACCGCGGCACAAACCACGGTGGCACGGCGGATATGCTGTGCAAGGGTGCAAGCAGTCATTTCATTCTCCTGTTGGCATCGTTTTTTCTGGAACGTGGCAGGGCAGACCCCGCCAACAACACCTCACGCTAGCACGTGATTTTTCATGTATTATTGCGATTTTTGCAAAACAGCCTTCCTGGCCTGTTCTGGCGTTGCGACCACGGTAAACAGCTCTGGATCTGCCTCAAAAACAGGCTTTGATCCTACAAATTGCTCTGCCCAGAGACTCTCAAAACCATTCTCGCGAAAGTGTCCGACCAAGGCATCAATGAACAGGCGCGCACGCATCGGCAGGAAACTGCGGGTAGGATAGGCAAGGTTCATGGTCAACCCGCAGGGTGTCCAGTCTGGCAATACCGGCAGCAGTCGTCCTGCGCGCAGATCGTCATATATGATATAGGCGGGCTGAACCAGAATCCCCATGCCGCCCAGTGCCGCGTCACGCAACAGCTGGCCATCATTTGCCACCAGATCCCCCGACACATTCAAGCGGCTGGTCGTGCCTGCTTTCGTCAGGGTCAGCACATCCCAGTCTTCGGCCAATGAATACAACAACAACTTGTGCTTTCGCAGATCGTCGGGATGCTCTGGCGTGCCGTATCTGGCAATATAGCCCGGTGCGGCAGCCAGCATCCGCGGCACCTCGGCCAGTTTGCGGATGGTGACGGAACTGTCAGCCTCGGCTCGTCTGGTGCGGATGGCCAGATCCAGCCCGTTTTCGATGATGTCACAGTAGCGGTTCGAAGCCTGAATCTCGATCCGCACCAGCGGATAGCGCGCCTTGTAGGTCTGGATGACCGGCATCAGATGCAGCAGCGCAAATGACAACGACGCCCCGATGCGCAGCGTGCCGAACGGTTCTGCCGCGCCCCGGATCACGCTTTCCTCGGCCTCGCGCAGGCTGTTCAGGATTTCGCGCGCATTGCGCGCAAAGCTCTCGCCTTCAGAAGTCAGCGACATTTGCCGCGTTGTCCGCTGTACAAGCCGCACCCCTAGCCGTGTCTCCAGTGCTGACAAGGTCCGACTGACCCCGGATACTGACAGACCCAGCACTTCAGAGGCTCTGGTCAGGTTTGCTTCTTCAGCAATCGCTGCGAAAACCTGTAGCTCTGTAATCCGGTCCATTCGGGCCACCCGCTGTCATGTTACAGTAATATTACCATAACAGTGTTGTGCCGAATCAGCTATAATTTGTTTGCTTTCGCACCAATCTTTGCGGCGTCTGCAATGATGTTTCGCAAATTGCGTGATTTATCCTGCAATTACATGGTGCCACTGTGACGCAACCGGAACCCAGCCCGGAACGTCAGATACCGGAGTCCCCTATGAAAGATGCCAACGCTTCCCCGATCTGCCACATCGTGATGTGGGATGTGACCGGCAGCAATGACGCCGAAAAACGCGATGCCATCAACGCGGTCCGCGACGCGTTCGAGGCATTGCGGGATCGCATCCCCGGCATGACGCGTCTTGAGATCGGTGTCGATATCAGTCGGATCGACTATGCCTGCGATATGCTGCTGCTGACGGAATTTGAATCCGAAGCCGCACTCGCCGCCTATGCGGTTCACCCCGAACATCTTGCCGTGCGGGACCGGCTGGCCGGGCTGCGCATCGCCCGGCATCAGGTGGATTATCAGATAGCTACAGGCAGCGTATCATGACCGGCTCCGGGTTTATCTACACAGGTCATCCGTCACGCGTCGTTTTTGGTTTCGGCACCACGGCAGCCCTGCCCGACGAAATGGCCCGGCTTGGCACCCGTCGCGCATTGATCCTGACGACACCGGCGCAGGAAGCCCAAGGGCAAAGGCTTGCCGATCTGCTGGGTGAGGCTACGGTCGGCGTGTTCGCCGGTGCGGTCATGCATACGCCGGTCGATGTCAGCGATCTTGCAGCCGACCGCGCCCGCCAGCTTAAGGCAGATGTGGTGGTGGCCATCGGGGGCGGTTCCACCACCGGCCTTGGCAAAGCAATTGCCCTGCGCACCGGCCTGCCGCAGATCGTTCTGCCCACCACCTATGCCGGGTCCGAGATGACCCCGATTCTGGGTGAGACCTCGGGCGGGCAAAAGCGCACGCAAACCACGCCAAAGGTGCTGCCACAGGTGGTGATCTACGATATCGACTACACGCTGGACCTTCCGGTGGCGTTGTCGGGGACCAGCGGCATCAATGCCATCGCCCATGCGGTCGAGGCGCTTTATGCCCGCGATACCAATCCGGTGATAAACCTGATGGCGGTGGAGGGGATAAGAGCACTGGTTCGCGCTCTGCCCGCCATCAGCAGCGATCCGCACAATCGCACTGCGCGCGCCGATGCGCTGTATGGCGCGTGGCTCTGCGGCATCTGTCTCGGTTCGGTTGGCATGGCACTGCACCATAAGCTGTGCCACACGCTGGGCGGCACGTTTGATCTGCCCCATGCCGAAACCCACACGTTGATGCTGCCACATGCGCTGGCCTACAACGCCCCAGCGATACCAGAGGCGATGGCGCTGCTACGCACCGTGCTCGGCCCCGATCCTGCACAGGCGCTCTATGCGCTTGGCCACGCGGTCGGTGCCCCTACCTCGCTGGAGGCGCTTGGCATGCCCGAAACCGGCATTCCCCGTGCTGTCGATCTGGCACTGGCCAATCCCTATTGGAACCCCCGCCCGCTGGAGCGCGATGCGCTGACCGCACTCATCACCCGTGCCCACACCGGCGCAGCGCCCATCCCCGGTTGAGGAGACCGCCATGAGCTACTTTTCCGAAGCCACCTCCGCCGAAACGGTCAACGACCGCATCGGGGTAGCGACCGATCCGCGGCTGCGCCAGGTGATGACGTCATTGGTCAACCACCTGCATGCCTTCATCAAGGATGTCACGCTGACCGAGGCAGAATGGGAAACCGCGATCAGTTTTCTGACCCGCACCGGACAGATCTGCACCGATACCCGGCAAGAATTCATCCTGCTGTCCGATGCGCTTGGGGTGTCGATGCTGGTTGATGCTGTCAACAACCGGGTGCCGGCAGGTGCCACGGATTCCACCGTTTTTGGCCCGTTCCATGTGGACGGCGCGCCGGAATTGCCCTTGGGCACCTGCATCAGTCTGGATGGCAAGGGCGAGATCTGCCTGTATGAGGGCCGTGTGCTGGATCTGAATGGCGCGCCGATTGCCAATGCGCTGGTCGATGTGTGGTCCGACAATGCCGACGGGTTTTATGATGTGCAGCAGCCGGACCTGCAGCCAAAGTGGAACAACCGCGGCGTGTTCCGCACCGGCCCTGACGGAGCCTATGCCTTTCGCGGCATCAAGCCAGTCTCATACCCGATTCCCGATGATGGCCCGGTGGGGCAGATGCTGGGTGCTCTTGGCCGCCACCCCTGGCGTCCCGCGCATATGCATTTCCGGGTCACCGCCCCCGGTCATGCCCGCCTGATCACGCACATTTTTGTCAGCGGTGATGCGTATCTGACCTCGGATGCGGTGTTTGGGGTCAAGGCATCGTTGATCGCCGATTTCAGGCCAGTGCAAAGCCCGACCGAACAATGGCATGCGGCTTTCAACTTCGTGCTTCGACCGACCTGCACAACGGCATGATGCCTGCATTCTAGGCAGAGCGCCAAATGGCTGACAGCAACAGCTGAGGTCAACAGAATTTACATGATAATGCACGTGAAAGATGCATATTAATCCAACAGACAAGGAAGCCTGAAATGAGAATCGCGCCACCTGACAGCCCTGTATCAGAAATCATGCCCGCCGTGGCGGCCTTCCTGAAATCCCCCGGAATGGTGATCGGAGCAGACACCGTGGCGGCAGCTTCGGGAAATACCTTTGCCGTATTCAACCCCGCCACCGGCGCCGAACTGAGCCGGGTTCCGGCAGGAACAGCGGCCGATGTGGACCGTGCCGTCAAAACGGCACAAGCTGCATTCGAGGGCCCATGGTCACGGATGCTGCCGGTTCAGCGCCAGGGGCTGATGCTGAAACTCGCCGATCTGATCGAACAGAATGGCGAAGAACTGGCCCAGCTGGAAACGCTTAATCAGGGAAAGTCGATCCTGCTGTCGCGCCTCATCGAAGTGCAGTCATCGGCAGAATATTTCCGCTATATGGCAGGCTGGTCGACCAAGATCCAGGGAACCACGCTGGATGTCTCGATCCCGATTCCGCCGGGCATGAGCTATCAGGCATTCACCCGCAAAGAACCTGTGGGCGTCGTGGCGGCGATCACCCCGTGGAACTTTCCGCTCAACATGGCGACGTGGAAGATCGCGCCAGCGCTGGCCGCAGGCTGCACCGTGGTGCTCAAACCCGCAGAGGAAACTCCGCTTACCGCGATCCGTCTGGCCCAGTTGGCGCTGGAGGCGGGGATTCCCGAAGGCGTGGTGAACGTGGTGACCGGCACCGGGCACGAAGCCGGGGCGGCACTGGTTGCCCACCCTGGCATCGCCAAGATCACCTTTACCGGATCGACCGAAACCGGAAAGCTGATCGGTATTCAGGCGATGAAAGACATGAAGCGCGTGACGCTGGAACTGGGCGGCAAGGCCCCCATGGTCATGTTCGACGATATGGATCTGGACCTGCTGGGCGCAGCCGCCGGGATCGGCACCTTCTTCAACACCGGCCAGACCTGCTGCGCCGGAGTGCGGATCTATGCGCAGAAGGGCATCTATGAAAAGGCGCTGGAGGTGATTGCGAATGTCACCCGCAGCCTGGCGATCGGATCTGGCCTTGATCCTGCAAACCAGATCAATCCGGTCGTTTCCGCCCGGCATCAGGCGCATGTAAAGGCATGCATCGCCCGTGGGCTGGAGGATGGGGCAACGCCTGTGATCAATGGCACCGCCCCCGAGACCGGGTTTTACGTCGCCCCCGAACTCTTTACCGATGTCCGGCAAGACATGGCGCTGATGCAGGACGAAGTGTTCGGTCCTGTGGTCACCATGACCCCCTTCACCGACCCGGATGACGCGGTCCGGCTGGCCAATGACACCCGATACGGCCTTGGTGCCTCGCTCTGGACGCGCGATCTGAACAAGGTGATGCGCTATGTGCCGAAAATTCAGGCCGGGACAGTCTGGGTCAACAGTCACAACATTCCCGACCAGAACATGCCCTTTGGTGGCGTAAAGCAATCCGGCATCGGGCGCGAACATGGCGCGGGCGCATTGGATAACTATCTGGAAACCAAATCGGTCTGCATCGCTTACCGCTGATCCATCATAAAGAACCGGCGTGGCCCCTCGGGGCCGCGCAGATCAATCCGGCCAAGGGGCGCAAAGACCCCGGCCGCCCAACAGGAGCCCCCGAAATGACCCTCACCAGACCCGGCTGACCCCCGACCTTTCGCACCACACACCTCCTCCCAACCCTGACGCCCGCAGCCCCGGTTCGCGGACCGACGGCTTATGGCCCGGCGTCACCCAGCGACAGGTCTGACATGACACCTCTTGCCCCCTTCCCCGCCGTCGACACCACCGGCAAAACCTATGATTACGTCATCTGCGGCGGCGGCTCTGCTGGCTGCGTGCTTGCCGCCCGGCTCAGCGAAGATGAAACCGCCACGGTCCTCTTGATCGAGGGCGGCCATGGCGACACGCCCGGCATGGTTTCTACCCCGTTGCGCACCATCGAGATCTGGCATTCCGACTATGACTGGGGCCAGTCCACCGTGCCTCAGAAGCACTGTCACAACCGGCAGATCTACTGGCCGCGTGGCAAAGTGATCGGCGGATCATCGGCGATGAATGGCATGATCTATGT
Source organism: Pseudotabrizicola alkalilacus (assembly GCF_003443995.1). Taxonomy (GTDB): domain Bacteria; phylum Pseudomonadota; class Alphaproteobacteria; order Rhodobacterales; family Rhodobacteraceae; genus Pseudotabrizicola; species Pseudotabrizicola alkalilacus. The sequence continues at coordinate 134,634 of NZ_QWEY01000004.1, forward strand.
GCGTGGTCATGCGATGGATTACGACTCCTGGGCGCTGGCAGGTTGCCGCGGCTGGGACTGGGCAAATGTGCTGCCCTATTTCAGGAAATCCGAAGACTTCGACCGCGGGGCTGACGCCTTTCACGCCACTGGGGGCCCGCTGCGGGTGACGACAGATTACACCGCGCATCCGGTGATGGATGCCCTGATTGACGCGGCCGTACAGGCGGGCATCCCCTATAACCCCGACTACAATGGGGCCACCCTGGACGGCATCAGCCGGATACAGTTCAACACACGCAACGGCCAGCGGGCCTCGACCGCTGCCGCCTTCCTGGCCCCGGCACGCGACCGGCCCAACCTGACCGTCTTGCCCGGAACACGGGTAGAGAAAGTGGTGATCGAGAGCGGCCGGGTCGTCGGCGTCACGTGCCGCAGGGGGGCTGAACGGTTTGACATCGGCGTGGGCCGCGAAGCGGTGCTGAGTTCGGGCACGCTGGAAAGCCCCCGCATCCTGATGCTGTCGGGCATCGGCCCCGCTGCGCATCTGGATGGCTTTGGCATTGCCCCGGTCGTCGATCTGCCCGGTGTCGGACAGAACCTGCATGACCACACGCTGCTGCCGATGGTGTTTGAATCGCGCGACGATTACCCATTTCCCACCGATCCTGCTTTGCCGCCGATGCAGGTCCACGCCTTTTTGCGCTCGCACCCGTCGGTCGTGGTGCCTGACACTCAACCGCTGTTCTTTTCGGTGCCCGCCTATGCGCCCGGCTTTGAGGGGCCGATGAACGCCTTTACCCTGCATGCGGCGGGTCTTCGCCCGACGTCACGCGGGGAAATCCGGCTGACCGGCGCGGATATCAACGATCCGCTGCACCTGGATCCGAACCTGCTGGCCACCGATTACGATGTGCAGACACTGGTAACCTCGATGAAGCAACTGCGCGAAATCGTGGCGCAGCCTGCCCTGAAGGATTGGGTGAAAGGTGAGGTCTATCCCGGCCCTGCCCGCAACGATGATGCAGCGCTTGCCGATTACGCCCGCGCCGCCGTTGGCAGCTATCATCATCAGGTCGGCACCTGCGCGATGGGAGTCACGGCCCAGTCAGTCGTGGACCCGGCTCTGCGGGTTTACGGGGTCAAGGGTCTGCGCGTCGCCGATGCCTCGGTCATCCCCAGCGTGCCCTCGGGCAATACCAATGCCCCCGCCATCATGATCGGCGAGAAAGCCGCCGACATGATCCGCGCCGCCCACGCCTGACCATCCTCAACTCTGACAGGAACCTCATCATGTCCAGACACCTCACCCGCCGCCACCTCATACTATCCTCCGCCGCTATCGCGGCAACTGCCACCCTGCCCCCGCGCCGGGCCTTTGCCCAGAACGGCACCATCCGTATCGGCTATGTCTCGCCCCGCTCTGGTGCGCTCAGCGGCATCTCCGAAAGTGATGGCTATGTGATCGACGCCATCCGCGCCACGCTTGGCGATACGCTGGAAACCACCAGCGGCACCTACGCCATCGAGATCATCGAAAAAGACACCCAATCGGACCCGAACCGCGCCGGCGATATGGCATCGGACCTGATTTTTCAGGATGAGGTTGATATCGTGCTGGTCGGCTCCACCCCTGATACGACCAATCCGGTGGCCGATCTGTGCGAACTGAACGGCGTGCCCTGCATTTCGGCAGCAACGCCTTGGCAATCCTGGTATTTCGGGCGCGGCGGCGTGCCGGGCGAGAAATCTTTCAAGTACACCAACCATTTCTTCTGGGGTGCCGAAGACCTGATGAAAGTGTATTTCGGTCTCTGGAACGGGCTGGAAACCAACAAGGTGGTTGGTGCGCTCTGGCCAAACGACCCGGATGGCATCGCGTTTTCCGACAGCACTCTTGGCTTTCCGCCCGCATTGCAGGCAGCCGGGTTCACGCTGGTCGATCCGGGCCGATACACCAACCTGAAGGATGATTTTTCGGCGGAGATCAATGCGTTCAAGGCCGCCGGGGTCGAAATCGTAACCGGCGTGATGCTGCCCCCAGATCTGGCCACGTTCATGGCGCAGGCCAAACAACAGGGGTTTGCGCCGAAATTTGTCACGGTCGCCAAAGCTGCGCTGACGCCCAAAGGCATCGCCGGTTTCCCCAATGGTCTGGGCGAAAACCTGTCGGGCGAGGTTTACTGGGGGCCGCAGTATCCGTTCACCTCGTCGCTGACCGGCGAAACCACGACGGCCTTGGCCGAGGGTTATACAATGGCCACCGGCAACCAATGGCTGCAAGGCACCGGCTATGTGCATGCGCTGTTCGAAGTGGCCGTCGATGTTCTGAAACGCGCCGCCGCCATCGAACCCGATGCAATTGTCGAAGCGATGAACGCGACCGATCTGACCACCTGTGTCGGTCCGGTGAAATGGGGCGGCTTTGACCTTGCACCAAACGTCGCAAAGACCCCGCTGGCAGGCGGCCAGTGGCAGGCAGATGGCGCAGGCGGCTTCAGACTGGTCTGCACCTTTAACGCCACCGCACCTGAAGTTGCCATCGATGGCACTCTGCTGCCAAAGGTCTGGTGACGATGCCCCCCGACACACTTCCCCCCGTGCTGGAAGCACGGGGGCTGACCCGTTCCTACGGCGCGGTGACCGTGGTGTCAGACGTATCGTTCACGCTTGCGCCCGGCGAGGCTCTTGGCGTGCTCGGTCCCAACGGCGCAGGCAAGACCACGCTGTTAAAGATGCTGTCCGGCGATGTGCGCCCCAGCGCCGGGCAGGTCTTGTTCGCTGGCGTCTCTGCCAGTGACCTGCCGCAAGCGGCCCGCTGTCGGGCGGGACTGGTTCGCACCAGCCAGATTCCGCAACCTTTTTCCGGGCTGACGGTCTGGGAAAACACGCTGACCGCAGCCCTTCATGGTGGCGGGCTGCACGGTGCCGATGCGGAACAGGCGGCGCATGATGCCTTGCGCCGCAGCGGTCTGCTGGATCGTCACGCCCTGCCCGCCGGGCAATTGTCGCTGATGGGGCGCAAGCGGCTGGAGTTGTCGCGCGCGCTGGCCTGCGGGCCAAAGGTCTTGCTGCTGGATGAGATTGCAGGCGGTTTGTCGGATTTCGAGGTACAGGATCTGGTCGCTTTGATCCGTGAGATCAACACCTCTGGCGTCGCGATCATCTGGATCGAGCATATCGTCCACGCGCTGATTTCGGTCGTCTCGCGCCTGATTGCGCTGGATTTTGGCCGCCTGATTGCCAGCGGCACCCCGCTGGAGGTGCTGGCCTCTGACAACTTCCGCCGCGCCTATTTTGGCGATGAGCCGCCACTGGAGCTGATGCCATGACCTTGCTGCATCTGGAAAACGTGGCCGCCCATTACGATCAGTTTCAGGCCCTGCGCGACATCTCGCTTTCTGTTGCGGCGGGCGAGACTCTGGCGGTGGTTGGTTCGAACGGGGCTGGAAAATCGACCTTGATGAAGGTGATTTGTGGCGCCCTCCCGGCCAGTGCAGGCCGGGTGCGGCTGAACGGTCAGGATATCGCCGGTCAGCCCGCGCACCGGCTGACCGCACAGGGCATCGCCATGGTGCCCGAAGGGCGGCGGCTGTTTCGCAGTCTGACAGTCGAAGATAACCTGCGCATCGGGGCCTATGCTGGCCGCAAAGGCCCGTGGACGCTGGAGCGGATCTATCAACTGTTCCCCGAACTGGTGAAACGGCGCGACAATCGCGGCCTCGATCTGTCGGGCGGCGAGCAGCAGATGGTCGCCATCGGCCGGGCGCTGATGTCAAACCCACAGATGCTGTTGATGGATGAAATCTCGCTGGGGCTGGCCCCGATTGTGGTGAACCAGATTTACCGCGCCCTGCCCGATATCGCCGCCGAAGGCATGGGTCTGCTGATCGTCGAGCAAGACATCAACCGCAGCCTTTCGGTCGCTGCCCGCTTTTGCTGCCTGATGGAAGGGCGCGTCAACCTGACCGGCCCCTGCGCCGACACGGATCGCAAGGCCCTGATGGACGCCTATTTCGGAGTATCTGCATGATCGTTTTATCAACTCTCGTAAGCGGGGTTCTGTTGGGCGGGTTCTATGCCCTGCTTGGCCTTGGCCTGTCGCTGACCTTTGGGATCATGCGTACGGTGAATCTGGCGCATGGTGATCTGGTCGTGCTGGCCTCGTTTCTGGCGCTGGCGGTGACGCAGATGCTGGGGCTGTCGCCGCTTGTGTCGCTGATCGTGCTGGTCCCGGTGATGTTCGGCCTTGGTTATGCCTTGCAGGGTCTGGTGCTGAACCGTGTGCTGAAAGACGGCATGATGCCGGCGGTGATCATCACCTTTGGTCTGGCCTTTGTGATCCAGAACGGCCTGCTGATGGGCTTTTCGGCAGACCGTATGGTGCTGCGTCAGGGTACGCTGGAGACGGCGGGCGTCACGCTGCTGCCGGGGCTGACTGTGGGTGTACTGCCGCTGATCACGTTAGGCGCGGTGCTTGCCCTGATGGCAGGATTACAGCTGCTGTTTCGCTATACCCTGATCGGGCGGGCATTCCGCGCCACCTCGGATGACCCGCAGATTGCCGCACTGATGGGGATTGATCCAAAGCATGTCTATGCGCTCGCCATGGGTCTGGCCTGTGCCATCATCGCGGTAACGGGCGTGCTGATGGGGATGCGGTCAAACTTTTCGGCCTTTGACGGCCCGATCCGGCTGATCTTTGCGTTTGAGGTGATCATCATCGGCGGCATGGGGTCGCTCAACGGTGTGCTGGTCGGCGGCATGATCCTGGGCCTGTCGCAGGTCATTGGCGGGGCGCTGAACCCAAGCTGGTTCCAGTTGACGGGTCATCTGGCCACGCTGGCCGTGCTGATCGTCCGGCCTTCGGGCCTGTTTCCTGAAACCATAGACCGGAGCTGAGCCATGCCACGCATCCTTATTCTGGCCGGGCTTGGCCTTGTCCTTCTGTCGCTGCCGCTTTGGGGCAGCGGCTATCAGCAACGCTCAGTCGTGGAGTTTCTGTATTTTCTGTCGCTCGCCATGGCCTGGAACCTGCTGGCTGGCTATGCCGGGCTGGTGTCGATCGGGCAGCAGGCCTTTGTCGGCATTGGGGCCTATGCACTGGTGGTGCTGGCCGAAGATCTGGGGCTGAACCCGTTTCTGACCCTGCCGCTGGCGGCCGCGGTGGCAGCCCTTGCCGCGCTGCCCGCAAGCTGGCTGTTGTTCCGGCTGCAAGGCGCCTATTTCGCCGTCGCCACTTGGGTCATCGCCGAAGTGCTGCGTCTGGCCGCGAATGCCAGCATCGACTGGCTGGGCGGGGGCCGGGGCCGCGCGGTGCGCAGCCTTGGCGGCTTTGAGCGGGGACTGCGCGAGGATATCACTTTTTACGCCGCGCTCGCACTGGCAGCAGTGGCGGTGGCGGGCGCGGTCTGGTTGTTGCGGTCATGCACCGGATTGGGGCTGATGGCGATCCGCGACAGTGAACCGGGCGCGCAGGCGGTTGGCGTTGAAACCACGCGCACCAAACGCCGGGTCTACCTGTTTGCCGCCGCCATAACCGGGGCCGCCGGGGCGCTGATCTATATCACCCAGATCAATGTGCGCCCGGATGCGGCATTCTCGGTCAACTGGGCGGCCTATGTGATCTTTATCGTGGTGATCGGTGGCATCGGCACCATCGAAGGCCCGATCATCGGCACCCTGATCTTTCTTGCGCTGCGCGAAGCCCTGTCGGGGCTGGAGGGTTGGTCGATGCTGATCTTTGGCGCCATCGCCATCGCGATGATGCTGTTTGCCCCGCGCGGTATTTGGGGTCTGGTCACAGAACGCTGGAACATCGCGCTGTTCCCGATCCGACGGCAAATGCCCGCGCGGTTTATTGAAAAGGAAACCACATGACAGATGCGTCACACCGCCCGTCGTTCCATTTTCACGAAAAGACACTTTGGTTTTCCGCCGGGCTCTCGGCGCTGGTGATGCCGGTCGGCGGCTGGGTCCAGCCCCCGGCGGGGGCAGGTCACGCCGACTCGCCCGAACCCAAACGGCGGCTGTGGTCGCTGATGCAGGTTTCGGGTCTGACCAATGCCTTTGACATCGTCGCCTCACCCCCCGCCCCCCGCGAGGTGTTGGAGCATATTCACCCTGCAAGCTATCTTGACCAATTCAAAGAGCTGTCCGACGCGGGCGGCGGCGCCCTGCATCCGACGGCGCCGTTCGGACCGGATGGATGGGAGATTGCCTGCCTCTCTGCCGGACAGGTGCTGGGAGCGGTGATGCAGGTCGCGAGCGGTCAGCGCCGCCGGGCCTATGCCGTATCGCGCCCCTCCGGTCACCATTGCCTGCCCGATATGCCGATGGGGTTTTGCATGCTGGCCAATGTCGCCATTGCTGTGCGCGCGGCTCAGGCCGCAGGCATCGGCCGGATCGCGGTCCTCGACTGGGATGTACACCACGGCAACGGCACCGAGGCCTGTTTTCTGGACGACCCATCGGTGTTCACCCTGTCGCTGCATCAGGAAGCCTGCTTTCCCCCCGGCGCATCCGGTGCAACCACGGAGACGGGCGCCGGCGCGGGCAAGGGCTATTCCCTCAACGTGCCGCTCTGGCCCGGCGCAGGGCATGACAGCTATATGGCAGCGATGGATCATATCATCCTGCCTGCCCTGCGTGATTTTGCGCCCGATATGCTGATCGTGGTCAACGGTCTGGATGCCAATGCGGTGGACCCGCTGGCCCGGATGCTGCTGCACAGCGAAAGCTTCCGCGCCATGACACGGCAGGTGATCGACTTTGCCGAAAGCCACTGTCAGGGCCGTATTGTGATGGTGCAAGAAGGTGGCTATGCCGAGGCCTATGTACCTTTCTGCGCCCATGCCGTGCTGGAAGAGCTGGCCGACCATCGTGGCCCGGTCGAAGATCCGTTTCTCGATCTTGTCCGCGCTCAACAACCCGGCCCGGATTTCGAGGCGGCGCATCAGGCCGCCCTGTCCCGGCACCCACGCTGGCGTGACTGACGGTAGGGGGCGGCGCAAACCGCCCCCACCCCTTCAGGGCTGCATCAGCACCGATTTCGACGGATAGTCCGAAGCCCAGGTGGCAGAAAGCGGTGCCACAAACACGTTTTCCGTCCGGGTGCGGGTGATCTTCCACACGCCATCCGGCTCCTTGCGGAAGGTGTTGTTCAGCCGCGACGAGCGCAGCAGCGCTTTGCCATCCGAAAACAACCACGGCTGCATATGAACCCATTGGCCATCGGCGGTGGTGCCATCCGCGTGAATGTGGATCTGTTCCGAAGTCAGGTAATGGCAGTTCAAAATCAGCGCAGGATCGGTCTTGCCGCCCCAGAAGCCCTCAAAATGCTTCTTGATCGCGGCAGCGCCGACAGCCCGGCCAAACTGGCCATTGTAATACTCGCCCACGCCTTCCCAGACCGCATCTTCGGTATACAGCGCCATGATCAGGTCAATGCGCTCGGCATCATTCTTCACGCCATATTCCGGCATCGGCGTGTCGCACAGAAACATATAGCGCGCCTGAATGCGGCGGATATCAGCCTCGGCTTCCAGCACTTCGATACGGCGGATCAGGGTGGCAATGTCGGTGTCAGTGGTCATGGGATCTGTCCTGTTCGATGTAGGTCGGAATTGGCAGGCCCCGAATGGTCCCCGGGCAGCCGCGATAGAGCTGCAGGGTGCGGGGGCTTACCGCGACGGTCAAGCGGTAATGTTCACGTAAACGACACCAGATCGGGGCTCATAAGGACCAAGACGCTGATTTCGGATGAAACGCCGTCACCGGAAAACACCTTTGCAAAAGACGCAAGAAAGATAACGGATTTTCCTGCTATGCTCTCTAAAAGCTCTAAGTCCGTATCGCGGTTGAGCAGCCATGACATAGGTGCCGTGCCAACCGGGGCAGCGGTCCCTTTTTGCCATTATCCCGTTGTTATCAAATATATTTTTGATGTTTCCGTCACGAATCATGTTGACGGATTGCCTCTTTACGGTAACTTTCACGTAACAGGGATCAGGCCAAGCGGTCTGAAACAGCAAAGAAGGCAGCATGAGCCACCCAAGCCCAACCCTCTCGGGGATCGACCCGCAAATGTCGATTGCCGCACCGGACACGCCTGCTGACGCACTGCGGGTCGCGGTCAAGGATTGCCTTGATATTCAGGGCTATCCGACCCGCTGCGGTTCTGCCGCCTTTGCCTGGGTCGCACCGGCCAGCGCCCATTCCGCCGCCGTGCAAAACCTGTTGCTGGCCGGTTGCCGGATCACCGGCAAAACCCTGATGCACGAACTCGCCTATGGCATGACCGGCATCAATGCCCATGGCGGCACCCCGGTCAATCCGCGCTGGCCCGACCGTATCCCCGGCGGTTCCTCCTCCGGCTCTGCGGTGGCGGTGGCGGCGGGCGAGGTGGACTTTGCCATCGGCACCGATACCGGCGGTTCGGTTCGCCAGCCTGCGATCTGCTGCGGCGTCATCGGCTTCAAACCCACGTTCGGCCGCATCGACCGACGCGGCGCGCATCCGACGAACAGCTCGCTCGACTGTGTCGGCCCTTTTGCACGCACTGTCGCGATGATCGAGCGTGCCATGGCAGCGCTTGACCCCGGCTTTGCCCCGGAAGCCCTGACCAAAGCCCCCCGCCTTGCGCGGCTGCGTACCGACTTTGACCGCACCGTGGGCGACAGTCTGATCCTGCCGATCATGGCGCAAGGCTATGACATGCCTTACGCCGACCTGCCGCTGCTCGACGATGCCTTCCGCGCCGGAATGATCGTGATCGGACACGAGACGGCGCAGGCCTTTGGCCATCTGGTGACCAGTGCTGCCCCGCTGGGCGACGATATCCGCAGCCGCCTGACCACTGCCATGACGATCCCGGCCAAAGACCTCGCCTGGGCCGAGGCCATCCGCAGCAGCTTTACCGCCCAGGTCGATGCCTTGCTTGACACTTATGATGCGGTCCTCACGCCCGCTTTGCCGACAATTCCCCCGTTGCTGACCGAAGCAACCGACCCGGCCAAGGTTCTGCCGCTGACCCGTTACCTGCGCCCGTTCAACCTGTCGGGCCACCCGGCCATTGTTCTGCCGACCCTGACCAGCGACGGCTTGCCCGCCGGTTTGCAGATCGTCGGCCGCAAGGGGGCCGATGCACAGCTTTGCGCGATCGCCCGGTGGTTTTGCGACACCGTTCCGAATTTCCAGACCAAGGACTGATCAGATGAATTCTCACACCCCGCCGTCAGCGCTTGAGACGCTCAAGGCCGAGATCCGCAGCCGCCGTGACGAGTTTCAGACCCTGCGCCATATTCCACAGGATATCGTGCGCCGGTTTCAGCAGGTCGGTATCTACCGCGCCTTTGTGCCTGAACGCTTTGGCGGCGATGCCTGCTCGCCTGCGCACTTCTGCAAGCTGATCGAAGACATTGCCTCAGCCGACGCCTCGGCGGGTTGGGTGGCCAGCTTTGGTGTTTCGTCCACCTATCTGGCCGCATTGCCGCCCGAAACCTATGCCGCGATCTATGGCAATGATCCCGATACCGTCTTTGCCGGGGCGATGTTCCCGCCCCAGCCAGCCCGCCGCGTGCCCGGCGGGCTGGAGGTGCGGGGCCGCTGGCCCTGGGGGTCGGGCGTGATGGGGGCGTCGATCGTCGGTGCGGGTATCCGGGTTGAGGGCGAAAGCTCCCCCCTGCCGCGCACCGCGATCATGCCGCGTGACAGCGTGATCGTTGACGAGACATGGGACACGGTCGGCCTGCGGGCGACCGGCAGCCATGACATCGTGGCAGACGGGGTCGTTGTGCCCGAAGACTGGACCTTTATCCGTGGCGGCAAGCCGCAGCAGGATGATGCCATCTTCCGTTACCCCGCCATGGCGCTGGCAGCACAGGTTCTGGCTGTCGTCGGTCTTGGGGCAGCCCGCGCCGCGCTGGACTGGCTGCGGCAGGATGCTCTGGCCCGCAGCTCGATCACCGGCGCGCCCAGCCCGGCAGCGCGCGCCTATGTCCAGATCGACTTTGCCCGCGCCGAGGGGCTGCTGGATGGGGCCCGCGCTGCGTTTTACGACGCGATGAATGAGGCCTGGCACCAGATGCAGACAGCGGGGGAAGTGGACCCCGCCACGCACATCCGCCTGCGCCACACCGCCTCCAAGGCCGCACAGGACGCGGCAGAGGCGGCGCGTCTGGCCTTTGTGCTGGGCGGGTCGGATGCCATGGCCACCGGCCACCCGCTGGGTCGCAACATGATCGACGCTGCCTGCGTGGCGCAACACGCCTTTATCGGCGCGGGCAGCTGGCAGGCCGCTGGTGCGGCGCTGTTCGGCCAGCAAACCCCGCCCGGCTATCCGTAATTTCCTGATTGATGAGGCCCAAAATGTCCGAACCCACTCCGATCCGCACCCTCCTTTGCTTTTCCATGCAGCCGGCGTTTTTCGATTTGCCCTTTGGCCAGATCGGCCCTGTCTGGCAGGCAACCCAGGCGCTGATGTCCGGTATCGCAGCCGTACCCGGCACCAGCATCGTCGGCACTATGGATGACGACCAGACCATGGTCGGCATGTCCACCGGCACCCCGGCGACCTGGTATATCCTTGCGGATTTCACCGACCGTCAGGCGGTGATGGCCGCCTGCAACCTGCTGCGGACCATCGTGGTGGATGATCAGGACCACCGCCTTTGGAAATTCATGCGCGTCGAGGCCCGGATGGGCCGCGCTCTCACCATTCCCGCACTCTGAAAGGAACGCTGAAATGTCCCTAGACATGCCAAAATTCAGCGATCTTGACGCGCTCTATTCGTCAGACGCCAAGGTCGCGACCCAGATGTATGAAGACCCGGATCTGTTCAAGCTGGAGATGGACAAGATCTTCCGCAAAACCTGGGTCTTTGTCGCGCATGACAGCGAATTCCCCGACAAGGGCAGTTTCAAGCTGTCCACCGTCGGGTTGGAGCCGGTGATCGTGGTGCGCGACCGCAAAGGTGCGATCCATGTCATGGTCAACCGCTGCCGTCACCGCGCTGCCACAGTATGCGAAGTGAAAAAGGGCAAGACCAGTTCGTTCCAGTGCCCCTATCATGGCTGGGGCTACGGCCTGGATGGCAGCCTGCGCGCCCTGCCCTATCCCGAGCAATATGGCGATGATTTCAACAAGGACCAGCACGGGCTGCAACGTCTGCGGACCGAAAGCTACAACGGCATGGTCTTTGCCACCTTTAACGAAGACATCGAACCGCTGGTCGATTTTCTGGGGTCCGAGGTTTGCCGCTACATCGACCTGTTCATGAAACAGGGCGGCGGCTTCCCGGTCACGGTGTTGGGTGAACATCAGTTCACCGTGCCGATGAACTGGAAAGTGCAGCTGGAAAACACCACCGATGCCTATCACTTCCCCGTCGTTCACAAGAGTTTCCTGCAATCGCTGGATGGCGAGACCAACGAGATTTTCCAGTTCCTTGAAACCGGCAAGGGCTTTGTCGAAGATCTGGGCAATGGCCACTCGGTCATGGCGATGATCCCCGAACTGATTGATCTGGATGACAATCTCGACGCGCCGATCCCGGAGCGGTTCACCGAACTGGCGCAGGAACTGCGCGATGAAGGTTACCCCGAGGATCAGGTCAAAAAGATTGTCCGTGCGGTCGGTGGGGCCGGATTCAACCTCAATCTGTTTCCCAACGTGTCTTTCAGCCTCGCGTTTTTCCGTGTGCTGACGCCGATCTCGGTGGAACAGACCGATATCCGCCACATGGCGCTTGGCATGGAAGGCGGCCCGGCGGCGGCGAACCAGATGCGCCTGCGCCTGCACGAGCATTTTCAGGGCCCGATGGGCTTTGGCAGCCCCGATGATGCCGAAGTCTGGGAGCGGGTGCAGCGCGGCACCAAGGGCGGCGAAGACCTTCCCATTCTGGTCAATCGTGGCCTTGTCGATGAAACCCCCGGCACGCTTGGCCCGCGCGGCCATATCAGCGCCGAAACCGGCATGCGGGCGGCTTACAAGATGTGGAAAAGGATGATGTCGCAATGACCGAGATGAGCAAGATCGACACCACCGGCCTGCTACCGCAGGTTACAGAATTTCTCTGGGCAGAGGCAGACCTGCTGGATGCCAAGGAATACGACCGCTGGCTGGACCTGTGGCAGCCCGAAGGTTTCTATACCCTCCCCATTGGCGACACGACCGATTTCGCCAATGCGCTGAACCTGTGCCATGACAACGACAAGATGCGGCGTGACCGGATCGAGCGGTTCAGGCAGGGGTTCTCGATTTCCTCTGCCCCGCCCGCACAAACCGTGCGCACCGTCTCGCGCATCGTGATCGAAAAGGCCGAAGGCGATGTGATCACGATCCGCAGCGCCGAGCACGTGATCGAGGACAAGTTCGGTCGCCAACGAGTCTGGGCGGCAAACATGACGCACACTCTTGTTGCCACCGACAGCGGCTTTCGCATCCGGGCAAAAGTGGTGCGGCTTCTGAACTCTGACGGGATGCTGAACTCGTTCAGCTATTTGTTCTGATGCAGCCGCTTCCCGAACAGATGCAGACCGCTGTGGTCACGGGTGGCGCGCGCGGTCTGGGGGCAGAGATCTGCCGCGCCCTGCACCGTGCGGGCTTTCGCGTCGTCATCGCCGATGTAAACCCCGGCGAGGAGGCGCTGGCGCTGGCGTCCGAGCTGGACCTTGCAGGGGAGTCTGCGATCACCGCCACGCTGGATGTCGCGAAGCCCGAAGACTTCCAGACAGTGCTCGATAAATGCGTCGAGCGCTGGGGATCGGTGGAGGTGCTGGTCAACAATGCCGCCCGCACCGCCGTAAAGCCAGTGCTGGAGATTGATCCGGCAGAGTTCAACGCGGTACTGGCGGTCAATGCCGGCGGCACCTTTGCCGGCAGCCAGATCTTTGGCCGCCATTTCAAGGAACGTGGTTACGGGCGCATCGTCAATCTGGCCTCACTGGCCGGTCAGAATGGCGGCACTGCGACCGGAGCGCATTACGCGGCATCCAAAGGCGCGATCCTGACGCTGACCAAGGTGTTCGCCCGTGATCTGGCCCCGTTTGGCATCACCTGCAACGCCATCGCGCCGGGGCCGATGGACACGCCGATGGTGCGTTCTGTGATCACGCCGGAAAAGATGCAGTCCGCTCTGGCCGGCATCCCGGTGGGGGAATTGGGCGACCCGGTCTTTGTTGCCGAACTGGTCGCGCTGCTGGCCGGGGCAAAGGCATCTTTCGTCACCGGCGCCTGCTGGGACGTGAATGGCGGGATCTACATGCGATGAGCGACACCATGCACCTGACCCTGACCGACCGGATCGAGGAACCGGGCAATATCATCCGGCTGCGCTTTGCGCGGGCGGATGGGGCGGCCTTGCCGCCCGTCACCCCCGGCGCGCATCTGGATATCCACTTGTCCGATGGTCCGCTTGACCTGTGGCGGCAGTATTCGCTGTGCTCGGACTGTTCGCAGACCGACCATTACGAGATCGGCGTGCTACGCGACCCGAAAAGCCGGGGTGGGTCCGAGGCGGTGCATCGTCTGGCCCAACCCGGCACGGTGTTCAAGGTCGAGGGTCCGCGCAACCACTTCCTACTGGACGAGACCGCCAGCCGCACCGTGCTGCTGGGCGGCGGCATCGGCATCACCCCGATGCTGGCTATGGCGCAGCGCCTGCATGCGCTGGGGCGCGATTTCACGCTGCACTATTGCACCCGGTCTGCCGAGATCACCGCCTTTCGCCAGCTGATCGCCGCCGCCCCCTGGGCCGACCGCGTAGTGTTCCATTTTGACGACCAACCCGACGCGCAGCGGCTGGACCTTGCGCGCGATCTGCCGCCCCCCGCCCCCGGCACGCGTCTTTATGTCTGTGGCCCGCAAGGCTTCATGGATTGGGTGATCACCACGGCAGAAGCCGCAGGCCACCAGACCGCGAATGTCCACCGCGAATATTTCTCGGCCGATGTCGACACCACCGGCACCAGCTTTGAGGTGATCGCCAAACGCTCCGGCCTGACCGTCACTGTCGGCCCCGATGACACCATCGCCAAGGCCCTTGCCCGCGCGGGTGTGAAAATCGAGGTGAAGTGTGAGGAGGGCGTCTGCGGCACCTGCGTCACCGACGTCCTCGACGGCACACCCGACCACCGCGACAAGTTCCTTACCGAAGACGAGCGCGAAGAGGGCACGATGATCTGCGCCTGCTGTTCACGTGCCTGCACCAAAACCCTCGTGCTCGACCTCTGACCGGAGATTCCCATGACACAGCCCATCGCCCCAGAAATGCAGGCCTTTCGCAACGGCATGAGCCGCCTTGGCGCTGCCGTCAATCTGGTCACGACCGATGGCCCTGCCGGGCAGCATGGCATCACCGTCTCGGCAGTCTGTTCGGTCACTGACACCCCGCCGACCCTGCTGGTCTGCATCAACCGCAATGCCTTTGCCCATGATGCCTTTGTCACCAATGGGATTTTATGCGTCAATGTGCTGGCCGACGGGCATCAGGATCTGTCACGCAGCTTTGCCCGCTGGACCGGCGAAGACCGGTTTTCAGGCGCGCAATGGGACCGGCTGGCGACGGGCGCGCCGGTCCTGAAGGATGCAGCGGTCGCTTTTGACTGCCGCATTGCTGACAGTCAGCCCAAAGGCACCCATTCCGTGCTGTTCTGCGAAGTGCTGGCCACCCGCCTGTCAGACCAGCCCGGCGGGCTGATCTGGTTCAACCGGGCGTTTCACCCACTGGAGGCGCGGGCCTGACAGCCCGGCCCAGACCGGCGGGCGCGACCAGCACGACAAACCCGGCGGCGGCCAGTGCACAGGCCCCCGCCACAGCGGCATCTTCCGGCGCATGCCGCCATGTGCCGACCTCTGCCAGCAGCAAAAAGCACATGTTGGCATCCAGCCCCATACCCGCCGTGCGTGGATGCGCCCGCAGCACAGCCCCCGCTGCCAGAAACACCAGCGTCACCGCAAACACGACCCCCGCCCCGTCGAGGCGCAGCGGTGTGCCCAGGGCCAGAAATGTCAGCGCCGCCAGCATCCCAATCGCGACCCCCGGCACCAGAGTCCGGCAGATCGGTCTCGGATCAGGGGCCGCAGCCAGGATCATCGGATAGACCGTCAGCGTCATCGCCCCGGTCAGCACATCAAACCGGGGCCAAAGCATCACCAACCCGGCCGCAAGACCACTCATTGCCACACAAAACAGCGCCCGCCGCAGCGCTGCACGGGTCCGCCCCCGTATCACCCGTGGCGGCAACGGCACCGAGCGCGGCGGCGTAAAGGCAAAGGTCACAGCAGTCACCGAAACCACGCCAATCAACGTACACAGAATACGGTCCATCGCTGCTGACGTCGCAGGCACATCCGGGGCCGACCCGGCCAGAGCGGGCAGTAACACCACAAACAGCGTCACTCCCAGCATGAATGCGCCGTAGCTCATGACAGTCCCGATCCACCATGCCACGCCCGCCGATACCCCGACCAGCAACGACAACACCACCGCAATCACCCAATCCGGCGGTCCCAGCGCCAGCAGACCCAGCGCCAGTGCGGCACCAGCCAGCGTCCCCAGCACCCGCAACGCAGCCCGCCGCAGCAGATCTTCTCGCCAGATCTGATGCACCACCCAGACCGGCATCGCTGCCCAATACGGATTGGTCAGCCCCAGCATCTGCGCCAGACCAAGCGCCAGCGCGGCGGCTGCAAACAGCTGTAGGGCTATTGAAAGATCTCTATGCGTCATGAGGCCACGAAAAAGGCCGCCCATCGCAGGGCGGCAGGTGCAGAAGAGGGGTTGATCAGAGCTGGCGAGCCCGCGATCACCGGATGGACCGGGCGCATCCCGCGCCCGGTCGCGGGGTCATTCGAACACGCGGCCCAGATTGTTATACAGTTCCGGTTTGCGGCTCTGGATCGACCGGGCCAGCAGCGGACCGCACAGCCCGACCAGCACGATCAGCAGCGGATAGGCCTGAACCAGCACGTGATCTGATCCGGTCAAAAGGTCGGTGTTCATCGACACCAGCAGGAAGGCCCCGACCAATCCCACCAAGGCCAGCACAGGCGCCACCACCGTCACCAACGCCGAATGTTCGGTGCCGTGAGTGCGCTTGAAATACAGGATGATTGCAACCGAAACCATGATCTGTACTGCCAGAATCCCCAGCACCGCCAAGCCCGACATCCAGGAAAACACGACCTTGTAAGGGTCCGCCCCGCCCAAGGTAAACGCGATCAGCAATGCCGCAGCCGTCAGCGACTGCGCCACACCGGCCCGTGCCGGTGAGCCATGTGTCGCATGCACCCGGCCAAGGCTGTGTGGCAACAGACCTTCACGGCCCAGCGCAAAGAAATAGCGGTTCAGCGTGTTATGGAACGACAGCACACAGGCGAACAGCGACAGCAACAACAGTATGTTCATCAGCGTCACCGACCAGCCACCCAGAGCCTGCTCGGCCGCCACGAAATACAGTGACTCTAGCCCGCCCTCGGCCGCCGCAGCCGCCTGAATGTTCGACGGCCCGTAAAACTGCACCACAGCCCATGTCGAGAATGCGTAGAATACCGTGATAAGCAGCACAGCAACATAGGTCGCCCGCGGGATGGTCCGGTCAGGATCTTTCGCCTCTTCCCCGAAAATCGCTGTCGATTCAAAGCCGATGAACGAGCCGACCACAAAGACCAGCGCGACGGCAAGACCGGGCGTAAACACCACCTCTGGCGCGAAACTTGACGCGCTCATGCCCTCTGGTCCGCCGCCTTGCAGCACGATGGCCAGGTTGAGCAACAGCAGGATCAGCACCTCGGCGATCATCACCACGCCCAGAATGCGGCCCGAGAACGCAATGTTGCGCTGCCCGGCCAGATGCACCAACCCCACAGCCAGCAGCGACCAGACAAACCACGGCAGGTCAATGCCAAGCCCCGCCATGGTGCCCGAGAAGAACACGCCAAACAGCGCATAAACGGCGCATTGCACCGCCGTATAAGTCATCAGTGCGATCAGAGCGCCACCGATCCCCGCCGGGCGACCAATACCCTGAGCGATATAGGTATAGAACGCCCCCGCCCCGCCGACATGCCGGCTCATCGCGGTGAAACCTACCGAAAACAGCAGATAGAGCAGCCCGGCCAGAACAAAGGCTCCCGGCACCCCGGCCCCGTTGCCAAAGGCAAAGGCAACCGGCGTGGCACCGACCACCGCCGTCAGTGGCGCCGCAGCAGCGACCACAAAAAAGACGATATGCAAAAGTCCGATGGAATTTTTGGCAAGGCGCTCGCCGTCAGGCGCCTGTGCCGTTGCGTCAAGTGACATGATGGTGACTCCCTGATATTTGTTTTATTACGTGATTATGAATGCAATCGTACCGTCACCTATTGCGAAATGTGCCAATATATAGATAATTCACGCCATCCCCGGAAATAGGCCCTTGAAATGGCAAAAAGCGCCCTGAATCGTCCTCAGCCATTGATCCGGGTAGCGGCAGTGCGTCCGCTGGTCGATTTTATTGCCAGTTCTGTGGGCGCCACTGCTGATATTATGAGCCGGATCGGAATAGACCCTGCCACCTCGGCGGACCCCTATGCCCTGTTGCCGCTGGCGCAATATGTCGATCACTTTGAACGCGCCGCTCAGGTGTTGGGCAACCAAAGCCTTGGGCTGCTGGTTGGCATGCGGATGCGTCCGGCAGATCTGGGGCCTGCGGGGGTGTTGTTGTCGATCTCTCCCACCATCCAGTCCGGCCTTGCCCGGATCGCCAATGACACGTCCATTCTGCAAGAAGGCACCCATTCCAGCCTGTTCGAGGTGGGGGGCGATCTCGTCTGGACCTACCGGCTGTCCGACAGCACGATCTGGCCACGGCGGCAGGATGCAGAGTTCTCGCTTGCCACCGTATGTCAGCTGATCCGCCAAAGCTTTTCCCCGAACTGGCAACCGCTCGAAGTGCATCTGGAACATGGGGAGCATTCTGATCCCCACCTGCTGCAGAAACTGTTCCGCGCGCCTGTGCTGTTCCATCAGTCCGCCAACCGGCTGATCCTGTCGCGGGACGAGGCGATACGGCGGCACCGCACCGAAGATTCCGGCATGATCGGCATTCTGGAACGTCACATTGCCGACCTGAGCCAGCAACATCAGCCGCAGGCAACCGTGGTTGACCGGGTGCGACGGGTGATCAGTGTGACGCTTGGCCAGCGTCCGGTGACGCTGACCAGCGTCGCCGCGAATTTGCGGATGTCTGCGCGCAGCCTGCAACGCTATCTGGCCGAAGAGGGCACCAGCATCCGCGCTCTGGTGCAGGAACACCGCGCCGATCTGGCCCGCACGCTGCTGGAGAAAACCGACATGCCGCTGTCACAGGTGGCTCTTACTCTTGGATATGCCGATGGCACCGTGTTCTGGCGCGCCTATCGCAGTTGGACCGGGCAAGAGCCCAGCGCCTGCCGCCGCCCCTCCGCTCCCTGACCACGGTTTTGCGCAAGATGCGGCGTCTTGGCGTGAAATATCGAAATTCTGGCGCTCTGTGCGATGGCGCGACCGGGCGGGTTCGGCAGAACTAGGTCAACAGCCGCTTCCCCCATAGCAGGAGAGACCCGCCGATGACCGAATCGACCCGCATCGACTTTATCTATTTGTCCGAACAGGACATGATCCGGGCCGGTGTCACCGACATGCCAGCCTGTGTGGACTGCATGGAGGAAATGTTCGGCCTGCTCTATCACGGCGATTATCGCATGGCCGGACCGAACAGCGACAGCCACGGCGCGGCGATCAGCTTTCCCGAAAACTCGCCCTTTCCCGATATGCCCAAACCCACCGCCGACCGCCGGTTCATGGCAATGCCTGCCTATCTGGGCGGCAGCTTTCGGATGGCCGGGATGAAATGGTACGGATCAAACATCGCCAACCGCGAAAAGGGCCTGCCCCGCTCGATCCTGACCTTTATCCTCAATGATGCCGATACCGGCGCACCGCTGGCGCTGATGTCGGCCAACCTGCTCTCGGCCTATCGCACCGGGGCTATTCCCGGCGTCGGCGCGCGGCATCTGGCCCGCAAGGATTCGCGCATTGTCGGCATCATGGGGCCGGGGGTTATGGCAAAGACCACCCTCGCCGCGTTTATCGCCGCCTGCCCGCTGATCGACACCGTCAAGATCAAGGGACGGGGTCAGAAAAGCCTCGACAGCTTCACCGCCTGGCTAAAGGAAACCTATCCGCAGGTGACCACGATTGAAATCGTTGACACCATCGAACAGGTGGTGCGCGGCTCTGATCTGGTGACCTATTGCAACTCGGGCGCCGTCGGCGACCCCGCAACCTACCCGATGGTAAAGCGCGAATGGGTCAAGCCCGGCGCTTTCCTCGCCATGCCAGCGCTGTGCAACATTGATGACGCCATGCAATCGCCCGATGTGCGCAAGGTGGTGGACAACACCGGCCTGTACGAAGCGTGGTTCGAAGAACTGCCAAAGCCCGCCCATGTGCATGTGCCGATCATCGGTGTGAAATTCATGGATATGATCGCCGAAGGCATCATGCAGGCCGATCAGCTGGAAGACATCGGCAAGATCGTCGCAGGCGACGCCCCCGGCCGTCAGAACGATGACGAAATCATCATCATGTCGGTTGGCGGCATGCCGGTCGAAGATGTGGCCTGGGGCACTGTGGTTTACCGCAACGCCATTGCCGCCGGCATCGGCGTGCCGCTGAACCTGTGGGAAACCCCTGTTCTGCGCTGACCCATTCCCGATCAAGAAGGATATCCCATGACCCGCATCACCAAGGTCAAGACCGGCAACCGGCTGGAAGAGATCAGCAGCTATTCCCGCATCGTCGCCGTCGACAACTGGATTTTTGTCTCCAACACCGCAGGTCGCAATCCGGCCACCAAAGAGATTCCCGAAGGAGTCGAGGATCAGACCCGGCAGGTGTTCGCCAATATCTCCGGGGCGTTGGCGGCAGTACAGGCCAGCCTTGCCGATGTGATTTCGGCCCGCGTCTTCATTCAGGAGCCATCTGACACCCCGAAAGTGATGGAGATTTTCGGTGACATGTTCCGGGGGGTTGACCCGGCGCTGACCGTCACCTGCCCGCCGCTCGGCTCGACCGTCTACAAGGTCGAGATCGAGGTCACTGCCTATCGCGGGGCAGCCACGGCTGACACCGAACGGCTTTCCATCACCCTCTGACCCCGGAAGGAGCCCTGCATGGCCCCCGTCATCTCTGCCGTTCAGACCACCGCTGATATCCCCGCGAAAACCACAGTGGTCGTGATCGGGGCCGGAATCGTCGGTCTTTCGGCGGCGCTGACGCTGGCCGAACGCGGCATTCCGGTGGTGGTGGTGGAAAAGGGCCGGATCGCGGCCGAACAAAGCTCACGCAATCTGGGGTGGGTGCGCAAAACCAGCCGCGCCGCCGCCGATGTGCCACTGGCACTGGCGGCGGACCGGCTCTGGGCCGAGATGCCCGCCCGCACGGGCGAGGATGGCGGCTACCGACAGACCGGCATTCTGTTCGCCGCGCGCTCCGGTACGCAGATGGCACTGTACGAAAAATGGCTCGCCTCGGTCGCCCATCTGGATCTGGGGTCGTGCTTGCTGACACCGTCTCAGATCAACGAACTGGTTCCCGGCGGGCGTGGCACATGGGCGGGCGGCATCTATACGCCGTCTGACGCGCGGGCCGAACCGACGCTCGCCAACAGCGCCATCGCCCGCGCTGCCATCGCCAAAGGCGCGCTGATCGTGGAAAATTGTGCCGTTCGCACGATCAGCACCGCAGGCGGCAAGGTCAGCGCTGTGATCACAGAACGCGGCGAGATTGCCTGTGATCAGGTACTACTGGCCGGTGGCCTTGGCAGCCGCCGTTTCCTTGGCAACATGGGCATTTCTCTGCCGACGCTGCCGCTGGTCTGTTCCGTTCTGCGCACCATGCCCATGGACGGACCGACCGAGATTGCCATCGGCGCGCCCGACTTTTCCTTCCGCAAGCGGCTCGACGGCGGCTTTACCATCACCCAGCGTGGCAGGCTTGATGCCCCGCTCACCCCCGATCATCTGCGCATCGGTCTGGCATATCTGCCGCAGCTGCGCGCGCAACGTGGCGCGCTGAAAATCGGGCTGGGCAAGGCGTTTCTGCGCGAGCTTGCCACGGCACGGCACTGGGCACCCGACGCCGCCAGCCCGTTCGAGAAGGAGCGCATCACCGATCCGCTGCCCAACCACGACCTGAACGCCGAAGCGCTGCGCAATCTGCGCGCCGCCTGGCCGGTGTTTGAGACGGCGCAGATCGCGCAGTCCTGGGCCGGAACCATCGATGTGACGCCGGATTCCGATCCGGTGATTTCTGCTGTCGCGCAAATTCCCGGCCTGACCCTCGCCACAGGCTTTTCCGGCCACGGCTTTGGCACCGGCCCCGCAGCGGGCCATCTGGCCGCTGATCTCGTGTCAGCCTATACGCCAATAGTCGATCCGGCACCCTATCGCTTTGATCGTTTCAAGGCCTGACATAAGGCGGAACGTGACCTGTTACGTTCAGATTACTTTACCTTGCAGCGACACACGTCTAAACTGCAGCAGTCTTTGCCAACACCTTAGCAAATCAGATGACTCTCGCAGGAAAGTGCTGCCCGTGACCGATGATGTCTCCCGTTTCGCCAAGGAAGACTGGCCGTTTTACTGGATCAGCCGGGTCAATGCCCGCTATGTGCAGGTTCTGGAAAAGCGGCTGAAACCGATTGGCATCGACGTGCCGCACTGGCGTGTGCTCATTTCGCTGTACGAAGAACACTATCTGTCGATTTCCGAGATATCCGAACTGTCGACCATGCGGCTGAACACCACGACAAAGGTGGTGCAGCGCATGATTACGGACGGGCTGGTCACCACCCGCGTCCGGCCAACCGATGGACGCGTGACCGAAGCCTGCCTGACAGAAAAGGGCGACCGCCTGCGCGCACTTGCGCTGGAAGAGGCACGTCAGGTGTTTGACCTGAGCTTTTTCACCGTCTCCCCCGCCGAACGGGTCGCCCTGAACAGCGTGCTGGCAAAGGTCTTTACCCAGATCGACAAGCTTTGACCCCGCTCTGACTCAAGCGGCCGGGCCTAGCCCTTTTGCGCAATATGATCGCCCGCCCGCAGGGCAAGGGCGGCAATGGTCAGCGACGGGTTCACCGCAGCCGAGGTCGGCAGGACTGAGGCATCGATGACATACAGATTGTCTAGGTCATGCGCCCGCAGGTTGGCATCCACCACCGACGCCGCCGGATCGTTGCCCATGCGGGCTGTGCCGCATTGATGGCTGGGTTTGGATTTCGGGAACCCCCGCGACAGTACAATCGGCCAGCCCGCCTTGCGCATCGCCCGTGTCAGCCGCTTGACCAAAAGATCATGCGCCGCCACGTTGGTGCGCCGCCAGTCCAGCACCACACCGCCATTGCGCCACATCACACGAGAGTCCGGGTCCGGCAGATCTTCTGACATGGCCATGATGTGAATCGAATGATCCGCAATGTGCCGCGCCAACCACAGCGGCAGCCCGGCCTCACCCGCCAGAATTGGCCCGGTGATACGTCCAAGCATCTGGATATTGCCCAGCGGCTCGCCATTCGGGCCACCCGTCAGGTAGAAATCGTTGATCTGGATGGTCTTTTCATAAACAGTCCGGTTTCGCCGCAAAGGGTTCCACGCGACCATTCCGGTCAGGTTATGGTTCATGAAGTTCCGCCCCACCTGATCGGACCTGTTCGCCAGCCCGGTCGGATGGTCTGCATTGGCCGAAGCCAGCAGCAGCGCCGCCGACATCACCGCACCCGCGCACAGGCAGACCACAGGGGCGGTCATCACCTCGCGCTGACCGTTCCGCTCCACCTCGACCCCGGTCACGCGGCGGCCTTCGGACAGCAGGCGCACCACCTTTGTCCCCGTCTGCAGCGTAACATTCGGGTGTAGCAAAGCCGCGGCCAGAGCACAGCTTTCCGCGTCAGACTTGGCCCCTGTGGTATCGGGAAACGCATCCCATGTGGTTGGCGCACGGGCCAGCCAGCTGTCTAGATCGACACCAAGCGGCAAGGCACTGACATGCAGCCCCTGCGCCGCAAAGGCGCGGCGCAGCGTCACGATATCCGGCTCGTCCGGCACCGGCGGAAACGGATATGGGCTGGAATGCGCAGGTTCGGTCGGATCGCCCGCCACATCGCCGCGCACCCGGTACAACACCTCGGCCCGGCCATACCACGGCTCCAGCGTGTCATAGCCGATGGGCCAGCCCGGCGTTGTGCCGCCGATATGGCGCAACGGCGCAAAATCTTCGACCCTACAGCGCAGCAGAACCGCGCCGTAGAACTTGGTATTGCCACCGACAAAGGCATAGTTGCCGGGATTGAACGCAGCGCCCGCCGCATCGTGCCAGGTTTCCTTTGGCCGGAAATGCCCCCGGCCAAAGATCGCACCGGGGTCACGCGCTTCGGGACAGTCTGACAGATGCTCCCCCCGTTCAAGGATCACAACCCGCCGCCCCGTGGGTGCCAGCGCAGCCGCCAATGTGGCCCCGCCCATGCCAGAGCCGATGATGATCACATCAGGCTGCATTCGCCCTCATCCGCGCAACACTTTCTTTACAGACAGAAATCATGATCCCAAACCTATCCAGGTCCGCCAGCTTAATCACGCCCGCCGACCAAGCAAAAGCCACGATCTGGACTGGCGAAAGCATCCGACCCCTGCTACAGCCATTCTTATGCTGCAAGACTGGCTGACCCAGCACGTCGCCAGCCTTGGCACACCGGACCCGGCGCAAGAGGGGCTGACTGCCATATGACAAACCTGACCATCGGCGCACCAGCCACTGACCGCACCGGCGCCCCCGCCCAGCGGATGCAGCATACCCGATGAAGCTGCCGGTCTTCCTTGATCCGCTGCGGCATCAGACCTATCGCCGCCTGTGGTCCGCAACGATGATGTCCAATCTTGGCACTCTGGTTCAGACGGTGGGTGCAGGCTGGCTGATGGCCACGCTTACGACCTCTCCCGCCATGGTGTCGCTGGTGCAGGCGTCGAATTCATTGCCGATCATGGCCTTCTCCCTGATTGCCGGGGCGCTGGCCGACAATTACAATCGCCGCCGCATCCTGATCTTTGCCCAGATGGCAATGGTACTGGCCTCGACCGCTTTGGCGGTAACCGCATGGACCGGCGGGTTGACCCCGTGGATGCTGCTGGGCTTCACCTTTCTGGTCGGCTGCGGATCAGCTCTGTACAATCCCACCTGGCAGGCCTCGATGGGCGATATCGTGCCCCGCGCAAATCTGCACGCCGCTGTGGGACTGAACAGCCTCAGTTTCAACATGATGCGCAGCGTCGGCCCGGCGCTTGGCGGCATGATCGTGGCCATCGCCGGGCCTGCGGTGGCCTTTGTGCTGAACGCGCTGCTGACCCTGCCGTTGATCCGCGCACTGATCGTCTGGCGTCCCGATTATCCGCGCGCCGATCTGCCGCCCGAACATGTCGGCTCTGCCATCGGGGCCGGGCTGCGCTATGTGATGATGTCACCTGCTTTGCTGCGCGTGATGCTGCGCGGCGCGATCTTTGGCACCGCTGCCGTGATCACGCTGGCGCTGTTGCCACTTGTGGCGCGCGATATGCTGCAAGGCACGGCCCAGACTTACGGCATTCTGCTGGGTGTGTTCGGACTGGGGGCCATCGGGGGCGGCATCGCCAATACCCAGCTGGCGCGCCGCCTGCAAAATGAATCGGTCGTGCGTCTGGGCTTTGCCGGTTATGCGCTGGCGCTGCTGGGGCTTGGGTTTTCAGGCTCGCTGATTGTGGCCTGCCTGTCGCTGCTTCTGGCGGGCGCGAGCTGGGTTCTGGCGCTGGCGCTGTTCAACGTCACGGTGCAACTGTCGACACCGCGTTGGGTGGTGGGGCGGGCGCTTTCATTCTACCAGACGGCAACTTTTGGCGGCATGGCCCTCGGCTCCTGGCTCTGGGGCGCGCTGGCAGAGGCGCAGGGCCTGCCAACCGCTTTTGCTCTGGCCGCAGCTCTGCTGGGGCTGGGTGGGGTTCTTGGCCTGTGGTTGCCACTTCCGGCCTTTCCCGCCGATGAACTTGGCCCGCTGGGCCGCTTTCGTGCGCCTGAGCCGATGATAGATCTCAAACCCCGCTCCGGCCCGATCATGATAATGATTGATCACAACATCGCCCATAAGGACACCGAGCTTTTCCTGAAACTCATGCGCGAACGTCGCCGTATCCGGCTGCGCGACGGGGCACGGCACTGGACCCTGATGCGTGATATCGAACGGACGGAAATCTGGATCGAAAGCTATCATGTGCCGACATGGATCGACTACCTGCGCCATAACGCACGTCGCACCCTTGCCGATGCTGAAAACTCCAATCAGCTCAAATCCCTGCATCGCAGCACAGAGGGGGAGCAGCGGGTTCATCGCCTGATCGAGCGTCAGACCGTACCGCTGACCGATGACATGCCCCCCCGCAGCGACGGTCCGATCGGCATGTAAGCGGCTGCTCTGTCTGGGTCACGGATCAGGACCAACGAGGCCTGCTGACTTTTTTCGGTTGCATCAACCACACGTCGAGGTCAGCAGCACCGGCAGCAGCGTCAGACCGCTCGCCACCAGCCCGATCCACGCACCCATCCGGTGCAACCGCGCCTCCCGTGCGGGGCCCTTTGGCGCGGCGGCCAGAATCCCCACATGGAGGACAAGCCCCGCCAGCCAGACCCCGGCCATCGCCACGATATGCAGACTGCCAAACGGTGCCGCTACGCCGGTCCAGCCCCACGCGCAGCCGATCCCGTGCAGTGCATAAACAGCGGCAAACAGCACTGCCCACAACACCGGCCCCGCCATCATTCCCACCACCCAGCGCATCAGAACAACTCCTGCCCGGCGACCAGCAGCGCCGAGACAGCCGTGGTGGCCAGTGCAAAATCCTGCCACAGCCGCCACACCGGAGTCGCCCCGCGCCGCGAAGGCCCCATCCGCCCGTCCCGTGCATCGGCATAGGTGCGCAGCGCCAACAGCGCCGCGATTACGCCATGCACCACGGCAAAGCCCAGCAAGACTCCGCGCAGCGCATCGCGCGCATGGCGCCTCGGATCATCCAGCAGCAGCGCCAGCCCAGCCAGCGCGACCAGCGCCAGCACCCCTGCCGCTACGCCCAGCAGCGCGCGCTGTCGGGCCAGATCACCCCCGCGCCCAGCCTCTGCCAGCCGCGCCGTGACCGAACCCACGGCCATCGCCCCCAATGCCACCGCCACCAACACCGCAGGCCAAACCCCCGTCAGGCCCGACTCCGGCGCAGGCCAGCCCGGAGCCACCACAGACAAGAACCCGACCCCAAACAGCAGGCAGGCATAGAGCGACCCGTCCGCCACCAGCGTTGCCACCGCGCCGCCATAGGCCAAGGTGCCCCGCACCTGCCAATGCAGCGGCAGCGGCAGACCGGGGGCCGCGTGAACCGGCGCGTGATCCTGCCCGGTGCCCATCACCATGCCCCAGCGCCAGACCACCAGAACAATGGCCATGATCGCCACTGGGGTCAGCCAATAGATCCCCGCCAGCATCAGCATGAAAAAACTGCCGATCACCGCCGCCGTCGCCAAGGGCAGTATCGTGTTGTCCGGCAACACCGCGATATGATCCGGCCGCCCGCTTCCCGGCTCGACCACCAGCGTCTCGCGCCAACCGCGCGGCGCACCGGGCAAAATCCCCTCGCCCCGCGCCAGTGGCACGGCAGCAGCGGCATCGTCCCGCCCCGGTGCGGGCAGAGAGGCGAAGTTGTACGCCGGGGCAGGCAGCGCCATCGCCCAATCCAGCGTCGGCGCCTGCCACGGATTCCGGCGGCTGAGTGCGCCGAAAAACCATTGCATCACCATGTCAAAGACAAAGAGGGCAAACCCCATCGCCAGCACCATGCTGAAGATTGATGAGACCAAATTGGGCAGCACCCACTCCGGGTTGTCGGGGTAGATATCAATCCGCCTTGGCATCCCCAGCAGCCCGGTCAGATGCATGATGAAAAATGTGCCGTGAAACCCGATCAGGATCAGCCAGAACGCGGCCTCGCCCAACTTTGGCACCCGCGCGCGCCCGCAGATCAGCGGCATCCAATAGGTCAGCGCCGCCATCAACGGAAACACGAATCCCCCGATCAGCACATAGTGCAGATGCGCGGTGACAAAGGCGGTGTCATGTGCCTGCCAGTTGAACGGCACGATGGCCAGCATCACCCCGGTCAGCCCGCCCATCACAAAGGTCAGGAAGAACCCCAGAACATACAGCATCGGCAGCTTCAGCTGCGGCCGCCCCTTCCAGATCGTGCCGATCCACGCAAAGACCTGCACTGCCGTCGGCACTGCCACCAGCGCCGACGCGGCAGAAAAGAACGCCAGCGCCATATGCGGGATGCCCACGGTAAACATATGGTGGACCCACAGCCCGAACGACAGGAACACCAACCCCAGCACCGCCGCCACCACTGCGCCATAGCCAAGGATGGTGGTCCGGCTCATCACCGGAATGATGGTCGAAAGCGCGCCCGCCGCGGGCAGAAAGATGATGTAGACCTCGGGGTGGCCGAACAGCCAGAACAGATGTTGCCACAGCAGCGGATCGCCGCCGCGCGCCACGTCAAAGAATGGCCAGCCAAACGCCCGCTCCATCTCCAGCAGGATCGAGCCGAGGATCAGCGGCGGGAACCCCACCAGCATCATCACGCTTGTGCCCAGCATGTACCATCCCATCAGCGGCATCCGCGAAAGGGGCATATGGGCAGAGCGGCAGCGCAGAATGGTCACCGTGATCTCGACCGCCGCCGCCACGGCGGAAATCTCGACAAAGGTGATCCCCAGCAGCCACACATCGGCGTTGATCCCCGGCGTATAGGTCTTGTCCGACAGCGGCGTATACATGAACCAGCCCCCATCCGGGGCCACGCCTGCCAGCAGCGACAACAGAATGATCGTGCCGCCGAACAGATAACACCAGTATCCCAGCGCTGAGAGGCGCGGAAATGCCATGTCCCGCGCGCCAAGGATCTTTGGCAACAACCACAGCGCCAGCCCCTCCAGCATGGGAATGGCGAACAGAAACATCATGATGCTGCCGTGCATCGTGAAAATCTGGTTGTAGAGTGCGGTATCGAGGAACGCCCCACGCGGCGTGGCCAGCTGCGCCCGGATCAGCATCGACAGCACGCCGCCGATGGCAAAGAACACGCCGGCCGTCGCCATGAATCGCAGCCCGATGGTGGTATGGTTGACCGAAGCCAGCACCCCCCGCCACCCCGGCAGATCGCTCCACACTGCTGTCAGCTCGCGGTGCAGGGTCAGCGCCCGTTGCGGCGGGTTCGCCTGTGGTGTCACATCGCTGCGCTTTGCATCACTCATCGTCGCCCCCGCTCACTGTCAGATCGGGAAACGCCCCCGGCTCGTAGACCACCACGGTAAATCGCATCACGCTATGCCCGATCCCGCAGAATTCGGCGCACAGCCCCTCATGCTCGCCCGGCGCATCCGCCATCAGCCGCGCCACGTTGACCCGGCCTGGCACCGCATCCATCTTGCCGCCCAGACGCGGCACCCAGAAGCTGTGGATCACATCCGTTGCCGTGATCTCGATATCAAACGGCACGCCTGCGGGCACATAGAGCACATCGCGCGTTTCCAGCAGTGCCCCATCCGGCCCTGGCTGGGTAAAGGTCCAGCCCCATTGCCGGGCCTCGGCCGTCACCCGCACCGCGCCGTCATCGCGCGGCAGGATCCGCTCGCCAACCCAGAACCCGTAGCCGACCAGCGCGACCAGCACGGTCATCACAAATCCGACGCCCAGACCCAGCGTCCAGACCCGCTCATCAGCGCCCTTGCCCTCGGGCCTGCGCCAGGCCACCGCCAGCAAGATCAGCACAAATGCGGTGATCAACCCCGCCCCGATCAGCATCGCCCACCACAGCCCGGCCACCAGCGAGGCCGAGGGCCCGGCAGGGTCCAGCGTTGACAACGATCCCTGACAGCCCGCCAATAGCGGAACCAAACCGGCAACTGCGGCCTTATACCCATACCCCCGACCATCTGATTGAGGCGCTGCACCCATATGACACCCAAACCGCCAAAGCCGTTGACCGACCCGATTCAGGAACGCGCCTCGTTCAACGCGACCGAGTCGAAGATCGCCATCGCCGGTCATCCGCTGCATGCGATGATGGTCGCTTTCCCGATCACGCTGGCCTTTTGCACCTTTGCCGCCGATGCTTTGTACTGGTGGACCGGCGATCTGTTCTGGCCGCGCGTGGCGCTCTGGGCGGCAGGCGTCGGCTTTCTGGTCGGCGTGCTGGCGGGGATCGTCGGCACGATGGAACTGCTGGCCGTACCCGGCATCCGTATCCGCTCGGCCAGCTGGACCCATTTCATCCTTGCTGTCATGCTGCTGTCCATGCTGGGCGTGAACTGGATCATCCGGCTTGACGATGCCGCCGCAGCCGTTCTGCCTTGGGGGGTGCTGCTGTCCACCGTGACCGCAGGCATGACCGCAATCACCGGCTGGCATGGCGGCAAGCTTGTGTTTGATTATCAGATCGGCACCCAGAATGATCACAGAGATCCCCCCTGAGTTTCCAGCAGTATCGCGGGCAACAACGTCACGATCCACGCCAGATCGGGCTTATCCAGCACCAGCCACAGCACCACCGCAATCTGCGGCACCACAAAGGCAATCGCGATCAGCGGTGGCGGCATTCGATAGTTTCCCTCGCCTTCACCCGACCGCAGGATCAGATGACCGATCCACGCATGCACCAGCGTCATGCCGCAGACAAAGATCAACTTTACCCACAGCCATTCGGCCCGCACCTCTGCCACAAAGATCAGCGCGGTTCCCGCCGCAATCGCAATCACCGCAGCGGGCGTGGCAAAGACAATGTAGCCCGAATGCGTGATCAGCCGGAACTCGGTGAACCGCGATTGACTGCGCGCTCCGCGATAATGATGCAGCAACAGCGGCAGCGCGATCAGCGCCGCGCACCAGCAAAGCAAGGCCGAAATATGCAAAAACTTCAGCGAGGCGATCACGCGGCGAACCCCTGTTTCCAGCCGCGCCGCACCATCCAGAATGCAATCCCTGCGAGCGGCAGAAACCCCGGCACCCACATGATCAGCCCCGCCAGCTGCTGATCGGACAGGAGTGTCAGCCCGAATGCTTCCGCTCCAACCAGATGCTGTGGGTAAAGCGCGGTCGAAGCAAAGGTCAGCACCGCCCCGATGAACCCCATCACCGCCGCCAGCCCACCGATGCCCAGCGCATGGGCAAACAGCCCCTCCGCCCGCTGTTCCGGGTGCAGAACCGCCGACCAGAACAGCCAGGCCGGTAGCAACAGCGCGCCCTGCATCCCCCAGTACACCGCCACACTGGCCCAGGCCGCATCATAGACCGCAGGCACATGCCACAGGATCAACACCACCGAGGTCAATCCCATCGCCACAGCCGCAGGCAGCGCACGCCACGGAAGCGCGACAGCCAAGGCCGGAGCTACAAAAGACACCAGAACCACATGATGCAACGCGCGCGCTGAAAACAGCGCCACCGTCGCGGCACAAAGCGGCGACACAAACGCCACCACCAACCCAATTCCCGTCAGCATCAGCGCCCGGTCCTGCCCAGCGGTCAAACCAACCCGCGACCGAAGCCAAAGCGCTGCAAAACCCGCGCAAGCCAGCACAAACAGCAGCCAAGGATCGCCGTTCCACGCATAAATCAGCGCCTCCGGGGCAATCAGGGGGCCGCAATATGGCACGGCGTCAACACCCATCGTTTAAATCCCAATCTGTCTTCAATCCTGACGAGCCCGCTACCGCGCATCACATCTCGCCGGTAAACCAACCAGAACCGCGCCGGTTCGTTCCATAGGTTTCCCGTAATTTTCGTCCAACACCCCGGTTTCTTCAGATTTTTATGGCTTTCACGGAACGTTTCCGGCGCACAGCCCGTTCCTTGTAAATGAACGCACCCGATCACCCTGATCCGCAGGCCTTTGTCCGCACCGCCGACCGCCCGCTGGTGGTGGCGCTGCGCGCCAGTCTTTGGCTGATCGCCGGTCTTGGCATCATCGCTCTGCCCTTTGTGCTGATCCTGCTTGGCAGCGACCGCCCTACCGCAGTCCACCCGCTGTGGGATTTCGCCATGGGCTGCGGGTTCGCCGCCCTCACCCTCGCCATTGCTCAGTTCGCACTGACCGGACGGGTCAAGCTGCTGACCACGCCGTTTGGCGCCGATATCATCTACCTGTTCCACCGCTTTCTCAGCTGGGGGGTGCTTGGGCTGATGTTGACGCATTTCGGCATCCTCTACATCTGGTATCAACCCGCCCTGGGCGAGTTGAACCCCCTGACCGCCCGGTGGGAGCTGACAGCGGGCCGCGTTGCACTGGTTTGTTTCGGGGCGCTGATCCTCAGCTCTGAACTGCGCAAACGGGTCGGGCTGGAGTATCACGGCTGGCGCATCCTCCACATCGCCCTCGCCGTCACCGGCACTTTTGCGGCATTGGCGCATGTGCTGGGCGTCGGCAAGTACAGCGCAATGGCGGGCAGCCGCACCCTGTGGCTTGGCATCGCTTTGGTCTGGGCCGCCTTCCTCGCCTGGTCCCGCCTGCTGCGCCCGATGGTTCTGGCCCGAAACCCGTGGCGCGTGACCTCGAACGAGGCCGAGCGTGGCGGCGTCCACACCCTTACCCTGCGCCCCGAGGGTCAGCCGTTGCGTGCGTGGAAGCCGGGGCAATTCGCCTGGCTGACCATCGGCCACGCGCCGTGGGCCCTGCGTGAACACCCCTTTACCATCTCGACCGCACCGGACCGGGGGCCAGAGGTTTCCTTCTCGATCAAGCCCCTTGGCGACGATTCCGAACGCATGGCCAAAACCCCGCCCGGCACTCTGGCCTATGTCGATGGCCCCTTCGGCACCTTTTCCATTGACCGCGAGGCCACCGCCGAGGGCTTTGTCATGATTGCCGGCGGCGTTGGGATCACCCCGATCCTGTCAAACCTGCACGCTCTGCAATCGCGCGACGACCCGCGCCCGGTGATCCTGCTCTACGCCAACAGCACGCTGGATGAGGCCTCCTTCCGCGAGGAACTTGGCGCCATCGCGCAGGATATCGACCTGACCATCGTGCATGTGCCCGAAGAGGCGCCCGAAGACTGGCAGGGCGAAACCGGGATGATCGACAAAGACCTGCTCGCCCGCCACCTGCCCGACATGACCCACGACTGGCCGCACATGCTCTGCGGTCCGGCCCCGATGCTGGAGGCGGTGTCAAAGGGATTGACCGCGCTGGGTGTGCCCGCGCGCCGGATCAGTTCCGAAATCTTTGATCTGGTGTAATGCATGCGACAAACCTACGCCCGTCTTCTGGCCGCCGCCCTCGTCGCCTTTGCGCTGGCGATGGCGCTTGGCTTTGCCATGGTCGTGAACGGATAGGGCAATCGTTTGCCCGCGGCGTCTTCATCCTGGTCCGAATGCTCCCGGCATCGCACCGGTCTTTGGTACGGAAGAGCACAAATCTGCTTTGGTGCTGCGGAACAAATCGTCCTGTCTCCGGTTCTTCCCAAACGACTCTAAACGCGACCTTTTCTGAACAATCCCGAGACTCCGTGACGGAGGCGGTCATTGCCAAAATCAGGCCGCACGAACCGACCTGTCGATCCGAACACTGTTCAGAGGAGTGTACGCCCCGATGTCAAAGGCCCCTTGTCCGCTCAGTACGATGATCACCGCCTTTGGCTCGACCGGCCCGTGGTCTGCGGCGATCGTCATCCCAGCCCGAAACGAGGCGCAGCGGATTGTCCGCTGCCTTGATGCGGCAGCGGTGGCGATCCGCGCCGCGCAGCCCGTGGTGACGGGGCTGATCGTGGTGGTCAACAATTCAACCGATGCCACCCATGACCATGCCGTTGTTTGGGCGCTCACCCATCCTGAGGTGCCGCTGGTGCTGGTCGCCTGCCTGTTTGCGCCCGAGGAGGCCAATGCGGGGGCGGCGCGCCGGGTGGGGCTGGATCTTGCGGCAAAGCGGGTGCCGGCCCATGGCGTGCTGATGACAACCGACGCCGACAGCTCGGTGCGTCCCGACTGGATCACCCGGAACCTGCATGAGCTGACACAGGCAGACCTGATCTGCGGACGGTTCGTCGCCGATCCGGCAGAGGCCAGCACCTTGCCAGAGGCGGTCGCGCGGCACTGCACCGTAGAGACCGATTACATGTCTGTTGCCGTCAAAGTCGCGGCCCTTCTGGACCCGCAGTCGCATGACCCCGACCCGCCGCATCTCACCGCGCCGGGGGCCAGCCTCGCCTTTACCCGAGAGCTGTATGAAACTGTCGGCGGCATGCCCGCCATTGCCATGAGCGAAGACCGCGCCTTTGCGGCCCTTGCCGAAGAACACGACTTCCGGCTGCGCCATTCCGATACGGTGATTGTCGAGACCTCGTGCCGGATGACCGGGCGCACCGGCGGCGGCATGGCGGGCGCGCTGCGGGCGCGCGCGGTCGAGAGCGACCCGCTGGCCGATGAATGGCTGGAACCTGCCGCCACCTTTGTCCTGCGCTACCGGCTGCGCGGCCAGTTGCGCGCCGCATGGCCCGACCCGATCGCGCTGCAGGCCCGGCTTGCCGACCTGCTGGGATTTGCCGAGGCGGTGCGTCTGATGTCCGCGCCCCTGCCGCCCCGGCTGGGTGCCTTTCTCGCACGGATCGAAGCCAGCTCACCGGCGCTGGCCCGTGTCCGGCTGCGGATGAGCGGGTGCCGGGCCGAGCTGCCCCTGCTGCAGGCGGCACTTGCCGGGCAGCACGAACGCACGGCGGAACCTGCGCTGCGCCAACGGAGCGCGGGCTAAGATGACACAGGCAAAATTTTCGCCGACAGACCCCGTTGGCCAGGCGCTTGCCACGGTCGCCGCCCATGCGGCGGCGGCTGAACGGGGCGAGGTCACGCTGGCCGCCGATCTGGTGCTTTTGCACCACTGCGGGCTGCTGTCGGAACTGGTGCGGCATACCTCACCGGGCGGCGACGCGCTGGCGGGTGCCACGCTGTTGCGCCGGATCGGTCGGGCCAGTCTAGCGGTCGGGCGGATCGTTGAAGGCCACGCCAATGCGATGCTGCTCGTTCATCTTTACGGCACCTCCGCGCAGCGGATGCAGGTCACCGCTGGCGCGGGCGCGGGCGCGATCTTTGGCGTCTGGGGGGCCGAGGGCAAAGACCCGGTCACCGTGACCGCACAGCATGGCAATACAGTAACCCTCTCCGGCGCAAAGCAGTTTTGCTCGGGCATCGGCCTGCTGTCCTGGGCGGTGGTACCGGTCACTTTGCCAGAGGGGCCGCAACTATTTCTGGTCGATGTGCGCGATTCCGACCGCGGCGATCTGTCGACCTGGCAGGTCAGCGGCATGCGGGCAACCGCATCAGGTCGCTATGATCTGACCGGGGTGACGGCGCAGACGCTGGGACTGCCCGGTGATTACACGCAAGAGCCGCATTTCGAAGGCGGGATCTGGCGGTATTGCGCGCTGCACTGTGGCGGGCTTGAGGCTTTGGCCGAAGAGGCCCGGCGCCATATCCTTGCGCGGCAGCAGGGCGATGACCCGCATCAGCGGGCGCGGCTGGCGCAGCTGGCGATCCATGCGCAGACCACCCGGCTCTGGGTCGAGGCGTGCTGCAGGTCGATCACCACCGATGCGCCCACAGACCAATGCGTGACTCAGGCCCTGTTGGCGCGTGAAGCGGTGGAACAGGCCTGCCAGTCCGGCATTGCACTGGCGGAACGCATTCTGGGCACACAGGCCTTTGCCACCCAAAACCCTGCCGACCGCATCCGCCGGGATCTGGCGTTCTTTCTGCGGCAGGCAAATCTGGATGGCAAGCTGGCAAAGGCCGGTGCAAGCCTGCTGGCCCGGACCGCCCCATTGGGAGAGTGCATCACATGACACCCCTGCTCCAAACGGCCCGTCTGGCGCCCTGGACCACGATCAACAACGTGTCCGGCAATGGTGATGTCCTGTTGCTGGCCCCGCACCCCGATGACGAAACTCTGGGCTGCGGCGGGGCAATTGCCGCACTGACCGAGGCCGGACGCAAGGTGCAGGTGGTGGTGGTGACCGACGGCTGCCATTCACACCCACGCTCGCGCCTGTACCCAACGGAGCAGCTGCGCCAGCTTAGGGAGGCTGAGGTGCAGCAGGCTGTGGCGATCCTGACCGGGGGGCACGGGCCGGCCCCCATCATGCTGAACTACCCCGATGCCGCCACCCCTGAGGATGACGATGCTATCGCGGCGGCAGCAGACCGCATTGTTCCGCTTGTCAGTGAAACGACAACTGCGCTCTGGGCTGCGTGGGGCAGCGATCCGCACCATGACCACATCAGCGTCGCCCGCATGGCAGCCGCTGTTACGGCTCGGCTTCCCCATCTGGCCTACTGGTCCTATCCGATCTGGGGGCGTTTTCTGGAACAGATCCCCACGCTGAATCCCGCCGCGATGATCAAGTTTGACACGCAGACCTGGCAGGACCGCAAGGCCAGAGCGGTCGCGGCGCACGCCTCGCAGATGACCGGGCTGATCACGGATGACCCGACCGGGTTCCGGATGAGCGACATCCTGCAGCAGCACTTCATCACCACGCCAGAGCTTTTCCTGCGTGAGGGGATAGCATGACCCAAAGCTCAGACCACTTTGACCAGCTCTATCGCGCCAATCCCGACCCTTGGGATTACCAAAGCAGTGCCTATGAGCGGCGCAAATATGATGCAACGCTGGCGGCGCTGACCCGTGCGCATTACGACTCGGCGCTGGAAGCAGGATGCTCCATCGGTGTGCTCAGCGCACGGCTGGCGCGTCGTTGCAACAGGCTTCTGGCGCTGGATTTCTCGGATCTGGCGGTTGCGCAGGCGGTCAAGGCGTTGGCCCCGTTTCCCCATGCGCAGGCCCGTCGCGCCACCCTGCCGGATGACTGGCCAGTGGGCGGGTATGATCTGATCATGCTGTCAGAATTCATCTACTACCTCACCTCGGATCAGATCTCACAGACAGCAAAGTTGGTAGCCCGCGACGCGCGCGATGGGGCCGAGTGCGTTCTGGTACATTGGCAGGGCGACACCCAGACCACGCTCACCCCAAATGCCGCGCGTGACCTGTTCTGCGCCGAACTCGCCGCGCATCGCGGGTTCGAGACGATCACCCATACGACAACAGGCGAGTATGATCACCTGACCCTTTCATTTGATACGGTACAGGCATGACAAAAGCTACCGCTCACTCCATCAGCCCATCCGAGCGCGATGCAATGCGCGACGCCATTGACCGGGCGCTGACAGCACAGACTGAAACCGGCAAGGCCGGGATCGCTGCCAGCATCATCCGCGATGGCAGTGTTATCGCCACGGGTGAAAACGAGGTGCATCTTCAGTCTGACCCGACCCAGCATGCAGAAATGGTGGCGATCACCCGCGCGGCGCAGGCGCTGAACACCACTGACCTGACCGGCTGCACCCTGATCTCTACCCTGCAACCCTGCGAGATGTGCCTTGCGGCGATGCGCTTTGCCGGGATCAGCCGGGTGATCTTTGCCGCGACGCAGGACCACGTGGCCCCCAAGTACTTCGTCTTTCCCCACCTGCGGATCGACGATTTTCAGCGCGGCGACGGCTTTACCGCCCTTGGCGGCATCGACGAAGATCGCATTCTGCACCTGTATGCCACCGGAGAGGAGTGACCACGACCATGCCCGAGATGTTGTCCATTCTGGAAACTGCGCTTTATGTCGATGACCTTGACCGGGCAGCAGCGTTTTACGAAGGGGTTATGGGCCTGCCCGTCCTGCATGCGGATGACCGGATGCGGGCCTATGATGTGAAAAGGCGCTCGGTGCTGCTGTTGTTCCTGCGCGGTGGCACCACTGCGCCTGTACGCACCGCTAGCGGTCTGATCCCGCCGCATGACGCAAACGGTCAGATCCACATGGCCTTTGCCATCGCGGCCGATCAGCTAGAGCCATGGCGCGCGCATCTGGCTGCGAATGACATCGAAATCGAAGGCACGTCAGACTGGAAACGCGGCGGCCACAGCCTGTATTTCCGCGATCCTGACAGCAACATGCTGGAGGTGGCGACAACCCCCGGCCTGTGGGAAGGGTTCTGATTCCCGCCCCGGTGGCGCAGGCAATGCCACTGGTCGCGAACGAGATCCCTCTCGGGAAACACATCGGGGGGAACAAAACTGCGCCCAAGGTGTTTCTGTCTGGCATCGCTTGCGAAAGGACACCGGATGAACTCCACCCACTCCCGCTATCATGGCGTTTCAGATGTCCCGGTGCCGGGGTTGACCACATTCAGCTATTTTGCTGCCGCGTTTTTCGCGCTTACCCTGCTGACAGATATTGCCTACATTCAGACCACAGTGCTGATGTGGAAAGATTTTTCTTCCTGGCTTTTGTTTTTCGGCCTGATTGCGGGTGGTATTGCCGCCCTGCTTTGGCTGGTTGATCTTGCCGTTCATCGTCACCGCCCGATGGGCAGCATTGTTGCCCTGAACGTGGCCGTCTTGATCTGTGCGCTTCTCAACAGCCTGCTTCATGCCGGTGATGGCTGGACAGCCATTGTCCCTTGGGGGGTCGGTCTTTCGGCACTGACCTGTTTGCTGATGCTCGGCTC
Organism: Pseudotabrizicola alkalilacus; assembly: GCF_003443995.1. Taxonomy (GTDB): domain Bacteria; phylum Pseudomonadota; class Alphaproteobacteria; order Rhodobacterales; family Rhodobacteraceae; genus Pseudotabrizicola; species Pseudotabrizicola alkalilacus. The sequence goes on from NZ_QWEY01000004.1 coordinate 172,311, forward strand.
TGCCGTGCTGCGGCGGCGCGCAATTGTTCACCGCCCCTATTTCTAGCGCTCGCTTTGCCCTGCACCTTCGCCCCGAAAAGGACGACACCCGATGACATCCGCAACGAAATCCACTGTGACATGCGCCACCCGTTTCCCGCAGCAGAGGCTGATGCTTTCCGGCACGGCGATGCTGCTTATCCTCGCCCTGACCCATCCTGCCCATGCGCAGGACGCTGGATCGGGTGAGTTTGACATCACCCGCCAGATCGGCCCTGATCCGTATTTGCCCGAACCGCAATACGTGAATCTTCTGGCCACGGTAAAGGTGGCCGAGGTGGTGGGCTGGGCCGAGGGGCAAACACCGACCGTGCCCGACGGGCTGACAATCGCGGCTTATGCCACCGATCTGGTCAACCCGCGCACCGTTCACACCCTGCCCAATGGCGATGTGCTGGTGGTGCAGTCCCGCGCCCCCGAGGAAAAGCCGCGGTTTCGGCCAAAAGACTACATCCGCGACTGGGTCATGGCCTTTGCTGCGGGCGGGGGCGACGGGCCGGATCGTGACACCAATCTGATCACCCTCTTGCGCGACACTGACCGCGATGGCGTGGTAGACGAACGCCATGATCTGCTGACCGACCTGCACTCTCCCTTTGGCCTCGCCTGGATCGACGACACGCTCTATGTCGCGGCGGCGGATGGCGTCGAAAGCTATCCCTACGCGCTGGGGGAGAACACCATCACCGCGCCGCCAACGGTGCTGACGCCGCTGCCCGGTGGGCCGCTGAACCATCACTGGACCAAGGATCTGGCGCTCAGCCCCGACGGCACGATGCTTTATGCGTCCGTCGGGTCGAACTCGAACGCCGCCGAAAATGGAATGGAGGCGGAAAAGGGCCGCGCCGCGATCTGGGAGATTGACCGCGCCACCGGTGCCGCGCGGATCTATGCCTCGGGCCTGCGCAATCCCAACGGGCTGACCTTCAATCCCGATTCTGGCATGCTCTGGGCGGTCATCAACGAGCGGGATGAGCTTGGCCCCGATCTGGTCCCGGATTACATGACCTCGGTACAGGACGGCGCGTTCTACGGCTGGCCCTACAGCTACTTCGGCAACCATGTTGACGAGCGGGTGCGCCCGGCCCGGCCCGATCTGGTGGCCACCGCCATCGCGCCCGACTATGCGCTGTCCAGCCATGTCGCGGCGCTGGGTCTGGTGTTCACCAACGGCGCGGCAATGCCCGATGCCTATGCCAACGGGGCTTTTGTGGGCCAGCGCGGCAGCTGGAACCGCGACACGTTCAACGGCTACAAGGTGTCTTACGTGCCCTTTACCAATGGCGTGCCAGACGGCATGGCGCAGGATGTGGTGACCGGCTTTCTGCACGAGGATCAGGCCCGTGGCCGCCCGGTCGGCCTTGGCCTTGACGGCACCGGCGCACTGCTGATCGCAGATGATGCCGGCAACACCGTCTGGCGCGTTGCTGCCGCAGACGGGCGCATCACCGAGGCGCCGATTGACAGCGACCGTGTTGCAGCCCCGGCACCTGCAGAACCAGAGGGAGCGGCCCCGGCAGCCCCCGCAGAAGATGGCCCCGCCACGCCCGAGACCGACGCGACACCGCCCCCGCCAGCCGACGCCGCCGCACCAGACGAACCGGCACCGCTGCCGCAGGAATAGCGGTCGGCGGTCTTTGCACCCGAACACACTCCACCCGGCCCCGCCGGTGACACAGCACCATGTCCAGCCCCCAGCCAGACTCATGAGGCCCCATGCAGATCTCCCTCTCCGTCAACGGTACCTCGCATGAGTTGACCCTTGATCCGCGCACCACTCTGCTCGACGCTCTCCGGCAACATCTGGGCCTGACGGGAACCAAAAAGGGCTGCGATCATGGCCAGTGCGGGGCCTGTACCGTGCTGCTGGATGGCCGCAGGGTCAGCGCCTGCCTGACACTGGCCTGCATGGTGCAGGATCAGCCCGTAACCACCATCGAAGGTCTGGGCACGCCCGAGGCGCTGTCGCCGCTACAACAGCAGTTTCTGGACCATGACGGCTTTCAATGCGGCTATTGCACACCGGGTCAGATCTGTTCGGCGACCGCCATGCTAAAGGAAATCGCCGCCGGTTGGCCCAGCCACGCCAGCGCGGATCTGACCGGCCCCATCGCGCTGACCCATGCCGAAATCGCCGAACGGATGAGCGGCAATCTGTGTCGCTGCGCGGCCTATGCCAATATCGTCGACGCCATCCGGCAGGCCGCCGGTGCGCAGGGGGATGCCGCATGAAGCCCTTTACCTATCACCGCGCCAGCACTCTGACAGACCGCCCCGCCGGGGCGACGATCATCGCCGGGGGCACCAATCTGCTGGACCTGATGAAGCACGAGGTGATGACGCCAAAGGCGCTGGTCGACATCACCGCACTGGACCTGAACCGGATCGAAGCGCACGGCGACGGGCTACGCATCGGCGCTTTGGTGCGCAACAGCGATCTGGCCGCCGATCCGGTGATCCGGCGCGATTACCCGCTGCTGTCGCGCGCGCTGCTGGCCGGGGCCAGCGGGCAGTTGCGCAACATGGCCACAACCGGCGGCAATCTGATGCAACGCACCCGCTGCCCCTATTTCTATGACACACGGATGCCCTGCAACAAACGCGAACCGGGCTCGGGCTGTGCCGCCATCGGCGGGGTCAACCGCAATCATGCCATTCTGGGCGCCTCGCCCGCCTGCATCGCCACCTATCCCGGCGATATGGCGGTGGCCCTGCGCGCTTTGGATGCCGAGGTGGAAATCGAGAGCCCCGCCCCGCGTCAGGTACCGTTGTCAGAGTTTTACCGCCTGCCGGCCGACACGCCGGATGTGGAAACCGTGATGCGCCCCGGTGAGATCATCACCGCCGTCCTGCTGCCCGCCCCCGCCGGGGGCCAGCAACGCTATCGCAAAGTGCGCGACCGCGCGTCGTACGCCTTTGCGCTGGTGTCGGTGGCGGCGATCATCGGCATGGAAAACAACCGCATCGCCCATGCCGCACTGGCCTTTGGCGGCGTCGCGGCAAAGCCGTGGCGCGATCCCGGGGCAGAGGCTTTGCTGATCGGTCAGGAACCTTCGGACACGCTGTTTGGCCGGGCCGCTGACCTGATCCTGCAATCCGCGGGAGGGTATGGCGGCAATGATTTCAAGATCCCGCTCTTGCGCCGCACCCTGATTGCCACGCTACGCGATGCGACCGGCATGGAGGCTACAGCATGACCCGCCACCTCAAGGTTGATGCCCCCATCCCCGACAGCCCGCTCGATCACATGGCGCAGGGGGTGCTGGGCAAACCCGTCTCCCGGCTGGAGGGGCCGCTGAAGGTCACCGGCCGCGCCACCTATGCCGCCGAGGCCCGGCCCGAAGGGCTGCTCTATGGCGTGCTGGTGCAGGCCGCGATCCCGGCGGGCAAGGTGCTGAGCATCGGCGACGCCCCCGGCGCGATGGTGGTGATCCACGATCCGCGCCTGATCCGCTACGCAGCACAGGGCATGGCGACTGAGGGTCCGACAGCCGGGCCGGATGAGGTGGAATACATGGGTCAGGCCATCGCCGTCGTGGTGGCCGAAGCCCTTGAGGCCGCACAGGCGGCGGCACAGGCGTTGCAGGTTACTTACGAGGCCAAGGATGTGCCGGTTGATCCCGAAGCGGTCGAACCGGAACGGCCCGAAGACAAGCAATCCGCCACCGGCGATCTGGACCGCGCGATGCAGGATGCGTCCCACACGCTCGATCAGATCTGGCACACGCCGTCGCACACCGCAGCGGCGATGGAACCGCATGCCGCCACCGCCGAATGGTCGGGCGACACGCTGACTGTGCGGGCGGGCTATCAGATGCTGGCCACCAGCCGCGAACAGCTGGCCGATGCTGTTGGGATCAAGCCCGATCAGGTGCGTTTGCTGGCCCCCTATGTCGGCGGCGGCTTTGGCTCGAAACTCGGGATCAACGCCGACTCCGTTGCTGCCGCGATTGCGGCACAGCAGCTGGGGCGGCCGGTTCAGGTGGTGATGACGCGCCAACAGGTGTTCGATCTGGCACACCGCCGCTCGGAAACCCGCCAGCGCATCCGGCTGGCCTGCGATACGCAAGGCAAGCTGACCGGCATCGGGCATGAGGCGCTGGTGTCAAACCTTCCCGGCGTAAGCTTTTCCGAACCCGTCACTCAGGCCACGCCCTTTACCTATCAAGCCGCACACCGGCAGATCGTCCATGCCATCGCCCGCGTTCACCGCAGCTGCGCCGGTTCGGTCCGCGCGCCCGGCGAGGCGGTAGGAGCGACGGTGTTCGAATGCGCCATGGATGAACTGGCAGAAACGGCGGGCATAGACCCGGTTGAGCTGCGGCTGCGCAACATCCCCGACACCGAACCCTGCACCGGCCGACCGTTTTCCAGCCACAAACTGGCCGAAGCGCTGCGCGAAGGCGCGGCCCGCTTCAACTGGTCCGACCGCCGCCCGACCGGCCAGCGGCGTGAGGGCGACTGGTACATCGGCATGGGTGTTGCCTCAGCGGTACGGGTGAACTCGCTCATCGAATCCCGCGCCCGCGTGACGCTGCAAGCCGATGGGCGGGCGATTGTCGAAACTGACATGACCGACATCGGCACCGGCAGTTATACGATCCTTGGCCAGATCGCCGCCGAAACGCTGGGGCTGGCGGTCGACCGGGTCGAGGTGCGGCTGGGGGATTCCGACTTCCCGCCCGCCTCCGGCTCTGGTGGGTCGTTCGGCGCGGCCTCCAGCGGCACCTCCGTCTACCTTGCCTGCGCCGAAATCCGCAGCCAGATCGCCGCCCTGATCGGCTGTGACGAGGCGGATCTGACCTTGCAGAACGGTCAGGTCCGTACGGGCAATGTCTCGCGCCCGCTGGACGCGCTGCTGACGGGTGAGCTGACAGGCGACGGCCATCTGGAACCCGGCAAGACCGAAGACACGGTACGGCAGGCCACATGGGGCAGCCATTGGGCCGAGATCGCGGTCAACCGCTGGACTGGGGAGGTCCGTGTGCGCCGGATGCTGGGGGTTTTTGCCTGCGGGCGTGTGCTGAACGAAAAGACCGCCCGCTCGCAATGTCTGGGCGGCATGACCTTTGGCCTTGGCATGGCCCTGACCGAAGCGATGGCGCATGACCCGCGGGATGGCCACATCGTCACCCGCGATCTGGCCGAGTATCACATCCCCTGCCACGCCGATGTGCCACCGCTGGAGGTTCATTTCCTTACCGAAAGCGACACCTATGTCGGCCCGCTGCACGCCAAGGGTCTGGGCGAGCTGGGCATCTGCGGGGCCGGTGCGGCGATCCTGAACGCGATCCACAATGCCTGTGGCGTCCGGGTCCGTGAACTGCCCGCTACCCCTGACAAGATCATCGCGGGCTTGCAGAGCTGACGCACTTCACAGGGCCGTGTGGGGGCCTTTCTGACGCGACATAAGCCGGAACATTCGCCACCCCTGAAGGTTTCATTTGTACGACATCCGCGACCATCGCGGGTCAGGACGAATGCCATTCAGGAGGAAAATGGACATGGCCAATTCACGACATGACAACCGCAGATCCGACCGCAGCCAACAGCGCGGGAACCATGACGACGATCAGAGGAACTGGCAAAGCGAGGGTCAGACCCCTCAACGCCAAAGCGACTGGAACAGCGATTATGACCGGCGCGGCGCACAGGGCGGCTTTGAGCAGCGGGGCGGTTTCGAAGAGCGGCGGGGCTATGAAGACCAGCGCGGCCGCTACGACAGCCCTGCGCACGGCAGACGCCACCCCGAAGATTCGTTCATCGCGGGTTTTGGCTACGGTGGCGGTATGGCCTCTGGTGGCTTGGGCTATGGTGCCGGGGTTTCTGGCGGGTATGACCGGCGGGATGCCGGGTATTCCCGTGACTATGGCTCCTCCCGCGATCATGAACGCGGTATGCTGACCCGCGCTGGCGATGAAATCGCATCATGGTTTGGTGACGAAGAGGCCGCCCGCCGACGCGAGCAGGACCATCGCGGCAAAGGTCCGCGCGGCTATCAGCGTTCGGATGAGCGCATCCGCGAAGATGTCAGCGACCGGCTGAGCGATGACCCACGTGTCGATGCCAGTGAAATTGATGTGACCGTCGAAAGCGGCGAGGTCACCCTGGCGGGCGAAGTCACATCCAAATATGCCAAGCGCTATGCCGAAGACTGCGCCGACGCCGTTTCCGGCGTGACCCATGTGCAGAACAACCTGCGGGTAAAGCGCATGGGCACGGACCTTACAGGCGGCACAAGCACCCAGATCTGAGGCCGGTACGGCCCAGACGGAAGCGGCTACGACTCGTCGCTTCCGGTGCTGGTTCGCTGAATGAACAAGGCGGCCAGCGCAATCACAACAAGAACCACCCCCTCGCATCAGGAACAAGCCGAAAGCCCTGATGTTGACTGACTGAACGCCTCGAAAGAGGCATCACCCCTCAGGAGGAGATAAAATGACCCTTAAACTCACCCCCGCATTCGCCCTTCCGCTTGTCATCGCCCTTGGCACCAGCACTGCTGTCTTTGCGCAGGACGCCACGACAGGGACCGATACCGGCGCCGGCGCGACAGGCACGCCGCTTGACTGGGATGACACGATCAATGAAGCGTTTTTCAGCGACACCACGGCTGGTACGCTGCGCGGCGATGATGAGATCACCACGAACTGGGCAAGCCTGACACCCGAGCAGCAGGACCGCGTGCGCCAGCATTGCGAAATGGTGAATGCAGATGCCACGGGGGCTGACGGTGCCCAAGCCCTCGACACCCTCTCGACCGGCGACACCGGCACCAGTGATCCGGCCACCGCAGCACCTGTCGCGGGCGCTGACGGCGCCCTCAGCACCGATGGCGCGACCGCCAAAGATGACACCGCCATGGATGACACGGCGACAGATGGCGCTGCCGCAACCGGCGACACCGCAACCACGGGTGACACGACGACCGCCACAGGCGATGCCACCACGGCAGGTGATGCCACCACCGGTGAGACGACTGCAACGGGTGACATGTCTGCAACCGGCACCCTGAGCGTGGATCAAGCCTCGGCAAACATGAGCCAGCTTTGCACGCTCGTCACCGATCTCTGATCCGCTGAACAAAGCCGCCGGGGCAGGAAAGGGCCTGCCCCGGCCCATGGCGCTGAAAGGCCCGCACATATGGTTCTGGAGCTGCGGCAAGTCTATCTCGATACTGTTGCTCAAATTCTTGAAGTCTGCGGCGTACTGGCCATTGTGGCAGGAACCGCATTTGCGCTGTGCGAAGCCGTGCGCAACCTGGTCCGGCACCGGGAGGGGGAAAAGATCTTTGATCTGTTCCGCACCCGTCTGGCCAAAAGCATACTGATCGGGGTCGAGTTTCTGATCGCGGCAGATATTGTCGGAACGGTCACCATAGACCCCACGACAGAAAGCCTGGGCAAACTGGCAATGATCGTTCTGATCCGCACCTTCCTGAGCTTTACGCTGGAAGTAGAGATTGAGGGCCGATGGCCATGGCAGCGTCACCGCAACCGTCACAAGGACGATTGAGTAGCGTGAGCAGCAGCAAAGGAGATGATCCGCATGCCCCAGGGAGACAAGTCCAAATACACCGACAAGCAAAAGCGCAAGGCCGAGCACATTGCCGACAGTTATGAAGAGCGCGGCGTCGGGAAAGAAGAGGCGGAACAGCGCGCTTGGGCCACCGTCAACAAGGATGATGGGGGCGGCAATAAAAGCGGCTCTGGGCGGGGCACCCAAACTGGAAACCCCGCCGCAAAGAAGGGTGGGAAAAAGGGTGGTGAAGCGTCGGCTGCGCGTTCCGCGGCAGAGCGTTCGGCGTCCGCCAAAAAGGCTGCCGAGACCCGCAAGAAGAATGAGGATGCTGTATGAAAACCTGCCAGAGTGCGGAAACCGGCAGTCTGATTTACTCCCGCTCCACCTCCGGCGTCAGCAGGTTGGTGCCTTCGCCGCTGTTGATTTCTGCCTCGATGATATGACTGATCGCCTCGGTCTGGGTCATGTCCGCAGAATCCGTGGCGTCCAGTGGATCGACTTCCATAAGTCTCAGCCGCATCGCCCCGATCTGTCCCCCAGCCTCCTCGACAGCTGCGGCCACGCGTTTCAGGGCGTCGCTGCGGGCACCCTCAAAGCTGGCTCCGGCCGTCCTGATCCAGCCGACACAATGAAACCGGACCCCGGTATCTCCGATATTGGTTGCCCAGACCGATGGCCCCGGCTCGGTGAGGATGAAATCCGCCTGTTGCAGCGCGGCCAGCATGACCTTGTCGAGGCCGGTAAGGGCCCCGTTTGACGTGATATCCATATCAAAACTGAACCGCCGGTTGGGGTGCCGGGTGTAATTGATGATCCGCGATTTGAAGACTGTCGCATTAGGAATACTGATATGATTGCCATCAGGCGAGATGAGAATGGTCGCGCGCGAGGTAAGCCGGACAACATTGCCGACATCGCCGCCAATTTCGATCAGGTCACGCGGACGAAACGGGCTTCGCAGACTCAGCATGATTGACGCAATGAAGTTCTCGACGGAATCGCGCACCGCGAACCCGACGGCAAGCCCAAAAATCCCCGCCGCCCCCAGCACCGTGCCCAGCAGCGCCGATGCGCCCAGAATGTCCAGAGCGACCACAACACCCGCCAGAACCGCTGCCACCCGCACGACCTGCCGCAACACCTCGGCCACAAATTCGTTTGGGGCGAGACGGTTCCACGGCTGACTGAGCCGCGCAAACCGAAACCCCGCCCAAACCACCAACGCTCCGCCCGCTACCGCAATCAGCAGAACCGGAATCGCCGCGATCCAAGCCGTCAAACGTCGCATCATCCTGTCGAGAACAGGCGAGACCCGTTCACGGACATCTGTGGTCACCTCGACCGAGTTCTGAACGGCCACCACCCCCTCGACGCGATCCGCAATCTGATCCAGCGCCTCGACTTCATCATAGCTCAGCACCCTGCCGGTGAGCGTGACCACGCCACCGCGCACTGCTGTTGTGACATTTTCATAGCCTTGCAGGCTTTGCAGCACGTCTTGCAGGCGATCCCGGATAAGGTTGTCCTCGGTCGCGGTCAGCGTGGTTGTAATCGGGGCATCGGTCAATCTGGCCGGATCGTCCGACTGGGCCGCAGCCGGAAACACAAGGAACAATGCCAAAGTCAGCGCCATCAGGGCGCAGCGCAGCGGGCGGAGATCGGTGAATGGGGTCATGATGCCTGCTTCATCGTTTAAACACGCACCTTTGTATCCTCACCGCAAGATGAAATTGGCCGAAAGCATGCAAAGGCAGATCACGGCCCCATGCCGGTTCAATCATTCGATCACGGCACAGGCCAGACGCTCCCCCGCTGCGCCAGAAGGTTGGGATTTGTGATCATCTGGTTCTGCGTGAATCATCAGCGCCCGGCCAAGAATGCTGTTTTCCCCTTCGGCCAGCAAGACAAAGGGATTGAACACCTCGGCCCGCGCGGTACCAGCATCATCAACCCAGATGTTTGGCATATCGCCAGCATGTGGTCCGGTTTCACTCAGGAAACCATGTTCAACATTGCTTGGGTTAAAGTGCCCGCCTGCGCTTTCATGCTGGCCGGTATGGTCGCACGAGCCGGTTTCATGCACATGAAAAGCAACCCAGCGAGCGGGCGGCAACCCATTTATCTCCAGCCCGATGAGCACACCCGAGGGCGTCTCTGTCAAATACCCTTTGCCAGTTTGGACCCCCTCGCCATCGAGAAATGTGGCCTCTGCTGTCTGCGTCGTCTGTGCCATCTGTCCGAACGCAAGAGAGGGCAGAGCGGCAAGGCCAATTGCCAGCAGGCAAGGAGCGAATTTTGCGGCAATACATGGACGGGTCATCGTGAAATCCTCCGGTTTCTGGGGTCAGGAATGTAACCGGAAGCAGGCGTGTTGGTTCCCGCCACGTGCCTTGGCAGACCCTCACGGGCCAAACTTGCCCGCCATGCCGGGAACGGAATGCGGCTCTGGCGCGTTCATCATTCAGTCGAGTGGGAGAATATACTTATGCGCATCGCTCAAGTGGCGCCACTTTTCGAAATGGTTCCACCCAGCGCCTATGGCGGCACCGAACGCATCATCGCCACCCTGTGTGATCACCTTGTCGCGCGCGGGCATGACGTGACCCTTTTCGCTGCGGCCGGGTCCGCAACGGCTGCAACTCTGGTCGAATCCCGCGCCTGTGGATTGCGCGAAGACCCTGCGCCAAGGGTTTCCCCCATCGCTGCACATCTGGCCATGCTTGATCAGGTGCGTGCGCAGCAGGCGGAATTTGACGTGATCCACTGCCACCTGTCGCATTTTCAGCACTTCCCGTTGTTCGAAGGTTTTGCGGCCAAAACGCTGACCACGCCGCATGGTCGGCTGGATTACGCAGATCTGCCCGCAGCATTGGCGCGATGGCCTGATATGGCGATGAACTCCATCTCGCTGAACCAGCGGCAACCGCTTTCACAGGCGAACTGGGTGGCCAATATCTATCATGGCTTGCCGCGTGATCTTTACCGGCCCTTGTCGGGACGACCCGCCGCCGGTATCGCGCCCTATCTGGCATTTATCGGACGGTTTTCACGGGACAAGCGGGCCGACCGTGCCATCGCCATCGCCAAGGCCGCCGGTCTGCCACTGAAACTTGCCGCCAAGATCGACGATGACGACCGGGCGTGGTTTCATCGCGAAATCGAGCCGCAGATTGATGGCAACTGCGTCGATTATGTCGGAGAAATATCCGAAGCTGAAAAGCCCGCGTTTCTGGGCAATGCCGCAGCCTTGCTGTTCCCGATCGACTGGCCCGAGCCATTCGGTCTGGTGGTCATCGAGGCGATGGCGCATGGCACGCCGGTTATTGCCTGGCGCAACGGGGCGATGGCAGAAATCGTTGACGATGGCGTATCGGGCTTTGTGGTCGATACACTGGAACAGGCTATTGCAGCTGTTCCGCTGACCCTTGCGCTGGATCGTGGTGAAGTGCGGAAGTGCTTTGAGCGTCGGTTCGATGCCGCGCGGATGGTGGATGATTACGTCGCAGCTTACGCAGTGTTGGGTCGCCAAACTGAGCCCGTAAACGCAGTCTTTTGACTTCGCACAAATTTTCCCATGCCCGCATACCGGAGGCCGCCGATGGATGCCCAACAAACCACATTTGACGAACATATGGTCGATCCGCTGACAATGATCGCCGATGACCAGAATGACGCCCTGAACCCCGGCATCAGCCAGTTCTCGCTGAAAGACGAAACCTGTTTCCTGCTGGCAAATGATCACGGCGATATCAAGGGGTTTGCCGATGGGTACTTCTGCAATGACACCCGGCTTTTGTCGCACTTTGTGCTGCGCATCGGCGGGCGTCGGCCAGTGCTTCTGGGGGCGGCATTGTCTGGCGACCATGTGTATTTCGAGGCCAACCTGACCAATGCCAGTGTTGAGCTCGACCATGGCGATACGCTGGCTCAAGGCAATCTGCATGTGAACCGAACTCGGTTTTTGCGCGATGGCCGGATGTTCGAGCGGATTGCGGTCACGAATTACAGCCTCGGGCCGGTGGATTTGCCGTTGAGCTTTCAGATTGCCGCCGATTTCCGCGATATCTTCGAAGTGCGGGGTATGAAACGTGCAGCGCGGGGCCAGGTGTTGCCGATTGAAACCGGTCGCACCCATATCGGCTTTGGCTATGAGGGTCTGGATGGTGCCAGCAGGGCACTGACACTGAGCCTGTCGCAACCCATCACAGCGACTCCGGAAGGCGACGAAATCCGTCTTGTGATGCATGTGCCGCGTGGCGCGCGGCGGTTGTTGTACCTGGAGGCGGGTGCCGGACGGACAGATCCGGGGCGGACAAGACACCGGATCAACCGCGCCGCCGCCCATCGTGCAATGAAGACCAAGCGTCAGAGCGGCGCATCTATCCAGACCTCTGGCCCCTTGTTCAACGATTGGCTAAGTCGGACCCGCGCCGATATCGCCCTGCTCTCGTCTGACCTCGACACCGGCCCGTACCCCTTTGCTGGTATACCGTGGTTTTCCACCGCCTTTGGCAGGGATGGGATCATCACCGCCCTCGCCACGCTCTGGCTCGATCCTGACCTCGCACGAGGGGTGCTGCGCTTTCTCGCCGAGACACAGGCGACGGAATACGACGAATTCTCTGATGCTGCGCCGGGCAAGATCCTGCATGAGATCCGCGGCGGCGAAATGGCCCATCTGCGCGAAGTCCCTTTCGGGCGCTATTATGGCGCCGTGGATACAACGCCGCTGTTCGTGCATCTGGCCGCAGAATACGCCCGCCGAACCGGCGATGATGCTTTCGTAGACACGCTTTGGCCCTCACTCAAACGTGCGATTTCCTGGATCGAGACCACGCGCGCACGCGATGCAAACGGTCTGGTTTCCTATGCCCGCGGGCGTGGAACCGGCCTGCGCAATCAGGGCTGGAAAGACAGCGCCGATGCCGTCTTCCATGCCGACGGGACACTGGCAGAGGGTCCGGTCAGTCTGGTCGAGGTGCAGGGCTATACCTATCGTGCATTGACCGGCATGGCAGACATGGCATTCCGGCGCGGGGATAACGCTTATAGCGAAACCTTGCAGGTCAGTGCCCGGCAGTTGCAACAGGCCGTCGAAGATCTGTTCTGGATGCCGGAAGCCGAGTTCTACGCTCTGGCGCTCGACGGTGCATCCCGGCAATGTGCTGTGCGGACAACCAATGCCGGCCACTTGCTTTACTCTGGCCTTCCGTCGCCGGACCGCGGGCAGGCGGTTGCGCGTGCCTTGCTGAAACCTGACTTTCTGTCGGGCTGGGGTCTGCGTACAGTCGCGATCGGCGAGTCCCGTTTCAACCCGCTTTCCTATCATAACGGCTCGGTCTGGCCCCATGACACGGCGATCTGCAGCGCCGGGATCGACCATTATTCCGAACCCGAAAGTGCCCCACGCGCCCTTGCCCGGCTGTTCGAGGCATCGTTTCATTTCGGCAAAAGCGTGCCTGAACTGTTCTGCGGCTTTGCACGCGTGCCGGGTGAAGGGCCGGTGGCCTATCCTGTCGCCTGTGTGCCACAGGCGTGGGCCGCGGCCTCTGCCTTTCTGTTGCTGAAAACAACGCTGGGGCTGGATATTGATGCCTATGCGCGAGATGTGCGGGTGATCAACCCACGCTTGCCTGCCGGGATCGACCAGCTCAGCGTCAGGAACCTTGATGTGGGCGGAACAAAGGTCAGTGTCGAATTCCAGCGGAAATACGATCAGGTGACCTGCACTGTCACCCGTTCGGGCGGTGCATCTGTTCCGGCACTTGTTTATCACATTGACTGAACATGCCGCCAAAGCGGAACCATCTGGCGTGGCCAGCGTTATCAACGCAGGGCGTTTTGTTTCATCGATGCTGGTTTCCCTTCATTCCGTGTGCGCCCGGTCCCTTTCAAGCGTGGTTTTGACGCGCGACAACAATGCAGGACAAGATGAACGTGCAGGACAACAACTCTGACCTTGATCCCCTTCAGTCGGTCTTGATTGATCCTCACCGAAGCAGGCTGAACCGGTTGCGCACCTTTCTTGATCCGGGCAAGCTGACCTCTGCCGTAAGCAGAGCTCTTGCAGATGCGAAAACGGCCATCTCTGACCGGTTGAACCGGCCCGATGCTGCAGGGGCAGAGTCAACCATTGCCCATAATCCGAATGACTGGGATCTGGCGCGACTGCGGACCCTGATCGGGCAGGAACTGGCCGGATCGGATGTGATTATCGTTTCAAACCGCGAACCCTATATCCACTCTGCCGGACCGGATGGTATCCGCTGTGCGATCCCCGCCGGTGGGCTTGTCTCGGCGCTGGAGCCGATTGCCCGTGGCTGTGGCGGCACCTGGATTGCCCATGGCAGCGGATCGGCAGACCGGGAAACCGTGGATGATCAGGACCGGATTCAGGTGCCGCCCGACAATCCCAGCTATGCATTACGCCGGGTCTGGCTCAGCCCCGAAGAGGAAAAGGGCTATTACCTGGGCTTTGCGAATGAGGGCCTCTGGCCGCTGTGCCATAACGCTTTCGTCAGGCCCATCTTCCGCGAGGATGACTGGAACCATTACAAGACCGTCAATGCCCGTTTTGCCGATGCTGTGATTGAGGAGGCCCGCACCGAGGCCCCGATCGTCATCGTGCAAGACTACCATTTTTCCCTGCTGCCCCGCATGATCCGCGAACGCCTGCCGAACGCCACCATCGTGACCTTCTGGCATATCCCCTGGCCCAATGCAGAGGTCTTTGGCATCTGTCCCCATGCCACGGAAATCCTTGACGGGATGCTGGGGTCTGACATCATCGGGTTTCAGGTGCCGTTGTTCCGCATCAATTTTGTCGAATGCATCGACCGCACGCTGGAAAGCCGGATCAATCACGAAAACTGGTCGGTGCGCTATGGCGGCAAGACTTCACAGGTCCGCACCTATCCGATTTCCATCGCATGGCCGGACCAGCCGCTTCGGACGGCCATATCCTCTCCCACCGCGCGCGAAGCCTTGGGCATTAAGCCGGGAGCAAAGCTGATCCTGGCGGTCGGGCGGCTGGACTATACAAAAGGCATTCCCGAATTTCTTCAGGCTTTCGAAGATCTTCTGACCCAGCATCCAGAGCATTGCGGTCGGGTCCATCTTTACTATGTCGCAGCGCCCAGTCGGGGTGAGGTGACATCGTATCGCACACTTCACAAAGACTGTCTGCGGATCAGTCAGGCGATCAATGACCGCTTTGGCACCGAAGATTACAAACCGTTGCTTTTTGCCGACCGTCACGCCGACCGCGATGAGCTGAGCAGGCTGTACCGCGAGGCGGATGTCTGCGTTGTTCCCAGCCTGCACGATGGCATGAATCTGGTCGCCAAGGAATTCGTGGCCGAGCGGGAAGATGAACAGGGGGTTTTGATCCTGTCCCGTTTTGCTGGCGCGATCCAGGAACTGCCCGAGGCGCTGGCGGTCAACCCGTTCGATCTGTCGAAGCTGACAGCCACGCTCCGGGCCGCGCTTAAAATGCCCCGGACGGAACAAACCGAACGCATGCGGCGGATGCGCGAAACCGTGCGCAGCAAGAATATCTACCGATGGGCCGGGCGGCTGCTGGAAGACGCGGCCCATGTGCGCGCCCGCAACCAATTGCTGCGACGCGGCGCGCAGACGCAAGACCGTCTGGCCCGTGCGCCGCTGCGCAGCCCGTCCGAAATTTCACTCCGCAAGACGACAAGGAAAAACGATGCAGAAACCCCCGGTTCCTGAGCTGTCCGAAACCGCTCTGTTTCTCGACATTGACGGGACACTTGTTGAACACGCCAGCCATCCTGATGCAGTTCGCGTAGCGCCGGAACTGGCGCATATTCTGGGTGACCTGAACCAAAAGCTTGATGGCGCAGTCGCCTTTGTGACAGGCCGGAATCTGGCAATGGTCGAACGGCTCTTTGGAGAGATCGGCCTGGCGGCAGCCGGGACATTCGGGATCGAGCTGATGCTGGGCGAAGAGCGCGAAACCGGGCACGAGGCCGCCGCCCTCGTCGCCCCGGCGTTCACCGCCCTTGAAGAGAAATTTGCGGCAGCAGATGGCGTCTATTTCGAGCACAAAGGCCCGGTTCTTGCCATTCACACCCGCGCAGCGCCCGAGGCGTTGCCTGCGGTCATCGCCCAGTGCCGGGAAACCCTGCCGCTGCTGCCCGATGGCTACCGACTTGTCGAGGGCCACGCGGGAGTGGAGTTTCTGCCCGAAGGGGCGACGAAAAGCGCTGCGATTGCATGGTTCATGAACCGCCCGCCGTTCCGCGACCGTGTGCCGGTCTTTCTGGGCGACGACACATCCGATGAGATCGGTTTTGAATGGACCAATCAAAACGGCGGCGTCTCTGTGCGCGTTGGCCCGGCAAAGCCGACAGCGGCCCGGCATGTGTTGGAAACCGTGCCCGAAGTTCATGATTGGCTGAAACAACTGGCACGAACCTCCTGACCGGATGTGCGGCAGACCTAGCACCGACAGGCGGAGCTGTTTTGATAACGGCTGTGGATGCGGGAGTGCCCGGTCAAAACGGCCATCCCGGAGACCTATCTGCATTTGATGACGGTCTCAGAAACATCAGCGATGCCTACCTGAGCCTGTTGCCAACGTCAGAAAAGAGGATTTGCGAACCAATGAGTGCGTGCAATAGCCAAGCCGGTGATGTCATGTACAAGATTGATCGGGGTCAGACTGCTCTGGCATGTCTGCGTGTTTATGACCCTTGCCGGCATGGTGTTCCAGCGCTGCCTGCAGCTGTTGCGCCAACACGACAAGATGGTGTGGCACGGGCTCTGCGGCGATGCCCTTCAAAAGTTCCGACGCCAGATCAACAAGATCTTCTGCAGAGGGATCCGTATCGTGGTTCTTAACCGACATCGTTTTACCTGAATTCTCACAACGCTGATTTATATAGAGCAGCGATGGAACTTCGCCAGCACGAATACGTTTCCTGAGTCACACAACCGCTTGCCACAGCATTACCGCGAGGTGCTTATTCTGGTCGTCGTGCTCGGCGCGTCCTGTGAAGAGACGGCCAGTTTATGCAATTGTGCCGTAGGAACTGTGAAAAGCAGGGTCATCCGGGCGCGCCAACTGGTGAAAGAGGCGCTGGGTGCCGACGCGCTCTGAAAGCAGAACATCGGATCAGCATCATGACGGGTAACGTGCCCTTTGTTGCGCCGCTTCCCAAGGGATTCTTTCGGCGCGATGCAGTTACTGTGGCGCGTGATCTTGTGGGGGCTGCAATTTACGTCCGGGGTGTCAGCGGGCGGATTGTCGAGACCGAGGCGTACCGGCAGGATGACGCGGCTTCGCACAGCTTTCGCGGTCCGACCCGGCGCAATGCTGCCATGTTCGGCCCGGCGGGATGCGCCTATGTCTATCGGTCATACGGGTTGCACCTGTGCCTGAATGTCGTCTGTGCCGCAGGCGAAGCCGTGTTGTTGCGTGCTCTGGAACCTTTGACGGGTCAAGACATCATGACGCAGCGCCGCAGTCAGATGCCTTTGCGACAGCTTTGCGCCGGACCTGGCCGGTTGTCTCAGGCTTTGGGAATAACCCCGGGCGACAATTTTCGACCCTTTGACCGCACGGATTTTTTCCTGTCTGGGGCAGATCACACCCCCGACATCGTGCAAGGCCCGCGCATCGGCATTTCACGCGCAACCGAACTTGATTGGCGCTTTGGCCAAGCAGAATCACCCTATCTCAGCCGTCCGTTCTGACCAGCGGAACTACGCAGGCCTTGACGGATCTTTCGCCGGAGTAGGGTCACCGCGCTGAAACTCCTCAGGCCGGTGCGCCGAACCTTCGTGATCGTCTTGCGCATTCTTGCGCTTTGGCGGCTCTGGCCGCTTTTCCTTGGCAGGTCCGGGTTCATTTGGCATCGTCAGGCTCCTCTTGCGGATCGGTCAGCGACTGACCCGGCTGCTTTTGCGAGCGTTTGGCGCTGACCTCGTCCTGATCAACCCTATGCTGTCCCGCCGGATCAATCTGCTGTTGCCGCTGATCCAGCACCGGCCCCTTACGCCGTAGCGCTTCATTCTCTGGCAGAGATTTCGTCATGCCGTCCTCCATTTCCATTTTGAAGGATGAACCAGATGCGCCCGGCTTTGTTCCGCTGCTCCGCCGATCATCAGGGGTGACCTGCGATACATAATAAAGTGCAGGGCCAGACCGATGTTTGTATCCGGCGCGAACAAATCCCGCCTCTGGCGGTTTCACCCAACACAAAGCGGCAAACACAGGAGCCTTTCGAGGGCCCTGCGATCGCCTTCAGAGAGGAAAATGCTATGCAAACGACCAAGCAGACAGGCACCCCAGCACCGGAAACGGATGATGCCGCGTTTCACAGCGGCATTGCCGAAGCGGCGCGCCGCGAGGTGGACGATCTTCGCAAACGTGTCGGCGAAGCCGGCGAGCGACTTCAGGACGAGAGGCGCAAAACAGGGGCAACGATGTCGCACCTGATCGTCGACGAACTGGACAAACGCCGGGAATCCCTGGGCAAAGAGGTAAAGGCGCTGGAAGATGCGGTCCGCGATGCTTCGAAAAGGGCAGAGGCTCCGTCGCCGCTGATGAGTCAGGCGGTCCATGTCATGGAAAGTGCCCGCGCCACGCTGGAAACCCATTCGGTTGATGATATCCGCCACATTCTGACCGATTACAGCCGCCGTAATCCGGCATTCTTTGTCGCGGGCTGTGTGCTGTCGGGTCTCGCCATTGGCCGACTCATGGTGGCCAGCGGCGACGGCTCAAAGTCCACCAGCAGCGATAGCACCCGGTCCCCGGCCACGTCGCAACCCGCCACCCACTCTGGCATGCGCCAGTCCTCCGGCACCGCGCCCGACCCGCGTCAGGCATATGCGAGCAGAGGAGGGGTTGATGGCAATTGAAGACCCTATGCCGCCGGGAAACCGGACAATCCCCGAACTGCTCGCTGATCTGTTCCGCAACCTGAATGGGCTGGTTCTGACCGAAGGCCGTCTGCTGCGCGCAGAAATGATCGAAGCAGGCCGGAGCGTTGGTGCCGGACTCGAGATCATCGCCGTAGGGGGTGTTCTGATGATGGTGGCGCTGCTGGTTCTGGTGCAAGCGCTGGTGATTGCGCTTGCGACATGGATGGGCGGTGGTTGGGCCTCACTGCTGGTCGGCGGCCTGTTGGTCGTGATCGGCATCGCCCTGATCTTGCGCGGGCGCGCGGAACTCCGCTCCGCCAGTGTCAGCGCTGAACGGACAATGGAGCAGGTGCGCCGCGACGTACAGCTTGCAAAGGAGCAATTGTGATGAATACCGCAGACAAACTGGAACAGGACGCCCAAACGCAGCGTGCCAATGTGGAAAGCACGTTGGATGAGCTGAAAGACCGCATGTCCCTTGACCAGATCATTGGCGAGGCCGGTCGGTTCTTTGGGGTGAATGATGCCGCCGCCACTGTCAGAACCATGGGCCAGCAGGTGCAATCGAACCCGCTTGCCTTTGGTATGATCGGACTGGGCGTTGCATGGCTTGCTTTTGGCGGCGATGCCCGCAGTGCAGGGCCATCCCGCAGCACGAACACCACCCGGCACGACACGTCAGAACCCGGTGCCATGTCGCATGCTATGGCTGCGGCAAATGATGGTATCGAACGGGTTAAAGAAACTGTCAGCCACGCGACCGAGCGGGCCGCCGATCTGACGTCCTCGGTCGAAGATCGCTTGCAGACCGGCATGGCACAGGCCCGTGACACCGCAGGACAGATGCAGCAAAGCGTGGCCACCCGGCTGGAAGATCATCCGCTGCTGATCGGTGGTCTGGCGGTTCTTATGGGGGCGGTGGTTGGCGCGGCCCTGCCCCGCACCCGGACCGAAGATGAATGGATCGGCTCGCAAGGCGATCAGTTGCGGGATGAAGCAAAGGCGGCGTCTGTAGCTTTGAAGCACCGGGCGGTTGATGCGGCGCAGCATACCTATGACGCCGCAGTAGATGCCGCCCGCGATGAAGGGCTGCTTCCCTCTGACGGGGAGACTTTGGCATCAAAACTCAGCAATGTGGCTCAGGCCGCCGTTGATGAGGCCAAAGATCAGGTCGAACCGGTGCTTCATGGGGAAAAGCCCAAAGACAAGCCAAAGGTCTGAGGCCCAAGGTCAGGCGGTCGTCCCAGCCGTCTGACCGCATACCGCATCGCATCCACCCCATCGCCGGGTTTCAGAACTGGCCCGGAATGCACGCTGATCGCCCCGGACAAACCCACGCGGTCTGGCGCGACGTCCCATTCAGAAAGGCAATCTCCATGTCAAAAGAGCATCCGACTGCGCCCGCCACACCGCCGGGTACCATCGAACCCTTGGTCTCTGACTACGGGGCCGGCGGCGAAATCCATCAACATGCAGCTGAAGACAGCCCACGCCTTACGACAGCGCAGGGTGTCACCATTTCCGACAACCAGAATTCGCTGCGCGCGGGCGCACCTGGACCGACCCTGCTGGAAGATTTCGTGCTGCGCGAAAAGATCTTTCACTTCGATCACGAACGTATTCCGGAACGGGTGGTTCATGCGCGTGGGTTTGGTGCACATGGCATCTTTGAGTGCACCCGCGCCATCCCCGAAATCACCCGTGCCGCCCCGTTTCAGACCGAAGGCAAAATCACCGAAACCTTTGTCCGGTTTTCAACTGTGGCGGGGTCGAAAGGCTCTTTTGATCTGGCCCGTGATGTCCGGGGTTTTGCCGTCAAGTTCTACACCGACGAAGGCAACTGGGATCTGGTCGGCAACAACATTCCGGTTTTCTTCATTCAGGATGCGATGAAGTTTCCCGATCTTGTTCATGCCGTCAAAGCCGCGCCCGACCGGGGCTTTCCGCAGGCGCAATCGGCCCATGACAATTTCTGGGATTTCATCTCGCTGACCCCTGAATCCATGCACATGATCATGTGGCAGATGTCTGACCGCACCATTCCGCGATCTTTCCGTACCATGGAAGGGTTTGGCGTTCACACCTTCCGTTTTGTGAATGCGAAGGGCGAGTCGACCTTTGTGAAATTCCACTGGAAGCCGCGTCAGGGGCTGCAATCCGTGACGTGGAATGAGGCAGTAAAAACCAACGGGGCCGATCCCGACCGGCATCGCCGCGATCTGTGGGAAGCGATCGAGCGTGGCGATTTCCCCGAATGGGATCTTGGCGTGCAGATGTTCGATCAGGCCTTTGCCGACAGTTTCGACTTTGATGTGCTGGACCCGACCAAGCTGATCCCCGAAGAGCAGGTGCCGGTCGAGATCATCGGCACGCTGACGCTGGACCGGGTGGTGGACAATTTCTTTGCCGAAACCGAACAGGTCGCGTTCTGCACCCAGAATGTGGTGCCGGGCATCGACTTTACCGATGACCCGCTGCTTCAGGGCCGCAACTTTTCGTACCTCGACACCCAGTTGAAACGTCTGGGCAGCCCCAACTTTACCAAACTGCCGGTCAATGCGCCGCGTGGCTGTCCGGTTCACAACTTTCAACAGGACGGGCACATGCAGACCGCGAACCGCAAGGGCCGCGTGAACTATGAACCGAACGGCTGGGGCGTGGGGCCGCGCGCGCATCCGCTGGAAGGCTATGTCAGCTTTGTCGACAAGACAGCGGGCGAAAAACGCCGCCTGCGCCCGGAGAGTTTCGCCGATCACTACAGTCAGGCCCGGCAGTTCTACATCAGCCAGACCCAGGTGGAAAAAGGCCACATCCGCGATGCGCTGATCTTTGAGCTGTCAAAATGCGAGGTTGCAGACATCCGCGCCCGCATCGTCGCGCATCTGCTGCGGATCGACACCGAGCTGGCAACGGCGGTCTCAACCGGTCTGGGCCTGGCGCAGATGCCCGAACCCGTCCCCGCCGCGCGGCCGACCCGGCAGGATTTGCCAGCCTCCCCTGCGCTCAGCATCCTGTTGAACGGCCCGGAGGATTTTTCCGGCCGTGTGATCGGCTTGCTGGTGTCTGACGGGGCGGATGCTGACATTCTGGCCGCATTGCGTGAGGCAGCGGAAAAGGCAGGCGTGCAGGTCAAGCTGGTAGCCCCCAGCATCGGCGGCATCACCGACAGCGCCGGCACACTGCATCCGGCACAGGAAAAAATCGGCGGCGGCCCCTCGGTGTTGTATGATGCGGTCGCGATCTTGTTCGGCAAGACGGATAAGCCCGTCGCTGCCAACCCGGACGCGCAGGACTTTTTGCGCGACGCCCATGCGCATTGTAAATTCATCGCCTTGCATCAGGCAGATGCGTTGGTGGAGGCGTCAGGGCTGAGTGCCATGCTTGATGACGGATACTTCCAGATCAAGATGCCACAAGACATCGCCCCCTTTCTGGAAAACTGCGCCTCTCTGCGGTTCTGGGCCCGCGAGCCAACGCTTGCAGGCTGAACGGGCCCGCCTGTAACGCCAACGATCCGCCGGTTCTGCCGGCGGGTCGTTCTGTTTTCCGGCTCTGATATCAGGTGGGGTCACGGGAACAAACGCACCCTCCCTCGGTTGATCAACAGGAGTTGCAAGGCAGCAATTCAAGCAGACGAAACCGATGGAGTGAGCGATGAAAACCAAGACCCTGAACGATCTCTTTCTCGAAAATCTGAAAGACATCTACTACGCAGAACGCAAGATCCTGAAGGCGCTGCCCAAGATGGCCCGAGGGGCGCAATCCGATGATCTGAAGGCTGCGTTTGAAAAACATGCCGAAGAAACCCAGACCCATGTGGAGCGTCTTCAGCAGGTGTTCGAAATCCTCGGCAAACGGGCTGTCGGCAAGACCTGCCCCGCCATTGAGGGGATCATCGAAGAAGGCGAAGAGGTTCTGGAGACCTTCAAGGGCATGCCAGCCATTGATGCGGGCCTTGTCGCTGCTGCGCAGGCTGTCGAGCATTATGAGATCGCCCGCTATGGCACTCTGAAACGCTGGGCCGAGGTTCTCGGCATGAAAGATGCAGCCAAGCTGCTGGACGCCACCCTGAAAGAGGAATCGGCGACTGACGAAGCCTTGACCGGATTGGCTGATGGCTCTGTCAATCAGGCTGCGCTCGAAGCTGCCTGAGCTTTCGAAAGCAATCCCGCTCTCTGTTCCCTTGCTTTCGACGGCAGAGGGTGGTCCCGCGCACTGCGGGGCCACCTTTATTGCGTCTGGTTTGAAATACATCTGCCCCGCAAAATGGAGACGATCATGCCGCAAACATCAGATAACCGCACAGATCCCGGCACGGCCGGTGCCGCCACAAGCCTGTCCATCGAAGCGGTCGAAGGCCGCCTTCTGGCCCAGCGCAAGGTGCTGGCGCTGATCCTTGCCCAGTTGCTGAGGCAGGATGGCGGACGCGATCTGCGTGACGCGTTGGATACTGTATCGGTCATGCAGGATCATCAGGAAGATCCCGGCGCGGTTCCTGACGGCCCGGAAATCATCGAAGGGGCAATGGCAGTGGAAATCCGCGAGATCGTGCGTGCCGCTGTGCGGGCACAGACCACGATGAACCCGGATGGGGCGAGCACGGCACAGTAGCGCCCACCGAAAGCGCAGGCCGGCTGATTTGCTGGACGGATGCAGCGAATGATTTTGTGGTTAGCTGGGGATCGGCGGAAACTTGTCCTTGTCCGCCCTGACACTTTCCCCGGATGCCATCCGGTCACGCCGATGAAGGCGGTCAGCCAGCCGTTCGGCCTCCCGGTTAGACAGGGTCAGGCCAACGAGCGCGATCCCCAGAAGACTGCCAAAAACCACCACAGCCGTCAACATTTCGACATTCATAGCGTTTCCTTTCCGTCACTCATCCTGATGGCCAAACCACCGGAAGTAGCCAATGTTCCCGGCCAATCCGCCGACCGCGATGCAGTTCAGGTCGGGGCGGAACAATTCCGCGGCTGATCTGTTGTCACGGTGAGATCGCTGCCGCGCAGGTGGCATTTCTTTACCGGGTGCATTGCAACGCACCAGCAACACAGGAGGTCGTCATGGACCACAGCAAACACACTGCAATCCCCTCGCATGAACTGAACGAAGCTCTTCTTGCCAATGCCCCGATCTACGGGGCGGATGACGAAAAGGTCGGAACGGTTTCACATGTTCACGGTCAAGGGCCAACAATGCATGTTGTGCTGGATGTCGGCGGGTTTCTCGGGATCGGCTCCAAACAGGTGCTGGTCAGCGTAGATCAGCTAAATCTGATGCGCGACGAAAATGGCAAGGTGCATGGCACGACGCCATGGACCAAAGACCAGCTGAAAGACCTGCCAGAGCATACAGACTGAGCTCACCCCGGCGCGTGACATCTTCCCCTCGCATGCGCCGGGACACCCTCACCCCTTCAAGAAATCGAGATAAGAATGGATCAGCCGGTCGTCGCCTTTGACTGGATGCGCATGTTTCTGGGGGATGCGCCGCCATTGTTTCTCGTGGAAATCGTCTTTCGCATCGGGGTGATATGGCTCTGGACCCTCGCGCTGTTGCGATGGATCGGCGGACGCAGCATCGCACAGCTGTCGCTGACCGAATTCCTGCTTGTCATCGCCTTGGGATCGGCTGTCGGCGACTCGCTGTTTTACCCGGATGTACCACTGGTGCATGCCATGTTGGTGGTGTTTGGCATTGTCTGCCTGGATAAACTGGTTGATGTCGTGATCCGCCGGTGGACCAAGGTCAAAGCGGTGATTGACGGTCAGCCCCATGAAGTCCTGCACAATGGCCAGATCCTGAATGATGGTCTGAACATTCACAGGATCGGCGCCTTCGAATTGATGGAAATGCTGCGGATGAAAGGTGTAATGAACCTTGCTTCAGTCAGCCACGCCTATATCGAACCGTCGGGCCAGCTGTCGGCCTTTCCTGCACAACAGCCGGGATTGGGTCTTCCCATCGTTCCACCGCCAGAACTGGGAACTGTCCCTCCCGGAGATGGGCAAAACTGTTGCTGCAGCTGTGGGTTGTTGCGCGACGATCCGGGCCGATGCCCCGCCTGTGGCGCCATCCGCCAGACCCCCGCAACACAGGCCAAACAATGGAATGGCTGAGAAAATCGTTCAACGTCACTGCGCACACGGGCACGCGGCCGCACTAACCTCATGAAACAGGACCAGGACCAACCGGACCACCTTCAACAATAACAAAGTGAAGCAGGAGCACACAGTGGCAGGTGAACCAACGCGGCAGATCAGCCCCACGGCAGAATGCGCAGATCAGCTTGATCGCTGCCTGCGGCGTGCGTTTGAGACCGATGTGACGGCCCCTTTGCCTGAGCATTTGCAACGGCTTATAGATGCGATGCAAAACAAGCTCCCACGTTCAGACCCGTAACCCGCGTCCTCCGACCGCCTTTCTCTGCGCCGGTGCATAGGTCGCGCGTCTGCCCGGCCTTGGTCGACCGTGTTTTCTCTGGCGACATTCGAGAGCAAGGACCAGCCGCTGCCGAGCGGGTCATTTGCGTCCAAAGCCCCCTGCCGCAGGCATCCGATCTTTTCGTCGGAGCCTCCGGCGGGAGGCTTTCGGCGCGGATGAAATCACAGGCGCGCGTACTGGTTGCAGTCAGTTCTGTGGGGGTTTACCGGTCGGGGTTGGGGATATGCTTGCGGTCCCATCCCCCAGATCGCGCCTGCGGCGTATATCCTCGGGGTCGAACTGTTCGTCTTGCCCGTTGTCGTTCGGATCTTCGTCCAAAGGGTCATTTCCTGGCAGGATATTGCCCTCTTCGTCAGCCGGGAGCGTATCATCCTGCGGCCAAGGCAGGTCATCGCGGGCCTGATCAAAAACCGGCACCTGATCGTCAGCTGGCTGGTCTGTGGTCTCAGTTGGTTTTTCTGGGTGGCTGGTCATCGGGTACTCCTATTCCTTCGGTAAGGAGTAATCCATTCCAAGGGTCAAACGTTCCCTCGGACAAGACCCCTCGCGCGTATCTGTTATGCCGAGGTCGATCAGACAGGCCAAGCTATGGTACTGACCTGCGTGCCGGTGATTTCCTCAGTTCATCAGCTCACGGCCACGCGTCTTCAGTGCTTTGTCCATCAGGACATGCAACCACTCTGCCAGCTGCGGAGTTTCACCAAGAGCCCGGTTTTCCACAAGCGCCAGCGTCAGCGTGGCCTCGACGAGCCGATCGGCGGCCAGAGAATCCTTCAGGATCAGCCGCGCCGAAAGGCGCAGCCGTGGCAGCAGGGCGATTATGCTGGCTTCGTGCAGCTTGCGGCTCAGTTGCGTGGCGGCTTCCTGCGCAACAAGAGGTTTGGGCAGCCGCGCGATATGGGCAAAACGTCGGGGAATCGCCGCAAGATCCTGCGCGGAATAAAAAACAAACGGAACTGCGGCATCCATCAATTCATCTGCCAGAGGATAAACCTTGTGGCCCCGCAAATTCAGGTCAAGCACTGCCATTTCTGCCTTGGCTGTATGGTCAAGCGCAGCGGCAACAGTGGAAAACGGTCCAAGCACATGCGCGCGTGCTGCGCGAAAGTGATCTGCCAAGTCGGCGGCAATCAGAAAATCATCCTCGACGATCATGACATTGCGGCCAGTAAGACTTTGCATCTTGTATCCGTATCGTGTCAAAAGCCCTGTGCTACATCAGGCCCGGCGGGAAGGGCCAAGCCCCCCTTCGTATGAACCCATGGCCCAAAGCTGCGACTCGGCCTGCATCTGATATAGTATCGTTCAAATCCAATTGGTTGTTTAGCCATATCTCTTACGCTTGCAACTTTCCGCCGATGCCTTGCGATTCTCCATCCATACAAAAGCTCGCCCGCTTTTCCGACGCCATTCAGCGTCGCAGAACGATCAGACCTGACGCAACGATAAGCGCCGCGCCGATCAGCATGGCCGGCGCGGGTACATCACCAAAGATCAGGAAGCCGAAAGCAGCGCCCCAGACCAGCAAGGAATATTGCAGCGGTGCGACGACAGAGGCATCGGCAAGCTTCAGCGCGCGGGTCACCAGCATATGAGCCGCCGTCGCCACCACCCCCAGCAGAAAGAGCAGCGCCAGATCGCCACCCGAACGCAGGGGCTGCCAGTCAAACGGCGCGAACACGAGCCCGGCAAGCCCCGCCGCCGCCAGCTGGAACAAGACCAGATCACGATCAGCCGTTTCGCGCAGTGACCGGCCCAGGATCATGATCCCGGCAAAGGCAGCGGTGCCCAACAATGCAAAGAATGCGCCCGGACCGGACAGTTGTAGCGATGGGGCAAGCAGGATCAGCACGCCGACAAAGCCGACGGCCACGGCCATCCACGTGCGTTTGCCGACGCGTTCACCCAACAGAAAAGGCGAGATTGCCACAACATAGATCGGCGCGGCCATCCAGAACGCCATCACATCGGCGAGGGGCATGTAATACACGGCGAAGTAAAAGCAGAACACCTCTGCCGTTGCGCATACAGCGCGCAGCGCCTGCAAGCCCGGCCGGGGCGCAGAGCGAAGACGCGCAACAACGCGGTCGCCGCGCAGGATAAGGGGTGCCATGATCAGCAAGGCCGCCAGAGAGCGGAGCAGGATCACTTGCGCCACACCATAATCGGCAACCAGCCATTTGCCGATCGCATCATTCCCGGCAAAAGCCGCCATGCCCAGCAGCATCAAAAGTGCGCCGGCCATGTTGCCGGTCAGTCCCGATTTCATTCCAAGGCCCCGTTGTCATTCAGGCACCCGAAGGCTGGTATCGGCCTCCGGGTGCCCGGTCAGTGAAAGACGCTTTCGCTGCGGCGGTTACTGGGCGGCACGCAGTTCGGTCAGGATCTGCTGAACCTGATCCACA
The DNA here is from genome assembly GCF_003443995.1 of Pseudotabrizicola alkalilacus. Taxonomy (GTDB): domain Bacteria; phylum Pseudomonadota; class Alphaproteobacteria; order Rhodobacterales; family Rhodobacteraceae; genus Pseudotabrizicola; species Pseudotabrizicola alkalilacus. The sequence continues at coordinate 199,613 of NZ_QWEY01000004.1, forward strand.
ACATCTTCCCCGATGGTCGCTTTGTGCTTTTCATAAACGACCTGCGATTTCTCCAGCATCGCCGCCTGATCTTCGGGCGAGATGGTGTTGAACTTCAAGCCAGCCTCTTCCATCTTGGCCAGTGATTTCAGGTTCAGCTCCTGAATCGCCGCGCGCTCGACATCGCGTCCGACGATGGTGCAATCGCGCAGCGCCTGCTGCTCTTCGGGCGAGTAGGTGTTGAAGATCGCCTTCGAGAACAGGAACAGGAACGGCGTATAGGCATGCCGGGTTTCGCTGATGTAAGACTGCACCTCGTAGAATTTTGAGGTGTCGATGGTCACATAGGGGTTTTCCTGTGCGTCAATCGCCTTGGTTTCCAGCGCCGAGAACACCTCGCCAAACGACATCGGCGTGGCATTGGCGCCAAAGTTCGAGAACGTGTCGAGGAAGATGTTGTTCTGCATCACCCGCACCTTCATGCCCTCGAAATCTTCCCAGGTCTCAATGGGCCGTTGAGAGTTGGACATATTGCGGAAGCCGTTTTCCCAATAGCCCAGATTGACCAGCCCGATGGCATCCAGCTTTTCGTTCAGGCTTTCGCCAAATGGCCCGTCCATCACGGCATAGGCCTCTTCCGGGCTGCGGAACAGGAAGGGCAGGTCAAAGACGCCAAGTGCGGATTCCATGCCGACGAGCGGCGAGGAGGAGGTGACAACCGCCTCTTGCAGCCCGCTGCGCACCGCTTGCGTGGCCTGCAGGTCACCGCCAAGAGCGCCGCCCCAGAAACCCTGCATCTTCATCATGCCACCGGTTTTCTCGTCCAGACAGGCCTGCATGGCCTGCATGCCCACGGCGACCGGATGATCCTCATTGATGCCGTTCGAGACACGGAATGACCGCTCGGTGAACTGCGCAAAGGCCGGGCTGGCCGCCGCGACGATGGTTGTCAGGAACAGTGCCGTTTTCAGTGCAGAGTGTTTCATAGTTTCCCTCCCAGGAATGTGTCGTCAGTAAAACCATCTTGCCGGTACGATCACGATGTTGGGGAATGCCACCAGCAACAGGATCACCAGAATCTGGGCGATGAGGAACGGCCATACCCCCCGGATGACCTTTCCAAGCGGCACCCGGCCCACGCCGCTGACCACGTTCAGCACCACGCCAACCGGCGGTGTCAGCAGGCCGATGCAGCAGTTCATGATGAACATCACCCCGAAATAGACCGGGTCGATCCCGGCCTTGGCGACGATCGGCATCAGCACCGGCGTCAGGATCAGAATTGTCGGCGTCAGATCCAGCGCGGTGCCCACCACAAGGATCAGCAGCATGATGACCAGCATCAACACGCGTGGACTCTCGATCAGTGGCTCGATGTAGCCGATGATTTCATTGGGGATGTTAGCCGCCGTGATCAGCCATGCCGAAACCAGCGCGGCGCAGACCAGAAACATGATTGCCGCCGTGGTCCGACCTGCCGCGATCAGCACGCCGGGCAAGTCTGAAATCTTGAGCTCGCGGTAGATGACCATGCCTACGAACAGCGCATAAAAAGCGGCGATCACCGCAGCTTCGGTCGGGGTAACCACACCCATCTTGATGCCGCCCAGAATGATCACCGGCATACCAAGCGCCCAGATTGCCCTGCCAGATGCGCGGCCCCGTTCGGCCCATCCGGTCCGTGGCAATGTTTCAACATTGTCGTTCCGCGCCACGATCAGCCAGGTCACGACAAGGGACAAACCCATCAGCATCCCCGGCACGATGCCCGCCATGAAAAGCTGTGAGATCGAGACGTTGGCGGCAACACCAAAGATGATGAAGGCCATGGATGGCGGGATGACCGGAGCGATAACCCCGCCCGCCGCAATCAGCCCCGCCGAACGCGGCACGTTGTAGCCCGCCTTTGCCATCATCGGAATCAGAATCGCGGCGAGCGCCGCCGTATCTGCCGCAGCTGATCCCGAAATGGAGGCCATGATGATCGCCGCAATAATCGCAACCAGACCAAGCCCGCCCCGGATATGGCCGACACAGGTGATGGCAAATTCGATGATGCGTTTGGACAATCCGCCGGCATTCATCAGCTCGCCAGCAAGGATAAAGAAGGGAATGGCCAGCAGCGTAAAGGTATCTGCGCCGATCAGCATGTTCTGCGCGATGATCTGGGTGTTGAACATGCCCATGAAGGTCATGAGCATCACGCCGCAGAAGATCAGCGCAAAGGCCACCGGCACGCCAACCGCCATCGACGCCAGAAGCGAGACGATGAACACCAAAAGGGTCATTCTCCGCGCTCCCCGGCCTTGACCGGCGGCCTTTCAGCGGTGTTGTACAGATCATCCATCTCGCCGCCAAATCCGCGGATCTCTGCCTCGGTAATGCGACCCGTGGCCAGACGGTACAGACGCTCCAGCGTGATCAGGATGATCCCTGCCCCTGTGAACAACCCGATGCCATAGACCCATGCCATCGACAGGCCCGAGACCGGCGCGCTCATCGACGCGTTGATCGGCAGCTGTTTCCAGGTGCCATGAGTCAGCACAACAGCACAGCCCAGTATCAGCATGTCTGACAGACCCATCAGCACCAGCCGCCCGCGACGCCCGAACTGCGCGACAACGGTTTCCATCCCCATGTGCTGACGATGGTGGTAAACCACGACCGCGCCGATAAAGGTCAGCCAGACAAAGGCAAAGCGTGACAACTCATCCGACAGGGGCAGTCCCGAATTCATCGTGTAGCGCATGACGACGTTTACAAACACCATCAGAGCCATGGCTGACAGCAGCAGGGCAAGCAGGATGTCCAGGAACCGGAAGAAGAACCGCGACACCCTTGTCATGTCACACCCTGTCGCCCAGACCGCGTGCGATCAGGTTCTGCATCAGCGCGCGGGTGCCAAAGGTCCATTCCGGGCAACGGTCGGTCCGGTCCACCCAGTTGACCAGTCGGCCAAGACGGGGCGAGGCGATTTCGACCCGGTCGCCGATTTCATGGGTAAAGCCCTGACCTGCGCCACGACGATCCTTCACCGGCGCAAACATGGTGCCCAGAAACAGCACCGCGCCGTCAGGATATTGATGCGAGCGGTTCAGCAGCTGACCCGCCAGATCGGTCGGGGTGCGGCTGATCGCGCCCATCAGGCTTTCGCCGGTCATCACAAAGCCGTCTTCGCCCTCGACATGCAGCGAAACCGTGCTCTGATCCAGATCGGCTTGGGTGAAGCCCGCGTCAAACAGCCGGATGAACGGGCCGATGGCGCAGGAGGCGTTGTTATCCTTGGCCTTGCCCAGAAGCAGGGCCGAACGCCCCTCCACGTCGCGCAGGTTTACGTCATTGCCCAGCGTGGCACCCAGAATGGTGCCATCCGAACGGATCACCAGCACGACCTCAGGTTCCGGGTTGTTCCATTCCGACATCGGATGGATGCCGACCAGATCGCCGCAGCCCATTGACGACATCGGCTGCGCCTTGGTGAAAATCTCGGCGTCGGGGCCGATGCCAACCTCAAGGTATTGCGACCAAAGGCCCATCTCCTGCAGCAGGGCTTTGACCTGCCGCGATTTTTCTGAACCTGCCTGAACACCGCGCAGGCTGTCGCCGATCACCGGCGCAAGCCGCGCACGGACCTCGGACGCGCGGGCAGAATCACCGCGCGCCTGTTCTTCGATCACCCGTTCCAGCATGCTGTCGGCAAAGGTAACACCCGCAGCCTTGATCGCCTGAAGGTCAACCGGGGCCAGCAGATGGCCTGCATCCCCGTTCAGAAACCCGTCAAGCGGCCCAAGATCCGGCAGGCCGAGGGTGGTGAGTGCGGCATGCAGATCGCTGCGTTCCAGCAGGCCCGACATTGTGGCCGAAACGCTGGTCAGGTCGAACACATGCCCATCCCGCAGCACAACAGGGCAAGGCCCGGCTTGCTGATCAGACCAGACCCGGCCCACAAGGGTCGCGCTTGCAGCATCGTCGGGCAACAGCCCGAAAGCCGCCAAAGCTTGCCGTGAAGTCAAATTCAGTCTCCCCCGCTTACGTCAGCGCCTCCAGCACTGAACGGTCTGATGATGTCAGACAACATGATGACTAAACTCTACTTGAGAGAACTCGGGCCTGTCCACCGAATCTTTTCAAACACCAGCCAACGGTAGTCAGAGGTAGAATTCCAGCCGCAAGGCAATGCGCTCGGCCGATCCGACCATATGCGCGCGCATTGCGGCGCGCGCCCGAACCGGATCGCGTGCCGCGATGGCATCACGCAACTCGGTGTGTTCGCGGTTCACGATGGCCACGATCTCGTCAAGACGGGTCCGCTCCCGTGATTCGACAATGGTTTGCAGAATCCGATCCGACACCGCACCCAGAAACTGCACGAAGTAATCGTTTCCCGTCGCTGCGGCGATGATCCGATGAAAATCCAGATCTGCCACGATGCCATCATCGCCGCCGGCGACGCTCATACGTTGCAGGGCCTCATCCAACTGCCGCAAATGCTCGGCCCTGTGATAGGTTGCGGCCAATCCCGCCGCTTCGATTTCCAACGGCACACGCAGCTGGAACAAGTCGCGAAAGCCGTGTGTGTCCATCTGACGGCGATCATCAAGACGGATGTGGCGGGTTGGCCGGTCAATCACAAATGCACCGACACCTTGGCGTGTCTCGATCATCCCTTCGTTGCGCAACTGGGCGATGGCTTCGCGGATCACCGTGCGACTGACGCCGAAATTCTTCGACATTGTGTTTTCGGTGGGTAGCTTGTCGCCCGGTTTCAGGTCACCTTCCTGGATCTGCCGCGCAAATTGGGCTGCGATCCGGGCAGGCAGATGTTCAGTTCGGCTGATCTGGGTGAGTGCGCCAGTCATGGTGAGCTTTCTCTCCGCTTGTAGTTTTCAGGTTATCAGACAATCATACGAACTCAAGAGGGTGGATTGTCACCCAGTATCGCGGAGGACGTACATGCACATCCTGATCACCGGCGCTTCTGGCATGCTGGGCCGCAAGGTTGTCGACCGGCTTATGCGCGACGGTCTTGGTGGGCACGAGGTTTCCGCGCTCACACTGGTTGATGTTGTCGTGCCAGAGGCGCCTGCCGGGTTCCCCGGACGTCTCGATGCCTTCAGCGCAGACCTGTCGGCATCCGGCATCGCGCAACAACTGATCGACGGCAGGCCGGACGTGATCTTTCATCTGGCCGCCATCGTCTCAGGAGAGGCGGAGGCCGATTTCGAAAAGGGCTACCGCATCAATCTGGACAGCACGCGCGATCTGTTCGACGCCATCCGTCACGCGCATGCAGCCGACGGGTATCATCCGCGTGTGGTCTTTGCCTCCTCCATCGCGGTGATGGGAGCGCCGTTGCCCTATCCTATCCCGGACGCGTTTCACACCACCCCGCTCACCAGTTATGGTACGCAAAAGGCGATCTGCGAGCTGTTGCTGGCCGACTATTCCCGTCACGGTTTCTTCGACGGCATCGGCATCCGCCTGCCCACGATCTGCATTCGCCCCGGCACGCCAAACAAGGCGGCGTCGGGCTTTTTCTCGAACATCCTGCGCGAGCCGTTGGTGGGCAAGCCCGCCATCCTGCCGGTGCCCGACAGCATCCGGCACTGGCACACCTCGCCGCGCTCTGCCGTGGGGTTCATGGTGCATGCAGCGACAATGGATTTGGGCAAACTTGGACCACACCGCAACCTGTCGATGCCGGGCCTGAGTGCTACAGTGGGTGAGCAGATCGAGGCCCTGCGCCGTGTCGCGGGGGAAAGTGCCGTCGCCCTGATCCGCCGCGAACCCGACGCCACCATCACCCGCATGTGCGAAGGCTGGGCCCCCGGTTTCGAGGCCGCCCGCGCCCGCGCCCTGGGCTTCACCGCCGAGGACAGCTTTGACCAGATCATCCGCGCCCATATCGAAGACGAACTTGAAGCGCCGCGCTAAGGCCCATCCGATGCCCGCCTATGAACACAAGGACATGCCATGACCGACCCGTCGCCCCGCCGTCTTCGTTCCCAGGACTGGTTCGACAACCCCGATCATGCCGACATGACTGCGCTGTATCTTGAGCGGTTCATGAACTATGGCACAACGCCGGAAGAGCTGCGCTCCGGGCGGCCCATCATCGGCATCGCGCAATCGGGCAGCGACCTGAACCCCTGCAACCGCCACCATTTGGATCTGGCCAAGCGGGTGCGCGACGGCATCCGCGATGCGGGGGGCATCGCTATCGAGTTCCCGTCGCATCCACTGTTTGAAAACTGCAAGCGCCCCACCGCTGCGCTGGACCGCAATCTGGCCTATCTGGGTCTGGTGGAACTGCTGTACGGCTACCCGTTTGACGGCGTTGTGCTGACCACCGGCTGCGACAAGACCACGCCTTCGGCGATCATGGCCGCCGCGACGGTCGATCTGCCCGCAATCGTGCTTTCGGGCGGCCCGATGCTGGATGGCTGGCACGAGGGGCGACTGGTCGGGTCCGGCACTGTCATCTGGCAGTCGCGCCGCAAGTTCGCGGCAGGCGAGATCACGCGCGACGAGTTCCTGCAGACAGCGCTCGATTCCGCGCCGTCGATCGGGCACTGCAACACGATGGGCACGGCCTCGACCATGAACGCCATTGCCGAAGCGCTTGGCATGTCACTCACCGGCTGTGCGGCCATTCCGGCGGCGTATCGGGAGCGGGGCCAGATTGCCTATCGCACCGGACTACGCGCGGTGGAACTGGTGCATGAGGATCTGCGCCCGTCGCAGATCCTGACACGGGCGGCATTTCTGAACGCGATCCGGGTCAATTCGGCCATTGGCGGATCGACAAATGCGCAACCGCATCTGATGGCGATGGCGCGTCATGCCGGTGCCGAACTGCACCCCGAGGATTGGCAGACTCACGGCTATGACGTGCCACTATTGGCCAATGTGCAACCAGCCGGGGCCTATCTGGGCGAACGGTTCCACCGCGCGGGCGGCGTGCCTGCGGTGATGTGGGAATTGCTTCAGGCCGGGGCGCTGGATGGCACTTGCCCCACCGTGACGGGCAAAACCATTGCGGACAATCTGGCCGGGCGCGAGGCGACCGACCGTGAGGTGATCCGTCCCTATGAAAAGCCGATGATGCAGCGGGCGGGGTTCATGGTGTTGCGGGGCAACCTGTTCGATTTCGCCATCATGAAAACCAGTGTGATCTCGGATGAGTTCCGCGCCCGCTACCTGTCTGAACCGGGACGCGAAGGGGTGTTTGAGGGCACGGCCTTTGTCTTTGACGGGTCAACGGATTACCATGCCCGCATCAATGACCCCGCGCTTGAGATCGACGAGCGCTCGATTCTGGTGATCCGGGGCGCAGGGCCGCTTGGCTGGCCCGGCTCTGCCGAAGTGGTGAACATGCAGCCGCCGGATCGCCTGATTCAGCGGGGCATCACCAGCCTGCCCACCATCGGCGACGGGCGGCAATCGGGCACGGCGGACAGCCCCTCGATCCTGAACGCCTCACCCGAAAGTGCGGCGGGCGGCGGGCTGGCATGGCTGCGCACTGGCGACAGGATCAGGATTGACCTGAATGCCGGGCGCTGTGACATGCTGGTGGACGAGGATGAGATTGCCGCCCGAACGCAAGAGGGTCTGCCGCCCGTGCCCGCCTCGGCGACGCCGTGGCAAGAAATGTACCGGGCAACGGTTACCCAGCTTGTCGATGGCGCCACCATCGAGGGGGCCGACAAATTCGTGCGGATCAGCAGCACGCTGCCAAGGCACAATCACTGACAGGCCATTTGCGCTGCACGCTGCGGCAACGCCTGTCCGATCCTGATCGCAAGGCTATGCGATGACATGGCCTTGGTGTCCTTGGGCAGCCGCTAGCTCCCCTTGAGCCAGGATTGCAGCTCTGCCTCGGCCTTCTCCAATGCGCCGTAGTTCAGCAGTTTGCGCATCATTGCAACGGTGACAGCTCTGGCCCTCAGATTGAAGGCGCCATCCTCACGGAGGGTTTCGGGAGGTTGGTGAACTTCCAGCTTGCTGTAGATCTGCTGCAAACGGTTCTGCACCGACCGTAGCGACAGATGCCTGCGCTTTGAAATTGCTCGGTCGGTCATCCCCAGCGCAATATCCATCAGGATTTCGTATTCGGATTCGCTGAAGCCCGAGGCTTGCGCAAAACTGCGCTGCTGCATGCCGCGCACCTCATTGTCGATCACACATTGATTTTCGACAAATATGCTGCGGAGTGCCAGTTTAAGCCGCTCTTCCGAGGTGGATTTCAGAACATAGCCATAGGCTGCGCCATTTGGCACGATCCGGCTGACGCCACGCACATAGGCTTCGTCGGCATAGTTTGACCAGAACAGAATGCGGGTGTCGGGACGTTCAAGCCAGATCGTGCGCGCGGCTTCGATGCCGTTGCGGGCGTTCATCTGCAAATCCATCACGATATGGGCCGTGCGATGCGCGCGCGCCAGCGTTTCGCCCTGCGCGCCGTTTTCGGCCTCAAAGATGGTGTCGCATTCCGGCAGCGCGGCACTGACCTGTTCGCGCAGATAGATCCGGTGCAACAGGTCGTCTTCGACAATCAGAACTTCCATATGGGCCGCATTCATTCCGCCACGTCCTGTCTCACTGCCGCCAACGGCAGCACAATACTGGCGCTGGTTCCGGCGCCACCAATTCCTGCAGACAAGGTGCATCGCGCCGAGATCAGCCGCGCCCGCGTCTTCATATTGTCAATTCCGCTGCCAATCCGGGTGCGCTTTTTCGCAATACCACAGCCATCATCGCTGACAGCCAGCGAAATCTGCACAGGCGTTGCCGTCAGCTGAACCGTGATGCGGCCTGCTTCGGCATGAATGACCGCATTGTTGATCGCCTCTTGCGCGATGCGATACAGCGCGACGCTGATCGCCGGTTCCAGCGCATCGAATGCCCCGTGGGACTCGTCGGTCAGCGTCCAGTCTATCCCTTGGCCCGAGTCGCGGATTGCCCGATCCAGATAATGTTCCACGGCATGGGCAAAGCCGAACAGTTGCAGCACGGACGGCTTGGCCTGTTCGATGATCTGACGCAGATCCTGCATACAGCGGTGCAGGCCGCGGATGACCGGGTCAAACGCTTCTGCCGGGGCTGGGCTGGCATGGGGAAGACGCTCCAGATGGCGGGCCAGCCGGGTTAGATCGGCCAGCGTCTGATCGTGCAGATCCATACCAATCCGCTGACGTTCGCTTTCCAGCGCCTCGGTCAGCTTCAGCGCCCCCAGCCGCAACCCTTCTTCACGCGCGCGCGCCGCAGCTTCGATGATTGCCGAATGTTGGGCCTGTTCTGCCGCACGGAGGGCATAGAAATACGGTGACAGCAGATCAGCAATATAGCGCGCGATGCGCACGTGTTCGGAATCGTAAGCCTCGGCCCGCTGCATGGAGGCACTGAAGGCCCCGATCACTTCGCCATGCACCATCATCGGCACATGAATGCGGGCGCGCAATCCGTGGTCATGGATCGGCTTGTAAAACTCCCCTGCACATTGAAACCGTGGGTCCATGCAGGCGTCTTTGGTCAGGATGTGATCAACCGTCCCCTGCAACAACTCCCGGATCGGGCTGTTGGCGATGGGCGCGTGCGGTTTCTTGCCCCAGTCGGTTTCGATCCCGCTTTCATAGGCGGTATGAAACTGTCCGTTCAGGCCCAGGATACACACATCCAGATGATCATGCGGCAATATCTGTGCAATTTCGGTCGCGACCGCCTGAATGGCAGACCGGAAATCAAGCTGCCCGGCCATCAGATGCGAGATACTGAACAGATGTTTCAGCAGAACCGCGGGAGAGGTTTCGACCATCCTGGACCCTCTGCTAAAGCAACCTCCGTCAACGAGTCATCATCGCAGAGAAGTCTCGCCAGACCTACAGCATTCATCGCACCGCCCTTGCGGGAACCCGCAGATTCGCGGCGAAATCCCGCAAATGTACTGCCTGATAAAACCTGTACAGACTCTGGCTTCTCGCCCATCCTGATCTTGTTGGGAGGAGGAAGCTCAACAGGAAGACAAGCAGAATTCGGCCGCCCCGCGAGGCGGCAAAAGAAAGGCTGCCACGCGCGCAGCACACTTAGGGAGAGAGACATGAATACCAGAACGATGTTGCTGGCCTCGGCCACGATCCTTGCTGTGGCGATGCCCGCATTGGCAGAGACCTCTGATAAAACGATTGCCCTTTCAAACAACTATGCCGGTAACTCATGGCGTCAGGCCATGCTGACCAGCTGGGAAACCATCACGGGCCCGGCGGTTGCGGATGGCACCGTCGCGGGCGCTGACGCATTTACCACGGCTGAAAATCAGGCCACCGAACAAGCGGCCCAGATTCAGAACATGATCCTGCAGGGCTATAATGCGATCGTGCTGAACGCAGCGTCGCCCACTGCCCTGAACGGTGCGGTCAAAGAGGCCTGCGATGCGGGAATTACCGTGGTGTCATTCGACGGTATCGTGACCGAGCCCTGTGCTTGGCGCATTGCGGTGAACTTCAAGGAAATGGGCCGGAGTCAGGTTGAATACCTTGCAGGGGTACTGCCCGAAGGCGGCAATCTGCTGGAAATCCGGGGGCTTGCCGGGGTGTTTGTCGATGATGAAATCTCGGCTGGCATTGCCGAAGGGGTGGCGCAGTTCCCGCAATTCAAGATTGTGGGTTCTGTGCATGGCGACTGGGCACAGGACGTGGCGCAAAAGGCTGTCGCCGGCATCCTGCCCTCGCTGCCCGAGATTGCAGGCGTTGTGACCCAAGGCGGCGACGGCTACGGCGCGGCACAGGCGATTGCTGCCACGGATCGCCCGATGCCGGTCATCGTGATGGGCAACCGCGAAGACGAGCTAAAGTGGTGGAAAGAGCAGAAAGACGCCAACGGCTATGCCACCATGTCGGTGTCCATTGCCCCCGGCGTCTCGACGCTGGCGTTCTGGGTTGCGCAGCAGATCCTTGACGGCAACGAGGTGCCGAAAGATCTGACAGTGCCATTCCTGCGCATTGATCAGGACACTCTGGAAGACAACCTTGCCAACACGCAGGCGGGTGGCGTTGCCAATGTCGAATACAGTCAGGCTGATGCCATCGCGGTGATCGACGCCGCGAAATAATGCCCTGACAGCCAGCGCGATGCGTCGCGCTGGCACCCAACCGCCATGGGCGGATGTCCTGCACCTGTCGCGATCGAAAGACCCCCATGCTCTTGCCCCCAGCCGTGTTCGAAGTTTCCGATGCCGCCGTGCGCTTTGGCGAGGTGCGGGCGCTTGACGGGGTGTCGCTTGCGATTCTGCCCGGTGAATGTATTGGCCTTGTCGGCCATAATGGCGCGGGCAAATCCACCATCGTCTCGGTCATCAACGGTGGCCTGACCCCGCAGCAGGGCGAGATTTTCAGCGATGGCACCCGGCTTGCGCCCTACGGCATCGGCGTGGCACGCAATCGCGGTGTGCGCTGTGTGTTTCAGGAGCTGTCGCTTTGTCCGAACCTGAGCATCATCGAGAATACGCGCATCATGCACCGCACTTTGGGCGGCTTTGGCTGGCGTGCGCGCGCGCGCGCGATCATAGCGGCCAGCCTTGATGCCGTGTTTCCCGGCCATGGCATTGATGTTGGCGATCAGGTCGGGGTGTTGTCGATTGCGCAGCGTCAGATGGTGGAAATCGCCATGGCGTTTTCTGATGCAGGCCAGCCGCCACGTCTGGTGATCCTGGACGAGCCAACCTCGTCCCTCGATGCCGGGCTTGCCACGCAACTGCTGGCCCATGTCCGCCGCTTTGTGGCGGCGGGCGGGGCCGTGATCCTGATTTCCCACATGCTGAATGAAATACTTGAGACCGCCAGTCGCATCGTGGTGATGAAGGATGGCAAAATCGTTGCCGAACGGGCCGCAGGTGGTTTTGACCATGCCGGACTGGTCAAGGCGATGGGCAGTGTTGCCACACATCAGGCCACAGCCCGCCGCAGCACAGGTGCAAGCCAGTCTGTGCTGGACCTGCCTATGGCCAAAGGCCAGCCGTTCCGCGCCTGCAAGGGTGAGGTTGTCGGGCTGGCGGGTCTAGGCGGCCATGGCCAGACCCGGATGCTGCTGGCGCTGTTCGATCATCACGCCCCGCAATGGTGGCCGCGCCGTGACCCCGCCGTCACCTTTGTTGCCGGGGACCGGCGCGAGAACGGCATCTTTGACCGCTGGAGCATCCTGAAGAACATGACAATTGCAACGCTGAGCGATCTGTCGCGCCGGGGGCTGTTGCAGGACGGGGCGGAAACTGCGCGAGGGGCCACATGGAAGACCCGGATTGAGATCCGCACCGCCAATATGGAAAACCCGATCCTGTCTCTGTCGGGCGGCAACCAGCAAAAGGTGTTGTTCGCCCGTGCCCTGTCCACCCGCGCGCCTGTCGTTCTCATGGATGATCCGATGCGCGGCGTCGATGTCGGCACCAAGCAAGAGGTATACGGCATCATCCGCACCGAGGCCGAAGCGGGCCGCACCTTTGTCTGGTACTCGACCGAGATGGAAGAAATGCAGCTTTGCGACCGTGTTTATGTCTTCCGCGAAGGGGTCATCGTGGCCGAACTCACCGGCGACGCGATCAGTGAGCACAACATTCTGGCCGCCTCATTCGAGGGGACGGCAGCATGAGGATTTCCACTGACATGCTTCGTATCGCCGTTCCGGTGGCGTCTTTGCTGCTGCTGCTGGCAGGGGTGTTTTATCTGCAGCCCCGGGCGATGAGCTATAACGGCCTGAACCTGCTGTTCAATCTGGCCGTACCGATTGCCTTGGCCACCATTGCGCAGATGCTGATCATGGCGGTGAACGATCTTGACCTGTCGATGGGCACCTTTGTCAGCTTTGTCGCCTGCGTGGCCGCCACCTATCTGCATGATACGCCGATCTTAGGCGTACTGGTGCTGCTGGGGGCCATCGCCACCTATGCGGCATTGGGGGTGATCATCTATTTGCGCGATCTGCCGTCGATTGTCGTCACCCTTGGGATGAGTTTTGTCTGGGGTGGGCTGGCTGTGCTGATCTTGCCTGCGCCGGGGGGCACGGCTCCGGAATGGGCGCGGGCGGTAATGATCTCGAAACCGCCGCTGGTGCCGATGGCGATCATCGCCAGTGTGCTGCTGGCGGTGTTTGCGCATCTGCTGATCATGCGCTCATCGCTGGGTGTGCTGATCCGGGGCGTCGGGGGCAACCAGCGTTCGGTGCAGCGCGCAGGATGGTCCGTCATTGCGGCCCGCGCTTCGGCCTATGCGCTGGCGGCCTGCTTTGCCGTCGCTGCTGGCATCTGCCTCGTCGGGCTGACCACCAGCGCAGATGCCAATATCGCGCTGCGCTACACATTGCTGTCGATTGCCGGGGTCATTCTGGGCGGCGGTGAGTTTACCGGCGGCCGTATCTCACCCGTCGGTGCGGTGATCGGCGCGCTGACGCTGACGCTGGCGGGGTCGTTCCTGTCATTCCTGCGGATCTCGCCCGACTGGCAGATTGGCGCACAAGGGGGGATACTGATCATCGTGCTGGCCGTGCGCCTGCTACTGAACCGTCTGGAAAGCAAAGGTGGTGCGCGATGAAAGCCCTGTTTGCAAAGCCATGGATCTGGTCCTTTGTCGCCGCAGTGTCGGTCTGGCTTGCCACCATCGGCGTCACGGGCGGGGCCTCAACCGTCGGTCTCAGTCAGGCCGCGCTGACCTTTGCCGCGTTTTCGGTGCTGGTCGGGATCGGGCAGATGTTCGTGATCACACTCGGCCCCGGTAATATCGACCTTTCGGTGCCTGCCACCATGGCGCTCGCCGGAACCGTGGCGCTGAAATACATGGACGGTCAGAACGGTCTGGTTCTGCACGGCCTGATCATCGCGATCTTCATCGGGGGCGGCGTCGGCACGCTGAATTATGCGCTGATAAAGGCACTGCGCATTCCGCCGATCATCGCCACCCTGTCCATGAGCTTTGTCGTGCAATCCGCCGCGATCTGGACCAATCGTGGGCTGCGCATCAAACCGCCGCAAGTGCTCGCCGATTTTACCACATCGACCAGCCTTGGCATTCCCAACATTGCCCTTGTTGCGCTGCTGATGTCCGCGGTTGCTTGGGTGCTTTTGCATCGCACCCCTTATGGCCGCTGGATCATGGCCATCGGCCAAAGTCTGCCCGCCGCCCGGATGGCGGGCATTGCGGTGGATGGCAACCGTTTTGTCACCTACCTGTTCTGCGCCATTCTCGCCGCCATCTGCGGCTATCTTCTGGCCTGTTTCTCGGGTGGGGCGGCGCTGAATATGGGGTCCGAATACCTGCTGATGTCGATTGCCGTTGTGGTGATCGGTGGCACCGCTGTGGCGGGCGGTGACAGCAACGTGCCGGGCATCTGGGGCGCGTCTTTGTTCATGTTTCTGGTTGTGTCGATGCTGAACACCTACGGCGTCGGCGCCGGTGTCCGCCTGATCATGACCGGCGTTATCATCATCACCGTCATCCTGTTGGCCAGTGGCCGCAAAGACGCCATCCGCTAAGAGGACTTCCCATGGCCGCCCCTCTCTATCAGATCGATGATCCCGCCTTTTCAAACCTAATTATCGGGTCAGCCGCGCTGGACCAGCTTTACACCGGCTGCCGCTGGACCGAAGGTCCGGTGTGGTTTGACGATCTGCAATGCCTGTTGTTCAGCGATATTCCCAACCAGCGTATTCTGCGCTGGGCAGCAGATGCGGCATCGGCTGTCGGCGGGGGGGGCAGCGTGACAACCTTTCGCCAGCCATCGCAGTTTGCCAACGGGCAGACCCGTGACCGTCAGGGGCGTCTTGTCACCTGCGAACACGGCACGCGTCGGGTGGTCCGTACCGAAACCGATGGCACAACCACCGTGCTGGCCGAGGCGTATCAGGGCAAGCGGCTGAACTCTCCCAATGATGTTGTGGTTCACCCCGACGGCAGCATCTGGTTCACCGACCCGACATATGGGATTCTGTCGGATTATGAGGGGTATCAGGCCACGCCGGAACAACCCGTTCGTGGCGTCTACCGGGTGGATGGCGCAACCGGCGCAATCACGCGCGTTGCTGATGATTTCACCCAACCCAACGGGCTTGCGTTTTCAGCCGATGAATCAACGCTTTACGTGGCCGACTCTGGCGCAAGCCATGACCCCGACACGCCGCGCCATATCCGCGCCTTTGATGTGCAGGATGGCAGACTGTCGCGCGACCGGGTGTTTGCGCTGATCGACGCAGGCGTGCCGGATGGCATCCGCACCGATCTGGCCGGAAATCTGTGGTCCAGCGCTGCCGATGGCGTGCATTGCTTTGGCCCGGATGGGCATCGTCTGGGCAAGATACTGGTGCCCGAGACGGTGGCAAACCTGTGCTTTGGCGGCCCGCGCCGCAACAGGTTGTTTATCACCGCTACATCGTCGCTTTATGCCATCTACCTGACCACCACCGGCGCACAGCGACCCTAGCGGACAGGCGCAACCGAGGTTACTCAGATCGTTGCAATGGGCGTGACGGGAGATCCGATCGCGCCCGGAAGGCGCAGCGGCGGCGCGGTCAGAAAGACCGCGTTGCGCCCGCGTTCGGCCAAAGCCCCGGCCAGATCGCGGAGGTACCACAGCTCGGCCAGCGGCATCCCCAGCTTGAACAGGCAATGATGGTGTAGCGGCAGTCTGAAGCAACAATCATCCGGCGACAGATGCGGGTTTTCAACCGCGTAATTGTCAGCGGCAATCGCCGCGATGTTGCTGTCGCTGATCCAGGTTTTCAAGGCCTCATCGGTGCCATCCAGCACCGCGCCGGTCTGGTCCAGCCGTTCGGGGTCGGGCGCGCTTTGCATGTCCCACAGCGCCTCGGCATAGCCGGTCCGCAGCATCAGGATGTCCCCCTGCCGCACCTCGACTTGCTGGGCCGCGATCACCGACAGAAGATCGTCAAGGCCGACGATCCGCCGGTCGGGGCCAAAGGCACGCAGCAGATCGACCAGCACGCCGCGCCCCTGCACACCGCTTTGCGCCATGGCCGACACCGACAGCCGCCGTGCAAACGATCCATGCGGGCTGCCCTCGGTCTGGCCCTCGACATCGGTGCCGGCGCGGAATCCGTTGTAATAGACCGGCTCGGCCACGCCGTCTCCGTCAGCGTCGAACAGCGCGCCGACATGTGCCAGAGAATCCCATTGGGTGGAATACTGGGTCGACAGCAGCACCTGATCATCGCTGAGCACGTCCTGCAGCCCTGCTGCGACATTCTCCAGCGGGTAATTGATATAGGGCGTGTCGCCCAGAAAGGTCGGCTGAAGCCGGGGCGGTTTGCGGCGCGGGTGAATGGTGACGGTGCCGGGAATGTCCAGCGGCAGCGACAGGCAGAACGCCAGCCCCTCGCGGATTTCGGCGGCAGCGGCGCGGCGCTGGTCGGGGCCGATGTGGTTGAGGGTGCCAAGCTCGTCATCAGGGCCAAAGCGGCCCCAGTTGGACCCGTCGGGGCGGTGTTTCCAGCGTTGCATTCTACTCTCCCTCTTTCATCTCTTGCGCGGTCAGATCGCGGATCAGCCCCGCAAGCGCCGCTTCTGCGGTCCGGACCCGCTGTTCGCGCGTCGCGTCCCAGTCGTAAAAGCCGCGCCCGGTTTTGCGGCCCAGATCCCCCGCCGCCACTTTGGCCCGCAGGGTCGGAGCCGGGCTAGTCGTGGATGACAGGCCGGGATAGAGGTAATCTGCGATGGCAAGATGGGTGTCCAGCCCGTTCAGATCGCGTTGCAGAAATGGACCAAAGGCCGCCATCCGCACCCCGATCGACCAGCGCAGGATGTCGTCAATGGTCGCGGCATCGGCGACACCTTCCTGCAGCAGGTGAAAGCATTCCCGCATCATTGCGTGCTGGATGCGATTGGCGACAAAGCCCGGCACTTCGCGGTGCAGGATCGCGGGCAGCTTGCCCGACCGGCGCAGAAGCGTGGCCAGATCGTCCAGCCGCGCTGCGGGCATACTGGCCGAGGCGACGAGTTCCACCACCGGAATCACATCCGCCGGATTGAAGAAATGCGCGATGGCCAGCCGCTCCGGGTGGGCCATGCTTTCGGTCAGCTCTGTCGTCGTCAGCCCCGATGTGTTGGAGGCGATCAGGGTATCGGGCCGGAAAAACGATTCCACCGCGGCGAGGGCGGCCCGTTTGATGTCCAGCCGTTCCGGCACGGCTTCGATCACCAGCGGGCAGTCGCGCCAGTTGTCAGGCAGGTCGGCGAAGGCAGTTACCAACAGGGGCGTGGGGCCTGATAATACGGCGGGCGCCAAAAGAACCCGTGCGTTTTCAAGGCTCTTGGGCGATGGGTCGATCACCGCGACCACAAACTCCGCCCGCAAGAAATGCCGCGCGAGGCCAAGGCCCATCACACCGGCTCCCAGTATGGTCACACTGTTCTGCATCATATGCTCCGGTCAATTTATACGTTGACAATATAACTGATAAGTTTTGATAAGCATATAACATAAGGCTCGGGGAAGCCTTTGAAGGAGAACAGATGAACACGCTTGCGAATTTCTTCATGCGGATCATGAGCCGCTACATGCCCGACCCGCTGGTTGTGGCGATCATCCTGACGGCGCTGACCATCGTCCTTGCCGTATTCGGTCAGGGCACAGGATTCCTGGAAGCCACGCAATACTGGGGCAAGGATTTCTGGAGCCTGCTCGCCTTTACCATGCAGATGACGATCATTCTGCTGGCGGGTTATATCCTGGCCCGGACGCCGCTGGTGAACTGGCTGATGGACAAGCTGATTGCGCCGGTCACCACCCCACGCGGGGCGATCATTGCCGCCACCATGATTGCGGGGGTGGCGACCTGGATGAACTGGGGCTTTGGTCTGGTGATCGGTACGCTGATCGCGCAGAAACTGGGGCACAAGGTCAAGGGGTTGCACTATCCGCTGGTGATTGCGGCGGGCTATTCCGGCTTTGCGATCTATGGCATCGGCCTGTCGGGCTCGGTGCCGCTGCTGATCAA
The DNA here is from genome assembly GCF_003443995.1 of Pseudotabrizicola alkalilacus. Classification (GTDB taxonomy): domain Bacteria; phylum Pseudomonadota; class Alphaproteobacteria; order Rhodobacterales; family Rhodobacteraceae; genus Pseudotabrizicola; species Pseudotabrizicola alkalilacus. Next base: position 217,584 of record NZ_QWEY01000004.1, read on the forward strand.
CACCCCCGGACACTTTCTGGAAGAAACCATCGGACTGGTGCCACTGTCGGAGACGATCTTTTCGCCGATCATGCTGATCACCAGCGCGCTGGTGGTGCTGACGCTGCCGTTCTTCAACGCGATGCTGTTGCCGAAAGATCCGGCTGACATCAAAGAGGTGAATGCCGGTGAGCAGGCGCGGGTGACCGAGCCGGATACGAGCCGCGACTCGATTGCCGAAAAGCTGAACAACAGTGTGATCATCGGCGTTGGCACCGGCTTGTTCGGGGTGCTGTATGCCGTTCTCTATCTGTGGAACGGCGGTGCCATCACGCTGAATTTTGTCAACACCGTCTTTCTGTTCCTCGGCATCCTGCTGTTTGTGACGCCCAACCGCTTTCTGGCGGCGCTGAATGACGGGGTGAAGATTCTGGGCGGCGTGATCATCCAGTATCCGTTCTATGCCGGTATCCTGGGTATCCTGTCCGGTTCTGGCCTGATCGTGACCTTTGCCAGCTGGTTTGTCAGCATCTCGACCGCCGAGACGCTGCCGATCTGGTCGTTCATCTCGGCCGGTCTGATCAACATCTTTGTGCCCTCGGGTGGCGGGCAGTGGGTGATTCAGGGCCCGGTGATGATGGAAGCCGCGCGCCAGCTGGGAGCACCGATCCCCGCGACCGCTGTTGCGGTGCAGATCGGTGATCAGTGGACCAACATGGTGCAACCGTTCTGGCTGCTGCCGGCACTGGCGATCTCGGGGCTGAAGCTGCGCGACATCATGGGCTATATGGTGCTGATTCTGCTCTATCTGGGCGTGATCTTTGGCGGGGCCGTCGTGATCTGGGGTCAGATGGGGGCCTGATCTGATGCCATACATGATCGAGACATTCGACAAAGCCGAAGCCGGAGACCTGCGTCTCCGGCTTCGGCCCGCGCATCTGGAGTATCTGGAGGCGCAGCGGCACCTGCTGCTGGCCTGCGGGGCCAAGCTTTCGGATGACGGGCAGGCGGCAAGTGGCGGGCTGTATCTGGTGGCAGTCGAGAGCCGTGCCGAGGCCGAGGCCTTTATTGCCGCCGACCCGTTTCATCAGGGCGATCTGTTCGAGCGGGTGTTCGTGACCCGCTGGCGGCAAGCCTATCTGGACCGACGCAACACGCTGAATGAGGGATAAATGCTGTATCAAGTGGAAATGACCGTTCTTCTGCCGACGGATATGCCCGAGGCCGAAATGGCGGAGATCAAGGCACGCGAAAAGGCCTATGCGCAGGATCTGCAGCGGCAGAAAATCTGGCGGCACATCTGGCGGGTTGCCGGGCAGTACAAGAACATCTCGATCTTTGATTGCCGTGATAACGCACATCTGCATGAGGTACTGACCGGATTGCCGCTGTACCCCTGGATGAAGATGGATGTGGTGCCATTGTGCCGTCACCCCTCGTCGATCCATGAGGATGACAGGTGACGCAAACCGCTGTCATCACCGGGGGCGCGCGCGGGATTGGGGCTGCCATCACCGCGCGGCTGGCGGCAGATGGCTTTCGGACCATCGTTCTGGATATCGCCCGGCCCGAAGGGCAACCGGACCAGTTCGTGCAGGTGGATCTGTCTGACGCCGGGGCGGCGGTCGCAGCGGCTGCGGCGATTGCAGCGGCGGAGCCGGTGAGCTGTCTGGTGAACAATGTCGGGCTGGTCGCCCCGGCGGCACTGGAGGATGTGGCGCTGGAAGATTTTGACCGGCTGTTCCACATCAACCTGCGGACCTCGCTGATCTGCGCGCAGGCCTTTGTGCCGGGAATGAAGGCGGCGGGGCAGGGCCGGATCGTGATGAACACCAGCCGCGTTACCTTGGGCAAGGAACTGCGCACGCTGTATAGCGGAACCAAGGGCGCGGCGCAGGCGATGGCGCGGACCTGGGCGCTGGAACTGGCGCCGTTCGGGATCACGGTGAACTGCGTCGCCCCCGGCCCGATTGGCACGCAGGCGTTCTGGGCCAACAATCCGCCAGACGCGCCGCTGACCCGCCAGATCATCGACAAGGTGCCGGTGCGGCGGATGGGCGAGCCAGAGGATGTGGCGAATGCGGTGGCGTTCTTTTGCGCGCCCGCCGCCGGTTTTGTGACCGGGCAGACGCTGTTTGTCTGCGGCGGGGTGACCGTGGGCCTGTCCGGCGACTGAGCGCAGCCGCCGGACCTGCCGTTTCAGGCCAGGTGCTGCTTGAGCAGCGATACAAAGGCGTCGGGCTGCTCGACACAAGGCAGGTGGCCCGCATCCGCGATTTCGGCAAAGGCAGCACCGGGGATGCGGTCTGCCATGGCGCGCACCAGCGCGGGCGGGGTAGAGGCATCGTCGCTGCCGACAACCACCAGCGTCTTTGCCGTGATCCGCGCCAGATCATCCGTGTAATCCGCATCGCGGATCGCGGCGCAGACATCGGCATAGCCCTGCGCCGGGGTCCGCTCCAGCATCATGCGCCACATCTGGAAATCTGGCGTGGCCGCATAGCCCGGGGCGAACCAGCGCGACAGGATCGCATCGGAAATCGAGGCGATGCCTTGATCCAGCACCGCCGCGATGCGGGGGTTCCAGATCTCGGGCGATCCGATCTTGGCGGCGGTATCGGACAGCACCAGGTGCGGCATCGCGTCCGACCGGCGCAGGGCCAGCCGCTGCAGGATCAGACCGCCCACAGACAGGCCCACGCCGACAAAGCGGGCAATGTTCAGATGATCCAGCAGCATCTCGACATCATCTGCCATCGTCTCGATGCTCAGCCCGGTGCGCGCGACGCTGAGGCCATGGCCGCGCTTGTCATGGCGCAGAATGCCCCAGTCTGCGGGCAGGCGGGCGATGACCCGGTCCCAGACCCGCAGGTCGGTGCCCAGCGAATTGCCAAACACCAGCACCGGGGCCGCGCCCTGTGCGGGGCGGTAGCCAAAGTGCAGGCCATCGCAGGCGGTAAAGGTTTCGGAAGTCATGGTCGGCATGTCAGAGTCCTTCGGTCGCAATCGCCTCGATACTGGCGAGAAACAGGTTCAACGGCGGGCTTTCGCGGTCGCGGCGATAGATCAGGGCAATCGGGGCGGTCGCCGTGGTGCCGCGCAGCGGGCGGTAAACCACACCCGGCAACAGCGCATTGCGCATCGATTCCGGCACAATCGCCACCCCCAGACCGGCCCCGACCAGTGCCACGATCGCCGCAAACTGCGGCGCGCGGTGCACGATGTTCGGCGTGATGCCAGCCTCGGCCCAGGCGGCATGGGCGGCGGCGGAAAAGCCGGTGTTTGGCGGCAAGTGAGTGGCGATGAAATCCGCGCCACCCAGATCGGACAGGCTGACCTCGGCCTCACCGGCAAGCGGATGGCCATCGGGCAAAGCGATCCAGAGCGCTTCGTGGTGCAGGGTCCGGGCGACGATCTCGGGCGGGACGTCGGGATAGGGCAGCCGCACCAGACCGACATCCAGATTGCCCGCCGCCACTTCGGGGAACTGGCGGTCCAGATCCATCATCACAAGCCGCAGGTCGATCTGCGCTGCGCGTGAGCGGAAGTTGGCCAGAATGCGGGTCAGCACCCCGTTGAAGGCGACCGCACCGACATAGCCCAGCGACAGCTCTCCCAGCAGCCCGCGCCCGGCGCGCAGGGCGACATCCTCGGCCCGCCGGGCATGGCGCACGACCGCACGGGCATCGGGCAGGATCAGCAGCCCGGCAGGCGAGATCGACACCCGGCGACGGGTACGGTCAAACAGCAGCGCGCCGACAATATCTTCCATTTGTTTCAGCTGCTGGGTAAGCTGAGGCTGTGATATTCCCAGACGCATCGCGGCACGACCGAAATGCAGGTCTTCTGCCAGAGCGCACAGCAACTCATAGTGCTTTAATGTCAGCAACATATATCCCCTGCAAATCAATGCGCCAGCATGATTTGAATAATCAATAAGATATATCGCCTTGTGATTCAACAAACATGACAGGCACTGACAGCAGCTTGCAGCAAGACAGGGTTCAGAAATCTCTCGGCGCGCATTGCAGGCAGGTCAGCCCGGCGGCGCGCCAGAAAGCCACGACCGAGGTGCGGTCGTCCACCACCAACCAGGGCGCGTGACCATCGGCACGGATGCGCTCCAGCGCACGCGCCTTTGCGTCCGGGTCGGGCAAGGCATCCTCGTCGGGCTGGCGCAGGTAGATCGCGTCAAAGGGGACGCCTGCGCGGTGCAGCCAGTCTTCGGTCCGGGGCTGCCAGCCTGCCGGGCGACCAGAGCAGATCACGATGCCCTCACCCTGCGCCTTCAGATGCAGCAACAGCCGCACGATGGGCAGGATCGCCGGGGCATCGGTCATGGCGTCATGAAAATCATCCCAGCGCTTTTCCACCCCATGCACCAGATGGCCCAGCCGGTCGGCGTCAAAGGTGGCGAGGGTGCCATCGACATCAAAGATCACACAGGTCATGACAGACTCCGTTCTGCAAACATCGGTTGTTCCCGCCAGTGCCCACCTGATCCGGCACAAGGCGCGCGGAACAGCAGCGGGGTGGCGTTGGGGGCCGAAGGCCCGGTGAAATCACCACCGGTCAGGGCGCGGGCGGCACGGATCACCCCGGAATGCGCGACGATGACCGGCAACGCGCCGTGCGCCTGCTCCAAGCACAGACACAGCGCCCCGGCGATGCGGGTCAGCAGCGGCTCCCAACCTTCGCCCCCTTCGGGTGTGGCGGTGCGTGGCGGCAGGTCTGCCAGTGGGCAAAGCTCGAACCGGCCCCAATCACGTTCGCGCAGGTCCGCCACCACATGAACCGACCGGGCGGGAAATGCCAGTTCCGCGCGCGCTGCTGCGGGCTGGTGAAAACTGTGATGGCGGCGGGCCAGGGATGTCGCGCCAGCGCCCTTGCGGTGGCAAGACCTGCCGGGGTCAGCTGTGCCTCGGTCCGCCCGGCGATCAGGTGGTCGCGATTGGCGTCGGTTTCGCCATGGCGGATCAGGCAGAAGTCTTTGGCTGGCAGGATCACAGCAGCGTCCGTCCGCCAAGAGTCAGGGTCGCGCCAGTCCTGCACGATGCGCTAGGCCATGCCTCCATCGGCGTTGGGCGTGTCGCAGATCAGGAACCGGGCTGCCGGATCAAAGGGGGCGGCGGTGAAAGGCGCTGAACGCGTCTTGCATCGCGGCCCGCAGCGACAGATCCAGATTGGCCAGCGGTTCGTCCAGCAGAAAGGCGCGCGGATCGGCCACCAGACAGCGCGCCAATGCCACCCGTTGCCGTTGCCCGCCTGACAGTTGCGCGGGCGCACAATCGGCAAAGGCGGTGAGTCCGGTCACCGCCAGCGCCTCGGCCACCCGACGCTTGCGCTCGGCGGGACAAACTGGCCGGGACCGGCCATTTGCTCGCCGTTCAGGGTGATGCTGCCAAGATCCGGCACCTCGAATCCGGCGGCCAGACGCAAAAGCGTGGTCTTGCCACAGCCCGAAGGGCCGAGCAGCGCGACGAATTCGCCTTTGGCGATGTCGGCGCTGATGTCATCCAGCGCGGGCGTCCCTGCGAATAGTTTCGACACGTTGGAAAAGCTCAATCCTGCCATGGCACGGCTCCTTTTGGCAGACGGGCGGCAGCAAGCTGCACGATCCCCATGAGAAGGATTACAGGACCCGCGATGGAGGCGGCAAGGGCCGAGGCCATCACCGTGTCACCGCTGTCTTCCAGATTGAAAATGACCACGCCCAGAGTCTCAGTGCCGCCCGCCCAGAGCAGCGCCGAAACCGTCAGCTCGTTCACTGCGGTCAGGAACACGAGGATCGCCCCCGCCCCTGCGGCGGGCGCGGCGAGTGGCAGGACGATGGTACGTAGGCGCCGCCCCAGATGCGCGCCTGCACTGGCGGCGGCCTCTTCCATCGCCGGGTCAAGCTGGCCGATGGCCGCCTGCACCGGCGCAGCATGACGACCAGAAAGCGCGACAGATAGGCCGACCAGACCATAGGCCGGGTGCCGCAGCATCAGCCGCCCCGCCAGCACGCCCAGAACGGCCACCGTTCCGATCAGCAGCGCCAGCACCGCCACCTCGGGCAACACCGCCTGCCCCATTCCCGCCAGCCGCTGATAAATCAGCGTCGGCAGGGTGGAATAGCGCGCGGGAATGCCAGCATCGCTGGAATCCCGAAATTGCCAAGCGCGGTCACAAAGGTCATCGCGGCCCCGGCGGCAAGGCTTGGCAGGCTCAGCGGCAGCACGATCTGCGCCCAGACGCGCGCACCGTGCGCGCCGGAAATCCGCGCCGCCTCGACCAGATCGCCCGGAATCATGTGCAACCCGGCGCGCAGGGTCAGAAAGACGATGGCCGCATGTTGGATGCCCAGCAACACCGCGATGCCCCAGGCGGAGTGCAGGGACTGCGGACTGCCCAGCGGCGGGGCCAGTCTCAGCGTTTTCAGCAGCACCGATGACGGCCCGGTGACCTGCATCCAGGCCAGTGCAGTGATCTGTGGCGGGATCATCATCGGGATCATCAGGCAGAACACCAGCGCCGACTTGGCGCGGATGTCGGTCAGCGCCACGACAAAGGCAAAGCTGGCCCCGATGACAATCGAGATCAGCGTCCCCGCCCCCGCCGTGATCAGCGAATGCTGGAGCGCGGTCAGCGTGCTGGGCCTTGTCAGCTCCGCAGCGGCATGATCCAGCGTCAGGCCAGTACCAAAGCCAAACGCTTCGGCCAGCAGCCGCAGCACCGGCCCCAGCGCGATCAGCATCACCGGCAGCAGCAGCAAGGGCAATTCAACCGCCGACCCGAATTTGCCTGGCATATACACCCGCGGCACGGAGTGTTCACGCAGCATGTGAGAAAGCAGAAGATCATTCAGCGTTATCTGGTGATCCCGACAGGACTTGAACCTGTAACCTGCCCCTTAGGAGAGAATCATTCATTTTCCTGATCTTTCTTTGTTTTCCTGTGCTTGGGCTTTTCGTCAGGGGTCGGCTGTACATAGTTTGTACGAAACCGCGCCCTGACATCAGCCTCATCGGTCTCTGCGTGGGCATAGATGCGCATGGGCAAATTGGGGTCTGACCAGCGCCCCGCCTTCGCTGCAGTGACCGGATCGACACCCTGCCGCACCACCAGTTCGGTAAAGAAACCGTGCCGTCCGGCGGGGTGCGCGGACAAGTAAGGGATGCCCGCCCGCTTGCAGATCGTCTTCCAGCGGTTGTTGTAGCTGGTCGGACTGCCGTAGCCGAACACGCGCGGCGACAGCAGTTGCCCCGTCTTGAGGTTCTTGGGCCGCTTGGGCTTCAGCGCGACCAGCTCGGCCATCATCTGGGGTGAAACGGTGATCCAGCCCTCCGGGTGGCCTTTCTGCGCCTTCACACGGACCTCGCAAGTGGCCGGTCGCAGATCATCGGGTTCGATGGACACGGCCTGATCGATCCGCGCTGCGGTTTCGAACATGAACCGGACCAAGGCCGCGTTGTAGGGGTCGGCAGCGGCACAGAATGCCTCGATCCAGTCGCGTGTCGCAGGGATGCGCTCGATCCGGCTGGGCTTGCGTCGCCGCTGGTCCTGCGCGATGCGCTCGAACTTGTCATAGCGCTTGACGCGCAGCAGTGGTGTGCCCTTGTGCTCATGCGCGTTGTTGATGACTGCCCGCGCCGGCGTCACGATCTCGCGCCACCAGGTATCGGTGCAGACGTTCGGCTTCAGCTTGCGGCCAAGGCTTTTCAGAAGCGCCCCCGTGATCGCCCCCAGCGGCATATCCCCGATCTCGTCCAGGATCGGCAGAAGCTGTTTCGCTGTCTTAGCGGAGGGGTGGTAGAAATCGACCACATCGGCAAAGCGCAGGCTGTGCTCTTCCCCGATCAGGTACTTGCGGACCTGAAGCTGCGTCTCGTCGTTTATCCAGTCCCTTGCGCCAGCTTCAGTAGTCGCTCGCGTGCTTTGGCGGTATGGACCGGCGATCGGTCGGCCATTGTATTCGACCCAGCCCTTGACCCAGAAGACGGAGCCACGCTTGTAGATTTCGAGCGGCATGCCTGTCCTTCCTCAAAGATGGTGTCAATCTGCGCGGGCGTGATCAGCATGGTCCGCCCCAGCCGGAAGAAGGCACCGGTGTCGTTGGCCTTCTCGCGCAGTGTTCGCTCCGAAATATCGATCCCATGGCCGGCCATGATCTCGACCCACTGGGCGGGGGTCTTGCCGATGGTGAGGATCTGGGACTGCTCCGCGTGTTCGGTGGTCGTCATCGCCTACCCTTTCCGGCCGCTGCGGGCGGTCTTGGGCGCAGCCGTGACGGTGAACTGCGAGACATACTTCTCCCAGGCCCCGCTCGGGATCTTCGGGTTCCGTTTGCCGGGGGCGGTGAAGATGTGATCCAGCATGTCTTCGCTTATCAGGTAGCGGATGTTGGTCACCGGAATGCCCACGCGATCCGCCAGTTCCTTGGGTGTTTCGAGAAGTTTGGTCATGCTTCGCGCCCTTCTGTTCTGCTCACAAAACAAGGCGATAGATTTCGTTTTGCATTCATAAAGAAACAAAACTACGCTGATCTTGGATGAATCACGCGTGTCGCCATCGTTCGTGTCACTATCAGATAGATATGATTACAAATGAGGTCAACACAAATACAAACGAAAGTTGAACATGGCTGTAGTTGGCCTTGGAAACCGCCTTGCTGCCGTCCGAAACAAGGTCCGGCTCTCCCAGGAGGAGATGTCGCAGCGCCTTGGCATCAGCCGGAGCGCCTATCAGAACTACGAACGTGGCCAGCGGGACCTGACGGCCCATCTGCTGTGGGTGATCTATGAAGAGTTCGACGTGGACCCGCTCTGGATGCTGGAGGGTGACACGGAGACCGGCAAGAGCCGCCACCATGAAGAGGCTGCCATTGCCTACCGCAGGATCGGCATCGCAGTCGAGCGTCGGATCATCGAGCGCGGCCTGACCGTAACCCCCGAGAAGAAGTGGGACGCCATCGAATTTCTGTTCGATGAGGCCCTGAACTCCGACGCCCTGGGCCCCGAGACCGAGGGGCCGGACACAACAAGAATCGACAGCATTTTGAGGCTGGTGAGCTGATGTTAGATGATGAGTTTCCGGAAGAGGTGAAGAGGCTGAAGCCGCGTAAGGTGCGGTTCAGTCGAGATGTCGAGCGGTTTCTGGGAAGCGCGCCCTCTCACCAGATGGATGACAAGTGCCACCCAAGGCCTGCCTTGCGGCCAGAACCCGGGGGCCAGAATTCGATCTGCTGCGCGGCATGCGGGCAGACGGAGTACCTGTCTCGCGGCTATTGCCGCTGCGGACACTATCTGCACGGTCAGATCGAAGATGAGTACTTGGCTTGGGAACGTGACTTGCGCGGGATGCATGAGATCATTGCCCGCGACGCGGAACGCAAGGTTAAGCCCCTTCGATGGTTGCCGCTCGTAGCCATGACCTTCATTCTGGGACCATTGCTTGTTGCTCTCTTTTCAACAACACCGTCTCTCACCACGTTCCTTTGGTGGCTTCCGGGCTTTGCCATCGTCGGTGGCGCAGCTTTGGCAGATAAGTTCATCGCGCGGCACAAGGCCGAAAGCGCTGCCTTCCTTGAAAACGCTGACTTTGAAACATTTCTTCTGGTTCGCAATGTGTAAGCTAATGCTTGACATATGTAAGCAATCAGGCTACATCTTACCATGATAAAGACGTTCGCGAACAAGCAACTGAAGGCCATCTGGGAAACGGGCAAGTCCGAGATCGACGCGAGGTTTCACAAGCGCATCCTGCGGCGGCTCGGTGCCATGGATGCCGCCACCGCGCCCGAGGACATGAACCTTCCCAGTTTCGACTTTCATGCACTGCGAGGTCACAACCCGACGCGCTACACGGTCCATGTGAACGGACCATGGTGCATCACGTTCGAGTTAAGAGATGGCGACGCCTATGTGCTGGATTTCGAGCAGTATCATTAGGAGGCGAACATGAGCCGCAACCCCGACCGCTGCCCGACGCATCCGGGTGAATTGCTCCGGGAGGATGTGATCCCCGAGACGGGCAAGTCCAAGGCCGAGATCGCGCGGATGCTGGGCATCTCCCGCCAACATCTGCACGACGTCCTAGCAGAGCGCAAACCGGTTAGCCCAGAGGTTGCTGTACGCTTGGCAAAGCTGTTCGGGAACGAACCGCTGTTCTGGATCAGGATGCAGGGTGCCTATGACGCTTGGCACGCCTCTCGAGAAGTGGATGTGTCCGGCGTGCCGACGCTGTTTGCTGCGGAATAGCTGGGGGCAAGCCGACCAGCTTTTGCAGTTCACATTTGGCGCGACCGGCCCATTGTCGCCGGTCAGGACGACCACGATGCCGCGGCGCGGCTTTCCCGAACCAGTCAATCGTGCATCGTGCAGCATTTTGTGCTAACGAAAGGCGCTGATGAGGACGAAGCGGACTGATCCGCTTCGCTTGCTAAGCTGCAGGCTGCAGGCTGCAGTGACGCAGCCGGGTTAGTTCACCGTGATTGTAATGACCTCGCTCATCACAGGCGGGTTGTGTGGTACGTGGCTCCAATCGCCAAGCAACCGTTGCAGCGTATGCGTGCCTGCAGGCAGCTCTTTGGTCACCTGCGTCTGACCGCCCCCGAAATGGACTATCTCGTCTGTCGCGGGCAGTCCGAAAGCCCTGCTGTAGTAGCGAAAATCAAGCTCTTCATAGTTACCTCCCAGAAAAATGGGCAATCGACCCACTCGTAGCGACATAGCACGCTGGTCTGTTTGGACAAAAAGCGCTCTGTGCAGGGTTGGTTTAGGCTCCAAGCCGCCATGCGGTTGTGCACCATGGCCCGCTGACACTTCGAGGTCGACCACCGACACACCCGGCCCATACCAGCCATTTCGCATTCCCAAGCATCGGGTTTTGTCCTTCTGTCTCTCGCTCGTGTTGGCAGCTATCCCGGATGTCATCGGGACGCGCGGCCGAGCGTGGCCAAGCCAAGCAAGCTTTTGAGTTGTAGTGCATGACTAGCCCCTTGACCATCTGGACGGTGCTTCAGAACCGGGTCGGCACATACCCCAAAGGGCAGTTATTCTCGCGCCGTCGGTCGAAGGCGCCATACGTTTTCGCTTTGTACAACAAGGCCCTGACGCCCGTCAGCGCGTTCGCCGGCGTTCAGGAGCCTACGCAGATCTTCGCCGACGGCACGGCTGTAGATATGATAGAGATGGCCGGTAGGGCCCTCGCTGGGCAGGTCACTAAGGTCGATGACTTCTACGCCTGTTAGTCCGGACACATCGTTTCCGGCCTCTCCGAGCCTGGGATAGCCGTGCAGTTGCGCCGAGAGCGCCAGCGGCCTGTCTCCCGTCGTGGCGTAGATCGTTATGCTCTCCGCTATTGGGGCGATGCGAGGCAGGATGCGCTCGAAGATCCCGAAATCCACATCCGGGGCCAGCAGCACGACATGGCCGAGCCGGATGTCGGGATCCCGGTTGGCCACTTCGGCCAGAGCAAGAATGACGCCGCGCGCGCCCAAGCTGTGTCCGATCACATCGACATTTTTGGACCCAAAGCGCTGCTCCAGTTTGATGATCGTGTCCGCCAGGTCCGGCAGGCTCCAGTAGAGGTCAGCCTCGTCATGAGTGTAATAGGCCGCTGCACCATCCGAGGGCCAGCTGAACCACAGGAAGCGCCCCGAAAGGTCGGCATTCTGCTGAAAGAGCGCTGCGCGGCGGCAGCCCTTCTCAAACCCGATATAGTAGCCGTGGACATATAGCGCCGGGCCACGTTCTCCCGCCGATGCCGCGAGCCCCTCCAGGACAGTAGCAATGTCCAGTTCCTGCACGTCCTGAACCCGGAGGAGCTCCTCTAGCAGGAAGTTGGGGGCCAAGTCCGCCAGCGGCGCAAGAACACCTAGATCTAGTTCTTCAACCCGGCACAGGCCGGCTTTCAGATCACTTCGTTCGCCGCCATAGGCGTCCCCAGGCTCTGGCGAGCCCGTTCTGTTGCGAAGCGTGAAATATGGAAATTCCAAGGACTGGATCTCCGCCTGGGCCGTGGACGACATGGGAAACGCCCAGGTTGAAACGATCAAGAAAACGATGATGCCCGTGAAGCGGGGAACGGTGAGAGGATCTAATTTCACCCTTACAGCTTACGTGAGGCTTGGCGCTCAAATCCATGGCAGACTTACTATACGGTGTTTTTGTGTAGGAGAAGTCGCAATCGCCAACAGACTTATTGAACAGAAGGAACGGGTCGTGTCTCGAATGTGGTGGAAATTCTCTGGCGGCGATCTCCGATCGTGGGGATTTGGACCTGATCAGGCGACGAGGTCAAGGGTGATTGGTTCGATGGACTGATCTAGGGCTTCCCAGCCATCGACCTTGCGCATCTGGATCTGGCCGGAGGCCATCAGGGCCCAAAGCAGCATCGGCACGGTCTGGGTCTTGACGCGGCGGCGGAATTCCTCGTTCAGCCGCTCGATCGCGTTCGTTGTCCGCGCTGATTTCCATTGTGACGGGTCGAGCCGCGTGAAGGTGAGCAGCCGGTCGCCTGCCTCCTCGAGGCTGTCAGCGACGGCCTTGTATTTCAGCCGCCATTTGCGCAGGAATGCCTTGCGGCGTTTCTCGACCTCGGCCGCGGTGTCGGCGTAGATCATGTCGCGGTAGTCCTCGGTCAGCTCGTCGTGCATCGTATTCCGGGCATGGCCGAGAAGGTTGTGATGCTTGTGGACCGTGCAGCGCTGGACGGCCAAGTCCTCGCCCCAGAGCGCGACAAGTGCGGCCTCAAGACCAGAGGCGCCGTCGATGATGACGAACTCGGGCCGCTTCAGACCGCGCGCATCGAGATCGGCGAGGAACTGGCCCCAGGCGGCCTTGCTCTCTCCACCCATATTCATGATGGATAACAGAACCTTCTGGCCATCCCGGCGCACACCGATGGCCGCCAGCACCGAGATGCTCATGGCCTTGCGGTCGAGTCGGGTCTTGATGACGGCGCCGTCCAGAATGTGACGGACGATATCTTCGTCGGCCAGATTGCGGGCGCACCACGCGTCCCAGTCTACCTTCACCTTAAGCCAGGCCCGGCTGACCACGTCCTTGCCGACTGCCCCCTGAAACAGGCCAGAGAGCGCGCGTTTGACCCGCCGCAGACCTGTAGCAGCCCGACACGACGGCACCACCGGGAACATCCGGGACAACGACCCTCGGTTAGGGCGACTGGGTCTGCGCCGAACCGATGCATACCACGATCAAAAATGTCGATAGCAGCAATATAAGAATCGTGTGTGTTCCCTATTCCGGACGTTCTATGAAGTGGACCAAGGTGTTCCCAGCCGGATCGATCAGAACCAGCCCTCCCGCATACCGAACGTATCCGGAAACCTGTCTAAGTGCGCCAAGGAGGCGCCGCTCTTCGGCCTCCGCTTCATCAGAACAGGCCATAAGCGTCCCCGCGAAGTCCTCCGGGAACAAGATTTCGCTTTCCACAAGAAGCAGCCGCCCGCTGAAGCGATTGCAGCCGCCGAAGATCGAGAAGTTCATAGTATAGTCGATCGCAAATGTCGCAGGATCATCGGTGCCCCAGGCCTCGCCCCCGACCTCGGTAACGCTCCATGCGATGCCCGTGATTGTCCGGGGTGGGACGGCCGCCAAGTCGCTTTCGGTCACCATTGCGAGCCACATCTCGATAGGCCCCGACTGCATCGCGTCAAGAACCTCGTAGGGCTCCGTTGTACGGAATATCTGTACGTCGCCGGACCAAATCGCGGCTACGAGGATGAGACGGGACTGGCTGTTGACGACTTCCGGGTCGTAGCTCAGGCTCAAGATCCTCGGCACGCTCGAAATCGAGAAGCGTTGCGAGGCGATGCGCTTTGCGCCGGCGGCCTGCTGCGAGACCTCGACCAACCGGAGGTCGAGTTGGGCGTCCGGAGGGAGCGCTATGCGTTCACGGTACGAGACGGCCGCATCGATGGTGGTCGATTGTGCCGCGACTGCGGATGCCATCGCTATGAACGCGAGGAACAATAGAAGGGTAGAGGCAGGAATTCGCATGATCGAGCGCCAGTCCAAGAAAAATCTCCGGAGCAGGCAGGGCGAGTGAGCCGCTGCCGGTCCCGGAAATACCAGCGCGCTAAGAGGTCCAGTCAAACCTGTCAACGCCACAGTAAGCGCGATCCACCCCGTCCGCATGCCAATCTCCCAGAATCTTAGAAATTTCACTACAACGTTAAAGTGACGAGCGAACAAGGGCATTTATACCCGATCTGGGTAGTCCCAGTTTGACTGGCAAACGTCTCTGCCAAATCTTCAGAGCCATTGGTCCCAATCATTTTTCTTTTCTTGTATTCGCGATGATCTGGCGGGACAACGCGCTGGCGAAGGACACGAAAAGTCCTAAGCCAACCATGATGTAGAACACGGTGAACAGTTTTCCTCCGTCTGTCTTTAAGACAAGGTCACCGTAGCCCACTATCGCGATGGTCACGACCGAGAAGTAGAGCGCGTGATGATCGTTGCATCCACCAGGGTCCCCGACCGCAGCGAGAAGACCGCGCAAGATGCGATTCCTAACCGAGCGGAATGCGGTATGGCCCAATGACAGAGTTAAAGAGCATGTCACCATCCGGAAAGAACTGCAGGATCGCATAGGCGCCGTTGCCTTTGTTGTCCTGGCCAAAAATGGTGCGCGAGACCGTCTTGCCAGTTTCCCAGTCCAGCCCGGTAACCTCCCAACCGTCCTCGGCACTGTAGCCATTCACAAAGACGGCTCCCGCACCGGAGCTTGCCACGGGCACCATGCTGATCGACACCACGTCACCACGCGCCCAGGCCGAGTAGAACCGCTTTCCTTTCTGGTTCCAGACGATCTTTTCGACTCCGTGTGGGGGAGCGTGGACCGGACCCACCGTTAAGACATCGATGATGCGGTCGGGGTGGCCTTCCTCGATCAGGTTGTTCACCACGAAGGCACCCGTGCCCAGAACAATGATTGTCTGTTCAGATTGCAGCCATGGTCGTTCCTCCGAGATCCCGGCGCGGACCGGTTTCTGATCGGCAATCCGGTGCGACAGGGCGCCCTCGACCACCCGAGCTTCGGCGGGGATCTCGTCGCGCCAGAACGCGACAAGCTTCATCCGGTTCGACCCGTCGGTGATCAGGACTAGCTTGTCCTCTCCTTCGCGAAAGCCCATCAGCGTAGGCGTCGATCCGGTTCCGGTTCCGGCCTTGATCGCCGGAGGCCAGTCACCGCCGTCATATTCGGCTGTCCAGGCCCCATCGACTGGATCATCGGATAGCCGTTCGCCCGTCCAAACAAGTTTGCGCATCACGCCGGGTTGCTGCGGTACCTTCGAGCCGGTGGCAACATAGATACCTCCGCTTGCATCGACCGCCAGCGAATTGGTCGCTATCTGGTTTTCGTCATCGAAGCTGATGAATTGGCCGCCGGTCAGGGCCGCGTCGATCAAAGCGACACCGTTCAGCGACCCGACCACGACATGGCCGTCATAGGTCATGTTCATGCCCACCAATCCGACACTAGGTTCCTCGCCCATCACGCTGGTTGGCGGAATGATGGTCGCTGTGTCGAACCGTGCCTTGACCTCCAGCCCTTTGGACGGATCGGAGCGGTCAACAAGACCGATGGCTGAAACCGTGGTGCCGGCATTGGAATAGACAAAGTCCTCATTGCTGACCAGCGCATAGATCCCAGCTGGCAGCACATTTCCGGGCGCATCGCCAAGGATCGCTTTCAGGTGGGCCTCGGCCGAAGCGATGTCGCGATACGTGAAGTCGACGATCTGCCGAAGCGCCTCTGGTGAACGTCGGATCGCCCCCGGCAGATCGATGTCCGCGACCTTTTCCCAGCGACCGTCTCGGGCATCAATCAGGGCGACACGATCCGTCGCAACCGACCAGAAGTACCCGGGCTGAACGGAGGAATAGGTCGCGTTGTTGACCGGGCCTCCACAGATCGGGGTCAATGCGCCAAGGTTTACCGACTGAACACGCAGGGGGATCTTGTAAGGGATGCTGTTCTGCTGTGCCGGGTTGACATGGGTCACACCGTAAATGTCGGACGACAAGAAAGGGTTCCGTTCAGGCAGGCCAAGCGCCACGGACGGCGAAGAGCGAACCGATCCGATAGGTCTTTCCACGTCGTTCAGAAGAGGGGTCACTTGGTCAGCCATGGGGGTCTCCGAGTTTTGATCCAAGGGGATGAGGGTGCCAGGGAAGATGTTCCTAAAGGACAAGTGTCGATGTCTGTGGGTCTGCTTGCTGCAAGGCTGCGTCCGGGTCGTGAAAGCTTGCTACCAGACACATCTCTTCCGTGGCGAAGCGGCAATACTATCAGTGACATCGGTCCCAAGCATTTCTCTTTTCTTGCATTTTCAAAAATACGACAGGACAGCGCGCTGGCAAAAGACACGCACAGCCCGTCGGTCCAGTGCCAGCCTTCCCACAGCCTACAGGCGACGGTGGCGCAGCCGATCGGTACTACTGTTGCGCAAGCAAATCCGATTTCCCGGCTCGCGCAGGCTGCGAACCAGACCGAAGGTTTAGCCTGAAAGGCTGCAGTTGGATCGCATTTCGCCGCCCAATCAAGAGCCGCGCGCCGTTGCCAAGCCAAGCGCAATCAGCGCGACACCGCTGGAGATGAGGTCGATCGCAAGCATCGTGCCCAGCACGATTCCCGCCGTGGCGGGCAACCCGGCCAGGATCATGATGCCTAGAATTACTGACAAGGTGCCGGATCCAAGCAAAAGCCAGAAATATGGCATCTTGCGCAGCGGCCACGACAGCATGACCTTGGCCGCTCCGGAAACCAAGAAGAAGATTGCAACCAACCAGGTCAGCGCGATGATGCCTTCCAGCGGCCGGGCCAAAAGCGAGACACCGACGAGGATGCCCAGCGCTCCAAGCAGCCCGGTCAACCACGCCCGGGCCGACCAGCCTTCGCGGAACGCAGCAAATGCCTGGACCACGCCCGCGAACAGGAACAGCCAGCCTGCGATCTGCTCGGCAGTTAGGCTCGCCGCCAGCGGGTTGAACAGCGCGAGCAGGCCACCCAGCAGGCAGATGGCCCCGGTGCAGAAAAGCACGATACGGTTTGTCATTAGGTCGATTCCCTATTGTATTGTTGCATAGCTAAAGCCCGCGCTCACTGAGCACGGCTTCGATACGGGCCAGGGTGTCGGGGGTCCAGCCGACTGGTTCAGTCAGATCCGTCCAGGCCCTAAGGTAGTCCGCTGAGGCATAAACATGCCCATGTCCGGGCGGGACTTGCGTAGCGGTCACCAAGTCCAAAATACCTTGCAGCGTGGTCACGATTGGATACCAGCGCAGTCCCGGCGGCAGGTCGGGCGTGCGTGGTTCGCCGAGCCATTCCGGAGCCCGCAGCACGCTCTCCGGATCAAAGAAGGTGATTGGATCCCCGGGATACTGAAGAAAGCCGATGCGAAGCGGCCCCCAGTTTTGCGACGGTTCGTCGGGCCCAAGAAACCCCGTGCCTCGGTTCGCAAACCGCAAGGTGCGACTCTCGCGGAAGACGGGCCGCCAGATCGGGCTTTCAGGGTCGCGACCTGTAACGGCGTCGCGCCAGACCTTGCTGGCAAATGGGGGGCCAACCCACAGCGCCCCATCGAACGGATCGTCGATCACCTCGTAAAGGTCGGAGGACAGCATGGAATTCAGCGCGCCGAGGCTGAGCCCGAACAAAAAAAGTCGCGGGCGCTGATCCTGAGGCAGGCTGGTCCAATGGCCGTAGACTTGCCGAAAAACAGCACGCGCTGTTACCTTTCCATATTCAGGCGCAAGAAGCAGCGAAAGCCAGCTTGGCAGATAAGAATACTGGACCGAAACCGAAGCAACATCCCCGCCATGCAGGATTTCAAGGGGTGCCATTCCGGCCTGATCCAGCCAGCCGGTGCCAGTGGGCGTGGCAATGACCAGCAGGCTGCGCTCGAAAGCCCCTACACGCAGCAGTTCCGCCAGCGCCAGTTCTGCGCGCGCCTCGGGACTGGAAGCCGAATTCAGGCCGACATAGACCCGTATCGGCTCCTGCGCCGGGACGCCGGACAGGCCAGTAATCTCGGCGGCGTTTGGCCATGCTGCGACGGTGTTCCGGCCCTCGTGGCCGATCCCCTGCCAGCCGATCAGCGAAGCGGCGCTACCGGTCTTTGCACGATCGGCCGGCGGGGCAATGTCGGTCTGGATCACGGCGTCAACTGCAGCATATGCACTGTCCATCAGCGTAAGACCTCGCGTCAAAAGGACACCGTTACCGATCGACCAGAACAGGAAGGCTGCGCTTCCCACGCCCAGCATCCAGGCCAGTGGCCGCGACAGGAACCGTTTGGCGCGACCTTCCACCAGGTGCGCCACGACCAGGAAAAGCCGTGACAGCAGCAACAGGACCGTGGCTACGGCAAGCGCTATGGCCAGCACCACGATCAGCCGCCCCGACTGTTCGGGCGCCATTCCCATCCACTGGCGGATTTCATTCTGCCAACCGAGTGACAGCCAAAGGCTTGCAAGAACCAGCCCCGTCGCAAGCAGGCCTGCACCCTGCAACAGCAGACGTTGCGCCGACTCGGAAAAGCGGGGCAGTTCCAGCGTCTGCCAGATAAGTCGCATCAGGCCGCCGAGCGCGTAGCCCGCAGTCAGGCTGAGGCCGCACAGAAAGCCCTGCAAGGCAGGGCTGCGGGGTATAAGGCTTGGGGTCAGTGCCGCCGCCATGAACAGGGCAGCAATAACGAGGCCGAGGCCGGACAACGTCTTTAGTCGCGCGGCGATCCAACTCGCCGGACGCAGAGCAAAGCTGCCAAGATCAGGCTTGCCGCCCAAGGACCGTCACCGTTGCCTCACCGCCCGTGGGAATGCGCCGATACTCCAGTTCTACAAATCGGATGGCCCGGACCAACGACGGCAGCAGGATCTCACGGGTCTCGCTACCTGCCCTGATGAAGTTGCGCACCGGAAGTTCGGCACTATCGTCATTCACAAATCTGACCCGAAGGCGCTCCATGAAAACACCTCTTCCTCCGATCTGAAGCTTCAGTCCCGTGAAAAGTCCCTTCTTCAAACCAACGTAGATCAGGTCTCGGTCCTTGAACAGGTTGACACGGCGGGTCCCAAGCGTGATCCAGTCGCCCCTTGCCGCCAAAGCCGGCGAGGCAACTGCGATCACACCGGCCAAGCCGAGGAAGCCACGTCGCGTGTGCATCTTTCGCCTTTCTGGTGTTCGGTCCGGTGCGGGTGGGGCGCCGAGCTGTAGCCCGTGCGCCCCGCCCATTTAGATCAGTAAGCCGTCCAGCCGCCATCGGTGGCATAGATGCCGCCGGTGAAGTTCGACGCTTCCGGCGACAGCAGGAACAGCATCATCCCCACTTGTTCGCCCACGGTGGCAGAGCGACCGTTGGGGTCAGTGTAGGACATGACGCTGTGGATCTTGGCGCGTCCCATGCTGGGGCCGGTGGCATCAGCGCCCGATGCTCTTACGAGTACCCCTGCGCGTTCAACCATCGGCGTGTCGGTGGCCGCCATGTTGACCGAATTCACTCGAATGCCGTAGGGCGCATAGTCGATCGCGGCGTTCTTGGTCAGCCCGTTCACGGCATGCTTGGACGCGACATAGGCCGGGTTTCCGGCAAGCCCGGTCATCCCGGCGATCGAGCCGACGTTGACGATGGCACCACCGCGGTTTTGTGCAACCAACTGGCGCAACTCGGCGCGCAATGATGTGAACATGCCAGTCGCATTGGACCGCAACACGTTGTTCCAGTAGTCGTCCGTGGCTTCGTGGATTTTGGCAAAGACCAGCGGCTTTTGCGAGGCGTAGTCGATTGGATCGCCCGAAAACACCCCGTCCATCACACCGGCGTTGTTGAGAGCTCCGTCAAGACCTCCGAAAACCGCGACCGCTTGATCAACGGCAGCCTGTGCAACGGCGGGATCAGCAATATCGCCATGAATGAAAACCGACTTACCGCCTGCAGCGAGGATGGCCTGATGCGACGCCTCGCCCAGATCCTTGATCCAGTCGACGCCGACGACATTCGCGCCCTCGCGGGCAAGCCGCATCGCGGCCGCCGCACCCATTCCCCGGGCCATCCCGGTGACGATGAACGTCTTGCCCGCAAAACGGCCCGGGATGAAGTAGTCGGGGTCTGGCGGGGTCATAGGGACCAAAGCGTTTCCAACTGCATTCCGGTTCGCAGCCTGCGCTTCGGCCGATGCATCCTGAGCTTCGGCTGGCGTCGGGGTCAAAACCTGCTTGGCAGCGACCACAGCGCCTGCGGCAAGGGTTACCCCCTTAAGTACGTCACGTCTGTCCATGATCTTCTCCTGATTTCTGGAAGTAAATTTCAAAATGCCACACGCAGAAACACCATCGCACTGACCCAGGGATCAAGGTCACCGGTCACACCCGATGCTGATTTCAGGTCCGAGGATGGAAACGTCGCTGCAACATGGCCCTGCAGAAACGCCTTTTTGGAGATGAACCACTTGGCTGTCAGGTTCACTTCGGTGGCCAGATCCGCCCCGCCGAGAAAGGACAAGGCCGGATTGCCGCCTAGGTTTGTCGTGCTGTCGGCCTTGAACAGCCATATCTGAGGAACAAGCTCGACTTTGGGGCTGGGGCGAAGACGAAGCTGAATCCGATGTGCGATCAGGTTGCTGTCCTGGAACACCTTGAAATGGTTGATGCCCTGCACCCACTGTTCGCCGTTGCCGCCCGACAGTAGCGGGTCCCAACGCTCGAACCTGGCGGTATCGGGATCGTCGCCGGAAAACCGGGCAAAGCGATAGCTGGCCGTCGGTTGCCACGTCGCCTTGGCGAAACTGTAGCCGACTTCACCCATTATGGCCGTGGCCTTCATGTCAAAACGCCTGTTTTTTTGCAGCGCGGCTTCGCCCACCACGAAGAGACCGCTCTGCTCGGGCTGCCAGCGGAAGCGCAGGTCAAAAACTTCCAGCCCGTCGCGGCCCAAGGACGCCGTCGCCGGATCGGGGGGCGTCGTCGCGAAATAGCTGAAATCGCTTTTCACAACCTGAAGGTAGGTGCCGCCCAGCTGCCACCCACCGTCAAGCCGCGTTTCGACGTTCAGACCGGCCATCTTGGTGTTGGATTCCACGACCGGCAGTTCGTCCGGATCAAGATAGAAGGCCTCGACCAGAGTGTCGTTATAGCGCAACTGACCAAGGACCAGCATATCGGCGGCCCAACGCGGGTTGGACTGAAGCGCCGCGCGATCCTGTCCGTTCGAGGCTGTGTTCGCAATAAGGAATCCGTCGCCAATCGCAAAGCGCTTGCGCCCGGCGGATATGTTCCAGACCAGGCGGTTTCCTTTGGCCGATGTGTTACCGCCCACGATGCCGATGTAGGCATCCTCGATCCCGAAATGCAGGCGCGTGTCGTCGGTGAAAAGCTCGGTTCCCGTGGACCCGGCAAGGATCCCGCTCAGGCCACCGTAGATCTGTGCCGATCCCGCCAAGGGGGTGATGCCGTAGATGCCGGCGTGCACAAAGCCCTCAACCCAGGCGTCGGTGCCGGCCCCGGACGTGTCACCTGAGACAAGAGGATTTCCATTCAGGAAAAGGTCCGGCCGCCCATACCATGCGTTGGTGTTGGCATAGGCCATCGTCAGCGTTTCCAGCTTGCCTACGATATAGGTGCCGTTTCGATCAAACAGCACCGGAAGATCAGCGCGATCCCCGGTCAGGAAGTAGCCCCGCTCCGAGGCTTTAGAGCGTGTATCCGTCAGGCTCGCCTCGACTGTGACAGTCACGCCGCCCGTGGCGCCTGGCGACACGATTACGCTGGTTTCAGCCACCGGCGCGGTTCGGCGTACGCTGGCCAAGGCGACCTCGGCTGCCGCCCGGGAAAAGGCGCCGTCCGGAAACGCCCGGAGTTCCCTTCTGATCAAGTCGATGATCCTGGCGTTGACTGCGGCATCCGCGCTGGGGTTCAGGATCTTGACATCCACCGACTCGATCCTGCTGGCAGAATCCTCGGTTGCAACGACTTGGGCATAACCGACCGGTGCAGCAGCGCCTGTGATCATGCACGACAAAATGGCCACCAACATCGATGGCCGTAGATTGTCCAATGAACAGACGACGAACCTCTCGACCGACATGCAAACGCTCCTTTTCTGATTACTGTTTGGCCTATAAGTTAGAAATGTAACAAAAAATACGGCTGGTACAGTGACATGCTTCTGTTGCAGCCTCGGATTACGCACCCTTTACACGCATGAGGACTCAAGCCAGATCGGGTGAGCTTTGTACCGAAACTTGCTGCTTTCCTCAAAAGGGTACTGAACCGTTGACCATGTAAGAGGTGAAAGAAACCAGAATGGAACTCATCTGACCCCCTGGCACCAATTAGGTGTGTGCGACGGACAGTAAAGTCGCCGCGCGCAACTTGTTTCGGGCACTAGCCGCTTGATCAAAACCCTACGACCTTGAAGCCTACCTCTATCCCGAAGTCCGCGCCACGATTGCGGCCGATTCCGATGCTAGGTTTGATGAAGAAGCTCTCATTGCCCGCCAACCCAAGATCCACCGCCTGGCCATAGGTCACTGCAAGCGCGCCCGAAAATTTATCAGTTTCCCAGTCGTAAATGATCGCGGGGTCCACCGTCATGTAAGCCTTCGGGTTGCGAAGCTTTGGCACATAGTACAGGTCAAATGTCGTCTGGCTCACATCTTGCCGACCGGGATCGGGGTTGCCAATCGACATCGAATGCAGAAGCGCCGGGGCAAGGATCGTCCCGGACTTGAAGAAGAACGCATAGGCACCCGACAGCTCAAGCACATCCACCCCTGCACCCCGGTTGGGCGCATCGGCTGTGTCAAACACGGCTTCAGCCCCGACGATGATTCCATAAGAGGGCGTGATGGTCAGTACTCTTGAAATTTTGACCGAAAAATCACCAACTCCAAAACCGGTTTCGCCAAAGCTGGTAGAAACAAACGGCAGTTTCAGGTTTAAGCCGGTTCGACCATCAGTGCCGATCGTCGTGCCGTATTTTAGAGTCAGGGTCTGCAAATCACCGCCGTCAACAAGTCTAAGATTTTCGTACGAGAGAGTGAAACTGCTGCTAAGCTTCGTCGGGTCGGTCCCGTTATCGATCTTGTTGTCCTGCGCCAAAGCGACAAAGGGCATAAGGATAGCGCAAGCCGCAGCCACGCCGATTTTTTTAAAGTGCCTCAAAGCGCTACTCCTTTAATACTGATCGTGACTGTTAACGGTAACGCTGTAGCTGCAACGTACGCAAACAGAATTGTAAGGATCAAAGGACATAATCACCCATAATGGGTTGCAAGCCCGTAGCTGTTCCATCCCGGATGATCACATAGACCCTCGGCGCTCTGCGTTTTTCATGGCAAGATCGGTTCTGAGGGACATTCGGAGCGGGGTGCGGACATGCTGATCCATCTTCACAAGCAGGCGACGACGACGCCGAAGGTTCGGGCAGCGATCCAGGCCAGCGTTGAGCCTGCGTCCGCCCTTGCGGAGCGGTTCGGCACGACCGAGCAGACGGTCTACAAGTGGAAGCACCGGGACACGGTGCATGACCGCAGCCACACGCCGCACCGGCTTCAAACGACACTTACGCCCGCGCAAGAGGCGGTGGCGGTTGTCCTGCGCAAGTCATTGCTGGTGTCGATCGACGACCTGCTCGCGGTGGTGCGGGAATTCCTCAATCCGGATGTCTCGCGCTCGGGCCTCGACCGCTGCCTGCGTCGGCACGGGGTGGGCAATCTGCGCGACCTTCAGGCGAAAGACCCCAGACCGAAGCATAAGGCATTCAAGGCCTACGAGCCCGGCTATCTGCATGTGGACGTCAAGTATCTGCCTCAAATGGTTGACGAAACCTCGCGCCGCTACCTGTTCGTGGCCATTGATCGGGCAACCCGCTGGGTGTTCATCCGCATCTTCAAGGCCAAGACCGCCGCCAACGCCCGCCGGTTCTTGCGCGACCTGGAACGGGCCTGCCCAATCCGGATCAGGACGGTTTTGACCGATAATGGCAAGGAATTCACCGACCGCCTGTTTGGTCTGCGCAAACGCGAGGCCACCGGCAAGCACGAGTTCGACCAACTCTGCGCAGACCTAGGAATCGAACACCGCCTCGCACCGCCGCAGCACCCTCAAACCAACGGGATGGTCGAACGCTTCAACGGCCGGATCGAGGAGGTGCTTCAATCCCACCACTTCCATTCAGGCGAGGAACTGGAAACCACGCTGCACCGCTACGTGCTGCTCTACAATCAGCAGCTTCCGCAGTCAGCCTTGGGCAGCAAGACGCCCTTGCAGGCGATGAGGGACTGGCACAAACTGAAACCGGAGGTGTTCAGGAAACAGCCATATCACCTTCCGGGATGTGACACGTAGCCAACCATTCCGGGCTTTGGGAACAAGAGTTTTTGCTTTCAGATCATGCCGATGATAAACAAGCACACTGCGCAGGGAGGCGACTGGCCGATGAACAACAAGCGTGCAGCAGACGCAGCCACACTCATGCGCGAGCGCTACGTCGAAATCTGGCCGAAGATCCTCGACCCTTGGACTCAGTATCTGATTTCGGCACGGTCTGCATTCGACGGTGACATGGACAAGATGATCATCCTCGCCGTGATCGGTTTGGCAACGCTGCAGGACGGGAGGGTGCTGGCGCATCCCACCTCTTCGCTCAAGTATGATGACCTTGGAGATGACCGGGCAAAGCGTGCTGACGCGCGTCCGATCAACATCGAGTCGATCTCGCTTTACACGGGGATCCCGCGCGAGTCGGTTCGGCGCAAGGTCCGTGAACTCATCGCGCGCAGATGGGTAGCCCGCGACACACGCGGCTATCTGGTGGTTTTATCGGCTGCGGCCATTGATCTTGAACCGCTGAGCACACTTCTATTTCGGCTGATTGGCCGAATTAGCAACGAGATCAACGACCATTTGTCTTTGTAAACGCATTTGGCCCGGCCCAGTTTTCCGGCTCGGCTATGCCGAAAATCCATATGTTCTCTCGACTTCAGGTAATTGCCCAGCAGCAAGCAAATGTTGTTTCTGGCGGACCTTTGTTGACGACTACCCATGAAGGGTGACTTTTGCGAAATCCTTCGGATGCCATGTCGCACAGATGTCAGTCCACAAACCGCCCTTGGTGACATCTATAGCTCAGCGTAACGCTGCAGGGTCCACCAATCTAGGGTCAGGACTCGTTCTCGTTTCATAGCCAGAACATGACGGTTGCTGCGAGAGCGATGGCGGATAGGAAGACCTTCGGGCATCTGTCGTAGCGGGTAGCGACCCGTAGCCAGTCCTTCAGACGCCCGAACATGATCTCGATCCGGTTGCGCCGTTTGTAGCGGCGCTTGTCGTATTTGACGGGCTTGCCGCGCGACTTCCGGCCCGGGATGCAGGGCTTTATTCCCTTGTCTTTCAACGCATCTCTGAACCAGTCAGCGTCATAGCCCCGGTCGGCCAGCAGCCACTCCGCCTTTGGCAGGCTGCCCATGAGGGCCGCCGCGCCCGTGTAATCGCTCACCTGGCCTGCGGTCATGAAGAAACGGATCGGGCGACCATTGGCATCGGTGACCGCGTGCAGCTTCGTGTTCATGCCGCCCTTGGTGCGGCCGATCAGACGGCCCCGCTGGTCGTCGGACCCCCCTTTTTCGTCCGCAGGCTGGTCGCCGTGCGGTGCGCTTTCAAATAGGTCGCATCGATCATTACCGTCTTCGGGACCGCCGCCTCAGAGGCAAGGCCCTCCATGATCCGGGCGAAGACCCCCATGTCCCCCCACCGCTTCCAGCGGTTGTATAGCGTCTTAGGCGGACCATACTCCTTCGGCGCATCGCACCACCGCAAGCCGTTGCGATTGATGAAGATTATGCCGCTCAGAACGCGCCGGTCATCGACGCGCGGCACGCCATGGCTCTTTGGGAAAAAAGGCCGAAGCCGGGCCATCTGTGTTTCCGTCAGCCAGAAAAGATTGCTCATCGTCACCCCCATCAGTTCGGGAGTTTGAATCACGCAGCCGAGGCCACCTCAAGCAGATCAATGGGTCCTGACCCTACGGCATTGACGAGATCGTGCCCCGCCATTTTGAGGCCGAGGGACGCGCTGCAGGTCTACCCAAGGGACGTGCATTGGAACTGTTGCAAGACATGACGGACCGGCTGGGTCCAGCACTGGACAGGGCGCTGCTGGCGGTCGGTTATCAGGTACGGGAGGCGATCAGCGGGCCGATAGCTGCTGATGCGATGCAGCGGGCGGCTCAGATGATGGAGCTGCTTTAGGGATCAGACCCCGTTGTTGCCAACCCTGCCAGCGCTTTGTCGACCTCGCACGCCATCGCGGCAAGCAGCTCTTCCCACAGTATGCAAAACTCCTCAGCGAATTCGAACAAGCCCCCGGCGAAGGTGCGGATCGTGGTCATGTCGTCATCAGTGAACGGGATAGGGCGGCCGCGCAGCTTGGCCTCGTTCAGCTTGCGGGCGATGTGGTTGACGGCGGCGCCTTCGTTGGCGACCTGCGCGCCCCAGGCTTGCAGATGGTCGAGCACGACCGGATCGACCGGGCGCAGCAGGATGTCGGCCGCCCCCATCAGACGGCGCAGTGCCGCAGGGTGGTCGGTGATGCTGCGCCGTGCCAGCGCGGCCTGGAGGCCGGCCAGTTCGCGCGCGCTCAAGCGGGTGCTGATGGTTCGGGTGCGGGCCGGTCGTGTGCGGGCCGGTCGTGTGCCTTTGGCCTTGCTCAGCGTGTTGTAAATCGTCCTAGGCGAGACGCCGAAGCGGCGGGCCAGCACGGCGGCAGAGGTGCCCTGAGCGCGGGCCTCGATGATCTGGCGGCGCTCTTCGTCGGTCAGTTTGCGATGGTGGCGCATGTGAAGTTTACGTTCCTATTTCTTGCCAAATTCCTCTAAGCCCATGCCTCCCAGCGTCAGCGGAGGCGGGCCAGGGGCTTGGAGTCCGTTTCTGTGGTTTTGTTTGTTCGGACGGGGCACAGGAGACGCGATGCTGGGAACGCGATGCATTGTGCGCGAAGCACGGGACGCGGCGCAAAGGACGTGATGCGCAATGCGGAAGGCGCGGCGCAGAGGACGCGGTAAGTGATGCGTTGTGCAGAAAGCGCGGAGCATGGGACGCGATGCGGCCTGCAAAGAACGCGCTGCTCATGCCGCCAGTCTCGCTGCGCGCAGCTGGCCGTCGCTGACCAGCCCTGACGCCAACAGCGCCGTCACCTGCGGCGCGGTGATGTGTTTGCACATCGGGTTGCGGTCACGCACCCAAGTGGCCAGCCGTGCGTGGTGGTCAGCTGCTAGGGCAGTCTGCGCCTGCCGTTCCTCGGTCATCGCCTCCAGAAACCGCCGCCAGCGACGGTCAGCGAACCAGTTGTCCGCGAAACAGACCTTTGACCGGGTGAACCCTGCGCTCTCAGTGGCGTAGGCCTGAACAGCGTGCAGCAGGTCATCGGGGTCACCGCCCTCCCTCAATGCCTCGGCGATCCGGGCAAGACACGCCGCCTTCCCGCGCTGCCGGTCCTTCGGATAGGCGGCCCAGATTTTCTCAAGTCTTTCATCTTCCACCGCCGCCTGCGCGCGCTTGTGCGTAGGTGGTTTATGGATGGTTTTAGGGTGGTTTGGGGTCCACCCTGGACCCCGTACCCCGTCCACTGTGGACCCCGTACCGGGTTTAGTCTGGACGGGGTCCACTGTGACCCCCGTCCCCTCGTCGGGTTCGGCGGAAGATTCCAGTGCCGTCACGCGGGCCAGAACGATCCGGTAGATCACCGTGAAACCGTTCTTGCAGGGACGGCGCCCGGTCTCGATCAGGATGCCCTCGCGCAGGAAATCGCTGATCGTCCGCTTCACGGTGCTTTCGCCCAGCTCGGTGTGCCGCTGGATCGTGCCCTTGGAGCACCAGATGCCCGAGCCGTCATCGCTCGCCTTGTCGGCCAGAAACATGATGATCTGCTTGCGGGCGGCGCTGCCGAAGCGGCGGTCGGCGCATTCGTTCGCGACGCGCCAGCTCATCGGGGCGCCTCAGAGGGGCGGAATCGCGTCCGAACTTGTACAGGTTTTGTACAGAAATCCCGCTTTCGGTGCCCAATTTCGCGGGCAATCAAACGGGCGTTTTTGCAGCGCCCTTCGCAAGCATCTGAGAAAAAGCCATATTTTACCGGGTTTTCTGGTGACCCCGGCAGGATTCGAACCTGCAACCTGCCCCTTAGGAGGGGGCTGCTCTATCCAGTTGAGCCACGGGACCACGCGTGTTCTTCATGCGGAAAAACGATGGTGGATTCAAGCATGGACTTGGTGCGGAGCAGGTTTGAGCGGGGGAAAGAAAAGGGGGAGTGAGTTTTGGCCCACCACTCCCCCTCCGGGTCCGTCGCGCCTGGGTTGAGAGCTTGCAGGACGCGCAGGATATCATTGGCCATCAAACTGGCTGTTAGCGGTAACTTATCAATCGAATCGGGCTTGGACAAGCGCTGTGTTTGGCGCTAACAAGAAAAGGCAGTCGCTGCAGAAGGCCGTATCCATTGGCAAAGCCCGTTGTCCCTGATCCCCGCCGCACCCTGACCCTGCGCGATGTCTCTGAAGCGTCGGGTGTAAGTGAAATGACCGTCAGCCGCGTATTGCGCAACCGGGGCGATGTGTCCGATGGCACGCGCGAGCGGGTGCTGGAGGCGGCACGACGGCTGGGCTATGTCCCCAACAAGATCGCCGGAGCATTGGCCAGCCAGAGGGTCAATCTGGTGGGGGTGATCATACCCTCCCTGTCCAATATGGTTTTCCCCGAGGTGATGACCGGTATTTCCGATGTGCTGGAGGATACCGGGCTGCAACCCGTGGTAGGTGTGACGAACTACCTGCCGGAGCGGGAAGAATCCGTGATCTACGAAATGCTCAGCTGGCGGCCGTCCGGGCTTATTCTGGCCGGGCTGGAGCATAGCGAGGCCAGTCAGGCTATGCTGGCGCAGGCCGGGGTGCCGGTGGTCGAGATCATGGATATTGACGGCACGCCGGTGGATTCCGCCGTGGGGATCTCGCATCGCCGCGCCGGACGGCAGATGGCCGAGGCGATTGTGGCGGCGGGATACCGGCGGATCGCATTTCTGGGCACGCAGATGCCAAACGATCATCGCGCCAAAAAGCGGCTTGCCGGGTTCGAAGAAGCCCTGGCGCGTGAGGGGCTGCAGCTGGCAGACCGGGAGTTTTACTCGGGCGGATCGGCCCTGCTCAAGGGGCGCGAAATGACCGAAGCCGTGCTGAAACGCAGCCCGGATGTGGATTTTCTGTATTACTCCAATGATATGATTGGCGCGGGTGGGCTGTTGTATTGCCTTGACCAGGGCATTGATGTGCCAGGACGCGTAGGGTTGGCCGGGTTCAACGGCGTGGAGCTGCTGGACGGTCTGCCGCGACGTCTGGCGACGATGGATGCCTGCCGGCTGGACATCGGGCGGCTGGCCGCAGAGATCATCGCGGGCAAGCGGCCCGACGGCATTGTCGGCGGCGAGATCATCGAGCTGACGCCGACCCTGCAACCGGGCGATACGATCCGCAAGGTCTAAGCGGGCGGCACCAGCCGCTTGATCGCCGCAACATGGTCGGCACTGGCGGCCATCGAGTCTGCGGCAAGGCTCTGCGCCTCATGCAGCAGGGTTTCGGGCGGCGTGATTCGATCAATCAACCCCCAACTCAATGCCTCGGCGGCATCAATACGGGCACCGCCCATCAGGATCATCTTTGTGCGCGCCGGTCCGATCAGGGCCGTCATGCGGCGCGGGTCTGTGGGTTGCGGCAGAAAACCCAGCTTCATCACCGGGTAAAAGAACTTGGCTGCAGGCACTGCCAGTCGCACATCGCAGGCCAGCACCATGCCCATTGCGCCCCCGGCCAGCGTACCGTTAAGCGCGGCAATGGTCAGGCAGGGCAGACCGGCCACGCGGGCAGACAGCCGTTCCCAAACCGGGTCTATCGCAAGACCCGCGCGGGCGTCATCCAGATCGGCCCCGGCAGAAAACACATGTCCGGCCCCGGTGAGTATCACTGCGCGCACGCCTTTGAGTTCGGCATGGGCGAGGGCGGCGTCCATCTCTTCCAGCATCAGCCGGGTGAGGGAATTCGCCTTGTCCGGCCGATTGAGGGTCAGCGTGAGCAGGCGGCCTTCGAGTTCGACATTGATCATTCAATCACTCCTATCGCGCGGCGGATGCTTTCGTCGCGCAGCTTCACTTCTTCGCCCAGCCAGGGGTCACCGCCCGGACCGCACATCCAGAGCAGGCATTTGGCAGGCCAGTCGGCGGGGACGTGAACGGCGGGATCGAGGGCCGAAACGGGGTTGATCCCGCTGGCCTTTATCCTGATCTGCATTTCTGTGGCGACCGTTCCCGGCGACAGGCCCATGATGCGCAAACCGTTCTCCCCCTCCTCCAGATGGGCGGCGCGGGTCAGCATTGCTGCACCGGCCTTGGCGGCACAATAGGCGCTCCACCCTTCATAAGGGTTACTGGCCGCGCCCGAACTGATGGTGATGATGGTGCCGCCGCCTGCGGCCTTCATCACCGGGATTGCAGCGCGCATGCCGTGGAACACGCCCTTGAGATTGACATCGACCGACCGGCCCCAGGCATCGGCGTCGGCATCGGCCAGCCGCGCGATCGGGTCAATCATGCCTGCATTGTTGATCAGCGTATCCAGCCGCCCCCAACGGGCCAGAACGGTCTGCACGGCGGCCTGCATCGCGCCTTGGTCTGCCACATCACAGGGCAGTGCCATGGCCGCGGCACCGATCTGTCCGGACAGGGCCGAAATCTCGCGCTCTGATCGGGCCAGAAGCGCCACGCGCCAGCCTGCCGCCGCAAATTCTCGCGCGGCTGCTGCGCCGATTCCCCGGCTGGCACCGGTGATGATGACGGTCTTTGCACTCATGGCCGGTCTCCTTTTGTCTATCAGCGCCAGTTAGCAGCACCGACCGCCGTTCGGAAAGCCTTGACCTCCCCGCGCGGCGGCGGGAGGATGCCAGCCAAACAGCGGATTTTTCTGAAAGGTGCATCATGCAACAGTCAATTTGGACAGCGTCTGCGGCGATTCTTGCGGGCCTTTGCTCTGCACCCGTGATGGCACAAGTCACTCCGGAAGAGGTTTGGCAGGGTTGGCAGAAAATGGGGGCCAGCTATGGTCAGGCCATCACCGCTGATCAGATGGTGCGCAATGGCGATACGCTGGTCGTGTCCGGCATGAAGATCGGTATGGATCAGGACGGTGCCCGGATTGACGGCGGCATTGACGAACTGCGGTTCCGCGATCTGGGCAATGGCACGGTGGAGGTGACGATGACCGACACCTACAGCATCGACATGACCATGCCCGGCGATGATGGCAAAACGCAGCAGATCGCGCTGGAGCTGAAGCAACCGGGCGTGATCCTGATTGCAGGCGGTAGTCCGACACGCACCGAGTACACCTATAGCGCGCCCTCGATCACGGTAGACATGCAGATCAGCGAAGATGATAAGGCGCTGGCCGATGTCGATACCACATTGACGGGTCTGGCGGGCATCTACACGCTGGATACACAGTCTGCGGCAAGCGTTCTGCAAAGTGCCCTGACGATCGACAGCGTCGAGTTTGCCATGACAGCCGGAACGCCGACCGATGGTGCAACGGTAACCGGCACTCTGGCCACGCTGAAAGTGGCGTCGGACGGGAATTTCCTGGGCATCGACGCGATGGAGAACATGGCGCAGGCGCTGCGCGACGGTTTCACCGCCGATGTCGATTTCAGCTATGGTCAGGGCGATTTTACCATTGATGCCATGGATCAGGGCAAACCCACCAAGATTGTCGCCTCGAACCAGAGCGGCCATTTCCGCGCCAGCATGGCGGAAGAGGCGCTGCGTTATGGCGCCGGTGGCACCGGCGTGTCGCTGGTGGTGACGGGTGCGGATATTCCCTTCCCCGAGGTGAAGCTGAGCTATGGTGAGGCGGCGTTTGATTTTCTGATGCCACTGGTGGCGACAGAGGAACCAACCGATTTCACCTTTCTGACCCGGATCGTTGATCTGGCGGTGTCGGACGAGATCTGGGCCATGTTTGACCCGACTGTCGCACTGCCGCGCGATCCGGCAACGGTTATCATCGACACCAAGGGCAAGGTCCGCCTGACCTCGGATCTGATGGACGAACAGGCGATGGCCGCGCTGGGTGAGGCGGCACCGGGAGAGATCCATGCGCTCGATCTGACCGATCTGACCATAAAATTCGCAGGGGCTGAACTGACCGGCACCGGGGCGATGACATTTGACAACAGCGACACCACCACATTTGACGGTGTGCCTGCCCCGACCGGCAAGATTGACCTGGTGATCCGGGGCGGCAACGGGCTGTTGGACAAGCTGGTTGCCATGGGCGTGATCCCGCAGGATCAGGCGATGGGCGCGCGGATGATGATTGCAATGTTTGCCAAGCCGGGTGACGGGCCGGATGTGCTCAACTCGTCGCTGGAGTTTCGCGACAAAGGGTTTTTTGCCAATGGCCAGCGGTTGAAGTAATCGCCACTGCGGCAGGCCCCGCACCGGGGCCGCCCCTGTGGTTTGCAGGTGGTGACTTGCAGGCTGATGCCTGACGGACTACCTCGGCCAGAGCACAGTGCAAGGAATTCCCACATGACCGATCTTTCGCGCCTGACCGATGCCCTTTTGTCAGCCGCCCGCCGTGCCGGGGCGGATCAGGCCGATGCGCTGGCGATGGATGGCACCTCGCTGTCGATCGACATCCGAGCGGGCAAGCTGGAACAGGCAGAGCGGTCAGAGGGCATCGAAATCGGTCTGCGGGTGCTGATCGGCGGGCGGCAGGCCTGTGTCTCGGCGTCGGATGTATCGGATGCGACGATTGCCGCGCTGGCCGAACGCGCTGTGGCCATGGCGCGCGAGGCCCCGGTTGATCCCTATGCCGGGCTGGCGGAGCCGGAGCAGATCGCGCGGGACTGGGATCTGGCAGCACTGGAACTGGCCGATCCGGCGGCAGAGCCGGGGGCGGCAGCGCTGGAGGCGGCGGCGCGCGCGGTCGAAGCCGCAGCAATGGACCGGGCCGGGATCACGCAGGTCGAGGCATCGGCCAGCTATGGGCGTCGGGCGATGCATCTGGCGGCGTCGAACGGGTTTTCGGGCGGCTATGGGCGCACCTCGCATTCGCTGTCAGCGGTGGCCTTTACCGGGACCGGGACCGCGATGGAGCGGGACTGGGCGGCCGAGGGTCGGATCTTTGCCAGTGATATGCCGGGCGCGGAAGGCATCGGCCGTCTGGCCAGCGAGCGTGCCTTGCAGCGCGCGGGGGCGGTGCGGCCAAAGACCGGCACATATCCGGTGCTGTTTGACGAACGGGTGGCGTCCAGCCTGATCGGACATTTGCTGTCGGCAACCAATGGCGCGGCAATTGCGCGGGGGGCATCCTGGCTGCGCGATGCTTTGGGCCAACAGGTGCTGCCCGCGCAGCTGTCGGTGGTTGAGGATCCGCACCGAGTACGGATCAGCGCCAGTCGCCCGTTTGACGGCGAGGGCCTGCCGACCCAACGGCGCGTGATCGTGGAAAACGGTGTGCTGACCGGCTGGACGCTGGATCTGGCGACCGGACGCAAGCTGGGGATGCCCTCGACCGCCAATGCGGCGCGCGGGGCCTCGTCGCCGCCGTCACCCTCGACCAGCAACATTGACCTGACCCCCGGAACGGTCAGCCGCGATGAACTGGTCGCGCAGATGGGCACCGGGCTTTTGGTGACCTCGATGATCGGGTCTACCATCAGCGCGACCACGGGCGATTATTCGCGCGGCGCGGCGGGGTTCTGGGTGGAGAATGGCGTGATCCAGTACCCGGTCAACGAATGCACCATCGCGGGAAACCTGCGTGACATGCTGCTGCGGATTATTCCCGCGAATGACGCCCGCGCGCATCTGTCGACGCGGGTTCCGTCGCTGTTGATTGATGGGATGACCCTTGCCGGGGCGTGATCTGGAGCTGCTGGCTGACGCCGCCCGCGCTGCGGGCGCGATTGCCATGCGGTTCTGGCGGCAAAATCCGCAAGTCTGGGACAAGGGCGGCGAACATGGTCCAGTGTCCGAGGCGGATCTGGCCGTCAACGGAATGCTGAAGAAAACCTTGCTGGAAGCTCGGCCTGATTACGGCTGGCTGTCAGAGGAAACGCCCGACACGACGGATCGCCTGACGGCAAAGCGGGTGTTCATAGTGGACCCGATTGACGGCACCCGCGCTTTTGTGGCCGGGGAAGACAACTTTGCCGTGTCGCTTGCCGTGGCTGAAGTGGGTCGCGTGATTGCGGGGGCTGTGATGATGCCAGCCAAGAACAGGCTCTACACCGGCGAAACCGGTGGGCCTGCCCGGTGCAACAGCGATGTGATCAGGGCCGGGACGCGGAGCGATCTGGTCGGATCAAATCTGCTGGCGACCAAAGCCAATATGGAGCCGTCGCACTGGCCGGGCGGTGTGCCAGAGCTGAAGCGCAGCTTTCGCACCTCGCTGGCTTATCGGCTGTGTCTGGCCGCCGAGGGGCGCTATGACGGGATGATCACCTTTCGTGACACCTGGGAATGGGACATCGCGGCGGGCAGCCTGATTTGCGAATGTGCCGGGGCGCGGGTGACAGACCGGGTCGGAACGGCTTTGCGGTTCAACTCTCCCGCCGCAATGACGGCTGGGGTGATTGCAACGAACCCTGCCCTGCATCACGCGATCATGGCGCGGCTGTAACGAAAAAGGGGAATGCCGCAGCTTTCCCCTTTTGTCGTTTCAGATGTTTGCCGGTTCAGCGCTTTGCGCCCTTTGGCGGGACAAAGCGTTTGGACGTATCCTTTGCATCAGCCCGCGGG
The DNA here is from genome assembly GCF_003443995.1 of Pseudotabrizicola alkalilacus. Classification (GTDB taxonomy): domain Bacteria; phylum Pseudomonadota; class Alphaproteobacteria; order Rhodobacterales; family Rhodobacteraceae; genus Pseudotabrizicola; species Pseudotabrizicola alkalilacus. The sequence continues at coordinate 252,411 of NZ_QWEY01000004.1, forward strand.
CGGGCCGGGGCGTCAGACTTGCGGGCAAATGGTTTTTTGCCGTCGCCAGCAGGCTTGAACCCTGCGGGCTTGCCCGCCGGTTTGCCTTTGGTGAAAGGCCGCGCGTCATCACCCTTTGGCGCATAGGGGCGCTTTTCCGCCCGGTCGCCTTCGGCCTTTGGCTTATAGCCGGTGCCTTCGGACGCATGGCTTTTGAACCCTGCAGCGCGGGCTGGTTTGTCAGCGCTGCCACCAAAGGATTTGAAGCCTGCCGATTTGAACTTGGCACCACCCGCCGGGCCATCTTCGCGCTTGGCATAGGGCTTGCGCTCTGCGCCGTCGCGTGGAGCATAGGGCTTGCGGTCGCCGTCTTCGCGCTTGGCATAAGGCTTGCGCTCTGCACCCTCACGCGGGGCGTAGGGCTTGCGCTCGGCATCATCGCGTTTGGCATAGGGCGTGCGTTCCGCAGCGGCGCGCGGTGCGTAGGGCTTGTCTTCACGCGGGGTATAAGGCTTGCGCTCGGCATCGTCGCGCTTGACGTAAGGTTTGCGCGCCGGTGCCGGAGCAGCGACGATGGCTTCATCCTCGACCACACGCGACGGCTTTGGCTTATAGGCCGGGCGATCATCGCGCACAGGGCGCGGCGCACGCTCAGGCCGGTCAAGGCTCGGCTCGCCTTCCATGCGCGACATGATCAGGCCAGCTTCCAGCTCCAGCTGCGGGCCAAAGCGACCAGCCAGCGGTTCGGCGATCTGAACGTAAGTCACATCTTCCTTGACCCGGATCGCGCCGATCCCGTCCTTGGAGATACCGGCACCATCACAGATCTTCGGCAGGATCCAGCGTGCCTCGGCCCGACCGGAATGGCCGACCGTCAGGGTAAACCAGACCGACGGGCCAAATTCGCTGCGCTCGCGCGGGGCGGAGGCAGGCGGCGGCGGCAGGCTGTCGGACAGCACTTCCGGTGCGGACCGACCTTCGCGCCACAGGCGAATAAAGGCGGCGGTGGTTTGTTCTGCGCCAAAACGCTCGATCAGGGTGGCGACCATGGCGGATTCGTCGCCGACAGCTTCGGTCAGGGACGGGTGTTCCAGAATGCGCTGGTCATCCTTGGCCTGCACTTCCTCGGCGCTCGGGGCTTTGACCCATTGCGCCACAACTTTGGCGCCGGCCAGTAGACGCTGTGCCTTTTTCGCCTCAGCCGGTGGCACGATCAGCGCGGAAACACCTTTGGCTCCGGCGCGGCCGGTCCGGCCAGAGCGGTGCAGCAGGGTATCAGAGTTCGACGGCAGATCGGCGTGAATCACCAGTTCCAGACCCGGAAGGTCGATGCCGCGCGCGGCCACGTCAGTCGCGATACAAACGCGCGCGCGCCCGTCACGCAGCGATTGCAGCGCGTGGGTACGCTCCTGCTGCGACAACTCTCCCGACAGGGCCACAGCCTGAAACCCACGATTGGTCATGCGCGCCATCAGATGAGTCACGTTCATCCGTGTTTTGCAAAACACGATGGCGGTCGGCGCATCGTAATAGCGCAGCGTGTTGAAAATCGCATGCTCCCGGTCACGCGCGGCAACCGACATGGCGCGATATTCGATATCGGCATGCTGTTTGGTTTCGCCCTTGGCGATGATGCGCATCGCATCGCGCTGGAAGGTGCGGGCCAGCGTTTCGATCTCTTTCGGCACAGTCGCCGAAAACATCAGCGTGCGGCGATCCTGTGGGGCAGCGCCCAGAATGAATTCCAGATCTTCGGCAAAGCCCAGATCCAGCATCTCGTCGGCTTCATCCAGCACGGTGGCGCGGCAGAACGACAGATCCAGCGACCCGCGTTCGATATGGTCACGCAAACGGCCGGGTGTGCCGACGACAATATGCGTGCCGCGATCCAGCACACGCTTTTCGGTGCGGTAATCCATGCCACCGACACAAGACGCAATCTGCGCGCCTGCGACGCCATAAAGCCAGTCCAGCTCGCGCTTGACCTGCAGGGCCAGTTCGCGCGTCGGGGCAACGACCAGCGCAATCGGCTTGTCGGCATAAAGCAGGCGGTCAGAGCCTGCGAGAATTTCCGGCGCAATCGCCAGACCAAAGGCCACGGTCTTGCCCGAGCCGGTCTGCGCCGAAACCAGCAGGTCACGACCCTCGACGCCATCGGCCAGAACAGCCATTTGCACTGCCGTAAGGGCTTCATAGCCCTTGGCTTCCAAAGCCTGCGCCAGCGGCGCGGCCACGTTCATATCGATCATATTTCTGTCCAAAAAGGAGGATGCCATTGCATCCGTGAAGCCCTGTGCGGCGCCTTCTTTCCCTTTTGGCCGTGGGCCTCCTCGCCCGACGTGCCCCCGGAATCCTCGGGCCGACATCAGCGCCAATAGCGCAAACCGGGCCGGATGTATAGCGAAACTGACAAAGCCACTGGTTTCAAGCGCTGGAACGCTGCGGTCCATTTCCTTGAAGCCGGGATTTGGGCGTTGTCAGAAGCGGTCAAAGGGCCTGACAGTCGCCCCAAAGATCAGGGGCAGACATGAACGGAACACATTTCAAAAAGGGCAGCGTTGAGAGGGTGCAGGCGGCTGACCTTTCGGCAAGTGTCAGCGCCCTGCTCTGTGATCTGGAAGCCGGGGGAGAGGACACGGCGCGGCGTATGGCGCGCGAGTTGGATGGCTATACCGGCGACATCATCTTGTCCGCACAGGCCATCGCCGAGGCTTGCGCCCGCGTGCCGCAAGGGCTGAAAGACGACATCGCCTATGCGCATGAAAACATTGCCCGCTTTGCACAGGCCCAGCGTGACAGCATCACCGAAACCGAGGTGGAGCTGCGCCCCGGCCTGACCGTCGGACAGCGGCTGATCCCGGTGCAGGCGGCTGGTTGTTATATTCCGGGGGGGCGTTACAGCCATATCGCCAGTGCCATGATGACTGTGACCACGGCGCGGGTTGCAGGAGTGCCGCACATCGCCGCCGTCTCGCCGCCACGTGCCGGGGCAGCGGGCGGCATCCCGGATGCGATCCTCTACACCCTGCACCATTGCGGCGCTGACCGGATTCTGGCGCTGGGTGGGATACAGGGAATTGCCGCCATGGCATTCGGCCTGTTCGGGCTGCCCCGCGCCGATATCCTTGTTGGGCCGGGCAACCCCTATGTCGCCGAGGCCAAGCGGCTGCTCTATGGTCGTGTCGGCATTGATATGGTGGCGGGGCCAACCGACTCACTTGTGATCGCGGATGCCACGGCAGATCCGCTGACCGTGGCTTGGGATCTGATCGGGCAGGCGGAGCATGGCGCAAACTCGCCGGTCTGGCTGGTGACCGACTGTGCCGCGCTGGCGTCCGAGGTGGCCCGACTCGCGCCGCTGTGCGCGGCCGAATTGCCGCAGCCGAACCGCGCCGCAGCCGAGGCGGCGTGGCAGGGTCTGGGCGAGATCATTTTGTGCCCTGACCGTGAGGCGATGGCCGCAGAGGCCGACCGCATCGCGCCCGAGCATCTGCACGTGCAGGCCGCCGATCTGGACTGGTGGAAGCGCCGCCTCACCGCCTATGGCTCGCTGTTTCTGGGGGCCGAATCCACCGTGGCCTTTGGCGACAAGGCGGCAGGCACCAACCATGTCCTGCCGACATCGGGTGCCGCGCGCTACACGGGTGGTTTGTCGGTCCACAAGTTCCTGAAAACCGTCACCTGGCAGCGCGTCACCGCCGAGGCTCTGCCGCGTCTGGCCGCTGTCACTGCCAACATCAGCCGATTTGAGGGGATGGAGGGCCACGCCCGCACCGCCGATCTGCGGCTGGAAAAGTACGCCGCACGTTCGATCTGACCCGCTTTCTATCATCCAGAAAGACACTCATCATGCATCTCTCCCGCTTTCCCCGTGTCCGTCTTGCCCATCTTCCCACGCCCCTTGAACCAATGCCGCGCCTGTCCGCCCTGCTTGGAGGGCCGGAGGTGTGGATCAAGCGTGACGACTGCACCGGGCTGTCAACGGGGGGCAACAAGACCCGCAAGCTGGAGTTCCTGATGGCCGAGGCGATGGAACAGGGGGCCGATATGGTGCTGACGCAAGGCGCGACGCAGTCGAACCACGCGCGGCAGACGGCGGCGGCAGCGGCAAAGCTGGGGCTGGATTGCCATATCCTGCTGGAGGACCGAACCGGGTATAATGAACCGAATTACCGGCTGAACGGCAATGTGCTGCTTGACGTGCTGCACGGCGCGACCATCGAACATCGCGGGCCTGGGCTGGACATGAACGCCGAGCTTTTGGCGATGACAGAGACATTTCGGGCCAAGGGGCGGCGGCCCTATGCCATTCCGGGCGGCGGGTCGAATGCGACCGGCGCTCTGGGTTATGTCAACTGCGCGCTGGAACTGCTGGGGCAGATGGTGGATCGCGGGATCAGCTTTGATCATATGGTCACCGCCACCGGATCGGCAGGCACCCATGCCGGGCTGATCGTGGGGCTGAAAGCTCTGAACGCGCAATTGCCGCTGCTGGGCATCGGCGTGCGCGCGCCAAAGGATGTGCAAGAGGCCAATGTCTTCCGTCTGGCGCAGGCAGTCGAGGAAAAGCTGGGCACGCCGGGTGTGGTGGCGCGGGGCGATGTCGTCGCGAATTGCGACTACATCGGGCAAGGCTATGGCATCCCCGCCGAGAGCACGCTGGAAGCCATCAATATTTTCGCGCGGCAAGAGGCGATCTTGCTCGACCCGGTCTATTCGGGCAAAGGCGCTGCCGGGCTGATTGACCTGATCCGCAAGGGACATTTCAAAAAGGACGAGCGGGTGGTGTTTCTGCACACTGGCGGGGCCATCGGCCTGACCGGTTATACCCACGTGCTGCCACACGCATGAAACCGGTTGGCATCCTTGGCGGCATGGGGCCAGAGGCAACGATTCTGCTGATGCAGAGACTGTTGCGGGTTGTTCCTGCGCGCGATGATGCTGATCACATCCCGCTGATCGTCCATCAGAACCCCGCCGTGCCGAGCCGGATTGCACGGCTGATCGACGGACAGGGTGAAGATCCCGGCCCGGTGCTTGCGGCGATGGCGCGGGACTTGGAGGCGGCAGGGGCCAAGGCGCTGGCGATGCCCTGCAACACAGCGCATGCCTTTGTGCCGCAGATCATCGCTGCATCGTCCTTGCCGTTTCTGGACATGCGCACCGCAACCGTGGCTATGCTACCGCCAGGGCGTGTGGGAATGCTGGCATCGCCGGCAGTCCGGTTAACGGGTGTCTTTGATGAAGCGATGAAATCTGCCGGAACAGAGCCTGTCTGGCCGCAGGATGACGGCCCGGTGTTGGCCTTGATCCGGCGGATCAAGGCGGGCGATACCGGACCGGGGGCGATGGCCGAAATGGCGCGGTTGGCGGAGCAGATGGCAGATCAAAGTGACCACCTGTTGATCGCCTGCACCGAGCTTTCGTTGCTGACCGGCTCTGTCGCCGCACCATTCACCGACAGTCTTGATTGTTTGGTATCGGCGATTGTGAGGTTTTCGCAGGGTTAGAGCCTTATTCTTCCTCGGCCACCTCGATTGCCCCGGCCAGCGTAGGTGCAATCGCATCAAACCTCGGCACCAGACGGCTGCGGATCAGTGCGCGGCAATCGCGGGCCAGTTCTTCGGGCAGACGGCCCAACTCATCGACCCGCGCAATCAGATGCACCCGGCGCACGTCACCGGCAAAGGGCAGCGGCATCACCTCCAGATCGGGCAGAAAGCGTTCGGCATCCATCAGGTTCAGCGGGGTGGTGATCGTCCAGCCGCCGGTCTGCACCACCATGGCCAGCACCGACCGCGTCGCCTCCAGCGCAAAGCGGCGGTCGGGGTTCATCCGCACCCGGGCCAGATGGCGGGCAATGCGCTGACCAATCGGCAGGCTTTCGGAATATTGCACAAACGGCAATCGCTCCAGCGCGGCCCGCACATCGCCGCGCACCGAGCCTTTGCCCGCGACGAGCACAAGAGGTTCGCGAAGGATCGGCAGCACGCGAAAGGCCGATGTATCGGGCGGCACCATGGCAGAGACACCGATATCCGCCTCACGTGCCATCAGACGGTCGATCACATGGTCGGAACGACCGGAAAACGCGTGGACAAAACAGCGCGACATCCGCGATTGCAGGGCAGACACCAGCACCGGCGTCAGCGACGCATCCAGATCGTCGATGATGGCAAGGTTCAGTTGCGGCAGGCTGGCCAGGCTGATCTCGGCCAGATCGGCCTGCGCCTCTGACAAGGCGGCCAGCAGTTTGTGCGCGTGACGGCGCAACACCTGACCGGCGGGGGTCAGGGTGACGGGCTTGGCCTTGCGGTCGAACAGCCGCGCGCCAACAGCCGCTTCCAACGCCGTGATATGCTGGCTGACGCCGGAGGGGGAGCCGCCAATGCGGGCGGCCGCGCCGATGACCGACCCGGCCTCTTCCAGCGCGACAAAGACCCGAAGCCCGCGCAGGGTAAGCTCCGGCGAGGTCTTTGCCTCTTCTGCCATCAGGGGCGCAGGCTGTCCATCACGCGGACCAGTCCGGCCGAGATGCCCGGCTCTGACAGCGCATGTCCCGCCAGCGGCACCATGGTCAGGTGGCAACGATCCCAGCCTTCGGCCAGCTTCCACGCCGAGGTGGGGGGGCAGATCATGTCATAGCGGCCCTGAATGATATGGGCGGGAAGATGCGTGATCCGGTTCTTTTCGCGCAAGATCCAGCCATCCTGTTCCAGAAAGCCGCCGTTGTGAAAATAATGGTTCTCGAGCCGTGAAAACGCGCGGGCATATTCGCCGGCACTTTCCCCCATCGGGCCGTCGTGATGCACCGATGCAAGCGCGTTTTCCCAATTGGCCCAGATGCGGCCAAAGCGGATTTCTTCCATCATATTGCCGGAAAACAGCCTGCGGTGATAGGCAGAGATCATGTTCCTGCGCTCATCCGGCGGGATTGGGGCGATGAACCGGGCCCACAGCTCGGGGAAAAACGCGCCCGCGCCGCCGCCGTAGAACCAGTCCAGCTCTGCCTGCGTCATCAGAAAGACGCCGCGCAACACCAGATGCACCACACGGGCGGGGTGGCTGATGGCGTAGATCAACACCAGCGTCGCCCCCCAACTGCCGCCAAACAGGATGACCTGCTCGATGCCCAGCTCTTTCCGGATCGTCTCGATATCGCGGACAAGATGCCAGGTGGTGTTGTCTGACACGCTGGCATGGGGGCGGGATCGCCCGCAACCGCGCTGGTCAAACAGCACAACACGATACACCGAAGGGTCGAAATAACGCCGCATCGCGGGCGAACAGCCACCGCCCGGCCCGCCGTGCAGCACCAGAACCGGGATGCCATCCGGCCTGCCACATTGCTCGACGTAAATCTTGTGACCGTCCCCCATGTCGATCACCCGCTGGTCGAACGGGTCAACCGGCGGGTAAAGGTATTCGACTGCGCGCTTTTGGCCTGATCTCTGATCCATCATAGCCCTATATAACGTGTAAGCAGCCCGCGTCCAAAGGGCATTCGGAAGGGAAATGTGATGGAAAGCCAAACAACCGTCGATCCGGCAGAGGTGGCGAAATTCGAGGCGATGGCGGCAGAGTGGTGGGACCCGAACGGCAAGTTCAAGCCGCTGCATATGCTCAACCCGTGCCGGCTGGATTACATCGCCGGCCAGATCGCGGCAGAATTTGACCGCGATCTGGCGAAACCCTTGCCGTTCAAAGGGTTGCGGCTTTTGGATATTGGCTGCGGTGGTGGGCTTCTGGCCGAGCCGATGGCACGGCTGGGGGCAGAGGTGGTCGGCGCGGATGCCGCGCCCCGCAACATTCCGGTGGCGCAGGTGCATGCAGCGCAATCGGGACTGAGCATCGACTACCGCCACACCACCGCCGAAGACATGGCCGCGGCAGGGGAGCAGTTTGACGTGGTGCTGAACATGGAGGTGGTGGAGCATGTGTCGGACCCGCTGGCTTATCTGACCGCCTGTCAGCAATTGCTGGTACCGGGGGGGCTGATGATCTGCTCGACCCTGAACCGGAATCCGAAATCCTTTCTGATGGCGATTGTCGGGGCTGAACATGTGATGCGCTGGCTGCCAAAGGGCACTCATGACTGGAAAAAGTTCATCACGCCGGATGAGCTGTGTGACCTTATCCGCAAGGCAGGGCTCGACCCGGTGGACCGCAAGGGCATGGTGTTCAACCCGGTCTCCTGGTCATGGAGCCTGTCGTCGCGTGATCTGAGCGTGAACTATGTGACGGCCAGCCTGAAGCGATGAAGACACGAAGGCCACAGGTGTTTGGGCGATCTTTACAATTCTCGTGCAAACAATTGGTCGGGGCGCATACTTGGTCCGGTTCAGTCAGGGTTTGAAATAATGTCATCCGTGCCCGCCAGCGCCGATCAGACTGCCCGCGGCAGGGCCGAACTGGCGCAGGCGCGGCGTGAAACACGCGGCCTGTTGCTGGCCGCGGTCCTGTTCAGTGTGTTCGTCAACCTGCTGATGCTGACCGGGCCGCTCTATATGCTGCAGGTCTACGACCGGGTGCTGGGCAGCCGGTCAGAGGCGACGCTTGTGGCACTGTCGATTCTGGTGCTGTTCCTGTTTCTGGCGATGGGTCTGCTGGATCATGCGCGCGCGCGTCTGCTCGCGCGAATCGGGGTCCGCTTGCAGGCCCGGCTGGACCGGCGGGTGTTTGAGGCGGCCTTGGCTCGCGCCAGTGCCGTACCGGGTGATCCGCTGGCCAGCTCTGCGCAGCGCGATCTGGAGGCGATGCAACGGTTCTGGACCTCACCGATTTCCGCAGCGGTGATGGACATGCCGTGGACGGCACTGTTTCTGGTGGCGATCTTTGTCTTTCATCCTCTGCTGGGCTGGCTGGCGCTGGGCGGCGGCGCGGTTCTGGTAGTGCTGGCGCTGGCCAATCAGCATTTTGCCAAAGCTCCGGTCTTGCACGCCGGTGCTGCCACCGTCGCGGCAGAGCGGATGGCCGACCGGCTGAAGGCCGATGCCGAACTGCTGCGCGCGCTGGGCATGATCCGGTCGGCCTTTCACCGCTGGTCGGTGGCGCGACAAGATGCGCTGGCCAGCGGGTTGGCTAGCGCAGATCTGGGCGGGCGGTTCACCAGCGCAACCCGTGCGCTGCGCATGTTGCTGCAATCGGCGATTCTGGGGCTGGGGGCCTGGCTGGTGTTGCAGGATCAGCTGACCGCCGGGGCGATGATTGCGGCGTCAATCGTGATGGGCCGCGCGCTGGCCCCGATCGAACAGGCGATTGGTCAATGGGCGGTGCTGACCCGCGCGCGCGAGGGGCGGGACAACCTTCTGCGCCTGCTGTCAATCCAGCAGCCAGAACCACAACGCACCGCACTGCCCCGCCCCCGCGCAGCACTGGAGGCAGAGGCGCTGTCGCTGATACTGCCGGGCAATCCGGCCCCGGTTCTGCGCGGCATCAGCTTTCGGCTCGAGCCGGGGCAGGCATTGGGAATCATCGGGCCGTCGGGTGCAGGGAAATCGACTCTGGGCCGGGCCATCGTGGGGGCTGTGCGACCCACGGCGGGCAAGATCCGGCTGGATGGTGCCGAACTTGGGCAGTATGACCCGGATGTACTGGGCAGCTACTTTGGCTATCTGCCGCAGACCGTGTCGCTGTTTGATGCGACCGTGGCCGAAAATATCGCGCGCCTGACACCGCAGCCCGATGCGGCAATGGTGGTGGCGGCGGCAAAAGCAGCGGCGGCGCATGAGATGATTCTGAAACTGGCAAAGGGCTATGATACGCCGCTGTCATCCATCGGCGGCCAGCTTTCGGGCGGGCAGGTGCAACGGGTCGGGCTGGCGCGGGCGCTGTACGGCAATCCGGTGGTGCTGGTGCTGGATGAGCCGAACTCCAACCTCGACAATGACGGGTCGGTGGCCTTGAACACGGCGATCCGCCAGATAAAGGCGGCGGGCGGGTCGGTGATCGTGATCGCCCATCGCCCGGCGGCGATACAGGAATGCGACCTGCTGCTGGTTCTGGAAGATGGCCAGCGCCGCGCCTTTGGCCCGCGGGATGAGGTGCTGCGTGGCATGGTCAAGAACCACACCGAACTGGTCCGCAGCAAAGGACCGGGAGGAATGTCATGACCACCCCCGACCTGCCGCCCGCGTACAGCGCAAAAGCCCCGCTTTGGGTTGGCGGGATAACCCTGCTGGCGCTGGTGGGGGGCCTGGGTCTGTGGTCGGTGACGACAACGATCTCGGGCGCAATCGTCGCCCCCGGCCGAGTGGAAGTGGAGCAGAACCGTCAGGTGGTGCAACACCCTGACGGCGGCGTTGTCGCCGAAATTCTGGTCAGCGAAGGCGCGAGCGTGATGGCGGGGGATATTCTGCTGCGGCTGGATGGCACGCTGGTGAAATCGGAACTGACGATCATCGACGGCCAGTTGTCAGAGGTGCAGGCCCGCCGTGCCCGGCTGGAGGCGGAGCGGGATGACGCCGTGGAACTGGCTTTGCCCGAAGCTCTTACCCGGCGCGCGACGGAAAACCCCGACGCGGCAGAGCAGATCGAAGGCCAGCGCCGGCTGTTTGTGGCCCGGCGCGAAACGCTGGCCGGCACGGTTGAACAGCTGGAAAAGCGCAAGGCCCAAACCGCGTCCCAGATCGACGGCATCGACGCGCAATCCGTTGCCCTGTCGGATCAGCTGAACCTGATCGGGCAGGAACTGGCGGATCAGCAGGCGCTACTGGCCAAAGGTCTGGCGCAGGCCCCACGGGTGCTGGCCCTGCAACGCGAGGCGGCACGGCTGGCCGGTCAGGTCGGCGAGCTGGCGGCCACACGCGCGCAGGCCGAAGGCCGGATCACCGAGATCGAGCTGGAAATTCTGGGCCTGTCGTCGCAGCGGCGCGAAGAAGCCAACACGCAACTGCGCGACATCGGCACCGCCGAGCTGGAACTGATCCAGCGCCAGCGCGCCCTTTCGGAACAGGTGGCGCGGCTGGATATCCGCGCGCCGGTGTCGGGCACTGTGCTGGGGTTGCAGGTCACCACACCGCGCGCGGTGCTGCGCCCGGCGGATCCGGTGGCCCATATCATCCCGCAGGATCGCCCGCTGGTGATCGCGGCGCAGATCGCGCCGATCCACATTGATGAGGTCTATGTCGGCCAGCCGGTCAAGCTGATGTTTCCGGCCTTTTCGGCCCGCACCACGCCAGAGCTGGGCGGCTTTGTCACCATCGTTTCAGCCGATTCCCTCACCGACCCGGCCACCAATGTGCCCTATTACCGCGCCGAAATCTCGATCACCCCGGCAGAGGCGGGTCGTCTGGGTCAAACCCTGTTGCCGGGCATGCCGGTGGAGGCGTTTATCCAGACCGAGGCACGCACGCCGATGGCCTATCTGGTCAAGCCGTTCACCGACTATTTCACCCATGCCTTTCGCGAAAGCTGAGGGTCAGCCCATCCGCTCTGACGCATAAGAGCCGGGCGATGCGGGGAAGACCACGGTCTTGCTGCCGTTGATAAAGACGCGGCCATGAACATGGGCGTGGATCGCCCGCGACAGCACCTGCGCCTCGACATCGCGGCCGAGCGAGACGTAATCTTCATTCGATTGCGCATGGGTCACGCGGATGATGTCCTGCTCGATGATCGGGCCTTCGTCCAGGTCGGCGGTGACGTAATGCGAGGTCGCACCGATCAGTTTCACACCCTTTTCAAAGGCTTGCTTGTAGGGATTCGCGCCCTTGAAGCTGGGCAAAAAGGAATGGTGGATGTTGATGATCCGGCCCGACATCTTGCGGCACATCTCGTCGGACAGCACCTGCATATAGCGCGCCAGCACAATCAGTTCGGCCCCGGTGTCTTCGACAATCCGCATCTGCTCGGCCTCGGCCTGCGCCTTGTTTTGCGGCGTGACCTTGATGCAGTAATAGGGAATATCCTGATTCACCACGACCTTTTGGTAATCCATATGGTTCGAGATCACGGCGGCAATCTCTACCGGCAATGCGCCGATGCGCGAGCGATACAGGAGGTCATTCAGACAATGGCCAAAGCGGCTGACCATGATGATGACGCGGCGTTTTACCAGCTCGTCAAAGAACTCGGCCTGCATCCCGAATTGCGTGGCAATCGGGCCAAAGCCGTTGCGCAGATCCTCCAGCCCCTTGCCGCCTTCTGACCGGAAGCTGACGCGCATGAAGAAATTGCCGGTGCCAGTGTCGTCAAACTGCGAGCTGTCGGTGATGTTGCAGGACTGGTCGGCCAGAAAGGTCGAGATGGCCGCGACGATCCCACGGGTCGATGGGCATTGGACGCGAAGCGCAAAGCTGGTCATGTGGCGTTCTTTCAGTGGGTGCGGGGCCAAGGTCTATGGGGCGGATGATAGTCAGCCGCCCTTACACCCGAATGACCGGCTGCGAACAAGCATGATCCATTCGCGTCTTTCGATGGCCCCGGCGGCAGGATTACTCCGCCGCCGCCAGTGGGGTAACGGCACGCGGCCCGGCGATGGCATCCAGCCGGTCACGCAAGGCGCGCTGTTCGGCATCCAGCAGCGCGATGCGTTCGGCCAGCACTTCCGCCGCCGGAGCCTCGGCATCGGCCTCTTTCGGGCCGACCATACGGCTGAACAGGCGGGCCAGCACACGGCTCAGGTCATCCATGATCAGGTAGAACGCCGGAACGACCACCAGCGACAGAACCGTCGATACGATGATGCCGCCGATCACCGCCGTCGCCATCGGCGCGCGGAAAGACCCGCCCTCGCCCACACCCAGCGCCGACGGCAACATGCCCGCCGACATGGCAATCGAGGTCATGACGATGGGGCGGGCGCGTTTGTGCCCGGCCTCCATCACGGCGGCAAAGCGTTCCATGCCTTGCGCGCGCATCTCGATGGCAAAGTCGATCAGCAGAATGGCGTTTTTGGTGACGATCCCCATCAGCATCAGAATACCGATCAGCACCGGCATCGACACCGCCGATCCGGTCAGGATCAGCGCGGCAGCGACACCACCGATGGCCAGTGGCAAGGAAAACAGGATGGTAAAAGGCTGGATCACCGATTTGAACAAGAGGATCAGCACGGTCAGCACCAGCATCAGACCCAGCAGCATGGCGTTGCCAAAGCTGGCCACCATTTCATTCTGCACCTCGGCATCGCCCGCCTCTTGCACGCGGACGCCGGGGGGCAGTTCAACCGTCGCCACGATGTCGTTGAAACGCGCGGTCGCGGTGCCCAGCGCCACACCAACGGGCAGGTTGGCACCAATGGTTGCGCGTCGTTCACGGTTCAGGCGGTTGACGGTAGAGGGGCCCTCGGCAATCGCGACATCGGCGACAGCGGCCAGCGGCACAACAGAGCCTGTGGCGGTAGTCAGTTTCAGCGCTGAAATCCGGGCCAGATCTTCACGCGCGGCAGAGTTCAGCCGCACCCGGACCGGAACCAGCCGGTTATCAATCGACAGTTTGGCAAGCGCTGCGTCAACATCGCCGATGGTGGCCACCCGGACCACTTCGGCAATCTGCGCGGTGGTGATGCCCAGACGTGCCGCCTCATCCATGCGCGGGGTGATCTGGATTTCGGGGCGGGGCAGCGCCCCTTCGGATGCGACATTTGCCAGCAGCGGATCACCTGACAGTGCGGTTTCCAACCGGCTGACCGCAAGGTTCAGGTCCGCCTCGTTGGAGGACAGGACGGAAAAGGAAATGTCGCGTTGGCCCCGGTCGTTAAGCTTGAACGCCCGCATGTCGGGCACCAATGCCAGACGCTGGAACACCGCTTCTTCGATGACATTTTGCGGAATGGTGCGGCCCTTGTTTGCAACTTCGGGCACCAGCCCGCCGATAACCGGGATAGACCGCCCGATCTGCGACAGCTTGAGCAGCAGCGAATGGTCGAGCCGGGTCAGCAGAATGGTGACAGAGGCGCGGCGGATATCACGCTCGCCGGTCGGTGATGCGCCGCCCAGGATGAACACATTGTCCACCCAATCTACATCTTCAATCGCGGTATAGATCGCCTTGGTGGTGCGCTCGGTTTCTTCCAGCGTGGTTCCGGGTGGCAGTTCGACCGAGACGGCAATCCGGCTGACATCTTCCGGAGGCAGGAAAGAGCCGGGGATCTGGATCATATAATAGACCGAAACCGCCAGAACCCCGATAGCCGACAGCAGCGTGACATAGCGAAAGCGCAGCGACGTGCGGATCAGGCGCAGATAGCCGGTCATGATCCAGCCATCGTTGTGGCTGTCCTCATGCCCGTCTTTGTCGCGCATCAGATAGGCGGCCATCATCGGGGTGATCAACCGCGCCACGATCAGAGAGAACAGCACGGCAATTGCGACGGTCATGCCGAACTGGCGGAAATACTGGCCGGGAATGCCGGGCATGAACGACACCGGCACAAACACAGCGACGATGGTAAAGGTGGTGGCAATCACGGCCAGACCGATTTCATCCGCGGCCTCGATTGCCGCGCGGAACGGGGTCTTGCCCATGCGGATGTGTCGGGCGATGTTTTCTATCTCGACGATGGCATCATCGACAAGGATGCCGGTCGCGAGAGTGAGGGCAAGAAACGACACGAGGTTGAGCGAAAACCCCAGCAGGTCCATGATGAAAAAGGTGGGTACAGCGGAAAGCGGCAAGGCAACGGCGGCAATAAGTGTCGCGCGCCAGTTTTTCAGAAAGGCCAGCACGACCAGAACCGCCAGGATTGCGCCTTCGATCAGGGTGTGCAGGGCGGATTCGTAGTTGCCGTAGGTATAAAACACCGTCTCATCGACCAGTTCGATGCCGACATCAGGATGCGCTGCGCGGATCACTTCCAGCTGTGCGTTGACGGTTTCGGCCACCGATACCTCTGACGCACCGCTGGCGCGGTAGACGGCAAAGCTGACAACGCGGTCACCGTTCAGGCTGGAAAAGCTGCGCAACTCTTCATAGCTGTCGATCACCTCGCCCAGATCGGTCAGCCGAACCTTGCGCCCCGATGGCAGCGCGATGGTGGTCTCTGCCAGACGCTCCACCGTGGCGGCATCGCCCAGCGTGCGGATCGCCTGTTCGCCCGAACCGAGTTCGGACCGGCCGGAGCCAAGGTTGGCGTTGGTGGCGCGCAGTTGCTGGTTCACGGCCGAAGCGCTGATGCCAAAACTGTCCAGCCGCACCGGGTCAAGCTCTACCCGGATTTCTCGGTCTGCGCCGCCAAAGCGTGAAACGCGGCCAATACCGGGGCGGCCTTGCAGGCCACGGGTCACGACATCATCGACAAACCACGACAGTTCTTCCAGCGTCTTGTCGGGGGCGGTCACGGCAAAGGTCATGATCGCCTGACCTTCAACGTCGATCCGGCTGACGATCGGCGCCTCAATCGAGGCGGGCAGATCGCCGCGGATCTGGTCAATGGCGTCTTTGGTATCCTGCACGGCCTTTTCGGTCGGCACCTCCATACGGAATTCGACAACGCTGGTCGAAATCCCGTCATTCACAGTAGAGGTGACGTTCTTTACCCCATTAACGCCCGCCACGGCATCTTCGATTTCCTTGGTCACCTGACTTTCCAGCTCGGCCGGGGCCGCGCCGGGCTGAACCACAGTGATACCGACGAGCGGCACGTCGATGTTGGGGAAACGGGTGATGGGCAGGGTGTTAAAGCTGTTCCAGCCCAGCACCATCAGCATGAAAAACGCCAGAATCGGGGCAATCGGGTTCTTGATGGACCAGGAGGAAAAGTTCATGACAGCCCCCGTCAGTTCGTTGCCGGGATCGGATTGATCCGGTCGCCATCACGCACAAAGGCCCCGGCCTTGGTCACCACCTGATCGCCTGCACTCAGCCCCGACAGGATTTCAACCCACCCGCCATCGCGGATGCCGGTCTGCACCGCGACGCGCTGAACCGAGTCGCCGGTAACCTTCATCACCGATGTCCCATCCGGGCCAGAGCCGACGGCGGTGACAGGCACCGCGATGACATCATGTTCAGCGACCAGAATTTCAGCCTCGACATACATGCCCGCGCGCACGCCGGTCTCGTCCTCCACCGCAATCCGGGCGCGGCCAAGACGCGACGTGGTGCCAATGGTTGGTTCAACCAACCGCAGCGTGCCTTTGAGCGGGGTCTTGGCCCCGACCAGCCGCAGATGTGCGGTCTGACCGGGGGCAAGGCGCATCACATCGGCTTCGGCCACATCTGCCAGCACTTCCAGCGCGTTGTCGCGGATGATCGTAAACATCGGCTCGCCCGCCGCAGAGGCGATGGAACCGACACGGGCATTCCGGGCGGTAATCTCGCCCGCGACCGGGGCTTTCACCTCGGTCCGGCTGAGTTGCAAATCAATGTTCGCCATTTGCGCCTCGACCAGCGCAATCTGGGCGCGGGCGGCTTCAAGCGATTGTACGGCAACGGTGACGCGGGCGGTGGCAGAGATGGCGTTTGACTGCGCGGTATCGGCAGCGGCTTGCGACGCGGTGCCCTGCTTGCGCAGCGCAGCGGTGCGCTCGTTCACCCGCTGCGCCTCATCGGCAGAGCTCCGCGCCTCCAGCATCTGGGCTTCGGCCTGGGCCACAGTGGCGCGGGCCGAGGCGAGCGAGGCATTGAGCTGGCTTTTTTGCAGTTCAAGCGTGGATTTTGACAACACGGCCAGCACCTGCCCTGCCTCCACCACATCACCCACGTCCACCAACAGCGCCTCGATCGGCTGACCTTCGATCAGCGGCGCGACCTGGACGTTTTCGATGGCCGCAATCAGACCAGAAGCGATCACCCGGTCACGCAGCACGCGGCTGGTTGTGGTTGATACGGTAATGGCGGGCGCGACCGGCGCGGCGACGGCTTCTGTTACAGGCACAGCCGCTTCGGCCCATGCTGGCGCGGTTTGTGCAAAGGCAAGACAAATGGAAAGACTATAAACAAGCGGGCGCATCGGGTCAGCCTTTCGCGGCGGCAGATGTGGCAATGTCATCAAGCGTGCGGTTGATATTACGCAGTACAAGCTGCGTCAGATCAGCCGTCGTAGGGTTCTCAGGCGACTGCATGGCGCAGGCCTTGACCATCATGACCAGCAGATGGGCATGGGCGGTCCATCGGGCCTGCGCCTCGTCAAGGGGCAGTTTGGCAGCAATGGAAAAGATCGTGATCAGATGCGCCACGATCCCCTGTTCCATCCGATAGGCAATCTCGCGGATTTCGGGCTTGCGCAGGGCGGCCGCAGTGATCTCAGCCCAGATCTTGCCGTCACCCTGACACTCTGCATCAGTGATCTTGCGTTCAATGGTTTCACGCAATGCCTGCAATGGGCTTTGGTGAATCAGGATGTTGGAAAAATCCCGCTCCATTTCTTCCATGTCAAAGGCGATAAGCGCTTCGACAATGGCGGCTTTTGACGGGAAGTAGCGGTAGAAATTCCCCACACTCATCCCCGCCTCACGCGCGATATCTTGCATGGATGCGCCGTCAAATCCCTTTTCCGCAAAGGCGCGGCGGGCACTTTCCAGAATTTCCACCGAGCGTTGATCGGCGAGCGGGGTATCGGCGACAGTATTCATGGCAACCCAGAGAATGAACGTTCATTCATCAGGTAGACAAGTTGCTGCAAAGGTCAAGTGCGCAGTTCACATTTTGGGAATGTCACGCGGCTTGCGCCTGACATTCTGATCAAGAATGAGGCACTTGATCAGATGTCCTTGGTCAAGCGCAGCGCATCATAGATCGCGGCATGCGTATTGCGCGACGCCACGGCATCCCCGATTCGATACAGCACAAAGCCTGCGGGGCCGTAGCTTGCGGGCTGTGGATGCCCTGCAATCAATGCCTCGTAATCGACTGCGCCCAGGTTCTGCGACTGTGGCTTCAGCTCGAAATAGAGGTCATCCAGCGGCTGGGTTCCGTGATTGACCACGATCTGATCAAAGCTCCGCTCCTTTGTCACAGCAATGTAATCCGACCCGATCACCGCGCGCAGCTGGTTGCCATCGCGCTGCACACCGCGCAGGCGGTAGGTGACCGTAAAGGTTACCGGCTTGTCCTGCAGTGCCCGCATATAGGGCACAAGGTTCATGCCCATCACTTCCGGCGCGAAACTCCGGTCAGGGGTCATCACCTCGACCGTGGCGCCGGATTCGGCCAGCAGCTGCGCGGCTTGCAGCGCGGTGTGGTCGCCTGCATCGTCATAAAGCAGCACGTTAGAGCCGGGCTTCACGTCGCCCGACAGAATGTCCCAGGCGCTGACCGTCAGCTCGTTGCCGAAGTCGAGCACGGCTGTTTCCGGCAGGCCCCCGGTGGCCACGATCACCACATCAGGCGACAGGGCCAGAACATCATCTGCATCGGCAAACGTATTGAAATGAAACGCAACGCCACGCGCGGCGCATTGCGCCATACGCCAGTCGATGATGCCGATCATCTCGGCGCGGCGCTTGGTCTGCGCCGTCAGACGAACCTGACCGCCGGGCTGATCTGCCGCCTCCAGCACCGTCACCCGGTGGCCGCGCTCTGATGCCACCCGCGCCGCCTCCAGCCCGGCGGGGCCCGCACCGATGATCACCACATGCTTCGGGGTCGGGGTTCGCGCAATCTCATGCGGCATTGTCTCTTCACGGCCCGTTGCCGCATTGTGGATACACAGCGCCATGCCCCCCTGATAGATCCGGTCAAGGCAATAGGTTGCGCCGACACAGGGGCGGATATCCTGTTCGCGCCCTTCGACAATCTTGCGCACGATATGGGGGTCGGCCATATGCGCCCGTGTCATGCCGACCATATCCAGCTGCCCCGATTGCACGGCATAGCGCGCCGTGGCGACATCGGGAATGCGCGCGGCGTGAAAGGTGGGCAACCCAACCTCGGCCCGCACACGCCCTGCAAAATCAAGGTGCGGTGCCGACTTCATTCCCTGAATCGGGATCACATCGGTCATCGCCGGGTCAGTGTGGATGCGCCCCTTGATGATGTTCAGGAAATCGACCAGCCCAGAGTCGCGGAACATCTTGCCGATGGCGATGCCCTCATCAGCGTCAATCCCGCCCGGCTCCGCCTCATCTGCCGTGTAGCGGATCCCCAACAGGAACCGCTCCCCCACCCTCTTGCGGCAGGCGGCCAGCACATCCATCGCAAACCGCGCCCGGTTTTCCAGACTGCCGCCATAGGGCGCAGACAATGCGTTGGTAAAGGGAGACATAAATTGGTCCATCAGATGGCCGTAACACTCGAACTCTACCCCATCGAGACCGGCTGCCTGCATCCGCTCTGCCGCGTCGGCGTAATCAGAGATGATACGCGCGATATCCCAATCCTCGGCCACCTTGGGAAAGGCGCGGTGCGCCGGTTCACGTGACGGCCCTGCCCCCACCACCGGCAGCCAGTCGCCCTTGTCCCACCTTGTCCGGCGGCCCAGATGGGTCAGCTGAATCATCACTGCCGCGCCCGCCTCGTGGCAATCGTCGGTCAGACGCTTCATCCACGGCACAACCTCATCCTTGTAGGCAAGGATGTTGTTGAACACCGGCGGGCTGTCCTTTGACACCGCTGCCGATCCCGCGGTCATGGTCAGCGCCACGCCCGCCCGCGCCCGTTCCAGATGATACAGCCGGTAGCGGTCTTTTGGCATGCCATCTTCGGGATAGGCCGGTTCATGACTGGTGGTCATGATCCGGTTGCGCAGGGTCAGATGTTTCAGCTGATAGGGTTGCAGCAGCGGATCGTTGGTCATCTGGCACCTTTCGCGTTTTCACACAGCCTAGGTTTGCGGCGGCATGCGCGCTGAACCGAAAGCGACCGCTGGATGTCTGAACTGACCGTCGGAGCGGCGTTGACAGGTCTGCCCCTGCAAACGCACTGTGCCGTTGAGTGAACACGGGGAAACACATGCGCAGCTATGCGCGGCCACAGACACTGGACGAAGCAATCGGCCTGATCACGCAAGCGCCGCGCCGTATTCTGGCGGGCGGCACTGATCTCTATCCGGCGGCCGGTGTGCAGCTTGACGGTGATGTGCTGGACCTGACCGGCATTCCTGCGCTTTCTGGCATGACGCCTGGCAACGGTCTTCGCATCGGGGCCTGCACCACCTGGACCGCGATTGCCGAGGCTGATCTGCCTCCCGCGCTGCGCTGCCTGCAACAAGCCGCGCGGCAGGTGGGCGGGCGTCAGGTGCAGAACGCGGGCACCATCGGTGGCAATCTGTGCAACGCATCCCCCGCTGCAGACGGGGTGCCGCCGCTGCTGGCATTGGATGCCGAGGTGGAGCTGGCAGGGCCATCAGGCAGACGCCAGATGCCCTTGGCGCAGTTCCTGACCGGCCCCCGTCAGACCCGGCGCGCGGCGGGTGAGGTGCTGACGGCGGTGATCCTTCCACAGACGGCCTTGCAGGGGCAATCCGCCTTTGTGAAGCTGGGCGCACGGGCCTATCTGGTGATCTCGATTGCAATGGTTGCCGCTCGGGTGCAGGTGACAGCGGGCAAGATCACCACTGCTGCCGTCGCTGTCGGGGCCTGCTCTGGCGTGGCGCAGCGATTGCCTGTGGTCGAGGCGGCTTTGATCGGCGCAACTGCCTCAGACGGGCCTGGGCGCATTCATGCCGCTGATCTTGCTGCCGCCTTGTCACCGATAGATGACGTGCGCGCTACAGCCGCCTATCGCCTTTCCGCCGCCACCGAACTGGTGCGCCGCGCCGTAAGCGAGGCGCTGGCATGATCGGATTTACACTCAACGGCCAACCCGTCACCACCAGCGCTGCGCCCACGGCCCGGCTGACCGAAGTTTTGCGCGACCACCTCGGCGCGATGGGGACCAAGGTGGGCTGCGACGCGGGCGATTGTGGGGCCTGCACCATTTTGCTGAACGGCGCGCAGGTCTGTGCCTGCATGGTGCCTGCGGCGCGCGTATCTGGCGCCATGGTCGAGACGATTGAGTCAGACGCGGCGGATCTGGACCGATTGCGCGCCGCCTTTCTGCGCCACGGGGCTGCGCAATGCGGCATCTGCACCCCCGGCATGCTGATGGCGGGCGTGGATCTTTTACGCCGGGTGCCGGAACCTGATGAACGCGAGGTGCAGGATGCTCTGGGCGGCGTGCTTTGCCGCTGCACCGGCTATCGCAAGATCATTGCTGCCATCTGCGATACGGCCGCGCCAGAGACTTCATCGGCAGAGGGCATCGGCGCCTCGGTCACACGGCTTGATGGGCAGGCCAAGGTGCGCGGCGACAGTTTCGGCGCGGATTATTGGCCAGATGGCGCGCTGACGGTTGTGGCTTTGCGCGCGCCCCATGCGCATGCACGGTTCAGCTTTGGCGATCTGGCCGGGTTCGCCCGGCGCCCCGGTGTGGCGGGTATCTTTACCGCCGCTGATATTCCGGGGCGTAACGCCTTTGGTGTGATCCCGGCCTTTGCCGACCAGCCTGCCATTGCCGAAAGCCCGGCGCGGTTTCGGGGCGAATGTGTTGCGCTGGTGGCGTTTGAGGCCGGAACAGAGCCTGATCTGACCGATTTTCCGATCAGATGGCACCCGCTGGAGGCTCTGACCACTCCTGCAGAAGCCGAAGCACCGGGCGCCCCACTGATCCACCCGGATCGTGCCGCAAATCAGCTGATCGAGGGCCGCGTGACAAAGGGCGATGCTGCAACAGCACTGGCCGGATCGGCCCATGTTGTCACCGGCACCATGCAGACCGGCTATGTCGAACACGCCTATATCGAGCCCGAAGCCGGGGCCGCCTGGATGGAGGGTGACACTCTGATCATCCGCGCCTGCACGCAAGCCCCGGTGATGGACCGCGACGACTGCGCGCTGGTTCTGGGCCTGCCTCCCGAACGGGTGCGGATCATCCCGTCGGCCGTGGGCGGCGGCTTTGGCTCGAAACTGGATGTCAGCCTGCAACCGCTGATCGGTCTGGTCACGCTGAAAACCGGGCGGCCGTGCCGGATGATCTATTCCCGCCGGGACAGCATGACTTCGACCACCAAACGCCATCCTGCGGAAATGCAGGGCAGCATAGGGTGCGATGCACAGGGTCGTCTGACGGGTCTGGTGTTCGACGGGCGGTTCAACACCGGGGCTTATGCCAGCTGGGGGCCAACGGTGGCCAATCGTGTGCCGGTGCATGTGACCGGCCCCTATCTCACGCCCCATGTGACCGCACGGGCGCGCGCTATCCACACCCACGGCCCGGTATCGGGGGCGTTTCGCGGCTTTGGCGTGCCGCAAGCCGCGTTGTGGCAGGAAACGCTGTTTGACCAGCTTGCGGAAAAGGCGAGGCTTGACCGGCTGGAATTCCGGATCCTGAACGCTTTGCGCGACGGCGATGCCACCGCAACGGGACAGGCGATGCAGGCGGTGGGCATTCATGATTGTCTGACCGCACTGCGCCCGCATTGGAAACGGGCCTTGTCAGAGACTGTTCCGGGCCGGGGCGTCGGGGTGGCCTCCTGCTGGTATGGCTGTGGCAATACTTCGCTGCCCAACCCTTCCACCATCCGGATCGGCCTGTCGCATCAGGGTCGGATGATGCTGCATCAGGGGGCCACCGATATCGGCCAAGGGTCAAACACGGTGATTGCCCAGATTGCCGCGCAGGCGCTTGGCCTGCCACTGGCGCTGTTCACCCTGATCGGCCCCGATACCGCGCTGACGCCGGATGCCGGTAAAACCTCGGCCAGCCGGCAAACCTTTGTCTCTGGCCGCGCGGCCAAGGCCGCGGCAGAGGCGCTGCGCGCCCGGCTGCTCCGATTGGCAAATGCGGGTGAGGGTGCAGATATGGCGCTTGATGGCACGACCCTGACGATCACCGAAGGCAGCACGCGGCGCACTCTTGATCTTGCCGCCCTTCCGCGCGATGCCCATGGCTATGCCCTGACCGCAGAAGAAACCTATGATCCGCCCACCTCGGCGCTGGATGCAAACGGTCAGGGCACGCCTTATGCGGTCTATGGCTACGGCGCGCAGATGGTCGAGCTGGAGGTGGACCCAGCCCTTGGCACGGTGCGCCTGCTCAAGATCACCGCCGCGCATGATGTGGGCCGCGCCATCAACCCGCAGCTTGCCACCGGACAGATCGAGGGCGGCATCGCGCAGGGCATTGGGCTGGCCCTGATGGAGGAATACCTGCCCGGACGTACCGAAAACCTGCATGATTACCTGATCCCCACCATCGGCGATGTGCCCCCGATTGAGAGCTTGCTGATCGAAGTACCCGACCCCGAGGGACCATTCGGGGCCAAGGGTTTGGGCGAACATGTGCTGATCCCCACCGCCCCCGCCATCCTGAACGCGATCCGCCACGCCACGGGAGTGAGGCTCACACAGGTACCAGTCCTTCCGCACAGACTGCTGGAGGCCCTAAGATGAAGCACCCTCTTATCCATTTTCTGTCGATAAATATCCCGGGGGTCCGGGGGCTGGCCCCCGGTCCGCACGTTGTCACAAGGGCCACCCCATGACCGCGCAGGCTGAAAAGATTCGCTGCGATGCCTGCCCGGTGATGTGCTATATCGCACCGGGCCAGACCGGTGCTTGTGACCGCTATGCCAATGTCGACGGGCGCATCCTGCGCACCGATCCCGTGGTGCTGTTGTCGCGCACGGTCGAGGCGGGGGGGCGGATCGTGCCCTTCGCCGTGCGGGAGTGGGAGGGTGAGCCGTTCCCGGCCGATACCTTTATCACCGGCATCGGCTCCGGCACCACCTATCCCGATTACAAACCTGCGCCGTTTATCGTGTCCTCGACCGTGGAGGGGGCCGATATGGTCACTGTGGTAACCGAGGCAATCTTTTCCTATTGCGGAGTCAAGGTTAAGATCGACACCGACCGGCATCTGGGCGTCGAAGGGGCCATCATCCGCGCCGAAGGGGAACCGGTGGGCCATGTGAGCACGGCAGAATATGGCAGCCAGATGCTCAGCCTGGGCGGTGTGCATCACCTGACCGGCGGCAGCAAGGCCGAAGGCCGCGTGACCTGTGCCGCACTTCTGGCGCTCTGCAATGGCGCGGCGGTGGATCTGACCATCGACGGCGGTTCTGACGTGACGGTGCAGGCGGGCAAGCCGCCCATTGTCGATGGCAGGGCGGAACGGCGAATGCGGGTCGGTTGCGGCTCGGCCACCATCGGCATGTTTGCCAGCCAGTGGGTCGGGCTGGTGGACGAGGTGGTGGTGGTCGATGACCATATTACAGGGGTGGTGAGCGAGCATCAGGCGGGCAAAGTGCTGGGCTGGCAGCCGACCGGCATCCGGATCAAGGGCCATCGCTCGACACCGGGGCGCTATTTCCGGGTGTCCGAGCCGGGTCTGGGCTGGGGTGGCACCCGGCTGACGGACCCGCTGGAAATTCTGGGGCCATGGGAGGCGCGGCGCGGCGCAAGGCCGGGGCTGACGCTGCTGATGGTTTCGACCACCGGGGAAGAATTTGCCTATTATGTGCTGGATGAGGCTCTGATCCCGCAGGAACAGCCATTACCCGAGGCATTGCGGGCAACGGTTGGTCTGATCGACGAGAATTGCGAGCCCTCGCTGTGCACCGTGTTGTTCATGGGTGGGGCAGGCGGGTCGCTGCGGGCTGGCGTGACGCAAAACCCGGTGCGATTGACCCGGTCGGTGCAATCCGGGCAGACCCGGCTGACCAGCGGTGGCGCGGAGTGCTATATCTGGCCTGGCGGGGGCATCACCTTTATGGTAGATGTCACGCGCCTGCCTGCGGGGGCCTTTGGCTATGTGCCGACCCCGGCGCTGGTGGCACCGTTGGAGTTTACCCTGCCGCGTGACGCCTATCTGGCAATGGGCGGACACGAGGGCGCGATCCGGGATCTGGACCAGACCCGGGCACAAGGCGGCGAGTATCAGATGCAGGCGCAGGTGTTGCCCCACCCAAGGGCGACGCCATGAGCGGCGCGGCGATTGTGCGGCTACCGGATAGGCGGCTGCATCTGCACCACGGCCCGATCGACATAATCGCACAAGCCTGGGGCGACCCGGCTGCTGTGGCAGAGGGCGAGCGGCGCGCGGCGTGCAGATTCGGCTCTGTTCTGGCGGAATTGGCGGCGGAGCTGCCTGTTTTGCGCGGCGAAGGCGGGCGGCCTATTGGTGCAATCGGGCGGGTGATGGCGCAGGCGGTTGCACCCTTTGCCCCCCGCTTCATCACGCCGATGGCAGCAGTGGCGGGGGCGGTGGCCGATGCGCTGCTTGCCGAACTGGCAGTGCCCGGCGTGACACGGGCTTATGTCAACAATGGTGGTGACATTGCGCTGCATCTGATGCCGGAGCAAAGCCTGACCTGCGCGATTGCCGCGCGGCCCGGACTGCCAGACCGTGTGACGGTGCGGGCAGAGGATAGGGTGCGGGGGATCGCCACCTCGGGCTGGCGCGGGCGGAGCTGGTCACTGGGGATTGCGGATTCAGTCACTGTACTGGCGAAAACGGCGGCAATGGCAGATGCAGCGGCGACAATGATTGCCAATGCTGTAGACCTGCCGGATCATCCGGGGATCATGCGCCGACCGGCAGTGGACATGCAGGCCGACAGTGATCTGGGCACGCGGCGGGTGACCGTGGGGGTTGCCGGGCTGAGCGCCGATGACATTGACCGTGCCCTGCGGGCGGGTGAAAGCGCGGCGCAGGGCTTTCGGTCGCGCGGGCATATTGAAGCCGCAGCACTTTTCCTGCACCCTGAGATGCGGATACTTGGCCCGCTGACCCTGAAGGAGCCCGCCCTTGTCTGACGTTGCCGCACCTGAGTTTACCATCCGCAAGATCACCATTCAGATCGAAGAAATCCTGCACGAAGGCGGCCCCCTTGCTGCGACGCCTGTGCTGCGCGGCGCGGTTTATGCCATTTGCGCCAATCCTTTTGCCGGGCGGTATGAGGAAAATCTGGGGCCCGCGACGGATGCACTGAAGCCGCTGGCGTTGTTGCTGACCGACCGACTGGTCACGGCGATGGGCGGGCGCGACGGGATTGATGCCTATGGCAAAGGGGCCATCGTGGGCGAGGCCGGGGAAAGTGAGCATGGCGCGATCTGGCATGTCGCGGGCGGCTACGGCATGCGCGAACGGCTGGGCGAATGCCGCGCCATCGTGCCCTCGGCGATGAAAGTGGGCGGCATGGGCAGCACGCTGGATATTCCGCTGGGCCATCTGAACGCCGCTTATGTGCGGTCGCGGTTCGATGTGATCACCGTCGCCTGTGAGGATGCCCCGCGCAGCGGAGAGGTGCTGTTCGCCCTTGCCATGGCGCGCGGCGGACGGGTTCACAGCCGGTCCGGCGGGCTGGAGATGGATCAGGTCAAAGGCGAGGACGGCTTGAGATGAGGGCGCTTGCGGGGGCCCTTACGCTCCTGCCCGGCGCGGCATTTGCCTGCGCTTTGCCGCCTTCGGTGATCCTGACGCTGCCAACCGGGCATTACATCGCCGGGGCGGCGGTGACCGTGGCCTTGACAGCGCTCATGGGTGCGATGGCGCGCAGCCTGCCGCGACTGGAGGCGGTGCAGGTGCTGGAACGGCGGATCTGGGTGCCGGTTTCGGTCTCGTCCTACCTGTCGTTTCTGTGCTTTCTGGGTTTGGTGCTGGTCGGGTTGTTCGGCGCTCGTGACCCGATGCACAACCTGATGACACTGGTGTTCTGGACCGGCGTGTGGATTGCGGTGCCGCTGGGGTCGATGCTGCTGGGCAATCTGTGGCGCTCGATCAACCCGTGGACAGCCCCGGTGCGTATCACTCGCACACTGCTGGGCCGGACCGGGTCGGTCGGTCTGTCACGGCTGGGGCATTGGCCTGCGGTGATGTTTTACGCCGGGTTTGTCTGGTTTCAACTGGTGTCGATGTCGCCCGACGATCCGGCGGTTCTGGCCACGGCGGCGCTGATCTATTGGCTGGCCATTTTTTCGCTGGCCGTGGCCGAAGGCGAAGACTGGTTACAGCGGGGTGAGTTTCTGACCGTGCTGATGGGCTATCTGGCAAAGGTTGCGCCGGTCTGGCTGGAACTGGAAGGCGGTCGTGCCCGGCTGATGCGCGGCTGGCCGGGGGCGCAGGTGGTGCGTATGGCCCCGCTTTCCGTCTCTGCGATGGCGTTTATCACGCTGGCGCTGTCCGCGCTCACCTTTGACGGGCTGATGGAGACGTTCTGGTGGCACGCTCTGATCGGGGAAAACCCGCTGGAACCGACCGGCCGGTCAGCGGTGATGGGGGTCAATTCGCTGGGCTTGCTGGCGGTATGGGCGCTGACGATTGTGGCGCTTTGGGTGGTGATCCGGATGGGCCGGGCGATTGGCGGCGCGCGCTTTGCGACAGGGCCGGTGATGCTGTCCTTTCTGGCCATAGCGGCCGGCTATCATGCGGCGCATTATCTGGTGACCTTGCTGACTGCGGGGCAATACACGCTGGCCGCGCTGAATGACCCATGGTTTCGCGGTGATGCTTATCTGGGCCTGCCGCCGTTTTATGTGTCATTTGGCTTTCTGACCGATCAGACCATCATGCCGATGATTTATGCCGCGCAATTTGCCGCCATTCTGGGCGCGCATCTGCTGGCGGTGCTGCTGTCGCTGCGTCTGGTGGGGGATATGCGGGCAATGGCGCATCTGCCGATGACCGTGCTGATGGTGGGATATACGGTATTGGGCCTGTGGTTGCTGTCAACCGCCCGGACCGGCTGAGAAAATCATTTACAAACCTGCCTTGCAGGGGAGAATGTGACGCAAAGGCAACCTGGCATGACGCCCGGCACAGAGGAGAGATTTGATGGCACAGGATCTGATCGGGCTGACCCCCTCGCGGCGCGCGCTGTTGAAGGGTGCAGGTGCCGGGCTGCTGACGGCAGGGTTTGTCGCCCCCGTTTGGGCGCAGGCAGCACCTGTCAAGCTGGGGTTCCAGCTGCACCGGACTGGCATCGGTGCAGCCTATGGCCGCTGGTATGAGCGGACGGCGCAAGCCGCGCTGAAGGTGGTGAATGAGGCTGGCGGCATCAACGGCCGCCCGGTCGAGATCGTGTTCGAAGATGACGGCACCGATCCCAAGCGTGGCGCCGAGGTGGTGGAAAAGCTGACCAGCCAGCACAAGTGCGACCTGATCTTCGGGCCGTTGTTTTCCCATGTCGTCATCGGCTCCGCCCCCCGCGCGGGTGAGTTGAAAGTGCCCTATCTGGTCTGTTCCGAAGGGTTCCACGTGGCGGGCGGCATGCTGAACCGCTGGTCCATGCAGCCGGGCATCACCGATGTACGGGCGCAGGTGAGCTCGATGGCACCGTGGGTTCTGGCCAATCTGGGCAAAAAGGTCACCATGGTGTTCCCCGACTACGCCTTTGGTCACGACCACCGCGATTACTTTACCGCAGCGGTCGAGGCGGGCGGCGGGCAGGTGGTGGCCCAGATCGCGGTGCCGCCTACTGAGACCAGCTTTACCCGCTATCTGCCGCAGATCCCCAATGACACCGAAGTGCTGTATCACGTGATGGTCGGTCCGGCGGTTCTGACCTTTGTGAAAGAACTGGGGGAGTTCTACGGCACCGGGGCCAAGCCAGAGATCTTTGGCTTCATCGACTCGCTGGAGGCGGTCGATATGGCCTCGCCGGGGCTGGAGTTCCTGGAGGGCAGCCATTTCTGGGAAGGGCACTGCCGCGTGAAGCAGGCCGATGCGTCAGAGCATGAGATCGCCTATCGCGCGGCGGTCGGTGTCGATGACAATGGCGCATCGGTGTCGGATGCCAAGGATGTGTCGACCTATGCCCATATGTTCTCTGTCTGGGAGACGCTGCATATCATCAAGGCCGGGATGGAGGCGTCTGGCTATCAGGGCATCGCTGACCGGCAGAAATTCGTCGAAGCGGTTGAGGCGATGACCGAGATGCCGGAAAGTCTGGCGCATGTGCAGGGGAACAAGGTGTTCAATGGCAAGACCCATCAAGTCTTTGGCCACCAGTTCATCAGCAAGGTCGAAGGCGGCAAACTGATCAAGGTACACACGACCAGCATCGAAGAGAGCCTGTATCCCGACGCGGTGGATTACACGACGCAGAGCTTCTGAGTGCGCTCATTGCCTGACATCGCAGACCTGAGAGCGGAGATGGACCGCACGCGGCCCCCCACCCGGACCCTTCCCCACAAGGGGGGAGGGAAACAGCTTGCACCCGTCGGTGGCGGGGCGTGAGTTTCGGGCCGTTTCTGCTTCTGGCCGTGCTGGAGGGCACCGTGATGGCGGCGGTGCTGGCGCTGACCGCCGTGGGGCTGTCGCTGGTATTCGGCGTGATGCGCGTGGTCAACGTGGCGCATGGCGAATTTTACATGCTCGGTGCCGTTCTGGCGTGGTTCATCACCTATTACCTGCCGTTTCCGCCCGCCCTCGCCTGGCTTGCGGCGCTGATCATCGCGCCCCTGATCGTCGCGATGATTGCGGCGCTGGCAGACACTCTGGTTCTGAAGCGGCTGAACTATGACCCAGAGGCCACCATCGTTGCAACCATCGGGTTGCTTTACATGCTGCAACAGGCGGCGCTGACGTTTTACGGCTCCGATGCCCGCCCGGTCGTCGCGCCGTTTCAGTGGCGCATCCAGCTGCCGTGGTTCGGTTATTCCGGCTACAAGCTGTTTGTCGTGCTGGCCGCGGTGGTCATCCTGGCGGCAGTCTGGCTGTTCATGACCCGGACCAAGGTCGGGCTGGTGATGCGCGCGACCCAAGTGGACCGCGATACGGCGCAAGCCTTTGGCATCAACGTGGACAGGGTCTATGCCGGCACTTTTGCGCTTGGCGGCGCGTTGGCGGCGGCGGCGGCGGTGCTGATCGTGCCGATCCAGCAGGCGCATTACTTGATGGGACATGACCCGCTGTTGCTGTCGTTTATCGTGGTGATCATCGGCGGGTTGGGCTCGATCCGCGGAACGCTGGTGGCTGCCTTGGTGATCGGCCTGTCGGACGGGGTGATCAGCATGTTCTTTTCCCCCACGCTGGCCAAGATCATCGCAACGTTGCTGGTGGCCTTGGTGCTGGTGTTCCGCCCGCAAGGCCTGTTCGGGGCGCGGGCATGACCGATCGCGCAAAGGTCTGGGGCGTGCATCTTCTGGTTCTGGCCGCGCTGTTCGCAGCCCAGTTTCTGCTGCCGTCCTATCACGTGACCAATCTGGCGCGGATCATGGTGCTGGCGGTGTTCGCCATGGGCTACAACATTGCCTTTGGCTACACCGGCCTTTTGTCACTGGGCCACGCGCTGTTTTTTGCGGCAGGCATGTATGGCATGGGTCTGCCGGTCTGGCATCTGGAGTGGCTATCGCTGCCCGCCCTGATCGCCGGTCTGCTGGCGGGCGGGGCCATGGCGGGCGTGGTCGGGCTGCTGGCTTTGCGTACGGCGGGGGTCAGCTTCATGATTGTGACGCTGATGTTTGCGCAAGCTGGCTATCTGACCCTGCTGTATCTGAACAGCTGGACCGGCGGAGACGAAGGGTTTGTCGTCGCGCGCAGCGGGCGTGTGCTGCTTGGCTTTGATCTGGCCACCGATACGCCGCGGTTTATGGCGGCCTTTGTGTTGTTTGCGGCAGGTTTGCTGCTGTGCCTGTGGCTGGTGCGGTCGCCCTTTGGCCGGGTGATGGTCGCGATGCGCGAGAATGAAGAGCGCAGCCGGATGCTCGGTTATGACCCGTTCCGGGTCAAGCTGACGGCGCTGATCCTGTCGGGGCTTTATGCCGGGGCAGCGGGGGCGGCCTATGGGATGCTGTTTGGCTATGTCGGGGCCACATTCGCCACCATCCAGTATTCAATCCTGCCGATGCTTTATGTGCTCTTGGGCGGGGCGGGCACGGTTCTGGGGCCGTTCCTCGGGGCGCTGTTGATGTTCTATCTGATCGACATCACCAGCGGCTACACAGATGCCTATCTGTTTGTTGTCGGGGCGGCGCTGGTGGGGCTGGTTCTGTTCGCACCCAAGGGTATCCTGGGCACATTACGAGAAAGGGCCCTGCGATGGCTGCCGTGATCGAGGCCAAGGGTCTGACCCGGCATTTCGGCGGGCTGCGCGCGGTGGATGGCGTGGATTTCAGTCTCGAACACGGCGAAATTCACGGCTTGATCGGTCCGAATGGCGCGGGCAAGACCACCTTTGTCAGCTTGCTGTCGGGCCGGATTCCTGTGCAATCGGGGGTGATTACCCTGAACGGTGAGGACATCACTCATCTTCCGGCGCATCTGCGGGTGCGCAAAGGCGTGGCCTATACGTTTCAGATCACCTCGGTCTATCCGCGCCTGTCGGTGTTCGACAATGTGGCACTGGCCGCGCAAAGCCGGGGCGCGGCGGATGTGCCCGCCGAGGTGGCGCGGGCACTTGCACAGGTCGGGTTGACCGGGCTGGACCTGTCCATTGCGGGCACGCTGTCTTATGGCCATCAACGCCTGCTGGAGGTGGCAATGGGGCTGGCGTTGCGGCCTTCGGTGCTGATCCTGGATGAGCCGACCCAAGGTCTGGCCTCGGGCGAGATTGACGGTTTCAAAGCGTTGATCCGGTCATTGGTGCCACAGACGACGATCCTGCTGATCGAGCACAATATGGATGTGGTGATGGATCTTGCCGACCGGATCACTGTGCTGAACTTCGGTCAGGTTTTGGCCGTGGGCACCCCCGACGAAATCCGCCGGAACAGAGCCGTTCAAGATGCGTATCTGGGGGGTGATCATGCTGCGGGTTGAGGGGATCACGGCAGGCTATGGCCCCGTCACCATCCTGCGCGATCTGTCGTTTGAGGCAAGGGCCGGGCAGGTGACCTGCATCATGGGCCGCAACGGAGCCGGGAAATCAACGCTGATGAAAGCGATCATGGGTCTGGTGCCGGTGCAATCCGGTCAGATCACGCTGGCAGGCGTGCCGGTCCATCAGTTGCCCGCGCATAAGGTGCCACAACAAGGCATCGCCTATGTGCCGCAAGGTCGCCGGCTGTTCGGGCCGCTGACTGTGGCCGAGAACATCGAGATCGGCTTGTTGGCCCGCAAAAAGGGTCTGCGCACGCGGAATTTTGTTCTGGATCTGTTTCCACGCCTGCGGGAACGGCTGGATCAGGTGGCCAGCACCCTCTCGGGAGGGGAGCAGCAAATGCTGGCCATCGCGCGGGCGCTGTGTCTGGAACCTTCGGTCTTGCTGCTGGATGAACCGAGCGAGGGCTTGCAGCCCTCGATGATCGCGCTGATCCGCGATACGGTGCTGCAGTTGCGTGAAACCGGGCTGACGACGGTGCTGGTAGAGCAGCGTGTGGATACGGTTCTGCGCATGGCGGATCGTGTGGCCTTCATGGCGCATGGCCGGGTTGAGGCTGAGGTGTCACGCAAAGAACTGACGGCAGAATCGACCCTGTTCCAGCAGTTTGTGGGGGTATGATGGCGGGGCTGGTGGCTGGCATTGATGTGGGTGGTACGTTTACCGATCTGGTGATTGTTGATCCGGCGACAGGCGCGGTCAGGCTGGCAAAAGTGCCCACAACGCTGCCCAATCAGGCCCCCGGTGTGCTGACCGCTCTGGAAGAGGCAGGGGCGGATCTGGCGGATATTGACCTGATCGTGCATGGCACCACCACGACCACCAATGCCGTGCTGGAACGCAGGCTGGCCAAAACCGGGTTGATCACAACCATGGGCTTTCGAGATGTGCTGGAACTGGGCCGCCGCACCCGGCCCAATGCCTACGGCATGCACGGTCGCTTTGTGCCGGTTATCCCCCGCGATCTGCGGTTGGAAGTGCCTGAGCGGATGGATGCGCGCGGCACGATCCTGACGCCGCTGGATGAGGCGGCGGTTAGAAAAGCGGCTCTACGCTTGCGAGAAGTGGGCTGTGAAAGTGTGGTGATCCACTTTCTGCATGCCTATGCCAACCCTGCGCATGAACGCCGAGCAGCCGAGATTGTCGCAGAGGTCTGGCCAAACCAGCATATCACCATGGGCCATGCCCTGCTGTCGGAAAGCCGCGAGTATGAGCGGGGGGTGACGGCGGCGGTCAATGCCAGTGTGCAGCCGCTGCTGGACCGCTATGTGACACGGCTGGCCGATCAGCTGGCGGCGCGCGGCTATGCCCATGATCTGCTGGTGATGAATGGCAATGGCGGGATGGTTTCGGCAAGATCAGTGTCGAAAGAGGCGGTAAAAACCGTGATGTCCGGCCCCGCATCGGGCGTGATGGCGGCTGTGGCCACCGGGCGGCGGGCCGGGATGACCAACCTTTTGACCTATGACATGGGTGGCACCTCGACCGATGTTGCGATGATCCGCAACGGGCGCGCGCCGGTCTCGAACGAGATCGAGGTAGAATATGCCATGCCGATCCACGTGCCGATGGTGGATGTGCGCACGGTGGGTGCCGGAGGCGGCTCGATTGCGCGGATAGACGCGGGCGGCATGCTGCGGGTCGGGCCGGAAAGTGCCGGGTCGACGCCCGGCCCGGTGTGCTACGGCCGGGGCGGCACGCAGGTCACGATTTCTGACGCCAACCTGTTGCTGGGCCGTCTGCCCGCCGCACGTTTCGGTCAGGCAGCAGAAGCGGCGCGGCAAGCCATGGCGGATCAGATCGCCACGCCGCTGGGCCTGTCGGTAGAACAGGCCGCCGAGGCGGTGGTGCGGATTGCCAATATCCACATGGCGGGGGCGATCCGTATGGTTTCGATCTCGATGGGGGCCGACCCGCGCGATTTTGCACTGTTCGCCTTTGGCGGAGCCGGACCGCTGCATGCGGTGGCTTTGGCGCGGGAACTGGCGGTGCCGACCGTGCTGATCCCGGCACGACCGGGCATCACCAATGCGCTTGGCTGCGTGGTGGCTGATCTGCGACAAGACTTCGTGCGCACGCTGAACCGGCCGCTGGATGCGGTGGATATCGACACTGTGCAGGCGGTTTTTGCAGAGCAGGACGCGGAGGGCCGGCGGCTGATCGGGGCAGAGAGCATCCGGTTGCAGTCGGTGCGCGCAGAATTCTCGGCGGATATGCAATTTGTCGGCCAGACTCATTTGCTGAGGGTCGCCTTGCCGCATGGCAAACCATCACGCGCCGAATTGCAAAGGCTGTTCGAGGCTGCCTATCATCACCGCTTTCGGGTCGAGCTGCCGACGATCAAGGCCAATCTGGTGAACCTGAACGTGTCGGTCATCGGCGAGCGGCCAGAGATGGATCTGTCTGCGCTTATTGAGCCCGAGGGGCGGCGGGCTGTGGCGGAGCCTGTGTCGGTCCGGCAGGTCTGGTTCGACGGTTGGGTGGAAACGCCGGTGTATTGGCGCGATCATCTGCCACTGTCCCTGTCACTGACCGGCCCGGCGATCATCGAGCAAATGGATACGACGATCGTGATAGACCCCGGCTGTCAGGTCACTTCGGATACCGATGGAAACCTCATTGTGCAGGTGCCGCATGCTTGATCCCGTCACTCTTGCCGTGATTCAGGCCGGGTTGCAGCAGGTCTGCGACGAGATGGATCTGACCTTCAGCCGCGCGGCCTTTTCCCCGGTCATCGCCGAGGCGGATGACAGGTCGGACGGGATTTACAGTGCGACCGATGGCAGTCTGATCGCCCAAGGGTCAAGGGGCCTGCCGGTGTTTGTTGGCGTCATGCAGTTTTCCACCCGCACCATTCTGGAGCGCATCCGCAACGGCCTGACCGCGGCACCCGATCCGGGTGACATCTATATGGTGAACGATCCCTATCTGGGCGGCACCCATCTGATGGATGTGCGCTTTGCCATGCCGGTCTGGCGCAAGGGGCAGATCTTTTGCTGGCTGTCGAACACCGGGCATTGGCCCGATACCGGCGGCATGGTGCCCGGCGGGTTCAGCGCCTCTGCGATCAGCGCCGAGCAGGAAGGGTTGCGGATTCCGCCGGTCAAACTGTTCAAAAAGGGCGTGTTAGACACGGAAATCTGGCAGATCATCTGCTCCAACATCCGGGTGTCGGATCAACGGATCGGCGATGTTCAGGCGCAGGCAAGCGCCCTGCTGATCGGGGCCGAGCGGCTGGCGGTGCTGCTGGACCGCTACGGCGATGCAACGGTGACGCAAGCGATTGCCGAGATGCGGACGCGGGCGGCACAGCAAATGCTGGCGATGATCGGGCTGATCACAGATGGCGTGTATCAGGCGACGGCGATTGTCGATTCCGATGGGGTCGTCAATGAACCGCTGAAAATCGCAGTCACAGTGTCGAAAGCAGCCGATGGGCTGACGTTTGATTTCTCTGAAAGCTCCCCTCCGTGTATGGGTCCGATGAATTCGGTGCGGGCCACCACGCTGTCTTCGGTCTATCTGGCGATGCGGCATATCTTTCCCGATGTGCCGATCAGCGCCGGGGCGTTCGAGCCGCTGACGGTCACCGGGATCGAGGGCACGTTTCTGGATGCGCAATATCCGCGCCCGGTGTCGGGATGCGCGGCCGAGGTCAGCCAACGCATTGCCGAGGCGGTGTTCGCGGCTCTGGTGCAGGCGATCCCTGACCGGGTGACGGCGGCACCAGCGGGGACGAGTGGCAATTTTGGTCTGGGCGGATATGACCCCCAGACCGGGCAAAGCTATGTGATGTATCAGATTTCCGGCGGCGGCTATGGCGGCAATGCCGATCATGACGGCTTGTCAAATGGCTGCTCGACCATAGGCATCTCGAAAGCGCCGCCTGTGGAAATCATGGAGCAGAAGTTTCCGGTGCTCTATCGCCACTATGCGCTGCACGAGGGCAGCGGCGGCGCAGGGCAGCATCGGGGCGGGTTCGGGCTGGATTATGAGATCGAGTTGTTGCGCGGCGAGGCGCGGGCCAGTTTCGTGATGGACCATGGCCGTACCGGGCCGCTGGGCGCGCAAGGTGGGCAAGACGGGGCGGTAAACCGGGTCGAGGTGACGCGCGACGGTGAGACCTTTGTGCCGCCGCATCTGTCAAAAGCGCAGGATATCGTGCTTGCCCCCGGTGACCGGGTCCGTGTGCGCACGCCTGGCGGCGGGGGTTTTGGCGATCCGGCACAGCGCGACCCGGCGCTGGTGGCCGAAGATGTGCGGCTGGGCCGCTACAGCGCGGCGCAGGCGCGATTGTTGTGGAATTGGCCGGGTTAGAGCCGTTTTTCGCCGCCTTGCCAAACGCCTTTCACGTCAAACGTATCGCTCAGATGCACCAGATCGGTGCGCGCGCCAGATCGTAATTGCCCCAGATCGTCACGCCCGATCACCTGTGCAGGCGCGCGCGTGGCCATTGCCAGCGCGCGTTCCGGCGGTAGGCCGATCTTGTGCACCATCACAGCAATTGCCTGCGGCAAACTCAGATCCGCCCCGGCAAGCGTGCCATCCTCCAACGTCAGACGCCCATCACGACGCAGGATTTTGCGGCCACCAAGCGTGAACTCGGTCTGATCGGTGCCCGCCGCCGCCATGCAATCCGACACCAGAAACAACCCGTCCGGACGTGCCGACAGGGCAATCCGCAGGGTGGCGGGCGCGACATGGATGGCATCAGCGATCACACCCGCCGCAATATCATTGCTCAGCACCGCGCCCACGAGTCCGGGTTCGCGGTTGCCAAGTTGGCTCATCGCGTTGAACAGATGGGTGGCACAGCGCGCGCCCGCAACGATAGCGGCCTCTGCCTCGGCATAGGTGCAGTCGGTATGGCCCAGACTGACAACCGCCCCTGCCTCGGCCAAAGCCGCGATCTGATCGGCGCGCACGGCAGAGGGAGCCAGCGTGATCATCAACGCGGGCAAGCGGCGGGCAGCGCTGATCAGCATGGCCAGATCGCGATCTTCCATCGGGCGGATCAGGGCCGGGTCATGCGCGCCCTTGCGGCGCGGGTCCAGATGCGGCCCCTCCAGATGCAGGCCCAGAAAGCCGGGCACGCCAATGCTGGCTACCCCGGCCTCGATCACGCGGGCGGTGGCGTCAAAGCTGTCTGTGATCAGGGTCGGCAGCAGCCCCGTGGTGCCAAGCCGTGCGTGAGTCAGGCAGATCGCCCGCAGGGTCTGGGGGTCGGTGTGACCATCGACCATCAACCCGCCACCGCCATTGACCTGCAGATCGATCAGACCCGACGACAGGATGCCACCCGCCAGATCAATGACCTCCGCACCCGACGGGACCGACGCGGCCAACCCGGTGACAGCCGCACCATCGGTCAGCAGAACGGCATCGTCGTGCAGCACCATGCCGTCAAAAATGCGCGCGCCGATGAATGCGGTGGTCATCAGACTGTCTCCGTCACCTTGCGCAGATGCGGTGGGGTGTCGGGATCGAAGCCGCGACGACGGGCCAGCCCTTCGACAAAGCTGTAGAACGCCGTCGCAAGCACCAAAGGTGCGACCAGCGGATGCAGATCGGGCACCAGCGGCAGTTGCGTGACACCCTTTGCCGCAGCCCCGGTCAGGAACACATCGGCCCCCTGAGCTGCAAGGCGCTCTGCCGTTGCGATGACATGCGGCAGTGCGGCATCTTCGACGCCCAGCGCCAGCACCGGGAATTGTGCCTGCACAATGGCCGCCGGGCCATGCAGCACCTCTGCCGCCGAATAGGACTCGGCATGTAGCCCGCAGGTTTCCTTGAGCTTCAACGCGCATTCATTGGCAATGGCAAAGGCCGGGCCGCGCCCCAGAACATAGGCCGAATTCGCCCGCGACAGGCGCGCAGCGAGTGGCGACCAATCCAGATGCAGCGCCTTCTCCAGCGCATCCGGCAAATCGGTAATGGCGCGGCGCAGGCTATCATCCTGCCGCCATTCGGCCAAAAGCGTCAGCCCCGCCAGGACCGAGACCACAAAGGTCTTGGTCGCCGCGACACTTTGCTCGACACCGGCAAGCAGCGGCAAGCAGTGATCAGATGCCGCCCCCATCGGGCTGTCGGCAAAGTTGGTGATGGCCACCGACAGGGCACCGCCACTGCGGCCTGCCCGCATCATCTCCACAATATCGGGGCTTTGACCGGACTGGGAGATGCCAACACAGACCGCACCATTCAGCCGCAGGGGGCGCCCATAGATCGAGGCGACCGAAGGACCGACCGAGGCGACAGGTACGCCCGCCAGCAGCTCCACGGCGTATTTCAGATAGGTGGCGGCGTGGTCGGATGATCCGCGCGCGACGGTGACGATCAGGCCCGGATCAAGCCTTTGCATCGCCGTTGCGGCATCCTGCACCGCCGTACCGCTCTGCGCCAGAAACCGCGCGGCGGCGGCCGGGATTTCGGCCACTTCGCGCGCCATATGGGTC
Organism: Pseudotabrizicola alkalilacus; assembly: GCF_003443995.1. Classification (GTDB taxonomy): domain Bacteria; phylum Pseudomonadota; class Alphaproteobacteria; order Rhodobacterales; family Rhodobacteraceae; genus Pseudotabrizicola; species Pseudotabrizicola alkalilacus. The sequence goes on from NZ_QWEY01000004.1 coordinate 290,526, forward strand.
TGCGTCATGTTGGTGTCCTTTCCGAAGGGCCGCTTTGGGGCGACAGGGTCAGTTCTACAGTGAAGTCATAGGCATCGCCGCGATAGAGAGAGCGGGTGAACTCCACCACCCGGCCAGAGGGCAGATAGCCGATCCGCTCGATCCGCAGCCCGGCCGCCCCGACGGGAACCCCCAGCAGCTCGGCATCGCGCCCGCTCAGATTGGCCGCTGAAATGCGCTGCACTGCCCGCACGGGCCGCAGGCCGCGCGATTCGAGCATCGCGTACAGGCTGGTTTCCACCAAGGCGGGATCGGGCAGCGTCGCAGTAGACAGCGAGGCGCGTTCAATGGCCAGCGGCACATCATCAGACCGCCGCACCCGTTCCAGCCGGGCGACACGGTCGCCGATACCAAGGCCCAGAGCCATCACCTCTTCGGGCGACGGCGTGGCAATCTGGCGCGACAGCCAGACCGATTCCACCGATTTGCCGCGCCGCGCCATATCTTCGGTGAAGGAGGTCAGCAGCGACAGAGCCTGCTCCAGCCGTTCCACCTTTGGCGCGACAAAGGTGCCAGAGCCACGGCGCTGCACCAGTTGCCCGTTGGCCACCAGTGCCTGCACCGCCTTGCGCACAGTCACACGGCTCAGGCCGGTCATGCTGGCCATATCCCGCTCCGCCGGAAGGCTGTCTCCAGCGGCAAGGCGGCCGGAGCTGATCGCTTCGGCCAGGCGCTTTTGCAGTTGCAGGTACAGCGGGCCGGAGCCTGCATCATCAAAACCTGCGGCAGAAAAGAGCATATCCATCACTCCGCCTCCCGCGCGAGAAGAAGCGCGCCATCCAGCGCCGTGCCCTTTGCCGCAGCTTGCGGAACCTGTGACAGCGCGGTGGCATAGGCAGAGCCAAGCCCACCGATAAACGTTACCGGCGATGGCACTGTTTCGCGCAGGCGCAACAGGATTGCCGCAACACCTGACACAGCAGCCCCCCACAATTCAGTCGCTGCCGGATCATCGCTTTGCACGATACCGGGTGCAAGCTGCGCAAAATCGGCGGCACGGGCAGTCTGCGCAAAGCTGACAACGCCCGCAGCGCCGCCATGCTGATCTATCAGCTGCTGAAGAAACGGTGTCATCGCTGCAAAGCCATCAACCGCGCGCAGCGCAAGCGACAGGGCGGCGCGACCCAGCCAGGCCCCGCTCCCCTCATCCCCCAGCACCAGCCCCCAGCCGCCGTAACAGCGGATGACGCCCCGTTGCTGAACCGCATAAACCGATCCGGTGCCCATCGCGGCGACGATGCCATCGGCGGCGACCAAAGCCCCTTTGGCCGCTGCAACGGCATCGGTTTCGATCCGCGCGCGGGCAAAGGGCAACGCAAGGCGCAGCCGCCCCGCAGCCCCCGCCGCATTGGCCCCCGCAAGGCCAAGGCCCGCCATCAGATGCGGTATCTCGCGTAGCGCCTCTGCCGGACCCAAAGCGGCGAACATCGCTTCATTTGTGGCGGCGAGGATATTGCTGCGCGCTGTTTCGGGATCAGAGGCGATATTGGCAGGGCCTCCATGGCCGCGCCCCAGAACGCGGCCCGCCTGATCCGTCACCGCAGCACGGCACCCGGTACCCCCGCCATCAATTCCCAGAAACAGCGCCATCATAATCCCCCTGCCGGATTAAGATACCAAACTAATACCATTTGGGAAGTGGTATCTTTTATATTCGTGTAATGCCCTATAAATCAGCAATTTATGCGCTTTCAAAACTTCGTTCTTTACAATTGGTATTATTTTGGCATTGTCGCTTAAGCTAGGGGGGAATCAGATGTCCGAGCACCGAACAGAAAGCCGGCACGCATTGTCCGATGGCCTGCATGCCGTTGCATCAGCGGAGGTTCTGTCGCGGATTCTGGCTGGTCAGACCCAGGCGCTTGCGGCGCTCACGCCCGCCTTTCCGCAGATCACCCAGGCCGCCCGCGCCGGGGCGCAGGCGCTGCGTCAGGGCGGAAAGATGGCCTATGCCGGGGCCGGGTCGTCAGGGCTGATGGCGTTGGCAGATTGTCTGGAGCTGCCCGGCACCTTTGGCATCGCGCCAGATCGCGTTCCGATGCTGTTTGCGGGCGGCGTTGAGGCATTGCTGCACATGCAGGGCGGCCCCGAAGATGACCCCGAACTGGCAAAAGCCGATCTGAAGCGGGCGCAGCTGACGACGGGAGACGTTGTCCTGTGCCTCGCAGCCTCTGGCGGCACACCCTATACGCTGGCAATCGCCGAGGGCGCAAAGGCGCTTGGCGCAACGGTGGTCGGGTTTTCGAATGTGGCGACAGCGCCCCTTCTGAAAATGGCCGATATTGCGGTATTTCTGGATACCGGGCCTGAGATCATAACCGGATCAACCCGTATGGGCGCAGGCAGCGCGCAAAAGGTGGCGCTGAACATGCTGTCGGTGTTGGTAGCGATTGATCTGGGACATGTGCATGACGGGTTCATGGTCAATGTCACCGCCGACAACGCCAAGCTTGTCGGACGCGCCGCACGAATTGTGGCAGGCGTGTCCGGTGCCGGGGAAGACACCGCGCGCGCGGCGCTGGCCCAGACCAAAGGCGCGGTAAAGCCTGCCATTCTGGTCGCACGCGGGATGACAGTGGCGCAGGCGGAACAAGCGCTTGCCACCACCGGCGGCCATCTGGCCCCCCTGCTGACCGACCAAAAATAACCAACCGGGCGAAAAGCCCACCAACCGGGAGACGACAATGAAAAAGACGTACCTGACCGCCCTTTTGACCAGCACCTTGCTGGCCGGGCCTGCATTGGCGCAAACCACGCTGACCATCGAAAGCTGGCGCAACGATGACCTGCTGATCTGGCAAGACACCATCATTCCCGCCTTCAACGCCCAGCACCCGGATATCAACGTGGTGTTCTCGCCATCGGCCCCTGCCGAATACAACGCGGTGCTGAACTCGAAACTGTCTGCTGGCAGCGCCGGCGATCTGATCACCTGCCGCCCTTTTGATGCCTCGCTGGAGCTGTTCAATCAGGGCCATCTGGCTGATCTGACCGACCTTGCCGGGATGGCCAACTTCTCTGACGTGGCCAAATCCGCCTGGCAGACCGATGACGGCAGCGCCACCTTCTGCGTGCCGATGGCCTCGGTGATTCACGGCTTTATCTACAATGCCGACGCCTTTGCCGAACTGGGCATCGAGGTGCCGACGACCGAGGCAGAGTTCTATGCCGCGCTCGACAAGATCAAGGCAGACGGCACCTATATCCCGATGGCGATGGGCACCAACGACCAGTGGGAAGCAGCCACGATGGGCTATAACAACATCGGCCCGACCTATTGGAAGGGTGAAGAGGGCCGCAAGGCGCTGATCGCCGGGGAGCAGAAGCTGACCGATCCGCAATGGGTGGCCCCGTTCGAACAGCTGGCGAAATGGAAAGACTATCTGGGTGACGGGTTCGAGGCGCAGACCTATCCCGACAGCCAGAACCTGTTCACGCTGGGCCGGGCCGCTGTTTATCCGGCCGGATCGTGGGAGATTTCGGGCTTCAACACGCAGGCCGATTTCAAGATGGGCGCTTTTGCCCCGCCGGTCGCTGCTGCTGGCGACACTTGCTATATCAGTGACCACACTGACATCGCCATCGGCATGAACGCGAAATCGCCCAATGCCGAAGCGGCAAAGGTGTTTCTGGACTGGGTCGGCAGCCCCGAGTTTGCTACGCTGTATGCCAACGCGTTGCCCGGCTTTTTCAGCCTGAACTCAACCCCGGTTGAAATGCAGGATCCGCTGGCGCAGGAATTCGTGTCCTGGCGCGGCAAGTGCGAGCCGACCATCCGCTCGACCTATCAGATCCTGTCACGCGGCACCCCGAACCTGGAAAACGAGACCTGGAACGCGAGCGCAAACGTGATCCGTGGCTCGGAAACACCTGCCGATGCCGCCAAGCGGCTGCAGGACGGGCTGGCAAGTTGGTACGACCCGCAGAAGTGAGCTCGGGCTGATACCCCGGGGGGCTGTCTGCCCCCCGGACCCCCCGAGAATATTTTTACCAAGATGAAAAGGGGAAGGGCATGGCTTCGAAAAAGCCTGTGCGGTGGCATATCGCCGTCTTTCTGGCGCCTGCAGTTCTGGTCTACACCGCCATCATGATCATTCCCTTGTTCGGAACGCTGAACCTGTCCTTGTTCAACAAAGGACCGGACGGGGTGGGGTTTGTCGGCTTGGGGAACTTTGCCACGCTGTTTGGTGATCCGCGGTGGTCGGCGTCGTTCTGGAATGCGCTTGGCAACAATGCGTGGTTTTTCCTCATCCACATGCTGGTGCAGAACCCGATCGGCATTGCGCTGGCCGCGATCCTGTCAACCCCACGCTTGCGGATGGCCGCCTTTTACCGCACCGCGATTTTCGTGCCGACCATCCTGAGTTTCGTGATCGTTGGCTTTGTCTGGAAGCTGATCCTGTCGCCGATCTGGGGGATTGCGCCGGGGCTGCTGGATATCGTGGGCCTCAAGACCTTGTTTGCGCCTTGGCTGGGACGTGAGGAATATGCGCTGACCACGCTGGCGCTGATCTCGGTCTGGCAGTTTGTCGGCATTCCGATGATGCTGATCTATGCGGCACTCCTGTCTATCCCGGATGAGATTCTGGAGGCGGCAGAGATGGACGGCATTACCGGCAGCAGTCAGTTCTGGAAGATCAAGCTGCCGCTGATCCTGCCCAGCATCGGGATCATCTCGATCCTGACCTTTGTAGGCAATTTCAACGCGTTTGACCTGATCTATGTGGCGCAGGGCGCGCTGGCGGGGCCGGATTTCAGCACCGACATTCTGGGCACCTTTCTGTACCGCACCTTCTTTGGCTTTCAGCTGCAGCTTGGCGACCCCTACATGGGTTCGGCGATTGCGGGGGCGATGTTCGGGATCATCCTGCTGGGGGTTTGTGTCTATCTGTTCGGCATCCAGACCCGTCTGCGGAGGTATCAGTTCTGATGGCAAAGTCCCGCAGCTCAACCGGCCGCACGTTTGCTGCCCATGCCATTCTGATCACATGGACGGTAATTGCGCTGTTCCCGGTGTTCGTCACCGTGATCAACAGCTTCAAATCGCGCCGGGCGATCTTTGCCGATCCGCTGGCGCTGCCATGGCCCGAGCATTTCGATCTGGTCGGCTATACCACGGTGCTGAAGCAGGGCGATTTCTTTGGCTACTTTCAGAATTCGATGATCGTCACCGTGGTCAGCCTGTTCTTTGTGCTGCTGTTCGGGGCGATGGCCGCCTTTGCCCTGTCGGAATACCGGTTCAAGGGCAACACCCTGCTGGGTCTGTATCTGGCGCTGGGGATCATGATCCCGATCCGGCTGGGCACGGTGGCGATTTTGCAGATCATGGTGGCGGGCGGGTTGGTCAACACGCTGACCGCTCTGATTCTGGTTTATACCGCGCAGGGGCTGCCGCTGGCGGTGTTCATCCTGTCAGAGTTCATGAAGACGGTGTCGGATGACCTGAAGAACGCGGGACGCATCGACGGACTGTCGGAATATGCGATCTTTTTCACGCTGGTTCTGCCGCTGGTGCGGCCGGCGATGGCGACGGTCGCGGTGTTTACCATGATCCCGATCTGGAACGACCTGTGGTTCCCGCTGATCCTGGCGCCGGCGGAAGAGGTGAAGACCATCACGCTTGGGTCACAGATCTTTATCGGGCAATTCGTGACCAACTGGAATGCGGTTCTGGCGGCGCTGAGCCTCGCCATTTTGCCGGTGCTGGTCTTGTATCTTATCTTCTCGCGGCAGTTGATCCGCGGCATTACGGCGGGGGCTGTGAAATGATCCGGACACTTGTGGCAGGGCTTGGCACCATGGGGCGCAGTCATGCGCTGGCCTATCATCGCAACCCGGCCTTTGATCTGGTGGGGCTGGTCAACCGCTCGACCCCGCAGCTGGATGCGGAGTTGGCGGGATATGCTGTCATGCCTGATTTCCATGAGGCTCTGGCGCGGCTGAAGCCCGACCTGGTGAACATCTCCACCTATTCCGACAGCCATGCCGACTATGCCTGTGCCGCGATGGAGGCTGGGGCGCATGTCTTTGTCGAAAAGCCGCTGGCCAGCACAGTGGCCGATGCGCAGCGCGTGGTGGATTGCGCGCGGGCCAACGGGCGCAAGCTGGTGGTCGGCTATATCCTGCGCCATCATCCCAGCTGGCAGCGTCTGATTGCCGAGGCGCGGGCGCTTGGCGGGCCCTATGTGTTCCGGCTGAACCTGAACCAGCAAAGCAACGGCCCGACATGGGAGGTCCACAAGACACTGATGCAATCGACCAGCCCTATCGTGGATTGCGGCGTGCATTATGTCGATGTCATGTGCCAGATCACAGATGCCAAGCCGGTCGAGGTGCGGGGTATGGGGCTGCGCCTGTCGGATGAGATTGCGCCGGACATGTACAACTACGGTCATTTTCAGGTGCTGTTCGACGATGGCAGCCTTGGCTGGTACGAGGCAGGCTGGGGCCCGATGATGTCGGACACCGCGTTTTTCGTGAAAGACGTGGTCAGCCCCAATGGTGCGGTGTCGATCCGAATGCCGGAAAATGCCCGTTCGGATGATCACGACACCCACACCAAAACCTCGGTGATCCGCGTGCATCGTAATGGCCAGCCCGATGAAGACCTGAGCATGGCCGATGAACCGGGGCATCAGGCGCTGTGCGAACGGGAGCAAGCCTTTGTCGCCCGCGCCATTGCCGAAGACCTGGACCTGTCGCGCCATATGCAGGATGCCGTTCAATCCCTTGCCATCTGCCTTGCCGCCGACCAGTCGGTGCGCTCTGGCCAACCTGTCAAACTGTGAGGCCGCTATGGGTGCGCTTGATCTGAAGTCTGTCACCAAGTCTTTCGGCACCACCGAGGTGATCAAGGGCGTCAATCTTGAGGTGGCCGAGGGGGAGTTCTGCGTCTTCGTCGGACCGTCAGGCTGTGGCAAATCTACCCTGCTGCGGATCATTGCCGGGCTGGAGGATGCCTCGGGCGGGGATATTCTGCTGGATGGCAAACGGGTCAACGATGTGGCCCCGGCAAAGCGCGAGCTGGCGATGGTGTTCCAGTCTTACGCGCTGTACCCACATCTGACCGTGCGCGACAATATGGGGCTGGCGCTGAAACAGGCGGGCGTGGCGAAGGCAGAGATCCTCAAGGCGACCGACAAGGCAGCTGGAATGCTATCGCTGGAAAGGCTGCTGGATCGTCGCCCGGCGGAATTGTCCGGGGGACAGCGCCAGCGGGTTGCCATCGGGCGCGCCATTGTGCGGACCCCCAAGCTGTTTCTGTTTGACGAGCCGCTGTCCAATCTTGATGCCGCGCTGCGGGTGGCAACGCGGATCGAGATCGCGCGCCTGCACCGCGACCTTGGGGCGACAATGATCTATGTCACCCATGATCAGGTCGAGGCGATGACACTGGCCGACAAGATCGTGGTGTTGCGTGACGGGCGCGTGGAACAGGTCGGCAGCCCGATGCGCCTTTATAATGACCCGGACAACACGTTTGTTGCAGGCTTTATCGGCAGCCCACAGATGAACTTTCTGAAATCCGCGGCTTTGGGGCAGATGGGGGAAACCACGGGTATCCGTCCCGAACACCTGAATATCCGCCACGGTGGACCGATCAGCGGCACCATCAGCCATGTTGAGAAACTGGGCGGAGAAACACTGGTTTATGTGCGGACAGAGCCCCATGGTCTTTTGACGGTCCGGTTGTTTGGCGAGCATGATTATGGGGTGGACAGCACAGTTCAGCTGGACATTGAACCAAGTCGGGCGTTCCACTTTGATGCCGATGGTAAAAGACTTCGCTGACACCGGATACAACCAGAACGTGCCCCCGCCATAAACACCTCAACCCTTATAAAGGTCAGGTGTGGTAAAACCTCCCCAATCCGCGGGGTGTAGAACAAACCCACTAGAAATAGGGCGGGAATGTTTGTACATCTCGGTTAATTGCACCCCGAATTGGGGGCGAATAATCACATCGGGTCAATAAAGATCCGGGTTTGAGGCGGAGTGGTAAAATGGTAACGGCGATTAATTTCGCCGCCCGCAATTCTGTGGGCGGTCGTCAGCTTGGCACTGTGGCTGGCGAGGGACAAGGCAATTTTATACAGGTCGGAGCAGGGGACAGCATTTCGCTGAATATCTCTCCATCCAGCATCGTCGCCTATGAACAGCAAGGCCGCGATCTGGTCATCAAACTGGCCGACGGGCGTATTGTTGTCCTGTCAGGTTACTTTGATGCCTCGGGGGCTGCGGGCACCCTGTATCTGAGCACGAATGACGAGATCACCGAAGTAACGCTTTCGGGTAACGGGAATGGCGTGCTGACGGCCAGCTACGGCCCGGCGCAGCCCATGGAAAAATGGAGCCCGCTGGACGACCTTCGCTTTGCACAGGCGGACGGCGTGATTGATGGTTCCGAAGTGACCGATGAGCCGGCCGGCATGGGCCTGTTTGCTCCTGCAATGCTGGGCGGTCTTGGTACGGCAGGCGCAGCAGTCGGTGCGGGCCTGGTCGGCCTGGGGCTGCTGGGTGGTGGTGGCGGAGGCACGGACACCACGCCCGGCGGCGGCGGCACGGACACCACGCCCGGCGGTGGCGGCACGGACACCACGCCCGGCGGCGGTGGCACGGATACCACGCCCGGCGGTGGCGGCACGGATACCACGCCCGGCGGTGGCGGCACGGATACCACGCCCGGCGGCGGCGGCACGGACACCACGCCCGGCGGCGGCGGCACGGACACCACGCCCGGCGGTGGCGGCACGGATACCACGCCCGGCGGTGGCGGCACGGATACCACGCCCGGCGGCGGCGGCACGGATACCACGCCCGGCGGCGGTGGCACGGACACCACGCCCGGCGGTGGCGGCACGGATACCACGCCCGGCGGCGGCGGCACGGATACCACGCCCGGCGGCGGTGGCACGGATACCACGCCCGGTGGCGGTGGAAATGATCGCGTTCCACCCACTGTGAATGACCCTGACCATAAAGACACGCTGACAACCAACACCGTTAATCCGGGCATCACCATCACCGGAACCGGTGAGCCGGGAGACACAGTTGTCGTCACTATCGGCGACCGGACCCAGACAACCGCTATCGGCTCGGACAGCACCTGGGGCGTCGGCTTTGATGGTGACGAACTTCCGGCCGATGGCAGCTATTCATCTGTCGTGGTTGTTACAGAGCCCGGCGGCACGGAGCATGTGCTCGACGGGCCGGATTACATCATCGACATGACCCCCCCGGCAGTGGAGGTCACGGAAGGCACAGAGAGTGTCAACGACATCGAGAACCTCGCGGATTACGCCGATGGCATCACCATTGCAGGCGAAGGCGAACCCGGAGCATCGGTGCAGATCGACGTCGGCGGGCTGACCCGCGATACGGTGATAAACAGCCAGGGCAACTGGTCTTTCAATTTCACCCAGACTGAGATTGCGGGCGGCGAACGGACATTGGATGTGACGGTTACCGCGACCGACCCGCTTGGAAACGTCACGGTGATCACCGACAAGCTGGTGATCGACACCATCCCGCACCCGGTTTCGATTGATCCGGTCACCGAGAACAATCTGGTGAACGAAGCGGAATACAATGCTGGCTTCACCATGACCGGCAGCACCAGCCCTAATACGACCGTCACACTGGTTGTCGAGGGCGGCGGCCGGACGGTGACCCGCACAATCACCTCGGACGCGTCGGGTAACTGGGAGCAAAGCTTTCCCGAGGGTACCCTGCCCGCAGGCACCTATCAGGCGACAGCGACGCTGACGACTGTGGACAATGCGGGCAACCCCTCGTCGGTCACGCGCAGCTTTGATGTCGATACCGACGTCGATGTGGCCTTTGCCTCGTCAGCAGTCGCCGGTGATAACATCGTCAATGCTGTCGAAGCGGCGGGTGCAATCACCATGACCGGCACTTCGGCCCCCGGTTCAGCGATCACCGTGGAATGGGCAGGCAGTACGCTGCCCGCTGCGACCGATGCCGACGGCAACTGGAGCGTAACCTTCCCCGCTGGCACTGTCACCGACGGCACTTATGCGACAACGGCCGTCGTGACGGCAACTGATGGCGCAGGCAACGTATCGACCGACCGGCGCGACGTTCTGGTTGATACCGAAATTGCCGTCGGTATCGACGAAACACAGGTTGGCGACAACAAGGTTTCAGGCGATGAACGTGACGCGGGCTTTGCCCTGACCGGCACCGGCGAGCCCGGTGCCGTAGTGTCGGTGGCCGTCACCACACCCGGAGGCACCGTCACCCACCCGGCAACTGTAGGAACCGATGGCCAATGGTCAATCGCTTATGGTCCGGGCGAGTTGCCCTCGGGCACCTATACGGCGACCGTTGCGGTTTCGGCCCGTGATGCTGCGGGCAACATCGCCACCGACAGCCACACCATTCGGGTTGATACCGAAACCAGCGTGACCATCGGCGCGCAACAAGCCGGGGACAACTTTATCTCGGATGCCGAGCGACTAGCCGGGATCACCCTGATAGGGACTGCCGAGCCGGATGCACTGCTGAGCGTCACCTTCAACGGCGTGACCTACGATGACGTACAGGCGAATTCTGCCGGTCAGTGGGCTCTGCCCGTCAGCACCGCTGGCATTCCGTCCGGCACCACGACTGCCGAAGTGTCGGTGACTGCGGTTGACAGCTTTGGTAACACCGCCAGCGCAAGCCATGTGGTGAACATTGACACCGAAGTCGTGCCGCTGACCCGTGGCACAATGTCAGCGGGCAGCGACAATGTTCTGAACGATGCCGAAGCCAGCCGTGGCCTGACCGTGACCGGCACGGTCGAGCCAGGATCGACCGTGACGGTCAGTTTTGACGGCAATGATGCGCGTGCCGCCACCGTCTCCGGCGGAATCTGGTCGATCACCATTCCCGCGGAGCAAATCCCAACGGGTACAACCTCGGCTGAACTCGTGGTCACCGCCACCGACCGTCTGGGCAATGTGGGAGTGCACCGTGAGGACGTCGCAATCGACCGCGAGGTGACGCCGCTTCGTCCGGGTCAAGATGTTTTGGCGGGCGACGGCTATCTGAACGCCCGCGAAGCGGCCGAAGGTCTGTCAATGACCGGAACGTCAGAGCCGAACTCGACCGTGACGGTCCAGATCATGGTCGGAGATCAGCTGGTAGGCACCCCGGTGCGTATCGTGACGGATTCCACCGGCAAATGGTCGGCAACCTTCAGCGGTGACAACCTGCCACGTGGCGAGTTGAACGCGCAGGTTGTTGTGACGGCACGCGATCTGGCGGGCAACGTCGACAGTTACAGCCAGCCGGTGATCATCGACACGATAGCCCCCGGTGCGCCGGATGTGGTCAAGTTTGAACGTGTCAGCGCCGGTCTGACCCGGATTGTCACGCAAGAGGCGGACGGCAGCTACGAATTCACCCGCATCGACGCGAATGGCAATGCGACCCAGATCAACGCCGTCCGCTCGGTCGACGAGGTTACGGGGGATGAGAACATCACCTTCGGATCGCGCGGTGCCGGTGGCTTTACGCCAACGCCGGTGCCTGACGGCAGCTATCTGGTGGTGGATACGACCGATGTGGCGGGCAACCAAAGCTCGACCCTGATGATCGTGAACAATACCAATGCGCCTGATGTCGATCTGTCACGGCCAGGGTTGTCCGGCTTTGACTTCTCGGCGATTGATCTGACTTTTGCCCCTGATGCCGATCTGACCATCACCGAGGCGCAGATCCTGGACATTACCGGCGCTGACAAAACCATTCTGATCAAGGGTGGGGTTGATGACCGGGTTGAGGTCATTGACGGCGTGAAGACCGGGCAGACGCAGGAGATCGACGGCGAGACCTACAACATCTACACTGTCGGGCATTCCGGCGCGACAATCCTGCTCGACGACGATATCCAGACGATCTGACGGGGGAACCTGTCATGCCGCATCATGTAACGGCGCGGATCAGGGTCGGGGCCATACGCCCGGCCCTGATACTGGCGGCCGCGTGTCTGCTTTCGGCCTGTCTGGGCGAAGGCATGCCCGGCGTAACCAAGATGGGGTTCGGCGCGGGAAAATCCCCCGCCGACCCTGCCGCGCCTGTCTTGTCCGCACAGGGTGCGGTCCGGTCGGCCCTGATTGCCGATCTGCAGTCCCGGCGGTCGGTTCTGCCGCCGGATGGCCCGTTTGCGGCTGTCGCAGCCGCTGTGACAGAGGCTGGCGCAGGCGTGGCCGCAGCCGAGTTGCGCGTTGCGCAACTGCGGGCAGAGGCGAAGGCCAGAAACTGGCTGCCGCGCATTGGGCCTTCGGCCAATCTGACATCGCTTGGCGCTTTGGCGGCGTCTATTCTGCTGGAACAGACTCTGTTTGATAACGGCAAGCGCAAAGCCGAGCGCGCCTATGCTGCTGCTGACGTCGAGGTGGCGGCTGTCACACTGGCAAGCGGCGATAACAAACGGGTCTATGATGGCCTGAAACACTATCTGACGGCAGAGCGCGCCCGTGAGCAGGCGGCGGTTGCCGCACGCGCGGTCACGCGCCTGACCGAGTTTGAGCGCATCATGGCACTGCGGGTCGATGGCGGGCTGTCTGACAGGTCAGAGCAGCGGGTGCTGTCGCAAAAGCTGGCAGAGATGCAGGCCAGCCTGGTGGCTGACCGGCAGGCCGGGCTGACCGCAATGGCGGAACTGACGGCCATGACAACGCGCGATCTAAGCCGACTGTCGGGTCTGCAAAGCCTTCCGCCTGATCAGACCGTGCCGGAGCCACTGGCCGTCATGCGCGCCCGTGGCGAGGCCGCACGTACCATCGCCGAAGCGGAGATGGCGAAGGCTGATATGCTGCCGGGCCTGACGGCAAGCGCCGCGATTGGCAAGGGCGGGGTCGACGGTGGTCTGGGTCTGAATGGCGGCGCGTTCGGGTTTGGCTCGGGTGCCGAGCGCGCGGCACTGAATGCAACCGGCGACCTTGTCGGGCGCCGCATTGCGCAGGCCGCCGAAGACACCGAGCGCCGCATCATCGCCTTGCAGCGTGACATGCAAAGCACGCTGAGCCGGGAAGCGCAGGGCGCAGAGGTGTTGCGGCAGACCGGAAACAACCTGACCCTGTTCACTGAACAGTACAAGGTGGGGCGCCGCACCCTTCTGGAACTGGTGCAACAATACGAAAGTTTTGCCCGGATCGAGCGGGAACAGGTGGCGCTGAAATACATCGCCACCGACCTTCGGCTGCAAATTGCCCTTGAACGCGGGGTTCTGGTGGACGGGGCGCGCATGTGACCAGTGACCGGGTGGTATCTTTTGACATGAATGCGGGCAGGGTGGCCTCGGCCAGCCCTGCCGTATCACGTCCGGCCCCTCCGGTCCCGCCTGCCCGCGCGGAACACGCCAGTCGTGCGATGCACCGTGCGCGGCTGGCAAGTGTCTATGCCGGCGTTCTGGGGGTCGAGGTGGCGGCCGCCGACCTGCTGGAGCATATCCGGATCGCTGCGGGAACGGCGATGCCGGGTCTGGATGAAATCTGCACCGGGTTGCGGCACTGCGGGCTGACGGCCGTGGTTGAGAAGACCGCAAGCCCCAACGCCGCGCATTGGCCTGCTCTGGCCGAGATGACATCCGGTCAGGTTGTTCTGGTGCTGGCCGAGGGCCCGCATGGGCTGGAGATTTACGATCCCAGCGTTGCGGATGGTCGGGCCGAAGTAGAGTGGGCAGAGTTCAACAGTGTCTACACGGGCAGAATTCTGCGCGCACGTACCACGATGGCTGAGCTTGAAACCCGCCACACGCCAAAATCTGGCGCGCATTGGTTCTGGGGGGAATTCAGCCGGTACAAGCGCCAGTTGCTGGAGGTGGCGGCGGGGTCGCTTTTCGCCAATCTGCTCGCCGTTTCGGTCGCACTGTTTTCGTTGCAGGTCTACGACCGCGTGATCCCGCATCAATCAGAGCCGACACTCTGGGTTCTGGCACTCGGCGCAATGCTGGCGATCGTGCTCGAAGGCATGCTCAAGGGCGCGCGGTCAGGCCTGATGGACATGACCGGGCGTCGCATCGAGTTGGTGGTGCAGGATCGGCTGATGGCGCGGCTTTTGGGCATGAAAGCCAACCCGCACGAACGCCGCCCCAGTCAGCTGTTCAACGCCATGCGCGAATTCGGGTCGGTGCGGGAGTTTTTCACCGCCTCGACCATCGGCACCATTGCCGATCTGCCGTTTATCCTGATCTTTCTGGCGCTTGTCGCGACAATTGGCGGAAATCTGGTCTGGGTGCTGATCCTGGGCGGTATTCTGATGGTACTGCCCGGATTTTTGCTGCGCGGCAGGATGGTTGAGATGACAAAGGCCAGTCAGGGGGCCACCGCCAGACAGGCCAAACTGCTGTATGAGGCCGTGTTCGAGACGGAAACCGTTGTAATCACCCGCGGAGAAGACCGGATAAAGCGGCTTTGGGCGGAACTGGTGACCCTGAATGCGGTCAAGTCCTCTGAGCAGCGCAAGCTGACATCCTTGCTGACCTATTGGGCGCAGGGGGTGCAGCAGGCAACTTATGTCGGCGCGGTCATGGTTGGCACCTTCATGGTGTTTGCCGGTGATTTTACCGTGGGCACCATCATTGCCATCGGCATCCTGACCGGGCGGACCCTTGGCCCGCTGGCGCAGCTTTCCGCCACCATGGCACGCTGGTCCAACGTCAAAGGCGCGCTGGAAGCGCTGGAGGCGATTGCCGATGCCAGACAGGCCGAGGATACCGGGCGCAAATACCTTCGCCGCGAAAAGCTGACGGGGGCCTATGAGCTGCGGAGCCTGGAGTTCCGCTATGACCCGACGTCGTCGCCCACCGTCGATATTACCGCACTTGCAATTCCCGCCGGGCAGCACATCGCGGTTCTGGGCACCAACGGCTCGGGCAAATCGACCCTGCTCCGGCTGTTGGCGGGTTTGTACGACCCCACCTCGGGGCGGGTGCTGATTGACGGGGTTGATCTGGGGCAGGTGCATCCGCGCGATTTGCGCCGGGGCATCGGCTATCTGGGGCAAGAGGTGCGGCTGTTTGCCGGAACCTTGCGCGACAACCTGAACACCACCCAGCTGGAACGGGATGATGACCGCCTGCTAGACGCGCTCGATTTCGCAGGGCTGGGCCAGTTTGTGCGCAATCACCCGCGTGGGCTGGATCTGGAAATCAAGGAAATGGGCGAGGGCCTGTCGGTTGGTCAGCGCCAGTCACTGGGCTGGGCGCGGATCTGGCTGCAAGACCCTGCCGTTGCCATTCTGGACGAACCCACCGCCGCGCTGGATCAGACACTGGAAACCACGCTGGTCAGCCGCTTGCGGATCTGGCTGGAAGGCCGGACGGCGATCATCGCCACGCACCGGGTGCCGATTTTGCAACTGACGACGCGCACGCTTATTTTGCAGAACGGCAAGCTGGCCGTTGACGGGCCGCGCGATGCTGTTTTGGCCCATCTGATGAAGGCGCAGCCTCAGACGGCGGCCATGGTCGGGGGCAGCGCATCATGACCACCTTTGACCATGGGCTTGATCAACGGATGCGCGGGCCGTCGTTGACGATCTGGTTGATCGGGCTGGCGATCGGCGTCTTCCTCCTCTGGGCGTCCTTTGCCTGGCTGGCCGAGATCATCCGGGCCGAAGGGCAGGTGGTGTCGTCATCGCGCCCACAGATCATCCAAAACCTGGAGGGCGGCATTCTGGCCGAGTTGCACGTTTCCGAAGGCGATACGGTCGAGCCGGGCCAAACCCTCGCCCGGCTTTATGGCACACAATACCAATCCGCCGTTGATGATCTGAGCGATCAGATTTCCACGCTGGAGGCCCGCAAACTGCGGCTGGAGGCAGAGCTTGCGGGCAAGTCCGATTTTGCGGTGGCAGATGAGATTGCCCAAAGGGTGCCGGATGTGGTTGCCTCAGAGCGTGCACTGCTGTCTGCGCGGATGACCGAACAGGCGGCGCGGGTGGCGGGGGCCAAGGCGGTGCTGACGCAGGCGCAAAAGGAACGCGAGCTGCTGGAGCGGATGTATGAGCAGGAGATCGCCCCGCTGATCGAGGTAACGCGCGCCCGCAAGGCCGCCTCGGACGCCGAGGCGCAGCTGTCAGAGGCCCGCACCATGGCAGAGCTGGACCGGGCCAATACCTATTCCGAAACCCAGGGTCAGCTTGCCTCGCTCCGGCAGCGGCTGAAACAGGCGCAGGATCAGTTGTCGCGCACCGAACTGGTCGCGCCGATGCGGGGCGTGGTGAACAAACTGTCGCTGACCACCATCGGCGGTGTCGTGCGCCCCGGCGAAGAGATCCTGCAGATCATCCCGCTGGACGAGGAGCTGTTTGTCGAGGCCCGCGTCAAACCGCGTGATATCGCACAGGTCAGGCTGGGTCAGGCGGCGACGGTCAAGCTGTCGGCCTATGATTACACGATTTATGGCAGCCTGCAGGCAGAGGTTACCTTTGTCTCTGCCGACACCTTCAAGGATGAACGCGCCCGCACACCCGACGGCGACCCGCATTACAAGGTGACTTTGCGGGTGGACCAGACCCACCTGACCGCACGTCAGAAATCGCTGCAAATCCGTCCCGGCATGCAGGCTACGGTGGAGTTGCAGACCGGCGGCAAGACCATCCTTACCTATTTGACCAAACCGCTTTACAAGGCAAACGAGGCGTTGCGGGAACGCTAGACAAAGCCGCGAAGCTGACGGCTTTCACAAGGCAAACTCTCATCGAATGGGAGGAGGGAAGTGGTGCCGCAGAAGGGACTCGAACCCCCGACCCCATCATATCGAATGACACGGTCAACCGCTGCAACCGCTTGATAACTAAGTGCCTGGGTCATGGATCAGGTTGTGACGGCGCGCGCTTTACAAGTCAGACACGCCACGGGCGGGATCGACCCCCTTTCTGAGAGCGCACCACCCCGGCCCCCGCAAAGATAGAAGATCACACTTCGCCAAATCCCCCACCACCGCCCCTACATCGTCAAACCCTGGCAAATCCCCGCAGAGCGCGTCGTCTCTGCCCATGCTCCCACGTCCACCTCAACTCTCGGTTGCAGCCAACTCGGGATAGGACCGATCATCACGACGTCGGCTAGGCCGCGATCTTTTCCTGGAGCCCAGGGGAGTAGTGGTTGTTCACCGGCTGCTGCTCCCCACCCCGGAAACCTTGGAAAGGTCCAACGATGCCCACTGACAATGACGCCCAAGCGAAAGCCTTGGTCGCGGCGCTCGCGCCCCTGATTGCGGAAGCGATCATCCCCCAGCTCACGGCCAAAGTTGAGGATCAGGTCCGCGGAATCGCCGCGAAAAACTCCGAACTTTTGGACAAGCTCCACAACGTCACGAAGGACAAAGAAATCGCCGACAAGATCGCCGCAAGCGATGCCTTGGCCGCGAAGACCGCAGCCCTCCTGGAAACAGCCAAGAAGCCCGACGGCCTGACCGACTTTCGCAAGGTCGGTAATCCTGTCCGCATCAGCCGCGCCGATGCGCGCGACGTCGCGCTTTACCGCCGTGCGAAGGACCTCGCGCAGAGCCAGAAAGTCCCGCTCGAGATCGTCGGGGAGGACTGATGCCTCCCGCCCCCACCAAGCATAAGCCCGGTCCAAAGCCGAAAGTCAAAGGCGGGTCCGTCGTGGGCCAGGGCTTTGGGACGGGCAGGCTTCACAAGCTGGCCCTGCTGCCCGACGACAAGCGCGAACACTACACCCGCGAGATCATCCTGGGCCGCATGTCGATGCTGCAAGCCAGCCGGGAACTCGGCGTGTCCGACATGTCGGTTGCGCGCTTCATCACAACGATCCCCGACGAGGTGCGCCTTGCCATCCTCGCGCAGGCTTTCCACGACACGAAGGTCCAGGGGGCCTTGAAGAACGCGGCCATTGCAAACGAGTTCGGGGACGACGTGGACCAGGACCTCAAGTGGGTCCTGAAACAGCTCAAGGCACTGTTCGAGGGTGCCAATGGCGACGACGAGAAGCTGCTGAAACTCGGCACGTTGAAAGAGGTGCGCGCCTCCCTAATGGCCCTGGCAGAGCTTCACGGAAAGCTAAACAAGAAAATCGACATCCACCTGAACCTGAACGAGTCACCCCAGTTCATCAAACTGCGCCAGATTATTCTCACTGTCCTGGATCGACACCCGGAGGCAAAGGCCGACTTCTTGGACGAGATGCGGGTCTTGAAAGTCATGGACCATGTGGTGCCTGCATGATCGAAGACCGCGCCCTCCTGGAATACATGCGCGGCCTGGCCGTCGGCCTCGACCCCGTCGAGCGGTTCCGGCTGACCGTCGGGGAACCCGACGATTGGCAGAAGGTTCTCCTGCGCACTGATCCCCGTTTAAACGACGCAGACCGACTGGTTCTTGCCCTGTGCGGGCGACAGTCGGGGAAATCAACGTCAGCGGGTGGCCTCGCCTATGACGACTTCTCGCGCGGCAAGATGGTCATTTTGACGGCACCCAGCCTTCGGCAGAGTACCGAGTTGTTCCGACGCATCCTTGAGTACAAGAACTCGGACCCTTCCTGCCCGCCTATCGTGCGCCAGACGCAGACCGAACTCGAGGCGCACCCGTCGCATGGGGGTCGGATCATAGTCGTCCCGGCCACAGATCAGGCGCGGGGCATGACGGCAGACACGATCATCGCGGATGAAGCTTGCTTCCTGGACGACGATGCCCTGACCGCCTTCTTTCCTATGCGAAAGGAATCGGGTCGCATCTTCCTTTTGAGCACCCCCAACAAGCCGTCAGGCTTCTTCTTCGACTCCTGGATGGGCGGCAAGCAGATCACGCGCATCACTGCGCGGTCAATCGACATTCCCCGCCGTGCCGCTCAAGTCGCCTTCGACAAGGCAACCATGTCCGACACGACATTCCGTCGGGAGCATTTGTGCGAGTTCGTCGGGGCAGGCACACCCCTGATCTCCTGGGAGACGCTCGACCGCACGAGCAACCCGAACGTCAACGCACTGGAACTGGCATGACCCCTGACGCCCCGCCCGCCTACCAAATCCTGAAAGACGGGCGTGTCGTCCTGCCATCGAACGCGGACCCGGCTGCTGCCGGTCATGTCGTCTATGGCTGGGTCCGTCACCATTGCGGCCTCGACCTTGGGCGCAACGATCCGTCCGCCATCGTCGTCGTCCGGGACGAGTGCTATCCAGAGTACTCAGGCCGCGGGTTCGAGCAACGCCTTGGGGAACGTCGATGCACGGTCGTTTTCCAGGAATCCATCCAACTGTTCTCCTACACGGACCTCGCCGATCACGTCGCGCGCAGGCTGGCCCGCATCCCCAACTGGACCTTGGCAATCGACGCGTCGGGCCTTGGCGCGCCTTTCTCATCGACCCTGGACCTCGCAGGCATCGAGCATTGGTCGGTCGTGATGACCGCTGGCGCGAACCTGACGAAGAAGGGCAAGCAGGTGACATGCGCCAAAACCCTGCTGCTGGAGAACATGGCCGTCGGACTCGAGACGCGCGCCCTGACCGTCGCGCATGACCTCAAAGGCAAGCAGGACCTCCTGAACGAGATCGCGACGTTCGAACTCGGCACCACCTCCGCTGGGAACCTCGTTCTCCAGGGAGGTGGTAAGGGCCACCATGCCGACCGCGCCATCGCCTTGGCCCTCGCATACCTCAGCGCCACCCACCTCGACGGCAACGCGGGACCAGTGCAGAATACCCTGCTCGGCTGGCGTTGACGTCCCCGGAAATCGCGGTCCTTGTGGGGATCGTCGTCGCGCTGCTGGTCATGCGGTACTTCTGATCACGCCGAACGCATCAGAGCGCCCAGAGAGCCGACGAGCGCTTGGGGTTCACGCGGTCGCCGCACCATCGGTGGGCGCGATCCCCAAGACAACCGCAGCGCTGCACGTCTCTACTAAGGCCAGTACACTTGGACAACGCTCGGGAGGGACGTCAACCGTTCAGTTTTGCCTGAAGGTCCGCGAACCGCGTGTCAAGTATTGTCTCGGCAAACCGCCAAGGCACGAAAACCTCATGTGAGCCGAAAGCATAAGGTAGAACATCATATGGACTGAAATTGATGGTCAAGCCTCGGTCGTCGAAATTGTACTGCGCTGCTAAGTTCCAAGTGTACTGCCGATCATCGAAAGACTGATTGATGAAGTCCTCAAGACCTTCACCGTCGAACATCGCAAGCAGTACCTTTTTGCAGTATCCCACTAGGCGAAAAGCCTTATCGACGTCGCCCCCGAGAAGGTCGCGGATTGTGCAAAGACCGTAGTCGGGACCGAGAAAGTTGAGGGTTTTGATCGCATGGTTTGGATGAGCGCCGCCTCCATACCAATAGATGGAAGATCTGACTGAGAGAAAATCCCCGCGCCTAAAGAACTCCTGCATGGTAAAACCCCATTCGTGGGGCCAGTTGTATTCCTTAATTCGCTTCTTATCGTCTTCGTCTAACTGCTTAAAATCAGCAATTGCACCCACAAACCCTCCCAATGCCTCGGAGGCAAGGCGTGCATTGACGAAGTCCCAATAGACTCCATCAGGTGGATACTGAATATGATCGGACGACACGATGAAGAACTCGGTCGTCACCCCCGACTCTACGCGGGCCATTTGCTTTGCGCCGCCTAGGGTTTGTCCTTTCTCCGTCACGGTGGTTGTGGTTTCTGGTGCGAGTTTCGCAACAACGCCGCCGAGCTGCGCCGCCCGCTTTGCTACAGCCTGCGCAAGCTGGTCCCGCCAAGCATCCTTGAAGTGGTCGATATATTGAAAGCGTATCAGTTCTGCGGGCATCCTCAGATCGTCAAGGCGCATGAAAACGACGTAGCTTGCCCCAATTGGCTGATCTTCCACTAGTTTGAGGGTCTGCTTTATTTCTCGGTTCACGACACCTGGTCGCGCGAATATCTCGCTTGAGATTAGGTGAACGACAAAGTCAGATTTTTGCTGGGCTGCAGCGCGTTCTCGGTCCCAGTCATCACCTCCGACAAGCGACTCTTTGTCGAACCACACATCGTCGTTGATGCTTTTGAGGAACCCGTAAATCTCACGAGCCGTTTCAGTGTGCTCTGACGCATATCCCAGGAATACCTTCACCATGGCCCCCAAACTGCTGATGCCACCGCTACCATAGGTGAAGCCAGCTATTGACGGAAGTCCTGACCGATTGATCAGAAATCAGGCTCGTCCTCGTGGCGCGCGGCGACCGAAGGCCGCAAATCCATCTGCCGCACCCGCCCACGGCCCTTGTAGTCTATGCCCTTTTCGGCAAGGCGCTTGCCTTGATAGTACTTCTGCCGAACGTTTTCCTCGTTCTTCTCAACATTCGGAAACTGCTTCATGTAGGCAACGACGAGATCCTTTACCGTCGCGTCGGGCTGCTGCTCCTGCAACTGGCTGATTGCGTCGTAAATCCAGCGCGGCTCCCCAGACATGTCGTCATATTTGCGTTTGCCCTGAAGGCGCAGCACTTCCTTCAACTCGCCGGGGTGCCCGTTTAACACGGCCCAGTTGTCAATGCCTGCGGCTGTCTGCTTCAAGTAGTCCTTGATCCACAAGGGCAGTTCGAGATCGCGTTCCAAGGCATACGCAATGGCGCGCCATGCCGTGATGCCGAGGGACATCTCGTGCAAGTCGGCCTCCCAGCTTTCCATGGCAAAGTCGTCCGGTGTTCCGAACAACCTGTATGCCTCACAGCCATCTTGGCAGACATGATCAGCCACGTCGAACCTTTCAAATGGGTCTCAAGTCACGATCAGTCCTGAACGTGGCGAACAGAAGGCAAAGAGAAAGGAATTCCAATGCCTGACTACAAAGAGAACATCGAAACGCTGGCGAACACCTTCAACATCGCGAAGGACGACCTCGACTACCTGCTCGCCCACGAGGGTAGCCCCGGCACGACCGAAATGCTCGGTGCGCCTGCCACCTTCGACTACTTCGGCTCGCTCGCTGAACACGAGTGCCACCTCGCACGGCTCGCGAATGTGACGGATGCTGACAGCTTTACCGACGCCTGCATGTGCCTGCGCGAGTGCGGGTATGATGATCCGTCGGTCGTCGAAAAGGTGAAAGATGCCGCGCGGGTCGTCGGTGACAGGAACCTGCTCGACGCAATTGAGTCCATCGAAGGGCAAGAGGAACTGCTCGACACCATCCTGCACGGGTATGGTCTTGGAGACCTGTTCCGCATGGTCTGGCTGATGGACGGTTCGGCGATGACGCGCATCCCGCAGAGGGCGCTCTCGTCGGTGGCAGCATGACCGCGCGTTCATCTGGCCGCCTTGGCTTGCTTGAGATCCTCGACCGCAAAGTGGCAACCGCGCTGCTTCGGGGCTGGTGTCGAGCCTAGCAACCGATGGTGGCTGTCCTGTTGGGCGGCCACCGTCACATCTCCTGCCTCGCTTTGCCCTGCCAGCATGAGCACACGACAGCGGGCGGTCCTTCACGGGGCCGCCCACTCTTTCCTGGCAAGGCCTTTTCGCCTTGCACGGCTAACCCTCATCGTCTAAACGACACCTCGCGTAGCCCCATTAGCTCAGCTGGTAGAGCAGGTCCTTCGTAAGGACAAGGTCGGCGGTTCGAGTCCGTCATGGGGCACGCTTTCCCGATCTTGCCAAATCACCCCGAAGTGAGGCATGATTGCGAACAAAAGTAGAACTTGAGGGCGGCAGGCATGAGGCTATGAGCGGGCCATACGATCCGAGGGCAATCGCGAACCTTATGCTAGACGAGGCAGATCGGCGCGGTTGGAAGATCACTAATCTCGCACTTCAGAAGCTTCTCTACTTCGCTCACGGCCTACACCTGACCAAGACTAAGCAGCCCCTCGTGTCGGGTTACTTCGAGGCGTGGCCTTATGGCCCGGTTCACCCGGCAGTCTACCGGGCGTTCAAGCCCTCAGGCTCCGCACCGATCAACGCTCGCGCGGTAGCAAAAGACCCCCTCACCGGACGCGCTCGCGATCTGCCTAAGCCGAAGGATATGGGGGTAACTGACTTGGTGTCCGACGTGATGAGGTCCTACGGGCATTTGCCTCCTGGTCGTCTCGTCGATCTGTCGCACGCCAAGAACTCTCCTTGGTCCGTAGTGGTGGACAAAGCGCGAACAGATGTTGCTTTTGGGATGCGAATACCGGATGATGTGATCATGGACCGATTCCGCCACCATAAGGTGTCGGTCGGCACAAATCCTCGTTCAGGAGAACCGCCTAGTGACGACACGCCTTTTGCCTGACATTGACCTTGCGAGGATCGCGCCTCAGCGCGATGATATGAAGCGCAAGAGCTTGGAGCAGATGAAGGGCGGTTTCTCGACCTTCTCCTATAAGCCGGTGCGCGGCTGCTTCTCCGACATCTTCAACATCCAGCCCGATCTCGACTTGGGTGCAGCCAAGCCGACGCCTTGGGCTGTTATCGAAACCGATTTGCGCAAGCGCAGCCGGTCGGATGAGGAGTATACCTACAATCGGCGCGTTGCGCTTGGCCTGCACGACTTTGCGGCTTCTGGCCGGATCTATGGGCGGCGGCAAGAGTTCTTCCCGCTGTCGATGGGCATGGGCCAGAAGATCACCCTCTGGCTACCCATGATTCTCGCCATCGACGAGCAGGCGAGTGTGCTGTTCATTGACCCGCGCCGCACCAGAGGCTTGACGGCCGAGGGCCGCCGCTTCGCCTTTTCCATGATGCACGAGCGCATCCGAGCGGCTGACGAAGACTTTGCCGAAGTGCGGTTGACCATCGCCCAGTTTGGCGATCCGTCGGACGACCGGCGCGCGGTCAGGCTCCATACAGATGAAGGCATTGGACTGTACTCCCGCGATGAGTTGGAGCAGATGGTCGCCTCGACATATGCAATGTGGCGCGATGTGCTTGAGGAGCGTGAGCGCAAGGCTCGCGGTCGGGCAACGGGCACCGGCCCACTTATCTGATGGGCCCATACAACATTCTTGCAACGCGGCAGACTGCCTAGGCTCTGGACCCATTAATTTTCTTGCGGGTCGGACAACTCACTGATTCACTTGCGGCACCACAGGGGGTGCTGCCATGAGCGAGATGATCCTGCTTTCCGAAGCCCAGATGGCGCGGATATCGCC
>NZ_QWEY01000040.1 GCF_003443995.1 Pseudotabrizicola alkalilacus
CTAGGGTCAGGACCCATTAATCGGCTTGAGGCCGCCCTGCCTGCGTGATTCAAGCTCCCGAACTGACGGGGGTGATGATGAGCAATCTTTTCTGGCTGACGGACGACCAGATGGAGCGGTTGAAGCCGTTCTTTCCGAAGAGCCACGGCAAGCCGCGGGTCGACGATCGGCGAGTTCTGAGCGGCATAATCTTCATCAATCGCAATGGCTTGAGGTGGTGTGATGCGCCGCGTGAGTATGGTCCACCGAAGACACTCTACAACCGATGGAAGCGGTGGGGTGATATGGGGGTCTTCGCCAGGATGATGGAAGGGCTGGCTTCGAAAGGCTCCGAACAGAAGACCATCATGATTGACGCGACATACCTGAAGGCGCATCGCACGGCCTCGAGCCTGCGGGTCAAAAAGGGGGGCCTGACGACCAGCGCGGGCGCTTGATCGGGCGAACCAAGGGTGGGTTGAACACCAAACTGCACGCCGTCACCGATGCGAAGGGGCGTCCGCTGAAATTCTTCATGACGGCAGGTCAAGTCAGCGACTACACCGGAGCCGCAGCCTTACTCGGCAGTTTGCCCGCCGCGGAATGGATGCTCGCCGACCGGGGATATGACGCCGACTGGTTCCGAGATGCATTGAAAGACAAGGGGATACGTCCATGCATCCCTGGACGGAAGTCTCGCGGCAAGACCATCCGTTATGACAAACGACGTTACCGACGCCGCAACCGGATCGAGATCATGTTCGGCCGATTGAAAGACTGGCGCAGGGTCGCAACCCGTTACGACAGATGCGCAAAGACCTTCCTCTCCGCCGTCGCTCTCGCAGCCACCGTCATATTCTGGCTATGAGGATCAATGAGTCTGGACCCTAG
>NZ_QWEY01000041.1 GCF_003443995.1 Pseudotabrizicola alkalilacus
TAGGGTTAGGACCCATTGATTTCAGCTGCGCGGCATGATTCAGGCTCCGCAAGGAGACTGGATCATGAGCAACCTTTTCTGGCTGACGGATGCGCAGATGGCTCGCCTTCGGCCGTTTTTCCCCAAGAGCCACGGTAAGCCTCGCGTCGATGACCGGCGGGTTCTCAGCGGCATTATCTTCATCAATCGCAATGGCTTGCGGTGGTGCGATGCGCCCAAGGAGTATGGTCCACCGAAGACCCTCTACAATCGTTGGAAGCGCTGGGGCGAGAAAGGCGTCTTCGCCCGGATGATGGAAGGCCTGGCCTCCGAGGCGGCCGTTCCGAAGACGGTGATGATCGACGCGACCTATCTGAAGGCGCATCGCACGGCCTCCAGCCTGCGGGCGAAAAAAGGGGGCCCGGCGACCAGAGGGGCCGCCTGATCGGTCGCACCAAAGGCGGCATGAACACCAAACTGCACGCCGTCACCGACGCTGATGGGCGGCCGATCCGGTTCTTCATGACTGCAGGTCAGGTGAGCGACTACAGCGGTGCTGCGGCCCTGTTGGGCAGCTTGCCGGCGGCAGAATGGCTGCTGGGCGACTGTGGCTATGATGCCGATTGGTTCAGAGATGCGTTGAAAGACAAGGGGATAAAGCCCTGCATACCGGGACGGAAGTCCCGTGGAAAACCCGTCAAGTATGACAAGCGCCGCTACAAACGCCGCAACCGGATCGAGATTATGTTCGGGCGGCTGAAGGACTGGCGACGGGTCGCAACCCGTTACGACAGATGCCCGAAGGTCTTCCTCTCAGCCATCGCCCTCGCCGCAACCGTCATGTTCTGGCTATGAAGCGAGAACGAGTCCTGACCCTAGTC
>NZ_QWEY01000042.1 GCF_003443995.1 Pseudotabrizicola alkalilacus
TAGGCTCTGGACCCATTAATTTTCTTGCGGGTCGGACAACTCACTGATTCACTTGCGGCACCACAGGGGGTGCTGCCATGAGCGAGATGATCCTGCTTTCCGAAGCCCAGATGGCGCGGATATCGCCGTTCTTTCCGCTCTCGCATGGCATCCCCAGGGTGGATGATCGCCGTGTGATCAGTGGGATCATCTTCGTGATCCGCAACGGGTTGCGGTGGCGTGACGTTCCGCCAAGCTACGGACCACACAAGACAATCTACAACCGCTTCATCCGATGGAGCGAGTTGGGCGTGTTCGGGCGCATCTTCGTTGAACTTGCCAAAGGTGGCGGCGATACTGAGGAAATCATGATCGACGCCACCCATCTCAAGGCGCACCGGACAGCGGCCAGCCTGCTCAAAAAGGGGCTCTTCCCCGGTATATCGGACGCACAAAAGGCGGGTTGAACTCAAAACTTCATGCAGTCTGCGACAGCGAGGGGCGGCCTCGCACTCTGTTTCTGACGGCAGGCCAGGTCAGCGATTACACCGGCGCTGCGGCCCTTCTGTCGACGTTTCCCCCGGCAAAGGCGCTTCTGGCCGACAAGGGATATGATGCCGACTGGCTGCGTAACGCCCTTGTCGAGCGCAAGATAGAAGCCTGTATCCCATCGAAATCCAACCGGAAAATCCAGATACCCCATGACCGCGTACTCTACCGAAAGCGGCACAAGATCGAGAACATGTTTGGAAAACTCAAGGACTGGAGGCGCATTCACACACGATACGACCGCTGCGCCCACACCTTCATGTCCGCAATCGCCATAGCCGCCATCGTCATCTTCTGGATATGATCAATGAGTCCTGAGC
>NZ_QWEY01000043.1 GCF_003443995.1 Pseudotabrizicola alkalilacus
AAACTATTTATACAACCTGGGAGGTGTATTCCTTGTGGTTCATGTAACCATGAGGAGAACATTTGGAGATTATTAACTTAATTATGGTAGCTATTTTAATCGCGTTGACTGCTTTTTTTGTAGCTACCGAATTCGCGATTGTAAAGATTCGTACAACAAGACTGGATCAACTCGTTGCAGAAGGAAATACGAAAGCGGTAGCTGCTAGAAAGGTTGTCGGAAACCTCGACGAGTACCTTTCAGCCTGTCAGCTTGGTATAACTATTACAGCATTAGGATTAGGGTGGTTAGGAGAGCCGACGGTAGAGCACTTGTTGCATCCACTTTTTGTAGAGTTTGATCTGTCTGAGTCTGTTTCTAGTATCTTATCGTTTATTATCGCCTTTGCTTTAATTACATTCTTACACGTAGTTATTGGAGAGCTGGCACCAAAAACACTCGCTATTCAAAAGGCTGAAGCCGTTACGTTAAGAATTGCAAAACCAATCATGTTTTTCTATAAGATCATGTATCCGTTTATTAAAACATTGAACGGATCTGCGCGTATTTTTACAGGATGGTTTTGTTTGAAGCCTGCATCTGAACATGCACTAGCTCACTCGGAGGAAGAGTTGAGACTCATTCTTTCTGAGAGCTATAAAAGCGGTGAGATCAACCAGTCAGAGTTTAAATATGTAAATAATATTTTCCAATTCGACGACCGTACCGCCAAAGAAATCATGGTACCTCGCGTTGATATGGTAACACTAGATAAATCAGAAACAGTTAAAGAAAGCATTGCTGTTGTAACAGAAGAGAACTATACTCGATATCCGATCATAGATGGAGATAAAGACAGTGTTATCGG
>NZ_QWEY01000044.1 GCF_003443995.1 Pseudotabrizicola alkalilacus
GTTTTATCTGTTTTTTCTTCTGCTGCTGATTCTAAATACGCGAATAAAGGTTTGCTGTCGTAATCAAGATGTCCCGGAATCTCACTAGGGTAACTGTTGAGCCACCGTCTTTCCACTTGCATCTCCTCCTTTAATTCACGCCTTCCTTCAAACTTTCTATATCTTTATTCCTATTATATTGAAAACGTATACAAATTTATATACTTTTTTAAAAATTATAAATAATTCAATAATACGGTTCTAAAAACTGTATTTAAGCATAGGCAAATTAACAAATCTTTGAAAGTAGTTGATTTCCGCTCCAGGTTGCACGCTTTCCATGGGGCGAACGGTGAGCCTCCTGCCGCTTCGCGCCCTTAGGAGTCTCCACCTGACCGCTCGTCCCATAGGAGTCGGCAACCTTCCGCTCCAATCAACTTGCATGGAAGGAGGAAGTGAAAAACCCAATGTATGATAGACATGCTCTTTAAAACATTGCGCTTTCAAATTTTGTCTTCATGAATCTTTGATTGGAGTGGAAGATGCGAGACTCCTACGGGACAGGCGGGCAGTTTAAAAAGTGGAAGTGGCTCGTTCAGCCCCGACAAGCAAAAGGTGAATGGGCTATGAAGGCGCACTTTGCTCATACAGACCGTTTAACTTTTGACATCGAGCGGCTAGCCACTGCAACTAGACAGGTGAGACACTTAAGAGTGAAACGTACGAATGTGGCTCACCGCCTGCCCCGTGGAAAGCGAGCAGCCTGGAACGGAAATCAACACTTCCAAAAGCAACAAAGCTTACGAAAACAGCTTTTAACAAAAACCATTGCTATGTATATTTTCTCT
>NZ_QWEY01000045.1 GCF_003443995.1 Pseudotabrizicola alkalilacus
ACGCGTTGGGCGACTTCTTCGCGAATGCGCTGCGACAGGGCGGCGCCGTCGATGATCCTAGCGGTCATGCGTGTGCCTCGGGTTTGGCCAGGGCCACTTTCATCAGGTCGGCAACGGTGGTCACTTCAAGTTTTTCCATGATGTTGGCGCGGTGCGCTTCGACGGTCTTGATGCTGATGCCGAGGTCGTCGGCGATCTGCTTGTTCAAGCGGCCGGCGACGATGCGCTCCAGCACCTGCTGCTCGCGCGCGGTCAGGCGCGCCAGCATGGCTTCGTGGTCTTTCTGGGCCTGGTGCTTGCTCACGCGCTGCGTGGCCTGCTCCAGCATGCGCGCCACGATTTCGCGCAGATCGGATTCGTTGAACGGCTTCTCGAGGAAGTCGACGGCGCCCTTCTTCATGGTCGACACGGCCATCGGCACGTCGCCGTGGCCGGTGATGAAGACGATGGGCAGCGGGGCGTTGCGGGCGATCAGCTGTTCCTGCAGTTCCAGGCCGCTCATGCCGGGCATGCGCACGTCGGCGATCAGCACGCCGATCTGGCTGGCGTCGTAGTCTTCCAGGAACGACTCGCCGCTGGCGTAGGCGCGGACGCGGTAGCCGTTGGCTTCAAGCAGCCAGCGCAGCGAATCGCGGACCGCTGCGTCGTCATCAACAATGAATACCGTGCTCGACAGGTGGGGCGTGTTCATGCGTGCAACTCCTCGGACTGATCATTCTGGGCCGGCGTCTGAGACGCAGCGCAGGGCAGGGTAAAGCGGAAAATAGTACCGCCGGCGGGGTTCGGGTCCG
>NZ_QWEY01000046.1 GCF_003443995.1 Pseudotabrizicola alkalilacus
GAATGTTAGATGCAGGAGTGGCAATCGAGCAAATAACGTTCACATCAGACGCACAAGGAAGTTTGCCTGCATTTAATGAATTTGGAGAATTTACGGGCTTGCGTATCGGCAGAGTGAACTCGCTGTTCGGCGAAGTGCGGGATGCTGTTCAAACAGAAGGAGTTCCACTTCATGAGGCATTGCAGACAATCACTTCTAATCCTGCCCGCGTTTTAAAGCTTAAACAAAAAGGAAGACTGCAAGAAGGGCTGGATGCTGATCTTGTTATGCTTAATGAAGATCTCAGCATTGATTCAGTTATTGCGAATGGGCAAGTGATGGTTCGAGAGGGAGAAGCTGTAATCAAAGGAACGTTTGAAGAGTAAAGGAAGCGACCGAAACGCTTCCTTTTTCACTTTCAACTTATGAAATATATGGTAAAATAGGGATCATACATAATTCTCTTAAAAGGTGGCGATCAAGTGGCAAAACAAGAAATTCCAACAACGTTAAGTCCAGAATTGTTTGAACACCTGCAAGGCGAACAACTTGTCCTCCTAGGGACAGTTGACGCAGAAACGAAAGCTCCATCTGTTAACGCGATCTCATGGGTAAAGAGTTTATCAAAAGAGAAGATTCGATTTACGGTGACGAACAATTCACGCATCGTAACAAACATTAAAGATAATCCACAAGTGGTACTTACGGTAGTAGGACTTGAAACTGTGTATTCAATTAATGGAAAAGCAAATATCCTGCAGGAAACAATGGAAGGCGTACCATTAAAGCTTGCGAAGATCGAAG
>NZ_QWEY01000047.1 GCF_003443995.1 Pseudotabrizicola alkalilacus
GTATTCTTTGCAAAGAAGACTGTGGAAAGACCATGTTTATTGGACGAGAAGTTACATTTTAAGCGCTACTGAAGGAGCCAAAGATCAAGAGGCTGTGTTAAAGAGACTATTACAGAATCAAACCGATATTGGTAACTCGATCAAGCCGTATTATGGAGATAAAGCCGGGAACGAACTCGGAAAATTATTAACAGAGCACATTGTGATCGCAGGCCAATTGGTGGATGCCGTGAAAAAAGGCGATACGGCAAAAGCGGCGACAATTAATAAAAACTGGTATCGTAACGCAGATGATATAGCCAAATTTATGAGTAAGGCGAATCCAAACTGGTCAGAGCAACAAGTCAAAGAAATGCTTTACACACATTTGAAGTATGTAAGTGATGAAGCTGTTGCAAGGCTTAAAAAAGATTATGCTGGAGAGATTGCGATCTTTGATAAGAACAAGAACCATATGGTGATGTTTGCCGATGAAATAACGAATGGCATCATGAAGCAGTTTCCAGACTCATTTAGAACATCATAAGAAAAAAGCCTCTCGGGAATGAGAGGCTTTTGTTTGCTATTTATCCTTTTTTTCTTTTTTGTTCTGTTCTTTTTGATCAATCGTACCTTGATTAAATGTATCGTTGATCTGCTCGTGAACGGTTTCTAATTCCTTGTCTGTCCTTGATTTGTTTTTCTTATCAAGTTCAAAGTTTTTCTCTGCGATGTCTTCTGATTGCTTTTGTTTATCTGTTTTGTCACTCATGAATGATTACC
>NZ_QWEY01000048.1 GCF_003443995.1 Pseudotabrizicola alkalilacus
CACGCATCTTTCCAGACCTTAGCTTGCTCGTCAGCATCCAGTTTCTCACTTTTTCCGTACGTTTTTAACACCGTATTTGCGCCATACGAATTACTCGATAACCGCTTCACTTCACTTGCAAAAATCTCGCGCACCAACCCATGAGAAATCGAACCTGACGAGAGCCACATTGTAACTAGCTCATCTTCATCATTTTTTTGTATGCTTTCCATAAACCCTTCAGGTATAAAGAAACCGATGGCCGCTTTTTGCGTCTCGATCTGATTGCGCGCATCCTCTTCATTACGAACGTTTACCGCTACCGCTGGATTTTTACTCACTCGTTCTATGACCGTTTTTGAGTATTCCGTTTCATCCTCGTCCACGATCACAACAGGAATCTTGGTCGCGTTACTTGTCTTTTCAACGGACATGTCTAAAAAAACCAGCACGAGAACTGGAACGATGATTCCCAGCCAGCTCCAGGGACTTTGAAGCAATAATCTTATACGTGTAATGGCAATTGTCCAGACCATGGCAACCTCTTCTTTATCGTGATAAGCAGCAAACTCACTGCCCAAATGGTGATTGAAAAGCTAAGCAAGAGAAGAACAGACACCCATGTTTCATTCCCCACAAATAGTGTTTCAATCAGTCCGCTGTGTGCGTGATGCACGATGTTAAGCATACTTACGCCGCGCCACATTTCCGGAAGATACGATAGCGGCAGAACACTTCCGCTTGTAGCAACGAGTCCCATTGCAAAGATGATTCCCGCTCCCC
>NZ_QWEY01000049.1 GCF_003443995.1 Pseudotabrizicola alkalilacus
CAGTGATTTCAAATAAAAAGGTTAATTTCGAATAATGATAAACAGGTTTAATGAATGTAAAACTGGATTCCACGATAGAACTACCAGGACCCGGTAAATATTTTGATACAGCAGATGTCACCATTCCCATTAACATTACTTGAGGGACGACTGGCTTTTTGTATGGTGTCAATGTTGCATAATCGTGTTGAATGAATAATGGGTTATTGTCATTCGTTAAGCCTAAATACAAAAGAAGATCTTTATCTTCGATCGTTTCTTGCATCTCTAATTTTTCACCAGCTTGGATCTCATCTATTTTTCTTCCAAGTTTTCGTTTTTTTCCGATCAGCATTTAATGACCCCCCTCTTGATGATAACGCTTTCATTATTAACAGGAGAAAAGATTCGGGAATTTGCCCGAATCTCTCACACACTCTTCACACACTTATGCTAATACTTTCATAACTGATTTAACAGATTCAGCCGATTGATCAAGCGCTGCTTTCTCCTCTGCTGTCAGCTCAAGTTCAATGATTTCTTCTAGACCGCCACCGCCAAGAATCGTTGGAACGCCGAGACAGATACCATCATATCCATACTCACCTTCTAGGAAGGCGATTGAAGGAAGCACTCTTCGTTGGTCTTTAACGATCGCTTCTACCATCTCAACTAAGGAAGCAGCTGGTGCATAATAGGCAGATCCGTTACCTAATAGATTAACGATTTCTCCCCCACCTTTACGCGTGCGCTCAACAATTGCAT
>NZ_QWEY01000005.1 GCF_003443995.1 Pseudotabrizicola alkalilacus
TCACCGCCAAACCTAAAAAGAGACACATAACTCTCAATACGATACAAATACCCGATCGCACAAAATGCCCTCGGACCGGACGCGGGGTGGAGCAGCCCGGTAGCTCGTCAGGCTCATAACCTGAAGGCCGCAGGTTCAAATCCTGCCCCCGCAACCAAAATATCTAACCTTTCCAAATGGTTAGAATCCGACTAAAACACTTGTGTATAGCACCTGCTGTTTTACCTCAACGCCACCTCAACGTTTGACGAGGCCCCCCTAAAAAGCGGGGGCTTTTTGCGGTCTTCTAGTAGTTGCCTTAGCCCCCAAAAATCACTCCGTGAGAAGTTGAAGTTCGGCGAATACGGCGGTGGCCTGTTCTCGCACCTTCGGTTGGAGCGTTTTAGCGTAATCCATTCCCTTCTCGATGAATCTCTGAGCTTCCGCCAGGTGTCCAGTCTCAATCAATGTTCTAGCCAAACTGTGTAGAGAAACGCAGTAATTCCATTGGCTGTCTGGCGTGCCTAGCCGCGTGGCTAAATCATGAGATATCTCAACAACCTCCCGGCAGGCCAATACCGCTGCTTCCAGATCGTCGATCTCGACTGCCACATCGCGAAGGCGATCGAGCGCGGCTATAAGGTCGTGATAACTTTGGGGTGTTTGCAGATCCTCTGCCAAGCTTCGCGTTATCTCAAGACCCTCCTGCCAAGCCTCCACAGCTGCCAGCGGATCACCCAATTTCATCGCGGCATCGCCCACCATATTCAGTGAAACTGCCAGACTGCGTAGGCTCCCGGGTGTTTGCAAATACGCCGAAAGAGCTCGACTGATTTCCAATCCCTGTTGCCACGCTGATCTGGCACTTTCGAAATCATCCGCCTTCATGGCCGCATGACCCAACCGATTCAACGTAGTAGCAAGATCATTGAGGCTTTCGTGTGTTTGCAGGCGCGTGACCAAGTCGTGTTGGATGTCTGAGGCCTGGTGCCAAGCAGTTCTGGCTGATTCCACATCCCCAAGAGCTAAAGCAGCATCGCCTGTGTTGATAAGCGCGAGCGAAAAGTTGCGCATGTATCCGGGCGTCATGAACGTCGTGGCTAGATCGCGTGCGACAGATAACTCCTCTTGCCAGACCGCTGCAGCTGCGTGCGGATCGCCCATCGACATTGCGCCCTTCCCGACCTTTGACAGCGCAGCCGCCAAATCATTCTTGCTGCGAGGTGTTTGCAAGCGCTCGGCTAAACTGCGCCGAATGTCCAATGCCTCCTGCCATGCGGCTGCAGTTTTCGTCATGTCGCCAGCAGCCTCGGATGCATCGCCGATCTTCGTCAATACAATCGATAAATCTCGTAGGCTTTCCGGTGTTCCCATTCGCTCGACCATATCGCGCGAGATCAATAGTGCCTCTTGCCAATGTAATGCGGAAGACGAAACTTCACCTACCACCATAGCCGCATCGCCGACTTTCGTCAGCGCGATGGACAAATCACGAAGACTTTCAGGCGACTGCAATTGCGTGGCCAAATTCCGTCTGATCTCCAAGCACTCCTTCCATGCTATTGCCGCCGCTGGCAGATCACCTGCCGACCCCGCGACATCGCCGTTCTTGATCAGCGAGACTGAGACCGCGCGCAGATTTTCTACCGTCTGCGACAGCGCGGCCGTCTCGCGCCTTATATCCAGACTTTCGTGCCAATGCTTAGATGCTTGCGCTAGATCGCCCGAAGCAAATAACGCCTCGGCAGTATCATCCAGCATGATCGCCAGATTGTTACGGCTTTCTGACGTTTTCAGCCGGATCTCCAAATTGCGTGCGATGGTCAATCCCTCACGCCAAGCCGCGATTGCCCCCTTTAAATTACCATAAGCGCTGGCAGCGCGACCGGTTTTATTCAGTGCAGCGGCCAGATACCGCAAGTTCTCCGGCGTCTGGTCCTGCGCAGCACTGCGTGCGCGATCCAAAGAACCTTCTAAGACTGTTAGCGCCTTTTCATTTTCGCCTTCAGCTATAAAGAGATCCGTCACGGCGGATATCGCCCAGATGTCTAGGGCGCGACTCTCCGGAGGGGTGGAGAGGAAAAGTTTGTAAAAGCGATCCGCTACGGCAACGGCCGCGGTGTAGGCATACCGCTTCTGTTCGATTTTAATAACCATCTCTAGTGCGATCAATGCGACGGCGGGTGAGCTGTTCGCAAAAGCTTCTGCCGCGAGCCCCAAGGTCATTACGGACCCGTCAATATCGTCAACGGCTTCAACATCAATGTCTCTAATGCGCTCGAGCAGAATGTCTTGCAAAGCCGTTGTCAGGGCCGCCGTGTCACTCAGTCCCTTCAGGGAACGGCGGCGTTTCTCGGCTACAAGGTAGAACAGACGTTCCGAAAACTCAGCAATGCTGGCCTGATGGCGGACAGACACCATGCTGAACGGATCGCTCGCCTCCTTCAAGGCTGCGGAACGGTCGCCCGAAAGGCATGCCTTGGCCAGATCGTTCACGATAGCAGAGACAAAGCGCATGCCTTGCAGACTGGCAAGGCAGATCGCCTCCTGCACCTCGACCGGGGCATTGCGCAGGCGACGCATGACGACTTTGAAGATGTCTTGCGTCTCTTCCAGCGCTTCGCGCAGACCGTCTTCGGTCAGGGCGTTGGCAGTGTCGTAGTCTTCGAAGAACTCTTCGTTTTCACGCAGGAAGGCGATGATCTGTTCCAGATGGCGGGGGTTGCCGCCCGCATGATTCAGTAGGGCTGCGGCCTGATCCGGCAGAAGACCTGGCTGTGCTTCCGTCAAGGCATCGGAAAGGTCAGGAACTGGCGCGAGATCAATTTCGACCGTGTTCTTGTCGGTCAGGTATCCACCTGGCAACCCGGCAACCGGGCCGTTTTCATGTGGCGGCCGGGTTCTTGCATGGTGAAGTACGCCCGCGAAAGAGCATTCGGTTGGCATGAACTCGGGAGAGAGGTCTCGCTTCCAGTGGGTGACGATGACCATCAGCGGCCACCTCTGGGTCATTACCATATGCAGCAGCTTTTCACAGAAATCGGCGAGACCAGGATCTTCGGGAGTGAACTGGGCATCGTCGATCAGAATGACGGCAGGCGTCTTGGCAAAGCCAAGCGAGCGGGTGTTGAGGACGGTTTCAAGGTCTTCTAGGATAGTGTCAACGCGGTTGATCGACTTCTTGTTGATCTCGCCCAAGGCGGATGTTCGTGTCTGATCCAGCGTTCCACGCAGGATCTGGACAGTCTTGAACAGACCTTCGCCGACGGACATGACCGTATCATAGCCCGACCAACTGGCGGCCTCTCCCTTGGCCACGTCCCGCCAGACGCTGAGAAGTGCCTTGCCGCTCTTGATTGCCCGCGCCTTGACGGTCAGCGCGACAAGATGCGGAGCGAGGAACCTGTCGTAGGATGCGATCGCATCCCCGGAAATGCGGTTCTCGGTCCCGGGGTCGGCGGCACGGATACCCCACCACAAGAAGGGCAGGGACTGATCATAGCGACATGCGTATGGGTCGGGATTGACGTCACTGCTACGGTCAAAAATCCCTGACGAATCCGGCCAGTATCCATCGGGGCCCTTGGCATCGACGTTCTCACTGAGCCAACGATAGAACTCGAGGGCAAGGCGTGTCTTTCCGACCCCGCGCTCGGCCTTCAGGATCACCAGCTGGGGCGCAGGCGCCGCAATGTCGCTGGCGAGTTTCCAGCGCGAAATCAGCTCATTAAGTTCGTCAACCCGGCCGCAAAAACGCATGAGAAACTCCGCACTGAAACTTGCCCGTACCGTAAGTGGGATAGTTTAGCGAAGCAACGGCATCACTACATGGATTCGAACCCGTGTTCGGAATAGTCCTTAGCGCCTCGGTCGAACCAATGGCTTGTAAAAATCCCAAATTTAACGGCTTGGCCTTCACCGGCAGACCCGCGCTTGGTCGCGCAAAACGGCATAATCGTTGAGCATCCTGATCACGACCGCACCTTCTGGCATTGCTTCGATCTCGGCTGCAGCAACGTCTTGATCCGCCACGCTGTATTCCACCACGGGCGGGCAAGTTTGCCGTGGGTCAAAACTGCCCATCGCGCATGCGCTGAGCCAAAGCATCGCGATCAGCGGGGCGGCGGCTGGCAGCATCCAGCATCCGATGGAACTCTTGCGCCCGCGTCTGCCCGAAAGCCTGCCGCACAACCGGCTGCCGGAGGCCAAGGGCCGTGTCACCGTCACCGGCCTCGTCATCACCCACCAACGCCCGGGCACCGCCTCCGGCGTGATCTTTCTGACGCTGGAGGATGAGACCGGCACCGCTAATATCGTGGTCTGGAAAAAGGTCTACGAGACCTTCCGCAAAGCAGTGATCGCCGGTCGCCTCGTCCGCGTGCACGGCCGGATCGAACGCGACGGTCCGGTCATCCATCTGATCGCAGAACATGTCGAGGATGTATCGCCGCTGTTGGCCACCCTCGGCCGTCCGGTGATTATTCCGTCAAACGACGGGCGGGCGGATGAGACGAAACGGCCTGTCGGTGGCAGCGTCAGATCAACCGCCCGCCACCCGCGCGAACAGGCCAAAAAGCTGTTCCCGAGCCGGGATTTTCATTAGAGGGAAAAGGCAATCGAATGACGCGAAGGGCGGAAACCTGCCTTTCGGCACTGCTGCATGGCAGCTGCTGAAGCCCGGTTAAGCGGTCGTTCACCCTATGGATGAATGAACCACCCCGGGTCTACCGGAGGGCAATTCTCCGAGAGCTTTGCCCTCCGGTAAACCCGAGGTGGTTCAATACAGAGCGTCAATCAATGCCACATTATCACTCGCCTCGGGCCTTTCATTGAACGATAGTTCGCAAAAGGCGATTCACGCCAAGCAACACTAAGGGGAAATTACTGCATGATTCTGCCAAGTCCGACGCATTCGAACTACACCAATCTTCTGACGGACATCGAACGGGGCCAGATCAAGATACCGCAGTTCCAGCGTGATTTCGTTTGGACCATGCAGAAGTCAGCTGCGCTACTTGACAGCATCATCAAGGGTTACCCTGTCGGAACCTTCATATTTTGGTCAACGAAGGACCGGCTTCGCAGCGTCCGTGACCTCGGCAACACGCCGCTGCCGGAGCCGAAGGACGGCGAAACCGTATCCTTTGTGCTTGATGGCCAACAGCGCCTCACCAGCCTCTATGCGTCGTTGCGCGGTATCAAAGTGGAGCGCAACTCGGGCAAGACCGACGATTTCGCCGACATGTTCATCAATCTCGACGCCGACGAGGACGACCAGATCGTTGTCTCCGAGGTCGCTGATTTGGCAGACGGGACATGGATTAGACTGCGCGACCTGATCCATGGCAGTTTTCAGCAGCTCGTGGCCTACCCGGCGCACTATCATGAGAAACTTTCTGAATACCGGCGCCGGATCGAGTCTTACGACTTTTCGATCATCCTCGTGAAAGACGTGCCGATCGACGTCGCGACCGAAATCTTCACGCGCATAAATGTGGGCGGCAAGCCGCTCAGCGTGTTCGAAATCATGGTGGCGAAAACCTATGACGAGCCACGCGAATTTGATCTGGCCGAAAAATTCGAAGAGCTGGTCGCTAGGCTCGAACCCCTTGACTATGAGACAATTTCGGATTCGACGCTGCTGCAGCTGGTATCGCTGATCCTGACAAAGGACTGCAAGAAGCAGACGATCCTCAAGCTCGGCAAGACCGCCTTCGTCGACGCTTGGCCGCGCGCGGTCGATGCGTTTGAGCGTGCCGTGGAGTTCTTCCGCAACAGCTATCGCATCCCGGTGTCGCAACTGCTGCCTTACAATACGCTCTTGGTGCCGTTCGCCTATTTCTTCTACCACCACCCGGACAAGCCGTCCGCTGAACAGCGCCCGCTACTGGAGGATTTCTTCTGGCGCTGCTCGCTTGGCGGGCGCTACTCGTCATCCGTCGAAAGCAAGCTTGGACAGGACGTGCGTCGAATTGATCACATTCTCGACGACAAATCACCCGACTATGACTGGGCGGTGGACATCTCGCCCGACTTCCTGCTCGAAAACGGTTGGTTCAACACCGGCCGCAGCTCAATTAAGGCGATCCTGTGCCTTTACGCCTTCCACCAGCCAAAATCGTTCAGTGACAATTCCATTGTCAGCATCCGCAATTACTGGCTGAAACAGGCGAACAGCAAAAATTATCACCACTTCTTCCCACGTGCCTATCTTGGAAAGAAGAATATCGAGGAATGGCGGATCAACAACATCCTCAACATCACCATCGTGGATGACTATCTGAACAAGCGGGAAATTCGCGCCAAGCCGCCCGCAACCTACATGAAGACTTTCAAGAAATCGAATAAGGCACTGGCAACGACAATGGAGTCGCATCTGGTTGGTGATCTGGATGAGTTCGGAGTGTGGGAAAACGATTATGACACGTTTCTCGCAGGCCGCGCGAGGCTGGTCAGCGAGGAACTTGGCAAGCGGATCATCAACCGACAGATTGACACCGATGGCCAGCCCGCGCGAGATGACGATTACGAGGAGGAAGCGGTCGCGTTCGAGTGAGCGGCGGCTTCATCCAAATGAATAGAAATTTGCATGTTCACTGGCGCGCCTTGCGACACAAAGAGAAACTATTTTTGAAACACGTCATTCCGGATCCTCGCCGGATCAGGCTTTTGGGTGGGGGAAAGATCCGGTCGGTCTGGTGGAGTTGCTAACGTTTTTGGGTTGGCCAAAGGTCCGTTCAATCGTATCCATCCGGTGAAGGCCGTCGGGGTTCAGGTCTGACGGTCGCGTTCCATGGCGATCAGTTCACGAAGGTTTTCGACACCGAACGGGGTAAAGGTGCCTTTTGCGGTTGCAGGCCCATGAACTTCTGATGAAGGCCATCACCATATCGCAGCAGCTTTCGTCACCCATCGCCGACATTGAAGAAATCCTGGCCAACCGCGTTGCTGAGACCAAACGGAAAACAATGGGGGGCTAGTCAATGAAATGCTCGGCATGTTCCTTGTTCCCGAGGGGCAGAAGGCCCCGCCCGAAGAGATCACCGATGCAGCTTCCGTCGCGTTCAGGGTTTACCTTGCATTCTTCACCGAGGAATTCGCACGCATCTCGGGCGAACACCGCGACCTCGTCTTGCTCCGCAATAATCTTGTCCATCAATTTCTCAAGCAAGAAGATCTGCGGACCGTGGAGGGCTGTCTGACTGCGCAGCGAACCCTGACCCAAGCTTTGAAGCGCATCAGTTTTGCATATGATGGACTACGCGGGTGGGTCCTCGAAAAGGAACATGCGCGCCAAGCCTTTATGGACCAGCTTGCCCTGCCTGACCTGCAAAACTTTCTCGTTCATTGTCGTATACCTTGGCACCTGGCAACGATAACCACTGCTTTGAATGAGGCTTCGGTGGCATTGGCGAAGGGCGATTGGACGCCAGTCGACGCAGCTGCCAACTGGATCGCCGAACGCCACCCTGAGGAGCAGCCAGGGGGTTATGGATGCCGGACGTGGAGACAAGTGATCCATGAAGCGGGGCAGTTTGACCTCTAGGTGCGCAAGGTCTATGGCCGCCGAGAGGCGTGGTTTCGCCTCCGCAGTCAGGAGGCAGTGCACGTCTGAGGCTGCCCAGTCAACCAGATGCTCACCCGGAAGCAGTCGATACTATGATAAGTTAAAGGGCGCTGCGGCGAGGCCGGGGGGCGAGATTCGGTCAGAGAACTCAAATTGTCGCAACCGATGGGCAAGGGCGGTGCTGAGCAAACTGCTGCAATTGCAGGGCCTGGAACCGTTTATTGACAGGCAGCTCTAACGCGTCACACATATCCAGAATCGGCCCGCATCAAACCAAGCCGTTGATCTCGACAACACTCTTGCCGCCACCCTGTTTGCGCACCGCAATCCGGGTCGGGATACGCTCTTTCATGGCTTCGACATGGCTGATCACGCCGACCTGTCTGCCTTGGGACTGCAAACTTTCCAGTGCGTCTATCGCCAAATCGAGGCTCACCGCATCAAGCGAGCCAAAGCCTTCATCGATGAACAGCGTGGCGACGAGCCCGCCCTTGCCGCCCATGCGCGACAACGCAAGGGCGAGGGCAAGTGACACAAGGAACCGCTCTCCGCCCGAAAGGCTGCGGGTGGCGCGCGCCTCGTCGCCCATGTCGCGATCCACGACCTGAAGAGCCAGATCGGCGGCGCGGCGCAGACGGTAGCGCGGGTTCAGGTGGGAGAGGTGGTGGTTGGCGTGATCGACCAGAACCTCTAGTGTGATGGACTGCGCGACCCGCGCGAACCGGTCGCCATTGCGCGAGCCAACGGCGTGGTTCACCGCCTGCCACACGTCCAGTTCTGCGCGGGCCGTGCCGATCTTCGCCTCCAGCCCGGCAAGACTTTCCCGGGTGGCAGTGTCCCGCCGGAACTCTTCCTGAATGGCCCCTGTCCTCTGGGCCCGGGTGGTAATTGCGGCTTCGAGCGTGGCGAGCGCGTCCGCCAAGGCCTCTGAGGGTTCTTCCGGAAGGCCTGCGGCGAGGGCAGCATCAAAGTCGAGTTGGCGCGAGGCACGGGTGGCCCGGGCCGCTGTCACCGCATCGTCGAGAGTCCGGAGCCGACGGCGCAAAGCCTCAACCTCTGCGACCGGCTGGGCAAACAGCGCATCGAGATCGCCTGCGGCCATATCGGTGCATGCCAGTGCTTCGGTGAGGATCGCCTGCGCCACGTCGCGCGCCTGTTCTGCACCGGCCATCTCGGCCAAAGCCGCCTCAGCGCGGGCGATTGCCGCAGCCGCGGTGCTCGCGGCGGTGGCATGCGTCTTGGACGCCGTATCCTGTGCGGTCGATGCCTCTTTGCGAGCGTCGTTGTGACGGGTGCGGTGTTGCGACGTGGGCTCACCGTCCAGCAAGGGCGCGCGTTCGTCCCTCAAAGCCTCGAGATCCGCATGACGGATTGCGACGGCGTCCTGCAAGCGCCGAGCCTGCGCGTCCGCGGTGTCGACCCTGCTTTGCGCGGTGGCGATCCGCGGCGCGAGGGTCACGATGCGGTCTGTGGCCAAGTCGCGGGCGTTTCGCAGATCGACGACACGGGCCACCCTGCGCGACAGCCGTGCCGTCAGGTCGGGGTCGTCAAGCGCATTGGCGGGCTCGCTCAGGCTTTCCAGCAGCGGCGTCAGTGCCAACGCCTGACGACGGGCCTGTTCCTGCGCCACCTCTGCCGCACGCCGGGCCAGCGCGTAGAGGTTGCGGGCCGTGGAAAGCTTGGTGGTCAGGCGATCCCGCGTTTCGGTCTGACCTGACAGTGCGGCGCGCAGGACGTCGCGGCGGGCACCGAGATCACCCAGATCCTTGCGCAGTCCGGTCAGTTCTGACTGTGTCGCGGCTTCGGCCGTCTGGGCGGCGGCGATGTCATCGGCAACGGCGGACAGATGGGCTGGGTCGTCACCCGGCAGGTCAGGCAGAGCCGGGCACTGGCGTATGGCAAGTGCCCTTGCACGTGCGCCGTTCCATTGCGCCAGAGTGGTCGTGAGGCGGGCGGTTGCTTTTTCGGCAATTGCCTTGGCCTGATCGGCCATACCCTGGGCGCGGT
This sequence comes from Pseudotabrizicola alkalilacus, assembly GCF_003443995.1. GTDB lineage: Bacteria > Pseudomonadota > Alphaproteobacteria > Rhodobacterales > Rhodobacteraceae > Pseudotabrizicola > Pseudotabrizicola alkalilacus. Next base: position 9,554 of record NZ_QWEY01000005.1, read on the forward strand.
CCTGCGCCCGCAGAATAGCGGCCTGCCTGGTGCGGCTCGCCTCAGCCGTTTGCCGTGCTGTCGCCAGATCGCTGCGCAACTGCGCGGCAAGCTCTGCCAGAGCGGCGTCGGCATGGGTTGGATGATCGACCGATCCGCACACCGGGCATGGGGCGCCGGGTTCGAGCCGCAGCCGCAGATCGCGGGCGGCATCCGATGCGGCCAGACCGGCCCGTTCAGTGGGGGCCGTCAGGGCAACCACTTGCGCCTCGGCCTGCAACAGCGCCAATGTCGCCGCAGCATGATCTTGCTGCGAGGTTGCGGCGTCCCGTGCGGCGGCCACCCCGACCGTGGTGGCGTCGGCAAGGTCTGCCCGCGCCGCGCCATGGTCCGCTTCCGCCCGGGCCATGCCCGCGATAGCCGACGCGAGCTCGGCAAGTTCGGTGCCCCGCGCGGCGGGGTGGGCGGCCTCGGTCTCGGCGATCCGGGTCGCTAGGGCGGCACCGTGCCGGACGAGATCTGCCTCAGTGGCACGGTCCAATTCGGTGCGGGTTGCGACATCAGCAAGGTCCCTAATTAGCCGGTCGACCTCGGCCTCATGGGTGGCGGCCTCGGTCTCTGCTTTGTCAAAGGCGCGGCGGGCTTCGGCGTGGTCCGCGATACGCTGTGCGATCTGCCGCCAGTCATCGGCCAGGGTAGCGTCTGGGGTTAGATCGACGAGACTGGCGTTAGCGTCGTTCCGGAGAGTGTCGCTGGTGGTTTCCTCAAGCTGCAGCGCCTCGAGCACTCGACGCTCGGTGATGGCGGTTTCGCCTTGCGTGTCCGCCTGCGCCTGTGCGGCGGCAAGTTCGGACATGGCCGAAACGATGCGGCTGTCGAGTTCGGCGGCCCGGTCCCAGATCGGGGCGAATGCCTTGAAAGCAGCCTCTGTCGCGGCAAGATCAAGAGCGGCCTGCAACGCGAGATCATGGAGGTGCCGAGCCTGCTCAGCGGCGAGGGTCGCGGTCTCGTTGGCCGGGCCAACTTCGTCAGCCGCATTCTGCAGTCGCCTTCCGGCCTCCTGAGCCGACTGCCATGGTGCGCGCAGCGATGTGGCGCTGTCGATGCGGGACAGCGAAGCGCGTGCCTCGGCCGCTTGCCCCTGTTCGGACAGCGCGCGGGTTTCCTCCGCGACGGCCAGCGCCAGCTGGCGCGTCGCCTCGGCGTGGCGCGCATGACGCTCGAGCGCCGCCTTCACCGCCCTGGCCTGTTCGCCATCCTGCCGATTGGCGTCGTTCAGGGCGAGCAGTTCGGCCTGCATCGCGTTGCGGGCCTCTTCCGACAAGAGCTCATGTGCGGCCCGCTGTTGCGTCAATGCGTCGTGAGTATGACGCGCAGCCTCGGTCCGCTCGAAGATGCGGGCCGAGACCGCGCGATAAAGTCCGGTGCCAGTGACCTTTTCCAACAGTCCAGCACGGTCGTTGGTATCAGCGCGCAGGAAGGCGTCGAAATCGCCCTGCGCCAGCAGGACAGTGCGGCGGAATTCGTCATAGGAAAACCCGGTCAGTGCCTCGATCTGCTCGGTCACTGCAGTGGTCTGGCTGGCCAGAATTAACCCGTCCGAGACCCTTGCCACCGAACGCGACACGTTCTGGAGCCGCCCATCGGCCTTGTCGCGGGCACGCCGGGTTTGCCAACGCGCGATATAGTCTTTTCCGTCGCGCGCGGTAAACCGGACCTCGGCCCAGCCTTGTGCGGCACCCCGGCGCAGGATGGCTCGGGAATCTTTAGCCTTGATCGCCTCGCCTGAAGGATCGGGAACCTCGTCTGCGACGGCACCCCCGGCAAGGCGGGGCGCATCGCCATAAAGCGCCAGACACATGGCATCAAGGATTGACGATTTCCCCGCGCCAGTTTCGCCGGTGATGGCAAACAGCCCCGAACCTGCCAAGGGTTGGGTGGTAAAGTCGATGCAAAACGGCTGGGCAAGGCTTGCGATATTCTCGCCCGAGATGGAAAGGATACGCATGGCTCAAACCTCGGACAAAGCGTCGCGAAACGCGGCAAGATGGGCGGCATCGGGGGCCAGCCCATGGATCTGCTGATAGGCAGTCTGGAACAGATCCTCGGGCGTGGTCTGGGCCAGACTTGGCGGTGGGCCTTGGGGCACAGTCGCCGCATGGGGCCGGGTGATCGACAGGCCCGCCAGCCGAAATGGCTGTCCTTCGATCAAGGCTTCAACTTCTGCTGCCAGTTGCGGCGCCGGGCGATCCGCCAAGAGTGATAGATAGACAAAGGGCTGCGCGTCCCGGGGTGTGTCGGTTGGCAGGCTCAGGGCCGCCAAACCCGCCGCAACCTCGGCCAGCGGGGCGCTGCCGCGTGCTGGCAGGCGGTGCATGGCAACTGGCCGGGGCAGGGGGATGTGGCGGGGGGCAAAGCCTTGATCCAGATCCAGCAGCGTCACACCATGGTCATAAGCGATCTCAGTTGCCGACAAGGGAAAGGGTGAGCCGGAATAGCGCACGCGACCCCCATCAAGCGATTGCGGGCGATGCAGGTGGCCAAGTGCCACATAGGACAAGGCGGGAGGAAAGACTTCGGGGGGCACTGCATGTTCACCGCCAATCAGGATGCGCCGTTCCGCCCCTTCGGATTCAAGGCCGCCTGCACAGGTCAGATGACCCATGGCAAGGATGGGCAGGCCACCGGCGCGGGCAATAGCGGCCTTTGTCATCGTCAGATGCAGTGCGCGTGCCGCGGCGGTTACGGCAGGCTCTGGCCCACCCTCAGCGCCCAACGGCAGCCCCGGCAGATCGGCTTGCCGCAGGAATGGCACGGCCAGAACATAGGCGCGTGGAGCACCCGCTGCGTCGTGCAGGGCGATCAAGTGGCGGTCCATATCTACACCCGACGCGTTGCGTCGCAAGGTGCCAAGGACATGCACGCCAAGGGCGTTCAGCACCGCCTCTGGCGCTTCCAGCCGTTGGGCAGGATCGTGGTTGCCTGCCGTCAGCACGATTTGCAGCCGAGGATTGACCTGGAGAAATCCCGCGATGGCCGTGTAAAGCAGTCGCTGCGCCTCACCAGATGGGTTGATCCCGTCAAACACATCGCCCGCCACCAGCAGCACATCGACGCACTCTGCCTTAATCACATCGCACAGCGTGGTCAGAAAGGCGCGGTGTTCGTGATCGCGGGTCCAGCCGTTCAGGGTCTGGCCAATGTGCCAATCGGCGGTGTGCAGGATACGCATGTTATCTCCGTCGGATTGGGGGAATCGCTGATTGACACTGATCTGTATTTAGGGATATAAAGTATACGGGATGCCTGAGTATGTCCATATACTTTTTATGCCTGTCTGGAGGAGTTCTATGCGATGCTGAAGTGGGGTGTTGAGCGGCGGCTGGAGTTCATCGAATTTCGGCTGTTTTGGGAGGGCGGGGTAAACCGCGCCGACCTGATCGACATGTTTGGTGTGTCGGTGCCGCAAGCCTCAAAGGACCTTACTCTTTACCAGGAACGGGCACCACAGAACGCGGTCTATGACAAAAGCGCCAAGCGCTATGTTGCGGGCCCAGGTTTTACACCAGTGTTCCTAGATCCCGATCCCGATGCTTATCTGCTGCGACTCAGATCCTTTACAGAGGGTTTTGCCGAAGCGGGGGCAAACTGGCTTGGGCTTGCACCCTCGGCAGATGTGGCACTGACGCCGCGTCGCAAGGTGGATGTTGGCGTTTTGCGATCAGTCTTGGCGGCGGTGCGCGACGGCAGGTCTCTGAACATTCACTATCAATCCATGAGCCGCGATCGCCCTGACCCGGTCTGGCGGCGCATCACCCCGCATGCCTTTGGCTATGACGGGTTTCGCTGGCATGCCCGCGCATGGTGCCATGAGACTTCGAAGTTCAAGGATTTCCTGCTGCCTAGAGTCCTTGGCGTTGATGCACCGGAGGATCCGGGTGTCGATGGGGCGCAAGACAGCCTCTGGCATGAAACTTTTGATATTGTGATCGTGCCGCACCCTGATCTTTCGGTTGGGCAGCAGGCTGTGGTGGCAAAAGACTATGGCATGACGGACGGTAAGGCGCGGCTGACTGTGCGCTATGCAATGCTGTTTTATGTGCTCAAGCGTCTTGGTCTGCTGAACGCCGCCCGACGCCAAGATCCCCGGACTCAGCACATCGTCGCATCAAATGCCGCCGACCTTGCCGCAGCCTTAGAGCGCGCGCAGTTCGAATTCGACGGGGCGGGCCCAGAAGCCGAGACGCGCCCATGACGCGGGCAGCACAGACCAAATACCGGATGTCGTTCAGCGTCGGTGGGCTGATGGTCAGAGAAGGCATGGCCTTGGCGCAAGAGTGTCGTTTGGGTGAAACCTGGGCCGAGGCGCGCGAGCGCCTGCTGTCCGAGGGCGCGTCTTCGCTTCCAAAGTTGGCATCACAGACCCGAGTGTTGCGTGAAGTCTTTGATCGGATCGGGCATCTGACCGAAGCAGAGCGCAGTTCATTTGACTCGATCTTGCTAAAAGGAAGGAAGTTAGATTGACGGGCCGGAATATTCGATCGAGTTTTCATAGAGAAGCGTTTTTTGCGGCGCGTGGCTTGGCCGGCCCGGATGGTCGTGCGATGCACCTTTATCGTTGCGATGACGCAGAGTTTTCAGAGGCTGGATTTTTGCTCTCCAATCAAATTTCGTCGGGAGCTGTTGAGGATTACACCGCGCAGTGGTTTGTTCTTTGGGCCTCTGAACGTATTCGGAGATTTTATGCGGAAGGCGGCCTTAGCTGGGAGTTTGTCTTTGATGGTCTGGGCCGTATGCCTGATCGCACCACTGCCGTGACACTTACCGAGCGTGGGCTGAAACTATGGAAGCGCCAGCTGCGCTGGAACCCTCAGCGCAGCTCACGGCTTTTTCTTTATTCCCTCATGGCTGAAGGCGGGTTGCCAGATGCTCTATTGGCTAAGGGAAGCGGATACAGTTCAGCAGTTCTTGGTGCCATTTCCGATATCGAAGTTATGGGCAACGCAGATGTCTTGGCCATAGCTAGACGTTGGCTTGGTGGTTTGCCGAGTATTTTTCAAAATGACGATACGGCAATGTTGCTGGCCGAACTGGCACAGGCGATCGTTGAATTGCGGTCGGTAGTTCCTGAGGGGATAGCCGGGACTGCCGTTGAAGCGTGGTTGAACGTCAACCGGCCAAGCTGGGCGGCATCGCTGCCCTTGCGTCTCTCCGAGGCTGCGCGGCTCGCCATACTGAGGCCCGCCCTATCTGATAGAAGCGAGCGGCCTTCCTCGGTTGGGGCCCTGTCACAACGCCTCTTGCGCCGTCGAGCTGATGGCAAGGGTTGGGCAGGCTCGATCCGTATCCGTGACGGCATGATCATCCCGTTTTCCACCTTGCCAACCGGCGTCGAGCAAAAAACCTTGCGATTGGTGTCCGAAACAGGGCCAGTGTTCCGTGCGGTTCCAGATACTGCGGGATGGCGAGTTTCTGGACCAAGGCCGCTTACTGTGCTGGCACTAGATCCCGATAGGTCTTGCATGATGACGGCTCATGCAGATGGGGCTCAGGTTGGCGAGATGGTGATTGATCTTGGTTTGCCCTCAACCGACGAAGCAGTTTCACTTTGGCGCTTGGACCCTAATGGGGGATCTGAGGAAAATCTGGTCCCGGCTTCTTCTTCGCGCACGCGCGGGGATAAACTTTGGCTCCTTGCTCCGCTGGATTTATTGCCGCACGTATCGGAGGGTCTGGAGATCGGCGCGCCAGACGCTGCGCCAGGCGGGCAGTTGTGGGCTCTTTCTGGCGCTGGGAACGTGCGCTGTGGGCAGAGTAACTTGCAGATTGAAACCGCCAGCGAAGCATATGAATCTGACGAAGCCATGCTCTTACCTCTGGCTAGTTTATTTTCTGCTTGGGGCAGCGATGACGGTCTTTCAGTTTTTAGTGGAGACATACGTTTCCTCGGTATCCAAGGAGCAATGCCCGGCAAAGATGTAACGCGTCAGTCACACTGGAGATCAATGCGCCGCATTTTGGGCGGGCAGATTGTCGAATGGCACAGCGAATATGGCGAGATCCGCGCCTCGGTCGGTCTGGTTCATCTGCCAGCCGCTTTGTCGGCTAAAATTCGCGAAATCGAAGCCGGGCTGGCTGTCATCATAGTCTCAGGTCTTCCGGAAGGTTGGATTGCCTCTGCAACGGCTGCTGGGCTGAAAGCTCACGCGGAAAAGCTGAATGGCGGTTGCCGCATCGTATTGGATGCACGTAAATGCCTTCCAGCCACTGTCGTTCTTAGCTTTTCAGAGCCAAAGAGTGGCAAGACTTTGCGACTTTCGGCGCCTTGGCCTTCGCGTGACCCTTTCCTGATCAGTCCCGAGGGTGAGCGGTTGCTGGATAATCGTGTTATCTCATTACCAAAGCTGATGGGCTGGCGTGGCATGCTTCCTGCGTCAGGCGGTGCGCTTCAGTTGCAGCTCGCGGCTCGCAGTAAGGCCATAGGGTTCGGCACCGGCGGCATGCAGCGGCTTTCGGCGTGGACGGGTTTGGTATCGCAAGCCATGGCATTGGCAGGTGCGGATGGCCGGTTGAATCTACGTCTCGTCAAAGGCGGCGAGACTCCACGACTCGAAATCGGTGCCTACGACTGGGATGCGCAATTGAGAGGTGACTTGTTGCCGCTTGGGGCGGGGACAGTCACACTGAAGGCAATCACCCTGTCAGAACCCTTCGTCCATCGCGAGACTGAAGCAAAAGGGCCGTTCGATCTGTCGCATTGGTTGGGCGACGTGGCACAATTGTGGTTCATCCAAGGCCGTGATGAAAAAGGAGTTATGCGGTCTGTCGCATGGTCATCGCGCAAAGCAAGAAGAACAAACCGTCCGCAACGCATCGCAGGCTATCAAGAAGAGTTCAGAGCCATGCTGGTCGAGGTGGATCATCCCGGGTGGGGCAGATTGATCCAGTTGATACGGTTGGCGCAGCAGGCTGGCGCGTGCGGTGCGCTAGATCAGGTTCAGGCCCTACCTGGCGTGCCCGCCATAGCGATAGTGCTTTTGTTCCGCATGAAACCCGAAGAGGTTGCTTCAACTTTGGATCTCGAAGGTGGATCTCCTTTTTGGTGGCCACTTATTTCAGTGAAGGAGTGGTCGCAAGCCCTACAATACGTGCGGAGCTATCAAATGAGGATGCTTTCTCAGGCAGGGATCATTGGCCAGGACGCTGAAGCTTCGGTAGAAACAGGCATCTTGCGAAGAGTGGCCACTATCCTGCTGCACCGCCCTGAACTGAAGGCGCATTTTGGCTTTGCATTGCTGACTTTAGGCCTCCCTGTAGTGGTGACACTGGCCACCGGCGTGACGCCCTTGTTGGTGTCCAATCCGGGCGTTCGTCTTGTGGAAGCCGCCCGCCAGCTGGCAGCGCGTGCTCCTGAGATTCCTCATGGCGTGGGCGATTTGAAGGTGCAGAAAATTGACATTCCTGTAGGCTTCTCTGACAGTCTGCGCCCCATTCTGGATGCGCCGCTGATGGTGGCGGAAATCGCGACTGAGCCAAGCTTGATTACTGAACCGCAGAAAATTCTTCAATTTCTGGCGCTGCGGCATGCTGATCCTGCGTGGTTCGATGTTGCGTTACCTCTGGCCCTGCAAATCGCCAATCTGAAGGATGACCGATGATATCTGCGACAAACACCTCGAACCTTTCCGTAGCCTTGTCGCGCATGACGCACCGCTCAGCCTCTGGCATTGTTTCGCGGGCGCGCATCGCGGATCTGGGCCTTAATGCGGCGCTTTTGCAAAGGCTCTCGGTTGCGCCAGGACACGCAGAATCGCTTCTGGCAGACCCGGTTTTTGAGACAGCAAAGCTGTGGAAACCCGCAGCCGAGACTTTGGGTGAACTTTCCGGCACGTTGTTGGATCCTCTTTTGGTCACAGCTTTGGATCAAGCCCCCAAGTATCGTATGGAAAAAGGACTTAAGCCATATGCTCACCAGATGGCCGCTTGGCGCGCGAGCCTTGTAGATGAACAGTCGGTTCTTATCACCTCAGGCACAGGGTCGGGTAAGACCGAGTGCTTCCTGATCCCGATCTTGAATGATCTGTTGGTGCGCACGCGCCCGGGTGGCGGTGTGCAGGCGATCCTACTTTATCCACTCAATGCTCTGATAGAAAGCCAGCGAGAACGTCTTATGACCTGGGCCGAGGGGCTGGGTGGACGAGTTCGCTTTGCACTTTACAATGGCGATACGCCCCAAACTGCCCGAAAGGCAGGCGAACAATCCAGCAAATGCGAATTGAAGAACCGCAAGGATATTCGCGAAACGCCCCCCGATATTCTTGTGACCAATATCACCATGTTGGAATATCTGCTGCTGCGCACTCAGGATCGTCAGATATTGAACGCATCCCAGGGTGCGCTGCGATGGATCGTGCTGGATGAAGCGCATTCCTATGTCGGGTCACAAGCGGCCGAGATGGCTTTGCTGCTGCGCCGCGTGCGTGCATCGTTCGGGGTGACCCCGCAGGAAGTGCGGCTGATGGCAACCTCAGCTACCATCGGCGGCGAAAGCAACGCGTTGGAAAAATTGCGCGAATTCGCAGCCGCATTGGCAGGGCAGTCGGTTGATCGTATCGCGGTAATCGAGGGGCAGGAGGATCGCCTGATCCTGACCGACCCGGGTGACGATCTGCCGCTGGAAACGTCAGCGCTTCAAGGGCAGACAGCCGAGACCCTTTGGTCGATTTTGGCACCGCATCCAAAGCTCCAGACGTTGCTACAGAACATGGGCTCGACGAGCCTTGGTTTGGGAGAAATTTCGCAGATATTGTTCGGGGTTTCGACGCGCAAAGAAGACGCACAGGTGGTACTGGACTGCGCGGCGCGCGCTGAAAAGGCGGGCCGCCACCTGTTGCCATGGCGCGCACACGTGTTTCACCGCGCTCAGGGCGGCGTTTTCGCCTGCATTAACGCTGCGTGTTCGAATAGAGACGCAGAGTTGACAGCAGGCTGCGGCACTTGGCCTTTTGGGGCGCTGCATCTTGATCCGCGCCCGCAATGTGTGTGTGGCGCGCCGGTTTTCGAGGTGGTGTCATGTGCCTCTTGTGGAAAGCCTCATCTACAAGCGGTGCTGATTTCGGGCGCCCAACCGCGTTTTGAACTGCCGGAAACTCAGGAGGGGGACGATTTTGCACTGGATGCCGAACCTCAAGATGAGGACGATCAAGCGTCGGCACAGGCACTTTTAACGCGTGCAGGGGAAGATGGCTATCTCGCCTGGGTCGCCCAAGGAAGCGCTGAGATTTATGAAAACGGGCCACCCTCACAGGCGCAATCCTGGCAGGTCGGCGTGATAGAGCGTCCTGACGCGCGTAACTGCTGCGCCGATGCAGACAGAACTCGCCTCCAGGAATTGCGCTTTGGTCCAAACTTTTTTCTTGGCAACGCGTTGCCGCAGGCGCTCGAAGATCTGGCACCGGCTCAGGACAAGCTCGGTTTGCCAGCAGGAGGACGACGCGCGATCAGCTTCACAGACAGTCGGCAGGGAGTCGCAAGGCTCGCCGCAAAGCTGCAGCAAGACGCGGAACGAACGCTAACGCGCTCTTTCTTATGGCATGCTGTGCAGGAAAAGCAGAGCTGTGGCGATCCAACGGAGGTCGCTACCCTGCAACGAAATATTGAGAGGTTCCGCGCGATTGATGCGGACGGTCTCGCCGAACAGATTATTGACACAGAGCAGAAGCTTGCACGCCTTGTTGGGTCTGTTTCGGAGCCGATTGCTTGGCCTGTGCTGATACGACGCTTTTCTGAACATGAGGAGTTGCGATCTTTCGCCGGCGAGATATGGCAAAGCCGCAAGCTAGGAGGTCGACTGGGTGGCAATTCACTCGAATTGGCGCAGATGTTTGTGCTGCGTGAACTGTTCCGTCGTCCAAAGGTGCAGAACAACCCCGAAACTATGGGCTTTGTTCGGCTTGTCTTTCCGGCGCTTGAGCGAGCAGTAAGAAGCGGCAACGTCCCGACACCTTTGGCGCAGGTTGGTGTGGATCGGCAGGGCTGGCTTGGACTGCTGCTTGCGTCAGTGGATTCGGTGTTTCGCGATCGGTTGGCAAGTCAGATCCCAGAATGGATGGTGCCGATCGTCTCCCCTCGATTTGGCAAATTAAATGTTATCATGTCGCGGCAGAATATGCGGGACGGAACCACTGAAAGAACCGCAAGTTTCTGGCCGGGACCGACTTGGACGACGAAGCAGTCGCGGGTTCAGGCATTGGTCTACGGCCTGATCAATGGCACCCCCGACAATCCGCAGGATCAGGACTATGCTGCTGAAATCCTGGATGAGATGTGGGTGTTGATCACGCGGCATGTCGCACGCGACACGGGTGCGGGGCGTTGGCAACTAGACTTTGAGAAGGCCGCAGTTGCCAAACTTGATCGTGCTTGGGTCTGTCCAATAACCCGGCGGCCCTATGGCTGGTCGGTTGCCGCTCGCAGTCCCTATGATGTGAAACGCAAGATGGATGAGGTGCGGTTTCCTGATCTGCCGATTGCCAATGCTGGAGGGCTGGTAGAGTCGGATCAAAAGGCACTAAGCGAGTGGGTCGAAACTGATCCCCAGATTGCAGAGCTGCGGGTGCGTGGCCTGTGGAGCGATTTGCATGACCGCATTGCGACTTATCCTTCCTTCCTGCGGTCGCAAGAGCATTCGGCACAGATCGAACGGCCGGTTCTCAAAAGCTACGAAGACAAATTCAATGCAGGTAGAATTAATCTGTTGAACTGCTCTACCACTATGGAAATGGGTGTGGACCTCAAGGCAGTGCAATTGGTGGTCAATGCAAACGTGCCACCCGCTTTGTCAAACTACCGTCAGCGGGTGGGTCGTGCAGGCCGCCAGCGCGAGGCATGGGCCTTTGGTTTGACTTTCTGCCGCGATCTACCCTTGGATCGGCAGGTCTTTTTTGCGCCGAAAGCCTTCCTTTCGCGACCGATCACGGCACCCAAGGTTTGGCTGGAAAGTCCTCAGCTAGTGCAGCGTCATGTTAATGCTGCATTTTTGGCACATTGGATGGCGGCTTTCGGTGGCACGAATATCAAGGCGAGCAGTGGCTCGTTTTTTGGCGCGGTAGATGATCTGGATGCTCCACAATCAGAGGCCGCAGCGGATAAGTTCTTGAGCGACCTGCGTGGCGAATGGGCAAAGTCAGTTGCAATTGTGGAGATGCTGTCTCCGCTTGTCACCGGCACCGCCTTGGAAGGGGACACTGCCGATCAGATGGTCGATCGCAGCGCCATCGCGCTGGAGCAGTTCATTTCCAGTTGGCGCCGCGAATATCGCGCGCTGTTGGCCAACAGTGACGGCGCAACAGAGGAAGAGGTTTCTCAGGCCTTTGCTTTGCGTGCCAAACGCATGGCGGGCGAATTTCTGCTTGGAGACTTGGCGCGTCGCGGGTTTACCCCGGCTTATGGATTTGCAACTGATGTGGTGACCTTCGATCCGCTGATTTCAGGGCATACCGATGATCGGCTGGAGATCAGTTACACCAAGCGTTCGGGTGCTTCGCGAGAGCTGCACCTAGCAATCCGAGAATATGCGCCGGGCAGTGAGGTCGTGATTGACGGCCTTGTCTATCAAAGCGAGGGCATTAGACCCGCATGGGGGGCGGACGCTGATGTTTCAAAGTTGGAGGACATGCTCGATCTGTGGGAATGCAAAAGCTGCCACGATTTCGGCATATCAAAGGGCGAACCTCTGACCATTTGTCGTTGTGGTTCGTCAGACATCAGGCGGACAAAAATCTTACGACCAACGGGCTTTCTGACCCGAAAAAGGCCCCATACCGGCTACGAGGCCTTGGCGCGCGCGCCTTTCGAACCGGCTCGGGTCTCGAGCGGAGCAGCCAGTTGGATCGCGCTACCGGATCCGTCGATTGGTCGGTATCGCCATGATCCCGCCGGGCTTGTTGTCTCGCTGTCGGGTGGAAAGCTTGGGGGCGGTTTTGCACTTTGCCTTTGCTGTGGTCGGGCCGAGCCAATGGCCTCACCGGAACAAGGTCTTAGGGCGGAAATTCCATCTGCGATCCTTCGCCACTTTCCGCTGGCGCGAAGCAGCGCAACCAAACTGACTCATGACGGCCACTGTCCCGGCGGATATACTGAGCCGCATAGGATCCAACGGCATATTCATCTTGCACAAAATGCTTTCACCGATGTCTTCGAGCTTCAGCTTCCGGCAACTGCAACCGAGGCCACTGGTCTTGCTTTTGCAGCGGCAGTGCGAGAAGCGCTGGCCGAACGTTTGGGCGTCGAAAGCGGGGAGATCGGTGTTAGCGTGGGTCCAAGCTTGGGCGCTTCGGGCGAGGTGCGGGTATCGGCTTGGCTGCACGACCGCGCTGCTGGAGGGGCCGGGCTGGTCGCCAGACTGACAGAGGCCGAAATGCTTCAGGCAATGATTGCCCGTGCGGAAAAGTTGCTGTCGTGCCAAGCAGAGTGTTCGCGCGGCTGTCCGTCCTGCATTCTGCAACCCGACCTTAGCCAGCGGGATATCCGTCTGGATCGTCCGGGTGCGCTGGACCTTGTTAGGTTTCTCATCTCGCATCTAGCCCTACCGCCCCAGTTGCAGGTTTTCGGTGACGGGACGCAAAGGATCGGTCAGCCAGTTATTGAACGGATCGAGAGGTTTGCGCGCTCGGGAGTGCTGCAAAGGCTGCACCTTTATCTGCACGGCACGCCAACAGATTGGGATCTTTCTGCTTGGGCAGCCTCCAAACGTTTTGCTCGACTTCGGGATGCTGGTGTAGCGATTGACGTGTATATCGAAACCCGAGCCTTGACCCATGCAGGGCTAGATCTTGCTGTGAAGCTGTCACTTTATCGGCTGGCTGAGGTCGCGCGAATTCATCACCTTCCGGAGCTACCACATGCCGGCGGACTCTCGGTGGTGGCGACCCTCGACACGAGATCGATTTCTGAAAGTTGTGCAGCAGCAAGCAACGGCGAGGCGACCCCTGGTCCGGATTGGGGGATGGGGAAAGGTGCGCCACTGGTTATAGGGCCTATGCAGGCACCGATGAGCAATGCTGTTCTGTCGCTAGAGCGGGTGATGGAGCTTGGAACGGGAAGTGGCAGAATACTGACCCCAGGTGCTGCGCTGGACGGCTCGGTCAAGGGGTTTGGGCAACGATTTTGGCGGTGGCTTTCAGGTCAGGCCCCGCTTGACCTTGCCGCGTTCCAAAGCTGTGGCGTCCGCGCCGTAAGCTATTCTGATCGCTATCTGCTGACGCCGATGACCATGCTGCTGGCTGCGGAAGTTATTCGTGCCGTTCCGGGTGGAAAATCGGCTTCTGTCCGCGTGGATCTTGCACCTAGTGACGGGCGTCGCATTCAGCGCGACTTGCCCAGGGTTCATGATGCTTTTGACAACGACTTGCGGCGTGTTGAGGTGTTGGAGGCTTTGTTGCCCACGTCAAAAGTGAGCTTGGCGCAACATCGCAACGATCTGCCACATCGCCGCGAGATGCGCCTTACGCTTGCTGACGGGCGGGAGTTCCGTTTGCTTTTGGATCAAGGTTTTGGTGCGTGGCGAGCGATTTCAACAACCAGTTACCGAGAGCTTATTCATGATTGGGATGCCTCTGGGGCGATTCAGGCCTCGGCTCTGAACGGTGCGGGCTTTTCAGTTTCGGGTGGTGATGAACCGATCATCTGGGGAAAGGCGCCATGACAAAGGGTCAGCCGCGTCCAACTGTGGGCACTATTAGCCTTGAGGAAGGGAAGCTTGCATGATTAATTTCGCCAGACATGCTTTGTTGACAGCTGTGGAGTATTGGTTGGGAGAGGTTCTTTGAGTCCGCCGAATGATATCGAAAGTGGCTTGACGCCAGAACTCCTCAAGGAAGTTCTTGAAATCATTCCGAGTGATCGCCGCACCTTTTCGGAATGTTTCGTTTTTGTCGACAAAGCGGGGAGGGCAAAAGACGAAGTCTTCTATGCCGCACTTCTCGATCGCATACAGTCGAGTGTGGTTTATTGTCGCTCACTCGAGTTGGCCTTTCAAAAATCCCCACGCGATAAGGAGCGCCAACGTGCGCCATCGGTGAGAATTGGCAAGTGGTTGCGGAACAGGTTTCTCAGTCATGGCATCACGTTCTCGGAATTTGCAGACCTTACAGACGATCAGATCGATGAAGTCTTTAGTGTGATGTCTCCGCTGGAAGCCGAGATTTTTCATTTGATGCGTCGTTTTAGTCAAGTTTCAAATGACGAAGCGCATCTATCACTGCCGACGGCCTTGGAAACCACCGAACAACCGCAGTGGATGGTTCTTCGTGATGAACTTCGCGATGCGCTTAACATGTTGGATGATGCTGATACCGAAGCGGCGGGTCAAATTCTGGATCTTGCCAATCAACTATTGAGTGCCTGTGCAGATCACGAGCGCGCAGCGGTTTCGCGCAACGCAGTCGTTCTGCAAACGCTGCGTGAGAAGCTTCTAACCGATCTTGCTGCAGTTGAGGCGTTCTCTGGAGGCGTAGAGTTTCTGGCCAAGGTTAGAACGCTCGATACACGCGATGCCTTGGAACGGCTTGAGGGATTCGTAGTCTCGTTGGTAGGGGCGGCAGCGGTTCTTGCTGAAAAGGTGGCCGCGGCTCATGAAGCGACATTACTGGAGCAAACCGCGCGTTTGAACGCTGATTGCAGTCGTTCAGAGCTTATGGCCGCTTTGGACGCGGCGGAGCGGGCTGAAGGTGAAGAAAAAGCCGCCCATGAGAATTTTGAGAGGCTTGTGCAGCAGACACTAGATCAGCTTGATGTGCCAATATCGCAGGAGCTGAGCGCCGCTATTCAGCTTGCATCGGATGAAGAACGCCTACCCGAAAATGCGCAAGATGATCCTGTCGACATTTATGCGGCATTGCCGCCGACGACCGAGCGTGAGCCAGAACCGCAAGACGATCCGCTCCATGCGACTGTTCCCGGGGCCAAGAACGGACTTTCGGAAGAGAGGCAGTTCGAAGCCGAGCAGCCTGCTGCCATGGCGGAAAAGCGCACGAAACTGGCGGCGGTATTTGAAGATACATCTGCTACGCTTTCTGTGAATATTTCACAGCCTGTTGAGCCAGAGGCAGATGAAGACCCTGCCGCAGTCTGGACGGGCCACAAGACTCTCGAAGATATGCTCGCTGTATATCTTCATGATGGGGAACTTGCTCTGGCTTGGCATTTGGCTGATCTGGCTGAAGAGGCTGGACATGTTCCGCCAATCTCGCCGCTTTTGATCCGCGCGCTTGCTGCCGGTCCGACCATCACAGGTCCTTACGATCAATCAACTCAAGGCATGGGGGAATTGTTAGCGGCTGCCATGTCGGGCCTTGATCGGGCGGAGCAATCCGGTCCGTCTGCAAGCCGTCGGGCTAGAAGCATCGCCTTGGCGGCACTTATGCGGCCTGCACTTTTGTCTCGTGACACTAACGCCCGCGAGCTGCTGGCGAACCTGTCTTTGTCCGGCTCACTCTCGGACTATGCGGGGGTAGTCAACAGCTTGACAAGTCTGCGGCATGATTTTCAGCCCAGTATCGCAGAACTGACCACCTTGGTAGGGGGCGAAAAAAAGCGTCTTTTGCCTGATGTTTTGGCATCCATTCAAGCATGGCTACCCGGGGCGCGTTCGGCGCGATGCATGCATGCGCCCTCGAACACAGTTCTGCACAAGGTTCTGTCCCTACAGGGAGATATGGGGGCACTCTTTGAAGCGGTGCAGAAAGATGATCTGCTGACCATTGAGGAAAGACTGGATTTTCTGCAAGGACTTGTGGAGACCAAGTATGTTGCGGAGCAGCTTGTGGCTGCCGAAGAAAAGGCACTCAACCGTCCCAAGGGAGATGCAATCCGGGGCATGGCTCTTGATTGGATATGTCGGAAGTTGCGCGAAGGGGCCGAACTCATTCTTCGCTGGCGGACGGCCAAACAAGAGGATGGCAGGGTAGACGATCGCCGCAAGGAAGATCTGCAGCGATACATGAGCAACTTACGTAAAGAGCTTGAACAGGTATCTATTGAATCCGATTGCGGTGATGGTCTTGATGCTGCCGTGCAGGCTTCTGTGGACAGGGCCATTCGAGAGATGCTCGCCATCCTTGATGGGCGACATGGCACCTCTGCCCCAGCGCGGATACCTGATACTTTGGAGCTCCCGTTGTTGCGATTGCCTGGTGAATGCCAGCCATTTGCGCCAGATGGCGCGGAATATGCGAAAGAGCGGGCGGTTCAGCGCAAGCTGCTTTTGAGCGCACTGACAACATCTGACGCGGTTGCGCTTGATGAGGTTTCGGCACTGCGACGGCATTTGGCCGATCATGCCATCTTGCCGGCGCGGAAAATTCTCTCAAGGGTTCAGCGATATGGCGAGCTTTCAGATGCTGAAATTGGAATGCTCCAGCAGGAACTGGACGAGAAACACCAAGAAGCTGTGGGTGCCGCGCGATCCGAAATTAAATCGCTGCGCCATGATCTGGAACCTCTGCAGAGCATTGACCTTACCACGTCGCAACAGATCCAACTCTGGCTCGACCGGCTTTCCGCAATAGCAGACGCTTTGGTCAGGAAGCCAGAAGCTGGGCCCGCATTGCCCATGGTTGATGGCCTTCGCACTCCGGATATTCCAGCAGATTTCCCACAATTGTCTTGGGTTCTCCAGGAAGGGCGCACGCTGCGCGACTCTGTGCGATCACGGATCATAGCTGACCAGAAGGGACGCTTAAATCGTCTGATCGACCGCTATACTGCCGATGGAAAATTGGAACTGGTAGAACAAGCGCGTCAAGTGATCGACAACCTGAATGACAGAGACCTTCTGACTGTTGAAGACATCGTAGTACGCTTACAGAATGGCCAGAATCCGTCACTAAGCGATGAGACCAAAGATGACTATTTTTCCCAGTTCTACCCTGATTTTGTCCAAGCCCTCGGCGCTTTGGACCAAGGTGGCGGAAAAATTTTACCCGCAATAGAGAGCGGGACTAAGATTGGGCTGCTTGATTTTTCGCAGTTAGACGACAGCGAGCGCAAGCGTTCAGTCCAATTGTTCGAGAATTGGCGCGCGTTGAAAAATGCCATGACCCCCAACCGAAGTGATCTCGGCCAATCGTTGCGGCAGTTCATGGAACGCCTTGGCTTTACTTCAGTAGAAGTCGAGCGTGAGACTATTCTATCCGCTCAGCTGCGCACGATGCGAATGCGGTGTGCCGAGTTGACCGCGCAGCGTTGGTTCCTGCCGCCAGCATTTGGCAGCGAAGCGCGTGGTAGCTACCCAATATTCCTCGCAACAAGCAATATAGACGATGAACAGGTGACCCGCGAGTTGGCGAAGGTCGGACGCGACGCCCCTTGTATCCTGCTGGTGTTTGGCACTCTGACCAAGACTCGGCGTGAGAATTTCGCTTTGGCAATGCGTCGCGCGAAACAATCGGTGTTGCTGATTGATGAGGCTCAGGTGCTGTTTCTTACGACCGGGACGTCTTGGATGGAGCGCCTTATCTCTTGTGCGGCACCATTTGGGTATCTTCAGCCTTATACGACCAGTGCCGGTAAAATTCCTACCGAGATGTTCTTTGGCCGTGAAGAGGAAATTGAAAAGATCGAATCCGCGACCTCTGATGGCTGTCTTGTCTATGGCGGCCGGCAACTTGGAAAATCAGCGCTGCTTCACCATGTCCGAAAGCGTTTCCATCAGCCCGCGACCGGGCGCCATGCCTATTACCTGAAAATCGATGAATTCGGTGGTCAAGTGCATTCTGCGGATCAAATCTGGTCCCTGATAAAGCGGGAACTGGCGAACGATCAGATACTGCCTAAAACTGCGTTAGATGCTGATGATATTCGGGACGGTGTCCGCGATTGGCTGGACAAAGGCGGAGAGCGCCGGATCTTGTTGTTGATCGACGAGGCTGACATGTTCTTGGCCTCCGAGGTGCGCAACGGCTTCCCGAACCTCAACCGACTGAAAGATATGATGGAGAACTCAGCGCGGCGTTTCAAGGTCGTGTTCGCGGGCTTGCACAATGTGCGCCGTTTGGCAAAAGCGCCGAACTCTCCTTTGGTTCATCTTGGAGATCCTATCTGCGTTGGCCCTATGAACACGTCCAGTATGAGCAGCCTGCAAGCCCGTCGCCTCGTGACAGAGCCTATGCGGGCTGCCGGTTTCGGCTATGCTTCGCCCGACCTCGTTCAGGCGGTGTTGACGCGCGTAAACTACTACCCGTCGCTCGTGCAAGTGTTCTGCAAGGCGTTGCTCGAGGGCATTTCGAGCCAAGCCAGACCAAGGGGGCAAGGGCCGCGCTGGCTGCTTGAAAAGGACAATCTTTTCGAGAACAACGAAGACATCAATTCGCAGATCCGCGAGCGCTTTCAGTGGACACTCAACCTTGATCCTCGCTATGAATTGATCGCCAAGGTTTTGGCGCTGTATAGACTTGACGGCGTTGAACGCGATGGGGGCGCTCTGGCTCCAGAGGATGTTGCGCACGAAGTCGCAGGTTTTTGGCCGCGTGGCTTTGATATGCTGCCGAGCGAGGATTTCCGGGCGTTTCTCGACGAAATGGTGGACCTGGGCGTATTGATCCGACAAGGAAACGGTGTGGGCACTTACGGCTTACGCGGTGCGCAGGTGGCACAGATGCTCGGACAGCGCGATCAACTTGAATACGAAATTCTCAAAATTGCAGAAAAAGAGCCGAGGGTAGATTATGACCCCAGCTTCTATCATCGGCGCGCAAGGTTCGATCAGTTAGAGCGGCGGTCGCCGCTCTCGGATAGTGCTTTGGCCAAGCTTTTTGATTCCAAAACTCCAGGATTAAGGTTCCTCGTCACGGCACCGGGAATTTGGGGGGGCGATGCGGCACAGGCAATAGCGGATTTGGCCGAGGGCTGGCAGGATCAGAACGGGCTGTTGAGTGGCGCACTGTTGCACGGTAGCGAGGATGAGCTTCGTCGTCACGTCGAGCGCAGCAGCGGTCGGCGCGTCATCGTTATTCCTGCCAGTAATAAAGTAGCGCCGAGGTGGGTGTCGTGGCTGGCAGAACGCGACCAGGTGTCGCGGCATGGCAATCTGATTCCGATCTTTGTTGGGGGGCACGAACAGATCGCGAATCTGTTGCCTCAGCGCGACTCTGGCGTTGCAATCATCAAGTTGGTAGCGCGGCCATGGGAGCAAAACATGCTTCGAGCTTGGCTGACCGAGGTCGGTCTTCAGGCGTTGGATTCACTGGAGTTCCGGGGCGTGCTACTCGATGCCTGCGGTGGATCGCCTGTTTTGCTTGAGAAAATGCGCCCTCAACTAGAAGCACTTGTGTCAGGCCGTCGCACAGAAAGCGCCGAGGGTGCTATCCGTGAGATGGGAAGCGGGTTTTCACTGCGGCCCGCGGAAATCGGCTTGCCAGAAAGTTTGGTGCCCGAATTTTGCTCTGCTATAGAATTGATTGCTGATGGTGCGCCTGAGCGTGATGTCGTCGATCTGCTTTTGGCTGCAGGAAACACCAACGCCGGTGCGGATATCACCCTGATGTGTCATCTTGGTCTCTTTCAACGGCCTGACCCAAGTGATCCAGATTGGCTCGTTTGTTCGGCGATGGGCAGCCTTCTGTTCCGGACGTGTGAGCGGCCTGCGGGCGACGGTCGGAACTAATGTCTTCGCTCGCGCCCAGTATCTGGGGACTGCCTTCACTTAGGCAATTCCTTTCCGATGTCGAGGCGACTGTTTGGGACGGAGGGTCGGTTCTTTTGTTGGACGAATCGACACCATCTGGCGTGACAGAGCAGTTGTTGCAGCGATTTCAGGACAGTTATACGGCCAATGAGCTCTCGCCAGCGCAAGGTATTACGCCTTTGTTATCTATCGTCGATCTTGTTGGGTGCGACAAGAATCTGGCCGCGGTTGTCGCCGCTGACAATCACGTTGTGATTGTTGACGGGAGGAAACTTCCGATGGCAGATTTAGCAGAATGGAAGGTGTTTCTTCATCGATTTTCCCTAGCTCGGGCACCTCTTGAAGGCGGCCTCGCTGTGCTTTTTCTCGCGCCGAAAGGGTTTAGCGTTGAAGGGCAAACGAGGGTTGAATGGGCGGGTCGTTTAAAGCGGATTGATGCAATCATCTGGGCGGAGTTCCATGTCCCATCTGGGCGCTCCACTCTTTTCCAGGACCTTGCAGTGAATCTCGCCACAGAACTCTGTGGCTGGCGGCTCGATTTGATAGCTGATTTGGTCACGCAGCGCGAGGAAGACATCGTGCATCCTTACGGTTGGATGAGTCGAAATCTCGACAGAGCCAGCAGTTTTGAAGGCAGTTTCGGGACCCGCACATTCTCGTGCCCGCTGCATCTTTCTTCCAGTCTCCAAGGAAAAGAATGTGATCAGCGCATCTGGAAGGCGCAGCTCGCATCGATTTTTCCGTGGATTGAGGAACATCGCATACGAATTGTAGAGCGCTACAAAAAATTCCTCCGCATTGATGATAGGTTGCGGCAGTTGAAGGTGTTTGAGGTTGAGAATATCGAACTAGGCGCGCTAACATATCAGTTGCGTCAACACGTTCCACGCAACGAATTTGAACACATGGAGGCATTGGCCTCAATGCGCAACGATCTTGCGCATCGCAAGCCTATAGACGCACAGAAATTCAAACGTGCCTTGGAGATATCAGATACGTTGCGGTGATCGCTGTTAATGTTCTTGTTGCCACAGGTGCGAGTCACACAGGACATTGAAGCTCAGGTAGGTTACGGCGGTTGTTCGTCCCCGCAACCAATAACAATAGCGCTGTAGCGTTTAGGCTGCTCGCGAAGGGCAGGGTGGGATGATCGCCCGGAACATGTAGAAACAGTTTGCAGATCGCGTCCCCGCAACCAAAATCTTGTAGCTAGATCAACAGCTTAAGAGCCGCCCTCAAGGGCGGCTTTTTGCGTTCCCCACCGCGGGTCAACAATAGGTCAACAAACGGACGAATTCCGCGTGCGAAAACAGTGGGATAGTAGCCGGGCAGGACCAGAAACGGACAAAAACCGCAGCCGACACAGTTCAACAGGGCTGGGATGCTGAGTGCCCCGTTCTGCAGTTGATCTGCCTCGATCGGCCTTTAAGTCTTGAACAGCTGTATGTTTGCATCGACGCCGTTGAGCTGAAGAACCGCTGCTACTGTTCTTGCCCAAGTGCTTGCTCGCTCGAGCGACTGGCTTTGTATCGGGCTCAAGGTAACTACACCACCGTACCCATCAGTCTCCCCAACACCTGCCTGCCGTAGCCATCGCGCGAAGCCCCGCCGAGCATCAAAAACTCTCACCAGCGCGGTTCCGCACTCTCCTTCTGCAACAGGACCTACCCCGGACAGAAACATGGGAGTTGGAACATGATTGTTTGCAGCATCCTGTCCGGCAAGATTCGCCCAGCTCCAAAGGTTTGACCATTCCACTTTTGTCCTGGGTCCGGGAGGTAGAATTGGTGGATCGCCTGGCTCGACCGCGCCTAAGCGATCCTGCCCAGGAAATGCTGTAGACAGGGAAGGCATTGCACCAGGGACCATATTCCATCCGGTTTCAATTGCTACCGTCGTTCCCGTTCTATTGCGGACTCGCATCAAGACGTTGAATCGCGCAGCGATGCCGGTCTCCCACTCGATAATCTTTACGTCTTCTGGCCTTGCCATCAGAAGGCCGAAGTAGAATTGACCAGCGAGATAACGCCAATCCTCGGGATCAATACCCAAGAAATCAATCAAGAAGGTGGCCTTCGAACCGCCCTTTGGGTGCGTTCGATCCAACAAGTACTTCGTGAACTTGCCCTCTGGCAGCAGCGCCTGCAGGATATCAGTCGGCGTGCCGATGGCCTTGAAGTCAAAGCTAGTGCGGGAATCATTCTGTAGAATGACATTGCTGATCTCGTCCAGTACTCTCAGTTCGACGCTGAGGGTTTGCTTGCGCTTAACTGCAGTTGCAGCCTGCTGTCCTCTAAGCGAGGCTATAGCCGATGGCCTGGCAGGCCCGTGTAGCGCCAGCCATCCATAGGGCTGCCAAACAGAACCAGCGGGCTTGACGTCCTCCGAGCCATCGAGGGGCCAATCCTGATTGCCTTCGAAGCTGAGTTCCTGGATGACTGCACCGTTTGAAATCGCTGCAGCATAGATTAACAAGTCAAAGAAGCCCCGGCGATGGACGGGATTCCCGGGGTCAATCTGAAAAGCGCCCACGTATCCAGGTATTGACCTTAGGTGATTGTCGATTGCATCGCGTAGGTCGTCGTCGAGAGAGGATAGAGTTATGCACTCGGCAGTATGAATTCGAAAGACCTCCAAACCCGCTTCGTGATCCACGCTTGACCACCCAAGTTTCAAGGAATCCAGCCACTCCCAAATGACATACTTGTAGATGTCATTGTCATGGGAGACTGTTCGGCCAGTGCCTCTTTCATATCCGTGCACGCCAGTTGTCCGCTCAGCGAATTCGGACAAAGTCGGTACTCCAACACGGAACTGTGCATGAGTGCGTCCGTTCACATCTGCACTGCCTAGTGCAAAGAGCACTTCTTTCGTAAAGAAGCTCAGCGCCGGGTCAGGTAACCCTGCAGCGCTGCCGTCGAGCAGAAATCCGTATGCATGTTGGCTTGTAATTGATCCGATCCAACAATCAATGACCGCGCATCCGAAGGCTCACGGATCGACGGCCCAAATCTTCGAGCACATCACTAGCGATAAGATCACCGGGAAACTTCGAGAAAGGTTCTGTCGTTAGCTTCTGCGATACTAGTGCCCTTACAACTTCATTGCACACAGCGTTGCAGGCTGTGTCCTTATATCGGGGGACGGATCGCGCACCATTTGTTTCAAGCACTTTTGCAGCAATCAGAAAGAACAGCAAGCGACTGCCACGGATGGCTTGATAGCCCTTTCTGGTAGACTGGTTCATGAACACATGATAAAATATTGGGGGAAAATTGCGCCATTGCCGATCATGGAAATCAATATCCTCAAAGTTAGAAGACTGAATGCAGGAAATAAATTGTGAGAGATAATAGCGCGCTAAGTTCTTTCGCTTAGTATTTGCTCTGAGTGCCGCTTCGAGTATAGTGTCCAGGAATGCTATTGTGTTCTCTTGTTCTTCGATTTCTTCAACACTTGGTATTGGCCCCCCAATCTCTCCACCCCCATGGCGAATGTCCCGAAACGCCACCCAGTTAGAGGCCTCATCATCAACGGGAAATGCGCTGTGGCAAGTTCGGTCGACTTGATCAGCCTTTAGGGCGTTCTTTTCGATTGTAAAGCCAATTCCCTTGAAGCTTTCTTGCGCATAATAAACGCCAACAGCGGCAGGCCCGAAGAATGAACCTGACACGTCAAAAGGATGCAATCGACCTTCAGTGACATGCTGTACTATAGGTCGATCCTCAAGCTCGCCTCGAGCAATGGCTGCCTTAAAGAAAATCTGCTCAGAGAATAAAGTCCATCGTACGGCTGCCACGAAGTCCACAAGTTCTGAAAAAGAGCCGCATTGTAGATAGACGCTATCAGCAAAGAAACGCACCTTTACGTCAGCTTGAATATTTTGGGCATGTTCTAGCAGAGTGTGAGAAAAAGTCTCGATCTTCAGCGGATACTGACTTGAGCTGATTTTTGCGCTGTCTTTCGTTCCAAGCAAATCAAGGAATACGATCCAAGATTCTTTCTCGCGCTGATTTGTCATTTCGCACCCAAGTATACTCGAGTTAAATAAATGGCGTCTGATGCTGCCAACTCGGCTGCGTGCAGCGGGGGATCGTCTCCGAAGCTTAAACCGAACTTCCGGCCACCGGAGCCACGGCTGTCAAGTCCGGTCAGCAGAGCATCGAGCTTGTTCCTTAACTTCGGATTAGTGCGAGCCTCCATGGAACGCTTTTGAACAACTAAGTGGCATATTCCTTGGGGTGCGTCCTCAAGGATACGAAGTAGCGGCCGCTCTGGGAGCTGGTTGCGATATGACGGATAGTTGAGGATCGTGCGCGCCATCTGTTCTCGCGAAATCTGTGCGCCAGAGATCACTCTCAGCATGAACTCGTCCCACAAGCGCACAAACGCATCGAGATGTGCTTCTGTTCCAAACTTGTCACTTTTTCTGGCCAAAGCCGAAAATGATACGTAAGGGGCGGTTTCTTCAGCTAGGTGACCAGCCTGATGTGCAAAGATCACCTTCTTCCGAAACAGCTCCTTTAGCGTTCCCGTGGGACCAAGGGTGCCCTGAATGATCTGCGCAGGAAGATAGGAGTTGGCAAAGCTGATATCGAGAAGAAAGTCTGCAAGGTGGTTGGCGACAGTCTTAACTGTAGCTCCGGTGTGAGCGACGTCGACATCCAGAGGATGTGGCCCAAGGTATCCATCAGCCTTCTGCAGGTCGATCGCAACGAGCAACGGATTGTTGGTCACAACGGTCGGCAGGGTATCCCAACCATTGTCTGAGACAATGAAACGATAGCTTTGCCCACACGGTATTGGGAAACCTCGTGCCGCCGACCACTCAGAGAAGTTACGGTGTTGAGGGCTACCAAGAATTGGATGGATGCTCACGCCAGACAATCGAATGCCAGCTGTGACGGCAAGATTCTTCTTTGCCGATAGAAGCCTTAACTCCCAGAGTTTCTGGATGACTGGAATAGGGAAATTCGTTACGTTGTTTTGACCTACAGCTGCCAGTAGTATCCGCGCTCCAGTACTCAAGACTCACCCTTCCAACGCTGTGAACCCTCATCTTGTTTCAGCGGCAGTTGTTTTTCAATTTGTTTCTTGGTGTTGAGGGTCGCTCACGAGTGCTTTCTCTTCCCATGCTAAGCCCGTTCCCGCACCACATACCCCGCCACGAAGTTCACCGCCCCCTGCGCGAGCGAAAGTCCCCCGGCAACAAAGGACGCCCCGACTTCGCCACCGCAGGCTTCCGAAAGCCCCGGCAGCCAGGGCGCGATGATCGCGGCCACAATTGGGCCCAGAAGGCTCGTCCAGCCGACGGCGGCCATTTTGCGGGTGGGGCGCAGGCTGGGTTGGTTGATCAGGTTCATCTTGGTCTCTCCTTTGATGGGTTTCAGGCCCGGTTGATCCAGTTGCGCACGACGAAGCCCGGGCAGGCTTTGGCGGCGTGGTCGTTGTGACCGGTGATGCGGGTGATGGCGGTCTCGGCGCGGATGGCTTCGATCAGGCCGCGTAGGGCGCGATCTTGCGCTGTGGTGAAGTTCCGCTCGAAGGGATCGGTGGCGGATGATCCCGCGCCGCCGATCAGGCAGATGTGGATCACGCCGCGGTTGTGATCCTCGACCCCGGCGCCGATTTCGGTCTCGGCGCGGCCGGGCAGGATCGCACCGTCGCGATCGATCAGATGGTGGTAGCCGATCTTGCGCCAGCCGCGCTCTTCGCGGTGCCAGCGGTCGATCTCTTTGCGCTTGGCCGTGAGGGGCTGCCCGCGCATCCACTCCGGAGCGGTGGCGGCGCAGTGGATGACGATTTCGTCCACGGGGTAGCGGGCACTGCCCTGGAAGATCATCGGCTCGCCTGGCACTGCGACCGCAGGCTTCAGGTTGCGGATCGCGCCGCCCTCGGCTGCGACGGCTTTCAGCGAGGCATCGGTGCGCGGGCCGAAGAGCCCGTCAATCGCACCGGTGTAGTAGCCGAGGCGCGCTAGCGCCATTTGCAGCGCCTTCAGCGCATCGATCTGTTCGGTCATGGGTGTGGTCCTTTCGTGCAAAGAAAAACCCCGCCGGAAGGGCGGGGCGTGGGGCGGTATGGGCGGGCTTCAACCGGCGACTGGCGGGTCGAGCGGCGGGCTTTGCGCCTCCCGGGCTGCGGCCAGTTCGGCGGCGAGAAGGGCGCAGCGTTCGGAGAGGATCGCGATCTGCTGGCGCAATTCGGCGACATAGGCAAATGAGGCGGCGGGTGACATGTATGCTCCTTTCAGGGTTAGAAATCGGTTTCGAGGTAGAGGCCGGTGCATTCAAACGCGACGGCCGCGGCGGTAGCGCCGTTGTTGAGGAAGAGGCGCGGGGCGAGGAAGGTTGCCGCCTGGGGCAGGTCGGTCGTCACTTCCTGTTCGAAGACAGCGCCGGTCAGCTCGTTCACTGCGCGTAGCCAAATCGAGCTGCCCGCCGCCGGGCACCAAATGGTGAGGGTGATCAGCCCGGCGGTCGCGACCGGAAACCCAGCACCGAGATCCACGAGGGTGGGCGCGCCGGTCGCGTCATTGCGGACGAGTTGCCAGTTTGTGTGGGTGCCCCGCTGAAACCCGAGGCCGATGGCTTCAACAAGGGTCGCCAGGGTGGTCGTGACGGCAAGGGCAGCGATCGATGCCAGCAGGCCGAAGAAGCCCATCCCCGTTGCCTGAAGGGTCGTGAGGCTGATCCGCGAGACAAAGGTGAAACCGCCCAGACCCGCGGCATTGCCGCGCGCTGATCGCAGACCGAATCCACCACAGCCGCCGAAGTGACGCGCCAGCGCCGAGAACTGTTCAGAAGCGATCCAGCGGTCAGGGCGGTGTGGCTATTCAAGCCCGTGGTCCCGGACCAGAGTGATCATCAGCACTGCGGTAGCAGCTGTTGCTGCTGAAATCATCCCGGGCCGCCCGCCCGTAAAGGCGATCAGCACCGCGATCGAGAAGCTGGCGTAGAGGCCGACCTTTGGGTCCACGCCTGCAATGATGGAAAATGCGATGGCCTCGGGAATAAGAGGCAAGGCGACGACGATCCCTGCAATAAGGTCGCCACGGATGTTGCCGAACCATTGCTGGCGGTAAGCATCTATTGAAATCATGTAAATTCGTTCCTGATCGAGCCGGACCATATTGTCCCTGCATCGAGTTTTGATCTGATAGGTCAGTTCAGGTTGTCCGGCGGTTCGGCGGCCGGAAGAGCCACCCGGGCTTTCACCGGGTCCATGCGTTTCACGGCAGCGTTATCCGCAAACATGCATCCTTGGCAACCCATAACATACCATTTCACGCTGCGTTGCCGCATTTCGGTCGAATGCGGCGACTTTTTAACCGTAGGCAAGAAAGAAACGCTCATCCTCGTTGATGTCGATAAATTCCTCAGCCAGATCGATCAGGGGCGGCGGCGGCGCGATACTGGCAGGAACCGCTCGGCTGGACACAAGCATTACAAGAACGCCCATGCCGTTCAAGCCAATCAAAGAAGCGCTGAAGCCGGTGGTATTCATCAACATCACGCGCGTCGCGGTAGTAGTACGCTTTGACTGGCTCGTTTTGGCTGCTGAATTCATCTCTGAGTCGCTCCAGGTCAAGCGGGCGGCCCAACTTTGATCGCAGTCGATCAAGGTGGCTACCATCGATAAATAAAACTCGGCGTTTTCCGCCCCCTGAGTCCTTCATTGAATTTTGCATTTCTTGATTCACGCATCACTTGCGGGTTGTGGCGAGCGTGCGGGCAGCCTGCCCCAACGGGAAGGCTTAGTTGCCGGGGGATAGGCGCCCGGAGAAGCCATCCAGCGAAACTGGATCCTGTGCCCAGACAAAATAGGGTAAACCAGATCAAAAATGCAAGAGAGGTGAGTGGTGCGGGTCTCTGTTGTGAGAGCATAGCCCGGTATATGCGCAGTGGCTGAGGCCCTTCAGGTGACCTGGTGCGGTGGCCAGCCATTACTGATGGACCCGGAGATGCCGCGCAGCACAGCCTGCTCTTTACTTGCATCTGGAACAGACTTGGTGTTCGACAACTTGTCGACGCGATCATCGCGACGGCAGATAAAATTCATGGTCCACTGCGGAATAATGAACAGCTGACATGATTATCGACAATCTGAAAATGCAGCCATGAAACTGATCACAGGACTCGTCCATCCAGACGTGAAAGATGGCACAGGCAAAGTGCTGACCAGACAGGCGGCGCGCGGCATTGTGCTGCGCGAGATGTCGATCCTGTTGCTGTTTACCGAACGCTACAACGATTTCAGCTTTCCCGGTGGCGGTGTCGAAAATCACGAGGACATGATTGATGGGCTGCGTCGCGAGCTTGAAGAGGAAACCGGTGCCCGCAACGTTCGGGTGCAACGCAACTACGGCTATGTCGAAGAACTGCGCCCGCACAGGCGGGACGGGTTCGATCTGATGCATATGACATCGCATTTCTTTGTCTGCGATATTGATCCAGACCTGTGCGCGCCGAAGATGGAGCATTACGAGACGGCGAACGGAATGCGGCCCGTCTGGATGAACCTGCACGAAGCCATTGCCCACAACCGTGGCGTGATGCGGCGTGCAGAGACGACGATGGGCCTGTCGATCCTTCGCGAAACCTTCATGCTGGAAAACGTTGCAGCCTCGCTTGACTGCAGCCCTGTTGCGGTCGGATGAAGTCCAATCTTGGGGTGTCTTAAAGGTAACGCGCAGCGCGGCGTCCGCCAATGGCCCCGAGCGTAGCGGCGATCACGAAATAGGCGCTCATGCCAAAGGCCTGTTGCGGCATGTCAACGCCCCGGTCGATCAGCCAGCCGCAGATGCCCGGCCCGAGCGCAGAGCCCAGCACCATGACGGCCCCGGTCATCGCGCGGATGCGGCCCAGATTTGCGGTGCCGAAAAACTCTGCCCAAAGCGCCGCGCTCATCGTTGAACTGGCCCCGACGGAAGCCCCGAGCAGCATCAGGGTTCCTGCACCGATCCATAGGGTTTCGGCCATACCGATCAACAGATACCCGAAGGCCATGGGAATGAGATAGAGCCCCGCAATCCGGGGTGAGCCGATCCGGTCCACCAACCAGCCGGTCAGCAGCATGGAAGTGACTGCCGTTGCGCTGAAAACCGGAAACAGCGACACCAGATCAAAATGTGCCCAGCCCTTGGCTTCTGCGAAATGAACCTGATGGAAAAAGAAAGCGGTATTCCATGCCGCCGGACCCAGCAGGGCAGGCAGCGTCAGCCAGAACAGCCAGTGACGCAACACCTCGACCCGCGTCCAGCTGCGGCCCCCCATGCCAACGGAGGTGTTGTCGCGGGCCATGGCCTGCGGAGTGCGTTCGGATTTCAGAACCAACACCATGACACCTGCCGCCACCACCAGAAACAGCGCCGCGACCATCCAGAGGGTGCGCCATTCGAACCAGCCCATCAGCCCGACAAAGGCGAGCGGCAGCATCGCTTCGCCCAGAGAAACCCCAAGGGCAGCAATGGAAATTGCGCGCCCCCGGGTTGCCACGAACCAGCGCGACATGGCGACCATAGAGGTCTGCATCATCATGCCCTGACCCATCAGCCGCAGCAGAAAGATGGCGAAGGTGAGTGCGGCAATGCTGGTGGACAGCGACACTAGGGCTGTCGCAACGGCAAGGCCGATCATTATGACCGGGCTGATCAGCCGCACGCGGAACCGGTCGGTCAATCCGCCGGCAAAGACCATGCAGGCGGCGGATGCCATGGTGGCAAGCGCATAGATGCCGCCCCAGCCGGCATTGGTCAGGCCAAATTCCTGCCGGATGTCGCCGGCGAAGACGGCAATAAAGAAGGTCTGGCCGAAGCTGGACGAAAATGTGAGCAGGAACCCTGCAAAAAGCCAGGGCGCGTTCTGACGCAAAAATCCAATCGGACTGGGCATCCAGTCAGATCTCCTAGGTCACGAGTGCGTTTGAAGGTTTCGCCGAACGACCATTCGCGCAGCTTGCGCAAGGGCATCGGAAAATTCCGAAGGTGAACAAAACACTCTCTGGTCCGGAGATCAAGTCGAAACCGGCTGTCTGGCGTGGTCTGGGTAGAGAAGCCGTGTCACCAGGCGACACAAGCGTGCTTTACCGATCCCTGCAACCTGTGGATAGGGTCACACGCAGACCTCAGATAGTGCGCGTGACCCCTGACAGTGTCGGGATGGCCTCAGGCCATCAGATGTAGGGCATCAGTGGCACGGGCGAAGACCCGGACCAGTTCACATAGACGGTCTTCTTGCGCAGATAGGACTCAAGCCCGTGAATCCCGTCATCGCCGCCGGGACCGGAGTTGCGATAGCCGGTGTGATAGCCCTGCAGCGCCTCTGGCCCGATGCGGTTCACATAAATCTCGCCAAAGCGGATGTCGGCGACTGCCTGCATGATGCGCCGGTAATCCTGGGTGAATAGATAGGCAGACAGGCCATAGCGGCTGTCATTTGCCACAGCCATCGCCTCGTCGAAGCCCGATACTTTCATCACCGGGATGACGGGGCCGAAAATTTCGTCCTGCATGATCGCCATATCGGCAGTAACCCCGCCCAGCACGGTTGGTGTCATCCAGTAGCCCCCGGCCACCGGCGGTGTGTCTGGCCGTCCGCCCAGCAGCAGCGGTTCGGTACCGGAGTTCAGCGCGGCGGCCAGAATGGCCTCCACCTTCTCCAGTTCCACGCGCGAGACTTTGGGACCAAGATCGGTGGTCTCAAGCATCGGGTCGCCCAGCCGCAGCGCCTTGGTGGCCTGCACGAAGCGGGCGACAAAGGCATCGTAGACCTTTTCATGCACCAGCATCCGTTCGTTGCAGATGCAGACCTGCCCGCAGTTCATAAACCGCGAGGTGACCGCCGAGGCCACGGCAAGATCCAGATCGGCATCCTCCATCACGATCAGCGGGGCTTTACCGCCCAGTTCCAGCGAGACGGGTACAAGGTTCGGGGCAGCAGCGGCCATGATGCGTTTGCCGGTCGGCACAGAGCCGGTCATCGTCACCAGATCCACCTGCTGATGCGTGGTCAGGGCGGCCCCTACGGTGCCGCCTGCGCCAGTGACAATGTTCACCACTCCCGCAGGCAGACCCGCCTGTTCGAACAGCCGTGCCATATACAGCGCCGAAAGCGGCGTTTCTTCGTGGGGTTTGAGAACGATGGTGTTCCCGGCAATCAGGGCAGGGGCAACTTTGCGGCTGACAAGGGCGGCGGGGTAGTTCCACGGAATGATGCCGACGACGACACCGACCGGCACGCGCTGAATCCAGATTTGCTCGCCGGGCGCGTCTGACGGCAGGATCTCGCCCTGAATGCGGCGGGCAAATTCCGCGAAATAGGTGAAGAACTCTGCCGCACCCCCCACTTCGCCACGCGCTTCGGTGATCGGTTTGCCCTGTTCGCGCACGACCAGCCGCGCCAGCGGTTCGGCATGGTCGCGGATCAGGCCCGCGATCTTGTGCATATAGACCCCGCGTTGAAGTGGCGACAGCCGCGCCCAGGCGGGTTGCGCGGCACGGGCTGCGTCGATGGCCTGCAAGGCCTGTGCCGCGCTCGCCTCAGGGGCATGGGCAAACACTTCTCCGGTGGCGGGGTTGATGACGGGGCGGGTGCCTTCGGCCCCCTGTTCCCAGTGCCCGCCAATCCACATGCTGCTGTGATCGTCGCTTTGCATCCTGTCTCCTCCCAAAGATCCTAATCCGTGATGGCCGTGTCGGCCTTGCTGCTCACCAGTGCGAGCGCGTAGTCGATGGCCTCGATCAGGCTGGTCGCCTCGGCAATGCCCTGACCTGCGATGTCGAAAGCGGTGCCGTGATCGACAGAGGTGCGGATGATGGGCAGGCCAAGGGTGACATTCACCCCGCTCAGCCCGACCCAGCGGCCGGTTGCCGGATCAACGGTGAAGCCAAGCAGCTTGACCGGAATATGCCCCTGATCGTGATACATCGCGACCACGGCATCAAAAGCGCCGCCGCGCATTTTCACAAAAACCGTATCGCCCGGCACCGGGCCGGTGATGTTCAACCCTTCGCTGCGCAACTGCGCCACCAAGGGTTCAGTCACATCGATATCTTGTCGCCCGAAGATGCCGCCTTCTCCCGCGTGGGGGTTCAGTGCGGCAATGGCGATGCGGGGGGCGGCAATGCCCAGCCGGCACAGGGCGGTGTGGGTCAGGGTGACAACGTGCCGGATGCGTGCGGCGGTCGCGCGCTTGGGAACCTCTTCCAGCGCACAATGCGTTGTGACATGTGATACGCGAAACGCCCCATGGGCCAGCATCATCACGCTGCCCTTTGCTCCGGTCAGATCGGCCAGCAATTCGGTATGGCCTGCATATGCATGGCCTGCCAGATGCAGCGCCTCTTTGTTCAGGGGTCCGGTCACGATGGCATCGGCGGCCCCGGTCATCGCAAGCGTGGTTGCTTGCACCACCGCACGATAGGCCTGCTCTCCGGCATCGGCGGACACAGAGCCGGGCAGGATCGGACCCGCAGGGGGGACTGTCGGCAAGATCGCCGCTCCAGACAGGCCGCGCACGTCACCCTGCGCAATGATGGGCGGGCAGGGTAGGCCAAGGCTGACCGCGCTGCGCCGCAAAGTTTCCGCATCGCCAATCAGCACAAGGGCCATGTCCTGTGCGGATAGCCTGTTCGTCAGGGCATGGCACGCCTTCAGAGCGATTTCGGGGCCGATCCCGGCAGGGTCACCGATCGAGATGGCCAGAACAGATTTTGGCATCTTTTGACGCGGCCTTTCAGATGATTGCTGCGATTCGTGACAGATTGTGATCGTTTATGAGGCATTTTGAACTATTTTGGTAGATGTTTGCGAAACTGTGAGAGCAGGCTGGAGCATTTTCGTAGTTTTGTGCCAGAGTGTGCGGACATGTCACCGATCAACAGGGCGCATATGCTACCAGCAAAAAGACGGGCCAGAATTCTGGAGGTGCTGCGCGCCGAACAGATGGTGTCTTTGAAAGATCTGTCGGAAGCCTTGGGCATCTCGATTTCGACGGTGCGCCGCGATGTCGATTATCTGGAAGAGGCTGGTTATCTTTCCCGCACCCATGGCGGCGCGATTTCGACCGCGCGGGCATCCACCACCTTTGAGCCAGAAGCGGCCATCGCCTTGGCCATTGAAAGCGCGGCAAAGGCTGCCATCGGTGCCGCTGCGGCGCAGCTGATTCAGCCGGGGCAATCGGTGTTGTTTGACAGCGGAACCACAACCGCAGCGGCGGCAAGGGCCGCAGCGGGGCTGACCATTCCCTTCACCGCGATGACCAATGATGTGATGATCGCGTCTTGCCTGTCACAGAATGCGCTGGTGCAGACCAGCGTCACAGGTGGGACGATCCGCAGCGGGACCACCACATTGCTGGGGGCGGATGCAGTGAACTCTGTCGCGCGGCTGCGGGCCGATATCGCCTTTGTGGGCACACATGCGATCACGCCTGACGTGCTGTCGGATACGTCGCTGGAACTGGCGGACCTCAAGCGCCGGTTTCTGGCAGCGGCGGACCGGGTAATCCTGCTGGTGGACAGCAGCAAGTTTTTCAACCGGGCGTTCTGTGCCTTTGGCGAAACCTCTGCGGTTGATCTGCTGCTGACCGACAGCCGGATCAGCGCGGATGCGACGGCCGCCCTCAAAGACCGGGGTATTGAACTGCGGATGGTGGATATCGCGCCGTAAGGGGCGGATCAGCGCGGAGATGAGCCCGAGATCAGCCGCGACACTGTATCGGGCGCGCCGAAGCCGCCGGATTTGGTGACGATCTGAAGCCCGGGCCACCCCGTCAGGGCGGTTGAAACCGGCAGACCGGGCAACACCTCGCCCCGCACCTCAAGCAACCCGATGCCCAGTTCCGACAGGACCGCCTCGGCGGTGGAACCGCCACAGGCCAGAACTGCGGCAGGCTGTGCGGCTTTGACCCATAAGGCCACACCCGTGGCAAACCGGGCCGCTGCCTGAAGGGGCGTTGCCCCAAAGCGGCCGGGTTGCATCTGCAAGATCATCACAGGGTCTGACGCCGCCGGTGGCGGGGGCACTGCGCCATCGGGGGCCGGGAAAACGTTAAACCCTGCCAGTTGCGCTAGCGTGATCGGATCACGCGACCCGATTGCAAACAGGGCAGGGGACGCCAACCGCTGATGAGGCGTTGGCGGTGCACTCCCAGTCAGCCGCCGCGCCAAAGCCTCTGCCAGCCCGGCAGCCCCAACAAGCACGGCAGACTCGGCGGCCCCAGCAAGGCCGGTATCAATCTGCGATTCAGACCAGGCATTCAGCACGGCAGACGCGTCAACTCCGGCACGATCTGCCACCGGAATGGCACGCTCAACGCCCATGCCGGCGACATGGCCAGCCTCAACAAACCGACCCAGCCGTGGAATTGCCGGGCAGACCAGCACAGGCTGACCCGGGTTGCAAAGCGCCTGAAGCTCGGCGGCGATGTGGCCCTTCATACGGCTGTCGATTTTCTTGAACAGAATGGCAGTCCGGGCCAACGGGTCGCTCTCAACAGTCGCCCGCACCTGCAAAATGCGGGCAACGGCGGTTGCCTCCGTGCCGTCGCGCGATCCGGTCGAGACGGCAATTACCTGCGCCCCGCTGCGCAGCGCCACGTCAAGATGATCGGTCGAGGTGGCACAGACTACCGTCATGCCACGCGCCGCAAAGGGGGCAGAACTGTCGAGCGCGCCGGTCAGATCATCGGCAATCAATATCACCTTGGGCCCAAGGGTCATGCGATGGCCTGAGGGCACAACCGACATGTCCCGGCAGCGCCCATCCTACCGGCTTTCACTGGGCCGGGTCTCATTTACGGCGATGGCAAGGGCCTGCAACACGCAGGTTCCGATCACCAGCGGATGCGACGCAATTGGGCTGCGCTGCGGAGTCTCAATGGTCACTCTGGCGATGGCTGCCAAGGGGCTGAGCACATTGTCGGTCACCGCAACGACAATGCCGCCCCGCGCGGCGTGCAGCTTGGCCCCGCGGACGACAGAGGTCTGATAGGGGGCGAAACTGATGGCCAGAATTGCGTCTTCCATCCCCAGAAGTTCGATCTGGCGGCCAAAGAACGACCCCGCCTCGTCCAGCATGTTGGTGGGCGTGCCAAGGCTGAGTGCGGTGGCGTGAAAGATGCAGCCAAGCGCAAACGAGGTTTGCTGCGCCAGAACGTGAATGCGATCTGCCCGCACCAGTTCGATCACCGCACGGTCGAATTGCTTGCGGTCCAGTTCCTTGAACAACCGGTCCAGATCGCGGCGCGCCTCGCTCATCAGCGCGTCGGCAACCGCGATGGCCCCACTTGCGGGATGGGCGCTGATCGCCTCGCGCTCGCGGATTTCGCCCATCCGGTACACGAGGTTGTCGCGGAAGTCCCGCTTCAGCTCGTTGAACCCGGCATAGCCAAGCGTCTGCGCAAAGCGCACCATGCTGGAAGGCGGCACACCGATTCGCTTGGCGAGTTGCTGCGCGGTTTCCACCGCGACCGTATCGGCGTTCTGAATGGAAAACTCGGCGATGGCCCGCAACTGCGGACTCAGTTCCGGATAGGCGCGCGCAATACGGTCCCGCAGGCCGGCAAAGGCCCCGTTCGTCTCGGTTTCGGCGATATTCCCCAAGATGAGGCCCCTTTGATCTTCGGTTCAAAAATTCCAATACTACCATCAGAATGAAAATTCAATCGTTGACAGGTTTGCGAATTTACGGGTTACTGGTGGCAGGAGGGTAGCGATAGCAGAGTTTCGACCCGTTTTGGAGGACGTGTCGAAACGGAACTTTGGCCCTGATGGTCAGAGAGAATGCAGGAAAAAAGCAACCAGGGAGGAATACAATGAAATTTGGACGCAGAACGACAACGTTCATGCTGACAGCAGCACTGGCACTGGGAACGACTGCGCTTTCCGGACTGTCCAGCCAGTTGGCGGCGCAGGAGCGCACGCTCAAGGTCTGGTTCGGGCGGGATCAGTTCATCCCCGAAGATCAGTTCGCACAATTCAAGGCCGAGAACCCCGATATCGCGGTTGAATTCGAAGTGATCCGGCTGGAAGATGTCAGCGCGCAACTTGTGCTGGCCACACGGTCCGGCAATGCTCCCGATATCGTGCAGATTCAGGCACGCGACATCACCCAGCTTGCGCAGGGCGGTATGCTTAAGGAATTCGATGCGCAGATCGAAACCTTCAAAGAGCAGTTTCCGGACACCTATAACCAGCTTTCTCCCATCGCATGGGAAGGCGCTTCGAGTGCGGATGGCAAGCTTTACGGCGTGGCGCTGTTTGTGCAGTCGATTTACCTGACCTACCGCAAAGACCTGCTGGAAGCCGCAGGAATCGCGATGCCTCTGGAAACCACAGACAATGTTCTTGCTGCGGCAAAGGCAGTCAGCACCATTCCAGGTGGGGGCGACATGCTGGGGTTCAGCCTTATTGGCTGCTGTGTCGCGCCGACATGGGAACTGCCGCTGTTTCTGGCAATGGGTGGGCAATTCATCGACGGCGTGCCGCAGATCGACACTGAAGTCGGCATCGAATGGATTGAGTTTTACCAGACCCTGATGCGCGATAAATCGGCCAGCCCGGATTCTGCAAGCTGGGATTCCGGCCAGATGCGCGCAGCCTTTGTCGGTGGTCGTGCCGGTGTGATGCACGAAGGCGAGCATATCTATGTCGAGATCGAAAAGACCATGCCCTATGCCGAGGGCAAGTGGACGTTCGAGCGTCTGCCAACCCGCCCGGGTCAAACAGAACCGCATGTGCAGTCGGGCTTTGCCTTTCCCTTTGTCGTGACCACGGCAGCGGATGATGATGATGCGGTGGTCCGTGCTCTGGAATATCTGGCGCGCCCGGATTTTGCCAAGCAGGTCGCCATCCGGTATCAGCCGACCACCAATTCGGCGGTCTCGAACGACCCGGAATATCTGGCGGCAAAGCCATGGGCGCAGGATATCGCCCCCTTGGCCGCATCGCTGGTGTCCCTGCCGACACACCCAACACGGGTGATCCAGATCTATGACGTGCTGACCCAACTGCGGGACCGGTCTGTGGCGGACACCACGACCCCGGCTGCCGATCTGGCCAAAGAGTACCAGGATCTGGTGAACAAGGCCGCCGGTCTCTGACCAACCAACTTTTGCTCCCAAGCAACTGCGGTACGGATTTATCCGTACCGCCCTTTTCACCCACGCTTAACGTCAGAGGCCCGTATGTCACATACCACGCCCATGGTTGAAGACGGACCAACAGGTGCCGACCGCCTGAAACCGTTTGTTCCCTATCTTCTCGTTTTGCCGGGACTGCTCTTCGTGATGGGCATTCTGGGCTATGCCGTTGTGGGCGGTATCATCTTGTCTCTGAACGAAACCGACATGTTCATGAACAAGACATTCGTCGGTCTCAAGAATTACATCGATGTCTTTGCTGACCCCCGGTTTCAGGATGCAATGGTCCGCACGCTGAACTTTGTGGTGATCAGCATCGTGCTTGGCATCTTCATGTCGATGAGCTTTGCGCTGGTGCTTTACAAGGTGGTGCGCGGGAGGCGGTTCTTTCGTGGCCTCAGCCTTGTGCCCTATTTCGTGTCGGGTATCGCCACCGCTGTCATGTTCCGCTTCATCTTCACCACCAGCGGCGGTTTCGTGAACACGGTGCTGGCGCAACTGGGGCTGCCTGCGCAATCCTGGCTGGGCGATCCGACGCTGGCCTTTGTGGTCGCGATCATGGCCAATTGCTGGTTCATGGTGCCCTTTGCTTCGCTGATCCTGCTGGGCGGGTTGCAGACCATCGACAAGGATCTGTATGACGCCGCCGCGATTGACGGGGCAAACCCCATCCAGATCTTCTTCCGCATCACGCTGCCGCTGATCAAGCCCATGCTGGGGGTCAGCCTGATCTGGGTGTCCTACATCAGCTTTTCCACCTTTGACATCGTGCTGGCCCTCACCTCGGGCGGGCCGCTGAAAGCGACCGAGCTGGTGTCGATCTACATGTATGAACTGGCGTTCCAGCAACTGAACTTCGGTCAGGGCGCGGTGCTGATGGTGGTGCTGCTGGTGTTCAACACGGTGCTCAGCCTGATCTACATCAAGATCTTCGTGATGGGCGACCGCCGCCATTCGGAGGCAGGCAAATGAGAGTGCAAGAGTCAGGCCCCATGGCGCTGCTGTTCCAGCGCCTTGGCCCCAAGGTGCTGATCTGGTTCACCCTGACCTTTCTGGTGATCTGGACAGCAACCCCGATCATCTGGGCGATCCTGTCGTCCTTCAAAGACCCGCTAGAGATTTATGAGAGCAAAAGCCTGCTGCCCGAGGTCTGGCGGCTGGATGCCTACCGCAAGGTGCTCAGCATGCCGGGGTTCGGCACTTGGCTGATGAACAGCATCATCGTGACGGTGGTGGCAACGATCGTGCCGCTGATCCTTGCCATCCTGGCGGCTTACGGTTTTGCCCGCTATGCGTTCAAATTCCGCCATGTTCTGCTGCTTTTGTACCTGATCCCGCGCATCATTCCGCGCGTCAGCCTGATCGTGCCGCTGAATGATCTGATGAGCGATCTGGGCCTTATCAACACCTATTCCGTGCTGTTCATCACCTACATTGCCAGCGCTGTGCCTTTGGCGACCTGGATTCTGGTGGGCTTTTTCGGGTCGATCCCGAAAGAGATCGAGGAAAGCGCCACCCTGGACGGCGCGAATATGTGGAACCGCCTGCGCCATGTGATGCTGCCGATGGCCTGGCCCGGCGTGGTGACAGCGGCGGTGCTGTGCCTGCGCGAAGCCTGGAACGAGTTTTCCTTCGTGCTGGCTCTGGTGAACCAGACCGACATGCGAACGCTGCCCTATCAGCTCTATATGCTCAAGGATTCCATGGGGATACAGGATTACGCCGTCTACAACGCCTTTACCATCCTGACCGTGCTGCCGCTCTTGCTGGTCTATCTGCTGCTGGAACGAAAGGTCGTGGACAGCATCGTATCGGGGGCGGTCAAATCATGACAACGCAAGTATCGGAAGGACAGAAAATGGCAGAGGGCTATGTCGAATATCGCAATCTGCGCAAAAGCTTTGGCGGATTGGAAATCCTGCACGGGGTTGATCTGACCATCCCCGAAGGTGCCTTTGCCGTGCTTGTCGGACCGTCAGGCTGCGGAAAATCGACGCTGTTGCGCATGACGGCCGGGCTGGAGAACGTGACCAGCGGCGAGATCAATATCGCCGGGCGCATGGTCAACAACGTGCATGCCAAGAACCGCGGCATTGCCATGGTGTTCCAGTCCTATGCCCTCTATCCGCACATGAGCGTCGAGGACAACATGTCCTTCGGCCTGAAAATGCGCAAAACACCGTTGCAGCTGATCACCGACCGGATCAAGCGCGCGGCGTCGATCCTGAAACTCGGGCCCATGCTGGACCGCCTGCCTTCGCAACTGTCAGGGGGGCAGCGTCAGCGCGTGGCAATGGGCCGCGCCCTGACCCGAGAGCCGGAGGTGTTCCTGTTCGACGAGCCATTGTCGAACCTTGATGCTAAACTGCGGGTGGAAATGCGGGCCGAAATCAAGGCGCTGCACCAGCGCCTGAAGACGACAACCATCTATGTGACCCATGATCAGATTGAGGCGATGACAATGGCCGATCTGGTGGTGGTGATGCACGATGGCCGGATCGAACAGGTTGGCGAGCCTTTGGCCATCTATGACCGCCCGGCCAACCTGTTCGTGGCGGAATTCCTTGGCTCTCCCGCGATGAACCTGATCCCTGGCATCATCGCTCAGGATGCAGACGGGCGTGTTGTGCAGACCGAGTCCGGGCTGCGCCTGCCGTTGGAACCCGAAGCAAACGGCACTGTGGGGCAGAAGGTGGTCTACGGCATCCGCCCGGAACACCTGCAGCTTGATCCGGCGGGCGACCTGCCCATCCGCCTGACGCTGGTCGAGCCCGCTGGCTGGGAAACCCATGTGCACGCCGATCTGGGGGGGCACATCGTCCGCATGGTGTCTACCAAACGCGTGGCGCAGCGCGCGGGTGACAGCACGACCGCCACAATCGACGCAACCCGCGCGCATCTGTTCGATGCCGCCACCGGCAATCGCCTGTGACCTGAATTTTGAAGACGAAAGAAAGAGGAACCGGAATGACACGTCCGCTTGATGCAAAGCTCGCCCGTATCCGCGAAGGCAATTACAAGCCTTCAGATTTTGTGATCGCCGACGCCAAGGACGGCGATATGTCAATGGGCGTGGCCACGCCCGGTTTTCGGACGGGGGCCGACGGCAAGCCAACCACGCAGCCCCGCCCGCTGTCGGACTATCGCGACGGCATGCGCACGGTAACCCGCTCGGGACTGGTCGATGTGATGCTGATGTCGCTGTCCTCGGCCGAGGCGCTGACCGATGAGGGCCTGTTCAAGGGCAGCGATGTCACCCCCGCCGTGCGCCTGAACGATGCGTCCGACATCTGGGCCTACCGGGGCGCCAGCTATCGCAAGGTGCCCGCAGCCCCCTTCCGCACCGCGCGGCTGGACCGGGCGCTCAAGGTCGCAGATCTGGGTCTGTATGCGGCGACCTTCTATAACGATCTGGCGCAGGATGCCGCGACTTTGAATGCCTATACCGCGTTCCGCGATGAGGCCAGTGCCGCCGGAATGCGCCACTTTCTGGAAGTGTTCAACCCTGCCTTTGACATCGACACCAACGGCGTCGACATCGGCCATTACATCAATGACACGATTGCTCGCTGCCTTGCCGGTGTGTCCAGCGAGGAATATCCGCTGTTCCTCAAGATCGCCTATAACGGTCCGCGTGCGATGGAGGAACTGGCCAGCTATGACCCCGGCAAGTTGATCGTGGGCATTCTGGGCGGCGGCGTTGGCACCACGCGTGACACGTTCGAACTGGTTTCCCAAGCCGAAAAATATGGCGCGCGGATCGCGTTGTTCGGGCGCAAAATCTATTTTGCCGAAGACAGTACCGAAATTGTCGCCGCGATGCGCCGGGTGGTTGAAGGCGCGCAAACACCGGAAGATGCCGTGCGCGACTACCATGACCGGCTTGCGAAAAAGGGTATCAAAGCAAACCGCTCGCTGGAGGATGATGTGCAGGTGACCGAGGCGGTGCTGAAATGACCAGTCGAAAGGGCGTTCTGACAGCTGGAACCTGGTGCGCCGACCACAACAAGGTTGTCGAATTCTGGCCGCTGGAGAATGAGGTGGTCGAGATCCTGTCCGAAGACGTTAAAGGGGGCGGTTCGGGCTGCAACCTTGCAATCGATCTCAAACGGCTTGATCCGTCGATTCCGGTCGAGACTATTGGCGTGATTGGCAACGACGAAGATGGCCGCATCCTGCTGGCCGAGGCCGATGCTTATGGGATCGAACGCAGCCGGTTGCATGTGGTCGAAGGGCTGCGCACAAACTATACCGACGCCTATACCTCAAACCGGACGGGACGGCGCACGCATATCTACTTGCAGGGGGCGAGTGCCGAGCTGAACCCGGATCATTTCGACTTTTCGAAAACCAATGCCCGGTTCCTGCATCTGGGGCTTCCCGGCATCCATCGTCAGATGGACCGGGCCTGGGGCAGCGACGAAAACGGCTGGGTCACGGTGCTGCGCGCCGCCCAGGCGGTTGGGATCGAAACCAATATGGAACTGTGTTCCATTGCACCGGAAAAGCTGGCCAAGATTGTCCGGCCCTGCCTGCCGCATCTGGACTACCTGATCATCAATGATTTCGAGATGGCGGCGATTTCGGGAAACCCGACGGTGGCGGCAGAGGCGGCTGACATTCCCCGGGTCATTGCCTCGGCAAAGACGGTGCTTGCCATGGGCAGCATGAAGTTGCTGGTGGCGCATTTCCCCGAAGGCGCGGTTGTGTTGCCGCGCGGCGGTGAGGCTATGTTCGTTCCGTCGGTCGATGTTCCTCCGGAAAAAGTCATCGGCGCAAACGGGGCAGGGGATGCCTTTGCTGCGGGCGTCATCTACGGCCTGCACCAGAAGTGGCCGATGGAAGAAACCGTCAGGCTGGGTCACGCCGCCGCTGCCGTGTCGCTGCGCAGTCTTGGCACCACCGATGCGGTGTTGCCGGTGGCTGAGTCTTTGGCGCTGGCGAAAAAGTGGGGATGGCGCAACGCAGCCTGAGGCCGCGCGGAATGGGTATCGGTGCCGAAGCCGCCCATCCAGCGTGAGGGGACAATGCAGTCGTGCTGATTGCGATATTGCGGGCACCCACTGGCGCGACGATGGAAGAAATCGTTGCGGCGACGGGGTGGCAGGCGCACAGTGTCCGCGGTGCCATGTCTGGGGCGCTGGGCAAGAAGTTGGGGCTGGTCGTGACCTCGAAGAAGGAAGGGCGGGGGCGGGTGTCCCGCATTGACCAACCGGCGCGCTGACGCGGCTGGAGCCGGTCAGGTCAGCAGACGATAGTGAACCTCGGTCGGTGTACAGGCGGCACCATTAATCGGGATCATGTCTTGTGGGCATGTGGACATCACCACGATGCAATCGAAGACCGCCCGCAGTGTCACGTGATCTCCGGGCTTGCAGAGCGGTTCACCCCACGTGATCTTGCCGTCCGGGCCGACCGGAATGTTCATCCACAGATTTAGAGGGGCAGGGCAAGCAGCTGCCCGCAGATTGATCTGCCCCAACGCGGTTTTCAGGTTGTCGGTGCAATTGTCATGGTACTGCGTGCAGCCCAGCGCGGCATAACGGTGCACGTCGCAGGCCGCGATGACAGTATCATGGCGTCCCGGGGAGCTGTCCTCTTCCAGGATCAGGATTGGACGACGCCGGTTGGTCGTCAGCCCATCACCCTTGGCAGGGAAAATCCCTTGAAGCGTGGCGTGCAGGTGCTCCATCGACATGAACTCCGACATGTCATCGGCATTGAAACACCAGGTATCAACAACCTGCTGACCATGCGTGTTGATGATTTGGATCGCCTGTCCCTTGGCCAACCGCACTGCCCGACCACACCGAGCAGGGACTACGTGGAGATCTGTCACCATGGTCTGGTTCCTTTGCTTTTAAGGAGGTCATGCACCTGACCTACAATCAAAAATATCATAGGTGCACTTTGCGGGGTCAATACCGATAAACTTAACGCTTGTCTGGAAAGGCCGTTGGACTCTGAATGGTGGTCGCTTCGCGCAACCAATGTCGTCTTTAGATGGCACGCCAAATGCCCTAGAGTCCTGGCTTCCACTAGGTGGATTCCGAGGTGGGTGGATTCCCTGGATTC
The DNA here is from genome assembly GCF_003443995.1 of Pseudotabrizicola alkalilacus. GTDB lineage: Bacteria > Pseudomonadota > Alphaproteobacteria > Rhodobacterales > Rhodobacteraceae > Pseudotabrizicola > Pseudotabrizicola alkalilacus. Next base: position 52,434 of record NZ_QWEY01000005.1, read on the forward strand.
CGCAAAAGAATCCAGCAGGTGCAGGTCGTGATTCTGCAACCATTTGATAATGAGACTATTTTTCCAAGATTAAGCGGCAGGTGGATTCCGGGTGGATTCCCCGGTGAAAGTGCCTGTCGCTAGCGAAATGCTGCGCTGCGCCCCCCGCATACGTTCGGGGCCGGGGAGGAACCATGCCGTGGGGGGAGGTAACGGCGGCAGCTTTCGATCTGTGCGAGGCGCAAAAAACGTCAGAACTTCAAGACGATGGCGACCCCTTCTCAGTTCCTACGACGAACCTCGTGATACGCCTTGAACTCTTCTTCGTTCATCGGCTCGACACTGAATGCATCTCTCAGCTTGTTCCAGCCACTGCGCAGAAACATCAAGCGTCGCTCTCCCCTGCGTGCGCTGCAAGAGGCGGCTTGGTACCTTCAACGCTACCAGTGATATGATAGGCCAATGCATGGAATGTCCAAGCCTTCACTGGCTCGTCGCAGGCTCGGCCCATTCGCACGGCCACCTCATTCGCGGCATCTTTTCCATATGCCAACGGAAGAATTTCGTCGACGCTTCGGATCCCGGACTTCAGGAGATGCGCCGCCTTGGCTGTGATCACACTGGTCTTCTTAGACCCCGCCCCGGCGAGAACAAGCGTTGCATCTTCATCGCTCAGGACCGCGCGGCGTTGTTCAAGTGTCAACGGTTTGCTTTCCACCTGATCTAAAAATTGTTCCCACCGCGCGAGTTCACGGTCCAAGTGTGCATTGATCGCGCGCTCACGTGCCTCCTTCGGGTTTTTCAGAAACTCGGCGATCCGCTCGAGTTGCGTCGTGTCCTCGATTCCGGTTTCGGTGCGAGCCAACTGTTGCCTTAAGTAGTCGCTATATTTAGCCGCTTCGCAAAGTATTGCTGGGGTCAAGCAGGCAGCCGGGAACTGGGGTGGGTTGTTCAGCCATGCAAGTTCGGCTGCCAACTGGCGAAACCGAGTCGAGTTCCATTCTGTCTCGGGTTTTTCGTGCTTGGCTAGGTTAAGGTTCAACCCCGACTGAGGCTGCGTGATGAGGATGGACTTTGGCGATGGCGACGACGATTTGCTCCGAGAAGCGCCAAATAGTTCCCCTACCAATCCAAAGACGGCCGCGCCAATCAGCCATTCGATCATTGTATGTGGCACCCTTCACTAACAGATATAGACCATGCATACCGTGCACGTTGGACCTCCGCACGGCTTAAAGCGGACAGGAGAGAGGCGCGTCAGTCAGTTGTCAGAGACTCGTAACCTGCCAAGGTCTTGATAGTAGTGGCACGATGCGATTTTCACCGGCAGGCCCGTGCCTGATCGCGCAGGAGCGCATAATCGCTTAGCATCCGAACAACCACCGCGCTTTCCGTCAGCGCATCCACTTCATCGGCGGCAAGCGGCCGCGCATCGCGATCCGCATCCACACATCGAACTGACCCGCCATGACCGTCTTTGTCGCCGCCATGGACCGGATCTATGCCAACCCGTCCATGGCGGCGGCCGCTGTCTGGATTTCCGCCACCACCTCGGAGGAACGCCCCATCCGCGTCATCCGCCGCGCCCCGGATCGCATCACCGAATTCGGCGCGGGCCGGTTTGTCAGCGACACCATGATGGTGGACGTCCGCGTCTCCGACCTGCCCGATCCCCGCCCCGGCGATTTGATTGTCATCGGGGCCGACAGCTTCACCATTCAGGGCGAGCCGGTGCGTGATCGTGAACGCCTGATCTGGACGCTGGACCTGCGCCCATCATGAAGCTGAAGATTGCGTTCGATCCCGACCTCGTCGCCCTGATGCAGGCCGAAGTCGCCGCCGGGGAAAAGGCAGTGACCGCCGCCATGCGCGAAGCGGGGGCCGATCTGAAATCTGCCTGGCGCAGCCAGATTACCGGCGCTGGCCTCGGCACAAGGCTGGGAAACAGCATTCGCCTCGCCAGCTTCCCGAAATCCGGCGACAGCCTGAACGCGGCCACTCTGGTCAGGTCCAACGCGCCGGTGATCATCGGCGCGCATGACACCGGCCCGCTGATCCGGTCCAAGGACGGGTTCTGGCTGGCCATCCCAACCCCGGCCGCCGGGAAAAGCACGAAACACAGGCGGATCACCCCCGGAGAATGGGAACGCCGCACCGGGTTGCGCCTGCGGTTCATCTACCGCCGTCGCGGGCCGAGCCTGCTGGTGGCCGAGGGGCGGTTGAATTCGAAAGGCCGAGCTGTGGCGTCACGGTCAAAAACCGGCCGTGGCCTCGTGACCGTGCCGATATTCCTGCTGGTCCCGCGGGTCAAGCTGCGCAAACGGCTGGATCTGGCGCGGGATGCAGAGCGTGCGGTGGACGGCATGCCGGGGCTGATCGTGGCGGGGTGGCGTACATTTGGGCCATGAATTACCCGCCTTGTCCCTCAATGTCAGTTCCGAAATGCCTCTGGGCTTTACTCAGGGCGGAAGGCGACGAATACGTCGCCATTCAAAAGCAGCTTTCGTCCGGGCAAGGACTCGAAGAATGCAAGCATGGCCTCGCGCGCCGCTACACTATGGTCTTTCGAATGCCTGCAATACACGCTTGTCTTGAACCCTTTGCGCACGCCGTACTCTTCCATGATCTCTTCATGAAAGGGCCCAAGATCATCGCTTGCATTCCAGATTTCCCAGAGTCCGCGGGCGGAACGTGCCGCATCGTTGAGGCGGCCTTCCATGTCCGGCTTGTCCAAATCCGAATAGACAAAATACTCTATTGCCATCACAGCCCTCCGATCGTTCCATCAGGTCGCACAATCAACACCTCTCCCAGGCCATCGATGGGCCAGTCTGCGAACTGCCTGCGCAGAGCTTCCTCGCTTGTACCGCTATCTTGCAGATCAATCACGCCATTCGGAGCCTGACCCGTTTCCACTTTCTCTTTAACTCGATCCCATATGTTTCGGACGTTGCCTGTCGAAGGCGCGAGGTGATCGTAAACTTGGCCATTGACCAGATAATCAGGGCGTTTTGGTCCTGCCACAGAGGGGTTCTGCACGACGTCGTATCCGTTCTCCGCCAGAATTCCAGCTGACTCGTTCTCTCGGCGGATGCTGCGTTGTGTTGCCTCGTCGTCGTTGCGATTGATCGGCGTAGGTTCACCCGGGCGTGCTTCGACATTCGAAGTGTGAATGCGGATCGCGATGCGCGGCCGCTTGTTCACCGGCAGGATTGACGCCTCGGCCATCAGGTCGATCCAGCGGCCTTTTTCGTCGAGGTGCTGGCGGGCGTAGAGGGGAAGGCCGAGGGTATTCGCCGCCTCCAGCAGGTTGGCTGGGCCGCCGTAGGTCGTGAAGGTATCCATCGTGCCCAATGGGAAGGCGAGGCCTTCTCTGGCGGGGACCAATCGTTCGGTGACCTTGGTCGACAGGGTGGGCGGTGCCATCGGCGCGGATCAGCGCCGCACCCGACACGAACAGGCGGTAGTCGATGCCCTTGACGGCGGTGGCCTTGGCCCCGTTGCCGTCATAGGTCTCGGCGCAGGAGAATGGTTTGCCCGCAATCTCACCGGCAAAGTTGATCGGAACAGCCTGATCGGCCAAGGCAAACAGAACTCGATAGTGCCGATATGAAACCTCGCCCCGGTGCTCTGATCACGCCGCCAGCATGCAGGATGTGTGCGAAGATGCCACCTGCATCGCCACATGACAGCGCCTTGGCGGCCGGGCAGAGGAAATCCTGACGCCCCCTGATCCCGAAAGTAAGGGGGAACCTTGCCTCATGCCTGTGGGGCGCATCAACGTCGTCAGGACACCTCACCCTCGGCATAAAGATGGATTTCGACCATCGCGCCGCCGTCTGGCCTGTTGCTGAGGTTCAGATGTCCGCCATGGGCGACGGCGATGGCCTGGACAATCGAGAGGCCGAGTCCCGTGCCGCCCGAGGCGCGTGATCTTGAGGCATCGCCGCGCCAGAACGGATTGACCGCAACTGCGCCCATATCTTCGGGAAAACCCGGTCCACGATCCAGCACTCGGATGATGGCGCTGCCGTCGGGCAGTTGCCCGGTCTCACAGCGCAGGCACCCGCCGCTTGCCGCATACCGGCCCGCATTTTCCAGCAGGGCAAGCACGGCCTGACGAATGCGGGTCGGGTCGGCAGATATCCGGGCGGGCTGAAGGCTGGTTTGAAGCTTTAGCCCGCTGGTATCCAGCATGGGGCGCGCGGCAGAAAGAACCGCCTCCACCACTTCGGCAAGGTCGAGATCTTCGCGATGCAGCACCAGTTTCTGGCCAATGGCCAGCGACAGGGTGCGCAGATCCTCGACAATTCTGCCCAGACCCTCGACCTGAAGCAGAAGATCCGCGAGCATCTTTCGATCCATCGGGAACACGCCGTCAAGAATACCCTGCATCCCGCCTTGCAGCACCGTAAGCGGGGTGCGCAACTCATGCGCAACCGCCATATTGTTGAAGCGCAACCGCTCTTCCATCTTTTCGAGACTGGTGGCGAGGGCGTTGAAGGTCTCGACAAGGCTTGAAACCTCACGCGTGGTTCCGGGTGAAGCGGCCACGCGCACCGAGAAATCGCCGGATCTGAGGATATCGGCAGCATCGGTCAGATCCTCAAGCGGTCTGGCAATCCGCCGTGCCAGATAGACCCCGATGATGGCGCAGAGCAGCGCCGACAACAGACCGATGACCAAAGTGGCAAGCTGTACCTTGAAATCCGTCGTCGCCACCAGCGCATCCAGATGCTCGACGAGCATTCTGAGCGCAGTCTCATCCGGCACGCGCCCCTCGTTCACAAGCCTGTAGGCGTCAGCCGCTTCCGGTGGCAGGCTGCGGTTGTTGTTTTCCTCAAGATGGGCGGAATACCAGGTGACACCGATATAGGCCATGCCAACACTCAAAAGCAGCATGATCGCAATGACAATTGCGGTCAGTGTGGCAAGCGGCAGCGCGCGGGCGTGTCTGAGGGTCATTGCGGATCCGACAGTCGATAGCCGATGCCACGCACGGCCGGCAAAAAGCCGGTCTCGCCCAGCTCGTCGAGCTTGCGGCGCAGATTGGAAATATGGGTGTCTATCGTGCGTGCCAGCGCATCGCTTTCGGGCATGCAGGCATCAAGGATATCGGCACGCGCAAAGGCTTGTGTCGGGTATCGGATCATATGGGCCAGAATCCGGAATTCACTGAGCGTCAGGGGCAGGGGAACCCGTTGGCCATCCTTGTTGATAAAGGCCATGTAGCTTTCGAAATCCACCTCCAGAGAGCGGAAACGCCGCACGGCATCCTTGGTCTCACCCAAGGTCCGCCGCAGCACAGCTTTGACCCTTGCAACCACCTCCTGCGGGTTGAACGGTTTCACCACATAGTCATCAGCGCCAAGATGCAGGCCGCTCAGCCGATCAACATCATCCGCCAGCGCTGTTACCATGATGACCGGCGTGGAACTGGACTGCCGGATACGGGCCAGCACGCCAAAACCGTCCAGTCTGGGAATGCGCGCGTCCAGCAATACAATGTCAGGCTTCAAAAGCGCATGGTGCTGGAGGGCGGTTTCCCCGTCGGCGGCCTGAACAGTGCGAAAGCCGTCGCGCTGCAGATAGGCGTCAAGGATCCGCGCAATTGCCGGTTCATCCTCGACGATGAGAACAAGGTTGTTATCCATCCTGATGCCCGCCACCACCTGTTGTATATCGCGCCGTCGATACACCCCAGAATAGGGTTTTGCGCCTGTCGGTACAATCCTGTGACACAGGGATAGCCGGTCGTGGACAGGCTCTTGATCCGATCTCCGCCGTTTCTTGACAGTTCCCGTCCAGATGGCCGTCGATCCATCTTTACAAGAGACCGGCATGACTCAGGCACTACCGGGCTATTTGCCCAAAGCTCCCCACATTGCGTTACATCATGGCATCGGCAGGGCGCAGATTCTCATTGCCCGGCTGACAATTCTGATCAGCTTTGTCTTCATGGCCTTTCCGGCCATTGATCTGGCGGTAACGCGACGTGTCGCGGAAGGGGCGGTTTTCGTTCTGGCCGAGCAGCCGTTTCTGAACGGGTTGCGGCAGGTCGGTCTCAAGGGACCGTTCATTGTCATCCTGGCCATGCTGCTGCTGTTGGGGCTGCGCACTGTTCTGCCGGGGCGGCACCGTATCTGTGCGCCCCACAAGCCGATCTTCGTTGTCACAAGCTTTGTTGCCGGTCAGTTGGTTGTCGAGATTTTGAAACCCCTGATTGGCCGTGCCCGCCCGCGCAACCTGCTGGAATTCGGCGGGACTGCCGATTTCACGCCGGTCTGGCAATTCTCGGGCCAATGCGCCGACAACTGCTCCTTTCCATCCGGTGAGGCCGCTGCGGCGGCGGCCGGGCTTTCCCTTCTGGTTCTGTTTCCGGAAAGGCTGCGCCTGACCGCAGCCATCATACTGACGCCGATGCTCATGATGATTGCGGTCAACCGCGTCCTGTTCGGTGCGCATTTCCTGTCAGACGTGGTGATCGCCTGGCTTCTCACCCTGTTGGCCATGACCTCGATCTGGAAATGGACAGGCCAGCACGCGCGGGATACCGGCGCGCCTGCAAATGGCAGCATTGGGGAAACGCGCCCGGCTCGGACAAGACATCTTGTGCCATCAGCCAAACGGGCACCCTCGCGGAGTGCTTTGTTGCAAGGCCGGGGTCGCCCTTTCGTGCCTGCTGCGGGTGCCGCGCTTCCGGCAACAGGGCAGGGGCTGGGAAGCGACAGTCCGGCAGCTGACGTAGAGGAAAATATTTTCTACCAGTAAAAAAATTGTTGCAATGGTGAAGTCTTTCGGATGAACTCTGCCGACAGACAGACTCATGGTTCCGGGAAGTTGATGGCGAAGAAACCTGCAGGCGCGGCTTTTGCTTTGGGGCGACGAATCCGAAGCCGCCGGCAGATGATGTCGATGACTTTGCAGGAACTCAGCAACGCGTGTGGTGTTTCGGTGAGCTACATCAGCCAGGTTGAACGCGACAACGCGGTGCCGACCCTTGGCACGCTGGCCGAGATTGCGGCGGCGCTTGATGTCAGTATCGATTTTTTCATCGCATCCCCCCGGCAGTCTGACAGTGTGACCCGCGCCGGTGCCCGGCACCGCTTTTCGGTCGCGGGCCATTCTGTCTTGTATGAAACCATCGGCGCAGAGTTTCCGGGGCATGAGCTGACATCGTTCGTGCTGAATGTGCCGCCCGGCTATCATTCTGAAACCGTTCAGCACTTTGGCGAAGAGATCATCTTTGTGCTCGAAGGGACGTTCCTGCAGGTCGTGGATGGGCAGGAGGTTTTGCTGCAGGCGGGCGACAGCATGCATTATCTGGGCCAGCATCCGCATTCCTATTCCAATCCGGGCGACCAGATGGCGCGGGTGTTGTGGACCGGCAAGATGCTGCACGGCGCCACCCCGTCTGACTATGCGCCGCGCAAAGGCTCTGCCGGGGCAACCCCGGCCAGCACGCCACATCATGAGCGCGAAAACGCGCCTGAAGATGCAACCGTTTCACCCGCCAAATGACCCGGCGCGTGTAAATCTCTCCAGAACAGGGAAACCAAGAGAATGAAAAAACTCATGCTATTCGCGTCGGTGCTTGCGATGAGCGCCGCAGCTGCACAGGCAAAGACCTTTGTCTATTGCTCGGAAGCCTCGCCCGAGGGCTTTGACCCGGCCCCATTCACCGCAGGCGGCACCTTTGACGCTTCGGCACACCCGATCTTCAACCGTCTGACGGAATTCAAGAAAGGCACGACCGAGGTCGAGCCGGGTCTTGCCGAAAGCTGGGAGGTGTCGGAAGACGGCACCGAATACACCTTCAAGCTGCGTCAGGGCGTGAAGTGGCAGTCGAACGCAGCTTTCACCCCGACGCGTGACTTCAACGCCGATGACGTGATCTTTTCCTATGATCGTCAGGGCAATGCCGAAAACCCGTGGCACCAGTATATCCCCGGCATCACCTACGAATACTACACCTCGATGGACATGCAGAACCTGATCAAATCGGTCGAAAAAATCGACGATTACACGGTCAAGTTCACGCTGAGCCAGCCCGAGGCACCGTTCCTGGCCAACATCGCCATGCCTTTCGCCTCGATCGTGTCGAAAGAATATGCCGATGCGCTGGATGCAGCGGGCACCCGCGAAGAGATGAACAACACGCCGATCGGCACCGGGCCGTTCAAGTTCGTGGCCTATCAGAAAGACGCGGTGATCCGGTACACCAAGAACCCGGATTACTGGGGCACGGCACCGATCATTGACGACCTGATCTTTGCGATCACCCCGGATGCTGCCGTGCGTCTGCAAAAGCTGAAAGCCGGCGAATGCCATCTGATGCCTTATCCGGCACCGGCGGACATCGACACCATCAAGGCCGATCCCAACCTGACGCTGGACGAGCAGGCCGGTCTGAACGTCGGCTATCTGGCCTATAACACCACTCAGGCTCCGTTTGATAACCCCAAGGTCCGCAAGGCCCTGAACATGGCGATCAACAAGGACGCCATCGTCGAGGCGGTGTTCCAGGGCGCGGCCCTGCCAGCCAAGAACCCGATCCCGCCGACCATGTGGTCGTATAACGAGGCGATCGAGGACGACGCCTATGATCCGGAAGCGTCCAAGGCGATGCTGGAAGCCGAAGGCGTCACGGGTCTGTCGATGAAGATCTGGGCGATGCCGGTGCAGCGCCCCTATATGCCGAACGCGCGTCGGACCGCCGAACTGATGCAGGAAGACCTGTCCAAGGTCGGCGTCACGGTCGAGATCGTGTCCTATGAGTGGGGCGAGTATCTGGCCAAGTCGATGGAAGCCGGGCGTGACGGCGCGGTGATGTTGGGCTGGACCGGCGACAACGGCGACCCGGACAACTTCCTGTCGGTTCTGCTGTCCTGCGCTTCGGCAGGTGAGGGCGGGGCAAACCGCGCCTTCTGGTGCAACGACGAGTTCTCGGCGCTGCTGAACGATGCCAAAGTGACTGCCGACCCGGCAGAGCGCACCGCGCTCTACGAGCAGGCTCAGGTGATCTTCAAGGAGCAGGCGCCTTGGTTCACCATCGCACACTCGACGCAGTATGTGCCGATGTCGAACAAGGTGTCGGGTTTCGTGATGAGCCCGTTGGGCGACTTCACCTTTGACACCGTGGATATCGCTGAATAAGCGGGCGACACTTTTCTGAAACCGGGCGCGCGGGGGGCAAGACCTCCCGCGCGTTTTACAAGGACAATGGCGCATGGTCCGGTTCATCCTTTCCAAACTTCTGTATCTGGTCCCGACATTCATCGGGATCACCATCATTGCTTTCAGCTTTGTGCGCATCCTGCCCGGTGATCCGGTGCTGTTGATGGCGGGCGAGCGCGGGGTGTCTCCGGAGCGGCATGCAGAGCTGTCGGCGCTGCTGGGCTATGACAAGCACGTAGTGCTGCAATATTTCGACTTCATGGGTCGGTTGCTGCAAGGCGATCTTGGCAACTCGCTGGTGACAAAACGGCCGGTGCTGGACGAGTTCCTGTCGCTGTTTCCGGCGACGGTTGAACTCGGTCTGTGCGCGATCATCATCGCCACCCTGATCGGTGTGCCGGTGGGTGTGCTGGCCGCGATCAAGCGCGGCAGCTGGTTTGATCAGGTGTCAATGACGGCGGCGCTGGTCGGGTTTTCGATGCCGATTTTCTGGTGGGGGCTTTTGCTGATCATCTTCTTTTCCGGCATCCTTGGCTGGACCCCGGTATCGGGGCGGATCAGCCTGATGTATTATTTCCCCGATGTGACCGGGTTCATGCTGATTGACAGTGTGATTTCGGGGCAGAAGGGCGCGTTCGTCTCTGCCCTGCGGCACCTGATCCTGCCGTCGGTGGTGCTGGCGACGATCCCGCTGGCGGTGATCGCGCGGCAGACCCGCTCGGCCATGCTGGAGGTGCTGGGCGAAGATTACGTGCGCACCGCGCGGGCCAAGGGGATGCCGCAGTACCGGGTGATCGGCATTCATGCGTTGCGCAATGCGATGATCCCGGTGGTGACCACGATCGGTTTGCAGATCGGCGTGCTGATGGCCGGGGCGATCCTGACGGAGACCATTTTTTCGTGGCCGGGGATCGGCAAGTGGATGATCGATTCCATCTCGCGCCGGGATTATCCGGTGGTGCAATCGGGGCTTTTGCTGATTGCGGCGCTGGTGATGGTGGTGAACCTGCTGGTTGACCTGACTTACGGCCTTATCAATCCGAGGATCCGCATCAAATGAATGACCAACTGAATGCAACGGCCCCGGTGCGGTTGACGGATGCGCAGATCCGCCGCCAGATGATCGGCGAGTTCTGGTTCTATTTCCGGCAGAACCGCGGCGCGGTGGTCGGGCTGGTGGTGTTCGCGCTGCTGGTGCTGGTGGCGTTTCTGGCACCGGTTCTGGCGCCGCACAGCCCGACAGATCAGTACCGCGACGCCCTGCTGGTGCCGCCGATCTGGCAAGAGGGCGGGCGCAGCGGGTTTCTGCTGGGCACCGATGCGGTGGGGCGCGATATGCTGTCGCGGCTGATTTACGGCTCGCAGTATTCGCTGTTCATCGGTGTGGTCGTGGTGTCGATCGCGCTGGTGGGCGGCATCATCATCGGGCTGTTGGCCGGGTTCTTTGGCGGCTGGGTTGATAATGTGATCATGCGGGTGATGGATGTGATCCTGGCGTTTCCGTCGCTGCTGCTGGCCTTGGTGCTGGTGGCGGTCTTGGGGCCGGGGCTGACCAATGCGATGATTGCGATTGCCATCGTGTATCAGCCGCACTTTGCCCGGCTGACCCGCGCTGCCGTGATGTCGGAAATGAAGCGCGACTATGTCACCGCCGCGCGGGTGGCGGGGGCAGGGCGGCTGCGGCTGATGTTCCGCACCATTCTGCCGAACTGTCTGGCCCCGCTGATCGTGCAGGCCACGCTTTCGTTCTCCTCCGCGGTGCTCGACTCGGCGGCCCTTGGCTTTCTGGGCATGGGCGCGCAGCCGCCGTCGCCGGAATGGGGCACCATGCTCGCCGAAGCGCGCGAATTCATTCTGCGCGCCTGGTGGGTGGTGACCTTCCCGGGTCTGGCGATCCTGATTTCGGTGCTGGCGATCAACCTGACCGGTGACGGTCTGCGCGATGCGCTTGACCCCAAGCTGAAGCGGAGCTGAGCGTATGGCCCTTTTGAACATCAGAAACCTGAGCGTCAAATTCGCCACCGCCACCGGCAGCTTTACCGCCGTGGATGGCATCGACGTGCATGTTGACAAAGGTGAAGTGCTGGCCATCGTGGGCGAGTCCGGGTCGGGCAAATCGGTGTCGATGCTGGCGGTGATGGGTCTGTTGCCCGACACCGCCACCATCACCGCCGACGAGATGACCTATGACGGGCAGGATATTTCCAACCTGTCCGCAGCCGAACGGCGGCGGCTGATCGGGCGCGAGATCACGATGATCTTTCAGGAGCCTGTTGCCTCGCTCAACCCGTCGTTCACGGTGGGGTTCCAGATCGAGGAAGTGCTGCGGCTGAACCTTGGCCTGTCAAACCGTGAGGCCCGCGCCAAGGCGCTGGACCTGTTCCGCGCTGTCGGCATCCCCGAGCCCGAGGACAAGATCAACGCCTATCCGCATCAGATGTCGGGCGGGCAGTGCCAGCGGGTGATGATCGCTATCGCCATCGCGTCGAACCCCCGTCTGCTGATCGCGGACGAGCCGACAACGGCGCTGGATGTGACGATTCAAAAGCAGATCCTGGATCTGCTGATGCAGCTGCAGGAAGATTACGGCATGGCGCTGATCCTGATCACCCATGACATGGGGGTGGTGGCCGAAACCGCCGACCGCGTCGTGGTGCAGTACAAGGGCCGCAAGATGGAAGAGGCAGACGTTCTGTCGCTGTTTGAAAATCCGCAGCACGCCTATACCCGCGCGCTGCTGTCGGCGCTGCCGGAACATGCAACCGGCGACCGGCTGCCCACCGTGTCAGACTTTTTCGCGCAAGAGGTGACGCCATGACCGGCACCAAAACCGCTGCGGTCGTAGAGGGCCGCGCCATCGTGCAGGACTATTACGTGCCGGGCAGCATGTTTGCCGCCGGGCGCGAGGTGCGTGCGCTGCGGGGCATTGATTTCAGCGTGGAAAAGGGCAAGACCCTTGCCATCGTCGGCGAAAGCGGATCGGGCAAATCGACACTGGCCCGGATCATCGCGCTGATTGATGCGCCCACCAGCGGTACGCTGCTGATCGACGGCGAGCCTGTCGACATCAGCAGCAAGCGGCCCTCACCGGTACTGCGCTCCAAGGTGCAGATGGTGTTCCAGAACCCCTATGGCAGTCTGAACCCGCGCCAGAAGGTCGGCAATGTGCTGATGGAGCCTTTGGTGATCAATACCGACTTTCCGGCGACGGAACGGCGCGACCGGGCCGAGGCGATGCTGAAAAAGGTCGGGTTGCAGCCTGAACATTTCAACCGCTATCCGCATATGTTTTCGGGCGGCCAGCGCCAACGCATTGCCATCGCGCGGGCGCTGATGCTGAACCCGCAGCTTCTGGTGCTGGACGAGCCGGTGTCGGCGCTGGATCTGTCGGTGCAGGCGCAGGTGCTGAACCTGCTTTCCGATCTGCAGGATGAGTTCGGGCTGACGTATGTGTTCGTCAGCCACGATCTGTCGGTGGTGCGCTATATCGCTGATGATGTGATGGTGATCTCCAAGGGCGTCGCGGTGGAACAGGGCACGCGCGAGGCGCTGTTTGCCGATCCGCAGCACGCCTATACGCAATCGCTGTTCGCGGCGACGCCCGTGACCGATGTCGAGGCGATCCGCACGCGGGTGGCCCGGCGCAAGGCGGCGCGTCTGGCCACGCCAGTCTGACAACAGGGGAGCGGCGCGGATGACCGATTACGAGACGGCCTTGGCAGGGTTCACCCCGGTTCAGGTGCCTGCGATTGCACAGGCTGAGTTTGCGGCCCGGATCGCCGGGCTGGCCGCTGCGATGCAGGCGCAGGGCATCGGCGCGGTGTGGCTGGATGCCACGGCGTCGCTGACCTATTACACCGGGCTGGCGCTGCACGCCTCAGAGCGGTTGCATGGGGCGTTGGTGCGGGCGGATGGGTCGCTGACCTATGTGACGCCGCAGTTCGAGCGGCCAAAGCTGGAAACGCTGCTGCGCCTGCCCGGCGAGATTGCGGTCTGGGAAGAGGATGAAGATCCGTTTGCCCTGATCGCGTCGCGCGCGACGGGGCGTATCGCGCTGGACCCCGGCATGAGCTTTGGCTTTGCCAATCGGGTGATGGCGCTGCCCGATCTGGCGGTGTGTTCGGCGCAGGATCTGATCGCAGCGCAGCGCTGCCGGAAATCGGCGGCGGAGCTGGCGATTTTGCAGGCGGCGATGGATGCCAGCTACCGCGTGCACAAGGCGGTGCATGCCGGGTTGCGGCCCGGCATCAGCACGCGTGAGGTGGCGGATTTTGTCAATGCCGCGCACCGGGCGATGGGGATGACGCCGGTGTTTGTGGCGGTGCAGTTCGGCGAGGCGACGGCCTATCCGCATGGCGTGCCCTATGCGCAGGTGCTGACCCCCGGCGATATGGTGCTGGTCGATCTGGGCGGCTCTCTGCATGGCTATCAGTCCGATATCACCCGGACCTATGTGTTCGGCACCCCCACCGCGCGGCAAAGCCAGCTCTGGGCCTGTGAGCACCGGGCGCAGATGGCAGGGTTCGCGGCGGCGGGTCTGCCTGAGGCGACCTGTGCCTCGGTCGATGCGGCGGCGCGCGGGTCGCTGACCGCCGATGGTTTTGGCCCCGGCTACAGCGTGCCGGGCCTGCCGCACCGCACCGGGCACGGCCTTGGGCTGGAGTTGCACGAAGAGCCGTGGATTGTGGCGGGCAACCAGACCGTGCTGGAGCCGGGGATGTGTTTTTCCATCGAGCCGATGCTGTGTGTTTACGGCGAATGCGGCGTGCGGCTGGAAGACATTGTCTACATGACGGAAAGCGGCCCGGTCTGGTTCTGCCCGCCGTCACCCTCGGCGCTGATCCCCTTCGGTTGACCCGTGCGGAACTGCCACCGGGGGACAACGGTGTTGCCCGGCAAGAGTGCCGGCCAGGTTCGCACCCTAGGCCGGAACCAGGCGGACATCTTCCAGCCCAAAGCCCAGGTGCACCGTGTCGCCCTGCCGGAAGGGCAGCGGTTGCGGTGCGCCGATGGCAAAGATCGACCCGACCGGAGTGGTAAGCGTGTACTGCACCGAATTTCCAAGCCATGCAGCATAGGTGATTTCGGCGGGCAGGCGGTCTGCTGCGGCGTCGCGGTCAAGCCGTATGTGATGCGGCCGCACCACCAGTTTGGCCAGACCCGTCGCTTTGCTCGACAGGGGTAGCGTCAACCTGCGATTCAGCAGTGCAATTTCGGTCGGTTCGCCAGATTGCGTGATCTCGACGTCGATCAGGTTTGCATCCCCGATGAAATCGGCGATGAAGGCCGAAGCCGGGCGGTCATACAGATCAAACGGCGTGCCCTCCTGCGCGATCTCGGCGTTTTTCATCACGATGATTCGGTCTGACACCGCCATTGCCTCTTCCTGATCATGGGTCACATACACCGCCGTCAGGCCAAGCCGTTGCTGGATCTGGCGGATTTCCTCGCGCACATGGCGGCGCAGCTTGGCGTCAAGGTTCGACAATGGCTCGTCCAGCAACAGAACCTCTGGCTCCAGCACGATGGCGCGGGCCACCGCCACGCGCTGTTGCTGGCCACCGGACAGTTCTGACGGCAAGCGCGCGCCAAAGCCTTTCAGCCCCACGGTTTCCAGCCCCGCCTCGGCACGGTCACGCACCTCGGCCTTGGACATGCCCTTGACCGACAGGCCATAGCCCACATTCTCCATCACTGTCATATGCGGAAAAAGGGCGTAAGACTGGAACACCATCGACACCTTGCGATAGGTGGCCGACAGATGTGTGACATCCTCGCCCCCGATCAGGATGCGCCCGTCGCTGGCACTTTCCAGCCCTGCGATCAGCCGCAAGGTTGTGGTCTTGCCGCAGCCCGAAGGGCCAAGCAGCGTGACCAGCGTGCCGGGGGTGATGTCCAGCGACAGGGGCTTCAGGGCCACCACGTCGCCGAATTTCTTGGTGACATTCTCGAACCGGACAGAGCCTTTCATGGCATCCTCCTTCAATGGGCTTCGATACGATCGGCCCGGCGCAGTTTGCGCCGTCCGATGATCAGTTGCAGGGCAAGGATGGCGGCCAGCATGGTCACGATGAGCACGGTGGCATAGGCGATGGCGATGCCGAACTCGCCGTTTTCGACCCGGCCGACAATAAAGCTGGTGGCCATGTTGTAGCGCGCCGATACAAGGAAGATGACGGCAGAGACCGATGTGATGGCCCGCACAAAACTATAGGTCAGTGCGGCAAGGATCGCCGGACCCATCAGCGGCAGGATCACCCGGCGCAGGGTGGTGGCCGAATTGGCCCCCAGCGTGATCGACGCCTCGTCCAGTGATTTGTCGAGCTGGCTCATCGCCGCGATGCCGCCGCGCACACCGACCGGCATGTTGCGGAACACAAAGACGATGATCAGGATCAGGCCGGTCGCCGTCAGTTCAATCGGCGGAAAGTTGAACGCCATGACATAGGCCACCCCGATCACCGTGCCGGGAATGGCAAAGGACAGCATGGTGGAAAACTCGAACGCGTCCTTGCCGGTGAACTTTTGCCGCACCAGCAGATAGGCGGTGGCAAGGCCGACGGCGGCGGTCAGCGGCGCCGCGATGGCGGCAATGGTCAGCGTGGTGAAATAACTGTTCCATGCCGCTCCGGTGAAGTGGATGCCGTTGCGATAGACGATGCCAAAGGCGCGGGTGTAATGCTCGAACGTCAGCGTGTGGTCATAGCCCCACAGCTTGACGAAGCTGCCAAAGAAGATCAGCCCGTACAGCACCAGCGTAAACGCTGCCCAAGGCAGGGCCACGGCATAACAGGTCCAGCGCAACCCGTCGTTCAGCGCGGCATTGCGCCCCGAGTCGCCCTTGCCGGTTACAGTGGCATAGTTCTTGCGGCCCAGCCATTTACGCTGCGCCAGAAACGCGCCCAGTGTCAGCGACAACAGGATCAACGACAGAATCGCCGCCTTGGCCGGATCGGCCACGGTGCCGACAATGGCAAAGTAGATCTCGGTCGACAGCACATTGAAGTTGCCGCCCAGCACCAGCGGGTTGCCGAAATCGGCCAGACTTTCGATAAATCCCAGCAGAAAGGCGTTGGCCAGACCGGGTCGCATCAATGGCAGACTGATAAAGCGGAAGGTCTGCCAGCGGTCTGCATCCAGTGTCTGCGACGCCTCCTCCATGCTGGGGCTGACGCCTTCGACCACACCGATCAGCACCAGAAAGGCGATGGGGGTGAACGACAGCATCTGCGCCAGCCAGACACCCCAGAAGCTGTAAAGCCAGCGGGTCTTTTCCCAGCCAAAAGCATAGGCGAAGAATTCGGTGATGGTGCCCGCGCGTCCGAACAGCAGGATCAGCACCAGCCCGATCACGAACGGCGGGGTGATGATCGGCAGTATCGTCAGCACGCGGAGCAATCGTTTCGCACGAAAGTTGGTGCGGGTGAAGATCAGCGCAAAGGCCAACCCCATCAGGGTGGTGCCGGTCGCCGTGGCCAGCGCAAGCATCAGCGAGTTCAGCGCGGCCCCGCAATAGCCAAGCCCGGTCAGACAGGCGGGTGACCAGATCTCGCCAGCGAAAAACCGTGGCAGAAATTCGGTAACGCCCAGCCCTGCTCCGCCCTTCAACTCAAAGGCGCGCAGCAGGATAAAGCTCATGGGATAGAACACAAAAATGCCGACCAGCGCCACGATGGCCCCGATCATGCCGGTGATGAACGCATCGCCCCGGCCACGCCCGAGGCCCGAGATGCCGGTGGTCAGAACAAACAGCAGCGCCGCCGCAACGACCAGCGCTCCGGCGCCCATGCCGGGCTGCGTGGCGCCTTCGAGCAGCCCCAGCCGGGTGCTGTTGCCCAGGATCACCAGACCCTGCGCCGCCATCAGCGCCAGCCCCAGCGCACCGGCACTCACCAGCCCGCGCGCCATGGCCAGTTGATCGCGTGCCAGCATCAGACTGGCCCCTGCCACCGCGAAACCCGTCAGCGGCAGCCAAAGCCACCCCCGCCCGCCCGCAGACCACAACAGCGCAGGCCGCGCGTCGCCCCCCATCGCTGAAAGCCAGCCAAAGGACCAGAAGCCCCCCGCTACCATATACCAGGGCAACAGGGCATAGCCTGCCAGCCCGATCAGAAGCCAAAGCCCCGCCGTGCGCTGCATATATCAATCTCCCGGAACTCTGCCGTGAAAAGCATGGCCCGCCCCTGTGTAAGGGGCGGGCCGGTCAGGCCTTATTCCTCGAAATTGCCGCCTTTGGATTTCACTTCGGCTTCCCACCGCGCCAGCAGCCGCTCACGCGTTTCCGACGAGCCATAGGTGGCGAAATCATAGTCGATCAGCTTGACGGCAGCCATATCGGGCGCTTCAGGATCGGTCGATGCGGCCGGGTTGGACGGGATGTTGAACACGCCGACTTCCAGCCCTGCCGATTGTGCTTCGGCCGAAATCACATATTCCACCCACTTCGTTGCCGCCTCAAGGTTTGGCGTGCCGTTGATCACCGAAACCGCACCCACCTCGTATCCGGTGCCTTCGCAGGGTGAGACAATCTCGACCGGGAAACCCTGCTTTTTCAGGTTTACCATGTCATGCATGAAGCCGACCGCAATTGTGGTTTCACCGCGCGCGGCCATCTTGCCGGGGGCAGAGCCGGATTTGGTGTTCTGGTTCACATTGGCCCCGATTTCGGCCAGCATCTTGAACGCCTCGTCTTCGCCAAAAAGCTGCACCAGCGTGGCAAGCTGCGTATAGGCGGTGCCCGAGGATTGCGGGTTCGATACGGTCACTTCGCCCTTGTACTCGGGCTTGGCCAGGTCTTTCCAGCACGCCGGGGCGGTCAGCCCTTTTTCGGCGAGAACCTCGGTGTTGTAGAGCATGCCCAAAAGGCCCACATGCACGCCGACGGCCTTGCCGCCCGACATCTCGGTCATGTTCTGCGACCAGCCCAGCTGCCCGGTCACATCCACGCCGCTGGCCACCGTCAGATCTTCATTCGCCGCAATCAGATGCGGGTCGCCGGTTCCGCCCCACCAGACGTCGATCTTGGGGTTGCCCGCCTCGGCGCGGATCTGCGCCAGCACTTCACCCGTCGATTTGCGGACCATCGCGACATCTACGCCGGTGTCGATCTTGAAGTTCTGCGCCATCAGATCACACCACGCCTGCTCGTTCGAGCAGACCACATTCAGGCTTTGCGCCGAAGCCGCGCCGGCGGCCATAGCCGCACCCAGTGCCAGCGCACTGATCATGGAAACTTTCATCTTTATCCTCCCAGATAACCCGCCTCTCCCCAGCGGTATGACGCAAGACTGGCATGACATCCGGCGTCGGGGGCAGGGGGTGCAGCGTTAACAGCCTGACTGCAAGCCGGTGATTTGATGAACAGTGTTACAAAACCGTGCCAAACGCTGACCTTTGCTGCCCTCAAGAGGATTGCGCCGCCCCACGCTTTGACCAACATGGCCACAGGGAGGACAAGGCAATGGAACAGGCTTCCATGCCGCACGGGGATATGCCGGATGGCAAACACCCGGTCGTGGCCATCATTGATGATGACGCCGATTTGCGCCGCACGGTCGCTGACCTGCTGGCCAACAACGGCTTCAGCCCGCTTCCCTTGCCGGATGGCGCGTCTTTTCTTGCCCTTGGCCCGCGTCCTGCCGTGGACCTTGCGCTGATTGATCTGCGCCTGCGCGGCGAGAACGGCCTGACCCTTGCCATCCGTATCCGCGAGACGATGGGCATTCCCATCGTCATGCTGACCGGGCGGGGCGACGAGATGGACAAGATCATCGGGTTGGAAACCGGGGCGGATGATTACATGATGAAACCCTTCAACCCGCGTGAGCTGATCGCGCGGCTGCGGGCGGTGCTGCGCCGGGTCGGTCATCCGGGTGTGTTGCCCCCCGACCGCAGCGCCAGTTCCATTCACGCCTTTGGCCGCTTGCGACTGGATCAGACCCGCCGCGAATTGCTGGATCAGAACGGTACAGAGATTTCGCTGACCAATGCCGAATACCGGCTGCTGGAGTATTTCCTGCGCCACCCTGGCCGGATCGTTCCGCGCACCGAACTGCTGACCGAACTTGGCAATGACCTGTCGCAATACATGGACCGCACCATCGACGTGCTGATCCTGCGCCTGCGCCGCAAGATCGAGGCGGTGCCGTCAAAGCCCCAGCATCTGCAGACCCGGCGCGGGCAGGGCTATATCTTTGTTACCGGTCCCGCGACATGAAACGGTTCTCTGTGCGCAGTCGGCTGCTGGCAGCACTGGCGCTGTTGGCTGTGGCTGTTCTGACCGTCGGACTCATTGCCTGGGGCGCACTGTCGCGCGGCAATGACCGGATGGACCGGCTGCTGGCCGAAACCCTGACCGGGGTCGATCAGGCGCTGACCCTGTCGCGGCAGGCCGCTGATCTGGCGACACTTGCCCCGTATCTGCTGACCTTGGACAGCCCGTTCCGCATCGCCCAAGAGGGGCAGGCGGCCACCGCGCTGGCAGACGGCCTGCTCGCCGGTCTGCCGCCCGGTGATCCCTTGCGCGTGTCGCTGGGGGTGACGCGCAAAGCGATCGCCGAGCTGGTCCGCGACACATCCCTGCGCGCCGGCCTGCGGGACCGTACCTTGCGCTTCAACGCCGAACTTGCCGCGGCAGAACGCCGCTATGCTGCGCAGTCGGCCCGCGCCACTGCACCTTTGCAGGAACGTCAGGACTGGCTGGTGCTGCAACGGACCGCCGCCGCTCTGCTGGGGGCGGGGCGTGCCGAAAATCTGGTCGGCGTGGGGGAGTTTCAACGTGAGTACACCCGTCTGATCCAGCGGTTTGCAGGTCAGCGCCCCGCAGCGGAAGCCGCCGAGCTTGCCCGGCTGAAAGACATTGCCGAAGGGGCGGAGGGGTTGTTCGAGTTGCGTCGGCTTGAACTGGCACGCCAGATCGGGGCCGAGGCGGCGCTGGTCCGTATCCGGCGGGGTGCCGCCACCGTCACGGCCCATGCGGCCGCGGCGACGACACTGGCGCAGATGGCCATTGCGGCCGAACGGACCAGCACCGCCACCGCGATTGCGCTGGCCAAATCCACGCTTTTGCTGGTGGTTCTTGCGAGTGCGGCGTTGGCTTTGGCGGCGGCTCTGTATGTCTCGGGCTATGTCACCGCCAATTTGCGGGCCATTTCGGACGCCATGATCCGTCTTGCATCGGGGGATCGGCAGACCCGGCTTCCGCGTGGCGAAGGGCAGGGGGATGAGATCGGAAAACTGTTCCATGCCTTCCGCACCTTTCGCGCCAATGCCCTGCGGCTGGACCGCTCGCATCGCCAGATGGTGCAGCGCACTGCGCTTTATGAGAACATGATGGCCGGTATCAGCGACGGGGTCGCCATCCTGTCGGATCAGGGTCAGATCGTTGCGCAAAATGCACGGCTTGCACGGGTGCTGCGCGTTGATCCGGCGCATATGACCGGCCGGCGCCGGCTGACCGATGTGATTGCCGCTGCGGGCTGGCAGGCCGGTGACAGCCACGCAGGTCTGGGGCTTTTGTCGCTTGGCGGTGGTCACCATGCCGAGCTTCGCGAAAGTGCGCTGCCGGGTGGCGGGTCGGTGGTGCTGATTTCCGATGCGACCGAGCGGCGACAGCTGGAAGAGCGCCTGAGCCAGATCCAGCGCATCGAGGCGCTTGGCAAAGTCTCGGGTGAGGTGGCGCATGATTTCGGCAACATCCTGTCGACCATATCGGGCAGTCTGCACCTGATGGATACTGCCCCGCCGGAACGGCAGGGGATGCTGCGCCAGACCATCGCTTCGGCTGTCGATCTTGGCGCCACGCTGACCGGGCGACTTCTTGCCTTTGCCCGCCGTCAGCATCTGGAACCGGAGCTGCTGGATCTGTCGGTGCTGGTCGACGGCGTGGTTGATCTGGTCAGTCTTGCCTTGCCGGACCGGGTGGAGCTGGTGGTCAGGACCACCCCGGCCCCCTTGCTGGTGCGGGTCGATCCGGGGCAGCTGGAAAGCGCCATCCTGAACCTGTGCCTGAACGCGGGACAGGCCATTGCAGGGGCGGGCCGGGTGACGCTTGTGGTGTCGCGCGATCACGATCAGGCCGTGATCGAGGTGGCCGATACGGGGGCCGGTATGCCGCCCGACATTCTGGCCCATGCGATGGAGCCGTTCTTTACCGCCAGGGCCGATGGCACCGGCACCGGGCTTGGCCTTGCCATGGTCTACGGCTTTATCCGTCAATCCGGCGGCGACATTGCGATACGCTCTGCTCCGGGTCAGGGAACCACAGTGCGTCTGACCCTGCCGCGCCAACCCTGCGCGCCGGCGGCATTGCCCGCGCTTGGGACCGTGCTGCTGGTCGAGGATGATGCGACGGATCGCAAGGCCGCCCTCAGCCTGTTGACCCCGGTTGCCAACACCCTGCTTCAGGCGACAAATGTGGCCGAGGCGCTGACCCTCATGTCCGACCCCCTGGCGCTTATCGTCACTGATCTGTCGCTTGGGGGGCAGATCGACGGCTGGCGTCTGGCCGAGGCGGCGCTGGCCCGTTGGCCAGAGGCCCGTGCAATCGTTGTCTCCGGTCACCTGCCCGAAGCAGACCCGCTTTCGTCCCGCTTTCCGGGCCGCATCTCAACGCTGGCAAAGCCACTGACGGCGGAGTCGCTGTCGGCAGCGTTTTCAGCCCTTTTCACACAGCCGGATGGCGTCAGAACCACACAACGATAGCCGCCGTGCCCGGATCGCACCTGCGGCTCTGCTGGTTTGACTGCGACGATACGCAGTTGCGGGCGTCCAGGCGGCAATCTGATATCTGCTGCCCCTACGGCTCGCCCTAGTCCGGCTGATACCCGCTGATCAACTGGTGCAGGCCAAACAACCCGCCCGCGATGATCGCGGCCAGCGTCACCGGTCCCGACCAGGCCAATGCGGCGACAGCGGTCACGCCTTGCCCCACCGAACAGCCCATTGCGACCACGCCGCCGACGCCCATCAGCACCGCGCCGCCGACCTGACGGCCCAGTTCGCGCGGGTCTTCACACGCCTCCCAGCGAAACAGACCCCGGATCATTGATCCGATCAGCGCCCCCGCCATGACACCCACCACGGCTCCGACGGAAAAGGTGATCCCCCCGGCGGTCGATGTCATCAGGTAGATCAGCGTGCGCCCCAGCGGCGCGGTAAAGGACGGCCCCTCGACGCTGATCGCGCCAAGGCTGCTGTCGCTGACCCAGGTAGTGCCGACAAAACACCACACCACCGCCAGCCCCGCCGCAATGCCCCAGAACAGCTGTCGCGGTGCCCGGCGCAGGGGCTGATGCGACAGCGCCCAGATCAGACAGCCAAGACCAAGCGTGACGATGATCAGGCTGGCGGGCAGGCCGGTCACTGCGCCCAGATCATGCACGATCCCCTGCGGTCCGGTCGCATCGGGTTGCGGAAACAGCAAGGTGCGCAAGGGGGCAAGCGGGCCCGACAATGCGACAAAGCCGAAAATCCCCATCACCACGACCACGACCAAAGAGCGCAGATCGCCGCCGCCAAAGCGGACCAGCGCCCCGAAACCGCAGTTTCCCGCCATCGCCATGCCATAGCCGAACATCAGCCCGCCAAGGATCGACGCCAGCGGGTTCCAGCTGATGGCATGATACATGCTGCTGCCCAGATCCACCCAACCGGCCAGCGCACCCAACTGCGTGCCCAGAATGGCCACGCCCAGCACAATGCCCCACAGCCGCGCGCGCGTCTGGTCCTTGCCATAAACAGCCGACTCCAGCGCGCCAAGCGTGCAGAAATCCCCCAGTCGCGCCGCCAGACCCAGAACCATGCCGCCAATCAGGCCGATGATCGCGGCCAGCAGGCCATATGGAAGCATGTCCATGGCATTTCCTTCCTGTATCATCGCACGGAACCAGCCCGCGCTCTGTCGACTACCTTGCCCGGTCTTGCGTCGGTTTGCAGAACAGTTTCGCCAGCACTCCGATCACTTCGGACACCCGCTCATCCAGAATGGAATAGAAAATCGCCTGGCCCTCGCGCCGGGCGCTGACCAGCCCCTCCAACCGCAATCGCGCGAGCTGTTGGCTGACAACCGCCTGACGCGTTGACAACAGGTTTTCCAGCTCGGTCACGCTTTTGGGCCCGCTTTGCAGATGACACAGGATCAGCAGCCGTCCGTCATGGCCAAGCGCCTTCAAAAAGGTCGCGGCCTCGGCGGCGCCGGCCACCAGCCCGTCAAGGTCCAGCTGCTCCGCGTCCTGATCCGTATGATCTCTGTCGCCCAGTGGCATTGTCGTGTTGGCCCTCTGTGTGCCTTTTGGTATGCCTTCATGGAGTGTGGCAGAGGCTTGGGCAATCAAAACCCGCATTTCCAGAGGGTTTAAGGCGGAAATACTGCCGGATCGCATCATTGTTCACCAACGTTTCCGGACGCGTCCTGCGCATCTCGGATCAGCCGTGCCAACAGGGGCCAGAAGAAATCTTCCCCCGGATAGCCTTCGATCCGCCCGGTCTCATGGCCATCGGCCAGCAGAACAAAGGTCGGGGTAAAGGCGGCGGACCGCAACAGCGTGATATCCTCGGGCACCTCATCGCGCAATTGCATCCGGGTCAGGGGCGCGGCCTTGCCCTCGTCGGTGACGGGATACTGCGGCGCAATTTCGGCATCCCACCTGATGCAATAGACGCAGCCGGGCTGTTCTATCATCAGCAGCCGTAGCTCTGCCGCGGCTGCAGGCTGCACCGCAAAGGCCCCCAACAGGACCGCAATTCTGCAAAAGAGACGCCCCATGTTGACAGTCCTATATTAACATAGAAATATGCTAATATAATTGGAGCTCCGGGGCAAGCTGCGCGTCCGCACCGTCCGGATGTGTGCGCAAAGGCGCGAAAAGGGGACAGCCATGCTGGATATCAGCTATACCGGCGCGGCGATTGCCGGGCTCTTGTCCTTTCTGTCCCCCTGTATCCTGCCGATGGTGCCGTTCTACTTGTCCTATATGGCCGGGCAATCGGTCAAGGAACTGCGCGACGGTGGTCGCATCGCCCCCGGCGCGCAGCGGCGGCTGGTGGTTCAGGCGCTGGCCTTTGCCTTTGGCGTCACCACGGTTTTCGTGATGCTCGGGCTGGGGGCGACCGCCCTTGGCCGGGTCTTCCTGCAATGGCGCGAAACCCTGTCCTGGATCGCGGGGGGCGTGCTGATCCTGTTCGGCCTCCACTTCCTTGGCATTCTGAAGATCGGCCTGTTCTACCGCGAAGCCCGCGTGCAGACCGACACCAAACCCACCACGATGGCCGGTGCCTATGTCATGGGCCTTGCCTTTGGCTTTGGCTGGACGCCCTGCGTCGGCCCCGCACTGGCCGCCATCCTGATGGTCGCCAGCGGCATGGGCGACCTGTGGCGCGGCGGCATGCTGTTGCTGGTCTACGGTCTTGCCATGACGCTTCCCTTTGTCGTCGCCGCCTTGTTTGCCGGCCCCTTCCTGGGCTTCATCGCCCGTCACCGCGCGATGATGGGGCATGTGGAAAAGGTGATGGGCGTGATGCTGATCGTTTTTGGCATCCTGATCGCCACCAATTCCGTCAACCTGATCGCCGACTGGATGATCCGCAACTTCGACTGGACCGCCACCCTGAGATAAGGACACCCACCATGCACCGTCTTCTCCTTCTCGCCACGCTTGCCCTCTGGCCTGCGCTTGCCACCGCTGCCGAACTGGGGGACGACGGTTTGCACAAGCCTGACTGGATGCGCGATACCTTCAAGGATCTGCGCGACGATCTGGCCGAGGCCAATGCGACCGGCAAGCGCCTGCTGCTGATGGTCGAACAGCGCGGCTGCATCTACTGCACGCAGATGCATGCCGAGGTCTACCCGGACCCCGCCATCGACACCTTGATCCGGGATCATTACTTCGTCGTCCAGATCAACCTGTTCGGTGATGTCGAGGTCACCGACTTCGACGGCACGACCCTGTCCGAAAAGGATATGGCGGTGCGTTGGGGCGTCTTGTTCACCCCCACCATGATCTTTCTGCCCGAAGAGGTGCCGGCGGATGCAACCGCAGCAGAATCGGCGGTTGCGATGATGCCCGGTGCGTTTGGCATCGGCACTACCAAAGCGCTTCTGACCTGGGTGCGCGATCACGGATACGACTCCGGTGAACACTTCCAGAAATACCTCGCCAACCGCGTCAATGCTCAGGATGGTGGCTAAGGCTCTGATTTAAAAGCGCACATATGAATATTCATAGATACATATATTTATATTGCGCACCATGGTATGCCGGGGCTATCATCAGTCCGAGAGAGATCTGGGAGGATCGCAATGACACGCCAATTCTGGATGGCCGCAGTGGCAGCACTGTGCCTGACAACACCCGTTCTCGGTGAAACAACCCCGACAGCCGTTGCCTATACCGATGGTGCAATCGAAACCTCGCTGACTGGTGGCCCCGGTGATGCGGCAGCGGGCAAGACAGTCATGACCACCGCGTCGCTGGGCAACTGCGTCGCCTGCCACCAGATCGGCACCATTCCCGAGGCGGATTTTCAGGGCGATATCGCCCCGCCGCTCGACGGTGTGGCCGGGCGGTACACCGAAGCCGAGCTGCGTGGCCTTGTGGCCAACGCAAAGATGACGTTCGAGGGCAGCTTCATGCCAGCATTCTACAAGACCGAAGGCTTCATCCGTCCGGGTGCCGCCTATAGCGGCAAAGCCCCGACCGAGGCTCTGCCTCCGATCCTGACCGCCCAGCAAGTCGAAGATGTCGTGGCCTATCTGATGACGATGACAGAGTGATCACGCCACGCGACCAGAGGAGATGACAAAATGAACCTTTCCAGAAGAGATGCCCTGTGGGCTGGCCTTGGCGGTATCGCGGCTGCGACGCTTGCGAACCCCGTATTCGCCGCCACGGTTGAAGAACTGACCTCCACCTTCACCGGCGGCGTGGCTGCGGGGACGGGGGGCATCACCATCACCGCCCCGGAAATCGCCGAAAACGGCAACACCGTTCCGGTATCCGTCAGCGCGCCCGGTGCTGTTGCAATCATGCTGCTCGCGGCAGGCAACCCGACCCCGGCTGTGGCCACCTTTACCTTTGGCCCCGCGGCCGGCAGCCAGACCGCCGCCACCCGCATCCGGCTTGCCACCACGCAAGACGTGATCGCGGTCGCCAAGATGGCCGATGGCAGCATCGTCCAGGCGGCCACCACGGTCAAAGTCACCATCGGCGGCTGCGGCGGCTGAGCTCAGGAACAGGAGAAATATCATGGCAACAGACGCAAAACCCCGTGTCAAAGTCCCCAAGTCGGCCAAGGCCGGCGAGGTGGTGAACATCAAGGCCCTGATCAGCCACAAGATGGAATCCGGCCAGCGCAAGGATGCCGAAGGCAAGCTGATCCCACGCTCGATCATCAATCGCTTTACCTGCGATCTGGGCGGCGTCAACGTGATCGACGTGGCGATTGATCCGGCCGTGTCCACCAACCCCTATTTCGAGTTCGACGCCCTGATGGCCGACTCGGGCGAGATCAAGTTCACCTGGTATGACGATGACGGCTCTGTCTACGAAGACGTCAAAACCATCGAACTCGCCTGATCGCCGCAGATGTTCAAGGGAGGAGACATCATGCACCGCGGAACCTGGCGACTGGCCACGACCCTGGCCCTCGGCCTTGCCCTCGCGGGCCCGGCCTTTGCCGATCCGGTCGAGGACAGCCTGAGCATCGACACCGATGACGGCACGCTCGACATCGTGACAACCACCGCTGCGCCGCCACATCTGTCCGACACCATGGACACGATCTATTCCGGCTGGCACTTCCGCGAGACCGAAACCCGCGACCTGCAACGCGATGATTTCGACAATCCGGGCATGGTCTATGTCGACCGCGCGCTTGACAGCTGGAACAAGGCGCAAGGGGCCAAGGGCGAAAGCTGTGCCGGATGCCACGAAGGCCCCGAAAGCATGAAGGGCCTGCGCGCCGTGACCCCGCGTGTCGATCCCGACTCCGGCGCATTGATGACGGTTGAAAACTACGTCAACGAATGCGTCACCGACCGGATGGGGCTGGAACCCTGGGGCATGACCGGCGACAAGATGAAGGACATGCTGGCGCTGATCTCGATGCAGTCGCGCGGAGAGCCGGTGAATGTGGCCATCGACGGTGCTGCCGCGCCGTTCTGGGAGCAGGGCAAGGAAATCTACTACACCCGCTTTGGTCAGCTGGAAATGTCCTGCGCCAACTGCCACGAGGACAATCAGGGCCGTTACATCCGCGCCGACCACCTGAGCCAGGGCCAGGTCAACGGCTTTCCGGTCTACCGGCTCAAGGATGCGGGCATTCTGTCGGCCCAGCAGCGCTTTGTCGGCTGTGTGCGTGACACGCGGGCAGAAACCTTCAAGCCGGACTCGGCAGAGTTCAAGGCGCTGGAGCTTTATGTCGCCTCGCGTGGCAACGGTCTGGCGGTCGAAGGCGTCTCGGTCCGCCACTGAACACTGACCCCCGGCCAGTGGCGGGGGACATCACCCAACCAAAAACGACCGGCAAAGTTGACCGCGCCCGTTCGCGCGCGTTGTTGCCATGCCTCCAGACAAGGACACGCCGATGATCAGCCGCCGCGAATTTTTGCAAGCCAGCCTCGCCGCCACGGCCATCGTCGGTGCCTCGGGCTTTGGCAACTGGTCCCGCCTCGCCGCACAACAGGCGCTGACCGAAGGTCAGTTGTTGCAGTTTGACGATTTCGGCAACGTGACGCTGATCCACATCACCGATATTCACGCCCAGCTCAAGCCGATCTGGTTCCGCGAACCGGAACGGAACATCGGGGTGGGCGAGGCCACGGGCAAACCGCCGCATGTGGTGGGCAGCGCGTTTCTGGACATGTTCAACATCACCCCCGGCACGCCTGAGGCCTATGCGCTGACGCATGAGGATTTCGTGGCACTGGGCAAGACCTATGGCAAGATGGGCGGCATGGACCGCGTGGCCACAGTGGTCAAATCCATCCGCGCCGCCCGCCCGGACGCGCTGTTGCTTGATGGCGGCGACACATGGCACGGCTCGATGACCAGTCTTCTGACCAAGGGGCAGGATATGGTCAACGTGATGAACGCGCTGACCCCCGATGCCATGACCAGCCATTGGGAATGGACCTTTGGCACCCAACGCGTGCAGGAAATCGTCGAAAATCTGCCCTTTGCCTTTCTTGGTGCCAATATCTTTGACGCGGAATGGGATGAACCCGCTTTCGAGCCCTACAAGATCTTTGAGCGTGCAGGCACCCGCATCGCCGTGATCGGTCAGGCCTTCCCCTACATGCCCATCGCCAATCCGCGCTGGATTTTCCCCGAATATTCGTTCGGCATCCGCGAAGAGCGGATGCAAGAGGTGGTGAACGAGGTCCGTGCCGCCGGGGTCGATCTGGTGGTCTGCCTGTCGCACAACGGCTTTGACGTCGATCAGAAAATGGCCTCCCGCGTGCAGGGGATCGACGTGATCCTGACCGGCCACACTCATGACGCCATTCCCGAACCGGTTCTGGTCGGCCAGACCATCCTGATCGCCTCGGGCTCCAACGGCAAATTCGTCTCCCGCGTTGATCTGGATGTGCGTGATGGCAAGATGATGGGCTTCCGCCACAAGCTGATCCCGATCTTCTCGGACGTGATCACCCCCGATCCCGACATGGCCGCGCTGATCGACGCCGAACGCGCACCGTTCAAGGACCAGCTTGAGGAAAAGATCGGCACCACCGAATCCCTGCTCTACCGCCGGGGCAATTTCCAGGGCACCTGGGATGACCTGATCTGCGACGCGGTGCGCTCCGAGCGCGATGCGCAAATCGCCCTGTCCCCCGGCGTGCGCTGGGGGCCGTCGCTGTTGCCCGGCGATGACATCACCCGCGAAGACATCCACAATGTCACCTCGATGACCTATGGCCAGGTCTACCGCACCGAAATGACCGGCGAGACGTTGCACACTGTGCTGGAAGACGTCGCCGACAACCTGTTCAACACCGACCCATACTATCAGCAGGGCGGCGACATGGTCCGCATCGGCGGCATGGGCTTTACCATTGATGTCTCCAAACCGATCGGCAGCCGCATCTCCAACCTTGCCCTGACCGATACGGGCGAGGCGATTGATGCCGCAAAATCCTACACCGTTGCCGGCTGGGCATCGGTGAACGAAGGCACGACCGGCCCGCAAATCTGGGATGTGGTCGAAGCCCATATCCGCAAGCTCGGCAGCGTCAGGCTGGACCCCAACACCTCGGTCTCCGTGACCGGCCTTTAGAAACAACAGGAGCGTTCGCCACATGACCGACGAACCCAATATCAACCCCTCTCGCCGCACCTTCCTGCGTGGCAGCGCCGCCGCCGGTGCGGGGCTGATGGCCACCGCCGCCCATGCCCAGACCGCCGATCCGCTGATCACCGAAGTGCAGGATTACGCATCAGGCTTTGGCGATCCGGTCGATGCAGCGCCCTACGGCACCCCGATCAGCCACGAGGCGCATGTCGTGCGCCGCAATGTCGAATGGCTGACCGAAAGCCCGGTCAGTTCCATCAACTTCACCCCGATCCACGCGCTCGAAGGCACGATCACCCCGCAGGGCTGTGCGTTTGAACGCCACCATTCGGGCGCGATCGACATGACCAAACAAGACTACCGCCTGATGATCAACGGGCTGGTCGACCGTCCGCTGGTCTTCACCTTCGAAGACCTGATGCGCTTTCCCCGCCACATCACCACCGCGTTTTGCGAATGCGCGGCCAATGGCGGCATGGAATGGGGCGGCGCTCAGCTCGAAGGCTGCCAGTTCACCCAAGGCATGATCCACAACATGGAATACACCGGCGTCATGCTGCGTGACCTGCTGGCCGAGGCGGGCGTGCAGACGGCAGGAAAATGGGTCTATGTCGAAGGCCACGACGCATCCTCCAACGGCCGCTCGATCCCGCTGGAAAAGGCGCTGGATGATGTGATGGTCGCCTTTTTTGCCAATGGCGAGGCGCTGCGCAAGGAACACGGCTACCCGGTCCGGCTGGTCGTGCCGGGATGGGAAGGCAACATGTGGGTCAAATGGATCCGCCGCATTGCCGTCTATGATCAGGCCGTCGAAGGGCGCGAGGAAACCTCGAAATACACCGACCTGATGCCGGACGGACGCGCGCGCAAATGGACATGGGTGATGGACGCCAAATCCGTCATCACCTCGCCCAGCCCACAGGCTCCGATCCGCCATGGCGCAGGCCCTCTGGTGATCACCGGGCTGGCGTGGAGCGGCAATGGCCGCGTCACCCGCGTTGATGTGTCCACCGATGGTGGCAACACATGGGCCCCCGCCCGCATTTCGGGCGATGCGAAATCAAAGGCGCTGACCCGGTTCCACCATGACATGAACTGGGACGGGTCCGAGATGTTCATCCTGTCGCGTGCGGTCGATGAAACCGGCTATGTCCAGCCCACCAAACAGGCGCTGCGCGACATCCGCGGCACCAACAACGTTTACCACAACAACGCCATCCAGGTCTGGTGGGTGCGCGCTGACGGAGAGGTCGAGAATGTCGAAATCGCCTGAGTTCCCGACGATCCTTGCAGTCACCGGCTGGGCCACCGCCGCTACTGTCGCTGCCTTTGTCATGGCCAACACCGGGCACGCCCCGGGCGAGGCTGTGGGCGTTCCCATGGGGTCCGCCAGTGCCGAAGCATCCCCGGTAACAGACACGGTCGCAGAGGCCGAGGTCGTTCCGGCCCCGGCCGCAACAGCCGAGGCCCCCACGACCGCCCCGGCTGCTGAAATCATCCTTGCACAAGCAGCCCCCGAACCGACAGCGACCGGGTCGATTGCCCCCGCCGCAGCAGAGCATCCGTCCATGCCCGCAAACCCGCTGGGCCTTGGCCGCGCAGCCCTTTCCGAAGAAATCGACGCCTGGGATGTGGCGGTGCTGCCCGATGGCACCGGGCTGCCTGTAGGCTCCGGCGATGTCGAAACCGGCGACGAAGTGTTTGCCGCCAATTGCGCCTCGTGCCACGGCGACTTTGCCGAAGGTCTCGACAGCTGGCCCGTGCTGGCGGGGGGCGACAACTCCCTCACCGACCCGCGTCCGGTCAAGACCGTGGGCAGCTACTGGCCCTATCTCTCCACCGTGTTCGATTACGTCCACCGCTCGATGCCCTTTGGCAGCGCGCAGACCCTGACACCCGACGATACCTACGCGATCACGGCGTTTCTGTTGTATTCGAACGGCATCGTCGAGGATGACTTTGTTCTGACCAACGAAAACTTCACCTCCATCGTGATGCCCAACGCCGACGGTTTCTATCCCGATGACCGGGCGCAGACCGAATACCCGCTCTTCACGGGCGAGCCCTGCATGGAAAACTGCCTGCCCGGCACACCGCAGGTCACCAAACGCGCCATTGACCTCAAGGTGACGCCGACCGATGCAGACGGCAAACCCGCCGGAACCCTGCCGGTCCTGTCGGATGCCCCTGCGATCCCGGCCGTAGTGCAGGTCGCAGCCGACGAAGCGCCCGCCGTGCCAGAGCCGGTCGCCGAAGCTGCGCCAGTGGCTGAAGCCCCGGCAGAATCTGCTCCGGTGGAAACTGCAGCCGCTGACCCGGCCCTGATTGCCGCAGGCGCCACAGTGTTCAAGAAATGCTCTTCCTGCCACAAGGTTGGCGAGGGCGCGAAAAATGCGGTTGGCCCCACCCTGAACGGCATCGTTGGCCACGACGCGGGCACCGTCGAGGGCTTCAAGTACTCCAACCCGCTTTTGGCCATGGCCGAGGCCGGTCTGGTCTGGGACGAAGCAAATCTCAACGCTTTCCTGGAAAACCCGCGCAGCTTCATGAAGGGCACCAGAATGGCCTTTGCCGGCCTGAAATCCGAAGACGAGCGCAGCGCGGTGATCGCCTATCTGGCCAGCCTCGGAGGTTGACCGGGAATGGCGCGGCGACAGCTCCTTGCTTTGGTGTTCTGTGCGGTCCATGCCGCACCGCTCGCCGCAGAGAGTATCGGTGACCCGACGCGCGGTGCCACGCTCTTTGACCGCCAATGCAAGGCGTGCCACCAGATCGGCGCAGGGGCGACCAACCGTGTCGGCCCCGTTCTCAGCAACCTTTTCGGGCGCAAGGCCGGAGCCGTGCCCGACTTCAAATACTCCAAACCCCTGACCCGCATGGGTGCGGACGGCCTGATCTGGACCTTGCAAACGCTTGACGCCTATATCGAAAACCCAAAAGCGCTGGTCTCCGGCACCCGCATGAACTACCGCGGCATGGCCGACGCGACCGCCCGTGCCGATCTGATCGCCTTTCTGCGCGACTATTCCGACCAGCCGCAAAACATCCCCGAATCCGAACCCACTGCGCGCAAGACCGCGCCCGCGCTCGACCCCGCCATTCTGGCGATCGAGGGCGACCCGGAATACGGCGCGTATCTTTCTTCGGAATGCTCCACCTGCCACCGCCGCGACGGCACCGATGACGGCATTCCGTCCATCACCCAATGGCCACCTGAGGATTTCGTGGTCGCCATGCACGCCTACAAAGCCAAGCTGCGCCCGCATCCTGTCATGCAGATGATGGCCAGCCGCCTGTCGAACGATGAAATCGCCGCGCTCGCGGCCTATTTCGCCACGCTTGAATAACCCGAGGAGCGGCCGAACCGCCCCCGTTCATAGTCCTAGGGAGGAACCCACAATGATCCTGAACAGACGTCACGTCATCGGCACCGGCTTTGCCACTGCCGCACTTTTGTCGGCCCCGATGGTCTGGGGACAAGCCAAACCGCGCGTTGTGGTCATCGGCGGCGGCGCAGGCGGGGCCACCGCCGCGCGCTATCTGGCCAAGGACAGCGCGGGCGGGCTTGACGTCACCCTGATCGAGGCCAACCCGATCTACACCACCTGCTTTTTCTCGAACCTCTACCTCGGCGGCTTCCGCGAGTTTGAATCGCTGCAACACAGCTACGACGGCATTGCCGCTGGCGGCGTCACGGTCATCAACGACATGGCCACTGGCGTGGACCGCGCCGCGAAAACCGTCACGCTGGCGGGTGGGCAGACCGTGCCCTACGACCGGCTGATCTTGTCGCCCGGTATCGACTTCCGCGATGGGGCCGTGCCCGGCTGGTCCGCCGATGAACACGCCGACATCATGCCGCACGCCTACAAGGCCGGGCCGCAGACCCAGCTTCTGAAATCCATGGTCGAGTCCATGCCACAGGGCGGCACCTTTGCCATGATCGCCCCGCCCAACCCTTACCGCTGCCCCCCCGGCCCCTATGAGCGGGTCAGCATGGTCGCGCATCTGCTGAAACAGACCAACCCCACCGCCAAGATCCTTGTGCTTGATCCAAAGGACAACTTCTCGAAACGGGCGTTGTTCGAGGAAGGCTGGGGTAGACATTATGACGGGATGATCGACTGGGTCGGCCCCGAGTTTGGCGGCGGCGCGGTCGAGGTTCGCCCCGACACGATGGAAATCCTGGTTGAGGGTGAGGTGCAAAAGGTTGATGTCTGCAATGTCATTCCGGGCCAGATTGCGGGCAAGATCGCTGCCATCGCCGGGGTCACGGACGACTCGGGCTGGGCTCCGGTTCACCCCGACAGCATGAAATCCCGGACCGATGAAAACGTCTATGTGCTGGGCGATTCCAGTGCGCAGGGCGATATGCCGAAATCCGGCTATTCTGCCAATTCGCAGGCCAAAGTGGCCGCCATGTCAATCCGGGGCGAGCTGCTTGGGTCCAAGGTGTTTCCGGCGAAATACTCCAACACCTGCTGGTCCCTGATCGCGCCGGAAGACGGGGTAAAGGTCGGGGCATCCTACGAGCCCACGCCGGAAAAGATCGCTTCGGTCGAAAGCTTCATCAGCGCCACCGGCGAAGATGCCGCCCTGCGCAAGGTGACCTATGAGGAAAGCCTCGGCTGGTACTCCGGCATCACCGCCGACATGTTCGGCTGACATGGCCCTGCGCCTGCTGGCGGGCACCTGTGGTGCCCGCCTGTCATTCTTTGAAAGGTCCGCCATGCTCACCCGTCGCCATATCCTTGCCTCGGCCGCCGCCGCTCTGGGGCTGCCGTTTGCACCCCGTCGGCTCTGGGCGTCGTCCAGCCTCACGCTGGGGTCGATGCAGATCGACACCCTGTCTGACGGCAATCTGGTGCTGCCGGGCGACTTCATTCTGGGCGGCATGCCGCAACAGGAAATGGCGCAGATCGTGGCCGCCTATGGCCTGCCGACCGATCAGCTGACGCCGCCCTGCAATGTCACCCTGATGCGCGACGGCACCAACACCGTGTTGTTCGATGTCGGTGCCGGTCCCGACTTTCAGCCATCGGCGGGCAAACTGGCCGAGGCGCTGGATGCCGCAGGACTGACCGCCGATGACATCACCCATGTCGTCTTTACCCATGCCCACCCCGATCATCTTTGGGGTCTGCTGGATGACTTTGACGAACTGGTATTTGCCAATGCCGAATACCTGATCGGTCAGGCGGAATTCGACTACTGGACCGACCCGAACACCGTCTCTACCATCGGCGAGGCGCGCACCACGTTTGCCATCGGTGCCGCACGCCGCCTGACGGCCATTGCCGACACCTTGCGTTTTGTCGCGGATGGCGAAGAAATCCTGCCCGGCATCGCCGCACGGGCTACCCCCGGCCACACGCCGGGCCACATGTCTTATGAACTGCGCGCCGGGGCAGACTCGGCGATGGTGGTGGGCGATGCGCTTGGGAATCACCACGTCGCCTTTGAACGGCCCGACTGGGCCTCCGGCTCGGATCAGGACAAAGACCTCGCTGCCACAACCCGGCTGGCGCTGCTTGACCAGATCAGCACTGCCCGGATGCGGCTGATCGGCTTTCACCTGCCCGGTGGCGGCATTGGCCACGCCGAAAAATCGGGCGACGGCTACAGGTTCATCGCAGAATGACCCGCGCCGCCATTCTCGCCCTGCTGCTCGCCACCCCGGCCGTTGCGTCAGAGGATATTCCCGACCAGTATCCGCAATCCGTGCTGTATTCCAAACCGGTCGAGGTGATCCCGCATGTGTTTTCGGCCATCGGGGCCACCGCCCCGCCGACCTATGAAAACGCGGGCCACAACAACAACCTATCCTTCATCATCACCGGCGACGGTGTGATCGTGGTCAACGCGGGGGCCAGTTCCAGACTGGCGCAGGCGCTGCATGATGAAATCAAGGCGATCACCGATCAGCCGGTGAAACTGGTGATCAATGAAAACGGTCAGGGTCATGCCATGCTTGGCAACGGCTATTGGGCCGGGCAGGGGGTGCCGATCCTCGCCCATGCCGAAGCGGCGGCGGAGTTTGAGGATGGCAGCGCGCAGGATCTGGCCAGCCTGCACCGTTACGCGCGCGAAAATGCCGAAGGCACGGTGATCGCCCTGCCAACCGAAACCTTCACCGACACAAAGACCATCACCATGGGCGATGTCACGCTTGATGTGCTGCACCTTGGCCCGGCCCATTCCCCCGGCGATACGCAGGTATGGATCGCGCAATGGGGTATCATGATTGCGGGCGACATCGCGTTCCATGAACGCATGCCCCCGATTTTTGAGGGCACTTGCACCGCCTGCTGGATTGAAACATGGGATACAGCGCTGATGCCGCTGAACCCGACCTATGTGATCCCCGGCCATGGCCATCCGACCAACCTTGCACAAGTCACCCGCTATACCCGCGACTACCTGCTGGACCTGCGCAGCAAGATCGCGACCCATCTGGAAAACGGCGGAGATCTGGCCGAGGCCTATTATGTCGATCAGTCGCAATGGCGGCATCTCGACACGTTCGAAGAACTGGCCACCAAAAATGCGGGCGTCGTCTATGCCGAGATGGAATTCGAATAGGGCCTGCGGGGGCAAACGTTAAAAATCAGTTAAAATGCCAAGGTCAAGTCATTGATAGAAAAGGGAATGTCCTCTTGTAACACAGGGGGCAATCCTATTGCCGCACCTTTGCCCCGACCTGATCCACCAGAAAATCCGTCAGCACCGCGCCCACCCACATCGACAGCAGCGCCGCCCAGGCCGTCGCCACAAAGATCGACCCGCCCGTGACCCCGGCCCCGATGGCGCAGCCCCCGGCCAGCATCGCCCCGAACCCCATCAGTGCCGCCCCCGCCATCGACCGCCGCATCTGGCCCTCTCCCTCGAAGCCTTGCAGCTTCAGCTCGCCCGCCCAGGCCGCCGCGAGAAAGGCCCCCAGAAACACCCCCGGCACCAGCCCGATATCAAAGCTCAGCTCCGGGTTGGGGGTCAGGAAAAACATCAGCGTCGCCGCCGACGGCCCCGAGAAGGTGGCCGAGGTGACCGCCACCGGCTCGAACGCCACCTGCGACAGCGAAAAGGTCAGCACCCAGCCCAACGCCACCGCAAACCCCACGCCCGAGGCAAAGACCAGCACCCGCGCGTCGATCCGGTTGCGCCAGGCAATCCCCAGCGCCACACCCGTCGCCGCAATCCCGATCCCCAGACCCGCCCATGGCGGCAGCGACAGCGTGGCCAGCAGATCGACATTGCGGCCCCCCGGTGTCACCCACAGCGCCGCCAGCGCCTGCCGCAGCGGGGCCAGCCAGCCATGCAGCGCCATCTGCGCCACCACGGCAAAAATCAGCCCCGATATGACCGACCTCAGATTGCCCGTTGCTGCCAGCACCAGAAGACGCCCGGAACAGCCGCGCGCCAGAACCATGCCCGCGCCGAACATCAGACCGCCGATTGCCGCGCCAGACCACGACCCCGCCACCGCCATCATCCGCGCATCACTCGCCCGGAACAGCCCAAGCGCCTGCGCCGTCTGTACCCAGATCAGCGCAGTCGAAAACGCCAGCAGCCAGACCGCCACTTTCGGTCCCACCTGCCCACGGGCAAATTCGACCGTCGCAGCCCGCAGACAGAACGAGGACCGCTGCGCCGCGACGCCGAAAATTGTCCCGACCGCCAGCCCCAGCAACACCGCCAGTGTTGGCTCATCCATGCGGTCAAGAAGAATGCTGATGTCCACGGTGACCCCCCTGTTTTCAGCATTCTGAAGCAGACCCCGGCTGGCACCATGATCCAGATCATGAACCGCGACGCCGCCTGTGCTCAGGAGCAGGGTCAGATATCGCCAAGCAGGTCTTTCAGGCTGCGCGACGACTCCCGCTCGCCATTCAGGCGCAGCTCCTTTCACCCTGACTGCGATGAACATCGGGAGCCGGATCCAGCCGGATTGCTCTGCCGCGAGAATAACGACGACGCAGACGTCATCGAGGCGAGGCAGCAGCTCCGGCTCGACTGGACTCTCATGCATGACGAGACCCCAGTCTGTCTCATCGGCATAGCCCAGGGCGTCGAGCGCCTCGGCTGCCATTTGTCAGGCGCTCGTGTGGGAATGAAAACGCTGAGGGCCCGATCCCGGAAACACCGCGAGGAGGTATTCTGCGACCTGGCGCGCTGTGCTTTTGCTCAGAACTCTCATTTCGGAAGTTGTATCGGCGGCCCCACGAAAAGCAACATGCGTTCAAATGAACGCACGACCTACTCCCTAAACGGATGGTTGGTTTTGTGCGTTTCGCCGCAAGGTCTTGATTTTGCTGGGGTTTTGATGGTGCTGTGAGAGAGGATTGAACTCTCGACCTCTCCCTTACCAAGGGAGTGCTCTACCACTGAGCTACCACAGCCTATGTCCTTCCAGATAGCTACCCCGGGCGTTACCCCGGGTCAAGCGGGCTCTGGAAAAGCCCTTTAGTTTCAGCGCCGTCGCCCGGTAGAGCCGCCCCTTACCAAGGGAGTGCTCTACCACTGAGCTACCACAGCATCTGCGCGTTCCGACCGGTTCGGTCAGTGCGTGGCGGGTGATTAGACGCAAACGTCACGGGGTGCAAGCCCCTTTTCTGGCCGTCTCTGGACCAATTCTGCGGGCTGCGCTATAGCGGCTGCGATGACGGACAAAATCGCGAAATCCCAAGGTAACAAGGCGCCCTCGCGTGCTGCAGAGCTGCGCGAGGCGCGGCTCAAGGCGGCGTTAAAGGCCAATATGGCCCGGCGCAAGGCACAGGCAAAGCAGCGTGGCGCTGAAAAAAATGTTGCGGATCTGCAATCCTGTACCCTGCCGGATGTGAACTCCGGCACCGAACCACAGCCGGATGTGAAGTCCGGCACCGATATACAGCCGGACGCAAGCTCCGGCGCACAAGAACAGCCGGGCGCAAGCCCTGGCACAGAGAGAGAGTAGGGCAGGGCATGGATTCGATTCTGGTCAAGGGCAATGGCGCGCTGAACGGGGTGATCCCGATTGCGGGGGCCAAGAACGCGTGCCTCACGCTGATGCCGGCCACGCTGCTGTCCGAAGAGCCGCTGACGCTGACCAATGCGCCGCGTCTGTCTGACATCCGCACCATGACCCAGCTGCTGGAATCGCTGGGGGCCGAGGTGGCCAGCCTGCAGGATGGCCTCGTGCTGGCGATGTCGAGCCACCGGATCGACAACCACACCGCCGATTATGACATCGTGCGCAAGATGCGCGCCTCGATTCTGGTGCTGGGCCCGATGCTGGCGCGCGATGGTCATGCCATCGTCTCGTTGCCCGGCGGCTGTGCCATCGGCGCGCGTCCCGTAGACCTTCACCTCAAGGCGCTGGAGGCGATGGGCGCGGAGCTGGACCTGCGCGACGGCTATGTGCACGCCAAGGCCACCGGCGGGCGGCTGCGGGGTGCGGTGTTCGAATTCCCCTTTGTCTCGGTCGGGGCCACCGAAAACGCGCTGCTGGCGGCCACGCTGGCCAAGGGCACCACGGTTCTGAAAAACGCCGCGCGCGAGCCGGAGATTGTCGATCTGGCCCGCTGCCTGCGCAAGATGGGCGCGCAGATTGACGGCGAGGGCACCAGCACGCTCACCATTCAGGGCGTTGACCGCCTGCATGGCGCGACGCATCCGGTTGTGACCGACCGGATCGAGCTGGGCACCTATATGCTGGCCCCCGCGATCTGCGGCGGCGAGGTGGAATGTCTGGGTGGCAAGCTGGAACTTGTCGGCGCTTTTGCCGAAAAGCTGGATCAGGCCGGGGTTTCGGTGACGGAGACAGAACGCGGGCTGAAGGTAAGCCGCAAGAATGGTCGGGTGTCGGCGGTGAATGTCACCACCGAACCTTTCCCCGGCTTCCCCACCGATCTGCAGGCGCAGATGATGGCGCTCTTGTGCACCGCTGATGGCACCAGCGTTCTGGAAGAAAAGATCTTTGAGAATCGCTTCATGCACGCGCCGGAACTGATCCGGATGGGCGCAAAGATCGACGTTCATGGCGGCACGGCCACCGTCA
The DNA here is from genome assembly GCF_003443995.1 of Pseudotabrizicola alkalilacus. Taxonomy (GTDB): domain Bacteria; phylum Pseudomonadota; class Alphaproteobacteria; order Rhodobacterales; family Rhodobacteraceae; genus Pseudotabrizicola; species Pseudotabrizicola alkalilacus. Next base: position 91,915 of record NZ_QWEY01000005.1, read on the forward strand.
CCGGGGTCGACAAACTGAAGGGTGCGCCGGTGATGGCCACCGATCTGCGCGCCTCGGTCAGCCTGATTCTGGCCGGTCTGGCCGCTGAAGGTGAAACCGTGGTCAGCCGGGTCTATCATCTGGACCGCGGCTATGAGAGGGTCGAGGAAAAGCTCTCGGCTTGCGGTGCAAAAATTGAACGGATCAGTGACCGGCCATGACAGACGCCCGGTTTGAAGACGGCGACGAAGCCCCCCTGCGCCTGATTGCGCAGGAGGCGGGTGATCTGCCGGTCATCGCGGCCCTGCTGCAGGATGCGGTGTTCCCGATCACCGAAATGCGCTTTGATCCAAAGGCCCGGCGCTTTGCGCTTTTGGTCAACCGCTTCCGCTGGGAAGACCGCGTCGCCGCAGAAGCGGCAAAGCGCCCGTATGAGCGGGTGCGCAGCCTGTTGGTGGTTGACGATGTGCTGCGCCTGCGCAGCTCTGGCATCGACCGGACGGATCGTGACACCGTGCTGTCGATCCTGACGCTGGACTTCACGCCCGGAGCAGATGGCATGGGCACGCTGACGCTAACCCTGGCCGGTGACGGCGCCATTGCGATCGAGGTGGAGGCGGTGAACCTGCGGCTGGACGATGTGACCCGCCCTTATCTCGCCCCCTCGGGCAAGGTGCCCGATCACGGCTGACGCCTGCGGGGCACGTCCGGCCTTTGCCTGACCTTTCAGGAACCCTATGTCCTGAGTGCCAGTCTCACGCCTGATCCGTCACGCCCGGCCTGCACAGGCGGGCGGGCGGGTTGGCAATGCGGTGAAAAGCCGCTAAGGCCAACGCAGCGAACATGGAGCCGGGTGCGACCCCCGGCTGGCTCTTCCGGCCGCCGATCCGCCGGACAACGTCTCACAGACCCTGAATGAACATCGGTGCGACGCGATTGGTCGCATCGGTCTGGAACGGAACAAAACACCTATGATTTCTCTCGATGCATACCGCGACCAGTGGTTCGGCAACGTCAGGGCCGACCTTTTGTCGGGCCTTGTTGTGGCCCTTGCCCTGATCCCCGAGGCGATTGCCTTTTCCATCATCGCCGGCGTTGACCCCAAGGTGGGGCTTTACGCCAGCTTTTCCATCGCTGTCCTGATCGCCTTTGTCGGCGGACGGCCCGGCATGATCTCTGCCGCCACCGCTGCGACGGCGGTGCTGATGGTCACATTGGTCAAGGATCACGGGCTGCAATACCTGCTGGCCGCCACCGTGCTGGCCGGGCTGTTGCAGATCGGCATGGGCCTGCTGCGGCTGGGCTTTGTCATGCGCTACGTGTCAAAATCGGTGATGACCGGCTTTGTCAACGCGCTGGCGATCCTGATTTTCATGGCGCAACTGCCCGAACTTGATCCCTCCCGCGTGACATGGCTGACCTATGCGCTGGTCGCCGCCGGTCTGGCGATCATCTACCTGTTTCCCTATATCACCAAGGCGGTTCCGTCGCCCTTGGTCACCATTATTGTGCTGACCGCGCTGACCCTGTTCTTTGGCTGGGATGTGCGCACCGTGGGCGATATGGGGGCGCTGCCCGATACGCTGCCGGTGTTCCTGATCCCCGACATTCCGCTTAATCTTGAAACACTGCAGATCATCTTTCCCTACGCTCTCGCTGTTGCGGTCGTGGGCCTGCTGGAAAGCCTGATGACGCAAAGTCTGGTCGATGATCTGACCGACACCAGATCCAGCCGCAATCAGGAGTGCGTGGGGCAAGGCATCGCCAACACCGCCACCGGCTTTATCGGCGGCATGGCGGGCTGTGCGATGATCGGGCAAAGCATGATCAACGTGAAATCCGGCGGGCGCGGGCGGTTGTCCTGCTTTGCCGCCGGGGTGCTGTTGCTGATCTTCTGCGTTGGCCTGGGCGATTGGGTCAGCCAGATCCCGATGCCCGCGCTGGTCGCCATCATGATCATGGTCAGCATCGGCACCTTTTCATGGTCGTCGGTCAAGGCGCTGAAAACGCATCCGAAATCGTCGTCCATCGTGATGCTCGCCACGGTCATCGCCGTGGTCTACACCCACAACCTCGCGATTGGTGTGCTCTTGGGTGTGCTGCTGTCGGGCATCTTCTTTGCCGGCAAGATCTCGCAGCTGTTCCGCATCACCACCAGCATCACGCCGGATGGCCGCGTGCGCACCTACAAGGTCGAGGGTCAGATGTTCTATGCCTCGGTCGAGGATTTCATGAACGCCTTTGACTTCAAGGAAGCGCTGGAGCGGGTGATCATCGACGTGTCGGGCGCCCATATCTGGGACATCTCATCGGTGCAGGCGCTGGACATGGCGGTGCTGAAATTCCGCCGTGACGGGGCCGAGGTCGAGATTGTCGGCATGAATCAGGCATCCGAAACCATCGTTGACAAGCTTGCCATCCATGACAAGCCGGGCGCGATGGACAAGCTGATGGCACATTAAGGGGGGCGGATATGACACAGAAAATCATCGCACTGGTTGACGGCTCGACCTATTCGGCATCGGTCTGCGACCACGCCGCATGGATCGCCGGGCGCACCGGGTCCGCTGTCGAACTGCTGCACGTTCTGGGCCGCCGCGAAGGAGCCGAGAAACACGACCTGTCCGGCGCGCTCGCCCTTGGCGCGCGCACCGCGCTGATGGAGGAACTGGCCGAACTCGACGCGCAACGGTCCAAATTGGTGGCGCACCGGGGCAGGGCGATTCTGGAGGATGCCCACGCCATTCTGACCCGTGCCGGGGTCACAGAGATCACCACCCGCCTGCGCCATGGTGATATTGTGGAAACTGTGGGTGAAGTCGAAAAGGATGCCAGCCTGATCCTGATCGGCAAACGCGGCGAGGCGGCGGATTTCGCCAAGGGCCACCTTGGCTCCAACCTAGAACGCATCGTGCGCGCCAGCCACAAGCCGGTGTTCGTCGCCTCCCGCGCGTTCAGGCCGGTTCAAAAGGTGCTGGTGGCCTATGACGGCGGCACCTCAGCGGTGAGAGCGGTCGATCACATCGCGCGTTCACCGCTGTTTGCGGGGCTGCAGGTGACTGTGGCAACGGTTGGCACCCCTTCGGCAGAGCTGAAAAAGGGGCTGGAAAACGCCAGCGCCATGCTGCGCGCCGCCGGAATCGCGTCCCAGACGGCAATCGTCGAAGGCCAGCCCGAAACCGCGCTTGGCAAGCTGGTCGAGGCTGAAGGCTACGACATGCTGGTGATGGGCGCGTATGGCCATTCGCGCATCCGCTCGCTGGTTATCGGCTCGACCACCACCGAAATGCTGCGCACCTGCAAGGTCCCGGTGGTGCTGGTCCGCTGAATATTTTCCGGGCCTGCTGACACTTAGCAGGCCCGGATCACCACAGGCAGTTGCAATGCCGCCCGCTTAGCGTGCCAGTACAGCACGCAGCGCCCGGCCAAGGTCGGCCATCGGGTTGGCACTCAGCTCGGTTGCCCGCCAGCAGATATGATGGTCAGGCCGCACCAGCAGACAGCCACTGTCCTGAATTTCCGAAAGTCGTGCCCATTCGCCGCTGTGATCGACATGGGCCTGACGCGGGCCGATGACCTGAATGGCAAGCTCGATTCCCAGCTCCGCCGCGACCTGTGCCGCCGCCTTGGTCCAAGGCTCGCCGCCCAGCCCGGTCAGCAGGGTGAACCGGCCATGCCCGCAGAGATCAAGTGTCGAGACTTCGGCCCCGGTGGCATGATTATAGACCCAGGCATGTGGCACACGCGCGCCGGGCCATGTTGTCGGCTGGTAATGCAGATCGGCATCCAGCTGAAACGCCGGTTCGATCTGACCATCCGTCACCACCGCACCCGAGCGGTAGCGCTGGTTCATCTCGATCCCGTGGGCGTCAAATTCGTATTTCTTGAACGCAATCGCCTTGCGGATCGCCTCGCGCTGCGCCTCGGCCTCGGGCGTGCCTTCGGTCCGGGCTTGCAGGTTTTTCTGCATCTGCGCCGGGTCCACGCCTTCGGCCATCCCCAATGCCTTGAAAATCGGGCCGGTTTCGCCAATCGACTGGTTGGCGCGGGTCACGATCTGTTTGGCAATCGGCGCGCGCTCGGCATCATAGCTGTCCAGCAGCTGCGCGCCCGCCTGACCCTTCAGCACCATCGCCAGCTTCCACGCCAGATTGAACGCATCCTGAATCGAGGTGTTGGAGCCAAGCCCGTTGGACGGCGGATGCCGGTGAATCGCATCGCCCATGCAGAACACCCGGCCGTTCGAGGTCTTGGTGGCGTAATAGTTGTTCACCGTCCAGATATTGGCCGACAACAGCTCGATCTCCAGCTCCGGGTCGCCGATCAGCTGGCGGGCAACACCGGTGGCAAATTCGGGGGTCACCTCAGGCTCCGGCCCGTTGATGTCATAGCCCCAGACGATCAGCCATTCGTTCCACGGCCGCACCATCCGCACCAGCCCCATGCCGATGCCGCCAACATCCGCACCCGGCTGCATCACCCAATACAGCACGCTGGGCCGGTGGGCGACGTATTTGGACAGGTCGGCACGGAACAGGATGTTCATCGACCCGCCGACCGCCATCTTGCCCTCAAACGGCAGCCCGGCATGTTCGGCCACCAGCGATTTGCCGCCATCCGCCCCGATCAGATATTTCGAGCGGATCGTCAGTTCCTTGCCGGTCAGCCGGTCAAGACAGGTGGTGGTGACGCCGTCGCCATCCTGCGCGTGGCGCAGATATTCAGTCGACATCCGCGCCTGTGTGCCGCGCTGACAGGCGGTCTTGAACAGCAGCGGCTCCATAAAGGTCTGCGGCAGATCGTTCATCTTGGTCGGCGATGACATCAGATGTTCGGCGCGGCTCAGCGGGTGGTTGCCCCAGGCCTTCATCCGGCCAATTTCCTCGCCCGCAAGGCTTTCGCAAAAGATGTTCTCGCCCATCAGATCCTGATGGGTGGCGAACATATAGGCCTCGTCCTCGACATCGCGGCCCAGATCGCGCAACACCTCCATCGCGCGCTGGTTGGTGATATGCGCGCGCGGGGTATTGGCCAGCCAGCGATAGCGGTTGATCGCCATGTTCGCGATGCCATAGCTCGACAGCAGCGCGGCTGTGGCCGAACCGGCGGGGCCGGTGCCGATGATCAGAACGTCGGTGGTAATGTCAGGCATGAAGGTCCTCCCAGAAATTCGGCCAAGGCGCGGCGGTGATCCGCGTGGCAAGTCAGGCGTCGGGGCAATCCCCCGCCCAGGCCGCCTGCAACAGCTGGCGGACACCGTCACGGGTGACGGGGCGGGGGTTCCAATAGGGATTGGCGGTCGCAAGATCTGCGGCGCGGTCCAGGTCCGCCTCGGCCAGCCCCAGATCACGCAGCGCCATCGGCGCGCCGGCGGCTTTGGCAAAGTGCCACAGGCCGGGGCCGGGGGCCATCCCGAACAACTCACCCAGCGGGGCCAGAAGATCGGGCACGGCATGATCGTTAAAGGCGATGGCATGCGGCAGGATGATGGCATGGGTCTCGGCATGGGGCAGATCAAAGCTGCCGCCAAGGGTGTGGCACAGCTTGTGATGCAGCGCCATGCCCACCTGACCCAGCACCGTGCCGCACAGCCAGGCCCCGTACAGCGTCTCGCCCCGTGCGCCCACATTGCCGGGCGCGGCAATCACCTTTGGCAAGGCGTCGCGGAACGCCCGCAGCCCCTCGACCGCCATCAGCGAGGAAATTGGCGAGCGGTCGCGGGCATAAAGCCCCTCAGCGGCATGGGCCATGGCATTCAGTGCCGAGGCGACCGTCATCGCCACCGGCAGGCTGGTCACCAGTTCGGCATCGTAAAGAATGACCTCGGGCTGCACTTTCGCGCTGGTCAGCGTGGTTTTCACGCCATTCTCGGTCTGGCCCAGAATTCCCGTCGCCTCGGACCCGGCATAGGTCGTGGGCACCACGATCTGGGGCAGGTCGGTGCGCAGCGCAATCGCCTTGCCCAACCCCGTGGTCGACCCGCCGCCGACCGAGATCACCACATCCGCACCCAGTTTGCGCGCCAGCTCCGTCGCCTGTTCCGATACGTCCACCGGCGTGTGCATCGTGGCCCCGGTAAAGCGGCCCACCGCCCGGCTGCCGCAATATCCGGCAAATTCATCCGCCATATCGGCTTGCTGCGGCGTGGTGAGGATCAGGGCACGGCTGACGCCAAGCGCCTCCATCTCTTCGGCAACAGCCGACCGGATGCCCGCGCCAAAGCGCACACGCACCGCCGCACTTCGCGCGGTAAAGTCTTCGCGGAAAAAGGACATCGGATTCCTCCCCTTCGTCAGTCTGGCAGAACCCTAGCCCGGCCCCAGAGAAATATTGATCGGATGATGTCGATGTAATATCGCCTATTGCTATGAAGATAGACAGCGAACATCTGGAGATTCTGGCGGCCATCGTCGAAAAGGGCGGATTGACCGAGGGTGCAGAGGTGCTCGGCAAATCACAGCCCTCGGTGTCGCGCAGCATGGCGCTGCTCGAAGACCGGATCGGCATGCCGCTGTTCGAGCCGGGTCGCCGCCCGCTGCGCCCGACCGAGCTGGGGGCCAGTCTTGCCCGGCTGGGTGCGCGCATCCGTGCCGCCAATCAAGAGGCCAGCCTGCTGGTGCGCCGCTTCCGGCAGGGGCTGGCGGGGCGGCTGCGGGTGGGGGCCTCGCCGATCTTCATGGATGGGGTGGTGGCCAGCATGGTGGCCGAATTTCAGTCGCGCCATGCAGATGTGCAGATCGACCAAAGCTATGGCTATCTGGACACGCTGGAAACCGGGTTGCGCAATGGCGGGCTGGATCTGGCGATCCTGCCGCTGCACCCCAGTCAGGTGCCGCAGGATATGGAGTTTACGCCGCTTTTGTCGGGCAATAACGTGATTGCCTGCCGCGCCGGGCATCCGCTGACCCGGGCGCGGGCGATCACGCTGGCCGATATCGCGCCCTATGCCTGGATTGCGCCGCCGCAGAACAGCCCGCTCTACCGCGACCTCTTGCGCGCGCTGAAATCCATCGGGCAGGAAGATTTCCGGGTGAATTTCTCGGGCGGCATGCTGGCGTCGATCCAGTCGGTTCTGGCCGGGTCGGATGCGCTGACCGTGCTGCCGTATTCCGTCGTCTTCATGTCGCGCCGCACCATCCCGCTGGAGGCATTGCCGCTGAAAATCGACCACCCCGACCGCCAGCTTGGCCTGCTGACCGTGACCGACCGGCAGGGCCCACCGGCAGTCACGCAGTTCATCACCTTTCTGCAGGCCGAATGTCAGCGGCTGCAAGCCCGGATGGACCATGACCAGCAGGTCACCCGGCGGCGTGGCTGACCCTTACTTCAGCGTGATATAGGTCTCTGGGTCCAGTGACGCGATCCGCACCGCAACTGTCAGCCCCGTCGCGCCGTGCAGATGGGCGCGCAAGTCATACGCCATCTGCCGCAGCAGCGCAGGTGTCCGCTCCCGATGCGGCAGCACATGCAATTCGGCATTGATCTGCGGCTGGTCGGGCAGGCCCAGCACCGGGATCACCGCGATCTGACAGGCGGCATGCCCGACCGACAGCGCCTCGCACAGCATGTCGCGCAGGCCCGGCAGCAGGGCGGCAATGCCGGGTCCGGCGGTCCGATACTGCGTTTCATCCACAAAAAGCTTTACATTGGGCATGGCGGGGTCAGTTCGGGACCAGAATGAAATCAAACGGTGACCGCCAGAGCGTGTCACCGCCCTCAACCCGCTCATAGGGGGCGATCAGCGTATCCTTGACCCCGAACACCGCATCCGAAGTCAGATAGTCATCGCCGCCGACAAAGGTGTGGGTCACCAGCTTCTGATAACCGGGGGCGGTGATCAGGTAATGCATATGCGCGGGCCGGTACGGGTGGCGGCCCAGTTGGCCCAGCATCTGCCCCACCGGGCCATCATCGGGTATCGGATAGCTGACCGGCTTGATGCCGCGAAACGCATAGACCCCGTCGGCCCCGGTGATGAACCGGCCCCGGTTGTTCCACTTCGGCTGAATGCCCGGCTGCTGCACATCATAGAACCCGTCGGCATTGTCGGACCAGACATCCACCGTCGCGCCCTCGATCGGTTTGCCATCCAGATCCAGCACCCGCCCCTCGAACAGGCAGGGCTCGCCCTTGCCATCAAGGCTGATGTTCTCCCCCATCGCCCGGATCGGCGCATCCGCCACGTGGAACGGGCCAAAGACGGTGTTTTCCGTTGCAGGTTCCGGGCGGCGGTTGTTGATCGCATCGACCAGCATCGACACCCCCAGCGTGTCCGACAGCAGAATGAATTCCTGCCGCTCGCCGGAACAGATCTGGCCGGTGCGGGTCAGAAAGCCGATGCCATACTCCCACTCCTCCTGCGTCAGGCCGACATCCTTTATGAAATCATGCAGATGCCGCACCAGACTGGTCATCACGGTCGCCAACCGCGGATCAGTCTGATCGCCCATGCGGCCGTTGACCGTTTCGGCAGAATTGGCTTCGGAAAAATAGCTCATGGTCGTTCCTCCTGGGTAGGGTGGGGGGGCCTTGGCGCGGCATGGCCCAAGGGCAGGGGGTCGTAGCCGATCCGGTGGATCAGCCCGCCCCACAGCCCGCGCCGCGCAAACAGCATGATCGCGATACCGATCAGCCCCAGTGCAATCAGATAAACCGTGCCGTAATCGGCCAGCAGTTGTTGCAGCGCGTAAAACACCAGCACGCCGACAATCGGGCCGGGCAGGGTGCCGATGCCGCCGATCACGACGATAAAGATGACAAAGGCCGTCCAGTCGATGACCGAAAACGCCGCATCCGGGGTGATGCGCCCGGTCTGGATGAACAACAGCGCGCCGCACAATCCGGTGGCAAAGGCCGTCAGCAGAAACACCAGCGCCTTGAGCCGGGTCGGGTCTACGCCCACCGATTGCGCGGCCACCGGGTTGTCGCGCACCGCCTGCAAGCCCAGCCCCATGCGCGAGCGCAGGAACAGCCAGCACGCCAGCAGCATCACCGCCGCCAATGCCAGCGCCAGCCAATAGGTCACCGCATCAATCGCCGCCGCAGGCGACACGCCCAGCAGATCGCGCACGGCGCCCACGCCCAGCATCTCGCGCGTGGCATCGCGCGGCAACGCGGTGCCGGTGCCGCCGCCAAGCGCGCGCCACTGGCCAAACGACAGCCGCGCAATATCGGCCACCGCCCAGGTGCCGATGGCAAAATACGCGCCGTTCAGGCGAAAGGCGAAAAACGCGACCGGAACCGACAGCGCCATCGCCACCACGCCACCGATCAGCACCCCCGCCAGCGGGTCCATGCCCCACAGGATGGTGGTGGCAAACATCACATAGGCCCCGACCCCGACAAAGGCCTGCTGCCCGACCGACACCAGCCCGGCAAACCCCGCCAGCAGGTTCCAGTTCAGCGCCAGCACCAGCAGGCACAGCACCTTGAACAGATCCTGCACCAGAATGCGCGGGCCAAGCACCGGAACCAGCGCCATCGCCGTCAACAGCACCAGACCGATCGCGAGTGTCACAAGCGTTCTCATCGCTGCCCCTCAGTCATTCGCGCGCGGAAACAACCCGCGCGGCCGTACCAGCAGCACCGCCACAAAGGCGATATGTCCGGCCAGTATCTGCCATTCCGGGTTCAGCGCCGCGCCAAAGGCCTGTGCCACGCCAATCACCATGCCGCCTGCCAGCGTGCCCCACAGGCTGCCCAAGCCGCCGATGATCACGGCCTCAAAAGCGTAGAGCAGCCGCGCCGGGCCAATCGACGGGTCAAAATTCGCCCGCGCGCCCAGATACAGGGCGGCAATCGTGGCCACCACCAGCGCAATGCCGGTGGCGATGGCGAAAATCCGGCGCGGGCGGATGCCCATCAGCTGCGCCGTGACCGGATCATCCGACGTGGCGCGAAACGCCCGGCCCAATGCGGTGTGATAAAACAGCCAGTTCAGCGCCAGAATGACCACAATGGCCGAGCCAAAGGTCAGCAGCGGCATCACCCCCACCGTCACCGGCCCCAGCGGCAGCGAGGCGCTCTCGACCGGCCCCACAGGCAGCTTGCGGCTGTCGGCGGTCATGCTTTGCAACAGCACGTTCTGGATCACCACCGACAGGCCAAAGGTCACCAGTAGCGGCGGCAGTATGTCATCGCCCAGCACCCGGTTCAGCAGCGCGGTCTGCAACAGCCAGCCAAACGCGAACATCACCGGCAGAGCGAGCGCCGCCGCCAGAAACGGGTTCAGCCCCGTTGCGGTGCCGATCCCCAGGATCAGATAGGCCCCCAGCACGATCAGATCGCCATGCGCCAGATTGACCAGCCGCATGATCCCGAACACCAGACTCAGCCCCGCCGCAAACAGCGCGTAAAGCCCGCCCAGCATCACCCCTTGTACCAGCGTATCCAGCCAGATCATGCGTGGTTCACTCCGAAATATGCGTCATGAATCGCCGCGCGGCTCAGATCCTGCGGGCGGCCCGACAGGGTGATCCGCCCCTCCATCATGCAATGCACATGATCGGCCACCTTCAGCGCCTGCCCGATATCCTGCTCCACCACCACAATCGCGGTGCCGCTTTGCCGGATGGTGGGAAAGGCGGCGTAGATTTCGCGGATCACCACCGGGGCCAGCCCAAGGCTCAGCTCGTCACAGAGCAGCACCGTCGGGTTTGACATCAGCGCCCGCCCGATGGCCACCATCTGCTGCTGCCCGCCCGACAGCGCGGTGCCGGGCTGCGTGCGACGCTCGCGCAATATGGGAAACAGCGTGTAAATCCGCTCCAGCGTCCAGAACCCGCTGCCTTTGCGGGCATGGGCCCCGATCTGCAGGTTTTCTTCGACCGTCAGGCTGGGAAACAGGCGGCGGCCCTCGGGCACCATGGCGATGCCAGCGGTCAGAATATCCGGCGCGGGCAGGCGGGCAATATCGCGCCCCGCCAGCCGGATACTGCCGCCGGTCACGCGCGCAATGCCGGTGATCGCGCGCATCAACGTGGTCTTGCCTGCGCCATTCGCTCCGATGATGGCAAGGGTCTGGCCCTGATCCAGTGTCAGATCGACCCCGAACAGCGCCTTGAAATCCCCATAATGCGCGGTCAGGCCCTCAATCTCCAGAAACGCGCTCATGCTTCGATCCCCAGATAGATCTCCTGCACCTGAGGCGAGGCCATCACCTCCTCCGGCGTGCCCGACATCAGCACCCGGCCAAAGTTCAGCGCGATCAGCCGGGTCACCACCGATGTCAGCGCATGCAGCACATGTTCAATCCAGATGATCGCGGTGCCCTCGGCATGGATAGCGCGGATGGTGGCGACCAGATCGACACATTCGGCATCTGTCAGCCCGCCCGCAATCTCATCGAGCAGGATCACCCGGGGCCGGGTCGCCAGCGCCCGCGCCAGCTCCAGCCGTTTGCGGTTCAGCAGCGGCAATCCCCCCGCCTTGCGGTCGGCCAGCGCCGACAGGCCAGTGCGCTGCAGAATGTCCATGCACACCGCAGGCGCCGCCGCACCGCTCAGGCCACCGCCAAATCGCGCTGCAACCAGCAGGTTTTCATAGACCGTCAGATGATCAAACGGCTGCGGAATCTGAAACGAGCGCCCGATGCCACTGGCACAGCGCTGCATCGGAGTCTCGGCGGTGATGTCACGCTCATCCAGCATCACCCGCCCCGCGTCGGGGCGCAGATTGCCGGTGATCAGGTTGAACAGCGTCGATTTTCCGGCCCCGTTCGGCCCGATGATCCCCAGCGCCTCGCCGGGGGCAAGGTCGAAACTGACATCGTCAGTCACCTTCAGCGCGCCAAAGCTCTTGGACGCGCCCTGCAAGGACAAGATCGCCATACTGCCTCACTCCCCCCGCTGTCCGGCGGGGTTTCCCTCGGGACAGGTTAGCCGCACTGCCAGACGAAGATGATCGGATGGCTGCGTCTCAATATCACGTTTCGGTATGAACATGCGGCCTAACCCGCAATAATTAGCTCTGCCGCCTTTTCCCCGATCATCACCGCAGGCGCATGGGTGTTGCCGCTGACGATGCGCGGCATGACCGAGCAATCGGCGATCCGCAGCCCGGCCAGCCCCCGCACCTGCAAGCGCGCATCGGTGACGGCCAGCGGATCATCCCCCATCCGTGCCGTGCCGACCGGGTGAAAGATCGTGGTCCCGATCTCCGCCGCCAGCCGCGCCAGATTGGCATCATCCTCCGCCCCCGGACCGGGCTTCAGCTCCACCGGGGCAAAGCGCGCCAGATGCGGCGTGGCCATCAACCGGCGGGCATGGCGGATGCTGTCGGCGGCCACCTTGCGATCCGCCTCGGTGGCCAGATAGTTCGGCTGGATAGCCGGTGGCGCAGCAGGGTCGGCACTGACCGCATGGCTCGACCCGGTCGAGGTCGGGCGCAGGTTGCAGACCGACACCGTCAGCGCGGGCGTCTTGTGCAGCGGCTGGCCAAAGGCATCGAGCGACAGCGGCTGCACATGATACTCGATATTGGCGCGGTCGTGGTCCGGGCCAGAGCGGGTAAAGATCCCCAGCTGGCTCGGCGCCATAGCCATCGGCCCCGATTGCGTCAGCGCATATTGCAGCGCGATCCCCGCCTTGCCCCACAGGCTGCCCGCCCGGTCGTTGAGCGTGCGCGCGCCCGAGATGGCAAACACCGTGCGCAGCTGCAGATGGTCTTGCAGGTTTTCCCCCACGCCGGGCAGGGCATGGCAGACCGGCACGCCAATCGTGCCCAGCACATCCGGGCGGCCGATGCCCGACAGCTCCAGAATCTGCGGCGTGCCGATGGCCCCGGCACAGAGCACCACCTCTTGCCCGGCGCGCACCTGATGCAGGCCCTTGCGGTCGCGGAACACCGCGCCGGTCACCCGCCGCCCGTCCAACACCAGACGCAGCACCTGCGCGCCGGTCACGATGCGCAGGTTGGGCCGCCGCCGGGCCGGGTCCAGAAACGCCTTGCGCGCATTCCACCGCAGGCCGCGCCGCTGGTTGACCGGGAAATACCCCACGCCTTCGTTGTCACCGGCGTTGAAATCGGCACTGGCGGGGATGCCCATGGCTTGCGCCGCCTGTGCCACCTCGTCCAGTATTGGCCAGTGCAACCGCTGCTGTTCCACCCGCAATTCGCCATCGGTGGCGTGATGGTCATCCGCCGCGCCGAAATGCCGTTCCGAGCGGCGGAACAGCGGCAGCACATCGGCCCAGCCCCAGCCCGGATTGCCCAGATCGCGCCACAGGTCATAATCCTGCGCCTGACCGCGCATGTAGATCATGCCGTTGATCGACGAACATCCGCCCAGCACCTTGCCGCGCGGATAGAGCAGGCTGCGCCCGTTCAGCCCCGGTACGGGCTCGGTGCGAAAGCCCCAGTCCAGCCTTGGGTTCCCGATGGCAAACAGATAGCCGACCGGAATATGCACCCAAGGGTGATTGTCGCTGCCCCCGGCCTCGATCAGCAGCACCCGGCGGGTTGGGTCGGCAGACAGCCGGTTGGCCAGCACACAGCCCGACGACCCGGCCCCCACGATCACCACATCATAGCTGCCGAAATCGGCAGGCGGGTCAGCGAAAGACATCGCGGTAATCTTCATCCATCAGCGTCAGGCTGGCCGAGCCGTCTGCGGTTTCGCGCAAGCGGTGCCAGCGCCGGTCCAGATAGATCAGCGATTCCAGCTCCGGTGCGCCGGGCGGTGTGCCGCAATCGCCCTCCAGCAGTTCGGCGGTCACAAGCGTTGCGCCCTCGACCGGCAAGGTGCCGATGATGCGGGCGCGGAACCATGTCGCCACCGCCGTATAGCGCGGCTCGCCACTGGCCAGCCGCGCCCACGGGGCCGCCGCGCCGAACCGGTCCGCGCCGGGCGTCGCCCCCAGCAGCGCCAGCTCCAGATCGGCATAGCGCAGCAGGTGAATCACCACCGTCCCCGCCGTCAGCACTGCCGCCGTAGATCCCGACCGTGACGACAGTGAGAACGCCACAGTGGGCGGCGCGCCACTGACCGAGATCAGCGATGACACGGTCATCGCCACCGGGGTCCCGCCCGGATCAGCGGTGATCACCGCCACCCCGGCAGGGTGGCAACGAAACGCCTCACGAAAGGCATCAGAAAGGGCGGGGGCGGTCATCAGCATCACTCCTGTAATCCCGCTGGCCAGCCGCAACCGGCCAGCGGGCCTTGGCTTACTTTTTCTCGATCAGATCGTAGAACTGCCAGCTGCGGTCAGTCCATTGCCCGCCAAGCTCACGCCCGGCCGAGGTGACAATCGACGGCGCGATGGTGAAGTGGTTCGCCGCCACCATCATGTCGCGGAACGTCCGCTGAATGACGCCAGCCCGCAGCCCAGCCCCGCCAGACGCACGATAGGCAAAGTTGCACACCTCGACTCCGGCCTCGTGAATCTGCGCCTTGGCCAGGTGGACCAGGCTGATCTGGCGTGTGGTCATCTGCTGGCCCGCCTCGGCGGTGGCCTCAATGTCACCCCAGACCTCCATCACAAAGGCGCGGGCGGCGCGATAGCTGGCCTCGGCGCGGCCATAGTCATGCCAGAACTTCTCGCTCTCGCCCAGCAGCCCGGCGCGACCCGATTTCGACCGGGCAAACCCGGCGATCTCGTCCAGCATCCGCCGCCCGGCCCCCATGGCCCAGCCGGTATGGCCGATGGCCGCCAGCCCGACGATGCCCAGACTGAACAGCTCTTTCAACCGCTGCGGCGGCGCGGTCAGGATCGGGAACACCAGATCCTCGGCGATGAACACATCGTCCGCCGCATAGTCGATGGAGCCGGTGCCTTTCAGCCCCAGCACATCCCAGTTGCCCAGCTGTTTGTGTTCCGGGATCGGCGCATGGGCGCACATGATGATGACATTGCCCGCGTCATCCTTGGCCGGTTTGCCGCTGCCGTCATCGACGAAACAGGCCGAATGCGACCAGGTGGCGTGCGAAAAGCCCGAGCCATAAGACCATTTTCCGGTCAGGCTGTAGCCGCCATCGACCTTTTTCAACATCCCCAGCGGCGCACCCTGACCCGAGAACCGGTTCTCCGTGCCCGGTGCAAACAGCCGCTCCACCGCCGAGTCCGGCAAAAACGCCGCCGACATCGCGCCGATGCAGCAATGCACCATCGACACCCAGCCTGCCGAGCCTGACCACCAGGTGACCGCCTCCAGCAGTTGCAGCACCTCGGTCGGGCGCATCTGCGCGCCGCCCAGCTCTTCGGTCGCCATCAGGTGCGACATCCGCAGCGGACGCAACAGCGCGAAGCTTTCCGGCGTCAGCTCGCCCGCAGCCTCATCGGCGGCGGCATTGGCCTCCAGCGTGGGGCCGATTTCGGCGATCCGGGCCATGACATCGGTGTAATCGACGGTAGCGCCCCAATAGCTGTGCTTCATAGGTTTGTTCATGACTGTCTCCTCCTCAGACAATGGGTTAAGACGGCGAGAGCCTCGCCGGTGTGCGGGTCAGGCGGCGAGAAAATCGCCGATTTTGGTCAGGGTTCCGGGGTTTTCCTGCAACACCAGATGGCCCGCGCCGGGCACGCTCAGCAGGGTTGCCGATGGCAACGCCTCCACCCACAGCGGGGCCTGACTGGCGGGCAGCAGGCGGTCTTCGTCGCCCCAGACCACGAGTGTCGGGTTGCTGATCCGCGCCAGCATCCGGCGCAGGTTCGGGTGCCCCATGCCGAATGGCGCGCACAGCCTGCCCACCGCCTCGCCCTCGCGGGCACGGTCGGCGCCAAAGGCTGTGGCAAAGTCCGGGTCCGATCCATCGGGGAAATAGGGCAGGGCGACCGCCGGATCATGCGCCAGATAGCCGGGGAAATCCTGCGGTGCGATCTCGCCCAGTGCTGTCGCCGGATGCGCCGGATCGTTCAGCCCGGCAGGGGCGACCAGCACCACGCGGTCAAACCGCTCGCGCGCGATGGCGGCGAGTTCGGTCGCCATCCAGCCGCCCATCGAAAAGCCCATCAGATGCGGTTTTTCAGGCAAATCCAGCGCGTCGAGCAGGTTCAGGTAATGCACCAGCAGATCGGCCATGCCAGACACATGCGGGGCAGGGCCGGAAAACCCCATGCCCGGATGGCTGGGTAGCAGCACGCGAAAGCGGTCGGCCAGTCCGGCGGCAAAATCAAACCCCTCCAGCGTGGCGGCCCCATGCAGGAACAGCACGGGCTTGCCGCTACCGATGGCCTTCACCACGGTCTTCACGCCGCCGATCTCATACTCCAACGTCTCAAACGTCACGGACATCTTGTCTCCTCCTCAGGACAGCTCTGGCTGGATCAGCACTTTGCATTGCGTGGTGCGGCGGCGCAGGCTTTCAAACACCTGCGGCACCTGGCTCAGACCGATCCGCTCGGTGATCAACAGTTGCGGGATGCCCCCCGCCAGTGCGTCCAGCGCGGCACCAAATTCGCGACCCTGATGGAAAAACACCGCAAAGATCAGGTCAATTTCCTTGGTCAGCGCGACAAAGGGATCCCACTCATCGCCCCCGATGCACAGGCCGACGCCGATCACCTTGCCCTGCAAGCGCACGGTCTCAACAGCCGCCTGCAACAGCCCGCGTTTGCCGACGCATTCAAAGACGATGTCCGGCGGCCCGCCGCTGAGGTCAGCAATATTCTCGGCCAGCCGGTCGCCCGAGAGCGCAAAGTCGGTGGCCCCCAGCGCCAGCGCACGCTCGCGCTGATGGGTGTGAATGTCGGCCATCACCACATGCGACGCCCCCATCCGACGCGCCCAGAACGCCACCAGCAGGCCAATCGGCCCGGCCCCCAGGATCGCCACCCGGTCCCCCGGCTTCACCCCGGCGCGCACGACGCAATGCAAGGCCACCGCCAGCGGTTCGGCCAGCGCCCCATCGGCCAACGCCACCCCCGCAGGCAGCTTGTGGCACTGCCGCGCCGCCACGGTCACGTACTCTGCATAGCCGCCGCCGATCAGCACCATCTCCGGGCAGCGCGCCGGATCACCGGCCAGACAGCGTGCGCAGGTGCCACAGCCGCGCATCGGCACCACCGCCACGCCGTCCCCGGCCTGCAAGCCCTGCACGTCCGCCCCCACGCTCACAACCTCGCCCGCGATTTCATGGCCCAGCACAAACCCCGCGCCGATGCCGAACGGGGCCGGGTCTTCGGTGATGTGCAGGTCACTGCCGCAGATCCCGCAGCCCGCCACCCGCAGCACCACCTCATCCGGGCCGGGCACCGGCTCTGGCTGCTCGCCAATGCGCAGCGGGCTGGATACCGCGTCGAAAAACGCTGCCTTCATGGCCGCTCCTCCGTTTTGTAGATCAGGTGCCGCCGGATCGGGAACCAGTGCACATCCCAACGCTTTGAAACCGCACCCCAGATGCCGCCGCGCGCGTACAGGGCGACAAACACCGTCATCACCCCCAGCACCACAAAGTAGCTCGCGCCATATTGCCCGAACCAGCGGTCGGCGATGAAATAGATCAGCGAGCCGATCAGCACGCCCTCGATCGAGGCAATGCCGCCGACCATCACGATAAAGATCGCCACATTCGCCCACATCGGATCAAAGGCCGAGGGCGGGTTGATCCGCAGCTGCGCCATCGAATAGACCGCGCCCGCCAGACCGCAACCGACCGCCGCCGCGATATAGATCATGAAGCGCAGCCGGGGCACGTTCACGCCCTGACTGGCCGCCGCCACCGGATTGTCGCGCATCGCGATCAGCGCCAGCCCATAGCGCGAGCGCAAGAACCAGTAGCTGCCGCCGATGGTCAGCAGGATCATCAGCGCACACAGCAGTGACATCGCAATATTGCGCTCCAGCAGCGAATACTCCTTCATCACGTTCAGCGACATGCCTGCGCCCGCGTTCAGAAAGCCCATGTTGGACGCCACCAACCGGAACACCTCGGCCACGACCCAGGTGCCGATGGCAAAATACGGCCCGTCCAGCCGGTGCAGCAGCATGTAGCAGGGCACGGCCAGAAAGGCGGGCACCAGCAGGGCGATGAATATCGCCAGAAACGGGTTCACCCCAAAGGTTTGCGCCAGCACGAACAGCGCATAGCCCGCCGCCCCCATAAAGGCCTGCTGCCCGACCGACACCAGCCCGGCATAGCCTGCCAGCATGTTCCACATCTGCGCCACAGCGATATAGCAGCACAGCTCCAGCACCATGCGGATCGTGCCGGTTTTGGCCCACCACGGCATCGCGGCCAGCGCCACCACCGCCAGCAGAAACAGCACCATGGCAATGCGGCCAGAGGCGGTTTGCCTGCGGACCATCACCTGTGGCAGGGCAGGGGCGTGCGAAACCGGGGAAAGCGGAACAGATGTCATGTCTCAGACCTTTCCAAACAGGCCCTGCGGGCGGACAGCCAGCACAAGCAGGAAAACAAGATGACCGGCCAGCACGCCAAAGCCCGGATCAATGCGAAAGCCGATGGCCTGAGAGATGCCCAGCACCATCGAGCCGATAAACGCGCCCCAGACAGACCCCATGCCGCCGATGATCACCGCCTCGAACGCATAGATCAGCTGCGCGCCGCCATCGGCCGGGGCCACGGTCGAGCGCAGCGACTGGAACACGGCGGCAAAGCCGAGGATGCCAACGGCGATGGCAGTGGCCGAGGCATAGACGGCGCGGGCGTTGATCCCGGTCATCGACGCGGCTTCGACATCCGCCGAGGCCGCGCGCAGCGCCCGGCCAAAGCGGGTGCGCTTCAGCATCAGGTCCAGCCCCCAGGTCAGCCCGGTGGCAAACACCAGCACCATCACCGGCAACAGGCCGACATAGATGCCACCGATCTGGATCGACTGGCTTTCAATGCCGCCTCCGGGCAAGGACCGGCTGTTGGCCGACCAGATCTGCAACATCATGTTCTGCAAGGCAATCGACAGGCCAAATGTCGCGATCAGCGACGGCAGCGGATCATCGCCCACCACCTTGTTCAGCACCGCCTTTTGCAACAGCCACCCCAGCGCAATCGCCAGCGGCACCAACGCCACCATCACCGTAAACGGCCCCCAGCCAAAGGATGATGCCAGCGAGATGCCGATCAGCGACAGCAGGATCACCAGATCGCCATGGCTGACGTTCACGATCCGCATCACGCCAAACATCAGCGCCATGCCAAGCGCATATTGCGCATACATGCCGCCCAGCAGAATGCCCTGAATCAGGGCGTCAAACCACTGCATGAGATCCTCCGAAATAGGCTTCGGCGATCTGTTCACGGGTGATCACCGAGGATGCGCCGGTCAGGGTCACGCGCCCCTCCAGCATGCAGAAAATCCGGTCCGTGGCGGATTGCGCGAGGCCGACATCCTGTTCGACGAGGATGAGGGCGGTGCCCTGCGCCCGGATCTCGGGCAGGGCGGCATAGATTTCGCGGATCACCTTGGGTGCCAGCCCCAGACTGATCTCGTCACACAACAGCACCCGGGGCTGGCTCAGCAGCGCGCGCCCGATCGACACCATCTGTTGCTGCCCGCCCGACAGGTTCTGCACCCCGGTCCGGGCCTTTTCCTTCAGGATCGGGAACAAAAGGTGCAGCCGCTCCAGCGTCCAGCCACCCTTGCGGCCCAGCCGGTCGGCCTGATCTATCGCCACGCGCAGATTGTCCTCGACCGACATGCCGGTAAACAGGCGGCGGCCCTCGGGCACAATCGCCACACCCTTTTGCACCATGCGGTCAGTCGGCGTGCCGCCGATGGGCTGGCCCTCCAGCCGGACCATCTCGGGCTTGACCGCCAACAGCCCCATGACCGAGCGCAGAAAGGTGGATTTCCCGGCGCCGTTCGCCCCGATCAGGGCCACGGCCTCACCTTCGGCCACGTCAATATCAACGCCATACAGCGCCTGAAAGTCGCCATAGCGCGCGACAAGGCCATGGGTGGACAGAACCGTCATGCCTCCACCCCCATATAGACCCGCTTGACCTCGGGGTTGGCGATCACCTCCTGCGGCAGTCCCTCGGCGATTTTTTCGCCAAAGTTCAGCACCATCAGCCGGTCAGCCACCGCCATCAGCGCGTGCAGCACATGTTCGATCCACACAATCGTCACCCCCCGGTCGCGGATGCGGCGCACAAGTGCCACCAGCGAGCGCGACTCCTCTTCCGTCAGCCCGCCCGCGATTTCATCCAGCAACAAAAGCTTCGGGTCCGAGGCCAGCGCGCGCGCCAGTTCCAGCCGCTTGCGGTCCAGCAGCGTCAAGCTGCCCGAAGAAGTGTTGGCCTTGTCCGCCAGTTCGCAATCGGTCAGCACCTGCGCGCAAAACGCATAGGCGTCGCTTTCACTGCGCCCGCCGCCAAAGGCCGCGGCAACCAGCAGGTTTTCAAAGGTGGTCATCCCCGAATAGGGCCGGGGGATCTGATAGGTCCGCCCGATGCCCATCCGGCAGCGCTTGAACGGTGGCTCGCCCCGCAGCGCAATCTCCCCCAGGCGGATGTCGCCGCCCGAGGGTTTGATATCGCCGCTGATCATGTTGAACAGCGTCGTCTTGCCCGCGCCGTTGGGGCCAAGAATACCCAGCACCTCGCCCCGATACACATCGAAGCTGACCTCGTGCAGCACCCGGACCGCGCCGAAACTTTTCGACACGTCCCGCGCTTGCAAAAGTATCTCCCGGCTCATTCCCGCCCCTCCGACTGCATCATTACCAGACGATCGGCACGATGGCCTGCTCGGGTTCGAACAGCTGGTTCACCGAGTTGTCGACGATCTTCAGATCATAGGGCCAGCTTTCGCCCTTGACCCACTGCCCGCCAAAGATCGGCATGGTGCAGATGTTCTTGTGCGGGGTGCCGCCGAATTTCACCGGGCCGCAGACCGTGGTGATATCGGTGGCCGCCATCGCCTCGCGGTTGGCCTCGCGGTCCAGCGGATCGGTCGAGCGTTTCAGGATGTCGATGGCGACCTCCAGCAGCGCATGCGAATAGCCCAGCGGCTGGGTCCATTGCCGTTTCTGATCGGTCTCCCACTGGCTCGCCAGTGCCGCGCTGTCCTGCCCGGTGATGGTCGAGTTGAACGGGAATGCCGGGGTCCACCAGACCTCGGACGACATGCCATTGCCAAGCGCGCCCATCGCCTCCACCCCGCCGGGGAACAGAAGCGCCGCCGCCACCGTCACCGCACGCGGCTTGAAGCCCTGCTGGTTGCATTGGGTGACAAAGGTTTTCAGATCATCCGGGTAGGTGATGCCGCCGATGATATCGACGCCCGCCTCTTTGAACGCCG
Source organism: Pseudotabrizicola alkalilacus (assembly GCF_003443995.1). Lineage (GTDB taxonomy): Bacteria > Pseudomonadota > Alphaproteobacteria > Rhodobacterales > Rhodobacteraceae > Pseudotabrizicola > Pseudotabrizicola alkalilacus. The sequence continues at coordinate 113,094 of NZ_QWEY01000005.1, forward strand.
CGATCTGCGCCGAAAAGTCATTGGTGCGTGGCTGGAAGTAGCCGGGGATCGTCACCTCATAGCCCGCAGCCCGGGTCGGGACCGGCAGACCATAGTCGTTGTTGCCCCAGGTCTCGCCATCAATGTTCTGCGGGAACAGCATGCCGACCTTCTTGTCGGTCTCCAGCCCGTCCCACAGCCCGACAAAGGTGTTCAGCGCCTCGTCCAGCCCCCAGAAGAAGTGATAGGTCCAGTTAAAATCGCCGCCGCCGCGCGGCATGATCACTGCCTGCCAGGGCGCACCCGACGAGATGCAGGGCGCTTCATACAGCTCGGCCTGTTCCATCACCGGAAGAATGGTGTCGGTGGTCGAGGCGGGCACCACCAGATGCACCTCTTCGTTCAGGATCAGATCGCCCGCCAGTTCGGCGGCCTTGTTCGGGTTCGACTGGCTGTCGCGCTCCAGAATCTCCAGCTCATAGGTGTTGCCATTCGCCGACTGAAGGGTGCCCCCCAGTGCTTCGCGGATTTTCTGCACCGTATAGCCGTCGGTTTCCCCGAACAGCCCCAGCGGGCCGGTGGCCGGGGTGATATAGCCCATCTTGATCTTGCCCGCCGTCTGGGCGCGCAGATAGGTGGGCATTGCAAGTGTCGAGGCGGCCACGCCCGCACCCATGCCTCGCAGCATGGACCGGCGGCTGATCCCCGATTTGACCAGCTTGTTGTAATAGGTCATTCCCGTCTCCTCCCTCGTGTTGACCCCCCGGCCTGCTTCCTCCTCGCAGACCAAGGGGCGATAAAGTCACGTCATCCGGATCAGCGACCCGCCGTCGATCACGATCAGCGACCCGGTGAAATAGGCCCCGGCCGGCGAGGCCAGCAGCAGCGCCAGACCCTTGATGTCCTCGACATCGCCGATCCGCCCGATCAGCGACTGCGACTCGAACGCGGCGCGATCCGCCTTGTTGCGCAAGCGGCCGCCCGCGATATTGGTGATGAACGGCCCCGGCAGGATGGCATTGACGCGGATGCCATAAGCCCCCAGCTCCATCGCCATATGCCGCACAAAATGATTCACGGCGGCCTTTGCGGGCATATAGCTGGTGCCGACGATGCTTTCATTGATCAGCGCCGCGATGGACGAGGTGACGATGATTTCACCGCCCCCCGCCGGTTTCATGTGCCGCACCGCATTCTTGACCGTCACATAAACCGAGGTCAGGTTGATCTCGATCCCGCGATCCCATTGCTCGTCGGGAATGTTCTCGATCGCCCCATCCGGGTTGCGCTCGCCGGTCGGGGTGTTGAAGCCGGGGCCGGGGTCAATGCCCGCATTGGCAAACACCGTGTCAATCCGCCCGTGCCGCGCCGCGACTGCATCAAAAGCCGCCGCCATGCCGGGCCGGTCGCCGACATCGACCCTCTGGCCCCAGACATCCCAGCCCTGCGCCACCATGCCCGCCACGGTCTCATTCAGCCCGGCAGGATCAATGTCAAAGATGCAAACCCTTGCGCCCTGTTCGGCAAGGATCTCGGCATAGGCTTTGCCAATGCCGCTGGCCCCCCCGGTGACAATCACCGATTTGCCACGGACATCGAACATCGTCTCAAGTGCTGCCATCTGGTCCTCCCCCGGTCAGTTGCCCGCACACCATTGCCGCCCCTGACAGGCAGCAAGACAGAGCCCGGTCCCGCCGGGGTCAGCCTGTGAATGATACGGAATGGGTTCACCCGCCTCCCAGGGAGCGAACCGATTGCCCACATCAGGGTCTGAACAGCGGTTCAAGTCAAATGCGGAAAACGGCGTTTAATATATCGTTTCGACATAAGTATAAATCGTTGAAAATAGGCGATATTTTGAAAATTTTCAATCTCGGGCTGGTCTCGCCCTGATTTATGATGATCAAATGCGTAAATCATATTGATTATTTGATAACTTCGGCAAAGGATCAGCCGATGAAATCCCCGATGCTGCCCCTGCGCCGTACCATCGACTCTGCCGGTCTGCTGGATCGCGGCGGCCGCCCCACCGTGCGCGAGCTGCTGGGCAGCCTGTCGTTTGACGCGCTGACCGGCGCGCTCCACCTGAATGGTGAGCGTGTCACCCTGCAACTCGCCGAGGCGGACCGCATCCTGCGGCGCGAACTGGTGCATCTGTTGGGCGAGGATGAGGCGCGGGTGCTGCTGCTGCGGCGGGGATACCAGATGGGGCATCACGATGCCGCCTATGTCGCCCGCTCCTGGCCCGCGCTGGACCGGGGCGATGCCTTTACCGCTGGCACCCGGCTGCACATGTTCAGCGGCATCGTCCGGGTCGAAACCGTGCACAATGATTTCGATTTCGCCCGCGGCCGGTTCTCGGCCGAATTCCTGTGGCACAACTCGGTCGAGGCCGAAGACGGACCGGACCAGCCCCGTCGCTCTGACCGGCCGGTGTGCTGGCAGCAATTGGGCTATGCCTCTGGCTACGCCAGCTTTTTCTTTGGCGTGCCGGTGATCTACAAGGAAACCCAATGCGTGGCACAGGGTCATCGCTGCTGCCGGGTGCAGGGGCGGCTGGCCACCGGCTGGGGTGAGGATGATCCCGATGTGATCCTGTTCCGCAACCGGATTCTGCCCCGCACCCCGCTGACCGCAGCGCGCAGGCCGCAAGCCGCGCAGGTGCCCGACGCCGCCGATCTGCCGCTGGTCACCCCGGTGCTGCGCTGGCTGGAGCGGGCGGCGCAACTGCCCTTGCCCTGCCTGATCGCCGGGGCTGGCAGTTGCGGGCAGGACATCGCGGCGGCGCATCTGTTGCGGCTGTCGGGCCGGGCCGAGGGCGCGCTGCGCCTGACCGGGGCCAGCACCGGCGTTGACAGCTTGCGCGCCGCATTGGCGCAACAGCGCAAGCCCCGCCGCAAGGATCTGCCCCCCGCTCTGGTGCTGTCCGGGGTCGAGGCGCTGCCCGCGCCCGCACAGGCCGAGCTGGCAGCAGAGCTGTCCCATGCCGAGCCGCAGCTCTGGTCGCAGCTGGTGGTCACCTCGGCGCTGCCCTTGTCGCACTTGTCTGCCGGGGGTATTCTGCCCGCGCTCTGGGCGCGGCTGGCCCCGCTGGCGACCGAGCTGCCGGGGCTGGCAGACCGGCTGGCCGATCTGCCGCATCTGGCGGCCCTGCGCCTGTCCCGGCTGGCGCTGCAACTGGGCCTTGATCCGCCGGTGATTGCACCCGGCGCGCTGGACCTGCTGGCCGACCATGCCCCCGCCAACGGGGTCGAGGGGCTGGAGGCGGTTCTGACGGCAGTTCTGGTGGATCTGCCCGAAGGCCAGCCGGTCACCGCCGCCGTTGTCGCCCGCGCGCAGCAGCGGGTCAGCCCCGGACCAGCGCGGCCCATAGCTCCGGCAGATGATCTGGAGGCGATGATTGCAGCGCAATTGGCAACGGGCAGCTTTTCGCTGCCTGCGCATGAGGCCCGCATCCGCGATCTGGCGCAAACGCAGGCCGGGGGCAATCTGGCGGCGGCGGCGCGGCTCCTGGGCATCAGCCGGGCGCAACTGGCCTATCGCGAAAAGGCCGCGCGAAAATAGCGGCGGGACCGGGGGCAGGGCGCCGCCGCTGGCAGCGTCAGGACAGCGCTTCCATCGTGCCGCCGGTCGGGATTTCGGTCGCGCCGCCGTTTTCCACGATCACCAGATCATAGCCACCGCCGTCCTTCATCCGCCACTGACCGCCGGTCAGCGGGGTTTTGCAGACGTTGCGCGCGGCAAACTCGGGCACGCCCGCGCCGTTCCACGCCACCTTGCCGACGATGGTATCCAGATCGGTCGCCGCAATCGCCTCGGCCACCGCGTCGCCATCGGTCACATCACCCGCGCGGCCCATCACATTGGCCGCCACTTCGAACAGCGAATGGACAAAGCCGATCGGCTGGGTCCAGGGCCGCCCGGTCTTTGCGGTAAACGCCGCCGCCAGATCGGCCGAGCTTTCGCCGGTCAGCGATGACGCAAACGGGTGCGACGGGGTCCACCACACCTCGGACGACAGGTTATGCCCGGCAGCACCCAGCGTTTCCACCGATTGCGGGAACAGCAGCGCCTTGGCCACCGTCACCACCTTGGGATTCACCCCTTGCTGGCGCAGCTGGTTCCAGAAGGTGGTGAAATCCGGCGGGATCAGAACGCCGGTGATGATGTCGGTGTTCGCCGCCTTGAACGCATTGATCTGGGCCGAGAAATCATCGGTCAGGTTCTGAAAGCTGCCCGGATTGGTCAGCGCATAGCCCGCCGCATCCAGACCGGGGCGCAGCCCGTTGTCATTGTCGCCCCAGGCATTGCCATCGGCATCATTGGGGAACAGCCCGCCCACCGCCTTGTTGGTCTCCAGCTGGTTCCACATCGCGGTATAGACCCGGATCACATCTTCCATGCCCCAGAAGTAGTGGAAGGCATAGTCAAACGGCTTCCAGCTCGCCGGATCGCGCGGGTTGCCTTGCTGGCCGATGAACCACGGCTGCCATGGCGCGACCGTGGTGATGCAGGGAATGCCCTCGCCCTCACAGACACCCGCCACCGGATTGGTGTTTTCCGGGGTCGAGGCCGCCAGCATCAGGTTGACCTCGTCGTTCAGGATCAGCTCTTTGGCCACCTCTGCCGCGCGGTTCGGGTTGGACTGGCTGTCCTTGACGATCACCTCGAACTCGCGGCCCATGTCCGAGGCCAGAAACGCCTCGATGTTAAAGGCATCGCTTTCGGCAAAGCCCGCCAGCGGCCCGGTCTGCGGCGAGACATAGCCGAGTTTGATCTTGGCCCCCTGCGCGAGGGCGGGCGCGGCCAGACCGCTTGCCGCCAGGGTCAGGCCGGTCGCCGATGTGGTGCGCAGGAACGTGCGTCTGGTAATCATGTCTCTCTCCCTTTTGGTTGCGCGGGCCTGTCACGCGGCCCGCCGGAATGACGAAACGGCGGCCCTAGCGCGGGGCCGCCATTCCGGGTGTCTTGCCGCTGACCAGATCGGCCAGCACGGTCTGAAGCATCGCCACTTCGGCATCACTCACCTCATGCCCGCGTCCGGGGAACAGGTCGCTGCGCAGTCTGGCGCGGCTTTGGCCCAGTTCCAGCACGGCCTCGGCAAAGGCGGTGACCGGAATCCACGGATCAGCATCCGACCCGGTCAGATAGACCGGCAGATCCGGGGGCAGGGCCTGCGGGCGCAGATCACCCGGCTGACCCACCCGGCAGCCGGTAAAGGCCACCAGTGCCTCGGGGGCAGGGCGGCCCGAGAACGCATATTCCAGCGACAGGCAGGCCCCTTGCGAGAACCCGGCCAGCACCAGCGGCAGGCCCGGATAGTCTGCCCGCGCCGCCGCAATATCCGCCGCCAGCTGATCCAGCGCCGCAGCCAGCGCGCGCTTTGTGTCCCCGGTCAGCGGGTCCACCGCGCGGGCGGCATACCAGCTGCCGCCATTCGCACGGGGCAGCACAAACGCCACCTCTGGCGCGGATATCCGCGCCAGAACATGCGATTGCATTTCTTCGGGCGATTGCCCCCGGCCGTGGACAAGGACGCAGACCGCCCTTGCCCCAGCGCTCGCTCCCAGCCAGAGCGCGCCATCCGTCATCAGACGAACTCTGCCGCTTCCAGCCCCTCGCGCAGCTCCGCCTCGCGGTCCTTGAACCATGGCGGAAACACCAGTGTCTTGCCGATCTGGCCGGGCGGCTCATCCTTGGCCCAGCCTTCGGGCGTGGTCCAGGCCAGCTCGAACAGCGCCCCGCCGGGGCTGCGGACATAGCAGGATTTGAAGTAGTTGCGATCCTTCTGCTCCGAGATATCGGTAAAGCCCAAGCCCTCGATATGGGCGCGCAGCTTCAGCTGGTTGTCCTCATCGCCGGTGTTCAGCGCCAGATGGTGGATCGTGCCGCCCGAAAGCGTCCAGGTGCCCGCCGCGCTGTCGCGGTCCTCGATCACCTCAACCCGTTGCACCACGCCATTGGCATCGGGCACGCGGTAGACCAGACCCTCATGCGTGTCGGCTTCTTTGGTCAGGGGCAGGGCGATGGTCATGAAATCATCCATCGCCGTGCGGTCAAAACAGGCCACCACTGCGCCGTAAATCCCCTTGATGCCATGCTCCGGGCCAATGCCCTGTGCCGCATTGGTGATCGGCGTGCGCGGGTCGCCGTCGCTTTCGACCAGCTCATGCGGAATGCCGCACGGGTGGGCAAAAACCACGCGATCCGCCCCGAACCGGGTGGTCTTTTCCGCCGCAATGCCGCGCTGGTTCAGCCGGTCCACCCAGAACTGCGATGCGCCCTTGGGAATGGTCTGCAGAATGCTGCGCGACTGGTTGGTGCCGCGACGGCCATACACGCCGGGCTTGCGGAACGGGAAGGTGGTGATGATGGTCGAGGCGTCGCCATCGGGCGAGCCATAATACAGGTGATAAACCGGGATGGTCCCGTCAAACAGCACCGTGCGCTTGACCGAATGCAGGCCCAGGGTCTTGGTGTAGAAATCAAAATCCTCCTGCGCGCCGTCGGTTGACATTGTCAGGTGGTGATAGCCGCTGATCTGGCTCATGTGGTCTCCTCCGTTTCAGATCCGCCTTGCCGCAACGGGCAAAGCACCAGGTTTACGTCAAGCAGTCGCCCCGCCGCCGACTCTGCGGGAGGACGGAAATCGGCCAAAAGCTCGGGTTTGACCCCAAAGATCGCATCGCGCCCGATGGCCGCATCGGCCCGGTCAAAAATATGCGTCACCAGCGTCTCATGGCCCTTGGCCGAGACGCGGAAATGCAGATGCGCCGGGCGCTCCAGACACAGGCCAAGCGCCTGCATCAACCGGCCCACCGGACCGTCCGACGGCAAGGCATAGCCGCGCGGCATCACCGAGCGAAAGCCAAAGCGCCCCTGACTGTCGGTGCGGAACCGGCCGCGCAGATTGTGCTCCGGCTGCCGGTCAGGTTCCTGATTTTCGTACTTGCCGGTCCCATTGGCTTGCCAAACCTCGACCAGCGCTGCGGGCAGGGGCGCACCGCCCAAGGCGGTGATCTGCCCGCGCACCGCCAGAGGCTCGCCCTTGCCATCGCGCGACAGATCGGCCCCCAGCGGCAGATCGGGCGCGTCCGCGCGGTAGAACGGCCCCGCCACCGTGTTGGGCGTCGCCCCGGACGGGCGCGGGCTGTTCAGATCCTCCAGCAGCGACGACAGCCCCATCGCATCGGCCAGCAGCACCCATTCCTGCCGGCGCGGGTCCGCCGCATGCCCCACCTCGGTCAGAAATTCGATCCCCGCGCGCAGCTCTGCCGGGGTCAGGTTCAGATCGTCGCTCAGCTGATGCAGGGTCAGAACCAGCGTGCCCAGCGTCTCGCTCAGCCGCGACGGGGCCACACGGCCCAGCCGGTCGGCGAACTCTGCTGAAACCCTGCGCGGCGGCACCGGGCTTGCGCCCGCATGCAGCCTGCCATGCTGCCCTTCCATCCCTCGGGGCCTCCCGTCCCCTTGAGTCATGAATAGCGCGCCCTTGCGCGAATCTGATTGAGTTGTTCGCCGCACAGTATAGCAATATGGCATGAAGCTGAATGAACGCCATCTGATGCAACTTGCCGCCGTCCTTGATGCGGGCGGCGTCTCCGAAGGCGCGGCGATGCTGGGCCTGACCCAACCCGCCGTCAGCCGCTCGCTTGCGATGCTGGAGGCGCGGGTCGGCGAGCCTTTGTTCATCAAGGGCCGCCGCCCGCTGCAGGCCACCGCGCTGGGCGGCCAACTGGCCGTACAGGGCCGCGCCATCATCGCCGCCTCGCGCCGGGCGTCCGATGTGGTGCAGGGCTTTGTGCGTGGCACCACCGGGCAGGTGCGGCTGGGGGGCGTGCCCTTTTTCATCGACGCGATGATCAGCCGGATGATCGGCGAGTTTCTCAATCTCGAACCCGGCGTCACTGTCCATCAGGCCTATATGAACCTGCCCGAGCTTTCCGCCGCGCTGGAGGCGAACCAGATCGACCTTGGCATCGTGCCCATCGGCGCGCTGGATCTGGGGTCGCGCTTTGTCTTCACCGAGATTCTGCCCGGCCGCAACATCGTCGCCTGTCGTCCGGGCCATCCCTTGATGCGCAAACGCCCGCTCGAAGCGGGCGATCTGACCCGCTATCCATGGGTCGCCCCGCTGCCCGGCTCCCCCCTGATGTCGGATCTCCAGATGATTCTGATGTCGATCGGCATGTCGGATCTCAACATCCGCTATTCCGGCGGCTCGCTGATGAGCGTGGTGAATGTGCTGGCCGAAACCGATGCGCTGGCGGTGCTGCCGTTTTCGGTGGTCTTTGCGCAGCGGCAGGAAAACCGGGTGGTGGTTCTGCCCTATGACATTCCGCAGCCCAACCGCTCGCTGGGCCTGCTGCGCCTGACCTCCGGCCCGCGCAATCCGGCGGTGGAGCGGTTTGCGGGCTATATCCTCTCGGCCTTTGACGATCTGAAACATGTGATCCGCCGGCATGAGCGGTCGGTGATCTGGGGCGCAGGCCCCGACAACAACGGCTGAGACCCGCCTGGCCGGGCAGGTCGCGCCAACACAAAGGACACCTGATGAATCGCATCGACGGAAAAATCGCAGTCATCACCGGCGGCACCCAAGGCCTGGGGGCTGCCGTCGCGCGCCAGTTTGCGCTGGCCGGGGCGGCGGGCATCGTGCTGGTCGGGCGCGGGCAGGACAAGGGCGATAAGGTCGCCGCCGACATCACCGCAGCGCATGGCATTCCGGTGATCATGGTGCCCGCCGATCTGGGCCGGACCGAGGATGTCCGCACCATCATCCCCCGCGCCGACCAAGCCTTTGGCCGCGTCGATATTCTGGTCAACGCAGCCGGGCTGACCGACCGCGGCACGATCCTGAACACCACGCCAGAGCTGTTCGACCGCATGTTCGCCGTCAACGTCCGCGCGCCGTTCTTTCTGATGCAGGATGCCGCAACGCTCATGATCCGCGACGGGGTTGAGGGCCGGATCGTCAATATCGGCTCAATGTCCGAACAGGCGGGCCAGCCGTTTCTGGCCCCCTATAGCGCCTCCAAGGGCGCGTTGGCGACGCTGACCCGCAACGCCGCCTTTGCCCTGATGCGCAACTGCATCCACATCAACCAGCTCTCGATCGGCTGGATGAACTCCGACCACGAACGCCAGCTGAACGCATCCGAAACCGGCGATCCGGGCTTCATCGACCGCGCCGCCGCCGCCAAACCCTTTGGCCGCATCCTCGATCCGGTCGAGGTGGCAAAGGCCGTGCTGTGGCTCTCCAGCGCTGACAGCGGCATGATGACCGGCGCCGTCGTCAACTTCGACCAGTCGATCTGGGGCGCCTATGACGACGCCCCTGTGCCCGCATCCGCCCTGTCCCCGTTGCCCTGAGGGCGGAAAGAACCGCTCTCAACGCCGCCCGACCGGGCGCAGCGGCGGGGCAGGGGGCAGCAGCCCGCGAATGTCGGCAACCATGAGCCGATGGCCAACGGAAGATTCGAGGCTCTGCAGACGTGTGTGCACGGGTCTGGAAAGGGGAGAGACCGCACCTTCAGCCTGGCCGTTTCCGGCAGTTTCCACAGACCCCGCGCCCTTCAGCTCTGCCGTCAGTTCTGCGCCGCCGAAAAGCTCCGCCCTGCCAGCAAGGCACAGGCGGCCTGATCAGCGGGCACCTCAAAGCCACCCTCGGCTCCGGCAGCGACCTCGCATTCCAGCGGCAGCGCCGTGTTGTCACCGCCCTCGGCCGCCTCCAGCCGCAGCACACCATCTTGCAGGCTGTATTGCCCGGCAAGGGTCTGCGCGTCGCTGACAAGCTCAAACGCCCCGCCGTCCGCAAGGGTCAGGGTCATCCCTTCGGCCTCGTACTGACCCGGCTCCAGCGCGTTCACCTTTGGCGCGACGCCTGCCTGCTCAGGCGCTGGGTCAGCCGCAGTCTGATCGGCGGCCCCGTCCTGCACGGGCGCTCCGGTCTCACCCGCTGCTGCCTCCGCTTCCGGTGAAGCCTCCTCAGCGGCACCGCCCTGCGCCGCCTCAGCCGTGGACGGATCGGCGGCTTCCTGTTGGTCAGGGGCGGCGGCAGACTCTTCTGCGCCAGCCGCCTCCGTGCCGCCCTCCGCCTCTGGCGACTGCTGCGCTGCCGTGCGCGCGAAGGCCTGCGTTTCGTCTGCAATCAGGGCAGTTTGCGCCGCCATCTGCTCTGTCAACTGGCGCTCGATCCGCACCAGATCCTGCGACCGCGCCGAGACATCTTCGGTCAGCTGGCTCAGCACCGCCTGCCGCTCTTCGCGCTGCGCCTGAATGGCGGCCACGTCTTCGGTTAGCGTCGATTGCACCTGCGTCAGCCGCGCGATTTCTTCGGTCAGCCCGCGCGACTGGTCTTCCAGCCGGATCGCCTCCTCGCGGGTCTGCGCCGTGGTTTCCTCAACCGAAGCCGCCTCCTGCAGAGCGGTTTGCAGCCGGGCTTCGGTCTCTGCCGCCGTTTCGCTCAGCGTGGCGGTCTCGGTGGTCAGATCCGCAAGCGTCTGGCGCACCTCAGCTTCCCGCGCACGCGCCTCTTCCAGCCGGGTGCCAACCGCTGCCATTTCCTCGGTCTGGGTGGCGACCTGCGATTCCAGCTCGGCGCGGCGCTGCTCATAGCCCGCCAGTTCCTCGCGCAGCGGCGCAACCTGCGCCTCCACCTCGGCCAGCGCGGCGCGGCCCGCCTCCTGCTCGGCCTCAAGGCCGGTCAGTGCCGCCTGTGCGGCATCCCTCCGGGCCATCAGCTCATCCAGCTCGGTCTGCACTGAAGCGCGCTGGGCCGTCGCCTCTTCGACCTCGGGGGCCAGACGCGCGATGGACGCATCCAACTCCGCCAACGTGCCCGCCGCCGCGCGCTGCGCTTCCAGATCGCGTTGCAACGTGCCGCTCTGGGCCACCACGGTTTCCAGCTGTGCCGCCGTGTTGCGCTGCTGGGTAAAGAAGTAGATCGTGCCGATCCAGCCGACGACCGCCGCAACAGCAACAATACTGGTTGTCGAGGTCAGTCCGCTTTTGGTGGTGGCCGCCATGTGAGTATCTCCCCTGTGAAAATCTGTCGGTTTTCCGCTCCCGTCAGGCCATGGGTAGGGCCGGTGATTCAAAAGGGCACAGGTCGCAACTGTGTCTGATCGTCCAGGGGGCGCTCGCAAAGAGTCAACACCGATGCCCGGCATCCGGTTCCCCGCTCTGACAGCATGACGCACCGCGCCCCGGCTGTTGCCGGGGGCGGGTCTTGTGGGGCGGGCAAAGCGGTGGGGGGGCGATCAAGCGCAATAGTCGCAAAGGTCAGTGCAGGGCAACCGCACCAAAGCGCTGAATGCCCCGCCGTCGCACAACGGCAAAAGTAAACAAACCGTTAAATCTAAGGAGTCAAGTCGTTGATTTTAAAAGATACATAGTCCTGTAACACAGGGGGAACCACAGGTTCCCCCTGTGCCGTCAGACCAGCCGCTCGACCTCTTTCGCGGCGCGCACAAAGTCTGCAAACAGCGGGTGCGGGGCAAAGGGCTTTGATTTCAGCTCGGGGTGGAACTGGACCCCGATGAACCACGGATGATCCTTGACCTCGACGATCTCGGGCAGCTTTCCATCGGGCGACATCCCGGAAAACACCAGCCCGCAGGTCTCCAGCTGCTCGCGGTACTTGATGTCCACCTCATAGCGGTGCCGGTGCCGTTCCTCGATCACCGTGCCGCCATAGATCTCGGCCACATGCGAGCCGACTTTCAGGCTGGCGGTATAGGCCCCCAGCCGCATCGTGCCGCCCTTGTCATCATCCGACTTGCGCCGCACGGTGTGGTTGCCCTGCACCCATTCTTTCAGGTGGTAGACCACCGGGGTAAAGCGCTTTTTCCCGGCCTCGTGGTCAAACTCCTCCGACCCGGCATTCGGCAGCCCGGCCAGATTGCGGGCGGATTCAATGACCGCCATCTGCATGCCAAGGCAGATGCCCAGATAGGGAATCTTTTTCTCCCGCGCGAATTGCGCCGCCTTGATCTTGCCTTCGGTCCCGCGCTCGCCAAAGCCGCCGGGCACCAGAATGGCGTGATACTCCTGCAGATAGGGAGCGGGATCTTCGTGCTCGAAAATCTCGGCATCAATCCATTCCGCCTTGACCCGCGTGCGGTTGGCCATGCCGCCATGGGTCAGCGCCTCGGCGATCGACTTATAGGCGTCTTCCAGCTGGGTATACTTGCCCACAATCGCCACCCGGACCGTGCCTTCGGCCCCGTTCAGACGGTCCATCACGTCTTCCCAACGGGTCAGGTTCGGCTTGGGCGCGGGCGAGATGCCAAAGGCATCCAGCACCGCCTGATCAAGGCCCGCGCGGTGATAGGCAAGGGGGGCCTCGTAGATGGTTTTCAGATCATAGGCCGGGATCACATGTTCCTTGCGCACGTTGCAGAACAGCGCGATCTTTTCCCGCTCTTTGTCGGGAATCGGGTGTTCCGACCGGCAGACCAGCACATCGGGGGCAAGGCCGATGCTTTGCAACTCCTTGACCGAATGCTGGGTGGGCTTGGTCTTCAGCTCGCCCGACGCCGCAAGATAGGGCAGCAGCGTCAGGTGCATCAGGATCGACTGGCCGCGCGGACGCTCATGGATGAACTGCCGGATGGCTTCAAAGAACGGCAGGCCCTCGATATCGCCGACGGTGCCGCCGATTTCACACAGCATGAAATCAACCTCATCCGCGCCGATGCGCAGGAAATCCTTGATCTCGTTGGTGACGTGCGGAATGACCTGAATGGTCTTGCCCAGATAATCGCCGCGCCGTTCTTTCTCCAGCACGTTGGAATAGATCCGGCCCGAAGAGATGGAATCGGTGGCGCGGGCATGCACGCCGGTAAAGCGTTCGTAATGGCCAAGATCCAGGTCGGTTTCGGCGCCATCGTCGGTGACAAACACCTCACCATGCTCGAACGGCGACATCGTGCCGGGGTCGACGTTGAGATAGGGGTCAAGCTTGCGCAGACGGACGGTGTAGCCCCTGGCCTGCAACAAAGCGCCCAAGGCGGCAGAGGCCAACCCCTTGCCAAGCGATGACACAACGCCGCCGGTAATGAAAATGTAGCGCGCCATGTGCGGCCCCCGTGTTGTTCGTCGCGATTCGATGGGTGGGAATCGCAGCACCACGGGACCCATGCCTTACCCTAGGCAACGGTCCTTTGCAACAGCACCGCTAGATGCTGTTTTGCAAGGTGGAGCCGCGACAACAGATAGTGTCGTTCGATGGGTTCAGTTGTCAGCCCGTGGCGGGGCCAGGGGCGCATTGGTCGGAGCCGGGGGCAGCAGGTCGGTGCCCGAAGGTGCCGCCGGTGTCTCTGGCGCCCGTGCCGGGGCCCCGATCTGGTCGATCACCGAGCTGGACCCGGCCTTTTGCGCGGCCAGAATGGTCAGCGTGATCGAGGTGCAGATGAAGAGGATGGCCAGGATCCAGGTCACCTTGCCAAGCGCTGTCGCCGCAGCCCGGCCCGACATCGCGCCACCGCCACCGCCACCCATGCCAAGGCCGCCGCCTTCGGACCTTTGGAGCAGAACCACGCCCACCAGCAGGAGGGCGAGGATAAGGTGGATGGCGAGGATAACGTTTTCCATGGGTGTTCCCGAAGCTGACGCGCCTATCTAGGCTGATGGGGGGCGGCGCGCAACCCCTTCACGGGCAGCGCGGGTTTCAAGGGCAGATGCCTCCGGCGGGAGTATTTGGCAAGCAGCAATGCAAAGGGGGCGTCTGGGGGCGGAGGCATGAAAATGCACAGGCGGTGCCGGGCGGGGCATTTCGGTGTTTCCCTGCGCGGCGCTTTACGTCTATAGCACAGACGGTTTTGGAACCGAGGAGATCAGCATGGCCAACGTGGTTGTCGTGGGTGCCCAATGGGGCGACGAGGGCAAGGGCAAGATTGTGGACTGGCTGTCCGAACGCGCCGACATCGTCGCGCGCTTTCAGGGCGGGCACAATGCGGGCCATACGCTGGTCATCGACGGCAAGGTTTACAAGCTGTCGTTGCTGCCGAGCGGAATCGTGCGCGGCGGCAAGCTGTCGGTGATCGGCAATGGCGTCGTGCTGGACCCCTGGCATCTGGTGATGGAAATCGCCAAGCTGCGTGATCAGGGCGTTGATATCTCGCCCGAGAACCTGTTGGTGGCCGAGAACGCGCCGCTGATCCTGCCGCTGCATGGCGAGCTGGACCGCGCCCGTGAGGGCAGCATTGCCGTGGCCAAGATCGGCACCACCGGGCGCGGCATCGGCCCCGCCTATGAAGACAAGGTCGGCCGCCGCGCCATCCGCGTCGCCGATCTGGCTGATGCGGCCACGTTGGAGCTGCGGGTGGACCGCTTGCTCGCGCATCACGATGCGCTGCGCCGGGGCTTGGGGATGGAGCCGGTGGACCGCGCCGCGCTGCTGGCGGCTTTGCATGAGATCGCGCCGCAGGTGCTGCCCTATGCCGCCCCGGTCTGGAAGGTGATGAATGAGTCGCGCCGGTCCGGAAAGCGCATCCTGTTCGAGGGCGCGCAAGGGGCGCTGCTGGACATTGATTTCGGCACCTATCCGTTTGTTACCTCGTCCAACGTGATTGCCGGGCAGGCGGCAACGGGCGTGGGCCTTGGCCCGACCGCGATTGATTTCGTGCTGGGAATTGTAAAGGCCTATACCACCCGTGTCGGTGAGGGCCCGTTCCCGGCGGAACTGTTTGATGCCGATGGCGAGCGGCTCGGGGTGCGGGGCCATGAGTTCGGCACCGTGACCGGACGCAAGCGGCGCTGTGGCTGGTTTGATGCGGTTCTGGTCCGCCAGACCTGCGCCACCTCTGGTGTTTCGGGCATCGCGCTGACCAAGCTTGATGTGCTGGACGGGTTCGAGACGCTGAAGATCTGTGTCGGCTATGATCTGGATGGCACCCGGCTGGATTATCTGCCGACCGCCGCCGATCAGCAGGCCCGCTGCACGCCGATCTACGAAGAGATGCCGGGCTGGTCGGAGTCGACCGCCGGGGCGCGGTCCTGGGCCGATCTTCCGGGGGCCGCGATCAAATACGTGCGCCGGATCGAAGAGTTGATCCAGTGCCCGGTCGCGCTACTTTCTACCTCGCCCGAGCGGGATGACACCATTCTGGTGACCGATCCCTTTGCCGACTGATCACAGCGCGCAGCCTGCGGGGGGCGCGCGGACCCCGACCCGGAGGAGGACAGCATGGCACTGAGCTACAAGGCACGGCGGCGGCTGGCGCTTCTGGTGCTGCTGGTCGGGTTGCCCGCCTATGTGGTGGTGGCGGTTACCCTGGTAAACTGGTTCGATCCTCAATCGCGGCTGGCGCAATTCTTCATCTATGTCGGCCTTGGGCTGATCTGGATCCTGCCGCTGCGTCCGGTTTTTCTGGGTGTGGGGCAACCTGACCCAGAGGCAAAGCCGGACGAGCTGCCGAAATAAGAACAGGCGGAATGCGTTGTCGCATTCCGCCTGTCTTCGGGGCCTTGATGGCAGCCTCGGCCCAC
Source organism: Pseudotabrizicola alkalilacus (assembly GCF_003443995.1). GTDB lineage: Bacteria > Pseudomonadota > Alphaproteobacteria > Rhodobacterales > Rhodobacteraceae > Pseudotabrizicola > Pseudotabrizicola alkalilacus. Next base: position 128,565 of record NZ_QWEY01000005.1, read on the forward strand.
TATCCTGAAATACCCTTCAGCCCGCCAGTTTCCGGGCCTCTGCCAGCAGGGGCGAGGCCTCGCTGATCGCGAACTGTCCCCGGCGGCTGCGTTCGATCACGCCGTCACGTAGCAGGATACCAAAGCTGCGCAACCCGTCTTCGCGGGTCAGACCTTCGGCGGCGGCATCTATGTGGCGCATAAGCTGCGGGCGGGTAAAGCTGTCGCGACCCTCCACACAGGCGATATAGGCCGCGGCGGCCTCCAGCAGGTCGGGCAGATCGGTGGCGCCCAGCCGTTCGGCAAATTCGGGAAAGCCGCTGTCGGCACCAAAGATATTGTCGGTCGCGTCTTCAGGATCGAACTCATCATCCAGATCCGGCACGCGCGCCAGGGCAGGTGCCGCAGAAACCATGGTCGCAGGCACGGGGCGCTGGGACGGGACGCTGGACAAAGCGGGGCGGTCGATGCGCTGCTCTGACACCAGAACCAGCGGTGCGGGACGCTCGCCTTGGGCGGGGGCCGCTGGGCGCACCACTTTGGCCAGATCGTCGCGGTAAGCGCCAAGGCGTTCGCTGCCATTGCCGGCAAGCGTGCTGCCAGTGGCGCGGCGTTCGGCGATGGTTGCTGCAACGGCGGCTTTCAGGTGGGCGATGGCCGACTGGCGACGCTTGGTGTCGGGCACTTCCATCTGGGTGCGGGCCTCGGCCATCAGCCGGGTGACGGCAACATCTTCGGTCGGCGCGCCAAGGCGGCGGTCGCGTGCGGGATCGACTTTTGCAACCGGAGCCTGATCCGGGGCCGGAGTATCCTGCTCCAGAGCCGCAAGTTCTGCAGCGAGGGCGGCTTCGGCCTCTTGCGACAGGCTGGCAGGGGCCTCTGCCGCTGCCTCTGCCGCTGCCGGCGCAGGCTGCTCTGTCATGGCAGCTTCGCCGCGCCGGATCTTGATGACACGGGCACGGGCGCGCTGCAGCTTTTCAACCGTTATCGGTGCTGATGATCCGGTTTCGGCTGTGGTTTCGGTCAAAGGCGCGGCTATGGGGGCCGCTTGCTTTGCCACTGCTGCGGGGCGCAAACTCCGGACAGGGCGCGTCGGTGCGACCTCTGCCACAGGCGGAGCCTGCTCTGCGACCGGGGCCGGAGCGGCCTCCGGTTCCTGAACGGCTTCGGTTTGCGGCGTGGTCTCGGCCATTGACACCTCGGCAGAAATCGCTTCGGCCTGTGTCTCGGTGCTGTCGTCAACCAAGTTGAGCAGATCGTCATCTTCATCCGCAGCGGCGATAAAAGACTCACGAATTCCGGCTTTTGCGGCAGGCGCAGAGCTTGCCGATTCTGGTACGTCGGCGTCTGCTTCCGGGTCGATCAACGCCCCGAGGCTGGCGCGCAGGGCATCGTCGGATTGATCGGTCGCAGGCTGGTCCGCCCGTTCGGTGGCGGTGGCCGAGGGCGTGGCATCGGTGCCGGTTTCGGCTGCCAGGCTGGCCAGCAGGAACGCATCACTCTCAGATGTATCGGCTTCCGGGGCGTCAGCATCGGCCGCTGGTGCGGTGTCTTCGGCCATGTCGGCAGAGGTCGCCGCCGCCGGGACCGCCAGATCTTCATCAGCCAGATCTTCGCTACGGCCTGCATCAAGCGCCATCAGCGTCGCCAGATCTTCGGCCCCGATGTCATTCTGAAGCTCTGCATCTGCGGCCATTTCCGCATCAGCAGTCTGCAATTCGGGAGGCAGGTCGCCTGTCACGATCTCTTCGGTTGTGGGTTCGCTGTCTTCGGGTAACAGATCTCCGAAGTTGTCGTTGCCCATTGGCTGATCTGCCGGTTTCACCTGTGTCCCGGCAGCGTCCTGCAGGGCATGATCCTCTTCGGCAAAACCCTCTGCCGCAAAGCTCTCAGCCGTGAAGTCATCCCCCGCATCGGCTTCATCCACAAAGTCATGGCTCTGCGGCGGGTTCAGCGGGGCTGTCGCGGTTACAATTGTGGCCGTCTCCGCCTCTTTCTGGTTTTCGGCGGCCGCCTTTCGCAGACGTGACAGTTTTTCGGCGACTGATTCTGCGCCTTCGGCAATGGGCTGGGTGTTCTCGGTCTGAACAGGGGCCAGAACGGGCGCGGGCCGTGCCGGTGCAGCGACCGTGCGTGCCGGCATCTCGACAACCGGCTGCGGCGCAGCCTCGGCTGTGGCCGGAGCCGCGATGCGGCGCGATGCCAGCGACTCATTGTCTTCGGCGCGCAGAATCACGCCATTGTCCTGTATTTTCGCCTCAACCCGGCGCTGAATCTCGCGTTCGGCAATGCGGTGCAGCATCGCGGCATCGGGCTGCGGTGGCTCTGCGCCGAAATACCGATCCTCGGCAGCCAGATCGCGGAAGTATTCCGCAATGGCCTTCATCGTATTGAAAGGGTCGTCAAACCCCTCCAGAGTACAGGAGAAGGTTCCATAGGAAACCGTAAGGATCTTACTCGCACCGGTCATCGGATGCTCGCTTTCTGCAAAGTTCGATACGTCTTGATCACCCATCACCGGTTCGAATCCGTGGACAGATCAGGGTAATTTGAAGGATTGTTTGTGGCAGCCGCCCCGGAGTTTCGCCGCAATTGGAAAGACAGTATCCGCATGAATCAGGTCATTGTGCAATCCTCGGGCGGGATCACACTTGTCGGAGGGGCGCCGGTTTCGGCCCCATTGTTTCGATTTTCGCAGCAACGCGCGCCACTGATTGTGGCCGCAGATGGCGGTGCCGACCGCTGCCTTGCGCTTGGCGCGCGGCCCGTGGCGGTCATTGGCGACATGGATTCGATCTCGGATTCGGCGCGCGCGGCGGTCGGGGCTGACCGCCTGCACCAGATCGGTGAACAGGACAGCACCGATTTCGACAAGGCGCTGCGGTCGGTCGATGCGCGCTATGTGATTGCGCTGGGGTTCATGGGCGCCCGGATGGATCACGGGCTGGCGGTTTTCAACACGCTGGTCCGCCAGCACAGTGCCTGCGTTCTGCTGGGGTCGCGCGATGTGGTGTTTCATGTGCCTGCCCGGTTGCAGATCGGGCTGAGGCGCGGCGACCGGTTCAGCCTGTTTCCGCTGGCAGCGGTGACAGGCACCAGCACCGGGCTGGACTGGCCGATTGACGGGCTGGATTTTGCCCCCGATGGCCGGGTCGGCACGTCGAACCGGGTCAGTGCAGGGCCGGTCAGTATTGCGATGTCGGGGCCGGGGATGCTGTGCATCCTGCCCCGCGTGCGGCTGGATCAGGTCCTGGAGGCGCTGACCGGCGCGGACCGGGCCGACAGCCGCTCGCGGTAGATGATGTAGAGCCCCGACGACGTGATCACGGCAATCCCCGCCCAGGTCAGCGCATTGGGGAAATCGCCAAAGATCCAGTAGCCAAGGGCCACCGCCGCCACGATCTCCAGATAATGCAGCGGCGCCAGCGTGGCGGAGGGCGCGAATTTCAGCGCATAGGTCATGCACATGTGGCTGAGCGCCGCCCAGAACCCCACGCCAAACAGCCAGAGCCAGACCATGCCCTGCGGCATCACCGGGTCAAAATGCCGCCAGCCAGTGCCCTCGGCCAGCAACATCACCGGCAGGCACATCAACAGCCCGGTCCAGGAGGTGTGGAACTGCATCGCGACCGGGTGCATGAAGCCAGACACCTGCCGGGTCGACAGCATGTAGAACGCAAAGAAAAACGCGGTTCCCAAGGGCCAAAGCGCGACATACCCGAACGCCGCCAGCGAGGGCTGGATCACCAGCAGCGCGCCGGCAAAGCCGACACAGGATGCAGCAATCCGGCGCGGCCCCACCTCATCGTTGAACAATAACCGCCCCAGCAGCAGCAGAATGAACGGCTCGACAAAGGCAATCGCCAGAGCATCGGCCACCGGCATCACCTGAATGGCGGCCACAAAGCTGAAGGTGGACAGGATCAGGAACACCGCCCGCAGACAGATCAGCCCCAGCGCGCGCGGCGTCAGCCGCAGCGTGATCCCCATGATCAGAATGACCGGAAGCATCAATGCGCCCTGAACCACAAACCGTGCGGTGACGATCTGGCCCACCGGCACGGTGGACGAGGCCAGCTTTGCCGACACATCCAGCAACGGCGCCAGAACGCAGAAGGCAAGCATCAGCACGACGCCGGGCAGGATACGGTCAGGTTGACGGCTCATGCCCTTGGGCTAGCGTGGCATTCCCGCCGCGTCCATCGCAAAAACGACACGTCCGCGAAAACGACGCGCGAGGGCGGGGATTTTGCGATCCGCTCTTGTCGCCTGCGGCCCGTTGCCGGTAATTGTCGGGGAAATCTGCCGGACAAGGGGGCAAGTGTGCTGGTTCTGGAACAGGCGCGACTGGTGTTTTTGTCCAATCCAAAGACGGCAACGCAATCCTTGCGCGCTGTGTTGGACCCGTTTGCGCAAGCCACCCCGGCCAATACCGGCCACAAACACATCAACGCCCAGATCTATGGCCGCAAATGGGCCGGGCCCATCCGCCGCAGCTGTGGCGCGGGGTTCGAGACCTTTGCCGTCATGCGCGAACCGATGGAGCAGTTGGGCAGCTGGTTCCGCTACCGTCAGCGCGATGCGATCCGTGGCCATGAAAACTCCACCCACGGCCTGAGCTTCGCCGAATTTGTCGAGGCCCGCCTGTCCGATGATCCGCCGCCCTTTGCCCGCATCGGCCGGCAGGACCGCTTTCTGGGCTTTCTCAACAGCGGCCCGCCGGTCAATTACATCTTTGACTATGCCGCCCTTGACCGGCTGCTGGCGTTCCTGTCTCTCCGCCTTGGCACCCGGCTGAGCCTGCCACACCGCAACGTGTCCCCTGCAGCCGATGCCGCCGACCTGAGCCTGCCGGAGGATCTGCTGGCGCGATACCACAGCGCTCATGCGACAGAATTCGCGCTTTATGACCGGGTGCGGCAAAGTGGTATGCTTCATACTCCCGCAGCGCCCGGTGACACGGCAGAATGAGTATTTGGAAAGCAGCAATCCGCGCAGGCGGCACTTTGCATTGCTGCTTTCAAAATACTCCCGCCGGAGGCTCCACCCTCGGCCCCCGGTGCTGCGGTCAGCAGTTGGGGACGTTCACCGCCAGCCCGCCCAGCGAGGTTTCCTTGTATTTCTCATGCATGTCGCGGCCGGTCTGACGCATCGTCTCGATACAGGCATCCAGGCTGACCAGATGCTGCCCGTCGCCCCGCATCGACAGCGAGGCCGCCGAGACCGCCTTGATCGCGCCCAATCCGTTGCGCTCGATGCAGGGCACCTGCACCAACCCCCGGACCGGGTCGCAGGTCATGCCAAGGTGATGCTCCAGCGCGATTTCGGCGGCGTTTTCCACCTGTTCCGGGGTGCCGCCAAGTACGGCACAGAGCCCGGCGGCCCCCATGGCGGCGGCGCTGCCGACTTCGGCCTGACAGCCGCATTCCGCGCCCGAGATGCTGGCATTGTGCTTGCACAAGCCGCCGATGGCCGCAGCGGTCAGCAGGAATTCCCCGATGCGTGATGGAGCCGCCCCCGGCACATGGTCCAGCCAGTAGCGGATCACCGCAGGCACCACGCCCGCCGCCCCGTTGGTCGGCGCGGTCACCACCTGGCCCCCGGCGGCGTTTTCCTCGTTCACCGCCATGGCATACAGGCTCATCCAGTCGTTGATCGTATGCGGGGCCTGCATGTTCAGCCCGCGTTCGGCCAGAAGCTGGTCGTGGATGCCCTTTGCCCGGCGCCGCACCTTCAGCCCGCCGGGCAGGATGCCGGTTCCCTCCATCCCCCGGTCAATGCAGGCCGACATCACCTCCCACAGCCGGGCGATGCCGCGATCCAGCTCGGCAGCGGAGCGGAAGCGCAGCTCGTTGGCGCGTTTCATTCCGGCGATCGACAAGCCGCTGTCGTTTGCCATCGCCAGCATTTCGGCGGCGGTTTCAAACGGGAACGGCACATCGGCGCGGGCTTTTTTCTTGTCGGCGGTGCTGGCCTCCAGTTCCGCTGCGGTCAGGACAAAGCCACCCCCGATGGAGTAATAGGTCTCCTCCAGAATAACGTCGCCCTGCGCATCGGTGGCCCGCAGGATCAGGCCATTGGCATGGCCGGGCAGGGCAGGGCCGTAATCAAACGCCAGATCCCGTTCCGGGTCGAACTGCAGCGCCCGCAGGCCGGGCGGGGTGATGTGGCGCGACTGGCGGATCTCGTGCAGAACGTCGTCTGCGCGCTCCGCGTCATAGGTTTCCGGCACAAACCCCGCAAGGCCGAGGATGGTGGCCCGGTCCGTCGCATGGCCCACGCCGGTAAAGGCGAGGCTGCCATGCAGTGACGCCCGCAGCCCATGCGCCTGAAAGGGCGAGGCGCGGAGGCGGTCGAGAAACCGGGCGGCAGCCACCATTGGCCCCATGGTGTGGCTGGACGACGGGCCGATCCCGACCTTGAACATATCGAAGACGGACAGGAACATGCAGGCGTATCCTTTGCTTTGGCGCCACCTTGCGCCATTCCGGCGCGGTTTCGCCACACGAAAACGACATGACCGTAGGGGAAGCGTCATCCGGGGCCGGGCGCGCTTTTGGGCAATTCACCCTCGCGCCTCGGGGCAGCTTTGCCTATAACCCGGGCACGCCATTCATTTACTGCCGGGGAATCGATCCATGCCTGCCGAACTCTCACCCATCGACAAGGCCAAATTTCTCGCGGCCAAGCGCGCCACCGAATTTGTCGAAGACGGGATGAAGCTGGGGCTGGGCACCGGGTCCACGGCCGCGTGGATGGTGCGCTGTCTGGCCGAACGCATCCGCGAAGAGGGGCTGCGCGTGGTCGGTGTGCCGACCTCCAGCCGCACCGCGCAACTGGCGGCGCATCTGGGCATTCCGCTTACCACGCTGGACGAGGCCAAATGGCTGGACATGACCATTGATGGCGCAGATGAGTTTGATGGCAACCTGAACCTGATCAAGGGCGGCGGCGCGGCGCTGTTGCAGGAAAAGATCGTGGCAACCGCGTCGGATCAGATGATCGTCATCGCCGATGCCGCCAAGGATGTGACCCAGCTGGGGGCGTTTCCGCTGCCGATCGAGGTGATCCCCTTTGGCTGGCAGACCACCAAGGCGCTGGTCGAGGAAACGCTGGTTTCGCTTGATGTGCTCAACCGCGATGTCACCCTGCGGATGAACGGCGGGTCGCCACTGGTGACGGACGAGTCGAACTATATCCTTGATCTGCATCTCAAACGCATCGGCAACCCGCGCCAGCTGGCCTTGGTGCTGAACCAGATTCCGGGTGTGGTGGAAAACGGGCTGTTCATCGACATCTGTGACATCGTGGTGATCGGTCACGGTGATGGCCGGGTCACGGTGCGCGACATCAACTCGGGCGAGACCGAAGACGAACGGGTCGAATTCGTGCCCACCTCCAACATATTTGCGGATCTGGACTGATGGCTTTTGATGTAGACCTGTTTGTCATTGGCGGCGGCTCGGGTGGGGTGCGCGCCGCGCGCATGGCGGCGGCGACCGGCGCAAAGGTTGCCTTGGCCGAAGACAGCCGGCTTGGCGGCACCTGTGTCATCCGTGGCTGCGTGCCGAAAAAGCTGATGGTCTTTGCCTCATCATTCCGCGAAATGCCGTCCGAGGCGCGGGCTTATGGTTGGGATATTCCCGACGGCAGCTTTGATTGGTCGGTGTTTCGCGACAAGCTGCACGCTGAACTTGACCGGCTGGAGGGGGTGTATCGCCGCCTGCTCGACGGATCGGGGGTGAAGATTTACGACACGCGGGCGCGGCTGAGTGACGCGCATAGGGTGGCGCTGGCGTCCGGCGAGACCGTCACCGCCAAGCATATCCTGATCGCCACCGGCGGCAGACCCGTGCGCCCTGATCTGCCCAATGCCGGGCTGGGGCTGGTGTCGGACGATATCTTCGAGCTGCAATCGCTGCCAAAATCCATTCTGATCGTCGGCGGCGGCTTTATCGCTTGCGAGATGGCCTGCATCATGGCCGGGCTTGGCGTCAAGGTCACGCAGTTCTATCGCGGCGCGCAGATCCTGCGTGGCTTTGACGACGAGGCGCGCGGGCTGATCGCCGAGTCAATGAAGGCGCAGGGGATCGAGCTGCATCTTGGCACCAATATCGTCGAGATGGCCGAAGCCGCCGCGATGGCGGAGGATGACGCCAATATGGGCGCGGGAGTGGAGTCGGCGGTGGATCTGCTGCCGCAATCCGGCCAGCTTGGGTGCCCGGTCTGGGTCAAGGCGACCAACGGCATGGAGCAAAGCTTTGACTCTGTCCTGTTTGCCACCGGACGCAGCCCGAACACGGCTCATATGGGGCTTGAAGATCTGGGCGTAACCCTCGGACGATACGGCGAAATCAGCGTTGATGCCTATAGCCAGACCGCGATCCCCTCGATTTATGCCATTGGCGATGTGACCAATCGGGTCAATCTGACCCCGGTGGCGATCCGCGAAGGCATGGCCTTTGTCCGCACCGTGTTTGAGGGCGAGCCGACGCCGGTGGATCACGACCTGATCCCCAGCGCGGTGTTTACCCAGCCGGAGCTTGGCACCGTTGGCCTGACCGAAGAGGCGGCCCGCGCACAAGAGCCGATCGAGGTCTATTGCACCAGCTTCCGCCCGATGCGCACCGCTTTCGCCGGAGGCGACGCGCGGGTGTTGATGAAACTGATCATCAGCCAGTCCAGCCGCAAGGTTCTGGGATGTCACATCGTCGCACCTGACGCGGGCGAGATGATCCAGCTGGCGGCAATTGCCGTCAAAATGGGGGCAACCAAAGAGGATTTCGATCGCACGGTCGCGGTTCATCCGACAATGGCAGAAGAGCTGGTCACGATGCGGACAGCGACACGCACGGCCTGACCGGATTCGCTTGATTTTCGCGTCAGAATGACCAGTTAAAGACATAGCATAAAAAGAAGGGTTTCAACGAATGGCAAGTGGAGGTCCCTGGGGCGGTGGCGGCTCGGGCGGTGATGATCGGGGCAATGGTCGGGATGACGAACGCAAACCGGGCGGGCAACGGCCCGCAAACGGTGGTCCGCAGATCCCAGAGATCGACGAGATCGTGAAAAAGGGGCAAGAGCAGCTGCGCGTCCTGATGGGCGGTCGCGGCAAGGGCGGAGGCACTGGCGGCGGCGGCGGTGGTCGTGGACCATCAGGCCCACGGATCACCAAGCAGGGCATCGCGCTCGGCGCGCTTGCGGCGGTTGCGCTCTGGGGCTTCATGTCGTTCTACACCGTGCGCCCCGAAGAACGCTCGGTCGAGCTGTTCCTGGGTGAATTTTCCACCATCGGCAATCCGGGCCTGAACTTTGCGCCCTGGCCGCTGGTCACGGCGGAAATCGTGCAGGTCACCAACGAGCGGACGACCGATATTGGCGTCGGCCGCACCGGCGAAGATGGTGGCCTGATGCTGACCCGCGATCAGAACATCGTGGACATCGGCTTTCAGGTGGTCTGGAACATCGAAGATCCGTCCAAGTTCCTGTTCAACCTTGCCGATCCCTCTGGCACGATGCTGGCCGTTTCGGAATCCGCGATGCGCGACATCATCGCCCGGTCCGAACTCGCCCCCATTCTGAACCGCGACCGGGGTGCGATTGCAACCGATCTGCGGGCAGCTGTGCAGAACACGCTGGACAGCTATGATGCCGGTCTCAACGTGATCCGGGTCAACTTTGAAAAGGCCGACCCCCCGCGTGAGGTGATCGACGCCTTCCGCGCGGTGCAGGCCGCACAGCAGGAACGTGACCGGCTGGAAAAAGAAGCCGACGGCTACGCCAACCGGGTGACCGCAGGCGCGCGTGGTGAAGCTGCCCGCATTGTCGAAGAGGCCGAAGCCTACCGTGCCCGCGTCGTCAACGACGCCTCGGGTGAGGCCAGCCGGTTCCTCTCGGTCTATGCGGAGTATGTCAAAGCCCCCGAAGTCACCCGCAAGCGCATGTATCTGGAAACCATGGAACAGGTACTGGGCAGCATGAACAAGGTCATTCTGGACGGTGTGCAGGGTGGCGAGGGTGGTGGTCAGGGCGTTGTGCCTTTCCTGCCGCTGAATGAACTGGGTCGGCAGACGCCTGCGTCCGCACCTGCGGCAGCGGCCACGACCGGAGGGAACAACTGATGAAAGCGCAACTCATTCTGCCCGTGGTGGTGGTTCTCGGGGCCGCCGTTCTGTCATCGCTGTTCATCGTCGATGAGCGTGAAAAGGCGCTGGTGCTGCAGTTTGGTCAGGTCAAGCAGGTCAAGGAAACTCCGGGTCTGGGCTTCAAGATCCCGCTGATTCAGGAAGTCGTGAAATACGATAGCCGTATTCTGGGCCTGCCAACCCAGCCGATGGAGGTGACACCGCTGGACGACCGCCGCCTTGTGGTCGATGCCTTTGCCCGCTGGCGGATTTCGGACCTGATCGAGTTCCGCGAAGCGGTTGGTGCTGGTGGCGTCGATGCCGCACAGACCCGGCTGGACCGGATTCTGAACGCTGCCATCCGTGAGGTTTTGGGTTCGGTGCCGTCAAACCGCGTGCTGTCCGAAGACCGGACTGCGCTGATGAACCTGATCCGCGACCGGGCTCGCGTCGAATCCGGCGCCTTGGGGATCGAGGTTATCGACGTGCGTCTGACCCGCACCGACCTGCCGGAGCAGAACCTTGCCGCCACCTTTGCCCGGATGCGGGCGGAACGTGAACGTGAGGCTGCGGATGAAATCGCCCGTGGTGGCGAAGCCGCGCAACGGGTGCGGGCAACCGCCGACCGGACCGTGGTGGAACTGACCTCCGAGGCGCGCCGCATGGCCGAAGTCGCCCGCGGTGAGGCTGACGCCGAGCGCAATGGCATTTATGCCGAAGCCTTTGGCCGTGACCCGGAGTTCTTTGCCTTTACCCGCTCGCTCACCTCGTATGAGCGGTCGCTGCAATCGGGCAATTCGTCGATCGTGATGCAGCCGGACAGTGAGTTCTTTACCTATCTGCGCAGCGATTTGGCCCCGGCAGACCGTGCGGACGCACCGACGCCCGCGCCAGTGACGACGACGCCGTGATCTGGATTGTCCTGGCCCTCGGGCTGGTGGCGGTTGCTGAGGGGCTGGTGCTTGCACTGGCCCCTTCGCGTGTGGAGCAGGTGCTGACGATGCTCGCGTGCCTGACGGTGGATACCCGGCGGCTGGTCGGCATGGTATCGGTGGCCGTGGGGGCAACCCTGATCGCGCTTGCGCGCTGGATCGGGTTTTAGGGGCAGGTCTTCAGATCCGGCCCCGACCCGCGCCATGGGCCAAGATCACGGGCCAGAACGCCCTTTGGCCCAAGGGTCACCGCCATCGCGCGGGACCAGTCTGCCGAGGCGACAATCAGCGTATCACGCCCGTCACAGTGCCGCGTGCCGCCAGCAATCCGGCGCTCGCCAATGCGGTGATTGGTAAAGCCGGGCGCACGGGCGATTTCGGTCAGGGCCTTGCCCTCCAGACGGAGAAACACCAGCTCGCGTGCCAGATGCGGGCGGTCGATATAGGCGATCTCGATCCGGCCATCGCCGTCAAAATCACCCCACCCCGCCGGGGCCAGCCAACGGTTCGGCTGGCCGATATAGGGCGTAGCCGCGCGTCTGCCGCTGGCATCATAGATGGCAAGCGCCGCGCCCTGTGTGACCGAGGTTTCAACCACCATCACCTCGACCCGGCCATTGCCGTCAAAATCGCCCGTCCGGGCGGTGATATCTTCGAACACATGGCTGTCGGGCAGGGAAAAGAGCAGGCGCCGGCCATCCGAAAGGGTCAACTCCAGCCCGCCCCATTCCAGCGCATCGCCCAGAACCGCATGGGCGTAGCGGTCGGTCGGGGCCACCAGATCAGCGGCCACAATCTCTTGCGCCATGGCTGGGCCGGACAGCCCCACCATCAGCGCAAGAGCGCAGCGCATCAGATCTGCTTTTCCGGCATATGCACAACCAGACCGTCCAGCGCATCAGACACCTTGATCTGGCAGGTCAGGCGCGAGCGGGCAGGGTCGGGCTGATAGGCGAAATCCAGCATGTCTTCTTCCATGCTGTCTTTGGCTGGCAGGCGGTCTACCCATTCGGGGGAGACATAGACATGGCAGGTTGAACAGGCGCAGGCCCCGCCGCAGTCGGCCTCTATCCCCGGAATGCCATTGTCACGCGCGCCTTCCATCACGGTCAGGCCGTTGGCCACGTCCACGATATGTTCCTTGCCGCCGAATTCCACATATTTGATCTTGGCCATTGGTTGTCTTCGTCCCTTTTCGAAAGCTGGCGCGTTTCTTTGGACATAGGCCACAATCGGGGTCTTTGCCAGAGGGGCGGGGGGGTGAATTCCCGCGCGCCAGAGGCACGCAGCCCGGGGGTTGCCGGGGTGCAACGCCCGCCCGGCGATGTTGGTCGCCTGCTAGGCCCGGCGGCCTGCGCGTGTTAGGGTCTGCGCGAAGCCGGACCAACCGGCGCAGGCAGGACAGATCACCCGGATGATGCGCCACGCGTCTTTGACCCTGACCGGAGCGTTGTTCTGGCTCGCCGCCTGCCAGCAGGCCGGCGTGCCGCAAGCGCCGGGCCGGGCTGATCTGTCGGCGGATCTGGTCCGGCTGACCGTGCCCGGCCCGCCCGAAAGCGCCGAAGGCGCGTGCTGGGCGTCAGATGTCACCCCAATGGTGATCGAGACGGTGACCGAACAGGTCATGGTGTCAGAGGCAAAGCTGGCCCCGGATGGCAGGGTGCTGTCGCCTGCGGTGTTCCACTCGGAATCCCGGCAAAAGATCGTGCAGGAGCGCGAGGAGGTCTGGTTCCGCAGCCCGTGCCCGCAAGAGATGACGGTGGATTTCATCGCCAGCCTGCAACGCGCGCTCAAGGCGCGGGGCCTCTATGTGCTGCCGCTGACCGGCCAGATGGACGCGGCCACCCGCGCCGCCCTGCGCCGGTTTCAGGCGGACCGGGGGCTGGAAAGCGACAAGCTGTCGCTCACGGCCGCGCGCGAGCTGGGGCTGGTGACAACGGACGTGGGGAAAAAGTAATGTCACTGGAACAGGCTGCCCGGGCGGAGCTGATCCGCCTGTGGACCGGTGCGCAGGATGCGGCGCATGATCTGGGCCATATCGACCGGGTCTGGGCGAATTGCCAGCAGATCATGATGGATGAGCCGGGCATTGACCGCGATGCGTTGCAGATGGCTGCGATCTTTCACGATGCGGTCAACCTGCCCAAGGACGCGCCCAACCGGGCCGAGGCATCGGTGCTGTCGGCGCAAGCGGCGGCGGCGTGGCTGACCGCGCAGGGCTGGCCGTCTGAGCGTATTGCAATCGTTCGCCATGCCATCGAGGCGCACAGCTTTTCCGCCGCCATCCCGCCCCGCAGCGCCGAGGCGCGGGTGTTGCAGGATGCCGACCGGCTGGAGGCTCTGGGCGCCATCGGCCTTGCCCGCATGTTCGCGGTGGCAGGCGCGATGGGTGGGGCGTTGTTCGATGCCGCTGACCCGCTGGCCCAGCACCGGCCGCTGGATGATCGCGCCTTTGCGCTGGACCATCTGGAGGTCAAGCTGCTGCGCATTGCCGAGACCATGCAAACCCCGACCGGGCGGGCGATGGCCGAAGAGCGGGCGGAGTGGATGTACAGCTTTCGCTCGCGTCTGCTGCGCGAAATCGGCGGCGGGACCACGTTTTTCTGAACGGACCAATATCCTGATCTTAAACGAAAAACGCGCGGCAGTCAGACTGCCGCGCGTTTCAATTGATAAAGTGTCAGAGCGTCAGTCGATGGCAAGCGCCACAAAGCGCGGATCACCGGCACGGCGCACCAGAAGCAGGATCGACTTGCGCCCGGCGTCACGGGCTTCGGTGATCCGGTCCTCCAGATCCTTCAGCCGGACCACCTTTTGCTGCCCCGCTTCGGTGATGATGTCGCCATCGCGCAGGCCCTTGGCATAGGCTTCGGCTGTCGGATCAACCTTGCCGACCACCAGCCCTTCGGCATCGGCGGGCAGGTTCAGCGATTGCTTCATCTCTTCGGTCACCGGGGCCAGAGTCATGCCCAGAATCTCGGCCTCTTGCGGGTCTTCCGGCGCATCTGCGACTGCCGGGCGCACCTCGGCAGCTTCGGCCTCTTCGCGGCGGCCCAGCGTGACCTGCAGGGTTTCGGTTTTGCCTTCGCGGACCACGATCACCGGAACCGCTTCGCCCACCGGGCTGTCGGCCACGCGACGGGTCAGGTCGCGGGTATCGCGCACCGGCTGGCCGGCAAACTGGGTGATCACATCGCCCGCGATGATGCCGGAGTCCTTGGCCGGACCATCCGGCACATCCGTCACCAGCGCACCGGAGGCTTCCGTCAGGCCCATGGCCTCGGCGACATCCGGGGTCACGTCCTGAATCCGCACGCCCAACCAGCCGCGACGGGTTTCGCCGAACTCCTTGAGCTGATCGACCACCTTGGTCACCACATTGGACGCCATGGAAAAGCCGATGCCGATCGAGCCGCCGTTCGGCGACAGGATCGCGGTGTTCACGCCGATCACCTGACCATCCATGTTGAACAACGGACCACCCGAGTTGCCCCGGTTGATCGCAGCATCGGTCTGGATATAGTCGTCATATGTGCCAGACAGCGCCCGGTTGCGGGCCGAGACGATCCCGGCGCTGACCGAAAAACCCTGACCCAGCGGGTTGCCCATGGCAACCACCCAGTCGCCGACCCGGCTCAGATCCGAATTGCCAAAGCTGACATAGGGCAGCGGCTCGGTGCTTTCGACCTTGAGCAGGGCGATATCGGTTTTCGGGTCGGTGCCGACCAGCTTGGCCTTCAGCCGCTTGCCGGAAAAGAACTCGATCTCGATCTCATCGGCGTTTTCGATGACATGGTTGTTGGTCACGATGTAACCATCTTCCGAAATCACGAAACCGGACCCAAGCGCCTCGGACCGGCGCGGTGCGCCTTCGCCGCCCGGATTGTTGCGGTCCATGAAATCGCGGAAGAAATCTTCAAACGGGCTGCCCTCGGGCACGATGGGCCCGCCCGATGCCGGGCCGGAGACCACGGCAGAGGTGGTGATGTTCACCACCGACGGGCTGATCTGTTGCGCCAGATCGGCAAAGCTGTCGGGCGCGCGGGCAAAGGCCCCCTGCGCCTGACCCAGGGCAAGCGCCAGACCAAGGCCGAGCGCCATGAGCGTCGCACGCCCCCGCGCGGCAATGGCCGGGTGTCTGGAATAAGTAATGGCTTTGGACTGCACTCCCGAACTCCTCTTCGTTTGGACGGCAGGCCCAAGGCGCGATGATACGCGCAGGGTCGCCAGCAGGCTCTCACATAACATCAGGTAAGCATGGCCAATTGCAATGCAAACCCTGTTACGATCTCTCAAAGCCTTGTGATGCCCCGTGTCTGAACCGGGAGCCTGACCCGCTCAGCGGTTGCCTTTCCGGGCGAACAGGCCCGCATCTTCGGCGGCGCGTCGCAAGGCACGGGATTTGTTGACGGTTTCCTGAAACTCCGCCTCGGGATCGCTGTCATACACGACGCCGCCCCCGGCCTGAACATACAAGGTCTCGTTCTTCAGAACGGCAGTGCGCAGCGCGATGCAGAAATCCATTTCGCCATTGGCCGCAAAGTATCCGACCCCGCCGCCATAGATGCCGCGCTTTTCCGGCTCCAGCTCGTCGATGATTTCCATCGCCCGCACCTTGGGCGCGCCCGAGACCGTCCCGGCGGGCAAACCGGCCAGCAGCGCCGACAATGCGTCTTCGCCGTCCTTGATCTGGCCGACCACGTTGCTGACGATGTGCATGACGTGGGAATAGCGCTCGATGGTGAATTTCTCGGTCGGGTGCACCGTGCCAACCTTGGCCACCCGGCCCACATCATTGCGCCCCAGATCCAGCAGCATCAGGTGCTCGGCCAGTTCCTTTTTGTCGGCCAGCAGGTCCAGCTCCAGCGCCTTGTCTTCTTCCGGCGTCTCGCCGCGCTTGCGTGTGCCGGCGATGGGGCGGATTGTTACCTCGCCATCGCGCAGGCGGACGAGGATTTCGGGGCTGGCCCCGATGACCTGAAAGCCACCGAAGTTGAAAAAGAACAGGAAGGGCGACGGGTTGGTGCGGCGCAAGGAGCGGTACAAAGCAAAGGGCGGCAGTTCGAACCGCTGCGCCCAGCGTTGGCTTGGCACCACCTGAAAGATGTCGCCCGCCCGGATATAGTCTTTGGCGCGTTCAACGGCCTGTTTGTAACCCTCATGCGTGAAGTTCGACACCGCTTCCCCCACCGGGGCGGCTTCGCCCAGATCGCGCTGCGCCGGGGGCGCGCGGTCCAGATCGCGCAGGGCATCCATGACCCGCTCTGCCGCCTGAGCATAGGCGGCGCGCGCCGACAAACCACCCGCAACCCAGGCGGGGGAGACCAGCGTCACCTCGCCCTTGACCCCGTCGAGCACCGCAATCACCGTCGGGCGCATCAGCACCGCATCGGGCAGTTGCAGCGGGTCGGGGTTCACATCGGGCAGGTTTTCCACCAGCCGGATCATGTCATAGCCCAGATAGCCGAACAGCCCGGCCGACACGGCGGGCAGGCCATCAGGCATCTCAATCGCACATTCGGCGATCAGCGCCCGCAGCGTATCCAGCGGGTGGCCGTCTTGCGGGTGGAACGCCGCCGCATCATAGCGCGCCTCGCGGTTGATCTCCGATCCGGTGCCGGTGCAGCGCCAGATCAGGTCGGGCTTCATCCCCACGATGGAGTAACGCCCGCGCACCTCGCCCCCGGTCACCGATTCCAGCATGAACGTCTCGGGCCGCGCTTCGCCGAGTTTCAGCATCAGGCTGACCGGCGTATCCAGATCGGCGGCCAGCCGCGCCCAGACCAGCTGGTTCTTTCCCTGGCTCCAGTTGCGCTCGAACTCTTCAAAGCCGGGGGAAAGGATCATCGGTCAGGGCCTTCGGTCAGGGTGTGGTCAGTTGAACTGGGCGTGAACGGCGTTGATCGCGTTCTGGTCCAGGAAGATCCCGGCCTCTTCGGTCAAAGCATTCGAGAACAGTTGCAGCGCATCCTGTGCCAAAGCCTGCTCGACCTGAGCCGAAATCGCCTCTTTCAGCGCGGCAACCTCTTCGCCGTCCTGTGCGGCGGGCATCACCTCATCCAGCCGCACCAGTCCGACAAAGCCTGCGCCTTCGATCACCCGCAAGTCACCGGGCGCCATCGCGAAAACGGCCGTCATCAGCTCTGGCGGGGCGCTTTCGACAAAGCCCTCCCGCGCGATGCTGGCGGTGCGCTGCACGATGCCGAAAGCCCCCAGCGACCCGCCGCCTTCGACCGCGGCTTTCACCTCGACCGCACGATCTGCCAAGGCTTTGGCGGTTGCATCGGCGGTATAGGCCGCCACAACAGCGTCGCGCGCGGTCTCAAACGGGATCGGGGCCGCAGGCACCAGTTCGACAAACTGCAGGGCCACGACACCGCCATCTGCCAGCAGAACCGCCTCGGGGAAATCGCCTTCGGCCAGCCGGTCCGCAGCCGTGCGGAACGCCGGATAGGCGGCAATGCCTTCGGGAGCGGGTTCAGAGGCGACGTAATCCACCGTGTCGATCACCATGCCCTGATCCTGCGCCACCTCTTCAAGGGTGGAGCCACCGGCCAGCATGTCGTCAATCGTCTCGACCCGGTCCGCGATGGAGCGCCGTGCCGCATCAGCCTGAATCTCGATCGCAAGATCGGGGCGGGCGTCGTCAAAGCTGATCTCTTGTGCCGCCAGAATCGCATTCATGCGAAACAGGGCAGGGCCAAGCGTGCTGTCAAACGGACCGACCACGCCGGGACCATCAAGCGTAAACACAGCCTCGCCAGCGGCACCCAGCTCCTCTTGCGCCACGTCGCCCAGATCAATGTCTTCCAGATCCAGCCCGCG
This sequence comes from Pseudotabrizicola alkalilacus, assembly GCF_003443995.1. Lineage (GTDB taxonomy): Bacteria > Pseudomonadota > Alphaproteobacteria > Rhodobacterales > Rhodobacteraceae > Pseudotabrizicola > Pseudotabrizicola alkalilacus. Next base: position 146,425 of record NZ_QWEY01000005.1, read on the forward strand.
TTCGGCCACCAGCGTCTCAAACGCCTCACCGCCCTCCAGCCGGGTCATCGCCTCTGCTGCGGCTTCGGCCGAGGGATAGATCAGACGTTCGACCAGCCGTCTTTCAGGCTGCACAAAATCGGCAATCCGGCTGTCATACATCCGGCGCAGCGTTTCGTCATCCACCGGCTGATCGGCGGCAATCGCATCGGGCAGCAGGGCGGCGTAGCGGATGCGCTTGGCCTCGGGCGCGGTAAATCTGGCGATATTGGTCTCGTAAAACGCCGCCAAAGCCTCTTCGGTCGGCTCCGCGACCGGGGCCGCCAGATCCTGCACCGTCAGCTGCAGCAGCGAAAACCCGCGCCGTTCGCCGACCCAGTTGTACAGCGTATCGGTCAGCGGGGCAGGGGCGACAAAGCCGCCCGCGACCGCCCCCGTCAGCAACTGCCGCGCCACATCGGCGCGCAGCGACGCCTCATAGGCGCTTTCGGTCAGGTTGTTACGATCCAGCGTAAAGCGATAGGTCTCACGGTCAAACCGGCCCGCCGTGCCCTGAAACGCCGGCGATTCGGTGATCCGCTGGGCCACAACCGCATCGCCGACCGACAGCCGGACCCGTGCGGCTTCATTGTCGAGGGCGGTCTGCGCGACCAGCGATTGCAGCACCTGCCGGTCCATGCCAAGGCTTTGCGCCTGCGACAGCGAGATGTTCTGGCCAAACTGCGCACTCAGCGCCGACAACTCCTGTTGCAGGGCGCGGGCATAGCTGTTGGTGTCAATCTCGCGGTCACCGACCCGGCCAATGCTGGTCAGGCCGCCGCCGAAATTGGTCACGCCAAATCCGCCCAGACCGACGACCAGCATGGCCATCAGCACCCAGACCACAATCTGGCTGCCCTTGCCCTTTTTGCGCGGGGTATCGTCGCTGTCTCTGGCCATCATCCGCCCCTTTGGAACCTGCTTTGCGACTGTCTATGCGTTAAGCCACAAAGGAACAAGAGGTTGGCGGGCAAGAGAGCAGCGGGCGAGTCATCAGGCGCGAAAGGCCTTCAGGCGGTGAAACAGCTCCGTGATCCCCGCCGCATCGACATTGGCAAAGGCAATGCGGATCTGCCGCTTGCCCGCCTCTGATCCGCCGGGCTGGAACATGGTGCCGGGCAGCATCAGCAGCGACGCCTCGCTGACCAGCCGCTTGCAGAGCTGATCCGAAGGCAGATCAAACGGGTGCTCGACATAGGCGAAATAGGCGCCACAGCCAAGAAGCTTCCAGCCCTCCAGCTGGGCAAACCCTTCGATCATGGCGCGGCGGCGCGACAGGATCTCATCCCGCTCGCCCGCGACCCATTGGCTCAGGTTGCGCATGCCCCACAGCGCTGCGATCTGGCCCAGCTGGCCGGGGCAGATCGCGACGGTATCGAGGAACTTTTCCACCTCGGCCAGACGGCCCGCGCTGGCCACAACCGCGCCCACGCGGTGCCCGGTCAGGCGGTAAGCTTTGGAAAAGCTGTAGAGGTGGATCAGGGTATCGGCCCAGTCGGGATCGTCGAACAGATCATGCGGCCGACCGCCGAGTTCCACCGAATGGCGGCTGTCAAAATCGCGGTAGGTTTCATCCACGATCAGCGCCAGACCCTGCGCGCGGCAAAGATCGCGGAAGGCGGCCAATGTCTCTGCCGGATACTCGACCCCGCCCGGATTGTTGGGCGATACCAGCACAATGGCGCGGGTTCGGGGCGTGATCAGCGCACGCGCGGCCTCTGCATCGGGGATCAGCGTCGGCCCGGTGTCCAGCGCGATGGTCGCCACGCCCTGCATGTCGAACCACATCTTGTGATTGAAGTACCACGGTGTCGGCAGGATCACCTCATCCCCGGCACCGGCAAGGGTGGACATGACGGCGGTAAAGGCCTGATTGCAGCCTTGGGTGATCGCCACCTGATCCGGCGCAATCTGGCCGCCGTAGAGCGCAGACCATTGCCCCGCGATCTCGGCCCGCAGCTCGGGCAGGCCCAGCACCGGACCGTACAAATGCGCCGCGTCATTGGTCAGCGCGGCATCAGCAATCGCCTGCCGCAGGCCCAAAGGCGGCGGCTCCACCGGGGCGGCCTGACTGACATTGATCAGCGGGCGGTCGGCGGGAAAGGCCACCCCCTGCAACCAGCGCCGCGCCTCCATCACCGGGGGGGCTTCGGTTGCGGCCATGGCGGGGTTCAGCGGATGGGTCATCGGTTGCGCCTTGTGCTGGCGGCGGAACCGGGGGTTTCACACCCCCCAGCTCAGCGGTTTCTCGAACCAATGGCGAAACCACTGGCTACCCCGTGGGATATTTGGGGACAGAAAATGCAGAACAGACTCAGGAAAGTCAGTCGGTGCCACGGTAGGGCTGGACGTATTGCAGCGCCATGTCCCAGGGGAAGAAGATCCAGGTGTCCTGGCTGACCTCGGTGATATAGGTATCCACCTGCGGGCGGCCCGAGGGCTTGGCGTAGACGGTGGCGAAATGTGCTTTCGGATACAGGGTGCGCACCAGTTCCAGCGTCTTGCCGCTGTCGACCAGATCATCGACGATCAGGATGCCGGTGCCATCGCCCATCAGCTCGGCCTGCGGCGATTTGATCACCCGCGCCTCGGTCTGGTTCTGATGGCTGTAGGATTTCACGCTGATCGTGTCGACCACCCGGATATCCAGCTCGCGGCTGACGATCATCGCGGGCACAAGGCCGCCCCGGGTGATGCCGACCACGGCCTTCCAGGCGCCATTGTCCGGGCCCTTGCCATCCAGCCGCCAGGCCAGAGCGCGGGCGTCGCGGTGGATCTGGTCCCAACTGACGTGAAAGCCTTTTTCATGCGGCAGGCGGTCGTTCATGGCAGGCTCCTTCAGGTGGCGGCGATCTTGGCGCCGAGCAGGGCAAGAAGACCGCCAAAGCTGCGGTCCATGGCGGATTTCGCGCCGACATAGGCGCGGCGGGTGGCGGGCAGCGAAAAGAGACGGGCGACAATGGTGTTCCACAGCGTTTCCACCGTGAACAGAAAGGCCAGCAGGCAGGCGAGCACCCAGAGCGGGGTGTTCGGCGGCACCGTGCCGATAAAGATCGCCGACAACACCACGGCGGGTTTGGGGTTCGACAGCTGCGTGACCAGCCCCAGCCGGAACGCCGAGAGGGCCGAGCGCGGCGGCTGGCCGGTGGTGTCGGGCAAGGGGTCGGCGGCGTGACGCCACATCTGCACCGCCATCCAGATCAGATAGAGCCCGCCGATGATCTTGAACGCCCAGAGGAGCGCCGGGGCAATCTTGAACAGCGCCGCCAGACCGGACAGCGCCAACGCGGCCCAAAACACCGCGCCAAGCCCGATGCCCATGGCGAGGAAGAACCCGGTGCGCAACCCTTCGGTCACCCCGGTCCGCGCCGACATCAGCACAGCCGGGCCGGGGCTGACCGCGCCCATGGTCAACAGGGCCGCCACCGCAAGAAATGCCGCCAGCGTCATGCTCTGTGCTCCCTAGTCCTTGCGGCCGGTGACAACGTCGATATCGGGCGCATCCACCGCCTTCATGCCGACGACATGATAGCCCGCATCGACATGCAGGTTTTCTCCGGTGGTGCCCGAGCCCAGATCGGAGATCAGGTAAAGCGCGGCCTTGCCCACCTCTTCCTGTGTGACATTGCGGCGCAGCGGCGAGTTCAGTTCGTTCCATTTCATGATGTAGCGGAAGTCGCCGATGCCAGAGGCGGCAAGGGTCTTGATCGGCCCGGCCGAGATCGCGTTGACGCGGATGCCGTCTTTGCCGAGATCTTCGGCGATGTATTTCACCGATGCCTCAAGGGCGGCCTTGCACAGACCCATCACATTGTAATGCGGCATGACCTTTTCAGCACCGTAATAGGTGAGCGTCAGCAAGCTGCCGCCTTTGGTCATGATCTTTGACGCGCGCTGGCAGACAGCGGTGAAAGAATACACCGAAATATCCATCGACATCAGGAAGTTGGCGCGTGAGGTTTCGACATAGCGGCCGCGCAACTCGTTCTTGTCGGAAAACCCGATGGCGTGGACCACAAAGTCAATCGTGCCCCATTCCGCCTCCAGCCAGGCGAACAGGGCATCCATGCTGTCTTCGCTGGCGACATCGCATTCATAGAGGCGCGGTTTGCCCAAAGACGCGGCCAGCGGCTCGACCCGTTTTTTCAGCGCCTCACCCTGATACGAGAACGCGAGCTCTGCCCCATGGTCGGCGAGGGTCTTGGCGATGCCCCATGCAATGGACTTGTCATTGGCAAGCCCCATGATCAGCCCGCGCTTGCCCGCCATAAGTCCTGTTGACATCTCTTGCCCCTCGCACATTTTTCGCATTGAAATTGACGTGTAGGCGAAAGGCAATTCCCGTTCAAGCCAGAGGCTGCGGGGCGTTTCGCACAGAATGAAGGACAAGGGTCATGGACCGGAGCGGAATTTTCGCGGGCGACGACCCGTTTGCCATTGCGCGGCAATGGCTGGGCGAGGCTGAGGCGGTTGAGCCGAACGATCCCAATGCGATTGCGCTGGCCACGGTGGACCCGTCCGGCCTGCCCAATGTGCGCATGGTGTTGCTCAAGGAGATCGAGGCGGATGCCTTTGTGTTCTACACCAATTACCAGTCAAAAAAGGCGGTTGAGATCGAGTCTGCGGGCAAGGCCGCCTTTGTCATGCACTGGAAATCCCTGCGCCGTCAGATCCGGGTGCGCGGGATCACCGAGCGCGAAGAGGGGCCAAAGGCGGATGAGTACTATGCCAGCCGAAGCCTGAAGTCCCGGCTGGGCGCCTGGGCGAGTCGGCAGTCGCAGCCCCTGTCAAGCCGTGAGCATCTGATAGCCGAGGTTGCCAAGCTGACCGTGACAAAAGGAACACACCCGCCCCGCCCATCCTTTTGGGGAGGTTTCCGTCTGCGTCCGGTTGAGATAGAGTTTTGGGCGGATGGGGCTTTCAGGCTGCATGACCGTTTTCGTTGGACACGTGAGACACCGCTGGACTCGTGGGGAATTCAGCGACTCAACCCCTGATTGTTGCCCTTGGCAATGCATGGGTGTATTCATCATTTGGAAATGTGTTTGAAACCCATCCTGGAATAGCGTCAATTTGGCGCTTGGGGTCAATCTGGGGAACGGCTCTGTTATGACTGAGGAAGAAAAGACCATGCGTATTGTGCATGGTCATGTGAAGTGGTTTGATCCTGCCAAAGGGTTCGGTTTCATCGTTTCTGATGAGGCAGAAAGCGATATTCTGCTGCATGCAAATGTGCTGCGGAACTATGGCCAGAATTCTGTGGCTGACGGGGCGACCATTACGGTGCGTGTGCAGCAAAGCCCGCGTGGCGTGCAGGCGGTGGAAGTCGTTTCGGTGCAGGCACCGGCGGGGGCAATTGCGACCCTGGTCGATGAAGGCAATCTGATGACAGCCGAAGAGGTTGCGGCCCTGCCGCTGGAACCAGCGCGCGTCAAATGGTTCGACAAGGCAAAGGGATTTGGCTTTGCCAATGTCTTCGGCAGCAATGACGATGTGTTCATTCACGTCGAAGTGTTGCGCATCTCAGGCTTTGCCGATCTACAAGCAGGCGAAGCGGTTTGCCTGCGGATCATCGACGGCAAGCGCGGGCGCATGGCAGTTCAGGTGGCATCATGGGAAGCGGCAGCACGCGGCGGGCGGTAATCGGGTCTTTTGCGGCCCTGGTCCTGATGGCGGGAACCGCCCTGGCCGGGTGCCGCGATGATCAGGTTGAATTGCGCTGGCCCGGTGGGCAGGCGCGATTTGCGGTCGAGGTTGCCGATACCGATGCCACGCGCAGCCGGGGGCTGATGTTCCGCGAAACCCTGCCACGTTCGGCGGGGATGCTGTTTGTGTATGAAAGCCCGCGCCGCGCGAGCTTTTGGATGAAGAACACCCTGATTCCGCTGGACATGATCTTTGCCGATCCCACCGGGCGGGTGACAAAAGTGCATGCCAATGCCAAGCCGCAGGACACCACCCCGATTGACGGCGGAGCAGGGGTCAAACTGGTGCTGGAAATCAACGGGGGGCTGGCCGCACGGCTGGGCATTGTCCCCGGAGCAGAGATGCGGCACCCGGCAATTGCAAATCCTTCATGGTCTTGTGCTGAATAGCCCTTTTCATCCGCAGCGGCATTCGCTAAGACCCCTCTCAGTCGGGGCGTAGCGCAGCCTGGTAGCGCGACGGTTTTGGGTACCGTAGGTCGAGAGTTCGAATCCCTCCGCCCCGACCACTTTCTTCAACCTTGTGATGCTTTTGCAGATCATCCCTGTCCTATGCGGATGGATAGAAGATCATTATCGAATGATCCGCTATCCTTGGGTCCGTGGAAGCGGGAGTGTGGGAATGGACAGTCTGAATCGGAAAAGCGTGCTCGGAATGGCCCTTGGCCCTTGTCTGGCATGGGGTTTGGCAACGGCAACAATGGCTGAGACTGTGCCGCTGCCCGCCCCGACCGGCGATGTTATTCTGACTGTAAGGGGCGAGATTGCGCAAACCAACGGGGATGGTGCCGCTGCGCTGGACCGCGCCATGATCGATGCGATCGGCGTCACGACGATGCACACCGGCACGATCTGGACCGAAGGTACAAGTGAGTTTCAGGGGGTCGAGCTGTCGCGACTCATGCGGCATCTTGGGGCTGATGGCACCACCCTGCGTCTGATTGCCCTGAACGAATATGCCGTCGAGATTCCGATGACCGAAGCGGTCGACGGAGGGCCGCTGCTGGCCTTTCACATGGATGGCACGGACCTGTCGCCGCGCGACAAGGGGCCGCTGTGGATGGTCTATCCCTATGATCTGAAGCCCGATGAATACAAGAACGAGGTCAGTCACGCCCGTTCGATCTGGCAGCTGACCGTGATCGAGGTTCTGCCCTGATTGTGGCGGTCGCCGGGTTGCGATGCCCTGTGCGGTCCCCATATGATCAGGGAAAGCCGCGTCACGCAAATCGCCGAGGATAAATGACCCAAGGATTCCAGCCCTCTGCCGCTTTGACCGGAGGTTTCCGGTTTGACAACAGCTGGCATCGTGATCTGCCGGGGACTTATGTGGAGCAGGCGCCCGATACGGCCCCTGCGCCGCAACTGCTGGTGCTCAATCACCGGCTGGCGGCTGCGTTGGGGCTGGAGGCTGAGGGGCTGGCGCAGAACCCCGGCTGGTTTGCCGGCGGCGCTGTGCCCGAAGGGGCCGCGCCCATTGCACTGGCCTATGCCGGGCATCAGTTCGGCGGCTTCTCACCCCAACTGGGCGATGGCCGGGCGCATCTGATCGGCGAGCATATCGCGCCCGATGGGCAGCGCTGGGATATCCAGCTCAAAGGCTCTGGCCGCACGCCGTTTTCGCGCGGCGGCGATGGCAAGGCAGCCCTTGGCCCGATGCTGCGCGAATACCTGATCTCCGAGGCGATGGCGGCACTTGGCGTGCCCACCACCCGTAGCCTGGCCGTGGCCCTGACGGGTGAGGATGTGCGCCGCGAGGCGGGGCGTCTGCCCGGGGCGGTGGTGACCCGCGTGGCGGCCAGCCACCTGCGGGTCGGCACCCTCCAGTTCTGGGCGGCGCGCGGCGATCATGACGCGCTGGCGCGGGTGGTCGATTATGCCATCGCGCGGCACGATCCTGACCTTGTGGGGCAGGACGGGCGGCAGCTTGCGTTTTTCGACCGGGTGACCGCACGGCAGGCGCGGCTGGTGGCAGCATGGATGGGGCTTGGCTTTGTCCATGGCGTGCTGAACACCGACAACGTGGCGCTGTCGGGTGAGACCATCGACTATGGCCCCTGTGCGTTCATGGAGGCCTATGCGCCGGGCACGGTGTTTTCCTCGATCGACCATCAGGGCCGCTATGCCTATGCCAACCAGCCGCATATTCTGGCGTGGAATCTGGCAAAGCTGGCCGAAAGCCTGCTGCCGCTGATGGGCGACGCAGAGGCGGCGGTTCAGGTGCTGAACGACCGGCTGTCAGGCGTAGCTGATCTGTATCAGGCGGAATGGCTGGCGGTGATGCGGCACAAGCTGGCGCTGAACGGCGCGCAGGACGGGGACGCCGATCTGGCCAAGGGGTTTCTGGCCGCGATGGAGGGGCAGGGCGCTGACTGGACCCTCGCCTTCCGCCGTCTGGCCGAGGCAGAGACCGGCGACACCACCCCGCTGCGCGCACTGTTCGCAGACAGCACAACGCTGGACCTGTGGTTGCCGCTCTGGCGCGCCCGGCTGCGGCCGGATGCTACTGCCCATCTGCGCGCGGTCAACCCGCTGGTGATCCCGCGCAATCATATGGTGGAAGCGGCGCTGCAAGCGGCCGAACAGGGCGACCTCACGCCCTTTACCGCGCTGCTGGTTCAGGTGACTGACCCCTATACCGACCAGCCGGGGCGTGAGGCCTTTGCCCTGCCAGCCCCCAGCGGCTTTGGCGATTACGTCACCTTCTGCGGCACCTGATCCGCTATTCCGGCTCCGGCTCGGTCTTCATCAGCCGCTCGGCCTTTTTGCGCACCAGAACCGTGCGCAGATCGTGCATCGCCAGCAGCAGGGTATCGGTGACCTCTTCCAGCTGATCCTCGCTCGCCTTGGACTGCGCCCATTGCGTGACCAGATTGAGGTGATCGACTGCGCGGTGAATGTCATCAACATCGCGCTGCGCCAGAATGGCACTGCGCTGCGCGATCCAACCGGTGATGACGGCGGTTTCCTCCGCCGTCAGCTTCCGGTCGCCATGCGGCTTGATGTTGCCATTCCTGACATTGGCGATGGCAATCTCTTCCATCTCGATCCGGCGCTGGCGATTTTCCGTATCAACCCTGAACACAGCCGCGCCGTTTTCACGGATGCGGAAATAATACTCCGGCAGATCGCCCGCCATGAAACCCCCTCAGGCCAGTGCCGCACAAAAGCGTTGAATCCGGCTGCATGCCTCGCGCAGCGTGTCATCTGCGGTAGCGTAGCTGACGCGGAAGTTTGGCGATAGGCCAAAGGCCGCACCGAACACCACGGCCACCCCGGTTTCCTCCAGCAACGCGGTCGCAAACACTTCGTCATTGGTGATCAGCGTGCCGCCCTCTGATACTTTGCCGATGCAGCCCGCGATGTCCGGGTAGACATAAAACGCGCCTTCAGGGTTCGGGCAGGTCACACCCTTGGCCGCGTTCAGCATCGACACCACCAGATCACGGCGGCGCTCAAACAATTTGCGGTTTTCGGCCAGAAACTCCTGCGGGCCGGTCAGCGCCTCCAGCGCCGCATATTGCGACACCGAACAGGGGTTCGAGGTCGATTGCGACTGGATCGTGCCCATCGCCTTGATCAACGCCACCGGACCCGCCGCATAGCCGATGCGCCAGCCGGTCATTGCATAGGATTTCGACACCCCGTTGCAGGTCAGCGTGCGGTCATAGAGCGCCGGTTCAACTTCGGCGGGCGTGCAGAATGTGAAATCGCCGAACACCAGATGCTCATACATGTCATCCGACATGATCCAGACATGCGGATGGCGCAGCAGCACATCGGTCAGCGCTTTCAGCTCATCCCGCGTATAGCCCGCGCCGGTCGGGTTCGACGGGCTGTTGAAAATGAACCACTTGGTCTTTGGCGTGATCGCCGCCTCCAGCTGATCGGGCGTCAGCTTGAAATTGGTCTCGATCCCCGCCACCACCGGCACCGGAGTTCCGCCCGCCAGCAACACCATATCGGGGTAGCTCACCCAATAGGGTGCCGGGATGATCACCTCATCCCCCGGATTGCAGGTCGCCATCAGCGCGTTGTATAGGATCTGCTTGCCGCCGGTCCCCACCGTCACTTGCGCAGGCGTATAGGTCAACCCGTTTTCGCGCAGGAACTTGGTGCAGATCGCGGCTTTCAGCTCGGGAATGCCATCAACGGCGGTGTATTTCGTCCGACCCGCATCAATCGCGCGCTTGGCGGCGTCCTTGATGTTCTGCGGCGTATCGAAATCCGGCTCGCCCGCACCCAGGCCGATCACATCCTTGCCCTCGGCTTTCAGCGCCTGCGCCTTGGTGGTGACAGCAATCGTCGGCGAGGGTTTCACGCGCGCCAGCGTGTCGGACAAGAAGGGCATGATCGGCTCCTGATTTGTCATTTCCGGCCTTTGCTCTTATGGTCGCCCCGCAACCCGATCAAGCGATATCGACCTGTAGGAGAGGCAAGATGGTGGAAAATGACACAGCGGCCACGTGGTTTTCGGCAGAGGTGGCCACCTTTGGCGACCGGCTGGCCGGCGCGCGTGAGGCGGCAGGACTAACCCAGTCAGATCTGGCGAAACGGCTGGGCGTGCGCCTGACCACGGTGCAAGCCTGGGAGGATGATGCGTCAGAGCCACGGTCGAACCGGCTGCAGATGCTGGCGGGCATGCTGAACGTCTCGATCCGCTGGCTGCTGACCGGCGAGGGGGACGGGCTTGACGCACCCTCTGCGCCCGGTGTGCATGATGCGGCCACGGTCGAGGCATTGGCCGATCTGTCGCGCATGCGCGCGCAGATGCTGGCCTTGGCGCAGGATCTGGGGCAGATGGAAACCCGGCTGCATCATTTGATGCGACGCGAAGAGGTCGAGGCAGAATGACACTTACCGAAACGGCTGAAGCACGACTCAAACGCATGAAAATGCGCTCCTGGCGGCGCGGAACCAAGGAAATGGATCTGGTGCTCGGCCCCTGGGCCGATGCACATCTGGATGGTCTGACAGCAGCGCAGCTTGAGGATTATGAGGTGTTGCTGGCCGAAAATGATCAGGATCTGATGGCCTGGATCTTTGGTCAGGCCGCGCCCAAACCCGAGGTGGCGCCCTTGCTGGCCGAGATCGCGGAATATGCCCGCGAGAGATTGCGTAAGGTTTGAGCAAAAACCGGCGATAGTTTACGGAATGTTTGTTGTTTGTGCTGATTCTGCCCCTGTTTGTTTGAAGGCGGAGATCACGCATGACCCATCAGGCCCCCGTTCTGGACGGCTCGCATAAGCTTCTGACGGCTGGCTATCTTGACAGTCTTGCTCTGGTCGAACGGCTTCACCGCCTTTTGCTCGATGTCATCAAGGATGAATTTGAGCGGCTGGCGATCCTTGAGATCAATTCGGTGCAGGCGCTGCTCTTGTTCAACATCGGCGAGAATGAGGTGACGGCGGGTGAATTGAAAAGCCGCGGGTATTATCAGGGCAGCAACGTCAGCTATAACCTGAAAAAACTGGTGGATCTGGGCTACATGCACCACCAGCGATCAGAACTTGACCGGCGCTCGGTCCGGGTGCGGTTGACGGAAAAGGGGCGGCGGGTGCGGTTGGTGCTGAACGACCTGTTCGCCCGCCATGCCGAGGTGCTGATGAAAAAAGCCGTGATTGACGCCGCCGGGATGGAAGAGGTGAACCACTCCCTCAAACGGCTGGAGCGGTTCTGGACCGATCAGATCCGCTATATCTACTGATGCAGATTACCGCCGCCACAGCCGCGCATGGGTGGCGAACCGCCCCTGCAGCTTGGCCAGCAGCCGGTTTGCCAGCCCCGGATGCGGCAGATCGCCCGCCGCCAGCCGGTCCAGCGCCACCTCGGGCGGGCAGGGGCGGCGGCTGACGGGGTCGTAATAGCGCGGATAGGCGATCAGCGCCGCATGCACCAGCTGATCCAGCGAGGGGCGCGGCAACAGCCCGCCATCCGCCCCACGCAACCGGCGCGCGGGCACCGGCCCCAGATCGTGCGTCAGCCCCCAACCCGCGTAAAACGGCGCGCCCAGACAGGTCACCGGTTTGCCCCGGAGCAGCGCCTCGAACCCCAAAAGGCTGGTCATTGTCCAGACCTCATCACAGGCGTCGATCAGCGCCACCGGGTCGGCGCGTGTGGCAATAACATCGGCCAAGCCATTCAGGTCACTGGCAGAAATGGCACCGGGCCGCAGCCCGGCCTCGACATCCGGGTGGGGTTTGTAGACCAGCACTGCATCCGGGTGCGCGGCCCGCACCGCCTGCAACAGCGCAAGGTTGCTGCGCACCGCGCCACCACCCTTGAGGATTGACGCGTCATCCTCCACCTGTCCCGGCACCAGAACCCGGTGCCCCGGCGGCAGATCGGGCCGCGCGCCGGGCAGGTTGTATTTCGTCAGCCCCAGCGCCACCAGCCGGTCGCGCAGCCGTGCCGCGCGGGCCAATCCGCCGGGCGGCGGCGGGGTCAGGATCAGCCGCTCCAACCGGCTTTCGCGGCTTGGGTCGTAATAGATGCCCAGATCATCGGTCACCAGCGACAGCGGTGGCACCAGATCGGCCCCGAGGCCCCGCGAGCGCAGAAAGCCATCCTCGACCCGGCGCAGCGTTGGACCTTGCTGTGACAAACCTTCGGTTTCCTTCCCGGCCCAGACCAGAATGCCCCGACCCTGCGCATCGCCCGGCACGTCCCTGAACACCAAAGGTTTTTCCTGCCCGAACACCGCCTGTAGCCGCCCGCGTTTCCACAGCCGCATGCCAACCGCCACGTGCCCCGCGCGGTCCTCGCGAAAGGCGCGCAGCTCGGCTTCCAGCTGATCCACCGCCTCTCCAAAGCTGCACAGCCGGTCGCGGCAGGGGTCGTACCAGACCGGCGCCAGGATCATGGCGGCGGCAAAGAGTTGCACCTTTGTCAGCTTGCGGCCGCGCCGGGGCAGGGGGCCAGCGTCATGGGTCAGACCCCAGCCAGCGTAAAACGGCTGGCCAAAAACATGCGGGCGATGCCCGGCCAGTATAGCCTCGAACCCCAGTTGCGACGACACGGTGTAAACCGCAATCGCCCCTTCCAGCAGCGCATGAGGGGAGACAGCATCGGCCAGCAGCGTCACCCGGTCTGACTGATCCGCGACCGAGTAATGGCCGCCCCGCAGGCCAAGCGCCGTTTCGGGATGCACCTTGAGCACGATCCGCGCCTGTGGATGTGCGTCCATCGCGGCACCCAGCATCTGCGCAAAGCTTTGCGCGCTGGCACCGGAGTGCCGGATCGACGCATCGCCGCGCGTCTGATCCACCACCAGCACATAGCCCGGCTCTGGCAGAGGCAGCGCAGGGTCGTGCATGTTGTATTTTGACAGATCCAGCGCCCGCAGCCGCGCGATTCCGTCGCGTGCGCGGGTCAAAAGGTTCGAATCGTCCAGATGATCGGTGGCGAGGATCTGCTCCAGCCGCGACGGGGCGGCGCTGTCGAAATGCACCCCAAGCGGGTCAATCATCAGCCCCAGCGTGCCACCGCCCATCCGCCCCGGCCGGACGCCGCGCAAAAAGGCATCCTCCAACCGGATCAGCGGCACCCCGCGCCGGGCGGCGATAGCCTCGCCGCGATGGGCATAGGGGCTGTGGCCCCAGACCACCACGCCATCCTCTGGCCCCGGCAGACCGAGTGCCAGATCGTGGCCGCTCAGTTGCAGAATGCGGCGCAGCCGCCGGTCGCGCAGAAAGCCCGCGTTGTAATGATAAAGCCGCCGGGGAACGTCCCCGGCGGCTTTTGGTTGGTCATCGGGTTGCGGTGCCAATCCGGCCTCAGCCGCCGGTGCCCACGTCGGACAGCGAATTGGCCGCACCCGCCGTGCCGGTGATTGCCGACAGCGTTTTCTGCCACTGCACGAACGGCGCTTCGGTGACGTAAACCGTATCCTGATCGCGCACCACAAAATCACGCGCCTCGAACATGCCGGTGGGTTGGGTCAGATCAAGCACATAGACCATCCGCTGATCGCCGCGCAGATCCTTGCGGCCCAGGACCGCATTGGCAATCTCCGCCGGTTCGTTGCGGAACACGAACACCCCGGTCGGATCGGCCAGGTTGGTGTTCAGCCCGCCGACAATTGCAATCGCCTCGATCGCCGACAGGGTTTGCGTCGCGAACGGCACCCGGTTTTGCGCACCGGTCGCGCCAAGGGCGACAAAGGCGCGGGTGTCGCGTTCCACCACGATCTTGTCGCCGGGGCGCAGGGCAATGTCGAGCGACGGGTTGGAATACAGATCCTGAAGCCAGACTTTCCCGGTATGATTTCCACGGGTTACGCGGATAACCGCAACCTCGGGTTCAATCGAGACACCCCCGGCACGGGCGATCATCGCTGACAGAGTGCGGGTTGGCCGTTCGATGGTATAGACGCCATTGGCCCCGACCGAGCCTTGCACCGACACTGCCGAGCCATCGCCCGCCAGCCGCGTCACGGTCACTTGCGGGTCCGGTGTCTGGGTATCCAGTTTGCGGGTGATCGCGCTGCGCAACCCTTCGGGCGTTTGCCCGGCGGCCTTGATCCGGCCGGCATAGGGCACAAAAATGTAGCCCTGACCATCCACCTGCACCTCTTCGAGGGCGCTGACGCGCTGGCCGGTGTTGCCCAGAAGCGGGTCATCACGGACGTTTTCAAAGATGGTCAGACCCAGCGTGTCGCCGGGGTTGATGGTATCCGACCCCACCACGCCCGCATTGAGAAAGCCGGACGTGAACCCGAAGGCGGGGATGACGGCGGTCGCGCGGGTCACGCGCTGGTTGACGGTGACGATAAAGGCGTCCCCTTCTTTCAGCACCGACCCTTTGAAAATCTCGGCCTTGTTCGGCCCCGAACGCGGCAAGCCGCAGGCCGCCGTGGTTGCCACAAGGGCAACAAGGCAGAGGGCCTTCGCCCCCCTTGATGTAAGCACTTTCACTGCCCGGGCTCCTTTAACTGGATTTGCCTCAAGTTTTGCCTGCAAGGCTACAGAATGAATTGAGAAAACGCCAGCACTGGGTTTTGGGCTCAGTTCACAAGGCGCAACTGTTGCCGTGGTGCCGCGCTTCCCGAAACCAGTGCATCATAGGGATCTTCGGCTGACAGCATCATATCGACCACCTGCCGCAGCACTTCGCGCCGCCCGCGCGCGCTGTAAAAACCGCCGGTGATTTGGCTGGTTTCCAGCAGATAGTGCCGGTAATCGCGATAGGCGCGGGCATCGGGGCGGTTGGGGCGGGCGAAAAACCGGGCGATGGGCTGATGCGAGACGAATTCGGGCTTGGCATAGACTGCCGCGCCAAAGGTTTTGAGCGGCATGCCGCGCCACAGCACCTGTTGCCCGGCGGTGGAATTGACCGTCACGGCGCTGCGGGCGTGGTTCAGCAGTTGCGCCAGCTTGCCACCGCGCACGAAATGTACACGCCCTGCCACCCCATGCAGTTGCGACAGCCGACGGATTTCTGCCTTCAACGGCGCGCGCCCGTCTTCCAGCGGATGGGCCTTGAACACCAGATGGTGATGCGAGGCCGCCCCTTTGGCAAACCCCTCCATCACCACCGCCAGAAATTCAGCCATGGTCTTGAACGGCGAATGCATCTGAAAGCTGGCATCATGTTCCAGCTGCAGTAGCACCAGATGATAGGGAAAGCCGCCATGCTTGATGCGGAACTGTGCGATCATCCGTTCCCAGCGGTGAAACGGCAGCAGGATCAGCCGTTGGCAATACAGCAGAAATTCCTGCCAGACGGTTTGCTTGCGATGCGGGCGGAAATTGCGGAAATCCCAGAACCCGGTCAGCACAAACCAATGATACAGCGCGCCCCAGAAAATATGCTGGCGCATGTCGCCCCAGCGGGCAGGGGCCTCGGGCTGGTCCATTTCGGCTTTCGCCAAGGCAGCCTGCATGTCGGCCACTGACATCTGCATCAGTTTTGAGTGACCGTTCACGCCACCGCGTTCATAGGTCACCCAATGCGGGCGCAGATAGCCTTCTTCAAACACATGCACCATGACGCCCGCCGCTTGCGCGGCCAGAACCGCCTGCGCATGGATCGGGCGGGTGTCGCCGTAAAGCACCAGATCGGTGATCGCCAGTTCGCGCAGCAGGGCGGCAATCCGCTCTGGCCAGTGCTCTACCGGGTCGCGGAACGGGATGAATGTGGCACCCGACGGCCAGAACGCCCGGTCGCCCCGGTTGAACCCGACCCGCCAGACCTGTGCCCCCGCCGCGCCGAGCATCTTGCCCAGACGCTGGAAAAAGGGCCCGTGTGGCCCTTGCAGAAACAGAAATCGGCGGTCGTCACCAGAAGTACGCATTGCACCCGTCAAATTTACCCCGGTGACACAAAGCCCCCGTCAGTATGTGCTTCTAGCGGGACGCCAAGGTCAAAGCACGGCGAATTTGAGGCAATTTTCGTACAACCTTGCGTCCGGGTTTTGCGCAGGTTACGCATTGCAGCAAAGGAGAGCCGCCATGTTCACAGGGATCGTCAGCGATATTGGTGAGGTGCTGGAGACAGAGCAGCAGGGCGACTTGCGCGCCCGGATCGGCACCCGCTACGATGTCAGCGGCATCGACATCGGGGCGTCGATCGCGTCAGATGGGGTTTGCCTGACCGTGATTGCCACCGGCAGCAGCCCCCGCAACTGGTACGATGTGCAGATTTCGGCGGAAACGGTCAGCAAGACCAATCTGGCGCGCTGGAAACCGGGCGCGCGGGTTAATCTGGAACGCGCGCTGAAGGTCGGTGACGAGTTGGGCGGCCATATCGTGTCGGGCCATGTCGATGGCGTGGCCGAGGTGGTGGCGGTGACACCGCAAGGCGACAGCCTGCGCGTCACCTTTCGCGCGCCGCGCGATCTGGCCCGGTTCATCGCGCCCAAGGGGTCGGTTGCACTGAACGGCACCTCGCTGACGGTGAATGAGGTCGATGGCACCGATTTCGGCATCAACTTCATTCCGCACACCCAAAAGGCCACCACCTGGGGTGATGTGGCCGTCGGCGACCACGTCAATCTGGAGGTGGACACCATGGCGCGCTACGTCGCGCGGCTGCGCGAATGGGAGTGACATCAGGCATCGGCCACAACGGCGGGCCGGAGATGACCGGCCTGTCCTGGCGCACCCATTGCTGGCGCGCCGCCCGCGCCCGGCTGGTGCCGACCCTGCCGCTGGAGGTGGTGCGCCTGCGGGTGCGCCGGGCGGCAGAGCTGGGACTGGAGTACAAGACCTATGCCGGGATCCGCGCCAGCACCGGGCATGATCTGGTGGCGTTTCTGTTCTCGTCCAACGCCTTGCGCATTCTGCGCGCGGGGCAGGCGCTGCCCTCTGACCGTGCGGTGAAACTGGCCGCTGTTTCCTCGGCCGGTCTGATCGGCCTCGCCCTGCCGCCCTTGCAGGCGGCGGCTCTGGCGCAGGCCGCCCCGGTGCTGAGCCAAAGCCACAGTGCCCCGCACCATCTGGCCAGCTTTGCCGAGGCGCGCCACCGGTTGCGTGAGGTGCTGGGCAAAACCCCGCCGGATACCGTGCTGCTGATCGGCGATCACGGGCTGGAGGCAGAGTGGTGCGCGGCGGGCCGACTGGCCGGATACCTGCCGGCAGAGCGGTATTTCACCCCCTGATCCCGCGACCTTTTGCTTAGTCTGCACAGGTGTTCTGCAGGAGCAGCCTCTGGCTTTTGCAGGCCCGCCGGGGTAAAGCCAGACAAACCCGCTCAGGAACCCACCGCATGACCCAGTATTCCGACGCCATCTCTTCTGTCGAAGACATCATCGACGACGCGCGCAACGGGCGCATGTTCATTCTGGTCGACCATGAAGACCGCGAGAATGAGGGTGATTTGGTGATCCCGGCGCAGATGTGCACGCCGCAGGCGGTGAACTTCATGGCCACCTATGGCCGGGGCCTGATCTGCCTTGCTCTGACCGCCGACCGGGTCGATCAACTGGGCCTGCAACCGATGAGCCCGAAGAATTCGTCGCGCCTTGCCAGCGCCTTTACCCTGTCAATCGAGGCGCGCGACGGGATTTCCACCGGCATCTCCGCCGCCGACCGGGCGCGCACCGTGTCGGTCGCCATTGATCAGACCAAGGGCCCGCAGGATATTGCCACCCCCGGCCACGTGTTCCCGCTGCGCGCGCGCGACGGCGGCGTGCTGGTGCGCGCCGGTCATACCGAGGCGGCGGTCGATGTGTCGCGTCTGGCAGGGCTGAACCCCTCGGGCGTGATCTGTGAGGTGATGAACGATGACGGCTCGATGGCGCGCCTGCCCGATCTGATCCTGTTTGCGCAAAAACACGGGCTGAAGATCGGCACGATTTCCGACCTGATCGCCTATCGCCGCCGCAACGACAATCTGGTGAAGCTGACCGAAGAGCGCGCCGTCACGTCAGAATTTGGCGGCAACTGGACCATGCGGATTTACACCGATGTGACCGAAGGCGCAGAGCATGTGGTGCTGATCAAGGGCGACATCACCACGCCCGGCCCGGTGCTGACCCGGATGCACACGCTCGACCCGCTGCTGGACGTGGTGGGCCTTGGCGGGGCAGGGCGCACGGCGGAATTCGCCGATGCAATGACGCTGATCGCCACGGAGGGGCGCGGTGTGCTGGTCTTGCTGCGCGAGCTGGACCGCAAGCTGATCTCTGATACTGAAGCCTCGCCGCAGACCCTGAAGCAATACGGCATCGGCGCGCAGATTCTGGTGTCACTGGGGGTCAACGAGCTGACCCTGCTGACCAATTCGCCCCAGCCCAAGATTGTCGGGCTGGACGCATACGGGTTGTCGATCACCGGCACCCGCCGGATCACGGAGTAAACCATGGCCACGCACGAGTCTCATTACACCCTGCCGCTGCCGCAGTTTGACCGGCCCGTAAAGCTGCTGATCGTGGTCGCGCCTTATTACAAGGACATCGCCGACAACATGGTTGCTGGCGCGCGCGCCGTCGCTGCCGCTTGTGGGGCCGAGGTGGATCTGGTCGAGGTGCCGGGCGCGCTGGAGGTGCCGACCGCCATCGCCATGGCAGACCGTCAGGCGAATTATGATGGCTATGTCGCCCTTGGCTGCGTGATCCGGGGCGAGACCACGCATTACGACACCGTCTGCAATGACAGCAGCCGCGCCATCAGCCTGCTGGGTCTGCAAGGGGCCTGCATCGGCAATGGCATCCTGACGGTTGAAAACCGGCCGCAGGCCGAGGTGCGGGCCGATCCGGCGGGGCAGAATAAAGGTGGCGGGGCAGCGGCCGCGGCCTTGCACCTGATCGCGCTTTCGCGCAAATGGGCGGGCCAGACGAAAGGGATCGGGTTCCGCGCATGACAGAGTCAAAATCGGCAGCAAAACCGAGCAACGCCGAGAAAAAGCAGATGCGCTCTGCCGCGCGGCTTTATGCTGTGCAGGCGCTGTTCCAGATGGAAGTCTCGGGCCAGACCATCAAGGCAGTGTGCCGTGAGTTTGAGGTGCATCGGTTTGGTGCCACCTATGACGAAGGTGAATTTGTCGAAGGCGATGTCGATCACTTCCGCGCGCTGGTGGATCACGCGGTGAACTTTCAGGCGCTGGTTGACCAGATGACCGACCGTGCGCTGGTGGCCAAATGGCCGATTGACCGGATCGACCCGGTGCTGCGCGCGCTGTTCCGCGCTGCGGGTGCCGAGATGACGCAGATGGCCACACCGCCGAAAGTGGTGATCACCGAATTCGTCGATGTGGCCAAAGCGTTCTTTCCCGACGGAAAAGAATCCAAGTTCGTCAACGCCGTACTCGATCATATGGCGCATGAGGCCAAGCCCGAAGGGTTCTGATGCGTCATATGTCAGACCGCTTTTAACAGGAGCCTGACCATGACCCGTTATACCCTTGCCCTTGTCGCCAGCCTTGGCCTTGCCGCCTGCCAACCAGCCGGGGCGGATGCGGTGCCATCCGAGTACCTCGCTATCGAATGGAAGCTGGTGTCGATTGACGGCCAGCCATTCACGGCAAATGGCAAGATTGACCTCAGCGCGCCGGGCAGGGTCGCAGGGCAGGGGCCGTGTAACCGCTTTTCCGGCAGTTATGACGGCACCCTGCCTGATTTCCGCCCCGGTGCCCTCGCCGCCACCAGAATGGCTTGCCCCGATCTGTCCGCCGAATCGGCGATGCTGACTGCGCTTGGCCAGATGACCCGCGCCGAGGTGACAGGGCCGGTGACGCTGCTGCTGACCGGGCCAAAGGGCGGCAGCATGGAATTTGTCCGGCCGATGAACTGACGGGGTGAACCGCGCGGGGCCCACTCTGACGGGCAACGGCCAGATGCCGGGCACGTGACAGGCCTGCGGCGAAATGGCCCTTTCCCTTTGCCGCAGGCGCGTTACTCTTTCGCTCTGATCAGGAGCACAGACATGCCCAAACTCATCCGTCTTTATATCATCAACGTGGCCATCGGCTTTGGCATCGCGGCGGCCTTTGTCGCCGGTCTGGTCTGGCTGGATATCGCCGGTTTGCAACGTCTGATCTTGCAGTCACCGATGGGCTGGGTGGCGGCGCTGATGATGGTGATGTTCAATGGCGTGGTGTTTGCCGGGGTGCAATTCGCCATTGCGATCATGCGGATGGCCGAGCCTGAAGATACGCCGCCACGGGGCCGCAGGCAGCCGCTGGTGCCGATCCGGGTCGAAGCTGCGGTATCCCGCCCTGGCGCGCATCGCCGGTAATCCGCTTCTGTGACATCCTGCGGCGGTGTGGTCAAAGGTGTCACGGGACAACAATAAGCGGTTTTTCGCTTGCCGGATCAACCCTTTACCTTCCGCTGCGTAAGTTCACGCTTGATCGCAAAGCTGTGAAGAGCGGGAACTTTCTGCCCTTTCATCCGTTTCCTCCGCGACCGGCACGAGAGAGGCCGGTGTGTGAGAAAAGGAAATAATGATGACAGTCAAACTCCGCACCCTTGGTGCCGGCGTGCTGGCCATTGCCGCCGCCCAAGTCGCTTTTGCGCCTGCCGCTGTGGCGCAAGTCGCCATCACGGGCGTTGAGTCGGTGAATGATCGCATCGACGACATCAGCGATGATGTCGCAGATGATTTGGCGCGGGCCGAAGACGCGGCACGTTTTGGCAGCCCCGAATTCCAACCCGGTTTCAGCGGCAGCGCGTCGCTGGGCTATTCGGGCAAGACCGGCAACAACGAGTCGCAAGACATCACTGCCGGTGTGCGTCTGCGCTATGCGCAGGGCCAGTTCGTTCAGACGATCGGCGCAGCACTCGACTTTGCCGAGGCGAACAATACCGCGACCAAAGAAGACGTTTTTGTCGTCTATGACGCCAACTACTACTTTGACCAGAACTTCTATGGTTTCGCATTGGCCCGTCTGCAGACCAACGGGCTGGCCGAAACGGCTGACGAAAACCGGCGTGACGCGTTCCTTGGCTTCGGTCCGGGCTATCGCATCGTAAACACGCCGGACGTTTCCTGGCGCGTCCAGGCAGGTGTCGGCGTCAGCTACCTGCAGGACGGTGCCCGCGATTCGACCACGGAGACCGGCTATCTGGCCGCGTCGCGGTTCTTCTACAAGATCAACGACAACTTCTTCGTGACGAATGATACCGATGTTCTGAAGTCGGACTCGGCACTGCGTGCGAGCAACGATCTGGGCCTGAACGTCAAGATGACTGACGCGTTCTCGACCCGGATCAGCTATCTGAGCGAATACAACGATAGCCGTGCGATCAAGACCGACAACAAGCTGGGTGTTTCGCTGGTGTTCGGCTTCTGAGCCGGAAAACCCCACACAGCAGAAAAGGGGCGGAGAAATCCGCCCCTTTTTCGTGTCTGCCAGAAGGGTAGGGTGGCGGGCCCGCAGCAGCCGTGGGTGGCATGGTTTCCCGAGAGCCAGAGGTCTCAGGTGGGCACCAGGTAGCAAGACCAGGATCTTGCCAGAGCCAGCATCCATTCGTTTGCTTATCGGCCACTGGAAAAAAGCCCCAGCACGCGAAGAGCAGCACCCGCCACCACAACAGATAGGCGCAGCTCAGGCTCAGGGCAAGGGGGCCGGGCGGCATTTGCGTGATACTCTGCCAACGGCCGATGCCCTGAGTGGCGGACCCGCTGCATCGCCGCGAAATTCATGAGTCTTGCGACAGGGATAACACCCTGCCTGATATTGCCCTGACAAAGCTGCGCCAGACAGGACCGGCGAAAATTTCACGCCCCTCTTGTCAGATGTTCACCTTTTATTCATATTGGAGCCATGAATATCGCACCCGAACCCTTACCCGGAATGCCCGGTCAGCGCCTTGCCCGTGGGGTGGCGCGCGCCTTGCGGGACATGGGCTTTGTCACGGTGGAAGAACTGGTGCCGACCCCCGGCCTGCGCGTCGATCTGATGGCGCTTGGCCCCAAGGGGCAGGTCTGGGTGATCGAATGCAAATCCTGCCGCGCCGATTATCAGGCCGACCGCAAATGGCAGGGCTATCTGCCGTGGTGTGACCGGTTTTTCTGGGCGGTGGATGCCGATTTTCCGACCGGACTGCTGCCCGAGGAAACCGGGCTTATCCTGGCGGATGCCTACGGGGCCGAGATCATGCGCATGGGGCCCGATACCCCGCTCGCCCCCGCCCGGCGCAAGGCCGTATTGCAGGGCTTTGCCCGCCACGCCGCGCTGCGGCTTCAGGCGCTGCGCGACCCGGCCGGGGTTATTTCCGCCTGGGCTTAGGCTTGCCGCCGCCTGCGCCCTTGCTGCCGCCCATGGCGCGCACAGCCTCTGCCGCCGCGCGCAATTCTTCGGCGATTTCCTCGGCCTCTTCCGGCTCGAAATCCAGCGGCAGCTCGACGCCGCCATCGGCTTCGATATAGATGCGAACCATCCCGGCCGAGGTCGGCCCGATCTGAAGGTTTGCGGCGATTTCGCTTTCCTTGTCGATGCCCATTGCGGCCCCCTTGCTGATGCAGACCTTGCCCTAGCGCCCTTTGCCCGCTTTCGCAAGCCGCACGCCACCGGGATCAGCAGGGTCCGGCTTGGCAAGATTTGCGCCAAACCCCGCTTGCAATCCCGCAAAAGGGGCGTTACATCGCCCCCAAGTGCCGACTTAGCTCAGTTGGTTAGAGCACCAGATTGTGGATCTGGGGGTCGCCCGTTCGAGCCGGGCAGTCGGTACCATTTTCCAAAGACACCACGCCAGAGCCACCCTTACGGGTGGCTTTTGGCTTTTGGTGGCGGGTTTCGCCGCCCGTCCTGGCCCGCTCTTTCCCTCGCGCCGCGCCTTGGCTATGGTCGCCGTCCGACCAGAGGGAATGCCATTCATGACGCCAGACACCACCCGCCGCATCGCGCAGACCATCGCGACCGAGATCAACGCGCAAACCCCGCAAGTCACCGCCGCCGTGGCGCTGCTGGATGAGGGCGCGACCGTGCCCTTTATCGCGCGCTACCGCAAAGAGGTGACCGGGGGTCTGGACGATTCGCAGCTGCGCCTGCTGGCCGAGCGGTTGGTCTACCTGCGCGAGATGGAACAGCGGCGCACGGCGATTTTTGGCTCGATCACCGAGCAGGGCAAGATGACCGATCCGCTGGCGCTGTCGATTGCCAAGGCGGTGACCAAGGCCGAGCTCGAAGACATCTACCTGCCCTACAAACCCAAACGCCGCACCAAGGCGATGATCGCCCGCGAAAACGGGTTGCAGCCGCTGGTCGATGCGATTCTGGCCGACCGCTCTGCCGACCCCGCCACGCTGGCGGCGGGTTATGTCACCGAAGCCATCGCCGACGTGAAAGCCGCCCTTGAAGGGGCGCGCGACATCATCGCCGAAGGTCTGTCCGAAAACGCCTCCCTGCTGGGCCGCCTGCGCGAGCATATGAAAAAGGTCGCCCGCCTGTCGGCCAAGGGGATCGCCGGCAAAGAGACCGAGGGCGCGAAGTTCTCGGATTACTTCGCCCATAACGAGGCCTGGGCCACCGCGCCCAGCCACCGCGTGCTGGCCATGCTGCGTGGCCGGAACGAGGGCTTTCTGACCATCGACCTCGACATCGACCCCGACGCCCCGCGCGGCCAGAGCCCCGCCGAACAGGCCTGCGGTGCCGCGCTGTCGGCCGGCTCCAAAGGTGCCGCCGATGCCTGGCTGCGCGAAGCGGCCAGCTGGGCGTGGCGGATCAAACTGAAAACCTCGCTCACCCTCGATCTGATGGGCGAGATGCGCGACCGGGCCGAGGCCGAGGCGATCAACGTCTTTGCCCGCAACCTCAAGGATCTGCTGCTGGCCGCCCCTGCGGGCGGCAAGGCGACCATGGGCCTTGATCCGGGCATCCGCACCGGGGTCAAGGTGGCGGTGGTGGATGCCACCGGGAAGGTGGTGGCGACTGATACGGTCTATCCGTTCCAGCCAAAGAACGACCTGCGCGGCGCACAGGTGGCGATTGCGCAATTGATCGGCAAGCACAAGGTGCAGCTGATCGCCATCGGCAACGGCACCGCCAGCCGCGAGACGGAAAAGATGGTGGCCGATCTGTTGGCTGTGCTGCCCGGGGCCGAAAAGCCGGTCAAGGTCATCGTGTCCGAAGCCGGGGCTTCGGTCTATTCCGCCTCGGAACTGGCGGCTAAGGAGTTCCCCGATCTGGATGTCAGCTTGCGCGGCGCGGTCAGCATCGCCCGCCGGTTGCAAGACCCTCTGGCGGAGCTGGTCAAGATCGAACCCAAATCCATCGGCGTCGGCCAGTATCAGCACGACGTTGACCAGCACCGTCTGGGCCGCAGCCTTGAAGCGGTGGTTGAAGACGCGGTGAACGCCGTCGGCGTCGACCTCAACACCGCCTCCGCGCCCTTGCTGGCGCGCGTGTCGGGCGTGGGGGCCGGTCTGGCCGAGGCGATTGTGGCGCACCGTGACGCCAACGGCCCGTTCACCACCCGGCGCGAGCTGCTGAAGGTCGCGCGGCTGGGGCCAAAGGCATTCGAGCAGGCCGCAGGCTTTTTGCGCATCGCGGGCGGCAAGGAACCACTCGATGCCTCCTCGGTCCACCCCGAAGCCTATGAGGTGGCCCGCCGCATCACTGCCGCTTGCGGCCGTGACATCCGCAGTCTGATGGGCGATGCCACAGCCCTGCAAAAGCTCGACCCGCGCCAGTTCATTGACTACCGCTTCGGCCTGCCCACGGTCAAGGACATCCTGTCCGAGCTGGAAAAGCCGGGCCGCGACCCGCGCCCCAGCTTCCGCACCGCGACCTTTACCGAGGGCGTGAACGAGATCCGCGACCTGAAGCCCGGCATGATGCTGGAAGGCACCGTCACCAACGTCGCGGCCTTTGGCGCCTTTGTCGATGTTGGCGTGCATCAGGATGGTCTGGTCCATGTCAGCCAGCTTGCCGACCGCTTTGTGAAAGACCCGCATGAGGTGGTCAAGGCCGGCGATGTGGTGCAGGTCCGCGTGGTCGAGGTCGATGCCGCCCGCAAGCGCATCGCGCTGACCATGCGCAAAGACAGTGCCGACGCGCGGGAAAACGCCCGCGAGCGCGCGGCGGACCGTGCCGACAAACCCGCCCCCCGTGGCAAACCGCTGCCAATGCAGGCGGCCCCGCACGGGGCGGCTCAGGGCAACAGCGCCAATCCCTTTGCCGATGCTCTGCGGGGCAAGTTCGGGAAGTAAGATGAGTATTTGGAAAGCAGCAATTCAAAGGCGGTTTGCCGGATTGCTGCTTGCCAAAATACTCCCGCCGGAGGCTCCGGCAGGGATGCAGGGCGCGCGGGCGGGTCAGTTCGCCTTGCGCTTGGGCAGAAACGGCAGCGGGGCGACCGGCACGCCGTCTTCGATCAGCTTTTTCGCTTCTTCCGGTTTGGCCTCGCCATAGATCGCGCGTTCGGGGGCGGTGCCGTCATGCATGGCGCGGGCTTCGGTCACGAAATTCATGCCGACATATTCCGAATTGGCCTCGACCTGCGCGCGCAGCGCGGCGAGGGCCTGTTCCCGGTCATTCTGCGGCTGCGAGAGCGAGGGGGCAGGGGGCTGGACTGGCGGCGTGGCGGCAGAACGGGCAGGGCGCACGGCGGGGGCCATCAGCAGCTTTTCCACCTGGCCCGAGCCGCAGACCGGGCAGGTGACATGGCCCGCGGCGCGCAGCGTCTCATAGGCTTCGGAAGACTGAAACCAGCTGTCGAAGTCATGGGCTTGCGCACATTTCAGGTTGTAGCGGATCATCTGGGCACCAATGCAGCGGGGCGGTTTGCCTGTGTCACAGCTAACAATCCCCGGCCCGAATTCAAGCGGGCTTTTTGCGCACCGGAACCCGCACCAGCATTTGCCCCTTGAGTGACAGTTGCGACAGCAGGCCGCGCAGGTCCGGTTCGGCCACTTTGCGCGCCGCTTTTTGCGCATCAAACCATTTACGCCGCCGCTGATTGCGCTCGGGGAACTTGTCGGCCAATTGGGTCACGCGCAGGGCAAAAACGCTGACAATGCAGGGAATCGGGTCTTTTTGCCCGCGCAGCTTGTCATAGCCGTAAAATCCGAGCGGGTCCGTTGTCTCCAGGCTGCCCAGAACCCCCGCCTCTTCCCAGGCTTCGGTCATTGCGGTGTCGGCAGGGGTTTTGCCCGCCATCGGCCAGCCCTTTGGCACGATCCAGCGCCCGGTATCCCGGCTGGTGATCAGCAAGACCTGCACCCGGCCACGATGCATCCGCCAGCACAAGGCGGCGTGCTGGCTGGCGCACCCTTCCTCTGGCGGGGACAGGGCGAACTGGTCTGCTGTTGCTGGTTTCATGCCGTCTGTGTCGTTTCTGCGTATGGCCTGTCAGAGGGTGGAATAGCCGCGCCTGGTTGATCCGGGTCGGAGTTTGATTTTCCAATATGGGTGACTTTCCTGAAAGTTAACACCCCCAAGCGACAAAACCATTGGTCAGACCGACATATCTGTGGTTCCGTTTTGATCTTTCCCCGGTCCGGCCTATCTGCGCAGGATAAGAGTCAGGCGGAAGGGGTATGCGCATGCGTCGTCGGACATTTCTGCACAAGGCAGCTCAGAACGGCGTGGTCCTCGGTCTGGCTGCAACCGGGCTGCTGGCAGCGTCGGGGGCGGCGAAAGCTGCGGCGGGCGGCTTCTCCTTTGCCTCGATTGACGGCGGGTGGATTGATCTGGACGACTGGCGTGGCCATCCGGTTCTGGTGGTGAACACCGCGTCGCTGTGCGGGTTTGCCGGGCAGTTCGATGATCTGCAGGCGCTGCACGACCGCTATGGCGCGCGCGGGCTTCTGGTGCTGGCGGTGCCGTCGGATGATTTCAATCAGGAACTGGCCGATGCGCAGGCCGTCAAGGAATATTGCGCGATCCGCTTTGATCTGACTCTCGCGATGACCGATATCACCCATGTCCGGGGCGGGCAGGCGCATCCGTTTTACCGCTGGCTGGCCACCGAACATGGGTTTGCGCCTGGCTGGAACTTCAACAAGGTGCTGCTTGGCCCCGGCGGTGAGGTGCTGGGCACTTGGGGGGCATCGGTCAACCCGATCTCCACTGCCATCACCGGGCGGATCGAGCCGTTGTTGCGCTAAGCATGCCGCTGTTCATCGGGTCTGAGGTCTATCGCGGCTCGTCCTATGGTCCGGCGCATCCGTTGCGGGTGCCGCGCGTCTCGACCGTGATGGATCTGTGCCGCGCGCTCGGCTGGCTGCCCGCCGCGCAGTACCGCGCCAGTCCGCGAGCCAAGCCTGCTGCACTGGCCCGGTGGCACACGCCGGAGTATGTGGCCGCCTTGCAGCAGGCCGAGGCCGAGGGCGCGGTCACTGACGCCATCCGCGCCCGGCATCATCTGGGCACGCTGTCGAACCCGGTGTTCGCGCAGGTCTTTTCGCGCCCCGCCACCGGGGCCGGGGGCGTCATGCTGGCAGCGGAGTTGCTGGCCACGGGCACCAGCGCCGTGCATGTGCCGGGCGGCGGCACCCATCACGGTCTGCCCGACCGCGCCAATGGCTTTTGCTACCTCAACGATCCGGTGCTGGCGGTGCTGGCGCTGCGCCGGGCAGGCATGGCCCGCGTGGCCTATGTCGACATCGACGCCCATCACTGCGACGGGGTGCAGCACGGGTTTGCCGGCGATCCGCAGACCCTGCTGATCTCCACCCATGAAGAGGGGCGCTGGCCGTTCAGCGGCGCGCTGGAGGATGACGGCGGCGGCAATTGCGTCAACCTGCCGCTGCCGCGCGGGCTCAATGATACCGACATGCGCGCGGTGCTGGACGCGGTGATCCTGCCGCAGGTGCAGGCGCATCGCCCCGATGTGATCGTGCTGCAGGCCGGGGCGGATTCGCTGGGCGAAGACCCGCTGTCGCGGCTGTCGCTGTCGAACCGCGCCTATATCGGGGTGCTGCGGGCACTGCTTCCGCTGGCCCCGCGCCTGTTGTTGCTGGGCGGTGGCGGCTACAATCCGTGGAGCGTGGGGCGCTGCTGGACAGCCCTTTGGGCCACGCTGGCGGGCCATGACATTCCCGACCAGCTGCCGGATGAGGCGCAGGCCATCCTGCGCGCGCTCAGCTGGGGTGGGGGCGGGCGGCCGCCGCCTGCACCGCATCTGCTGACCACGCTGCTGGACCCCGCGCGTGAGGGGCCGGTCAGCCCCGACCTGCGGCCAAGGATCGCCCATCTGGCACAGCGGTTGCGGGCATAGGGCTTTCCTTGCGGGCGTGTGGGCGGTAGATCAGGGCAAACAGCTTGCAAGGATCCCGCCCATGAAAATCGGCACCCGTGAGATCGGCCCCAACCATCCGCCTTTGGTGATCGCCGAAATCGGCATCAACCATGGCGGCAGTCTGGAGGTGGCCAAAGAGATG
The DNA here is from genome assembly GCF_003443995.1 of Pseudotabrizicola alkalilacus. Classification (GTDB taxonomy): domain Bacteria; phylum Pseudomonadota; class Alphaproteobacteria; order Rhodobacterales; family Rhodobacteraceae; genus Pseudotabrizicola; species Pseudotabrizicola alkalilacus. The sequence continues at coordinate 174,914 of NZ_QWEY01000005.1, forward strand.
GTCCGTCTGGCCGCCGGTGCGGGCTGCGAGATGATCAAGCATCAGACTCATATCCTTGAAGACGAGATGACCGATGAGGCCAAGTCGATCTTTCCGCCCAATGCCGATGTCTCGATCTGGCATGTGATGGAGCGTTGCGCGCTGTCGCTGGCGGATGAGACCGAGCTGAAGCGCTATACTGAGTCGCTGGGGATGATCTGGATCTCGACTCCGTTTTCGCGCGCGGCGGCGGATTTTCTCGAAACCCTCGACGTGCCCGCCTACAAGATCGGGAGCGGAGAGGCCGACAACCTGCCGCTGATCCGCCACATCGCCCGCAAGGGCAAGCCGGTGATCCTGTCCACCGGCATGCAGACGATTGAAACCCTGCGCGCCAGCGTCGCCATTCTGGATGCGGCGGGGGTGGACTATGCGCTGCTGGAATGCACCAACCTGTACCCGTCGCCGGCTGAAATCGTCAGCTTGCGCGGCGTGACCGACCTGAAAGCCGCGTTTCCCAACGCGGTGGTGGGCTTTTCCGACCATTCCATCGGGCCGGAAATGGCGCTGGCATCGGTGGCGCTGGGGGCCTGCATTCTGGAACGGCACTACACCGACACCCGCTATCGCAAGGGCCCCGACATCATCAACTCGATGGACCCGGCGGAACTGCGGCTGCTGGTCGACCGCTCACGCGAGATCTGGATCGCTGCCAACAACCCCAAACAACGCTCCGCCCCCGAAGAAGACGTCTACCGCTTCGCCCGCGCGAGCGTGGTCGCCGACCGCGACCTGCCTGCGGGCCATCTGATCACCGAATCCGACATCTGGGCCCGCCGCCCCGGATCGGGCGAGATTGCGGGCTATGACTTCGACAAGGTGGTCGGCAAACGCCTTACCCGCGCCGTGACCCGCAACACCCAGCTGAAATGGGGTGATCTGGCGTGATCCTGACCCGCGCCGATCTTGGCATCTGGCTGATCAACCTGCCGCGCTCGACCGACCGCCTGGCGCGGATGCAGGCGCAGTTGCAGGCGCTGGGGCTGGATTACACGCTGTTTGAGGCGGTGGATGGGCGGGCCGGATGGGACCGGCTGGCCGCCACCGTCGATCTGCCCGCCTTTCGCAGCAATGTCGGGCGTGAGGTTCTGCCGGGTGAAATCGGTTGTTATCATTCCCATCTGGGGGTCTGGCAGGCGCTGATTGACTCGCCACACAAGGTGGCTCTGGTGCTGGAAGATGACGTGGTGTTTCACGACGATTTCCTGACAGCACTGGATGTGGCGCTGGCCCATGCCGGCCGCTGGGATATGCTCAAGCTCAACAAGATCCGGGCGAAGTTTCCGGTCGGGCAGGGGCAGGCGGGGGACTATCAGCTCAACGCGTTTGTCGGCAGCTTTACCGGCATGGGGGCCTATCTGGTCACCCGCGATTGTGCCAAACGGCTCATGCCGGACATGCTGCCGATCCGCCGCCCGATTGACCACCAGCTGGACCGGATCGACCTGACCGGCTTTCGCCACTTCGCGCTGCAGCCGTTTCCCAGCCATGTCGATGATGGCAACACCAGCACCATCACCGGCCACGGCTTTGCCGAGGTCAGAAAACTCCCATGGTATCGCAGGCTTGGCGTCTACCGGAACCGGCTTGGCGCGCTGATCGGCAAAGGCGGCCATCTGCTGCTGGGCCGCATCACAAAACGGCTGCCATCAGGCGGCAGGCAATCAGACAGGTAAAGACGTGCACAGCTTTCAAATTGTTCCGAGGGCCGCATGATCCCCGCATGGAAAGTCCGCCGCGAGATGCTGCGCTTCTGGCGTCAGATCACCGGCTTGCCCGGCCAGATCGCCGCTGTCCCCTCAAAGCTGATGCAGCGGCGGCAGCGGGCAACCTATGACCGTGACTTTGACCAGTTGGTGCAGATCACCACGGGCGATCTGGCGATGGGCAGCAAAGTTGCCATCTTTCTGCTGTATCAGCCAAAATCCGTGCCCAGATCGGTGTTCCTCACCCTCGATTACCTGATCAGCCACGGTTACGCCCCGCTGATCGTGGTGAATGGTGGTGCTGCGGCGCAGGATGTGCCCGCTTTGCGCCGCTCTGCCTGGCTGCTCGTGCAACGCCCCAATTTCGGCTACGATTTTGGCGGCTATCGCGACGGGCTAAAGGTTCTGCGCGCGCGTGGCACTGATCCCGACCGTCTGATCGTCATGAATGACAGCGTCTGGCTGCCCATCAACGGCGATCCGATCCGCCAGCTGGAACAGCATCTGGACACTAACGATCTCGATGCTGCCGGGCTCAATCAGGATGAAAAGGTCCGCTATCAACCGGATGGAAGCGTCCGGTTTGAACTGCGCCAGATTGAATCCTATTTCTACCTGTTTTCTGCAGGGTTCTGGAAATCAGATGTTTTCAAACAATTCTGGGACCAGTACCGCATGTCCAGTGACAAGAAATACACCATCAAACATGGCGAAATCGGCTTTTCGAAATACATGATGGATCGTGGCCGCCGCTTTTCCGGCCTCATGCGCCGCTCGGTCTTTCTTGACCGGATCGAAAGCTGCGCGCCCGATTTTCTGCACAAGACCCTGACCTACGCCGCCTATGCCGATGCCAAATATGCACGCGAACGCGATGAGCTGCTTGCCAGCTATGACGGCAGCGATGCGTGGCGTGATGCCGCCCTGAGCCACATTCGCGCCAATGCCCTGCGCCGCCCGTTCAACACCAGCTTTTGTTTCGCGGCCGATCAGCTGTTTGGCACCACCTATCTGAAAAAGAACTCGCAGACCTATTTTCACGACATGCGGGCGCAATACCTGCGCGCGGTCGAAGATGGGGGCGTTACACCGCCTGCCCCTGATATTCTTCTGGAAATCAAGGCGCTGGTGGCCAATCATGACCCGAAAACGGCAGAGCGCACCCTATGACCCGCCATATCCTCTTTCTCACCGGCACCCGCGCCGATTTCGGCAAGCTGGAACCGCTCGCCGCTGCCGCGCGCGATGCCGGGCACCGGGTGACGTTTTTCGTCACCGGCATGCATATGATGGAACGCTATGGCCTGACCAAGCTGGAGGTGCAGCGGATGCCCGGCGTGCGGGTGCATGAGTTCCTCAACCAGCGCCCCGGCGACGGGCAGGATATCGTGCTGGCCAAGACCGTCATCGGCTTTTCCGACTATATCACCGAACACCAGCCCGATCTGATCGTCATACACGGCGACCGGATCGAGGCGCTGGCGGGCGCTCTGGTCGCCGCCACCAATTACATCGCCTCGGCCCATATCGAGGGCGGCGAGGTTTCGGGCACGATTGACGAGGTGTTCCGCCACTGCAACACCAAGCTGGCCACGCATCACTTTGTCTCCTCCGACACCGCCAAGCGCCGGGTGATGGCGCTGGGCGAGCCGGAGGAGGCGATCCATGTCATCGGCTCGCCCGAGCTCGATTTCCACGCCGCGCCGTCAGGCGTGACGCTGGAGGAGGTGCGGGCGCGCTATGACATCCCGTTTGACGACTACGGCATCGCGGTGTTCCACCCGGTCACCAGCGAACAGGCGACCATGGCCGCGCAGGCGCAGGCGCTGTTCGGCGCGCTGGAGGCGTCGGGGCGCAATTTCGTGGTGATCGCGCCGAACAATGATCCGGGGTCGGAGTCGATTTTTGCCGTGCTGCGCGGCCTGCCAAAAGACCGCTTCCGCCTGATTCCCTCGATGCGCTTTGCGCATTTCTCGGAACTGATGAAACACGCGGCCTGCATGGTCGGCAATTCCAGCGCCGGGGTGCGCGAAGCGCCTTTCCTTGGTATCCCGTCCCTCGATGTCGGCACCCGCCAGACCAACCGGGCGATGGCGGCCTCGGTCGCCTTTGCCGCTGCGGGCGACGCTGCGGCGGTGGCGCAGTTCCTGACCGATCGCTGGGGCCAGCGCCACGCCCCCGACACCGGCTTTGGGACTGGCAGGGCGGCAGACCGCTTTGCCCAAACCCTTGCCCGCCCCGAATTCTGGGCGCAAGGGCTGCAAAAAGCCTTTCGTGATCAAGACAATGGCTGATCCCGCGCCAAAACGCCTTGCCTTGCGCGCCTATCTGGCCGCCAGCCCGCTGATCGGGGCGCTCGGCCCGCTGATCCTGCGCCGCCGCCTCGCACGCGGCAAGGAAGACCCCGAGCGGGTGGCGGAAAAGCGCGGCTATGCCTCAGCCTCAAGGCCCGAGGGGCGGCTGATCTGGCTGCATGCCGTGGGGCTGGGCGAGGTGCTGGCCTTGCGCGGTCTGATCGCCGCGCTGTCGCGGATCGACCCGGCGCTGCGCTTTCTGATCACCTCCTCCGCCCGGTCTTCGGCGCAGGTGATCGGGGCCAATCTGCCGCCGCGCACCCAGCACCAGTATCTGCCGCTGGATGCGCCCAGCTACCTGAGCCGCTTTCTCGACCACTGGCGCCCCGACCTCTCGGTCTGGGCCGAGCAGGAGCTGTGGCCCGGCGCCGTGGTCGCCGCCCATGCGCGCGGGATTCCGCTGGCGCTGGTCAATGCCCGGATGACCGACGCTGGCTTTGCCCGCCGGACCAGGGCGCGCGGCCTCTATGCCGATCTCCTGGCCCGCTTTGCCCTGATCGCGGCGCAGGACAGCCGCAGCGCCGATCATCTGCGCGCTCTTGGCGCGCCGCAGTTGCGCGTCACCGGCTCGCTGAAATCCGCCGCCCCCCCGCTGGCCGCTGACCCCGCCGCCCTCGCGCAAGCACAGGCGGCGTTGCAGGGCCGTCGGGTCTGGGTCGCCGGTTCCACTCACCCCGGCGACGAGGCGCAGGCGATGGCGGCGCAGACCGCGCTGTGGCAGGCCGATCCGCGCTGGCTGCTGATCCTTGCGCCGCGCGATGCGGGCCGGGCGGGGGCTGTGGCCGCCCAGCTGACCGATGCCCAACTGCCCTTCGCCCGCCGCAGCCTTGGCCGGGTGCCCTCGACCGGCGATGCGGTCTGGCTGGCCGATACCTATGGCGAGATGGGCCTGTGGTATCGTCTGGCCGAGGCCGCGCTGATCGGCGGCGGCTTTGATGCCACCGGCGGCCATAACCCGTGGGAGGCGGCGCATTTCAGTGCTGCCATACTGCACGGTCCCGACATTTCCAATTTTGCAAATGACTACAAGTTTCTGCACGACGAAGGTGCAGCGGTTTCGGTGCCGTTCGGCAAGCTTGCCGAGGTGCTGCAAGACCCCGATCTGCCCGACATCGCCCTGCGCGCCAGCCAGATCGTGCAGCGCGCCGCCAACGGGCTGGACCCGCTGGCCGCCGATCTTGCGGTCTTGGTGCGGCGATGATCCGGGCCTTTCTGTTGCTGTGGTCGGCGCTCTGGACCTTTGGTCTGCCGCTGATCCTGCTCTATCTGTGGCGGCGCGGCCGCAAGGATCCGGCCTATACCGCGCATCTGGCCGAGCGCTTCGGGCGCTACGGCGCGCCGGTGAATTTTCGCAGAAAATTCGCGCCCGGTCCGGTCTGGGTGCATGCGGTCTCGCTGGGTGAGCTCCGCTCCGCCGTGCCGCTGATCCGCGCGCTGCTCGACCGCGGTGACACCGTGGTCACCACCCATTTCACCCCCGCAGGCCGGGGCGAGGCAGAGCGGGTCTTTGCCGCCGACATCGCCGCAGACCGCCTGCGCGCCGTTTGGGTGCCGCTGGAAACCGGCTGGGCGTACCGCGGCTTTTTCCGTGCGTTTCAGCCCTCTTACGGACTGGTGATGGAGATCGAGATCTGGCCGCGCATGGTCGCGGCCGCGCGCGCCCATGGCGTGCCGCTGTTCATGTGCAACGCGCAATACCCCAGCCGGGCGATCACCCGCGACAGCAAGGGCCTGCGCCTGCGGCAAGCGGTGATGCGCGGCTTTGCCGGGGCGCTGGTCAAATCCGATCTGCAACGCCAGCGTTTTGCCGCTGTCGGAGTGCAGAACATCGCCGTGACCGGCGAGTTGCGCTTTGACCAGCCGGTGCCGCCCGCACTGGTCGCCGCAGGGCAGGCGGCGCGGGTCTGGATCGGGGCGCAGGACCGGCGTGTGATCACAATTGCCAGCGCGATCGAGGACGAGGATGCGACCTATATCCACGCTATCCACGCCCTGCGCGCCGACCACACCGCAAACGCCCTGCCGATGCCGCTGATCGTCTACGTCCCACGCCGCCCAGAGCGCTTTAACGAGGTCGCGCAAGCGCTTGCAGATGAAGGGTTTTCTACGCTACGCCGGTCAAGCCTGCCCGGCACCTTTGACCCAAGCCTGTGGGGCGCATCGCCCGCCATTCCTGACATCTTCTTCGGCGATTCCCTTGGCGAGATGTATGGCTATCTCGCCATGGCGGATCAGGTCATTGTTGGCGGTGGGTTCAACCCGAAAGGGGCACACAACATTTCCGAGGCGCTGGTGCTGGGTAAGCCTGTGATCACAGGCCCGCACACCCATACCATCGAATACCCCTTTGCCGAAGCCGAGGCCGCAGGCGTGGCGCGCTCGGTCCCCGATGCCGAACGCCTTGCCGCCGATCTGCTGGCCAATCGCCAGCCCGACGCGGCCCGCATCGCCGCCTTTGTCGCCGCCCATTCCGACGCCACGCGCAAGACCCTTGCTGCGATCCCGCAGCTGCTGGCCGTCGTCAGACCTTCCTGACACCTGCATTCAGCTGTTCGGTCAACAGGAACTCCACCAGCCGGAAATCATAAGGCGTATCAATGTCATGGCAGCGCTCTGACGGCAGCACGAACGGCACCACGCGCCCCTCATAGATGGTACGCGCCTGCCGCAGATAGGCCGGGGCCAGCACGTAGACCACGCCGACATGCTCATAGACCACCGGCGCATCCTGCCGCGCCCAGACCCCGCCGGGCAGCGGTTTGGAGACCTGCAACGCGCCCGTGGCATCGGGTTCGACCAGATTGAAATAGGGGTTCTTGCGCGCCTCACAGACGCTCATCACCATATCGGGGTGCTCTGCTTCGAACTTGTCCAGCGCGCCGTCGATGTCTTCGGGAATGCGCAGCGGCGAGGTGCAGTCCAGATCCAGAAACGCCGAAACCGGCCCGTACAGCGGCTCGGAGGCCGCCAGCGCATGCTGCCACACCCCCCATTTCGGCGCGGTATCGGTGGCCAACTCGGCCGGGCGCAGGCCGATATCCAGCGCGCCGCGTGCGACCGCATGGGCATAGATCGCCGGATCATCGGTCGAGACCACCACCGCACCAACGCGAGCGTTGGCAAACAGCTGATCCAGCGACCAGTCGATCAGCGGCTTGCCGCAGAGCGTGCGAAAGTTCTTGCCCGGCACGCCCTTTGATCCTTTGCGCGCGCCAATATGACCTAAAATCAAGGTGTTCTCCCGCTTTCCTGAAGTGCCGTGTAATAGGCGGTCAACCGCGCCTTGACCGGCCCCAGCGCCGCCTCGGACCAGATCAGCCGCCGCCCCTTGCGGTCCACGATCTCGGCCCCGTCGGGCAGCGCCAGCAGCGCCTCGCCCTTGACCTCCACCCCCGGCAGGGTCAGCGCGATCAGCCCGGCCCACCGGCTGCGCACCCATGGCATGCGCGCGCGCAGGTGGATCAGCCAACGCCAGGGCAGCATGAATTCGGCGGGCAGTTTCACCGCCATATCGTGCGGGATCGACCGGAGCGCGTGCTGATGCGACCAGCTGATGAATTTGTCATCTGCCACCATCGCGGGCGTTCCGTTTGCGCCCACTGTTGCGAACATCTCCCGGAAAAGCGCCGCAATATCTGTACATTCGGCCGGGTGATAAATCACAATGGAAGAGTTGCCGCGCAGGTATTTTTTGCCGCGTGAAACCTTGTGGATCAGGCGCGACACTGCTCCGAAAGGAAGCAAAGTATTGTGGAACATGACGACCGATTTCCGGCCGGACTGCAGCGCCAGAAACCGGGTCATGTCGCCAAGAACCACGGTGTCGATGTCGATGAACACCGCAGGCAGATCGTCGGGCACCACACCCGCCTCGAACATGCACAGCTTGGCCTGGCAGCCGGGTCCGCGCATGTCGGCGGTCCTGAAGAAATCGGGGATCAGCCGCTGCACCACGCCATCCCGCAACCCTTCGCGCAGGTGATCAGTGATCAGCACCACGCGCGGGGCGTGGCTGGCAAGGCGGCAGACGCTGTCAATCAGGTGATTGACCTCGGCCACCGGGTATTTCGTGCCCCAGAGCACCAGCACAAGCTGCCAGACAGGGCTGTCTGGCATTTGTGTCACGTGCGGACCCCGGCAAAGCGCGCCTGCCAGTCGGTGCGTTCTTCATCGGTGATCTTGCGGAACAGGTTTTCCGGCACGGTGAACGGCTGCCCCGGCTCCAGGCTTCGCATCGCGGCGGGCAGGTCATCGGGCCATGTCCAGTCATCCGACCCTATGGCGGCCATCATCGTCGCGCTCGCATCAGGGATGAACGGCTGCGACAGGATGGCATAGACCCGGATCAGATTGAGGCTCAGCCGGATCATCGCCTGCGCCTGCTCCGGGTCGGTCTTCACAACCGTCCACGGCGCTGCAGCCTGCAGGTATTCATTGCCGATCACCCAGATCGCCCGCAGCTCGGCGGCGGCCTTGCGCACCTCCATCGCCTGCATCAGCGACTCGTACTCGCGGATGCGCGCGCCCAGATCGGCGACCAGCGCGGTTTCAAGCGGGCCAAACTGGCCGCCCGCCGGAACCGTGGTGCCAAATTTCGCGGTGGCAAATTTCGTCACCCGGCTGACCAGATTGCCCAGCACATCGGCCAGATCCTTGTTCACCGAGCCTTGAAAATTCTCCCACGTGAACTCTGCATCCGACGATTCCGGCGCGTGGCTGAGCAGCCACCAGCGCCAGTAATCGGCGGGCAGGATAGACAGCGCCTGATCCATGAACACGCCGCGCCCGCGCGAGGTGCTGAACTGGCCGCCATCGTAATTGAGGTAGTTGAAGGATTTGAGGTAATCCACCAGCTTCCACGGCTCGCCAGAGCCAAGGATGGTGGCGGGGAAGCTGAGGGTGTGGAAGGGCACGTTATCCTTACCCATGAACTGGTAATAGGTCACGTCATCTGCGCCCTTGTCGGTGCGCCACCAGCGCTGCCAGGCGGCGTCATCCAAGCCTTGGGCATCGGCCCATTCGGCGGTGGCGGCGATATATTCGATGGGGGCGTCGAACCAGACGTAGAACACCTTGCCTTCCATCCCCGGCCAGGGCTGATCGCCACGCTTGACCGGAATGCCCCAGTGCAGATCGCGGGTGATGCCCCGGTCCTGCAAACCATCGCCATCGTTGAGCCATTTCTTGGCGATCGAGGTGGTCAGCAGGGGCCAGTCGGTCTTTGACCCGATCCACGCCTCCAGCTTGTCGCGCAAAGAGCGTTGCATCAGATACAGATGCTTGGTCTCGCGCAGCTCCAGATTGGTCGAGCCGGAGATGGTGGAGCGTGGGTTGATCAGGTCGGTCGGGTCCAGCTGTTTGGTGCAGTTGTCGCACTGGTCGCCGCGCGCGGATTCGTAGCCGCAGTTCGGGCAGGTGCCCTCGACATAGCGGTCGGGCAGGAAACGGCCATCATCAACCGAATAGATCATCTTTTCCGTGACTTCGCGGATCAGCCCGTTGTCGGCCAGCTGGCCTGCGAAATGCTGGGTCAGCACGTGGTTGCGAAGGGAGGACGAGCGGCCAAAATGGTCGAATGACAGCCGGAAGCCGCGCGCGATGTCGGCCTGCACCGTATGCATTTCGGCGCAATACTCTGCCACCGGCTGCCCGGCCTTGGCTGCGGCCAGCTCAGCGGGGGTGCCGTGTTCATCGGTGGCGCAGATGAACATCACCTCATGCCCGCGGGCGCGCATGTAGCGGGCAAACAGATCGGCGGGCAGCTGGCTGCCCACAAGATTGCCCAGATGCTTGATCCCGTTGATATAGGGAATGGCCGAGGTGATGAGAATCCGTGCCATGATGCGCCTTTGTCTGATGGTGGCGTCCGTTTAGCGCAAGCAGGAGCGCCTTGCCAGAGGATGCGCAGGGGGCTGCGGTCGCAAATTGAGTATTTGGAAAGCAGCAATCCCTGCAAGGGCCGCGCCCCCTGTCAGCGGTCGCGTCGGCCGCGCAGCAGTTTGCCGATCAGGAACGAGGTGCGCGGTTCATAGGTATAGGGGGTACGGCTGTCGGGGGCAGGGCGGGTGCGCATCCGGGCAAGGCCGAACAGGATCAGCCCGATATGCGAGACCGCGATCATCACGAACATCGCCGAGGGGCCATAGCCGTCGATCAGCAGCGCCGCGATCAGCGGGCTGGCGATGGCACCGACGGCGTAGAGGAACATCAGCGCGGCAGACAGCTCCACCCGCTCCATCTGGGTGGCGTAATCATGGGCGTGGGCGGTGGAGACGGAATAGACCGGCAGGGTGACAAAGCCAAAGAACCCGGCGGCAAGGAAAACCCCCAACGTGCCGCTGCCCGCCGCCAGAACGGTGGCCGCACAGGCTGCCGCCCCGGCAACAGACAGGCCGATCAGCACCGCGCGGCGGTCATAGCGGTCGGCCAGCCAGCCGACCGGGTATTGCGCAAAGGCCCCGCCCAGCACGTAAGCCGCCAGAAACAGCGCGATCTGATCGGCGCGCAAACCGACTTCGGTGCCGTAAAGCGGCCCCACCATGCGGAACGCCGCCCCGGTGATGCCCGACACGACCACCCCCGCCGAGGCCAGGGGCGACAGCCGCCACGCCAGACCGGGCCGCAGGCGCGGCGCATCTGGCATCTCGGGCGCTTCGGCCCGGCTGAGAGTCAGGGGGAAAATCGCCACGCAGCACAGCAGGGCGAGGATGTTGTAAGACAGATAGCTCGCCGGCTCCAGCACCCCGATCATCAGCTGCGCGCCCAGAGAGCCCGCGATGTCGACGATCCGGTACAGGCCCATGGCGCGGCCCCGCGTCTCGTTGGTGACCTTGGCCTGCAACCACGCCTCGATGATCGTATAACACCCCGCCACCGCCAGCCCCGAGGTCAGCCGCATCAGCGCCCAGGCATAGGGATCGACCACCATCATATGGCCCAGAATCCCCAGCGTTCCCGCCGCCGTAAAGGCGGCAAAGGCGCGCGAATGCCCGACTTCACCCATCAGGCGCGGCGCCCACCAGCAGCCGATGAAAAAGCCAAAGAAATGCGCCGAGCCCAGAAACCCGATCTGCGCGGTGCTGAACCCCAGCACCACACCGGAAATGGCATCCAATGGCGCCACACCGCCAAGGCCCAGCTGCAACAGCACGACCGACAGGAACAGAGCGGCAAAGGAAATCAGCAAGCGCATTGCTGCACAGAAGACGCTTTGCCGGGCGGTGTAAAGGGGGCTGATCGGGCGGGCTGTTGCGGCGCGCCTCTGCGCGGCGGGCGGCGCAAATCCCCGTGCGCGGCGACGCTTGGCCTTGCCATGCCCGGCGGGGCGGTTAGGGTGCGGGCAAAGACACGACGTATCGAAAAGGGCAGCTGATGGAACGGGTTCAACTGGGGCGCAGCGGAATTGAGGTGTCGAAACTGTGTCTGGGCACGATGACCTGGGGCAGCCAGAACACCGAGGCCGAAGGCCATGCCCAGGCCGATCTGGCGCTCGACCATGGCGTGACCTTCTGGGACACCGCCGAGATGTATCCGACCAATCCGGTGCGGGCCGAAACCGTGGGCGGGACCGAGGCGATCATCGGCACCTGGCTGGCCCAGCGTGGCGGGCGGTCGCGGGTGCAGATCGCGACGAAGATTTCGGGCGCGGGGCAGATGATGGTGCGCGACGGCGCGGCGATCACCGGGGCCTCGCTGCGCATGGCGGTCGAAGACAGCCTGCGCCGGTTGCAGACCGATTACATTGACCTCTATCAGCTGCATTGGCCGAACCGGGGCAGCTATCACTTTCGTCAGGCCTGGCGCTATGCGCCGCGCGTCACCGACCGCGCGACGGTGGAGGCGGATATGCTTGATGTGCTGCGCGCCGCCGCCGATCTGATCGCCGAGGGCAAGATCCGCGCCATCGGCCTGTCGAATGAAAGCACCTGGGGCGCGGCGCTGTGGCTGCATCTGGCGCAGACCCATGACCTGCCGCGCATGACCTCGGTCCAGAACGAATACTCGCTGTTGTGCCGCCAGTTCGACACCGACTGGTGCGAGCTGAGCATGGTCGAGGATATGCCGCTTCTGGCGTTTTCCCCGCTCGCGGCGGGGCTTTTGTCGGGAAAATACGCAGGCGATGTGGTGCCCGAAGGTACACGGCGCAGCTTTACGCCCGATCTGGGCGGGCGGATCACGCCGCAGGTGTTTCCTGCCGTTGCGGCCTATCTGGGCATCGCCGCGACCCATGGCCTTGATCCGTGCCAGATGGCCATCGCCTTTTGCCTGTCGCGCCCGTTCCCCTGTATCCCGATCATCGGGGCCACGTCGGTCGGGCAGCTGGCCACCAACATGGGTGCTGCGGATGTCACTTTGTCCGAGGCGGTGCTGGCCGATATCGCCATCGCGCACCGCCTGCACCCGATGCCCTATTGAACCTTCGCGCGAAGGGCTTGCGCGCCGGGGACGAATGGGGCCATCTGTGCGCCAAACCCTGTCCGATAGGTAGACCATGCGCTTGCGACTGATCCTGCCGCTTGTCCTGCTGCCGCTTCTGGCGGGGTGTCAGGCCTTGCCGGGGGCAAAACAGGACGCGCCCGCAGCCGCACAGGCCAGCCCGATCACCGGGGGCGAGATTGCGGTGACCTCGCTGGATGGCCCTGCAGCGCCCGCACAATCCCCAGCGGCCGCCACCGACGAGACGGCGCTTGTGCCGCTGTTGCCGGTGCCCGACACCATGCCGCAGTCAGATGCGCCCCCGGCAGAGGCAGAGCCTGTCGCCCCGCCTGCGTTCAAGACGACCGCGCATCTGGCCTGCGAAAAGCGGGGCGGGCGGTGGAGTGTGGCGGGCGGCGGCACGGCGGCATTCTGCCAGACCCCGACCAAGGACGCGGGCAAATCCTGCCGCAGATCGACCGATTGCACGGGCTATTGCCTGAACACATCCAACACCTGCGCGCCGGTGACGCCGATGCTGGGCTGTCATGACATCCTGAATGAACAGGGAAGGATGCTGACCCAATGCATCAATTGAGCCGCGCGCGTCCCTGGGCCGCTTGCGCCCTGATTCTGGCGCTGACCGCCTGCGCGCCGCCAAAAGCGCCGCCCGCCCCGGTGCCTTACCGGGCCTCGGGCGCGCCGATCTGGTCAAATGCGCAGCTGGATCAGGCCCGGCTGGTGGGCCTCTGGCAGCAGACCGCCAGTTTTGCTCCGCCCGGTGTCTCCTGTGCCCCCGGCGGCGCCGACATTGGCGGGCGGGCCGGGGCGCTGACCCTGACCGCGCGGCTGTGCCTGTCGGGGCAAGAGGTGCGGCTGGCCGGGCCGATGCCATCGACCGGGCCGGGGCGGTTCCGGGTGAGCGAGCAGGACTGGTGGGTGATCTGGGTCGATACCGATTATCGCACGCTGGCCATCGGCACCCCCTCGGGCGATTTCGGCTTCATCCTGAACCGGGGCGGCAGCCTGCCGCCCGACCGGCTGACTGCCGCGCGCGAGATTTTCGACTTCAACGGCTACGACACCCGTTTCTTGCGCCCGTTCTGAAGCCGTCTAAGTTACCCGTGCGCGCAGGTCGCGCAGATGCGCGGGCAGTTCGCGGGCGGTCACGGCGGCCTCGCGCACCAGCCAGTCGAAATGCCGGGTAAAGCTGTCCACCCGCGCGGTATCGCGGAACGCCAGATAATGCCGCCCCAGATACAGCACCGCCAGCAGTGGGCCGAACACCGTGATCGGGGCGGAAAACACCCGGCGCGCGTCAAACAGATAGACCCGCAGCGCCGGATACAGCGCCTCGGTCAGCTCGATCATGCGGTCGATCTGCTCCAGCCGGAGCGCGACCGGCAGTCCCGCATAATAGCCGCTGCCTTGGGCAAAGGCCGAAAGCTCATGCCGGGGCAGGGCGATTTCGTAATCAGACCGCGCGCCGCGCATCCAGGCCAGCCGGTCCTCGAACGCGCCAATGGCCTGCGCCGAGCTGCGCCCAAGTTGCGGCGCATACTCCCAATCCACCATCGCGCGGGTCTTGAGCATGTCAGGCAGCGTCGCGGGCACATGGCGGATCTTGTAACCCGCCGCCTCTTGGTGCCAGCCAAAGATCGCCTCGTCGATCAGCGCGCGCGGGGCCTGGGTTTCGGTCAGCTGCATCGCCAGCAGATCCGCCACCGGCTCCGGCCGTCCCGACAGGCCCAACAGCCAGTCCGCCGACACCCCCAGCGCCTGCGCACAATCGGCGGCCAGCTGCGCATTGGGCAGCCGTTTGTCGGACACCAGCAGCTGACTGATGGTCGAGCGGTCCACCCCGGTCGCCCGCGCGAGCGCGGCCTGAGAGGTGCCACGTTCGGCCATCGCCTCGGCAAGGCGGGTGCGGAACAGGGCGGCACGGATGCGTTTGTCGATCATATCCAGCTTTTGGTGATTAAACACAACGAAGGTGACATTCTGTTGTGCATCCTTGGCGTTCTCGGCGTCAAAGGCAAGTGCTACCCACAAAGGGCCAACAAAAAGGGGTTCATCTTGCCGCTCATCCAGTCCGACCGCAGCATCCCGGTCCTTGAATGGCCCACCCTGATCCTGCTGGCCGCGACCTATGTGCTCTGGGCCCTTGGCACCACCAGCCTCACCACGCTGTCGCCGGTTCTTGGCATCCTCGCCACCGCCATCGCCATCACCCAGTTCTGCTCGCTCCAGCACGAGGCGCTGCATGGCCACCCGTTCCGCACGGCGTGGCTGAATGAGGCGCTGGTGTTTCCCGCACTTTATCCCACCGTGCCCTATGGCCGGTTCCGCGCCACCCATCTGGCACATCACCACGACCCCAGCCTGACCGATCCCTATGACGACCCGGAGTCGAACTATTTCGACCCAAAGGTCTGGGCCACCCTGCCGGGCTGGGTGAAAGGGCTGTTCATCGCCAATAACACGTTGCTGGGTCGCATGGTGATCGGCCCGGTCCTTGGCACTCTGCTCTGGCTGCGCGGCGAACGTCACCTGCTGCGCCGTGACCGCGCGGTGCGGCGCGACTGGCTGCTGCATCTGGGCGGGCTGGCGCTGCTGGCGCTGTGGCTCATCCCTGCGCCGATGGGCTGGGCGGGCTATCTGGCGGCCACTTACCTTGCGACGGCCCTCCTGAAGATCCGCACCTTTCTGGAGCACCGCGCGCACGAAGCCGCCCGCGCCCGCACCGTGATTGTCGAAGATCGCGGCCCGCTGGCGCTTTTGTTTCTCAACAACAACCTGCATGTGGTGCACCACATGCACCCGCAGGTGCCGTGGTATCGCCTGCCGGGGCTGTATGCCGCCAACCGCGCCCATTACCTGCGCCGCAATGACGGCTATGCCTACCGCTCTTATGCCCAGATCTTTGCCCGCCACTTCCTGCGCGCCAAAGATCCGGTGCCGCATCCGCTGATGGCGGCACCCGCCTATACGATCCGGCGGAATGCGGGTGTGGTGCCGGAATTGTCGAAAAACGGCACGCCCTGATCCGGCGCGCCGCGCAAGGTTGCGGTGATCTCGGCCAGCACCACCTCGGTGATGAACGGCAGATCCAGCGCCCGCGCCTCGCGCAGGCCGATCCAGTGCAGATGCGACAGCTCCTGATCCGCCTTGCTGAAATCGTCGGGCGCGCCGGTCAGATGCGCCGCATCGGCCAGAAAGAACCGCGCGTCAAACCGCCGTGTCCGCCCCGGTGGCGTGATCGCGCGGAACACAAAGCGCAGGGCAGGGGCGGGCGTCGGGCCGATCACCAGCCCGGTTTCTTCGCGCAACTCACGCACGGCAGCCCCGGCCAGAGCGCCGGGTGCCGGGGCCTCCGGCCCGCAGAACGCGCGCAGCCGATGGGCGCAAATCCCGGTCATCGGCAGGGGTGATGCCGCATCTCCGGGATCAACCGCCCCGCCCGGAAACACATATTTCGACGGCATGAACACCGCCGCCGCCCCGCGCATCCCCATCAGAACCTGCGGCCCGGTGGCCGCCGCACGCCACAGGATCACCGTGGCTGCCGCGCGCACGGGAGGGTCAAGCACCGGCGCTTCAGCCGTCATCGCGGACCCTGCCAAAGCCGTGCATCCGTTTGGCCCATTGAATGGCCACAATCACCCCTTTGAGCCGGGGCAGCAGATACAGCGACAGCGCCACCGTGCCGACCGAAAACACCGCCGCCAGCACCAGAGGGTCAGGGCGATAGCGGACAAAGATATACAGGATCAGCGGTGCCACCACGTGGCCGACGATCAGAATGGTCAGATAGGCCGGGCCGTCATCGGCGCGGTGGTGATGCAGCGCCTCGCCGCAGACCGGGCAGGTGTCGCGCACCTTTAGGTAGCTGCGCAGCATCTGCCCCGCGCCGCAGTTGGGGCAGCGCATCCGCCAGCCGCGCAGCATGGCCGGGCGCAGGGGCCGGTCATCTGCCGCATCCACCACAAGGTCTGCCACAGGGTCTGAGGCTACGGAAATCAATCTGTCCGGCATGGATGCGCAACTTTTTCACAGGGGGGCAGGGCGACCCGAACAGGCGTCCTGATCTTTTGATATCCCGGATATCCCGGTTTTTGAAAGGCCGCATCCTGTCCTTGTGCGCCTATGTCGCAAGCGCGCAACAATCTGCGACGGAACCACCCGGCTGCGGCGTTTCACATTCACAAGGCCCCGAACAGAGCAGCGGGCCGGTCTGAAAAAGGAAACGACCAATGATCGACACAAACAAAATCGTGGGCACCTCGCTGGTGGTTCTGGCCTTTGCTTTGACCGCAGGGGCCGCATTGGCCGACCGGGGCGACCGGATGGGCGACCGTATGGGCGGTATGGGTGGCCCGATGGGCGGTATGGCGGGCATGGATTTTGCCGCGATGGACGCCGACGGCGATGGCAAAGTGACCCAAGCCGAAATCGACGCCTTCCGCACCGCACAAACCGCCGCGATTGACACTGATGGCGATGGCCTGTTGTCCGCCGAGGAACTGGCCGCGATGCACATCCGCGCCGCCACCACGCGCGCCACTGCGCAGGCCGCCCGGATGGTCGAAATGCTCGACACCGATGGCGATGGCAAATTGTCGGCGGCAGAAATGGTCATGCGCCCGATGCAGGCGGGCATGTCGGCCCGCATATTCGAGCGGCTCGACACCGACAAGGACGGCGCGATCTCCGAAGCCGAACTGGCCGCCGCCAAAGAGCGGATGGCCGAGCGCCGGGGCGGCACGCATGGCGAAAACCACGGCAAAAAGCACGGGGGGCCAAATGGCCCGCGCGGCAACAACTGATCCTGACCAACCCAAAAGGGCCGCGCTTTTGCGCGGCCCTTCCGGCGGGGGGCGAAAGCCGATAAGCCAGAAACAGGATGGACATGCCACGCGACGATACCGCAGCCCCGCCTTCGGACGAGGCGCTTTTGGTTCTCTATGCGAATGGAGACCCCGAGGCCGCACGCGTTCTGACCCGGCGTCTGGCCCCGCGCGCCTTTGCCCATGCGCTGCGCATGTTGGCCGACCGGGCCGAGGCCGAGGATGTGGCACAAGAGGCGCTGTTGCGGCTGTGGCGGATCGCGCCCGACTGGCGGCAGGGCGAGGCGCAGGTCACGACCTGGCTTTACCGGGTGGTGGGCAATCTGGCGACCGACCGGCTGCGCGCCCGAAAGCGGCGTCGGGCCGAACCGCTGGACGATGCGGCCGAACCGGCCAGCGACCAGCCGGCCGTGGTGCAGGTGATGATCGAGGCCGACCGCATGGCCGCGTTGCAGGCGGCCCTTGCGGAATTGCCCGACCGTCAGCGGCAGGCGGTGGTGCTGCGCCATATCGAAGGCCTTGCCAACCCCGAGATTGCCACGATCATGGCGATCGGGGTCGAGGCGGTGGAAAGCCTGACCGCGCGGGGCAAACGCGCATTGGCCGCGCTGTTGGCGGGGCGGCGAAAGGATCTGGGATATGAAGACGCAGAGTGACATGACACCCGAGGCCAGGCTGGACGCGCTGCTGACACAGGCGCAGGCCGAACCGCCGCAGCCCGACGATGCCTTTATGGCGCGGGTGCTGGCTGATGCCCGTGCTCTTCAGCCCCGCCTGCCGGTTCGGGTGGCGCGTCCAGCACGGCGCGGGTTCTGGGCCAGACTGGCTGCCACCCTTGGCGGGGCCATCGCGGTGGCGGGTCTGGGCACCGCCGCCATGGCCGGGCTGGTGATCGGCTATGTCCAACCCGAACCGATGGTCAGTTTCGCCGGCAGTATCGGCTTTGGGGTCAGCGAAAGCCTTGACCTGCTGCCCGGCTTTGATGCGCTTTTGTCCGAGGATATCCTGCAATGACCGACCTGCCGTCCTCTTCCGCCAATACGCCGTCGGCCAAACCACCGGGCCGCGGGCTCAAGATCTTGCTGGCCGTGTCACTGGCGCTCAATCTTGCGGTGGTCGGCACAGTGGCGGGCATGGCGCTGCGCTTTCACGACGCCGACCGCCCACATCCGCCCACCGTGCGCGATCTGAGCTTTGGCCCCTTTACCGAAGCGCTGACCCGTGACCAGCGCCGCGCCATGCTGCGCGGCTTTGCCGAAAAAGGTCCGGGCCTGCGCGAGATGCGCGCCCAGATGCGGGGAGATTTCGATGCGGTGCTGACCGCCCTGCGCGCCACCCCGTTTGAGCCGCAGGCGTTTCGCAGCGCCGTCAGCACCCAGAGCAGCCGCATCGCCGCGCGGGCCGAGGCGGGGCGCGACGCGCTGGTGACGCTGGTGTTGCAGATGTCAGACGCCGACCGCGCCGCCTTTGTCGAGCGGCTGGAAAAACTGCTGGACCGCCGAGGTGAAAAAGACCCGCGCAAAGAGCGCAAGGCTGGCAACTGACGCGCGGCGCACTGATCACGTGCGCACCGCCGCGCAGACGACCCAATGGCCGCCCACCCCTCAGGCGGCGTTGCGCGCCAATGTCACCTGATTGCGCCCGGCGCGTTTCGACGCCAGCAAGGCCTGATCCGCCCGCCCGATCAGCACATCGACCAGATCCGGGTCACAGCTGCGCGATCCCACCGGCACCACTTCCGACAGCGCCAGCCCGATCGACACGGTGACGGTCAGCGCTTCGCCCCCGGCCAGCAGCACCGGGCGCTGTTCCACCTGATAGCACAACCGGCGCGCAACCGTCTGCGCCTCTTCCTGCGAGCTGTAGGGCAGGGCGATCAGAAACTCCTCGCCGCCAATGCGGGCCAGCAGATCCTCGGCCCGCAGATTTGCGCCCAGACGGTGGCTGACCTCTATCAGCACATCATCGCCGACCGCATGGCCGTAACGGTCATTCACCGATTTGAACCGGTCGATATCGGCCAGCATCACCGCCAGCGACCGCCCCTCTTTGGCCACGCGTTGCGCCATGACCGACAGGCGTGCGGCGGCATAGCGGCGGTTGAACAACCCGGTCAGCGGATCAATCATCGCCAGCCGCAACCCGTCCTGCACCTGCTCGCGCCGCAGATCAGCCCGGCGCTTGGCCCGCAGCACCGCCCGCAGCCGCAGCACGATTTCGGCAACCGGCATGTCAGCAGACAGAATCGCATTCGCCCCCAGATCAAAGCCCATCATCACCTCGGCCCGCAGTCTGCCCCCGGTCAGCAGGCAGATTCCGGCATGGCGGGTGGTGGTCCGGCTGCGCAGATCCGACAACAGCCGCAGCGCCTTGTCCCGCGCAGGACCGCCCGCTTTGGGGTCATCGGCGTCGATCACATAAATATCCGCCCCGCCACTGACCGCATCAGACTCGGCCAGCGCATTGCTGTGGCTGAGCACCGAAATCGTGTCGCGCATCAGTGGCGACAGCTCACGCCGCAGCTTCAGCGCCATTTCTGGCCGGTCGGTGACCAGAACCAGATGACCGGGCTGGCGGAACTCTGTCCCGGCTTCGGCAATGCCGAACAGGGCCGCATCATGGCCTTCGGTCAGATCGGTCAGATCCTGACGGCTGCGCAGCAGATTGCGCAACCGTGCCATCAGCAGATCATCGTCATAGGGTTTGACAAACACATCATCCGCCCCCGCCTCCAGCGCCAGCAGGCGGTCATCCAGTGCGGTCGAGGAGGAGACCACGATCACCGGAATATCCCGTGTCAGCGGGTCTTCGCGCAGGTGGCGCAGCACGTCGATGCCCGAAAGATCCGGCAGCATCAGATCCAGCAGGATCAGATCGGGAAGCTCTTTTCGGGCCATGCGCAACCCTTCGGCCCCGCCAGCGGCCACCAACGGGTGATACCGCGCCGCGCCAAGCTTTACCTTGAACACGATACGGTTGGTCGCGACGTCATCTATGATGAGAATTCTGCCGTCCATACCAATTTAACCCGAAAGAACCTTACGACGTTAACGATCCTACCATTTGGTTAAGGAATCCTTGCGGAAGCAATAACGGTTTTAATTCCTTTCGGGATAAATTGTCGCTAACTTGCCCGAAGTTTTGAGGATAACACGATGTCTCGGCAAGAATCCGCTGAAACCATGGCTTTGCAAGCCCTGACCTGGCTCGCGGGTCACGAAGAGTTGTTGCCGGTCTTCATGGGCTCGACCGGGCTTTCGCCCGAAGAACTGGCAGCCCGCGCGGCAGAGCCAGAGTTCCTGGGTTCGGTCCTCGACTTCCTTTTGATGGATGACGCATGGATCATCGCCTTTTGCGATGCCAACAGCCTGCGCTATGACGCGCCGATGCTGGCCCGCGCCGCCCTGCCGGGGGGCGATTCGCTGCATTGGACATGACGGTTTGCCACAAGGGGCCCAGATGATTGACGGCGTGATCTTTGACAAGGACGGCACATTGTTCGACTTCCGCCGCAGCTGGGGCGGTTGGGCGGAAACGCTGGTCCGCCGCATCGGCCGCGACGCGGCGCATGCACACGACATGGCCACTGCCATCGGCTATGATCTGGACACCGGCATGTTCCACCCCGACAGCCCGGTGATTGCCGCCACCGCGCAGGATATTGCCGCCGCTCTGGTGCCGCATCTGGCGGGGCAGACCGTGGCGCAGGTGGCGCATCAGATCAACACCGCCGCTGCACAGGCCGTCATGGTGCCCGCCGTGCCGCTGCGCCCCTTGCTGCAGGCGCTGCGCGACCGGGGATTGCAGATCGGCCTTGCCACCAATGACACCGAGGCACCGGCCCGCGCCCATCTGGCCGCGCATGATCTGACTGATTTGTTCGACTTCATCGCCGGGTACGATTCCGGCCATGGGGCCAAACCCGGCCCCGGCATGTGTCTGGCCTTTGCGCGGGCCACCGGGCTGGACCCGGCCCGCATTGCCATGGTCGGCGACAGCCTGCACGACCTGCATGCGGGGCGCGCGGCGGGCATGCTGTGCATCGCGGTGCTGACCGGGATCGCCACCAAAGCCGATCTTGCCCCCCATGCCGATGTCGTTTTGCCCGACATTGGCGGGCTCACCGGCTGGCTTGCCGAACGCGCCGCCTGAAAACGACACATTCACGTCGCCGGTGAAGAGCGCACCGGCAGCCGCTTTCGTTCATCCTGCCCCGACAGCCCCACGCAAAGGGGCAGCAGGGGGACTCCGTGATGGCTGATGTTCAGGACCGCAAGCGTCGCGCCGGGGGCAGGGCGGGCAATCAGGCCCGCGCGGGGTCTGCCGTGATCGACCAGATGCCCTGGCGCATCCCGGTCAACCCCGACCGCCCCACCGAACCACTGGATGCCGAGGGGGTGCAGCGCGTCCACCGCGCCGCCATGACCATCCTCTCCGACATCGGCATCGAATTCCTGAACCCCGAAGCGGTGGACATCCTCCGCCACGCGGGCTGCATTGTCAGCGGCACCAACATCCGCATGGACGAAGCCTTTGTGATGGAGATGCTGGCCGACGCGCCCGAGTCCTTTACCATCACACCGCGCAACCCGGCGCGTCAGGTGATCCTCGGCGGTCCGCACATGCTGTTCGGCAATGTCTCTTCGCCGCCCAATGCCTGGGATCTGGAGCGGGGCAAGCGGTCGGGCGATATGGCGACGTTCCGCGAATTCACCAAGCTGACCCAGTATTTCAACTGCATCCACCTGAACGGCGGCTATCCGGTGGAACCCGTCGATGTGCATGCCAGCGTGCGGCATCTGGATTGCCTGCACGACCAGCTGACCCTCACCGACAAGGTGGTGCACGCCTATTCGCTGGGGGCAGAGCGGGTCGAGGATGTGATGGAAATGGTCCGCATCGCGGCTGGCCTGACCCCGTCCGAATTTGACGCGACCCCGCGCATGTTCACCAATATCAACTCGGTCTCGCCGCTCAAACACGACTACCCGATGCTTGATGGCGCGATGCGCATGGCCCGGCGCGGCCAGCCGGTGGTGGTCACGCCCTTTACCCTTGCGGGCGCGATGGCCCCGGTCACCATGGCGGGCGCGGTGGCGCTGTCGCTGGCCGAAGCCCTCGCCGCCATTGCGCTCTTGCAATACATCAACCCCGGTTGCCCGGTGGCGATCGGCACCTTTACCTCCAACGTCGATATGAAATCCGGCGCGCCCGCCTTTGGCACGCCGGAATACATGCGCGCCACGCAAATGACCGGCCAGCTGGTACGCCATTACAAACTGCCGCTGCGCTCGTCCGGGGTCTGCGCCGCCAACGTGCCCGATGGCCAGTCGATGTGGGAAACCTCCAACAGCCTCTGGGCCGCCGTGCAGTCGCGCACCAATCTGGTGTACCACGCGGCGGGCTGGCTGGAGGGCGGGCTGATCGCGTCGCCCGAAAAATTCGTGATGGATTGCGAAGTGCTGCAGATGATCCAGCGCTATTTCGAACAGGCCACCTTTGCCAGCAGCGCCGAAGACCTCGCCCTCGACGCGATCCGCGAGGTGGGCGCGGGCGGCCATTACTTCGGTTGTCAGCACACCCAAGATCGCTATCAGACCGCGTTCTACGCCCCCTTTGTCAGCGACTGGCGCAATTATGAGGCCTGGGTCGCCGATGGCGCGGTCTGGACCCCGGAACGCGCCCACCGGATCTACAAACAGATCCTGGCCGAATTCGAGCCGCCCGCGATGGACGACACCGCCCGCGAAGAGCTGTCCCGCTTTGTCGCGCGGCGCAAGCAAGAGGGTGGTGCGCCGACCGATTTCTGATCTGCCACCTGCGGCGTCGGAACCGGGCAGTGCTGTCACCCTTGCGTGGTGCCGCTGGTGCGGATCAGATCGGCCATTTGCACCAGCTGGCTCGCCAGCGGGTTGGTCTTGCGCCAGACCAGACCGATGGTGCGCGACGGGCGCGGTTCGGGCAGCCGCGCGACCGAGACGGCGGCCGAGCGGGTCTCGACTGCGACCGCCATCTGCGGGATCAGGGTCACGCCAATACCCGCGCCGACCATCTGCACCAGCGTCGTGAGCGAGCTGCCCTCCATCAGATCGCGGGGCAGGGCGGAGCCGAGCTTGCAGAACGAAATCGCCTGTTCGCGAAAGCAGTGCCCCTCTTCCAGCAGCAACAGCCGCATCTCGCGCAGGGTTTCCGGGTTGGGCACCGGTTTGTCGGCATCGCTTTGCGGGCGGACAAGGATGAACTCCTCGTCAAACAGCGGGTATTCGGTCAGCCCCGGTTCTGACACCGGCAGCGCCACCAGCGCGGTGTCCAGCCGCCCCTCGGTCAGATCCTCGACCAGCCGCTGGGTGATCGCCTCACGCGGGCGCAGGTCAAGGTCGGGGTAGCGCACGGTCAGATCGCGCATGATGCGCGGCAAAAGATAGGGCGCGACAGTGGGGATCACCCCCAGCCGCAGCCGCCCGGTCAGCGGCCCGAACGAGGCCCGCGCCAGATCACCCAGTTCCTCCACCGCGTGCAATATCCCCCGCACCCGCAGCGCAAATTCCGCGCCCAAAGGCGTCAGACTGATCTGCCGCGCGCCGCGTTCAATCAGCGGCGCACCCAGGATTTCCTCCAGCTCTTTCATCTGGATCGACAATGCGGGCTGCGAGATCGCGCAGGCCTCGGCGGCGCGGCCAAAATGGGCGTGTTGCGCCAGAGCTTCGAAATACCGCAGGTGTTTCATCGACAATGCTTTCATAAGAAAAACATATAATGTTGATTAGAAAATGCAAATTCTAATTATCGACGCGTCATGTTAGAGAGATTCTAAGCAGCGATGGTTCTGCGGGCAGACGATTCGTCTGACCGAGCGGTGGACCGGCTGCGCCAGAGAGACAAAAGCGGAGAAGCGACATGGATGGAAACGATATCAAATCGGGTGGCAAATGCCCGGTGATGCACGGGTCTTTGACCACCACGGCGGCAACGGTGATGGATTGGTGGCCAAAGTCGCTCAACCTCGACATCCTGCACCAGCACGACACCAAGTCGAACCCGCTCAAGGGCTTTGACTACCGCGAAGCGGTCAAAACCCTCGACGTGCCCGCGCTGAAAGCCGATCTGCATGCGCTGATGACCGACTCTCAGGATTGGTGGCCGGCGGACTGGGGCCATTACGGTGGCCTGATGATCCGTCTGGCGTGGCATTCCGCTGGCACCTATCGTCTGGCCGATGGCCGGGGCGGCGGCGGCACCGGCACCATCCGCTTTGCACCGCTGAACTCGTGGCCCGACAACGCCAACCTCGACAAGGCGCGCCGTCTGCTGTGGCCGATCAAGAAGAAGTACGGCAACCAGATCAGCTGGGCCGATCTGATCATCCTGTCCGGCACCATCGCCTATGAGTCGATGGGCCTGAAAACCTATGGCTTCAGCTTTGGCCGCGAAGACGTGTGGCACCCGGAAAAAGACATCTACTGGGGCGCGGAAAAGGAATGGCTGGCACCGTCCGACACCCGCTATGACGATGTGCAAAACCCCGCCACCATGGAAAACCCACTCGCCGCCGTGCAGATGGGGCTGATCTATGTGAACCCCGAAGGCGTCAACGGCCAGCCAGACCCGGCACTGACCGCGCTGCATGTGCGCGAAACCTTTGCCCGCATGGCGATGGATGATGAGGAAACCGCAGCACTTACCGCAGGCGGCCACACCGTCGGCAAGACCCATGGCAACGGCGATGCCGGTGCCCTGCAAGCCGCCCCCGAAGGCGCCGACATCACCGAAGGCGGCCTTGGCTGGATGAACAACACCAGCCGCGGCGTCGGGCGCAACACCGTCACCAGCGGAATCGAGGGCGCGTGGACCACGCATCCGACCAAATGGGACAACGGCTATTTCGACCTGCTGTTCGGCTATGAATGGGAGCTGAAAAAGTCCCCCGCTGGTGCCAACCAGTGGATGCCGGTCAACATCCGCGAAGAAGACATGCCGGTTGATGTCGAAGATCCAAGCATCCGCGTGATGCCGATCATGACCGATGCCGATATGGCGATGAAGGTCGATCCGATCTACCGCGCGATCTGCGAACGCTTTGCCGGGGATCACGCCTATTTCTCCGACGTCTTCGCCCGCGCCTGGTTCAAGCTGACCCACCGCGATCTGGGGCCGCGCACCCGCTACATCGGGCCAGAGGCTCCGCAGGAAGATCTGATCTGGCAAGATCCGGTCCCGGCAGGCACCACCGGCTATGACGTGGCCGCCGTCAAGGCTGCCATCGCGGCCTCCGGCCTCTCGGTGTCCGACATGGTGACCACCGCCTGGGATTCGGCCCGCACCTATCGCGGCTCGGACATGCGCGGCGGCGCCAATGGTGCCCGCATCCGGCTTGCACCGCAAAAGGATTGGGAAGGCAACGAGCCTGCGCGCCTTGCCCATGTGCTCTCGGTGCTGGAGCCGATTGCCGCGGCTCATGGTGCAAGTCTGGCTGATGTGATCGTGCTGGCAGGCTCTTGTGGCGTGGAACAGGCGGCACACGCCGCAGGCTTTGACGTGACCGTGCCCTTTGCCCCCGGTCGTGGCGATGCGACGGCAGAGCAGACCGATGCCGCGTCCTTTGACGTGCTGGAACCGGTGGCCGATGGCTTCCGCAACTGGCAGAAAAAGGACTATGTGGTCAGCCCCGAAGAACTGATGCTCGACCGCGCCCAGCTGATGGGTCTGACGGCTGCGGAAATGACCTGCCTTGTCGGCGGCATGCGGGTGATCGGCACCAACCACGGCGGCACGGCACATGGCGTGTTCACCGACCGGGTGGGCGCGCTGACCACCGATTTCTTTGTCCACCTGACCGATATGGCGTGGAAATGGATCCCGGCGGGCAGCAACCTCTACCACATCACCGACCGGGCCACCGGCGCGGTGAAGTTCACCGCCACCCGCGCTGATCTGGTGTTTGGCTCCAACTCCATGCTGCGCGCCTATGCCGAGGTTTATGCGCAAGATGATAACGCCGAAAAATTCGTGCGCGATTTCGTCGCTGCATGGGTCAAGGTGATGAACGCCGACCGCTTCGATCTTGCCTGATCTGAAAACAGGCATCTGAGCCCTGGCCCCCCGCAGGCATTTGCTTGCGGGGGGCATTTTTCTTGCCGATGGCTGCAAGGACTGTCACGCAAATCCCCTATAGTCTTGGTAAGGAGTCCCCCATGCGTCTGGTCAACCGAACCTTTGACGACCTGCACCCCGGCGACACGGCACAATTGCGCCGTCTGATCACGCCGGATGATCTGTATGTGTTTGCCGCGTCATCGGGCAATTACAATCCGATGAACCTGCCCGACAGCGATTTTGACGGCGATGGCCGCCCGGAACAGATGGCGGCGGGCATGTTCATCGCCTCGCTGGTCTCGGCCGTGCTGGGCACCCATCTGCCGGGGGCGGGCACCCGGTTGCTGCAGCAGAGCCTGACCTTTCACGCCAGCGCCCATGCCGGGGATGACCTGCTGTGTCAGGTCACCGTGCTGGAAAAGCACCCCGATGGCACGGTCCGGCTCAGGACCGACGTCACCCGCCCCGCCGATGCCGCCCTGATCCTGAGCGGCGAGGCGATCGTGCAGGCGCCGCAGATCAGATTTGACCGCGACAACCTGCATATTCCCGGTCTGATCGTACAACGTCACCGCCATTTCGACGCGCTGATCGACCGCGCCCGCCCGCTGCCCGCGCTTCCCACCGCCGTTGTCTGCCCTGACGACCCCAATTCCCTTGGCGGCGCGTTGCTGGCGGCCGCGCAAAGCATCATCACCCCGATCCTGATCGGCCACGCCGATGCCATCCACGCCGCCGCCAAAGCCCTCGGCGCGGATCTGTCGGGGTTTGAAGTCATCGACGTGCCCGGCACCGATGTCGCCGCCGCCGCCATGGCCTGCCAGCTGGTGCATGAGGGCCGCGCGCTGGCGGTGATGAAGGGCCATCTGCATACCGATGATCTCTTGCGCCCGATGATCGACCGCGACCGGGGCCTGCGGG
The DNA here is from genome assembly GCF_003443995.1 of Pseudotabrizicola alkalilacus. Taxonomy (GTDB): domain Bacteria; phylum Pseudomonadota; class Alphaproteobacteria; order Rhodobacterales; family Rhodobacteraceae; genus Pseudotabrizicola; species Pseudotabrizicola alkalilacus. The sequence goes on from NZ_QWEY01000005.1 coordinate 202,289, forward strand.
TGGGGCGCAAGTTCACCCATGTCTTCCTGATGGATGTGCCCGGCCTGCCGGAACCCGTGATGGTCACCGACGCCGCCATCAACATCGCGCCCGATCTGATGACCAAGGTGGATATCATCCAGAACGCCATCGACCTTGCCCTCGCGCTGGGGATCGAGCCGCGCGTCGGCGTGCTGTCGGCGGTGGAAACCATCAACCCCGCCATCCAGTCCTCGATCGACGCGGCGCTGCTTTCAAAAATGGCCGAACGCGGCCAGATCAAGGGCGGCATGGTCGAGGGGCCGCTGGCGATGGACAACGCGGTCGATATGGCCGCTGCCCGTACAAAGGGTTTGACCGGCGGTGTTGCGGGCCGTGCCAATATCCTCGTGGTGCCGGGGATCGACGCTGGCAACATGCTGGCCAAACAACTGGCCTATATCAGCCATGCCGAAGGCGCTGGGCTGGTGCTGGGGGCAAAGGTGCCGGTGATCCTCAACTCCCGCTCTGACAGTCCGATGGCGCGGCTGGCCTCCTGCGCGGTGGCGGCGCTGCACCATTTCGCGGCCAAGGCGTAGGGCAGGGGCGCCCCGCCCCCCCACCCTCTCCCTCCCCCACAAGGGGGGAGGGAAGTGCTGGCTGTGCCACCCTCCTGTGCTTTGCCAACCCGCGCCGCGCCTTCCCGACGCCAGCCGCCAGCGCCTCCCCTCCCCCTGGTGGGGAGGGGCCCGGGGGTGGGGGGCACCGGCCGGGTCTCCTCCCTTCCGTTGTCTTTCCCGACAACGGGGGAGGGAACCCCTGCCCGTTTCGCAAGACAGGGGCAGGTCGGGGGGCTCCCTGCTGGTCCCACCGCGTCAGGCAGGGGCGGGCGTAAAATCAAACGCCATCAGATGCCGATAGCGCTGCCCCGGCTCCAGCCTGGCCGGGGGAAACTGCGGCTGGTTCGGGCTGTCGGGAAAGCGTTGGGTTTCCAGCGTGAAGCCGGTAAAGGCGGCAATCGGTGCGCCGTCCTTGCCCGGCAAGCCGCCCGCAAGATGGGCCCCGGTGTAGAACTGCACCCCCGGTTCGGTGGTCCACAGCTCCATCCGCCGACCCGAAGCCGCATCCACCGCTTCGGCACAAAACCGCAGCGCCTCGCCCCATTTTGCCTCGAGCGGGCCGGTCAGGCACAGGTTGTGGTCAAACCCGTCCGGTGCGGGCAGATCCGCCCCGATCTCGCGCAAGGCGTTGAAGTCAAACGCCGTCCCTGCCACCGCCCGCACCTCGCCGGTCGGGATCAGCGCATCGTCCACCGGCGTATAATGCCGCGCCCCGATCCGAAGCTGCTGGCCCATCACCGACCCGGACCCCGCCATGGTGAAATAGCTGTGGTTCACCATGTTAACCACGGTCGGCGCATCGGTTTGCGCCTCCATCGCGATCCACAGCCGGTCTGCCTCATCCAGCCAGTAGCGCACCTGCAACGCCAGCCGCCCCGGATAGCCCATCTCGCCATCCTCGGACACCGCCACCAGCGTCACCGACCGCGCCGAAACCTCTGCAATCTCCCATATCTTGCGGTCAAACCCGGCCCGCCCGCCGTGCAGCGATTTTGCGCCCTCATTGCGGTCCACCTCTACCACATGCCCGTCGAGCACAAAGCGACCGCCCGCGATCCGGTTGGAAAACCGCCCGCAGGTGGCCCCCAGATAGGCCTTGGTCGCCGCATAGCCCGCCGCATCCCTATGCCCCAGCACGATATCGGCCAGCACGCCGTTGCGGTCCGGCACCCACAGCTCGGTCAGCCGCGCGCCATAGGTCGTCACCCGTGCCCGTGGGCCAGAGCCACCGCTCAGCGTCACCGCCTGAACCTCCACGCCGTCAACCCGTCCGAACGCTTCCACCGCCATCGCAACCTCCTCCGTCATCCGGCCCGCACCATGCGGCGCGGCCGGTCAAAGCGCAATCCTGTGCGGCTTGCCCTTCAGGTGTGGTCGGGTCGTCACCCCTCGGGCAGATTTTCCATCAGCGCCGACAGATGATGCGCCAGCACCGCCACATTCGGTGGCTGCAGGATCGACAGGTGATCGCCCGGCACGTCGATCACCTCAAACCCCGAGGCGGCAACGGCGGCCCAGCCCAGCCCGTCCTGCGCGCTTTCGGGGCTGTCGAACACGTTCTCTTCGGCGCGAAAGATCGTCAGCGGCCGGTGGATCGGGCGCACCTCATAGGCCTGCACCGCCAGCTCTGCCGCGACCATAAAGCTGTCAACCGTCATCGGGGCCGCTTCGCCCCGCCGCTTTTGCAGCCGCAAACGCAGCTTTTTGCTGCGGTACAGCACATCTGCCCAGCGGTTTGTCACGATCCCCGCCAGATGCGACGGCCCGCGCCGGACCAGCTGCCGCAGATGCACCCCGATCCGCGCCCGGCCCGACAGCCGCGACCGCCCGCCGGGGCCTGCACTGTCGAACATCGCGATCACCCGAACCTCGCGTCCGGCGCGGATCAGCTGCTGCGCCAGCTCATAGGCGACATAGCTGGCCAGTGACACCGCCGCCAGACTGATCGGTCCCTGCGGAAAATGCCGCTGAATTTCAGTCGCATAGGCGCGCGCCGTGTCCTGCACGCCAATCGGCGTATCCTGCGCCAGCAAGCCCACCGTCAGGCCAAACACCGGCTGATCCGGTCCCAAAGCCTCGGCCAGCGGGCGAAAGTGCTCCTCGTTGCGGCCCAGCACATGCACGCCGAACAAGGGCGGGCGGCTGCCCTTGGGCTGGATCGGCAGGATATAGCGCGGCCCCGATTGCGCCGCCGACAGCGCCCGCGCCAGAGCGCGCGGCGTCGGGCGGCGGTGCAGGTCTGCGACCCCCAGCCGGTGACCCAGTTCGGCCTCGATCCGGCCGATCAACTGCACCGCCAGCAGCGAATGGCCGCCAAGGTCGTGAAAATCATCCTCCGGCCCCACCCCATCCAGCCCCAGCGTCTGCGCCATCAGCGCCGCGATCTTTTGCGTGACCGGATCATCGGTTGTGGACATATCGGCAGAGGTCGCCACCTCGGGCACCGGCAGGGCGGCGATGTCGATCTTGCCGCCCGGCGTGCGCGGAAAACTGGCCACTGGCAGAATGGCAGGCAGCATATGCGCCGGCAGATGGTCCGCGACCGCCGCGCGCAAGCTCTGCGCTTCGGGCAGGGGCTGGCCATTTGCCGCCGCCACCCAGACCACCAGCCGCGCGCCCGGCGTGCCTGCCCCCAGAACATGCGCCAGCGCCCGGCCCACGCTCGGCTCACGCTCCAGCACCCGCTCGACATGGCGCAGGTCGATGCGAAAGCCGCGCAGCTTCACCTGCCGGTCGCGCCGCCCGAGAAAAGCCAGCGCCCCGTCCGGCCGCCAGCGCGCCATGTCGCCGGTGCGGTAAATCCGGCCCTCGCCATGAAAGCGGTCGGGGCGGAACGCCTCGGCGGTCTGGTCGGCGTGGCCGATATAGCCGTCGCTCACCGCAGGCCCGCCGATCCACAGCTCGCCCACTGCCCCGGTCGGGGCGAGCGAGCCATCAGGGGCCAGCACATAGGCGCGCGCATGCGCGGTCGGGCGGCCAATCGGAATATCCTCACCCGCCGTCAGCGGCCCCGGCTCGTGCAGGGTGCAGGTGATCGTGGTTTCGGTCGGGCCATAGCCGTTCAGCCAGCGCGGACGCGGCGCGATCCGCTGCCAGGTCGCCAGCGCGCGCGGGCTGATCTGCTCGCCCCCCACCACCACCAGCCGCACGGCTTGCGGCAGGTGCAACCCGTCGCGGGCCATCTCATCGACCAGCACATGCCAGAACGCGGTCGGCAGGTTCAGCACGGTGATGCCCTGCCGGGCGACCTCTTCCAGAAACAGCCCGACCGATCCTGCCATCGCCGCATCACGCAAGATCACCTTGGCCCCGGCCAGCAGGGTGGGGATGATTTCCTCGATCGACACGTCAAACGACAGGCTGGCAAATTGCAGCACCCGGTCGTCGGGGGTCAGCCCGAACCCTGCGATGATCGCACTGGCATGGGCCGACAGCGCCCGCATCGGCACCCGGACCCCCTTTGGCACCCCGGTCGAGCCCGAGGTGTAGATCACATAGGCCAGCCGGTCCGGGTCAGGTGGCAGCAGATCGGGCCGCCGTGCCGTTGTGGCCCCAGGCTCTGGTTCCGGCGTCATCAGGCGCACACCCGGCGGTACATCCTGACCGCATTGGGCCAGCATCAGCCCAGCCCCGCTGTCGCTCAGCATGTGGCGCAGCACCGGCTCGGGATAGCCGGGGTCCAGTGGCAGGAACGCCGCCCCCACCCGCAGCACCGCCAGCATGGCCACCACAAAATCCGGCCCGCGCGGCAGACAGATCGCCACGATCTGCCCCGGCCCGGCCCCCGCCTGCACCAGCCGCCCGCCAAGGGCGCCGATCCGCGCCTCCAGCATCGAGTAGTTCATCCGCTCGGGCCGGCCCACCATCTTCAGCGCGTCAGCCTCGGGCTGGTCGAACACCCGGTCGGAAAACCGCAGACTCACGCACGGGTCAACCTGAGGCAGCCGCTGCTTTGGCCGGGCCAGCGCCAGCAGCGCCGCCTCTTCCGGGCGCGGCAACATCGTCAGATGCGTCAGCGGCGTGGTGGTGCCCGCCTTTGCCAACGAGGCCAGCACCTCGGCCAGATGGCCCAGCATCGCCCGCGCCTTGGCCTCACTCACCGCTGCCGGATCATGTTCCAGCATCAGCAGCAGTTCCGCATCGCCGTAAGCCGCCAGCGTCAGCGGCAGCGCGCCTTCTTCGTGCAGCTCAACCCGGCGCGTTGCCCAGTCCGGCCCCAGCGCCCGCATGGTTTCATTCAGCGAGGCGTGCTCGAACATCACCATCGAATCGAACAGGGACTCGGTGCCGGGCAAACCGCACCAACGCCGGATATCGGTCAGCGCTGCATGTTCATGCGCCCGCAGGGCCAGCGAGTCCCGGCGCAATCCGCTCAGAAAGTCATCCGCCCCGCGTGGCGGGCTGATCTGCACCTTCATCGGCAGCGTGTTGATCAGACAGCCCACGGTGCGCTGGGTGCCCGGCACAATATGCCGCCCGGCGCGGGTGGTGCCAAACACTGCCGTTGCCCGCCCGGTCCAGCGCGCCACCACCATGCCCCAGCCCGCCTGAACCACAGTGGCCAGCGTCGTGCCCGCCGCCTCGGCCCGCAGGCCAAGTGCGGCGGTCAGCCGCGCATCCAACTGCCGCTCCATCTGGCGCTTGCGGGTCATGCCGCTGTCATTGGAATCATCGGCCAGCGGGTTGGGCTGGTCAAACCCGTTCAGATAGTCGCGGAAATACTCCTGCGCCGCTGCGCTGTCCTGTGCGGCCAGACCGCGCGCGTACTCCAGAAATCCGGCCTCGGGGGCAGGGGGCAGCGCCCCGCCCTTTAACGCCGCAAACACCTCTTCCAGCACAATCGCCATGCTGCGGCCATCGACCATGGCGTGATGCACGGTCCAGACCATGACCGATCGTTGCGGCCCCAGATGCGCCAGCATCACCCGCCAGGCCGGTGCCGACTCCAGATCGACGCCCTGTTCGCGGTCAGCCTCCAGAAACTGCGCCAGCATGCCCTCCCGCCTGCGCGGTGTCAGGGTCGACCAGTCCTCAACGGTCAGCGCCACCTCGATCCGGTCGCGCAGCACCTGCACCGGCGTCACCCGCTTGCGCCACAGGATCGACAGCCGCAACGCGGCATGCCGCGCCGCCACCAGCGCCCAGGCTGCGCGCAGATCGTCGGCATCGACGTGTTCTGCATCCAGATGCACCACGATCTGTTCCAGATTGACCCAAGGCCGCCCGGCAAGGGCGCTTTCATAGACCATCCCCAGTTGCAGCGGGGTCAGCGCGTGCTCGGCCGTGGCGGTGTCCTGTTGGGGGGCGGTCTGATTGTGCAGGGTCATGGCGTGCCCGCCCCGAACAAGGTCAGCAATTCGAAAATTGCGCTGCGGTCCAGCCCGACGGCAAGACTGGCAATCCCCAGCCCGAGGACGGCAAAGGTCAGATCGTGCACCCAGTCCCACGCCTTGTGTCGCCGCGCCAGCCAGATCAGGAACGGATAGACCGCAACTGCCGCCATGGCCTGCCCGACCAGCGCGCCCACCAGCCCCAGCCGTTCCGCCCCGACGATCAGCCCCGCCACCAGAAAGATCGCCCGCAGCGCGGTCAGCAGAAAGTAATTCCGGCTGTCCCCCGCCGCCAGCGCCGACTGGTCATAGGTCATGCCGATCACCGAAGGGATCTGGATCACCGCAATCAGCACCAGAATGGCCCCCGCCGCCGAATAGCGTGGATCATACAGCAGATCGACAATCCACTCGCCGCCAAAGGCCATCACCGCCAGCAGCGCGAAAATCGCCCCCGACAGCGCAAAGCGCATCTGCCGCAGCTTGGCAAAGTTCTCGACCGAGGCCCCCGGCGGCCGCTCCCGGTACAGCGGAATCAGGATGCGCCCGCCAATGGTCTGGCCCAGCAGCATCGGAAACGACGCCAGAAAAAACCCGATGTTATACAGCCCCAGCTGCTCCAGCGTCAGATATTTGCCCAAAATCGCCTTGTCGCCCTGCGCCACCAGAAAGCCGCAGGCGGTGGACAGGAACAGCCAGAACCCAAAGTGCATCAGATCGCGCGCCGCCGCAGGCTCCCATCCCAGCCGGCTTTTCGGGCCGGGCAGGGCCCAGGTCACCAGCGCCAGCCGGGTGCCCGACGACACGATCCACCCCGCCACCAGCGCCCAGACCGATTGTGTGGCCCACGCCAGCCCCACCATCGACACCACACCCACAACCTGCGACGCCAGATCCAGCGCCGTCAGCCGCCCCAGCCGCAGATGCCGCGCTGCCGTATCCACCCGTGTCGGCTCCAGCCCGTGCAGCAGCAGCGAAAACCCCGCCACCGGCAACAGCCAGGCCAGCTCCGGCTGGCCGTAAAACAGCGCCGCCGGATACGCAATCGCCGCCGAGGCCAGCCACAGCACCGCCCCGCGCGTGACCTGAATGCTGAAGGCGGTGTTCAGAAACGCGACGTCATCGCCGCGCTTGTGCTGCAAGATCGCCGGATGGGTGCCCATGTCGGAAAACATCGTCAGCCCGACGATGAACACCGACACCAGCGCCATCAGACCAAACGCCTCGGGGAACAGCAGCCGCGTCAAAATCAGGTTCGACGCCAGCCGCAACGCCTGACTGGCGCCATAGCCCAGCGCGGTCCAGGCCGAACTGCGCATCACGCGGGCCACAAGCCCGTCGCCGCGCAACCGTGTGATGACCGGGCTCATCGCTTGGCAAACCTTTGATCAAAATCTCTGGCGGCGGCCCGCCCCCCGGCAACCACACTCAATGGCGTTAACCTGCCCCAAAGCCGCCCTCCGGTTCAAGCCCCTGATTTGGCAACGGTCTGGTTCGCCCCATGCAATCCCGCCCCGAAGCCGCCCGTTCGCCTCTCTTGCGCGGGCACGCAGGGCAGGGCAGGCTGCCGCCATGACCCAGACCCCAACCACAGGCGGCCCCTCGTTCTGGTGGCAGCAGACCGGCCTGCCGCCCCGGCGCGCAGCGCTTGCCGGTGACACCACGGCACAGATCTGCATCATCGGCGCGGGCTACACCGGCCTGTGGACCGCGCTCTCGCTCAAATCCGCCAGACCCGAGCTCGACATCCTGATGGTGGAGGCCGAATGGGCCGGGTTCGGCGCCTCGGGACGCAACGGCGGCTGGCTCACCGGCGGTTTTGCCTGGTCGCACGCCCGCTACGCCGCCACCAGCAGCGAAGCCGCCGTGCGCGCCATGGTCGCTGCGATGAACGGCACCGTGGCCGAGATCATCAGCCAATGCGCAAGCCTTGGCATCGACGCCGAAATCACCCCGACCGACGAGCTCCTGATCGCCACCAACCCCGCGCAATGGCAGCGCCTGCAGGCCGAGTACCAGCACCGCAGCGCATGGGGCGAGGGGGACCGCCTGCGCCTGCTGAGCGCCGCAGACACCGCACAGCGCATCACGATGCCCGGAACGCAAGGTGCTTTGGAAATCAGCGGCGTGGCCCGCATCCAGCCCGCCAAACTCGCCGCCGGTCTTGCCCGCGCCGCCGAGCGCATGGGCATCCGCATGGCCGAGGGCACCCGCGTCACCGCCATCGCCCCCGGTCTGGTCACCACCGACAGGGGCCGGGTCCGCGCTGAAACCATCCTGCGCTGTACCGAAGGCTTCACCGCCGCACTCCCCGGCCACCGGCGCGAGCTGTTGCCGCTCAACTCCGCCCAGATCATCACCGAACCGCTTTCGCCCGGAACATGGGCAAAGATCGGCTGGCAAGGTCATGAGATCATAGGCGATTTCGCCCACAGCTATTGCTATTGCCAGCGCACCCCCGATGGCCGCATCGCCTTTGGCGGGCGCGGCACGCCCTATCGCTACGGCTCCGGCCTCGACACCAACGGCCACCCCGACCCCGCCACCATCGCCCAACTCACCACCCGCCTGCACAGCCTGTTCCCCGCCACAAGCACCGCCCGGATCGAGCACGCGTGGTGCGGCACCCTTGGCGTGCCGCGCGACTGGTGCGCCGGGGTGGCGTTCGATCCCGCCACCCGCATCGGCCACGCGGGCGGCTATGTCGGCGTCGGCGTCGCCACCGCCAACCTCGCCGGGCGCACCCTCGCCGCCCTGACCCTCGGCACCGACGACCCGCTCACCCGCCTGCCATGGGTCAACCGCATCCCGCGCACATGGGAACCCGAACCCCTCCGCTGGCTCGGCCTGCACGGCACCTATGCGGCCTACGCATTGGCGGATCGGGCAGAGGCGCGCGGAGGGCCACCCTCGCGGCTGGCGGAGTGGGTGAACCGGGCGGTGGGGCGGTGAGGGGGCAGGACGCGAAGAGCCTAATCTAATCGGTGCTGCTTGGCACGACGGTCCGCTATCTAGAGCGAGCTGAAAAACCTTCAGCAACCACTTAAGTTTTTGAATGGGGCTGATTGTGTCTGTGCCCAAAAGAGAACTTTTGGGTGGCTTTGTTTGGTCGTCGCTCGGGTTTACTCGTGTTCGAGAAATTAATTTCAAAGAACGCAGACGTATCTTCGCAGAATCTTGGTGTCGAAGCTTAAATTCGGTCCAATTGTTCGACATCATTTCGCCAAGTTTTTAGATAAGGCAGGACTGATTGCAGCCTTATTTCGTCTGCTCTGTCGACAAGTTTGGCCAAAACGATGGAGCAGATGTAGTCATGCCCAAACCTACCAAAATTTTTCAGATGCTTAACGCTACTTTTTGATTTCCGGTCTTCAGGCCATGAAATATTGACACGGTTCATCCCATCAGAGTCTGCAGTGTCAATCGCGACGGCCCCTTTCCACCATTCAGCGTCATGTTTCCAACAGTTTGCAGCAGACCAAACGAGCGATGCAAAGGAAATATCCCCGGATAATTTGGGCCCTAATTCAAGTGCCTTCATTTGCTCAACATTAAGAAAACATAACGTCTCTGTCATGTACTTTTGCACAGCAACAAAGCCAGCACCCATGAAGTACTCACTAGAGTCATAATAGCCGTCCCCCTCGGGATCATTCGATTCAGAAATTTTTTCGGATATAGCCGCGATCTCTGCATCAAGAATTTCCAAATGCCGCTGTAAATGAGAAATAAAAATATCATTGTTTTCTGTCACGATAAATTCCTAAGCTGGTGGTGTGGAGCCGCAGGCGGGGGCGGAGCCCCCACTTCTTAAAAATCTGTTAAGTCCACAGGGTCAACCCTTTGAATTAAAACAACTCCCCCTGTTGTAACACAGGGGGAAGCCATCTACCCGCGCCCCTTCCAAGGCACCAGTCGCTTCTCAGCCATCCGCATCAGAATGTCGATGCCATAGCCGATGATCCCGATCAGGATGATCCCCATCACGACAATATCGGTCAGCTGGAATTTCGAGGCCGCGATGATCATCATCCCCGCTCCCTTCTGTGCCGCCACCAGCTCGGCCGCGACCACCGTGCCCCAGCACACCCCCATCGCCACGCGAGCGCCCGTAAAGATATCGGGCAGCGAGTTGGGGATGATCACATGCCGCAAAATCTGCGCCTTGCTGGCCCCCAAAGAATAGGCCGCGTGGATCTTTGACAGCTTTACGCCAGAGACGCCCGACCGCGCCGCGATGGTCATGATCCAGAGCGCGGCGAGGAACAGCAGCACCACCTTGCCGGTTTCCCAGATCCCGAACCAGATGATCACCAGCGGGATCAGCGCCAGTGGCGGCACGGGCCGCATGAACTCAACAATCGGGTCGAACCAGCCACGGAACCAGCCCGACAACCCCATCGCATAGCCCAGCGGGATGCCGACGATGGACCCCAGCACAAACCCCGCCATCACCCGCGCCAGCGACGCGCCCAGATGGCCCCAGAGCGAGGTGTTCTGATAGCCGTTGGTCGCGATTTCCACAAAGCGCGCCACCACCGCCTCGGGTGCGGGCAGCCAGATCGGCTCCATCTGCCAGCCCTTTGCGGCCTGAAAATTCAGCGCGCCGCGCGGGGTCAGCGTGACCGTGCCACCGGTCACCTCGACGCGGTCATCGACCGCAATCGGCTGTCCGTTGATCGCGACCACCACCGCGCCCTCCCCGTCATTCTCGACGGGCCGCAGCAGCACCGAGCGCCAGGCCTGCACCACCGCCGCATCGCCCTTGGCAAAACCGCTGCCCTCCGGCACCTCCGGTGTGACAGGGGCCACCCCAGCCTCATGTACCATGACCCGCACCTCGGCCTCGGCCTCAGCGCCCTCGGGCGCGCGGGCCGTATAGGTAAAGCCAGCCTCGCCCACGAACGGCCCCGGCACATGGAGCGGCACGATGCTGGACCCGGTGAAGGCCCCCCAGATCAGGAACACCGACAGGATCGAGATCACGCTGGCCACCCGGTCAGGCTGGATCGCGGACTCGTCGCCAAAGGTCACGGTTTTCAGCGAGGTGAAATCATGCCGGCCGCGATGCGCCTTGATCCGGCCCCAGACCAGCATCGAGACCACAAAGATCGCGACGTAGAACACCAGAACCATCATGCGGCACCCTCTTTCTTGCCCATGATTTCCTCTTCCATGCCCCAGATCATCGACAGGATTTCTTCGCGCGTTTCCGCGAAACCCTCAGATTTCTTGACTTCGCGCAGGTCCATGTTCACCCCGCGCTCGGCAAAGGGAAGGTTATATTCGCGAAAGATCCGGCCCGGTCGCGGGGCCATCACCAGCAGACGCTCGCCCAGCAAGAGCGCCTCTTCCACCGAATGGGTGATCAGGACCACGGTTTTGCCGGTTTCCTTCCACAGTTTCAGGACCAGACCTTGCATCTTTTCACGCGTCAGCGCGTCCAGCGCGCCCAAGGGTTCATCCATCAGGATCACGTCGGGGTCATTCGCCAGACAGCGGGCGAGGGCCACGCGCTGCTGCATGCCGCCCGACAGCTCGTAGACCGCCTTTTCCCCGAAATCATGCAGACCCACGGTTTCCAGCAGATGGTCGGTGATGCGGTCGCGCTCTGCCTTTGCCATGCCCTTCATCCTTGGGCCAAAGTCGATGTTGTGGCGCACGTTCATCCATTCGAACAGGGCGCCTTGCTGAAACACCATGCCGCGTTCGGGGCTGGGGCCCACCACCCGTTTGCCGCCCAGCACGATCTGCCCCTCGGTCGGGGCCAGAAAGCCGGCAAGGATGTTCAAAAGCGTGGTCTTGCCGCAGCCCGAGGGCCCCAGCACCGAGAGAAGCTCGCCCTGTTTCAGCTCCAGTGAGACGTTTTGCAAAGCCTGCACCGCCGCGCCGTTCGGCAGGTCAAAGCGCATCGAGATGTTGTCGATGATCAGTCCGGACATAGCCCCTCCGGTCATGTGACGGGCGGCCCGGTCGGGCCGCCCCTGAGCGTTTTACCGTGGCGCTTACATGCCCTGTGTGGCGGTCAGCGGTGCGGTGTTGACGGTGGTGTCATAGCTGGGCAGGGCTGCGGGGATCGAGCCTGCGGTGACGAACACCTCGGCGACGCCCTGCATGAATTCCTGCGCGCCGCCGCCCAGCCATTTGGCCGAAAGCTGGTCTTCGACGGAGGGGAAGACAAAGGTGCTCATGTCCTTTTCAGCCGTGGCTTCGTCGATGCCTGCGTCTTTGGCGATGACCGGCAGCATTTCCGCCTTTTTCGAGCCTTCGTTCCACATGGCGTTGCTGTCCGCGACCACCTTCAGGAACTTGGCAACCACATCCGGGTTTTCGGCCACAAAGGACGCCGGGGAGGAGGTCACATCGAACACCAGAATGCCAAGCGCCTCTTTTTCTGCGCCGGTCAGCAGGACGTTGCCATGTTCCTTCATCCGGTTCAGACCGCCGCCATAGCCACAGGCCATGTCGATGGAGCCTTGGGCAATGGCCGCGGCCCCTTCGGGCGGGGCCATGTCGATGATCTCAAGGCTGGCCAGATCGACGCCGAAATGGTCCATCTGCTTGAGAAAGCCATAATGGGCCGCAGTGCCGAGCGGAACGGAGACCTTTTTGCCAGCCAGATCGGCGGCGTTGTCCTTGGTGATGTCGAGATCACTGCGCACCACGCAGTTGTCATTGTCGGAATAGCTGACGGCGACATCAATGATCTGCAGATCCTGCCCGGCGCTTGTGGCCACCACAAACGGCGGCAGGCCCTGCGACACGGCGAAATTCACATCGCCTGCGGCCATCGCCGCAGACATGGCAGTGCCGGTGTCAAACGCGACCCAGTTCACCTTCATCCCCAGGGCTTCGTCAAAGGTGCCATTGGCTTTGGCGTATTGGAACGGCATCGGCCATTCCATGAAATAGGCGACCGTCACCTCGTCCAGCGCCATGGCGCTGGTGGTGCCTGCCAACAGGGCGACTGTGGCGGCAGCGCTTGTCGCAGTGATTTTCAACGTCTTGCGGAATGTCATCCTTGGTTTCTCCATGTTGGTTTTGTCTTGCCCTCATTGGTCGGGGCGGGTTTGGGTCTGTCCAGCGGCTTGACCGGGTTTCAGGAAATCGGAAGGACTGCTTCCACGCAAGGTAAGCCGTTGCCCTGTGATCTTTGCCCCGCTTTGCCGCATCGCAAAACGATTCTGTAACTGGCGCTATCGGGGCAGGGCGTCTGGCCCTACGAATGCCTTCAGCAAAGGCGGATGCTGGCGCAAAGGCCGGTCAGGTTCCGACGCGGCCCGGCGCAGATCACAGAAAGGCACGGTCTATGGACGGCTACAGCAGCAACGATATTTCGGCGGTGGTCGAGGCGGACCGCGCCCATGTCTGGCATCATCTGAGCCAGCACAAACCCTATGAACAGGTTGATCCGCGCGTGATCATCGAGGGCAAGGGCATGCGGGTCTGGGATGCGCGCGGCAAAGAGCATCTGGATGCGGTCTCGGGCGGGGTCTGGACCGTGAACGTGGGCTACGGCCGCGAAAGCATCGCCAATGCGGTGCGCGATCAGCTGATCAAGATGAACTATTTCGCAGGCGCGGCCGGGTCGGTGCCGGGCGCACGCTTTGCCCAGAGACTGATCGAAAAGATGCCGGGGCTGAGCCGGGTCTATTATTCGAACTCCGGCTCCGAGGCGAATGAAAAGGTCTACAAGATGGTGCGCCAGATCGCGCACAAGCATCACGCTGGCCGCAAGTGGAAGATCCTGTACCGCGAGCGGGATTATCACGGCACCACCATCGGCACGCTGGCCACATCAGGTCAGGCGCAGCGGGCGGCGCAATACGGGCCTTATCCCGATGGCTTTGTGATGGTTCCGCATTGTCTGGAATACCGCAAGCAATGGGACGTGGAAAACTACGGGCTGCGCGCCGCCGAGGCGATCGAAGAGGTGATCCTGCGCGAAGGGCCCGACACGGTGGGCTGTCTGGTGCTGGAGCCGGTGACGGCGGGCGGCGGGGTGATTGTTCCGCCAACCGGGTACTGGGAGAAGGTGCAGGAGATTTGTGCGAAGTACGATATTTTGCTGCACATCGACGAGGTGGTGTGCGGCGTGGGCCGGACGGGAATGTGGTTTGGCTATCAGCATTACGGCATCAAGCCCGATTTCGTGACGATGGCCAAAGGCGTCGCCTCGGGCTACGCGGCGATTTCCTGCACGGTGACGACCGAGGCGGTGTTCGAGCTGTTCAAGGATGATCCGACGGATTCGATGAGCTATTTCCGCGATATCTCGACCTTTGGCGGCTGCACCGCAGGGCCGGCGGCGGCACTGGAGAACATGCGCATCATCGAAGATGAGGGGCTTTTGGACAATACCACCGCCATGGGCGCGCGGCTGATGGCCAATCTGCATGCACTGATGGACAAGCATGCGGTGATTGGCGACGTGCGCGGCAAGGGGTTGTTCTGCGGCGCCGAACTGGTGGTGGACCGGGGCACCAAAGAGGCGCTGGATGAAAAACGCGTGCAGGCGGTGGTGGCCGATTGCATGGCGCAAGGCGTGATCATCGGGGCCACCAACCGCTCGGTGCCGGGGCTGAATAACACGCTGTGCCTGTCGCCCGCGCTGATCGCGACGCCGGATGATATTGACCAGATTACGGATGCCATTGATCAGGCCCTGACGCGGGTGTGCGGCTGACGCGGTTTCAAGGAAATTGAATCCTCTGCCCCGAAGAGGGGCAGAGGATATTGTTTTTGTGTCGGTGTCGGTGTCGGTGTCGCCTTCGCTCCGCCTCCGATATGCGCTCCGCGCGGGAGTATTTGCAAAGCAGCAATCGCAGGGGCGGGCTTGACCTTTGGGCGGGGGCGGCGTTGTCTGGTCTTATCCCTGATAAGGCCAGATCATGCCCATTCCCGCCGAAGCCTTTTTCCTGCCGCCCGGAACTGCCGGAACGCTGCAAAGCCGGATCCGGTCGATGGTGGTGCAAGGCGTGCTGGCCGGGCGGTTGCGGCCCGGTGACAAGATGCCGTCGTCACGCGGGCTGGCGGTGCATCTGGGGGTCAGCCGGATCACGGTGACGCTTGCCTATGCCGATCTGGTGTCGTCGGATTATCTGTCGGCGCGCGGGCGGTCGGGCTATTTCGTGTCGGACACCGCCCCGCGCGCGCCGGAGTTTCCCTCGGCCCCCGCGCGGGATGAGGGCGTGGATTTCGCGGCGCTGACCGGCGCGCGGTTCTCGAAACAGGCGCGGCTGGCCAAGCCCGAGGATTGGGAGCGCTATCCGTTTCCGTTCATTTACGGGCAGGCCGACCCGGCGCTGTTTGATCACCAGAACTGGCGGGCCTGCGCGCTGCGCGCCTTGGGGCGGCGGGATTTTGCGGCGCTGACCTCGGATTATTACGAGCGCGATGACCCGATGCTGATCGAGCAGGTGTTGCGCAGCATCCTCCCACGGCGGGGGATTGCGGCGCGCGCCGATGAGGTGTTGCTGACGATGGGGGCGCAGAACGCGCTGTGGATCGCAGCACAGGTGCTCTTGGGCCCAGGCAAGCGTGCGGTGATGGAGAACCCCGGATATCCGGGCCTGCGCGCCATTCTGGAGCCCTCGGGGACCGAGGTTCTGGCGGTCGATGTCGATGAGAACGGCTTGCCGCCCGAGCGGGTGCCAGCGGGCGTGGATGTGGTGTTCACCACCGCCTCGCATCAATGCCCGACCAATGCGACCATGCCGGTGGCGCGGCGGGTGGCGTTGCTGGAGGCGGCGTCAAGGCAGGGGTTTGTGATTGTCGAGGACGATTACGAATTCGAGATGTCCTACCTCAAACCCGTCGCCCCGGCGCTGAAGTCCTTGGACCGCGAGGGTCGGGTTGTGTATGCTGGGTCGTTTTCCAAATCGGTGTTTCCGGGGCTGCGGCTGGGTTATCTGGTGGCCTCGCCCAGTTTCATCGCCGAGGCGCGGGCACTGCGCGCGATGGTGCTGCGCCATCCGCCGGGGCATATCCAGCGCACGGTGGCGTATTTTCTGGCAGATGGGCATTATGACGCGCTGATCAACCGGATGCGGGTGGCGTTCCGCAGGCGTCGGCAGGTGATGGAGGAAGCGCTTGCCGAGCAGGGGCTGAACATGGCGGGGCAGGGCGGCTTTGGCGGGTCGAGCATCTGGATGCGGGCGTCTGACGGGGTGGATACCGAAACGCTGGCCGCGCAACTGCGGGCCGAGGGCGTGCTGATCGAGCCGGGGCGGGCGTTTTTTCACCCCGGCCGTGCCAGCCGCCAGCATTACCGGCTGGCCTATTCTTCGATTGCGGCATCGCGGATCCCCGAGGGGATTGCCCGGATTGCACAGGCTTTGGGACGGATGCACTAGGTGCGCATTCTGGACTTAAAGTCGCGAGACCTCTGGCCCTAAGTCAGGTCTGCCGCCGCCGGTAGAGTGGCGCAAAGATGCCCTTGCAGGAGCCGGACCGATGCGTATGACCACCGAAGAAGCCTTTGTGAAAACCCTGCAGCGGCATGGCATTGAACATGCCTTTGGCATCATCGGGTCGGCCTTCATGCCGATCTCTGACCTGTTTCCGCGTGCGGGCATCACGTTTTGGGATTGCGCGCATGAGGGCAGCGGCGGGATGATGGCCGATGGCTATACCCGTGCCTCGGGCAAGATGAGCATGATGATCGCGCAGAACGGGCCGGGGATCACCAATTTCGTCACAGCGGTCAAGACTGCGTACTGGAACCACACGCCACTGTTGCTGGTCACGCCGCAGGCCGCGAACAAGACCATCGGCATGGGCGGCTTTCAGGAAGTCGAGCAGATGGCGCTGTTCAAGGATATGGTCTGCTATCAGGAAGAGGTGCGCGACCCGTCCCGCGTGGCCGAGGTGCTGAACCGCTGCATCCTGCAGGCCAAGCGGCGGTCGGCCCCGGCGCAGATCAACATGCCGCGCGATTTCTGGACTCAGGTGATTGATATCGACCTGCCAGACGTGGTGGCGTTCGAGCGGCCCGCAGGCGGCGAGACGGCGATTGCCGAAGCCGCGGCGCTGCTGTCGGAGGCCAAGTTCCCGGTCATCCTGAACGGGGCCGGCGTGGTGCTGGGCGGGGCCATTCCGGCGAGCATGGCGCTGGCCGAGCGGCTGGATGCGCCGGTTTGCGTCGGCTACCAGCACAATGATGCGTTCCCCGGTTCGCATCCGCTGTTTGCCGGTCCTTTGGGCTATAATGGATCAAAAGCGGCAATGGAGTTGATTTCCGAGGCCGATGTGGTATTCTGTCTGGGTACCCGGTTAAACCCGTTTTCAACGCTTCCGGGATACGCGCTGGACTATTGGCCAAAAGCGGCCAGGATCATCCAAGTCGACATCAACCCCGATCGGATCGGGTTGACGAAACAGGTATCGGTGGGAATTGTCGGCGACTCGAAAAAGGTCGCCGAAGCGGTTTTGGCGCAATTGGCCATCACCGCCGGTGACCATGCGCGCAGTGAACGCAAATCCAAAATCGCACAGGTGAAATCGGCATGGGCGCAGGCGCTGTCGTCGATGGATCACGAAGACGACGATCCGGGCACGTCGTGGAATCAGCGCGCGCGGGAGGCCAAGCCGGAGTGGATGAGCCCGCGCATGGCCTGGCGCGCGATTCAGTCGGCGCTGCCGCGTGAGGCAATCATCTCCAGTGACATCGGTAACAATTGCGCGATCGGCAATGCGTATCCGACGTTTGAGGCCGGGCGAAAGTATCTGGCGCCGGGGCTGTTCGGCCCCTGCGGCTATGGTTTGCCGAGCATTGTGGGGGCCAAGATTGCCTGCCCCGATGTGCCGGTGGTCGGCTTTGCCGGGGATGGCGCATTCGGGATTGCGGTGACGGAGCTGACCGCGATTGGCCGCCCGGAATGGCCGGCGATCACCATGGTGGTGTTTCGCAATTACCAATGGGGCGCGGAGAAGCGCAACTCTACCCTGTGGTATGACGACAACTTTGTCGGCACCGAGCTGGATGACGGCGTGTCCTATGCCGGAATCGCGCGGGCCTGCGGCTTGCAGGGCGTGCAGGCGGGCACGATGGAAGAGTTGCGCGCGGCCCTGACGCAGGCTTTGGCGGATCAGAAGGCGGGCAAGACCACACTGATCGAGGCGCTGATCAATCAGGAGCTGGGCGAGCCGTTCCGCCGCGATGCAATGAAAAAGCCGGTGGAGGTGGCGGGGATCTCAAAGGCTGACATGCGGCCGCAGGTCGTATGATCCCCTTTGGCCTGACCGGGCCGGAGGCTGTGCTGGTGGCGGCGGGTATGGTCGTGGCGGGCTATGTGCGCGGCTATTCCGGCTTTGGCTTTGCCGCGCTGGTGATGCTGTTCGCGGCTTTGGTGACCGACCCTTTTCCCTTTGTGCCGGTGGTCATTCTGGCCGATATCTTCATGACGGCGGGGCAGGCGCGCAGGATCTGGGCGCATATCGACTGGCGGCGCGTGGCCGGGCTGTTTGCGGGCTGTCTGGTCGGCGTGCCCTTGGGAGTAGCTGCCATTCAGTGGGCCGGGGCCGATCTGGGCCGCGCGGTTCTGTCAGTGTTTGTGCTGGTCATGTGCGGGCTGCTGCTGGCGGGTTGGCGCATCGGGCGGCAGGGGCATGTGGCACATGTCGGCGTTGGCACTGTGTCGGGTTTTGCAAATGGCATGGCAGTGGGGGGCTTGCCGGTGGCGGTGTTCTTTACCGCCGAAGGACTGGCCCCGGTGGTGTTCCGCGCCACCGTGATCGCCTATTTCACCGTGCTCGACCTGTGGTCGCTGCCGGTGTTGTGGCAGGCCGGGCAGATTACCCGTGACAGTTTCATCGCGACGGCATTCGGATTGCCCTTTATGCTGATCGGGTTAGGCTTCGGGGGGCGGCGCTTTGCCAGTGCCAGCCCGCAGGACTTCCGGCGATTTGCCATCCTGCTGTTGACCGGACTGTCGGTGGCGGGGCTTTTGAAATCGGTGATGTGATGCTTCTGGTCGTCAATTCAGGGTCTTCCTCGGTCAAGCTGGCGGTGTTTGACGGGATGGAGCTGCGCGCGCAGGCGCAGGTCGAAGAAATCGGCAGCACCGGCCCGACGGATCATGCGGCGGCCCTGACGCTGGGGCTGGAGCGGCTGGCGGTGCCGGCGGCGCAGTTGCAGGCGGCGGCGCACCGGGTGGTGCATGGCGGTGCCGGGCTGACACAGACCTGCCGGATCACGCCGGAGGTGCAGGCCAGGATCGAGGCATGCGCCGGGCTTGCGCCGTTGCACAACCCGCCAGCCTTGGCCGGGATACGTGCGGTGGCGCAGCTCTGGCCCGCCTTGCCGCAGTATGCGGCGTTCGACACCGCGTTTCATGCGACCAATCCGCAGGTGGCGACGGCATACGCGCTGCCGCTGGCCGAGCGGGAGCGGGGGCTGCGCCGCTATGGGTTTCATGGGTTGTCCGATGCCGCTGTTGTTCGAATAGTGCAGGAAACGGGCAGTAACGGCCTGCCAAGGCGGATGCTTTCGTTTCATCTGGGCAATGGCGCTTCGGCCTGCGCGATCCTTGACGGGCGGTCGGTTGCGTCAAGCATGGGGTTTTCGCCGCTGGACGGGCTGACCATGGGCACGCGGCCGGGAAACCTTGATCCGGCGGTGGTGCTGGATCTGGTGGCGCGGCATGGGGCAGAGGCGGCGGGGCAGATGCTGAACCGCGCCTCGGGGCTGAAAGCGCTGGGGGGCAGCAACGACATGCGCGCGCTGCACGCAGCAGGCACGCCAGAGGCGGCCTTTGCCATTGACCATTTCTGCTATTGGGCGGCAAGGCACGGCGCTTCGCTCTGTGCCGCTCTGGGGGGCCTGGATGCGATCACCTTTACCGGCGGGATCGGTGAGAATGACGCACTCATCCGTTCCAAAATCGTGAACCAGCTTGCGTTTCTGGGGGCGGTCCTTGACGGTGAAGCCAATGCGCGGGGTGGTGATCAGGCCTTGCATGCGGTGGTGTCCAGAGTGGCGATCTGGGTCATCCCCGCCGATGAAGAACGCCAGATTGCCATCGAGGCGCGCGCCGTAATCGACCAGGAAGAGGGGCTGCGATGAACCAACCGCGTCTGAACACATCGCCGCATGTCTCTGATGAGGTTCGCAAAACCACCTGTTACATGTGCGCCTGTCGCTGTGGCATCAATGTGCATCTGACCAGCGGTAAGGTCAGCTATATCGAGGGCAACCGCGACCACCCGATCAACAAGGGCGTGCTGTGCGCCAAGGGCGCAAGCGGCATCATGCAGGTCACCGCCCCCAGCCGGTTGACGAGCCCCTTGCGCCGGGTCGGACCGCGCGGCTCGGGCGCGTTCGAGCCGATCAGCTGGGAAGAAGCGCTGCAAACGGCGGTGGGCTGGATGCGCCCTCTGCGCGAGACCGCGCCGGAAAAGCTCGCGTTTTTCACCGGGCGCGATCAGTCGCAATCGTTCACCGGTTGGTGGGCGCAGGCGTTCGGTACGCCGAATTATGCGGCGCATGGCGGGTTTTGTTCGGTCAACATGGCGGCGGCGGGGATCTACACCCTCGGCGGCGCGTTCTGGGAGTTTGGTGCCCCCGATTGGGAACGCAGCAAGCTGTTCATGCTGTTCGGCGTCGCCGAAGATCATGACAGCAACCCGATCAAGATCGGCATCGGCAAGATGAAGGATCGCGGCGCGCGGGTGATCGGGGTCAACCCGATCCGCACCGGGTACAATGCCGTGGCGGATGACTGGATCGGGATCACGCCGGGCACCGACGGGCTGCTGATCCTGTCGCTGATCCATTGCCTGCTGGAGGCGGGCAAGGTCGATCTGGAGTATCTGGCGCGGTTCACCAACGCGGCCTATCTGATCAACGACACCGATGGCCCGGAAAAGGGCCTGTTCGTGCGCAATGCCGAGGCGCAACCCTTTGTAATTGACCGCCGCACCGGCATGCCCGCGCCATGGGAGGCCAAGGGCGTGCAGCCTGATCTGGGGGCAAGCTGGCAGGGGCATCGCACCGTGTTTCAGCACATGGCGGAGCGCTATCTGTCGCCCGACTATGCGCCAGAGGCGGTTGCGGCGCGCTGTGGGGTCACGGCGCTGCGCATCCGGCAGCTTGCGGCGGAACTGGCGGATGTGGCGTTCAATCAGGCGATTGAAATTGCGCAGCCTTGGGTGGATTTCCGGGGCGACGAACATGCCACAATGATCGGCCGGCCGGTCAGCTTCCACGCCATGCGCGGGATCTCAGCGCATTCCAACGGCTTTCAGACCGGCCGCGCGCTGCATCTGCTGCAGATCCTGCTGGGCGCGGTGGAAACCCCCGGCAGCTGGCGGATGAAGCCGCCCTATCCCAAACCGATGGAGGCGCATCCGACGCCACATTTCGTGACCGTGCCCGGCAAGCCGCTGTCCGGCCCGCATCTGGGCTATGTGCGCGGGCCGGAGCAACTGGCACTGCTGCCCGATGGCTCTCCGGCACGGATCGACAAGGCCTTCAGCTGGGAAAACCCGTTTTCGGCCCATGGCATGATGCACATGGTCATCCCCAATGCGCATGCGGGCGACCCGTACCGGATTGATACGCTGTTCCTCTATATGGCGAATATGGCGTGGAATTCGTCGATGAACACCGCGCAGGTCATGGGCATGCTGACCGCGCAAGAGGCGGATGGCAGCTATACCATTCCGCGCATCATCTATTCCGATGCCTATGCGTCGGAGATGGTGGCCTATGCCGATCTGATCCTGCCCGACACCACCTATCTGGAGCGGCATGACTGTATCAGCATGCTCGACCGCCCCGTGAGCGAGCCCGATGCGGCGGGCGATGCGATCCGCTGGCCGGTGGTGGAGCCTGACCGCGATGTGCGCGGGTTTCAGTCGGTGTTGCTGGATCTGGGGGCAAGGCTGGGCCTGCCGGGGATGGTGAACGAGGATGGCTCGGCAAAGTTCGCCGATTATGCCGATTACATCGTCAGCCATCAGCGCCGCCCCGGTGTAGGGCCGTTGATGGGCTTTCGCGGCAATGGCGATGGCGAGGGGCGGGGTGCGCCCAACCCCGACCAGATGGCGCGCTACATCGAAAACGGCGGGTTCTATCAGGCGCATGTGCCGGAGGAGGCTGCGTTTTTCAAGCCGTGGAACATGGCCTATCAGGACTGGGCGGTGCAGGTCGGGCTGTTTGATACACCGCAGCCCTATCTGTTCAACATCTGGTCTGAACCGATGCGCCGGTTTCAGCTGGCGGCAGAGGGGCACGGCGCGGTGCAACCGCCAGACCATCTGCGCGCAAGGTTGAAGCTGGCGATGGACCCGTTGCCGGTCTGGTATGAACCGTTTGGCGATGCGGCAGAGCCGTTTGGCTTTACCGTTCACGCTCTGACCCAACGGCCGATGGACATGTATCACAGCTGGGGCAGCCAGAACGCCTGGCTGCGGCAGATCCGGGGGCATAACCCGTTGTTCGTGCCAACGAAAATCTGGCTTGAGCATGGCTTTGCCGAGGGCGACTGGGCGCGGGTCACCTCGCCCACCGGGCAGATCACGGTGCCGGTCGCGCATATGGCGGCGCTGAATGAAAACACGGTCTGGACCTGGAATGCGATCGGCAAACGCAAGGGGGCCTGGGCGTTGAATGAGGGTGCTTCGGAGGCAAAGCAGGGGTTCCTGCTCAACCATCTGATTTCGGAACTGCTGCCGGCAAAGGGCGACGGGATGCGTTATTCCAATTCTGACCCGGTGACCGGGCAGGCGGCGTGGTTCGATCTGCGGGTGCGGATCGAGCGGGCGGAGCCGCCGCCCGAGGGCGAAAGCCTGCCCGCCTTTGGCGCGCTGACGCCTGTGGTGCCGGAAGGGGGCAAGCGATGACCTGTCTGCCGGGAAAAACCGACAAGGCCTTGGGGCTGGTGATTGATCTGGACACCTGCGTCGGCTGTCAGGCCTGTGTGACCGCCTGCAAGGGCTGGAACGATCAGGGCTACGGCGTGCCACTGTCGGATCAGAACCCTTATGGATCAAACCCTTCGGGCACATTCCTCAACCGGGTTCACAGCTATCAGGTGCAACCTGCCGAGGCGGCGCCGATGATCGTGAACTTCCCGCGATCCTGCCTGCATTGTACGGATGCGCCTTGCGTCACCGTCTGCCCGACCGGGGCCAGCTACAAGCGGGTGGAGGATGGGATCGTGCTGGTGAACGAGGATGCCTGCATCGGCTGCGGGTTGTGTGCCTGGGCTTGCCCGTATGGTGCGCGCGAGATGGATGCCGATGCGGGGGTGATGAAGAAATGCACGCTCTGCGTCGACAGGATCTACAACGAGAACCTGCCCGAGGAAGACCGCGAACCCGCCTGCGTGCGCACCTGCCCGACAGGGGCGCGGCATTTCGGCGATCTGTCCGACCCGGACAGCAAGGTCAGCCAGTTGGTCGCGGCGCGGGGAGGATATGATCTGATGCCGGAACAGGGCACAAAGCCTGTCAACAAATACCTGCCGCCGCGCAAAAAGGACCGGCCTGATCAGGCCAGTCTGCTGGCGCCCTTGCTGGACATTCAGGCGACGGGCTTTGCCGGTTGGCTGGACCGGGTTTTGAGGAAGATCTGAATGAATCCGGCACCTTCTGTCATCATCTTCACCGTGTTTTCGGGCATGGGTTTTGGCTACTTGGCGCTGCTAGCCACGGTCCATGACTATAGTGGCATCGCGGCGTTCTGGCATTGGTTTGTCGGCTATGCGCTGGCCACGATCGGGCTTGCGGCCTCGGCGTTTCACCTTGGCAACCCCAGCCGCGCCTGGCGGGCGTTCACGCAGTGGCGGTCAAGCTGGCTGAGCCGCGAGGCCTGGGGCGCGGTGCTGGCGCTGCTGGCCCTTGCCCCGGTGGCGCTGTCGGACTGGCTGCACCTGGGCCTGCCGCGCGGCTTTGGCTGGCCGGGGGCGGTGCTGGCGGTGGCCACGGTTGCCGCCAGCGGCATGATCTATGCCAGTATCCGCGCCGTGCCGCGCTGGCATCACTGGACGGTGCCGGTGCTGTTCGTGGCCTTTGCCTGTGCCGGGGGCAGTCTGCTGGCGGGGCTGCGCGGGCCGTCGCTGGTGGCCCTGCTGGTGCTGGGCGGGCTGATGGTTCTGTATTGGCGGGTGGGCGACGGGGCCTTTTCCCGTGCGGGCAGCACGATGGGCACGGCGACGGGTCTTGGCACTCTGGGCGGCGTTTCTGTGTTCGAGCCGGCCCATACGGCGGATAACTACCTGCTGCGCGAGATGATTTACGCGGTGGGGCGGCGTCATGCGGCAAAGCTGCGCGTGCTTGCGCTGCTGCTGGCGGTGGTCCTGCCGCTGCTGGCGATGCTTTTGTTGCCCGGTCGATACGGCCCCTATGTTGCGGTGCCGTTGCATCTGCTGGGGGCTTTGGCGCAACGCTGGCTGTTCTTTGCCGAGGCTGAGCATGTCGTCGGTCTGTATTACGGCAAGCGCTAAGGTCTTGCACGAAGGGAGCAGCTGGATCATGCTGCAATCTTAAGGCGAAGCCGGGCGGAGGATACGCACTGAACGCGATGGACGGGAACAGCCTGACTGTGACCGACACCGGGGCATTGCTTTTGGTGATCCCGGAAGTTTTGGCCGGGCTGGCAGAGGCCGGGCTGTCTGATCACCGGCCCGCCGCGATTGAAGAGGCGGTGCAGCAGGCGCTGGACCAGCTTTCTGGCGCGCTGAACGCCCCGCTGCGTCTGCAGATCGGCGAAAGGATCTGGCAAACCGGGCAGGTTGTATCCGGGCCGGGTCAGATCATCCGTACCGGGGGGCGTCTGGAAGGGGTGCCGCAAACCCTGTCAGCCCCAATTCTCAACGCGCTGGAGTCGGTTCTGCGGACAGTCATCGCGCTGTATCATTCAGGGACAAAAGCCGCCGTGCGGCAGGCCGAAGCGGCGCGGGCAGCAGCAAAGATCACCCGGCGCGACCAGTTGCTGCGCCGGTTGTTTGATCTGTCGCCGGTTGGCATTGTGTTGATTGACTATGAAAGCGGCATAATTCTTGAGGCCAACACCGCTTTTATGGAGTTTGGCGACTGGTCGCGAGAGTCGCTTGTCGGGGTCAGCATCCGCTCGATCCTGCATCCCGATCATGCGCTTGCGATCAATCAGGCGGTGGCAGAACTGGATGAGGGCGGCAAGTTTGGTCCGTTTGACCAGCGCTTCATCTGTCCCGACGGTACGGGGTTTCCGGCGATTTTGCGGGGGTTGCTGCTGATCGCTGGGGAGGGGCAAAAGATCGTCTGGCTGATGGTCGAGGATGTGAGCGAGTTGCGCGCGCATCTGGCCGAGGTGCAGGCGGTGCGCGATGAGGCGGTGCGCGCGCGGGCCGAACTGCATACGGCGGTTCAGGCATTGCCGCACGGGTTCATGCTGTGCGATGCGGACAACCGCATTGTCATGGTCAACACCCAAATGGTGAACATGTACCCTGAGCTTGCGCCGTTGATGGTGCCGGGCAGTCACTACGAAGACCTGCTGCGCGCGGGTCTGAAGATCGGGCTTTGGCCCGCCACGCCCGGACGGGAAGAAGACCTGATCAAAGAGGTGATGGCCCGCCGCGGCGCGCCGCTCATCGAGAGACTGT
This sequence comes from Pseudotabrizicola alkalilacus, assembly GCF_003443995.1. Classification (GTDB taxonomy): domain Bacteria; phylum Pseudomonadota; class Alphaproteobacteria; order Rhodobacterales; family Rhodobacteraceae; genus Pseudotabrizicola; species Pseudotabrizicola alkalilacus. Next base: position 227,786 of record NZ_QWEY01000005.1, read on the forward strand.
CCGAGTTGCGGGATGGCCGGGTGATACGGATACTCGACCGCCTGACGCCGACCGGCGGGCGTGTCGGCCTGCGTATTGATGTCACCGCTGAACGCGACAACGAACGCCGCCTTTCGCACGTGATCGAAGGCTCGCAGGCCGGGACATGGGAATGTGATTTCGTGACCTGGGAAAACCGGGTCAACGCCCGTTGGGCCGAGATGGTCGGGTGGACCTGTGAAGAGCTGGCGCCGATTACCCTGACCACATGGAAGAATCTGCTGCACCCCGATGATCTGGAGCCGACCTTGACGCAAGTGAACCGTGCGGCACGGGGGGAGACAGACCGCTTTGATCTGGTGTTCCGCCTGCGGCATCGCGAGGGTCACTGGGTCTGGGTGCAGTCGCGCGGGCAGGTGTCGGTGCGGGATGCAGAGGGCATCCCGATCCGCATGTCCGGGGTACATGTCGATGTCTCGGCCCTCAAGGCCGCCGAACAGAGGCTGGAACAGATCATCGAAGGGGCCGAGGCGGGGATCTGGCATCACGACATGGTGGCGGGCATCTGCCATGTAAACGAGCTGTGGGTGCGGATGCTGGGCTACACGCTGGAAGAGCTGGGGCCGGTGACCGATGCGGTCTGGGAAGGGCTGCTGCATCCCGATGACTGGCTGATGCTGAACCGCAACATGCAGGCCCGCATGGCGAGCGGCAGCCGCCAGTTTCAGGATGAGTTGCGGCTGCGCCACAAGGATGGCCACTGGGTTTGGGTCGCGTCGCGCGGGCATATCACCGCATGGGATGCACAGGGCAATGCGACGGCGACGTCGGGCGTTCATCTTGATATCAGCGCGCGCAAGCAGCTGGAGGGTGATCTGGAGGCTGAGCGCGACTTTCTGGCGACGCTTACGGAAACCTCTGGCTCGGGCATTCTGGCGGTGGATGAGGATGCGCGGATCGTGTTCTTCAACCGCGAGGTGCAGCGTATTTTCGAGCTGCCCGGCGAGGCGCTTTTGAATCAGGTCTGCGACCCGCAGTTGTTGCGTCTGAGCGATTGCGACGGCCAGACATTGTCGTTTTCCGGGTTGCCCTGTCGTCTGGCGCTGTCCGGAGGGCAGGTCATCCGCGATCTGCGGATGCGTATCGCGATGGCTGACGGGCGGGAAAAGGTGGTGTCGGTCAATGCGGCGGAACTGCCTGATCCGGGCATGACGGCGCGGGTGGTCTGCACCATCACCGACATCACTGCCGCCGCGCAGGCCGAGGATGATCTGCGCGCGGCGATTTACCGGGCCGAGACGGCCAACCGGGCCAAGTCACAGTTTCTGGCCAATATGAGCCACGAGCTGCGCACGCCGCTGAACGGGGTGCTCGGCATGGCCGAACTTCTGGCCGACAGCCCGCTTGAGCCGGGGCAGCGCACCATGCTGAACGCCATCCGCGAATCCGGTGTGCATCTGCTGTCAGTGGTCAATGACCTGCTGGATCTGGCCAAGATCGAAAGTGGCAAGCTGGTGCTGGAGCTGGCCCCGATGAATGTGCGGGATCTGGCCGAGCGGATTGAGGCCATGCATGGCCCTGCCGCGCGGCGCAAGGAGGTCGACCTGCACGTGACCCTCGGGCCGGGGGCCGACAGGGTGCGGATGGGCGATGCCAAGCGGCTGTTGCAGGTGCTGCACAACCTTGTCGGTAATGCGGTAAAGTTCACCGAGGCGGGCGCGGTCGAGGTGGCGATCCGCGAACATGCCACGTCAGCCGGTCAGCTGGTCATCGAAGTCTCAGACACCGGCATCGGGATGAGTGACGACCAGACTGCACGGGTTTTCGAGGAATTTACCCAAGGCGACGATTCCATCACGCGGCGTTTTGGCGGCACCGGTTTGGGCCTGCCGATCGTGCGGCGGCTGGTGGCCTTGATGGAGGGGGAGATTGCCTTGGTCAGCGCCTTTGGTCAGGGGACAACGGTGACTGTGACGCTGCCGATGCCGCTGGTGGCGGTGCAGGACGCGGCAGGCGGGACCGATGAACCGCAGACTGAGGGCCAGCTTGCCGGGTTGAATGCCCTGCTGGCCGAGGATAACCCGACGAACCGGCTGATCATGCGTGCCATGCTTACCCGGCTGGGCATATCGGTCATACTGGTCTGCGACGGTGATGAGGCGGTAGAGATGTGGACGCCCGGTCAGTTTGATCTGGTGCTGCTCGATATCTCGATGCCGCGCAAGGACGGCCTGACGGCGCTTGCCGAGCTGCGGGAAAAGGCGGGCAGTGCGGGTCTGCCGCCGGTGCTCGCGGTCACCGCCAATGCCATGGCGCAGCACTTGCAGGAATACCACGAGGCCGGCTTTGCCGAGGTGGTCACAAAGCCGGTCACGCTGGAGGCTTTGACACAGGCCATTCACCGCGCGCTCCGCGCTGTCCCCCCGCTGCCCGGTCTTTCATCACATCGGCCCCTGTGCCTTTGATGATTGCGCGTTTCTTATGCGCAGCCCCCCTGATGAACGATTGCTTGTGGCGAATCGGAATTGGGTTTTACCGTATGGTCAAACAATAACGACAACGGGGGATGACAGAGATGATTGGAATGAAACGGGGTGTGTCGCGGCGGGGAATGATCCTGGGCGGCGGCGTTCTGGGCCTTGGGGCCGCGTTCCTGCCGCGGGCCGTGATGGCGCAGGAGCCGCTGAAGGTGGCGGGCATCTATACGGTGCCGGTCGAGCAGCAATGGGCCGGGCGCATCCATCAGTCCGCCGAGGCCGCGAAGGCGGCGGGCGTCGTTGATTACAGCTATACCGAGAACGTGGCCAATACCGATTATCCACGCGTGATGCGCGAATATGCCGAAAGCGGTGTCAAACTGATCGTGGGCGAGATTTTCGGGGTCGAAGCCGAGGCGCGCGAAGTGGCGGCGGAATACCCCGAGGTGGCGTTCCTGATGGGATCAAGCTTCATGCCCGATGCGGCGGCGAACCCCAATCTGGCGGTGTTTGACAACTACATTCAGGATGCCAGCTATCTGTCCGGCATCATTGCGGGCGCGATGACGACATCAGGCAATATCGGGCTGGTCGGCGGCTTTCCGATCCCCGAGGTCAACCGGCTGATGCATGCCTTCATGGCCGGTGTGCGCGAGACCCGGCCCGATGCGCGGTTTCAGGTCACCTTCATCGGCTCATGGTTCGACCCGCCGAAAGCCAAGGAAACGGCGTTCGCGATGATCGAGGCCGGGGCGGATATGCTCTATGCCGAGCGGTTCGGCGTGGCCGATGCGGCGGCGGAAAAGGGTGTGCTGGCGATCGGCAATGTGATCGACACCCAAGCCGATTACCCCGAAACCGTGGTCGCCTCGGCGCTGTGGCACTTCGAGCCGACGTTCGAGGCGGCGGTGGCAGCGGTGACGGCGGGCAGCTTTGCGGCGGAAAACTATGGCGTTTACAGCTATATGAACGTGGGCGGCTGTTCACTGGCCCCGCTGGGGTCGTTCGACGGCAAGGTGCCAGCGGCGGCGATGGAACTTGTGGCGGCACGGCAGGCGGCGATCATGGATGGCAGCTTTACCGTGACCATTGACGACAGTGAGCCGAAATCGTCGTGAGCCTTGCGCAAAGCGGGGCGGAGATTGTCCTTCGCCTTGACCAGATTACCAAACGGTTTGGCAGGCTGGTGGCGAATGACGCCATCAGCCTGACCCTGCACCGGGGCGAGGTGCTGGCGCTGCTTGGTGAAAATGGCGCGGGCAAGACCACGTTGATGAACATCCTGTTCGGGCATTATCTGGCGGATGAAGGGTCAGTGACGGCCTTCGGCCAGCCCTTGCCTGCGGGCCAGCCGAAAGCCGCCTTGGCGGCGGGCATCGGCATGGTGCATCAGCATTTCACGCTGGCCGATCAGCTGACGGTGCTGGAAAACATCACGCTGGGCACGGAAAGCCTGTGGAGCCTTGGCCGGGGGCGGGCAGCGGCGCTGGCAAAGGTGCAGGGGTTGAGCCGCGATTTCGGGCTGGCGGTGGACCCGTTGGCGCGCATCGCCGATCTGTCGGTGGGCGAGCGGCAGCGGGTGGAGATCCTCAAGGCGTTGTACCGCGACGCGCGGATCCTGATCCTCGATGAACCCACAGCGGTGCTGACCCCGCAAGAGGCCGAAGCGCTGTTCCAGACTTTGCGGCTGGCCACGGCGCGCGGGTTGTCGGTGATCTTCATCAGTCACAAGCTGCACGAGGTGATGGGGCATTCTGATACCTGCGTGGTGCTGCGCCATGGCCGGGTGGTGGGGCAGGTGGCGACCCGTGACACCGACCGCCGCGCGCTGGCTGCGCTGATGGTCGGGGCCGAGATGACCGAGGCCACCGTCGCGCCCGGCGTGCCGGGGCCGGTCCGGCTGTCGCTGACGGGCGTGCGGGCGGGCCCGTTGCGCGACCTGACGCTGGAGCTGCGGGCGGGCACCATCACCGGGCTGGCGGGCGTGTCGGGCAACGGACAGGCGGCGCTGGCCGATCTGATCGGCGGTGCACTGGGCCCCGAGGCGGGAGAGATGCGGGTGGACGGCGCGCCGGTGTCACGGTGGACCCCGCGCGCGGCGCTTGCGGCTGGGGTCGGGCGCATTCCCGAAGACCGCCACAAGACCGGCACGGTGGCCGATTTCACGCTGGCGGAAAACGCGGTGCTGGAGACCTATGCACAGCGCTTTTCCAAGCTGGGGTTCATCGACTGGGCGGCGGTTCGGTCGCATGCGATGGGCCTGATCGCGGGTTATGACGTGCGCTGTCCGGGGCCGGAGGCACGCATAAGACTGCTGTCGGGCGGCAACATGCAAAAGCTGATCCTGGGCCGGGTGATGGAAGAGACCCCCGGCATCCTGATCGCCAATCAGCCGGTGCGGGGGCTCGACGTGGGGGCGATTGCCTATGTGCACGGGCGGCTGGTCGCGGCGCGCGATGCGGGGGCGGCGGTGCTGCTGATCTCGGAGGATCTGGACGAGGTGATGGGGCTGTCGGATGTGATTCATGTGATCAGCGAGGGGCGGTTGTCGCCTGCGTTTGCGCGCGGGGCGCTGAGCCAAGGGGAACTGGGGTTGTGGATGGCCGGGCAGGGGTTTGAAGATGCGGCTTGAACCCGTCGCCAACCCGACGCTGCTGCGCCAGCTTGGCCTGCCCGCGCTGGCGCTGGGGGCCACGGTGCTGGTCGCCATGGCGCTGGCGCTGCTGGCCGGGGCCGATCCGCTGGCGGTGCTGGGGCAGATCGTGACCGGGGCCGTGGGATCTCGCTTTGCCCTGCTGGAAACGCTGAACCGCGCGACGCCGCTGATCTTTACCGGGCTGGCGGTGGCGGTGGCGTTCCGGGCCAGGCTGTGGAACATCGGGGCCGAGGCCCAGCTATATGCGGGCGCGATCATCGCGGTGCTCTTGGGCACCGGCGCGCTGGGCGCGCCGTTCGTGCTGCCGGTGAGTGCTGCGGTGGCGCTGCTGGCCGGGGCGATGCTGCTGCTGGTGCCGGTGCTGCTGAAGGTGCGGCTGGGGGTGGATGAGGTGGTGACCACGCTGCTTTTGAACTTCATCATGGCGCTGTTTGTCAGCTATCTGCTGGAAGGCCCGCTGAAAGACCCGATGGGCATGGGCTGGCCGAAATCCGCCGCGCTGATCCCCGAGGCGCGGCTGCCGCGCATCATTGACGGTCTGCGGCTGCACTGGGGCTTTGGGCTGGCGCTGATCTCGGCGGGGATCGTCTGGGTGATCCAGAGCCGCACCACGCTGGGGTTCGAGATGCGGGCGGTGGGGGCCAATATCCGCGCCGCGCGCTTTGCCGGTATGCCGGTGAACGCGGTGCTGGTGAAAACCGCGCTGCTGTCGGGCGGGCTTGCGGCTTTGGCCGGGTGGTCAGAAGTGGCGGGGGCCAAGGGGCACCTGTCTTTGGACCTGTCGCCGGGCTTTGGGTATACCGGCATCATCGTCGCCATGCTGGCGCTGTTGCATCCCTTGGGCGTGGTGGTGACGGCCCTGTTTGTCGCCGGGGTCTTCGTCGGAGCCGATGCCATGAGCCGCGCCGCTGGGGTGCCGACCTATATCGCCGACATGCTGCTGGCGGTGGCGCTGCTTTTCATGGTGCTGGCAATTGCGCTGACAAAGGTGCGGGTGGTGCGGGGATGAGATTTCATGGCTTCGCCTGTGCCCGGCCCCGGGGGGGCTTCGCGCCCCCCCGGACCCCCCCGCGGAGTATTTGCAAAGCAGCAAGCCACGCGGGTGGTGCGGGGGGCTGGGTATGATTGAGATCCTGATCTCGGCCAGTTTTTGGGCGGCGGTGTTGCGCATCGCCTCGCCGCTGATCTTTGCCACTATGGGCGAGCTGATCTGCGAGCGGGCCGGGGTTCTGAACCTCGGGATTGAGGGGATCATGGTGATCGGGGCCTTTGCCGGGTGGATGGCGGTCTATCTGGGCCTGCCGCTCTGGGGCGGGGTCGCGGTAGCCTTTGGCGCGGGGGCGCTGTTCGGGCTGTTGCATGGGGTGCTGGTGGTGCCGTTTGGCCTCAGCCAGCATGTGGTCGGGCTGGGGGTGACGCTGCTGGCGACCGCGACCGCGTATTTTGCCTACCGGCTGGCCTTGCCGCAGGTGACAAGCCCGCCGAAAATCGTGCCGTTTCAGGTCTGGGAGGTGCCGGTCCTGTCAAAGATTCCGCTGCTCGGCCCCGCGCTGTTTGCGCAGACGCCGCTGACCTATGCCGCCTTTGCCTGCGCCGGGTTGGTGGCCTTTGTGTTGTATCGCACGCCCTTGGGGCTGGCGCTCCGGGCGGCGGGAGAGAATCCGGCGGCGCTGGAGGCGCAGGGCGTGTCGGTGACCGGGGTGCGGATCGGCGCGGTGATGGTCGGATCGGGGCTGATGGCGGTGGGGGGCAGTTTTCTGACGCTGTCGGCGTTTTCGTCGTTTTTCTTCGAGATGGTCAACGGGCGCGGCTGGATCTGCATTGCGCTGGTGGTGTTCGGGGCGTGGCGGCCGGGCAAGGCGGTGCTGGGGGCGCTGTTGTTTGCCGGGTTCGATGCGTTGCAGATCCGCTTGCAGCAGACGCCGATGGGCGCGGTGGTGCCGTATCAGCTGTTCCTGATGCTGCCATATGTGTTTTCAATTCTGGCGCTGGTGGTGATGTCACGCCGCGCGCAGGTGCCCGCCGCGTTGATGGTGCCTTATACCAAGGGGGAGAGGTGATGTTTGATCTGATCGTCAAGGGCGGCACCCTGCCGGATGGTCGGGTGGCCGATATCGGCATCCGCGGCGACCGGATTGTCGAGGTGGGGCAGATCGTGGCCGGGGCAGGCCGCGTGATTGATGCCTCCGGCGATCTGGTCAGCCCGCCCTTTGTCGACCCGCATTTTCATATGGATGCGGTCTTGTCCTATGGCCTGCCAAGGGTGAATGCCTCGGGCACGCTGCTGGAGGGCATCGCCCTGTGGGGCGAGTTGCGCGCGGTTGCCACGGTGGAGGAGATGGTGGCCCGCGCTCTGCGCTATTGTGACTGGGCGGTCAGCATGGGGCTGCTGGCGATCCGTACCCATGTTGACACCACGCCCGACCATCTGCGCGGGGTGGAGGCGATGCTGGAGGTCAAGCGCCTTGTGGCCCCCTATCTGGATCTGCAACTCGTGGCTTTCCCGCAGGATGGGCTCTACCGCAGCGCGACGGGTCGGCAGAATGTGCTGCGCGCGCTGGATATGGGCGTGGATGTGGTCGGCGGCATCCCGCATTTCGAGCGCACGATGGAGGAGGGGGCGGAATCCTTGCGCGATCTGGGCCGGATCGCGGCAGAGCGCGGGCTGATGTGGGATGTGCATTGCGACGAGACTGACGATCCGATGAGCCGCCATGTCGAGACGCTGGCGCGCGAGGTGACACGGCATGGTCTGGGCGCGCGGGCGGCGGGGTCGCATCTGACCTCGATGCATTCGATGGACAATTACTATGTGTCCAAGCTGATTCCGCTGATCGCGGAGTCGGGGATGTGCGCGATCCCTAACCCTTTGATCAACATCACGCTTCAGGGGCGGCACGACAGCTACCCCAAGCGGCGCGGGCTGACACGGGTGCGCGAGCTGCAGGCGGCGGGGGTTACCGTGGGCTGGGGGCAGGATTGTGTGCTGGACCCGTGGTACAGCCTTGGCACGGCGGATATGCTGGATGTGGCTTTCATGGGGCTGCATGTTGCGCAGATGACCCATCCGGTCGAGATGGCGCGCTGTTTCGGAATGGTGACGCAGGACAATGCTGCGATCATGGGTCTGCAGGATTACGGGCTGGCGCCGGGCTGTGTCGCGTCGCTGGTGGTGCTGGATGCGGGCGGGCCGGTTGAAGCGCTGCGGCTGCGTCCGGACCGTCTGGCGGTGGTATCAAAGGGCCGGATCGTGGCGGAAAAGCCGCGCAATGACACGCGGCTGGCCCTGCCGGGGCGGCCGGAAACGGTGCGGCGGCGGCATCCGTGACCTGTCCGGCACGCAGAGAAACTGGCAGAGACGACTAAAATGCCATGCAATATGTGGCGCGGTTAAACGGTTCCTTCAGGCTTTCAGCGCTACCCATTGATCACACGGAGGGTCGCAACAGCCCCTCTGAGGCGGATCAGAGGGTCATGAAACGATGCGCAGAATTGAACTTGCAGCGAAGGTCACACCGGATTCGGCGCAGGCCTTGTGGTATGAGCTGGAAAGCCGGTTTGATGCAGCCGGGGCAAAGCCCGGCATCACGATTGAAGCCGCCGCCGTCCGGCATCTGAGCGCGGCTGCGGTACAGGTGCTGCTTATGGCGCGCAAACGGGCGCAGCGGGATGGTGGCGCATTGGTGCTTGCCTCCCCTTCGCCCGAATGCATCGACTGTTTGCGGATCATGGGTGCGTCGTCTCTGATCGGGGAGGATGCGGCATGAGCCTGCGGATTCTAGCGGTCGACGATTCCCTCACCATGCGCGAAATGCTCCGGCAGACCCTGACCGAAGCCGGGTTTCACGTGGTTCTGGCCGAAGATGGTCTTGACGCGCTGGATCGCTTGCCGGGGGCGGAGCCGGACCTGATTCTGACAGATCTGAACATGCCGAAAATGGATGGGTTCGGTCTGATTGACGCCGTGCGCAATGGCGACATGTATGCGCGCGTTCCGATTCTGGTGCTGACAACCGAAAGTGCCGCCACGCTCAAGGATCGTGCCCGGACGGCTGGTGCGACCGGCTGGATCACCAAACCGTTTGATGAACAATCGCTCGTCTCGACCATTCGTCGCGTCGCAGCTGTGTGAGGGTGGGATGGCAGGACCAGTTGATCTGAAGGATATCTTCTTTGTCGAAGCAGATGAACTGCTTTCGGCACTCGAAGAAGGGTTGCGCGCCATCCAGACCGGCGCTCAGGAAGCTGATACTGTCAACGCCGTGTTCCGCGCCGTGCATTCGATCAAGGGCGGTGCCGGGGCGTTTGACCTGAAGGCGCTGGTCGGATTTGCCCACAGGTTCGAAACCGTGCTGGACGCGCTGCGGGCCGGGCAGTTGCAGCCGGAAGCGGCGCTGCTCGGGGCGTTGCTGCATGCCAGCGATCATCTGGCCGACATGATTTCCGCGTCGCGCCAAGGTACAAACACCGATCCGGAGCTGGATGAACGGGTGATCATGGCTCTGGAGGCGCAGGCGGGCGGCGGCGGTCACAAAGAAGAGGAGGCTTTTGTCTTTGAGCCTCTGGCGCTTGACGGCCCCTTTGGCATGGAGTTCTCGCCCATGCCGCTGGTGTCCGGGCGGCGCAGCGTGATGCTGACATTCCGGCCGCATGCGGGGTCATTTGCCTCAGGTCATGATCCCGCGCTGCTCATGCGCGACTTTTGCGCTGAGGATGAGGTCGAGGTTGATCTTGATCTGAGTGCTTTGCCAGAGGCTGGGAATTTTGATCCCGGTCAATCCTATCTGGGCTGGACTGTCGCCATGCAGACAGAGCGGTCTGACAAGGATCTGCTTGCGATTTTCGAATTTATTGAGGGCAGCTGCGATCTGACATTGGTCTCTGACACCTCTATGGCACCTGCGCCTTCACGCGACCCGCCTCCGCCGGGGGGCCGATCCCCCGCGACCGCGCCCCCACCTGTGGCTGCCCCATCTGTTCCTGCTTCGCCCAAGCCGCCTGCCGTGGCTCCCGCCGCCGCTGTCCCCCCCCCACCTGCAGGAGCGGCCTCCGCTGCCGGGCCAAGGCCGACGATCCGCGTGGATATCGACCGTGTCGACCGGCTGGTCGACATTCTGGGCGAACTGGTGATTCATCAGGCGATGCTGACCGAGGCCATCGAACAATCACCGGGCTTTGGCTCGGTTGAGGTGGATCGCAGTCTGGACCAGCTGCGCCAGCTGTCGCGCCAGATTCAAGAATCGGTCATGGCGATCCGCGCTCAGCCGGTAAAGCCACTGTTCGACCGGATGCACCGGATTGTGCGCGAGGCGTCGATGGCGGCGGGTAAATCTGCCCGGCTGGTCACCGAAGGCGAGGGTACGGAGGTGGACAAGACCATCATCGAGCGTCTGGCCGATCCGCTGACCCATATGATCCGCAATTCGGTGGATCACGGCCTGGAAAAGCCCGCGCGTCGTGATGAGATCGGCAAGCCGAATGAAGGCGTGATCAAATTGGCAGCCGCGCATCGCTCTGGCCGGATTGTCATTACTGTTCAGGATGATGGTGCCGGGATTGACCGCGACAAGGTCCGGTTGATCGCGATCGAAAAGGGGCTGATTTCCGCCACGGCCGAGCTTTCCCCGCAAGAGATTGACGCGCTGCTGTTCCTGCCTGGCTTTTCCACCGCGACGGAGGTTTCTGCGCTGTCAGGTCGCGGCGTGGGCATGGATGTGGTCCGTTCCGAAATCGCAGGGCTGGGCGGTCGTGTCGGCATCGCTTCGGTCCGTGGGCAGGGAACCACGCTGACCATAAGCCTGCCGCTGACGCTTGCAGTTCTGGATGGCATGGTGTTCGAGGCGGCGGGGCAGACCCTGGTGCTGCCGGTTTCCACTATCATTGAAACTCTGCGCCCCGAAGCGTCCATGCGGCACAATCTGGGCCAGACCGACTCTGTCCTTGACGTGCGCGGGCGCTGCCTGCCGCTGATTGATGTCGGCATGGCTCTTGGTTTCCGGCGCAGTCTGAAACCGGGCGAAGGCGAAATCGTGGTTGTGGTCGAACGAGGCGATGAGGGCGCAATCGCCCTGATGGTCGACGGGATCCGCGATCAGAGGCAAGTGGTTATCAAAGGACTTGAGGCCAATTATGGCCAGATCCCCGGCATCGCTGCGGCTACGGTTCTGGGCGATGGCTCGGTTGCGCTGATTCTTGACCCCACCGATCTGGCTGCCACGGGCCCGATACCCGCCCGTCCTGTCGTTTCCCTTGCTGCGGAGTAATGTCATGCGTGCCTCTGGTTTTGCCACCGATCCTGATATCCGCGAACTGGTTGCTTTCCGGACCGCAGGTCAGGATTTTTGTATCGACATTCTCTCCGTGCGCGAGATCCGCGGCTGGAGCCGTCCGGCCCTTTTGCCGCATGCTCCGACTTATGTGCAGGGCGTGATCAATCTGCGCGGCGCCGTAGTACCGATCCTTGATCTGGCACGGCGGTTGGGGCTGGAGCCAATTGAAGACACGGACCGCAATGTCATCATCGTCGCAGCGATCCAGAACCGGACCGTCGGTTTGCTGGTGGAGGCGGTGACCGATATTCTGACCGTTCCGGCCTCTGGCGTGCAGCCAACCCCTGATCTTGCGTCCGAAACCACCCGCAACATGTTGCGTGGCGTTGTTGTTCAGGACAGCCGCCTGATCCGGCTGCTGGATGTTGCGCAGCTGTTGCCGCAAGCTGACGATGTGGCCGCCTGATATGGCGGTCAGGGCAACGGGGTCAGAGACGGATGTTCCCCTGAGTGATCGGGACTTCTTGCGCATTGCTGAGCTTGTTCACACCCTTGCCGGCATTGTTCTTGCCGAGGCCAAGCGACCCTTGGTGCAATCGCGGCTGATAAAGCGGCTACGGGTTCTGCATTTGCCGGATTTTGCAGCCTATGCCAATTTCATTTCTGATCCTGGCAACACTTCGGAACGCCTGGAGTTGATTTCTGCAGTCACAACCAACGTGACATCCTTTTTTCGGGAGCAGCATCACTTCGAGACTTTGACCAAGATCGCCTTACCGCCTTTGATGGCCAAAGCACAGGCAGGCGCACGGGTGCGGATCTGGTCAGCCGGTTGCTCCAGCGGGGAAGAGCCTTACAGCATTGCTGCATCGCTGTTGTCTGTCAGTCCGGATGTGCAGCGCTATGACGTGCGCATACTGGCGACCGACATTGACCGGACGATGATTGAGAGAACCCGTCGTGGGGTCTATCCGCGCGACGTGGCATTGGGGATGGCACCGGAACTGGCACGCCGGTTGTTCGCAGAGTCAAAGCCCGGGGAACCATTGCACGTCAGCGAAAAAGTCAAGCGACTGGTCACATGCAACGCATTGAATTTGCAAGATTCCTGGCCGATGAAAGGCCCGTTTGATGTGATTTTCTGCCGGAATGTGGTGATATATTTCGACAAGCCGACACAAGAGCGCCTGTGGCAGCGGTTTTCTGATCTGCTTGCCCCAGAGGGGTTCCTGATGATCGGCCATTCGGAGCGGATCACCGGCGCAGCGTTGTCGGAGTTTCGCACCGAGGGCATGACAACCTATAGACGCCGTTGAGAAGCGGCAGGGATAAGACAGCACAAGGGGGCTGAAATGAAGCGGGAAGACCTTAAAATCATGGTGGTGGATGACACAGCGGTCAGCCGGGGACTCATCACCCAAGCGCTGGACTGGATGCAGATTGAGGGGTATCGCACCTGCGCTGACGGGGATGAGGCCTTGCGGTCTTTGGTGCAAAAGCCGGTGCATCTGGTGATTTCTGATTACCACATGCCTGGTCTGGATGGTCTGGGACTCCTGGAGGCGATACGCCGCACACGCGGGATCGAGCGGATGGGGTTTGTTCTGGTGACCGGCAGGGCCGATGCAACCGTTGTTGCAAAGGGACGTGCGCTGGGGATGAACAACATGATTACCAAACCTTTTACACGTGAGGGTATGCGCGACTGTATCGAGCGGGTGGTGGGGCCGATCTGATGGGCTCCCCTCCCGGCCCCCCTCCCGGTCCCGGCCCGGCTGTGTCAGATGTAACTCCGGTTCTGAGTGGGCGACTCGCAGTGTTGCGTAGTGGCCTGCATCTGGCGCAGATCGCCCAAGGTTTGCGCGATCTTGAAGCTGACATGATTGCTGTGGACCTGTCCGGGGCGGGAGCGCCCAAGCAGAATCGTTGGGAACGGCGATCGCGTCTGCAGGCGCTTGATCTGATGATCCAAGAACTGACCGGATTGTCCGATATTCTGGTGGGGGCGGCATCGCATTTGTCCGATTCTCCCGACCAGACAATAGATGCTCTGGTCGATATGCCACGCTTGCAAAGCCTGTCCCGTGCTCTGCGTGACCACGATTGCACGGCTCCGAGTTCCGAAGTCGTGATTTTCTGACCGTCAGAAGCAAGGCGGAGGGCAATGTGATCGCGCATCAGAACAATACGATCTCGCTGCGCGGGGGAGGCTTGACACAAACCTCTCTGACCGCCGCCGCAGGCAGTTTCATTTGCTGAACTTGGCCGGATACCGGCCAAACCCGGATTTTCCGACCATGATCCCCACCGAGACTACCGCCCAGATTGCGGATGCCCTCGCGTTGCAGGAACTCTTCTGCAAAACGACCGTTTGCGGCACCAATGTCAGTCAGGCCCGGAACCATCCGGCCCCCTCCGAACAATTTGCCCTCCAGTCGTTCTCGACGCGCACCGGCCCGGATCAGGCTGTTGATCAAAAGCTCCATGGCGTTGAGGCCGTACTTCATGGCATTGCGGTCACTTGGATCATTTCCGGGAAGCAGGAAATGATTCAGCCCTCCGATGCCTGCGACCGGGTCGCGCAGAAACGCTGCCACACACGATCCCAGGATGGTGGAGAGAACGTCCTGCGGATCGGAGGAAATGAGATGCTCGCCCTGAATGACGATTTTCAGACGCTCGCCACTTTGCATCAGTCAGTCCGCCTGCGATTGAAATCTTGCGACGTTGGATCTGCGGCCCGCAACAAGGCCGCAGCAATCAACCTGAGCGGCAGGATCTGCGCCGCAGCGCCCAGCTCGCGGGCGGCGCGTGGCATGCCATAGACGACGGAACTTGCCTCATCCTGCGCAATGGTATGTCCACCCGCGCGGCGGATTTGCAGCAAGCCTTCAGCTCCGTCGCGCCCCATTCCGGTCAGCAAGGCGGCGACCGGTGCGGGGCGCAGCAATGCTGCGGACAGAAACAATTGATCAACAGCGGGCCGGTGCCCTTGGACCAGTGGCGCGTCAATCAGCCGGAGTGCGAGAGCCGTCTGTGCAAACAGGGCAAGATGAAGGTCACCCGCGGGGGCCACATGGATGCGGCCCGGCCGCGCAAGCTGCCGATCCTGCGCCAATACCACTTCAGCGGCACAGGCGCGGTTCAGACCGCTGACAAAGCTTTCGACAAATCCGGGACGCATGTGCTGAACCACAAAAGTTGGTGGGCAGTCTGAGGGAAACTCGGAAAGCAGGGTATGAAGCGCCTCTACGCCGCCGGTGGATGCCCCAATCACAATGACCCGACCGGTGCCGCTCCGAGAGTCTTCTCCGTTCGCGTGCGTTTTTGTCTGATCAGGCGGCACGGAATGCGCCCCCCCGTGCATCTTTCAGGTTGAAACCGGCCAGAAGGGCCGAGAGCTCGTCGGCTTCCTGCTTGAGCAGAACGCTTGCGGCTGTTGACTCCTCGACCATGACAGCATTCTGCTGGGTTACCTTGTCAAGAACGGCAACCCCGGCATTGATTTCGGCCAGACTGTTGGACTGATCCTGAGCGGCCTGAGAAATATCCTGAACGATGCTGCTGATTTCGGCGACGTCAGAAACGATGGCCTCTACCGCGCGACCGCTTTGGCTGACAAGGTCCGCGCCGGTTCCGACCTGGGTTTCCGAGGTCGAAATCAGGGTCTTGATCTCTTTTGCGGCCTCGGACGAGCGCTGTGCCAAGGCTCGGACCTCGGCTGCGACCACTGCAAAGCCGCGCCCGGCTTCGCCTGCGCGTGCAGCCTCGACCCCGGCGTTGAGTGCAAGAAGATTGGTCTGAAAGGCAATGTCGTCGATAACCGAAATGATCTTGGAGATCTGATGCGAGGACTGTTCGATCGCTGCCATCGCCTCGATCGCCTGTCGCACAACGCCGCCGTTGTTGCGGGCCTCGTCATGGGCCGATCTGACCTTGCCGCCGGCTTTGAGTGTGCCTTCGGTGGCAGAGCGCACATTCGCGGTAAGGGTGTCGAGCGCCGCTGCGGTCTGCTCAAGCGTGGCGGCCTGGCTTTCCGTGCGACGTGACAGGTCGGCTGCGGCACCGGCAATGTTGCCCGCGCCATCCAGAATCGCGGCGGTGACAGCCGCCACGCGTGCCAGAGTGTCTGACAGGCTTTGGGCGGCCTGATTGCAGTTCAGGCGCAGGCTTTCGTAATCGGCCGGAAACGGCGTCATGATCTGCGCGGAAAGATCGCCGTCAGCAAGCGCCCCCAGCGCATCGCGCAGGGCTTCGACCACGTTTTGCTGTTCGGCAGAACGGATCTGCATGGCCTGTTCTGTGGCGGTGCGAAACTGAGTTTCTGCGGTTTGATCGGTACAGATTGCGACAATCCGCTGCGCCTCACCCTTGCGGTTTGTGATGATGTTCAGATTGCTG
The DNA here is from genome assembly GCF_003443995.1 of Pseudotabrizicola alkalilacus. Lineage (GTDB taxonomy): Bacteria > Pseudomonadota > Alphaproteobacteria > Rhodobacterales > Rhodobacteraceae > Pseudotabrizicola > Pseudotabrizicola alkalilacus. Next base: position 243,568 of record NZ_QWEY01000005.1, read on the forward strand.
ATCACAAAGCGATCGCTGCCATCGCGGGCGACGCGATGCTGGAGTTCACAGACATGGCCCTGGGCGATCACGCGGGCCAGAACCTCTTCGGCATGGGATTTTCCGGCTTTGAACAGGGTTCCGACGTGCCGGCCGATAATAGCGGCGCTGTCATAACCATAATCTGTCAGGGCCATGTCGTTCATGCTGAGGATGCGCCCGTCGAGCCCGATTTCCAGCACGGCCTGAGCCGTGTTGACAGCCGAAATGATCGCATTGCTCCGGCGCTGTTCGCGCACATTTTCCCAGACCACCACAAAGCCCGCCCGCGTTCCATTGTCATCCTCAACGGCGCTGATCGACAAGGCAAACACCTGCTCTCCGATCTGGATGTCAGAGTCCATCTGGCCGTTCGTCAGGTTTGCCAGCATGGTCATGTTGTTGTGGTGATTGCCGTGAAAGACCGAGATGTTGCGGCCAATCAGCCGATCCGGGTCCAGTCCGGCAAAGCGGGTCTGAAAATCGGCGAAATGCTCGCGAAACAGCGAGATCAGGGCATCATTGACATAAAGCAGATTTCCTTCGGCATCCGAGATCATCATGGCCGTGCTGGTGGTGGCAAATGCCTTGCCCTTGAACAGCATTTCCACGCGGTTTGCATCGGCAGCCGACTGGTCCTGCCGAAACCGTTCCAGCCCGCGGGCCAGTTCGCCAACCTCGTCCTTGCGGTCAAGAAAGCCGATCACGACAGGTTGGCGCGCCAGCATAGACAGGGTGGCCTGTGTCAGGTGCGACAGGGGGCGCGCGATCCAGCGGCCGATTGCGAGGCCCACCCCCAATGACGCAAGACCCAGTATCCCTAGGGCAAAAAGGGTGCGCAACATGGCGTCCCTGACCGGGGCTGCGACACGCGCCTCATCGAGTTCGGTCACGATGGACCAGCCCGCATCAAAGGCACCGATGGGCCGGTATGCGGCAAGAACGGAGGAGCCAGTCGCATTGGTGGTGCTTTGCATCACGCCAATCTCGCCCTGTTGTGCTGCTGTCACCTGCGGCGTCTGCGCGGGCTGGCGGCTTTGCACCATTTCTTCCCCGTTTGTGGTCCAGTAATAGCCACTGGCTCCCAGCAGGGTGAATGTATAGGTTTCACCATCCTGGCCGTCATCACTGACCAGCCCTGCCAGCAAACTTGATGGGATACGAACCGCTGCGACGCCAATCCTGCGCCCGGCGCTGTCTGCCACGGCATGGGCCAGAAAACCCGCCGGATCGCCTTTTGCGTAAGTATAGGGCGCCAGGTCTTCGAAGACCAGATGTGGCCTTGTTCCCTCCAGCGCGCGCCGGACGGCAGAGCCGAGTGGGGTGCCGGCCAGATCACCGCTGAGGGCGTTCTGGCCAAGATCGCCCTCTTTCGTGACGGTGTAGACCAGTGTTCCCTCTGCGTCGAACAGCAGCACGTCATAAAATCCGTGTTCGCGGCGCAGGTCGCGATAGAAATCGTGCACCTTTGCATGAGTCTGACCATAGGCGCTGCGATCCATGGTGTAGTCGAACGTATCGCGCGCGGTGCCATTGGCACGGTTCGGATCAATATAAGTGCGTTTCAGAAAATCTGCGGCGTCGGGGCCAGAGGCGCGCAACATGGTCGACAACTGCTGGATTGTATCCCTGGTCTGCTTGCTGCCGGCCAAGGCGGCGACGGCCCGCCCGGACGCATCAAACCAGGTGTCGACCCGTTTGGCTGCCCGTGCCGTTGCCCCTTCCATGCCGGATATGGCCTGTGTGATCAGGGCTTTTCGCATATCGGCGAGGACAAAGGCGGCATAGCTGGTCAGAAGGGTCAGAATCGACAGGACAAAAACAGCGGGAAGAAGAATCGTCAGACGCGTTCGTTTCATTCTGCACTCCAACCTGACTGCCCTCACACACCGGATCGGTGCAGAAGCCGCTAGGTGAGCAGTGTGGCGTATGGGCTCCTAATCTTCCCCTAACGTAAAAACTTCTAACGATTTTCGGTGCGGCAAGGTGCCTGGCTGTTCCGTACATTCACCAGGACGCGGCAGGGACTGCGCCACGTGCATGATTCCGGACTTGTCCGCGCAAGCCATTTTGGTGTGGCCCCTTCGGGCGCTGTGCGAGCACAGACGCCGTCCGGGAGCGAAAAGGGGAGCTTAGAAAAACGCCTGCAACCCGGTGATCGCGCGGCCCAGGATCAGCGCGTGCACGTCATGCGTGCCCTCATAGGTGTTGACCGTTTCCAGGTTCACCATGTGGCGCATGATCTGGTAATCTTCCTGAATGCCGTTGCCACCATGCATGTCGCGCGCCATCCGGGCCGCGTCCAGTGCCTTGCCGCAATTGTTGCGCTTGATGATCGAGATCATCTCGGGGGCCGCATTGGCCTGATCCAGCAGCCGCCCGACCTGCAGGCAGCCCTGTAGACCCAGGCTGATTTCCGACATCATGTTCGCCAGTTTCAGCTGAAACAGCTGGGTCTGCGCCAGCGGCTTGCCGAATTGCTTGCGGTCCAGCCCGTACTGACGGGCGGCATGCAGGCAGAATTCGGCCGAACCCATCACCCCCCAGGCAATGCCATAACGCGCGCGGTTGAGGCAGCCGAACGGACCCTTGAGCCCTTCGACATTTGGCAGCAGGGCGTCTTCGCCGACTTCGACATCTTTCAGCACAATCTCGCCGGTGATGCTGGCGCGCAAGCTGAGCTTGCCGCCGATCTTGGGGGCCGACAGGCCCTTGGTGCCTTTATCCAGCACAAAGCCCTTGATCTTGCCGCCATGCGCCTCGGATTTGGCCCAGACGACGAAGACATCGGCAATCGGGGCGTTGGAAATCCACATCTTGGCGCCGTTGAGCACGTAGCCATTGGCGGTTTTCTTTGCCACGGTTTTCATGCCCGCAGGATCGGAACCGGCATCGGGTTCGGTCAGGCCAAAGCAGCCAATCCATTCCCCGGTTGCCAGTTTCGGCAGATACTTCTGCCGCTGCGCTTCGGTGCCATAGGCATAGATCGGGTACATCACGAGTGAGGATTGCACGCTCATCATGCTGCGATAGCCGGAATCCACCCGTTCTACCTCGCGCGCAACCAGACCGTAAGCGACGTAAGACGCGCCCAGACCACCGTATTCCTCGGGGACGGTGACGCCCAGCAGGCCCATTTCGCCCATCTCACGGAAAATCTCGGGGTCGGTGGATTCATCGCGATAGGCGGCGATGACCCGCGGCTGCAGCCTTTCCTGTGCGTATGCACGGGCGGCATCGCGCAGCATGCGCTCCTCTTCGGTCAGCTGGTCATTGAGACGGAACGGGTCTTCCCAGTCGAAACGGCCCAGATCGGGGGCGTCTTTGGCTTTCAGCTTCGGGGCGTCTTGGGTCATGGTGTCCTCCGGTTCAGGTCAGTGTGCCATGGGTTGCAAAGGCGCGAAAGGTATCGCTTCGGTGCATGGCCCCGTGGTCTGCGGCATCTGTCCCGGGGGCGCTGCCCCCGGACCCCCGGAGTATTTGGGAAAGCTGCAATTGCAAGAGATCGTGCCGGGAGGGTGCGCCCCTTATTGCGCAGAGTGGGGGCGAATGCTATCGACGTCTTCTCACCAGTTCATGAGGAAAACGCATGATCGGATCGCGTCGGCTGTTGCCCTCGATGCCCGCGCTGCTGGCGCTGGAGGCGGTGGACCGGCTGGGTACCGTATCAGCCGCGGCGGCGGAGCTGTCGCTGACCCAAGGGGCGGTGAGCCGGGCGCTGCAGGGGCTGGAGGGGCAGCTGGGCGTGGTGCTGTTCATCCGCGAGCGCCAACGGCTGCGGCTGACCCCGGCGGCACAGGAATATGTGCGGCAGGTGCGGGTGCATCTGACCGGGCTGTCGCAGGCCTCGCTGCGGTTGCGGGTCAATCCGGGGGGCGGCGGGCTGTCGCTGGCGATCCTCCCGGCGTTCGGGGTGCATTGGCTGGCCCCGCGTCTGCCGGGGTTTGCACGGCAGCATCCGGGGGTGACGGTCAATCTGTCCACCCGGCTGCGCCCGTTCGATTTTGCCGCCGAAGGGTTTGATGCGGCCATCCATTTCGGCCGCGCCGACTGGCCGGGGGCGGAGCATCTGTTGCTGATGGAGGAAGAGGTGCTGCCGGTCTGTGCCCCGGCGCTGTTGCCGGACCCGATCGCGGGGGCCGAGGCGCTGCTGACGTTGCCGCTGTTGCAGCTGGAAAGCCGACCCGGTGCCTGGGGCCGCTATCTGGCGCAGCAAGGGGTGCCGGGACAGCGCCCGGCGGGGATGCTGTTCGATCAGTTTGCCACCATGACGCAGGCCGCGATCCATGGTCTGGGTGTGGCGCTGTTGCCGCTGTTTCTGATCGAGGATGCGTTGCGCGATGGCAGCCTGATCGCCGCCTGGCCGGTGCGGGGCCGGGGCTTGGGCAGTTACTATCTGGTCTGGCCGCGTGACGTGCCGCCGCGTGCGCCCTTGATCGCCTTTCGGGACTGGACCGCGGCTCAGGTGAAGTAGGGTTGGTGCGAATCTGCACAGCTGCCGTGTCCGGATCGGTCTTATCTGCAAATCTCTTTCCGCTATCTTTGCCTCAACGCCCTGCTTCGGGGCGACAGGAGGGCAAAATGACCACCATTCCCGGCATCCACCATGTCACCGCCATTTCTGGCGCACCCCAACCCAATGTCGATTTCATCACCGGAGCCCTTGGCCAGAAGCTGGTCAAGAAGACCGTCAACTTTGATGATCCCGGCACCTATCATCTGTATTACGGCGACGGCGCGGGCAGTCCCGGCACGATCCTGACCTTCTTTCCCTTTGCCGATGCGGGCCCCGGCCGGTCCGGTCCGGGTATGGCCTCGGCCTATGCCTATGCGATCCCGAGCGCCGATTTCGACCGGATCACCGATGATCTGGCTGTTCGCGGGCTGACCACGGCGGGTGCCGGGCAACGCTTTGGCGAGCGGATCGTCACGCTGCGCGACCCCGATGGTGCGCCGGTGGAACTGATCGAGAGCGCCGATGCTGCTGATACACATGGCTTTCACTCGGTGACGCTGTGGGAACGGGATCCCGAGCGGACCGTGCGGCTGCTGACCGATGTGTTCGGCTATCAGCACGCCGGGACCGAGCAGGAGGGTGCTGTGGAACGTCAGCGGCTGATCGCACCGGGGGACGCGCGCGGGCGCATTCTTGATGTGATCCGTGTCGCCGGTGCGCAACCGGGGCGGCAGGGGGCGGGTACCATTCACCATGTTGCCTTCCGCACCAGGGATGATGCCGAGCAGGTGGAGTGGATGGACCGACTGGCGCGGGCAGGGCATCGCACCACACCTGTCACCGACCGGCAGTATTTCAACGCGATCTATTTCCGCGAACCGGGCGGGGTGCTGTTTGAAATCGCCACCGATCCGCCGGGATTCTCTGTGGACGAATCTGCAGAAAGCCTGGGTCAGGCGCTGAAGCTGCCGCCGCGCTATGAGGCGATGCGCGACCGGATCGAGCGGGTTCTGCCGCCGCTGCGGGTGCGGTCATGATCGCGCGTCTGCCAAAGGGGGCAACGCGGGGGCTGGTGATGCTGCATGGGCGCGGCGGGTCTGCGGCGGACAGTCTGTCGCTGCTCGACCACGCCGCCTTGCCCGATGTGGCGGCGGTGGCCCCGGAAGCGCCGGGAAACAGCTGGTGGCCCAGCAGTTTCCTGGCACCCGCCGCGCAGATGGAGCCGTTTGTTCAGGGCGGTCTTGCCAGCGTCGCGGGCGCGGTGGCAACGCTGGAGCAAGCAGGCGTCGCCCGATCTGCGATCTGGCTTTGTGGCTTCAGTCAGGGGGCCTGTCTGGCGCTGGAGGCCTTTGCCCGGCAGGGGATCGGTCTGGCCGGGCTGTTCGCGCTTTCCGGCGGGCTGGTCGGCTCCGGGGATCATGGCAGCCCCAGCCCGGCGCTTTATGGTCATGCCGACAAGCGCCTGACCTATCCGGGGCACAGGCAGGGGCGGGTCTGGATTTCGGTTCACGAACGCGACCCGCATATTCCGCTGAAACGGGTGCAGGACAGTGCCACCGCCTTGCGCGCCCTTGGGGCGACGGTGGAGGTGCAGGTCTATCCGGGGGCGGGTCATGCGGTGATGCGCGACGATATTGCCGCGTTGCGCCGGCATCTGAACGGGTGAAAGGGGGCCGCATGGCCCCCTTCATTTTGTCAGGATCAGCTTGCCCTGCCGGGTGATGCGCAGGGAATAGACCATGCCATTCAACAGGATCCGCGCCTCGCGCCCGCCTTCGGTCAGGGCGACGGCGTCATGCAGGGGGATCGCATCGGCAATGCGGGTGATATCGGTCAGCGCGTTCATGAGCGTCCCTCCAACCGGTCAAGGATCGAGGCGAGCAGATCATTGGGCGTCAGACCGGCCAGCGACTGCCGCAGCAGTTCGGAGAAATCCGGCGCAACCGGAGCCGTTCGGGCAAGGTGAGGTGTCATGGAACTTCCTTCGGACTGGGGTCATGATCTTGGCTGGCCCGTCCGGACTGGCTGTGTGAATACCTTACAAAAATACTTTGTAATGTAAAGGCCCCTGTTGGCCGATGCCTCCGGTCCGACAACTTTTTCCAAACCGACTGTTGAACCGCCGCTCAAGCTGCTACATTCCTAATCACAATTTCCGAAAGGGTCGTGCCATGGCCGAGCGTAAACTGAAACTGTCGCCCCTTGACCCGGTCTGGAGCCGGGTCTGTGATGAGGCCGAAGCCGCGATCAAGGACGACCCGCTGCTTGGGGGGCTGATCCACTCGTCACTGTTGCATCATGCGACGATGGAACAGGCCTTGGCCTACCGCTTTTCGTTCAAGCTGGCCTCGCCCGAGATGGGCGAGCAGATCCTGCGCGAGATTGCCGATCAGGCTTACCGCGATGACCCGGATCTGGGGGCCGCCGCACGTGCCGACCTGATGGCGGTGTTCGACCGCGATCCGGCCTGCCACCGCTATCTGCAGCCGATCCTGTTCTTCAAGGGCTATCAGGCGGTGCAGGCCTACCGCATCGGTCATTGGCTCTGGACCCATGGCCGTCGTGATCTGGCGTATTTTGTGCAGATGCGGGTGAGCGAAGTCTTTGGCGTCGACATTCACCCGGCGGCAAAGGTCGGGCGCGGCATCATGATCGACCACGCCCATTCCATCGTGATCGGTGAGACGGCGGTGGTCGGCGACAATGTCTCGATGCTGCATTCGGTGACGCTGGGCGGCACCGGCAAGGAAGATGGCGATCGCCACCCCAAGATCGGCGATGGCGTGCTGATCGGCGCGGGGGCCAAGGTGCTGGGCAATATCAGCATCGGCCATTGCTCGCGCATCGCCGCCGGATCGGTGGTGCTGCAGGATGTGCCGCCGTGCAAAACCGTCGCAGGTGTGCCCGCCCGCGTGGTGGGAGAGGCCGGGTGCTCGAACCCGTCGCTTACGATGGATCAGGTGATCGGCGACTAGGCTCGCATAGATATAAGAATAGAAAACACCCCGGAAGACGCTGTCTTCCGGGGTGTTTGTTTGATGTCGCTCAGTTCAGGCCAGCATCGTCATCGGGTTTTCCAGCGCCTCGATCACCGCTTTCAGGAAAGCCGCGCCGAGTGCGCCGTCGATCACCCGGTGATCGACCGACAGGGTCATCGACATCACGGTGGCGACGCCGATGGTGCCATCCGCCTTGACCACCGGCTTTTTCACCCCGGCCCCGACGGCCAGGATCGAGCCATGCGGCGGGTTGATCACCGCGTCAAAGTTGTCGATCCCCATCATCCCGAGGTTCGAGATCGCAAAGCTGCCGCCCTGATATTCATGCGGGGCCAGCTTTTTGGTCTTGGCGCGTCCGGCCAGATCCTTCATCTCGGCCGACAGGGCAGACAGCGACTTCTTGTCGGCGTCACGCAGAACCGGCGTGAATAACCCGCCCTCGATGGCGACAGCAACGGCCACATCCGATGGCTTCAGCTTCAGGATCCGGTCGCCGGCCCAGACCGCGTTGCAATCTGGCACGGCTTGCAGCGCCTGAGCGCAGGCCTTGATGATGAAGTCATTGACCGACAGCTTTACGCCACGCGATTCAAGCGATTTGTTCAGCGTGGCGCGGAAGTCCATCAGCGCATCCAGCTGCACGTCGCGGCGCAGGTAGAAATGCGGGATGGTCTGCTTGGCTTCGGTCAGGCGGGCCGCGATGGTGCGGCGCATGCCGTCGAGTGCCACTTCGGTGAACTCGCGGTCGGCGTACATCTTCAGCACGGTTTCGGTTGACGGCCCGGTGGGCATTGCTGCCTTGGCCGGGGCGGCTGCAGGTGCAGCAGCGGCGGCTGCCGGGGCAGGGGCCGCTGCCTTTGGCGCGGCCTGCGCGCCCTCGACATCTGCCCGCACGATGCGGCCATGCGGACCGGAGCCCTGAACCGCGCTCAGATCCAAGCCTTTTTCCTTTGCGATCCGCCGCGCGAGCGGCGAGGCAAAGACCCGTGCGCCGGACGCCGCCGGAGCGGCAGCAGGTGCAGCAGCGGCCGGGGCCGCAGCCGGTGCCGCAGCCTCAGCCGGTTTTGCGGCCGCGGCGGGCGCGGCTGCGACGGCAGAGGCGTCTTCGCCCTCTTCCAGCAGCACCGCGATGGCGGCGTTCACCTTGACCCCCGCCGTGCCCTCGGCCACCAAGAGCTTGCCGATGGTGCCCTCATCCGTCGCTTCAAACTCCATCGTGGCCTTGTCGGTCTCGATCTCGGCCAGGATCTGGCCGGATTTCACCACATCGCCTTCTTTCACCAGCCATTTGGCCAGCGTGCCCTCTTCCATCGTCGGGGACAGCGCGGGCATCAGAATTTCGGTTGCCATCAATTTCCCTCCAGAAGAACGATGCGATGAAATGGCGCGCGCACAGCCAAGCCATGCTTCTTTTGGCTGATTGCTCGCTTGATCGCTTGTTGATTTTCGAGAACCCACGAAGTTCTTGATGAGCGACTGGCGTTGTCCCCAACTTCGTCATCGAGAAGCTCTGCTGGCAGGAGAGCGTCTTGCCATGTTTCATCGTCCATGAGGACACTAACGGAAGTCCCCAGATAGTTAACCGCAGAGATTGTGATCATCATTATGGGCCTCAACGGTAGCAGACAGATTTCACCGCGGCAGCGATTTCCGCCGGGGTGATCAGCGCGAATTTTTCAAGGTTCGCGGCATAGGGCATCGGCACGTCCTTGCCGGTGCAGGTGATGACCGGCGCATCCAGATAATCGAACGCGCGCTGCATGATGGTGCTGGCCATATGGTCGCCGATCGAGCCGACGGGGAAGCCTTCTTCCACCGTCACGCAACGGTTGGTCTTTTGCACGCTCGCCAGAACCGTATCGTAATCAATCGGGCGCAGGGTGCGCAGGTTGATCACCTCGGCGTTGATGCCGTCTTTGGCCAGCGCGTCTGCGGCCAGCAGCGAATGGGCTACACCGATGCCAAAGCTGACGATGGTAACGTCGCTGCCTTCGCGCATGATCGAGGCTTTGCCGAACGGCACCGTGAAATCCGGGTCGGTCGGCACATCAAAGCTGCGACCGTAGAGGATTTCATTCTCAAGGAAGATCACCGGGTTCGGGTCTCGGATCGCCGATTTCAGCAGGCCTTTGGCATCGGCTGCGGAATAGGGGATGCAGACCTTCAGCCCCGGAATCGCGGCATACCAGGCCGAGTAATCCTGGCTGTGCTGCGCGCCGACGCGGGCGGCAGCGCCGTTCGGGCCCCGGAACACCATCGGGCTGCCCATCTGGCCGCCTGACATATACAGCGTCTTGGCCGCCGAGTTGATGATGTGGTCAATCGCCTGCATGGCGAAGTTGAAGGTCATGAACTCGACAATCGGGCGCAATCCGCCCCAGCTTGCCCCGACCGCGATCCCGGCAAAACCGTGCTCGGTGATCGGCGTATCCACGACGCGCTTGGCCCCGAACTCGTCGAGCAGGCCCTGGCTGATCTTGTAGGCGCCTTGGTATTCGCCAACCTCTTCCCCCATCAGGAACACGTTGGGATCGCGGCGCATTTCCTCGGCCATCGCTTCGCGCAGAGCTTCGCGGACGGTCATGGTCTTGGTCGGACCTTCGGGCAGGTCGCTGTGCGGCCAGCCTTTGGCGGCCACCACCAGCGCGGGTGCCGGATCAGCTGCTTTTGCGGGCACCGATGCCGGGGCCTCTGCGGCGGGGGCGACGGCTTCGGCCACCTTTGGCGCGGGCGTGTCGCTGACGCTTTCGCCGTCTTCGACCATGATCGCAATCGGGGTGTTCACTTTCACCCCGGCGGTGCCCTCAGTCACCAGCAGCTTGCCGATGATCCCTTCATCGGTCGCCTCGAATTCCATCGTGGCCTTGTCGGTTTCGATCTCGGCCAGAATCTGGCCGGATTTCACCGCGTCGCCTTCTTTCACCAGCCATTTGGCCAATGTGCCCTCTTCCATCGTCGGGGAAAGCGCGGGCATCAATACTTCGGTTGCCATGTCGTGTTTCCCCCTCAGGCGTAGATGTCGGTCCAGAGTTCCTCGACCGGAGGCTCTGGGCTTTCTTTTGAGAATTCAGCAGATTCGTTGACCTGCGCCTTGATTTCTTTGTCGATGGCTTTCAGGTCGTCGTCGCTGGCAAGCCCGCCTTGCAGCAGCAGGTCGCGCACATGTTCGATGGCGTCCTTTTCCGAGCGCATTTTCTCGACCTCTTCGCGGGTGCGATACTTGGCCGGGTCCGACATCGAGTGGCCGCGATAGCGATAGGTCATCATTTCAAGGATATAGGGGCCCTGACCCGCGCGGCAGGCGGCAACCGCCTTTTCGCCGGCAGCTTTCACGGCCAGCACGTCCATGCCATCCACGGCTTCGCCCTTGATGCCATAGGCGGCACCGCGTTCCCACAGCGACGGCGATTTGGTGGAGCGTTTCACAGAGGTGCCCATGGCGTAACCGTTGTTTTCGATCACGAAAATCACCGGCAGGTTCCACAGCTCGGCCATGTTATAGGCCTCATAGACCTGGCCCTGATTGGCCGCGCCATCGCCGAAATAGGTAAAGGTCACATTGTCATTGCCCAGATACTTGTCGGCAAAGGCCAGACCCGCGCCCAGTGGCACCTGCGCGCCGACGATGCCGTGGCCGCCGTAGAAATGCTTCTCTTTCGAGAACATGTGCATCGAGCCGCCCTTGCCCTTGGAATAGCCGCCGATGCGCCCGGTCAGTTCCGCCATCACACCCTTTGGGTCCATGCCGCAGGCGAGCATATGGCCGTGGTCGCGGTAGCTGGTGACCCGTTTGTCACCCTCTTTCGCCGCAGCCTCCAGCCCGACGACGACCGCTTCCTGCCCGATATACAGATGGCAGAACCCGCCGATCAGGCCCATGCCGTATAGCTGACCGGCCTTTTCCTCGAACCGGCGGATCAAAAGCATCTCGCGGTAGTATTTCAGCAACTCTTCCTTCGAGGCATTCGGCCTCTCGGCTGGTTTCTTGGCGGCCATATGCGGCATCCTCCCGTCAGTGGCTTGGATCGTGGGGCTTGGATAGTTTAGTATTAAACCATTCATAGCCTATCGGGTTTTGTTGGGCAAAACAAAAAATCATCCCCGGATGATACGGGAAAATAGCACCTAAATGCAAAAAAAAAGCCCGCCGGATCGGCGGGCCTTGGCGCGACTGAACCGCAGGTTCAGCGGATTACGATCTCATCGGGGCGAACATAGCCCAGCACATCACGCACCCGTTCGTCCAGCAGGTCTACATCCAGATAGCGGTCAGACAAACGCGCAGTCAGGTTGCTGATCCTGCCCAGTTCTTCGTACAGACGGTCCCGCTCGACCCGCAGGGTCTCGGCCTCGGACCGTATCTGGACCTGACGGAACACACCGTAATCGCCCTGAACGGCGGCAAAGGTGAAATAGGCCCCCAGCAGGAACGCCAAAATCAGATAAAGAATGCCACCAATCGGAAGGCGGCTGGCCTGTGCCGTCATTGTCTGCCCCTAATGGCCGTGTTCTCCGGCCTTTGGCGAATCATGGCACATCTGATTCGGTTAGGGAATCCCCCTTGCGGGGAATTCCGATCACGTTTGCCTGTGATCAGCCTGCGACCGAGGCCGCGTGGATGCTGTCAATCGCGGCACCCAGAGCCGCGTCAAACTCTGCGTCCGATTGCTGTGCCGACAGCCCTTCGGTCAGGGCGCGGCTGAAGCTGGCGATGATGCCCCGGTTGCGGGCCAGAATGGCATTGGCCGCGTCGCGGCTGTGACCGCCCGACAGCGCCACCACTTTCAGCACGCGCGGATGATCGACCAGCGGCGCGTAAAAATTGTCGACCGTCGGCAGCGACAGTTTCAGCATGACCTTGCGATCTGCGGGCAGGGCGTCGAGGTGCTTCAGGATTTCCTGCTGCAGAATCGCCTCGGCTTGCGGCTTGTCGGTGATCGAGATCGTCACCTCCGGCTCCAGGATCGGCATCAGACCCGCCGCCGCGACCTGATCGCCGACCGCAAACTGCTGGGCCACGATGGCCGCAATGCCCTTGGCATTGGCGGCATTCACCACCGAGCGCTCCTTGGTGCCGAACACCCCCAGCGCCTTGGCGCGGGCCAGCAGCGCATCCAGATCGGGCATCGGCTTCATCAGCTGTACACCGTCAGCCTCGGCCTCCAGCCCCTTGTCGATCTTCAGAAACGGCACCACGCCGCGCTGTTCCCACAGGAATTGCGCGGTCGGAATGCCGTCGATGTCGCGGTCCATGGTCTGTTCGAACAGGATCGCACCCACCACCTTGTCCCCGGTAAAGGCGGGCGACTTGATGATGCGCGACCGCATGGCGTGAATCATGTCATACATCGCCGCTTCGCCCGAATAGGCATCCTCGGTCACGCCATACAGGCGCAGCGCCTTTGGTGTGGACCCGCCCGACTGGTCCAGCGCTGCGATAAAGCCATTGCCCGTGCCGATCTGGTCAGCTGCTTGCGAAGAGGTCATGTCGGTGATCCTTTGAAAACGTCGGAGATTGCCCTTGGATAGCCACATGCGACCGGCCCTGCAATCATGGTGACGCTAACAGCGCGCCGGAAAAGCCGGTCCGTGCCAGAGCGCGCCGCGACCCGCCCGGTTGTTCGGGCGGGCTGGTTTTTGCCGATGGACCGCCGAGGCGGCGAGAGATCGCCTATGCGGTCAGCGCGGCCACGCCGGGCAGCTCTTTGCCTTCCATCCATTCCAGGAACGCGCCGCCCGCAGTCGAGATAAAGGTGAAATCCTCCGCCGCGCCCGCCTGATTGAGCGCCGAGACGGTATCCCCGCCGCCCGCGACCGAGATCAGCTTGCCTTCGCGCGTCAATGCCGCTGCGGATTTCGCCGCCGCATTGGTGGCCGCATCAAACGGGGTCAGCTCGAACGCTCCAAGGGGGCCGTTCCAGATCAGGGTTTCAGACGCCTCGAACACCTTGACGATCGCCGCCACACTCATCGGCCCGGCATCCAGGATCATCGCGTCGGCGGGGCAGGCATCGGCGGCCACCACGTCATGATCGGCGTTGGCCTTGAACTCCCGCGCCACCACCACATCGACGGGCAGGTGAATGGTGCAGCCCGCCGCCGATGCCTTGGCCAGAATCTCGCGGGCGGTGTCGGCCATGTCACGTTCGGCCAGCGATTTGCCGACCTCGATGCCTTGGGCCACCAGAAAGGTGTTGGCCATGCCGCCGCCGATCACCAGATGATCCACCTTGGTCACCAGATTGCCCAGCAAATCCAGCTTGGTCGAAACCTTGGCCCCGCCGACCACCGCCACCACCGGGCGCTTGGGCGTGCCAAGGGCAGCTTCCAGCGCCTGCAGTTCCGCCTCCATCAGCCGCCCCGCCGCGCTTGGCAGCAGATGCGCCAGACCGGCGGTCGAGGCATGGGCCCGGTGCGCAGCCGAGAACGCGTCATTGACAAAAACATCGCCCAGCTTTGCCATCTCTGCCGCAAGGGCGGGGTCGTTCTTTTCTTCGCCGGGGTGAAAGCGGGTGTTTTCCAGCAGCACCACATCGCCCGGTTCGGCACTGGCGATGGCATCGGCTGCGACTGATCCGATGCTTTCCGGGCTGAACACCACCTTGCGGCCAAGGCTGGCCTCCAGCGCGCCCGCAATGTGCGACAGGCTCATCTCGGGCACGACCTTGCCCTTGGGGCGGTCGAAATGCGCCAGCAGCACCACGCGCCCGCCGCGCACGATGATATCCTCCACCGTGGGTCTGATCTTGTCGATCCGGGTGGTGTCGGTCACGCGACCGGCCTCCATCGGCACGTTGATGTCAACGCGGACCAGCACAGTTTTGCCAGCCAGACCGATGTCGTCGAGTGTTTTCCAGCCCATATCGGACTCCCCTGTCGAAATGTCGCCCCCTGTTTCCGCCGGAATGCCGCGCAGGTCAACCGATCTGCGCAAGGCCCCCCTTTCCTTGTGGGCCTTCGATGTTTAGGTTCCGGGCCAGACAACAGTAAGGAGCCAAACCCGATGGCCGAGATCAAAGACCCAGAAAACACCATCATCCTGACGCTGAAAGACGGCGAAGTGGTGATCGAGCTGCTGGCCGATGTGGCCCCGAAGCATACCGAGCGGATGAAGGAACTCGCCCGCGCGAAGGCTTATGATAACGTCTGCTTTCACCGCGTGATCAAGGGCTTCATGGCGCAGACCGGCGACGTGGAAAACGGCAATATGGAAAACAACTTCAACCTGCGCCGGGCTGGCACGGGCGGGTCGGACAAGCCGGATCTGCCGGCCGAATTCTCCAAACTGCCGCATGACCGGGGCACCCTGGGGGCTGCGCGCAGCCAGAACCCGAACTCGGCCAACAGCCAGTTCTTTATCAACTTCGCCGACAACCACTTCCTGAACGGGCAATACACCGTTTATGGCCGGGTGATCTCGGGCATGGAGCATGTCGACAAAATCGCTCTGGGCGAGCCACCGGCCAGCCCGGACCGGATGATCAGCGTGCGGGTGGCTGCCGATGTTGCGTGACCGGTTCATCGCGGGCGGGATCTTCGCCCTGGGCCTCGCGGTTGTCGGCGGCTATGGCATCAGCCAGATGGCAACCCCGGTCATGGCGCAGGCCGAAGATGGCCCCGGCCCCAATCTGGTGATCGAGGTTGCGGGCAGCACCACAGGGCAGATCGTGATCGACATGCTGCCGGACGTGGCGCCGAAACATGTGGAGCAGATCACCGCGCTGGCGAAAGAGGGCGCTTATGATGGCGTCGTGTTTCACCGGGTGATTGATGGCTTCATGGCGCAGACCGGCGACGTGGCAAATGGCAAGGCGGGCGGCAATCTGTCGATGGCGGGGATGGGCGGATCGTCGCGGCCTGATCTGCCGGCGGAATTCTCGGACCTGAGCTTTGAGCGTGGCGTGGTCGGCATGGCGCGCAGCCAGAGCCCCAACTCGGCCAACAGCCAGTTCTTCATCATGTTTGCCCCCGGCGATTTCCTGAACGGGCAGTACACGGTGGTCGGCCGGGTGATCTCGGGCATGGAGGTGGTCGATGCGATCAAGAAGGGCGACGGCGGCAACGGCGAGGTGTCCGACCCTGACCGCATGGAGCGTGTGACGGTCGCTGAGTAAGATGTGACGCGGCCTTTCCGGCGGGATTTCCCGCCGGAAAGGCCGACCATGCCGGGGAGGCTTCCCCCTGTGTTACACCGGGCCATTCTATTTAGTATCAATGGCTTGGCTGTCTCGATTTAACTTATTTTTAACATTTTCCGCCTTCCGGCGGCCCTTGTCATTGCGCAGGGGCTGACCGATGATCGCCCCTGACACATCAGGGGATATTGGGATGGATACCGACATGCAGCGCCGTTTGGCGCAGATGCTTCACCATCGCAGCGCGGGGCTGGAAAAGGGTGATCCGGTGGCGCTGCCGCTAACGACCTCGACCAGCTATCATCTGCCCGAAGTGCAGGGCGCACCCTATATCTACGCCCGCAACGGAACGCCCACCTGGGCGGCGGTGGAGGCGCAGCTGTCGCTGCTGGAGGATGCCGAGGTCGTCACCTTTCCCTCTGGCATGGGCGCGATTTCGGCGGCGCTGTTTGCCACGCTGCGCGCCGGGGAGCGGGTGATTCTGCCGTCGGACGGCTATTACGTGACGCGGGTATTGTCAGAGGGGTTTCTGGCCCCGATGGGCGTCGACGTGGTGCAGATCAAGACGCTGGACTATGCAACGGCGGATTTCACCGGCGCGGCCGTGGTCTATCTGGAGACCCCGTCAAATCCCGGTCTGGATGTGGTTGATATTGCGGCTGTCTGCGCCCGCGCCCATGCGGCGGGCGCGATGGTGATTGTCGACAACACCACGATGACGCCGCTCATGCAGCGCCCGCTGGATCTGGGGGCGGATCTGGTGGTGGCCGCCGATACCAAGGCCCCGGCGGGGCATTCGGATGCGCTGTTCGGCCATGTGGCGGGGCGCGATGCCGCGCGCATGACGCGGGTGCGCGACTGGCGACGACTATCAGGATCAGTGCCGGGGTCGATGGAGGCCTGGCTGGTGCATCGCGGGTTGGAGACGCTGGAGGTGCGGCTGGAGCGGATGTGCGCAACTGCGGGGGTGATCGCCGCGCGGCTGGCAGAGCATCCGGCGGTGCTGCGGCTGCGCTATCCGGGGCTGCCGGACGATCCGTCGTTTGCGCTGTCAAAGCAGCAGATGCAGGGCTTTGGCTTTCTGATCGGGATGACGTTGAAAGATGCGACCGTGGCGGAAGATTTCCTGGCGCGCTGCCCGTATCTCGTGCGCTCCACCAGCTTTGGCGGCACCCATTCGGCGGGCGAGCGCCGCGCACGCTGGGGCGACGCGGTGCCCGAAGGGTTCATCCGGCTGTCGGTCGGGGTGGAGCCGGTCGAGGCGCTGTGGGGCGCGATGGCTGCGGCGCTCGACTGAGCGTGGCCTGTCGCAGGGGCGGGGTGAACCCCGCCCTACCGCGGGTGGCAGCCGTTGCGCCGTGGTGGGTCAACCCGCCCGTGCCGGGCGGAACAACCCACCCTACCTTTGAGTGTTGGGCCGAAGGCAGGGTGTGGCGGGGTGAACCCCGCCCTACCGGGACATGTCGGGCCGTTTTTCTTCGTAACGTATGTCAGATCAACGCGATCAGGCGTGCGGCCTCGTCGCGCGGGCTGAACAGGGCGTCGCGGTCTTCGCCGGGGTAGAATCGGGCGCGCACCGCTGTTGGCATCGGGCGTGGGGTTTCCACCAGCACGCGCGGGCCGATGCGCGCGGATTCCGCCTGCCAGTTGCGGGCGAGGGCGATCTGCCCGGCCTTGCTGGCCCCATACGCCGCGCCAAATTTCTGACCGGCAACCGGATCATCAAAGAACATCGCGGTGCCGGTTTTGGCGCGCAGCAGCGGCTCGATCATGGTGATCAGAAACGCCGTGGCGCGCAGATTGGCGGCGATGGATTTATCCAGATCCTTCATGTCGAGCGAGGGCGCAGGCGCAAGCGCCGTGGCATGGACCGCCGTATGCGCCCAGAGCTGAAGACCGCCCCAGCGGTCGTGGATGGAGCGGCAGAGGTGGCGCATGGCATCCTCATTTGTCACATCCATCGGGGCGAGGGTCAGGCTGCCCGCGCCGGGCAGGCCCGCAGCTTTCACCCGGTCATCAAGATCCTCCAGCCCGCCGACGGTGCGGGCGACCGCCACCACATGCCAGCCGCGCAGGGCCAGTTGTTCGGCCATGGCGGCACCCAGACCGCGCGAGGCGCCGGTGATGAGGGCGATTTTCTGGGTCATGGTCGGCTCCGCTGGCTGGTGTCGGAGCGGGGGTTTCACACCCCCGCACCCCCGTGGGATATTTGAGGACAGAAAATGGGGATGGAGGGGCTATTCTGCCGCCTTCATCTCGAAGCCTTCGGCGATCTTGTCGGACGGGGTGACGGGGTAATCGCCGGAGAAGCAGGCGTCGCAGAATTTGGGGGCCATGGCGTCGCGGCCTGCCGCCTCGCCTGCGGCGCGGTAGAGGCCGTCGAGCGAGATGAATTTGAGGCTGTCGACGCCGATCCAGTCGCGCATCTCATCCTCGGTCATCGTGGCGGCGAGGAGTTTCGAGCGTTCGGGCGTGTCAACGCCGTAAAAGCAGGGCCAGGCGGTGGGGGGCGAGGCGATGCGGAAGTGAACCTCGGCGGCGCCGGCATCAAGGATCATGTCCTTGATCTTGCGGCTGGTGGTGCCGCGCACCACCGAGTCGTCGACGAGGATCACCCGCTTGCCCTTGATCAGCGCGCGGTTGACGTTGAGTTTGAGGCGCACGCCCATGTTGCGGATGGATTCGGTGGGCTCGATGAAGGTGCGGCCCATGTACTGGTTGCGGATGATGCCCATGGCATAGGGGATGCCGGATTGCTGCGAGTAGCCGATGGCGGCGGGGGTGCCGGAATCGGGGACCGGGCAGACCAGATCAGCCTCGACCGGGGCCTCGATCGCCAGTTCCATGCCGATGCGGTGGCGGGTCTCGTACACCGACTGGCCGCCGAGGATGCTGTCGGGGCGGGAGAAATAGACCTTCTCGAAGATGCAGAACCGCGATTGCGCCGGGTGGAAGGGGCGGGTGGAGATCACCTTGTTGCCCTCGATCACCACCATTTCGCCGGGGTCGATCTCGCGCACGAAATCGGCACCGATGATGTCGAGCGCGCAGGTTTCAGAGCTGAGTGCCCAGCCGGAATCGCCGATGCGGCCCAGCACCAGCGGGCGCACGCCAAGCGAGTCGCGCACGCCGATCAGCTTGGTGCGGGTCATGGCGACGACGGAGAAGGCGCCTTCGCAGGCGCGCAGGGCGTCTTTGATCCGCTCGGACAGGTTCTTCTGGATTGAGCGCGCCATCAGGTGGATGATGCATTCGGAATCGGAGGAGGACTGGAAGATCGAGCCGCGCTCGATCAGTTCCTTGCGCAGGGCACTCGCATTGGTCAGGTTGCCGTTATGCGCGATGGCGCAGCCGCCCATCGAGAACTCGCCGAAGAAGGGTTGCACGTCGCGGATCGCGGTAGCGCCCTTGGAGCCGGCGGTGGAGTAGCGGACATGGCCGATGGCGAGCTGGCCGGGCAGGGTATCCATCACGTCGGCTTTGGTGAAGTTGTCACGCACATAGCCAAAGCGGCGGGCCGAGTTGAAGCCGTGTTCGGGGTGATAGGCGACGATGCCGCCCGCCTCTTGCCCGCGATGTTGCAGGGCGTGCAGGCCAAGGGCGGTGAAATTTGCCGCATCGGAGACGCCGATGACGCCAAAGATCCCGCATTCCTCCTTCAACTTGTCATCATCAAAGGGGTGGGACAGGAAGGGACGCATGGGGCTGCTCCATCTGGGTCAGATGCGCCACCCTTTACGGCATGGTCACGCCAGTGTCACGTGCATTGCAGCAGAGGAACGGTGCCATTTTGCTGCAATGCGGCGTTTGCGTTGTCTTCGGGTCAGTTCCCGGCGGGGGCCGGTTCGGCGGCGGGCGTGGTGGCAGGCACGGCGCAGGCGGCGGTCAGGTCATTGTAGCGCGAGACGATCCAGCCCGGCGCATCGGCGGGGATGGTGCTGTCGATATTGGCCTGAAAACTGGCAAAGACCTTGGCAGAGCGGGAATTATCTACCATCGGGACAGTGTTGGCGGCCACGGCGCGGTCGTAGACGATAAAGGCCACCGCCACCAGAATCACGCCGCGCGCCACCCCGAACAGAAAGCCGAGCGCTTGGTCGATGCCGCCGATGGCGGAGCGTTGCACGACGCTGGAAAACAATGGCGTGAAGAGCGCCGCGATGACCAGACCGACCGCGAAGACGAGCGCGAAGGCCCCGATGATCGACAGCTCACAGCTGTCGCCGAGGAAATCGCCGACCACCGGCAGTTCCTTGATCAGCGGTTGGGCGGCGGGGGCGAAGATGAAGGCCAGCACGGCGGCCCCGATCCAGCCTGCGATGGCCATCGCCTCGCGCACAAGGCCGCGTGAATAGGCCAGGATCGCAGACAGGACGATCACGCCCGCCACGATACCATCTACCAGAGTAAAGCCTTCCATCATCCGCTCCTTTGTGCCGCGTCAGCCTGCGCCGAACATTTCGCCGACAAAGGCGGTCAGGTCGGGCATCTGGCGCAGACGCATATCTGTTCCGCCCACGGTTTTCGACCCCGTGGGCAGCGTGGCCTGCTGAAAACCAAGTTTCGAGGCTTCTTTCAACCTGTTTTCGGTCTGGCCCACCGGACGCAGCGCGCCCGACAGCGAGATTTCCCCGAAAAGCACCATGTCTGGCGGAATTGCCACATCCTCACGCGCGGAAAGCAGCGCACCGGCGACGGCCAGATCGGCAGCGGGCTCGTTGACGCGCAGGCCCCCGGCCACATTGAGGAACACATCAAGGCCGGTAAACGGGATGCCACACCGCGCCTCCAGCACCGCGAGAATCGTCGAGAGCCGCCCCGAATCAAGCCCGACCACAGTGCGGCGCGGGGTGCCGAGGGTGGAAGGTGCGACCAGCGCCTGAATTTCGGTCAGCACCGGGCGCGTGCCCTCGATTCCCGCAAACACCGCCGAGCCGGGGGCCGGGCGGTCGCGGTCAGACAGGAACAGCGCCGAGGGGTTGGTCACCTGCGCCAGACCATTGCCGGTCATCTCGAACACGCCGATCTCATCCGCCGGGCCGAAGCGGTTTTTCACCGCGCGTAAGATGCGGAACTGGTGGCCACGCTCGCCCTCGAAATAAAGCACGGTATCGACCATGTGTTCGACCACGCGCGGGCCGGCGATCTGGCCCTCTTTGGTGACATGGCCGACCAGCACCACCGCCACGCCACGTTTCTTGGCGAAGGTCACCAGCTCGTGCGCTGCGGCGCGGACCTGAGAGACGGAGCCGGGGGCGGCCTCGACCGTATCGAGCCACATGGTCTGGATCGAATCGATGATCGCAAGCGCCGGGCGTTCGGCATCCAAAGTGGTCAGGATGTCGCGCAGGTTGGTTTCCGCGCCAAGACCGACCGGGGCATCCTGCAACCCCAGACGCTGGGCGCGCATCCGCACCTGTGCGGCGGCCTCTTCGCCGGAAATATACAGGACTTTCAACCCGGTGCGGGCGAAACTTGCGGCGGCCTGCAACAGCAGCGTGGATTTGCCGATGCCGGGATCACCGCCGACCAGAATGGCAGAGGCGGGCACCAGCCCGCCGCCAAGCACCCGGTCGAGCTCGTCAATGCCAGATGAGGCGCGCGGCGGCGGGTCTTCTTCAGTGGCAAGGTCGGTGAGCTGGATGGCGCGGCCCTTATGGCCCAGCGATTTGGGGCCAGCGGAAAGCGGGGCCTCCTCGACAATGCTGTTCCAGGCACCGCAAGCATCGCAGCGGCCCTGCCATTTCTTGTGGGTCGCGCCGCAGGCGGTGCAGGTGAAGCTGGAGGAGGATTTGCTCATGCGACTGACTAGCGCGGAACGGGGCCGGTCTTCAAGCCTTGCGGGCGGGATCAGAGCGGCAGGTCATAGCCCATCAGGTCGCGCAACAGGGCGACGCCGGTGGTCAGGATCAGGGTGATCATGAAGGTGACCACGATGCTGTTGGCCGCCAGCAAAAAGGGTTCGTGCCATTTGGCCTGACGCCCCCAGGCAGAGACCAGCCAGAACCAGCCGATCACCGACACCACCCGCCCCGGCAACACCAGTTCGGGCACCAGAGGCTGCGGCCAGATCATCCAGAGCGTGTAGAGCGCGACAGCGGCGATCAGCAGCAGCCCCCGGCGGTCACCGATCCGCCATGTGGCATAGCCAGACAGCGCGATGGCAAGCGGGGTGATGAGGATCAGGGTCTGGACCAGAGTGCGCCAGATCGAGGGCTGTTCAAAGACGAAGGACAGATCAACCTGAAACAGCGGGTCCATCGCGCGCCTACCGGATTGCGTTGATCGGGCCGGTGGCGCGGCCATGGATGAACTGTTGCACGTAAGGGTCGGGGCAATCATCCATTTCCGCGACAGGGCCGGTCCATTTGATGGTGCCTTCGTGCAGCATCGCCACCTCATCCGCGATGGCGCGGACCGATGACATGTCGTGGGTGATGGTCATGGCCGTGGCCCCCATCTCGACCACGATCTCGCGGATCAGGTCATTGATGACGCCGGCCATGATCGGGTCCAGCCCGGTGGTGGGTTCGTCGAAAAAGATGATCTCGGGCTCGGCGGCGATCGCGCGGGCGAGGCCGACACGTTTCTGCATGCCGCCGGAGAGTTCGGCGGGGTAGAGGTCGGCCACCTGCGGGCCAAGGCCGACGCGGCGCAGTTTTTCCAGCGCGATGGCGCGGGCCTCATCCTTGGGACGGCGGGCAGCGCCGCGCATCAGGCGGAAGGCGACGTTTTCCCAGACCCGCAGCGAGTCGAACAGCGCACCGCCCTGAAACAGCATGCCGAACCGGGCGAGGAAGGCATCGCGCTCGGCGCGGCGCACGTCTTGCCCATCCAGCGCGATGGTGCCGCTGTCGGGCGTGACCAGACCCAGCACGGATTTGAGCAGCACCGATTTGCCGGTGCCGGAACCGCCGATGATCACCATGCTTTTGGCGGTGGGGATCGTCAGGTTAACCCCGCGCAGGACGTGGTTGTTTCCAAACGACTTTGTGACATCTGACAGGGTGATCATGAGGTAAAGAACACCTCGGTCAGCAGGTAGTTGGCGGCGAGGATCAGGACAGAGGCGGCGACAACGGCGGATTTGGTGGCTTTGCCCACGCCTTGCGCGCCGCGACCGGAGTTCATGCCGTGGTAGCAGCCCAGAAGCGCCACGATGAAGCCGAAAGCCGCCCCCTTGACGAGGCCGGAGCCGACATCCCAGACCTCCAGAAAGTCGATGGTGTTCTTCAGATAAGTGACCGAGTTGAAGTCGAGCCGGGTCACGCCGACCAGCCAGCCGCCCATGATGCCGATGGCATCGCCGACCCCGACCAGCACCGGCACCGCAAGAGTGGCCGCCAGCACGCGCGGCACCACGAGGTATTTCATCGGGTTGGTCGACAGGGTGGTCAGCGCGTCAATCTGCTCGGTCACCTTCATGGTGCCAAGCTCGGCGGCGATGGACGAGGCGACACGCGCGGCAACCATCAGCCCGCCCAGCACCGGCCCAAGTTCGCGCACCATGCCGATGGCGACGATGGAGGGCACCACGGCTTCGGCATTGAAGCGCGCGCCGCCCGAGTAGATCTGCAGCGCAAGTGCGCCGCCGGTGAACAGCGCGGTGAGGCCGACGACCGGCAGGCTGCACCAGCCGATCTGCAGCACCTGCGCACCGAACTCGCGCCAGTAGAATGGCGGGCGGACCAGATGGCCCAGCGTAGCGGCGGCAAACAGCACCACACGCCCGATGGACGCAAGCGCGCCAAGGGTAGACCGTCCGATGCTGCGCAGGGCGAGGCCAAGGTGGCCCAAGCTCCGTGGGTCCGGGGCTGCGCTCACGCGCTGCCCTCCTGATAGCGGCGGGTGTAGCGGGGGCCGAGCGAGGTGAGGATCTCATAGCCGATGGTGCCGGCAATATCGGCCAGATCGTCCACCGTCTGATGCGGGCCGAGGATGTCGAGCGCGCGCGGCACATAGGACAGATGGCTGATGTCGACGGTGATCAGATCCATCGAGACCCGGCCCACCAGCGGGCAGGGGGTGTCGCCATCCCACAGCACGGCATTGTTGGACAGCGCGCGCAGCAAGCCGTCGGCATAGCCGCCAGAGACGGTGGCGATCATGCTGGGCACGTCTGCGGTCCAGCCACAGGCATAGCCGACCGACTCGCCAGCCTGCACCACCCGGGTCTGGATCACCGGCAGCGACAGGCCGACCACACGGGACGCGCCTTCATAGGGCCGTCCGCCATAAAGGCCGATGCCGGGGCGGGTCAGGTCGAAATGGTATTTCGGACCGAGCAGGATGCCGCCGGTCGCGGCCAGCGAGCGCGGAACCCCGGTGCCATCGGTCATGGCGTGAAAGGTGGCAAGCTGCAGCTCGTTGAGCGCATGATCGGGCTCATCAGCGCAGGCCAGATGCGACATGATCAGTTCCGGCCCGGCCTCCAGCACGAAGGGGGCCACCGCCTCCCATTCCGCCTCTTCCATGCCGAGGCGGTTCATGCCGGTGTCGAGCTGCACACCAAACGGCAGGCCGGGCAGCGATTCCAGATGGCGGGTGACCTGATCAATGCTGTTCAGCATCGGGCACAGGTCGAGGTCGTGCACCATTTCGGTATCGCCGGCCATATGGCCCGACATCACGCAGATCTGCGGCCCCGGCCCGAGGGCCTGACGCAGGGCCGCGCCCTCTTCGGACACGGCGACGAAAAACCGCCGCGCCCCGGCCTGTGCCAGCGCGCGGGCGACGCGGGTGATGCCGAGGCCGTAAGCGTCAGCCTTGACCACGGCCGCGGTCTGCACGCCGGAGGCCGAAGCACGGTCCAGCGCGCGCCAGTTGGCGGCGATGGCATCAAGATCAATGGAGAGGGTCGCTGTTGTCATGGGGGTTTGTTGTCAGATCATGCGCGAGGGTCAAGCGGAAAAGGCGGTGTCGGCGGGAACGGGGCGGGCTTGGGGGGCATCGAGCCCCCCGCGCCCGCTGCTGCCGCAGGATGGGTCTGTGGCGTGGCGTGGGCGGAGAGGGTGGGATGCCTCCGGCGGGAGTATTTGGAAAAGCTGCAATGCAAAGGGGCGGCGCGGCGGTCTGGCGGTGTCAGTAGCCGGGGCCGTCGCCTTGCCAGGGTTTGGCGAGGTTGCCGAAGCGGGTGAAGCGGCCCTCGAAGCTGAGCTCGACCGACCCGATCGGGCCGTGACGCTGTTTGCCGATGATCACCTCGGCCTTGCCATGGACCTGTTCCATCACCGTCTGCCAGGCGGCCATCTTTTCCAGCTCGTGATCGCCCGGCTTTTCGCGTTCTTTGTAATATTCGTCGCGGTAGACGAACATCACCACATCGGCATCCTGCTCGATCGAGCCGGATTCGCGCAGGTCAGACAGCTGCGGGCGTTTGTCTTCGCGCGATTCCACCTGACGCGAGAGCTGCGACAGGGCGATGACCGGGATGTTGAGCTCTTTGGCGATGGCTTTCAGCCCTTGGGTGATTTCCGAGACTTCCTGCACCCGGTTGCCTTCGGAGCTTTTGGCCGAGCCTTTGAGAAGCTGCAGGTAGTCGATCATCAGCACGTCAAGCCCATGGGTCCGCTTCAGGCGCCGGGCGCGGGCGGCGACCTGGCTGATCGGCAGCGCAGGCGTGTCGTCGATGTAGAGCGGGCAGGATTCGAGCTGTTTGGCCGCTTCGACAAAGCGGCGGAATTCGGTTTCGGTCATGTCGCCGCGGCGGATTTGTTCGGAGGGCACTTCCGAGGCCTCGGAGAGAATCCGCGCGGCGAGCTGTTCGGCGCTCATCTCAAGGCTGAAAAAGCCGACGACGCCGCCTTCGACTGCGCCCTCATGGCCATCGGGTTTGCGGCCGCGCTTGTAGGCTTTGGCGACGTTGAAGGCGATGTTGGTGGCGAGCGAGGTTTTGCCCATCGACGGGCGACCGGCGAGGATCAGGAGGTCGGATTCGTGCAGGCCCCCCAGCTTTTTGTCGAGATCGGTGAGGCCGGTCGAGATGCCGGCAAGGCCGCCGCCGCGCTGATAGGCGGCGTTGGCCACGTTCACTGCATCGGTGACCGCCTTGAGGAAGGACTGAAAGCCGCGTTCGGCCACGCCCTGTTCGCCCAGTTTGTAGAGCCGCTGTTCGGCCTCGACGATCTGCTCGCGCGGTTCCGACGCCATGTCGACCTTGGCCGCCTTGGCGCTGATGTCCTTGCCAAGTGCTATCAGCTCGCGGCGCACGGCGAGGTCGTAGATCATCTGGGCGTAATCGCGCGCCGCATAGGCAGAAATCGCCGCCCCGGCCAGGCGCACGAGGTAGGCCGGGCCGCCGAGTTCCTTGAGCCCGTCATCATCCTCGAAGAACGGCTTCAGCGTGACCGGGCTGGCGAGGGCGTTTTTCTGGATCCGGGCGGCGGATTTTTCATAGATGCGCTGGTGGACCGGATCATAAAAATGCTCGGATTTCACCGTGCTGGCGATGCGGTCGTAGACATCGTTGTTGGTCAGGATCGCGCCCAGAAGCTGCTGCTCGGCCTCGATGTTGTGCGGCAGGGTATCGGCTTCGGGCGCGGCGGCGGGAAGGTCGGTTCTGATCTTGGCTACTTCGTTCATGTCCTGCCCTTGCCCCCCGGATGAAGTGTGCGGTTTAGCCTGTCCGGGCGGGCGGGGGCAAGCCGGGACAAAGCTGTGCATAACCCTGTGCATGGCCCCTGTCGCAGGCCGCAGATCGTGTCAGGCAACAGGACCGCCCCAAGATGTAGCGGTTGGTGGGGCAGCGTAGCAGGGTCTTTCGATTCTGACGACCGCTTGTCCACATGCTGTGCACAGGGTTTTCCACCGGCGCGTCACAGCGCCGGCGGAAAATGGCGCAGCTGCCGCAGCGTCAGCTTTTGCGGGCGTCCTGCCAGGCGCGGGGGGCTTTGAGGAAGGCCTCGACCTCGGTCAGAGTGGACTCGTCAAAGATCGCCTGAGCGCGGGCTTCGGCCAGCACATCCCACCAGGTGCACAGATGGTGCAGCGCGACGCCGTGGTCTGCCAGACGTTCGGTGGTGCCGTCAAAGATGCCGTAGTAGAAGATCACCGCCGTATGGGCGCAGGTGGCCCCGGTCTCGCGGATGGCATCGACGAAGGACAGTTTTGATCCGCCATCGGTGGTCAGATCCTCGACCAAGAGCACGCGCTGGCCCTCGGTCATCACCCCTTCGATGCGGGCGTTGCGGCCGTAGCCTTTGGGCTTTTTGCGCACATAGGTCATCGGCAGGGCAAGGCGCTCGGCCACCAGCGCGGCGAAGGGGATGCCAGCGGTCTCGCCCCCGGCGATGTTGTCAAATGCCTCGAAGCCTGCGTCGCGCATCACGGTGACGGCCATGAAATCCATCAGCATCGCGCGGATGCGCGGGTAGGAGATCAGCTTGCGGCAGTCGATATAGGTTGGCGATGGCAGGCCGGAGGCGAGGGTAAAGGGCGTCTCGGCGTTGAAATGCACCGCCTTGATTTCCAGCAGTGCGCGGGCGGTCAGGCGGGCGATTTCTTCGCGGGGGGGGAAAGAGGTGGGGATCATGGCGGCAGTCCTTGCTATGGCTTTGCTGCTTTCCAAATACTCCCGCCGGAGGCTCCTGTCGGTGCCGTTGGTGCCTCCGGCGGGAGTATTTGGGTAAGCAGCAACTCAGGCTTCCACGGCCCAGTGGACCGGATAGTCGGGGTTGAAAACGGTGACGGGGCCAGCCTCGGTGTAGATCTTTTCGGGCCAGATTTGCGGGGTGTCGTGTTTGACAAGGCGCAATTGGCTGTCATTGGCGGGCAGGCGGTAGAAGGCCGGGCCGTTGAGGCTGGTGAACGCCTCCAGCCGGTCGAGGGCGGTGTCTTCCTCGAACACATGCGCGAGCAGCGGCATGGTGTTGGTGGCGGTGAAGCAGCCCGCGCAGCCGCAGGCCTGTTCCTTGGCGGCATCGACATGCGGGGCGGAATCGGTGCCGAGGAAAAAGCGGCCCGCGCCGGAGGTGGCGGCGGCGCGCAGGGCGAGGCGGTGACGCTCGCGCTTGGCGACCGGCAGGCAGTAGTAATGCGGTTTGATGCCACCGACGAGGATGTGGTTGCGGTTGATGATCAGGTGATGCGTGGTGATCGTGGCCGCCAGATCCGGGCCGCCGGAGAGCGCGTAATCCACCCCGTCCTGCGTGGTGATGTGTTCCATCACCACCCGCAGACCGGGCAGGCGACGGCGCAGCGGGTCGAGCACGGTGTCGATGAACACGGCCTCGCGGTCGAAGATGTCAACCTCGGGCGTTGTCACCTCGCCATGCACGCAGAGCGGCAGGCCGATTTCGGCCATTTTCTCCAGCACCGGCATGACCTTGTCCACATCATGCACGCCGCCGTGCGAGTTGGTGGTGGCCCCGGCGGGGTAGAGCTTGACCGCCTTGACCAGACCGGAGGCATGGGCGGCTGCGACATCGGCGGCGTCCGTTGTCTCGGTCAGGTAGAGCGTCATCAGCGGCTCGAACGCCGCGCCCGCCGGCAAGGCCGCGAGAATGCGGTCGCGGTAGGCGCTGGCCTGCGCGCCGGTGACGACCGGCGGCACCAGATTGGGCATGATGATGGCGCGGGCAAAGTGGCGCGCGGTTTCGGGCAGCACCCCTTGCAACATCGCGCCGTCGCGCAGGTGCAGGTGCCAGTCATCGGGGCGGCGGAGCGTGAGGGAATGGGTCATCCGCTCCGGTTACCGCAATCTCTGTGCGGTTTCCAGTGGGGAGTTCGGCGGGCGGCTCGCGGTTTTCGCGTGTCGGTGAACCCCCCTTGTCAGTCGGAAATCTTCGGTCTAGCGTTGCGGCACAACCGTTGGGGTGCCCTGTCATGGGGCTGAGAGGTGTTATGCCAACCCATCGAACCTGATCCGGGTCATACCGGCGTAGGGAACGGTGCATCGAGGGCGCAAAGCGCCCGGAGTCCGTCTCCTTGCGATTTTGATGAAGCAAGGAGGGGCATGTGGTTCCCATCGCGTTGACGATTGCAGGCTCTGATTCTGGCGGTGGCGCCGGGATTCAGGCGGATCTGAAGAGCTTTTCGGCTTTGGGCGTCTATGGCGCCTCGGTCATCACCGCACTGACCGCGCAGAACACCCGCAGCGTGCGGGGAATCGAGGCTGTCAGCCCGGCGATGATCGCGGCGCAGATGGCGGCGGTGTTTGACGATCTGGCGGTGCGGGCGGTCAAGCTGGGGATGCTGGGCGGGGCCGGGGCGATTGCGGCGGTGGCCGCAGGGCTGTCGGGCTGTGCGGTGCCGGTGGTGCTGGACCCGGTGATGGTGGCAAAATCTGGTGACCGGCTGTTGCCGCAAGAGGCGCTGGCGGCGCTGCGCAGTTTGCTGCTGCCGATGGCCACGGTGCTGACCCCGAACCTGCCCGAAGCCGCCGATCTGCTGGGCTGTGCCCCGGCCGGTTCCGAAGCCGAGATGGGGGAGCAGGGGCAGGCGCTGCGGGCGCTGGGGCCGCAGGCGGTGCTGATGAAGGGCGGGCATGGCGCGGGCGCGGACTGTGTCGATCTGCTGATCACGGCAGAAGGCATCACCCGGCTGAGCGCGCCCCGGCAGGTCACCCGAAACACCCATGGCACCGGCTGCACGCTGTCGGCGGCGATTGCTGCCGGGCTGGCGCAGGGGCTGGCGCTGCCCGAGGCGGTGGGGCGGGCGCATGGCTATCTGCAGGGCGCGATTGCCGCTGCGGATGGGTTGGGCGTGGGCTCGGGGCAGGGGCCGGTGCATCATTTTCATGCGGTGTGGGCCGATGGCTGATCGCGCCATGGCCGATGTCACGGTGATCGGGGCCGGAGTGGCGGGGCTGTGGGCGGCCTATGCGTTGTGTGAGGCCGGTCTGACCCCGCGCCTGATCGACCGCAGTGGCCCGCCCGGCCCGCATGGCTGTTCGTGGTGGGCGGGCGGGATGCTGGCCCCCTGGTGCGAAGGTGCTGTGGCCGAGCCGGTGATCACCCGCCATGGCGCGCAGGCCGCAGCGCATTGGGCCGGGGTGACGGAAGTTACGCAGCGCGGCACGCTGGTGGTGGCCATGCCGCGCGACAAGGGGGAACTTGCGCGCTTTGCCCGCCGGACCACGGGGCACCGGGCGGTGGCGGATCTGGCCGCGCTGGAGCCGGATCTGGCCGGCGCGGGGCAGGGATTGTTCTTTGACGCCGAGGCGCATCTGGACCCCCGCGCGGCGCTGGCCGGTCTGGTGGCGGCGCTGGCGGCGCGGGGCGTGGGGATCATGCAGGCCGATGCCACGCCGGAAACGATACCCGGCCCGGTGATTGATGCGCGCGGCCTGGCGGCGGGCCTGCCCGGCTTGCGCGGGGTGCGCGGCGAGATGCTGCTGCTGCGCGCGCCCGAAATCCGGCTGTCTCGCCCGGTGCGGCTGCTGCATCCGCGCCACCCGCTCTACATCGTGCCGCGGGCGGAGGGCGTGTTCATGCTGGGGGCCACGCAGATCGAAAGCGAGGACCGGCGCGGCGTGTCGGCGCGGTCGATGCTGGAGCTGTTGAGTGCGGCCTATGCGCTGGACCCGCGCTTTGCCGAGGCCGAGGTGCTGGAAACCGGCG
Organism: Pseudotabrizicola alkalilacus; assembly: GCF_003443995.1. GTDB lineage: Bacteria > Pseudomonadota > Alphaproteobacteria > Rhodobacterales > Rhodobacteraceae > Pseudotabrizicola > Pseudotabrizicola alkalilacus. The sequence continues at coordinate 273,734 of NZ_QWEY01000005.1, forward strand.
CCGATCTGCGCCCGGCTTTTGCCGACAATGTGCCGCGTGTGCAGGTGCGGGGGCGGGTTTTGCAGCTGAACGGTCTGTTCCGGCACGGCTATCTGATGGCCCCGGCACTGGCGCTGCAGGCGGTGGACTATCTGACCAGGGGCATCAAGGGGGATCTGGTGCATGAAGATTGAGGTGAATGGCGCAAGCCATGAGGTGCAGGCCGCAACCGTGGCCGGGGTGCTGGCTGAACTGGGCTGGGGCGAGGCGCGGGTGGCGACAGCGCTGAACGGCGCGTTTGTGCCAAAGGCCGCGCGCGGGACGATGGCTGTAACCGAAGGGGACCGGCTGGAAGTGCTGGCCCCGATGCAGGGGGGCTGAGCGATGCGCAGATTTTACGGGGTGAGTCTGGAGACGCCGCTCATGCTGGGCACGGCGCAATATCCGTCGCCTGCGGTGCTGGAGGCGGCGTTTCGTGACTCGCAGGCCTCGGTGGCGACGGTGTCGTTGCGGCGGGAGGCGGGCAAGGGGCAGGCGTTCTGGCAGATCATCCGCAGCCTTGGGGTGCATGTGCTGCCCAATACCGCCGGATGCCACAGCGTGCAGGAGGCGGTGACCACGGCCAAGATGGCGCGGGAGATGTTCGAGACCAACTGGATCAAGCTGGAGGTGATCGGTCATGCCGATACCTTGCAGCCCGATCCGTTCGGGCTGCTGGAGGCGACCGGGGTTCTGGCGGCGGACGGGTTCGAGGTGTTTCCCTATACCACCGAAGATCAGGTGCTGGCGGGGCGTTTGCTGGCGGCGGGGGCACAGGTTCTGATGCCTTGGGGTTCGCCCATCGGCTCGGGACTGGGGCTGAACAACCGCTATGGGCTGAAAATGCTGCGCGCGGCGTTTCCCGATGTGCCGATGGTGATTGATGCGGGGCTGGGTCTGCCAAGCCATGCGACGGATGCGATGGAACTGGGGTTTGACGCGGTGCTGCTGAACACGGCGGTGGCGCAGGCGGGCGATCCGGCGGCCATGGCGCGGGCGTTTGGGCTGGCGGTGCAGGCGGGGGCGCTGGCGCGAGGCGCGGACCCGATGGAGCCGCGTGAGATGGCGGTGCCCTCGACCCCGGTAATGGGAAAGGCATGGCTATGACATTGGCGCGATTTTATCCGGTATTCGATTCGCTGGCCTGGTTGGAGCGCGCTTTGCCGCTGGGCGTGGGGCTGGTGCAACTGCGGATCAAGGACCGCCCGCCCGAGGCATTGAGCGCCGAGATCCGCGCGGCACTGGCACTGGCGCGGCGGCATGGCGCAGCGTTGGTGGTTAATGACCATTGGCAACTGGCGATCGAGGAAGGGGCAGAGTGGCTACATCTGGGGCAGGAGGATCTGGACAGTGCTGATCTGCCCGCGATCCGCCGGGGCGGGCTGCGGCTGGGAATCTCGACCCATGATCATGCCGAACTGGACCGCGCCTTGGCGCTCACGCCGGATTATATCGCGCTGGGGCCGGTTTACCCGACGATCCTGAAGCAGATGAAATGGCATCAGCAGGGGCTGGAGCGGGTGACCGAGTGGAAGCGGCTGGTGGGGGACATTCCGCTGTGTGCCATTGGCGGCATGTCGGTGGAGCGGGCGGCGGGGGCGTTTGCGGCGGGGGCGGATCTGGTGGCGGCGGTCACCGACATCACGCTGCACCCCGATCCGGAGGCGCGGATGCGCGACTGGCTGAGGGTCTGCGCATGACCCGATACGCACGTCAGACCGTATTGCCGCAGGTCGGGGCCACAGGGCAGGCGCGGCTGGCCCGGGCGCATGTGCTGGTGGTAGGCGCCGGGGGGCTGGGGGTGCCGGTGTTGCAGTATCTGACCGGGGCCGGGGTGGGGCAGATCACGCTTGTTGATGGTGATGTGGTGGAGGAACACAACCTGCCCCGCCAGCCGCTCTACCGGATGGACCAGATCGGCCAGCCCAAGGCGCGGGCGGCGGCCATGGCGCTGGGCGCGCTGAACCCGCAGGTGCAGGTCACGCCGCTGGTGGGAACTCTGGACCCGGCCAATGCGCCGGGGCTGGTGGCGATGGTCGATGTGGTACTGGATTGTGCCGATACCTTTGCCGCCAGCCTGACGCTGTCGGACGCCTGCCGCGACAGTGGCACGCCGCTGATCACCGCCTCGGCGCTGGCGATGTCGGGCTATGTGGCGGGCTGCTGTGGCCCGGCCCCCAGCCTGCGCGCCATCTTTCCCGACCTGCCAGAGCGGGGGGCGACCTGTGCCACGGCGGGGGTGATGGGGCCGGTGGTGGGCGCGGTGGGGGCGTTGCAGGCGCAGATGGCACTGGCCGTGCTGTTGGGGCTGGAGCCGTCGCCGCTGGGCCGTCTGGTCAGTCTGGATGCGCTGGGCTGGCGGATGGGCGGCTTTGGCTTTGCAGACGCGCCCGAGCCTGATCGGCCCTTGGCCTTTATCGGGCGCAGCCAGATCCGCGCCGATGATCTGCTGATTGATCTGCGCGCCGAGGCGGCACCCTTCAGCCCGCAGGCCCGCCATATCCCGCCCGAGGCGATGCCGGGGCTGACCCCGCCCGAGGGGCGGCGGGTGGTGCTGGCCTGTGCCACCGGCCTGCGCGCCCACAATGCCGGGCAACAGCTGCAAACCCGTTGGCCGGGCGAGATTGCCCTGCTGGCTGTTCATGACTGAGAGGACTCCCATGCGACCCCTTATCACCGCACTTGCGCTTACCCTGTCACTGACAGCGCCCGCTGCCGCACAGGACCGGATCAGCCTGATGCTGGACTGGTTCATCAACCCCGACCACGGCCCGATCATTCTGGCGCAGGAGCTGGGGTATTTTGCCGAGGCCGGGCTGGAGGTGGAAATCCTCACCCCGTCTGACCCGAATGATCCGCCGCGCATGGCAGCGGCGGGGCGGGTGGATCTGGCGGTCAGTTATCAGCCGCAGCTGCATCTGAGCCGCCACAATGACTTGCCGTTGCGCCGGGTCGGCACGTTGATTGCCACGCCGCTGACCTGTCTGGTGGTGCTGGCGGATGGCCCGGTGCAGACCATCCCCGATCTGCGCGGCGGCAAGGTGGGTTTTGCCGTGGCCGGGGTGCAGGAGGGCATCCTGAACGCGATGCTGGCGCATCACGGGCTGAAGCCTGCGGATGTGGAGCAGATCAACATCGGCTTTTCGATCTCGCCCGCGCTGATGTCGGGGCAGGTGGATGCGGTGATCGGCGCGTACCGGAATTTCGAGCTGCACCAGTTGCAGCTGGAAGGGATGGAAGGCCGCTGCTTTTACCCTGAAGAGGAGGGCGTTCCAGCTTATGACGAGCTGATCTATGTCGCCAACCCCGACACGATGGATCGGGCGGTGATTGCGCGGTTTCTGGAGGCGACCGAACGGGCGACCGGCTATATCCTGAACCAGCCGGAAAAGGCTTGGGAGATCTTTGCTGCCACCGCGCCAGAGCTGCGCACCGAGCTGAACCGGCGTGCCTGGGCCGATACCTGGCCGCGCTTTGCCAGCCGCCCGGCGGCAATGGATGCGGGGCGCTACCATAGGTTCGAGGCGTTTCTGGCCGCGCAGGGGGCGACGCCCGGCGGCTTGCCGGTCTCGGCGCTGGCGATTGATGTCACAGCAGAGGCTTCGCCATGAGTGCGCCCGATTATGGCCGGGCCTTTGCCCTGTGGCGGGCTGCGGCACCGGCGTGGCGGGACTATACCCATCACGCCTTTGTCGAAGGACTGGGCCGGGGCGATCTGCCGCGCGCGCGGTTTTTGCACTATCTGCGGCAGGATTATGTGTTCCTGATCCACTTCGCGCGGGCCTGGGCGCTGGCGGCGGCCAAGGCCGATACGCTGGCGGAACTACAGGCGGCCTCGGCCACGGTGCAGGCGCTGGCGCATGTCGAGATGCCGCTGCATGTGCAGATCTGTGCTGACGCAGGGATTGATGCCGCGATGCTGGAGGCGACTGAGGAAGCGCCCGCCAACCTCGCCTATACCCGCTATGTGCTGGAGGCGGGGTATTCGGGCGATTTCCTCGACCTGATGGCCGCACTTGCGCCCTGTGTGCTGGGTTACGGCGAAATCGGCGCGCGGCTGGCGGGCCGGGGCGGGGCCTATGCGGATTGGATCGCCACCTATGGCGGGGCCGAGTATCAGGCGCTGTGCCGCGATGTCGGCGCGTTGATTGACGCAGCGCTTTTGCACCGGCTGGGGCCGGGTTGGGCTGGTTTGCCCCGCTTTGCCCGGTTGACGCAGCGCTTTGCCACCGCGACCCGGCTGGAGGTCGGGTTCTGGCAGATGGGGCTGGACGGCGCATGACCGGGGTGCAGCTGCAGGGCGATCTGTGGATCGGGGGCGCGCCGCTGATCCGGGGTCTGGCGCTGGGCTTTGCGGCGGGCCGGTGGTCTTGCCTGCTCGGGCCGTCGGGTGTGGGCAAATCGACGATTGCGCGATTGATTGCCGGGTTGCCGGGGCCGTACCGGCTGGAGGGCGCCTTGGCGACGGCAGACGGTCAGTCGCTGGCCGGGCGGGTGGCGATGCTGGCGCAAGAGCCGCAGCTGCTGCCCTGGGCCGATCTGGTGCAGAACGTGACCATCGGCGCGCGATTACGTGGCGTGCGGCCCGATATCGCCCGCGCCCGCGCGCTGCTGGGCGAGGTCGGGCTGGCGGGGATGGAGGCGCGCCACCCCGCCGCGCTGTCGGGCGGGCAGCGGCAGCGGGTGGCGCTGGCGCGGGTGCTGATCGAGGAGTGCCCGGTGGTGGTGCTGGATGAGCCGTTTTCGGCGCTGGATACGGTGACGCGGCTGGCGATGCAGGATCTGGCGGCGCGGCTGCTTCGCGGGCGCACGGTGATATTGATCACCCATGACCCGCTGGAGGCGGTCCGGTTGGCAGATCAGGGCTGGCTGCTGGGGCGGGGCGGGGCGGAACCGCTGGACCTGCCCGCCAGCCCCACCCCCCGTGATTTTCGGGCGGCTGACACGCTGGCGGCGCAAGCGCGTCTGCTGGCGCGGTTGCACGATCAGAGTTTGAAAACCGACCGGAAGGAACCTTGTCATGCGCCCCACTGACCACCTGACATCGCTGTGCGCGGCAGATTGGGCGGCTGCGACCCGCCATGCGTTTACCGACGCCTTGGCCGATGGCACGCTGCCCGAGCCGTTGATGCTGGGCTATCTGCGGCAGGATTATCTGTTTGTCGAAGATTTCACCCGCCTGCTGGGCGCGATGATTGCCCACGCCCCCAGTTTGGCCGATGCGGTGCCGGCGGGGCAGTTCATGGGGCTGATCTGCGGGGCAGAGAACACCTTTTTCCAGCGCGCGATTGCGGCTTTGGGCGGTGATCCCGCGCAACCTGCGCCGCCGCATCCAGTGACTGTGGCGTTTCAGGCGCTGATGCGCGAAGCGGCGGGCTCAGGGCGGTATGAGCAGATGCTGGCGGTTCTGGTGGTGGCAGAGGGCAGCTATCTGGACTGGGCCAGCCCGCACGCGGCCAAGTCCGCTTACCTGCCGTTCTGGTTTGGCGACTGGATCGACCTGCATGCCGGGCCGGGGTTCGAGGGGTTTGTGGCCTATCTGCGCGGCCAGCTGGATGCGGTCTGGACGGACCTGACCCCGGCTGAGCAACACGCGGTGGAAGAGCGCTTCACCACGGCGGTGCAGCTGGAGCGGGCGTTTTTCGATGCGGCACTGACCGGGTTTGACGCTGCATGAGGCGGATCGGGGCCGGTCTTGCCGCGCCGCTGCTGGCGCTGGGGCTGTGGCAGGCGCTGGTGGTGCTGACGGCGCTGCCGCCGTTCATCCTGCCGGGGCCGGGGCGGGTGGCGAGCAGCCTGTGGGCGAATGCGCCGCTGCTCTGGGAACAGGCGCAGTTCACGGCGGTCAATCTGCTGAGCGGGCTGGCGGCGGGCGTGGCGCTGGGGGTGGCGACCGCGCTCAATCTGGCGCTGTCGCCGGGCGCGCGGCTGCTGCTGCGCCCGATGCTGATCTTTGCGCAGGCGGTGCCGGTGTTTGCGCTGGCCCCGGTGCTGACGCTGTGGCTGGGCTATGGCGCGGCGTCAAAGGTGGTGATCGTGATGCTGGTGGTCTATTTTCCGGTCACCTCGGCGTTTTTTGACGGGCTGATGCGGCTGCCGTCGCCGCTGGCCGATCTGGCGCAGCTGATGCGGGCCACGCCGCTGCGCCGTCTGCTCCTGTTGCAGGTGCCGCACGCCTTGCCCGCGCTGGGGTCTGGCCTGCGGCTGGCGGTGGTCTATGCGCCCTTTGCGGTGGTGATCGGCGAATGGGTCGGCTCATCCCGGGGCCTGGGCTATCTGATGCTGATGGCCAATGGCCGGGGGCAGACGGACCTGATGTTTGCCGCCTTGGTGGTGCTGGTCGCGCAGAGCCTGATCCTGTTTGCGCTGCTGGAGGCGATTGCCGCGCGGTGGGGGCGGGCGGTCTGAGTGTTCTTGCCTCGGGCCTTGGCCGCTGCGGTCTGACTGCGCAGTAAAGCCGTCACTTCGTAAAACTGTCACAAACCTGTTGTAAAACTGTAGCGGCGACTGATTAGCAGAACCCGTGGGGCCAGACAGGACGTGGCCCGAGAAATCCACTGGAGAGTGACATGAACCTCATGAAAATCACCGTGTCGGCACTGGCCGTTGCGGCTGTGTCGGCTTCCGCCGCTGCTGCCCGCGACAACGTTCAGGTTACCGGTTCGTCGACCGTGCTGCCCTATTCCACCATCGTTGCCGAAGCGTTCGGCGAAAACTTCAGCTTCCCGACCCCGGTTGTCGAAGGTGGCGGTTCGGGCGCTGGTCGTGCCAAGATGTGTGAAGGCGTGGGCCCGAGCACCGTGGACATCGCCAACTCGTCCTCGCGCATCACTCAGAAAGACCTTGACGCTTGTGCTGCCAACGGCGTCACCGAAGTCATGGAAGTCCGTTTTGGCTATGACGGGATCGTCTTTGCATCGGACGTGAACGGCCCGGAATTCGCCTTTGCCGCTGGCGACATCTACAACGCTGTGGCTGGTCAGGTCGTCAAGGATGGCGCTCTGGTTGCCAACACCTACACCCAGTGGGCTGACTTCAACCCGTCGATGCCCGCTCAGGACATTCTGGTCCTGTCGCCCGGCACCAAGCACGGCACCCGCGAAGTGTTCGACGAGCGCGTGATCATCGCTGGCTGCAAAGAAACCGGCGCGCACGCTCTGTTCGCGGCTGTTGCGGCCGGTGACGACGATACGGCCAAGAACCGCGCCGCCAACGGCGAATGCGCCAAGCTGCGCACCGATGGCCGCAACGTGGACATCGACGGCGACTACACCGAGACCCTGCAGCGTCTGGAAAACGACAAGAACGCCATCGGCGTGTTCGGTCTGTCGTTCTATCAGAACAACACCGACAAGCTGCGCGTCGGCACCATGGGCGGCGTCGTTCCATCGACCGAGACCATTGCTTCGGGTGACTATCCGGTGTCGCGTCCGCTGTACTTCTACGTCAAGACCGCGCATCTGGACGTGATCCCCGGCCTGAAAGAATACGTCGAGTTCTTCGTGTCTGACGATATGGCTGGCCCTGATGGCCCGCTGGCCCAGTATGGTCTGGTGTCCGACCCGGAACTGGCTGCGACGCAGGCCATGGTTGCTGCACGCACCCCGATGGGTCCGCTGAACTGATCTTTTCCCCGGGGGCGGCGTACAAACGCCGCCCCCACTCCTTTTGCGTTCAGGATCGCACATGACCGTCGCACTTATTCTCACTGTCATTCTTGTTCTGGCAATTGCAGGCTATGTGGTCGCGCGACAGCGCGCCGTGGCCTCGGCTCAGGGCAATATCCGCGTGCTGCATTCGCTGCCGAATTACTACGGCTGGTATGGCGCGATCATGGCCGGGCTTCCGGCACTTCTTGTTCTGGCGATCTGGCTCATTGTGCAGCCCATGGTGATTGAACGGCAGGTTGTCGGCTTTTTCCCCTCGGACCGGGTTGAAAGCGATGCCGCCCGGACCCTGATCATGGCCGATGTGCGCCGCGTGGCTGCAGGACTTGATGTTGCGGTCGAGCGCGGTGCGCTGAGTGCCGATCAGGCCAGAGACATCCGTACCGAATTCGGCTCTGTCCGCGACCGTCTGGCAACGGTTGGCGTGGCACTGGGGTCAGAGGTGACGCCGCAGGTTCTGCAGGCGGCGCAGCGCAGCCGAGAGCTGTCGGCCACTGGCGCGCTGTGGCGAACCGTGCTGACGCTTGCCGTGGCGCTGGCCGGATTTGCCTATGCGATAAAGGTCACCAACCGCGATTTCCGCGCCCGCAACCAGGTTGAGCGGGTGATGCTTGCCCTTCTGATGCTTGCCTCCACCATCGCGATCCTGACCACCATCGGCATTGTGATGTCGATGCTGACGGAAAGCATGCGGTTCTTTTCGATGTATCCGTGGCAAGACTTTTTCTTCAGCCTGACATGGTCGCCTTCATTCCAGGGCAACAGTGCCCTTGGCCTTGCGCCACTGCTGTGGGGCACGATCTATATCAGCTTTGTGTCGATGCTGGTGGCCGTCCCGATCGGGTTGTTCACGGCGATCTATCTGGCGGAATACGCAGGTTCGCGCGTGCGCGCTGTTGTCAAACCGCTGATCGAGGTGATCGCCGGTATCCCGACCGTGGTGTTCGGCCTGTTTGCGCTGGTCACGGTTGGCCCGTTCCTGCGCGACTGGCTTGCCCAACCGCTGGGTCTGGGCACTTCGGGCTCGTCGGTGATGACGGCGGGGATCGTGATCGGCATTCTGAACATTCCGTTCATCTCGTCGCTGGCCGATGACATCATCAACGCGGTGCCGCAATCCATGCGCGACGGCTCTTACGGGTTGGGCGCCACCAAATCGGAAACCGTGCGTCAGGTGATCCTGCCCGCGGCGCTGCCGGGGATTGTGGGCGCAGTTCTGCTGGCCGCCAGCCGCGCCATCGGCGAGACGATGATCGTGGTGATGGGCGCCGGTGCGGCCGCGCGGCTGAGCCTGAACCCGTTCGAGGCGATGACGACAATAACCGTGAAAATCGTCAGCCAGCTGACCGGCGACACCGAGTTCAACTCGCCCGAAACACTTGTGGCCTTTGCTCTGGGGATGACGCTGTTCGTGATCACCCTTGGGCTGAATATCTTTGCCCTCATCATTGTGCGCAAATACCGGGAGCAATACGAATGACCGACGCAACCGTCTCTGGCCTGCCCGACGCCAGGTCTCCCGGCAAATCATCGCTGCTGACGCAGGACCCTTTGATGAAACGCCGCAATGCCGCTGAAGCCCGGTTCAAATACTTCGGGATCGCGGCGATTTCGGTCAGCCTGATCATGCTGGGTGTCATGCTGTGGACGATCTTTTCCGACGGTGTGTCGGCCTTTCGTCAGGCGAGTGTCGAACTTTCTGTCACACTGGACCCGGAGCGGCTTGACCCCGAGGGAGATCGCAGCGTCGAGTCGCTGAGCAAGGTCACCACCATCGGCTATGGCAACCTGCTGTCATCGGCGTTGAATGATTACATGACCGAACGCAACATTTCGGTCGAAGGTGTGACCACGCGTCAGGTCGGCGAGTTCATTTCCCGCGATGCACCGGCGCGGTTGCGCAATATGGTGCTGGCCGATCCCGACCTGCTTGGGCAGACCATCCGTTTTTCCGCCTTTGCCTCGGGCCGGATCGACGGCTATATCAAGGGCCGCGTGACGATGGAAAGCGCCGCACTTGACAGCAACATCACACCAGAGCAGTTGCAGCTGGCCGACCGCCTGATCGAAGCCGGGGTGCTGAAAACCACCTTCAACTGGCGGTTCCTGACCAACCCGGATGCCTCTGACCAGCGGCCCGAATCTGCGGGGCTTGGGATTGCGATCATCGGCTCGCTTTACATGATGTTTCTGGTGGCGATCATGGTGTTGCCGATTGGTGTGGCCGCCTCGATCTATCTGGAAGAATTTGCGCCCAAGAACCGCTGGACGGATGTGATCGAGGTCAATATCTCGAACCTCGCCGCCGTGCCGTCCATTGTCTACGGGATCCTGGGTCTGGCGATCTTCATCAACTTTGCCAAGCTGCCGGCCTCTGCCCCCATCGTCGGCGCGCTGGTGCTGACACTGATGACCCTGCCCACGATCATCATCGCCACCCGCGCCTCGTTGCGCGCGGTGCCGCCGTCGATCCGCGATGCGGCGCTCGGGGTGGGGGCGTCAAAGATGCAGACCGTGTTCCACCATGTTCTGCCGTTGGCCGCCCCCGGCATTCTGACCGGCACCATCCTTGGTCTGGCCTCCGCTCTGGGCGAAACGGCGCCGCTGCTGCTGATCGGCATGGTGGCTTTCGTGGCGAACTATCCGGCCAGCCCGCTGGACGGCGGTTTCTTTGATCCGGCGACCGCGCTGCCGGTGCAGGTGTATTCCTGGGCCTCGCGCGCTGACCCGGCGTTTATCGAACGCTCCTCGGGAGCAATTATTGTTCTGCTGGCCTTTCTTCTGGTCATGAACGTGATCGCCATCGTCCTGCGCCGTCGCTTTGAGCGGCGCTGGTAAGAGCATGCGCAAAAAGGTCAGATCCAAATGAACGACATGCGACTTTCGGAGAGTGACGTGAACGCCCAAAAAGCCAAGATCACGGCGCGGGGGGTGCAGGTGCATTATGGCACCACCCATGCGCTGAAGGATGTTGATGTCGATATCCTTGACAAGACGGTGACCGCGTTCATCGGTCCGTCGGGCTGCGGCAAATCCACCTTTCTGCGCTGTCTGAACCGGATGAACGACACCGTGGCCTCGG
>NZ_QWEY01000050.1 GCF_003443995.1 Pseudotabrizicola alkalilacus
AATCCTGGTACTCCGATGTTTGTGAAACCCATGTAGATCGCCTCCTCAAATTTTGGTGATCATTTGTTACCTTCTTGTCTCAAAGAATTAAAACTTGAAACCAGTAATGGCTACAACAGATGGACGCGGTGTGTTACCACCTCGTACTTGCGGCCATGTGCTTGTTGGATTTGCTTTATCTTTCGTTTCTTCACCAGGGTGCTGAACACTTAGGAACAATGTTTTTTCGTTCGGTGTGAAAGATGGTCCTGTTAACTCCGCTTCTTTTGGAGCAGATGCAAACTGGAACGCCTCTCCTTTGTCACGGCCGATCGTCGGAATCATGAACATGCCGTTGTTACCAAAGCTTGTCCACGCACCAGAATTCAGCTTGCTCGATGAAATGTCTGTCACAGTCCAAAGGTTTGCATTTGAATCAAACGTTAGATTGTCAGGTGCACTGAATCCGCTTTGACGACCTCCTGCTGCAAAGATCTCGAATTCAAAGCTCTCTGCACCATGATCTTCGTCTTTTTCAAAAAAGCGTGTGATGTGGCCGTGAATGTTGCCGTGTTTGTCGTTGTTCGTGTGTGCGATGAATACCGTACCGTCAAGTGGTGAAATTTCCACATCCTCTGGACGATCTGTCGGTGTCGCACCTAGAAGGATTGCAGCATCATGTGCGTTAACCACTACATCACCTTGTGTTTGGAACGTTTCTAAAAGGTCAGCTTTCCCTGCTGCTTTTTCAC
>NZ_QWEY01000051.1 GCF_003443995.1 Pseudotabrizicola alkalilacus
AGCAAAAGGCAGAACACCGGTATAAAACTTTCAGAAAGAACCGGGTGAAGTTTTTAAATAATAAACAGCAGCATTACCGCAAAAAGCCTTCACAGGAAATCTTTGTGGGCTATACCGACTTTAAAGAACGAGTGGCACTGGAAGCGAGAGAGCTCAATTATCACATGCTGTCTACAGGTGGGACAGGTACCGGAAAGACGACCTTGATTGCTTCTTTAATGGAAGCGGCGCTGCAGCAGGATAAACCCATCATCTTTGCAGATGGGAAGGGCGAGCGGAAATCCATGCTCGAATTTAAAGCGTTATGTGAAGTATATGGCCGTAAAGTGTACCTGTTTTCAGAAATGGATAACTTGACCTACAATCCGATCAAAAATGGTACACCGACAGAAACACGCGATAAGCTCATGTCCCTCTTCAGCTTTTCGAGTGAAGGAGACGGTGCTTACTACACGGATATTGCTTCACGGTATCTACAGCTGGTGGTTAAGCTCATTGATGAAGCTCAGGTTACGAGGGATATCAAAACGATTGCGAAATTGACGAATGTAGATTCCATGAATGACTTTTTCAAGGAACACAGCATCCAGGAAGAAATTGAAGAAGACATTGAAGTGGAAGTCGAAGAAGAAGTAGCAGTTGGGAAAGCGTCAGCGTCCTCAGATGACGATCTAAGCGGTTTTGTCGCACCGTCGGAACCAAAGGTCGAAATCGTCAAGAAAAAGATTGT
>NZ_QWEY01000052.1 GCF_003443995.1 Pseudotabrizicola alkalilacus
GCGCGCGCTAGCCAAACTGCGCGGGGATTGAAATCGCCCGGCGGCCCTGTGTCATCATTGCCGGCCTCTCCTCCGCGTCCTCGTTCATGTCGAGCCCGATCAATCCGAATCTGTTGGCGAAGACGGATGTGCTCGCCGCACGCTTCGCCCCGCGCGAGCCGTTCCGCCACATCGTCATCGACGATTTCTTTTCGCCCGATTACGCCGCACAGTTGCTCGACCAATTTCCGCCGTTCGAGCGCGGCAACGCGCGCAACGAGGCGGGCGAGCTAGGCAACAAATCGACCGTGGAGCGCATTCGCGGGCTCGGCGCCGCCTACGCCGCGCTCGACGACCTCGTGCAATCGCGCGAATTTCTCGACCTGATCAGCCGTATCACCGGCATCGATAGCTTGCTCTACGATCCGTGGTACTTCGGCGGCGGCACCCACGAAAACCGCCAGGGTCAGGACCTCGACGCGCACGTCGACTTCAACCGCCATCCGGTGAACCGCTGGCACCGGCGCCTCAATCTGATCGTCTATCTCAACCATGAGTGGCAGGACGACTGGGGCGGATCGCTGCAGCTGCACAGCGATCCGCGCAGCGCCGACGATCGCGTCATCACCATCACGCCGCGCTTCAATCGCGCAGTGATCTTCGAAACCACCGAAACGAGCTGGCACGGTTTTCCGCGCATCGCCCTGCCTGAAGACAGGCAGACGCTCGCGCGCAAGTCGG
>NZ_QWEY01000053.1 GCF_003443995.1 Pseudotabrizicola alkalilacus
GACGATCCACAACATCCAGCCCGGCCCGCAAGTGATGACGAGCCACCCCGAGCTGTTCTGGGGCCTGATCGCCTCGATGTGGATCGGCAACCTGATGCTGGTGGTGCTTAACCTGCCGCTGATCGGCCTGTGGGTCAAGCTGCTCAAGGTGCCCTACCGCATCCTGTTCCCGGCGATCCTGGTGTTCTGCACCATCGGCGTGTACTCGCTCAACTACACCTCGTTCGAAATCTTCACGACCGCCGTGTTTGGCATCGTGGGCTATGTCTGGTCGCAGCTGAAGTGCGAAGGCGCGCCGCTGCTGCTGGGCCTGGTGCTCGGCCCCATGATGGAAGAGAACTTCCGTCGCGCCCTGCTGCTGTCGCGCGGCGACTTCAGCACCGTCGTGACGCGTCCGCTGTCGGCCTCGCTGCTGGCCGTGGCGGTGTTCCTGGTGATCCTGGTGGCCCTGCCGGCGATCCGCAAGAAGCGCGAAGAGACCTTCGTCGAAGAAGACTAAGGCTTTGCCCGCCGCCAGATGGCGGCGGTGCTCTCCGCCTTCCGAACCCCCGGCCCGCCGGGGGTTTTTCTTTGGGCGCACGATGGCGGTTCGCCGCGCTCCGCCCGGCATAAGCAACAAATCACTACTGTTCAATACAGGGTGTGCTCCAGGGCCGTGGCATCTACGTTAAGCTACGGGTTTACCCCCACGCGATGATTCGACATGAACTTCGAC
>NZ_QWEY01000054.1 GCF_003443995.1 Pseudotabrizicola alkalilacus
ACTTTGAATATCCATCACGTTTTCAAGACCATAAAAAAGTCGAAGTCGCTTCACAACATTCGTAAACCCAATACCTGTTGAAGCACTGTTTGTCTCAACAAGTTCTCCGTCTAAAATTTGTAACCTGATATTCTCAGGTATTCCAGGTCCGTCGTCTTCCACTTCAATTCTCACCATGTTATCGTCATCTTTAATTCGAAGCCAGATCTGTCCGCCATCTTCTCTTGGCTCAACCGCATAGATCACGGCGTTCTCAATAATCGGTTGCAGAGTTAAGCCAGGAATCTGAACCTCTAAACAGGACTGATCGATTTCTAGGTGCAACGTCAGCCGATCAGTAAACCTTGCTTTTTGAATGTTCATATATTGCTGGATCACCATCACTTCATCTTGAAGCGTAACGGATTTGTCTAACCATTTTAAGTTGTATCTTAAAAGACCAGCCACACTTACAAGTAGATCACTCGTTTCTTCTGATCCTTCTAAATAAGCCTTTTTCGATAGGGTATTAAGTGTATTAAATAAAAAGTGCGGGTTGATCTGGCTTTGCAGATTCTTAAGCTGACTCTCTTGCAACAGAAGCTTGCTTTGCTGAAGTTCATGTTCAAGCTGTGCCTTCTGCTGTATCTCCTGAAACAAATTATTGATATTGATGCGCATTCGGTTAAAGGTTTGAGCAAGAGATGAGATTTCATCATTTGA
>NZ_QWEY01000055.1 GCF_003443995.1 Pseudotabrizicola alkalilacus
ATCGCTCGTAAGACTGCGCTTTCTTCATTTGTGGCTGGTACACACTCTTTTGGCTGCTGTAGGAATAACGTTTAGTAAATAGATAACGGAAATAACCGATGAAAAAACGATCCAATCGCTTTCCATCCAATCGGCTTTTGCAAATTGCCCCCGCGATCAACCAAGGCAACACCGCATAAAACGCAAGCTGCAGCGTGGTCGGTAAAATGTGATTAATGCTGCCTCTAAAGAGAAAGAGAAAGCCGAAGATCAGGACGGCCACGATGATTTGCCGAATCTCAATCCCCTTGGAAAAGACGAGGGATTTCTCGCCTTTTCCAAGCTTCCAGATTTTCAAGGGATATTTAAAAAACTTCCGATAACTGTAGGCATCTGTCCTCAATTTAAACCACCACTTTTAACTTGATCCCATATCGCATTAGCCATGCTTTCAAACTCCCCAGGATTGGCTACGATCACATAGCAGACAACCGCAAAAACAAAACTGGAGAAAAACTGGCCCCATCGTTGAGAAATAAACGCTCGGACAATCATGACAATCATAATGATGAACAAAACGGCCGCCACCTGACCTGAAACATAATCAGTTAACCCTGTAATATCCGGCATTTTCCATCATCCTCCTAAAGTGTGTTTGAACTGTTTCACATAAAATTTATTGTTCTCTTTGCTTACGACAAGAGTAAAAGGATGT
>NZ_QWEY01000056.1 GCF_003443995.1 Pseudotabrizicola alkalilacus
ATCCCTGCGGGCGGCGAAATCGTGTATTGTCTTCGCGGAAGACTATGCAAAATACGGTTTCCGCAGTCAGGTGCACGGCGCTCCCACGCTTGATCCGGCAACGCTGGTCGACCGGCGCGCCATGCGCTTCCATGGCGGGGGAACCGCATGGAATCACGTGGCCATGGACCAGGCCATCGCCGATGCCGGTCTTGATGAAAGCCAGATTTCCAACGAGCGCACCGGCATCATCATGGGTTCCGGCGGCTCATCCACCCGCACCATCGTCGAAGCTGCCGATAAAACCCGCGAATCGGGCTCATCCAAGAAAGTCGGCCCGTTCGCCGTGCCGAAAGCCATGTCTTCGACCGCACCGGCAACGCTTGCCACCTGGTTCAAGATCAAGGGCGTCAACTATTCCATTTCATCGGCCTGCGCGACGTCCAATCACTGCGTCGGCAATGCCTTCGAGATGATCCAGTATGGCAAGCAGGACATGATGTTTGCCGGCGGCTGCGAAGATCTCGACTGGACGCTTTCCGTGCTTTTCGACGGCATGGGCGCCATGTCCTCCAAGTTCAACGACCGGCCTTCGGTTGCATCGCGCGCCTATGACAAGAACCGCGACGGTTTCGTCATCTCCGGCGGCGCAGGCGTGCTGGTTCTGGAAGAGCTGGAACATGCCAAGGCGCGCGGCGCCAAGATTT
>NZ_QWEY01000057.1 GCF_003443995.1 Pseudotabrizicola alkalilacus
TCTCCCTTGGAGTCTGGTGGCAATGCACCAGCGATTTCGAAACGAGGATCACTGACTTTCAGACCTGCTTTGTTCCAGTTCTTCGCAGAATAGGGTGGGTTCATAACAACCGCATCAAATTGTACGCCTTCATTTGGACGCTCTGGATCTTCTGGCCAGTCTTGAGAAAGTGTATCACCATTCTTTATCGTCATCTTTTCTGGACGAACACCATGGAGCAATAAATTCATACGAGTTAAGTTATAGGTCGCTGTATTCTTTTCCTGTCCGTAATAACTTAAATCCTTTTGAACATCTTCATCTAAATGTTTTTTAACCGTTAAAAGTAACGAACCAGAACCGACAGTTGGGTCATAGATTGATTTTATATCAGCCGTTTTTGCTACAATTTGTGCCATAACTTCACTGACTTGTCGAGGGGTATAGAACTCCCCTGCTTTCTTCCCGGACTCCATTGCAAACTGACCAATGAGATACTCATACGCATCACCCAGTACATCGCCTTTTTGTAACGCGACCATGTTCAAGTCTGCAAATAACAAAATCAATGCTTTAATATTTTTGCTGCGTTCGTTTAAGTTACTACCTAATGCCGTATCCGTTAAATCCAGCGTAGAACTTGAGAACAATCCTTTGAAGTCATTCGTATCACCGGACACGGCAATCGTACGTTCAAAGT
>NZ_QWEY01000058.1 GCF_003443995.1 Pseudotabrizicola alkalilacus
CCGTTGAGACCCGTTCTAACTGCTCTTCTAATTGAGGTGCCGTTTTGTATAGAAGCATATCTCTATAATAGTAGATAAGGTCTCCTAAAAAGCGAACAGGATCTTTTCCTTCATGTAAAAGTTCTGTCGATAATGTAAGAGCTTTTGAAACATCTTTTTCTAAAAAGGCTTCTGCCATCTCAGAAAGATGTTTTTGTGAGGCTGAGCCGGTTACCGACAAAACATCTTCAACTCTTACTTTTTCATCACTGTAGGAGATCGCTTGGTCGAGGAGACTTAATGCGTCACGCATTCCGCCTTCTGCTGCTCTGGCTAGCAGTTGAAGGGCTTCTTCATCAACTTCGGTACCGTTAGCGTCGACGATCTGTCTCATTCGACCGATAATAGACTGTGAAGAAATCCGTTTAAAATCAAACCGCTGACATCGGGAAACGATCGTTGCCGGAATCTTATGCGGCTCTGTTGTTGCCAGAATAAAAATAACATGGCTTGGCGGTTCTTCTAATGTTTTTAACAAAGCGTTAAACGCACCAGTTGAAAGCATATGTACTTCATCTATGATATAGACTTTGTACGTAACAGAGGACGGCGCAAACTTTACTTTGTCCCGAATATCTCTTATATCATCCACACCTGTATTAGAGGCAGCATCGATC
>NZ_QWEY01000059.1 GCF_003443995.1 Pseudotabrizicola alkalilacus
GGTGCAGCGCGACGCGCAGGGTCCGTTCGTGTTCGTGGTCGGCGGCGACGGCAAGGTCGTGCAGAAGCGCGTTTCCACCGACACGCTCAAGAGCGGGGAGTGGATCGTTACCGACGGCCTCGCCGACGGCGACCAGATCGTGGTCTCCGGCGTGATGAAGGTGAAGCCCGGCGCGCCGGCGAAGGCGGTTCCGTTCCAGCCGCCGGCGGCAGCGGGCGCACCCGCGCAGGCCGCGGCCGCTGCACCGGCGGACAAGCACTGACCCAAGCGCTGCTCGTCGTGACGGATCGAACAGCGTGATCTTGAAGCACGAAAAGCGGACCGACTCCGGCGCGTGCCGGAACGACAAGCACAGCCTGAGGCTCGTAGGAATTTCCCATGCCTAGATTTTTTATCGACCGCCCCATCTTCGCCTGGGTGATCGCGATCCTGATCACCGCCGTGTTCGGTCCCTCTGCCGTGAATGCCATCATCGCCATCGGCATCTTCAACATTCCCGTTTTCGCCCGCCTGACACGTGGTGCGGCGCTGCCGTTGTGGGAACGCGATTTCATCCTCGCCGCCCGCGTCAGCGGCAAGGGCGCGGCGCGCATCTCGGCCGAACATATCCTGCCTAATATCGCCAATCTGATGATCGTGCAGGGCACGATCC
>NZ_QWEY01000006.1 GCF_003443995.1 Pseudotabrizicola alkalilacus
GGCGATATCCGCGCCATCTGGGCTTCGGAAAGCAGGATCATCTCGCTCATGGCAGCACCCCCTGTGGTGCCGCAAGTGAATCAGTGAGTTGTCCGACCCGCAAGAAAATTAATGGGTCCAGAGCCTAAATTAAGACGTCTATATTTAAAGTTTTTATGGAACCACTCCCGTATAACAAGGATATCTGAGAAACCTCGACAGAATACCGACCTGACACACCATTCAAAAATCGATGATCAAGTGTATAGGAAAAATTTGTCTCATTCAGTGTTCTGGTCATCAACACGGCACCGTTTTCAGACTTAACAACAAACTTATAAAGCTCAAGTTCCTCATTCAATGGAACATCATAGCCCTCCCAAGAATCCCCATTCAACCTTGTTCGACGAATCCAACGAAAAAAATGATCTTGATTTTCAACATGGTACGTGAGATGCGCAACTGAAAGCGGGCGCAATCCAGTTCCCTTGAATGTTGCAATCTTATGCTGAACAAGATCTGATCCTATGTCTTCGTCAGAAGGGCCAATCTGGTAGTGTTGTTCATGATTCAATTTTTCAATGGTAATAGATATCTGCTTTACCCTCTCATCAATTATGACAACGTATCTTCCAATTGGCCATTTTTCAGGCATAATTGCATCAAACCCAGCAAGCCCCCTAAGTCGCATAGATATTCCGAAAAGCCCTGGAGAAATAAGTTCTGCACGCATATACTGTACAATTTCCCAGTTTTCTGAATCACCATCACCAATAGCCAACATATTTTGACCTGACAGCAAGCCGGTCAGCGAGACAGACTCCATTTCCCCCACCGGCATACTCACCAATAGAACTGGCCCATGATCAAATATACCTGCCGGGGAGAAAGACAATTCACTTTGCGTTCGGCCAATGCGCGAAGCAGCCTCAAAAACACTGTTAACTGAGTATCCAGAATTTTCGTTTGAAGACCAGACTATCGCCGGTGACAACCATGGGTTTGATGAGACAGCCAAAAACGGAGCGTGTGGAATCTGATTTGAACGAATAATAGGTAAATCCATCCAGATATTTGAAACCGGCCCTGATGAAACGTATGGATTCCACTCAGGTGAATCCATACTTTCTCCAATATGAATATTGGAGGTCGGCTCAACACGAACTACCTTAACAGATAATTTTTTATCGAGCTCAAATCCATCAACTCTGTAACTCATTTCGTTCATCAGAACGGTTGAGCCAACTTGAATTCCACATCTGGAAAGCGGCAGATAGAAAGATAACTGATCGTCCGAAATGTTGACTTCCGCCAACCATCTGCTTGAGATTGCCTTTGCAATACCCACAGGTAAAACAAGTGGATACTCGGCTTCCAGCACAGAAGAGGAAGGTATTTGATTATTAGCAATCTCCGTGACAACTGGCGAAAAATTTCCATCTGCTGCGAGGTGAGAAAAACGAACTCTCGAAGCAGTTTCAGATTGTGGCAGACGTAAATATTCCAGACCCGACAATCCATCTGCACCTAATGCCACGTCACATGCCTCTACCTGAATAATACCAGATACATCTCGGGATTGAAAACGCAAGACGCCTTCGTCTTCGATGCAATCAAAAGCATAAGAAACGGCAAGAGATTGAAGCTTGGATCTTCCGGATTGACTTTCTGAAACAGAGTATCCGTGAACCGATGCGTATAGGTGACTTGTATCAAATTCAAACAAGTTGGAATCTTCACAAACTTCACAAATCAATCGATCCAATTGAACAGAGGTTGCGCGTCCGTTCAGCCAATGCCCCCGATAATAGTTTTCCCCATCAGACCAAAGATTAATGTTTCTTGGAAAATCCGAATACGGCCTTGCGTCCCAAGCCCAGGCATAGCAATGATCAAGGTCAAGCATAGATCCGGCATATAGATGTGACTTTGGATTATTGTCCGGATCTGCCCAGTACATGTGACTAGCCCTGAAATATTGCATTTGAATAAAGTCATCTCTGGTTCCGAGCGACGAGCGTGGGACCGATGACTCAGAAGATCTTGCATCCAAAAACTTGTTCGGCTCATTGGTTCCTTTATCAATCGCAGCGCAACCATATTCTGTGAAGCGCATCGGTTTTGATCGGGGAATCCATGACGTTGGGTGCCCCAACCTGACACCATTTATCCGGTTGTGATGAGGTTGAGACCACCATGACGTCAGATCTTTGTAACGAAAGACCCAGTCCTCTCCATATCCGAAATCATGGATCGGAAGGCGATTTTGCGACTCAACTCCCTCTGGCCCTGAATAATACCAGTCGAACCCCTCCCCGCCAGATATATTTGATTTCAGATAATCAATATTGTAAATGGACCACCAAGCCGCGTCCGCATGCTGTGTGCCCTCTCTCCAGTCTGAAATCGGCATGTAATTGTCGATACCAATAAAGTCTATGTCGTTGCTCGCCCAAAGTGGATCCAGATGAAAGTAAACATTATCTTCTGTATGAAAGCCAAAGTATTCACTCCAGTCAGCTGCATAACTCAGCTTGACTTCTGGCCCCAGAATAACGCGAACATCGGCTGCTAATTTAATGAGAGCTTCAACAGTAGGAAAGCGATGTTCTGGGCCACGGATCTGCGTTAGACCACGCATCCCCGATCCAATGCAAAAGGATTCAACGCCTCCTGCAAGCTGGCACAAAAATGCATTGTGCAGTATAAACCGACGATATCCCCACTTTTGCTCACCGGTATAGTACAGCTCTCCAGCCTGACCGTAAAAGTCACCAATCTGCGCACAACCAAAGAAATTTGTTACTTCACTCACGGCTAACTCGGTTCTATCCGGGCTGTGTGCTCTCCCTGGTGCGATAGAAAGTGTAATACGCCCCCTCCAAGGGAGAGCAGGCTGGAACGCGTTATTGGAATAAGGATCAGGCAGGTTATTGCCTTGTATTTGTTCCATCAGAATAAATGGATAGAACATTACGGATTGACCGCGCGCCCGCAATGCAACAATAGCATCAATCACCGATGAGTCAGCGGGTGTACCTCCATAGAGCGGCCGGCCATCAACACGGGGTACTTCAAGCGCTTCGGTCCTAGTCACACCGCCTGACCGCCAAGGAAACTGAGTTCCGACAACCATATTTCGCTCAACTTTTGGCTGAATGTCACAATATCCACAGCGCAGGTCATTGCCAAACCACGACACAACCAGTGAGACGGCCTGACACTTAGGCAGCTCCTGGTTGAGTTGATTCAAAGATGTTTGAAGATCGGTTTCTCCACTTGGTGCGTTTACATTCAAAACCCGAAAAAAGGAAAAGCTCTCTTCCTCAACCACTTTCCGCGTGGCGAGCGCGTATTCGCCGGTTCCTGGAATAAGCGCGACCGCCCTGATAGACTCCTGAAGATCAGGAATCTTTTCTGCCTCTTTACCCTGTGCTCTGCGCATGACCTCAAAACTGAACTGCGGCACACGATTGCCGTAGGCTGCAAGCTCAAGCTCTTCCAATACGACATAGGCAATGCCTCGATAGGCAGGGGCAAAAGAATTTCCCTGTTGTGCCTCGATCAGCGGATCAGGAAGCTGATCTTCCGTTCCCTTGTACACTCGAATATTCAAGGACTTCGGCGAGATTTCATCGCCATCCGCCCAGACCCGACTGATCCCCAGAATTTCGCCTTCGCATAATGCGATGGCCAGACTGACAGAGTAGGTATACTCCACCGTCTTCGGCGAGGGCATGCCTTTGCCACCGCTCTTGCGGCTGGTTTCCCGAAATGGGGACGCCCAGATGACTTGCCCTGGCAATCGCATCCTGCCCCAGAATTTCGGAATCGGCGCCCCCTCGCTGGACCCCATGACGTGGAACCGGTCGAGTCGGCCGACTTCAACAGCATCAGAACCAATCCCCATGATCCGTTGATCAACAACCCGCCCGAGCGTGGCGCCAAGGGCCTTGCCCATTACGGCACCGGACAACCCCAGAACAGTCCCACCAAAGCCCGCACCCAATGCAGCGCCTGCTGCGGCAAAAACGATCGTCGCCATTCATTCCGCCTTTTCAGGAAAACAGTATACGGCCGCGATGCGACGCACCCACGGACCAGACAATGAGCTTTCGACCACCCCATAGCCGGTATAGGCATGGATAAATCTGGGGGTCGGCTCCAGTGTAGAAACGATGCCAAGGTGCTTTGCCACACAACCGTCCCGCATGCGGAACAAAAGGACATCTCCGGCACCCAGAGTGAGGTCAGGTTTTCGCAATAGGCACTGCCCTGCCGCCTGCATCAGAATTTCTTCGCCCGATGGCTCTGACCAGTCCATCGAATATGCGGGTGGCGTCAACGGTTCCGGCCCGATCACGGCCCGCCAGACCCCCCGGATCAGCCCCAGACAGTCGGTCCCGGCGCCGCGGGTTGTGGCCTGGTGGCGGTAAGGTGTTCCCAACCAGGTGCGTGCTTCCTGCACGATTCTGTCTTGCAGTCTAAGCCCAGCGGTCTCGACAAATACGGATTCGCTTTGCATTTGGTCACCTCCGCCCGCTTTTGCTTGGATTTGACCGCATCCAGTCTTCACCCGGAATGTGTGGGAAGCCTCTGAAATTTAAGAAATTGTCAAATTTTTGCCGACAGGTTGAGGCGCGCCGGTCGCAACCGGCAACAAGGCGCATCTGATCACCCGCTTGTGGCCGCACGCCAAAGCTCTGCCACATCTCAACAATCCGGATCTGTCCAACCGTCGTGTCAGATTTGATCCGGCCCGATTGTCCTTTGCCGATGCCCGTGTGAATCAGCAACTGACCATCCGCAAACCAACCCTCAGAATATTCTGCAAGCGCAGGAACATGGATCACCCTGCCCTCCAACACCGCCTGAGCCGGGACGATGACAGACATGGCGGGCGCGGTCAGATCAACCTTGCACTGAGCATCGCCAAGGACCGCCCCGCATTCCGCGTGATACACCCGACCATGCCGCACATTCAGCGCTTCGGTCAGCCCACGCAGCTCGACACGAAACGATCCCTGACTGCGAGTCATTTCACCAAAGGTCCCGCGAAACAGAACCGAGCGTTCGTTTACATTGACCCAGTTCACCAGATAGGTCACCATTTCTGCGCCATCGTAGCGCCCTGCCAAGATATCCTCCTCCCGAACCGAGGCGTCAGACAGCGCGCCCAGGACTTCGGTATTGTCGACCGCCATACCGTTTGTTTTTTCCAGAACTCCCGCCGTCAACCCGCTGCGCGCAGCGAAGAGCACGCCGTCAAAAGTCAGATCGCAGTCATGGTCGGTAAAGCCTAGCGTCTCACCGTCCCGGCGGCGTACAAGCCATGCCCAGCATACCGTGGTCGAGCCGGTCTTCAGATGGTTCTCCAAAGCGTGCTGCATTATATGCGCACCTCCACAACCGGCACATCCGGCACCTCGCCCGCCTGAAACGAGGCAATCGACGTCATGATCATGTCGGTGTCAAACCGGACCGGCACATCAAATTCAAAGCCCGCATAGACAGTAACACCCAAATCGGGTGGCACGGCAAAGGTGATCTCCCCCCGCTCTGCATCCAGCGAAAACTCCAGCCCCTCCACCTTTGGGTCGCGCGCAACTGCGACCAGAATTGTTCCCGCGACAGGTTTGGTGATGCGCCGGGTATAGGTCTCGGTCCCGGACCGATAGGTTTTTGTCAGGGCAAAGACGGTTTGCACCCCGTCTCCCGTGCCAATCACCTGATCAATGGCGGTCGGCTTGTGCGATGGCAGGCATGACTTGTAATCCGCCCAATCCTTCCAGCGAAAGCCGTGCATCCGGCCCCGGCGCGCCTCGAAGAACGCGATCAGCGCGTCGATATCGTCCAACGTCCGCAGACCGGCCCCCGCCTCATAGCGGCGGCGCGAATGGGCCCACGGCGTATTGCGCTCCTCATAGCCACTGGCCAGCATCACCACATCCGTCCGCCGTTCCGGCCCGCCGATCGACCCGAAACTCAGGTTGGCCGGAAATCTGATCTCATGAAACGCCATTCTATGTCCTCACCTGTTCCGCTGACCGCGTGCCAAAGCCCGCGACGCCTGCGCCGCAATCTGGCTTTGGCTGCGCTGGAATCCCTGCACATCAGGGGTCTGAATGTTCATCACCACGGTCACCGGGCGGCCACCGCCAGCCGCCTGAACCCCAAGCCGCCCGTCTGCCCCGCGCGCCAGTGGCATAATCGCTTCTGGCCCCGCCTCGCCCATCAGACCACGCCCGCCCCGCATCGGAAAGCTGGTCGGGCTGGACACCACACCGCCTTTGGCAAAGGGCATGACACGGCCTTGGGCAAACGCACCGCCGTCCCTGAACGGCATCATGCTCCCCATGACCGCGCTGACGCCCTGCGCCACCAGCCCGCCCATGGCCCCCTGCACCGGCCGCATCGCAGCGTTGTACACACCGTTGATCATCGACTGCGCCACCATCCGCAGCGCGTCCGACAGCTTCATCCCGTCAAAGATCAACCCGTCAAACGCCCGCCGCAGGCCACCGCCAATGCCATTGGAGAGGCTGTTCACCTCGCGCCCGGTAAACAGCATGGTCGTCTGCATCTTCGCCAGTTCGCCTTCGAACGCGCTGACCATCGCCGACGAGGCCCCCAGCGTTGCTTCAAGCGCCGCCACCTGCTCCTGCAGTTCTTCGATCTGCGCCATGTTCCATATCCTTCGCTGTATCAGGAAAGGCTGCGGCCAGCTCTGCCAGTCGCGCCCGTGTCAGGGGCGGGTGTGCCACGTCCGCCCCCAGCATGATCCTCAGCTCCACCGGGGTCAGGCACCAGAACACGCCCGGCTCCAGCCCAAGCTGATGCAGGCCGACCCGGATCAGGCCCGGCCAGTCGATGCTGCTCATGTCTCCCCCGGCAGGGTAAAAGCCCGCGCCAGCAGCTCTGCCGCAACGCGGGCGGCCTCCATCGGGCCGCCACCGATCTCGACGCTGCGCAGATCTGCCGCCGTGCCCTGCCACCCACCGCCACGCAGCCCCGCCACCAGCAGTGCCAGAACATCGCGCGTGGAAAACCGCCCGGCCTCGAACCGCTGCACCAGATCAATCAGCGATCCCGTCGCCAACGCGTCCTCCAGCTCGGCCAACGCTCCCAGCGTCAGCCTGGCGACATGGCGGCGGCCATCCAGCACCACCGCCACCTCCCCCGCCCAAGGGTTCGCCATCACAGCGCCACAAAGCTGAGAGCACCCGCCGAGGCCAGCGACATCTCATAGGTCGCCTCGCCATTATGGCTGCCGGCATAGTCGATCGAGGTGATCATGAATGCCCCCTCGACAACCCCGAAATCAGGAATGATCACCTGAAAGTCCGGCACCTCGCCATCAAAGAAAATCTGACGTGCCCGCTCATCGGTATTGGCATCGCGAAACACGCCCGACCCCGAAATCGAGGCCGACTTCACGCCCGCGCCGCCCAGCAACTCGCGCCAGCCGCCCGCACTTTCCAGACTGGTCACATCCACCGTTTCGGCATTGAAACTGATCCGGGTCGCCCGCAGGCCCGCCACGGTTTCAAAGGTGCCGTCCCCCGTCAGATCCAGCTTCAGCAACAGATCTTTTCCGCTTTGCACAGCCATACTTACTCTCCAGCAATTTCAGATATTTAAAGTTCAATCCGTACACGGAAGGTCAGGTCGATCCGTCGCACCTCGCCCTCCGCCAGCCGCCGGGCCACCGCTTTCAGAAAGCGAACGCCGACAATACGGCCGATACTCAGCGGCGGAGTTGCCCCCACCAGACTGTCCGACACCGCGCCCGCCAGAGTCTTGGCGGTCAGAAATCCGCTGGCATCACTGATCACGCTGACCACGACCCGGTGCTCCGCGCCGTCCCCGCTTTTGTCCGACTGGTCCAGCACCTCTTCCGGACCAATCAGAACAAAGGTTCCCACCGCGCCCAGCGGGGGCATCGCATCCACGACCAGAACACCGGCCAGCGCCGGATCACCGGACAACACCCCATAGACCGCTGCCTGCGGGGCAGCTGCTGCGCCATAGCTCATGCCGGTGTCTCCTCGCGTGCAAAGCAGGTCAGGTACTGCCCCGCCGCATCCCGCTCAGTCACGGCCAGCACCTGAAACACCCGGCCCCCGTCCGTCAGACGTTGTCCCGGCAGCGGTCTGCGGGGCGAACCAGAAGCCGCCCCCCGCAGAGTGATCCGGTACGGAACACTTGCCATCGAGACCTCTTCCCCGCTCGTACCCCGCCCCGTTCCGGGCGTGATCTCGGCCCACAGAGTTCCAATCCCCTGCCAGACCGTTGAAAAGCCCCCCGCGCTATCAGGGGTGGAAACCGGTTGCTCCAAGGTCAAAAGACGGTTCAGATGCACCGGGTTCATGCGCTGCCTCCACCCAATACCCGTACGGTCCGCCAGCGCTCGATCAGCGCCTGAACCGCCAACGGCAAGGCCGGACCACCCTGTGCGCCAGAATGGCGCACCTCGTAAAACTCCGCTGCCAACAACAGCACCGCCTGCGCCAAATCCGCCGGCACCGCGTCCCAGCCGGTGCCAAAGCCCGCGTCAAACACAATCTCGACCGTGCCATCCTCCGGAATGCCCGGCAAACTCCGCCCCGCCCCCCGCAACCGCGGGCGCGCCATATCGGGTTCAAGCCGATAGCGATCACTCGCCACCAGCACACCCTCCCCATTCGCATCACGGACCGTCACCGATACCAGCGCCGACACCGGGGCCATCGGCAGCGCTTGCGCGCCCCGATCTTCGCGCCAGCGGTTCAGACGCAGCAGGAACCGCCGTGCCAGCAAGGCTTTACCGGTACGGCCTTCAATCGCCGCAATCGCGGCCCGCAGATGGGCCACCACCAACCCATCCTGCAATCCGTCATCGGCAAAGCCGGTGCCCAGACGCAGATGATCCTTCATCGCCTGCACCGGCAATGCCTCTGGCGGCACCACGGTCTGCTCGGTCAGCATCATCATCTCTCTCCGATTGCCCCGCCATCCTGCAAAGATCGGGCGCGCGCCCCACACCGCTCGGTCGGAGGGGGGAGCAGCTAGACGGCATGGATTTTCCTGCGCGCGCCCGAAATCAGGCCAGCCCGAAAGCCTGGGCTGGCCGCGACCTTCGTGTTACGACACCGCCACTTTCAACAGCTTGATCGCCGCAAAGTCGGTGATGTCGCCGCCCACACGCTTGTTGGCATAGAACAGCACATGCGGTTTGGCACTGAACGGATCACGCAGAATGCGCAGATCAGGCCGCTCGGCGATGGTGTAACCCGAGGCAAAATCGCCAAAGGCAATCGGATAGGCATTGGCCGCCACATCCGGCATATCCTCGCAGATCAGCACCGCATAGCCCATCAGGCGTGGCGGCTCACCGGCCTGCAACCCGTCCGACCACATGAACCGGCCATCGGCATCCTTCATCTTGCGCACGGCACCGGCGGTTTTGGAGTTCATCACAAAGGTGCCATTGGCGCGGTAATCGGCCCCCAGCGCATAGACCAGATTGACGATGCAATCCGCCGAATTGGCCGCGGCAAAATCGGCCGCAGCCTCTGTCGGCACATAGCCCAGACTGCCCCAGGTCCAGGACGCATTCGCAACCTTTGGCGGCAGCAGAATCCCGCGCGGCTTGTCGATTCCGTCCCCGTTGACAAAGGCCGCCGCCTCGGCCCGGATGAACCGCGTCGCGATCTTGCCCGCCAGCCAGCCCTCGACATCAAAGGCGCTGTCGTCCAGCAGCCGCTGGCTGGCCTTTGGCATCGCTGACAGCTCATGCAGCTTGATCGAGATCCGCTCAATCGCCGGGGTTGCGGTTTCGGCCTGCGCCGCCGCCTCTGTAGCCCATCCTGAACCGACTTCGGTCCGGTCGATCAGCACATCGAACGACACCGCATCCACCTGCACCACATTGGCGACCGACCGCAGTGACGAGGTCGAAACCAACAGCGAGCGGATTGTATCCGCCGTTTGCGGGTCCACCAGATAGCCGCCCTCTGCGGCCACGGCGGTGTTCAGCGCCTTGCCTTCCAGCACCAGCCCCCGCAGCCCGTCATCGTCACCCGAGCGCAGATAGGCGTCAAACGCCTTCTGATGCGGGGCATCCAGGTCAGCGGCGGCGGACAGGGCCGGACGGCCATAGCTCATCGTCTTTTGGTTCAACATGGTCAGTCGCTCTTCCTGATGTTGCAGCGATTGTTTCACTTCGGTCTGAAACACTCTGATTTCATTCATGAATCCGGCCATTGCGGATTTGACCTCCGCACCCGGATGCAGGGCCGTGGGCATGTCTTCCCCGGCCCGAGCCTTTCTCTCGGTCATCGTCACTCCTGATGTTTGAACGAAAGCCGGGGCGTTACCGCTCGGCCAGTTGTCGGCGCGCGTCGTCAAAGACCTGCGCCAGTTCACGCCAATGCCAGCCGTCATCCGACTTTGCCTGCACCCGCGCTTCGGAAAGCATCGGAAAGGTGACCAGTGACACCTCCCAAAGCTCCAGCTCCGACAAAAGCCGCTGGCCCTTGCCATTGCGTTCTGCTTTCAGCGTGCGGTAGCCGATTGACAAGCCGTCAATCGCCCCCGCCGCCAGCAGGGCCGCCGCCTCACGGCCCCGGTCCACTTCCGTCAGGATGCGGCCCTTGACCCACAGGCCTTGCGTATCCTCCCGCACCTCATCCCACACGCCAATCGGCTGTGCCGGATCATGCTGCCACAGCATCTTGACCTTGGCGCCCTTGCCCGCCAACCGCTTCAGGCTGGCACCGTAAGCCCCGGCCACCACCACATCGCCACCGTGATCCGTCACACCGAACAGGCTGGCATAGCCTTCGACCACACGGCCATCGGTCACCGTCAACCCTTGCTCCGGCCGCAGATACTTCCGCTCCGGCGCGCCATAATCGTTCATCCCTTCACCTCATCGCCGCCTGAAGAATGGCTTCGGCCCCCTGCGCCAGCAGAAAGGCCGCAACCCCGTAAACGCCCAACCAGATGCGCTTTTCCAACCGCTCCAGCACCGCGTCGATCTGGCCAAGCCTGTAGTCCAGCGCCGCCCAACGCTCTTCGGCCACGCGCTCATTCGCCTCGATCCGCGCCGCCGCCGCATCGAAACTGTCGTACAGGAACCGCGACCCTCCGGGCTTGCGGATCGTCATGCCTCGTCAGATACCGCAGGCAGCCCCAGCAAGCGCCGCTTTTCGGCGACGGTCAGAAAGTCTGCCGCCCCAACCCGCGCCCATTGCTGATCGCGCTCCGCCGCCAGCGCCGGGATCTGGTCCAGATCGACCCGCAGCTCGACCTCTTCCCCCGAAAATCCGGCCAGCCAATGGCTGACATCGGCCATCACCTTCGCCGCCAGCGGCAGCACGGTCAGCCGGTAAAACGCCCGGTTGGCCTCCTGATAATTGGCGTAAGTGGCGTCGCCAGGGATCCCCAGCAGCATCGGCGGAATGCCAAAGGCGACAGAGATTTCCCGCGCCGCCGCCTCTTTGGTCTTCTGAAACTCCATGTCAGAGGGCGAAAACCCCATCGGTTTCCAGTCGAGCCCGCCCTCCAGCAGCATCGGCCGCCCGGCATTGCGCGCGCCCTGATGGTTTGCCTCGATCTCGCCCACCAGCCGGTCATACTGGTCGTTCGACAAAGATCCCTGCCCATCGACGCCCTTGTAGACAATCGCCCCCGAAGGCCGCGCCGCATTGTCCAGCAGCGCTTTCGACCAGAAGCTGGCCGCATTGTGCACATCCACCGCCACCGCCGCCGCCTGCATCGGCGACAGGCCATAGTGGTCATCCTGCGGATGAAACGCCTTCAGATGGCAAATCGGCTTCACCGCCCCGCGCATGTCAAACCGATGCGTCCGCCCGCCCACCGTGTAGTCATAGGCCACCGGCCAGCCATCCGGCCCCGGCACCAGTGACATCCGGTCAGAGCGCAGCACATGCAGCTCCCCCGGCAGCGCCGATGCCCCCGGCACCGCCTCCAGATAGGCATTCCCGCTCAGCAGAAAATGCCCGTAAACCGCCTCCAGAAACTCCGCCCGCCCCTGAGCGCCGTTCGGGCGGTTGATCACCCCCAGCACCGGGTGGCTGTCAAACCGCCGCTCGGCATCCTGACACACCAGCGGCAGCGCCGCCGCCGCCTCGGCCACCAGCTTGACCGCACGAAAGCCCACCGGATTGGCCAGGAACCCGGTCCGGGTCAGCGAGGCCGCATCGCGCGGGCTCCACTTCACCCGGCCCGACGATCCCCAGGCCGCGACCCGCCCGGTGGCACTCGCCTTGGTTTCCATGACGGCAGAGGGCGTGGGCGAAACCTCGCCCCGCCGCAGAAAGTTGAACACCATGTTTTCCGATCTCCGTTGTTCGGGATCACCCCGACGCGCCCGATGGCGCTGCTACAGCACCTGCATCCGCGGATCGCCGCCATAGGCCTTTGCCGGTTCGATCATCGCCTCGTGCAGGGCCCAGACCAAGGCATCCACCCGGTCCGGGCTGCCGACCCCCTTGAACCCGCTCCGGGTCATCAGGCACATCTGGTCCTCCAGCTTGCGCAGCCTGCCACAATGCACCACCCGGCCCTGCTCATACAAAGCCGCCACCGGCTCGGCGCGGGAACTCTTGCCCTTCGACGCCGACACCCCGCGATAGGCCACCAGCGCCCCTTGCTGGCGGATCATTGCTTCCACCATGTCACCGCCCTGGTTGACCTCGGCCACCATCCGGTCAGCCCCGTGCCGCTCATAGGCGGCCACCGACGCCCGCGCCCAGTCGGTGGGGGTGCCGCTGATGCTGGCATCTTCCAGCACCACCGCCCGCCAGTCGCGCGGGTTGCCCTCGGTCATCACCCCCACCACCACGATTCCGCATTCATCCGATGTGGCCTTGGCCGTCACCGGCGGATCGACCGCCACCACGATCCGGCTCAGCCGATCAGGCGACGGCCCCCGTGCGGCCTCCAGCATATCCGTGGTCCAAAGCGCGCCGTCGATATCCTCGATCAGCTCGCCCTCCAGCTCCTGCCGCCCCAGCCACTGCCCGCCATAGCGGGTCTGCACCTCTTCCAGGAACGATTTCGCCAGATAGGCCCGGTTGGCATCGGTCGGCGCGTGGGTCATCACGGTCGAGGGGTTTTTCAGAATGGCCTTCAGCACCGGAATGTTCTGCGGCGTTGTGGTCACCACCTGCTGCGGATTGGCCCCCAGCCGCAGCGCAAACTGCAACTGGTCCCAGGTCTCCTGCGCCTTTTTCCACTTCGCCAGCTCGTCCACCCAGGCCGCATCGAACTGCGGTCCATGCAGCGTATCCGGGTCATGCGCCGAAAAGCACTGCGCCGTGGCCCCATTGGGCCAGGTCAGCATCCGCCGCGTGCCGTTCCACTGCGGCCGCCGGTCGGGCGGAGAGCAGGCCAGAATCCCGCTCTCGCCAAACACCATCACCTCGCGCGCCTGATCCAGCGTTTCGGCCACCAGCGCCACCCGGCTTGCCCGGCCGGGGTCCGACGGGCGCGCACCTTCCACCTGCGCACGCACCCACTCGGCCCCGGCCCGCGTCTTGCCCGCACCGCGCCCCCCCATGATGACCCAGCTTTTCCAGGCGCCCTCGGGGGGCAGCTGATGTGGCAGCGCCCAGAATTCAAACATCCACGGCAATGCCAGCAATGCCGCATCCGACAGCCCGTTCAGAAAGTCGTCAATCACCTCCGGCGTCGCGGAGGAGAGCCAGACGCCGCCCGATCTCATCGCGCGCGGCTGCAAAGTCGAGCTCGCCGGTTCCGACAGCCCCGGCAAGCGTTTTGCGGAGTTTGTCAACTTTGTTCCTCTCATCCATAAACAGCCGGACAAAGCTGGTCAGATTGTCCGCGACACGTTTTGCCTCGGTCAACTGATCGAACTTCCCGGCCTCCACCTCTTCAATCACATGATGCAGCCTGACGACCGCGCGCCCCATCTGCTGCTCGGCAACCCGCAACAGGTCTTCAGGCGTTTCGGTCTTGTCCGCTTCCGTTGCAGTGAAGTTGATTGTCATGCTGTGCTGCCACCCGCCTCGCTATCCCTCCGGACGAGTAGAAATGAAAAAGAGCGGACAGGGGCATCACCCCGCCGCTCTCGACACTTCTTCTAGCATGTCACAAGTGATACATCGGACCGCGCGGCAAGTCAAGATGAAAATCGAGCGATAACAGCGGCTTACCGCTCGCAGCGTTTATCTTTTGTTAACCGGAGCGCAGCGGGAGCTATTCCCCCTGCACCCCGGTCTGGCCGTCTTGTCCCCGGGTGCGTTCAATCTCGCGCCAGCGTGCCACATTCGCGTTATGCTCTTCCAGCGTCACCGCAAAGGCATGGCCACCAGTGCCATCCGCCACAAAGAAGATGTAATCTGTGCTGTCCGGGTTCAACGCCGCCTCGATGCTCAACCGCCCCGGATTGGCAATCGGCGTCGGCGGCATGCCGTCGATGACATAGGTGTTGTATGGCGTCGCGCGCCGCAATTCACTCTGCCGGATACCGCGCCCCAGCACGCCCTGCCCCATGGTGACGCCGTAAATCACCGTCGGGTCAGTCTGCAACCGCATCCCGCGCTCCAGCCGGTTGACGAACACGCTCGCCACCTGCCGGCGTTCTTCGGCAACCCCGGTTTCCTTTTCCACGATGGATGCCATGATCAGCGCCTCCTCCGGCGAGGCGTAAGGCAGCCCATCCGCCCGGCTCGCCCAAAGTGCTGCCAGGATCTGTTCCTGCGCCGCCGTCATCCGCGCCAGCAGCGCCGCCCGGTCTGCACCCTTGTCGACCTCATAGCTGTCGGGGGCAAGCGACCCCTCCGGCGGCACCGCCGCCACCTCGCCGCTCAGGAAATCCGCGCGTTTCAGCGCCTCTACCACCTGCCAGCTTGTCACACCCTCGGCCAAGGTCACCCGGAACCGCAGATCGGATTCCGCAACCACATCGACATAGACCTGCGGCAATGCCTCTACCGCCGGGTCAAACTTCACCACCTCGACATAGCGGTTGGTCGCAGCATCCAGCTCGCGCAAGATCACATCGGCGCTGTTCACCCCGATCCGGAAATTCACCTCACGCCCACAGGTCGATTGCCCGCCCTCGGTCAGCGATGCCAGCACATCCACCATCGACGCCCCCGGAGGGATCAAATAGCTGCCAAACTTCAAAAGCTGCGCCTTGTCCGAGTAATCCGCGCCAATCCGGAAAATCCGCGCATCAGACACCGCGCCCTGCGCCTCCAGCGCCCGGCTCACCGAACTCAGCGACGCCCCGCGCTCGACCCGGAAGCAGATCGCATCGGTCAACGGCCCCGGCCCAGTATATTCCTCACGCCCCCAGGCCAGAATCCCCGCGGCCACCACCAGCAGCACAATGAACAGCGTCAGCGCATTCGACGCGATCGAGCGCCACATCCCTCAGCGCACCTTGCCGATGACAAGGCTGGCATTGGTGCCGCCAAAGCCGAACGAGTTGGACAGCGCCACGTCAATCTTGCGATGCCGCGCCACATTCGGCGCCAGATCCAGCCTTGGCGTGACCGCCGGATTGTCCAGATTGATCGTCGGCGGGGCCACCTGATCACGGATGGCGAGGATGCAGAAAATCGCCTCCACCGCCCCCGCAGCCCCCAGCAGATGCCCGATGCTCGACTTGGTCGAAGACATCGTCGCCCCCGCCGCCGCATCGCCCATCAGCCGCTCCACCGCGCCCAGCTCGATGGTATCCGCCATCGTGCTGGTGCCATGCGCGTTGATGTAATCCACATCCGCAGGCGTAAGCCCCGCGCGCTTTAACGCCGCCGCCATGCTGCGATAGCCACCATCGCCATCTTCGGATGGCGCGGTGATGTGATAGGCATCCCCCGACAAGCCATATCCCAGCACCTCGGCATAGATCTTTGCGCCGCGCGCCTTGGCATGCTCATATTCTTCCAGCACCACACAACCCGCGCCCTCGCCCATGACAAACCCGTCACGGTCGGCGTCATAGGGGCGGCTCGCCTTGGCCGGGTCATCGGCGCGCTTGGTTGACAGCGCCTTGCAGGCGTTGAACCCGGCGATCCCGATCTCTGAAATCGGGCTCTCCGCCCCGCCCGCCACCATCACATCGGCATCATCCAGCATGATCAGCCGCGCCGCATCGCCAATCGCATGCGCGCCCGTGGAACAGGCCGTCACCACCGCATGGTTCGGCCCCTTGAAGCCAAAGCGGATCGAGACCTGCCCCGACACCAGATTGATCAGCGCACCGGGGATAAAGAACGGCGATACCCGCTTGGGCCCCTTTTCCTTGATCAGCACGGCGGTTTCCGCAATAGACGACAACCCGCCGATGCCCGATCCGATCATCACGCCGGTGCGCTGCTTGTCTTCTTCGGTCTCAGGCACCCAGCCGGAATCGCGCACCGCCTGCGTCGCCGCTGCCATGCCATACAGGATGAAATCATCCACCTTGCGGCGGTCCTTCGGCTCCATCCAGTCGTCCGGGTTGAAGGTGCCATCCGTGCCATCACCCAGCGGAATCTCGCAGGCGTATTGAGTCACCACATTCGACGCGTCAAACCGCGTGATCGGCCCGGCCCCGGACTGCCCGGCAATCAACCGGCTCCAGGTTTCCTCGACCCCGCAGGCAAGCGGCGTCACCATCCCCAGACCCGTCACAACGACACGACGCATACGATGTCTCCTAAGCTCGATAAGGCTTTTTCGCCTGATACACGCGGGCCATGGCCAGTGCAACCGCCGGGGCGGTCATCCGGGCTGACCGGCGGAAAGTGGGGGGGCCAGCCCCCCCAACCCCCCGGGATATTTGTCGACAGAAAATGATCAGACCGGCAACACCAGACCGCCGCGTTGCGCACTTTCCTCAGCCCGGTCCAGCAAACGCTGCAGCGCCGCACCACGGGCAAAATCGGGAAGCGCCGGAGCTTCCCCCCGGATCGCCGCGATGAACCGCTCATAGACCGACGGTGTTTCCGGACACTCCACCTCATGCCAGGTGGCGGTCAGGCGATCCGCGCCGGTGCAGGCGCGCAACCGGCTGACGCTGTTCTCAAAGCTCACCTCCAGCCCGCCGGTGTCCCCAAACAGCCGCAGCCGCAGATCGTTCATGTGTCCGGTGGCAAAGCGCGTCGCATGCACCACGCCCAAAGCCCCACCCTCCAGCCGGATCTGCATCGTGGCCGAGTCATTGGCATCCAGCGTATACTCGCCAATCCGGCCCTCCGGCACCTTGTCAAAGGTCGCCAGCCGCGCCGAGACATCCACCGCCGGCTCCCCGGCAATAAAGCTGGCAAAGTCCAGAATGTGAATCCCCACATCGCCCAGAACCCCTTTGGAGCCATGGGCCGACGACAGCCGCCACAGCCATTGCGGCTCGTCGCGCCATTCGCCCCAGGCGGGCTGGGTCAGCCAGCTTTGCAGATAGGATGCCTCGAAATGCCGGATCTTGCCGATCGCCCCCTCTGCCACCATCGCCGCCGCCTTTTGCAAGGCGGCCCCGTTGCGATAGGTCAGGTTGACCATGTTGACCACGCCCGCCGTCTGCGCCGCGATCACCATCGCTTCGGCATCCGCCGCATTGGTCGCCAGCGGCTTTTCGCACAGCACATGCTTGCCAGCCGCCAACATCGGCGTGGTGGTGGCGAAATGCGCCGCATCCGGGGTCACATTGGTCACCGCGTCAAACTGCCCCCAGGCAATCGCCTCGGCAACCGAGGCAAAGCGATGGGCAATGCTGTGCTTGTCGCAAAACGCGGCCAGCTGCGCAGGCCGGGTATCCACCCCCGCCACCAGCTCCACCCCGTCAATTCTGGCAAATCCTTCGGCATGGTTGTTCGCCATGCCGCCAGTGCCAAGGATCAGCAGCCGCACCGTCACCGGAACCCCTCCTCACCATCATGGTGCAGCCGGGGGCCGCGCTCTTCAATCGGCTCAAGTGCTTGATCCACCGGCACATTGGGCGCCGCTGACGCTTCCGCCAGTCGCGTCGCCGGGTTATGCGCCCATTTCACCGCATTCAGGATCACCCGCTGCACATGCGCGTTATGATAGGTCGGATAGGTCTCATGCCCCGGACGGAAGTAAAACACCGACCCCGCTCCGCGCTTGTAGGTCAGGCCAGAGCGGAACACCTCGCCGCCCTGAAACCACGACACGAACACCGTCTCCATCGGTTCGGGCACGCCAAAGGGCTCGCCATACATTTCCTCATTCTCAAGCTCGAAATGATCCGGCAGCCCCGCGGCAATCGGGTGGTTGCGGCTGGTCAGCCAGATCCGCTCCCGCTCGCCCGCCTCGCGCCAGGTCAGGTTGCAGGGCGCGCCCATCAGCCGCTTGAACGGCTTGGCAAAATGCGCCGAGTGCAGGAAAATCGCCCCCATGCCGGACCACACCGCATTGCACACCCGCTCCACGACCTCATCGGCCACATCCCCGTGCGCCGCGTGGCCCCACCAGATCAG
This sequence comes from Pseudotabrizicola alkalilacus, assembly GCF_003443995.1. GTDB lineage: Bacteria > Pseudomonadota > Alphaproteobacteria > Rhodobacterales > Rhodobacteraceae > Pseudotabrizicola > Pseudotabrizicola alkalilacus. Next base: position 18,435 of record NZ_QWEY01000006.1, read on the forward strand.
CACATCGGTCTCGGCCAGCTTCTGCGCCGTCAGCCCATGCTCCGGGTCCTGCAACGTGACGGTCGAGGCCGCAATCCCGGCATCGCCGTTCAGGGCATCGGCAATCGCCGTATGCATGCCATTGGGATAAATCCCGGCCACGACCTTGTTCTCTCGCTCGTGAACATTCTCACCCCAGACCGTCACCCGGATCGCCATCGCGAATCTCTCCCTTGCTTGCGCTAACGCGGGCTGGATAGCACTATCCAAAGCGCTTTGGCAGAGGGGTCAATCGCCGGGCGGCAAAGCCTCGCCGCCCACAGGAAAACCGAGATCAGCCCAGCAGATTGGGCACGATGGTCACAATCCATGGCGCGAAATACAGCAGCAACAATGCACCCATCTGGATCAGCACAAACGGGATCACCCCGGTATAGATCTGCCGCGTCGTCACCTCCTTCGGGGCCACGCCGCGCAGATAAAACAGCGCAAAGCCAAACGGCGGTGTCAGAAAACTGGTCTGCAGATTGACCGTAATCATGATCGTGACCCAACTCGGGTCAAACGTGCCGCCATAAATCACCGGCCCGACAATCGGCACCACGATGTAAATGATCTCCAGAAAATCCAGCACAAAGCCCAGGATGAACAGCACCAGCATCACGATCAGAAACGCCGTCAGCTCATTGTCGAAACTGCGCAGAAAGCTCTGGATGTAATGCTCGCCGCCAAAGCTGATCAGCACCAGATTCAGGATCTGGCTGCCGATCAGAATGGCGAACACCATGCTGGTGATCTTGGCCGTCTCGCGCACCACCGAGGTCAGCACCGCCCCGCGCCACAACACCCAGCAGGCATACAGGATGCCGAACATGGTAAAGCTATAGGCCGCCATCGCCACCCAGAACGCGACGATCTGTTCCGTCGTCGTGGTGCCCAGGCCCAGCCGCAGGTCAAAGTTCACGCCGACCAGCAGCATGATCACCAGCGCAAACGACGCACCGATGATGATCTTGGGGCTTCGCCCACTGTCTTTCAGCCGCCGATAGGCCGCCAGCAACAGCGCGCCACCCGCCCCCAGCGCCGCAGCCGGGGTGGGGTTGGTGATGCCGCCAAGGATAGACCCCAGCACCGCCACCACCAGCACCAGCGGCGGGAACACCACCCGCACAATGTCGCTCTGCGTCAACATCGGCATCGCCGCCCACACCGCATAAATCACCAGCCCGAACGGCACCGCCAGCCACAGCAGGCTGATCCCCGGCGACATCAGCGGCCCGATCATCAGCGCATCCACCGCCAACCCCAGCGCCACCCCGGCCAGCCCGATCCAGACCGGCCGATGATCCGCCATCGGGGCCAGCCCCCGCGCCGTGGTCAGGGTCAGCGCCGCCAGCAGCAGCAGCACCGCCACGCCCGACCCGACGGGCGCCCGGCTGTCCTCGCGGGCGACCCGTGCCGCAGCACGCTCCTCCGGTGTCAGCGCCCGCGCCTGTGCAGCCCCTCCGGCCTCGGCAATCGCTGCCTGTTCGGCCACCGCTGCATCCCAGGCGGCCTGACCGTGCAAGGCGATCATGCTGGCCTTGCACTGCTCAGAGACATTGGTGCGCAGCGACGCGCCCTGTCCACCCGCGCTGAAACTGTCCACCGTCATGTCCTGAGAGCCAATCAGGTTGACCTGGGAAAGCATCAGAAACCCGCCGATCAGCGCCACCGGCACGATCAGAAACCAGGTCGTCGCCTCGCGCCGGGTGACAATCTGCCCCGACCCTTGGGTCAGCTGGATCGCCGGAGCCTTTGACGGATTGGCCAGCGCAAAGCCAAAGGCATAGGCGGCATACAGAAACGCCAGCATCAGCCCCGGCAAAATCGCCGCCTGAAACAGCGTGCCCACCGACACCACCGCCGCGCGGCCCAGATAGGTCAGCGCATCCGAACAGCCCGCCGCCTGCGCCCGCACTTCCTGACCCGAGGCATAGAGATCCCCGGCCATCGTGCCCAAAAGCACAATCACAATCGACGGCGGAATGATCTGCCCCAGCGTGCCACTGGCCGCGATCACCCCGGTCGCCAGCTGCGGGCTGTACCCGGCGCGCAGCATGGTGGGCAGGCTCAAAAGCCCCATCGTCACCACCGTCGCCCCGACAATCCCGGTCGATGCCGCCAGAAACGCCCCCACCACCACGACTGATACCGCCAGCCCCCCCGGCAGCGGGCCAAACACCCGCGCCATCGTGGTCAGCAGATCATTGGCGATCTTGGACCGCTCCAGCACGATCCCCATCATCACGAACATCAGCACCGCCAGCAGCGTCTCAATCGACGCCCCCGCAATGACCCGCTCATTCATCCGGTTGACGATGAACGACAGGTTGCGGTCCATCGCGGTTTCCCAGCCACCGGGAAACAGCGACACCTCCACCCGCGGCAGATCGGGATAGCGAAAGGTGGTGATGTCAATCGCCGCCACCCCCTGCGCCAGCAGCGCGCGATACGCCTCCGACCCGGAGTCTATCGCCTGATGGATCAGCACCCCGGACGAATCCAGCGCCGCGATAAGGCCAAACCCGATGATCCCGGCTCCGCCGATGGCAAAGGCTACCGGAAACCCTGAAATGATCCCGCCAAACAAGCACAAAAACACGATAATCAGACCGACCTCAACGCCGTCCAGACCAAAAAGCATACTCAGATCCGCCCCTTATCGTGATTGCAGGTCTTGGGTGCTGCCGCCCGGCGCATCCCGGTCCAGATAGCGCCCCTCAGCGGCTGGCCCCTCGACGAACTCCAGATACGACCGCCAGAAAAACGCCCAGGCATGAATGAACACCAGCGCGCAGAACGCGATCATCAGCAGCTTGAACAGGAAATAGGCGTCAAAGCCATTGGGCGAAAACGCGATGGTCTCGACATTCCATTTGAAAATCCGCGCCTTGGCCAGCAATGACTCCAGCTTGTCACTCGCCGACACCTTCGGCGTGACCAGTGATCGCCACATGAAATACCATGAATAGAGCCAGGTCAGTACCGCTGCCGGCATCATGAACAGCAGGCACCCCGCCATATCAATCACGCGCCGGGTGCGGAACCGCACGTTGGCATAGAGCAGATCCACCCGCACATGACCGCCCTGCACAAAGGTATAGGTGATGCACAGGCAGACGATCATCGCATTGTACAGCTTCAGCTCTTCCGACCACCATGACAGATCGCGCAGGAACGACGGCCCCGGCAACAGCGGATAGCCAAAGGGCGCAAAGGGGCCAAACTCCAGCGTCGCCACCCGGAATATGCGCTGCAGAAAGATGATCACGATCTGCTGCAACACCATCAACAGCCCGAACCAGGCCACAAACCGCCCGATCCCATTGGCAAAGCCTTCCAAGCCCCGCACCATCCCCCACATCACGCTGCGGCGCGCCATGCCGACCCCGGTCAGCACCAGAAATGCCGTGAGCACCACAAAGAAAAACTCGACCGAGGCCCCGTAATAGATGAACCGGGCCAGCGCCTCCCGGTCCGCCCAGTTCAGCCACAGCCCCGGGTTGGCCACCGCCACGCCGAAGTTGACAAAAGCCATCCCGATATGGCCGATCACCCAACCGATTGCGTCCAGCACGTCGTCCCCCGTCACATCCAACCCGCCCCCTCATTTTCTGTCTGAAAATATCCCAGGGGGGTCCGGGGGGAGGATCCCCCCGGGGTCAGCCAAAAGCACAGCGCCAGCAGGACAAAAGCCTGCCAGCGCCGCCCTTATCCCAGCACGCGGTCGCGTTGTGCCGTATAGGTGCCATCCGAGATCTTCAGCCAGGACGACGACGACTTCATCGAGGTCATCGCAGAGTCATAGACCTTCTTGTAGATCTCATCCCCCATGTTCTCGTCATGCACCGCCTGACTGGCTGCGCCAAACGCATCCCAGACCGTATCGGGGAATTCCATCGTGCGCACGCCCGCCGCCTGCAACCGCGACAAGGCCGCGCCGTTCTGGGTCAGGAACTGTGCCAGATTCCACTGGTGACCCTCGCCCGAGACGATCTCGATGATCTTCTGCTGCACCGGAGTCAGGCTTTCGAACACATCGCGGTTGGTGGCCAGCGACAGGCCCGCGCCCGGCTCGTGGAACCCTGCGGGGTAATAGATCTTGGTGATCTCCTGCAGACCCAGCTTTTCATCGGCCCAGGGTCCGATCCACTCCGTCCCGTCAATCGCCCCGGAAGACAGCGCCTGATACACTTCTGACCCCGGAATGTTCTGAACGCTCGCCCCCATCTTGCCCAGCGCAAGCCCGCCCAGACCCGGCATGCGGAACTTCAGCCCCTGAAAATCCTCCGGCCCGGTGATCTCCTTGCGGAACCAGCCGCCGCCCTGCGCGCCGGTGTTGCCAGCCAGGAACGACTTGATACCAAAGATCTGGCCCAGCTCGTCATGCAGCTCCATCCCGCCGTTGTGGTAATACCAGTTCGCCAGCTCCTGCGCGGTCATGCCAAAGGGCACGGCGGTAAAGAACGCATAGGCCGGGTGCTGGCCAACAAAGTAATAGTCCGCCCCGTGATACATATCGGCCTGACCCGAGGTCACGGCGTCAAACACCTCGAACGCTCCCACCAACTCGCCCGCCGCCTTCAGATCCACCGTCAGCTGGCCATCGGTCAGCGCGGTGATCATGTCGGCACAGCGCTGCGCAGAATCGTGCACCCCCGCCAGACCGCGCCCCCAGGTCGTCACCAGCGTCAGCGTGCGGTTGCCTTGCGCATACATCGGCGCGGCCAGCGTGGTCGCAGCAGCAGCGGTCGCGCCCCCAAGCGCAGCCTTCGTCAAAAAGGAACGACGGTCCATAGGCACTCTCCTCCCGTTTATGATTGATCCTCGGATGGCCTCCACCATCCCGGCCTGATGACAGTATCGTGACCACTGTCCCGCGAAAATACCGACAACTACGCAGATCACCCCCTGAACCGTCAAAAACATCGCAGGCGCAGGACCGCTCTCCCGACAGTTTTCTACACCCCGCGCCCCTGATGCCCCGTTGACCCGGCCCGCATCCCCCCGCACTCTGCCCGCCAGCGTCAGGGGGAACGGCATGACCATGCGCCGGACAGGCAGGCACAGGCTCAGCTACGGGCAAAAGGTCTTTCTGCTTGCCACCCTGCCGCTTGTTCTGGCCATGGCAATCCTGTCGGTTCTGGTCTCGCGCGAGGCGCGGCAGATGTCAGAGCGTGAAATCGCAGTGCTGGAGGCGCAGCTGATCGCCACAAAGCGCACCGAGCTGAAAAATTACCTCTCCATCGCCCGCACCGCCTTTGGCCCGATCTATGGCAACGCCCTGCCCGACGACCAGATCGCCAAAACCCGCGTGGCCCAGATCCTTGCTGCGATGACCTATGGCACAGACGGCTTTTTCTTTGTCTACGACTATGACGGGCGCAACATCGTCAGCCCACGCCAGACCTGGCTGATCGAAAAGAACTGGGCCGGGCTGAACGACAGCGAAGGCACCCCGGTCGTGGACCGGCTGATCGAACTGGCGCGACAAGGATCGGGCTTTCACAGCTATGTCTGGCCCAGACCCACCTCGGGCCGCGACGGCCGGATGATCACCTATGTTATCGGCCTGCAAGACTGGCGGTGGGCGGTCGGGACCGGCGTTTTCATCGACGATGTGCTGACCTCGGTTGCCGCCGCCCGCGCCGAGACCGAGGCGCGCGTCACCCGTACCTTTGTCTATATCGGGGCGATCACCGCCGCCGCCGTGCTGGCGGTATTCCTCTCCGGTCTGATCCTCAACCTGCGCGAAAGGCGTCTGGCGGATCAAAAACTCAAAGCCCTGACACAGCGCATCTTTGAGACACAGGAAGAGGAACGCGGCCGCGTCGCCCGCGAACTCCACGACAGCATAAGCCAGATCCTTGTCGGCGTGCGCTACACGCTTGAACTCGCCCGCAGGCGGCTGACCATCAATGATGCCCGCGCGGGCGAAAGTCTGGGGCAAGGCATCGAGAACCTCAACGGTGCGATTCAAGAGGTGCGCCGCATCAGCCGCGACCTGCGCCCCGGCGTGCTTGATGACCTCGGCCTTGGCCCCGCGCTGCAATCCTTGGCCGAAGAATTCGGTCGCCGCACCGGCATCACAGTCGATTATGTCACCAACCCGTTCCGCAACCGCCTTGATCCAGAGGCGAAAATCGCCCTCTACCGCATCGCGCAAGAGGCGCTGACCAATATCGAACGCCATTCCGGCGCCACCCGGGTCAAGATGCTGGTGCGCGGCACAAAAACCGGCGCTGTGGTCAGGATCGAAGACAACGGCCACGGCATGCCCGCCAACCGCCGCGACGGGCTTGGCTTGCGCAACATGGCTGAGCGGATGGAACGGCTTGACGGCACCCTGCGCATCCTGTCATCCCGAACCGGCACGTTGATCGAGGCGCAGGTGCCCCTGTCCCACATGCTCCCCCCGACCGGAACCGCAGAGGCGCAAGGATGACCCAGACCGCACATACCCCTGTTTTGCAACAGACCGATGCCCTACCCCAGACCCGCGTTCTGATCGTCGATGATCACCCGATGGTGGCCGCGGGCATCCGCGCCATTCTGGAAACCTATGACGATATCCACATCGTCGGCACCCTGTCCAACGGGCGCGATGCCATCGACCGCGTGGCCGAGCTTGACCCCGATGTCATGCTGCTCGACCTCAACATGCCGCAGATCAGCGGCTTGACCGCGACCGAAATCATTCTGGAACGCCGTCCCGACACCCGCATCCTGATCCTGTCAATGCACGACAGCCCCGAATACATCTCCACCGCGCTCAGCCATGGCGCGATGGGCTACCTGCTCAAGGATGTGCCGACCGAGGAGGTCAAGCTGGCCATCGACACCGTGATGCAGGGCCGCCGCTATCTGTGCACCGGGGCCAGCGAAAGCCTTAAACCGCTTGCCAATGACGCGCGCGAGCCCCTGACCAGCCGCGAACAAACCATCCTGTTGGAACTGGCGCAGGGCCGGTCCAACAAGGAGGTGGCCATCGCGCTGGATATATCGGTGCGCACGGTGGAAACCCACCGCAAGAACATCAAGCGCAAACTCGGCATCGCCTCCACCGCGGGCCTCACCCGTTATGCGATGGAACATGGCGTGTTGCAGGGCACCGGACAGGGCCGCTGACCGGAAAGACGATGGCGGATTCAATAAAACCCCCACCCGCAGCCCTTGGCCTGCACCCCAGACACCCGCTGACCGGCGGCCACCGCAATACCGTCTGGCTGTGCGACGGGCCGCAAGGCCCGGTCGTCGCCAAATCCACCCGCCGGACCGAAGCGCAATTGCGCTGGCTAACCCCCTTGCACCACGCCGCCCGCGCTGCAGGCTTCCTTGTCCCCAGCCTGAAGCAAAGCCCCTCCGGCCACGTCCTGCATCAAGGCTGGACCATCGAGCCTTGGGTTCAGGGCCGCGCCGCCCAAACCTCTGACATGGCCGCCCTCGTCTCACGCATCCGTGCCTTTCACGCCACCTGCCCGGTGCTGCCTCAGCGTCCCGGCTTTTGCAGCCTGCCCGAACTCATCACCCAGATCCGCAGCGGCGACATTGACCTCACTCCGCTGCCCGCCAATATCCTGCCCGATCTGCGCAACGCATGGGCTGCCGTCAAAGATGCCCTTGCCCAACCGATCCACGGCGATCTTGGCCCGGCCAATGTGATCCTGACAGATGGCGGCCCCTGCCTGATCGACTGGGACGAATCCCGCGTTGACCTTCCTGCGCTTGACCTCATCCACAGCGCCCCACAGCCGCCCGAAATCACCCGCGCACATCTCGCGCTGGAAATCGCCTCCTGCTGGCACTCCGAACCGGACCATGCCCGGCACCTGCTGGCCCGGTTCAGCCTTTCTACCAACGGTTCATAAAACCCACATCCCTAACGGAACCTTACCCGCGCCCCTTGCATTTCATCCGGGCACACCAAAGTCATGGCCATACCGAACCACAGGCCAACAGCCACCAACGGGGAAGCCATCTTGACCTATATCCTGTTCTGCATCGGCCTCGTCGCCCTGTTTCTGGGCGGCGAGTATCTGGTGCGCGGCGCATCGAATATTGCCCGCCACTTCAACCTGTCGCCCATGGTCATCGGCCTGACCATCGTGGGTTTTGGCACCTCGGCCCCCGAGCTTCTGGTCTCGGTCCAGGCCGCCCTTGCCGGTCAGCCCGCGATTGCCATCGGCAATGTGCTGGGCTCCAATATTGCCAACATCCTGCTCATCCTGGGGACATCAGCCGTCATCGCGGCGCTGATGATCCCCTTGCGCAAGGTCTGGCGCGATCTGGGCATCATGATCGTGGCCACCGCAGCACTCTGGGTCATGCTGCTGGATGGCGTGATCTCACGGGTTGACGGGGTGATCCTGCTGCTCGGTCTGGCGGTCTTCATGGTGATGGCCTTTGTGCTGGGCAAAGAGGAACCCGATCTTGACGCAGCACCCCCGGCAAAGATGTCGATCTCCATTGCGCAAACCCTTGGCGGGTTGGTCGTGCTGGTGATCGGCGCGCGCCTTCTGGTGGACAGCGCCACCATCATCGCACAGTCGTTCGGCGTGTCCGAAGCTGTGATCGCCCTCACCGTCGTCGCCGTCGGCACCAGCCTGCCGGAACTGGCAACATCGGTGATTGCGGCCTTTCGAAAGCAGACCGAAATCGCGGTCGGCAATGTGATCGGATCGAACATCTTCAACATCCTGTCGATCCTCGGCATCACCGCCCTGATCACCCCCATCCCCGCAGACCCGCGCTTTGCCAGCACTGACATGCCATGGGTTGCCGGAACCGCCGTCGTGCTGGTGCTGTTTGCCGTGCTGCTCAAGGGCATCCCCCGCCTTGCGGGCGTGGCCTTGCTGGCCGTCTACGCCGGATATGTCGGGCTGATGATGGCCTGATGCACCCGCACGCCCTCCCCGCCAGTGGCCATCACCGGCGGGGAGGGGGCGCGACTCACTTGTGGCCGCCGCCGCCTGCGGCGCGGAATTTTGCATAAATGTCCCTCACAAACACCCAAACGTAATAAAAAATCAAAAATAGCCTCCGTCAGGGACACTTTATTCTGTTTTTTGCGGTTGACGCCCCGAATGCGCCGCCATAGTTTGCCCAACGTAGGGTTTTGAGGGGGCGGCAATGCTGCATATTCTCGTACTTGGGGGTTTTTGGCGCATGGGCCGGTAACGGTTGACCATAACAGGTTCCCATGCGCCCCCGGAAACCCCGGGGGCTTTTTGTTGCGACAGATCAGGCCAGACTGGCACAGGCGGAGAGACGGACGATGACACAGACGGGGACACAGTCGATGACGGGACAGCAGGCAATGACCGGTGCCCGGATGGTGGTGCAGGCACTGAAAGATCAGGGCGTGGATGTGGTCTTTGGCTACCCCGGCGGCGCGGTCCTTCCGATCTATGACGAGATTTTCCAGCAAAACGACATCCGCCACATTCTGGTGCGCCACGAACAGGGCGCGATCCATATGGCCGAAGGCTATGCGCGCTCGACCGGCAAGGTCGGCGTGGCGCTGGTGACCTCGGGCCCCGGGGCCACCAATGCGGTGACCGGTCTGGTCGATGCGCTGATGGACTCGATCCCGATCGTGGTGTTGTCGGGTCAGGTGCCCACCTTCATGATCGGCACCGACGGGTTCCAGGAGGCCGATACCGTCGGCATCACCCGTCCCTGCACCAAGATGAACTGGCTGGTGAAAGACACCGCCGATCTGGCGGCCACCATCCATCAGGCGTTCCACGTCTCCCGCTCCGGCCGCCCCGGCCCGGTGCTGGTGGACATTCCAAAGGATGTGCAGTTCGCCACCTCGGACTATGTGGTGAAGGAAAAGATCAAGGTCAGCCATTACCAGCCAAAGCTGAAAGGCGACATCGACCAGATCACCCGTCTGGTGGAAATGCTGGAAACTGCCGAACGCCCGATCCTCTATACCGGGGGTGGCGTGATCAACTCCGGCCCCGCCGCCAGCCAACTGCTGCGCGAACTGGCCGAAGCCACCGGCTTTCCGGTGACCTCGACCCTGATGGGTCTGGGCGCCTATCCGGCGTCTGGCAAGAACTGGCTGGGCATGCTGGGCATGCACGGGCTCTATGAGGCCAATCTGGCGATGCACGGCTGCGATCTGATGATCAACATCGGCGCGCGCTTTGACGACCGCATCACCGGCCGGATCAAGGATTTCTCGCCGACCTCGCGCAAGGCGCATATCGACATCGACGCCTCCAGCATCAACAAAGTGATCCGTGTCGATGTGCCGATCCTCGGCGATGTCGGCCATGTGCTCGAAGACCTGCTGCGGATCTGGAAATCGCGGGGCCGCAAGGTCAACAAGGACGGTCTGGCGAAATGGTGGAAGCAGATCAACGAATGGCGGGCCGTGAAATGCCTGACCTACACCAACTCGACCGCCATCATCAAACCGCAATACGCGCTGGAACGGCTGGAGGCCCTGACCAAGGGCATGGACCGCTACATCACCACCGAGGTCGGCCAGCACCAGATGTGGGCCGCGCAGTTCCTTGGCTTTGAGGGCCCGAACCGCTGGATGACCTCCGGAGGCCTCGGCACCATGGGCTACGGCCTGCCCGCCTCGATCGGTGTGCAGATCGCCCATCCGGAGGCGCTGGTGATCAACGTGGCCGGTGAGGCCAGCTGGCTGATGAACATGCAGGAAATGGGCACCGCCATGCAGTTCCGCGCGCCCGTGAAGCAGTTCATCCTGAACAACGAACGCCTTGGCATGGTGCGCCAGTGGCAGGAGTTGCTGCATGGTGAGCGCTATTCGCAAAGCTGGTCGGAATCGCTGCCCGATTTCGTGAAACTGGCCGAAGCCTTTGGCTGCAAAGGCATCAAGGTCAGCGACCCCAAGGATCTGGACGAAGCCATCATGGAAATGATCCGCTATGACGGCCCGGTGATCTTTGACTGTCTGGTGGAAAAGCACGAAAACTGCTTCCCGATGATCCCGTCGGGCAAACCGCATAATGAGATGCTGCTCGGTGACGCCGACACGCAGGGCGTGATCGGAGCCAAGGGCGCCGTGCTGGTGTGATTTCTTGCTGCAAACCCCGGGGGCTTTGCCCCCGGACCCCCAGGATATTTTCAGACAGAAAATGAAGGGAGAGGCGATGTCGCCGCTCAATATCAAACAAGGCTCGACCAGCCATTCCGCCTATGACCTGCGCGACCCCTATGCCGAGGTGATCGAGGCCCATACCCTTGCCGTGATCGTCGACAACGAGGCCGGGGTTCTGGCCCGCGTCATCGGCCTGTTCTCGGGGCGCGGTTACAACATCGACAGCCTGACCGTGGCCGAGGTCGACCACACCGGCCACCGCTCGCGCATCACCATCGTGACCCGGGGCACGCCGCAGATCATCGCGCAGATCAAGGCGCAACTGGCCCGCATCGTTCCGGTGCACGAAGTGCATGACCTGACCGAAGAAGGCCCCTCGGTGCAGCGCGAACTGGCGCTGTTCAAGGTGGTGGGCCGCGGCGAGCACCGGATCGAGGCCCTGCGTCTGGCCGAGATCTTCCGCGCTCATGTCGTGGATTCGACGCTGGAATCCTTTGTGTTCGAGATGACCGGCACGCCGGAAAAGATCGACAGCTTTGCCGAGTTGATGCGCCCCTTGGGCCTGCGCGAGATAGCGCGGACCGGGGTGGCAGCGCTGTCACGCGGTGTCTGACGGGCGCTGATCGTCGCCGGGTGCGGGATAAAGATACTCCCGCACCCGCGGCACCGCATCGGATCGGCGCGCGATCTGCATCTGGAACAGCACCATGCCCATATCGGTAAAGCTGACCTCGGCGGCGATCAGGTAATACCACCACATCCTGACAAAACGGTCGTCGAACATATCGCGCACACGCGGCTCGTTGGCCCGAAAGCGTTGCTGCCAATGGCGCAGCGTGCGCTCGTAATGCCCGCGCCAGACTTCCAGATCGGCGACCACCAGCCCGGCGCGTTCCACCCTTGGGATCACCTCGGAAAACGCCGGCGCATAGCCGCCGGGAAAGATATACTTCTGAAACCACGGCGACAGCACGCGCGGCGGCGTATGCCGCCCGATGAAATGGATCAGTCCGACGCCATCTTCCGCCAGCACCCCATGGATCTTGTCGAAATAGGCCTGATACTGCGGCACGCCGACATGCTCCATCATACCCACGCTCACCACCCGGTCAAAGCGGTCGGGCACATGGCGGTAGTCCTGCAACCGAAACGCCACCCGGTCGCTCAGCCCCATCGCCGCCGCCCGGGACCGCGCCGCCTCCAGTTGCACCTGTGACAGGGTGATCCCGGTGACATGCACCCCATGCGCGCGCGCCAGATACAGCGCCAGCCCGCCCCAGCCGCAGCCGATGTCCAGCACCCGCAACCCCGGCCGCAGGCAGAGCTTGGCCGCGATATGTGCCATCTTGGCCGCCTGCGCGGCTTCGAGTGTCATCGCGTCATCGCGGAAATAGGCGCAGGTGTATTGCAGGTCTTCTTCCATGAAGAGCGCGTAGAACGCATCGGGAATGTCATAGTGATGCTGCACCCGGCGCCGGGCCAAGTGCAGCGTGTTCCACTGCATCAGCCCTTTGGTCCGCACCCGCAGGCCATGCGCCAGCCGCATTGGCAAGGGCAGCCGCCCGGACTGCGCCGAGCGCGCCGCGATCTGCAGGAACCCCCGCAGATCATCATCTGACGGAAAGCTCAGGCCCCCGTCCATATACCCCTCTCCCAGCGCCATCTGCGGGTTGAGCAGGATACGCCGCGGCAAGGCCGGGTCGGTGATCATCAGCTGCGCCTCGGGGCCGGTACCTGCGCCGGGGCCATAACTGCCCATGCGGCCATCGGGAAAGCGCACATGCAAACGGCCCTGGCGGATGCCCCGGTCCAGTACAGCCTGCAACGCTCTGATCCACATCGCCCGTCCCCGCACCATTTACGTCTTGTGACAACAGCGTAATAAGGGCGCGTAAGCATGGAAAGGCGTTTTCAGCGCCCCTCGAAATCCGCCGGGCGTTTGTCAAGGAAGGCCACGACGCCCTCCATGAAATCGCGGGTCTGACCGCAAGCGCCTTGCAGCCGCGCCTCCAGCGCCAGCTGCGCCTCCAGATCATTGGCGTAGCTTTGCCGCAGTGCCTGTTTCACACCGTGATAGGCCACCGTCGGGCCATTGGCCAAGGCGCCCGCGCGGGCGGCGATATGGGCGGCAAAGCCATCGTCCGCCACCACTTCCCAGATCATGCCCCAGTCAGCGGCCTGCTGTGCAGAGATCTTGTCGGCAAACAGCATCGCCCCCATGGCGCGGGCAAAGCCGACCTGACGCGGCAGCCAATAGGTGCCGCCCGCATCCGGCATCAGGCCGATCCGTGTGAACGCCTGAATGAAACTGGCGCTCTGCGCCGCGATCACCACATCGCAGGCCAACGCCAGATTGGCCCCGGCCCCCGCCGCCGCGCCATTCACGGCGGCAATGGTCGGCACCGGGCACTCCATGATCGCGCGCAGCAGCGGCTCGTATTCGTCGCGCAGGGTGCGTTCCAGATCAATCTCGGCGATCCTGGCTCGGTCGCCCAGATCCTGACCCGAGCAGAACGCCCGCCCGGTCCCGGTCAGCACGATGACGCGGGCCGATCTGGCGCCATGGCGCATCGCATCCAGCAGCTCCGCCCGCATCTGGCTGGACAGCGCATTCATCACCTCGGGCCGGTTCAGGGCAACGGTTGTGATGCCGCCGTCTTCGGTGACGCTGATCGTCTGATAATCCATGTGGCCCCCTGAGTGTTTGAGCGCCAGACTAACCGCAGCCGCCCCCAAGAAAAGACCAAACGCCGCGTCACTTGCAGGCGTCACCCAAGCCCGGAGCTACTTATTCATCAACTCGCGCAGCCGCGCCTGTTCGTCAGCGGTCAGCGCCTCGGCCGGGGCCACAGCCTGCCCGCGCCTGCGGATATAGAGGAATGCCCCCAGCCCGCCCAGCAGCAACACCCCCGGCCCGGCCAGCCACAGGATCAGGTTTGCGCCCTCGGCCCTCGGGTTGAACAGCACGAATTCGCCGTAGCGGCTGACCACAAAGTCGATCACCTCGGCATCCGTATCCCCCGCCATGATCCGCTCGCGCACCACCAGCCGCAGATCGCGGCTGATCGGGGCGTTGGAATCGTCAATCGACTCGCCCTGGCACACCGGGCAGCGCAGATCACGGCTGATGGCGCGTGCGCGCGCCTCCAATGCCGGATCGGCCAGCACCTCGTCGGGTTGCACCGCAAAGGCGGGCGACAGCGGCGCGAAGGCCAGCATCAGGACCAGCAGGAACCGCGTCATGCGCCTCACTCCGCCGGAACCGCAGCGGTGCGACGGCTCGCCCCCGCCGCCACCCGGTAGCGCCGGTCCGACAGGCTCAGGAAGCCGCCAAACGCCATGATCAGACAGCCGCCCCACAGCCAGTTGGCAAAGGGCTCGATGTAGGACCGCACCGCATAGCCGCCGCCATCCTGCGGATCACCGATCACCAGATAGATGTCGCGCAGGAACCCGTAGTCAATCGCGGCCTCGGTCGTCGGCATCGCCTGCACCGGATAGAACCGCTTTTCCGGGGTCAGCGTCGCCACCAGCGCGCCATCGCGGCGCACCACCATCGTCGCCTGCGTGCTCCGGTAATTCGGCCCCTGCACCTCTTCGACCGATTGCAGCGTCACCTCATACGGCCCCAGCGGATAGCTGGCCCCCTCTTGCACGATGCGGATGTCTTCGGTCTTCCACGCCAACATGGCGCAGACCGCAAACACCGTGATGCCCATTCCGGCATGGGCCGTCACCTTGCCCCAGTCAGCGCGCGGCAGACGCCCCAGCCGGGCGATCCGGCCCGCAACCGGGCCGCGCCCGGTCCGGCTCCACAGATCAATGCCAGCCCCCAGCACCACCCAGATGCCAAGCGCCACACCCACCGGCCCCAGCGCCGTGCGCCCGGTCTGCATCGCCCAGACCAGCGCGCCGACTGAAAACGCCAGCAGCATCGCCGGGATCAAGGGCCGCATCCCGCGCACCAGTTCGCCGCGCTTCCACGGCATCATCGCCCCGATGGGCAGGATCACCGCCAGCGCCACGGCAAAGGGCGAAAACGCCGCGTTGAAAAATGGCTCCCCCACACTCAGCTTGCGGTCAAAGAACAGCTCGGCCAGCAGCGGCCAGATCGTGCCGATGAACACCACAAAGGCCGCCACCGACAAAAGCAGGTTGTTGGCCACCAGCGCCGACTCGCGGCTGACCATGGCAAACAGCCCCTTGGCCTCCATCGTGCCGGCGCGGAACGCAAACAGCGTCAGCGCCCCGCCCATGAACACCGCCAGAATCATCAGGATGAACACCCCGCGTTCCGGGTCATTGGCAAAGGAATGGACCGAAGTGATCACCCCGGACCGCACGATGAACGTGCCGATCAGCGAAAAGCCGAACGCCATGATCGCCAGCAAAATGGTCCACGCCTTCAGGCTTTCGCGCTTTTCCACCACAATCGCCGAATGCAGCAGGGCAGCCGCCAGCAACCACGGCATGAAGGACGCATTCTCCACCGGATCCCAGAACCAGAACCCGCCCCAGCCAAGCTCATAATAGGCCCACCAAGAGCCCAGAGCGATGCCAATGGTCAGGAATATCCACGCTGCAAGCGTCCATGGCCGCACCCAGCGCCCCCAGGCCGCATCAACCCGCCCCTCGATCAAGGCGGCCACGGCAAAGGAAAACGCCATGCTCAACCCGACATAGCCCAGATACAGAAACGGCGGATGAAACGCGAGGCCGGGGTCTTGCAGCAGCGGGTTCAGATCCTGCCCGTCCAGCGGCGGCACCGCAAGCCGCAGAAACGGGTTCGAGGTGAACAGCATGAAGGTCAGAAACGCGACGCCAATCGAGCCCTGAACCGCAATCACCCGCGCCTTGAGCGTCGGCGGCAGGTTGCCGCCAAACCACGCCGCACAGGCCCCGAACAGCGCCAGGATCAGCGCCCAAAGCAACAGCGACCCCTCATGGTTGCCCCAGACACCCGAGATCTTGTAGAGCATCGGCTTCAGCGTATGCGAATTCTGCACCACCAGAACCAAGGAAAAGTCTGAGGTAACAAAGGCGTAGGTCAGTGCCGCAAAACTGGCCGCGATCAGCACGAACTGGATCATCGCTGCCGGTTCCGCCACCGCCATCAGTGCCGCATTGCGCCGGTACGCGCCCCACATCGGCACCAGCATCTGCACCACCGCAACCGCCAGAGCCAGAACCAAGGCAAAGTGACCAAATTCAACGATCATGCGAACCCCCCGCGCGTTCAGACCACCTTATGCCCAAACCCCGCCACGCGCCATGGGATGCGCGCCCGTGTCGCGGTCACAGTTACGCGGGGGCTTTGAACCGACATCTGAGGCAAATCGTCCAGCATACCGGGACACGGTCACAGCGGGCTGGCACCGCTACGGACGGCTGATCCGCCCGCCCCCCACCGCCGCCGGAACCCCGGTGGTCGCCGGGGCCGAGGTGGGCAGCCCGCGCATCACCCGCACCGCAAGACAGGCAAAGGCCTGCGCCTCCAGCATGTCGCCGTTCAGCCCGATGGCCTCTACCGGCTCCACGCTCAGCCCCATCCGCGCGGACAAGGCCGCCATCATTGCCGCATTGTGCCGCCCGCCGCCACAGACCAGTACCCGGGCGACAGGCTTTGGAAAATGCTCCGCCCCGCGCGCCACAGCCGCCGCGGCACAGGCGGTCAGGGTCGCGGCGGCATCGGCATCGGAAAGATGGGAAACGGCAGGCAGCAGGTTTGGAAAATCGTTCCGGTCCAGTGACTTTGGCGGCATCTTGAAGAAATAGGGATGGGTCAGAAACGCCGTCACCACGCCTTCATCCACCGTGCCAGACGCCGCCAACTGACCGCCCGCGTCCTGTGCCAACCCGCGCCGCGCCAGCATCAGATCATTCAGCGGCGCATTGGCCGGGCCGGTGTCAAACGCCATCAGCGCGCCCGGCAGCTCTGGCCTGTCAACACCCGGATCAACCCAGGTCAGGTTGCCCACACCACCAAGGTTCAGAAACGCCACCGGCGCCTCAAGCCCGGCAAAACGGGCGCAGGCATGGTGAAAGAATGGGGCCAACGGCGCGCCCTGCCCGCCCATCTGCACATCGTTTGACCGGAAGTCCCACACCACCGGAATCCCAAGCACCTCGGCCAGCAGCGCCCCGTTGCCGGCCTGATGTGTGCCCCGCCCACGCGGATCATGCGCAAGGGTCTGGCCATGAAACCCCACCACCTCCACACCGGAAAACCGCGCCAGCACCTCGGCATGGGCGGTCTCCACCAGCTCCGCCGCTTCGGCCACGCCCGCATCCCCCGGCCAGCGACCAAAGGCGCTGCGGATCACCGCGCGTTCCTCTTCGGTATAGGCGCGGTAAGCATCGGGGCCGAATTCGCTGATGCCATGACCATCGGTCAGCACCAACGCCGCATCCACCCCATCCAGAGAGGTGCCCGACATCGCCCCCAAAGCCCAGATCGGTCCCGAACCTCGCATCTTCCCTTGCGCCCCCCGCACCGCTATACCGCCCGGAAGTATGACACGAGGACGCTATGACCTACCATCCGAAATCAGACTTCATGCGCGTGATGATGACCCGTGGCTTTCTGGCCGATTGCACGGATTATCAGGCGCTGGACGAGGCGTTTCTGAACGGGGTCGTGCCCGCCTATATCGGCTATGATGCGACAGCGGCCTCGCTGCATGTCGGGCACCTTCTGAACATCATGGTGCTGCGCTGGTTGCAGAAATGCGGCCACAAGCCGATCACCCTGATGGGCGGCGGCACGACAAAGGTGGGTGACCCCAGCTTCCGTGCCGAAGAGCGCCCGCTGCTGACGCCGGAAAAGATCGACGAGAACATCGCCGGGATGCAGCAGGTCTTTGCCCGCTACCTGTCCTACGGCGACGGGCCGACCGATGCCATCATGCTCAACAATGCCGAATGGCTGGATCATCTGAACTATCTGGAATTCCTGCGCGACATCGGGCGGCATTTCAGTGTGAACCGGATGCTGTCGTTTGACTCTGTGAAATCGCGGCTGGACCGCGAGCAATCGCTGTCCTTCCTCGAATTCAACTACATGATCCTGCAGGCCTATGATTTCCTTGAAATCAACCGCCGCTATGGCTGCCTGTTGCAGATGGGCGGCTCGGACCAGTGGGGCAATATCGTCAACGGCGTCGATCTGACCCGCCGGGTGGTGGATCATGAGGTGTACGGCCTGACCACGCCGCTGCTGACCACCTCTGACGGGCGCAAGATGGGCAAATCGGCCAATGGTGCGGTCTGGCTGAATGGCGCGATGCTCTCACCCTATGAGTTCTGGCAGTTCTGGCGCAACTCCACCGATGCGGACGTCGGCCGCTTCCTCAAGCTGTTCACCGAACTGCCGCTGGAAGAGTGCGAGCGTCTTGGCGCGCTGCAAGGCGCCGAGATCAACGCGGCCAAGGTGATCCTCGCCAATGAGGTGACCACCCTGCTGCACGGGGTTGAGGCAGCACAGGCCGCCGAGGCGACTGCGCGCGAAGTGTTCGAGATGGGCGGCATCGGCGACGATCTGCCAACCGTCAGCCTGTCGCCCGAGGAAATCTCGGAGGGCATCGGCATCGTGCAACTGTTCGTGCGCGCAGGGCTCTCGGCCAGCGGCAAGGATGCCAAACGCCTGATCTCCGAAGGCGGGGCACGGGTGAATGATGACATCGTGACCGACAGCGGCCGCCGCTTTGGCGCGGGCGATCTGGCCGAACCGCTGAAACTGACGGCAGGCAAGAAGCGCCACGCACTGGTGACGCTGGGCTAGGCCCCCACCCCCATCCCCTCCCCACAGAGGGGGAGGGGAGGCTCTGACTTGTCAGCGTCATTTGCGGCGGCTAGGGTTGCGACAAAGCCCTTTGCCAAGGATACTCCGGCATGATCCGCCCCAACGCCTTTTCCGCCGCTGGCCGCTTCTGGCGCGGCAATCTTCACACCCATTCCACCCGCTCGGATGGCGTATTGTCACCGGAAGAGGTCTGCCGCCGCTACCGGGCCGAAGGCTATGATTTTCTGGCGCTGACCGACCATTTTGTCGGCTGCTATGATTACCCCATCGTCGATACCCTGCCCTTCCGCAGTGATGGTTTCACCACCATCCTTGGCGCCGAGCTGCACTCCGGCGCGATGGCCAATGGTGAGCTGTGGCACATCCTCGCCGTTGGCCTGCCAGCCGATTTCGCGCCCTCCGACAGCCCGGATTTCCACCCCAAACCGGGGCAGGAAACCGCCGCCGAATTGGCCGCCCGCGCCGTCGCCGCCGGGGCCTTTGTCGCCATCGCCCACCCGCAATGGTCCGGGCTGACGCTCGCCGATGCGCGCGCCGTTACCGCCGCCCATGCGGTCGAGATCTACAACCACGGCTGCGCCATGGGCTGCGACCGGCCCGACGGCACCGCCATCGCCGACCTGTTGCTGACCGAAGGCCGCCCCCTGAGCATGATCGCCACCGATGACGCGCATTTCTACGAACCCGACCATTTCGGCGGTTGGGTGATGGTGAAATCCGCTGAAAACACGCCCGAGGCTTTGCTGACCGCTTTGAAAGCCGGAGACTTCTACTCCAGTCAGGGACCGGAGCTGCGCGACATCCGTCTGACCGACGACCGGATCGAGGTCGACAGCTCCGCCGTCGCCGCGATGATCGTCCAAGGTCAGGGCACTGCCGCCCGGGCCGTGCATGGCCATTCGATGACCACTGCCGCACTGGACCTGTCACGCTTTGGCGACAGCCCCTGGCTGCGCGTTACCCTGATGGATGCTGCCGGCAAAAAGGCCTGGTCCAACCCGATCTGGCGCTAGCGCTGGCTACATCTGAGGGAGCGCTCCGCGCGGGAGTATTTGGGCCAAGATGAATGCAGCAGGAAAGGCTGCTGTCATCTTGGCCAGAAATACTCCGGGGTGGCCGATTGGTTGCTTCATTGGGTCGAGATCCCAACCGACCGGAGAGCAGCACGCATCACTCCAGCCGTGCCGGAAATCCCTCTGCCCGCAGATCGGTGCCAAGCGCGTCTTCCAGCAGCTTGACCACTTGCGTCGACTGCGCCGACCCGCCATAGGCGGCGCGCCCCTTTACAAAGGTCTGCATGGTCTGGCCCGCCAGATCCAGCGGCACGCCGAATTCCTGCCCGAACCCCATGGCAAAGCCGAGGTCTTTCAGCGCGAGATCCATGGTGAAGGCGATGTCATAGCTGCCGTTCAGGATCAGCTGGCCTTCGGTCTCATGCACGAAACTGCTGCCGGAAGAGGCGGCAATCGCCTCCCACGCGGTTTTCAGATCCAGCCCTCCACGCCTTGCCAGCATCAGCGCCTCGCCATCCGCCACCAGATGGATGAATGCCAGCATATTGGTGATCACCTTGATCACCGCAGCCGACCCCAGCGGCCCCATGTGGAACAGCCGGTTGCCGATTGCCATCAGGGCGGCGCGGTGCTGCTCCAGCAGATCGGCGTCGCCGCCGACCAGCACGGTGATCTCCCCCCGCGCGGCCAGATGCACGCCGCCTGTCACCGGCGCCTCCAGCATCCGCAGACCTGCGGCATGGGCAAGGCCCGCCAGCCGCAGCACATCCTCGCGGCCGAGGGTGGAGTTCTCCACCCATGTCATCCCAGGACGCGCCGTGGCCAACACCTGCGCCAGCACCGCCTCGGACACAGCGGGAGACGGCAGGCAGGTGAACACATGATCCACCTGCGACGCAAGTTCACCGGGGCTGCCCGCCACCCCTGCCCCCATCACCCGGTGCCGCTCTGCAAGCCCCGGATCACGGTCATACACCACCATCTGGTGCCCCGCGCGGATCAGGCTGGCCGCCAGATGCCCGCCCAGATTGCCCAATCCGATATAGCCGATCTTCATCTTGCGTCTCCGCTTGTGGCGCGCCTCACTGAAAATGAATCCGGTACTTCGCCCGGATCGCCGCATCTACCTCAGGCGCGACCCGGCAGCCCGCCTTTGCCAAAATCGCATTCTTGCGCTCCAGCGCCTTTTCCAGCAGCTGCGGCTTGCCCGCCTCGGTCCACTCCTTCGGGCTCATCCGGTTGCCCACCACCGGATAGGTGTATTCGGTCTGCATCAGTCGCAGCGTCTGATCTGACCCAAGGTAATGCCCCGGTCCGCCCAGACAGACCTCTTTCATCGCCTCTATGCTGGTGCTGTCCTCGGTCACGTCGATCCCGCGTACGCAACGCATCGCCTGCCCCAGCAGATCATCACCCAGCACCAGCGATTCCAGACAGAACCCCAGCAGCGACGCATGCATCCCCACCGCCTCATAACACAGGTTGAGGCCCGCCAGACCGGCAAGGGTATTGGTGATCCCCTGCTCCCATCCTGCCTGCATGTCGGGCAGCTTGCTGTCAGAAATACCACTCGCCGCCCCGCCCGGCAGGTCGTAGAACCGGTGCATCTGCGCGCAACCTGCGGTCAGCAAGGCCTGCTCGGCAGAGCCGCCCGACATCGCCCCGGTGCGCAGATCACTGACGAAAGGCCAGGTGCCAAAGATGCAGGGCGCGCCCTTTTTGATCGAATTGGCATAGACCACCCCCGCCAGACATTCCGCCACCGCCTGCACAATGGTCAGCGCGATTGGTGCGGGCGCGGTCGCCCCGGCCTGCCCCGCCGACAGCAGCAGCATCGGCATCCCACGCCGGATGCAATCTTCCATCGTGATGCAGCTTTCCTCGGCGAACTTCATCGGCGGTACGACAAAGCAATTGGAATTGCTGACAAAAGGCCGCTCCAGCCATTTCTCCTCGCCGCCGGCCACCATGTAGAGCATGTCAAAACAATCCGCGACATGCGACGGGTCGCTGAACGAGGTGCCGACATGCTTCACGGTGCCCGCAAGGCAGCCATAAAGCGTGTTCAGATCCATGTCGCGGTTGTCCACCACATCGCGGCAGACCATGGTGCGCTGGTAAAAGTGGATGTTGTCCAGATTGTCGACCAGCCGCGCCGCATCATACAGATCCTGCGCCGTGCTGTCGCGATACTCCAGCGTGAACGGGTCCACGATGTGCACCGCCGCCCCTGCGGTGCCGTAATGCACGTTGCTGCCGGTCAGATGCATGTCATGGCGCGGGTCACGGGCGTATAGCGTGATGTCGCGCGCCGCCACCGCAAGCATATCCTCGACCAGAGCGCGCGGAAACCGCAGCCGCCCGTCGCTACCCTGAATGGCCCCCGCCGCCGTCATGATCTCCACGCCCGAGGGCGGCGCCTGAGACAACCCGATCTCCTCCAGCGCTTGCAACGCCGCCTGATGGATCCGCGCCATCCCGGCCTCGGTCAGCGGCCGGTACTGCCCCCCCGGCATCCCCGGCCGAATGGGCCGCATCGCATCCGATAGCGGAGCCGAGCGCAACGCCACCCGCGCCCCCCGCCCCCCCGACCGCTTTGCCCGCGAGGGTTCACAAATATCCCCAATGTCACTCATGATCTTGCTCATTTTCTGTCTGAAAATATCCTCGGGGGGTCCGGGGGGCAGACAGCCCCCCGGCGCTGGTCACAGGCGCATCCGTTCGGATTTCGGATCATACATCGGCACCAAGGACACCTCCGCCGCGTATCGCCGCCCGGCAATCTCGATTTCGTACCGAGATCCCAGCACCTCCGCCGCGCTCTGCCCGGCGCAAGGCACATAACCCAAGCCCACAGCGCCACCCAAAGCATGGCCGTAATTGCCGCTGGTCACCGGCCCGACGATCTTGCCATCCCGCACAATCGCCTCGTTGTGAAAGATCATCGCCTCCGGATCGCGCACCAGAAACTGCATCATCCGCCGTGACACTCCGGCATCATCCTTGCGCAGCACCGCGTCGCGCCCGATGAACGCGGGCTTTTTGCGGCTGACAGCAAAGCCAAGCCCCGCCTCCAGCACATGATCCTCATCGGTGATGTCATGGCCGAAATGGCGGTAAGCCTTCTCGATCCGGCAAGAGTCCAGC
Organism: Pseudotabrizicola alkalilacus; assembly: GCF_003443995.1. Lineage (GTDB taxonomy): Bacteria > Pseudomonadota > Alphaproteobacteria > Rhodobacterales > Rhodobacteraceae > Pseudotabrizicola > Pseudotabrizicola alkalilacus. The sequence goes on from NZ_QWEY01000006.1 coordinate 41,500, forward strand.
GCATGCAGCCCGCACAGCGTCAGCTCCGGCGCGGCCTCCACCAGCGCCTCAAACACATGGCACGCCTGATCGGTCGGCACATAAAGTTCCCAGCCCAGCTCGCCGACATAAGACACCCGGTGCGCCCGCGCGAGTCCCATGCCGATCTCGATTTCCCGTGCTGTACCAAAGGGATGCGCTGCGTTACTGAAGTCCTGTGGTGACACCCGGCCCAGCACATCGCGCGAGCCCGGCCCCATCAGGCACAGCACCGCCTCGCCAGCGGTCACATCGGTGATCACCGCAAAATCCGTCCCCAGATGGCGGCGCAGCCAGGCCAGATCGCGCTGCAAGGTGGCCCCCGGCACCACCAGCAGGAATGCGGTTTCCGACAACCGCGTCACCGTCAGATCGCTCTCGATGCCGCCGCGCGCATTCAGCATCTGGGCATAGACCACGCGCCCGACCGCCACATCGACCTGAGCCGCACAGACCCGGTTCAGGAACGCGCAGGCACCCGGCCCCTCGACCCGGATCTTGCCAAAGCTGGTCATGTCGAACAGGCCAACGCCCGTCCGCACCGCCATATGCTCGGCGCGCTGGTTGTCAAACCAGTTCGCCCGGCCCCAGCCATAGCGATAGGCAGGCTCTTGCCCAGCGTGCGCAAACCAGTTCGCCCGCTCCCAACCCGCCACCTCGCCAAAGACCGCGCCGCGCGCCGCCAGCGCGTCATGCAGCGGCGAGCGCCGCACCCCCCGGCTGGTTGCCATCTGCCGGTAGGGGTAGTGATCGGCGTACAAGAGCCCCAGCGTCTCGCTGACCCTTTCTTTCAGATAGGCGCGGTTTTTCTGAAACGGCTGTGCCCGGCGGATATCCACCTCCCACAGATCGAACGGCGGCTCGCCGTGCGCGATCCAATGCGCCAGCGCCATCCCCGCCCCACCGCTCGAGGCAATGCCGATGGAGTTATACCCCGCCGCCACCCAATAGCCGCCAAGCTCCGGGGCCTCGCCCAGATAGTAGCGGTCATCGGGGGTAAAGCTCTCCGGTCCGTTGAAAAAGGTGTGAATCCCCGCCGTCTGGAACAGCGGCATCCGCTCCATTGCGGCCTCAAGGATCGGCTGGAAATGGTCCCAGTCCTCGGGCAGCGTATCAAACTCGAAATCCGCCCGGATACCGCCCATGCCCCAGGGCTTGGCCTTTGGCTCGAACGCCCCCAGCATCATCTTGCCCGCGTCAGATTTGTAATAGGCGCATTCATCAGGCACCCGCAGCACAGGCAAGTGGCCCAGACCGGCAATCGCCTCGGTCACCAGATAGAAATGCTCGCAGGCATGCAGCGGCACCGTCACGCCATTCTGCGCCGCAAGGTCACGTCCCCACATGCCGCCGCAATTGATCACCACATCGGCGGCGATATGGCCCGGCCCCTCGGCGCTGTCATACTCCACGCCCGTCACCCGGCCCGCCGCCGTGATCACCCGCGTCACCGCAACACCCTCGGCAATCACCGCGCCGCGCATCCGCGCACCCTTGGCCAGCGCCATGGCGATGTTGGCCGGGTCGCATTGCCCGTCCAACGGCAGATGCACCCCGCCCAGCACGTCGCCCACATTAAGATGCGGATACATCGCCTTGATCTCGGCGGGCGAAACCTCCCCCACCTCGACATCAAAAATCCGCGCCAGCGTCGCCTGCCGCCGCAGCTCTTCCATCCGGTCCGCTGTCAGCGCGACCGAAATGCTGCCCACCTGCCGCATGCCCGTCGCGATGCCAGTCTCTGCCTCCAGCCCGACATAAAGCCCCGCCGAATAGCGCGCCAAACGGGTCATATTGGCCGATCCGCGCAGCTGCCCGATCAGCCCCGCCGCATGCCAGGTCGTGCCCGAGGTCAGCCGCTTGCGTTCCAGCAGCACAATATCGGTCCACCCGGCCTTCGCCAGATGATAGGCGACCGAGCAGCCCGAGATGCCGCCCCCAATGATCACCGCCCGTGCCTTGTCCGGCAGCCCTGCCATTTTCTGTCTCCAAATATCCCACGGGGGTCCGGGGGTGTGAAACCCCCGGTCCTGTCCTCTCAGCCGCGCAACCGCGCGTTGGCCGCATCCCACGCCGGCCCCTCCGGCAACACCTCTGCCGCGACCCGGTCGCCAAAGATCTCAACCTCCACCACCGTCCCCGGCACCGCCAGATCAGCCCGCAGCATCCCAAGCCCAAGGCACGCCCCGACCCGGTGGCCCCAGCCCGCGCTGGTGACCTCGCCCACCACCGTCCCCTGATGCCAGAGCGTCGCCATATAGGGCGGGTCCAGATCCCCCGCCGCGACCCGCAGCGTGACAAAGCGCTTTGTCACCCCCGCCTGCTGCTGCGCCAGCAGCGCCGCCCGGCCCCGGAAGTCCGGCTTTGACCAGTCCACAAAGCGCTCCAGCCCGCCCTGCAACACGGTGTAATCGGTCGACAGATCGCCCTTCCACGCCCGATAGCCCTTCTCGATCCGCAAGCTGTTCAGCGCGAACATGCCAAAGGGCCGCAGCCCATGCGCCTGCCCCGCACGCCAGACCGCATCCCAGACGCCGGGGGTATCGCCAACCCGCGAATGAACCTCCCAGCCGAGTTCGCCTGCGAAACTGACCCGCATCAGCAGCACATCCGCCCCGGCGATCCGAGCCTCCTGCCAGGTCAGCCAGGGCCGCGTCAGATCGGCATCGGTCACCCCCGCCAGCACGTCCCGCGCCTTTGGCCCGGTCACGATCTGCGTGCTCCAGGCGTCGGTCTGATCTTCCAGCACCAGCCCCGGCGCCAGATGCCGCATCAGCCAGGCCTTGTCATGGTCCTGCGCGGTCGCTGCGGTGATCAACATAATCGCGTCTTCGTCCAGCCGCGCGACACTCATCTCGGTGATGATCCGCCCCTTGTCATCGGCGAAATAGGCCAGCCCCAGCCGTCCCACCCCCGGCACCCGCCCGGTGATCTGCTGCGCCAGCCACTCTGCCACGCCCGGCCCCCGGATCACAAAGCGCGAAAACCCCGGCAGGTCGAGGATGCCGCAGGCATCCCGCACCGCCGCGCACTCCGCCTTGACCGCCCGGAACCACGGCCCCTCACGCGCCCATGTCTGCTGCGACGCCTCAGAGGTGTCATCGCCGTCCGCGGCGTACCAAAGCGCCCGCTCCCAGCCGTTATACGGCCCGAACTGCGCGCCCAACGCGGCGACCCGGTCATGCACCGGGCTCAACTTCTTCATCCGTCCCGCAGGCCAGACGTGATGCGGGAAATGCATGGCATATTCATGCCCGTACACCTCCATCCCCTTGGCCACGCAGTAATCGTGATCCTCAAACCCGGTGAAGCGGCGCGGATCGCACGACCACATGTCCCATTCGGTCGCACCCTCGGTCACCCATTCCGCCAGCACCTTGCCCGCGCCCCCGGCCTGACAGATGCCAAAGGTGAACACGCAGGCCTCAAAGGCATTGGGCACCCCCGGCATCGGCCCGATCAGCGGGTTGCCGTCGGGGGTATAGGGGATCGGCCCGTTGATCACCTTTTGCAGATTGGCCTGTGCCAGCAGCGGCACCCGCGCCATGGCGTCGGTGATGTGCCACTCCAGCCGCTCCAGATCGTCGGGGAACAGCTGAAAGCTGAAATCCTCCGGCATCGGGTCATCAGGCGTTGCCCAATGCGCGCGGCAGGGGTTTTCATAAGGGCCAAGGTTAAAGCCCATCTTTTCCTGCCGCAGGTAGTAAGAGCTGTCGACATCGCGCAACAGCGGCAGCTTGTGGCCGACCTCCTTTGTCCAGGCCTCCAGCTCGGGGATGGTGTCAAACAACAGGTACTGATGGCTCATCACCATCATCGGCACCCGGCGGCCAAACATCCGCCCCACCTCGGCGGCATAATAGCCGCCCGCATTCACCACGAACTCCGCCCGGATCTCGCCCTTGGGCGTGGTCAGCACCCATTCGCTCCCGGTCCACGCGGCCTGCGTCACCGGACAGAACCGCTCGACATGTGCGCCCATATCCCGCGCGCCCTTGGCCAGCGCCTGCGTCAGCTGCGCCGGATCAATATCGCCGTCATAAGGATCATACAGCGCCCCGCTTAAGCCTGCCGTCTGCACAAAGGGATAGCGCCCGGCAATCTCGTCCGGCCCCAGCACCGCCAGATCCATCCCCTGTGCCGCGCCCATCCCGGCCACCCGACGGAATTCCAGCAGCCGCTCCGCGCCATGCCCCAAGCGAACCGAGCCGGTCACGTTGTAATTCATCGGATAGCCGACCGCCTCGCCCAGCCCCCGGTATAGCCCCGCCGAATAGCGCTGCATGTTCATGATCGACCAGCTTGACGAAAACGTCGGCACATTGCCCGCCGCATGCCAGGTGCTGCCCGCCGTCAGCTCGTTCTTTTCCAGCAGCACACAGTCGCGCCAGCCGGCCAGACCCAGATGATACAGGCAGGACGCGCCCACAGCACCACCCCCGATGATCACCACGCGCGCGCTACCGGGCAAGCCTGCCATGCTGTCTCTCCTGTACCAGTCGCCGCCACTATCTGCGTGCGCGCGGGAGCTTTCAATTCGCCTGTATGCCCGCTATTGATCGGAAATCCCGATCAGCTTCATCTTGGCTGAAATGCTCCGGGTATGGACATCGGTTCGCCATCGGTTCAAGGACCGATGGCCATGGGGGCAACGCTCCCTGGTTTGCCACAGGACCAGCCCATGCAAATCGAGCTCATCGACACCTTCCTCGACCTTATCGAAACCCGCAGCTTCAACCGCAGTGCCGAGCGTCTGGGGCTGACCCAGTCCACCATTTCCGGCCGGGTCGTCGCGCTGGAGCAGGCGCTTGGCGCGCGGCTGTTCACCCGTTCGCGCGCGGGCACGCAACTGACCACCGAAGGGCTGAAATTCGAACCCCACGCGCGCCTGCTCCGGCAGGAATGGATGATGGCGCGGCGGGCGGTGACCGACAGCGGCACGGCGGCGCTCACCCTGCGCATCGGCATCCAGAATGATCTGGTGCCTGCCCATCTGGGCGCGCTGATTGCGGCCTTCCGCGCGCTGCTGCCGCAGGCGGCGCTTTATGTCGAACCCGATTACTCGACCCAGATGTGCGCCGATCTGGTCACCGGGGCCTTGGATTTCGCCATTTTGTTCACGCCAAAGCCGCAGCCCGATCTGTATTTCGACTCGCTGCCCGACATTCCCTACCGGCTGATCTCGACCGACACCGCCAACCTGTCCGCCATCACGCCCGAGCGTTACGTCTGCGCCAATTTCTCCCCCGCGTTCGAGACGGCACATAGACAGCACCTGCCACATCTGAGCGCCGCGCCGCTGTCGGTCGGGCAAAGCAGTGCCGTAGCGCTCTTGCTGACCCATCTGGGCGGGTCGGGTTATGTGATGGAAAGCCACGCCCGCGATCTGGTGGCGGCGGGCGGGTTTCAGATGGTCACGGACGCCCCGGTGATCCGCCAGCCGGTCTATGCCGCGATGCACCTGCGCAACCGCACCGGCACCACCCACAAGCGGATGGCAGAGGCCGCGCGCCGCAGGCTGCAAGCCGGCGGCGCGCGGTAGTGCTGTGACCGAAGGGGCGGCGCGGAGCCGATTGGCAAAGCACGGGACGGCGGCAAGACCGGCGCTTCCCTCCCCCCTTGTGGGGGAGGGAGAGGGTGGGGGGGCGATGGCGTTGCCGTGGCGGGGTTAACCCCGCCCTACTCCGCTGCCACGCTCGGGTTGTTGGGATGCGTGGTCCAGTTGGCGTAATCGCCCACCGTATCCCCGGTGCGCGGGTCCACCGCGCCCTTTGGCATCTCGGTCATGGTGATGCAATTCTCCACCGGGCAGACGTTGACGCACAGGTTGCAGGCGACGCAGTCTTCATCCTTCACCTCGAACACCCGGCCCGGCAGCATCGCAATCGCCTGATGGCTGGTATCCTCGCAGGCGGCATAGCAGCGGCCACATTTGATGCACAGATCCTGATCAATCTGCGCCTTGGTCACATAGTTCAGGTTCAGGAACTGCCAGTCTGTCACATTCGGCACCGCACGCCCGACCAGATCGGCGGTCGAGGTCATGCCCTTGTCATCCATGTACTGCGACAGGCCCGAAATCATCTCCTGCACGATCTTGAAGCCATAGGTCATTGCCGCCGTGCAGACCTGCACATTGCCCGCGCCAAGCGCCATGAACTCTGCCGCATCGCGCCATGTGGTCACCCCGCCGATGCCGGAAATCGGCAGGCCATGGGTCTCGGGCGACCGCGCAATCTCGGCCACCATGTTCAGCGCAATCGGCTTCACCGCCGGGCCGCAATAGCCGCCATGGGTGCCCTTGCCGTCGATCATCGGCTCGGGGCTGAAACTGTCGAGGTTAACGCTCGTGATCGAATTAATGGTGTTGATCAGCGAAACCGCATCCGCCCCGCCGCGCTTGGCGGCTTCGGCAGGCTTGCGGATGTCAGAGATGTTCGGCGTCAGCTTGACGATACAAGGCATGCGCGAGTGCTGTTTGACCCAACGCGTGACCATCTCGATATATTCCGGCACCTGCCCCACAGCAGACCCCATGCCGCGCTCGGCCATGCCATGCGGGCAGCCAAAGTTCAGTTCCACCCCGTCAGCCTCGGTATCCTCGATCCGGTGCAGGATGTCTTTCCACGATTCCTCATCGCAGGGCACCATCAGCGAAATGATCAGCGCCCGGTCCTTCCAGTCGCGCTTGACCGATTTGATCTCGCGCAGGTTCACCTCCAAGGGTCGGTCGGTGATCAGCTCGATGTTGTTCAGCCCCAGAAGCCTGCGGTCCGCGCCCCAGATCGCGCCATAGCGCGGGCCGTTGACGTTCACCACCGGCGGCCCTTCAGAGCCAAGGGTTTTCCACACCACGCCACCCCAGCCTGCTTCAAAAGCGCGGCGGACGTTGTATTCCTTGTCCGTGGGCGGGGCCGAGGCCAGCCAGAACGGGTTGGGGGATTTGATGCCGATGAAATCGGTTGTCAGGTTTGCCATATCAATCTCTCCGTAGGGCGGGGTTCAGCCCGCCACCCCCATCAGGGACACATGAATCGCCTCTGCCGCATCCCGGCCCTGCGCGACAGCGGTCACGGTCAGGTCTTCGCCCCCGCCCGTGCAATCGCCCCCGGCCCAGACCCGCGCTGGCAATCCGGCAATCTTGCCGCCCTCCAGCGCAGCCCCCGCCGGCACACCGCTCAGGGTCTGTCCGATGGCCTTGAACACCTGATCGGCCTTCAGCCGGAATGTCTCGCCGGTCGGCTGCAGCCCATCGGCGGTGTCGGCCACATAGCCGAACTCCACCTCGCGCACCGCACCATTGCCATGCACCGCCACCGGGGCGGCGTTGCAGATGATCCGCACGCCGACACTGGTCGCATGCTCCTGCTCGTAGCCTGACGCGCTCATCCTGTCCTGACCGCGCCGGTAGACGATGGTGACGTTTTCCGCCCCCAGCAGCTTTGACTGCACGGCGGCATCCACCGCCGTCATCCCGCCGCCGATCACCACCACATCGCGACCCACCGGCAGCGTGGTCAGATCATCGGTCTGGCGCAACTCGGCGATGAAATCGACGGCATTGGCCACGCCTGCCTTATCCTCGCCCGCCGCGCGCAGGGCATTCACGCCGCCCAGACCGATGCCCAGAAACACCGCGTCATGCATGGCAAGCAGGCCCTCCAGCTTAATATCCCGGCCCAGTTCCACCCCGGTCTGCACCGTGATGCCGCCGATCTGCAGCAGCCACTCCACCTCCCTCTGCGCAAAATTGCCGGTCGATTTGTAGCTGGCGATGCCGTATTCGTTCAGCCCCCCCGCCTTGGCGCGGCGCTCATAGACCATCACCTCGTGCCCGTGCAGCGCCAGCCGGTGCGCGCAGGCCAGACCCGCAGGCCCCGCCCCCACCACCGCCACCGTCCGGCCGGTCGCAGCCGCGCGGGCAAACGGATGCAAGCCGCGCGCCATCGCCGTATCGGTGGCAAAGCGCTGCAAGCGCCCGATCTCCACCGGCTTGCCCTCGGCCACCTCGCGCACGCAGACCTCTTCGCACAGCGTCTCGGTCGGGCAGACACGGGCGCACATGCCGCCCAGAATGTTCTGAGTCCAGATCGTGGTCGCCGCAGACTCCGCGGTGCCAGTCGCGATCTGGCGGATGAACAGCGGAATATCGATGCTGGTCGGGCAGGCCGTAACGCAAGGCGCATCATGGCAGAAATAGCAGCGATCAGCGGCGACATGCGCCTCATGCTGATCCAGTGGTGGTTCGTGGTCGGCAAAGTTCCCGACGATCCTGTCGGCTGGCAGGCGCGCGGGGGCAATGCCGGGCGTCAGCGGGCTGTTGGTCATGGGCGGTCGTCTCCCTGTTTTTATGATCTTTGAGAAAAAGCTGGCACAGGTCCATTTTTTTATCAAATGGTAAATTTTACTGCGCCACAAAATTTCGGGATCGCGCCATCAGACTGCCCAAAAATTGCACAGCCGAAAGGGTGCTTTTCTCGCCCGAAAACGCGGGCTATAAGCGGACAGCCCCGACCGAGGCCTTTGCGCCATGGTAAGACGGTCACCAACTGGCATAAACGCCAATAGAGGACGGCATGAGCAAACATTCCCCCGACGCAGATGTGGCCTTTATCTCGGCCCTTGCAGAGCTTCTGAACAAGAACGAACTGACCGAGCTGAGCGTAAAGCGCGAATATGGCGAGGATGACAGCCTTGAGGTGCGCGTGGTCAAACAGGCCAATATCGTCACCACCCAAGTAGCTGCCCCCGCCCCGGTCTATGCCGCAGCGCCGGCTCCGGCCTCCGCTCCGGCAGCAGCCGCAGGCAATGATGACCCGGCCCAGCATCCGGGCGCAGTCACCTCGCCCATGGTCGGCACCTGTTATCTGGCGGCTGAACCCGGTGCGACGCCCTTCATCACCATCGGCGCCACCGTGGCCGAGGGGCAGACGGTTCTGATCATCGAAGCGATGAAGACCATGAACCACATCCCTGCCCCGCGCGCCGGCACCATCAAGCGCATTCTGGTCGAGGATGGCACCGCCGTTGAATTCGGCGCGCCCCTGTTGATCATCGAGTGACGCCGATGTTTGAAAAAATCCTGATCGCCAACCGGGGGGAGATCGCGCTGCGCGTGATCCGCGCCTGCCGCGAAATGGGGATCAAATCGGTCGCCGTCCACTCAACCGCTGACGCCGATGCCATGCATGTGCGCATGGCGGATGAGTCGATCTGCATCGGCCCGGCCTCCAGCACCGAAAGCTATCTCAACAAGGCCGCCATCATTTCGGCGTGCGAGATCACCGGCGCACAAGCCGTGCATCCGGGCTACGGCTTCCTGTCCGAAAACGCCAGCTTTGCGCAGGCCTTGCAAGATCACGGCCTGACCTTCATCGGCCCCAATGCCGAACATATCCGCATCATGGGCGACAAGATCACCGCCAAGGTCACCGCGATGGAACTGGGCATACCGGTCGTGCCGGGGTCCGATGGTGGCGTGCCCGATTTCGAAACCGCGATCGGCGTGGCGGAAAAGATCGGCTTTCCGGTGATCATCAAGGCCACCGCAGGCGGTGGCGGGCGCGGCATGAAGGTGGCAAAGAATGCCGCCGAACTGGAAGTCGCCTTCCGCACCGCCCGGTCCGAGGCCAAGAACGCCTTTGGCAATGACGAAGTCTATATCGAGAAATACCTGCAAAAACCGCGCCATATCGAGATTCAGGTCTTTGGCGACGGCAAAGGAAACGCCGTGCATCTGGGCGAACGCGACTGCTCCTTGCAGCGCCGCCACCAGAAGGTGTTCGAAGAGGCCCCCGGCCCGTCGATCACCCCGAAAATGCGCGCTGATATCGGCAAGATCTGTGCCGAAGCCGTGGCCAAGATCAACTATATCGGCGCGGGCACGGTCGAATTTCTGTATGAAGACGGCAAGTTCTACTTCATCGAGATGAACACCCGGCTGCAGGTCGAACACCCGGTCACCGAATACATCTTCGGCGTCGATCTGGTGCGCGAACAGATCCGCGTTGCCTCTGGCATGTCGATGTCGTTCACGCAAGACGAGCTGGAAATCAACGGCCACGCCATCGAGGTGCGGATCAACGCCGAAAAACTGCCGAATTTCTCGCCCTGCCCCGGCAAGGTCCAGATGTTCCACGCCCCCGGCGGCTTTGGCGTGCGGATGGATTCGGCGCTCTATTCCGGCTATTCGATCCCACCCTATTACGACAGCCTAATCGGCAAGCTGATCGTGCATGGCCGCGACCGGCCCGAGGCGCTGGCCCGCCTGCGCCGCGCTTTGGGAGAGCTGATCATCGACGGGGTCGAGACCACGGTACCGCTGTTCGATGCCCTGCTGAACGAGCCTGACATCCAGTCGGGCGAGTACAACATTCACTGGCTGGAAAAATGGCTGGCTGCCCAGTTCGGCTAAGCCCTGCCGGGGGGGCGACCCGCCCCCCCGCCGCCTGTCCCGTCCCGGCTGCGCGGCTGACATGACGGGCAATCGACAGATCACCCCCCGACTGTTGTTGCAGGCCTATGCGATGGGAATCTTCCCGATGGCAGACTCCGCGACATCGCAGGACATTCACTGGGTCGACCCCAAACGCCGGGGCGTGTTCGATCTGGACCGGTTCCACATTTCACGCTCGCTGCGCCGCGCTGTGCTGCGCGACCAGTATCAGGTGGCGGTAGACACCGATTTTTCCGGCGTGGTCGCGGCCTGTGCCGACCGCGCGGAAACCTGGATCAACCCCCCGATCTTTGCCCTGTACGAGGCGCTGCACCGCGAGGGCCGCGCGCATAGTCTGGAGGTGTGGGAGGGTGAGCGGCTGATCGGCGGCGTGTATGGCGTGGTGCTGGGGTCGGCATTCTTTGGCGAATCGATGTTCTCACGCCGTACGAATGCGTCAAAGATCGCTCTGGCCTGGCTGGTACACCGGTTGCAGGCGGGCGGGTTTACGCTGTTCGATACCCAGTTCCTGACCCCACATCTGGCCAGCCTTGGCGCGACGGAAATCCCACGCGCCGAATACCACCGCAGGCTGGACCGCGCCCTGCGCCAGAAGGCGCGGTTCGATCCGCCCGGCTATGCGCCTTATCCTTCGTTGATCTCTTCCAGCGGCGCGTCCGGGTCTTCCTCTGGCTCGGTCACCTCGGGGGCGACGAAGCCGGAGTCGCAGGACAGCACCCAAATATCATAGCGCGGGTGATCCATCGCCGACAGCGCCGGACTGGAGGCCAGCATCCAGCCGGTAAACATCGGCCGGGTGGCGGTGGTATCCACCACGGTCACATGCGCCTGCGCATCCGCCGCCGGGTTGTCGCGGGGAAAGCGGCATTCATCGAGCTGCACCGTCAGCCGCCCCAGCGCCACCGACTGCCCGCGCGACAGCGACAGATCCTGCACCCGGCCCGTCACCTTGTCCAGAAACCGCAGCGTGCCACCGGGGGCGGACGCCATGTCCTGCGCCGCCAGCGGCACGGGGGCCAGCATCAGCGCCAAGAGCAACAGCCGTTTCATTCCGTGCCCGCCTCTGCGCCCGCCGGGGTATCCGAGCCGCCGCCGACAAATTTCATCAGCAGGGTGATCAGGCTGACAGCGCCTTGGGTATCCTCGATCTCATCGCCAGGTGCCAGGTTGTCCAGCGACCCGCCGGGAACGATCTCGACAAAGTTGCCGCCAAGCAGTCCTTCGGAGGAAATCAGGATCGCGCTGTCGTCTGGCAACAGGATATCACTGCGCAGCCGGATCGTAGCATCGGCAAAAAAGGTCTGCGGGTTCAGACGCAGATCGCTGATGGTGCCGACCTTGATCCCCGCCATCCGCACGTCAGAGCCGACGCTGATCCCGTCCATGGCGCGAAAGCTGGCGGTCAGCGGATAGGTTTCACCCACCCGCGCCATCAGCCCGGCAGAATTTGCAGCATAGGCCAGAAAACCCACCGCCACCGCCAGCACCGCAGCGCCCGCCAGAATTTCAGCGCGTTCAGAGGCCATTATTCTGGCTGCCACGCTTCGTAATCGGTACGGGCCACAGGCGCCGGACGACGCAGCGACCCGGCAGGCGCATAAGCCCCTTCGGTTCCGGTCAGGTTTTCCTGATGGGGCTTTTCCCAGACCTTATGGGTCAGAGGGGCCTTGGTCGGCGGCTGATCCCAGGTGAAATGCAGCCAGCCATGCCAGTCGGGCGACACGCGTGAGGCTTCCATCTCGCCATTGTAGATGATCCAGCGCTTTTTCGCGTCAGCGGTCTGATAATAGATGTTGCCCTGATCATCCTCGCCCACCTTTATGCCTTTGCGGGCGGTAAAGATCTGGGTGCCAATCGTCTGGCCGTTCCACCAGGTGAGCAGGCGCTTGAGGAAATACATCGGGAGCCTCCGGTTGCTTGTGTCTGATATGGCGGAAATGGCGGGCAAGGTCTAGGGGCCGCGCGCGCCCTGCACCGCCAGCGGGCGTTTGCGCGATTTTTCGCAGAAAAATCATCCCTGCCACAAGATCGAATTTTCTGCGAAAATTCAAAAGCGCGGGACCAGCCCGCGCCTTTGCATCCTTCGGTCCCCGTCAGTCAGCCTGCACTGGCGGTTTCTTTTTTCTTCGGTGCTTCGGTATAGACCAGCATCGGCTTGGCCCCGGCGTTGACCGCCTCTTCCTTGACCACGACCTCCTGCACGCCCTCCATCCCGGGCAGCTCGAACATGGTGTCGAGCAGGATATCTTCCATGATCGAGCGCAGACCGCGCGCGCCGGTCTTGCGCTTGATCGCGCGCCGCGCAATCGCCACCAGAGCGTCGGGGGTAAAGGTCAGCTTCACGCCTTCGATATCGAACAGGCGCTGATACTGTTTGACCAGAGCATTCTTGGGTTCGGTCAGAATGGTGACCAGCGCCGGCTCATCCAGATCGGTCAGCGTGGCTATCACCGGCAGACGACCGACAAATTCCGGGATCAGCCCGAATTTCAGCAGATCTTCCGGCTCCAGCTCCTTGAACAGCTCTCCCACACCGCGCGAGTCCGGGTCTTTCACGTCGGCGCCAAAGCCGATGCCCGACCCTTTACCCCGCTGGGCGATGATCTTTTCAAGCCCGGCAAAGGCCCCGCCACAGATGAACAAAATGTTGGTGGTGTCGACCTGCAGGAATTCCTGCTGCGGATGCTTGCGCCCGCCCTGCGGCGGCACCGATGCCACGGTGCCTTCCATGATCTTCAGCAGCGCCTGCTGCACGCCCTCGCCCGAGACATCGCGGGTGATTGAGGGGTTGTCGGATTTGCGGGTGATCTTGTCGACCTCGTCGATATAGACGATTCCGCGCTGCGCCCGTTCAACGTTGTATTCTGACGCTTGCAGCAGTTTCAGGATGATGTTTTCGACATCCTCGCCGACATAGCCCGCTTCGGTCAGCGTGGTGGCATCAGCCATCGTAAACGGCACATCCAGAATCCGGGCGAGGGTCTGGGCCAGCAGGGTCTTGCCACAGCCGGTGGGGCCGATCAGCAGGATGTTGGATTTTGACAGCTCGATATCGGATTTGGATGAATGGTTCAGCCGCTTGTAATGGTTGTGAACCGCGACCGACAGCACCCGCTTGGCATGAATCTGGCCGATCACGTAATCATCCAGCACCTTGCAGATATCGCGCGGTGTCGGCACCCCATCGGTGGATTTCAGGCCGGTGGCCTTGGTCTCTTCACGGATGATATCCATGCAAAGTTCCACACATTCATCGCAGATAAATACGGTGGGACCGGCAATCAGCTTTCGCACCTCGTGCTGGCTTTTGCCGCAGAAGGAACAGTAAAGCGTGTTCTTGCTGTCGCCGGAATTGTTCGCCATGGGTTTCCTCAAGCCTTGTCAGGACAAGTCTAGGCCAAGCCCGGACCCTCCACAATGTCAAATCGCCCCCCGGACGCATGGTCCGGGGGGCAAGGTGTCACTTCGTCGTGTCATCCACTTTGCCACGGCTGGCCACGATCTCGTCGATCAGGCCCCAGGCTTTGGCATCTTCGGCGGACATGAAGTTGTCGCGCTCCAGCGCCGCCTCGACCGTCTCATAGGAATTGCCGGTGTGGTGAACGTAGATCTCGTTCAACCGGCGCTTGAGCTTTTCGGTCTCGCGGGCGTGAATCATGATATCCGTCGCCTGCCCCTGATAGCCGCCGCTTGGCTGGTGCACCATGACCCGGCTGTTGGGCAGGGAAAAGCGCATGCCCTTTTCACCGGCGGTCAGCAGCAGCGACCCCATCGACGCCGCCTGCCCGATCACAAGGGTTGAAACCTTGGGTTTGATGTATTGCATGGTGTCATAGATCGACAGGCCAGAGGTCACCACACCGCCGGGGCTGTTGATATACATGCTGATTTCCTTTGACGGATTCTCCGCCTCCAGAAACAGCAGCTGGGCGCAGATCAGCGACGACATGCCATCATGCACCGGGCCGGACAGAAAGATGATCCGCTCCTTGAGCATGCGCGAAAAGATGTCATAGGCCCGCTCACCCCGGCTGGTCTGTTCGACAACCATGGGGACGAGGGTGTTCATGTAGTGATCAACGGGGTCGCGCATGGGGCCTGCCTCTTGGATGTCTGATAGGTGAATACGGGGCGGTCGTTGACAGAGTCTTAGTAGGGCGATGCGGGGGCTGCAAGGGCAGGCGGCTTTTTCGTTTCCGCAAGGCCCAGGGCAAGGCGACGAATCATGACATGCGGCGGGCTTGATCACAGCCCCGTGTGCGCTAGCTCCCGCTGACCATGCAGATGACACCCACCTTTTCCGCAGCAACCCGCGCCTGCGCCCTTGCGCAACTGGCGCAGTTCATCCCCCATGCAGGCAGCGCCTATGCAAAGCACCGCAACCTGCACCGGCCCGGCCACCCGCATGTCTCGCAGCTCTCCCCCTATCTGCGCAGCCGGTTGCTGACCGAGGCCGAGGTGATCCGGGCCGCACGTGACGCACATGGCGACAGCGCCGAGACCTTTGTCGCCGAAGTGCTTTGGCGCGCCTATTGGAAAGGCTGGCTGGAGATACGGCCGCATGTCTGGCGCGAGACTCAGGCCGGTGTGGCGGCATCTCTGGCCCGGCTGGACCGCGACCGCACTCTGGCCCACACCTATGAGGCCGCCTGCACCGGACAAACCGGCATTGACGGCTTTGATCACTGGGCGCGCGACCTGACCGCGACCGGCTATCTGCACAACCACCAGCGGATGTGCTTTGCCTCGATCTGGCTCTACACCCTGCACCTGCCCTGGCAGCTGGGGGCGGATTTCTTTCTGCGACATCTGCTTGATGGCGATCCCGCGTCGAACACCCTGTCCTGGCGCTGGGTCGCCGGGCTGCACACGCCGGGCAAGCAGTATCTGGCTCAGGCCGAGGTGATCACCACACTCAGCGACGGCCGATACTGGCCCAAGGGTCTGGCACAAAGGGTTTTTCCGGTTGCCGCCCCGCCCAGCCCGGTTCCCGGCCCCTGCCCGCAGGGCGGGCTGTGGAACCGCAACCTGCCGACGGCGCTGTTGCTGCACGAAGACGATCTGTCACCCGACTGGCTGCTGCAGGCTGGGTTGCGCCCGCTGTCAACCGCCTTTCTGCTGGCCCCCGGTGCCCGTTCCCCCCGTCCGGTTTCTCCGCTCATCGGGGATTTCCTGCGCCGTGCGGTCACCGATTGCAGCCGCCGTCTGGCCGCAGATCTGTCGACCTTGCATGGTCCGGTACAGGGGCCGGGCGCGGTCGATGCGCTGGTGGCCTGGGCGCGGCAAAGCGGGGCTGTCCAGATCGTGACCCCGTTCGCGCCGGTCGGCCCGGTCGCCAGCCTGCTCGCATCACTTGACACCAGACTGGCGGCGGAAAACATCCGTCTGGTCCGGGCAATGCGGCCGTACGATGCCGCGCTCTGGCCGCATGCAACGCAGGGTTTTTTCCGCTTTCACCAGACAGCACGCCATCTGATACAGCAGGGGCTGGTCTAGTCACGCCCCGAAGGCGCATCAAAAAATTCGCGCCGGCCCAGCACAACACGGGCTGCGGCTGTGACCAGACACAAGCCGCCAAACACCATCGCAGCCGCTGGGAACATCGCGGGAAACAGGCAAAGCAACGTAAAGAACACAATCGTTTCGGTGCCTTCAAGCAGGCCCACCGCATAATACAGCGACTTTTCCCCCTGCTGCGTCGTGCTCATCCGCCGCTTTGCGGCAATGATCGCATAGCCCAGAAAACTGGCCGCATTTGTGTAAAATGCTGCCAATAAAAACGCCCCCGCCACACCGTTTGCCTGCGGATCACGCAGCACAAAGGCCAACGGAATTGCCGCATAAAACACAAAGTCGCAGAAAATATCGAAGTATCCGCCGAAATCGGTCTTGAACGTCGCCCGCGCCACCGCGCCATCCAGCCCGTCCAGCACCCGCCCGATCAAGAGCGGCACCAGCGCCAGCCAACCCGGCAGACCGCCTGCAATCATCCCCGCCGCCGCCAGCCCGAACCCCAGCCCCAGCAGGGTGATCCCGTCTGCCGTCGCCCCGCGCGCCGCCAGCCAGCGCCCGGTACGGTTCAACGGCGGGTCGATCAGGCGGCGCATGGCTCCGTCAAGCATGGCAGAACTCTCCTTGATGGCCCGGATCATTGCCGCGCCTCGCCCTGTCGTCCAGCCCCATCCGGCCTCACGAACGGTTGTTTGCAACGAAATAGGCTTGCGCGCCGGGCTGTGCCTTGCCTATCCCGAAGCTATATCCCGCGACAAGCGGACAACAGGCCGCTTAAAGGCCGTCACACAGGGGTTCCCATGCACCGACGCCATTTCCTGATCGCCACCGCCGCCCTCTTTGCCCTGCCCGCGCAAGCGCAGACCAACTGGGACAGCATTCTTGATGCGGCAAAGGGGCAGACGGTCTATTGGCATGCCTGGGGTGGTGATCCGAAGATCAATGATTTCATCGCCTTCGTCGGCGGACAGGCACAGGCCCGGCATGGTGTGACCATCGAGCATGTCAAACTCGCCTCCACCGCCGATGCGGTCGCGCGGGTGCTGGGGGAACGCGATGCGGGAACGGTCACGGGCGGCGCGGTGGATCTGATCTGGATCAACGGCGAGAATTTTGCGGCGATGAAGGATCAGGGCCTGCTGTTCGGCCCCTTTGCGGAAAGCCTGCCGAACTGGCCACTGGTGGATGTAGCGGGCAAGCCTGCCGTGGTCACCGATTTCACCCTGCCGACCGAAGGGTATGAATCGCCCTGGGCCATGGCGCAGTTCGTGTTCGAATATGACACCGCCCGCCTGCCCGAACCGCCGCGCAGCCTGAACGCGCTGAAAGACTTTATCATCGCCAACCCGGGCCGCTTCACCTATCCGCAGCCGCCTGATTATCTGGGCACCACATTCCTCAAGCAGGTGGCTTACGGCACGCTGGCCGACCCCTCGGTGATGCAGCAGCCGCTGGATGAGGCCACGTATGAGGCAACGGTCGCCCCGATGTGGGACTGGCTCGATGCCGTCACACCAGCGCTGTGGCGTGCGGGCAAGGCCTATCCGCAGAACGAACCGGCGCTGGGGCAATTGCTGGCTGATGCCGAGGTCGATATCGGCTTTGCCCTCAACCCCGGTCGCGCCAGTGCCGAGATTGCTGCCGGAAACCTGCCCGACACGGTGCGCACCTTCACCTTTGAGGACGGCACCATCGGCAACGCGTCATTTGTGGCGATCCCGTTCAACGCGGCGCATCAGGCGGGCGCGCAGGTGGTGGCAAACCTGCTGCTGGACCCCGAGATTCAGGCCCGCGCCCAAGACCCGGATGTGCTGGGATTTCAGACGGTTCTGGACCTTTCTTCACTTTCAGACTCAGACCGCGCCCGCTTTTATGCGCTGGAACTGGGTGTCGCCACCCTGTCACCTGCCGATCTTGGCCCCGCCTTGCTGGAGCCGCATGGCAGCTGGATGGTGCGGATCGGGCAAGACTGGATGCAGCGCTACGGCGTCGCCCAATGATCACCGGCGGCCCGCTGCGGTGGGCCCCCCGGCTGACACTGGCGCTGCTGGTGGTGCCGGTGGCGGCGGGCCTGCTGGGCACGTTGATTCCGGCATTTTCCAATGATGCCAAAGGCTTTCGCGCCCTTCTTGACTGGCCCGGCCTGTCGCCTGCGGTCTGGCTGTCGCTGACCACCGGCGTTGCCGCCACCGCCCTGTCGCTCGCGGCCACGCTGCTGCTGGTCGCCAGCCTCTGGGGCACGCGGGTCTTTGCGCTGATCCAGCATCTGCTGGCCCCGCTGCTGTCGGTTCCCCATGCCGCAGCGGCGCTTGGGCTGGCGTTTCTGATCGCGCCGTCGGGCTGGATTGCGCGTCTGTTGTCGCCCTGGGCCACCGGCTGGACCCAGCCGCCGGATCTGCTGATCCTGAACGACCCTTACGGGGTGTCGCTGACGCTGGGGCTGGTCACCAAAGAGGTGCCGTTCCTGTTTCTGATGACCCTCGCCGCCCTGCCGCAAGCCGATGTGGCGCGGCGGATCAATGTGGCGCAAAGCCTGGGCGCGGGGCGGATCGCGGCTTTTGTCATTTCGGTATTGCCCAGCCTTTACAGCCAGTTGCGCCTGCCGGTTTATGCGGTTCTGGCCTATTCGATGACCGCGGTGGAAATGGCGATGATCCTGGGCCCGACCCGGCCCGCCACCCTGTCGGCGCAGGTGGTGATCTGGATGGCCGACCCGATGCTGACCGGGCGGGCCACTGCTGCCGCCGGGGCGGTGTTGCAGCTGGCGGTGGTCATCGCGGCGCTGCTGGCCTGGGTTCTGGCCGAGCGTATCGCCGCGCTGGTCCTGATCCGCCTTGCCGAAGGCGGCCTGCGCGCCCATGCGCTTGACGCGGTCGCGCGCGGGCTCGCGGTGCTGACCGGCACGGCTACGGCGGCGGCACTGATCCTTGGGCTGGCCGGGCTGGCGGTCTGGTCGGTGGCCGGGCTGTGGCAGTTCCCCGATGCCCTGCCCGCCTCGCTGTCGCTGAAAACATGGATGCGCGCCGCCCCCGATCTGGCCAGCACCGGCGGGTTGACGCTGCTGATCGCCGCCGCCGCCACCGCGCTGTCGCTGGCGCTGGTGCTGGCCTGTCTGGAGGCCGAGCACCGCTATGCGCTCTCGCCGCAGACCGGCGCACTCTGGGTGCTGTACCTGCCGCTTCTGGTGCCACAGGTCGCGTTCCTTCCGGGCTTGCAGATCGCCGCTCTGCGCAGCGGGGTCGAGGGGCATTGGCTGGCCGTGGCCGCCGCCCATCTGGTGTTTGTTCTGCCTTACGTCTTTTTGTCGCTCGCCCCCGCATGGCGTGCCTGGGATCCCCGCGTCTCGGTCGCCGGTCTGTCCTTGGGCGCTACCCCGGCGCGGGTGTTCTGGCGCCTGCGCCTGCCGATGCTCCTGCGCCCGGTGCTGACGGCGGCGGCGGTGGGGCTGGCGGTGTCGGTCGGACAGTATCTGCCCACGCTGCTGATCGGCGGCGGGCGGGTCGAGACCCTGACGACCGAAGCCGTTGCCCTGTCCTCGGGCGGCAACCGGCGGCTGATCGGCACCTATGCCCTGTTGCAGATGGTACTGCCCGCGCTTGGCTTTGCCCTCGCGTTGCTGGTGCCTGCGATGCTGTTCCGCAACCGGCGTGGCATGGCGGTGAGCGCATGACCGGCGTGCTGGAGCTGCAGGATCTGCAGATCACCCAAGGCCAGACCCGGGTGGTGGCGCTGGACCTGACCATCGCCCCCGGCGAGGTGCTGACGATCATGGGCCCGTCCGGATCGGGCAAGTCCACCGCGCTTGCCGCGATCATGGGCACGCTTGCCCCTGCCTTCCGCACCACAGGCCGGGTGATTCTGGCCGGGCGCGACATCACCACCCTGCCCCCGCACCTGCGCCGGGTTGGCCTGCTGTTTCAGGATGATGTGCTGTTTCCCCATCTGTCGGTCGGGGCCAATCTGGCCTTTGCGCTGCCACCCTCGGTCAAAGGGCGGATCGCCCGGCGCGCGCTGGTTGACGCCGCACTGGATCAGGCCGATCTGTCCGGCTTTGCTGCGCGCGATCCGGCCACGCTGTCGGGCGGTCAGCGCGCCCGTGTGGCGCTGATGCGCACCCTGCTGGCGCAACCCTGTGCGCTGCTGCTGGATGAGCCGTTTTCGCGGCTGGATGCCGGTCTGCGCGCCCAGATCCGCAGCTTTGTGCTGTCGCGCATCCGCAAGGAGGGGTTGCCGGCGGTGCTTGTGACGCATGACCCGGAAGATGCACAGGCTGCAGGCGGCCGTGTGGTGACCCCGCTCGGCATTCCGGTCAAGCTTTAACGGGCAAGGATCAACTCGGCCCGCAGCCCACCCAAGGCTTCGGACCGGCCCAGTACCAAACGGCCACCATGACTGCGCGCCACATCGGCGGCAATCGACAGGCCCAGCCCCACGCCGCCGCCCCGGTTCGGGTCGCGTGCCGTTCCCAACCGGGTAAAGGGGGCCATCGCAGCCTCGCGCTGCGCCTCGGGAATCCCCGGTCCGTTGTCCTCCACCGTAAAGCGCAGGCTGCGCTCATTGGCCGAGAGTGTCAGGCGGACGCTGTTGGCATGACGAAAGGCATTGCCGATCAGGTTTTCGACCGCCCGCTGCACCGCCTGCGGCCGCAGGCGCAGCATGACCGGCGTTATCAGCCGCGACTCCCAGTCAAGGCTATGGCCTGACCGCGCCACATTGTCGACGATGCGCGCGGCGATTTGCGCTGGATCAGCCTCGACCGGCTCTTCCATCGCATCGCCCCGGACAAAGGCCAGGAACTCATCCACCAGCCGCTCCATCTCGCGCACATCCGACAGCAGCGCCTGCACTTCGTCATCCTCGGGCAGCATCGACAGGCCAAGCCGCAGCCGGGTAATCGGGGTACGCAAGTCATGGCTGACCCCCGACAACATCAGCGTGCGGGTTTCAATCGCGCGTTCGATCCGCAAGCGCATGTCCAGAAATGCCGCCCCCGCCGCCCGCACCTCCAGCGCGCCACGTGGACGGTAAGGCACGGCCTCGCCCTTGCCAAACGCCTCTGCCGCCTCGGCCAGACGCTTGATCGGCCGCAGCTGATTGCGCAAAAACATATAGGCGATCAGCGTCATCAGCACCGAGGCCAGCATCATGATCACCAGCAGCTGATGCGGATTTGACGCAGACACCCGCGTTCGCGACAGGGAAAACAGAATCGGCCCGTGGCGGGTTTGTTCGGCTAGCAGAACCGTGCCCCTTATGCTGGCCAGATCAATCGACAGCACATTGGGCAAACGCTCGCGCAACTCCGCAATCACCGGACGGGCGGTCAGATCCGCCCAGTCGCGCCGGTCGGTTGTCGCAACAGACCGCACAGGCAGTTCAACCCCGATCTCCACCGCCCCGGCCAGCGGCTGCACGGCCGCAAGCGCCGCCTCTACGCTGCCCGCCGCTTCCACCGCGTCGCGCATCAGCGCCAGCTCCATCACCACCCCGTGCACCAGCTGCTGCGTCACGCCTTCAAAATGGCGCTGGATAAAGGCGATCGAGACGATCAGCTGAATCGTGACCGTCGGCACGATCAGGATCAGCGCGGCACGGCCAAACAGGCTGCGGGGCAAAAAGGGCTTGAGGCTCAGGCGCATCCGGCTAGCCTAGCCGGGCAATACGGTAAATGAAAGCGGGCAACGATGCAGGCGGGTGTGGCAGAGCAGGTTGCAAAGGGCATCCGCCGGATTCTGGCCCCCAACCCGTCAGCAATGACCGGGCCGGGAACAAATACCTATATCCTCGGCCATGGGGCGGGCGTGATCGTGGTCGACCCCGGCCCGGCAGAGGAACAGCACCTGGCAGCCATATTGGCGACCCTTGATCCGTCTGAACGAGTCACCGCGATTCTGGTCACCCATGCGCATAAAGACCATTCCGCCGCCGCTCCCCGGCTTTCTGCCCTGACGGCGGCACCCGTCTTTGCCTTTGGTGATGCGTTGGCGGGTCGCAGCCCGCTGATGCAGCGCCTGGCTGACAGTGGCTTTGTCGGCGGCGGTGAAGGTGTCGACCTCAGCTTCCGCCCCGACCGGCAGCTGACTGATGGCGAGGGGCTGATCTGTGGCGACGGCCTGTTGCGGGTGATCCATACGCCCGGGCATATGGGCGGCCATATCTGTCTGGGCTTTGGCGATGTGCTTCTGTCGGGCGATCATGCCATGGGCTGGGCGTCGAGCCTGATCTCACCGCCCGATGGCGACATGGCGGCCTATATGGCTTCGCTCGACCGGCTGCTGACACGCCGCTGGAGCCTGATGCTCCCCGGCCACGGCCCGGCCGTGACCGAAGTCGCCGCGCGCCTGCAGGCACTCTCCGACCACCGCCGCGCCCGAGAAGCCGAGGTGATGGCGGTTCTGCGCGCAGCCCCTGCCACCCCCGCCGACCTGACCCGCCGGATTTACCACGACATCCCCGCCGGATTGCACGCAGCGGCCACCAGAAACGTGCTGGCGCATCTCATTGATCTTGCGGCCAGAAACGCTGTTATCTGCCGGGATCTTCCCGGCCCGGACACAATCTTCACCCGATCTGACCCGTTGTAACGATTTTTCCGGAAATCCCCTTTACGCCCCCAGAACCACTTGCTATACGGCCCACGTGTTCCGGCGTAGCTCAGCGGTAGAGCAGTTGACTGTTAATCAATTGGTCGTAGGTTCGATCCCTACCGCCGGAGCCAAGTTCCTAAAATCTAATGGGAAATCAACGGGTTGAGAGTTCGCTCTCAACCTGTTCCCGTTCGTCTCGCCCTCTGTGCCCAATGTCGCGGTTTTTGCTGCGCACAAAGAGTCGGAGCCAGAGAATGGGACGCATCGCCTATCTCTCCAAACGCGGCAACATCTGGTGGTTTCGCCGCCGCCACCCCGCTATTGTCATCCCATCGCCACAAAACCCACAAGTTTCAGGGCTTTGTGTCGGTTTGACAGGCAAAGCCCAAGCAAAGGGCCATCTTGCTATCAGCCTTCAAACCTCGTCATCGCGCGAAGCGCGACTGCTGGGCACGAGGCTATCGGACCATTTTGAACGGGCATGGGCATTTTTTGAGGCTGGGGCTTACAGGATGACAGAACAAGACGACCCGCTGGATACGATGGCCCTCATGCTGACCGAAGGCTTTCGCAAATACATTACACATTACCGAGCATCAGGCATGTCGGGCATGGCACCGGGCGTCCGCGAACGCGCCTTTGCGCGACTGGACGCAGAACTGCGGGAGGCGCTTGGGATTGAACCCTTGCCATATGCCGACATGCTCACCCGCGTCGAGATAAAGCCCGGTATAAAATACATCGTATTGAACGATCCTGACCCCAACGCGCCTATGACACCCGAAGACGAGTTCCACGAGCGCATGGCTGCCCAAGCCGAGGCGGAAGACGCAGCCACACGAGGGTTTGCCGCAGACGCATACTCCGTTGCGCAGGCGATGGACCCAGCCGACATCCGGCTCATCGACCCGGAAGACGAGGATTCAGTCAATCGCTTGGAAACGATGGCGGACGGCTTCGGTCGCCTCTTGGACCAATACCTTGTGTCCTGTGAAATATCCGGGCTGGACCCGAAGGCAGAAATGCCGTCTGCGCAGCAGATCGCCAAGAATCTTCACCGTGCCGCCCTTCGGCTTGGCCTGCCGAAACAAACCCCGAACAGAGCAGACGAAATCCCAATCAAGGCCAAGCCGGCATTGAGCAACGAACCCTTCACCATCTTCGCTGAAAAATATCTTGCCCTGCGTTGCCAAGGCTACACGCTGCGCCGCGAGGACGAGTCGCCCCATGCCGCAACTGGCACAAACTTTGAACGGACATCACTGCGAAACTGGCAGTCCTCCGTCCGGGTGTTTTCGGAGATTGTGGGAGATCTGCCCCTGTCCGAGATTTCCAAGGAAGAGGTCATCGAGTTCAACACGTTGATCCAGCGCCTTCCCGCAAACTTTGGAAAGTCCTCCCGAGACAATCGCAGCGCGCGACAAGTCATCGAATATACAGATGACCGAGAGCCGCTGGAAATCGCAGAAATCATTGAAAAACTACGCGCCCAAGGACGCCCCGCCGCCGAAATCGAAGACGTCGTTGCCGCAGCACGGACGAAGCGCATCTCTGCTACCACCATCAAGCGGCACCAGACGGCCCTTCAAAGCATCTTTGAACATGCCTTGGCGCAGCAAATGATCACCACCAATCCATTCAAGGGACGATTGCTGACCGAAGCAGAGGTCAAGCGTTGGAAGATGAGTGCCGCGCGGGTGGAACGGCTTGGTTGGGGCGACTCCATCTACGCTCTGCTCGAGTCAGAGGTGTTCACCAATCCCCTTGCCGACATTGGCGAGCCGCTGTTCTGGGCACCCCTCATTGCCATGTATGCCGGTTTGCGCCTTGAAGAAATCTGTCAGTTGCGGGTGCGAGATTTCGCAAAGGAAAATGGCATCATCTTCGTCGCAGTCCAAAACGAACTTGGGTCTCAACTTGTCAAGAGTGCTAACAGCATACGCCGCGTCCCGCTTCACAAAGCCCTCATTGACATCGGGCTGCCCAAACTGGTCGAGTTGCGACAGCAGGCAGGCATGAGCCGCTTGTTCCCTGACATGCCACGCTCAAAATCCAAAGGCACGATGAGTGCGATCATGAGCAAGCGATTTGGCTATTACATCCGAAGTCGCGGCATCAAAGATGATGGCCTTGATTTCCACGCGTTGCGCACCGAGTTCCTCGTGCGCCTGACCCGCGCCAAGGTTCCTGATCATGTACGCAAAGGGCTGATGGGCCACGAACAGACAGATGTGACTCATAGAAATTATTTCCGGGCAGGCGAGACCATCGAAGACATGAAAGAATATGTGGATCGCATCGACATTGACCATCGGAGCATCACCCCACCTTTCGGTGCGTACCTCTCCCCCGAACGCCTTCCCCTCCGGCTGGTGCGGTAGGCAGGAAGCGACGGACAACCGGACGGACGGACACGCCCCTATGGGGGCGTGTCCGTCCGTCCGGTCGGTCGCTTCTGGGCTCTCCAAAGATTTTTCGGTTTTGGAGCACAAATCGTTTTTCGTCTTGCCAACACAAACCCATCTCCCCTTCGCGACGAAGAACCGTCGCGTTCCAAGTGGAGAAGACCCATGAGTTTCCAATGCGACGCCTCGACCGACGAAAAGACGTTCCTTGGTGTAAAGTTATTATCGGCTTTACATTTCGAGTTGAAGTTGAACCGCCCCTACATTGTGAAGAATCTGCTTTATGAGAAGCAGGTTAGCATTCTTGCCGGTCCATCAAACACTGGCAAATCATCCATCGTCGTCTCAATCGCGGCACACGTTGCGATGGCACACGCATTCGGTGAATATCGCGTCAAGCGCACGGCAGTGCTATATGTTGCCGCCGAAGACCCCGAGGGCATCCGCGAACGCTCCATTGGCTTCAAGAAGGCGGACCCCCTCAAACTTGCGGTGTTTGAGGTTTTTCCCGAACGTTTCAATCTAGCCGACGACGGCCGCGTTGATTCCCTCATCGCGTGCAGTCTCGCCTTCAAGGAGCATTTCGGGGCCGAACGCCTCATGGTGGTTTTTGACACATTGAATCTTTGCATTGGCGATTCCGATGAAAACTCGTCACGGGACATGGCAAGGGTACTCGCAAACGCCCAGCGTATCGCGGCAAAGACCAATGCTCACGTCATGCTGGTCCACCACACCGGAAATGGAGAAACCGGTCGGCCGCGTGGATCAAGTGCGATGTCCGGGAATGTTGATACCGTTGCGATCTTGCGCAAAATGGAAAATCAAGGTGAAGACGTGCCGATGGTCCTCATCACGCAAGAAAAGCAACGCTCTGTTCCCAAAGGCAAGGCGCTGGGTTTCAAGATTGAATCTCTGCGAATGGGGGACGACGATGAGGGCGATCCGTTCACCGTGCCAATGGCGGTTCCGGTCATCGCTGACTCGACGCTCATCGCAAAGCCAACCACGAAAATCGGTAGCGAAAGCGACATCCGGTCCACCGAAGTTTTGAGAGTCCTTCGCGCACTCTTTGCGAAAGACGCCGCCCGGTTCTATGAGGTGCGTGAGATCAGTGGGGCGGTTGGCGAAGCATTTGAATCGGTGCGCAGCAATGCCGACAGTCTTCGGAAGGCTACACGCCGTTCTCTCGACGCGCTAATCGGCGCAGGTAAGGTCGAAGCAGACGGGAACGGTGGATTTCGAGTTTTGGCCAACACGCCGCCGCAAGGGCATGAGCCAATCCGAGTGCATCACTGATCGCGTAGGCGCTGACGCGCCCGCGCTCCACCGAACGACCCACAAGGCGCTTCCGGTTTTCCCGGAGGCGCTTTTTTGATTTCTGCTTCAAAGCGTTGTTCAAACAGCCGCACCAGATCGCGACCAATGTCAAAAACCTGTTCATCGGATAGCGAGCCAAGGGTATAACCGGACAGGGCAAAGCGTTGGGAATGGGCCGAAGCAGCAACGGCGAGGCGGAGATAGGAGCGTTCGGTTTCGGAGGGCATCGTTCTGGACCTATGTGAAGTTGGAAGGCGCACAACGGATAAAATAGTCATTTTATCCCCCCATCCAAAATCACAGCATGGCACTCTTTTCGTTCCGGCATTCAGTGAAGACTTTTTCCGACAAGCGGAGCGCCGAAGCGCGGGCCGCGAAGCACGGCCAAACGGCTGCGCACCTGAAATATATCACCCGACCACAGGCGGCGCGCGCCATCATTCGCACAAGGCTCGCCTATCCGACTGACGCGCTGGTGGCCGTTGCCGCCGAGCGCGAAGCCGAAACGCGCAAAGGCCGCGTCTGCGAACGCTTCATCCTGGCACTGCCGGTTGAGGCCACGCCAGAACAGCGCGAGGCGCTTGTGAAAGCATTCGGTGAGGCGATCACGCAAGGCGTTGCCGGGTATGTCGCGGCCATCCACGACCAGCGCGGCAACGACACCTTGAACCCCCACGCGCACATTGCGGCGTTTGATGTTCAAGTGAAAGGGGGCGGACGCGGGCGACCGCGCAGCACCATCGGGATGGCGCGCAAAAACGCGATTGAAGAAGCCGCCGCCCTTTGGGCAGGCATCCACAACCGGATGATGACCTCGTGGGGGTATGGGGCCGAGAGCCAGATCAGCCACCTCTCCTTTGCCGCGCGCGGCATCGACCGCTTGCCTGAAATCCACGAAGGCGCGGCCAGCCGCCAATTGTTCGCCAAAGGCGAACACCCTGCAACCAAATCCGATTGGCACCATATCGATGCTGGACACACCCGCGCCGAGGCCAATGTTGTCATCCGCGCAATCAACAGCCTGAAACAGGAGGCACAGAATGACCAAGCAGACCCCGCCGATGGACTGGGAAGCGACAATGAAAACGACCGAAGCGAACGCCCAGATCGCCGCGAAGATGACAGAGCGAGCGGTGGCCGCATTGTCGGAGACGCTGGACCATCTACGCCTCCATGGGCACCAGTTGTCGCGGTTGGAAGCCAAGATGAAGGAAACGCAAGCGCTTTCAATGGCCCAGCCGCTTCAACCCCGCCCTTCCTTGGCACGACCGCCCAACCCGCACCGTTTCCACCCCTTGCCGATCATCGCAGCATTCGTCGCTGGGGCAGTGTTCGGCGTGTTTATCGTGAGCTGGTAATGCTCCGCGACAGCCTTCGCTCACGACTTTTTCCAGAGCGAGCAGTGCCGAGAAATCTACAAGAGACACGGCTGCACCCCCCATTCCACGAGGGGCGACGTGAACGTCAGCGCGACCGCGACTGATGCATCGCGTTAGCCCAACTATTTTCCGACAACTCCATGAATCTGATCGGCTTTCAACTTCCCGAACGCCAGATCTGGCCCACGTGTCTTTCGCAACTTCACAGCGCGAGGAACACGCATGGCCACGACTTTACGAGCAGAAAGCAAGACCAATATTCCGGTGGTGAAACGCCCAATCCTTCGGCTTACCCACCTGCCATCAGCGCCTATCGTCCCGAAGGTTGGCCGCTCGGTTTCAGTCGTGCTGCCGCAACCGGGGAACCTCATCACACACCCGATCACCGGCAGCACCACCTTTGGATATGTTCCGCCTCTGCCGTTTTTGACGGGCGTGGAAAACCACCTTCCCGTTGTTCTGGAACATGGCCGTCAATCGCAGCATGGTACCGGCTTGGGGGCTGCTCATTCTTGGGGCGGCCACCAAAGAGACATTGAGGCCCTTGGCGCAAAGTCTGCCGAGGACACAGCGATGCTCGTCGCCCGTGTTATCGCCGAAGGGACCATTCTTTACTTTGAACCATTCTTCACGAGGCAGACGCGACTGGTTGCCTACCGGCCCGGCGTTGGTACCGTTGTTCTCGGGTTCTCAAAATGGGGCTATCGTCGCCGCTGGAAGGTAATCACCGCGCATGGTGGCGCAGGGTATCGAGGCGACCCAATCGGCCAGATCGCCACGTCCTGCCTGCTTGCCCCCCGTTGCTGATTCAGGGGTGTTCTCCGAACGCTTTATCCATTGACAGGCGCGGCAATCGACGGGGCTGGCCCCGCTCATACCGCGCCTGACGCGATGCCATTCATAGGTTTCCGCCTGCCAGTCGGTCAGACGCGCAACAACCGGCAAGCGCCGCTTCGCGTCGGTTCCGTTCGAGAAAACCGGTTCCTTCCACGCGCAAGCGCGCGGTTCCTTCCCGTTTTCACGCCCTCCACCCGGTTGCCCCGCGCCCGTCCGACCGCAGGACGGGCTGCGCCCTCCCTGCTTTGCCTCCGGGAATGTGTGGGCATTCCGAAGGCAGAGCAGGAAGGCCCGCCCGAGGGCGGAAAAAGTCGCAAGGCGGCTTTCGTCCGAGGGGGTTGAACCCACATCGCTCTCCCCAACCGAGGAGACTGACATGACCGCACCGAAGTTTGACTTACACGCCACGATCACAGCCCAGATCATCGAAGCAATGGAAGCAGGCTGCCCCCCGTGGCGCAAGCCTTGGACCGGAGGCGAGGCGGGCGCTTGCCTGCCCCTGCGGGGGAACGGCGAACCCTATCGAGGCATCAATGTTCTGGTGTTGTGGAGCATCGCAGCAGCCAAGGGCTACACATCAGCACATTGGCTGACCTTCAACCAAGCCAAGACCATGGGCGCGCATATCCGCAGGGGCGAGAAGGCTGCAACCGTGGTGAAGTTTGGCACCGTGGAGAAGGAAGACGAGAACGGCGAAGATAAGGTGATCCCCTTTGCCAAGGCTTACAGCGTCTTCAACGCCGAACAGATCGAGGGCTTGCCCGCCGACTTCTACCGCAAGCCGGAACCCGCGCAGGACTTGGGCACCGAGGCCGACCCGGCGCTTGATGTCTTCTTTGCCGCAACGGGTGCCGCCATCGACACCACCAGCCAGCCCCGCGCGTTCTATGACATCACAGCCGACCGCATCCACATGCCCCCCATCGGCACCTTCAAGGACGCGGCAGGCTACTACGGCACCTTGGCCCACGAACTGACCCACTGGACCGGCGCGACATCGCGGCTGGACCGCTTCACCCGCTTCGGCGACCGCAAAGCCTATGCGTTCGAGGAGTTGATCGCCGAGATTGGCAACTGCATGATCTGCGCAACCCTTGGACTGACCCCAGATTTCGCCCAAAGCGGGGCCTACATTGAGGGCTGGCTTGGCGCGATGAAGGAAGACAACCGCGCGATTTTCAAGGCAGCAAGCGAGGCGCAGAAGGCCATGGATTTCGTCCTGGCAATAACTGAAAATAGTGTGGCGATGGCGGCTGAATAGCCGCCATTTTTCTACTGGGATTCCCAGACGCACCCATCTGGTCTGCACCTGAAACCGAGGAGCAGACCATGTTTTCGCCCAAGACCACCTACAAGATCATTCGTTTCCGCTTCAATGATGGCCGCCGCAACATCAAGGGGGGCTTATCGCTGGAAGAGGCGCAGGAGCATTGCTCATCGCCCAAAACTCATGGCGAAGGCTGGTTCGATGGCTACGACATCGAGACCGAACAAGAACAACGTCGCCGCGCCCGCCGCCGCAGGTGAGCGGCGGCACCGACCAAGAGAAAACGCCCCCGACCATCGCTGGCCGGGGGCGTTTCATTTCACCGAGGATTGCCAGACGATGCGGATGTAGCAGGTTCGCCGAAGCGAATGTCCTAATCCCTCATGGGGAGTGATGATCAGCCACCTATGCGGCGGCGCACTGGACCATCCTCACAGTCTGGCAAGGGAGATATGGGACCGCTTCCGAAGGACGGAAGCCGATTTTCAGGATTTTTTGCGGCAGGCGGCAAGCCGCCCGCCGCTTGAACTTCCAGCCTACACACGCCAAGGTGGCGGCAAGCGGCACCACCTTGGAGAGTTCGGCGGTATGTTCTTCACACGCATGGGATTTGTCTTTGCTCACCTGTTTTTTTGGTACGGGCTTTTTGGCGTGGCATTCGCCATCTACCAAGGACTGAACCATCCCGACTTTGCCGACAACCAAGGTGCCGCGACCGCCTACCTCATTAGCGAAGTTGGCGAGGGGCTCACCCGTGCTGTCTTCGGTTTGGCGCTTGGCGTTCTGTGCGAAATCAGTTCAAAGAAGCACAAGGCTGACCAGCAGGCATAGATTACGCTGCAAAGTAGGGCTTTTTTAGGCAAGGTAAGATTCTTTATGGTTCCTTCGGACGACTTCCGGGCCTTCATCGAGAAGGCCAAGGCCAGTGGCGGGGCCGAGATGGCAAACTGCCAGCCGTTCATCGAACGGCTTTGCCGCTTTATGTCCCTTCCCGAACCTGACCTTGCGACCGAACGGAACCACCTGAACGACTATGTTTATGAACGCCGCGTTGATTTCAAACACCCAGACGGCACCACATCGGCGGGACGCATCGACCTCTACAAGCGCGGGCACTTCATCCTTGAAGCCAAGCAGTCAGCCAAGCGCGCCAAGTCTGCCACTGCTGATCAGCCCGGTCTATTTCCCGAGGACATGATCCAGACCAAGGGCGGTCAAGCCAAGCGTGGCACCCGCACATGGGACAAGGTGATGGTCGCCGCCAAGAAACAGGCCGAGGATTACGCCCGCGCCTTGCCCGTCGATCACGGCTACCCGCCCTTCATCCTCGTCTTGGACATCGGCAATGTGGTGGAGGTTTATGCCGACTTTTCAGGTCAGGGCAAAAACTACGCCCATTTCCCAGACCGGCAATCCTACCGCCTGTCCATGGACGACCTCTTGGAAGCAAACATCCAAGACCGATTGCGCGCAATCTGGAAAGACCCCCAGAGCCTTGACCCTACCCGCAAATCCGCAGAGGTGACTCGCGACATCGCCGAGCGTCTGGCCAAGATCGCCCGCCGCCTTGAAGGCCGCTACAAGCCGCAGGATGTGGCCGAGTTCCTTATGCGCTGCGTTTTCACCATGTTCGCCGAAGATGTGAAACTGCTGCCCCCGGACTCGTTCAAGAACCTTTTGGGCGACATGGTGAAGCGCCCCAAAGACTTCGTACCCGCGCTTGAAGACCTTTGGGACCGCATGGACAAAGGCGGCTATGACCGTGGCCTTGGCAAGACCATCAAGCGGTTCAACGGCTCGCTGTTCAAGAACGCCAAGGCTTTGCCGTTGGAGTCCGACGACATTAACGAGGTCTGGATCGCCGCCAAGCGCGACTGGCAGGATGTGGAACCTGCCATCTTTGGCACCCTTGTCGAACGCGCGCTGGACAGCCGCGAGCGGTCGAAACTCGGGGCGCACTACACGCCGCGCACCTATGTCGAACGGCTGGTGATCCCGACCATCATCGAACCCTTGCGCGCCGATTGGGATGCGGTATCGGCCCAGATCAACGACCTTTTGGAAGACGGCAAGAAGGTGGAAGCCCTGCGCGCCGCCACCAAGTTCCATCGCCAACTTTGTACCGTCCGCGTTCTTGACCCGGCCTGTGGCACCGGCAACTTCCTCTATGTCTCACTGGAACTGATGAAGCGGCTTGAAGGCGAAGTGCTGGAAACCATCGCCGACCTTGGCGGCAAGCCCGACCGTTATTCCGATTTCCCAAACGAGGCGCAGGGCCGACTTGGCCGCATGCTGGCCAAGTCTGGCGGCACCTTCACCGTTGATCCGCACCAGTTCTATGGCCTTGAACTCAATCCCCGCGCCGCGACCATCGCCGACCTTGTGCTGTGGATTGGCTACCTGAAATGGCAGATCAAGACCGGAGGCCCTGATGCGGTGAAAGAACCCGTGCTTGACGCTTACGGCACCATCGTTTGCCAGGATGCTATCTTGGCATACGACAGCGCCGATCCTGTGCTGGACGCGAACGGCAAACCCCTGACCCGTTGGGATGGCATCACCAAGAAGGCTGACCCGATCACCGGGGCCGAGGTGCCCGACACATCGGCAACAAGACCAGTGCTGCGCTATCACAACTTCCGCAAGGCCGCATGGCCCGAAGTGGAGTTCATCGTTGGCAACCCGCCCTTCATCGGCGGCAAGGACATGCGCGCCGAACTGGGCGAAGGCTACGCCGAGGCCGCATGGGCCGCGCGCCCCGACATTCCGGGCGGGGCTGATTTCGTGATGCATTTCTGGGACGAGGCCGCAAATCGGCTTCTGGCCAAGGGCACCAAGGGCCAGCCCAACCCGCTGCGCCGGTTCGGGTTCATCACCAGCAACTCTATTGACCAAGTGTTTTCAAGCCGCGTGATCGAGGCGCGGATGACCGGCAAGACGCCGCTTTCCTTGGTCTATGCCATCCCTGACCACCCGTGGCTGAAAGCGGCAGACAAGGCCGCTGTGCGCATTGCCTTGACCGTAGCAGTCGCAGGGGACGCAGAGGGTGTGTTGGCAGAGGTCGTCCGAGAGGACGGATTGAACACCGACACGCCGACTGTTGAACTGGTCGTCAAGCCGGGGCACATCACGGCTGGGCTTACCATCGGGGCGGATCTAGCCAAGGCAAAACCACTTTGGGCCAACGCGGCGTTGTCCAGCCGAGGCGTGTCCCTTCACGGCGCAGGCTTCATCGTGACACCAGCCAAGGCTGCCCAACTTGGGTTGGGCAAGGTAGCGGGGCTTGAAAACCACATCCGCGAGTATCGAAACGGACGAGACTTGGCAGACCGCCCGCGCGGCGTGATGGTGATCGACCTGTTCGGGCTGACAGCGGAACAGGTCAGGGACCGATTCCCTGCCGTTTATGGCCATGTGGTCGAGAACGTGAAGAACGAGCGGGAAGCCAAGGTTGGCGGATCGAAGGACTTGGCAGAATACGCGCGGCTCTGGTGGCTGTTTGGCAAGCCTCGCTCGGAGTTGAGGCCCGCACTTGAAGGCTTGCCGCGCTACATCGCCACCATCGAAACGGCCAAACACAGGTTCTTCCAGTTCCTTGATGCCAAAGTCCTCCCCGACAATATGCTGGTGAATATCGCCGTCGCAGACAGCCGAACGCTGGCGGTTCTGTCATCCCGTATCAGTGTAATCTGGATGCTTGGTGCTGGTGGAACCCTTGAAGACCGCCCCCGGTACAACAAAACACGAACCTTTGACCCCTTCGTATTCCCAACCTTTGACAAGGTTTCGCCTGTGCTGTCCGGCACACTGGCGACCCTTGGCGAGCGGCTGGACGCATTCCGCAAGGAACGCATTGCTGCGCACCCGCACCTGACAATGACGGGCCTCTACAACAGTCTTGAACGCTTGCGCGAACTGACCAACGGGGCCAATGTGCCGCCCCTGTCCGAGGCCGAGCGCGACATCAAGGACGCGGGCCAGATTCAGGTGTTGCGCGACCTTCACGACGAAATCGACAGGGCGGTATTGGACACCTATGGATGGTCTGATCTGACCCCGGCGCTTGTTGGTATGCCGGGGGCGACCACGCCCTCGCCGCACAAATCCCCGGCGCAGATCGCCGCCGAGGCAGAGGTGCTTGTTCGGCTTGTGGCGCTCAATCAGGCACGACAGGTCAGCGAGTCCAAAGGCGAGATTGAATGGCTTCGCCCCGAATACCAAGTGCCTCGCCTGCGCATGAAGGCCCCCCAACCCGACCGAGCCAAGCAGGTCGCGGCAGACCTTGGAGGCTCTGCCGAGGGCGCGGCCTTGGCCCTTTTGTGGCCGAGCGATGGGCTGGACCAAATCCGCGCGGTGCGCAGCGTCCTTGCGACGGCCACCACGCCCCTTGCGCCCGAGGACATCGCCCGCCGCTTTCGCGGGGGCCGCAATCGCGCTTCGCGCGTCGAGACCGTCTTGCGCCACATGGTCGAGACCGGGATGGTCCGCGCCGATGGCCGCAGCCACTTCCTGCCCCGCTGACCGCGCTTTGCGTTTGGTCTTCGCAGGCGCGACATACCCCGGCACCAGCCGATCCGGGACCGGGTTGGCTTGGGCATAGGTGATGCGGGCATCGGCAATGCGAACAAAGTCGGGGTTCATATCAATCCCGATGTAGTTCATCCCGGCCCAAACCGCCGCCATCCCCGCCGAACCACTGCCCATGAACGGGTCGATGACCGTATCGCCGGGCTTGGCGACGAGTTTCAAAAGGTGCGTCAGCAAGGCAACCGGCTTGACACAAAAGTGGAAGTTCCGGCGCGTTTTCTTTGACTTGTAGTGCGCCGACTTACCCGTGCGAGGCTTTGGATTGACCGGGCGAAGAGGGAAAGCATCCGCGCCGAGGTCGCGTTCCCAATCAGTCGGCTTGTTATAGGAAAAGACGGTCGTGCTCGACTTACCATCGCCGAGGGTGTTCTTGGTGCGCAGCCCGCCCGTACCCCACTTGGCGACATTCTCCGTGTAGGTCTTACAGTCCGTCTTCTTGCGGGCAATGACGATGGACTCGTGTCCGGGGATAACGCGAGAGTCCACCTCATCATTCAAGGGTTGGGTCGCAGGCAGACCATTCGGGTAGTGCCAGACCCAGACGTTGCGGATTTCAAACCCGGCCTTCTCCAAGTCGAACGCAAGCCTGTGCGCCATATCGGGGAAGCAAAACACAGCGATATGCGCCCCGGGCTTCAACACCCGGAGAAGTTCCACCCAGATGAGAAAGTTTGGCAGAACCAAATCCCAGCGGATGCCCCGCACCTTCTTGCCGTATGGCGGGTCGATCACACCCCCGTCAACGCTGTTGCTTGGTACGTTCGCAAGAGCGAAAAGCGCATCACCCGTCATCAAGTCGACCTTCGCCATTTGAACCTCCGTCGTTAGTGGCGGAGGAACATTTGCCTCTGGCTGTCAAAGGGAAATCGAAGAGGCCAGAATAGTGCATGGCTGCGATGGATTTTTTTCAAGCACCTGTTTACATTGTAAATATTTCATTTGATGCCAAACAATAAGAATGCAACGCGCGCCCGTGGGCGCGCGGAGTTTTAGTCAGAAAGGCAGCGGAGACCGTGGCGGATGGAAGTTTTTGTATAACGCCCACCGTCAGGCGTTTCTGTCTCGCCAAGTTCGCAATACAAGATTTCCGTCGCACCCGTCAGGCCATGCCTTTCGAGCAGATCACGGCAGACATGGTAGAACCCATAGTCATTCGCCATGTGAAGGGCGACGTTCCAAAGGTTCCGGTTCGGATGCCCGTTGTAGGGAGAGTTTGAGGGTCGGTTTGCGGTCGTCTTCGGTGCCATAGTCCTGTCCTTTCGTTGGAGGCACAGGGCAAGTCAGTCGGTTTTGACGATTTGGAAATCAGTCGGAGCATTTTTCTTGGTCGCTAACCCATCCGTTGTGGTGGCACAGTCAAATCGTCGCGGAAGTCTGCGTGCTTCTCGGAACGGGTAACTTGGGGTTCGGAGACGAACCTGACCATACGCCTCTTGATCTTTCCTCCTAATATCCAAGGACAACGGAGCTTACGGCGCGAACAAATCTTTTTGAGTTCAAATAGTACCCCTGAACAACAGAAAAACCTGTACCATTTCTTTTGCCATGTGCCACTTGATCCCGAAGCGTTTTGAGACTGTCCACTGCATCGCGCTCCGGCCCAGTGGTCGCAACTTCCACCGCACTCCACCAATCTAAATGGAAATGATCTAAAATTTTTTTGACTTTATCGCAATCAAGAGAGTTATTTCGAGCGACGGTTTTCTCTATAAACCTTTTGACAATTGCATTTCCATTTACCCGCCCGTATTCGGAGAGTATAAATATGACCGACTGCTCGACATGACCTGCACCGGCCAAGACGAGATGGCTCGAAAACACATGTTGAAGTGGGAGATCAGCCTCGTCAGCAGCAGCCCGCAAATCCACAGAAAGCTTGTCTATCCGCTGTTCTTCACTCGAAATGGTTAGTGGCGGCATCCAGTTCTTCCTTGGCTTTGGAAATACGACCCAATACGCTTGCCTCGTTCGACGTTGCTTCACCCGTAAGCTGAGTGAAAGTGGCATCTTTCGCGAGTTTATCGCTTACATCCTTAATGTGTTTCGCGGTAGCAACGGGGTTCTCTGCCACTGCCACCATCAGAGCATCATAGAAGGCAACGTTCATAGATCGGGTAATGCGAAATGCTTGCTTGCCGAGAGCATCCGCACACCGCTGAACAGTTTCAATAAAAGCGTCAAGATATACTTGAAGTTCAGCCTCTGATTTCTTGCGATTTTTTGCCATGAAGTCGTTGAGAAACCCCTTCATTGGTCGAGCATAGCTTTCTCGATTGAAGCGCAAGGCCATAAAACGAAGTATAAGCTCTTGGTCTTTTGCTCTCTTATGTTTCGGTCCAAAAATAAATCGCCAAGCGGCTGTGCTATTTGCCTGACCAAGCATCTCCTGAAATGGACCGTGATACACAGCCGCCCTCATCTCCTGCGGCTGCAACGGCGTACCATTTGAGTTAAGTCGCTCAAATATATGAAAAACAGAACTATTACTGTCATCAGGCGACATTTGCTGAATAATCATCGCGTGGATAATGGCATCCTCAAACCTTCGCTGATCATCCTCATCAAGGTCTTCAAGAGTTTTACCTTCGAAGCGCGGCTTTACATCTTTTAACTTGAACACCCTATCGTTGAGCGGCAGTCGTCCCTTCTTAAAAGCATGTAAGGTTGTCAGTCTTTGAAGACCATCAACAATCAGTAGCTTTTGCGTTTCTTCCTCTCTAAACAGAAACACGCTTGGGATGGGTAAGCCAAGGAGAATAGATTCAATGAACTTTGACGCCTGTGGCCAAGTCCACACGAAGTTTCGCTGGAACTCTGGACGATAAATCGCACCACGGTCGAACCGTTTCACCAAACCATCAACATCAAAGTCAGCGCCAGAAGTTGTGATCTGATAGACAACGTCATCATCATTCAGTTCTTCGTTCTTCTCATCACCGTCAAGCGTCGTGTCGGAATACTCGATGTCTTCCTCGGTGCCATCTTCTTCTTGTATCATGGAAATTGCCTTTCGCGCAGACGCTTGGACTTCTGAATCTCAGGGAACCTTAGACCATTCCTCCCTCTATACAAGCAGTGCGCGTGTTCTGGTCCGCGCTATTGGCATTGTCCCCTTGACTGTGGCACTCCGATGGGCGCTATGCAGGTCCGAGGGTTTTATCGCAGAGGGCTGACCCTTGTTTTCATTGGATTTTTTCGGATTTGCTGCGGACCCTACCGCCGGAGCCAAAGTAAGATATGTGTTTGAATTGATGGAAATCTCCAATCAGTTTGAAGAACAGAGCTTTGGTTTTTCACAACACTTTTCATAACCTGACCTCGGTTTCAAAGCGCCTTGTCTGCGGCTGAAGGCGGCGTGTTTGGTCGCTGTTTCACAGGGCAGTTTCCAAAAGCGGCACACCAGATCAATGATCGTCAGAGTGAAAACCGATGCCGCAGTTTTTTCCACCTTTGCTCTGTGCCGATCACTCTATCGCCGTCCGGCCTTGCGGGTGGAGAGCAGAAGGTTGGTCTCGCTTGTCATCACGCCGTCGATGTTGCGGATGCGAAAGATCACCTCGTCCAGTTCCTGCAGGGTCTGGGTGGCCAGATCGACGATCAGATCCCAGCGACCATTGGTCGAATGCACCGCCTGCACCGCGGGCAGGCCGGTGAGGCGGGCCATGGTGCGTTCGGCCCCCTTGCCCTCGATCCCGATCATCATCAGGGCGCGCACCGGGGCGGCGGTGACGTCGGCGCGGGTGACCACGGTAAAGCCGGCAATCTCGCCCCGCTCCACTAACCGCTCCATCCGGGCGCGCACCGTGGCGCGCGACAGGCCAAGGCTGTCGGCCAGATCTGAAATCGCCGCGCGCCCGTCGCGGCGCAGCTCTGACAAAAGGCGGGTGTCTGTATCGTCCATTTTGCGCAACCCTTTCGCCATTTGGTGCAAACTCCTGTGCAGTTTGCACAGGACGTCGGGTGAATCCACCATCTTTATGCGCAATCCTGTGACAAACAAAAAGGATGCCACCATGCCCAATACCATTCTGATAGGGGCCCCTGTTGACGCTGGCCAACGCCGCCCCGGGTGCCTGATGGGGCCTGCCGCTTACCGTGTCGCCGGGTTGGCGCAGGCGATTGGCGGTCAGGGCCACACCGTCGACGACTGGGGCGACCTGACCTGCCCCGAGGTCGAGGCCCCGCCCTGCCCCAACCCGGTGGTGCATTCGCTGGCCGAGGTGCTGGGCTGGACGCAGGTTCTGTCCGACAAGGTGGATGACGCGCTGAGCGAAGGCGCGATGCCGATCATTCTGGGCGGCGATCATTCGCTGGCGCTGGGGTCGGTTGCCGGGGCTGCGGCCTATGCCAGCCGCACCGGGCGGCCGCTGTTTCTTTTGTGGCTCGATGCGCATTCCGATTTCCACACGCCGCTCAGCACCACCAGCGGCAACCTGCATGGCACGCCGGTCGCCTATATCGCGGGTCGCACCGGGTTTGAGGTGTTTCCGCCGTTTCCAGCCCCGGTCCCGGCGGACCGGATCTGCCTCTATGGCATCCGCTCGGTCGATCCGGCCGAGCATGCGGCACTGTTGGAGCATGACATTGCCATCAATGACATGCGGGTGCTGGACGAGCACGGCGTCGTCGCACCGCTGCGGGCGTTTCTTGACAAGGTCCGCCTTGCGGGCGGGATGCTGCATGTCAGTCTGGATGTCGATTTCCTTGACCCCGCCATCGCCCCTGCTGTCGGCACCACGGTTCCCGGTGGCACCACCTTTCGCGAGGCGCATCTGGTGATGGAATTGCTGCACGAAAGCGGGCTGGTGACCAGTCTGGATCTGGTGGAGCTGAACCCGTTTCTGGATGACCGCGGCATGACCGCACGACTGATGGTCGATCTGGTCGGCAGTCTGATGGGCAAAAAGGTCTTTGACCGCCCGACCCGCGCCAAGTGACGGGGAGCAGATGACATGACCCTGAACCTTGTGCCGTTTGTCAGCGTGGACAATATGATGAAGCTGGTTCTTCATCTGGGAATCGAACGGGTGCTGGTCGACCTCGCCGCCGAAATCGAAGCCGATTTCCGCCGCTGGCCGCAGTTTGACAAGACGCCGCGCATCGCCTCGCATTCCGATGTCGGAGTGATCGAGCTGATGCCCACATCGGATGGTGAAACCTATGGCTTCAAATATGTGAACGGCCACCCCGGCAACATGAAAAAGGGGCTGCAAACCGTGACCGCCTTTGGGCTTTTGGCGGATGTGGAGACCGGCTATCCGCTCCTGTTGTCGGAAATGACCATCCTGACCGCGCTGCGCACGGCAGCCACCTCTGCCATGGCCGCCAAATGGCTGGCCCCCAAGACCCCCACCATGGCGCTGATCGGCAATGGCGCGCAGGCGGAATTTCAGGCGCTGGCATTCAAGGCGATCTGCGGCATCTCCGAGGTGCGGCTTTACGACCTTAACCCGCAGGCCACCGCAAAATGCGCGCGCAATCTGGCCGGGCGCGGGCTGACCGTCACCCCCTGCCGGAGTGCTGAAGAGGCGATCCTTGGCGCGGGCATCATCACCACCGTCACCGCCGACAAGACCAATGCCACGATCCTGACCGACAACATGGTTGGCTCCGGGGTGCACATCAACGGAGTCGGTGGCGACTGTCCGGGCAAGACCGAACTGGCCCGCGACATTCTGCTGCGCTCGGCGATTTTCGTCGAATACCCGCCGCAAACCCGGATCGAGGGCGAGATCCAGCAGCTGGATCCCGATCATCCGGTGACCGAGCTGTGGCAGGTGATTGCGGGCGAGGTGCCGGGGCGCAGTGACCCGGCGCAGGTGACGCTGTTTGACAGCGTGGGCTTTGCGATCGAGGATTTCAGCGCCCTGCGCTACATCCGGTCGCAACTGGGGCAAAGCGGGTTCTGTGAGCCGCTTGACATGATCGCCGACCCCGATGATCCGCGCGACCTGTTTGGCATGATCCTGCGCGCCATGTGACGCGCAGGATCGGTGGCAAAGCTAGTGTGCCTGCGCAGGATCAGTGCCAAACTGCCGTTCCACCTTGCGCTTGTGCAGCAGATACTTGGCATCGCTGAGCGAGATCAGGGTGTAGAAGGCCGGCACCACGAACAGCGTAAAGATCGTGCCGATCAGCAGGCCGGTAAAGATCACCAGACCCATCGCCTGCCGTGCCGCAGCCCCGGCGCCTTCGGCGATGATCAGCGGCACCACGGCCAGGGCCATGGCCGCGGTGGTCATCAGGATCGGGCGCAACCGGGTCTTGGCGGCCGCCACAATGGCTTGCCGCTGTGGCAGACCATGCTCCTCACGCTGCTGGTTGGCGAATTCCACCATCAGAATCCCGTGCTTGGTGATCAGGCCGATCAGCGTAATCAGACCGACCTGCGTATAGATGTTCAGCGTGCCTGCCCCCAGATACAGCGGCAGCATGGCGCCAAAGATCGACAGTGGCACCGACATCAGGATGATCAGCGGATCGCGGAAGCTTTCGAACTGCGCCGCAAGCACCAGATAAATCACCACAATCGCCGCCGCAAAGGCGAGCAGGATAGTATTGCCTTCTGATTTCTCCAGCCGCGACTGATCGGCATATTCGATGAAGAACCCATCCGGCAGCACCTCGGCCGCAATCCGCTCCAGCTCGGCCAGAGCCACCCCGGTCGACAGGCCGATCATCGGCATCCCCGACAGGGTGGCAGAGTTAAGCTGGTTGAACTGCGAAATCGACGCCGCCGACACGGTCGGCGTGATGCTGACCACCGAAGACAACGGCACCATGACCCCGGTGCCCGAGCGTACAAAAAATTCGCCCAGCTTTTCCGGGTTGTCGCGCCAGTCGCGCGGCACCTGGGTGATCACGTCATAGCTGTTCGAGTCGCGGTCGAATTGCGCCACGGCCCCGCCCCCGACCAACAGGCCCAGCGTGGACCCGATGTCGCTGACCGCCACCCCCAGTTGGGCGGCGCGGTCACGGTCGATGGTCACCCGCACCTGCGGTGCGTCAAAC
Source organism: Pseudotabrizicola alkalilacus (assembly GCF_003443995.1). Classification (GTDB taxonomy): domain Bacteria; phylum Pseudomonadota; class Alphaproteobacteria; order Rhodobacterales; family Rhodobacteraceae; genus Pseudotabrizicola; species Pseudotabrizicola alkalilacus. Next base: position 82,878 of record NZ_QWEY01000006.1, read on the forward strand.
GACAGGCTGTTCTGCACCACGATGAACATGCCCGACGCCATCGCACGGTTGCGGATTTCATCCGCAATCTCGACCACCCGCTCGGGCGCATAGATCGACTGGATCACCATCGAAATCGGCAATCCACCGCCCGAACCGGGCAGCGACGGCGGCGCAAAGACATAGCTTTGCAGCCCCGGCGTACCATCCAGAATGCCTTGCAATTGCTGCTGAATCTCGGCCTGACCGCGGGTGCGCTCGGCCCAGTCCTTCAGCGCCCAGATGTAGAAGCCGGTATTTCCGGCCCCGCCCATCCCGGCCACCGAGAACGAGGTCTGCACCTCTTCGATACCGGCGGTGCGTTTGCTCACCTCTTGGGTAAAGGCGTCGGTGTAATTCAGCGTCGCATAGCGCGGGCCGCTCATGATCGCAAACAGCGCGCCGCTGTCTTCCTCCGGGGCAAGCTCGGATGAGGTGTTCAGGAACATGAACCCGGTCGCCCCCAGCAGCGACACCACCATCAGAATGGTCACCGGCCGGTAGTCGAGCGAGGACGACACCCGGCGCTCATACCAGTTGGCAAGCCCGCCAAGCGTGCGGTCCACGATCCGCTGGAACCGCCCCGGCTCGCCGTGGTTCAGCAGACGGGCCGACATCGCCGGCGTGATCGTCAATGCCACAATGCCAGAGATCACCACAGACCCCGCAAGGGTCAGCGCAAACTCGGCAAACAGCGCCCCGGTCAGCCCGCCGGTAAAGGCGAGCGGCGCCAGCACGGCGGCCAGCGTGATGGTCATCGCCACCACCGGGCCGGTGATTTCCTTCATCCCCTTGATCGAGGCTGCGGCGGGGGTCATGCCTTCGTCGATATGGCGGTGAATGTTCTCCACCACCACAATCGCGTCATCGACCACCAGACCGATGGCCAGAACCATCGCCAGCAGCGTCAGCAGGTTGATCGAATAGCCCAGCAGCAGCATCACGCTGCACACCCCGATCAACGACAGCGGAATCGTGACAATCGGCATCAGAACCGAGCGGAACGAGCCCAGGAACAACAGGATCACCACCACCACGATCAGCACGGCTTCGGCGATGGTCTTGAACACTTCGGAGATCGAGGCCGAAATCGTCTCGGTCGAATCGTACACCAGTGACATCGTCATGCCGGTCGGCAAGGTCTGCTCCACCGCGGGCAAGGCTTCACGGACATTGGTGGCCACATCCAGCTGGTTTTCGCCCGGCGCGGGAATGATCCCGATGAAAATGCCGGGTTCGCCCGCGAACGTCACAATCGCATCATTGGTCCCAGAGGCGAGTTCTATCCGTGCCACATCGCGCAGGCGCACCACGCCACTGTCACCCTGCCCCAATGGCAGCGCGCCAAAGGCTTCGGGGCTCTGAATCGTGGAATCGAGGGTCAGCGAATACGAGAAGTATTCATTCTCGGTCTTACCCGGCGCCGACAGAAAGTTCGACGACCGGATCGCGGCCAGCACCTCGGACGCGGTGACACCGCGTGCGGACAACAGCAGCGGGTCAAGCCAGATCCGCATGCTGTACTTCTGCGCGCCCATGATTTCCATCTGTGCCACGCCCTGAATATTGGTCACACGCGGGCGCACCACACGTTCCAGGTATTCGGTCAGCTGTTCGGGCGTCATGTTCGGGTTCTGGACCGCCAGATACATCAGGGCAAATGTCATGCCGGTGCCTTTGGCGATCACCGGGTCTTCGGTATCCTGCGGCAACTGGCCCCGCACCTGCTGGACCTTGGACATCACCTCGGTCAGGGCAACATCGGGATCAGCCCCCAGCTTCATCTGAACCGTCACGACCGAAGCCGAAGGCCGCGAGTCGCTGGTCACATAGTCAAGGTTTTCCGTGGTAGACACCGCCGACGCAATCGGTGCGGTGACAAAGCCCTGAATCAGCTCAGGTGCTGCACCGGGATAGACCGTGGTGATGGTGATCACACTTTCCTGCACCTCGGGGTATTGCCGGACCGGCAGGTTGACCATGGCCGCAAGGCCAAGGAACAGGATCAGCGCCGCCAACACGCTGGACAGCACCGGACGGCGGATGAAAACTTCGGAAAAATGCATGGCCCGCTCCTTATTCGCTCGCCGGAGCGGTCGCTGGTGGCGACAACTCGACCGTGTCGTCGATCACCACCTTGGCCGCGTTCGACAGGCGGTTCTGCCCCGACGTCACGATCTGATCGCCATCAGCAATCCCGGAAATCACCTCGATCCGGTCATCGGCACGGCGTCCCAGCGTGACAAAGGCCTGCTCAACCTTCAGCCCGTCGCCGTCCGGCTTCACAACATAGATCGAGTCGCCATACAGGCTGGAGATCACTGCCGTCTGCGGCACGGTGATCACCCCCTCTTCGGCCGGCAAAGCCACCCGCACGCGCAGGAACTGGCCGGGATAGAGGCGGGCGCCGGGATTGTCGACGATCGCCCGGACCGACACCAGCCGCGTCCTGGGGTCAACCTGCGGCTCGATCCCGCTGATCCGGCCTTCGGCGCTGAAAGACCCCACATCGGTGCTGACCGTGATCTCGCGGCCCAGATCCAGCGCGCCGATCTGTTGTTCCGGCACGGTGAAATCGACAAACATCTGATCCAGATCCTGCAAGGTCGCATAGATCGCGCCGGGGGTGACATATTGACCAACCTCGACCCGCGGAATCCCGATCACGCCTTCAAACGGCGCCGTCAGGGTCTTGGCATCGAGCGCGGTCTGCACCTGCGCCACCTGAGCGCGCGCACTTTGCTCCTGCGCCAATGCCGTCTCGACCGCATTGGCCGTCCCGACTCCGCGTTCGGTCAGGGTCGCTGCGCGCACCGCCTCGGTCTGGGTGACGCCAAGAGCGGCTTCGGCTGCGGCAAGTGCCGCACGCTCACTGTCATCATCAATCTGCAACAGGATCTGACCCTCGGTCACCCGGTCATTCGACGCAAAGCCGATCGAGCGGACCAGCCCACCGGCCTCGATCGCCAGATCCACGCCGCGCGCCGAAATCGCAGTACCCACCGCATCAATCCCCGGCGTCCAGGTCACCGGATCAACCATCTGCACCGTCACCGGAACCGGCGGCGGCACCCGGCCCGCCATGAACTGCGCGATCATGCCGTCGCGGAAATACTTGAACCAGACAATCCCGCCGACCACGAGGCCAAGAAGAAGGATCGCGATAATAAGCCGTTTTGCCATGGAAGCCTCGTTTTCAACGGAAAGCACGGGAACAATCAAATAGCTCCGGCGCAAGATTTTCCGGCCTTTAGTGAACCTTTGGACAAGCAATATCAATACTGCGGGCACATCCAGAAGGCGATTACTGCACAGCAAATACGAACAACCCACCCGCCATTTTACAGGACTTGCGCTGATTTGCCGAGCAAACGCCGCGCAGACAGTCACACCCCGACCCTTCCGCCTGCCCTTGATCGCCTCCATCACAATCGCAACAGAGGTCTTGCAAGCCCCGCCAAGCTGCTATAATTCCCCCAACAGCGAGGCGGGTGGGCAGGCAGGCTATGCACCGGATTGCAAATCCGTGAAGATCGGTTCGATTCCGATACCCGCCTCCAAATCATCCAGACAGTGAAGCAATGTTCATCAGGCCAAAGCGGTATTGTCCGTTGAAGCTGGGTTGAAAAGCGTGCCAACTGACAGTGGCGTTCGGGCTTTTCTGGTATGTGACGCCACTTTGCGCAGCAGTCGCTCGACGCTGCATGTCAACGGGGGACACAATCCGCATGTCTGATCGCTCTGGCCGCCCCGCTCCGCTGGTCTTTGGTCAGCCGCTGATGCCCCGGCCTGAGGATCTTTTGCGCCTGCTTGACCCGGTGTTCCACTCCGCGCATCTGACCAACGGCGGTGCGCTGCACGCCCGGTTTGAAGTCGAACTGAGCCGGTTGGTCGGCGGAACCGCTTGTCTTGTGTCCTCTGGCACCATGGCGCTGATGATGGCGCTGCGGCTCGGCGGGCTGCGCCCCGGAGGTGAGGTGATCACCCCGCCGCTCAGCTTTGCCGCGTCGGTTCAGGCGATTGACTGGTGCGGTCTGCGCCCGGTCTTTGCCGATGTCGAGCCGGACTTTGGCACGCTTTGCCCCAAGGCGGTGGAGGCCGCAATCACCCCCCGCACTGTGGCCATTCTGGCGGTGCATTTTCAGGGCATCGCCTGCGACGTTGCGGCGCTGGAAGATATCGCGCGCAGGCATGGGCTCTGGCTGGTCTTTGATGCGGCGCAGGCCCCCGATGTGCAGATCGCGGGTGAAAACATCTGCCTGCGCGGAGATGCGACTGCCATGTCGCTGCATGCCACCAAATTGTTGAACACGGCAGAGGGCGGCGCTGTGATACTGCGTGACCCGGCGCAGGCGGCAGCGCTGGCCCGGATGCGCAACTTCGGCCTGGAGGAAGGCCGGATGACCGGACCGGGGATCAATGGCAAGATGTCAGAGCTGCATGCCGCCTTTGGCCTGTCGGTGTTGCCCCATGTCGCTGGTGAAATCGCGGCACGGGCGCAGCTGCGGCGCTGGTATGACGCGGGTTTTGCCGGGGTGACAGGTCTGTCCCTGCTGCGCCCCCGGCCCGGCAGTTCGGAAAGCCATCTGTATTATACGCTTATCCTGCCACCAGAGCAGCGCACGGCGGTCATCGCCGCGCTGAAGGCCGACGATATTCTGCCCCGCGCGCCGTTTGCCTTGCTGTGCGGGCCGCGAACCCGCTTTGAGTCGGCCATTCTGCATACCAGCCGTGACCACCCGATTGCCCCGGCTCTGACGGAGCGCTATCTGTCGGTGCCCCTGCACAGCGACATGGGCCGGGCCGGGGTGGAGCGGGTTGTGCAAGGAGTGATGCGGGGGATTTCATGACAGAACCGGCAGAACCGGCGCCGATCCGGGGTGTCGACAGCTTTGACGAGGTCGTGCTCTACGGCAGCCGGGGCCACAGTCAGATGATGATGGCCGTGCTGCAGACCCACTGGCAGGGCCGGGTCCGGCTGCGGGCCGTGGTGGATGATCTGGACAATGGCTTTGTGCACCCGGCATTGGGGGTGCCGGTGATTTCAGGTGCAGACCGGCTGGCGCAGCTTCCGGCGGTTCCGGTGCTGCTGTCGATGGGTGATGGCGCGGTGCGTGCCCGCATCGCAGCACGACTGGCGCATGAAGGGGCGGTGCTGGCCAATATCGCGCATCGCACGCCGGGCACGGTGGCGGCGGATGCGCGGTTCGGGCCGGGCTGCGTGATTGACCTGACCTCGCGGATCTGTCCCGCTGTGGTGCTTGGCACCGGGGTGCAGGTTCTGGCGGCGGTGATCGGCCATGACGTCAGCGTCGGCGATTTTTCCACGCTGGCCTTTGGCGCGATCATCAACGGCCATGTCGAGATCGGCAGCCATGTCACCATCGGCTCGGGCGCGATCATCTGCAACGGGCGTCCCGGCCACCCGATCCGGATCGGCGATGGCGCAGTGATCGGTGTCGGCGCGGTCGTGATGCGCGACGTGCCTGCGGGCGCGCGGATGATGGGCAACCCGGCAATGCCGGTGCGGGATTGGGCGCGGCTTCAGGCGCTGATCAGGCAAACGCCCTGAGCAGCTGGTCGCAATAGCGGTCCAGCCCCAGATGGGGCCGCACCAGCGCGCGCCGGGCGCGCCGTGTGGTCTGCGTTTCCTGCTGTGCAAGGGCAATGGCGGCCGCGACAAACCCCGCCCGGTCGCCACTGGCGACAAAGCGCCCCAGCGGATCCACCGTACCGCGCAAGCCAATGTCAGCAGCATAGCCGACAAAAGGCGTGCCGGTGGCCGCCGCATGGATCAGCGTTGCCGGGCCGGGGTCTTCGCGTGAGGTCAGTAAATACACCGATGCCGCCGCATAACAGGCCAGCGAGTCGGTCACGAACCCCGGCAGGCTCAACGGCAGGCCCGCCCCCCGCGCCGCCCGCGCCAGATCCTGCGCCCAGGGGTCCAGCGCGCCCAGCCAGACAAAACCCGCTTGCGGCATCCGGGCAGCGATCTCCTGCGCGGCGTCAAGGAACAGATCAAACCCTTTGCGCCTGTCGGCATGCCCTGCCCCGATGAACACCGTGCGCCCCGCTTGCACCCGCTTGCGCGCCCGGAAATCGGCGAGCCCGGCTGGCGGCAGGGTCACGCCCGGCTGCACCACGTCCAGCGGGCCCAGATCGGGGCGCAACGCCTCGGCCATGCGGGGAAACGATGCGACCAGCCGCGCGCCTGCAGCCTGTGCCGCAGCCAGCCCCGGCACAAGACCCTGCGCATCAAGATAGCCGCGCATCTCATGGATCAGCAGCACGGTCCGCAACCCCGCCTGCGCAGCTCCCTGCGCGAGCAAGGCAGCGGCCCCGCTGTTCACGATCACCGGCACATCGCGCGGAACTCCGGCGAACAGCCCCGCCGCATCCCAGCCTTCGGCCAGCACAAACACCGGGCCAAACTCTGCATACCGGGCCACCAGCGGACCGCCATCGCGCAATACAAACACCGGCGACAGCCCGCGTGCGGCATAGTGTTGCGCCATATCGCGCACCAGAATCGGCGTACCCGCCTCTTGCGCATCATGCACCCCCAGCAAGATTGGGCGCGCAATGCCAGCCAGAACCTGCCGGGCCGCAGCAGCAGATTGCGCCGGGCTGCGCGGCACAGGTCTGGGCAGATGGCCCGCCCCCTGCCCGACACGGATGTAATGCGCAAAGGCATAGGTCTCCTGCAAACGCAGGTAACAGCGCCGGTAAAACACGGCGTCAAACGCGTCTGTCGGGCTGCGCCCCTCGGCATCGCCATGGCGGGCGAAGTGGCCGGCGGGGGAAAATCCCGCAGCGGCCACGTCGGGGTGCAGCCGCAGATAGGCCACCGGGTCGATCAGCGGGTGCGGGCTGCGCCACGCGCCGGGACGGTCCTGTGCCAGAAAGCTGTCCAGCGCGGTCGGATGACCGTCAGCGGCCCAGTCGGGGTAGCGCGCCTTGTAATGCCGGGTGCTGAAATAGGGCGACGGATCAAGCCCCAGCCGATCCCCCTGCGCCCGGAAATGGCCGAGCGGGTCGGCAACCGGCGTATCAAGCTGGCCTTGGTAAAAGCCTGCGTCAAAGAACCCCTCACAGACAACAGGCTGCATCATGGCCCGAACACCCCGCCTTGCAGCGCTTGTCGCACATCCTCGTTGCGGCGGGCGACAATCTGCTGCGCCTTGTGCTGGGTGCTGCCCATCGGGGCCACCCGGAGCAGCCGGTAGCCCCCCGCCTGACACACCACGCCGAACAACCGCTCGATCGCATGGGCCGGGGTCGCGTCAAGCTGGCCGGATTCCGGCGGAAAATGCTCTGGCGTCAGCGCAAGCGCCCGCAAAGGCTCCAGCGCCACCCGTCGCGCCCAGAACATCGACCCAACCGGAAAATCCAGATCGGCGTCCGTTGGCAACGGACACGGCGGCTGCATCCGCGCCACCAACTCGCGCGCAATTTCCAGATTGTCGCCCCAATGCGCCGCCGCCAGCACCGATTTGAAGGTCAGCGGCACCACCAGCCCCAGTTCGGGCGCGGACTGGAACAACGACACGATACGGAACACCTCTTCCCGGCTGGGCAAAAGGCAGGCCAGGCAATGATCCAGCCATTGATCCAAGCCATCCGCATGGGGCGATTTCTTGCCGTGCAGATGCAGCACGATATCATGTTCGGCATAAACATCCGCAAAACCGTACAGCTTGCCATACACATCGCGCCCCCGGTTCGGCACAACCCGCACCACAGCTGTCGGCAGCTGGGCCATGATCGTCATCGCCTTGGCGCGTGTATCGGTCGAGACATACAGCCGGTGCGGCAGATCCAACAGCGCCATCCGGTCGCGGAACACTGTCGCCAGTTCGGCGTAAAACAGATGGATGAAAACCCCTACCGGGCGCGCCAGCTTGGCCGGACTGTTGCGTGGCCAGAGCCGCAGGTGCCGTTTCTGGCGGTCGCGCGAAAAGCCCGCAGGGCTATGGGCATAGAGCGGGCGGTTGTTCAACAGCCGGATCCGGGCCTGCACCGGGTCGATCCCCGCACCCTCCGGCGCCAGAAACGCCCCCACCGGACACTCCAGCACCCGGCGCGCGCGGGCGCAGACGGTTTCCAGCACTGCAAGCGCCTGCGGTGTCGCCCTGTCCTGCGCGGCCCGCTGCGCCGCCCGGTGATCGGGCATGCCTGCGTGAATGACGCCGCACCCGGCCTCGGTCTCCGGGCCAGTCACGGTCAGCCGGGCCAGCGACGCCTCACGCGCGATCACGGCCCCGATCCGCATCACCGCCGTTGCGGCGCGCTGCATCGCCTCCTCTACCCCGATGCCATCGGGAGTCGCGCTCGGGTCTGACAGCACCAGCGTCACCTCCAGCTGATGCGAGGAGATCAGGGCATCCAGACGCGCGGCCAGCGGGGGAAGCGTAGCCTCAGCGTCTGACGGGCAATCCGAAACGGTCACTTTCAGCACCCTGCCGCGTCGTGGTTGGGCGGACAAAGGCGCAAAAGCGCGCGACGCGCGGTGGCCAAGCGCCAGCTGCCGCGCTGCCTCTGCCGCAAGGGTGCGGGCGCGGGCGGCAAAGCTGTAATGCTCTGCCATCGGTCCGGCGATGGCGGTACGGTCCTGCGTGCCCGACAGCAAGCGTGTCAGATGTTCCCCCAACGCCTGATCCCCGCCGATCTGGGTCAGACCGGGCAGCGCCGGGTCGGCAAAGCCCTGCACCTGATCCGACACCACCTGCGCCCCGCAGGCCATCGCGTCAAAGCTGCGGTTGCTCATGAACCCAAGTTCGGCCATGTGCGGCATATGGCTGTTGAGCACCACACGAGAGCGGGCGTAGACCTGCGCCAAAGCGGTGATGTCCAGCCTGTCGCCGCCAATGTGACGGGCCGGAACAACCCCGTCCCAGCCCTGCCCCCAGATCCTGACGTCAAACCCCAGCCCAATCGCCTCACGCACCGTGCTGCGCGGCACACGCAGCGCCAGATTGCCCACAAAACTCACCTCGATATCAACCGGTGCCTGCCGCCGTGCGGCAAGGTTGAAAATGCCGGTGTCGGTGGCCTGTGGCAGATAGCTGGCCGCCAGCCCCAGAGCGGCGCACTGCCGGGCCAGCATATCCGACGCAAAGAACAGCGCCTGATACCGCGCCAGACAGGCCAGATAGGCCTGATTGGGCGGGCTGATCACCCACAGCAGGTTGGGCACGTCCGGCACCGGCTCATCCAGATGCGGCCCGATGATCCGCAGGACGACATCGCCCTGCCCGGTCAGTTCCGGCATCTCGTCGCGGAAAAACAGCCGGGTCTGATGGCCCAGCTGTTCCAATGCCGCCGCAAGACAGCGCGCATATTGCAGATCACCCCAGCCCTCGGCATTCGAGCGCAGGGCGTTCAGTCCGATATGCAGGCACAGCGCCATGGCTCAGGCACCCTGCGCGCGCAACTCGGCAAACACCGCGTAGAGATGCAGGGCGAGGCGTCGTGGCAAGGCGGCAGAGTCTGCCGCATGCAAACAGTCGCAATACAGCCGATACCCCTCTTCGGTGCGGATCAGCGCGGCGCTGCGCTGCCGGTGCCAGTCGCACCCCTGCTGATGCAACGCCTCGACCCCCGGCAGGGCGCGCAGCGCCGCAGTTTCGGCGGCCAGTGCGGCAGACCAATGGGTGATCGCGGTGTTTTCCACCGAGTTGAAATTCCGCTCTACCCAATAGCTCAGATCAATGGTCTTGACCCGGCGGTTCGCCAACCCGCGCGCGGTCTTGACGATAAAGCTCTCGACCGAGCGCAGCGAATAGTGGTTCAGCTCGATCACCCCGCGCCCCACGGTCAGGGTCGGCAGCGCAATCTGGCTGTCGCGCCCGGCGAAATCATCAGGCAAGCGCGCGCCTGCGCCGTCATACCAGACCGGCACCGGGCCTGTGGGCCGCCGTTTGGGCCGGTGCACGCCCGGTTTCTGAAATCGCGCGGGGCGGAACAACGTCTTGATGTAGCGCCCGGCAATCGGGTGATACAGATCCGCCGGGGCCGAGCGCAGGAATTGCGCCGTCACCGGGCTGTCCTCGAACTGCACATGCCCGCTGGCCCCGAACAACCGCCAGGGCATCGCAATGGCGTCAGCGTCAGGTGGCACAACGGCGATGGCATCATCCAGCCGGTGCTGTCCGGCGTGGATCATCGGAAATTCGTCCACATCAGCAAACATCGCCCAGTCAAACCCGGCGGTCAGCCGGTCGCGCGCCACCGTTTGCAGCGCCTGCCATTGCACGCTTTTGCCCGGTGCCGCGCTGTGGGGCAGATGGCGCACCACGCCATGACCGGCCAGCCGGTCCAGCAACACATTGCTGCCATCTTCGCAATCATTGGAAAACACCAGAAAATCCGTCACCCCGATCAGACGGTTATAGGCGATCCATTCCAGCAGAAACGGGCCCTCATTCTTGACACAGGTGAAGGCAAGGATCTTCAACAGCACACTCCGCACGCAAGGCGACCATCCCCGCGCCAGCAACAGCAGCGGGATACCCGCCTCACCTTCCCACGCCCGCCTTTGCCAGTGCAAGCCCATTGCGCCCAAGCATGATTCGCGGGGCGCGTTTCCCAAGCCCACGATTGCCGAAAGTCCGCCCTGTAGTGGCCAGACCTGCCCCATCCATCAGGGAGTGCAAGGACCAGCGGGCGAGGCGATTGCCGGAAGCGGCACCCACTGGCAGTACGCGTCAGACAGCAGACCCACATTCAAGCAGTCACATGGAGAAAACACCAAACGCTATAAATTTCAATACATTGGTTGAAATTCTTAATCTGTAACCCGCCTGATTTTACAGGCCCGGCACCGCATTGCGGCACTCGGATTTTCGTTCCACCACCATCGCCGCATATTGAATTTTACATATAGTATTACTTTTGCTAGCTTCTTCTCAGGTCGACGGGAGGAGACGTCTGCCGCACAATCCTAGGGAGGGATTCCATGTCCATCATCAAGAAACTCGCGCTGGTCGCGGGTATTGGCGCACTCATGTCTTCGACGGCTTATGCCGAGGGGCTGTCCGGCAAGGTTATCGGCTTTTCGCAAATCGGGTCCGAATCCGGCTGGCGCGCGGCAGAAACCTCGGTGACACGCGCCGAAGCCGAACGGCTTGGCGTTGATCTGAAATTTGCCGATGCCCAGCAAAAGCAGGAAAACCAGATCAAGGCGCTGCGCGGTTTCATCGCGCAAGGCGTTGACGCTATCCTGATCGCCCCGGTTGTCTCGACCGGCTGGGAAGAAGTGCTGACCGAAGCGAAAGACGCCGAAATCCCGGTCGTGCTGCTGGACCGTGGCATCGACGCGCCCGAAGATCTGTACCTGACCTCGGTGGCCTCGGATCAGGTCAAAGAAGGCCGCGTGGCCGGCGAATGGCTGGTCGCAAACGTGGGCGACAAAGACTGCAAAGTGGTCGAGTTGCAAGGCACCGTCGGCTCGTCCCCTGCGATCAACCGCAAGCAAGGCTTTGAAGAAGGCATCGCTGCCGCCACCAATATCTCGATCATCCGCAGCCAGACCGGCGATTTCACCCGATCCAAAGGCAAGGAAGTGATGGAAGGCTTTTTGAAAGCCGAAGGCGGCGGTGCCGACATCTGCGCTGTTTATGCCCATAACGACGATATGGCCGTGGGGGCTATTCAGGCGATCAAGGATGCCGGTCTGAAGCCGGGCAGCGACATTCTGGTGGTGTCGATTGACGCCGTGCCGGATATCTTTGCCGCCATGGCCGCAGGCGAAGCCAATGCCACGGTGGAGCTGACGCCGAACATGGCAGGCCCGGCGTTCGAGGCGCTCGACGCGTTCCTGAACGCAGGCACCATGCCGGAGAAGTTCATCATCACCGAATCCAAACTCTACACTCCCACCGATGACCCGCAGGGCGAATACGACCGCCGCAAGGGTCTGGGCTACTGATCCACCCCGAAAGGGCATCCGTCGGCGGGGAAACTCCCGCCGACGGAATTGCTTTATGCGGGCAAAAGCAGAACTGTGGCAGGCAGGAAACGGGGGGCAGGATATGGCGGGTGAGTCACATCCGGTGCTGGAGGCACGGGGGATCGTCAAGATCTTTGGCCAGCACAGGGCGTTGGATGGTGTGGATTTCGCGGTGCGTCCCGGTGAGGTGCACGCGCTTCTGGGCGAAAACGGTGCGGGAAAATCCACGCTGATCAAGATCCTGACCGGGGCCTATCAGCCCGATGGCGGTGAGATCGTGCTGGATGGCGCGCCCGTCCGCTTCACCGATCCGCTGAACGCGCAAGGCTCTGGCATCGGCACGGTGTATCAGGAAGTGAACCTGCTGCCCAACCGGTCGGTGGCGGAAAACCTGTTTCTGGGGCGGCAACCGACCCGCTTTGGTCTGGTGCAGCGCCATGCCATTGTCACGCAAGCGACCGCGCTGATGGCGACCTATGGCCTTGATATCGACGTGCGCGCCGAGTTGGGTAGCTATTCCGTCGCCGTGCAGCAGATCGTCGCCATTGCCCGCGCGGTAGAGCTTTCCGGCAAGGTTCTGGTGCTGGACGAACCCACCGCCAGCCTTGACCGCAACGAGGTGGAAAAGCTGTTCGAGGTGATTGCCAAGCTGAAAGCGCGCGGCCTTGGCATCATCTTCATCACCCATTTTCTGGATCAGGTCTTTGCCGTGGCAGACCGGGTCACGATCCTGCGCAATGGCCAGCTGATCGGCACCCGCGACCTGAGCACACTCACCGCTACGGAAGTGGTGCGGATGATGCTGGGCAAGGATCTGGCCTATGGGCACAGCAGCCTGCCCGTCGCCGAAGCCGCCAAAGGGCCGGTCAAGGTCACCTTTACCGGCCTTGGCCGGGCGGATCGCGTCGCCCCCTTTACCCTGTCGCTGCATGAGGGCGAAGTGGTCGGCGTGGCGGGCCTGTTAGGCTCTGGCCGCACCGAAATGGCCCGGCTGATGTTCGGGGTGGATACGGCGGATGAGGGCGACATCACCGTGGCGGGCAAGCCGGTGAAAATCCGCAACCCGGCGCAGGCGGTGATGGCCGGATTCGGCTTTTGCCCCGAAGACCGCAAGCTGGATGGCATTTTCGGTGAACTCTCGGTGCGCGAAAACATCATCATCGCGCTTCAGGCCAAGCTGGGCTGGTTCCGCGCCCTGCAGCGCGACGAGCAGGACGAGATTGCCGGGCGCTATGCCGATGATCTGGACATCCGCGCCGCCAACCATGACATGCCGGTGAAACTGCTGTCGGGCGGCAACCAGCAAAAGGTGATCCTGGCCCGCTGGCTGGCCAATGACCCGACCTTTCTGATTCTGGACGAGCCGACACGCGGCATCGACGTCGGCGCACATGCCGAAATCGTCCGCACCATCAACCGCTTGCGCGAAGAGGGGCTGGCCTTGCTGGTGATCTCGTCCGAACTCGACGAGGTGGTGGCCTATTCCAACCGCGTGGTGGTGATGCGCGACCGCCAGATGGTGGCCGAATTGCACGGCGCGGATATCACGCCTGCAGTCATCGTGGCCGCCATCGCCGACAACACCCTGACACCGGAGCCCGTGACATGAAACGGCAGGCCCTGACTTCGGCGCTGCTGCGCCCGCAATTTGCCGCCCTTGCCGCCGTGTTGTTCATCAACTGGCTGTTGTTTCCGGGCTTTTTCACCATCACCTGGCAGGATGGCCGCCTGTTCGGCAGCCTGATCGACGTGCTGAACCGGGGCGCGCCAGTGGCCATTCTGGCGATTGGCGTCACCGCCGTGATCGCGACCAAGGGGGTAGATCTGTCGGTCGGCGCGGTCATGGCCATCTCCGGTGCCGTCGCCGCTGTCATGGTCTCGACCGGCACCCCGGCCTCCATCGCCATCCCGGTGGCCCTGCTGGCGGGGCTGGTCTGCGGGTTCTGGAACGGGGTTCTGGTGACCTATCTGGACATTCAGCCGATCATCGCCACGCTGGTCCTGATGGTCGCCGGGCGTGGGCTTGCACAGTTGATCACCGAAGGCTCCATCGTCACCTTCTCCGACCCGTTGCTCAGCTACATCGGCACCGGGGCGCTTTTGGGCCTGCCGATGCCGGTGGTGATCGCGCTGGTGCTGATGATCGTGACCACGCTGGCGGTGCGCCGCACCGCCCTTGGCCTGCTGATCGAGGCGGTGGGGGTCAACCGCTCTGCCGCGCGTTTTGCGGGCATCTCCAGCCGCTTGCTGCTGTTGATGGTCTACAGCTTTGCCGGGTTCTGTGCCGCCATCGCCGGGCTGATCGTGGCGGGCGACATTCGCGGTGCGGATGCCAACAACGCCGGCCTCTGGCTGGAGCTGGATGCGATTCTGGCCGTGGTGCTGGGCGGCACCTCGCTCTTGGGTGGGCGGTTTTCGATCCCGATGTCGGTGGTCGGCGCGCTGATCATTCAGGCGATGAACACCGGCATCCTGATTTCCGGCTTCTCGCCGCAGTTCAACCTGGTGGTCAAATCGGCGGTGATCATCCTGATCCTGGTGCTACAATCGCCGCAGGCCGGACAATGGATCAGCCGCCGGTTCACCCCCCTGACACCTCCCCCGAAAAGGAGCGCCGAATGAACCGCGCGCTGCGCCCACTGCTGGCGACCACGGCCATCTTTCTGTTGGCCTATATCGCCGCCGTGCTGCAATACCCGTCGATGCTGTCCACCCGCGTCTTGGGCAACTTCCTGACCGACAATGCTTTTCTGGGCATTGCTGCGGTGGGTATGACCTTTGTGATCCTGTCGGGCGGGATTGATCTGTCGGTCGGCGCTGTGATCGGCTTTTCCACCGTGCTGATCGCCACGCTGATCATGTGGGCCGGGCTGCACCCCCTGATCGCCTTTGCCATCACGCTGGCGGTCACGGCCGGGTTTGGCGCGGTGATGGGGGCCGCGATCCATTATCTCAAGGTGCCCTCCTTCATCGTCACGCTGGCGGGCATGTTTCTGGCGCGGGGCGGGGCATCGGTGCTGTCGCCCGACAGCATCGGCATCAAGCACGAGCTTTATACCAGCATTTCGCGCAGCTACATCCTGCTGCCCGGTGGCGGGCGGCTGACGGTGATTGCGATGATCATGCTGGCGGTTTTCATCCTCGGCATCGTCCTTGCCCACCGCACCCGCTTTGGCTCCTACGTCTATGCGCTTGGCGGCAATGAAACCTCGGCCGCGCTGATGGGGGTGCCGGTCGCGCGCACCACCATTCTGGTCTATACCCTGTCCTCCACCCTCGCCGGGATCGCGGGGATCGTGTTTTCGCTCTACACCTCGGCGGGGTATTCATTGTCGGCGCTTGGCGTGGAGCTCGACGCGATTGCAGCCGTGGTGATCGGCGGCACCCTGCTGACCGGCGGCTATGGCTTTGTAGCAGGCACCTTTATCGGGGTGATGCTGCAAGGGCTGGTGCAAACCTACATCGTGTTTGATGGCACCCTGTCCAGCTGGTGGACAAAGATCGTCATCGGCGGGCTTCTCTTTTTGTTCATTCTGTTGCAGAGACTGGTGTTCTCGGCCGCCGTGCCGGGCAAGAAAGGTTTCGGCCCCCGAAAAAAGGCGTTTAGGAAATCCTGACATGAGCGAACCGGGGAGTCTCGTGCGCGCGCTCTCCGGGCGGCAGACGGCGCGGAACTATCATTCCTATGTGATTGCCGAAGTCGGCCTTGGCATTGCCTCAGGGCGTTTTGCCGTGGGGTCGATCCTGCCCAATGATGCCGAGATGATGGATTCCTACGGCGTGTCGCGCACCGTTCTGCGCGAGGCGCTGAAAACGCTGGAGGCCAAGGGGCTTGTCGAGGCGCGGGCCAAGGTCGGCACCCGTGTGCTGTCGCGCAGCCGCTGGAACCTGTTTGACCGCTCGGTGCTGGCCTGGATTCAGGAGGCCGGGCCGGATGCCGCCTTTCTCGCCAGCTTTACCGAACTGCGTGAGACAATCGAGATGCAGACCGCCACGCTCGCCGCCACCCGCCGCACCGCCGAACAGGTGCGGATGCTGCACTACTGGCTGAATCAGCGCGAGGCGATGACAACGCTTGCCGAACCCTATGCGCTGGCAGAATTCGAATTTCACCGCACCCTGTGCGAAGCCAGCCAGAACCCCTTCCTGCGCGCAGCATCCGGGCTGGTGGAATTCGGCGTGGTCCAGACCACACTGGCCCGCATCCGGGCCGGTGTGACCGAGTTTGCGGCAGAGAAATCGGCGTTTTACAAAGCTTTGGCTGACGGCGTGACCAAGGGAGACGCAAGCACCGTAGACAAGGCCATGACAGCCATCCTCGCACAAGACCGGCATTGGACCCTGCACTCAGACCCGCCATCGCGGTGATCTCAAACAGAAAACTGGTGCCCCCAGCAGGATTTGAACCCGCGACCCCCTGATTACAAATCAGGTGCTCTACCAGCTGAGCTATAGAGGCACGCCCTTGAAATAACCTTGACGCGCGGCGGGTGCAAGCCCCTCAGCGATTGGCGCGGGCCATAAGGGCCACGGCAAGCAGACCGACCGCCATCACCATCAGCGCGGCGGGGGCGGCTTCTTCTAGCCGCTCCAGACTGGCGAGTTCAAACACCCGTGTGGCAAGGGTGTTGTAGTTGAACGGGCGCAAGAGCAGGGTGGCGGGCAATTCCTTGACGCAATCGACAAACACCACCAAGAGCGCCGTGGCGACAGAACCGCGCATCAGCGGCAGATGCACCGCCCGTAGCGCGCCGCCCGGCGAGCGGCCCAGCGACCGCGCCGCCATCGGCAGCGAGGGCGAGATCCGGCCGAATGCCGCGTCGACAGCCCCCTGCGCCACGCCAAAGAACCGCACCGAATAGGCCAGCACCAGCGCCGCCGCCGTGCCGGTCAGCATCAGCCCCGGATCCCAGCCGGTCAGCGCCAGCACCGCATCGGCCAGCTTGTGATCCAGCGCTGCCAATGGAATCAGGATGCCAACCGCCAGAACCGCGCCGGGCGCGGCATAGCCCAGCGTGGTCACCGGCAGAACCCAGCGCGCCGCCGACCGATGGGCCATGCGCAATCCGTAGACCAGAAAAATCGCCGCCCCCACCGTCAGACAGGCCGCCGCCCCGCCGGTGATCAGCGTGTTGACAAAGGCGCGCGTCAGCCCCGGCGACAGCCAGACCTCGGGGCGGCGCAGCGCATGCCAGCCCATCATCGCCACCGGCAACACAAAACCGGCCAGAATCGGCAGCAGGCACAGCGCGAACGCGATCCAGCCCGCGCCGCGCGGCATCACCGCAGGCTCCACCGGACGCGCGGACCGTCCGACCCGGTGAAAGCGGGCATTGCGGCGGCTGACCCGCTCCAGCCCCAGCAGCACAAAGATCAGCACCAGCACCACGCCCGCAATCTGCGCGGCACCGCCTGCGTTGTTGCCGTTCAGCCAGGTCGAGAAAATCCCCGTGGTCAGCGTCTGCACGCCAAAATATTGCACCGTGCCGTAATCGGCCACCGTCTCCATCAGCGCCAGTGCCACGCCGGTCGCAATCGCAGGCCGCGCCAGCGGCAGGCCAACCCGGCCAAACAGCCGCCACGGACCACAGCCCAGCGCACGCGCCACCTCATACGATCCGCCCGACTGTTCGCGGAACGCGGCGCGGGCCAGCAGATAAACATACGGATACAGCGCCGCCGACAGCACGACGATGGCCATCCCGCGCGAACGCACTTGCGGGAACCAGTAGTCGCGCGCCGACTCGTATCCCATCAGACCGCGCAGGCTGGTCTGTACCGGCCCCGCATATTGCAGGAAATCCACCAGCGCATAGGCCCCGACATAGGCCGGGATCGCCAGCGGGAACAGCAGCACATAATCCAGCCAGTTGCGGCCCGGAAAGCGGTACATCGTCGTCAGCCAGGCCGCCCCGGTGCCGACCATCGCCGTCAGCACCGCCACACCCAGCATCAGAACCAGCGTATTGCTCAGATAGCGCGGCAGTACCGTTGACGACAGATGCGGCCAGATGTTCTCGGTCGGGTGAAACGCGATCCACAGCACCGAGGCCATCGGGGCCAGAACCACCACCGCAATGGCGATTGCGCCCAGAGTCCACAGATCGAGGCGCGGCAGGCGCAGGGTGGGGCGGCGGGGAACTTGAGTGTTTTGCTGGGTCATCCTGTCTCTCCGATAGCACCGCGCGCCCTGCCCTGTCCAGATCAGCCTCCGCCTTGGCGTGGCCTGACGGACTCTGTTGGCAATTCTTCTGACACGATGCGCGTCATCCCCCGTGTCATCCCAAAGGAATGTGCCTATAGTCCCCCGCAATCAAGAACAGGACAGGTCCAGAGCAGGATGCGTATCGTCTATCACCTTGGCGCCCATTGCACCGACGAGGAACGTCTGTTGCGGTGCCTGCTGAAAAACCGCCAGACCCTTGGCGAACAGGGCATCGTGGTTCCCGGCCCGGCGCGGTATCGGTCTTTGCTGCGTGACACCGCCATCACGCTCAAGGGTCAGCCCGCCGGGCGCGACACGCAGGCGCTGGTGCTGGAACAGATCATGGAAGAGGACCGGGCCGAGCGGCTGATCCTGTCATGGGATAATTTCCTGTCCTTTCCGCAATGGGTGCTGAAAGAGCGGCTGTATCCTGCAGCAGCGGAACGGGTCCGCGCCTTTACCCAGATCTTCCCGGAAATCGAGGCCGAATTTCATCTGGCCATCCGCAACCCCGCCACCTTTCTGCCCGAGCTTTTCGCCAAGCAGCGCGACAAAAGCTTTGAGCAGTTCATGGCGGGCATTGATCCGCTGGATCTGCACTGGTCCGAGGTGATCGAGGATGTGCTGATCAACAACCCTGGCGTGCCCTTTACCGTTTGGTGCGACGAAGACACGCCGCTGATCTGGCCCGAGGTGTTGCAGGCGGTGTCAGGCCATGCCGAAGGCACATCGCTGACGGATACTGACGAATTGCTCAGCATGATCATGTCACCCGAAGGTCTGACGCGGATGACAGCCTATATCGACAGCCATCCGGTGCAGACCGCGACCCAGCGTCGCCGTATCGTCTCGGCCTTCCTCGACAAATTCGCTTTGCCCGACCGGGTCGAGATGGAGCTGGAGGTGCCGGGCTGGACCGAAGACACGGTGACCGCCCTGACCGCAACCTATCACGAAGATGTGGCGCGTATCCGGGCGATGCCGGGGGTCACATTCATTTCGGCCTGAGCCAATGAAAAAGGGGCGCAAGCGCCCCTTTGCCGTCTGTGATCAGGCCATGCCAAGCGCGGTCTTGTACATTTCCAGCACCGCTTCTTCTTCGGCGATCTCGTCGGGCTTGCGCTTGCGCAGCGCGATCACCTTGCGCATCACCTTGGTGTCATAGCCCCGGCCCTTGGCCTCGGCGAACAGCTCTTTTTCCTGCTCGGCGATGTCTTTCTTTTCAGACGCCAGCTGTTCGGCCCGTTCGATGAACTGGCGCAATTCGTCGGCTGTCACGGAATAGTTGTCAGTTACGTCGCTCATCATCGCCTCATGCTGTGCTGTTTGATGTCATCCCTACCGTGGCCCTGTGGTGGGTTCAAGGCTTGCACGCAGGCCAAAGCTGGGCTAGGCGGCGCGGGACCACTTCCAAAGGATGGCGACAGATGGACATGCTGATCTGGGGCGGGGCTGCATTGACCATGGCCGGCGTGCTGACGCTGCTGTGGTGCATCATCCTTGCCATGCGCGCCCGCAAATCCGCCTTGCCCGAGGATCAGATCAAGGCCCAGCTTCAGCGTGTGGTGGTGCTGAATCTCGGCGCGCTCGCCGTGTCGGGCCTTGGGCTGATCGTGGTGGTCACCGGCATTTTCCTCAGCTGAGGCGGCCCGAAAACCCGCGCCCGTTTGATACCAGCGCATCCAGCGCCGGGACAGGCTTCCACACCTCAGCCTCGTCGCCCCACAGCCGCAGATCGCGGCGCAGGATCATCAGCCCGCGCTGATCGGCCTGATGCAGTGGCCCGCCACACTCGGACGGCAGGCCCAGCCCGTGGACCGCGACCAGATCCACATCACCCGCCGATTGCGCCAGCCCCGCCGCCAGCATCCGGGCACCCTCATTGGCCAGAGCACCCAGCCAGCGGTTGATGATCTCCTCCGCCGACATCGGGCGCGGGCCAGCCCCCGGCTCCGCCTTTGGCAAGGCAGGGGCCGCTAGGCCAAAGCCGGTCAGCGCCGACAGGATGGCATCAGGGGCAACACCCGACACCAGCAGCGCGCGCAACGCGGCTCCACCAGCCCCGGCCAGCCGACCCGAGATCCCCAGCGGCGATTGAACCCCGGTCAGCACCACCATCTGACCAATCCGGCGCAGAAAGGCCAAGGCCTGCGCTGCAGCCCCCGCCGGGCAATGCGCGGGCAATCCAAGCTCGGCCACCCGCCCCGACAGCACCAGACGGAACGCGCCCTTTGGCAGTTCTCCCCGCCCCATGATCAACAGCGGCGCCGACGCAGGCACCAGCGGCACCGCTGTATCGGCGGCCACCACCACCAGATCGGCCTGCGCCAGATCGTCCGGGTCAGAGGCGGCCCGCAGCCGCGCCCAATCGGCATCACGCTGCGCAGGCGACAGGCTGCCCGCCTGCACCGCCGCCTCTTGCCGCGCCGCGATGTTCTGCAACAACGGCACCAGCCGGCTGCGGTCACGCTCCAGCACCGTGACCGGCAACCCCCGCGCCAGCGCCATCAGCGCCAGTGCCGACAGCTGCGGCGACGCGCCCACCAGCGCGGGCCGCGTCACTGGCCCCACCTTGACCGACCGCAACGCCTCTGGCACCTGTGCCGCCGCGCGCTCGGCACGCACCAGATGCGCCAGCGCCGCCGTCTGGGGCAGCGCCGCCCGCTCTGCAGCAAGTGCGGCCTCAAAGGCCAGACCCTGCTCTGCTGGCAACAACAGCGCCGCCTCGGCACAATCGGCCAGCGCCATGCCAAGGCTGCCCGGTGCTGACGTCGCCCGCAGCGCTTTGACCGCCGCCAGATAGGCCCGGCCATCCGCCATACCCTGCGGCGCACGCGGCTCGCGGCCTTGCGCAAGTATCCAGTCCTGCGCCGTCGCCAGAACCTCCGCCGCCGTCTCCCCCTCGACGATCTGATCCACCAGCCCGATCACCAAAGCCTCGGGCGCGGCAACCGGCCTGCCGCTGGTCAACAGCCGCAGCGCGTGCTCTGCCCCGACCAGTCTCGGCAGCCGCTGTGTGGCCCCGGCCCCGCTGATCCGCCCCAGACGCGCCGCCGGAAACCCGATCCGCGCACCGGGTGTGGCGATCCGCGCCCGTGCCGCCAGAGCGATTTCCGCCGCCGCCCCAGACACCATGCCTTCGAGCAGCACAAACACCGGCACCGCAGACTGCTCCACCGCCAGACACAGACTGGCCAGCGACGGACACGCGGCATCCTCGGGCCCCGGCAGATCGGGGCCACCATCCGGGTGCAGCGCCATCACGCGATCCGCCGCGCGCAGCAACACAGCCGTCAGGCGCGGGTCGACCGTCGCCACCGCCTCCAGCAACCGGTTGCGGTGTACGGCATCCAGCCAGACCCCGATGGCGGGACGGGACAGCGTGATTTCGGCCAATGCGTCCGTTGTGGTCACATCTACGCCGTTGCTCACTGTCATATCCTTGTCACCACACCGCCCCATGCACAGTGCAGCGCAACAGCAGGCGCGGTCAAGCCGCTGTGATCACCCGATATTGCGGCAAGGCACAGTCAGACCGGCATATTGTCGAAGCCAGCCTCGATTTCGGCATCAAGTGCGACCCGCTGGGCCGGCGACAGCTGGGCAGACGGCGGGCGCAATCCCGGCAAAACCTCACCCAGCGCCTGCATCTCTTTCAGCAGCGGTGCAAGAGCGCTATGGCCGTACGATACCTTCTCTGCCGCGTCCACCGCCAGCTGCGCGATCCGGCGCAGATCCTGTTGCGTTCCCATCATTCTCTCCCTCTCAGTCGCTCAAAGCCGCGCAATCGCGGCAAAATGGCGTAAACGGCAACACATCCAGCCGCTGGTCGCCAATTTCGGCCCCACAGCGGGCGCATTGCCCGTAGGTACCCGCATCGACCCGGACCAGCGCCGCATCAATCATCCGCAACTCTGCCAAGGCAGCGACACCCATGCCCTCCAGCACCTCATCGCTCTCGCGTTCGGTGGCAAGCTCTTCCCAGTCGCGGTTCTGATGACTGTCCAGCTCGACCTCGATCGAGGTCATCCGCTCCGCAAGTGCGGCGCGGCGGGCCAGAAGTTGAGCTTTGCGATCGGCCGGTGATTTGCGCATACTGTCCCCCAAGTGCTGTGCCACTTTCGCATCAGACGGATCACCCAGCATTGATACAGGTCAAAAAACCGGCAGCAATCCGCCAGCTTATACATTCAAATCTTGCAATGTGTCTGACCTTCCCCTATCTCAGGGATCAGACAGCCAATGGGAGACGACAATGACCCCCACCGTTCAGGGTTTCTTTGACGAAGCCACCAATACCATCACCTATGTGGTGACCGAGCCCGAAGGCAAAGCCTGCGCCGTGATCGATTCCGTCCTTGATTTCGACTATGCGTCAGGCCGGACTGACACCCGCTCTGCCGATCAGGTCATCGCCTATATTCAGGAAAAGGGCCTTGATCTGCACTGGATTCTGGAAACCCACGTGCATGCCGACCACCTCTCTGCCGCGCCCTATATTCAGGAGCGTCTGGGCGGCAAGATCGGGATCGGCGACCGCATTACCGTGGTACAGAACACCTTTGGCAAGATCTTCAACGAGGGCACCCGGTTTCAGCGCGACGGCTCGCAGTTCGATCAGCTGTTCCACGAAGGCGACAGCTTTCACATCGGTCAGTTGCGCGGCGATGTGCTGCACACGCCCGGCCACACGCCTGCCTGCCTGACCTATGTGATCGGCGATGCAGCCTTTGTCGGTGACACGCTGTTCATGCCCGATTTCGGCACGGCGCGCTGCGATTTCCCCGGTGGCTCCGCTGCGACGCTGTTCGATTCCGTCCAAAAGATCATGGCCCTGCCGGATCAGACCCGGATTTTCGTCTGCCATGATTACAAGGCACCGGGCCGGGAAGAATTCGCCTGGGAAACCACGGTCGGCGCGCAAAAGGCGCTGAATGTTCATGTCGGCGGCGGCAAAAGCCGCGAAGACTTCGTGGCCATGCGCGAAACCCGCGATGCCACGCTGGCAATGCCACGTCTGATCATCCCGTCGTTGCAGGTGAACATGCGCGCGGGGCAGATGCCGGAGCCCGAAGACAATGGCACCACCTATCTGAAAGTGCCGGTGAACGGGCTGTAAGCAGCCCCTCTTCTTTCACAGACAACAGGACTGCATATGCTGGAACAAGACTGGATCTGGGGCTTTGTCGGGGGCCTGATGATCGGCGGCGCGGGTGCGCTTTTTCTTTTGATGAATGGCCGGATCATGGGGGCCTCGGGCATTGTCGGCGGCCTCGTCGATGGCTCTGGCCGCAGCAATTGGGGTGAGCGGCTGGCCTTTCTGGCGGGCCTGATCCTGTTTCCGCCCCTGCTCGTCGGGCTGTATGACCACGTTGACACAAGGCTGACCGACAACATCTGGCTGCTGGTTGTCGCCGGGCTGTTGGTGGGGTTTGGCACGCGGCTGGCCAATGGCTGCACCTCGGGCCACGGGGTGTGCGGCATTTCGCGCCTGTCCTGGCGCGGCATGGCGGCCACCATCGCCTATATCGCGGCGGGCGGTGTGGTCGTTCTGCTCTTCCGTCACTGGCTGGGGGTAATCTGACATGAAGCGCATGGTGTTTTCCGCCCTGTCCGGGGCGTTGTTTGGTGCGGGACTGCTGGTGTCGGGCATGGTCGATACCGTCAAGGTGCAGGGCTGGCTCGACGTGTTCGGCGCATGGGATCCGACACTGGCCTTTGTGATGGGCGGCGCGATCCTGCCGATGGCAATCGCCTGGCAGGTGGCAGAGCGGCGCAAGACCGCTGTGCTGGGCACGCCGATTCCCGACCGGCTGCCGCAAAAACTGGATCGCAACCTGATCCTTGGCTCGGTGCTGTTCGGTGCGGGCTGGGGGCTGGTGGGGCTCTGCCCCGGCCCGGCCTTTGCGGCGGCTTTCCTGAACGGCGCAAGCGGTCTGGTCTTTCTTGTTGCGATGCTCGCCGCTATGGTCGCCACGCCCGCATTGCGCCGCGCCCTGACCCCCAAAGGAGATACCGCATGGACATCCGCCCGCTGACCCCCGACTACGCCGTTTCCCCCCAGATCGACCCCGAGGATTTTGCGGCGATCAAGGCGGCGGGCTATACACGGGTGATCAACAACCGCCCCGATGCGGAAATCCCGCCCTCGCATCACACCGCCGCCATGCAGGCGGCGGCAGAGGCGGCAGGGCTGGAGTTTGTGGCAAACCCAGTCATCGGCGGCGCGTTGACCATGGCCAATGTGACCGCACAGGCCGAGGCGATCACCTCTGCCACCGGCCCGGTGCTGGCCTATTGTGCCAGTGGCAACCGCTCGTCGATTTGCTGGGCACTGGCACAGGCGGGCGAGAAGCCGACCGATGAGTTGATCGGCATCCCGGCCCGCCACGGCTACAACCTCGAAGCGCTGCGGCCCCAGATCGAGACGCTGGCCAAGCGCTAAGCGAATGCGCCACGCCTAATCGGTCCCCGTGGCGGGAAAGCTTGCGAAATCAAACGCCAGCGGCGCATCGCCGGCTGGCGTTTCCGATTCCCACGACCCTGCTGGAAAGTCTGCCGGTGCGGCGGCGGCAAATGCGACCGGCGGGTGCGTCGCCTGGTCATCCTGCCATTCGCCAGAGGTCAGGCGGATCGCGCGCATGCCGCGGTGCTGGCCCAGTTTGCCTTCGGCCACGCAGCGCCCGTCCAGCCCCTCAAACCGGATGCGGTCCAGCGCTGCACTGGGCAACGGCAGCACCGTATTGACCGACAGGCACATCACCTCGGTCAATGGCAGCGACATCCGCGCCACCACCGCCTCGATCTGACACGTCGCCGCCTCGACCCGCGTGGCGAGTGCTGCGGCAAAGGCCGGGCGGGCCACCGCATCGGGCACGGCATTTGCCTTGCGACGCGGCTTGCGTCCCCGCCCCTCTGCCGGGAGGATCAGAATCATGTCCCCCACCCGCGCGCCATGGGCCAGCGACAGCCGCGCGGTCAGCGCGCGATAGCTGATGTCTTCCAGCAGCAGCCCCAGCGGCCGCGCCTCTTCGATAAAAGAGGCATAGCGGAAACCGCTGGTCCAGATCAGATCGCCATCTTCCGCCAGCGCCTCTTCCAGATGCGACAGGGCCAGATCGACCAGCGGCGACAGCATGGCGGCATCGGTGCGGGTGGGTTTGCGCGGGTCGGGCGTCTGGTTGCCACATTTGCCCATTGTCAGCACCTCGATCAGCGCCGTCAGCAGATCGGGCGACAGGATCAGCAGACCCAGCCCCTCCTGCGGCCCTTCCAGCATCAGGATCAGCGCGCGTTCGGGCGGCAGGTCCAGCAGTTCGGCCAGCGACAGCCGGCTTATGCTCAGACTTGCGAAATCGACCGGCAGCTGCATCATGTCGCGCGTCGCGCGGGCAAAAGCCACCCGCCACGCCCGGTCTGCCCCCGGACCGCCCTCAATGGCGGCTTGCTGCCCGGTCAGCAGTTTTTTACGTATCACCTCACCCGCCACGGCGATCCCATCCTTGCCCGCTTTGGATCAGTTTCGTGCAGTGGGGTTACCAAATGGTTTACATCACCCGCCGCATCCGCTGTTTCACCCGGCTTTGCGCTCCAGCCGCAACGGCACCGCCACACGGAACGCCGCCCCGCCCTGCCCCGGCAGATAGGTGATCGTGCCACCCAGATTGGCCATCACCTCGCGGCAGATCGCCAGCCCCAGTCCCGCGCCCCCGGCGCGGGTCTGATCGGTCAGCCGGGCAAATTTCTCGAAGATCAGCGCCTGGCTGTCCTTGGCAATCCCCGAGCCGTTGTCGACAAAATCCACCGTCACCCGCCCGCCTTTTTGCCGCACCGATATGCGCAGCTCGGGCGATGCCGCATCACAATATTTGCGCGCGTTCGAGATCAGATTGATGAACACCTGCACCAGCCGGTCGGCATCGGTGCGGATAAAGATATTCTCCATCGGCAGATCCCGGTGAATGATGAAACTGCGCTCGGGCTTGGTGTGACTGGCCGATGCCAGCGCCCGGTCGATCATCTGGCTCAGGTTCGACAGCCCCAGATTCAGCTGCACCGTGCCGTTTTCCAGCACCGACAGATCCAGCAGATCATCCAGCAGCCGGGTCAGGCGCTTTGCCTCGTCATGAATGATGCGGCCATAGTTCGCCACCAGCTCGGGCGGCAGATCGCCCTCGGTCAAAATCTCGGAAAACGCCCGGATCGAGGTCATCGGCGTGCGCAGCTCATGGCTGATCTGGCTCAGGAACGCATCTTTCTGGATCGACAGCTGCATCAGCTTTTCATTGGCCTCGCGCAGCGCCCGTGCGGTGCGGGTCACCTCTTCCTGCTGGCTTTCCAGCCGGGCCGAATACTCCATGATCTGCGCCGACTCGCTGGCCACCGCCATCAGGTCTTCGACCGTCACCGTGGCGCGGCCCGCAAGCTGGCTCATCATCGCGTGGGCGGTCGCCGCCCCCACCGATCCCGCCAGCCGACGTTCCAGCCGCGCCATGAACTCCGGCGTCGGGTCCGGCAGATACCCTGCCTTGCCCTGCCCCTTCGCTTCGGCCTCGAAAAACACCAGCGCATCCTCATCGCCCATGATCCGCTGTGACATCACCAGCAGATCTTCGGGTTCCGCCAGCCCGCGCTGCCAGCCGCGCGGGCTGCCCGTGGTCGTGTCAAACACCCGCACAAAGGCCGCGCCCTGCATCCGCTCCACCGGGCCGGGAAAGGTCAGCAGCGATCCGGTCAGAAATGCCGCCGTGTTCAGAAACATCGACCAGAACAGCGCGTGCAGCAGCGGGTCCATGGTCGATACCCCGAACAAGGCGCGTGGTCGCAGCCAGCCGATGCCCCATGGCCCGTCGATGAACACCATGGCCGGAATCACCGCATCGGCACCGAATGAGGGTAAGAACAGGGTATAGGCCCAGACCACGAACCCCACCGTCATTCCCAGCGCCGCCCCGATCCGGGTCGCACCGCGCCAGAAGATGCCAAACACCATCGCCGGCAGAAACTGCGCCACGCCGACAAAGGCGATCAGGCCGATCGCCGCCAGCGCCGTCGATCCGCCCGACATCCGGTAATAGGCATAGCCCAAGCCCAGCACCACGCCGATGGAAATCCGCCGCGACAGCAGGACCAGCCGCCGCACATCGCCTGAAACGGCGCGTGACGGGCGCAGCCGCAGCCAGACCGGCATGACGATATGGTTGGAGACCATGGTGGCCAGCGCAATCGACTCGACGATCACCATCGAGGTGGCCGAGGAAAACCCGCCCAAAAAGGCCAGCATCGCCAGCGCGCCCTGCCCTTCGGCGAGCGGCAGCGTCAGCACGAACATATCCGGGTTGGCCCCCGCCGGCAGCCGTTCCAGCCCCATCACCGCAATCGGCACGATGAACAGGCTCATCGCGAACAGATACAGCGGAAACGCCCAGGACGCGGTGGCCAGATGCCGCTCATCAGCATTTTCGACCACCATCACCTGAAACATGCGTGGCAGGCAGATCACTGCCGCCCCCGCCGCAAACAACAGCCCGGCCCATCGGCCCGGTTGCAGGTTCCAGTCGGCAATCTCTGACGCGTCAATCCGCGCGATCATGTCGGCCGGCCCATCGGCCATGAACCAGACCACGAACACCCCCACCGCGATCAGCGCAATCAGCTTGACCACCGCCTCCACCGCGATGGCGGTGACGATGCCATGGTGCTGCTCCTTGGCATCCAGATTGCGGGTGCCGAACAGAATGGTGAACAACGCCAGCCCGCCCGCGACCCAGACCGCCGTGGCCTCGGTGCCCGGCGGCGAGAACCCGTCATCGGTCGGGCTGGCAAAGACGCTGAACGACAGCGTGACCGACTGCAGTTGCAGCGCGATATAGGGCGTGGCCGCCACCACCGCGATCACCGTCACGATCACGCCCAGCAGGTTGGACTTGCCAAACCGGCTGGAGATCAGGTCGGCGATCGAGGTCACGCGCTGTTGCCGCCCGATCCGCACCAGCTTGCGCAGGATCCACCACCAGCCGATGAACACAATCGTCGGCCCCAGATAGATCGTCAGAAACTCTAAGCCAGACCGCGCCGCATAGCCGACCGCGCCGTAAAACGTCCAGGCGGTGCAATAGATCGACAGAGACAGCGTGTAGATCAACGGCGATTGCAGCCAGCCCAGGCGGCCCCGGTCCGCCCGCCGCTCGGCGGCCCAAGCGACGCCGAACAGAAAGATCACATAGGCCAGACAGGACAGGACCAGAATGTTAAAGGGCATCGCCGCGCGCCCCTATTGCCCAAGGCCCTGATCGCCGGGCGCATCGGGGTCGTCCTCATCCGTGGCGTTCAGACTGCGCGAGATCAGCATGGCCAGACCGATCAGCACCGCCCAGACCACAAACAGATAAATCCCGTCAGGTGCGGTATCGCGGTGAAACGTGTCCTGCGGTGCCCAAAGCACGGGCAACAGCATCAGAAACACCCCGATCACCGGCAACAGCCGGGCCGCATCCCGCCGCCTGCGCTGGCGGTAGCTGGCCGGGCGCAGGAACAAGGGCGGCGTGTGCGGGGCTTGGGCCATGGCGTCAGCCCTGCGTCAGCGCCCGCACAGCGGCGCGCATGTCATCGTTCGAGAAGGGCTTGGTCATGAAATGGCTCGCCCCGGCGCGTTCCGCCGCTTCACGGTCGCGGCCCTGCCCTTTGGCGGTCAGCATCATCACCGGCAGCGATTGCGTCGTCGGGTCTGCGCGCAGCTGTATCAGGATTTCCAGCCCACTCAGGCCGGGCAGCATCAGATCAAGGATCACCAGATCCGGCATCGCCGCCCGCACCGCATCCAGCGCGCCGGTGCCATCGGCAAGCGCCGTCACATCGCAGCCGTCGCGCGACAGGATAAACCGAATAGCCTCGGAGATGTTCGGCTCATCCTCGATGAGCAGCACACGCGCCGTCATATGTGTTGGTTCCCCCCTCCGGCCTGCAACCGGATGCAAACAGACTATCCGGCGAATGCCGGGGTATGTCAAAGCACTATTGCACACCCGCCGCCGTCCCGGCTTCGGCCAGAATCGAGGGCTCGCGCCGCGCCGGGCACCGCCCGCGCGGGCAGATCCGGCACGAACTGCCAATCGCCAGCACCGGCCCCACGCCTCGCGGCGCGTCATCGGGCAGGATCAGCATCGCCGCCTCGCGCAACTCCGGCCCGGCAAAGCCCTGTGGCAACCGGGTCTCGCAGATCGACAGCGTGCGGAACACCCGCGCCGCCCGCCCCGCCGGTTCCACCCGCGCCACAAGCGGCGTCATAGGCCGCGCCAGCGCCGCAAACAGCGGCCAGAGCGGGCACGCCGCGCCGAAACGCGGCAAGGCAAAGCCATCGACCGGCTTGCGGAACAGCAAGGTGCCAGAGGCATCGCAGATCACCAGCCCCGCCACCGACCCTGGCAGCAGCGCGATCCGCCGCATCACCGCCAGCACCGAAAGCCCCGTGTCACGCGCCAATACTGCCGGATCATCCTCACCCCGCGCCAACGCCGCGCGCAAGGCGGCATCGGGCAGGTTCTGCGCCTCTGCCGCCGCCTGCCGCAGAAAATCGGCCGCCAACGAGCGCGCGGCGGCTGAGGCAAGGCCCGCCACCTCGGTCAGCAGCTGTGCCAGCCCTTCCGGCTGTTCCAGCTCGGCCAGTTGCCAGCCGCGCGCGGCCAGCCAGCCTTCCACCTCTTCCTGCGGGGCGGCCAGCCCGGTATCGACCGCCGTATCCGAGCCGTCGAGATAGGCCACCAGCGCCTCGGCCCCGGCGGCGAGCCTTTCGCTGTCCTGATGCAGGTTCTGGTGGAACCGTTCGCGCCAATCCGGCTCGATATCTTCGGTATCTGCCAGAATCGCAGCGGTGGAGCGCACCGAGGCCAGCGCCGACAGCACCTCATGCAGCGATGCCGACAGATGCGGATCATGGGTCAGCCGGTCATTGAGCGCACCAACCGCACGTTCCAGCTGCGCCGCGCGATGATGCTGCGCCGCCAGCACTGCGGCCCAGCCCGGAAAGCGGCCCGCGAAATCCTCGATCCGATCCAGCTCCGGTTTCTCGCCCGGCGCGGTCGAGGCTGCGGCGCGCAGATCGTCAATCAGCGCCCCGCCCGCGCCTTCGGACAGGATCGCCGTCTCGGTGCCCAGCACCCCGGCCAGACGCTCCAGCACCTCGGCCCCGACCCGCCGGCGGTTGTGTTCGATCAGGTTCAGATAGCTGGCCGAAATCCCCACCGCCTGCGCCACATCGCCTTGCCGCAACCCCAGCGCCAGCCGCCGCTCGCGGATCAGGCTGCCAGTCAGGCTGGCGGGTGATGACGGCGGGCTGTTGGGCATGGCGGCAACCTGATGCGGGAAGCGCCATCTTTACAACTGCCAGTGAAGTTTACAAGGAAATGTCAAACCCGCTCAGGGTGCCAGCAACCGCATATACAGCGTTTCCAGAAACGCCCCGGCCTCGGCATAGGGGTCATGTCCCTCGCCCAGAACTGTGCGGACCTGCACATCGAAGTCGGCATAATGCTGCGTCAGCGCCCAGATCGAGAACACCAGATGCACCGGGTCCAGCCTTGCAATCCGCCCCTCCTCCATCCAGTGCCGCAGCACTTTCGCCTTTTCGGCCACCAGCGCAGTCAGATCGCCCTCGATCGCCTCTCGCATCCGGGGCGCGCCTTGCAGAATCTCAATCGCAAACAACCGGCTTTCGCGCGGGTAATCGCGGCTCAGCTCCAGCTTGCGACGGACATAGCCCATCACCTCGGCCACCGGATCGCCGTTCGGGTCCATCTCGCGCAGCGGGTCCAGCCAGGTTTCCAACAGCCGGGTCAGCAAGGTCTGGTGGATCGCCTCTTTCGACGGAAAATAATACAGCAGATTGGGCTTTGACAGCCCCGCCCCCTCGGCGATCTGATCCAGCGTCGCCCCCCGAAAACCATGGGCGGAAAACACATCAAGCGCAGCCTCAAGGATGGTTTCGGAATTCCTGATCTGGATACGGGTCTTTGGTCTTGGCATTGTGTCGTCATTCCTGCGGCCGAAGGGACAGGGTGGCGCAGAATGCGCCATCATGCAATTGGCAGAGCGTTGGCTGGTTATGCTAAGATCAAGGGGGATCCGGCGGGCACTTGACTGGCTTGGCCGCAGTGATAGCAAGATCTGACCATCCGGTCAAAACCCATCCGCGCGCCGCAAGGCCGCCCCAACAGGAACCCCGACACCATGGCGCTGGACCGCAAAACCCCCAATGACCTGAACGCCTTCTGGATGCCCTTTACCGCCAACCGCCAGTTCAAGAAGAACCCGCGCATGTTTGTGGCGGCCAAAGACATGCACTACACCACCAGCGATGGCCGTCAGGTGCTGGATGGCACGGCGGGGCTGTGGTGCTGCAACGCGGGCCATTGCCGGCCAAAGATCACCGAGGCGATCCAGAAGCAGGCGGCAGAGCTGGACTATGCGCCCGCGTTCCAGATGGGCCACCCGGTTGCGTTCGAGCTGGCCAACCGCATCGTCGAGATGGCGCCGAAGGGGATAGAGCATGTATTCTACACGAACTCCGGCTCGGAAAGCGTTGAAACGGCACTGAAACTCGCGATTGCCTATCACCGCGCCAAGGGCCAGGGCACCCGCACCCGGCTGATCGGGCGCGAACGCGGCTATCATGGCGTGAACTTCGGCGGCATCTCGGTCGGCGGCATCGTCAACAACCGTCGGCATTTTGGCAGCCTTCTCAATGGGGTGGACCATCTTCCTCACACGCATCTGCCGGATGAAAACCGCTGGTCGCGCGGCCAGCCCGAGCATGGCGCATGGCTGGCCGATGATCTGGAAAAGCTGGTGGCGCTGCACGGGGCCGAAACCATCGCCGCCGTGATCGTGGAGCCGGTTGCGGGGTCCACCGGCGTGATCCTGCCGCCAAAGGGCTATCTGGAAAAGCTGCGGGCGATTACGAAAAAGCACGGCATCCTGCTGATTTTCGACGAGGTCATCACCGGCTTTGGCCGCCTCGGCGCGCCCTTTGCCTCGCAGTATTTCGACGTGCTGCCCGACATGATGACCACCGCCAAGGGCCTGACCAATGGTGTGATTCCGATGGGCGCGGTGCTGACCACGGCGGATGTGCATGACGCCTTCATGGACGGCCCCGAGCACATGATCGAGCTGTTCCACGGCTACACCTATTCCGGTAACCCGATTGCCAGCGCCGCCGGGATCGCCACGCTGGAAACCTACAAGGAGGAGCAGCTGTTCGAGCGCGCCGCCGACATCGCCCCCTATTGGGAGGATGCGCTGCATTCCTTGCGCGACTCGCGCCATGTGACCGACGTGCGCAACATGGGTCTGATCGGCGCGGTGGAGCTGGACCCGATTGCGGGCGAGCCTACAAAGCGGGCATTTGCGGCGTTTCTGGCAGCTTACGACAAAAACATCCTGATCCGCACCACTGGCGACATCATCGCCATGTCACCGCCGCTGATGATCAGCACGGCGCAGATCGACACGCTGATCGGCACTTTGGCCGATGTGCTGAAAACGCTTGAGTGAACCGACTGTCAAAGCCCGGCCCCGGTCCGGGATTTGACCTCAGATATCCAGCACCGGCTCGCCATCAAAAAACGCCTCATGCTCGGAGCGGATCCGGCGGATCTGCACCTTGATCCGCGACAGATGAGCGTGCATCGCAGCCATCGCGCCCGGCGCGTCGCGCGCACGCAGCGCCGCCATCACCTGCAAATGATCGCCAAACGCATCCTGCGAGGCGAAGGACAGCGACAAAAACCGTACCCGGTCCATATGCGCCTTGTTCTCACGGATGATATCCCAGGCAAAGCCATGGCCGCTGCGCTCACAGATTTCGCGGTGAAAAAGGTCGTCCAGCGCATGAAACCCCACCGCATCGCGGGCCTCGACCGCGGCACGCTGTTGCTCCAGCACTGTGTCCAGCGCGGCAAAGTCACCCTCTCCCAGCCGCACACAAGCCATGCGCACGGTTTCCGCCTCGATGGCCGAGCGGATGAAGCGCGCCTGCATCACCGCCGCCTCGGAGATCGCCGAGACCACCGTGGCACGCTGCGGACGGATGGTCAGAAACCCCAGCGTTGACAGCCGGTAAAACGCATCGCGCACCGGTTGGCGCGACACCCCCATGATCTTTGCCACATCCACCTCTGACATCCGGGTGCCGGGTGGCAGATCAAGGGCAAGGATCTGGCGGTGCAGCTCTTCGAAAACCGCATCGGTGACAGACGGCCGGCTGATTGGCTCCAGCACTTTCAGAAGCGCGCTATCAGACATCGTCCCTCCGTTGACAGGTTTCGCATACTAGCATATTAGTTTGCCAGTCGCTTGAAAAGCATCTTTCGCCGATCAAGCGCACAGGGAGAGGGAAATACAAGTGCCACTGCTGGACTCTGATCGCCTGTTTCCGCTCGAATCAGACGCCCGTGGTCTGGCCCGCGCGCTGTATGACACGGTGGCGGATCTGCCGATCATCAGCCCGCATGGCCACACCGATCCGCGCTGGTATGCGACCGATGAGGCGTTTCCCGATCCTGCGCAGCTGTTGGTGACGCCCGATCATTATGTGTTCCGTATGCTGTGCTCGCAAGGTATCGCGCTGACCGATCTGGGGGTGCCGCGCGCTGATGGCGGCCCGACCGAGACCGATGGCCGCAAGATCTGGCATCTGTTCGCGCAGAATTATCACCTGTTCCGGGGCACGCCGTCGCGGCTGTGGCTGGACCATGCGTTTCAGACGATCTTCGGCTTCGATGTGCCGCTGTCGACGGCCACCGCCGATGACTATTACGACCGCATCGCAAGTGCATTGGCCACCCCCGAATTCCGCCCGCGCGCGCTGTTTGACCGCTTCAACATCGAGGTGATCTCCACCACCGATGGCGCGCTGGATGATCTGCGCTGGCACCAGATGATCCGCGACTCGGGCTGGACAGGCCGCGTTGTGCCCGCCTACCGCCCAGATGCCGTGGTGGACCCGGAGTTTACCGGTTTCGCGCAGAACGTGGCGCGCTTGGGCGAGATCACTGGCGAAGACACGACGACATGGCAAGGCTATCTGAACGCGCACCGGATCCGGCGCGCGTTTTTCAAAAGCTACGGCTGCACCTCATCGGACCACGGCCACGCCACCGCCCGCACCGAAGACCTGCCACAGGATCAGGCGGCGCTGTTGTTTGCAAAGGCCCTGCGGGGCGAATGCTCGGCTGAGGAGGCCGACGCCTTTCGCGGCCAGATGCTGACCGAAATGGCGCGGATGAGCCTGGACGACGGGCTGGTGCTGCAGATCCACCCCGGATCACGGCGCAACCATTCCGACCCGATGCTGGCGATGTTCGGCCGCGACAAGGGCTTCGACATTCCGGGCCGCACCGATTACGTCGCCGCCCTGCGCCCGCTGTTGAACGCGGTCGGCATGGACCCACGGCTGTCGGTGATCGTGTTTACGCTGGACGAGTCGTCCTATGCCCGCGAACTGGCCCCGCTGGCCGGGGTCTATCCGGCACTGAAACTGGGGCCGGCCTGGTGGTTCCATGACAGCGCTGAGGGCATGCGCCGGTTCCGCGAAATGACCACCGAAACCGCAGGATTCTATAACACGGTGGGATTCAACGACGACACCCGCGCCTATCTGTCGATCCCCGCGCGCCATGATGTGGCCCGCCGGGTGGATTGCGCCTTTCTTGCCACGCTGGTCCGCACCGGCAGGCTGGCAGAGGGCGACGCATACGAGGTCGCACATGACCTTGCATACCGGCTTGCAAAGCAAGCCTACCGGCTGTGAAGCCATTCAACGGGAGGAGACTATAATGAAAAAATTCAACACCTTGGCCGCTGCCCTGCTGGCAACGACCGCCTTTGCGGGGGCCGCTTTCGCAGACTGCGAAGTGACCCTGAAATCATCCGACACCCACCCGGACGGCTACCCCACGGTAGATGCCGTCAAACACATGGGCGAGCTGCTGAAAGAGCGCAGCGCCGGGCGCATCTGTATCGAGGTGTTCCACTCCGCCCAGCTGGGCGAAGAGAAAGACACCATCGAGCAGACCAAGTTCGGGGTGATCGACTTCAACCGCGTGTCGATGGGTCCATTCAACAACATCATCGAGGAAACCAAGGTTGTCTCGCTGCCCTTCATCTTCCGCTCGACCGACCATATGCACCGCGTGATGGATGGCCCTGTGGGGGAAGAGATCCTCGCCGCATTCGAGCCGCATGGCTTTGTCGGTCTGGCCTATTTCGACGGCGGCTCGCGCTCGTTCTACAACAAGCAAAAGCCGATCACCTCGGTCGATGACCTGAAGGGCATGAAGATCCGCGTGATGCAGTCGGACGTGTTTGTCGACATGATGTCGGCCCTTGGCGCCAATGCCACGCCGATGCCTTACGGTGAGGTCTATTCCGGCATCCAGACCGGCGTGATCGACGGCGCGGAGAACAACTGGCCATCGTTTGAATCCTCGGGACACTACGAGGTCGCGGGCTACTACACGCTGAACCAGCACCTGATCGTTCCGGAAGTTCTGGTGATGTCGAAAGCCAGCTACGACAAGTTGAGCGCCGAAGATCAGGCGCTGGTCGTGCAGGCCGCAAAGGACTCGATCCCGGTCAACCGCGAGCTTTGGGCCGCGCGCGAGAAAGAGTCCGAGGCAAAGGTCCGCGCGGCAGGCGTGGAAGTGATTTCCGAGATCGACAAGACCCCGTTCATCGAAGCGATGGTCCCGGTCTATGAAAAGCATGCCAACACGCCAAAACTGCAGGATCTGGTCACCCGGATCCAAGCGACCGAGTGAGGCAAGCGGCGGGACCGGGGGTTTTAGACCTCCGGTCCCGCCGTGGGATATTCAAGCCAAGACAAAGGGGCGCCGCGCGCGGCATAGGGGGGCTTTATGCAACCGGGTTTGTTACGTCTGGCCGTCTGGCTGGGCTATGTCGCGAAAGCGGCGCTCTGGGTCGCCGGGGCGGGGCTGGTGGCGATGACCGCCATCATCGGCGCGCAGGTGTTTTTCCGCTATCTGCTGAACGATTCCATCATCTGGAGCGAGCCTGCTGCGGTGATCCTGATGGGATGGTTCATCTTTCTGGGGGCCGCAGTCGGTATCCGCGAAGGCTATCACCTGTCGTTCGACATCCTGCTCTATCTGGTGTCGCAGCGGGTCAAGCTGATCCTGTATTCGCTGTCCGACATTGTGGTGACCGGGTTCGGCATCGGCATGGTCTGGTTTGGCGGGCAGCTGATGGTGTCGGCCTATGGCATCACCCTGCCCTCACTCGGCATCACCGGGGCGGTGGATTTCATCCCCCTGGTCGTTGGCGGGGTGCTGATGGTGATTTTCTCACTGGAACGACTGGCGCGGCGGGCCGCTGGCTTGCCCACGGCACGTTTCGGCGAAACTGAACTCGAAGAGGTGGCGTGATGGAGCTTTGGGTTCTTTTTGGCACCTTTGGGGTGCTGCTGGCGATTGGCACGCCGGTGGCGTTTTGTCTGGGCGTGTCCAGCTTTGCCACGGTGCTGTATATGGGCCTGCCGCCGGTGGTGGTGTTCCAGCGGCTGAACTCTGGCGTGTCGGTATTTGCGCTGATGGCGATCCCGTTCTTTATATTTGCCGGTGAGGTGATGGTGCGCGGCGACATTGCCCGGCGGCTGATTGCCGTGGCGGGGGCTGCGGTCGGGCATTTCCGGGGCGGGTTGGGGCAGGTCAACATCGCCTCGTCCGTGCTGTTCGGCGGCATTTCCGGCTCGGCCGCCGCAGATGCCTCGGCCATCGGCGGGCTGATGGTGCCGCAGATGAAAGAACGCGGCTATGATGTTGATTACGCGGTCAATATCACGGTGGTCAGCTCGATCATCGCGCTGATGATCCCGCCGTCTCATAACATGATCATCTATTCGATCTCGGCCGGGGGCCGTTTGTCGATTGCCGATCTGTTCACCGCCGGGATCATTCCGGGCTTCATTCTCGCGCTTTCCCTTGCCGCCGCTGCTTGGTGGGTGGCGCGCAAGAAGAACTACCCGACCGAACCCTTTCCGGGCTGGTCCATGCTGGGCCTGTTGCTGATCAACGCCATCCCGGGGCTTTTGCTGATCGGGATCATCTTTGGCGGCGTGCGTTCGGGCGTGTTCACCGCGTCGGAGTCGTCCTGTATCGCCGCCATCTATGCGTTGGGTGTCACCACGCTGGCCTATCGCACCATGGGCTGGAATGATTTCGTCGGCGCGGTCAAGGCGGCGGTCCGCACCACCGCCATGGTCTTGCTGGTGATCGGCTGTGCCGCCTCCTTTGGCTGGCTGCTGGCTTACCTCAAGGTGCCGACCGCGATGATCGAGCTGATGCAGAGCGTCAGCCAGAACCCAATCGTGATCTTGCTGCTGATCAACGTGATCCTGCTGATCCTGGGCACCTTTATGGACATGTCGCCGCTGATCGTGATCACCACCCCGATTTTCCTGCCGGTCGCGACCGCCTTTGGCATCGATCCGGTGCATTTCGGGGTTATTCTGGTGCTGAACCTTGGTATCGGGCTGTGTACGCCCCCTGTGGGTGCGGTGCTGTTCGTTGGTTGCGCTGTCGGCAAGATCTCGGTCTGGCAGGCGGTGCGCACGATCTGGCCGTTCTATGGCGCGGCGTTCGC
Source organism: Pseudotabrizicola alkalilacus (assembly GCF_003443995.1). Classification (GTDB taxonomy): domain Bacteria; phylum Pseudomonadota; class Alphaproteobacteria; order Rhodobacterales; family Rhodobacteraceae; genus Pseudotabrizicola; species Pseudotabrizicola alkalilacus. The sequence continues at coordinate 120,707 of NZ_QWEY01000006.1, forward strand.
GACCCTGATGCTTGTCACCTATATCCCGGCGCTGTCCCTGTGGCTGCCCGCCCTGTTCCACTGAGGCCCAATATGACCTATCCTGTTGTCGAAACCGCCGAGCACGTCACCCGTCAGGTGCTGGCCGACAGCCCTGAGCTGATGACCGTGGCGTTCCGCTTTGCCGCCACCGGGGCCACGGGCGCGCTGCACCACCACAGCCACGTGCAATCGACCTTTGTGCAATCCGGGCGCTTTCGGTTTACCATCGCCGACCGCGATTTCGAGGTCGGACCGGGCGATGCCTTTGTCATCCCTTCAGGCGCCGTTCATGGCTGCGTCTGCCTTGAACCCGGCACCCTGATCGACGGGTTTACCCCCCGTCGTGATGATTTTCTCTGAAAGGACTCCTCATGCTTTACGTCGAAACCCGTCAGGCGATCTCTGCCAATGAAGCCAAGGGCATGGATACCACCGCCTTGCGCGCGAATTTCCATGGCGAGGGGCTGTTTCAGGACGGCCAGATCCGTCTGCTCTACACCCATTACGACCGGATGATCGTCGGCGGCGCGGTGCCTGCGGGCAAGGATCTGGTGCTGGATGCGGTCAAGGAAACCGGCACCGCCAGCATTCTGGACCGGCGCGAGATGGGCATCGTCAACATCGGCGGCGATGGGTCGGTGTCTGCGGGGGGGGAGACCTATGCGCTGTCCAAAGGCGATGTGCTGTATCTGCCGATGGGTGCGGGCGCGGTGACCTTCTCCGGTCAGGGCCGGTTCTACATCAACTCCTGCCCCGCGCATCACGCCTATCCGGCCCGGCTGATCAAGCTGGAGGATGCCAAAAAGGTCACGCTGGGGGCGGCGGAAACCGTCAACCACCGCACCATCAACCAGTTCATCCACCCCGAGGTGATGACCTCGTGCCAGCTGGTGCTGGGCTATACCCAGTTCCACGGCGGCTCGGTCTGGAACACAATGCCCGCCCACCTGCATGACCGCCGGATGGAGGCTTACCTGTACTTCGACATCCCCGAAGGCCAGCGGGTGTTTCACTTCATGGGCGACCCGGCGGAAACCCGGCATCTGGTCATCAAGAATGAAGAGGCCGCGATTTCGCCGCCGTGGTCGATCCATTGTGGCGCAGGCACCGCAAGCTATACCTTTATCTGGGCGATGGCGGGCGACAACGTCGACTACCGCGACGTGGAAATGGTCAAGATGGAGGATTTGCGGTGAACCCGTTTTCGCTTTCCGGCCAGACCGCCCTTGTCACCGGGGCCAATACCGGCATCGGGCAGGCCATCGCAGCAGCGATGGCCCGGGCCGGCGCGCATGTGATTGCTGCGGGGCGCTCGTCCTGCGCCGAGACTGTGGCGCTGACCGGCGGCGAAGAGCTGACGCTTGATTTCGCTGACCCGATGGCGGCGCGCGATGTGTTCTCGGGCCGCACCATCGACATTCTGGTCAACAACGCCGGCATCATCCGCCGGGCGGATTCGGTGGAGTTCACCGAGGAAGACTGGGATGCGGTGATGGATGTGAACCTCAAGGCGGTGTTCTTCACAGCCCAAGCCTTTGCCAAAGCGGCATTGGCGCGCGGTGCGGATGCTAAAATCGTCAACATCGCCTCGCTGTTGTCGTTTCAGGGCGGCATCCGGGTGCCGTCTTACACTGCGTCCAAGCATGGCGTGGCGGGCATTACCAAACTGCTGGCCAATGAATGGGCGGCCAAGGGCATCAACGTGAATGCCATCGCCCCCGGCTATATCGAGACCAACAATACCGAAGCGCTGCGCGCCGACCCGGACCGGAACAAATCCATCCTCGACCGTATCCCGGCCGGGCGCTGGGGCCGTGCGGATGATATTGGCGAGGCGGCGGTGTTCCTGTCCTCCCCCGCCGCCGCCTATATCCATGGCGCGGTTCTCAATGTTGATGGAGGCTGGCTTGCCCGCTGAACGCCTGACCCGCAGCGCGCCGACCGTTCCTGTCGGCATCGTCCACCTTGGCCTTGGCGCGTTTTTCCGTGCCCATGGCGCGGTTTACATCGAAGAGGCAATGTCAGCCTCCGGCGGGGACTGGGGCATCCTTGGCGTCTCGCTGCAATCGACCACGATGCGCGACCAGCTGACCCCGCAAGGCGGCACCTATATGGCGCTGGAGCTGGGGCCGATGGGTGAGACCCTGCGCCATGTGCAATCGGTGCAGGGCGTGCTGGTGGCGCGCGAAGACCCAGGCGCGGTGCTGGAGGCGATGGCGGATCCGGGCGTGAAAATCGTCAGCCTGACCGTGACCGAAAAGGGCTATTGCCACGAGCCATCGACCGGTCGCCTCAATCAAGCGCATCCCGATATCGTGCAGGATCTGGCCACCCCCCTGCCGGTGTCAGCCCCCGGTTATCTGGTCCGCGCCCTCGCCCTGCGCCACCAGCGCGGCCTGCCGCCCTTTACCGTGCTGACCTGCGACAACCTGCCCAACAACGGCCATGTCGTGCGCGGTGTGGTGCTGGAACTGGCCCGCGCCCTTGACCCGGCGCTTGCCGCGTGGATCGAGGCCGAAGGGCGTTTCCCGTCAACCATGGTTGACCGGATCGTGCCTGCCACCAAACCCGAAGACGTAGCACGGGTGGAACGCCTGATCGGCGCGCATGATGCCGCCCCGGTGATGCACGAACCGTTCCGGCAATGGGTGGTCGAGGATGATTTCGTGGGCGGCCTGCGCCCCGATCTGGGCGCGGTTGGTGTGCAGCTGGTGCGCGATGTCACCGAATTCGAGCATATGAAGCTGCGGATGCTCAACGGCACCCATTCCTCGCTGGCCTATCTGGGCTATCTGTCCGGGCACGAGACCATCGCCGACTGCATGGCCGACCCTGTGCTGGACCGTTTCGTGCAAGCCCTGTGGTCGCGCGAGATCATCCCGGCCCTGACCCCGCCCGAAGGCGTCAGCCTGCCCGAGTATGCGCAGGCGCTGCACGACCGCTATGCGAACCCGTCGATCCGCCACCGCACCTGGCAGATCGCGATGGATGGCAGCCAGAAGCTGCCGCAACGCATCCTTGGCACGCTGGTAAGCAACCTTGACGCCGACCGTCCCAGCCCCGGCCTGATGCTGGCGGTGGCGGCGTGGATGATCTACGTGCGCGGCACCGATCTGACCGGCGCTGCGATCGAGGTCAAAGACCCGCTCGCCCCGCGCCTGCGGGATGCGGCAACCTCTGCCGATCCGGTCGGCGCGCTGCTGGCCCTGCGCGAGGTGTTCCCCGAAGCTCTGGCCGCCCGGCTCGACCAGCCTCTGCGCGCGGCCTATGCCACCCTGCTGGATCAAGGGGCTAAAGCCGCGATGGAGGCGCTGCTATGATCGAAAGCTGGCGCTGGTACGGCCCGTTTGACCGCATCACCCTGCCCGAAATCGCCCAGACCGGCGCGACAGGCATCGTCACCGCCCTGCACGAGATCCCCTATGGCGAGGTCTGGCCGCGCGAGGTGATTGCCGCGCGCAATGCGGAAATCAAGGCGGCAGGCTTTGACTGGGTGGTGGTCGAAAGCCTGCCGATCCACGAACGCATCAAGCGGGGCGAGGGCGATCTGAGCCAGCTTTTCGCCAATTACCGCCAGTCGATGGCGCATCTGGCGGCCGAGGGCGTGACCAACATCTGCTACAATTTCATGCCGCTGTTGGACTGGACCCGCACCGACCTTGCCGCCCCGGTGGCGCGCGGTGGGTCGTGCCTGCGGTTCGAGGCGTCAAAGATGGCGGCGTTCGAGCTCTACATGCTGGGCCGCGCCGAGGCCGAGGCGGATTATACCCCCGAGGCGCTGCAAAAGGCCGCGATCTGGCATCAGCAAGCGACCGAAGCTGACAAGGATACCCTGCTGCATTCGATCATGTCCGGCCTGCCGGGGGCCTATGACCGCTATGACATTGCGGGTCTGAAAGCCGCGTTGCAAGGCTATGACGGTTTGGACCGCGCCGCATTGCGCAGCAATTACAAGCGCTTTCTGGATGAAGTTATTCCGGCGGCTGAAGATCTGGGCATGACATTCGGTGTCCACCCCGACGATCCGCCACGCGATATTCTGGGCCTGCCACGCATCGTCTCCGATGCCGAAGACATCGACTTTATCCTGAATGCCGTCGATAGCCCCGCCAACGGGTTGACCTTTTGTACCGGCTCGCTTGGCGCCAATCCGGCCAATGACCTGCCCGCGTTGGCGCGCCGCTTTGCGCCGCGTGTCCATTTCGCGCATCTGCGCAACGTGCGCAAAGACCCCGATGGCAGCTTTGAAGAGGCAGCGCATCTGGAGGGAGATACCGATATGGTCGCCGTCATCGCCGCGCTGCTGGCCGAGGGTACCGCGTCGGGCCGGGTGATTCCGTTCCGCCCCGATCACGGGCACGAACTGCTGGATGACGCCGCGCGCGGCACCCATCCCGGCTATCCGCTGGTTGGTCGCCTGCGCGGACTGGCCGAATTGCGCGGGGTGATGGCCGGGCTGCGCTACAACGGAGCCTGACATGCGCCGGGGGCATAGGTAATTTTTCATCCCGAATGACAAATTGCCTCGCCTGCCCCGTTGACCCTGCCGCAACTCTGCCGCAGGCTCCGGCCAAACCGCAGCAGGGAGGCCGCGCGTTCATGGAGTCAGATCGGCTGAACGCCACGCCTTTTGCGCCCCCCCTGCCGGGTGCTTCTTTGTCTCTGGCCCCCAGGTCACCATGATGACCGGGGCCGTTTTCGTTTTTTGATCAGAATATCCCGGGCGCAGGCTCGGGGCAGAAAGGGCTGTCATGACTGTCAGATTTGCAATCCTCGGCGCAGGCCGCATCGGCAAGGTTCACGCAGGCGCTGTTGCCTCGGTCCCCGGTGCGACCCTGATCGCCATCGCCGACCCGATGCCCGCAGCCGCCGAAGCGATCAAGGCGGCCTATGGCTGCGACATCCGCAGCATCGACGCGATCGAGGCCAGTGCCGATGTCGATGCCGTGGTGATCTGCACCCCCACCGACACCCATGCCGACCTGATCGAGCGCTTTGTCCGCGCGGGCAAGGCCGTGTTCTGCGAAAAGCCGGTCGATCTGTCGCTGGCCCGCGTCAAGGAGTGCATCGCCACGGTCGAGGCCGCCAAGGGCACGCTGATGGTCGGCTTCAACCGCCGTTTTGACCCTGATTTCATGGCCGTAAAGGCCGCGATTGATGCAGGTAAAGTCGGCAAGGTCGAAATGGTCACCATCACCAGCCGCGATCCCGGCGCGCCGCCGCCAGATTACATCACCCGCTCGGGCGGCATGTTCCGCGACATGACGATCCATGATTTCGACATCGCCCGCTGGCTTCTGGGCGAGGAAGTGACCGAAGTGTTCGCCTCGGCCTCAGTCCTCGTCGACACGCGCATCGGCGAGCTGGGCGATTTTGATTCTGCAAACGTGATCCTGCGCACTGCAAGCGGCACACAGGCCATCATCACCAACACCCGCCGCGCCGCCTATGGTTATGATCAGCGGATCGAGGTTCTGGGCTCAGACGGTCTGGCGGCGGCGGAAAATCATGGTGAAAACCGCATCACGCTGGCCGACAAGGACGGGTTTCACACCGCACCTTTGCTCAACTTCTTCATGTCGCGCTACACTGCCGCCTATGCCAATGAAATCGCGGCCTTTGTCGCTGCTGTCGCCGAGGGTGCCCCCACACCGACCACCGGGCATGATGGGCTGATGGCGCTGGCGCTTGCCGAAGCCGCGCTCAAATCGGTGGCCGAGGGCCGCATGGTCAAGGTCTCTGAGGTTCTGTGATGCGGGATCTCGACCTCATCACCATTGGCCGGGCGTCGGTGGATCTGTACGGCGCGCAGGTCGGCGGGCGGCTGGAAGACATGGGCAGCTTCCAGAAATATGTCGGCGGCAGCCCCACCAATATCTCAGTCGGCACCGCCCGGCTGGGGCTGACATCGGCGCTGCTGACCCGCGTGGGTGACGAGCATATGGGCCGCTTCATCCGCGAGCAGCTGGCGCGCGAAGGGGTCTGCACCGATGGCGTGATCACCGACCCCGAGCGTCTGACCGCGCTGGTGCTGCTGGGCATCCGCGACGAGCATCACTTTCCGCTGATCTTTTACCGCGAGAATTGTGCCGACATGGCGCTGTGCGAGGAAGACATTGATCCCGCCTTCATCGCCCGCGCCCGCGCCGTGGTGGCCACCGGCACCCACCTGAGCCATGCCCGCACCGAAGCGGCGGTGCTCAAGGCGCTGCATCTGGCGCGGGACAGCGGGGCGCAGACAGCGCTCGACATCGACTACCGCCCCAATCTCTGGGGCCTTGCCGGGCATGGCGACGGCGAAAGCCGCTTTGTCGAATCCGCCGCTGTCACCGCCAAGCTGCAATCCACCCTGCACCTGTTCGACCTGATCGTCGGCACCGAAGAAGAGTTCCACATCGCCGGTGGCACCACCGACACCATCGCCGCGCTGCGCGCCGTGCGGGCGGTGTCTGCCGCCACGCTGGTCTGCAAACGCGGGCCGATGGGCGCGGTCGCCTTTACCGGTGCCATCCCCGACACATTGGACGAAGGCGAGGCCGGTCCCGGCTTTCCGATCGAGGTGTTCAATGTGCTGGGCGCGGGTGATGGCTTTATGTCGGGCCTGCTCAAGGGCTGGCTCGATGGCGAGTCCTGGCCGGTGGCGCTGAAATACGCCAATGCCTGCGGGGCCTTTGCCGTGTCGCGCCATGGTTGCGCCCCGGCCTATCCATCGTGGGAAGAGCTGCAGTTCTTTTTCCGGCGCGGCGTGGTCAACCCGGCCCTGCGTCACGACCAGCCGCTGGAGCAGATCCACTGGTCCACCAACCGCACGGGCGATTGGTCCACCATGCGGGTGTTTGCCTTTGACCACCGGATGCAGCTGGAATCCCTGCCGGGCGCTGATGCCGGAAAGATCGGCGCTTTCAAGGCTTTGTGCCTGAAAGCTGCGACGGATGTTCAACAGGGCCGCCCCGGCTATGGCATCCTGTGCGACAACCGGCTGGGCCGCGACGCGCTGCATGAAGCCGCCGACTCCGGTCTGTGGATCGGCCGCCCGGTCGAATGGCCCGGCTCGCGCCCGCTGACGCTGGAGCCCGAGCTTGGCCCCGATTTCGGCGGGCTGGCGGAATGGCCGCTGGCGCATGTGGTCAAGGTGCTGTGCTTTTACCACCCCGACGACAGTGCCGAGATGCGGGCCGACCAGGAGGCCACCGTCACCCGCCTGTTCCACGCCGCCCGCCGCAACCGGCTGGAGTTTCTGCTGGAGGTGATCCCCTCCAAGGCCGGGCCGGTGACGGATGACACCACCGCGCAGGTGATCCAGCGGTTTTACGACATCGGCATCTTCCCCGACTGGTGGAAGCTGGAGCCGATGCAGACCGATGCCGCCTGGCAAGCCGCCTGCGACGCCATCACCCGCAACGATCCGCACACGCGCGGCATCGTGGTGCTGGGTCTGGGCGAGACCGAGGCAACACTGGCCACAAGCTTTGCCACCGCCGCCCGGTTTGATCTGGTCAAAGGCTTTGCCGTGGGCCGCACCATCTTTGCCGAGGCGGCAAAGGGCTTTATGGCCGGAACCATGACGGCCGCTGATGCGGTCGCGCAAATGGCCAACACCTATGCCCGGCTCTGCACCCTGTGGGATGCAGCGCGGGCCAGAAAAGGGTAAACCGATGTCCACGATCCGGCTGACCGCCGCACAGGCGATGATGCGCTATCTTGCCGCGCAACAGAATGAGGCGGGCGAGACCTATCTTGCCGGATGCTGGGCCATCTTTGGCCATGGCAATGTCGCCGGGATCGGCGAGGCGCTGCACGGCATCAAGGACAGCTGGCCGACGTATCGCGGCCAGAACGAGCAGTCGATGGCCCATACCGCCATCGCCTTTGCCAAGCAGATGCGCCGCACCCGTGCCATGGCCGTGACCTCCTCGATCGGTCCCGGCGCGCTGAACATGGTCACGGCCGCCGCACTGGCCCATGTCAACCGGCTGCCGGTGCTGTTCATTCCGGGTGATGTCTTTGCCGGTCGCGGCCCCGACCCGGTGCTGCAACAGCTGGAAGACACCGGCGACGGCACCATGACGGTCAACGACTGTTTCCGCCCGGTCAGCCGCTATTTCGACCGCATCACCCGGCCCGAGCAACTGCTCACCGCCCTGCCCCGTGCGATGCGCACCATGACCGATCCGGCAGACTGTGGCCCGGTCACGCTTGCGTTTTGTCAGGACGTGCAGGCCGAGGCTTATGACTGGCCCGAGGCATTCTTTGCGCCAAAGGTCTGGCGCATCCGCCAGCCGCATCCCGACCCGGTGGAGCTTGACCGCATCGCCAGCCTGATCCGTGCCGCCAAACGCCCGGTGATCATTGCCGGAGGAGGCGTGCATTTCGCCGGGGCAGAGGGCGAGCTGGCCGATTTCGCCGACAGCCTTGGCATTCCGGTGGTGGAAACCCAGGCCGGGAAATCTGCTCTGCCGTGGGACCATGCGTTGAATTTTGGCCCGGTCGGCGTGACCGGGGCCAGCAGCGCCAATGCGGTGTGCGAGGATGCCGATCTGATCCTTGGGGTCGGCACGCGGTTTCAGGACTTCACCACCGGCTCCTGGGCGCTGTTCAAGAACAAGGACCGCACCCTCGTGTCGATCAACGTCGCCGCCTATGATGCGATGAAACACGGGGCCGAGCCGCTGTGTGCCGATGCCCGCATCGCCTTGCAGCAGCTGCGCGCCGCCTTGGGCGATCACCGCTGCCCCGCCCCGCCTGCGGGGCTGAAAGAGGCGTGGTTCGCGGCCGTTGATCCGCTGACGGATGCCCCCGGCGATGCCAATGCCCTGCCGACCGACCAGCAGGTGATCGGGGCGGTGCAGCGCGCAGGCCATCTGGATACCGTGGTGATGTGCGCCGCCGGCACCATGCCGGGCGAGCTGCACAAGCTGTGGAAATCGCCTCGCGCCGGGGCCTATCACATGGAATACGGCTTTTCCTGCATGGGATACGAGATTGCCGGGGCCATCGGCATCAAGCTGGCGCAGCCAGAGCGGGACGTGATCTGCATGGTCGGCGACGGCAGCTACATGATGATGAACTCCGAGATGGCCACCGCTGCGATGATGGGCATTTCCTTTACCACCGTCATCACCGACAACAGCGGCTATGGCTGCATCAACCGGCTGCAGATGGGCACCGGCGGGGCGGAGTTCAACAATCTCTACGCCCATGCCAATATCACGCACCAACCCCGCATCGACTTTGCCGCCCATGCCGCCGCGATGGGGGCCGAAGCGGTCAAGGTGACCAGCATCGCGGAACTGGAGGCAGCGCTTGCCCGCCGCGACAGCATTTCCGGCCCTTATGTCATCGTGATCGACACCGACCCCTATCCCAGCACCCCGCATGGCGGCCACTGGTGGGAGGTGACAGTGCCCGAAGTCAGCCCGCGCCCACAGGTGAACGTCGCCCGCCAGATCTATGACGCCAAACGAAAAGATCAGGCTTGATCTGCCGCGAAACCAACCCCGTCGCCCGCCCTCAGGGCGACGGAAAGAAACTTTGCGTCGATAACCCTGCAAAGAACGCCGGGGCAAAAACAATTCCAGCTATCTGTAAAAAAGAAAGAACCTGACAGACAAACCAATGGTGACCACGCACCCAACGCCGGAGTAGATCGCCAATGCAGACCACCAGGGCGCCCCCCAGGAAAGCGCGGTTAGCGCGACAATAAGCGCAATGACAACAGCCATTGAAATAATGCCAACCAGTCCAGCTGAGGGCTCGCCAGAACACTTTTGATCAGGTGAGCATTTTTTCAGGTCAGAACTATCCATTGCGCGCATCCTTCAAACCTCCGCCTTCAGCATCGGCATTCCTCACCATGAAATTGCAGGCGCAGCTGCCTTTTCCCGATGCAGCGAAAGTCCTTTGGTTGTGATCCCAATGGTAAAATTGTATCTGGTCTATCAAACCTCATGCTGAGTGAAGCCGTTGAAACGATAACCTTTCGGGAAAACAGCCGATCTTGATTGAAATTTTTCTGAAAAATCAACCCATTCCAGATTATTCACTAATGACTCACAAAGCGCCAGGTTCAATCTGGGGAGAGAGACCGGCAGACGCAGAGTGGCATCGCACACATGCTTTCTGACGCTGGAGAAATCATCGCCCTGCACTTCGGAGCTGAGCAGGATAACCGGCAGGCCAGGTTGCGCGCGGCGAAGTTGTAGCAGATCTTCTATCACGTCTGTAATGCCGCCAAAATCATCAATGGCGATCAGAATGACCGACCATTTCGGCATGTCCGGTCTCAAACTCTCAAGTTCTTTCTGTATAGACTGAGAATGCGCCACCCAAAAACCAGCATCGACAATCCATTCACTTACCTGCACCATTGCATCAGATCTTGATAGAATAAGCACAGGTCGCGCTTCAAGGCTTTCCAGCCCTATCATCGAATGTATCGAATTTCTGATTTTGGGTGTTCTGGCCGCCGATGGCTTTGGATGTGCAGGCTGGGACCAATAAATAAGGCGGGCTAGTACATGTGTGATCTGATCAAGGTAGCCTTGGCCTGAAGAATGACTTCTTTTCATGTATGCCCCTGACCCAACGTTCATTTTGCGATCAGGATACTGTGATCAGGCAATCTTCAGATAGGCATGATTCAGATAGAAGATAGGTGCAAAGGATATCACGAAAGATATTGGCGGGGTAATGCCCCCTAACGGCAAGATAGCGATCATATTTTGGGGGCTGAGTGTCGTACGGTTGACACGCTGATGGGGAAATTGCGGTTTCGACGCGGGAGAGAGGCATTAATTTCGGGCATATTCACGGGGGGCCATGCCTGCAATTGCCGGAAACCGGATCAAAGATGAATAATCGCCAAGCCGTTCATATGATCGACATTTGCCGCGCGATCATTGCGGCGTGAGTGCGGTTCTTTGCGTTCAGTTTTGCGCATATAGACCGCATGTGCATTTTGACGATGACCTCGGTAAAGCCTTCGATGCGGGCGATTTCCTTATTTGTCATTCCTTTTGGCAACTTGCGCAGAATTTATTTCTCACTGTCCGTCAAACCGTATCCCGGCGCGTCGGTATCGTTTTCCGAGCGTCTGTGCAAAGGTACAAAGGTCTGACCTGACGCAATGACACGAATGGCGCTGGTCAGGGCCCGGATGGGCAAGGTCTTGGGGATGTAACCTTTTGCGCCGAGTTCAATGGCTTTCCAGACAAATATATCATCCACTTGTCCAGAGAAGATCACCACGGCCCCATCCTGATTGGCTCTGATCACGTCTTCAACGCCGCTCAACCCGTCCATTCCAGGCATATTAACGTCCAGCAAGATGATATCGTAACTGCGCGCGCAGTCTATTTCATGCAAGACCGCACTGGCATCTTTTGCGACGGTGATCAAAAAATCCGGTTCTGACCGGAGCATATGGGCGATGGCGTCGCGGACAAGTTCGTGATCGTCGCCGATCAGAATGGAAAGCTGCTTTGTCATCTGGACCTTGTTCAGTTTGTTTGGCTTTGCATTCAGTCGCTTGGAAGTCAAAGTCCCAAACGACGTAGCGTCACTTGGATGTATATATACCGATAGACCACAGCTTTCCACGGTAAGTGGCCATTTATGACCATCCGATCAGGCTCTGTATCGAAAGATACTTTGTTCATCCCGAAATGTTCCACTATCACACCTCTCGTATTTACTGTGGGGGCTTGTGATGGATTTTCGGAAACGCTCAACCTTGAAGTCCCTTGTGGCTTTCAGCGTTATGGCGGCCCTTCCGGGCAGTCGTGGCGCTGTGCAGGCTGACACGACAGAAGCAGTCCTGCTGACGGTTCATGACGGCTTGAAAAAGCAGGTGTTCAAGCTGACTGATCTTGACGCTTTGCCGCAGCAACAGTTCACGACGTCTACGATCTGGACCACAGAACCCACCGCGTTTTCCGGTCCGGCACTGGCAGATGTGATGGCGTCGTCGGGGCTTTCCGCTGAGGCTTTGACGCTTCGGGCGGTCAATAACTACTCTATCACATTGAACAGTTCGACGCTTGAGGAAAACGCACCGATCGTGGCGACCCGTATCAACGGCAAGACCTTCAGTGTGCGCGAGCGTGGTCCGTTGTGGGTGGTCTTTCCTTATGACGCAGATTCCCGGTATCGGTCGGAACACACCTTTGCGGCCAGCATCTGGCAACTGACGGATATTCTTGCAGACACGACACCGTGATCCGACCACGCAAACTCAGAGCGCCACTCGAAGGCGTGGCGATGACCCACAAAAACCTTCGGCCAAAGGCAACAGCACCGTTGCTGGCGTTGATCGTGATCGCGCTGATTCTTGTGGTGTTTCACGGCACGCTTCTGCTGGACCGTATCGGTTCCAAGCGGAACGCCGATTTTGACAACCGCAGCTGGCTTGTGGCGCAGCTGGAGGTTGACCAGAAAGAGCTGCGGATTGCCCTTTTGAAAGCTCGGATGTTGCCGATACTGTCACGCGAGGCCGAGCGTGGGGTACGGCTGGCATTTGACATTTACTACAGCCGCGTCCTGACGGTAGCCGCCGCCTTGTCTCCCATCAACGGGTCTGCGTTGAACCTGGATGACATGAAGACTCTGGAAGCCTCACGCGATGAAATGGCCGCCGTGATCGATGCTGTGGCGTTCCTTCGTCCGCAAGATATCCGTCAGTTGCAAGACATCTCAGTTCAGGATGCCATTGATGTCCGCGCGGTGACAAGCGCTGCAATTCAGATGTTTACGCAGATGGAAGAGGCAAGGCGGATCGAAGACCGTGATCTTCTGGTCCGGCTGGTGGTGCTGATGGGCGCGCTGCTTGTGCTTATGGTGGTCGGGATAGTACTGGCCATTCGCATATCGCAACAGGCGGCCCGACGGGCTGGCAGTGCCGCCCGAACCGCATCGAACCTGCGCCGGACGTTTGAAGCCTCGCTGGATGGGGTGGTGGTGTCGGATGGTGCCGGGACCATCACCTATCTCAATGCGGCGGCGTCACGCATGTTCGGACAAAACTCATCCGACCTTTTGGGCACGTCACTTGTTGATACGATCTTGCCAAAGCAGACCGCAAACACGGCGACGGGCACAAAGCCGCATGTGGTACGCAATGGTGTCTCTGTCCCGCTTGTGGACTGTGGACGACACCGCCTGATGGGAATGCACCGGTCTGGCGGCGCGTTTCCAATCGAAGTCTCCATCGTTTCGGATCATGACAGCGATGGCCAACCGGTTTGCATCGGATTTTTCCGGGATATCACCGAAGAGGTCGAGGCTGAGAACAGGCTTCGCAGTGCCAGAGACAAGGCGCGGCAAGACGCGGCGGCGAAAAGCCGGTTTCTGGCCATCATGAGCCATGAGATGCGCACGCCGCTGCACGGTGTGATTGCAGCGCTTGATCTGATGGGATCAGAAAAGCTGAGCGTCACCTGCCGCCGCTTTCTGGCAACGGCCCGCGCGTGCAGCCATGCGGCGCTGAATCAGGTGGTCGAGGTTCTGGAAGCCACGCGCGATGGCGCGACAGAGATAAAGATATCGCCTTTCGATCCGCAACTGTTGATTGCAGACCTTCTTGCCGGGTTGCATTCTCTTGCCCGCGCACGTGGCAACCGATTGACACTACAGCCTTCTTCTGGCCCGGCTTGCCCCCCTCTTCTGGGGTGGCAGCGTGGCTTTTTGCTGGTGATGCGCAATCTCATCTCGAACGCTGTCAAATTCACAAACGATGGCGAGATCACTGTCTCGATCCGTTTCGAAATGCAGTTCGATGGCCGGATCGCCTTGGATATTGACGTGCGCGATACCGGCATGGGGATTGATCCAGCCAATCATGAGCGGATTTTTCAGGAGTTTGAGGCGGTTGACACCGCAAACCCTTCTGCAACGGGCGGGGTCGGGCTGGGTCTGGCGATTGCACGGTCCGCCGTTGAACGGATGGGGGGCAGGATCAGGCTGCAAAGCGCGCTTGGTCACGGCAGTTGCTTTTCCGTCCAGCTGATGATGGAGGCAGCACCGGCCAGTGTGTCGTTGGAAGCAACCGAGACCGCGACAGATGAGAATGCAGTCATTCCCGCACACCGGGGCCGCCGCATTCTTGTGGTGGACGACAACACGGTCAATACGGCGCTGATGGCCGAAATGCTGCGGCGGATTGGTCATCAGCCGGAAACCGCGCTGGACGGCCCCCGCGCCATCGCTTTGGCGCGGGAAGAAGCGTTTGATCTGATCCTGATGGACATCGGGATGCCCGGCATGGATGGGCTGGCCACAACGCGCGCCATTCGTGCGGGCGGGGCGTCAGAATTTTGTCCGGTGGTCGGGGTGACCGCATTGGTGCTGGCAGAAGACCGGGAGCGCATTCTCGAGTCGGGGATGCAGGATGTGCTTGGCAAGCCGTTGGGCTTGAGACAGCTCAGCAGCTATCTGGCTGATTTCTTTGCCGAGCATCTTCCTCTCCTGGATGATGATGCGGAGGAAACCTTTGCAGATGTCCGCGCCCTGATGGGAGACGAGATGATGGTTCAGTTGCTGAAAGGTGTGCAGCAAGATGCAGAAGCTGCGTTGAGCTCCCTACGTGCAATGGACGCAGATCAGGATCTTCAGGCCCTGCGTCAGGCGCTGCACCGTGCGGCAGGATCAGCGGCCGTCGTCGGCGCGATGGCTTTGGCAGAGGCGATGCAAGATGGCGAAAAAGCGGTTCTTGCCGGTGATATTGGCAAATTGAGATCCTGTGAAGCGCAAATCCTGCACACAATCACTGCGACGACGGAGTATCGTTGCCGGCTTCAGGCCGGGTCTGTTTGACCGCCATGGCCCTGCAGACGTGCCGGGCGAGGCTATCGTTCTGAGATGCCGGCTGGCTGCGCTGCGCATGGTGGTAAATAAAAAAAACCCGGCGAAACGCGTTCGCCGGGTCAAGTTCTACGTCAAGGAGGCGGTCCTCGCGTAGTTCCGCATGTGGGCAGGTTCCACATGCGCAAAGGCAACAGCGACGGCGCACTGCAAATTTGGGGACATGACGCCCGCCATCGCTGTTCGGGGGCAAGGCCCCCGGGGGTGACGCGCGCAAAAAGTATGGCCGTGGCCAACTCCCTACGCCCCAAACAGTGCTGCCAGGCCTGTGTGAGAAGCATCACCTTTGCTGTTGAAATCCGAGATTTGCCTCCGTCACAAACCGATGGGTGAGTGTGGGGGAAGTCGGCCGGACATGCCCACAATTCCCCTCACAGTGGTTTCTATTCCTGATGCGATTGCGCCGGTGTTGACCGCACCCAGCCCGGTGGAACGGATATCGAGCATGGTGGCAGAAACATCATGCAGCACGTTGGTGACCTGCCCCTGCACCCGCATCGCGTTGGACGACATGTTCGCGGCCAGATAAGTGGTTTTGGCCGAGCCACCCAGAGTGTGTGCCGCCGCAGCGACAGCCTGGGTGCCGGCAGTGTGGGCCTCGGCAAGCGCAGCTTCCACCCCTAACGCAACGCCAATGCGCAGCGCATCCATGTCTGGCACCCGAGGTGCAAAGCCGATGCTGCCCGTATTGACCCCGCCAATGGCTGTTGTCTCTGCCTGGCCCAGATCCACCGCAAGTATGCCTGCATTCAGGCCGATCAAGGCGGCATACGCATGATCTGGCGAGCGCGCGCCCAGACCGTAGATCGTTGTGCTGATCGAGCCGTCAATGCCAGCGAACCGCGGGTCCAGCTGGTGTGCCAGACCAAGAGGCGACGACGTTTCAGCCACATTGAGGGCAATCATGCCGGGGCTTTCCAACAGCAACAGCACCCGCTGCAGCACAGATTGCGCCTGCGCCATCGGGGCACAAAGCGACACTGCGATTAAGCTGAAGGCGGCAGCTGGGTGTTTCATGGGCACCATGGCGTGTCAAAGGAAGTGCGGCAGGGTGACTGGGGCGGCGCACTGCGCGCCGCCCCGATCCTGGCTTAGTTGGAAGCGACGTTGGCGCCCGAGACACCGACGATGCCCTGAACAGCCGAGTTCACGCCCGAGATGATCGTGCCGGTGTTGACGGCACCAAGTGCAGTCGTCGACAGGTTGCCAACGGTGCCGTTCACTTCGGTCATCGTGTTGGTGATCGAGCCGTTGATGCCGGTCATGTTCGACGCGATGTTCAGAACCAGCGCCCCGGTGTCAGCCGAGCCACCGATCTGGTTCATCGCGGTCGAAACAGCCTGGGTCGAGCTGGTTTTGGCTTCGTCAACCGATGCGTTCACGCCCAGCGTGATCTCACCCGTGTTCACAGCACCCAGAGCGGTGGTTGCCATGTCGCCGAAGTCCAGTGTCGGCATATCCCATTCGATAGCGGAAACGCCCGTGCCAGCCAGAGCTGTCTGGGTCGCGGCGGTGATGCCGTCCACAATATTGGTGATCGAGCCGTTGACGCCTGCGAGGCCAGCAACTGCGACTGTGTTTTCGGTGTAGAGCTCAGCGTAATCGGACTCCGCCTCGGAACGAGCGGTGGCAGCGGCGGACACGAAAGCTGCGTATTCCGCAGCATCAGCTTCGTATGCTGTAAGGCCGTCAGCGGTAAGAGGATAGTTGTTGATGTCTGGCTGCGCTTTGACGTCGAAATCAAGCGCTGCAACTGCCGCATCGCCAGCGGTCGACAGGCCCGCGTTGTATTCATCAGCTGTCAGAACCAAATCCGAAGAATCGTTGACGTAGATCGTCTGCAGACCAGCGCCGCCGATGTTTTCAGCGATGTTCGCAAAGGTCCCGTTTACCTGTGCCAGGTTGGTCGAGTTGTCGATCTGGCCCAGAACCCGTTCCAGAACCGATTGAGCCGACGCGGTGCCCGAAAGGGCAATCAGCGCAACAGCGGTAGATGCAAGAAGCTTTTTCACGTTTCATCTCCTGTATTCGCCAGCTCCCCCCCACGGACTGACGAGCATTTTCTACAGGTTTCATTTGGGGGCCTGTTTCGGATCAGCCGGAAAGAGTCTTTCTGGCCGAAATTCAATCTGCGCGGACTACGGGATCAGCATGTCGTCACGCGAGCCTTCGATCCGGGGTTGCCCGACGGCTTTGGGCGGTGCTGCCGGTGTCAAAGGCAGTGCAGACGGCGCAGGGGCCGGGGCGGGCGCTTGCGCTTCGCGGCGTTGCAAATCCTGTTGCGCGGTCTGCACTTCCTTGATCGCCTGCTCGATCAGCATGGCAATCGCATCGCCCTCTGGGCCGGATACGCCCATGCCTGCAGCCTCTTTCAGCGACTGGATGCCGATGGCAAGGAACTACATGGCCTGCTTGATGTGATCTGCCGCTTCGCCCGGCTGCGTCGCCTTGCGCGATGCTTGCGCCGAAACAATAGCCCGCCCGGCAAAGGATGTGGTGCGCTCCATGATCTTGCGCATCTCGGGGCTGATCTCGACACTCTGCGCCGGGGCGGCGGCGGGCGCTTGGCTTTGCGGCGGGGTCTGAACAGCCTGCATCGTCTGCAGGGGTGCTTCGACATTGCGCTCGACGGTCTTGGCCATCAACGCCGCAATGTCCTTTGCGCCTGCCGAATGCGAGGCATTGGACGACACCGACCCGTTGATGCCGTCAACCTTGGCCTTGCAGGGCAGATAATCCGCATCGGGAACCAGTTGGCCGATCAACTCCAGCGTCGCAAAGTTGAGCATCTGGCGCATCGCGAAATGCGCGGCCTCGCGCCGCATTCCTCCGGCGGACAGGCTTACCAATGTGGTGTCAAAGAACCGGTCGGTGCCGACCACATCCTGACTGGTGAAAATCTGCTTTTGCAGTGGCACATTGGCAATAATCCGGCCGGTAAAGGCATCAGTCAGCGACAGATCCAGCGCGATCAGAATCCGGTTCTGCCGATGCTTGGCCCCGATTCCGGCAATATCCACTTCCAGCCCACCGCCCGGAATGAAATCCAGGCTGTTGATCGAACCGGAGATGTAGAAGTTTACCGGGATCTGTTGCTTGATGTCGCGGATTCCCCACTGCGTTTCCACGATCGGGATGTTCGGATCGCGCCGGTTGACAACAGTGACCCCCGCACGGAACAGTGCAGTCTGCACCATTTCCCCCGCGCCTTGTGAAAGCATCTTGCCACTGCCGCCCTCAGCGTAGGACTCTTTGCCGGTGGCGTCGATCACCTGCCCAACAGCAAAGCTGATCGAGGGGTCTATCTTGCCGCGGATGCAGCTCAGGGCTTCGTCAAACGGTGTGACCACATCCTCGATTGGCGGGCCCTTGGGCAAGGTCATGTTCTTTGTCGATGGCGAAAAGCCCTCAATTGACGAACACCCCATCAGCATGGAAAGAGTCATCACCGCACACACATGAAAGCCCACACCGGCCATCATCACCGGGTGCAGTCCTGCACCGGGGAGGCAATGCTGCCAAACTGGAAGGCATTCATCCCCAGATTGCCCGCAGCAGCAGCACCGCCTCCCGCCATCGAACCAAGCCCCAAAGAGGCCGCCGATGCGCCGATCCCCAAAGAGCCAGCCCCCACCGGCGACGTCATGGTATTCGTCAAGGCAGAGCCATCAACGCAACCGGTATTATCGGCAGAGTTAATGGCATGAATGGAATTGGAGTTGCCCTGAATATCAATTGTCGTGGTTCCGGTATTCATGGACCCGACAGAATTTGTATTCTGTCCGATCTGATCACCGATCTGATATTCCGTTGACACCGAACCTTCGCTTATGACTTCGACGTAATTTGCCCGGTTGTCCGTGTTATAGTAATTGTTGGTATTGATGACAGAAGACGGACCCTGCGCACCTTGCATTTGTCGTATTGTTGTTGCGCGAGACAGAGCCACAGAGCGGTCTGTTGCCGTCTGGAAAGCCCAGCCTGTCGACCAGTCTTGACCGGGGCTGCTTTGGGCATCGGCTGTGTCAAAAGGAAGAATGGCGATAAAACCAGATAATAATACCAACGTGAGCGCGTGCATGGAGAATCTCCTCATTCTGATGCCGCTGCTGCACCACGGGACGCAGCAGAACTGCCGCCGGTGCTCGACGCTGCCGCAGCACCGGAGCCGCCTGCCGCCGCAGAAGTAGACCCGCCCCCGCTCGCCGCAGCCCCACCGCCGCCTGCCGCAGCAGAGGTTCCGCCCCCGCTCGCCGCCGCCCCACCGCCACCTGCCGCAGCAGAGGTTCCGCCACCGCTCGCCGCAGCCCCACCGCCACCTGCCGCAGCAGAGGTTCCGCCACCGCTCGCCGCAGCCCCACCGCCACCTGCCGCAGCAGAGGTTCCGCCACCGCCCGTCGGGGATGTGTTTCCAGGAGACGCCGAAGCATGTGATCCGCCGCCCGACTCCTTGCCAGCGGCCAGCGGGACATTTGGTTTCGGCTTTACAACAAACACCCAGCAATCTGGCGTGCCACCATATTTCCCATTGGTGACCATGGGGTAATCTTTGTCAAAGCACCGCTCATAATCTGAACGGGGAGCACTGAAGTTTGCAGATTGTATCTGACCATACGAATTGTGATCGACGCATCCTATCAATGCACCAGATGCAATTAATACGAACAGTTTATTTGCGGTACTCAAAGCAACACTCCCTACAGTCCTGTCTTCCCGATAAAGGAGACGGAGTAGAATGTGTATTTATCTATGGTGTGATGAGTGTATCTAAAGATTGATCTGCATATCTGTCTAATTCCTATAACCGTACGGCCTGACCCAAATCATTCCTGCGCAACGGCCGCACATCATCGACCTCGCGCGTTTGTCTTGCGGGTTTGAGGTGAGCGTGTGGGCGTTTGCGCTTTTGGAATCAGTGATGTTCAGTCAGGCCTTTTCCAGGAGACACAGGCTCTGCCGCCCCGAAGCCGGAGCATCTGACCAAAGGCGACGCCTTTGGCGCTCCCGGCCTGATCCGCCGAGATGCGCTTCAGGCTGCCAAAGCGTCGCGCGCTGTCGCTGTTCGGCCCAACTGGCGAAGCTGGGATCAAGCCGGCACGCGCGCCCTGCCCCGCAAGTCACTTGTGCAAGAATATGATCAGGGATTACCTGTCCTTACGTGCCCAGGCGACCTACTCACCCGGCAGGTCTGTGGAACCGGTAGACCACGAACAAGAGGCTTGGGATAGCGTATCAGAATGATCTCCTGTGAGGGCGATCCCAAAATCGCGCCATTCCGCGCTTGCGCGTTTGACAATACGCATCGACACGGAAAGAAACGACGGCACAGAAGACGACAGCGCCTCATGCTGACGTTTGTACCCCGTCAAAACCAGGAGAGTCTGCCAAACAGATCAAACCACCACCTGCGATACGCTTGATACAAAAGCGATCAGCAAGTCGTTGATTATACGTGGTATAATGGTGGGTGATGAGAGACTCGAACTCCCGACATCTTCGGTGTAAACGAAGCGCTCTACCAACTGAGCTAATCACCCGCGCCCCGGTCTGTAACGGCTTCACGACCGGCTTTCAAGCACCCTTTGTGCAAGACAGGGTACTTCTTTCACCGCTTTGCCGTGCCTCCGGACAAACAAAAAGACGATCCTTTTCAGGATCGTCTTTTCGCAAATGCGGCAATAATGGTGGGCGATAACGGATTTATATCACCCACTAAGTGAAAATTTCCTTTATTTATTGATAATGTTGTATTTTCTCTTGCGCAAGGTCGATTTTTGGGTAACATTTTGGGTGACTTTGGGTAACATTTTGGGTTGCGAGGCCCCTTCCATGAACGACACCAGACAGCCACGGCAGTACCTCCACAAAGAACCCGATGGATACTGGCGGTACATCCGCAGAGTGCCAAAAGAGCTGCAAACGTCCATCGGAAAGACCATTTGGCGGGCAAGTCTCGGCAAGGATAAAGTCTTGGCCCGGTCCCGCGCCAAGGAACTTGAGCGCGAACATGATGCTATGATCGCCGCGCTGCGCAATCCCGGCACAGCGCAAGACTCGCGGATGTATCTGGTCCGGCAAAGGTCTATGGCCCGCATGGCAGAGCTTGAAGCCCAAGGCGCACCCGATGGCCGCGACGACCAAGGTGACTTTGACAACGGCGGGGCACCCTACCCCGATGCCCTGCCCGCTGACACCGGCACCTTAGAAAGCGTTCGCGCTGATCTGTGGAGGCGTGTCCCCGCCATTCTGGAACATTCAGAGGATGACACCCCCGAATTCCGCACCCGCCGGTTGGCAGCAGTTTCCGCGCTGGCCTTTGGCGACCAGTCGCGCGCCAAAGTCCCTGCCCTGCCCTCGATCATACCCCCAGTTGGCAAGGTTGCGGGGATGCAGCACACGGCACACAAGGCGATGCTGGACGAAGTGCTAGAAGAGCTGGACCCGACCCCCGACGACACCCCTGCCGAACTGCGCCTGTCAGGTGTGCTTGACCGCTATCTAACCCTCAAAAACCGGCGCGGGAACACAGAGACGAGTTATCGGCGGAAGGTGAATAGCTTCCTTACCTACATGCAGGGAAAAGACCTTGCCCTAGACAAATACACGGCGGCAGATATGCGCGCCTATCGCGTCCACCTTCAGCAAACACTAAAGCCCGAATCCGTCCGTCAGTACTTTGCCGCGCTCAAGACCTTATGGGCGTGGGCACCCAAAGATACAGACGAGTATGCTGACCTCACCTTTCCGCGTGTGGACATGCCGGAACGCGCCACGACAGTGGAGGATGACCGCTGGCAGGCATTCACAGACGACCAAATCAAAGACGTCTGGAAGCTGTTAAACGCGGCATGGGGACCGGATGCTAAGTCACGGCTAATGCCGTCCCGGCGCGCGGCATTCCTGATGTGTTTCCGCGTCATGCTCTGGACCGGCCTCAGACCTGTAGAATGCTGGCACCTCGACACAGACTCAATCAAAGGTGACACGATCCACATCAAGCACACCAAAACGACAGGACGCATACTGCCTCTGTCAAAACACTTGGCTGACCTCCCCGGCTTTCTGCAAGCCGGAGGTTTTGCGGCGGAGCTGCAATCCGGTATCGGGCGTGTGTATAATGATCAGGTACAGACAGAGCCGACCAGTCCGGCATCCATGCAAGGAACCATGCGGGACGCTTTCCGCGAAATCATCCACGCAGGTGGGATCAAACATCCGAAATTGGTGATGTACAGCGCCAAAGACACCCTAATCCGAAAGCTGCAAGAGCTGGACGTGTCAGATGACCTAATGCGCGGGATCATCGGTCACAGCACCGGACAAAAGGCGCTTCGGAATTACAAGACGCCGTTTGGGCAGTCGAAAGAAGGGCTAGCCAAGATGCGCGCGGCATTGGACGCTGTGGTTTATTGGTGATCCGCCACGATGTTGACACGTGAGTTAGATTGGTCCGCGTTAGCGGACCTTTTTCATGCAGGTCAAAAATTCACCTGCCGCCTAATGAGCCGAATTGGTCATTTCATTGACATTGTAACAAATATGCCGCACAGTGTTGCTAATCGGCCATAGCTTTGGCCATAGCTTCGGATATTCAATGTTACTCACTACACACACAGCGCTTCAAGAGGCCACTGGCCTATCGCCCCGCACAATCGGACTCAAGTTGAAGGATCTACCGTTTAAACAAATCGGCAGGCTACGTGGTTATAGTCTGGTGGACGCAATTTCAAGGGTCTTAGGGGCCAAGTACTCATCAGCCGCCCCCACCCTCGTTAGAAATGCTGTGGAATCTAATATCAGCTACGTAGGAGGGCTAGAATGCACCCCCGATTGCGTGGAATTTGAGTCTTGGCTCGTAGCCAACGTGCCCGGCGGTCAGGAACGACTAGCGGCAGTACGTCAATTTTTTGGGGATGCACTGGCCGCTACTTGCGCAAGCGGCTCGTTTTACGGTGACTATGAATTGCTTCGCCGCCTCCTCGTACGCTCAAGCTTAATTACGCCGTACCTGATTTGCGGGGATGCTGCAAATCTACCAAAATTCAATGAGTTTAGTTCTCTGTTCTCAATCATCCACGCGCGCGGCGTAGGGCAATATCAGCGGGTGCGCGCATGAGCCACAGAACAAACCTCCTGCGCAATCTTTGCTTGGCCCTGCCCCGCGTTTGTAAATCTATTGCCCGGCGCGGTGTTGATGATGATGGGGTGCGGCGCATTCTGGACGATCCGGCGACAATGACAAACCTTTTGCAGCAGATCGCACAAGTTACGCGGCATGAAATTGATCACATCATCAAGCAAAATCAAACTGAAGCCCCAATGACCCCAGCCACACCTAACGACAGCATGACCATTTTCACGGTCGCAGAATACGGATGATCCACAGATGAGTTTTGACTACCCCCTAACATCTCGCGAACAGGCAAGACTGGACTTAATCGTCCAGAAGGTTGAGGGCGACCTTGCAGCCGAAAAGCTGACTGTTGATCGTGCGGAGATCGCCCAGTGCGCCTCCATCCGCCTTGCGGTTATCTCTGAAACGGCTGGTCTTTCAGACTCTTACCTTGACGAAGTGAAGCGCCTTCCAAGCGTCCGAAATCAAATGCAAGCCCGTGAGATGAGTGAAGCCCTCGCCAATCTGGATTCGGATACCCACCGCGTGATCGCCAGACTCAACCCCTCGCAAAAGTTAACACTGGGCCGTCAGCTTGAAGCGCAAAAGCAAACGCAGGAAGCGCCCCCCGCCACGCCCAAGATGGATGCAGAGCTTTTCGCCGAGCGCTTGCTTTTGCTTCGTACCCTAAGTCCGGACGTCCGCATAACGACTGCTCGCAAATGGGGGATGATTTAATGAAGTTCTATCCCGACCTCGCCAAAAAAGTACTGGGCAGCCCTATTGCCTGTTTGCTACTTTTGACCCGCGCCCGCCTTTCCGGAATAAAGCGCGGTGAGAAAAACCCCGACTCCGTCATCCATGAGTTCTTCGCTTCGAGCAAGCTACAGCAGGCTTTGAACGACGCTTCAAAACTCTCTTATCGGTCTGCGCTGGACGTTGTGGAGGATGAGCGGCACGACTTCGAGCGCGCTCGTTCTTCGCCGCAGGAAGCCCTTGCAATCGCCGAGCTAAAGAAGTTCGCAATAGACCTAAAAGAAGTCGCTGCGTCGGTTTATCCTGACATTGTAAATCAGCGGGCCACAGTATGACCTACGAAGCATTGGAAGCCTTGATTGCGCGCCTGAAAGCTCAAAGTGGTGACTTCCGGCGGTTCTTTACCGCACAACTCGCCGATGGCACCCGTCGGAGCACATGGGGCGATGTGATATCATCGGACGAATTTAATCGTATCTGCGCCCGATTGTTAGCGCAACCGTCGGAGTCGGATATGGCTCGCAGTCGCGCGCGGCGCGCCGCAGCATCAGCCGTCGCCCGGCACAGCTAACCAGCAACGTTTAGAATAGCCTATGCCCGCCGTCAGGCGGGTGTGGAAGGACGTCAGCGGGGCTGATGTCATGCGCTGTATAGCGCACCTAGGCGCGCGATTTGCCATTGAGCGCGCCTACGCAGGCAGGGCGAGAGGTCATCCTGCCTGCGCCACCCTCTCCTAAAACTCAAAACAGAAGAACTGAAATGAACGAACTAGACCTAACCTATATCGAGCAAACCGTAGTCGCCGAATGCGCGCGGCTGATAAACGATCAAACCGGAGCACGCCCGCGCGTCCGCTGGAAGCTATCCGGCGCGCAAATCGACGAAATCGAAGCGCAGATAGGGCCACGTTTAACCCGGTTGGCATTGTCTGGTGCTGATTTCCGGCCCGCACATGACGATTCAGATGACTGGTTGAGCGTCAGCCCGTACAACGGCGCGGGCAAGCCGATTGAGGGCCTGCACGCCGAAGATTTTTGGATTGCTTTGCGGGTTCTGGATGTTGACGGCAGGCTTTCACGCGCCTTGGGGCTGAGCGTGCCAGCATGAGTGAGCCGTACAACTTTGAACCCGACCCCGCCCGCCGGAAACGTATTGCCCTCCATCGCCAAAAGTGGTCGGCGGCCAACCAGATTCGCGACCGTTTTTGGTCCGATGAAGAGCTTGAAGCTGAAAGCCAGCGCCTTGAGGCTGAGATTCAGGCTTTTCTCGCCCGGCGGGATGCTGAGGCATCATCTGCAAACTGATACTTCAGCTTGAAGCTAAATATTCAGAGTCATGCATTTCAGCTTGAAGCTTACATATTCAAAACTACGAATTTCAGCTTCAAGCCTAAACTGTAACCTTTTGAAATCGCTTATTAAATCTCTATAAAATGTCTGGACTCGTGGCGCACACATAAGCTATTGATTGGGGGTCCCAGCTTCTGGGGCACCCACCAACTTAGGAGTCCAGACCTATGAACGTTATCGAACTGAACCGCCGTGAAGAGATCACAGTCGAGATTATCAAACTGACGGATTTTCTGGCTCAGCTCGCACAGCAAGACCCCACCCCAAGCACCCGCGAAAAAATGAACACCCTCGCCCGCAAAGTTGTCGATCTGACAGCTCCGCCCCAGCAAAATAGAAAGACCAGATGAACTCTACTTCGACACAACCGACCACCGAACTACCGCCGCCGCCTATCCCCGAGCTGACGGATTACGAAGCCCAAGCAGACCAGATTCTAGCGGATCAGCGCGCCAACAGAGAGGCGTGGGAGTGCGACGACGCCTCTTATACGCTCCTGTGCGAGCTTGCCCGCGTCAAGCTGGATGCAGAAGCTTCGGGCGAAGACGCAGAAGCGCTTGATGCCAATGCGTTTGACGCCGCTGTAGAGGCCGAAGCCAAGGCCTTGTGGGATGCAGCATGCGAACGTGCGGGCGAAGTTCTAGACGCAGAAGCGCCAGAACCGGAAACCACAGAAGAGCCGCAGCCTGAGTACTTCAATGATGCCGTTCTACTAGGCGTTGAAACACCTGCGTTCGAAGCAATGCTTTCCCAGCCCGCCACCATGCTGGTTGGTGAGATGTGGGGTACGCGTGACCACCGAAACACAAAAGATGAGGCGTGGGAGCCTGTCACTATGCCTTGGTCCGCATGGATCAAGGGAGGTCCCCGAGATAAAAACACCCCCGCATGGGGATTCTCCCGGCATCCAGTTAACAAGGAAAAAGCGGGCGTATGCGTCGTTCTAGGGTCGTCCATTGGCAAGGCCCGCAAAGCCAAAGCCATGCAGACGATGTATGCGATGGGTATCGACGTTGACGCCGGTTTTCCGCTCGACACAATGCTGGATCGTCTGGAAGACCTTGGGCTGTTCTGTCTGGTCTACACGTCGCACAGCCACGGGAAATCTGGGCTACAGCTCAAGCATGACGACGTCATTCGCAAGCTGAAGATCAAGCCTTCGGAACTGAACAAAGCCCAAGTCCAGCGCTACCTACGCGAATTCGACAAGAACCGGTATGAAGAATCCTTCATCAACAAAATTGAGATCGCTCACCTGAAAAAGCAGGTGAAAGAGGGCGTCGTCATTGAGTTGACCACGCCGCCTCTGGACAAGTACCGGCTGATTTTTCCGCTTGCGGAACCTGTAAAGCTGCTCGACCTCGGAGGCACCCAGACAGAGTTTCTGGAAGCGTGGGAAAACAAGATCACCGGCCTTGCCATCGAAAAGCTGGGAGTGCACTTCGACGTTAGCTGTACAGACCCCTCACGCCTCTTCTACACGGCTCGCCATGCCAAGGACGCGGCTGACTGGTACTGCGCTGTCGTGCGCGGTGACCCGCTGCGCTTTGAAGACGTGCCATCGGTTAAAAAGACGACGTATGCCAACACCAGAAAGGCGCTAAACCCTTTCGAAGTGGCGGGGGGTGTCGGACATGATGATGACCGTCCGCCGCAGTGCTTGACGCCGTCAGGTGCGTCTCTGAACGATTGGCACTATAAGGCCAAGGAACGCTTTAACATGGCGGACCTGTTGGAAGACTTGTGCTCTGATCGTATCCGGGTTGCCGGAGGCGAGGCGCAGGGGCACGTCCACATTGAATGCCCATTCGAATCGGAACACTCCGCAGAGGGCGGCACCGCTACCATGGCGGTTAACGCTATCGACAGTCCAAACGGATACTGGACTTGGTTCTGTAAGCATGACGCCTGCCAAGGGCGGCATAAGCTGGTGTTCCTCGAAGAGGCGCTGCGCCAGAACTGGTTCAATGAGGACCAGCTTTTCGGCGACTCCGTGTATATGCTGAAAGGGCGCGATGAGGACGAAGAGGATGATGATGAACCCGAAGAGACCGCCGATGCTGGCAAGGTATCTGCCGTCACTCTGCACAAGCGGTTCCGCAAGCTGATCCGCAATGGCTATAAGACGGGCGAAGACTTTGACGCAATCGCGCAAGGGCAGAAGGACTCCGGCCTGACTCAGGCCAAGGTCCAGAAGCTCTGGAACACCGCTCGCGCCGAAATTCTAGAGGAACAGGCCAAGGCCACCCGCGAGAAACGTCTGGCAGCGCCGCGCCCGGACTTCGTTCCGCTAGAACAGGCCACCGCCTCTAGCGTGAGAAAAGCCGCAGAAAACGCCCCATGGCTTCCTGACTTCGTTCAATACCGCGCTGACGGGTGGTTCTACGCTCTCAATCTTGACGTGAGTAAGGAGTGGGTCCGGGCCTGCCGGGCGTTTGAGGTTCCTTTCATCGCTTTCGGCGAAGCCGAAGACGGCAAGCGCACGAATGAAATCACGATCCGTTATCCCCACCGATCAAAACAACGCGGCATTGTGGAATCGACATATTGTATTGGCGACACGTACCGCGATACGGGGTCATTCCTGTCTGCGCTGGTGGACGAAGGATTCGAGATTGACCCGCAAGTCAGTGCCGGAACGATTGTCCGCCTTTTGCGCGCCGTCGACACATCGAATGAGGCTGTGCTGATCGGCAAGGCCGGGTGGCACGGTGACGCCTATGTGTCACCCTCTGGTGCGGCGGCAAACGCGGGTGATCAGCGCTTCATTCTAAACCCCAAGGCCCGTATCAGCACCAAAACGCAGGGCACCCTTGCCGATCACCATGCAGCCGCTACCACCGCCCTAACGGGCGGGACCGGGAATGTCATCCTGCCCGGCTATCTCTCCGGGTTGGCAGGCTGTCTGGTCAACTTCCTTGACCATGACCTTTCCCCGGTCATCAGCAACGAGGGCAAGGCTAAGCAGGGGAAAACGTCCGCCGGAAAGATGGGCGCGGCCCATTTTGGCCCGCCTGACCAAACCGGACTATTCGGCAAAGCCGATGCGACACCTACCGCGATTGAAAACCTTGCCGAGCGCGGCGCAGGTGCGGTTGTCGTTCTGGACGAAGGCGGGGCATCTAAGGCGGACTCGACCGAAACCCAGCGGCTTATCCTCCAATGGGCGGATGGCGCTGGCAAGGCGCGCGGAAAGCAGGACGGCAGTATCCAGCGGACTCGGACGTGGAAGACCTGCTTTGTACTGTCTTCTGAAATCGGTATCGTAACCGCCATGGAAGCCGCCGGAGTCGACATTAAGACCGGCCCTGTATCGCGAGTTTTCGCGGTCAACTTTGACGGCGCGCCGATTTTGGACAGGGCGAGTCCAGAAGTCGCCGCTATCCGTATCCTGTCGGGTGATGATAGGGAAAAAGCCGTCTACGGGGTGACTGGGTTGGTGTTTGCTGAAAAGCTGGCACAGGAAGGCAGAGAGGCGGTCAAGGTGCGCGTTAGCGCTCTGGAAGCGGAATGGGCTGATCTTGCGACGGGTGCAGGGGAACGGGTTGTTACCACAGCGGCAATTCTGACGGTAGCAGGGGAGATTGCACAAGAGGCAGGACTCTTCGGAGTCCAGGTGCCCGTTCGGGGAATGATGCGGGGGTTGCTGGTGGACACGCTGGAAGCGGGCGCCGCCCACCTCGACACCGACCGCCAGTCCATCGACAAGCTGCGCCGTGCCATCATGCGGGGTGCGCAGACGGGCACCATCGTGACCATGCACGAGAACCGCGACCCTTCGCGGGTGGAGGTGCTGGGCTACTATGGCCACCTCGCGCCCAACGGAAAGCCAGATCACGCTGCCATGTCGGAGAAAGAGCGCACCATCACGAAGGCCTATAGGAACGGCAAGGACGGTGAACGGTTGGAAGCCGACGAACGGGAAGCCCGCGTGTATATCCTGCCCGTGGATCGGCTGGGCAAGCTGGGCATCACCACCGACCCCAAGGCGCTGGCTGACAGGCTGGAAAAGGCGGGGGCGCTGATAACACGCAAGAAAGGCCCCCGTGAACAGGTGTGGCACGATTACCTGCCCGGTGAGGGCGCGGGCATCAAGAACATGCGGGTGAAGGGAACCTTCGTCCACGGCGAAGACGCCGAAACGCTGTGAGAATGGGGCCGCTAACGCGGCCCTTTCCCATTTCCGGCCTTTAGTTGTCCACGCTCGTGGTGCAGGCCAAATGGATGGACAACACTTTTTCGTTGTATATCAATATCTTGCGCGCCATTTGTCCAATTGTCCATTTGTCTGGGCCAAATACAGACAGAGACAGACAAACAGATTTTCTCTCGCGCAGCCATCATCGCTAGCGAAAGGATGCCCCTGAAACTGTGTCTTAGATGGATGGCTATATATCTATGTACAAATAGACAAATAGACAAATAGAAGGAAAAAAGGCCAGAAAGCCCTTATTTTCGGTAGTTTTCTATTTGTCTTCCATTTGTCCAACGGGTGGTGTGTGGACGAATGGATGTCACCCCGCCCGCCTGCTGTGGGTCCGCGTTAGCGGTTCCGAAGCGTTTAACGATGTGCAATGCTCCGCTGGTTCGACTTCTGCAGGAACTTAAATCAATAGGGAATAGAACATGACTTTCAGCCGGATCGCCGTCACAACCGCCGCCGTACTCGTCAGCGTTATATGCCTGATCTTTTTGGCAGATGGCGTTAGGGTATTTTTCGTCCATTACAACGCGTCGAAGAACGCCAAAGCAGCGCAGGACGCCATCTCAGCGTGTTATGAGCCGCAGTACGAGGACCCCAAAGCTGAAAAAAGGCGGGTTGGGTGGTGCATAGACGCGGCGACACGTAAGTAGTTCTTGCCGTTACACTTCACCACCACCAGCATGGAATCACGGGCAGCCTCTCGCAGGCTGTAGGGCCGCTTAGACGGGTGGTAACGTACAGGGGGATGAGATTCCGGCATAATAGGCCATCGTTTTAGCACATAAATCTACCAGAAAACAGAACAAAAAGCGAACATCTAACCGTTTTTCGAGAAATCTGCACCCCATCAGAAAAAAAAGTCTTTCCGATCTACGCAGCTCCTGTGGAATCATTCCAAGAATCCATCTACCATAGGTTGATTTATTAAGCTTCAAGCTAACAATTGCCCACCTCAATGTAAGTCAAAGTGACAATTTCCCACCTTAGTGTAAGTCAAAGTGACAATGTGCTAAAAAGTCAAAAAATGAGCCATAATCAGTGGGTTGCGAAATTAATCGACCCAGATTAAATTCACTGCATGAGCAACCCCAAGGAGGTATTAAATGACCCTACCCAAACTTTGTTTCTGCGATGACTGCTTTTCGACGCGTGAGAATTGGTTCGACGAAATCGCAGAATGCAGCGACGGCTATCTGTTCCACCATGAATGGATTGCGCCAAACAGCACCAAATCAACTTTTTCCAGCACGGCGTTTGATGTCATGCTTCCAATTGATGGAAGCTTTCAGCCGACAATCCTTGTCCGCTTTGTCTCGTGGAAAAGCTTGATGCAGAACAACTGCGAAGCTGATCGTCTAACTAGAATCGAGTACGCTGACTTGACCTGCAACCCACCCACCGTACTCGCCGCCCTCTCTAAAGCTGGATTCTACATCTCGCCCGAGGGGACGGCAGACCATATCGCCGGGGCAATCAGGCAGGCGGTGGACTTCACACTCTTTGAAGTTCGCAATGCAATGCGCGCTGCTGATCATGCTCTACCCTCCACCGCACCAGAAGGCGTGACGCTGCAATGAGAAAGGCTTTGCGCATGCGTGATGGTGAACGGTTTGCAGTCACCGCCACCGTTGAACGCTTTGGTAGTAAGTCGGGCTACAAAGGGCCGGTGGAAACAATCCTGCTTACCTGTGTGAAAGACGCCGATGGAAAGCCACTGACTGATCACATATGGCTTGCACGCGGCAAACAGTGGATGGCAATCAATCCGGGTGATCGGGTGAGGTTCACAGCCCGCGTCGACAGCTACGTGCGCGGGTATCAAGGTCGCCGCTATGATGTTCCTGTCTCACAGGAAATCGACTACAAGCTGACCCGGCCAACGAAGGTGTCAGTGATCCGGCAAAGTGCCACGGCACACTAAGTTGCTTTGATCCAAACAGAGAATGGGCGTCCCCTCCGGGACGCCCTTCTGCGTTTCATCCCCCTCTAGACGCCCTCGACCGACGTTGCAGCAACTTCCCGAATTGTTACACTATAACATTTGCGATTACCGCCACCCCGAAAAACACCCAGCTAGACCGCTGACGCGGCCCCCAACCTGTCCGCAAGGCTATACTTCTGCGGACTCCTGAAAACATCTCGATTCAGGTGTCCATAAGGGTTGATTCCGCCTTTTGGACAGTATATCTAATGTCCATAACCCTTACGGACAGGAGCCGACATGACACCGACTGCCAAAACCGTTCTGTATGTTCGCGTCAGCACCGCCGAACAGCACAGCAGCCACCAGATTACCCAAGCCCGTAAGGAGGGGTTCACCTTCGAAGATAGGCACGTGATCATTGATCATGGTGTTTCTGGGGTCTCCACAGCCCTTAAGGACCGGGATCAAGGCAAGCGGCTGTTTGACCTGCTACAGCCCGGCGATACGCTTCTGGTGCGCTGGGTCAATCGCATTGGGCGGGATTACCGCGATGTAAAGAACACCATTGAAACCTTTCTGAATCAAGGGGTTACTGTCAAGACGGTAATCAATAACATGGTATTCAAGCCCGATCATGAGCTTGCCCATGATCCGATGCAGATCGCTGCCCGCGATGCTGTGCTAGCATTCATGGTAGGCATCGCAGAGGCAGACGCCACCGCCGCCCGTGAAGCTCGCCGCGCTGGCATTGATCATGCCAAGGCATCCGCTGACGCGGACACCAAGTATCGCGGCAAGAAACCCAGCTACACCCGCGCCACCATGGAAGCTGTGCAAGCCGCCCTGTCCGCACCCTCTCCGAACGTCTCCACCATCGCCAGAGAGACCGGCTTGACCCGTCAGACGGTGCTACGGATCAAGGCTGACCCCGTGGCGGCAGAGGCATCGCTAGCGCGCTGGGGGATGTGACCCAGAGATACCCCGAACCCACAAGACTCCCCGCCAAGCTATCGCAGTCATTGTGAGTTGGTGGCGTGTTGAATGGGTTGGTGTCCGCGTCAGCGGTATATAATATCATGTAAAAACAATGACTTGGGGTCCCGCCTAGGGGGTATAGGGGTGGGGGTGCCAAGACGCGCAGTCGCCACATGCATAGGTTGCAGCAACTCCATAAAAATACACGCTTAGGTTGATTTGAGCCGGATGTAAACTCGGTAGACTCATTCGGCATCTAGCGCACCTTTGACCGTCCTTTAATGCCGATGAACGGTATCCAAGTTGCTCTGGCAGTTGCACTAAGTTGCACAAGCCCCTTTCCCCCCCGGCGGTGGGGGTACCCCCTCTTCGAATTGCAAATGGTCGCTATAAAATATAAATTTTGGTGAAAAATAGTTGCTATTACGCTGAACCGAATGGCTAAGAATTTTGCCTGTCATCATCATTGGTGCTATATTCTAACAGTGAAGAGTGGTGAAACTGGCGCGGGCCGGTCATCCACGTCCAGCGCGGTTATTGGTCTTTCACGCGCATACGGACTCTGGCTGGCCCGAGCTTTTTAATCCGGCCCGACACCGGCCCACTTTAACGCAGACCAATCCACCCTCACCAGCGCCTGCCCCGACGGGCACAAAAGCGCGAAAGCTCACCATGACCACCCAGACCCACTCACTAGCTCTTAAAATCGACGCAGAAGCCGCTAAAGCTGGCAGTCGCGTTTTTGTCGCTGCCGTCACGGCAGTAAAGAAAGCCGTCCACGATCTGGACCGGCAAGCGGATGGCACATTTGCCAAGCTGGCAAACCATCGCCCCCAGTTTGATGTATCACCGCTAACGCGGGCCACCACCGAAGCGCAAAAACTCGGAACCGCGATATCAGGCGCGGGCAACGCTTCCGACCGGGCCGCGCAGATGATCCAGCGCACTGCGCTTGCGTCGGCGTCAGCCGTACGGATGGCAGAACAGGCCACCCAGCGCCTTGCGCTTCGTATGGATGACCTTGGCGACACACAGGGCCTTGCCAGCCTAAACAACGCCCTCGCGCAAATGAAGGCCAGCCTCCTAGGTGCGACCTCCACCCTTGACGTGCGCAAGTCTAAGAGTGGCTTCGATGATGTTCGCTCAAGCCTTCTGCAAACGACGGTGGCCAGCGAGCGCTTGCGGGGTGAACAGGCACAACTCGCCCGCGAAATGCTGGAAACCAACCGGGCCTCCACATCTCAAGCCGCAAGTCTGGAATCCCTCCGGTCAAAATATGACAGCGTTTTTGCTACGTCCCGGCAGTACGCAACGGCACTTTCTGAGATTCAAACGCTGGAAGATGCAGGGGCGGTATCCGCCCAAAGAGCCGCCCAAATGCGCGATAGAGCGGCTCAGTCTATCCTTGCCGCTGGGGGGGCAAACGACCGATTTGCGGCGAGCGCCCGTACTAGTGGGCATGAAACTGCATACCTGGCCGCCCAGTTCAACGATATCGGTGTGATGATGGCAGCGGGCCAGAATCCCTTTATTTTGGCACTCCAGCAGGGGACTCAGGTGTCCCAGATGCTAAACCAGATGGGCGGAAAAACCGCCATTCTGCGTGGTCTGGCATCCGGCTTCATGAGCATGATTAACCCAGTTAGCTTAATCACCATTGGCGTGATCGCAGCCGGGGCCGCAATCGTCCAGTGGATGACCAGCGGCTCAGAGGCCACAAAGTCCTTCGCCGACTCTTTGTCCGATGCTGAATCCAAGATCAGTACCATCACCCGGTCAACTGCCACCCTCGCCGGGGCTAAACTGGGGTCTCTCGCCGAAGGCTATGGCCGGGTGAATGCAGAGCTGAAAATCCACCTCGAACGCCTAGGCCAGATCGCCCAACTTGAGGCGTTGTCCGCCAACCGTAACACGATTCAGGCGCTGGAAGACGAAGTGACCGGCGGGTGGATTACCTCTGATATCGACGATGTACGCATAGCCCTGAATACCACCAACGATGGCGCGCGCATCTTTCTTGGGCTGCTTAAACAGGTGAAAGAGGCCCGCACCTTCCAAGAACAGACAGACGCCATCAGCAAAGCCCGTAAGTGGTTGGAGTCGACCGGCACAACACTTGATCGGGCGGAAGGGTCCGCTTTGAATCTGCTGATGGGCCTGATTAAGTCGGAGGACGCCGCGCTCAAACTGCTACATGCGAGTGAGGAGTCGGCGTCCGCCATCGCCGGGGCTGTGAACCAGACCGCCGCATGGGCCAATATGATGGCCGCTGTGAAGATGCAGATCGACGCCATTGGATCATCTCTCGCGGCTATCGGCGGGGGTGCCATTTCCGCAGCTTCCAAGCGCGTGGAGATCGAAGCCCTGTCACGCGGCGAGTCCTTGCGCGGTGCTGAGATCGCCCGCATTCGCCATGACAACGAGCTAAAGTTGGGTGCGCGGACTCAAGCGGCAAACGCCCGTGGTGGTATTGCGGGATGGGCTGAGAGTCAGCTTATCAATATGGAGCGCTTCGCCCTCGAAGAGAATATCCGGCTGGACGACCAACTTTCGGCCCAGCGGGAAGCCGCCAGAAAACGCGAAACCAGCACGAAAAAGAGTGGGGGTGGACGTGTGGAAGCCCTAGGCGATGAAAGCCGCCAACTCTCAAAAATCAGCAAACAGCTAAACGACCGCATCTTCGGACTCAACCGCGAGAACGCGGCATTGAATCTGCTGATCGAAGGCAAGGCCCGCACCAAAGAAGGCGCGGAAGCTATGGCTATGGCGCTGGAGCTGAACAAGGGCAAGCTGGACGCCGCAACAGAGGCTACCATCCGCGCGTATGAGGCAAACGTCCTTCTTAACGAACAATTGCAGCGCGATGCCAAAGACCCATTCCGCGAGTACATCCAAGGACTGCCGTCTGTGATGGAATCTACGAAGCAACTCAAGCTAGAGATGGCACAAGTGCTTGAAGGCGGTATCAACGACCTGTTTATGGGCGAATTCGACACCAAGAAATTGGTGGACGGACTCCGGCGCAGCTTGGCGCAGATGCTTGCGCAGCGTTCCATGAAAATGCTCTTCGGCAACATGTTCGATTCATCCGGCATCGAAATGGCATCTGCATCTGGCGCACGTCAGATGCAGTCTGGAATTGTCATGGGTGCACAGCAAGGCGCTCAGATGTTCGCTGCCGCGCTGTCAGGCGCAGCTATTCCCGCCGGGGGCGGGGGTGGTATGGGTGGCGGGTTCGGTCTTATCGGCGGCCTGTTCAGCCTGTTCGGATTTGCAGAGGGCGGGTATTCAGACCGGCCCGGCATGTCGGTTCACCACGTCAGCCCGGCGGCATTCCGGAACGCACCCCACTACAAAGAAGGCACGAGCAATACGTCTGGTATCCCGGCGGTACTACACCCGAACGAAGCGGTTGTGCCGCTGACGAAGGGCCGGAAGATTCCGGTGGATGCCAGCGGCCTAGAAGAAGCTGCCCCCGGTGCAGCCCCTCACTTTACGATGGGGGACGTACATGTCGAGATTAAGACTGAGAAGTCGATTGAAGACCCCGCAACCGCAGCACAGGCGGCTAAGAACGTCGCCGAAATGATCAAGCAGCAAGTTTCCATGCAAATGGCTGAAGCAGCCCAGTATGGTGGACTCATGAATCCAAGAGGCACGTAATGAGCGAGAGTGCAGATCACCCTACCGGGCGCTACTACTACCTCGTAGCGCCCGAGGCATCCAGATTGATGGCGTTGTTCAAAGCGGGCATTCCGGTCACCATCCTTGGTGATGGTCTGACCTACCGCGTAGAGGGACCGCGTCCCCGCGACACCGAAGACACCGACACCTGACCACGGATTCGGCTTCAAGCGGATACAGAGAGACAGAGAGGGGCCGGAAAGGCCCCTTTTGCATGTCCGCTGACGCGGATCGTGACCGCGTCAGCGGTGACTTTGGGTAACATTTTGGGAGGTTTTGGGTAACAAAAGGCCCCCAAGTTGGGGGCCTAAGTGTTTGATTTTGCTTGCTTTAAGCATACGGCAATAATGGTGGGCGATAACGGATTTGAACCGCTGACATCTTCGATGTGAACGAAGCGCTCTACCGCTGAGCTAATCGCCCGATGGAGCGTGTCTTAGACGGCTTCTTCGGCGTCTGCAAGGGTCTCTTTCGGCTCTTTTGGTTTAGGCGTACCGGTGCCGCGCACCTTGAGCGTCATCATCGACCGGCCCTCACGGTCGACCGATTTTGCCACCCGTACCTTGCCCACGCCGGGCAGGTTCAGCTCTTCGCCTTTGGCCAGCGCATCGCCCAGAGCGGTCAGCGTGGCCTCGACGATCTCTTTCACGCCCTTTTTCTTACCGCCAGTCACCTCGACCACGCGTCCGACCAGTTCCCGCAGTTTCAGCGCCACCGCGCGGTCCGTCCCCGCCTCAACGGTGACTGCCTCGGGCACCTCGGCTGCGGGTTCTGCCACGACCTTGGGCTTGGGGGCGGGAATGCCCTTTGGACCAGGTTTAGATGTGGGCTTGCTGGACATGGACAACTCCCTTGTGTCGATGATGCGGCGGCGTATCGCGCAGATTAGTCACGATTTCGCGACAATGTCACTGGCAATCGCGTGAAACAAGGCCCAGCGCGCGCGATCACCGCGCGCCTCTGCATCAAAAAGCGCCCCCGAAACGGGGGCGCTTTCAACAGCTTGCATCCTGGGCCTGCGCTTAATGCGCGGTTTGCCATGGTGGGGTCGCATCCCCGGCGCGGCGGGCCGCAGCGGCGGCTTCTTCGGCCGCTTCGTCCCATTCAATCGGCTCCGGCTGGCGTACCAAGGCCGCAGCCAGAACCTCGCGGACATGGGTGACGGGGATGATCTTCAACCCCTGTTTCACATTGTCCGGGATCTCGGCCAGATCCTTTTCGTTCTCCTGCGGGATCAGCACGGTTTTGATTCCGCCCCGCAGCGCCGCCAGCAGTTTCTCCTTCAGACCGCCGATCGGCATCGCATTGCCGCGCAAGCTGACTTCGCCGGTCATGGCGATGTCGCGGCGCACCGGAATCCCGGTCAGGACCGAGACGATCGAAGTCACCATCGCCAGACCCGCCGAGGGGCCATCCTTGGGCGTTGCCCCATCGGGGACGTGAACGTGAATGTCCATCGTTTCGAACTTCGGCGGTTTTACCCCAATCTGCGGACTGATCGAGCGGACGTAAGAGGCCGCCGCGTCGATGGATTCCTTCATCACATCGCCGAGTTTGCCCGTCGTCTTCATCCGGCCCTTGCCCGGCAGTTTCAGCGCTTCGATGTGCAGCAGATCGCCGCCCACCGAGGTCCAGGCCAGACCCGTCACCACGCCAACCTGATCCTCCAGCTCCGCCAGACCATAGCGGTGCCGCTGCACGCCCAGATACTCCTCGACCTTGGCCTCATCGACGGCCACGGCCTTGGTCTTGCCCTTCAGGATCTCGGTCACCGCCTTGCGGGCAAGTTTGGCAATCTCGCGCTCAAGGCTCCGCACCCCGGCTTCGCGGGTGTAGTAGCGGATCACATGGGTCAGGGCCGCGTCATCAATCGCGAATTCACCCTTTTTCAACCCATTGGCCGCAATCTGCTTGGGCAACAGATGCTGCCGCGCGATCTCGCGTTTTTCATCTTCGGTATAGCCCGCCAGCGGGATGATCTCCATCCGGTCCATCAGCGGGCCCGGCATGTTGTAGCTGTTGGCCGTGGTGATGAACATCACGTTCGACAGGTCGTATTCCACCTCAAGATAGTGGTCGACGAACGTGCCGTTCTGTTCCGGGTCCAACACCTCCAGCAAGGCGCTTGCCGGGTCGCCCCGGAAATCCTGGCCCATCTTGTCGATTTCATCCAGCAGGATCAACGGGTTGTTGGTCTTTGCCTTTTTCAGGCTCTGGATGATTTTGCCCGGCATCGAGCCGATATAGGTCCGGCGGTGACCCCGGATCTCCGACTCGTCGCGCACCCCGCCCAACGAGATGCGGATGAACTCGCGCCCCGTCGCCTTGGCCACCGAGCGGCCCAGCGAGGTTTTGCCCACGCCCGGAGGGCCGACGAGGCACAGGATCGGCCCCTTGAGCTTGGTCGAGCGCGCCTGCACCGCCAGATATTCGACAATGCGTTCCTTGACCTTGTCCAGACCATGGTGATCGGCATCCAGCACCTTTTGGGCCGCACCCAGGTCTTTCTTGACGCGTGACTTCACACCCCATGGCACGCCAAGCAGCCAATCCAGATAGTTGCGCACGACGGTCGCCTCGGCGCTCATCGGGCTCATGGATTTGAGCTTTTTGACCTCGGCATCAGCCTTTTCGCGGGCCTCTTTCGACAGTTTGGTGGCCGCGATCCGCGCCTCAAGCTCGGCGATCTCGTTCTGGCCCTCTTCGCCATCGCCCAGCTCGCGCTGGATCGCCTTCATCTGTTCGTTCAGGTAATATTCGCGCTGGGTCTTTTCCATCTGGGTCTTGACGCGCGATTTGATCTTTTTCTCGACCTGCAGCACGCTCATTTCGCCCTGCATGTGGCCATAGACCTTTTCCAGCCGCTCGGACACGTCCAGCGTTTCCAGAAGCGCCTGTTTCTGGGCCACTTCCACGCCCAGATGCCCCGACACAAGGTCAGCCAGACGCGCAGGCTCGCGCGTTTCCGACACGGCAGACAGCGCCTCTTCGGGGATGTTTTTCTTGATCTTGGCGTAACGTTCAAACTCGTCGGCGACCGCGCGCAGCATCGCTTCGACCACCGACGCATCGCCGGCAGATTCGGTCAACGGCGCCGCCCCCGCCTCGAAAAAGCTGGGGTTTTCGATAAATTCGGTGATCTTCACCCGGGTCTTGCCCTCCACCAGCACCTTGACGGTGCCATCGGGCAGTTTCAGCAATTGCAGCACATTGGCCAGCACACCCACACGGTAGATCCCGTCGGTGCCCGGATCATCCACGGTCGGGTCGATCTGGCTGGACAGCAGGATCTGCTTGTCATCCTGCATCACTTCTTCCAGCGCCCGCACAGATTTTTCACGGCCGACGAACAACGGCACAATCATATGCGGAAAGACCACGATGTCGCGCAAAGGCAGAACCGGGTAGCTGGTGGAAAATTGCTCGCTCATGTCGCGTATCCTTATCACGGCAGGAAGGTCACGGCCCCGAGCATCGGCAGCATCCCGACCTTCCCCTCTTTGGCCCCTCTATCTGGGGAGTCGATCAAGGGGTGTCAACCAGCGCAACCTTTCGGCCGGGACAGGCCATCCGATTGCCGCCATTCTGCGCTTTGCCGCGGGTGGCGGCAAGTCACAATCCCGGTCAGATTTATGCGGTATCCGGCGCGATCTGTTCAGGCCCGGTTAAACCCCGGCTTCAGGGTCAACTCCCCCACCTCACCGGCCTCGGCCCCTTCGCAAATGCCATGAATCGCGGCATCTATCCGGGTCACGCAGGACGGGCAGACGGTGTATTTCACCAGCTGGGGGTGCCGGTTTCCGGGCTGGGTCGGGTCTTGCCAGCTCTTGCCCGGCAGATGCACCATACCACAGACCGAGCATTTCAACTCGGGGGCAGCCGGATCGAAATGCCACGACTCCATCGGCGGCTCCAGCTGAACCGCGTCGCGCAGCTCATGCACCATGATCGCGCGCCGGTCTTTCATAGGCTTGATCGTCAGACGGATACGCCGCAGCTCTTGCGGGGCATCGCAGCGATAATCCATCCGCAGCGTGCCCTTGGTGTCAATCACCGCCTGCACCATCTGCTCAACGGTCTCAGCCGTAGCAACATCGGAAATGTAGTCGGTCAGCCGGGTGGCAAGCACATCATTGGCCAGAATCGCGCCGCCACCATTGCGCATGGCAAAATCATCCCAGTCGCCACCGACCCACAAAATGCGGAGCGACGAGTCGACCACACAGAAGCAATGCAGGAATTTCAACTTCTTATCCGTCGTTGCAGGGCGCTGCCCCCTGACTTTAGCAGCGCTTTGCAAAAAATGCGCGCAGAAGTTTACACTCGCGTCATTTTTCCGTGTACATTGGGGTACAATTTGAAAACCGGGTAAGGTCGTGCCCCTGCATGTCCAGAATGCGAACGAAGATCGTGCCAAAGATCTGTCAACTCTCGCAGATGAAACATGCAAACCGCGCTGTTTCCGCGCATGACCCGACTCACGCCAGAGCGTGACCGTCCACATCGCAAGGATATTGGCGCAGCCCTCAGAGCGGCTCGATATCGCCCTCGGCCCGCTGCGCATGGAACGCCGCGACAAACGCCGGCAGCCCCCCAGCGCCGATCGCATCGCGCAGGCCCTGCATCAGCTCCTGATAATAGTGCAGGTTGTGCCAGGTCAGCAGCATACCCGAAATCATCTCCTGCGCCTTGAACACATGGTGCAGATAGGCGCGGCTGTAATTGCGGCAGGCCGGGCAGGTGCAGTCCTCATCCAGCGGGCGCGGGTCATCCATATGGCGCGCGTTCTTGATGTTGACCTGCCCCCGCCGGGTCCAGGCCTGCCCGGTGCGGCCAGAGCGCGACGGCAAAACGCAATCCATCATGTCAATCCCGCGCTGCACCGCGCCGACGATGTCATCGGGCTTGCCCACGCCCATCAGATAGCGCGGCTTGTCTTCCGGCAGGAATCCCGGCGCATAATCCAGCACGCCGAACATCGCCTCCTGCCCCTCACCCACCGCAAGACCACCGACCGCATAGCCGTCGAACCCGATCCCGGTCAGCGCCCGCGCCGATTCCTCGCGCAGATCGCGGGTCACCCCGCCCTGCATGATCCCGAACAACGCATGCCCCGGACGGTCGCCAAACGCATCGCGTGACCGCTGGGCCCAGCGCATCGACAGCGCCATCGACTTTGCGACCTCGGCATCGGTGGCGGGCAAGGCCGGGCATTCGTCGAAACACATAACGATATCGCTGCCGAGCAGCTTCTGGATCTCCATGCTGCGCTCGGGGCTCAGCATGTGCTTGGAGCCGTCGATATGGCTGGAAAACCGCACGCCCTCTTCGGTCAGCTTGCGCAGACTGGCCAGTGACATCACCTGAAATCCGCCAGAGTCGGTCAGGATCGGCCGCTCCCAGTTCATGAAACGGTGCAAGCCGCCAAGACGCGCGATCCGTTCCGCCGTCGGGCGCAGCATCAGATGATAGGTGTTGCCCAGCAGAATATCAGCCCCGGTCGCACGTACCGACTCTGGCAGCATCGCCTTGACCGTCGCCGCTGTGCCCACCGGCATGAACGCCGGGGTACGGATCTCGCCGCGCGACGTGCTGATCACCCCTTTGCGCGCCTTGCCATCCGTCGCGGCCACGCTGAATCCGAACCTTTGCGCCATCACCCCAGCCCTTTGCCAATCATCAGCGGCCGGAATACCCGATCCGGCCGGGAATCCAAGGGGCTGATGGCTTGGGAAATATCGGGCGGATTTTAGAAAACGCCGTGCCCGTTAAGAAGACGGCAATCGGAGACAGGCTAACTGTCCCCCAATCGCCCCATGACCGGGCCCTGTTGGAGGAGTATTCTCATGCGCCGTCTTGCCGCCATTCTGCTGTGTACCTGTGCCCTGCCCGCCTTTGCCACCGATACCGGCGACGCCGATGCCAAGGCCCGCGCCTATGCCGCACAGGCCCTTGCAAGCTGGGCCGCCGATCCGGCGATCATCGCGGCTGTGCGTGAACAGAACACCCGCCACACCGCGCTGACACAGGCCGATATCGACCAGCTGGATCAGGCCTGGATGGCAGAACTGGGCAAATCCGTGCAGCCCACCATCAGCAGCGTGCTGACCATCCCGCCATCAGATCTGTTGCGCGCTCAGGTAGAGGCCTCTGCCGGACTGATGACCGAGGTGTTTGTCATGGATTCACTGGGCCTGAATGTCGCCGCCTCCGCAGCAACCTCCGACTACTGGCAGGGGGATGAGGCAAAGTTCAACGAAACCTACCCCAAAGGCGCCGGTGCAATTCACGTCAGCGATGTCGAGTTCGACGAAAGCGCGCAGATCTATCAGATACAGGTCTCGTTTTCGCTGACCGACCCCGCTGATGGTGCCGTTATCGGTGCTGTCACCGTCGGGCTGAATGCCGAACAGCTCTGACCATTGCCCCGCTGACATCGCTTTTCCCTGTTGTCGCATCCAAGGACTGTCCCGATGACCCTGCCAGCCCGCTCCCTGTTCCACCTGCGCTCCATCTTCCTCAAGGCAACCGCCATCACCGCGCTGACCGTGGCAGTTGTGGCCGCAGCCTCCGTCTATCATGGCAACAGCGACACCGAAGTGCTGTTGCAGACCGCGCTGAAAGACACCGCCGGCACAGTCACCAACATGACAGGGCACAACGCGGGCGGTGCCTTGCGCTTCAACAAGCCCGAAGCCGCGCAGGTTATCGAACAGGAACTGTTCGACCTGGTCGGCACTGACCTGTCAGAGGTGCTGACCCTGCGACTGGATGGCAGCGTGTTCTCTCAGGCCATTCGCCCCGGTACAGATCAAACCGGTGACACACTTGCTCTGGGCAAGACACTCCTGTCCCAGACCGCGATCTGGCTAGCCCAGGGCCGGCAGCCCAGTCACGAAGAGGAACTGATTTTTGACGACACAGGCCTGATCGTCGCGCATCCGGTCTATTTCGGGGCCGAAAGCCAGCTGGTCGGCGTGATCGTCACCCGTTGGTCGGATGCCCGGCTGCAGAATGAGATCGCCAGCAAAATGCGTCAGAATCTTGTGATCGGCGCGGCGATCTTTGCGGTCATGCTGATCGTCGCAGCCCTGTTGTTCCGGCTGTTCATCGCCCGCCCCCTGCGTCGGCTGAGCACGGCGGTCGGCAAAGTGGCAGCAGGCGAATATTCGGTCGAGGTGCCGGGGCGCACATCCCTTGACGAAATCGGCGACATCGCCCGTGCCCTCGAAGGGTTCCGGTCAGATCTGGCGGCATCGGTCGACATCACCCGTATTGGCATGTTCAAGGGGTCTGCCTTTGAGGGGGCCTCTGCCGCGTTGATGATCACCGATCCCGAGTTCCGCATCCTGTTCGCAAATGGCGCGGCCCAGTCCCTGATGACCAGCCATCTCTCCGCAGGTTCGGGAGGCGCGTTGATCGGGCGGGCTGCCACCAGCCTTGATCCGTCCTTGGGCGCGCTGTCTGGACTGGTGGGCGCG
This sequence comes from Pseudotabrizicola alkalilacus, assembly GCF_003443995.1. Classification (GTDB taxonomy): domain Bacteria; phylum Pseudomonadota; class Alphaproteobacteria; order Rhodobacterales; family Rhodobacteraceae; genus Pseudotabrizicola; species Pseudotabrizicola alkalilacus. The sequence continues at coordinate 164,070 of NZ_QWEY01000006.1, forward strand.
GGCCAGCAGAAACACATCGGCTTTTCCCGTGGCCGTGAAATGTTCGAGGTGTCTTTGGCTGCGATCACCGACACTGCCGGCGTGCTGACAGGCTATGTGCTCGAATGGCGCATGACCACCCAGGACCGCCGCAACGCTGCCGTCCTCTCGGCTATTGACGCCGGTCAGTTGCGGGCTGAAATCTCCAGAAACGGCCAGATCGAAGCTGCAAACGACCGGTTCGCTGCGCTGTTCACCCAATCCGCTGCCACCATTGCCGGGCGGGACTGCCGCTCTGTGCTCAGCTTTGATACCCAAGCTTCGGGCGATCTGTGGTCTGCAATCAGATCGGGAGACATTGTCGAGGGATTGCTGCGTCTTGTGCTTCCCACCGGCGGTCAGGCCCTGCTTGATGCACGTCTGACGCCGGTCAAGGATGACAAAGGGATGGCGCAGTCGTATCTTCTGCTTGCATCAGATGTCACCCGACAGCAGATGGAGCAGCGTGACGCCGATGAAAAGCGGCGTGAGATGGAAACGGCACAGACCAAAGTGGTCGATGCCCTTCGTGCCGCTCTCGCCCAACTGTCCAACGGCGATCTCACCGCCACCCTGAAAGATCAGTTTGACACAAGGTATGAGGGGTTGCGCTCTGATTTCAATGAAGCCACCGACCGTCTGCGCGCCGCGATGTCGGACGTGGTCAGCAGTTCCGCTGCCATCCGCGGCGAGGTTGGCGATATCAGTAACGCCGCCGACAATCTCAGCCGCCGCACCGAACAGCAGGCCGCAACCCTGGAGGAAACCTCCGCTGCGCTTGATCAGATGACAAACTCGGTCAAGTCCACAGCCGAGGTGGCCAATCACGCCAATACCAAGGTTGAGGTTGCCAAGCAGAATGCCGAAACCTCGGGCCGTGTGGTGCGCGAAGCCGTGTCAGCCATGGGCGAGATTGAACAAAGCTCTTCCAAGATCTCGCGCATCACCTCGGTGATCGACGAAATCGCCTTTCAGACCAATCTTCTGGCGCTCAATGCCGGGGTCGAGGCGGCACGCGCCGGTGAGGCGGGTCGTGGGTTTGCTGTTGTCGCCTCCGAGGTGCGCGATCTCGCACAGCGCTCGTCCGAGGCCGCACGCGAGATCGCCGGCCTGATCACCGCCTCCTCCGATCAGGTCAAACGGGGGGTGAGCCTTGTGGCCGAGGCTGGCCGCAGCCTGACCGGCATCCAGTCGGCTGTGGGAGAAATTCACGGACTTGTGTCGGAAATCGCAGGATCTGCCCGCGAACAATCCAATGGCATCGCCGAGTTGAACACCGCCGTCAAACATCTGGATCAGGTGACCCAGCAGAATGCCGCGATGTTCGAAGAAACCTCGGCCGCGTCGCAATCGTTGAACCGCGCCGCGACAGCGCTGGCCGAAACGACAGAGCGTTTCACCCTGCACTCTGCCAGCGACCGGGCGGGCGACCGGATGTCCGACGCATCTGCCGGCCGCACGGCCAGATCCTGGGGGGCACCGAAACCTGCTGCCAAACCGGCCCCTGGCACATTTCAGTCGTCCCGCAGTGCCCCGGCGCGGTCCGGCACACGTGACAATCTGGCCCTGCAATCCACCGCAGCAGAGGGCTGGGAAGCGTTCTGAGCGAAAAAGCCCGGACCTGAACATCAGGTCCGGGCTCACTTTCAATCAGCCAGCACGCGCAGCGCGACACTGACCAAAGCAGGATCAATCCTTGGCGCGACCAACATAAGAGTAATCCTCGGTGTTGATCTCTACCCGCGTGCCAGCGCCGATATGGGGTGGCACCATCACCCGCAGCCCGTTCGAACAGATCGCTGGCTTGTAAGACGAAGAGGCGGTCTGCCCTTTGACCACAGGCTCAGTCTCGGTGATCTCGACAATCACCCGCTGCGGCAATTCGATCGCAATCGCCACGCCTTCAAAAGTGCGCAGATAGACCTTGATTCCGTCGGTCAGAAACACCTTGTCATCACCGATGACATCCGGGGTCACCGTGATCTGCTCAAAGGTGGCGGGTTCCATGAAATGGTAGCCTTCGCCATCTTCATACAGGAAGTCATATTCACGCTCATCGACCGTGGCTTTTTCCACCATCTCGGTGGTACGCCAGCGCTCTGACACCTTCACCCCGTCCGAAATCCGGCGCATATCAACGCTGGTGGTGGGCGTGCCCTTGCCGGGGTGGAAGTTTTCAGCCTTCAGAACGGCATAAAGCTTGCCATCCATTTCAACGACATTGCCCTTGCGCAGCGAGGATGCGATGACTTTCACGGTCAGGTGTTCCTTGTGGTTTGAGAGGCCGAAGGAAAGCCCCGGCACCGAATTGATGCGCGCCTAACGCATCTGAACGGAAATTTCCAGCGCAAGCTTGCGCAAAAATGACGGAGCACCCTTGATCATGCCGGAATCGAGTTCATGGTGGTCCGCCACCCGCCATGCCGACCGCCGCCCGCTGCTGCAAGCGCGCAACCGGATTCAAGCCACCCTGCGCAGCCATTTGGGCGAAGACGGTTTCACCGAAGTCGATCCCGCCTGTCTGCAGATCAGCCCCGGCAACGAGACGCATCTGCATGCCTTTGCAACCGAAGCCATCGGCAACGATGGCGTGCCGCGCGCGATGTATCTGCACACCAGCCCGGAATTTGCGATGAAAAAGCTGCTGGCGGCGGGTGAAACGCGAATTCACGCCTTTGCCCATGTCTGGCGCAACCGCGAACGCGGGGCGTTGCACAGCCCGGAATTTACCATGCTGGAATGGTACCGCGTGGGACAGGATTACAGCACCTTGATGCAGGATTGCGCGGCCTTTTTGCGGCTCGCGGCGCAGGCCGCCGGTGCTGCGCAGCTGCGCTTTCGCGATGCGACCTGTGACCCGACTGCTGCGCCAGAGCGCCTGTCGGTGGCCGAAGCCATGCAGCGCCATGCGGGCGTGGACCTGCTCGCCACCCTGTCGCCCGATGGCCACGCCGACCGCGATGCTCTTGCCACTCAGGCCACAGCCGTCAGCCTGCGCGTGGCCGAGGATGACACCTGGTCCGACATTTTCAGCCGCCTGCTGTCGGACCGGGTGGAGCCGCATCTGGGCCATGGCCGCCCGACGATCCTCGACCGCTATCCGGTGGTCGAGGCGGCCCTCGCCCGGCCCTGTGCCGATGACCCGCGCGAGGCGGAACGGTTCGAGCTTTATGCCTGCGGGGTGGAACTCGCCAATGGCTTTGGCGAGCTGACCGACCCGGCCGAGCAGCGCCGCCGCTTCGCCGCCGAGATGGATGAAAAAGCCCGGATTTACGGCATCCGCTACCCTTTGGATGAGGACTTCCTCGCCGCCCTCGCCGATATGCCAGACGCCAGCGGTTGCGCCATGGGATTTGACCGGCTGGTCATGCTCGCCACCGGCGCCCCGCGCATCGACGACGTGCTCTGGGTGCCCGTGGGCTGACCACCGCCGCAAACACCGCAATCTCAGACCAAGTGCCTCCCCTCCCCCTCGTGGGGAGGGGCGGGGGGTGGGGGGCGCGTCGGCAGGTCGCGGCAACGGTCAAATCAAACCACCCCGATCCCACGCAAAATCACCGCCTTGACCGTCTCGGTCGCCTCGCGCCATTGCGCATCCGACAGCGGGCGGCCGCCGTTCAAGGTCTCGATCTGATGGCCGAAATCGGCGTAATGCTGGGTCATCGCCCAGAGCATGTACAGCAGATGCCGCGGATCGACCGGGGCCATCTTGCCCTCATCCACCCAACGCTGGATCACCGCCATCCGCCCGGCGGTCCATTCGCGCAGCGTGGTTTCCAGATAATCCTGAATGACCGGCGCGCCATGCATCACCTCGGACGCCCAGACTTTCGAGCCGAACGGGTGGCGGCGCGAAATCGCCATCTTGGCCTCGATATAACCGCCGATCCCCTCGACCGGGCCGGGCGCCTCGTCAAAGGTATCGGCGGCATGCAGCCAGATTTCAAAGATATTGCGCACCACCTGCCGATACAGCGCCTCTTTGGTCGGAAAGTAATAGTGCAGGTTGGCCTTGGGCAGCCCCGCCATATCGGCAATCAGCTGCATCGTCGCGCCGCCATAGCCGGCCTCGGCAAACACCTTTTCCGCCGCATCCAGGATCACACGCTCATTTTCGCGCCGGATTTCGGTGCGTTTGCCTTTGGATATGCGTGAAACCTGTGCGTTCGGGTTCATCGGCCCTGCGGAAATTATGTTGACCGGATGGTCAGGTTGTGGTGCGCTTAGTCTTGACCATACGGTCAGGAAACGAGTCGCGGCAAGGGTGCAAAGACACCTGCGCAAACAGGGAGAGCCAGCTGATGCCAGCACCCGGAGAGAATCTCCGCATCAATTCCGAACGGCTGTGGGACAGCCTGATGGACATGGCCCAGATCGGCCCCGGCGTGGCGGGCGGCTGCAACCGGCAGACCCTGACCGATGCCGACAACGAAGGGCGCCACCTGTTCGCAGACTGGTGCAAGGCCGCCGGCATGACCATGGGCGTCGATACCATGGGCAACATGTTCGCCACCCGCCCCGGCACCGACGACAGCGCGCTGCCGGTCTATATGGGCAGTCATCTGGACACCCAGCCCACGGGCGGCAAATACGACGGCGTTCTGGGCGTGCTCGGCGCGCTGGAGGTGGTGCGCACGATGAACGACCTTGGCGTCAAAACCCGCCATCCGATCGTGGTCACCAACTGGACCAATGAGGAAGGCACCCGCTTTGCCCCGGCCATGCTGGCATCTGGCGTGTTTGCCGGGATACACAGCCAGGATTATGCCTATGCCCGCAAAGACGCCGAAGGCAAAGCCTTTGGCGACGAGTTGGCCCGCATCGGCTGGGTTGGGGACGAGCCGGTCGGCGCGCGCAAGATGCATGCCATGCTGGAGCTGCACATCGAACAAGGGCCCATTCTGGAAGCTGAGGCAAAGCAGGTGGGCGTTGTCACCCACGGTCAGGGGCTGTGGTGGCTGGAAATCACCCTCACCGGCCGCGACGCGCATACAGGCTCGACGCCGATGAACATGCGGGTGAATGCGGGCCTTGGCATGGCACGGATCACCGAACGGGTGCATCAGATCGCCATGAGCCACCAGCCGAATGCCGTGGGGGCAGTCGGGCATTGCACCGTCTACCCCAACTCGCGCAACGTGATCCCCGGCAAGGTTGTGTTCACCGTTGATATCCGCAGCCCCGAGCAGCCCAAGCTGGACGCGATGAAGGCCGAGGTGATCCGCGCCGCCCATGCGGTGGCCGCGGAACTGGGGCTTGGCTGCGCGATCGAGGATGTCGGCCACTTCGACCCCGTCACCTTTGATGCAGGCCTCGTGAAGACCGTCCGCCAAGCCGCTGAAACCCTGGGCTATTCGCATATGGATATCGTCTCGGGGGCTGGCCACGACGCCTGCTGGATCAACCGGGTTGCCCCCACGGTGATGATCATGTGCCCCTGCGTGGACGGGCTGTCGCACAACGAGGCCGAAGAGATTTCCCCCGAATGGGCGGCGGCGGGCACGGATGTGCTGCTGCACGCGGTGCTTGAGGTGGCAGAGGTGGTGGGGTGAGCCGACTGGACCCGCTTTCGATGCCAGAATGGCGAGCAATTGCGCTTGAGTGCAAACTCACCCGGCAGCTTTGTGGAACGGGCCTCACGGCACTTGGCCGTGCAAATTATGCTGATGGTATGGGCGAATACTATACCGCGTTCTTTTCTCTTTCCATTGGACTAGAACGACTCGGAAAACTTATTTTCTGTTTCATTGAACAACAAAAATCTGGAGCCTTTCCGTCTGACTCCCAACTCAGAACTTTTGGTCACAATCTCAAAAACATTATCAATTATGCAGAAGGTGTTGCGAACGAGAGGGGCCTAGCTGACAGTTTCAAACCACTTGATCAACCAATTTGCTCTAAAATCGTGGATCACTTGACAGCCTTCTCAGCCGCAGGGACAGGGAGGTATGCGAACTTTCTAGTTATGAGCGGCGGCACCGGAAACAAAGGATTTGAGCCTGTCGGCAAGTGGTGGGAACTGGTAGGCACGCCAATTTTAGAAAAGCATTTTCGAGGAACGAAGCGCGAAGTTGAAGCAAAACTGCGTGCACAGCATATCGACGCATTCATTGGCGACTTTACCTTGGTGCGTCACACTGCCGAGTCTGGCGATCAACTTGGCACTGTAGAGGCTGCATCATTTAGAACGGCAGAAACTGAAGTTGTTCAGAAGTATGGACGTTTTCACGTGTTTACACTCATTCGTAGGCTTGCAAGCATTTTCGATCAACTGACAAGCCGAAGGGGATATGAGGCCGGAGGCGAACTCTGGTTTGGTCACTATGAGCATTTCAACACATTCACTGTTGACGATGAGTTCGGACTTCGACGCCGGATCTGGCCGTTGCGATAAGAAAAGGAATCCAAATGACCACCATCATCAAAAACGGCACCGTCGTCACCGCCGACCTTACCTACAAGGCTGATGTGCGCGTCGAAAACGGAATGATCACCGAAATCGGCCCGAACCTCACGGGCGACACCGTTCTGGACGCCACCGGCTGCTATGTCATGCCCGGCGGGATTGATCCGCATACCCATCTGGAGATGCCCTTCATGGGCACCTATTCGGCGGATGATTTCGAGTCCGGCACACGGGCCGCATTGGCGGGCGGCACCACGATGGTGGTGGATTTCGTGCTGCCGGGTCAGGGTCAGGGGCTGATGGATGCCGCCAAGGTCTGGAGCAATAAATCCACCCGCGCGCACTGCGACTATTCCTATCACATGGCGGTGACCTGGTGGGGGGAGAAGGTCTGGGAGGGGATGGAAGACAGCGTGAAGGCGGGCATCACCAGCTTCAAGCATTTCCTCGCCTACAAGGGCGCGCTGATGGTCAATGATGACGAGCTGTTTGCCAGCTTCCGCCGGGTCGGCGAATTGGGCGGGCTGGCCATGGTCCATGCCGAAAACGGCGATGTGGTGGCGGAACTGACCGCGAAACTGCTGGCCGAGGGCAACACCGGGCCCGAGGCGCATGCCTACAGCCGCCCGCCGCAGGTGGAAGGTGAGGCGACAAACCGCGCCATCATGATCGCCGACATGGCGGGCGTGCCGCTCTATGTCGTGCATGTCTCTTGCGAGGACAGCCACGAGGCCATTCGCCGTGCGCGCCAGCAGGGCAAGCGGGTGTGGGGCGAGCCGCTGATCCAGCACCTGACGCTGGACGAGTCGGAATACTTCCACCCCGACTGGGACCATGCCGCGCGCCGGGTGATGTCACCGCCGTTCCGCAACAAGGCGCATCAGGACTCTCTGTGGGCCGGGCTGATGTCAGGCTCTCTGTCGGTGGTGGCGACGGATCACTGCGCCTTTACCACCGAGCAGAAGCGTTTCGGCAAAGGGGATTTCTCAAAAATCCCCAATGGAACCGGGGGGTTGGAGGATCGTCTGCCGATGCTCTGGACCCATGGCGTCGGCACCGGGCGGATGACGCCGAATGAATTCGTGGCTGTGACCAGCACCAATATTGCCAAGATCCTGAACTGCTATCCGAAAAAGGGCGCGGTTCTGGTCGGGGCGGATGCCGATCTGATCGTCTGGGATCCGGAAAAGGAAAAGACCATCACCGCCAGCGCGCAGCGATCTGCCATTGATTACAACGTGTTCGAGGGGCAAACCGTCAAAGGCCTGCCCCGGTTCACCCTGACCCGAGGCCATGTCGCCGTGACCGAAGGCGCCGTGACCAGCCGCGAAGGCCATGGCCAGTTCGTCGCGCGCGAGGCGCGGCCCCCGGTCAACCGCGCGCTGAGCCAGTGGAAAGACCTGACCGCGCCCCGCCCGGTGCTGCGCTCGGGCATTCCAGCGACAGGCGTATAGGGCAGCATGAAAGACACCACACATACCGGCTCGGCTGTGATCGAGGCCCGCAATCTGGATCTGACCTTTCAGACCGGCGATGGCCCGGTGCATGCGTTGCGCGACGTGAACCTGACCATCAACAAGGGCGATTTCGTCAGCTTCATCGGCCCCTCGGGCTGCGGCAAGACCACCTTTCTGCGCTGTATCGCGGCGCTGGAGCACCCGACGGGGGGCACGCTGACGGTCAACGGTCTGACCCCGGATGAGGCGCGGATGAAGCGCGCTTATGGCTATGTGTTTCAGGCGGCGGGGCTTTATCCGTGGCGCACGATTGCCGGGAATGTGAAACTTCCCTTGGAAATCATGGGCTTCTCAAAAGCGGACCAGCAGGCACGGGTGGATCGTGTGCTGGATCTGGTCGAGCTGTCGGGCTTTGGCGGCAAGTTCCCCTGGCAGCTTTCGGGCGGCATGCAGCAGCGCGCCAGCATTGCCCGGGCGCTGGCCTTTGATGCCGATATTCTGCTGATGGACGAACCCTTTGGCGCCTTGGATGAAATCGTGCGCGACCGGCTGAATGAAGAAGTTCTGAAGCTTTGGGCCCGCACCGGCAAGACCATCGGCTTTGTCACCCATTCGATCCCCGAGGCGGTGTATCTGTCCACCAAGATCGTGGTGATGTCGCCGCGCCCGGGGCGGATCACCGATGTGATCGACTCGCCGCTGCCGAAAGAGCGGCCGCTGGATATCCGCGACAGCCGCGAATTCATCGAGATTGCGCATCGGGTGCGTGAAGGTCTGCGCGCGGGGCATCAGGATGACTGAGACCCGGAAACCCGCAGCCAGCCAGCGTCTGGCCCGCGTCTGGTTTGCGTACGGCAAACGTCGGGCTGTGCGGGCGCATGGGTTCAGGGGGCGCGCATGACCAGAGCGATGCCGGTGTTGACCGTGCTGGGGGCGATCTTTGCGCTGTGGTATCTGGCCGCGATCTGGATGAATGCGACCTGGGTCTATGATCAGGCGCAGCGGGCTGGCACCACGGTGACGCTGGCGCAAGTGATCCCGCAGACCATGGCGCAGGCCCGCCCGCTGCTGCCGCCGCCGCATCAGGTGGCGGCCGAGCTGTGGAAGGGCGTCACCGCGCAGGCGATCACCTCCAAACGCAGCCTTGTCTACCACGGCTATGTCACCTTCCGCGGCACGATGATGGGCTTTGCGCTTGGCATCGTGCTGGGGGTGGCTCTGGCCATGGCCATCGTCCGCTTCCGGGTGATGGAGCTGAGCGTGATGCCTTGGGCGATCATCAGCCAGACCATCCCCATCGTGGCACTGGCCCCGATGATCCTGACCGTGTCGAACCAGATCGGCATCGACAACCGCGAGGTGCCAAAGGCGATCATCTCGGCTTATCTGTCGTTCTTTCCGGTGCTGGTCAGCATGGTCAAGGGCTTGCGCAGCCCCGACCACATGCAGCTGGACCTTTTGTCCACCTATGGCGCGTCCGACGGCCAGACCTTTCGAAAACTGCGCCTGCCCGCGTCATTGCCCTATTTCTTTGCCTCGCTGAAGGTGGCGATTGCCGCCGCGCTGATCGGCACCATCGTCGGTGAGTTGCCGACCGGCGCGATTGAAGGCTTGGGCGCGCGCATGCTGATCGGGTCGCAATTCGGCGAGCCGCTGATCATGTGGGCCGCACTGTTCGCCGCCGCCATTCTGGCGGGCGGGCTGATCCTGATCGTCGGGCTGATCGAGCGGATGGCACAGGCCCGCATGGGGGTGCCGGCATGAGTTGGCTGATTGGTGCAACCCTGTTCTGGCTGGCGGCATGGGCGCTGAATGTGCGGCTGGCCGCCAGCCGTTTTGGGGCCACGCGGGCGGGCCGCATCACTGTGGCGGCGCTGTTCGGCATCACCCTTCTGGTGCTGTGGGAAGGGCTGGTGCGCGGCTTTGCGGTCTCGCCCATCATCCTGCCGGGGCCATCGGTGATCGGGCCAAAGATCGCGTCCTCCCTGCCCATCCTCTGGGCCGATTTCGTGCAGACCGTGATCAAGGGCGCGCTGACCGGCTTCGCCATCGGGGCGCTTGCCGCCTTTGCCGCCGCCATCGCCATCGACCGCTCGCCGTTTTTGCAAAAGGGCCTGCTGCCGATCGGCAATTTCGTCTCGGCCCTGCCCATTGTCGGCCTCGCGCCGGTGCTGGTGATGTGGTTCGGCTTTGACTGGCAGTCAAAGGCGGCGGTGGTGGTGGTGATGGTGTTCTTTCCGCTGCTGGTGAACATGGTGGCGGGGTTGCAGGCCACCGACAGGCTGCACCGCGACCTGATGGCCACCTATTCCGCCACCTACACCCAACGCCTGCTGAAACTGCGCCTGCCCGCCGCGATGCCGTTTTTCTTCAACGGGCTGAAAATCGCCGCCACCCTTGCCCTGATCGGGGCCATCGTCGCCGAATTTTTCGGCAGCCCCATCGTCGGCATGGGGTTCCGGATCTCGACCGAGGTGGGAAAACTGGGGCTCGACATGGTCTGGGCCACAATTGCAGTGGCGGCGCTGTCGGGATCAGCGCTCTATGGGCTCATCGCGCTGATCGAATCCCGGGTGACCTTCTGGCACCCGAGCCAACGGAAATAGCAAAGCAACGCCCCCGACAGAGGGGCACAACACGGAGGTCTGATCATGAAGAAATATCTTACCGCAGCGGCCTTGGCGACATTTGCCACCGGGGCACAGGCGCAGGATGTCACCCTGCAGCTCAAATGGGTGACGCAGGCGCAGTTCGCAGGCTATTACGTGGCCCAAGCCAAGGGCTTTTACGAAGAAGAGGGCCTGAACGTCACCATCAAGCCCGGTGGCCCCGACATTGCGCCGACGCAGGTCATCGCAGGGGGTGGCGCTGATGTGGTCGTCGAATGGATGCCCGCCGCCCTCGCCGCCCGTGAAAAGGGCCTGCCGCTGGTCAACATCGCCCAACCGTTCAAATCCTCGGGCATGATGCTGACCTGCCTGGCCGAGTCCGGCATCACCACCCCCGCCGATTTCGCCGACAAGACGCTGGGCGTCTGGTTCTTTGGCAATGAATACCCGTTCCTGTCGTGGATGAGCCAGCTGAACCTGAAAACCGACGGCTCCGCCGGGGGTGTCACGGTGCTGAAACAAGGCTTCAACGTCGACCCGCTGCTGCAAAAACAGGCCGCCTGCATCTCGACCATGACCTATAACGAATACTGGCAGGTCATCGACGCCGGTATCGCTGAATCTGACCTGATCACCTTCAAGTATCAGGATCAGGGCGTGGCCACGATGGAAGACGGGCTCTATGTGCTCGAAGAAAACCTCGCCGATCCGGCTTTTGAAGAGAAAATGGTGAAGTTCGTCCGTGCCAGCATGAAAGGCTGGAAATACGCCGAAGAAAACGCTGATGAGGCCGCGATGATCGTGCTGGAAAACGACGAAACCGGCGCGCAGACCGAAAGCCACCAGAAACGCATGATGTCCGAGGTGGCGAAACTGACCGCAGGCTCCAACGGCGCGCTTGATCCGGCTGATTATGAGCGCACCGTCGCTTCGCTCCTGTCGCCCGGCTCCGACCCGGTGATCTCGAAAGCCCCCGAAGGCGCCTGGACCCACGCGATCAGCGACAAGGCGCTGCAATAATCCCCGTCACGCTCTCACACCAACGCCCGGAGCACCCCTCCGGGCGTTGGCTTTTGTGACACCCGAAGCATTTTTGCCAGGATCAAAGGCATTGCTGCTTTTGAAATACTCACGCCGGAGGCATCAACGGTGCCACCAAATGCCTCAGTCCAGATGATGGCGGATCCGCCGGACCATCAACCAGACCGCCACCAGCACAATCGGCGTCAGCACCGCAAGGCCAAGCCCCTTGCTGATCCCCATGCCCTCGGTCAGCGGATAAATCGCATAGCTGGCAAGATTGATCGCGTAATAGCTGATCGCCACCGTCGACAGCCCCTCGACCGTGCGCTGCAGGCGCAGCTGCACATCGGCGCGGCGGTCCATCGATTCCAGCAGTTTCTGGTTCTGCGCGGATCGGTCCACGTCGACCCGGGTGCTGAGCAATTCCGCCGCCCGCGCCGCGCGTTCGGCCATGCTGCGCAACCGGCTTTCCGCCGATTTGACCGTGCGCATCGCCGGATCATAGCGCCGCATCATGAATTCGGCGAATGTCTGGCGACCGTTCAGCCGGATCTCGCGCATGACCTGAATCCGCTGGTTCACGATCGCCTCATAGGCCGCGGTCGCGCCAAAGCGGAAGGTGTATTTCACCGACAGGCTTTCCAGCTCGGCCGAGATCGCCAGCAGGTCGTGCAGCATCACCTCGGGGCTGCGCTCTGCCCCGTCCAGCGCCGTCACCAGCCCCGACAGGCGCGGGTCCAGCGCGTTCAGCCGGGTGGTCAGATGGCGCACCCGCACCAGAGCCAGCATCGACATCGCGCGGTAGGTCTCGACCTCGCACAGCCGCTGCACGATGCGCCCTACCCGCCGCTGCGAGGTGCCGGGGCGCACAAACACGGCAAAGCGCATATGTCCCGCCGGATCGATCCGGAAATCCCCCGCCACCAGCGCCGCGCCATCCACCACCTTTGACACCGCCAGACTCTCGCCGACAAACCAGTCTTCCAGCCGCGCCAGAGCCTCGGTTTCATCCTCGGGCATGTGCTCGATCCGGATCAGCACCGAACAGAGCCGCTTGCCAGGGGCCTGCGCCAGCCAGTCTTCGGGAAACACCGCCGCCTCTGCCGGATCAAACGCCCGACCCGAGACGCCCTTGCCAAAGGCGGAATAGGTCACGAACTCGGTATGGCTCTCCCATTTCAGCTGATTGCGGCCGATCTCGCCAAAGAAATGCGTGGCGTCGGGCTGCGGATGCGCCCCGCCGTTGCGGTCCAGCAGGTCGATCAGATGCGCCCGGTCCCGCGCCCGGTCTCGGTTGGCGGCATCCTCCGGCTCTTTGATCGCCAGATACACCGCCGTCCCCGGCACCTCCAGCGCCGGAAACGGCCGGGCGTGCAACTCGTTGACGATGGTATAGCGCTGCGGATGGTCTGCAAGATGGGTCATGAAGCATACTCGGGCCAAGGGTCTTATGAGTCACTTAGGCCGCACAGCGCCAGCTGGAAAAGCGAATTACCGGAATACACAGGTATGCCGCACAGCTGTTGCGCGAATGCCAAAGGCCCCGGCATTTCGCCGGGGCCTTTGAGAGGATTTTTCGCAGAAAAATCGTGCCGCGTCAGTCGATCAGCGGCAACAGCGCATCAAGCGACTTTTTCGCATCGCCATAGAACATGCGGGTATTGTCCTTGTAGAACAGCGGGTTCTCGATGCCCGAATACCCCGTCCCCTGCCCGCGCTTGCTGACAAACACCTGCTTGGCCTTCCAGCACTCCAGCACCGGCATACCGGCAATCGGGCTGTTCGGGTCTTCCTGTGCCGCCGGGTTCACAATGTCATTCGAGCCGATCACGATGGCCACGTCGGTCGAGGGGAAATCCTCGTTGATCTCGTCCATCTCCAGCACGATGTCATAGGGCACCTTGGCCTCCGCCAGCAGCACGTTCATGTGCCCCGGCAGACGCCCGGCGACCGGGTGGATGGCAAAGCGCACGGTCTTGCCCTTGGCGCGCAGCTTGCGGGTCAGTTCCGACACCGATTGCTGCGCCTGCGCCACCGCCATGCCGTAGCCCGGAATGATGATGATGCTGTCCGCCTCGTTCAGCGCCGCCGCGACGCCCTCGGTGTCAATCGCGATCTGCTCGCCGGTGACTTCCATCTGCGGGCCAGAGGTGCCGCCAAAGCCGCCAAGGATCACAGAGATGAACGAACGGTTCATCGCCTTGCACATGATATAGCTCAGGATCGCCCCGGACGAGCCGACCAGCGCGCCGACCACGATCAGCAGGTCATTGCCAAGGCTGAAGCCGATGGCCGCCGCCGCCCAGCCGGAATAGCTGTTCAGCATCGACACCACCACCGGCATATCGGCGCCGCCGATGCCCATGATCAGGTGATAGCCGATGAAGAACGCCAAAAGCGTCATCGCCACCAGTGTCCAGATCCCGGCATCGTTGAAATACATCACGCCCAGAATGACCGAGCCGATGGCCGCGCCTGCGTTCAGCAAATGCCCGCCGGGCAGCTTCTTTGCGGTGGTGTTGACCTTGCCCGCCAGCTTGCCAAAGGCCACGACCGAGCCGGTAAAGGTCACCGCGCCAATGAACACGCCCAAGAACACCTCGACCCGCAAGATCGAGATTTCAACGGCAGTTTTCTTGGCCAGAAGCGCCGCAAAGCCCTCCAGCCCGACCCGGGCAGAAGGCTCCATCGCCAGCACGCGGCTCAGTTCCAGATCGGCGTTGAAGCCGACGAAGACCGCCGCGAGACCGACCAGAGAGTGCATCGCCGCCACCAGCTGCGGCATCTCGGTCATCTGCACCCGCTGCGCGACCACATAGCCGATTGCACCGCCCCCGGCGATCATCAACAGCGACAGGAACCAGTTGCCCGCCCCCGGCCCCATGAGCGTTGCGACAATCGCAAGGCCCATGCCGACGATGCCATACCAGACCGCGCGCTTGGCGCTTTCCTGCCCGGAAAGCCCCCCCAGCGACAGGATGAAAAGAATGGCCGCAACGACATAGGCGGCCGTGGTAAATCCGTAATCCATCGACCGATCCCCTTACGATTTCTGGAACATGGCAAGCATGCGCCGGGTGACAAGAAAGCCACCAAAGATATTGATTCCGGCCATGAAAACCGACAGCGCCGCCAGCAGGATCACAAGGTACGACCCCGATCCGATCTGCATCAGCGCGCCCAGAATGATGATCGACGAGATGGCGTTGGTGATCGCCATCAGCGGCGTGTGCAAGCTGTGCGACACGTTCCAGATCACCTGGAACCCGATGAACACCGCCAGCACAAAGACGATGAAGTGCTGCATGAAGCTCGCCGGAGCCACCAGACCAAGGCCCAGCAGCAACACCGTCCCCACCGCCAGCAGGCTCACCTGATTGCGGGTCTGGGTCTTGAACGCCGCCACTTCCTGCGCGCGTTTCTCTGCCGGGGTCAGCTCGACCGCCTTCGGCTTCGGCTTGGCCGCCGCAATCGCCGCGATTTTCGGCGGCGGTGGGGGATAGGTCACCGCGCCCGCATGAGTCACGGTCGCGCCCCGGATCACGTCATCTTCCATGTTATGCGCGATCACACCGTCTTTCTTTGGTGTAAGATCGGCAAGCATGTGACGGATATTGTTGGAATAAAGCGTCGAAGACTGCGCCGCCATCCGGCTGGGGAAGTCGGTGTAGCCGACAACCGTCACGCCATTGTCGGTGACGATCTTCTGATCCGGCACTGTCAGATCACAGTTGCCACCGCGCTCGGCGGCCAGATCGATGATCACCGATCCCGGCTTCATCATCTGAACCATATCCGCCGTCCACAGCTTCGGCGCGGGGCGGCCGGGGATCAGGGCGGTCGTGATCACGATATCCATCTCTGGCGCCAGCTCGCGGAACTTCGCCAGCTGTTTGGCGGCAAAGGCGGGGCTCGACGGGGCGGCATAGCCGCCGGTCGCGGCACCATCGGGCAATTCGCTGGCATCAAATTCCAGAAAGACGAAATTCGCGCCCATCGATTCGATCTGTTCGGCCACTTCGGGCCGCACGTCAAAGGCGTTCACGATGGCACCCAGCGAGGTCGCCGTGCCGATCGCGGCCAGACCAGCCACACCCGCGCCAACGACCAGAACTTTCGCCGGCGGCACCTTGCCCGCTGCCGTGACCTGCCCGGTGAAGAACCGGCCAAAGTTGTTGCCTGCCTCGATCACCGCGCGGTAGCCCGCGATATTGGCCATCGACGACAGCGCATCCATCTTTTGCGCGCGGGAAATCCGCGGCACCATGTCCATCGCAACGGCGGTCGCGCCCTGCCCGGCAATCTGTGCCAGCAGATCCGCATTCTGCGCCGGCCAGAAGAACGAGATCAGCGTCTGGCCCGATTTCAGCAGCCGGGCCTCATCAGCCTCCGGGCCGCGCACCTTGACCACCACATCGGCCGCGTCATACAGCGCCGCCGCAGACGGGACGACCTCGACCCCGGCCTTTTCATAAGATGCGTCGGAAAATCCGGCCTTGGCGCCTGCGCCGGTCTCGATCACGCAGGTATGGCCCAGCTTGATCAGTTGTATGGCCGAGTCCGGCGTCATGGCGACGCGATTCTCGCCCTCGAATAGCTCTTTCGGTGCCCCGATCTTCACAGTTTCTCCCCCGCTTCTCAGGTTGGTCCTGCGCCAAAGCGCAAAGGTCCGGCTCTGTATTGCGACCCAATTAGCACCGCGCAAGATTATTTCATAGACTTCTACACGTTTGCGGCATTTCTATCGCAGATTGCGACAATAGCCCCCACTGCGCCCGGCCTGATGCGCAAATTCCGGGCCGGTCCTCGCTGTTCAGACCGGCAAAGCGCCGCCTGAAATAGCAATGCCCCCCTTGCGCCACGCGCCGCTTTCGTCATTGTCGGCACCAACACCGGAGAACCGCCATGCCGACCGATTTTGCCGCCACCCGCGACCAGTTTCACCTGCCCGAAGGGGTGATCTATCTGGATGGCAATTCGCTCGGCCCCCTGCCGCATGCGGCGGCGGCCCGTGTTGCCGCCTGTGTGACGGATGAATGGGGGCAGATGCTGATCCGGGGCTGGAATGCTGCGGGCTGGATGGATCAGCCGACACGGCTGGGCAACCGCATCGCGCGGCTGATCGGGGCGGAGCCCGGATCCGTGGTGTTGGGCGATACCCTGTCGATCAAGGTGTATCAGGCCCTCGCCTCGGCCCTGGACATGGCCCCCACCCGCCGCGTGATCCTGTCCGACACCGGCAATTTTCCATCTGATCTTTATATGGCCGAAGGGCTGTGCCGCACGCTTGGCCCCGATTACCGCCTCGTCACCGTCGCCCCGGAAGAGGTGGCGTCGGCGATCACCGATGAGGTTGCCGTCCTGATGCTGACCGAGGTGGATTACCGCACCGGGCGCAAGCATGACATGGCCGCGCTTACTGCGCTGGCCCATGAAAAGGGGGCCATTGCGGTCTGGGATCTGGCGCATTCGGCGGGCGCGCTGCCGGTCGATCTGGCGGGGTGCGACGCGGATTTTGCGGTCGGCTGCACCTATAAATACCTCAACTCCGGCCCCGGTGGCCCGGCCTTTATCTACGTGGCCCCCCGCCATCAGGACAGCACGCGCCCGGCGCTGTCAGGCTGGCTTGGCCATGCCGCCCCCTTTGCCTTTGACCTGAGCTACCGCCCCGGCGCCGGGATCGAGCGGATGCGGGTGGGCACCCCGGCCATTCTTCAAATGGCCGCGCTGGAGGCCAGCCTCGACATCTGGGACCGGGTCGACATGGCCGATCTGCGCGCGCGCTCCATCGCGCTGTGCGAGGCTTTCATCGCCGGGGTCGAGGCCGCCTGCCCCGACCTGACCCTCGCCTCGCCGCGCGACGCGGCACAGCGCGGATCGCAAGTCAGTTTCCGCCACCCCGAGGGCTATGCCATCATGCAGGCGCTGATTTCGCGCGGCGTGATCGGTGATTTCCGCGCGCCCGACATCCTGCGCTTTGGGTTCACGCCGCTCTATACCTCCGACGCCGATGTGCATGGCGCGGTTGCCATTCTGGCCGAGATCATGGCGATGAGTTCCTGGGACCGGCCCGAATTCAAGACACGCGCCAAGGTGACATGATCCGCCTGCGGCCCTATGCGCCCGGCGACCGGGCGGCGGTGAAAACCGTGTTCTACCGCGCCGTACATGAGGGTGCTGCCGGGCATTACACCGCCGCACAGCGCGCCGCCTGGGCCCCCGATCCGACCGTGGACCCGGCCCAGCCCGACCGGCTGGTGGGGCAGTTCTGCCTGCTATGCGAACGCGATGGCCAGATCACCGGCTTCATGTCGCTGTGCGATGACGGCTATCTCGACATGGCGTTTGTGCTGCCCGAAGTCAGGGGCAAGGGCGATGCCGCCGCCCTCTATGATGCCATTCTGGCCGAGGCGCAGCGCCGCGCCCTGCCCCGGCTGACCGCCCATGCCAGCCTGCTGGCCCGCCCGTTCTTTGCGCGCCGGGGCTGGCGTGTGGAGCAAACCGAAGATCACCCGGTCGGCCCGCTGACCCTGCGCCGCTTTGCGATGCAGATTCTGCTGCCCGCCGCCCCCGGCCCGCAGGTCTGAAATCACAGTTCCGCGAGGTGCACCCCGATTGGGCAACTGTCCGCGCAGGGGCTTTGACCTCTCTTGCGACCTCAGCTAAGTTTGATCAGATAGCGCAGGGGCTTGCCGCTTCCGCTCTGAATTTCTAACAGGATTTCCACAATGTCATCTTTCGCGCTCCGGGCCTTGCTTGCCATGACCGTCACGGCAGGTCTTTCCGCCTGTGTGCCGACCACCACCACCTCGACCGCCTCTGCCGTGCCCGACGTCTCGGTCCCGGAAGAGGGGATCTATCTGGCGACAAAAGACAATGGCATCAATATACCCGCCATTGACCCGGCCAAGGTGCCCGCGCAGTTCCAGCGTCAGATCGTCGATTTCCCCTCGACCGAAGCACCCGGCACGGTGATCATCAACCCGGCGACCAAGCATCTGTATTTCATCACCGGCAACAACAAGGCGATCCGCTACGGCATCGCCGTCGGGGCCGCAGGCTTTCAGTGGTCGGGTCAGGCGCTGGTGACCAACCGCCGCCAATGGCCGACCTGGACCCCGCCGAAAGAGATGATCGAGCGCAAGCCCGAGCTGTCGAAATGGGAAAAGGGCCAGCCCGGCGGCCCGACCAACCCGCTTGGCTCGCGCGCGCTGTACCTGACCACCAATGGCGTCGATTACGGCTACCGTATCCACGGCACGCCGGACTGGTGGTCGATCGGCAAGAACGCCTCGTCCGGCTGTATCCGCATGATCAATCAGGATGTCATCGACCTGTATAACCGCGTGCCCGATGGGGCCAAGGTGATCGTGCTGACCGCCAGCGGCCAGATCCCAAAGGGCCTGAGCCTGCCACCGCCTGCCCCGAAAAAGAAAAAGCCGGAGGCAAAGCCCGAAGCCGCCGTGGCAACGACCGAAGATGCCGACGGCACAGCGACCCCGGCGGCAGGAACCGCGCCGGTGATGGGGCCAATGTCCACCACGCCTGCCGTGCCTTCGGCCATCGGCCCTGCGCTGCCAACGCCTGCGACGGTGACACCGGTACCGGGCATGACCACGCCCAGCCTGCCCGCTGCCCCGGCAACGCCCGTCGTCACCGCGCCCCTAACTCCGGTGGCCCCCGCAGCACCGTCCACGCCTGCTGCACCCGCTGCCGTGACACCCGCCGCCCCGGCTGCTGACACGCCTCCGGCCCCGGCTTGTGCGGTGCCACTGGTCAACGGCGCCTGCCCGCAGGGCTAAGACGACGACGCAGAAAGCAAAACGCGCGCATCCCCGGATGCGCGCGTTTTTTCATGCCTGACCTCAACCCGGCTCAGACCAGCCAGCGATCATAATCGCTGACCAGCAGATGGGTCGGGGCGACATCTTCGTCAATCTCGGCAAAGCGTCCGATCGGTTCAACAAACACGTTGTCGGTCAGATCGTCATTCACCGTCGAAACCTCGCCGATCAGCACATCGCCGCCCTCGCCCCAGAACGCATGCCAGTCGCCCGGCATCAGCGTCACACTCTCTCCGGGAGCCAGCTTCAGCTTGTCGCCGGGCGCATAGGCGCGTTCCAGACCGTCGCAGCGCACCACGCCACCCCGGTCGCGGGCAAACCGGCCCTGATCATCGCTGCCATACAGCTCGACCACCAGCGTCGCGCCGCCCCGGTTGATGATATCCTCGGCCTTGATCACATGGGTGTGCATCGGCGACAGCTGATCCTGACGCGAGATCAGCAGCTTTTCGGCATAGCACATGCCGCCGCCGCGCTGCAGATCGGCCAGATCGCCATTGCGCAGGGTGAACAGGAACAGCCCCATCTGGTCAAACCGGCCCTGCCCGTAATCGGTGATGTCCCAGCCCATGCGCGAGCCGATGATCCGCCCCGCCTGCGCCTTTTGCGCCGCGAACTGATCCGGCGTCCAATAGGCAAAGGGTGGCAGCACAAAGCCATAATGGCGGATCATCTCATCCGCCGCCGCCATGACCTCATTGATCCGGCTGCGCGTCATGGAATGGGTCTTGGATTGGGTCACGGCATCCTCCCTGCACATCTGGCGGCGACTATACCCGCCCCGTTAGCGCAAACAAGCGCTGCGATCAGACTGCGCTCACGCGCTGCGCATCAGCGCCGGGCGCTTGCCCGCCGCCCAATCGGCCACCGCCTGCCCAAAGGCCGCGAACAAGGGCCGCGACACCGGGTCGCCCGCCGCGTTCCATTCCGGGTGCCATTGCACCGACAGGGTGAACCCCGGCGCGCCCTGCACATAGATCGCTTCGGGCGTGCCATCCGGGGCAGTGCCGTCAATCACGATGCGCGCGCCGGGGCGGTTGATGCCCTGACCGTGCAGCGTATTGGTCATCACCTCTGTCGCGCCCATCAGATGATGGAACACCCCGCCGGGGGTGAATTTTACCGGATGGCGCAGGGCGAACTTTTCCTCCAGCGTGCCATCGGGCGGCATGCGGTGGTTCATCCGCCCCGGCAGATCGCGGATCTCGGGGTGAAGCGTGCCACCCATGGCCACGTTGACCTCCTGAAAGCCCCGGCAGATGCCGAACACCGGCTGCCCGCGGTCCACACAGGCGCGCACCAGTGGCAGGGTGATTGCATCACGGCAGCGATCAAAGCTGCCGTGTGCCGGGGTTTCATCCTCGCCATATTCGCTGGGGTGGACATTGGGCCGTCCGCCGGTCAGCAGGAATCCGTCGCACAGCTCCAGCAACTCCTCGACCACCACCAACCGGGGGTCCGAGGGAATGATGATCGGCAGACAGCACGACACCTCGGCCACGGCTTCCGAATTCATCGTGCCCCCGGCATGGACCGGATAGCTTTCATTCAGCAGGCTCATGTTGCCGATAATGCCCACAACCGGGCGGCGGGTGGCGGAGAGTGTCATTGACGTACAGCCAGATTTGCTTTGCATGCTCAGACAATAGGCGCAAACCCCGCGCAGGCCAAGTCCGCAGCCGCGCACAACCGGTCCGCACCTGAGACCACAGGCCGAAACAGCCCCTTTTCACGGCGAACGGACAAAATTGCCGCAGATGACGCGCCCGTGACTTGGCTTCCCGCCACTGGAAGCTGTGATACTGGCAAAAATCACAGGAGTCGCCGATGAAAACCCCACTCTTTGCCCTGCTCACCCTCACCGCCCTTGCCGCAGCCCCGGCACTTGCGCAGATGGACCACTCCGGCCACGGTGCGGCGCATAACATGGACAGCCCCTCCAGTGCCGCCTATGCCGAGGCGAATGCCCGTATGCACAGCGCCATGACCATCCCGCTGACCGGCAACGCCGATGTCGATTTCATCGCCGGGATGATCCCGCATCATCAAGGCGCGGTCGATATGGCGCGCATCGTGCTGGAACATGGCACCGACCCGGAGGTGCGCAAACTGGCCGAGGCGGTCATTGTCGCCCAAGAGGCGGAAATCGCCTGGATGACGGAGTGGCTGGCCGCAAACAGCAAATAAGCCCGCATTCTGTGCAAAAATCTCCGGCCAGCGTCACGCAACACCCGTGACGCTGGCTGAGCTTTTCGCAGAAAAATCGCCCCGCTACCCCGCCGCGATGATTTTCGCGGCGGCGTCCAGCGCGCCGGGCCCGTGCGGGATGTTCAGCGCGATCATCCCCGCCTCCATCACCGCCAGCGCGCCCAGTGTCATATGGGCATTCACATGCCCCATATGCGCCACCCGCAAAAACCCGTGCCAGGCCGGATCCGACGGCAGCGCCATGCCCAGCCCGATGCCCAGCGTCACCCCGGCCTCGCGTTCCGTCCACTCGCGCAGCCGCGTCGCATCCGGTGCGCCCAGCCGCGCCGCCGTCACCGCGCGCGACCGATAGATCGGATCCGCCACATTCAGGCCAATGCGCGGATGCCCTGCCCCCCAGGCGTCAAACGCGGCCCAGACCGTCCGCGCCAGCACCTCATGCCGGGCCCAGACATTGGCCATCCCCTCCTCATGCAGCATGCTCAGCGCCTCGCGCAGGCCGAACAGGTGATGCGTCGGCGCGGTCCCGGCCCAGTATTGCCAGAACTCCTCCGGCTCGGCCCGCTTGCGCCAGTCCCAATAAGGGGTGCGCAGATCGGACTTGGCGCCCGCCTCCCGGGCCTTTTCGGAAAACCACACGAAACACATGCCCGGCGGGGTCATCAGCCCCTTCTGGCTCGCCGCCACCGTCAGGTCGATCCCCCAGGCATCCATGTGATACTCATCGCAGCCCAGAGACGCGATGCAATCGACACAGAGCAGCGCCGGATGCCTCGCTGCATCCATCGCCGCCCGCAAGGCAGGAATATCGGTGCGGATCGAGCTGGAGGTGTCAACATGCGTGGTCAGCACCGCCTTGATCCGGCCCTCGCGATCTTGCCGCAACCGCGCCTCGACCCGGCCCATATCCACCGGGGCCTGCGTGCCGAAGTCCATCAGTTCGACCTCCACCCCCATCGCCCGCGCGCTCTCGGCCCAGCCGATCCCGAACCGGCCGGTGGACAGCACCAGCACAAGATCCCCCCGGCTGAACAGATTGGCATTCGCCGCCTCCCACCCTGCATGGCCGTTGCCGATATAGGCCGCCACATGCTGCGTAGTGCCCGCCACTGCCCGCAGATCGGGCCACATCGCCGCCACCATCTCGGTCAGGTCGCCCGCATAGATGTTGGGCGCGGCGCGGTGCATCGCGTTCAGCACGCGGTCGGGCATCACCGACGGGCCGGGAATGGCCAGATAGCTGCGCCCACGCGACAGATCGGGGCGGGAAACATTCGGACGGGGGGAGTTTGATTGCGTCATCATCAGCTCTGCAAGAGGATACGCGCCAATCGCTAGGCCCTGTCACAGCCAAGGTCAATTGCTCCGCCCCTGAATTTCAGCCCCGCCATTGCAGCGGCCGGGGCTTTGACATTAGATCAGGCACAGGGCGATGCCTGCCCCGCCGGCAACAGGCCATGACAGGCCCAGCCCATACGCATCAGGAGACCCGCATGACCAACCCCAGTTTCGGCGAGACCGCCCCCGACCGTCAGGTCTGGACCGTCACCGGCAAAGACCGGGTCAGCTTTCTGCAGGGCCTGATCAGCAATGACATGCTGCCGCTCGACCGTGCGCCCGGCATTCTCTGGGCGGCCCTGCTGACGGCGCAGGGCAAGTATCTGGCCGATTTCTTTGTGATCCGTCCGGACGACGATGATCATCTGCTGATCGACATCAAGACCAGCGTCGCCGCCGACACCCTGCGGCGGCTGACGCTCTATCGTCTGCGCGCCGATGTGCAGATCACGCCCGCCGATCTGACCGTAACCCGTGGCCTCGGCGCCGCCCCCCCCGGCAGCTGGGCCGACCCGCGCCACCCAGGCCTCGGCTGGCGCGGTTATGGCCTGCCCGGCACCGAACCCGTGATCGACTGGGACGCGATCCGCGTCGCACATTGCATCCCGGAAACCGGGATCGAGCTGGTTCCCAACGACAGCTATCTGCTCGAATCCGGCTTCGAGCGCCTGCAGGGCGTCGATTTCCGCAAGGGCTGCTATGTCGGGCAAGAGGTCACCGCGCGGATGAAGCACAAGACCGAGCTGAAAAAGGGCCTTGTCACCGTCGCCATCGACGGCGCGGCCCCGGTCGGCACGCCGATCCTGTCGGGCGAAAAAGAGGCGGGCACCCTGTTCACCCAATCGGGCGGGCGGGCAATTGCCTGGCTGCGGTTTGACCGGATGCAGGAGATGACGGCGGGCTCTGCCCGCCTGCATCCGGTCGCCTGACCACGATTATTCTGCGAATAATCCCGTCACGATCTTTCTGCGAAAGATCCCCTGCCCGGCGTTTTCGCAGAAAACGCGAGGGTCGGAATTTTCGCAGAAAATTCGTTTGCGAATTCGTCCGCGTCAGGCGCGCTCGGAGTATTCCATAAGCTCCGTATGCACGATGATCTCTTCATCCTGCCCGATGAACGGCGGGATCATGATCCGCACGCCATTGTCCAGAATGGCCGGCTTGAAGCTGTTCGCCGCCGTCTGGCCCTTGACCACCGGCTCGGTCTCGACGATCCGGCATTTCACCTTTTGCGGCAGGGTCACCGCCAGCGCCTCGTCGCCGTAATAGCGCACCGTCGCCGTCATGCCGTCCTGCAGGAACGGCCGCCGCTCGCCCAGAAGCTCGGCATCCAGTTCGATCTGCTCATAGGTCTCGGAATCCATGAACACCAGCCGCCCGTCACTCTCGTACAGGAACTGCTGATCCTTGTTCTCCAGCCGGACCTCTTCGATCTTGTCCTCGGACCGGAAGCGCTCGTTCAGCTTGCGGCCATCGCGCAGGTTTTTCAGCTCAACCTGGGCGAAAGCCCCGCCTTTTCCCGGCTTTACGTGGTTTGCCTTGACAGCAGCCCACAGGCCACCCTCATGCTCCAGCACCATTCCGGGCTTGATTTCGTTTCCGTTGATTTTAGGCATTTGTGGCAAAACCTTGACAAAAGGTTGAAGTCGAAAGCGCCACACCTATATCTGGGCTGTCCAACGCGGGCAAGCAGACTAAATACAGTATTCCTTTGCGTCAGCCATGCATCACGTGCATGACAGGATTGCAAAACGGGTAATGCCGAATCGCTCCGAAAGGTTTAGGTTCGCCCGACACCGAGAAAGACAAGAGCAAGAATAAGGACTGCCAAAATGACTGGTTTCGTTGACAGCACCGCTTTCAATTACGAACAAGGCCAACGCGCGCGCAAGCTTTTTGCCGCTGTGGTCCTTGCTGCGCTGGACGATGCCATCGCAGATGACAAAAAATACGGCAACGGGCCTGAACAGATTGCACGTTGGGCACGCTCGCGCGACGGTCGTGAAGTGTTGTCCTGTGCCGGGATCGACCCGAACGAACGGGTGGTCAAGGGCCTGATGGAATTCGTGTCCAAAGGCGTGCGCACCTCTGTCGCGCTCAGCCGCGAAGAGTCGGAACGGCGCCACGCGCTGGAATCGGAAATGGGCGAAGCCGCCTGATCCATTCCTTCCGCCGGAAACCAGAACGCGCCCCGTGGGGCGCGTTTTGCATCTCAGGCCCGTGGAACGGGCAGATGGGTCGCAACGACCGCCTTATTCGAACTCGCGCAGCGCCATCGCACGGGCAATCTCGGCCCGCACCAGTTTGCGCACATTGCGCGTGATCCGCTCGCCCAGAGTGCCCGACAGCTCTTCGCGGATCAGGTCGCGCACCAGATCGCGCAGCACCTCTTCGTCAAACACCATGCCCCCCGCCTGCGCGTCATAGAGCCCCGAGATCACCTCTTCCTCGGTCTCCTGCGCCAGATCGGCCCGCACCGCCGCCTCGGCCTCGTCGGCCCAGCCCGCATCCTGCCAGGCGCTGTCATCCTCCGGCGGACTCACCTCACGCAGGGTCAGGCGCTGCGGTGTCGCTTCGACAGCATCGGCCTCGACCGCATCCGGCAACAGATCCTCTGCCTCGGCAAAGCCCGCTCTTGGCGCTTCCAGAAAATCGGGCGATGCAGCTGTGACCGGACTGCCCGGCACGGCGGCCTCGTCGCGCGGCGGAGCATCGGATGCCAAAGCCCCCGGCCAGACCTCGGGATCACCAAAGGGGGATTCCCATTCCTCCTCGGTCACGGCAGCGCCCAACCGTGCCACCACATCCTCGACCGGGGCCACCGGCTCTGACGGTGCCACCGCCTGCTCCGGCTCCGGCTCCGGCGCAGGCGTGATCACATCCGGCGCCGTCACCACCCGCAGCGCCGGGGTCAGCAGCAGCTTTTCCGCCACCGGCTCTGGCGCAGCGGCCGGGGCCGGGCGCAGATCTTCTGACACCAGACGACGGATAGAGGACAGAACATCCTCGATTTCATGATTGCTCATCGGTTCCGACATGACGCCCCTGCCCGTATTCAGGCCGGTCACCCAGCCCGTTATCCTGCCACATGCCCGGCTTGGGTGACGGCGCATCGTACGCCGCCTGCCGGTTCTTTGCGCCAGTCTAATCCCACACGGGCCGCAGCACAAGAAAAGGACGCATGCTGCGTTAACGCATTTCCGCCGCTGCCCGCTTCTGCGCCGCGCTTACTTCAGCTTCTCCAGAATCCGGTCCAGCTTCTTGCCCTGCGCCGAATGGACCGGCGCATTCTTGACCGCATTGTAATAGCCCGCCGGATCATAGGTCGGGATGCCCAGCTGAAGATGCTCGACCGACAACAGACCCATGGCCTGCAAGATCTGGTACACGCCCAGATAGCGCTGCGCCTCGGCCTGAATCCGGGTCACCCGCGCATCAAGCAGTTCCTGCTCGGCGTTCAGCACATCCAGCGTGGTGCGCGCGCCCAGGCTCGCCTCTTCGCGCACGCCGTCAAACGCGGTTTGCGCCGCGCGGATCTGCCGGTCCCCGGCCTGCACCTGCGCATTGGCAATCTCCAGCCCGGCCCAGGCATTGCCCACCGCCTGCGCGATCAGCACCCCGGCCTGCCCCAGATCGGCGCGCGCGCCGTCGCGATTGGCAATCGACTGGCGCAACAACGACGCCTGATTGCCACCCGAATACACCCGCTGGTTCAGCGACAGGCCAAAGCTCTGGTCATCCCCGCCCGCATCATTCAGCCCCACCCCGACCCGCGCCGAAAGCGTCGGGCGGAACGCGGCCTTTTGCAGTTCCACCGCCAGATCGCTGATCGTCACCCGGCGCTGTGCCGCCAGAAGCGAAGGATGTGTGCGCAGCGCCACCGTCCGCGCCGCCTCCATCGAGGCGGGCAGGCGTGGCGATGTCGGCAGCCGCGCCAGATTGCGCGGATAGGCCCCGGTCGCCGCCTTGAACGCCTCACGTGCAACCATCAGATTGCCCTCGGCCGCCGCATAGCCGGCCCGCGCTGCCGCCAGCCGTGCCTCGGCAATCGACACATCCGTCCGGGTGATCTCGCCAACCTCGAACCGGTCCTGCGCCGCGCGCAGTTCCTGTGTCACCAGCCGCACGTTCGAGTCGCGCAGCGACAGCAGCTGCTGGTTGACCTGCACATCCACATAGGCCGCAACCGCAGCAAACAGCACGTCCTGTTCCACGCCCCGCAGCAATTCGCGTGTTGCCAGTACCGATTCCTTGGCAATCTCGATCTGCAGCGCCCGGCGCCCGAAATCCAGCAGCACCAGCTGCGCCGTCAGATCAAAGGTCGTGCGCACCCCCTCGGTCACCGGGGCGTTGCTGGCCTGACGGGCACGCGAATAACCGCTGCCCAGCACGAAATCGACCACCGGGCGCAGCGTCGACATCGCCTGCGCCACATCCTCATCTGCCGCCCGCAAGGTCGCCGCCTGTTTGTCCAGCAGGTTCGAGGTGCGATAGGCCGCGATAAAAGCGTCCGTCAGCGTCTCCGCCTGGGCAACCGGTGCCGCCAGAACACTGACCGCAACCGCCGCTGCTGCAAAGAATCCACGCATTTCCAGACTGCTCCTGTCATTTCGCCCCGGTTCTTTACGCGCCGGGGGCCGCTTTCCGTCGTCGAAACAAAGTCAAACCAAAACCGTCAGAGCGTAAATCCACCCGTCGCGGCAAATCCCGGCAGCACCGGCGCCGCAGCATTGAACACAAAGCGCCAGCTGACCTTGCCATCCGATTTGTAACCGATCCGGGCCACGCCCAGCGCGCCCTCCATAAAGACCGCCGCAATCCGGCCGCCGTCTTTCAACTGGTCCAGCAGAGCCGGCGGAATAACCTCTACGCCGCCCTGCACCGTGATCACATCATAAGGCCCATGTTTGGCAGCCCCTGCCGCCAGCGGCCCGACGATCACCGCCGCATTGTCGACCGAGGCCTGCGACAGCAGATGCTGCGCCTCTGTCGCCATCGCCTCATCTTCCTCGACCGCGACGACCGCATCGGCCAGACGGGCCAGCACGGCGGCCGAATAGCCCAGCCCGCAGCCCAGATCCAGCACCATCTCATCCGGCTGAATATCCAGCGAATCCAGCAATTTGGCCAAGGTCCGCGGCTCCAGCACAACACGACCCGGCCGCAGCAGCAGGTTTTCCCCCATATAGGCCGCCTCACGCTTGTCGCGCGGAACGAATGTTTCACGCGGCACGCTCAGCATCGCTTCGATGATCGGAAACTTGGTCACATCAGACGGGCGCACCTGGGTGTCAACCATCATCACGCGGCGGGCAGAGAAATCGGTCATGGGCTGAACTCATGGGTCTGGATCGGCTGTATCGAGTCTTGCCACATCTCCCCGGCAGGGGCAACGGCACAGACTGTCCCACCCGGAACCGTATAGCATTTTTCTCACGCTTTTTTATCTTCTGCCCACCACAGGCGGCCGGCACCGCCTATTGTGCAGGCGGATCAACCCTTTGCAAAGACGGCGCAATCACCGCAAATGCCGCTTCTGCCGCTGGTGTCAGATCAAAGCTGCACAGATTGCCCTGCGCCACCGCACGACAGGGGCCGGTGTCGCCGGTGATCCAGTCCACCGGGTTCAGAAACCACACCGCGCCGCCATCACCTTCGACATCCTCGAAAAACACCGCCGAGACCTCTTCGGCCAGTTCACCGTCGCCCAGATCGGCATGATACGGCGTCTCTACCGCCCAACCCTGCGGCAGGGTCACGCGCAGGCCGGTCTCAGAGTCGGTATAGTCGCAGCGTGGCTCGGTGCAGCGCAGCGCCACCGCAGGCTCGATCGCCAGCACCGGCACCTCGATCAGCGTGGTCTGCGTGGTCACCACCGCCTTGGCCTCGAACAGCTCTGCCTCGGTAAAGCCGGAAAGCAGATACTCCCCCGGCTCCAGCACAACCTGCCACGGCCCGTTGACCGGCTCCGGCGTCATGATCATCGCCTCCAGCACATCCGCCTCTTCCGGCAGGTCCAGCGGCACCGCCGACCACGACACCGGGCCCGCCTCTACCCCCTCGGGCAGCAGCGCGGTCACGCTGACCGTCACCGGCTCTGCCAGCGCCATCAAGGGCATCAAGGCCCAGATCACTCCCAGAACAACGCCGCGCCGCACGTCACACCTCTTGCCCTTCTGCCCGTGAAGGCATCCCGCCCCTGCCAAAGCCACGGCCCACCCAGGCCGCCGCCTTTGTGCCCATGTCGCGGAACTTGTCCGACGCCCGCTCCAGCTTTGCAACCCATTCCGGGTTCGGCACCTGACCGGCAGTGACCTTGAAGAACACCTGCATCATGCAGGCAATGGCAAACGGCTCGATCAGGGCCGCCTTGACTGCCCAGGCAAAGACGAACGCGACCAGAAAGCCGATTGCCGACATGTTCCCCGGCATCAGCCAGACCACAGCCGCCGCCGGGGCCAGCATCAGCACAAACACCAGCAGCGACAGCCCCCAGACAATGGCGGTCAGCCAGGCCGCATTCACCATCATCACCTTTGCATTCTGACCATACAGCACCAGCGCATCCTGCGCGCCTTTCCACGGGTTTTCCACCCGTGTCGCCATCAGATGCCCCAGGATCACCTCATCCATCAGCCCGACCGCCATCCGCAGATAGGCCCGCACCACGCCCATGATCTTGTCCAGCCCCGGAATCGGCAGGATCGACAGCAGCCCCTGCACAATCCCGGTGATCGCGCCCACCACGCCCTTGATCACCTGATCCAGCCCGAACAGGGCCGAGGCGGTGCCAAAGCGCGCCGCCACCCGGTCGCGGGCCCAGGCAATCTGCCCCTGCCCGCCCGGAATCTCGCGGCCCTGCATCGCCTCGACCATCACCGCGATATGCCCGGCCTTGACGATATACAAAAGGTAATCGCGAAAGAAAAAGATCACCCCGACCGTCAGACCAAAGCCGCCAAATGCGCCCCATGCGGTCGATGTCACCCGGAACTCCTCATCGCCAAAGGCCCCGACGCCGTAGCCAACCCCGGCTCCGGTGCCGGTCACCAGCACCAGCGTCAGCGCAATTCCAAAATACACCACCACGCGAAACAGCACAAAAGGCGCGGTCCGCGCCATCAGGCCCAAGGCCTGCCCGATCGAAAAATCCCACATTCTGCCGATCCTGAAATACTCTGATCAATCCCGACAGACTGCGGCCCTTGCCGCCGTTTGACAAGCCTGAACCGCCCCGGCCAAAGCCCAGGCCGGGTCAGGTTTACCCAACCCCTGCCCATTGCTGCTTTCAAAATACTCCCGCGCGGAGCGCTCCCGAAGCCTGCCAGAGGCGCCGCCTCAGACCAGCCGCAGCCCCTTGCCCACAGCCTCGCGCCGCAGGGCGTCGCGCGCGGTGGTGGCAATGTCACTGGCCTGCAACCCGGCCCAGGCGTACATCTGCCCCGGTGCGGCCTGATCAATGAACCGGTCGGGCAGTACCATGGTGCGGATCGCCCGGCCCCGTTCCAGCAGCCCTGCCCCGGCCAGATGGTGCAGCACCAGCGCGCCAAAGCCCCCCGTACTGCCCTGCTCCACCGTGATCAGCGCCGCGTGATCCTCGATCAGCTGCTCGATCATCCCGGTATCCAGCGGCTTGGCAAAGCGGGCATCCGCCACCGTGACCGAGATTCCCTCGGCCTCCAGCAGCTCCGCCGCTGCCAGCACCTCGCCCAGATGCGCACCGAAGGACAACAGCGCCACATCGCTGCCCCGCCGCAGCACCCGGCCCTTGCCGATCTCCAGCACCCGGCCACGCTCGGGCATCTCCACCCCCAGCCCCTCACCGCGCGAATAGCGAAAGGCAATCGGCCCCGCCTCATGCGCCACCGCCGTCGCGATCATGTCGCACAGCTCGGCCTCATCGCCGCAGGCCATCACGGTCATGTTGGGCAGGTTGGCCAGAAACGCCACATCAAACGCCCCGGCATGGGTCGCACCGTCCTGTCCCACCAGACCCGCGCGGTCGATGGCAAAGCGCACCGGCAGATTTTGCAGGCAGACATCATGCACGATCTGATCATAGCCGCGCTGCAGAAAGCTGGAGTATATCGCGCAGAACGGTTTCATTCCGCTCGCCGCCAGCCCGGCGGCAAAGGTCACGCCATGCTGCTCGGCGATCCCCACGTCAAACACCCGCGCCGGAAACCGCCGCGCCATCACATCAAGGCCGGTGCCCCCCGGCATGGCCGCCGTGATGCCCACAATGCGTGGATCGCGCGCCGCCTCTTCGGTCAGCCTTTGCCCGAACACCGCCGTATAGCTCGGCGCATTCGACTTTGCCTTGACCTGCGCGCCGGTCGCCACGTCGAACTTCGCCACGCCATGATATTTGTCATCCGCGCCCTCGGCGGGGGCATAGCCTTTGCCCTTGACCGTCACCGCATGGATCAGCACCGGCCCGGTCGCCCGCGCCCGCGCCGCGCGCAAGGTGGCCAGCAGTTGCGGCACATCATGCCCATCCACCGGCCCGATATAGGTAAAGCCGAACTCCTCGAACAAGGTGCCGCCGCCCGGCATCCCCGTCACCATCTGACGCGCCCGCCGCGCGCCTTCGCGCACCGCCCCCGGCAGATGCGCCTCCACCCCCTCGGCCACGGCTTTCAAGGTCGCCAAAGGCCCCTTGACCGCAATATCATTCAGATAGCGCTGCAACGCCCCCACCGGCGGGGCAATGCTCATGTCATTGTCGTTCAGAATGACAAACATGCGGCTTTTCAGATGCCCCGCATGGTTCATCGCCTCATAGGCCATGCCCGCCGTGATCGCGCCATCACCGATCACCGCGATGGTATCGCCCACCGGCATCCCCATTTCGCGCCCGACCGCAAAGCCCAGACTGGCGCTGATCGAGGTGCTGGAATGGGCCGCCCCAAACGGGTCAAATTCCGACTCCGACCGCTTCGTGAACCCCGAAAGCCCCCCCGCCTGCCGCAGGGTCAGCATCCGGTCGCGCCGCCCGGTCAAAATCTTGTGCGGATAGCATTGATGCCCGACATCCCAGATCAGCTTGTCCAGCGGCGTGTTGAACACCGCATGAATAGCGACGGTCAGCTCGACCACGCCCAAGGACGAGCCCAGATGCCCGCCGGTGCGGCTGACCACCTCGATCGTCTCGCGCCGCAGCTCACCGGCCAGTGCCGCAAGCTCGGCGTCAGACAGCGCCTTGAGGTCGGCGGGACCGGACACGCGGTCCAGAACCGGGGTGTGAATGGTAAAATCGCCCATGGTCGCCTCCTCCAAAGCGGTCGCCCGACCCCAAGGGGCCAAAAGCAAAAAAGTGCCGCATGGATCAGCTCCACACGGCACCAGGTCCCTGTCGCCAACAGGAAGGGAACCGGGCTGTGGTTGCGCCCCGGATCCGGACCGGCATCTTGGCCCGAATTAGGTTGCCACGGGCGGCACAACCGCCCGGACACAGGATCACGCCAGATCGTGCCCCGGCGCTGCCAACGGCTGCTCCAGGCTGGACCGTGGCATCGGGTCGGGTGTCTGGCGGCTTTCCTCGGGCAGCAACAGCCCGATGGCATAGATTGCGCCGATAAAGATGCCGATCCCCAGCAGAAACACCCCGGCCAGAAAGGCCCCCCATACCATCTGTCCGAAAACCCATGTGCGCAGGCGGATGGTCGGACTCTCGGTCTCGTAGAACGGTTTGTCAGACATGATGTTCCCTCACTGTGGCGGCGCGTAGCCGTGTTCCTGTGCCCAGACAAACCAGTTGTCCACCACAGTCCCGGTCAACAGAATGCCGATCCCGCCGGTCAGCGTTACAAGCACCGCAAACCACCAGGCCCAGCGGTGAATCCCCTCCATCGTGGCGTTAAAGCCCATGGTCCAGCGCCAGAACAGCGCCGCCCGCTCTGATGCCGTGCCGCGGTCGATGATCTGCTCCAGCTCGCGGTCGCCGCCAAACCGGCTGACCGCCAGAATGGTCGCGCCATGCATCGCAAACAGCAGGGCGGAACCGTACAGGAACGCGATGGAAAGCGCATGGAACGGGTTATAGAACAGGTTGCCATAGGTCAGGCTGAACAGGTTGGTCCAGTCCAGATGGCTGAAGATGCCATATGGCACGGCGTGGCTCCACGATCCCATCAGGATCG
This sequence comes from Pseudotabrizicola alkalilacus, assembly GCF_003443995.1. GTDB lineage: Bacteria > Pseudomonadota > Alphaproteobacteria > Rhodobacterales > Rhodobacteraceae > Pseudotabrizicola > Pseudotabrizicola alkalilacus. Next base: position 197,115 of record NZ_QWEY01000006.1, read on the forward strand.
GCCGGATCAGACCCAGCACCAGAAACAGCCAGATCGCCGAGGCAAAGGCCCAGGCCACATGCTTGCCCATCCCCAGCGCCTGCGCCCGCAGATACGTCCGCACCCACCAGGCACAGACAGAGATCAGCAGGAAGAAACTGGCGATGATCCACAAGCCGCCTTCGGCAATCGGGGCAAAGCCCAGACCATATTCCTCGGCCGGAGGCTCAAGGCTGAACCAGAACAGATCGCGCAGGAACACCGCCGGGTTCAGACCCGCCTGATACCAGAACCACGCGCCCACGGTGAAAAACCAGATCGCACCGGAGACCAAAGAGATCACGCCCATGGTGCCCAGATAGACCGGCCCCAGCTGCGCATTGCCGATCCAGCCCATCAGGTTGGAAAACCCGGCGGTCTTGGTGCGGTTGAACAGATCCACCCCTTCGACCAGCCCCATTTCAGGCTCGGCCCGGACCTGGACCTGCGTGAAGATGTTTTGATACTCAGCCATTGATGCCTCCCTCAATTCCGGCCCACCACGGCAGTTGCAGCCACCAGTCCCACCAGAACACCCACTGATCAAACCAGATGGTGCCGGAAATCACGATACAGATTGCCGACCAGAACCCGGCATTGAGCGCCAGGAGCAGACCAACACGGTGGATACCAAGCGTACCAACCGAATAGCCGATCAGATCGCGGAAATAGGTATCCTCGTGATCCGGCGTCCGCATCTCCTTGCCCTTTTCAGGGTTGGCCGCCGACAGGATCAGCGCGCCATGCAAGGACAGTGCCAGCGCCGTGGTGAAGAAGAAACTCACCGCGATCATATGCGCCGGATTGTAGTGGAAATTGCCGTATTGGTAGCCGGTGTTCGACACCCAGTCGAGGTGGGTCCAGATGCCATAGGGAAAGGCATAGCCCCAGGCCCCCATCAGCACCGGGCGGATCACCACCAGCGTGAGGTAAGCGAAAATCGCCACCCCGAACGCCACCGGCACATGATAGCCCATACCCAGCTTGCGGCAGATCTCGACCTCGCGCAGCGCCCAGGACACAAAGGCCCCGGTCGCGCAGATGGTGATCACCTGCCACAACCCGCCCTCACGCAGCGGCGCTGCGGCAAGGCCCATTTCAACAGGCGGCGGCGCAATGGAAATCAGCCAGGGGTTCCATGTTCCCTGCAAACTCGCGCCATAAAAGATCAGAATTGTGCCGAGGGCTGCAAAGAAGAAGCCCACGACTCCAAAGAAGCCGACGTAGAAAGGGCCGACCCAGAAGTCGAACAGATTCCCGCCGACAAGCGTGCCGCCCGGCACGCGGTATTTTCGTTCGAAGCTGAGCAGTGCCATGCTTCCCTCTCCGCGTTTATGGAGGCGGTCCCGTCATGGGCGGAATGCGCCATGGGAGGCCGACTTGACATTCGGTGTGGTTTTCGCGGGCGGCCTGACCAGCAAGCCGCCCGCGACGGGGTCACGGATTACTCCGCAACCACGACGCGGTTGTACTTCGCCGCTGCGATGTCGAGCCAGTTGTAGGACGGGGTCGACAGCAGCACGAGGTGGATCATCGCCGCCAGCAGGAACAGGAAAACACCCTGTGCCACAAACACGCGACGGGGATCGAAGATCAGCCAGATTTTGTAGAATTTCGACATTGTGTGATCCTCCTCAGAACCAGGGGCGCCAGATATACACGGCAAGGTGGGCAACCACGGCAATTGCCGTGAAGAGCCAGAGCCCGCTCATGTAGACAGAATGCAGTTCCTGCGCCTGCTCGTCGGTAAGACCTGTGAAACTCAGGTCGGTTCTATCAGCCATAGTATCCTCCGGATTTGGAGACTGCCGCCGCATACCCTGCGGCGGGGGTCACGGAGCGGCGGAGTGCCGTTCCGTGTTTTCCGATTCCCCACAGGTCTTGCGGGAAAACGAAGCGATGGCTTCCGACGGGCGCGGCGGAAGGGAAGTGCGGGGCCGGGTTACGGCCGGAAAATCGCGGGCGTGATCGCCCCGGCCTCGTGCCAGGCCCGGGCCAGCGGCCCATGCACCGGCAGACGCTGGTGCCGGATCACCGCCCAGACCCAGGCCCCGAGGGACAAGGGCACGGCGACCAGAAAAATCATTGCGAAATAGATGTAGAACTCGGCTTTCGGCGTGCGGTGCACATGCCCGCCTGCGGTCTGGTCACTCATGGGTGCCTCCCTTGGTTTCCCGGCTCACGGATTGGCGGGTATCGCCGCGCAATCCTTCGACAAATTCGACAATCACCCGCTCGGCCCCTTGGTCGAGCGCAGCTTTTTCCGCCGCATCCCGCAGGGATTTGGCGGCAGAGATCCGGGTCAGCACCGGATGTTCGGAAACGATACGGTCCAATGCGGCCTGCGCATCCAGATCCCATGGGAAATCACGCCGCAGCGTGGTGGGCGTGGCCGCCGCCGAGTCCATCTCGGACCCCAGCGGCAGGATATGGAACAAGGCCTCGAACAGCCCGTTGCACACCTCCTGCAAGATCCAGACCGCACCGGCATAGCCCATGAACGGCGTGCCGGTGTGGCGCCGGATCGCAGCACCGGGAAAGCTTGCAGCGATGAAACTGGGGGCCGGACCATGGCCACCTTTCAGCTCCGCCAGATACATCTTCTCATTGATCGACCCCATCACGATCAGCGGCCGGTGCTGCTTCAGCTGCGCCCGCACCGCCTCGTTGTTGGTCTTTGACCCTGCCACGCGCGACACGGCAAAGGCGCAAGGCAGGCCCAGATCATCCTCCAGATAGGCCCGCACGCCGCGCGCATAGGTGTCATTGGCGACAATCGCAAAGCTCGCCGTGGCAAAGAAATCCTGCGTGACCGAGCGCCACAGATCCCAGACCGGCTTCAGCGTCGAATGCTTCTCGCGCTCGATGAACGGCTCCGGGTCCAGCCCCAGCAAATCGCCCAAGGCGCGCAGGAATTTAGTGGTCGAGTCGAGGCCGAACGGCGCCTGCAGGTACGGCTTGCCCAGCACCTCGGCCAGACCGCGACCAAACTCGCGGTACATCACGATGTTCACATCGGCATTCACCAGATTGCGCATCTCGGCCAGATGCGCGCCCAGCGGCATCACCATATTGACCTCGGCCCCGATGCCCTCGGCCAGACGGCGGATCTCGTACAGGTCCGACGCCATGTTGAAAGTGCCATACATCGGTCCCAGAATATTGACGCGCGGGCGGTCGCCCTCGGCCCGCTTTTTCTCCAGCGGCATCCGGCCCTTGGTCATGCCGAACTCGGTGAAGATCCAGGTCATCGCCCGGTCAGCGCATTGCCATTGATCCTCATCAATGGTGCGCGGCAAAAACCGCTGGATGTTTGTCCCCGCAGGCGTCACCCCACCGCCGATCATCTCGGCAATGCTGCCAGTAACCACCACCGCGGGCAGCGCCGGGTCCAGCGTCTTCCACGCCCGCGCCATCGAGGACTCGGTCCCCGAGGTCATCTCATCCTCGCCCAGACCCGTGACAACGATCGGCAATTCATGCGGCGGCAGACCATCGGTGTAGTGCAGCACGGACGTTACCGGCAGGTTCTCGCAGCCCACCGGGCCGTCGATCACCACCTGCAAGCCCTTGACGGCGCAGAAGGCATAGATGGCGCCCCAGTAGCCGCCTGCCCGGTCGTGGTCCTGAATCAACATGCGGACCTCCCGGCATGGCGGTCGGCAGCGGGGGTTTCACACCCCCGCACCCCCGTGGGATACTTAGAGACAGAAAATGGCAGGAGGATCATATCATCTCCTCCGCCTTGGCGGCGCGCGCCAGCTTGTCGAGCTTTTTCTGATGCGCGGCGCGGAAATCGGGGCGCAGGTTGGGCGCGCCCTCCCAGATGCCGCCGGTATCGCCCGACCCGACCCCTTCGAAAAAGGTCTTCATCCCCAGCATCCGGGCCTTGTTGCCCATCGCTGCATTGATCACCTGTGCCAGCGATCCCGCGCCAGCCGGTCCCATCAAGGGCCGGGCCGAGATGAGGTTCGTGAAGTAAAGCGCTGGAATTCCCAGCTCTTTTGCCTTTTGCACCACAGGTGTCGTGCCAATCGCCAGATCCGGCTGGAACCCGGCCATCGCCGCGCAATCATCTTCAAGACTGGCGCGGAACTTCACCGCAACCCCTTTGTCGGCCAGCCAGGCGCGATCCGCCTCACTCCATTCGTTGCGCGCGCAAGCAGTGCCGACATAGGGCACTTCGGCACCACTCTCGATCAGCAGCCGCGCCACCAGCAGCTCAGAGCCTTCGTAACCCGACAGCGTGATCCGGCCCCGGATCGGGTTCGCGGCCAGCGCAGCCTTGATCGCAGCGCCAAAGGCATTCTGTGCAGCGACGATCTTTTCTGACGCCACATCATAGGCTTCGCCGATGTTCTTCAACCAGTCCATCGTGCCATCAAACCCGACCGGACCCGAGCCGACAACCGCCCGGCCCGCCGCCTGAAACTCGCGGATCGCCGCCGTGTAGAACGGGTGGATCGCCGCCACGACCTTGCAATCAAGGGCGGCATACAGCTCGCGCCATTCCCGGCACGGCACCACCGGCCCCGCCGCCAGCCCCATCGGCGCCAGCATCGCGCCGATCATCATCGGATCGGCCGGGAACATCTCGCCCAGCAGGGCCACCGTCGGGCGGTCAGACCGGCCCGACGCCGGGGCAGCCACCGGCCCCGCCATGATCTCCGCCCGCGCATAGGCCAGCATTGCGCCGGCCAGCACATCCTTGGCCTCGGCGTGGGTCGGCACGCCAAACCCCGGCACATCAATGCCCACAATGCGCACGCCGTTGATTTCATTCGGCAACAGCCGCAGCGGCACGCCGCTGGCGGTCGGCACGCACAGGTTTGTCACCACCACCGCATCATAGCGCGCGGGGTCGGCCAGTTCGTGCACGGCGTCGCGGATGTCCTCGAAGAGCTTGCCGGTCACCAGCGTCTCCGAGTTGAAGGGCACATAACCAACCGACCGGCGGGCACCATAAAAGTGAGATACAAACGTCAGCCCATAGACACAGCAGGCGGACCCCGACAGCACCGTCGCCACCCGCCGCATCCGCAAACCCACGCGCAGGGAGCCAAAGGCCGGGCACATGGATTGTGGTTTGTCGTGAGGGCCTTGCGGGTAATCCTTTGCGTAACGGTTCAACAGGTCCGAATTGCCCGCCGCCCGCGCCGCCGCTGCCATCTGATCCGCCCCGGCATGACAGCCCAAGCCATCCACCGATGGCACAGCCGCCTGATCGGGCGTGACATGGCGCAACCCGCTCATTGCGACCCCGCCTTGCGCTGCATCGCGCGCAGCGCTTCTTCCACCTGACGCAAGGCTTCCAGATCAAACATTGTCATACACCACTTCCAGCGAGACCTTCACTCCGGCGTATTTGCCGCGCATGTCGGCGTCGGTGGCCGGGGTCAGCACGAAATCCGCGCCGGTGTGTTCGGCGCTGAACAGGCCCAGCAGCCCGTCCTGCGTCAGCGGCGCCGGACGCACCGGGGGGGCAAGGCCCACCGCTGTCGCCAGATCAGCAAACATCGGTCCCCACTGGCTTTCATAGCTGCCAACGATATGATAATTCGCCGATTTCTTGCGCAGATCATCATCTTGCGGGATCGCCGCCAGCACCGGAATCTTTACCTCGGCCGCAAAGGCCGCCGCCTCGCCGGTGCCGTCATCCTTGTTGATCACCAGCCCGGCCACGCCGACATTGCCGCCCAGCCGCCGGAAATACTCCACCGCAGAGCAGACATTGTTGGCGACATACAGCGATTGCAGATCGTTCGACGCGACCAGGATCACCTTTTGCGCCATGTCCCGCGCGATCGGCAGACCAAAGCCGCCGCAGACCACATCGCCGAGGAAATCCAGCAGCACATAGTCAAAGTCCCAGTCGTGAAACCCCAGCTTTTCCAGCAGCTCAAACCCATGGATGATCCCGCGCCCGCCGCAGCCCCGGCCCACTTCCGGCCCGCCCAGTTCCATCGCGAACACGCCGCCGCGTTTGAAGCAGACATCGCCGATCTTCACCTCTTCCCCCGCCAGTTTCTTTCGGGTCGAGGTCTCGATGATCGTCGGGCAGGCCTTGCCACCGAACAGCAGCGACGTGGTATCCGATTTCGGGTCGCAGCCGATCAGCAGCACCCGCTGGCCCATTTCGGCCATCATGTGCGACAGGTTGGCCAGCGTGAAGGATTTGCCAATGCCACCCTTGCCATAGATCGCGATGATCTGTGTCTTCTTGGTGGGCTCCCCCTGCGGGATCTCCAGGTTGGGCTCTTCATGCGCCTCGTCGCGCAGGCGGGCGTCAAAATCCTTGAGGTTCGGGATATCCAGGGTCATGCGTGGCCGCTCCAGTCTAAAATCATTTTCAGGCAGGATGCGTCTTCAAAGGCCGTTCTATAGGCCTCTGTTGCATCCGATGCCGGGCGGGTGTGGGTGATCAGCCCCGACAGGGACAAGGCACCGCTCTCGATCAGGGCGCGGGTGGCAGTCAGGTCATCCGGGGTCCATTCGCTGGCAATCCGGATCCGCGCCTCTTTCATAAAGGCAGGCGGAAAGGCAAAGCTCACCGGCTCGGTGTAGAACCCGGCCAGCACCACCTCACCGCCGCGCGCCAGCCGCGTCACCAGTTGGTCCAGCAGGCCCGTGGCCCCGCTGGCATCGTAAATCGCCTTGTAATCGCGGCGTGTATCTTCGGCGGGGTCAATCACCTCATAGCCGACAGCACCGCTGCGGCGTGCGGGGTTCACCTCCCAAACCACCGGCGCAGGGGCCCCGGCCGCCACGGTCAGCCGCGCCAGCAACCGGCCCAGCGTGCCATGCCCCACGATCAGATCGGGCAGCGCGGTGTTGAACCCGGCCAGCGCATGCCGCGCGGTTGCGGCCAGCGCCAGCAGCGCACCCTCGGCGCCCATGCCCCGGTCCAGCCGCGCCACCCGCGCCGCAGGCGTCACCAGATGGCGCGACGCGCCCCCGAACAGCCCGCGCACATTGTCTGCAAAGCAATTGGCACCGGGCACAAACACATGCTCGCCGACGCGAAAGCCGCTTTCCGGGGCGGCTTCCACCACCTCGCCAAACGACTCGTAGCCGGGCACCAGCGGATAGCCCATGCCGGGAAACGGCGGCATTGTGCCGCACCAGAACAGCTTTTCCGTGCCGGTCGAAATACCGGAATGCGACACCTCGACCACCAGATCCCCGACCGTCGGAGCGCAGAGGCCCAAAGACGCAAGCCCCAGATCGCGCGGCCCGGACAGGATGACGGCAGATGTTCTCACGTGGTCTCCTCTCCTCCCCTTGATCACAGAGTCGCGATCCCTTGGGGTCTTTGCGTTAGGTGTAAGTTTAATCTTACATTCTAATCTGTCAATTTAAATGGACACTTTTTCGGCAGATAGCTGTGCAGCGGTTGAAAACACCCCTGCCGGGCCTTACGGCGCAGGCTTTTGGGCAGTGAGGGCCGAGGTGACATAGGGACGCGCGCCCGGCAAAACCCGGACACCGGCAAAGCCTGCGGCCTGCAGCAGCGCCGAAATCTCTGCCGCCGACCGGGTCCGCCCGGTCTGCATTGCCAGAGTGTAAACCGCGAAATACACATCCGTTGCCGGGTCGGGCCGTGCCCCGCCCGACATCGGCTCGGAAATCAGCAGCCGCCCACCGGGCGGCAGGGCACGATGCACCGCCGCCAGCAGCGCCGCCACCGTGTCGTCGGAATGGTCATAGAGCACCCGGATCAGGCTGATCATATCCGCACCCTCCGGCAGCGGATCGTCGCGGAAACTGCCCGGATGCACGGTCAAACCGGGTAGCGCCGCCGCCCCGGCCACCACGGCGGGCAGGTCAAACAGCGTGAGTCGCAGCCCCGGATAGGCCGCCGCCACGCAGCGCAGAAACGCCCCGGTGCCGCCGCCCACATCCATCAGATGGCGCGTGCCGCGCAGGCTGACCAGCCGCAGCGTATCCGCCGCCACCAGCGCCTGACTGTCGCTCATCAACCGGCTGTAGCGCGCGGCAAGGGCGGGGTCAGCCGCCCCCCCCGCGCCAAAGACATAGGGCCAGAACCCGGCCAGCTCCGGCTGAGTCTGGCCCCTGAAAAACGCCACCGGATCGGACAGGTCGCGGTACAAAACATCATGGTGCCGCACCATCGCCTCCAGCCCCGGCACGGTCAGAAACGCGCCGCCGCGCGGGGTCAGATGCCACAGGCCCCGCGCCTGCCGCACGAGCTTCAGCGCCGCCCCGGCCTGCAACAAGATCACCATCCGCGACTCGGGCACCCCCGCCGCATGGCCCAGCGCCGCCGCCGTCGCAGGCCCTTCGGCCAGCCGGTGCAGCACCCGCAATTCCACCAGGGCCAGCAGCGCCTGCGATTGCACAAAGCCCGACACCACATCAAACAGCGCGCGCCCCTCGGCACGCGATGTCAATCTAAGCCACGGAATCCGCTCGATAATCGCATGAACCCGTGGCGACATCGCCAGCCGCGTCAGCCAGCCCGGCCCGCGCGCAGGCGTCTCCAGCGGCACATCGGCCATGCGCTACCCCTTGGCGGCGGTCAGCCGCGCCGGGGTCATCTTTTCGGCATAGGCGCGCACCATCTGCGCCAGCATCGCCTCCCCCGGACAGGCCGGGATCGAGGCTATCGCCCCGCCCAGGATATCGCGCAAATGCGCCACGGCCCCCGAAACCCCCAGCGCGGCCACCGCCGATGGCCGGCCATGCGCCGCATCCTGCCCCGCCGGTTTGCCCATATCCTCGGCCCCCAACAGCGCGTCTTTCAGGTCATCCGCGACCTGAAACGCAGCCCCGATCCGCGCGCCCAATTCCTCCCACGGCTCGGCATCCTGCCCCGCTGCAAGCGCGCCCATCTGGGTGGCGGCAATGAACAGCGCCCCGGTTTTGGCCCGGTGATAAGCGTCCAGATCAATCTGCGTCTCACTCTCCCAGCCCTGCCCGGCACAGATGCCATGCGGCATCCCCGTGCGCTGCGCCAGATGCGCCACCAGCCGCAAGGCCCGCTCCGGCGCATCCCCCCCCGCACGCGCCAGCACCTCAAACGCCAAAACGATCAACGAATCGCCCGCCAGCACCGCCAGCGGTTCGCCAAAGGCCCGGTGCACCGTCGCCTTGCCGCGCCGCAGATCGGCATCGTCAAACGCGGGCAGGTCATCATGCACAAGGCTGGCGCAATGGATCAGCTCCAGCGCCACCGCCGCCGCATCCGACAGCCCGGGCCGGTCATCGCCGCACGCGAGCGCGACCGACAACAAAATGGTGGGCCGGATCCGCGCCCCACCCGGAAACACCGCATAGGGCAGCGCCGCCCCAAGCCGTGGTGGGGCAACCCCCGACTGCACCAAAGCCATCGCCCGCAGCATCGCCGCCTCTACCCGCCCGTCCAGTGCCATCTGCCGCCCTTTCCTGACGCCTCTGCCCGCCATCGTGGCAGCGTGCAGCACATGTGTAAACTAAAACTTACACTTCATTGTCATTCACTATGGACAACCGCAGCGACTCCGCCATCATGTCCGGCATGGAACAGCACGACACAGTGGTCATCATCGGTGCCGGCTTCGGCGGTCTGGCCGCCGCCATCCGGCTCGCGGCCATGGGCCTTGCCGTCACCGTGATCGAGCGCGCCGACATCCCCGGCGGCAAGGCCCGCGCCCTGCCCTCGCCCGCAGGCCCGGTCAACACCGGCCCCACCGTGCTGACGATGCGCAGCGAGTTTGACGCGCTGTTCGCCCTCGCCGGTCAGCGCCTCGACGACCACATCCGCCTGATCCCGCAACCCATCCTCGCCCGCCACTGGTGGCAGGGCAGCCCCACGCTCGACCTCTCCCCCGACACCGAGGCGAATATCGCAGCCATCCACGCCTTTGCCGGCCCGCGGGAGGCCGCCGCCTTCGCCCGCTTTGACCGGCTGGCCCAATCCCTGCTCACCGCCTTTGACGCCCCCATGATGCGCGCCGCCAGACCGAACCCGTTGCAGATCGCCCGCGCCGCCGCCACCCGGCCCCGGCTCTGGCCCGCCCTCCTCCCCGGCATGTCGCTCGAAAGCCTGCTGAAACAGCACTTCCGCGACCCCCGGCTGATCCAGCTGTTCGCCCGCTACGCCACTTACGTCGGCGGCCGCCCGCGCCATGCCCCCGGCGTGCTCGCCCTGATCTGGCGCGCCGAGGCACAGGGCGTCTGGGCGGTCGAGGGCGGGATGCACAGCCTTGCCGCCGCCCTCGCCCGCCTTGCCGCCAGCATGGGCGTCCGCTTCCACTTCGCCACCGCCGCCCGCCGCATCCACACCCGCAATGGCCGTGTCTCAGGCGTGGAGACCGAAGGCGGCCACCTGCTGCCCTGTCACACCTGCGTCTTCAACGGCGACCCCGCCGCCCTGACCGCTGGCCTGCTTGGCCCCGAAGCACGCACAGCGATCCCGCAGGGCAGAACCACCCCGCGCAGCCTTTCGGCCCATGTCTGGGCCTTTGCCGCCACCGCCCAGGGCGCAGACCTGACCCATCACAACGTCTTTTTCACCGATGATCCCCAGGCCGAATTCGGGCCCATCGGTCAGGGCCGCGCCCCCGAAAAGCCCACGCTCTACCTTTGCGCCCAAGACCGCACCCCCACGCCGCCCCAGGGCCTGGAACGGTTCGAAATCATTCTCAATGCCCCCGCAAACCTTCAGCCCGATCCAGACGAGGAACCCCGATGCCGCCAGCGCACCTTCCCCCGGCTCAAGGCCTTCGGCCTGAGCTTCTCGCCCGACCCGGACCCCACAGCCCTGACCACACCCAGCCATCTGGCCAGCCTGTATCCGGGGTCACAGGGCGCGATCTACGGCCGCTCGCCCGAGGGGATGCTGGCGGCGTTCCAACGCCCGACCGCGCAGACCGGCTTGCCGGGCCTCACGCTGGCGGGCGGCGGGGCGCATCCGGGAGCGGGGGTGCCGATGGCAGCCCTCTCCGCCCGGCACACGGTCGCGGCGATCTGGCAGGACCGGATTTCCGGGTCCACGTCGCCCCAAATGGCTACGCCTGGTGGTATATCGACGGGGTCAGCACCGACGGCACGCGCGCCGTTTCGGTGATCGGCTTCATCGGCTCGGTGTTCTCGCCCTGGTATCGCTGGTCGGGCCGCCGCGACCCCGAAAATCACTGCTGCATCAACGTCGCCACCTACGGCCCCGGCAGCCGCTTTACCATGACCGACCGCGGCCGCTCTGCCTTGCGCCGCAGCGCCGACACGCTCAACGTCGGCCCCAGCAAACTGCACTGGACCGGCCGCCAGCTGATCATCGACATCAACGAATGGGGCGCGCCGCCCATGGTCACGCCGGTGCGCGGCCAGATCATCCTGACCCCGCAGGCGGTCACGCAGACCGAGGTGCTGCTGACCCCGGACGCCGCCCATATCTGGCGTCCCTTTGCCCCCACCTGCCACATCGCCGTCAACCTGACCCAAGGCCACCAGTGGCAGGGTCACGGCTATTTCGACGCCAATTTCGGCAGCCGCGCGCTGGAGGATGATTTCGATTTCTGGACATGGGGCCGCTTTCCGATGCAGGGCGGGGCGCTGTGCATCTACGACGCCACCCGCCGCGATGGCAGCACCCTCGACCTCGCGGTAGAGATCGACGCCACAGGTGCTGTGCGCGAAACCACCGCCCCGCCCTGCACCCGCTTTGCCCGCAGCCTGTGGCAGGTCAAACGTGAAACCCGCGCCGACGCTGGCACCACACCCCGCCAACGCCTCAACATGCTCGACGCGCCGTTCTACAGCCGCTCGTTGGTCGAGACCCGTATCAACGGCGAGCAGACCACCGGCGTGCACGAAGCCCTCGACCTTATCCGCTTTCGCCAGCCGCTATTGAAACCCATGCTTGCCGTCCGCGTCCCGCGCCGCGCAAACTGGAGCTTCCCCGACTGACCGCCGGGCAGGCCCCTTCCGCATTGCTGCTTTCAAAATACTCCCGCGCGGAGCGCTCCCGAACCCTCAGCCCGCGCGGACAGCCACAGGATTGCGCATCCAGACCGAGGCATTCAGCGCCCCCGCAATCGTCACCCACAAAAGATAGGGCGCAAACAGCCAGCCCGCCACCGGATCAATCTGCCAGAACGCCGCCAGCGTCGCCGCCACCGCAATCCACAGCAGGCCAAGCACGATCAGCCCCGCCCGGATCCGCCGCAGCCCGAAAAACACCGGCGTCCACAGCGTGTTCAGCGCAATCTGCAGCGCCCAGAGTGCCAGCGCCTGCCCCACCCGGTCGTCAGACCCTGCCAGCATCGCCACCCGCATCGCGGCAATGGCCATGCTCAGATACAGCACCGTCCAGGCGACCGGAAACATCCAGTCTTTCGGCGTCCACCAGGGTTTGGACAATCCCTTGTACCAGTCGCCGGGCTGAAACATCGCCCCCGTCGCCGCCGCAGCCCCGCAGGCCGCCAGATAGGTGAAAAACAACGCAAAATCCATGAACCCGCCCTTTCGGTGACCCGTTCTTTCTAGACCAGACCCACCAAAGCGCAAGCCAAAGCGAGACCATCGCAGGCGCGGCACCGTCGCGCACGGGTCTGGTTCGAGGCTGAACGCAGCACAGGCCGCGCCGGTTCCGCAGGGTATGTGCCTGCACACAGCACCCCAGTCAAAACCTTAAAAATCCCTTAACGGTCCACTGCCATCCCATTGATTTCAAATGAAACACCAGGCTGTAACACAGTGGGCATCTGCCTGATCACGCCAGTCCGCGCGACCGGGCTTCCAGCTGGGCCAGCACCTCGAACAGCGCCTCCGACCGGCCCCGCGCCGCACCCTGCCGTGCCGCCGCCTCGACCAGAAACGCCACCTCCGCCGCTGGCCTTGCATGCAGCACCGCCGGTCGCGGCAGCAGCGGCGAGGCGGCGGCGCGAAGCCCGGCCAGCATCAGCCAGCCCAGCTTTTGCCCCTTGCCCGTCCGCGCCCGCAGGCTGACCGAATCAAACCCGGCCCGCGCCACCTGACCGCCGATCCCGGCATAGATATGCCGGGCGGCAAAGATCCCCGGACGACAGGCCAGCGGCAGCGCCGCCACCCCGGCCTCGGCCCGCAGATAGAGCCGCTCCGCCTCGCCCAGCAGCCGCGCCGTCACCCGCCGCACGCCGTCGCAGGCCGCAGGCGTCGCCAGAAACCGCTCCACCGCCACCCCCTCGGCACGCAGCCAGTCCAGCGGCAGAAACACCCGCCCCGCCCGCGCATCCTCACCCACGTCGCGGCTGATGTTGGTCAGCTGCATCGCCAGCCCCAGATCGCAGGCCCGCGCCAAGGCATCGGCGTCGCGCACCCGCATCAGCACGCACATCATCGCCCCCACCGCCCCTGCCACCCGCGCCGAATAGTCCAGCACGCCCGACAGCGTGTCATAGCGCCGCCCGATCGCATCCCAGGCCAGCCCCTCCAGCAAAGCCTCGGGCAGCGCGCGCGGCATCTCGAAATCCTCGACCACCGCGGCAAAGGCCCGGTCGGCATAGCCATCGCGCGGGCGTCCCTGATAGACCAGTTCCAGCCGGTCGCGCAGCCGCAAGACCGCCCCGGCCTTGTCCGCCCCCTCATCCACCTCATCATCCGCCACCCGGCAGAAGGCATAGAGCGCCAGCGCCGGGTCGCGCACCCGCGCGGGCAACACCCGTGACGCGGCATGGAACGACAAAGACCCGGTGCGGATCGCGGCGCGGCAAGCCGCCATATCGTCAGGCGCGATCATTCTGCCGCCATCCGCAACGCGGCCGGTGCGACCCCGCCCGGCGCATCCGGCACCAGTCGACCCAACACCTCTGCCGTGCCGATCACCCCTGGCAGCCCCGCCCCCGGATGCGTCCCCGCCCCGGCCAGATACAGGCCCGGCAGCTCTTCGCTGATGTTATGCGGCCGGAACCAGGCCGATTGCAGGATGCGCGGCTCGATGGAAAACCCGGCGCCATAAGGCGACAGATAGCGGTCCCGAAAGGTCTCGGGCGTGAATGTCAGGCTTTCCGTCACCCGCCCGGTCAGCCCCGGCAGCAGGCGCTCTTCCAGAACCTTGAGCATCTTTGCGCGGTAGGGCTCTTCCTCGACCGCCCAGTCCACCCCGGTGTCATGCCCCAGATGCGGCACCGGCGAGAGCACGTAGAACGTATCATCCCCCTTGGGCGCGCAGCTCGGATCAGTGACCGAAGGGCGATGCACATAGAGGCTCATGTCCTCCGCCAGCCGACCGCGAATGAAGATATCCTTGATATGCTCACGGTAACGCGGGCCGACGACGATGGAGTGATGGCCCACACCGCGCCACATGCCCGCCGTACCCTTGGTGCCGAAATACCAGACATACAGCCCCATCGACCAGCGCGCGCGCTTCAGCTTTGCCGGGGTCCAGCGCTTTTTGGGCGCGTTGCGCAGCAGCCGGTCATAGGTATGCCCCGCATCGGCGTTGGAGACGACCACCGCCGCCGGCAGGGTTTCACCCGTGACCAGCCGCACGCCCGAGGCGCGGCCGGCGGAGAGGGTGATTTCATCCACCTCCGCGCCCTGCACCACCGTGCCGCCCTGGCCCTCGATCACCCGCACCATGGCATCGGCAATCGCCTGCACCCCGCCCATGGCGTAATGCACCCCGAACGCCTTTTCCAGATGGCTGACAAGGATATACATCGAGGTCACGTTGAACGGATCGCCGCCGATGAACAGCGGGTGGAACGACAGCGCAAAGCGCAGGTGTTCATCTTTGACGCGGGCGGCTGCATGGGCATAGACCGACCTGTCGGCCCGCATCATGGCGAACTTCGGGATCGCCTTTACCGTATCCCAAAGCCGGTGCATCGGCTTGCGGCCGAGATCCTCGTAGCCGAACCAATAGCGCGCCTCGGAGTCCTTGAGGAACTGCGCATAGCCCTTTGAGTCGCGAGGGGAAATCCGTGCCACCTCAGCCTTGATCGCGGCGTCATTCTGCCGGGCGGTAAAGGTCTCGCCATCGGCAAAGCGGATCTCGTAGAACGGGTCCAGCGGTCGGAGCGCGACATCGGCGTCGAAATCACGCCCGCAGGCGGCCCACAGGTCGCGCAGGCCCTGCGGCACCGTCACAATCGTCGGCCCCAGATCGAATCGGTGGCCGCCCTTGGTGATCGACGAGCCGCGCCCACCCGCCCGGTCCAGCCGGTCGAGCACCGTCACCCGGTAGCCCTTGGCCCCAAGCCGCATGGCCGAGGCCAGACCACCAAGGCCTGCACCGATGACAATAGCCTGATCCGGTCGGGTGGGATCAGAGGTGGGAAAGGCAGCGCAGGGGCGTGGGGTATGTTGCATAAGGCCGATGATAGACTGTCCATTTTAATTTACAACAACAGCCTTACCATTCACAAATTCTGAGTTGTCGCTTTCTCTTGCACGAAATTAGTGTCAGACTAACTTTACATACACGCCAGACGGAGGGCAGATCCATTCCCATAGCCACCCTCAGCCTGTTCCGCTTTTCCGGCGCCCTGCCCCGGCTTTGGGTGATCGGCCAGATGTCCGCCGCGCGCCTGACCCTGCGCCGCGAACGCCGCGCGCTGTTCTGGAAGCTGTGCGGATCGGGCACCGGAGAGGGCTTTACGCCAAAGCCGAACTGGGGCGTCTGGGCGATCCTGGCGACCTGGCCGGATGAGGCGACGGCGCGCGACGCGGTGGCGACCAGCCCGGTCTTTGCCCGCTGGCGTAGTCACGCGGCAGAAAGCTGGACCCTGTTTCTGGACCCCACCTCGGCGCGTGGCGCGTGGGCGGGGGTCAATCCGTTCCTGCCCGGCCTCGCCCCCGCTGCCAGCGGCCCCGTCATCGCCTTGACCCGCGCCACCATCCGCCCCGGCCGCGCGCTGCGGTTCTGGAACCGGGTGCCCGACATTTCCGCCGCCATCGGCAGCGACCCGAATGTGGTGTTCAAGATCGGCATCGGCGAGGTGCCCTTGCTGCATCAGGTCACGTTTTCGGTCTGGCCCGATGCAGCAAGCATGGCCCGGTTCGCGCGCGGCAACGGCCCGCACGGGCAGGCGATTGCCGCCGTCCGCGATGGCAACTGGTTTGCCGAGGAACTTTACGCCCGCTTTGCCCTGTTGGGCACGGCGGGAAGCTGGCAGGGCGGCGATCCGCTGGCCCGGCTGAGACAGGAAAAGGACGCCGCCTGATGCAAGCTGAGACTGCTCCCAACATCCACGCCCTGCCCAAGCGCACCCCCTCGCGCCAGCCGTTTCCGTTTTCGGCCATCGTCGCGCAGGAGGCGATGAAACAAGCCATGGTGCTGACCGCAATTGACCCCGGCATCGGCGGCGTTCTGGTGTTCGGCGACCGGGGCACCGGCAAATCAACCGCCGTGCGCGCGCTGGCGGCGCTGCTGCCCGAGATCGAGGCGGTGGAGGGGTGCCCGGTCAACTCTGCCCGCCCCGACCAGTGCCCGGATTGGGCGCAGATCACCGCCACGCAAGTGATCCGCAAGCCGACCCCGGTGGTCGATCTGCCGCTTGGCGTGACCGAAGACCGCGTGGTAGGCGCGCTCGACATCGAACGTGCGCTGACGCGCGGCGAAAAGGCGTTTGAGCCGGGCCTGCTGGCCCGCGCCAATCGCGGGTATCTCTATATCGACGAGGTCAACCTGCTGGAGGATCACATCGTTGACCTGTTGCTCGATGTCGCCCAATCCGGTGAAAACGTGGTGGAACGCGAGGGTCTGTCGATCCGCCACGCCGCGCGCTTTGTGCTGGTCGGCTCCGGCAACCCCGAGGAAGGCGAACTCCGCCCCCAATTGCTCGACCGCTTTGGCCTGTCGGTCGAGGTGACCAGCCCCCGCGATGTGGAGACGCGGGTGCAGGTGATCCTGCGCCGTGATGCCTATGAGACCGGCTATGACGCCTTCATGCCTGACTGGCAGGCGGCGGATGGCGCGTTGCGCGACCGTATCCTTGCCGCCCGCGTGGCGCTGCCGCAGCTGACCACGCCCAACACCCTGCTGCATGATTGCGCGTCGCTGTGCATCGCGCTCGGCTCTGACGGCTTGCGGGGCGAGCTGACGCTGTTGCGCGCTGCCCGCGCGCAGGCGGCGTTTGACCGCGCGCAGACCGTGACCCGCGCCCATCTGAAGGCGGTGGCGGTGATGGCGCTGTCGCACCGTCTGCGCCGCGACCCGCTGGATGAGGCGGGGTCGGGCGTGCGCGTGGCGCGCA
Source organism: Pseudotabrizicola alkalilacus (assembly GCF_003443995.1). Lineage (GTDB taxonomy): Bacteria > Pseudomonadota > Alphaproteobacteria > Rhodobacterales > Rhodobacteraceae > Pseudotabrizicola > Pseudotabrizicola alkalilacus. The sequence goes on from NZ_QWEY01000006.1 coordinate 214,313, forward strand.
TGGTGGATGAGGTTTTGCCGTAGGCACTCATGGACTGGGACCGGATCACCCTCGCGCTGCAGTTGCTGGCCATCGACCCTGAGGGGCTCAAGGGCCTGTGGCTGCGCGCGCGCAGCGGGGCGGTGCGCGACCGGGTGACGGCGGCGCTGACCGCGCTGCCGCTGCCGGTGGTGCGGCTGCACCCCGGCCTTGCCGATGACGCGCTTTATGGCGGGTTGGATCTGCCCGCCACGCTGGCCACCGGCCGCCCTGTGACATCGCGCGGGTTGCTGAGCCAGCCTGCGGCGTTGGTGCTGACCATGGCCGAACGCGTGCCACCGGGGCTGTCGGCGCGGCTGGCCCATGCGCTGGACACCCGTGGCCATTGCCTGATCGCGCTGGATGAGGCGGCAGAGGAAGGCGAGGGCCTGCCGCTGGCACTGACCGACCGGCTGGGGCTGTTTGTGGATCTGGACGGCATAGCATGGTCTGACACCGCCGAAATTTCCATGGATCACAAGGCCTTGGCCGAGGCCCGCGCCCTGTTTCCCGCCGTAACCCTGCCGCCCGATGCCGCAAGCGCCCTGACCCGCGCGGCGGCAGAACTGGGCATCGCGTCATTGCGCGCGCCCTTGCTGGCGATGGCCGCCGCGCGCGCGCTGGCCGCATGGGCAAGGCGCACCACAGTCACCGACGACGACCTGCGCCAAGCCGCCGAGCTGATCTACGGCCACCGCGCCCTGCCCTTGCCAGAAGCAACCCCGCAGGACCAGCCAGAGCCGCCACCGCCCGATGCGGGCGACGACAGCCCGCAAGACAGCGCAGACCAAAGCCAGCCCTTCCCCGAGGATATGCTGGTGGAAGCGGCCCGCGCCGCCCTGCCCGCTGATCTGTTAGCACAACTGACCGCTGGCCGTGCCGCCCGCACCGCCAAGGGTGCCAGCGGCACCGGGGCCGCGCGCAGTGGCAACCGCCGCGGTCGCCCCTTGCCGTCACGCCCCGGCAGGCTGGGATCGGCTGCGCGGATTGATCTGGTCGCCACCCTGCGCGCCGCCGCGCCCTGGCAACCTCTGCGTCGCAGAGCGGCGCAAAGCGCTGCGGTGCTGCTGGTGCGCGCCGCAGACATCCGCGTCAAACGCTTCGTCGAGACCTCTGACCGGGTGCTGATCTTTGCCGTCGATGCCTCCGGCTCATCGGCCTTTGCCCGGCTGGCCGAGGCCAAGGGCGCGGTGGAACTGCTGCTGGCCGCCGCCTATGCCCGCCGCGATCATGTGGCGCTGGTGTCGTTCCGGGGCACCGGGGCCGAACTGATCCTGCCGCCGACCCGTAGCCTTGTGCAGACCAAGCGCCGCCTTGCCGGTTTGCCGGGCGGCGGTGGCACGCCACTGGCCGCCGGTATGCAACTGGCGATGGCGACCGCCGCGCAGGCCCGCGCGCGCGGGCTGACGCCCACGATTGCGCTTCTGACCGACGGGCGTGGCAATATCGCACTGGATGGCAGCGCCAACCGCGCGCAGGCCGAGGCAGACGCGCAGCGGCTGGCCCGCGCGATCCGCGCTACGGGCTTTCCTGCGGTGGTGATCGACACCGCCAACCGCCCGCAACCCAGCCTGTCCGAGATGGCGCGCCAGATGGATGCGCCCTATCTCGCCCTGCCCCGTGCCGATGCGCGGCGGCTGTCGGGCGTGCTGTCTGCGGCCCTGGGGGAGTAGCGGATGGACAGCGCCCGCCTGCCCGCCGACTGGCCCTACCGGGCCGACGCCCGCCACATCCGCGTGAGCCCACATGACTGGTGGGTGATCGACGCCGGGCCAAAGGATGCGCCTGTGCTGCTGTTGCTGCACGGCGCGGGCGGATCGGGTCACAGTTTCCGCGCGCTGATCCCTTTGCTGTCAGAGACCTACCGCGTGATCGTGCCCGATCTGCCCGGTCAGGGCTGCACCCGCCCGGGCGGCATGCGCCGCTTGGGCCTCGACGCGATGGCCGAAGACCTGACCCGCCTGTGCCAAAGCGCAGGCATGGCGCCACAGGCGGTGATCGGCCATTCGGCAGGGGCGGCGATTGCGCTGCGCATGGCCGATCTGACCCCGCTGCAGGCGATCATCGGCATCAATGCCGCCCTTGGCACCTTTGACGGCGCGGCGGGGGTGATGTTTCCGCTGATGGCGCGCGCGCTGGCGGTCACGCCCTTTGTGGGCGCGGCGGTGGCAAAGCTCTGGGGCAATCCGGCCACGGTCAACAAACTGCTGACCGGCACCGGCTCGCCGCTGGATGCGGCGGGGCAGGCGCAATACCTGACGCTGGTGCGCGATGCGGGTCATGTCGGCGGCACGCTGGGGATGATGGCGCAATGGCGGCTGGACGGGCTGATGGCACGGCTGCCCTCGCTGCAAGAGCCGGTTCTGCTGATCGCGTCAGACCGCGATATGGCGGTGCCGCCAAAGGTGTCGCGCGATGCGGTGGTGCATATGCCGGATGCGACCTATGCGGAACTCGCAGGCTTTGGCCATCTGGTGCATGAAGAGGCGGCGGATCAGGTGGCAGCGGTGCTGCTGCCCTGGCTGGCGGCGCGGATTTGATGGCGCCCCCCCCACCCCAGCCCTCCCCCACGAGGGGGGAGGGAGGCGATTGGCAAAACCGGCGCGTCCGATGGTCAACGCGTCGGGTGGCAACACAGGCAGGCAATTTACGTAAAAGCGCCTCCCCTCCCCCTTGTGGGGAGGGGCTGGGGGTGGGGGGGCGGCGCACCGAAAGACGTTAGCGTCCTACCCCGACGCTTGCGCCAAAGATGCGGGCCATGTGCTCGGTCATGTAAATCTTCAGCCAGGGCGTAAAGCGCTCCGGGCTGTGCCGCACCTCATCCGACAGATCGTGCAGCTCGACCCAGCGCGTGTCCATCACCTCATCCGGGTCAGGTGCTACCACCAGCCCTGCCCCGGCCTCGGCGACAAAGATATCGACCAGTTCATGCTCGATCAGACCGCCGCCGACATCGGCGCGGTATTCCACCCGGTCGGCAAGGGCCGGGACCAAACCGGTGATCCCCAGCTCTTCGCGCAGGCGGCGCAGGGCACAGGTGGCGGCATCCTCATCCCAGCGCGGATGGGTGCAGCAGGTGTTGGCCCAAAGCCCCGGCGTGTGATATTTCGACAGCGCCCGGCGCTGGATCAGCACGCGACCACCATCGGTCACAAAGACCGACACCGCCTTGTGCCGTAACCCGCGCTGATGCACCTCCAGCTTGCCCACCGGGGCAAGCGTGCCATCGACCCAGGCCGGAATCAGTTCTTCTGTCTCTGCGTTCATGACCACTTCGGCGATACCAACCCCAACAGATGCGCCATATTCTTGATCCCGATCTTGACGTGGGCCATCGGCCGCGCCTTGACCAGAGATTTGTTCATATAAGCCTCGAACGTCAGCTTTTGAACATCAATGTCATGGCACAGGCTGACAAAACGCTCGCGCCGGTCGTCGCTGCGGTAATAGGCATCCTGCATCGAGCGCAGGACCCGGAACACCGTGCCATGCTCGCGCATGAACATCTTGCGCGCCAGCCGCAGATCCTTGGCCCGCCCCGACAGCAGTGCCGCCTGCGCCGCCGTCGCGGCCACGCGGCCCCCGGCCATGGCGTAGAAAATCCCCTCGCCCGACGAAGGGGCCACCACCCCCGCCGCATCGCCCGCCAGCACCACATCGCGGCCATTGTCCCAGCGGTCCAAGGGCTTGAGCGGAATTGGCGCGCCCTCCTTGCGGATGGTCTCACAGCCGGTCAGGCCAGACATGGCGCGCAAGGCGGCGGTGGCCACCTTCAGGTCAACCCCGTCCACCTCGGTCCCCATGCCGACGCTCGCATGCTTGCCATGCGGGAATACCCAGCCGTAGAAATCCGGGCTGATCTTGCCGTCATAGATCACATCGCAGCGCATCGGGTCGTAATCGGCATTGGCGGCAAAGCCGCCTTCGGGGGCCTTGATAATCTCATGATAGGCGATGACGTAAGGAATCTTGTCACCGCCCGGCACCTCGGCCCGTGCCACGGCAGAGCGCGCGCCATCGGCCCCGATGACCAGCCGGGTGCGGCTGCGCCGCTCTTCTCCGCTGGCCTTGTCGCGCCAGATCACATGGGTTCCGGCCGCATCCCGCTCCACCCGCAGAAAGGTGCCGGTCAGCCGGTCGGCGCCATTCATCGCGGCGCGGTCGCGCAGGAATTCGTCGAACTCTTCCCGGTCGACCATGCCGACATAGCCGCCCTCGATATGGATATCGACGGCGCGCCCCGTGGGGCTGATCATCCGGGCGGTGCGGATTTTTGCCACAAGCATCGCGTCGGGAATGTCGAAATCGCGGATCGCACGCGGCGGGATCGCGCCACCGCAAGGCTTGATCCGCCCGGCCCGATCCAGCATCGCCACCCGGTATCCCGCCCGCGCCAGATCTTCGGCAGCGGTCGCGCCCGAAGGCCCGCCGCCGACGACAAACACATCATACTGCATGGTCACTCTCCCGGAATGGCTATGGCAGGGGGCCGCGCGTCGCGCCCCCCTTTGGTCGCATCAATCACACGCAGGGCGATCAGGGCGGCGATCAGAAACAGACCCGCCTCGGCCAGAAACACCAGGCCAAAGGCAGTATTGGCAGGCAACCACAGTCGGAACAGATCAACACTCGCCGCGCCCAGCAAGCCGCCGAACCCGGCGGCAAGCGCTTGCGCCGCGCCCCACAGGCCCATGCGCGTGCCTTCGCGCGCGCCGCGCCCCTGCCCGGCAAGCGCCATCATCGAGCCGATGGCCGCCACCGCGAACATGCCGTTGAAAAAGCCCAGAGCGATCACCGCAGGCACCAGCAGGCCGATGCCGGTCTGCCCCAGACCCGCAATCCCCGCCAGGGCGACCGCCGATCCGACACAGCCCGCCACCACCCAGTGCCGCAGCGTGCCGATCCGCAGGCCGGTGGCGGCAATGCCGACTGCCAGCATGCCAAGGAACACCCCGCCATTCTGCGCGCCCGACAACTGGGTGCTTTGCCCGACGCCGTAACCGAAGACGAGGCCGGCATAGGGCTCCAGAATCAGCTCCTGCATGAAATAAGCGGTCATCGACAGGAACACGAACAGCGTAAAGGCGCGCGACTGCGGCTCGGCCCAGATCTGCGCCAGGCCTTGCCGAAACGGGGTCGGATCGGCCTCACGCTCGGCGATCACGTGGGATTCGATGCCCCAGACCGCCAATGTGGTCAGCACCACTGCGCCAAGGGTCACGATGCCGACGATTTCCAGCAGCAGGACCGGGGTGTAATCCTTGAGGAAATGCCCAACCGTGCCCGCCGTGACGGCAATGCCGAAGATCATCATCAGCCATGTGATCGTCGCCGCTGCCGCCCGCCGCTCTGGCGCGGTGGCGGTGGCCAGCAATGCCAGCAGCGAGGTGCCGGATGCCCCCACCCCCACCCCGATCAGCGCATAGGCCGCGACCGACAGCGCCAACCCGGCCACAGGCTGCGCCGGGATGATCACAACCCCAACCGCCGCCAGAAACGCGCCCGCAGACAGCGCCGCCATGCCACCGATGATGAACAGCGTCCGGTTGCCGCGGGTGTCCGACCGGAACCCCCAGTTGGGCCGGGTGATCTGGATGCCATAATGCAGCGCCACCAGCAGCCCCGGCACCAGCGCGGGCAAGGCCAGCTCGACCACCATCAGCCGGTTCAGCGTGCTGGTGGTCAACACCACCACAGCGCCCAGACACATCTGCACAAGGCCAAGGCGGATGATCTGGAGCCAGCTGAGCTTCATCCCGCACCCCCCAGATTTCGCAGGGCAAAGGCGGCGATCATCATGCCAGAGACATAGAACACAATCCCGGTGCCGTTGTACCATGGCGCGTATTTCTTCGGGTCGCGGAACAGCCGCCGCATCGCCAGCACCTGTGCCAGCAGCAGCAGGATCACCGCCCCCGCATGCCAGGGCGCGCCCCAGATGAGCAAGAGCGCGATCACCACCGCCTGCGCCATCGCCATCGTGGTGCAGGCGATCCGCGCGGCCACCTCTGGACCCAGCACAACCGGCAAGGAGCGCACGCCATGCTGGCGGTCGCCTTCCAGCGCCTTGAAATCATTCAGTGTCATGATGCCATGCGCGCCAAGCGCATAGAGCAGTGCGATGATCACGACCTCAAACCGGGGCGCTGCTGACAGCAGCACCGCAGCACCCGTGAACCATGGCAGACCCTCATAGGACAGGCCAACCAGCCCTGGCCCCCACCAGCCCGAGCGCTTCAGCCGCACCGGCTCGGCCGAATAGGCCCAGGCGGCGATCACCCCGGCAACCGTCGCGCCAAAGCCCCACGGCCCCAGCAGCCAGCCGATGACGAGGCTCAGCACCGTCATCACCAGCGCAATATACAGGCCCCACCGACCCGGAATCCGGCCCGAGGGGATCGGGCGGCCCGGCTCGTTCACGGCATCCACATGCCGGTCGCACCAGTCATTCGCCGCCTGTGACATACCGCAGACCACCGGCCCGGCCAGCACCATGCCAAGGATCACGATCCCCCAGTTCCCCGACAGTGCCGCCCCCGACGACACCGCGCCGCACAGATAGGCCCAGACCGGCGGGAACCAGGTAATCGGCTTGATCAGCTCCAGCATGGCGCGGGGCTGTGGGGTGGTACGGGCAAAGGGGGCGATGCTGACAGTCATATGTCAACTACACATGACAATCGAGAGTCGGGCAAGGGGTCGAAACACAAATAATGTAAATTATACATTACACATTCTGCCCAAGGCGTCAGATCAGTAGACCGTCAGGCTCTTGCAGACCACCGCCGGGGGGGCGCTTCGCCCCGCCCCGGACCCCCAAAGAGTATTTCAGCCAAGATGAACGGCCGAGCAAACAGGCCGAGACAGAACGTCGTATCAGTCGCTGTCCTTGTTGATCAGCCCGTATTTGCGCAGCTTCACATACAGCGATTGCCGCGACAGGCTAAGCATATCGGCCGCCGCCACCCGGTTGTTGCGGGTCAGCTCCAGCGCGGTTTCGATGCACATTTTCTCGATGACATCCGTGGTTTCGGCCACAATGTCGCGCAGGGTGGACGAGCCGACCAGCTCCATCACATTGCGCATCCCCTCTTCATTCGGCACGCCTGCGGGACGGCGCAAACTGTCCGCCCGGCTGACATCGCGCACCACCAGCGCCAGAACCGGATTGGGGCGGTCATTCAGCCAGCTGGCCGACAGCTCTACCGCCGTCTGCCCCGAGAAATCGGTGGTCAGCCGGGTCGCATAGAGCCGCAACTGCCCGGTGCGCTTGACGTTATCCATCAGCACCCGCAGATCGACCGCGCCGCGCGCCAGATAATCAGCCAGCGACCGGCCCCGGACCGAGGCGGTATTGGCGCTGTCGGTCAGGTTCAGAAACGCCTCATTGGCCGATACGATGATGCCATCGGCATCGGTAAACACGATCCCGTCAACGCCATCCTGATACAGCCGCGCCAGATTGCCGGTCAGGTCATCGCCCTGCGGCGTCACCGTATCGGCATGGTCGAGCTGGCACATCAACAACCGCTCACCCGCAGCGCGGAACATCGTCGGCGTCACCAGAAGCCGCTTTTGCGACCGGCGCGCCGATAATTCGATTGGCCCGGCACTTTCGGCAACGGCCAGATTGGCCATGCTTTCCAGAAACTCGCCCCGACGCCGGCCCTCAAACTCTTGTGCGATGGCAGCTCCGATCATATCGGCCCGGCTGCCGCCCAGCAGGGTCGCCGCTGCCGGGTTCAGATCGGTGATCCGCCCGGTGGACATCGAGACGATGACAATCGGGTCGCGCCCCACCTCCATCAGCACGCGGTAGCGGGTGTCCGCCTCACGCTGCGCCTCATAATCCCGCTCCAGCGCCAGCTGCGCAGAAATCAGCTGTTGCTGCACCTCGGCAATCGGGCGCAGATCACGGCCGATCATCAGCACCGAGTCGTCGGACCCGATCCTGTGCAGACTGTAACGCACCGGAAATTCCCAGGCGGTCCGGTCGGCATGGTTCAGCTCGATCACCGCCGGGGTGCGCCGGTTGCCCAGATCGGCCAGCCGCGCCTCCAGCTTGCGCCAGCTTTCGGCAGCCAGAATCGATTGCAGCGAAACGCCTTCCCAATCCGCAACCCGCGCCTGAATACCCTGCGCCGGGTTCACCAGAACCGAAACAACCTTGTGAGAGGGGGAGATCAAAAGCGCAAGATCACCGGCAGAGGCAATGATCTCGCCCAACAGTTCGGGCGCAATCAGCGGAAGCTTTCCACCGTTCAAAAGGTGCCGTCCATCCGTAGTCACCTGACTATCCGTTCTTTTCCTGCACACCAGCCGGCGCGCTTTGAGTTATACTGCCATCAGGGTCCGCCTGGCGGTCAGGCCCAGAGCCTCCACCGCTTTTGGCAGATCGTTGGTCACGATATCCGCCCCTGACACAGCCGCAACGTCCTCCCCCCGTTCCAGTTCCAGTATCGCCCCTCCCAAGGCGATGCGCAGTCCGGCCGAAGGGTCTTCCTTCAGGGTTTTCACCAAGCCGGTGCAAGTTTCAAGCTTTTCGTGACAGGCAACCGAAATCATTGCACCGTCAAAACGCCGTTGCGCCAGAATTGCCGCAAGTTCTGCCTGTGTGGGCGCAATCCGCAGGCAGACCGATACCCCGTTGCGCCGCAACCATCCCGTCGCCACCACCGCGCCCAGCGTATGCTGCTCGCCCGGCGGCACGATCATCAGCACCGTCGCAGCCCCCGGTATTGCCGTACCACCAGCCACCCAGCCCTTGCTCACCTCATGCAGCAAGGTCTGCAGCCGGGCCGACCCGATGCTCACCTCGGCAAACGAGGCAGTGTCATCTTCCCATCTGCGCCCCAGCCTGCGGGCCACTTCGGGGATATAGTGATCGGCCAGCATCCGGTCAGAGATTTTTGACCGCCTGAAATCGGACCAGAGCCGGTTCATCACGCCGGGATCACGAGACCGGGCCGCCGCCATCATGGCCGCCACCACCGGCTCTTTCAGCGTGGCACAGGCCGCACTGTCGCGCGCCGCGATTCTGGCCATCGCATCGGTCGCAAGCCGGGTAATACCCACACCGCTCAATCCGCGCAGCCCATCGACCGAAAAGTTGCCATCCTGCATCCCTGGCTCCGAAACCATCTTGCCGGTCCGCCTCAACAGCCGGACCGGACGACCGGCAGAACCGCACAGGATTTTTCCGAAAACAATGCGCTCCTGGCCCCGACTGTCACTCAGTGACCTTATATTGTCAAATCAAATTGACACATGGCAGATAGGTCAAAACCAGCAAGCCACCCGCAATCTTTTGAACAGGTAGCACAAACCCGTCAATCATGAGCCCAGATGACTGACATATACACCTGACAGGTCGCGCGCACTTCGCCCGCAATACTGTAAGTTTATGTTGACACTTTCACGCTCGCGTCTAACCTGTAAGTGCCACAGACCAAGGGAGGGGCCGCGGCACATGCAGCCAAAGCCATCATATTCGCCAGACCGGCCAGCAGCGCGCAGGCAGCTTTACACAAAGGCTGAACGCGCCCGCCGCGATGCCACAAAATGGACGCTGGTGCAGGGCATTCTTGCCCCGTTGCAGTTCCTCGCCTTCGGGGTGTCGCTGGCGCTGGTGCTGCGATTCCTCTGGACCGGCGATGGCTACACCGCCGCCACGGTCTCGATTCTGGTCAAGACCGCATTGCTGTATCTGATCATGGTGACGGGGGCGATCTGGGAAAAGGTGGTGTTTGGCCAGTATCTCTTTGCCCCGGCGTTCTTTTGGGAAGATGTGGTCAGCTTTGCCGTCATCGCGCTGCATACGTTCTACCTTTACGGGCTGATCACCGGCGCGCTCGATCCGGCGGCACAGATGACCGTCGCCCTTGCCGCCTATGTCACCTATGTCATCAACGCCGGACAGTTCCTGTGGAAACTGCGGCAGGCCCGCCTTGATGCCGGGGCAGCAGCACCCGCCCCTGATGCCAAGGGGGTGACCGCATGAGCCTTGATTCCCCCGCCCGCGGCTGCCGCGACACCCCCGTGCTCAAAGAGCGCGGCCAGCGTGAGGTGTTCTGCGGGTTGACCGGAATCATCTGGCTGCACCGCAAGATGCAGGATGCGTTCTTTCTGGTGGTCGGCTCGCGCACCTGCGCCCACCTTTTGCAATCCGCCGCCGGCGTGATGATCTTTGCCGAACCCCGCTTTGGCACCGCCATACTGGAAGAAAAAGACCTTGCCGGTCTGGCTGATGCCAATACCGAACTCGACCGTGAAGTGGCCCGCCTGCTGACCCGCCGTCCCGACATCAAGCAACTGTTCCTCGTCGGCTCCTGCCCGTCCGAGGTGATCAAGCTGGATCTCGCCCGCGCCGCCGAGCGGCTAACCACGCTGCACGCGCCGCATGTGCCGGTCTACAATTACTCCGGCTCCGGCATCGAGACCACCTTTACCCAAGGCGAAGATGCCTGCCTCGCCGCCATGGTGCCCACACTGGCCGCAACCAAGGCGCGCGACCTCCTCGTGGTCGGCGCGCTGCCCGATGTGGTTGAGGATCAGTGCCTTTCGCTGCTGGCGCAGCTTGGCATCGGCCCGGTCCGCATGCTGCCTGCCCGCCGCGCCACCGATCTGCCTGCTGTCGGGCCTGAAACCGTGTTTGCGCTGGTGCAACCCTTCCTCGGCGACACCCATGCCGCCCTGATCCGGCGCGGGGCCAGACATCTGCCCGCCGCCTTCCCCTTCGGCGAAGAGGGCACCACGCTCTGGCTCTGGGCGGTGGCGCAGGAATTCGGCATCTCCAGAGCCCATTTCGACGCCGTCACCGCCGCCCCCCGCGCCCGCGCCGCCAAAGCCGTTGCCGCCCATGCCGAAACGCTGAACGGCAAATCGGTGTTCTTCTTCCCCGACAGCCAGCTGGAAATCCCGCTCGCGCGCTTTCTCGCCCGTGAATGCGGCATGACCCCGCTCGAAGTCGGCACCCCCTTCCTGCACGCCGCCATCACCGGCCCCGATCTTGACCTGCTGCCCGAAGGCCCGGTCATCTCCGAGGGGCAGGATGTCGACCGCCAGCTCGACCGCCAGCACGCGGCACGCCCCGACCTCACCGTCTGCGGCCTCGGCCTCGCCAATCCGCTGGAGGCAAAAGGCCATACCACCAAATGGGCCATCGAGCTGGTGTTCACGCCCGTCCATTTCTACGAACAGGCGGGCGACCTCGCCGCCCTGTTCAGCCGCCCGCTGCGCCGCAAGGCCCTGCTGACCGCCCCCATTTTCCGTCCTGAAATATCCCGGGGTCCGGGGCAGAGCCCCGGGGGTCAGCCATGAAGCTCACGCTCTGGACCTATGAGGGCCCGCCCCATGTCGGCGCGATGCGCGTCGCCACCGGCATGACCGGTTTGCACTATGTGCTGCACGCGCCGCAGGGCGACACCTATGCCGACCTGTTGTTCACGATGATCGAGCGGCGCAATCACCGCCCGCCGGTCACCTACACCACCTTTCAGGCCCGTGATCTGGGGGCCGATACCGCCAACCTGTTCAAGGATGCCGCGCGCGACGCCTATGCCCGCTTCACGCCGCAGGCGATGATCGTCGGGGCAAGCTGCACCGCCGAGCTGATCCAGGATGATCCCGGCGGTCTGGCCGGTGCGCTGGACCTGCCCTGCCCGGTGATCCCGCTGGATCTGCCCAGCTACCAGCGCAAGGAAAACTTCGGCGCGGATGAGACCTTTCATCAACTGTGCCGCGCCCTCGCAAAGCCGATGCCGCGCACGGAACAGATCACCTGCAACATCCTTGGCGCCACCGCGCTTGGGTTCCGGCACCGCGATGATGTGGCCGAGATCACCAAGCTTTTGGGCCTGATGGGCATTTCGGTGAATGTGGCCGCGCCCTTGGGCGCCTCCCCCGCCGACATCGCCCGCATGGGTCAGGCGCATTTCAACGTGCTTTTGTACCCCGAAACCGGCGAATCCGCCGCCCGCTGGCTGGAACGCGCCTGCGTCCAGCCATACACCAAATGCGTCCCCATCGGCGTCGGGGCCACCCGTGATTTCCTGCACGAGGTCGCCGCGCTCACCGGTCTGTCGCCCCAGGTCGATGAATCCGCCCTGCGCCTGCCCTGGTGGTCGGCAAGCGTCGACTCCACCTACCTCACCGGCAAGCGCGTGTTCCTGTTCGGCGATGCCACCCATGTCATCGCCGCCGCCCGCATCGCCGCCACCGAAATCGGCTTCGAGGTGGTCGGCATGGGCTGCTACAACCGCGAATTCGCCCGCCCGATGCGCGCCGCCGCCAAGGCTTATGGGCTGGAGGCGCTGATCAGCGATGACTATCTGGAGGTCGAAGACGCCATTGCCGCCGCCGCGCCCGAACTGATCCTCGGCACCCAGCAGGAACGCCATATCGGCAAACGCCTCGGCATCCCCTGCGCCGTGATCTCGTCGCCGGTGCATGTGCAGGACTTTCCGGCGCGCTACAGCCCGCAGATGGGGTTTGAAGGCGCGAATGTGATCTTCGACACCTGGATTCACCCACTGGTTATGGGACTGGAAGAGCATCTGCTGACCATGTTCCGCGAGGATTTCGAATTTCACTCCGATGCCGGCCCCAGCCATCACGGCGGCAAGGCCGATCTGCGCGAGATGGCGGAGGATGCGCCGCTGGCGGATGCGGCTAGGGGGGCTCTGCCCCCCGGCTTCGCCTCCCCCCGGGATATTTCAGGACAGAAAATGGAGGCAGAAGCCCCGCCCCTCCCAGCCAGTCCGGTCTGGCAGGCATTGGCCGAGCGCGAGCTGAAAAAGATCCCGTTCTTTGTGCGCGGCAAGGCAAAGCGCAACACCGAGGCCTATGCGTCTGAGCAGGGCGTGGCCGAAATTTCCGTTGAAACCCTGTATGAGGCAAAGGCCCATTATGCGCGATGACCGCTTCCCATCGCCGGAGATGACTGCGCTGCAAGGCGACGGGGTTTACCGTTTCGTGATCGTCACGCTGGATGCCCATGCGGCAGGCCCGGCGGCACGGATCGCGCCACGGCTGGCACATGATTTCCCTGGGATCGAGGTTTCGGTCCATGCTGCCGCCGAATGGGCGGAAAATCCGCAGGCCCTCGCGGCGGCCAAAGCGGCAGTGAACAGCGCTGACTTTGTGGTGGCAAACCTGTTGTTCATCGAAGAGCACATTGCCGCCATCCTGCCCGAGTTGCAGGCCGCACGGAGCCGGTGTGATGCCTTTGTCGGGGTCATCGCCGACCCGTCGGTGGTCAAGCTGACCCGGATGGGCGATCTGGACATGAGCGTCGAGGCCTCGGGCCCGATGGCGCTGCTGAAAAAGCTGCGCGGCAGCAAGGCGCCCTCTGGCGGCTCCGGCCAGAAGCAGATGGCGATGCTGCGGCGGCTGCCGAAGATCCTGAAATACTTTCCCGGCAAGGCGCAGGATCTGCGGGCGTGGTTTCTGGCCATGCAGTACTGGCTGGGCGGCTCGGATGACAATCTGGAGGCGATGGTGCGCTTTCTGGTCAGCCGCTATTCCGGCAAGCGCGACTGGGCAAAGATCAAGGCGGCGGCCCCGATCGACTACCCCGATGTCGGCCTTTACCACCCCAGCTTGCCCCATCGCATCACCACTGACGCAAGCGCCATCCCCCGGCCCGAGGGCGCGGTGGCAACGGTCGGCATGCTGATGTTGCGCAGTTATATTCTGGCGGGCGACACCGCGCATTATGATGCGGTGATTGCAGCATTCGAGGCCAAGGGCATCGCCGTGCTGCCCGCTTTTGCCGGGGGTCTGGATGGTCGTCCGGCGATGGAGGCGTTTTTCTCCGGGCCTCCCGGTGCGACGGTCGATGCTCTGGTCAGTCTGACCGGGTTCAGCCTGGTCGGCGGCCCGGCCTATAATGACAGCCCGGCGGCGGTGGCGGCGCTGCAGGCGCTGGATGTGCCCTATATCGCCGCGCATCCGCTGGAATTTCAGACGCTGGGCCAATGGGGCGCATCAGGCGGCGGGCTTGGCCCGGTGGAAACCACCATGCTGATCGCCCTGCCCGAGATTGACGGCGCGACCAACCCCACCGTCTTTGCCGGGCGGCATGACCTGAACGGCTGCACCGGCTGCGCGCAGAACTGCCAGCCGCAAAGCGCCGAAGCGCTGGCAACCCGCGCCATGGCCCCCTGCTTTGAGCGGATCAGCGCATTGGCCGACAAGGTGGCGCGTCTGGCGCATCTGCGCCGGTCCGATGTGGCCACCCGCCGCGTCGCCATCGTGCTTTACGGCTTTCCGCCCAATGCCGGGGCGGCGGGCACGGCAGCCTATCTGTCGGTGTTCGAGTCGCTGCACAACATGCTGCACGCCATGCACGCCGCAGGCTACCGGGTGGACCCGCCCGCAAGCGTGGAGGATCTGCGCGAGGCCGTTCTGGGCGGATCGGCGCGGATGTATGGCCAGCCCGCCAACGTGGCGGCGATTGTGCCCGCCGCCGAAGTCGTCGCAAAAACCCGCTGGCTGCGCGATGTCGAGGCCGCCTGGGGCCCGGCCCCCGGTCGCATCCAGACCGATGGCCGGGGCGTGTTCGTGCTGGGCCGCGAGATGGGCAATGTGTTCGTGGGCCTGCAGCCGGTGTTTGGCTATGAAGGCGACCCGATGCGGCTCTTGTTCGAAAAGGGCTTTGCGCCCACCCATGCCTTCACCACCTTTTACCGCTGGATGCGCGAAGACTTCCGCGCTGATGTGCTGCTGCATTTCGGCATGCACGGCGCGCTGGAATTCATGCCGGGCAAACAGGCAGGCCTGTCAGAAACCTGCTGGCCCGACCGGCTGATCGGCAATCTGCCCAATGTCTACCTCTATGCCGCCAACAACCCCTCTGAGGCGACCCTTGCGAAACGCCGCTCGAACGCGATCACCATCACCCATCTGACGCCCCCCCTGGCGCAATCGGGCCTGTACAAGGGGCTGGCCGATGTGAAAGACACGCTGACCCGGCTGCGTGCCCTGCCGATGGACGCGCCGGAGCGGCTGGAGCTGGCCGATCTGGTGCGCGAACAGGCCCGTGCGGTGGATCTGGACGCGAGCGATCTCGATACGCTGTGGATCAGGCTGCTGGAGACCGAAGGCGCTTTGATCACCGATGGCTTTCACGTTGTGGGCCGCAAGATGACCGATGCCGCCCGTGCCGCCATGCTGGACCTGATGCCCGACACCGCCGACAAGGCAGCAGCCGACCGCCTGCTGCGCGAAGAGCATGAGATCCCGGCCCTGCTGCGCGCGCTGTCGGGGCGGTTCACCCCCCCGGTGCCGGGCGGCGATCTGATCCGCGCGCCGGAAATCCTGCCGACGGGGCGCAATATCCATGCCTTTGACCCGTTCCGGATGCCGACCGCCTTTGCCATGCAGGATGGTGCTGCACAGGCCGAGCGGCTGCTGGCGGCGGCAGAGCGGCTGCCGCGCACCGTGGCGCTGGTGCTGTGGGGCAGCGACAACATCAAATCCGATGGCGGCCCGATTGCGCAGGCCCTCGCCCTGATGGGCGCACGGCCCCGGTTTGACCATTACGGGCGGCTGTGTGGCGCCGATCTGATCCCGCTGGCCGAGCTGGGGCGGCCCCGGATTGACGTGGTGATGACCCTGTCAGGCATCTTCCGCGACCTCTTGCCCTTGCAGACCCGGATGCTGGCCGAGGCGGCGTACAAGGCCGCCACTGCCGAGGAACCGCTGTCGCAGAACTTTATCCGCGCCCATGCGCTTGTTTATGCGCAGGAAATGGGCGTCGAGATGGACGTGGCGGCCCTGCGGGTGTTTTCCAATGCCGAGGGCGCTTACGGATCGAACGTCAATGTGTTGGTGGGCTCGTCGGCATTCGGAGCCGAGGATGAGCTGGCCGACGCTTACGAGGCGCGCAAGAGCTTTGCCTATGGCCGCACCGGCAAGCCGGTGCAGAACGGCACGCTGCTGCAAAAGGCGCTGAAAGATGTCGATCTGGCCTATCAGAACCTGGAATCGGTCGAACTGGGCGTCACGAGCGTAGACCATTACTTCGACACGCTGGGCGGCATCGCCCGCGCGGTGAAACGCGCGCGCGGTGGAGCGGAAACCCCGGTGTTCATCGGCGACCAGACCCGTGGCGCGGGCACCGTGCGCACATTGCGCGACCAGATCGCGCTGGAAACCCGGTCGCGCAGCCTGAACCCCAAGTTTTACGAAGGCCTGCTGCGCCACGGGGCCGAAGGCGTGCGCCAGATCGAGGCGCATGTGACCAATACGATGGGCTGGTCAGCGACAACGGCGCAGGTCGACCCTTGGGTTTATCAGCGCCTGTCCGAAACCTTTGTGCTGGACGAGGCGATGCGCAAGCGGCTGGCGGGCCTGAATCCCGAAGCCAGCAACCGCATGGCACAGCGCCTGCTGGAAGCGTCGGACCGCAACTACTGGCAACCCGACGCCGAAACTCTGGCCGCGCTGCAGCGGGCGGCGGATGAGATGGAAGACCGACTGGAAGGGATCGCAGCAGAATGACGATGTGGCCCCTGAACTTCGCTTTCGGACCGGGGCTCTGCCCCCAGCTAATTGGTTTCTCGAACCAATGGCGAAACCAACGAGCTACCCGGGATATTTGCAGACAGAAAATGGAGGCGCGCCCGCCTCTGGAAAGGAGCGGACAATGAGCCCGCGTGATGAGATACCAAACCTGAGAGGCCTGGACGGCGACGGATCGGTGCAAGTGCATCAGGATGCCGCTGTGAAGATCGAGGGGGCCAAGGTGTTCTCGGTCTATGGCAAGGGCGGGATCGGGAAATCGACCACCAGCTCGAACCTGTCGGCCGCGTTTTCGATGATGGGCAAGCGGGTGTTGCAGATCGGCTGTGACCCCAAGCATGACAGCACCTTTACCCTGACCGGGCGGCTGCAATCGACCGTGATCGACATTCTGAAAGAGGTGGACTTTCACGCCGAAGAACTGCGCCCCGAGGATTATGTCGCCATCGGATTCAACGGGGTGAAATGTGTGGAGGCGGGTGGCCCGCCTGCGGGCACCGGCTGCGGCGGCTATGTCGTGGGCCAGACGGTCAAGCTTCTGAAACAGCATCACCTGCTGGAAGACACCGACATCGTGATCTTTGACGTACTGGGCGATGTGGTCTGCGGCGGCTTTGCAGCACCCTTGCAACACGCCGACCGCGCGGTGATCGTCACCGCCAATGATTTCGACAGCATCTATGCGATGAACCGGATCATCGCCGCCGTGCAGGCGAAATCCAGCAATTACAAGGTGCAGCTTGCGGGCTGCGTCGCCAACCGCTCACGCGAGACCGATGAGGTTGACCGCTACTGTGCCCGTGTCGGTTTCAACCGGCTGGCGCATATGCCCGATATCGACGCCATCCGCCGCTCGCGACTGAAGAAAAAGACCCTGTTCGAGATGGACGATGCCGAAGACGTGGTGATGGCGCGGGCCGAATACATGAAGCTGGCCGATACGCTGTGGCGCTCGGTGCAGCTGCCCGGCTCCACCCCCGACCCGCTGCCCGACCGCGAGATTTTCGAGCTGCTGGGGTTTGACTGATCATGACCGACTATGCCACCACCCGCGACCGGGTCGAGCACTACTTCGACCGCACCGCCACCAAGGTGTGGGAGCGCCTGTGCTCTGACGCGCCGGTCAGCCGGATCCGGCAGACCGTGCGTCAGGGGCGCGATGCGATGCGGGCGATGATGCTGGCGCAATTGCCCGCCGATCTGACCGGCGCGCGCATTCTGGATGCGGGCTGCGGCACCGGGCTGATGACGGCAGAGCTGGCCCGGCGCGGGGCCGAGGTGGTGGCGGTGGATATCTCGCCCCAGCTGATCGCGATCGCGCAAGGCCAGCTGGAAGCGCGTTTTGCCGGTCAAGTGACCTTTGCCGCTGGCGACATGACCGATGCCGCCCATGGCCGGTTTGACCATGTGATCGCGATGGACAGCCTGATTTACTATCATGCCGCCGACATTACGGCGATTTTGCACCGGCTGGCAGAACGCGCCAGCGGCAATCTGGTGTTTACAGTCGCCCCGCGCACGCCGTTCCTGATGGCGTTTTTCACGCTGGGCAAGCTGTTCCCGCGCGCTGACCGCTCGCCCACCATGATCCCGCATGCCTTTGACACGCTGTCGAAATCCACCGGGCAAGGTCTTGGCCGCGTGGGGCGGATCAGCAGCGGGTTCTACATCAGCGACTGTCTGGAGTACCGGCCATGATCCTGCGCAAGAAGGACATCGCGAAACTGGGCGGGGCGTGGATGCCCTTTGCCGATGCCGCCTCCGAGGGCCTGCCGATGGGGCAGTTGCTGCGGCTCTCGCTGTTCCAGATCTCGGTCGGGATGGCGACGGTCCTGCTCCTGGGCACGCTGAACCGGGTGATGATTGTCGAGCTGTCAATTCCGGCCATGCTGGTGGCGCTGATGATCGCCATTCCGGTGCTGGTCGCCCCGTTCCGCGCGTTTCTGGGCCATCGCTCGGACACCCACCGAAGCGCGATCGGCTGGAAGCGGGTGCCTTACCTGTGGTTCGGCAGCCTGTGGCAGATGGGTGGCCTTGCGGTGATGCCGTTCGCGCTGATCGTGCTGTCGGGCGACCAGTATCTTGGGCCACCTTGGGCGGGTGAGGTGCTGGCGGCGCTGGCCTTTCTGATGACCGGGCTGGGCATGCACATGACCCAGACCGCCGGTCTGGCCCTCGCTGCCGACCGCGCGAGTGATGAGACCCGGCCACGCGTGGTGGCGCTTTTGTATATCATGTTCCTGCTTGGCATGGGCGTGTCGGCGGTGATCGTCGGTTACCTGTTGCGCGACTATGACCCGATCACGCTGGTCCGCGTGGTGCAGGGCTGCGGGGCGGCGACGCTGGTCCTGAACATCATCGCGCTGTGGAAGCAGGAAAAGGTCAGCCCCATGACCCGCGCGCAGCGCGAGGAACCGCGCCCACAGTTCCGCGATGCCTGGCGCGATCTGATGGCGGGCGGCACGGCGGGGCGGTTGCTGGCGGTGGTGATGCTGGGCACGCTGGCGTTTCAGATGCAGGATGTGCTGCTGGAGCCGTATGGCGGGGAGATCCTGGGCCTGTCGGTCGGGGCCACCACGCTGCTGACGGCCGCGTGGGCGGGGGGCGCGCTGATCGGCTTTTTACTCGCGGCGCGCTGGCTGACGCGGGGGCTGGACCCGTACCGCATGGCCGCGCGCGGCATTCTGGCCGGGATTGCCGCGTTTTCCTGCGTGATCTTTGCTGCCCCGCTCGACAGCACGCTGATCTTTTACACCGGCGCTTTCGGCATCGGCTTTGGCGGCGGGCTTTTTGGCATCTCCACCCTCACCGCTGCGATGACCATGCCTGCGCGCGGGCTGGCGGGCGCGGGTCTGGCGCTTGGCGCATGGGGGGCGGCGCAGGCCACGGCGGCGGGGCTGGCGATCCTGATCGGCGGCACCCTGCGCGATGTGGTCGGCCATCTGGCCAGCGCCGGAAAACTGGGTGCGCTGACTGACGCGAGCATCGGCTATTCCGCCGTCTATCACCTTGAAATCGGACTGCTTTTTCTAACGCTTATCGCCCTTGGCCCCTTGGTCAAGGTCAATATCCTGACCCCACCGAAACCGGACGCCGACGGGGGCAAACTCGCCCTTGCCGACTTCCCCACCTGACAACGCGGAGGACCATTCCATGGTTGGCGTCACTTTCTTTGGCAATTTCGATCTGGCAAGCCTGTCGATCTGGCTGTTCTGGGGCTTTTTCGCCCTGCTGATCTATTACCTGCAAACCGAAAACATGCGCGAAGGCTATCCGCTGGAGACCGAAGACGGTCTGCCCGCGCCCAATCAGGGCCCCTTCCCGCTGCCAAAGCCGAAAACATTCCTTTTGCCCAACGGCAAGGGCAGCGTAACCGTGCCCTCCGCCGAGAATGAGGCGGCGCACCGCCGCACCGATCTGGCGCTTGCCCGCACCGCCGTATCCGAAGGCTTCCCGCACGCCCCCACCGGCAACCCGATGCTCGATGGCGTCGGCCCCGCCTCATGGGCTCCGCGCCGCGACGAGCCGGAACTGGATGGCCACGGCCATGCCAAGATCGT
Organism: Pseudotabrizicola alkalilacus; assembly: GCF_003443995.1. Classification (GTDB taxonomy): domain Bacteria; phylum Pseudomonadota; class Alphaproteobacteria; order Rhodobacterales; family Rhodobacteraceae; genus Pseudotabrizicola; species Pseudotabrizicola alkalilacus. Next base: position 234,415 of record NZ_QWEY01000006.1, read on the forward strand.
GCCGATGGCGCAGGCCCATGGCTTTGCCGTCAGCGCCGGGCGTGACCCGCGTGGCCTGCCGGTGCAGGCCGCCGATCTGGAAGTGGTGGGTCGGATCTCGGATATGTGGGTCGATGCCCCCGAACAGATGGTCCGCTATCTGGAGGTCGAGCTGAATTCGGGCGAACGCCGCCTGATCCCGATGACCATGGCCCGGATCTGGGCCGACCGGGTGCGCGTGCGCGCGATCACCTCGGACCAGTTCGCCGGTATCCCGGCCACCAGATCGCTGACCACGGTGACCAAGCTCGAGGAAGACAAGATCTCGGCCTATGTCGCCTCGGGCTGGATGTATGCCACGAACCGCAAATACGGGTTCTGATCAAAAAGGGGGGCGGCGCGCGCCCGCGCCGCCCCGTCTTACCCGCAGATACGGAGGGTCTGAGATGTCGGACCATAATAAGGACTTCGATTTCGAACTGATGCCCGGCGTTCCCGCCGGTCTGCCAAAGGGGGAAGATATCCTGTGGCAGGGCAAACCGCAGGCCATGGCGCTTGCGCGTGAAGCCTACAAGATCAACTGGATCGCCGGGTATATGCTGGCCGTCGTGCTGTGGCGCGCCGGTGGGGCCTATGCCGATGGCGGTACCGCGCTGATGCTGGCCACCGGCCTGCCCTATCTGGTGCTGGCGGTTGCGGGCTACGGCGTGATCTACCTTCTGGCCTGGGCACAGGCGCGGGCCTCGATCTACACCATCACCACCGCCCGCGTAATCCTGCGGATCGGGGCGGCGCTGCCGGTCACCTATACCATCCCCTTTGTCCGCATCGCCACCGCCCGGCTTGACCTGAAACCCGGCGGCACCGGCACCATCGCGCTGGAAATCACCAAAGGCATGCGGCTGTCTTTCGCGGTGCTCTGGCCGCATCTGCGTCCGGGCTTTGCCAAACACACGCAACCGGCCTTCCGCTGCATCGCGGATGCGCGACACGTGGCCCGGCTGCTGGCCGATGCCGCACAGGCCAAGCTGAATGAACCCGTTGTCACCATGGCCCTCTCGGGTGCCGTGATGGCCGCCGAATAAGGGGGCGCGCAGATGGCCCAGCTCCGCACCCTCGCCGACCGTCAATCGCCCGAGCGCGAGATGATCCCCCGCGTGCTGCTTTGGGCGATGTTCGCCCTTGCCATGATCACGCTGGCGATCGTCAGCCTGTCGGTCCTCACCAACCGCCCGCATGTGGGCGTCCCCCCAGCCGCGACTGCCGTACAAGAGCGGTGGCTGGTTCTGGAAGGCAAGTCAGCACAGGCGGTTGTGGTCCGCGATGCTGACGGCACCCTGCTGATGGATCTGCCGCATGGCGGGTTCATCACCGTGATCCAGTCTGCCATGGCGCGCGCGCGTCTGGTGGCCCAGATCGCGGGCAATCCGCCGATGCGGGTTGTGCGCTATGACAACGGCCGCCTTGTGGCTGAAGACCCGGCCACCGGCTGGAGCGCCGAGCTCTATGCCTTTGGCGGCGACAACAAAGCCGCGTTCGAACGGCTGCTCGACCAAACCAAATAAGGGAACACAACAATGGCATTCTTCAGCAAAACAAAGGAGCAGGTGCCCTGCACCGTCGAGGTCAGTCACCGGTTCGAAGCGCTTCACGCCCATGTCAAATTCAACAACGGCGCCGTCGTCCATCCGGGCGACGAGGTGCTGGTGCATGGCGCGCCGGTGCTGGCCGCCTATGGCGAGCTGATCGTTGAGGACCGCATCGCCACCATCACCCGCGCCACCTGGATCGAGCGTCAATGGGTCAAACTGACCGGCGATCTCGACTTCATGGAGTTGTGCGAATTCTCGTTCTCAGAGGAGTTGACGGTATGAAAGACGTGAACGCCGAAAAAGCGCATGACACCACGCATGGCGAGCTGCACGCCGAACTTGCCGGAAAGTTCGACACCACCGCAATGGCGACCGATACCACCCTTCTGAACCCGCGCTTCTACACCACCGACTTTGACGAAATGGACCGCATTGATGTCACACCGGTGCGCGCCGAATGGGATGTGCTGATCGCGCAGATGAAATCCGACCCCAACAAGGGCCATTTCAAGAAAAACGCCGATTGGGATCACGTGGATTGGGCCGGCATGGAGCCGCATCTGCGCGCCGAATTCATCGACTTTCTGGTGTCGTCCTGCACCGCCGAATTCTCCGGCTGCGTGCTCTACAAGGAAATGAAACGCCGCGGCAACAATCCCGACATCTGCGAGCTGTTCAACTACATGGCGCGCGATGAGGCGCGGCATGCCGGTTTCATCAACGACGCCCTGCGCGAGGCGGGGGTGGCGGTGAACCTTGGCTTCCTGACCAAGGCCAAGAAATACACCTATTTCCGACCAAAGTTTATCTACTATGCCACCTACCTGTCCGAGAAAATCGGCTACGCTCGCTACATCACGATCTACCGCCACCTGGAGGCGCACCCCGAGCATCGCTTTCACCCGATTTTCAAATGGTTCCGCGAATGGTGCAACGACGAGTTCAGTCATGGTGAGGCGTTTGCCCTGCTGATGCGCACCGACCCCAAGCTGACAACAACCTGGGCCAACAAGCTGTGGATCCGGTTCTTTCTGACGGCGGTGTATTCCACCATGTGGGTGCGCGACCATGCCCGCAAGGATTTCCATGAGGCGTTGGGGGTCGACATCGACTGGTATGATCAGGAGGTGTACCGCAAGACCAGCGCCATCGCGCGGCAGGTGTTCCCGGTCGAGCTTGACATCGACCACCCGCGCTGGATCCCCGGCCTGCGCCGCATGAACGCGGCCATGCTGGATATGGAAGCCGGGCGCAAAACCGGCGGCATCAAGGGTCGGCTGACCAATGCCTGGGGAACACTGCGGGCCCTCACCGCGTTTGCCTCGCTGTATCTGATCCCGGTCAAGCACACGACTCCGCCCGCTTCGGTGCGGCTGGAACCGGCGTATTGACCGCACACCATCATATCACCGCGACAGCGGTGATTGCGGCGGCAGGATGGGCGCGTCCCGCCGCCGCGCGTGGCCCCTCTGGTATCAGGGGGGCCACGAATGACTGACCTATGGAGCATGACTAACCCATGGATCGCGGCTCTGTCAGCCCTTTTCCTGTGGTGGTTTTCGACCGGCATCATCCTGTGGCGGGTGCGCCGGGCCGACAATCAGGGCCATGACGCGCATCTGTGGTCGGTTCTGCTGGGCCTGCCCTTGTTGCTGGGCGGGGTGGTCGGCCTGAACGAAACGCTGACCGACACCAGCCCGCAAGGCGCCTACCTCGCCTTTCTCTCCGCCCTCGCGGTCTGGGGCTGGGTCGAACTGGCGTTTCTGTCGGGCATCATTGCCGGGCCGAACACAAAGCCATGCCCCCCCGATGCGCCCCTGTCAGACCGCTTCCTGCGCGCCATCGGCACGATCCTGTGGCACGAAATCCTGCTGATCACCCTGCTCTGCGCCCTTGTGATCCTGTCCCACGATGCGCCCAACATCTTTGGGTTGTGGACCTTTGCCATCCTGTTCTTTGCCCGTATTTCCGCCAAACTGAACCTGTTCTTCGGCGTCCCGCGCATCCACACCGAATTCCTGCCGCGCCCGCTCGCCCATCTGGCCAGCCACTTCCGCCGCGCGCCGATGAATGCGGTGTTCCCGGTCTCGATCACCGCGCTCAGCTATGCCTCCTACTGCTTCACCGAGCGCGCCCTCACCGCCGCCCCCCCCGGCGCGCTGATCGGCTTTACCCTGCTATCCGCCCTGACCCTGCTCGCCCTGCTGGAGCATTGGTTCATGGTCATCCCGCTTCCCGACCAAAAGCTCTGGCGCTGGATGCTGCCAGAGCGCAAATCACCCCTCCCTTCCCGACCAGCGACGTTGAAAGAGAACACCCATGGACTTTGACGCCCTCTTCACCAGCCATCTGGATCTCCTGAAAGCCGAAGGCAACTACCGCGTCTTTGCCGATCTGGAACGCCGCTGCGGCAATTTCCCCCGCGCCGACAACCACAAGGACGGGGCGCTGCGCGATGTCACCGTCTGGTGTTCCAATGATTATCTGGGCATGGGCCAGAACCCAAAGGTGGTGAACGCGATGGTCGAGGCGGTGCGCGCCTGCGGCACCGGCGCGGGCGGCACCCGCAACATCGGTGGCACCAATCACCACCACATCCTGCTGGAATCCGAACTCGCCGACCTGCATGGCAAAGAGGCGGCCTTGCTGTTCACCTCTGGCTATGTGTCGAACTGGGCCGCGCTTGGCACCCTTGGCGCGCGCATACCGGGCGCGGTGATCCTGTCGGATGAAAAGAACCACGCAAGCATGATCGAAGGCATCCGCCATTCCCGCGCCGACAAGGTGCTGTGGCGGCACAACGACTGGCGCGATCTGGACCGCAAGCTGCACGCCGTCGGCGACCGGCCAAAAATCGTGGCGTTTGAATCCGTGTACTCGATGGATGGCGACATCTCCCCGATCCGCGAGATCATCGAGGTGTGTGAGGCGCATGGCGCGCTGTCCTATATCGACGAGGTTCACGCCGTCGGCATGTACGGTCCGCGTGGCGGCGGCGTGTCAGAGCGTGAAAACCTCGCCCACCGCATCGACCTGATCGAGGGCACGCTGGGCAAAGCTTACGGCTGCGTCGGCGGCTACATCACCGGCTCGGCCCCGCTGGTCGATTTCATCCGCAGCTTTTCGTCTGGCTTCATCTTTACCACCGCCCTGCCCCCGGCTGTGGCTGCTGCCGCCACCGCCTCGATCAAGCACCTCAAGGAGTCGTCGCAGGAACGGCTCGCCCAACAACACCGCGTCGCCCGCCTGCGCGCCCGGCTGGATGCTGCGGGCATTCCGCATATGGCCAATGACAGCCACATCATCCCGGTGATGATCGGCGATCCGGTCAAGTGCAGGATGATCAGCGATATCCTGATGAACGACTGGGGCATCTATGTGCAGCCGATCAACTACCCAACCGTGCCAAAGGGCACCGAACGGCTGCGCATCACCCCCGGCCCGCTGCATTCCGACGCTGATATCGACCATCTGGTAAGCGCGCTCGCCTCGCTCTGGCGGCAATGCGCGCTGGCCCATGCCGTTGCCTAATCCCGCCATCGCCCGTTTGCACCGGACACTCCGCTCCGCGCACGCGGGCGTGACTTGCCTTTTCCATCGGCAGGTCCATGTCTTTATCCGTAGTATATCCGGGAGGATCCCATGAGACTCGCTTTGACTGCCCTGACTTTTGCCTCGCTCGCCCTCGCGGCCCCCGCCATGGCCCAGGATGCGACCGGGGATGCTGCCGCTGGTGAGAAGGTCTTCAACAAATGCCAGACCTGCCACGTCATCGCCGATGCCGATGGCAAGGTGCTGGGTGGCCGCAATGCCAAGACCGGCCCCAACCTCTACGGCCTGCCGGGCCGCCCCGCAGGCACCCAGGCCGATTTCAACGGCTACGGCGACTCGCTGGTCGCCCTCGGTGCCACCGGCTTCACCTGGGATGAGGCGAGCTTTACCGAATACGTCACCGATCCCGCAAAGTTCCTCAAGGCCCGTCTGGATGACAACAGCGCCCGCACCAAGATGAGCTTCAAGCTGGCCAACGCCAAGGAAAAGGCCGATGTCTGGGCCTACATCGCCTCGCTCTCGCCCGCGATGGAAGCCCCGGCAGAGGGCGAAGCGGCCCCTGCTGCGACGAACTGACCTGACGCTCACGTCAAAGCAAAGGCCCCGGAGCAATCCGGGGCTTTTTGCGTTTGGGGAGTGAGTGGCTGCTTTGCGGACAAAGCGGACGGTCGGGTTGCGTCGATTGAGCGGACGCCAAGCCCGGTTAACAGGGGCTTTAGCCCCCCGGGCTGCGGATGGCCGGTCCGGCGGCCAGTCGCATCGTCACCGCCAATATGCGCTCAGACGTCATTCGGACATGACAGCCATAAAGTGCTGACCTCAATCGGTGCTGCGGCAGGCCCCGGCCATCCCCAGCCCTTTGGTGCGCTTTGAGAGTCAATCTTTGGGGGGGAAAGGCCGCCCATCCCCTCCCCATGAGAGGAGAGGCGCGGAACAATCAGGGGTGGTTTGAAATGAGAGAGTGGGATAAAGCGGCGGGGTCAGGTTGCGGGGGTTTGGTTGCTGATAAGATGAGTATTGTCGAACTTTTGTATCTTGGGCAGATCGAAGACTTGCGAAGATTGCGTGACGGATATGTGGCCGTGCACCTGCCCGAGGTTGGTGATTTCGCTTTCAAGATCGGGATCAATGACCCGCTAACTACGGAAAGTATCGAGAAGATCGTCGATTTTGGTGCGGGCGCTGACCCAGACATGATACGGCATCTGTATCGCATGTGTAACGGCCTTTGGGTTGCAAAGTTTGCCGTATTTGGTCTTCTCTCAGGCCCATGGGGTTTAATGCAGCCGTGGGACATCAATGTGCCCAACTGTTGGGGCCGTCCTGCCGGATTTCCAGAGGATTACCTGATTGTTGGGACGCATCAAGATAAGGATGACGCTGGGAAAACGCTCCAGCGGTCTCATTGCATCACTGGGGATGGTCGGATTGTTGTGATTGATCTGGAAAATCACGAAACCGTCTTGCGAGAGTATCGTTCGGTTGAAGACTGGCTGCAGGCCGAGGCTGAGCGGGCTTTGGCGGGCTGATGCGGCTGTTGACCGGGTTGGGAGATGCTCAGTCGTTGTTGTCTGCTAAGGGGCTCAAAGCGTCCCTCACGCGGGACTCCGCCTGGCCAAAAATCAACCCAGCGCTGACCGACCCAACATGCGGCCAGAGTCAGTGCTCTGCTGCCGCACTACCAAGCGCCTGCAGGACACCCCAAAAATTAATAATCCCTTAATTCCCGCACCCCAAGCCCTTGATTACAAAAGACCCCTACACCCTTCCCCCTGTGTTACACACCCCCACCTCACACCGAGACAGTCGCCCGCAGCACCTCTTTCGACAGCGTGGCCTTGTCGCCTTCCAGCGCCACCTCGCCGCGTTTGAGGACATAGAACCGGTCCGCCAGACCGTAGGCAAAGTCGAAATACTGCTCGACCAGAATGATCGCCATATCGCCCTTGCCCTTCAGATACTCGATCACCCGCCCGATCTGCTGGATGATATTGGGCTGGATGCCTTCGGTCGGCTCGTCCAGCAGCAGCACGCGGGGCTTCATGATCATCGCGCGGGCAATCGCCAGCTGCTGCTGCTGCCCGCCCGACAGATCGCCGCCGCGCCGGTGGAGGAAGTCTTTCAGGATCGGGAACAGCTCGAAGATCTCCTCCGGGATCCGATGCTCGGCCCGGGGCAGCAGCGCATAGGCGGTCTCCATATTCTCGCGCACGGTCAGCAGCGGAAAGATCATCCGCCCCTGCGGCACCACGGCCAGCCCACGCCGCGCCATCGCCTGCGGCGGCACCACCGGCACCGGCTCATTGCCCAGCCAGACCTGTCCGCCAGAACGCGGATGCGTGCCCGCCAGCGCCTTCAAAAGCGAAGTCTTGCCGACCCCGTTGGTGCCCATCACGCAAGTCACCTCCCCCGCCCGCGCCTCCATCGAGATGCCGTGCAGGATCTGGCTGCCGCCATAATGCAGCGTCAGGTTTTCGGTTCTGATCATCGCTCGGACCGCCCCAGATAAACGTCGATCACCTGCGGATTGCGGGTGACATGGTCCAATGTGCCCTCGGCCAGCACAGCCCCCTCGTGCAGCACCGTGACCTTGCAATTCAGGCGGCGCACGAATTCCATGTCATGCTCCACCACCACCACCGCGCGGGTTTTGGCCAGATCGACCAATAGCCGCGTGGTGTGCTCGCGCTCCGCGAGGGTCATGCCCGCCGCCGGCTCATCGACCAGCAAGAGCTGCGGCTCCTGCGCCAGCAGCATGCCGATTTCCAGCCATTGCTTTTGCCCATGCGACAGCTCGCCTGACTTGCGGGAGAGCGAGTCACCCAGACCCACCTCCTCCGCCAGCTCCGCCACGCGGGCATGATCGGCGGATTTGGGCGACCAGAACAGCACCGCCAGCGGTCCACGCGCCGCCTTGAGCGCCATCATCAGGTTGTCAGCAACCGTCTGATCCTCGAACACCGTTGGCCGCTGAAACTTGCGCCCCACCCCGGCGCGGGCGATCTGCGCCTCGGACATCGACAGCAGCGATTGCAGCTTTGCCCCCCACAGCACCCGACCTTCATCCGGGCGGGTCTTGCCGGTTACGATGTCCATGAACGTGGTCTTGCCCGCGCCATTGGGCCCGATAATCGCGCGCAATTCCGCCGGACCGATGGAGAAGGACAGGTTGTTGATGGCGCGAAAGCCGTCAAAGGTGACCGACACGCCGGAGACTTCGAGAAGCTGGGTCATTCCTTGGCCTCCTTTTCCATGAGCGACCCGTCGTCAGGCCCCAGCGTCGCGCCCTTGCGGTCGGGGCTGCGCAAGCCCTGCCACAGGTCGAACAAGCCGCCGATGCCCTTGGGCGCGAACAGGGTGACGCCGACAAAGGACAGGCCGAGCAGGATCAGCCACCAGTCCACCCAGTTGATCGTATAGAAGCCGAGGTTGATCGAGGGCGCCCGCCCGCCGGTGAACCAGGACGACAACAGCGAGACAAAGGCCGCACCAATCACCGCGCCGTAAAGCCGCCCGCGCCCGCCGATGGCGACCCACACGGCAAGGTAAATGCTGGCGATCGGGGCCAGTTCCGCCGGGTTGATGATGCCCGCCTGCGGGTAATAGAGTGCGCCCGCAATGGCGGCGATGATGGCGGTGAGGGTGAAGACAAAGAGCTTGTAGCCTTCGACCGAGTAGCCCAGAAACCGCACCCGCGCCTCATCATCGCGGATCGCGCGGATCACGGATCCGAACTTGCCCGAGACCACCCAGGCCACCAGCAGGTAGCCTAGGCCAAGGGCAAAGGCCGAGGCCCAGAGGAACCAGACCGAGATCAGGTCCTGCGACACCCCGTCCAGACCGGGGATGTTCTGCAGACCCGAAAGCCCGTTGTTGCCGCGCAGACCGGAGTCGTTCTGGAACAGGTAGAGCGCGAGGGCGAGGGTCATGGCTTGCGTCAGGATCGACAGATACACGCCCGTCACCCTGCTGCGGAACGCCAGCCAGCCAAAGACCAGCGCCAGCACGCCCGGCACCAGCACCACCAGCATGAGTTGCAGCGGCAGCGAATGGGCAAAACCCCACACCGGCGGCAGCTCCGACGCGCCGACCACGCCAAAGATTTGGGCTGCAATGCCGTTCTGGATCTCTTGTGCGGTGGCAGGAAGCGCCTCGTTTGACAGGGCGGTGATGACGATGCCTTCGGTGCGGGCATACATCAGCCACATGCCGATCATGTAGCCGCCAAGCGCGAAAAACGCCATGTGGCCGAGCGACAGGATGCCGGCATAACCCCAGATCAGATCCATCGCGAGGGCAGCAAGGCACAGGCAAAGGGTCTTGCCCAGCGTCTTGATGAAGGAGGTGGACAGGAAGGCCACGCCATACGCCTCGGACAGCACGGTGACGCCCAGCGTGAACAGCGACAGGATCAGCAGGAACCACAGGACAGAAGGGTTGCGGGACAAATAGGTGCGGGTCATTTCAGGCTCCTGCCGTCGGACCGGGGGGCCAGCCCCCCGGGCCCCCCGGGATATTTTTGGACAGAAAATGTCAGCGCCATTGCCATCAGTCTCCTGCCGCGCGGCCCTTGAGGGCGATGATGCCCCTTGGGCGGAACTGGATGAACAGGATGATGAACAGGATCATGTAGGTCTGGGCGGCGAGGGTGTTGGAGGGGTTCAGGAACTCGATGCCCTTTTGCAGCGTGCCGATCATCAGCGCCCCGGCAAGGGTGCCCCAGATATTGCCGACGCCGCCGACCACCACGGTCATGAAGCTTTGCACGATGTAGTCGTTGCCCAGTTCCGAGGTGACCTTGGCAAACAGGCCGATGGCGATGCCCGCGATGCCGGCGATGCCGGAGCCAAGGCCGAAGGTCAGCATGTTGATCCGGTCGGGGTTGATGCCCATTGAGGCGGCCATTGACGGGTTTTGCGTGACCGCGCGCACCTCCAGCCCCAGCCTTGTGCGCTTCATCAGCCATAGGAAGAACAGCAGGAACACCAGCGCCAGAACAAAGATCGCGACGCGGATATAACTGATCGACACGATGTCATTGAAGCTGAGCGCACCATCGAGCCAGGCGGGCGAGGTCAGTGGGCGGGCCTGGGTGCCAAAGATGTTCTTCGCCAGCTGTTGCAGGGCAATCGAGATGCCGAAGGTGGCGAGCAGCGTCTCCAGCGGGCGCTTGTACAGGTGGCGGATTACCAGCCGCTCCATCGCCACACCGGCGGCGAAGGTGACGGCAAAGGCCAGCGGCAGGGCCACGATCAGCGACAGGGTGTAATTGGGGATGAACAGCTGCACCACATAGCCGGTGTAGGCCCCCATCATGATGAACTCGCCATGCGCCATGTTGATCACCCGCATCACGCCAAAGGTGATGGCCAGACCGATGGCGGCCAGAAAGTAGATCGAGGCGAGCGACAGTGCGTCGAGCGCGAGGTCCGCCACCTGCATCGAGGCGAGCTTGACCTCGATGCCGGTCAGCACATCCTGTGCGGCGGAGGTGACGGCGGGATCGGGCTCGGAATAGGTCTCGACAAAGCGGTGACCGGCGACGATCTGCGTCACCTCCTCATCGGTGGCGGCGACCGGCACTGTGCCCGCCTCTTCCAGCAGCGTATAGGCGCGGTTGCGCGCGCTTTGGCTGTTCAGATCGGCCAGCGGGATGCCCGCAACCGCGCCGCCCACGATATTGGCGGCAAGCGAGGCCTTGAGCTCGGCGGTGGTCAGCCGGGCCGGGGCCAGATCGGCGGCCACCAGCAGGTCATAGGCCTCCACTTCGGTCAGATCGCTGCCGGGCTCAAGGTCGCGGGCAATGTTGCCCTCGATCGGGGTGCCCAAAGGGGCGGCCCGGCGGGTGGTGGCCAAGAGCGGGTTGAGGGCGGCGCGCAGATCGAGGCCAAGGTCGCCGGAAAAGCTCTCGACGGCGGCGATGCGGGTCGCGGCATCGGGGTCAAAGCGCAGGGTGAGCAGGCGGTTGAGCCGGTCCTTTTGCGCGCGCAAGGCGGGGTCACTCTCCGCCTCGATCGAGGCGCGCAGCGGCTCCAGCAATTCGGGCGCGGGGTCGCGGGCGATGGTGGTCAGCGCCGCCGCGCGGCGCGCGGGATCGGGGTCATTGAGCTGGAACTGCACCAGCGCCGTGGCGATCACCCCGCGCACCCCGGAATTGGGGCGCAGCTCGGTAATGTCGGCGCGTGGCGCGGTGCCCGCGTCGCTGCCATCCAGCAGGCGCAGAGCGTAGCCATCGGCGGAGTCCGAGATCAACACGAACACGCCGTCGCTTTTGCGCACTCCCAACCCCCGGTTGGCCCAGGCCTGCAGGATCGCGGTTGCCTGCGGATCCCCGCTGGCGGCCAGCGCCGCGATCACCGGGCCGATGGTCTGGCGCGACGGCTTTTCGATCTGGGCGCGGTTGTCCTCGACGATTGCAGCGGCAGTGACGGGCGGGCTGGTCTGCGCGCCCCCCGCGAGGGGCAGCAGCGGCAGCAGCGCAAGAACAAGGGCGGCGAGGGCGGCGCGCATGGGTGGGCCTTGTGGTTTGGGACAGGAGGACGGGAGGGGGGATAGCCCCCTCCCGTCAGGGCGATCAGTAGTTGGACTTGATCTGAACGCAGGTCTTGGTTTCGGTGTTGTACATGCCGCAGTCCAGTTCGGCCCAGTCCGCTTCCAGCACCGCCGATTCCGGCAGGAAGTCGGTCCAGGCATCCCCGGGAACCGGCTCGGTGGACGACACGATGTCGAACTGACCATCGGCCCGGATCTCGCCGATCAGCACCGGCTTGGTCAGGTGGTGGTTCGGCAGCATCTTGGCGATGCCGCCGGTCAGGTTCGGGGTCTCAAGGCCATACATCGCCTCGCGCACCGCATCGACATCGGTGGTGCCAGCCTTTTCAACCGCCTGAACCCACAGGTTGAAGCCGATCACATGCGCTTCCATCGGATCGTTGAACACGCGGTTTTCGCCGGCAAAGGTCTTCCACTTGGCGATCCACTCGGTGTTCAGCTCGGATTCCGCCGACTGGAAGTAGTTCCACGCCGCCAGATGGCCGACGAGGTTCGAGGTGTCGAGGCCCGACAGTTCCTCTTCGCCGACCGAGAACGCCACGACCGGAATGTCATCGGCCGAGATGCCTGCCGCTGCCAGTTCCTTGTAGAAGCCGATGTTGGCATCGCCGTTGATGGTCGAGATCACGCCGACCTTTTTGCCATCGGCCCCCAAAGCGACCACATCGGCCACGATCTTGGACCAGTCGGAATGGCCGAAGGGGGTGTAGTTCACAAAGATATCGGCCTCGGCGATGCCTTTGGATTTCAGGTAGCTGTCGAGGATGTTGTTCGTGGTGCGCGGATAGACGTAGTCGGTGCCAAGGAGGGCGAATTTCTCGACGCCCAACTCCTCAAGGAAATAGTCGGTCGCGGGGATCGCCTGCTGGTTTGGCGCAGCCCCGGTGTAGAACACGTTTTTCGACGATTCCTCGCCCTCGTACTGCACGGGGTAGAACAGCAGGCCGTTCAGCTCTTCGATCACCGGCAGCACCGATTTGCGCGACACGGAGGTCCAGCAGCCGAACATCACATCGACATTCGACACGGTCATCAGCTCACGCGCTTTTTCGGCGAACAGCGGCCAGTCCGAAGCCGGATCGACCACCACGGCCTCCAGCTGTTTGCCCAGCACGCCGCCCTTGGCGTTCTGTTCGGCGATCAGCATCAGCATCACGTCTTTGAGCGTGGTTTCCGAAATCGCCATCGAGCCCGACAGCGAATGCAGCACGCCCACCTTGATCGTCTCATCCTGTGCGATGGCCTGCCCTGCCGTCATGGCAATGGCAGAGGCCAGCAGCGCTCCCTTGAAATACGACATGGTTTTCCCTCATAGGGCCGCGCACAGGGCAGGCGCCCCGTCCCTCGGGGTCGGCCTGTCTTTGCGCGGCAATTCTGTTGCACCCGGTGCTGTGGTGTCAGGCATCTGGTCCTGACCGCCACCGCACATCCTTTTTTCTTGTGCCGTCCGAAACCGGCTGGCCCTGTCACGAAAGCGTCATTGCCGCAGTGCGGCAAGGTGCGCAGAGCGTCGGCGGGCGGACGGTTGCAGAGGTCGCGGCATTTGCCCGAAAATTAAGCGGTGCCGCGCCGTCACGCGCAGTTTCCGGGCAGGATGGAGCAAATCGCCGCGATTCGAGCGGTGGAACTGACCGCAAATTGATCAAAAGCAAAAACCCCGGGCGAGCCGGGGTTTTGCATCGGGCAACGCTGAAAACCGGGTGACGTCAGGTCATCTCTGCGCTGTCTTTGACCGGTTGCAAGACCAGCCCGCCTTCGCGTTCCAGAAAGGCCACCACCTCAGCCACCCCCCGCCCCTGACGCAGTTGCGCCATTATATAGGGGCGCGCACCCCGCGCGCGCGCGGTGTCGGATTCGAGCAGAACCGGGTCCACGCCGACATGGGGGGCAAGGTCGGTCTTGTTGACGATCAGCAGATCCGACCGCGTCACCCCCGGCCCGCGTTTGCGCGGAATGTCCTGCCCGGCGGCGGTGTCGATCACATAGATGGTGATGTCAGCCAGCTCGGGGCTAAAGGTCGCCGCCAGATTGTCGCCGCCGGATTCGATCAGGATCAAGTCCAGATCGGGATGCAGACGGCGCAGATCGGCAATCGCCGCCAGATTGATGCTGGCATCCTCGCGGATCGCGGTGTGCGGGCAGCCGCCGGTTTCCACGCCGCGGATGCGGTCGGCGGGCAGCACCTGCGCGCGCAGCAGGTATTCGGCATCTTCGCGGGTGTAGATGTCATTGGTGATCACCGCCATCGAGCAGCGCGATGCGAGCGCCCGTGCCAGATGCTCGGTCAGGGTGGTCTTGCCTGCGCCCACCGGGCCGCCGATGCCGACGCGAAGGGGTCCGTTCACGCTCATGTTCGAAATATCCTTACATCCATGGTTTCATGCGCCATCGCCGACAGGTCCGCGCCAAGCGCTGATGCGCCCAGATCGTCAAGTGTCAGGGCTATGACCTCTTGCGCCAGGGCCTCGATCAGCGGGTGCAGCGCCGCCAGCACCCCCTGCCCCGCGACCTGCCCCAGCGGCATGAAGCGCATGGCCACCGAAGTCAGGTTGCTGGCAAAGGCGTGCAGATACAAGGCCGCCACCTGTGCGACCGGCAGGGCCAGCCCCGCCGCCGCTTCTCCCACTGCCACCGGCAGGCAGCGGGCGGGCAACGCGCGCCCGGTCAGCCCAGCCACGGTGCGGGCAAAGGCGGTGCCCTGATCCAGCGTCTCGCTCAGCCGCTCGGTTGAGGGCTGCAAAGCGCGGGCCAGCGTGTCGAGGGCATCATGATCGGCATCCGGTCGCAGCGCTTGCACCAGCAGGATCGCATCCTGCCGCCCCGCGCCAAACTCCAGCACATCGGTCAGCCAGTGGTGCAAGGCTGCCGCATCGGCCACCTGCCCGGTCGAAATCGCCGACTCCAGCCCGTGCGAATAGGCAAAACCCCCGGTCGGAAACGCCGGGGACAGCCATTGCACAAGGGTCAGAAGGGCGTGGGTCATCGCTTGGGGGTCAGCTTTTGGCATGCGGGTGGGGGTGGGTATGCCCGTGATCATGGTCGTGGCTGTGGGAATGACTATGGGCGTGGCTGTCAGCATGGCTGTGGCTGTGCGCATGCCCGTCCGCCGGACCATGGTCATGCCCCATCGGGCGGCCCATGCCATAAGCCCCGACCTCGGGCGCAAAGGGTTCTGATGTGGCCCGCACCCCCGCCCCCAGCTGGCGCAACATCGCTTCCAGCACGTGATCGGCGCGGATCACCAGCCGCCCCGGCTCCACCTGACAGGGCGTGTGGCGGTTGCCGATGTGCCAGGCATAGCGGGCCAGGTCGGTGCCTGTAATCTCCAGCACAGCCTCTTCGGCCGCGACCACCTGGATGGTGCGGCCATCTTCCAGCGCAAAGCCCCAGAAGGCATCCAGATTGGTCACCTCTGGCAGATCGACCAGAAACCCCTCGTCATGCGCGGTGACCAGCCGTTTGCGGCGGATCAGCCGCTCGTCATAGGTCAGCACCACCACGTCATGGCAGGTGGTGGGCGCATCCTTCAGCAGGCGGCGGGCGGCGGGCAGATCGGTCATGGGATATCCTCGGTTCAGAAAGAAATCGGGGTGTGCCGGTTTGGCAGGAATTCGTTAACCACTTGACGGCAGACTGGCATGGAACAGAGCATGAATCGGAGGGTATGATGCAGACACCGAACCTTGCAGACGAACTGGCCGAGGTCCGCGCGCAGCTGGCACGGCTGCAACAGCGCGAATTGCAGCTGCAAGAGGCGATTTTCCGCGCCGATGGCACCCCCGCGCCGCTGCGTCCCGGCTGGCCGATCCGGCGGATCAGCGGCAACGCCCTGCACTGACCCCCGGTCAGTACAGGAAATAGCGCTGCGCAAGCGGAAGCTCCTCTGCCGGTTCGCAGGTCAACAGCACCCCATCGGCCCGCACCTCATAGGTTTCCGGGTCGACTTCGATCTGCGGGGTGGCCGAGTTCAGCTTCATATCGGCCTTTTGCACCCCGCGTGTGCCTTTGACCGCCACCGTCTCTTTGGCCAGCCCCAGACGCGCGGCGATACCGTCTTCCTGCGCCGCCTGACTGACAAAGATCACCGCATTGCGCTCCACCGACCGGCCATAGGCCCCGAACATCAACCGGCTGTGTACCGGCTGCGGGGTGGGGATGCTGGCGTTGGGGTCGCCCATCTGCGCCACCATGATCACACCGCCCATCAGCACCATTTCCGGCTTGGCCCCGAAAAACGCCGGGTTCCACAGCACCAGATCGGCACGCTTGCCAACCTCGATGCTTCCGATATGTTCGCTGATGCCGTGAATGATCGCGGGGTTGATGGTGTATTTTGCGATGTAGCGGCGGACGCGCAGGTTGTCATTCGCGCCCTGTTCGCCCTCCAGCCGCCCGCGCTGCAGCTTCATCTTATGCGCGGTCTGCCAGGTGCGGGTGATCACCTCACCCACCCGGCCCATGGCCTGACTGTCGGACGACAGCACCGAAAACGCGCCCAGATCGTGCAGAATGTCTTCGGCGGCAATGGTTTCGCGCCGGATACGGCTTTCGGCAAAGGCCACATCTTCGGGCACCTTGCGGTCAAGGTGGTGGCAGACCATCAGCATATCCAGATGCTCTTCGATGGTGTTGACGGTGTAGGGCATCGTCGGGTTGGTCGATGAGGGCAGGATGTTCTGCGAGCTGACCACCTTGATGATGTCAGGCGCATGGCCGCCGCCCGCGCCTTCGGTGTGAAAGGCGTGGATGGTGCGGCCCGCAATCGCATTGATGGTGTTCTCGACAAAGCCCGACTCGTTGAGCGTGTCGGTGTGGATCATCACCTGCACATCCATCGCCTCGGCCACGGACAGACAGCAATCAATCGCGGCGGGCGTGGTGCCCCAATCCTCATGCAGCTTCAGGCAGGATGCGCCCGCCCGCACCTGCTCCTCCAGCGCGGCGGGCAAAGACGCATTGCCCTTGCCGGCAAAAGCCAGGTTCATCGGCAGCGCATCCGCCGCCTGCATCATCCGGCCCAGATGCCAGGGCCCCGGCGTGCAGGTGGTGGCCAGCGTGCCATGGGCCGGGCCGGTGCCGCCGCCCAGCATGGTGGTCAGCCCCGAATGCAGCGCATCATCAATCTGTTGCGGGCAGATGAAATGGATATGGGCGTCAAAACCGCCTGCGGTCAGGATCCGCCCCTCACCGGCGATGATCTCGGTGCCCGGCCCGATGATCACATCCACCCCCGGTTGGGTGTCGGGGTTTCCGGCCTTGCCGATCACCGCGATCCTGCCATCGCGCAGGCCCACGTCAGCCTTGTAGATGCCGGTATAATCCACGATCAGCGCATTGGTGATCACGGTATCCATAGCGCCCGCCGCCCGGGTGATCTGGCTTTGCCCCATGCCGTCGCGGATGACCTTGCCACCGCCGAACTTCACCTCTTCGCCGAACATCAGACCGTTGGCACCGAATGTGCCTGCGCCGCTGCGTTCGGCGATCAGATCGCGCTCCACTTCGATGATCAGATCGGTGTCGCCCAGGCCCAGCCGGTCACCTACCGTCGGGCCATACATATCGGCATAGGCAGCGCGGGAGATCACGAACGGCATCGGCGGAACCTTTCTGTCAGAACGGGGTTTTGGGTCCGCTGCGGGTCAGGCGGCGGGCATTGGCTGCGGTGGCGCGTTTGACCGGGGCAAGCGCTGCCTCGGCAATCTGGGTGGCAGAGCCGCCCGACAGGGCGGTTTTCTGGGCGGCGGCCCCGGCCTTGATCCCGGCGCGCATCTTTTCACTGACCATGCGGGCATTCTCGGTCGGCGACACGGTCCAGACCCCGGCCATGCCCATCATGCGCATGGCAATCACGCTTTGCGCCTGCGCCAGCATCGTGGCGGTGTTCAGCGACAGGCGCATCAGATCAAACGGGGAAAACGGGGGCATCGGCGCAAGCTCCTACAAAGCGCCCATCACTTGGGCGTTGAAGCCATAGACATGCCGCGCGCCCGCCAGCGGCACAAGGCGAACCTCACGGGTCTGACCGGGTTCGAAGCGCACAGCCGTCCCTGCAGGAATGTCGAGTCGCTGACCGCGCGCGGCATCGCGGTCGAACGACAGGCCGGGGTTGGTCTCGGCAAAGTGGTAATGGCTGCCGACCTGAACCGGGCGGTCGCCGGTATTGGCGACCATCAGCACCGTCACCTCGGCCCCGGCATTCAGGGTGATGTCGCCCTCGGCAGGAAAAAGCTCTCCGGGAATCATGGGATTATCCTTATGACATGGCCAAGGCGAGGCCCGCGAAAGCGGTGCCTGCACCAAAGGCACGTGTAACCATCCGTGCCGACAGCGCATTCAATGCAACGCCAAGACCAAGCCCGGCAAGGTGCAGCGCCATGGTCGCGAGGGCAAAGCCTGCCGCATAGGTCAGCAGACCCGACGCCGGGCCTTCGGTGCCATGGGCATGGCCGTGGAACAGGCCAAAAACCGCCACCACGGCCACCCCCACCGCCAGCGGTGCGCGCCAGGCCAAGGCCGCCAGCACCCCGGTCAGCACGATAGACGCCAGAATCATCGGCTCCACCCCCGGCAGGCCGATCCCCATTGCCCCCATCCCGCCGCCCGCCAGCATCGCGCCGACAAAGGCCACGGGCAGCGCCCAGAGTGCGCGACCGCCGGTGACAGCGGCCCAGAGACCCACGGCGACCATCGCCAGCACATGATCGGCCCCGCCAAGCGGGTGCATCAGCCCGGACAGAAAGGCCGAACTGTCATGATGGCCCGCATGTGCCAGAGCCATTTGCGGCTGCACGGCGACGGCCCCGACTGTCAGCAGCAGTTTTCTCATCTCAAAGCCTTTCTCAGCGGATCGGGTGGTGAACGGTGACTAGTTTGGTGCCATCGGGAAACGTGGCCTCGACCTGCACGGAATGGATCATCTCAGGCACGCCGGGCATGCACTGATCGGCAGTGATCACGCCCGCCCCCGCCTCCATCAGATCGGCCACGCGACGACCGTCGCGCGCGCCCTCGACCACGAAATCGGTGATCAGCGCGATGGCCTCGGGGTGGTTCAGCTTGACGCCGCGCGCCAGCCGGCCACGGGCGACCATGGCGGCAAGGCTGATCAGCAGCTTGTCTTTTTCGCGGGGGGTCAGGTTCATGGTCTCTCCTTTACATCTGCCAGACGCGCGGCAGGGGCGCGCCCCGGCGCAGCACCGCAAGGCATCGGGCAATCTGCCGCCGCAGCGGCCAGCCATCCGCCGCCATCATCCGCAGCATCAAGCGGCCATCTGGCGCTGACGCGGCGGCGGTGACGCCGGGTTCATCCAGCACGGCGCGCAGCGGGTCCAGCAGATCGGCGACACCCTGCCCCAGCATGGCCAGCGAGGCAAAGGCCCGTGCCCCCATCAGCCCCGCCGCCCCGGTCTGCAAGGCGCGGTCACCCAGCACCAGCGGCTCCACCATCACCGGGCGGCCCGACTGTCGGATCTCGCGCCAGTCGCGCAAGGCAATCTTTGTCACCGTCTCACCCATCGCGGCCCGGCCCAGCACCACGCTTTCCAAGAGCAGGCACCCCGCGCCGGGGGCAAGGTCAAGCACCGTGCGGCGGTCCAGGCGGCTGTCGTCAAACAGGATGGTTTCCTGCGGCAACCACTCCAGCCAGCCGCCCTCGCCCACCTCCATCGTGACCCGCACCCGCGCGGCCCCGCCGGACGAGCGGTAGGCCCGTTCCGCCGTCTGCGTGGTGGCCACCGCCCGCGCGCGCGGGCCAAGCTGCACCGCATAAGACAGCATATCGCCGCCGGTCAGCCCGCCGGAGGTGTTCAGAAACACCACCTCGGGCAGGCCATCGCGGCCACGGGGCCCATGCGGCAGAATGCACTTGGCCGATCCCTGCTGGCGCAGGCCGGTCAGCCGCATTCCCACAGGGCCGCAAACAAGCGTCACCGAGGCTTCGCCCCGGCTGCGCTGCATCGGCTCGGTGATCGGTGCTGCAAACATGGTCCCCCGCTTTGCCACAGGCTGCGGCGGCGCGACGGCAGGCTCAATGCGCGATCTGGGGGGACGGGTGGGTCAACGGGGTGCAGAGCGCATCATCGCCCAAAGCGCATGCGGTACGCCTGGAATTTCAGCATAGTTGAAATAAGACTGCGCCAACTGCCCGATCAATACGCACCCCGCGCCAGAGCAACCGCACCAAAGGTGCGAAAGATCAACGCAAGGTCACCCCACAAGCTTGCAGATGTCAGGTAATCCACATCCAGCGCCACCATCTCGTCAAAGCCGATATCGGCGCGACCGGACACCTGCCACAGCCCGGTCAGACCCGGCAGACCCGCCAGCCGCTGCAAGGCCTGCGGCGAATACAGCGCCACCTCTTCGGGCAGCGCCGGGCGCGGGCCGACCAGCGACATCTCGCCCCGCAGCACGTTCCACAATTGCGGCAGCTCATCCAGAGACGAGCGGCGCAGCAAGCGTCCGATCGGGGTCACGCGCGGGTCGTCCTTGTGTTTGAAACACAGGCCGGTGCGATCAGATTGGGCCAGCAGCGCCGCCCGGCGCGCCTCGGCATCGGGATACATGCTGCGAAATTTGACCATGCGGAACCGGCGGCCATTCTGCCCCACGCGAGTCTGGAAAAACAGCACCGGCCCGGGCGAAGACAGACGAACGGCAAGCGCCAGCAGCATCACCAGCGGCAAAATCACCGGCAGGGCCAGCAGGATCAGCCCCAGATCCAGCGCGCGTTTGTGACGCGCGGGCGCAATGCCGGAAACGGCCAAGGGCCGCGTACAGGAAAGGGTGGACATTGGCAGCATCCCCAAGGCGCGAGTCGGGCATTCCCGAAGGACTGCACATAAGCCCGAATCCGCTGAGATCTCAGGGGAATTTCAACCTTGGCGTAACCACGACTGGAAAGTGACGCCACGTCAGACACGCTGTGGTTGCATCCCATTGGGCCGCTACCCGCGCAGGAATGCCTCCACCTCGGAACGGGTCGGCATCGCGCTGGCCGCCCCATGCCGCGTGACCGAAATTCCGGCCACCGCCGCGCCAAACTGCAGCGCTTGTTCCATGGCCGCGCCTTGCGACAGGGCAACCGCCAGACCGCCGTTGAACGCGTCTCCAGCCCCGGTGGTATCCACCACCGGACCAGACGCACGGGCAGGCACATGCAGGCTTTGGCCGCCCTTGCGGTACAGCACACCCTTTTCGCCCATGGTGATGATCGCCGCCCCGACACCTCGCGCGATCAGCCGGTCGGCGGCGGCTTCGGCATCGGCGAAGGTGGTTACGGTCACGCCGGTCAGCCCTTCGGCCTCGGACTCGTTGGGGGTGATCAGGTCGCACAGCGAGAGCATCTCATCCGTCAGCTCAGCCGCAGGTGCCGGGTTGAGGATGGTACGCACGCCTGCCCCGCGCGCGATACGCAGCCCGTGTTCGGCGGCGTCCAGCGGTTGCTCCAGCTGGGTCATGAACAGGCCCGCGCCCTCGATCAGACCGCGTCGCGCCTCGACATCGGCGACCGAAATCCGGGCGGCGGCACCCTGCGCCACGATGATGGCATTCTGCCCGGTCGCGGCCTCAAGGAAAATGAACGCCGATCCGGTATAGCTGTCGGGGTCTTCGGTCACATCGGGGGTCACCCCGGCGTCGCGCCACAGATCGCGGGCCATATCTGCAAAGGCATCGCGGCCCAGACGGGTAATGAAATGTACATCCCCCCCGGCCCGCGCCGCCGCAACCGACTGGTTGGACCCCTTGCCCCCCGGCCCCAAGCGGAAGTGGTGGCCAAGGATCGTCTCTCCCAAACGGGGCAGACGATCGGCGCGATAAGCGGCATCAGCGACAAAAATCCCAAGGATGACAATCTGTTGCGACATGTTTATGCCTCTGGCCCGATCACGCCTTTGCGCAGCATGATACAGCCATAGAACCGCCGTTCGCCGGTCTGGATCACCGCATAGGCGCCTTTTGCCAGATCGTAAAAGTCAAAGCGTTCAATCCCCGGCAACGGCCTGTGCTTGCCTTCGGCCCGGTCCACCTCGGCCTGAACTTCGGCCTGCACCTCGGGCACGGCAGAGGGGTCACCCACCACCTGCATCCGCCCGGCGAAATCAGGGACAAAGGTATCAAGCGGCAGAACCGACAGGATCGCCTGCACCGCCTGCGCCGATGTCAGATTCTCCATCCGAAGCAGTTTGCCGACGGGGGTGGTGCGCGCAATGCTGTCAGCGGGAAAATTGGTATCGACCACGACGATGTAGTCGCCATGCCCCATGGCACGCAACGTTCCCAGAACATCGGCATTCAGCCGATGATCAATTCCTTTCAGCATCGTCGTCCCTCCCGCTGCGCCACATCCGCTGTGCGCCTGTTGCGGGCAGATTGCCCCGTCCCACGGCGGGCTGCAAGAGGCTACAGGAGCGGCCGTTTCTCTGCCGGTCCATCCGACAGATTTGCCAGATCGGCCAAGGCCTTGCGGTCAGGAATGTGCAGAACGCCCCGCGACCAGTCCATCAGCCCGGCGGCGCGAAAGCGTTGCAACCGCTTGTTGGTATGCACCAGCGACAGGCCAAGCGCATCGGCCATATCCTGTTGGCGGTACGGCAACGACATCTTGCCATCCGTCACCAGCCCAAGGCTTTCGCCACGCCGGAAGATCCGCAGAAACGCCCAGGCGAGCGCTGCAGAGGCGTCGCGCTGCCCGATGGTGGCGACGGTTTCCCCCAGAAAATGCTCTTCGATCGCAGCGATCCAGGTCAGATCATAGGCTCGCGCCGGGTTGGCCTGAAACAGCGACCACAACGCGCTTCGGTCAAAGACACACAGCACCATCGGTGTCGTCGCCTCAACCGAGTGCCCCATCTCACCCATCAGCCCTGCCTGCAAGCCAAGGAAATCACCCGGAAAAATCAGGTTCAGCACCTGACGTTGCCCGCCCTCCAAGGTTTTGTGACGCAGGCCCAGACCGCTCAGCACCGTATAGAGCTGACCGCTCGGCTCGCCTTCGGACAGGATGGTGGCACCGCGGGCGACTGACAATTCCCCTCTCTTGAAACGCTCCATGAACCGGATTTCATCCTCGGTCATGGGCAGAAAGGCGTCGCATTGGCGCAAGGGACAGGCGCGGCAGATGGTTTTCAACATTTCCTCCACAACTATGTCACAGTTAACTGCAGCTCGGCGATTTTGGTTCCATGACATCCTTCTTTGAAGGAGACTGATATGCCGAAAACGATCCTTATTCAGGACCCCGACGTGCTGATCAGCCTCGATCTGGCGCAAACCGTGATGGAAGCCTGGCCTGACGCCAGTGTGATCCTGTGCCGCGAGGCCAGGCATATCCTGGCGCTGTTGTCCGACGGGCAAGAGCCTGACATGCTGATCATGCGCCAGTCCATGCGTGGCGCGCTTGCGGCGGGATTGGACCGTCTTGTTGGAAATCCACGCATCAATGTCCTGCTGACCGAGGCCGATCACGACGAGGAGCACAGTATCGCTGAAGCAGGGTGGCGCGCCCTTGACATGCCGTTTTCTGCGTTGCAAGTGCGCGAAGCCCTACGGGATGTCTGCCCAGAGCCGGATCCTCGCGCGGAAAGCCATTGCACTTCCATTGGCCTGGGATAATCTTTGCCGCACGCCGGGCCGGTACCGGACATAGGGTAGCGAATGGAACAGTTGCGACTTTGGGCAGTGGCAGAGCGCAGCTCTGCCTATCAGGTTGTTTTCGCCAGCCTTGCGATCATCATTTCCATCGCGCTGCGCAGCTATCTGGAACCGGCCCTGCCGCCTGGCTTTCCTTATCTGACGTTTTTTCCAGCCGTGATCCTGACAGGATATTTCGCCGGAACACGGGCGGGCATTGTTGTCGCTGTGGCCTGCGGTCTGGCCGCATGGTACTGGTTTCTGGTGCCCGAAGACAGTTTTGCCCTGTCGCGGCCCATGCTTCTGGCGCTGGGTTTCTATGTGTTCATCTCGACCACAGAACTGCTGCTCATTCACGCCATGCGCTATGCCCTGAGCAAGCTGGAGATCGAAAAAGAGCGCTCTGACACGCTGGCACGGGCCAACAAGACCATGTTCCACGAATTGCAGCACAGGGTCTCGAATAACCTGCAGGTCGTGGCCTCGCTGCTGAAAATGCAGCGGCGCAATGTCGTTGATGAGGGTGCGCGCGCGGCTCTGGATGTGGCAACGGCCCGCTTGCATGTCGTGGCCAGCATCCAGCGCCAGTTGCACAACCCCAAGCGCCAGAGCACCGACATGGGCCAGCTGATGCGCGATGTGTTGCCCGAAGTGGTCAGCAGCTACGCCCTGTCCGACCGCATGATCCTGGATTTCGATGTCGAGCCGGTGATTGTCACCGGGGATCAGGCCACGCCGCTGGCGCTGATCATCGTGGAGCTGGTGTCGAACGCCGTCGAACACGCCACGCGCGATGAGGGCCAGACCCATCTGCACCTGACCATGCGCAGCCGGGGCGCCGAAGCGATCATCATCGTGCAGGACGACGGAAAAGGCCTGCCACCGGATTTTGCACCGGAAAAATCCCGCAGCCTTGGTCTGCGCGTTGCCCTGCAGTTCACCGAACAGCTTGGGGGCAAGCTGGTGTTTGAAAACGTCAACGGCACCCGCGTCACGCTGACCATCCCGCTGGATCTGGGCGACGACAGATAGCTCCGCCCGGTTTACAAAAGCCAGACCACACCGCCGATGGCCAGAGCGGCCAAGGCGATTGCCACCAGCGCGATGGTCAGGCGGCCCGTCAGCATCGACAGGGACAGTGCAGAAATCAATGTGGCCGCGATCGACGACGAGAACGGGATCAGTTCCATCATCGGCATGGCCAGCCCCAGACACAGGCACAGCAGCGCCAATAGCGGGGTCCACCATGTATCGTCCCCGCCGCCCGGTCTGGCGGGGACCAGCCCATCCAGACGTCTGGCAGGCTTGCGCAGCCAGGCCAATGCACGGCGCAAGGCAGGCCCCGGCAGGCTACGGGTTCGGATCAACTCGGGCAGCCACACCTTTTGCCGGCGCAGCAGAATCTGGCCGGAAATCAGCGCGATCACAGTTCCGCCGACAATCGACGCACCCGGCACCCCGCTCAGCGGCGAGACCAGCAAAAGGGCCGGTACCAGCAGAACCGCCGCTATCGATGACCGCCCCATCGCATCCACCAGATCCCCCAACAACACCCGCTCTGCCCCGCCCACGGCGGCCTGTAACTGCCCCACCACGCCTTTCAGATCAGACGCATCATCGTCTGACGCAGGATCGGCCGATTTTCTGGGGTCAGATGGCTGCGGGTTTTGCATGGCTGACATGGTTTGCTTTTATCCTTTGTGTCTGATCAGACATGCACGCGCCAGATCAACGCCGCTTTGGCCGCGGGGTTCCGGCTCGTGTCACAGCCGTGACCGCCTTCACATGGGCAATTCCCCGCCGACCCGCAAGTGCGTGGGAACAAACACCCCCCGGTCGGCGTTAAGGCCTCGTCGCGTCCGCAGGGACGTTTCGACCCAAGGAGCGAAATGATGACTGCCACCGCTGTTCCGCACCCGATGCTTTCCTCCGGTTCCCCCAGTCTGAAACTGCCCTGGATGCTTGCCCTGATCCACGCCGGGGCGCAGCATGCACAACCGGGTGAGGTGGTAACAGAGGCCAAGGGTGACGCCAAAGATGCAGTCCATTATGTGTTGTGTGGCTCTGGTCCCGGCACGGTCGAGGCCGGGACAGATTTCCTTACCGCCGTCGCAAAGGCCCGCAAGCTGGTCGCCACCGGCGCGCGCCGGATTGTGTTCCTGACCTTTGGCGACATCCAAGGCGGCCCGATGCATCAGTCGCTGATCAGCTTTGCGCGCCATGCCGGGCGGGCCTTGACCGCCAATACCGCCGAATTTGCGGTCATCCCGATTGACCAGCCCTCGCCCACCTGCACTCTGCTCGCGGAACAGTTGCCGCTGACAGTCCCGAAATCCGGACCAGACAATCGTTTGCACTCGCATGTAAACCGGTTGATTTGCCCGCCTGAGAGCTGACGTTGCGCAGGGCCATCTGACAATTGCCTCTGCGCCATGCGGGGAGCTGCCATTTAAACAGGCCAGCGAGAACTGAACACCTTGTCAGACAGAAAAAGGCCGCCCCGAAGAGCGGCCTTTCCCCGTGTGGGATACCGTCCGCGCCAGCGGTCAGACTGGGGGCTTTCCGCGCACAGCGCGGGCGATCATCGCCACGACGAACAACACGATGAAAACAAAGAACAGGATTTGCGCAATCGAGGCCGAAGCGCCCGCGATTCCGCCAAAGCCAAGGGCCGCTGCAATCAATGCCACGACCAGAAACGTCAATGCCCAACCAAGCATGGTGATCTCCTTTATCTGGTTCAGGTTTCTGCGCCGTAGCGCTCATGCTTGGTCAACGTGCGCTTTGGGCTCAGGTTCCGCTGCCCCGGTCAAAAACATCGGCGACGCAAAGAGGGAGGGACGGAATGCGACATTCAATTGCGACTGCAAATGCGCCCGACAACGGATCCCTGAGATTTTCGTTACTATTCATAATTTTACCTATGGTTCATCCTTGGAATGAACGAACTGCCTTCCAAGGATGACAATCTTTTCAATGCGGACGAAGATTTCCATCCACCGGCGGAACCCGAATGCGAAAGCTGCGTTTACACATCACAAGGTCGTGGTTGAAAGGCCACGACATGAATGCCAAGCCGCAAAGGACACGCAATGAACCAATTGAGCATGTTTGAATTGTCCGGCTTTGGCGGGCTTCTGATCCTGGCGCTGGACTTGTGGGCGATCATTTCGGTGTTCAACTCCACCGTGAGCACCGGCAAAAAGGTGATCTGGACCTTGCTGATCTTGTTCTTGCCGATCATCGGGTTCATTCTCTGGCTGATCATGGGTCCACGCGCAGCACAGCGCAGAATATGACCCCGGACAGGCAGGAATAACTGATGGCACGCTCGGGATTCGAAGGCTTGATCGTTCCGTTGCTCGACCTTGTGATACTTGGTCGTCGGGCGATTGCCTTGCGCTTTGCTTTGGCAAAGGCAGAGTTGCGGCTTCGGGCGTCCTCGGTCGTGACCGCGCTGCTGCTTGGCGTGATCGCTCTGGCGCTGTTCATGATCATGCTGGTGCTGCTGGTTCAGGCCGGAGTGCTTGGTCTGAGCGCGTTCGGCTTCACACCTTTGCAGGCCTTGCTGGTCGTGGCGGCGGTGTGTGGGCTGATCGCAGTTGCTTTGGGTCTGATTGCGCGGTCCTGCCTGCGGCGGGCCACTCTACCTCTGAAATCCCTTGGGGGCACGGGCGAGGATCTTCCGGCCACGCGCCCCTGAAGAAACATTAACAAGGAGACTGACATGGCACGCTCCCGTAAATCCGAGGCGCTGTTCAATGAAGCACGCGCCACCGAAGACGCCCTTCGCGCTGCACTCGGCCGCTTGACGGGCCGACTGACCGGTAACCGCACTTCGTCTGATGATCTGCTGGGACTGGCGACCGGCCCGCTGGGTCAGACGGTTCTGGCCACCGCTGCCGCGCGTGCGCTGCGCACTTATCCACTGGCGACCGTGTTGGTGGGGGCTGGTCTGGCCTGGCTGACCTTTGGCCCGCGCAGCGAAGAAAGCCTGACCGACCGCGTCTCTGACACGATCGAAGACTGGCAGGCCCGCGCTGATGATGCGCGCGAGGCCGCTCGGGAACGTCTGGCTGCGCTTTATGACGATATGGCTGAGCGGGGCCATGATGCGGCAGAGTTTGCCCGTGAAAAGGCAACCGTTACCGCTGATCTGGCCGCAGATCTGGCCTCGGCCTTTGGTCACGGCCTGTCGGACATGACCTCTGACGCCGCCGACCGGATCATCGCCGCCCGCGAGCGTGCCTATTCTGCCTTTGCCTCGGGTGCCGAGGCGGTCGAAGACAAGTACGACGAGCTGACCGAAGAGGTGGATGACCGCAACATCCTTCGCCGCCACCCGGTTGCCTCGGCGGCTGTCGCGGTGGCGCTGGGGGCCGCACTGGCCACCGCGCTGCAAGCCAACCGCCGCGAGGGCGAGTCGCTGGCAGACTCCGCTGAGAACCTGATGGCAAAGGCCCGCAAAACCTTTGACACCGAGCGCAAAGCCGCAGGCCGGGCCATTGGCGAGGCGGCAAGTGCCCTGCGCGCCCGTGGCACCGAGGCCGCTTTGGCAATGGTTTCGGATCTGACCGAAATTCTGGAAAACGCCCGCGACAAGGGCCGTGACATGGCCGATGCGGTCGAAGATGTGTCCGAAGATGTCGAAGAAACCGCGCGCAAAACCACCCGCCGCGCGGCGGCCAAGGTCAATGGCGCGGCGAAACGGGTCAGCGCCCAGACCCGCAGCCGTCGCAGCGCCACGCAAAAGCTGGCGGACAAACTGACCGGCGGCCGCCCGAACTAAGGGCGACACTGTCTTTCCACCGCCTCCTCAAGGCACCCCACCTGACCCATGGCCCCGGCCATGGGTCTTTTTCTGTTGGGTCAAACCAGTTCGGGCGGCAGGAACGGGATCGCGGTACCAAACTTCTCTGCCACCCGCACATCATAGGGCAGCACAAAACCCTGACGGTCCTCGGGCGTGCGGGCGGTGTTCGACAACGCCAGCCCGCGCCATGCCGCAACTGCCGTTTCCGGCGTGAAAAAGCGGTCATCGGCCCCACCGGGCAACCAGTGTGACATGCAGCGCTTGCGCACATCTGCGACCACCTGCGGTTCGGTCAACTGCACCCCGGCTTCGGTATCCCAACGCATGGACCGGCCGTTCAGATTGGCAGAGGACACGATCGCCACCGTGTCAAACACCGACACCTTGGCATGAATGTAGATCAGCGGCGCATTGGCCAACTGGTCGCGCCCGTGCTTTTGCTGCGGCTGTGCCCGCTTTTGCTGCGCGGCGCTGCCAATGAACAATCGCTTGCCAAAGGCCCGCTGCAACCGGCGCAGGCAACGCGCCTGATGCCATTCGCCCAGCTGCGAATCCAGCCCCTCGCGCCCGTCAAAGGCCAATTCTTCCGGCGCACCGGGCAGCATCAGGATCAGCTCCAGATCCGGGGACTTTGCTGCCGCATCACACAGCGCACGGGTG
Source organism: Pseudotabrizicola alkalilacus (assembly GCF_003443995.1). Taxonomy (GTDB): domain Bacteria; phylum Pseudomonadota; class Alphaproteobacteria; order Rhodobacterales; family Rhodobacteraceae; genus Pseudotabrizicola; species Pseudotabrizicola alkalilacus. Next base: position 263,197 of record NZ_QWEY01000006.1, read on the forward strand.
AGCCTGCTGTCACGAAAATACTGGCTTTCCAGATAGATCAGCCCCCGCGCCCGCGCAATCGCCGCGCAATGGGCGTCAAAGATACTCTGCACCACCGGCTTTGGCCCAAACCGTACCAAGGGCCTGCGCCGCTGTTGTGACAGGGTGACCAGCAGCGCGCCGGTGTCGATGGGCGGCACCTGACCGGCCGTAACCGCCTGAAACACCTCCAGATGCAGGGCGGCATCGGCGGCAACCGGCCCTTCCAGCAGCACCTGGACATCATGCCAGGTCTGATCCGCCGATTGCTCGTGCTCGGGGCTGTCAAAGCGACGCTCATTCAGATCCAGCCCGCCGATATACAGCCGCTTGCGGTCAAACACCGCGATCTTCTGGTGGTGCGTGCCCGGAAACAGCCGTGGCAGCGGCCAGAGCCGGGGCCGCACCCGGCCATCCCCGCCAACCACCGTTAGTGCCCGCACCCCCGGCATGTCGCGCAGCGCAGCGGCCCGGATCTCAGCCGGTTGACGGTTCAGCCAGCGGCTGGTGCGCCAGATCCGTGACATGATGACCGGCGACAGCAGCAAACGCGGGAGTGATCCGGTTTGCGCCGGATGGCGCGCCGCCGACGCCGTCAACCGAGCCGCCCCCGGCCCCGCCACCTCTGCCGCCGCCTGCAACAATCGCAGACTGCGCCAGGTGCCACGATGCATGGCCGCGCGGGCAATCGGGTCAAAGTCAGACAGCGTCAGCGTGATCTGCACCCCGCGCTGCAGGCAATGCACGATCAGATCAAACCAGCGCTCCCCCACCGCTTTGCCTTCAGCGGACCGCAGTCGGGTTTCGGGGTCAAACACCAGAAAGCTGGCGATGATTTCGGATTGCGCGTCCAGAAAGGCCCGTTCAAGCGCCGGGTAAGCCTCGGCTGCGGTAATGAACAGCTGCGGGGCCTGAGGCCCTGAGGTGCCGTTGTCGCGCATCATGCACCCCATCTGTCCCGTGTGGACAAAAATCGTCTGCAATCTGTCCTGACGTCAGGACAAATCATCTTCGTCGTCAATGACAGCCTGCGGTGGCACTTTCGGGGCGACCCGCTCTTCACCCTCGGTCAGGGGCCGCAGCGGGAAATCCATCGTCAGCAGATAGCCGTCACCATCGCGCCCGCGCGTCACCTTGCCATTCAGCTGTTGGGAAAAGGCGGTCAGCAGTTGTGAGCCAAAACCATCGCTTCCCACGGCCACCGGCGCTTCGCCACCGGCAGTCTGGGGCAACAGGCTGTTGCACAGGGAAAACCGCGCCATGCCCTCGCCGATCCGCTCCAGCCGCAACCCCACACGCGACCGCGCAGCGCCCCCGGCCCAGGAATGCTTGATCACATTGGCCATGCCTTCGGTCAGGAACAAAGCCAGAGGCACTGCCTGATCCGGGGTCAGGCGAATATCGTCGACATTGGCATCCAGCTCGAACCGCCGCCCCGGCGCCGAACCGATGCGCAGCAGATCGTTCGCCACACGCGGCAGCAGCTCATCTGCGCGCACGTCGGTCAAACCGCTGGTCTGATACAACTCACGGTGAACGGTCGCCAGACTGATCACCCGGTCCTGCACGGTGCGCATCGCCTCTTTTGCCTCGGTGGTGCGGGCACCACGAAGCTGCATATTCAGAATGGAAGCAATGAGTTGCAGATTGTTCTTAACGCGATGATGCACCTCGCGTAGCAGCACTTCCTTTTGGTGGATCGTGTTTTCCAGATCGGCCTCGTTGCGCACGACCGCTTCGGTCATCCGCTCATAGGCGCGCCCCACAGAGCGTAGCTCCAGCGCCGCCCCGTCCATGTTCAGCGCCGGCAATTGCCGCTGACCGGCGGCAAATGCAGTGATCCGGTCACGCAATGACCGTACATGGCGCAGCACCTGACTTTCCGACGCCAGCCAGGCCACCAGCAAACTGGCCGCCCACATCAGCATGGGGAACAAAAACGCCGGGAATGCACCTTCGAAAATCGTGTTGTCCAGACGGTTGGCGGGCCATGACCCCAGCAGATACAGGCTTCCGGCCTGCAACGGCACCACGGCAAAAGCGCGGCGTTCGCCCGAGGGGGTCACCGCCATGAAACTCCGGCCCTCACCTTGGGCAAAACTGGCCAGAGTGCGCCCGACAGGCAAACTCTGTTCTGCCGCTTCCATGCCGATCGAAGAGGTCAGCAGCGCCCCGTCCGCATCAAAGGTGATCAGTGAAAGCGGATTCTGACTATCGCCCGCGCGCGGTTGAGTGTGTTGATCCAGCCCGCTGTGGGGCAACGAGACAAAGGCGAACCCTGTCAGGTCACCCGTCCTATCCCGTACCGGATGCGACAGGATCAGGACCGAGGTTTTTGACACCGGCCCATAGGGATTGACCGCCATCTTTGGGCCGGGGTGTTCCAGCAATTGCGCCATGACAGCACTGCCTGACAGATCGCGTTGCTCATTTCGCGCCCCGCACAGCATCTGACCGTCACGGTCCACATAGCCCGCGAACGTCACAAGCCCGATGTTGGCCGCAACCACATTGTCCATCAAGGACCGGCAGGCATCCAGATTGGCCAAAGTATCCAGCGGCAGCACCGACGGCAGGACAGCCGCAAGAGTTGCCGCCTTGGCCTGCGCCTTGACGATTTCGGCAATCAACGGGTTTGCCGCAATCAGGGTTTCGCCCTTGATCACATTGGTCACCCGCGCCTCTGCCAGTTGCGCAGTTTTCAGCCCTTGCACATAGCTGAGAATGGCAAGTGGCAACAACGCCACCCCCATCACAGCCATCAGACGGAAGCCGAGTCCGGCAAAACGCGGCCTCATTGCGGCCTCCTGTGTCATGCAGCCTGAATGCCTGACCGACCCATAACCGCCAGAGTCGCGCCGGATTGCTCGGCCAGAATGTCTTCGCCATCGGCCAGACCAAGCATCTCGCACAGCTTGGCCCGCGCCCGGTTTGCGCGGCTTTTGGCCGTACCAACCGCAACGCCCATCATATGAGCAGCCTCTTCATACGAATAACCATTGGCACCGACAAGGATCAGCACCTCACGATGTTCTGGCGACAGCTTGTCAAACGCCCGGCTGAAATCGGTAAAGGCCAGCCGTCCGTCGTGATGCGGTTTCTCGAACATCGAGGCGGCATGAATGCCGTCCGTGTCAGACACTTCGCGTCGGGTCTTGCGCTTGGACGAAAAGAAGGTGTTGCGCAGGATGGTGAACATCCACGCCCGCATATCGGTGCCGACGGTGAATTTTTCGATATTGGACCAAGCTTTCAGGATCGTCTCCTGCACCAGATCATCCGCCTCGCTCACATTGCGGGTGAGCGAGATCGCAAAGGCACGCAATGAGGGGATGTGATTGGCCATCTCGTCACGCGGGTCGGCATGAGTGACGGGCGCGGAGCTCATTTTTTTGACTCCTTGGCCTTCAGCTGCTCCAGCAGCAGCTTGAACCGATCAGGAACCTCCTCCTTGAGCGCATCTTCATAGACACGCTTCAGGTTCTCATCGATGTCCTTACGCAAGCTGGACTTCTGATTGTCACCGGCCATATGTTCCATCATCATACTACTCTACTGATCCCGTATTTATTCATGGAACCAAACGCGGCGCCAGAGCGTTTGGTTCCGTATAAAACGAAACTGGGGAGAAAATAATGACTGCCTCCGCGACCTTCGATCTGACTTCGGCAATTGCGGCCGACCTTCCCTTCCTGCGCCGCTATGCGCGCGCCCTGACCGGAAGCCAGGACAGTGGTGACCGCTATGCCGCCGCGACGCTGGAAAGCATCCTGATCGAAGACACCCCCGTGCGCGATGCAACCTCGCCACGGATCGGTTTGTTCCATTGCTTTCACCGGGTCTGGTCCAGCGCCGGCGCGCCACTGGAAACCGATGATGACATTCTGGCCAAGCGGGCACAGGTTCATATGGCTGGCCTGACACCAAACTCGCGTGAAGCTTTGTTGCTTCACGCCATCGAAGGGTTCGACCGGACCTCGATTGCCGAGATCATGGCTCATGACGAGGCCGAGGTTCAGGCGCTGCTGGATGCCGCCATCCGCGAGATGGAGGCCTCTGTCACCGGCAAGGTGATGGTGATCGAGGATGAAGCGATCATCGCCATGGATATCGTCGATATCGTTGGCCAGATCGGTCACAAGGTGACCGGCGTGGCCCGCACCCGCCGTGAAGCGGTGGAGCTTGCCGCTCGCGAACGGCCAGACCTGATTTTGTCCGACATTCAGCTTGCCGACGATTCGTCAGGCATTGATGCGGTCAACGACATTCTGGCCCAGTTCGATGATATTCCGGTCATCTTCATCACCGCCTTCCCCGAGCGGCTGCTGACCGGCGACAAGCCCGAACCTGCCTTCCTGATCACCAAACCCTTCTCGGAAGAGCAGGTCCGGTCGGCGGTCAGTCAGGCAATGTTCTTTGCTTCGACCGAGACGTTGCACGCCTGATCTTTCTGATTATCGGCTTGTCCCAGGAACAGCGCCTGCCCTTCCCGGCAGGCGCTTTTAATTTTGTGAACAGCAACCGCCATGGAACCCTTTGATCAAATCGGCGTTATTCCAACAAGCGCAGGGAAAGACTGCGCATCATTTGTACGAAAGGATCTCTCATGTTCCGCAAAATTCTGATGACGACCACCGCCCTGTTCTTTGCAACCACCGCCTTTGCGCAGGATACGATGGTCAAAGAGGTGGATGTGTCTGCTGACATCACCGCGATTTCCAACGCCGAGGCGGCTGCCTATTGGACCAATGCCGCAGACGATCTGGAAAACGCGATTGTGGCCCGTCTGGTTGACCGGATCGGCGAGGAAGGTTCGAAAATCTCTGTCGACATCGACGAGCTGTCGCTGGCAAATTCGTTCCAGAACCAGCTGGGTCTGGAAGATGCGGTGATGGTCGGCATGGTCAAAGTGACCAGCGAGACTGATAACGCCGATTTCGACACCTATGAGCTGACCGTCTCGGCACTGAGCGCGCAGGCCTTTGCTGCCGATGGTACTGTGCTTGAAGGCGCGTTCACCGATACGCCGGAATATTACGCGGCCCTGATTTCGGCATTTGCCGATGGCGTCGTTTCGCGTCTGAAGTAAACCATTCGATATCCGAAGAAAGGCCCCGGAGCGATCCGGGGCCTTTTGCATTTCAGAATGATCACTTCGCCGTCGCGCGCAGCATCCAGGCTGCCTTTTCATGAAAGGCGCAGCGGGCGGTCAGCAGATCGGCGGTCGCAACATCCTCGCCCTTTTCTGCCTGCGCGATCACGTCGCGCATCCGGCGCACCACAGCTTCGTGGTCACTGGCCAGGTCTTCGACCATTTCCTGCGCCGATCCCAGCTTGGCGGGATCGCTCACGCAGGACATTTTGGTAATCTCGGACAACTGGAACGGCGCGATCCGGCCAAGGGCGCGGATCCGTTCGGCCAGATCATCGGCGGCCTGAAACAGATCGGTATATTGCGCCTCGGTCAGAACGTGGATCGAGTGGAACATCGGGCCTTCGACATTCCAGTGAACAGCGTGGGATTTGAACAACAGCCGATACGTGTCGGAAAGAGCCGCGCTCAGCCCCTTGGCGATTGCGGTCACGCCGGTAATTCCGGTGTCGATCTTGTCCGAACCAGGCACGGCTTTCAGTGCTTCTGACATTGGAAATCCTTTCGGTAACGGGCAGCCGGACATGGCCGCCTTACACCGACAGAACGTCTGCCCCGGCACCGCGGTTCCCTAGCGTTCCTGCACCAGATCAGGAAAGGCCATCACCCGCCCGCGTCCGTCCCGTTTGGCTGCATAGAGGGCCGTGTCTGCGTCCTGCAACATCGCGTCACCCGTCAGCGGGGCGTAAAGTGTCGAGACTGTCAGCCCCACACTGGCCCCGATCTGGCAGATATGTCCTTCGAATTCGACCGGCCTGGCAATGGCGGCGACGATCCGGTTTGCTACTGCAATCAGCCGAGGCATTCTGATCAGGTCTGGCAACAGAATGACAAATTCATCCCCCCCCACCCGCGCGACCAGATCGCCGGACCGGGTTTCTGCCAGCAAGATCTGTGCCACCATCCGCAGAATATGATCGCCCGCTGCGTGACCCAGCGTATCATTCACAGCTTTGAACCTGTCCAGATCCAGACGCAGCAGGGCAAAGGGTGCCGCGCCCGCAACCGCCTGTGCCAGCCGCAGATCCAGCGCACGCCGGTTGCGCAGGCCAGTCAACGTGTCGGTCAGTGCCTGCTCTTCCGCTTGGATCTTTGCGCCCTGCAACCGCTGGTTCAGCCGCTGCAATTCGCCCAGCACCGTCCGTTTGACCTCGGCCAGATACAGCAGTTCGACCGTCAGATCGGTGGCGGCGAAATCCGCATTGGTCAGCGCATGGGCCCGCACCGCCTCGGCCACGCCGATCCCAAAGGACAGGTTCAGCACAATCCCCCCCGAGACATCGGCCATCGCCAGCCCCCGGAACGCAACATCGCCCCCGCGCAGGCCCAGATGCAACCGCTCGCCCTGTCGTGCGGACAGATCGGCCATCGCAGTCACCCCTGCCGGGCGACGCACATCGAACAGTTGAAAGAAGTCCTGCCCGGTCAGTGCCCCCCCCGCCCCGATCTTTGCCTGCGCGGCGATCTTGGCCAGTGTCGGGCCAAGCGCCGTGATACGTCCACAAGCCGACAGATGCAGATGCATCGGCATCAGCTGGTTCATTGCGGCCACAGGCAAGGTAATGCACCCCACACAACTGCCCGCAGTCGACATCCAGCCCTTATCCATATGCCGGGGCCTGCCTCATGGCACACCAATCGCCAGATCAAAGCGCCGCCCCTCGGCATGGGATTCGTCCAGCACCAGTATCGAGATCACATCGAATCCGCCCACGGGTGCCGCCATATCCAGCAGAACCAGCACGCCATAATCATCCGCCATCGCCCGCAACAGGCCGATCAGAACAAACCCGGCGCCGGGAAACGGCGGCTTGGCCCGCAGCGTAAAATGCCCGCCAGCCCGATCCTCCAGCAGCATTTCGGGCAAGTGCAGATCCGGAAGGGCCATCCGCGCCCGTTCCGGCAATTCTTCCAGCGAGTGCAGGAAATCGCGAAAGCAGATCCCGCCAAAGCGCAGCAGACGGCGCAACCCGTCGCGATCATGGTGTGAGACCAAAGCAGTGCCCATATCTTCCAGCATCGTTTCGCGCGTCTGACAAAGCTCGGCACAGGCGGCGCTGATCAGGGCATCGGTCAGGGCCGGATCATAGCGCAAAAGCGGTTCAAAACTGTCAAACGGCAGGTCTGCCCGATGCACAACCCGATGCCACAGCGCTGGGCCATGGCGTTGCCTGAGAAAATTCTCCAACGCGCGATTGAACAGCCCCTGCATGGCCCCTTCCCCCGATGTATGGGCAGCGATTCCCGCGAGGCTAGGGCAAAGGCATTAAGGAAAGCTTGCTCTGCAACCGCCCCCCGCCGGTTACGGTGCCAGAATCACGCCGCCGCCATCAGGCAGGGTCAACTGATTCAGGGCCAGCGGCATCGCCGGCGGCGGCGCCGCCTGCCAGGCCCGGATCAGGGCCTCGCCCGCCTCGTATTGCGGCAGTACCCCGTTCGCAGGCAGCACTTCGCGCAGCACCGGACCAAGGGCCGGGTCGTTGCGAAATCCGGTGAACTGCACAAAACCGCCCAGAGTGTAATCGAGCAGCAGCGCCTCTTCTCCCGGCAGACCGGGCACCAGATCGGCCACCACCATCACACAGCCCACACCGCCCCCCGGCATCTGGCGCCCGCAGCTTTCCCGCAGCGCAATCAGCCGGTACGTATCCATTGCAGTCAGGTACATATCGCGCGTCGCGGTCGCACCCTCGGGCTGCAACGGCAACATCTCGGCAACGGCAGTCAGCAAATCGTCACGACTGCCGTTTTCGCGTTGTGGCGCAGCCAGCACCAGACGCCGGGCCAGCGCCTCTTGTCCCGGCTCTGACGCCCGCGCATCAAGCTGTGCCCGCGCATCGGCCCCCGGCTTGCCCCAACGGCTGAGCAGGCTGGCATCCAGTTCGGCCACCGGCAGCCGCCCGTCATCCAGCCGGGCCATCAGGCTGCGGGCAGACAGGCGCTCGGCGCTCAGGATCGGGGTCATCGCCAGTCCAGCCACCAGCAGCAGCGCCAGCGCCATCACCACATTGGCTTGCCGGATCCGCGCCATCCAGCCGGACCCACGCACCACCGCCAGCGCATAAAGCACGCCGTAGCCAACCCCCAGCGCAGCCACCTGCGCCGCAAACACCCGCTCCGGCGTCCAGCCATATTGCGCCACCCGCACCCAGACCGCCCAGGCGCCCAGCCCGGCAAGCAGCGGCAGCATCAGCGCCATCGCCTGCGCCGCCCGCGCCAGCAGCGGGCTTTTCGTGGCCTCGGTGTCGTCCTGATCGACCACCGTTGTCACCAGCGTCGCCACCGCCCCCGCCATCACCAGCAAGGTCAGCGCAAAGGACCAGACCCCAAACAGCCCCGACACACCGCGCACCGGCAGGGCCAGCAGGAACACCGCCGACACCACCAGCACCACCGGCAACAACAGCCGCAACAACCGCAGGATCAGATAGGGGCTGACGTAATCCGACAGCTCCTGCACCACCGCCAGCCCCAGCCCCAGCACGCCGCCCGTGATCAGCCACGTCATTGGACCCAGATCAATCATCCGGTCAATCAGGTCGATCCCCACCGCCTTGAGCAGCGCATCCGACAGCAGGATCACCGCCCAGACCAGCCCGACAAAGGCCCAGGCCGCCACCGCGCGCACCACGATTGCCCAGCTTTCGCCAAACAGCCGGCGATAGTCGCGCCAGTCGCCGGCGTGCCAGGCGATCCAGAACGGCAACGGCACCAGCGTCAGAACGACCGCGCCCAGCACCGCATGCGGGCTGTCCAGCACATCTTCGGCACTGACAAATCCGGCCGCCGCCACGCTCAGCAAAGCGGTGACCATGCTTGCGATGATCAGTGCACCGAGCGCGGCGCGCGCCACGGCAAGCGGCCCCGCCATCGCCAGCAGCGCGGTAAAGAAACACGCCACAAACGTCGCCACAGCCAGCAAGGGACGCCCGGTCAGAATCCCGGCTTCGGCCATCTGCGACAGGGCATACACACCCAGCCCCGCCGCGATGCCCATGGCCGTCAGAACCACCCGCGCTGTCATCTGCCTGTCCATGCCCTGCCCTTTGGCTGTCTTACCGGCGCGAAGGCTATCTGTCGCACGGCAAAAGGACCAGAGCCTGCGCAACCGTCGGATGAAAACCGCATCGCGCAGGCTGTCATTATAGTGTTACAAATCTGTCGCATGACAGTCACGCGCCTGCGGTACTCCCGGTAAAACTGAGTCGCCTCACCCTGGCGTGGCGCGCGGATCAAGGAAAGACATTGCCATGAAAGACATTCAGATTGAGGAAAGGGTCGTGAACGCCCAAAAAGCCAAGATCACGGCGCGGGGGGTGCAGGTGCATTATGGCACCACGCATGCGCTGAAGGATGTTGATGTCGATATCCTTGACAAGACGGTGACCGCGTTCATCGGTCCGTCGGGCTGCGGCAAATCCACCTTTCTGCGCTGTCTGAACCGGATGAACGACACCGTGGCCTCGG
>NZ_QWEY01000060.1 GCF_003443995.1 Pseudotabrizicola alkalilacus
AGAAAACAACGCAGGTGTTGGCAGCGGATTTACTAACGAAGCTTATTCAGCAGCAGGAGCTGAAAGCGTAGCAGAAGCACAAGACGCATGGTCAGCTGAAATGGTAATGAAGGTTAAAGAACCTTTAGCATCTGAGTACAAATATTTCCGTTCATACAATATTCTATTCACATACTTACATTTAGCTGCAGAGCCAGCATTGGCAAAAGCACTAACAGATAGCGGCGTTACAGCGATCGCTTACGAAACGGTAGAATTTAACCGTACACTTCCACTATTAACGCCAATGAGTGAAGTAGCAGGACGTATGTCTGCACAGATCGGTGCTCAGTTCCTTGAGAAACCTAAAGGCGGAAAAGGTATCCTTCTTGCAGGTGTACCAGGAGTACGTCGCGGTAAAGTTACAATCATCGGTGGCGGTGTTGTAGGTACGAACGCAGCAAAAGTTGCGATCGGACTTGGCGCTGACGTTACGATCATCGACCTTAGCCCAGATCGTCTTCGTCAACTAGATGACATCTTCGGTAACAGCATCCAAACATTAATGTCTAACCCATTAAACATTGCACAAGCTGTAGCTGAATCTGATCTAGTAATCGGAGCTGTACTAATTCCAGGAGCTAAAGCACCTAAATTGGTAACAGAA
>NZ_QWEY01000061.1 GCF_003443995.1 Pseudotabrizicola alkalilacus
AGCATACGGAAGAAGCGTTGAAACTATACCAAGCATGGTTTTGTAAAGTGAGGTTATGTCCTATGTGCAACTGGCGAAGGTCGTTAAAAATTGCTTATCACAATAAGAGAATCGTTGAGACGGTCAATGAGCGTGAAAATGTTCGTTGGCTATTCCTAACCCTCACTGTCAAGAATACGGACGCTGAGAGCCTTTCTGAGACGATTTCTGCTATGTTTAAGGCTTGGAATAGGTTAGTAGGCTATAAAGCCTTTAAAACGTCTGTAAGGGGTTATTTTCGAGCCTTAGAGGTTACAAAGAACCGAGACCCTGAAAGTGAATCGTTCGGAACGTGTCATCCTCATTTTCATGTGTTGCTCTGTGTTCCTTCGAGTTACTTCAAGAAAAAAGAATATTACATAAAGCAAGACGAATGGACAAGCCTTTGGCAAAAAGCTATGAAGCTAGATTACAAGCCAATTGTTCATATCCAAAAAGTAAAACCAAAAGAAAATTTAAATGAATTAGAAACATATGAAAAAGATTTTAAAAAAGCTATGAAAGAACAAAATGCTATTTTAGAAGTATCAAAGTATCCAGTGAAGGATACTGATGTTATTAAAGGAAATAAGGTAACGGACGAAAATGTGGAAACCGTTTTGG
>NZ_QWEY01000062.1 GCF_003443995.1 Pseudotabrizicola alkalilacus
ATCGAAGCCGCGCATCCGGACGATCCCCGCGCGCAGATCCTCGGATGGGTCACCTATTTTTCGGACGAGGCGCGCGCCTGGTCGCACCGCGGCTGCGCGTTCATCAACTCGATCGCGGAGCTGCCCGATCCGGAACATCCCGGCCGCAAACTGATCGAGGAACACAAGGTGCGGCAATGGCGGCGACTGGCCAGCCTGTGCGAGCGGGCGGGCCTGGCGTCGCCTGAAGAGACGGCGAGCGAACTCACGTTCCTGTTCGAGGGTGCGCAGGTGTCCGCGCAGAACCGGTCAGTCCGCGACGCCGACCGGCAGTTGCGGCGGATCGTCGAGGCCGTCATCGCACGGCAGGGTACGGTCGATCGTCGGTGAATGGAGCGGGTGAAGAGGATAATTTCACTTTATGAAAGAGTTTCAGCAAAAGTTGAAACAACCAATAATAATGAAATCATGCCGACGATTTTCAATAAATATGGTATTTTCAGCAAATGATGAAAGATACTAATCCAATGAAAGCGTCGGAAGCCCGGGCTGGTGAGGCGCTGCGCTTGGTGCTTGAAAAAATCCCGATCCTTCAGATAGAAGGCATCGAAGCCGAAGCCTTATCCGGCGGCGATTGGGAGCCGGACTTGACCGCTCGGCT
>NZ_QWEY01000063.1 GCF_003443995.1 Pseudotabrizicola alkalilacus
TCATGAGCTTGCGCATCTCGGCCGGAATAACCAAGCGGCCGCCATCACCTATCGTAGCAGTCACAGCCCAGGAAAACGGCGCCGACGAGGTGTCTGCATCGTGCTCAAACGCTTGTGGTTCCTCACGGAAACCTTCATTCCTCTTGCGTGCCATTGTTAAAGACCTCTTTGAGAACAATGGAAGAAATCTGCCATCATTCATAAAACATGGCAATTCTACCAAAGAATGACATAAAATAGAATTCATGCCATTCAGGCGCTCTCACCGAACATTTCGCGCCCGATCAGCATGCGGCGGATTTCGTTCGTGCCCGCGCCGATCTCGTAGAGCTTGGCGTCGCGCAGAATGCGTCCGGTCGGATACTCGTTGATGTAGCCGTTGCCGCCGAGCGTCTGGATCGCTTCGAGCGCGACCTGCACGGCGTTCTGCGAGCAGTGCATCAGGCATGAGGCCGGGTCGATGCGCGAGTTCACTCCGGCGTCGTAGTTTTGCGCGACCATGTAGGCGTAGCCGCGCGAAGACTGCAGCGCGGTGTACATGTCGGCGATCTTGCCCTGCATCAGGCCGAAGGTGCCGATCGGCGCGTTGAACTGCTTGCGCTCGCGCACGTAGGGCAGGGCGATGTCGAGCGC
>NZ_QWEY01000064.1 GCF_003443995.1 Pseudotabrizicola alkalilacus
GATCGCGCCGAGCAGTTCTTCGCGCGTGAACGGTTTGGTCAGATACTCTTCCGAGCCGACGACGCGGCCGCGCGCCTTGTCGAACAGGCCGTCCTTCGAGGACAGCATGATCACCGGCTTCGCCCGGTAGGTTGCGTTGTTCTTGATCAGCGCGCAGGTCTGATAGCCGTCGAGGCGCGGCATCATGATGTCGACGAAGATGATCTGCGGACGATGATCGGAAATCTTCGCCAGTGCTTCGAAGCCGTCGACTGCGGTGATCACTTCGCAGCCTTCTTTCTTGAGCAGCATCTCGGCGGTGCGGCGTATCGTCTTCGAATCGTCGATGACCATCACCCGCAGACCCGCCAGCTCCACCCCGCTTGCAGCTTGTTCCACGCGTTTTCCTCCAGCCTGCTTTGACCCGCCGCGGTTCCCACGCGTCGAGCGAGCGAAAAACCGTTTCGTCCGCCGGTGCGCCACGGCCAAGCCGCACGGAAAAGACAAACGATCGAGTAGGTATGCCGTTTAATCTCAAGCGCGAAGCCCTGTCAAGCAATTCGTCGACCAGGGCGCATTCGTGACGCATGTCGCCCGCCGGCATCGTCGATGCCGCACGCGACCATCATCTGCAAGTCCCCCTTGAACCTTC
>NZ_QWEY01000065.1 GCF_003443995.1 Pseudotabrizicola alkalilacus
TTAAACGGGGCAACGGTGGAGGAGTGTATGGCTGAGATCGACAGGCTTCAGGAGGAATCTCTGGGGAAGTGAGGAATTTGATTGAAACTTACAGCCGGGTATGCTATGATAAAAATAATAGGTCACGGACGGGAAAGGATATGTATACTATGAGTGAACTGGACAATATGACAGCCGGAGAGGCCCAGGAGGAGAGGGTTTCCCGGAACTTCATCGAGCAGATCATCGACAGGGATCTGGCAGAAGGCGTGTATGACACGGTGCATACCCGTTTTCCGCCGGAACCTAACGGCTATCTGCACATCGGCCACATGACGCTGGTGCGCCAAGCGCGCGCCGCCTGCGATGTGACTGCCGTGTCGATCTTCGTTAATCCGACCCAGGTCGGTCCCAACGAGGACCTGTCGACCTATCCCCGGGACATGGCCGGCGATCTCGCCGAGCTGAAAGCCGAAGGCGTCGATTATGTCTTCACGCCGGAGGTGGCCGAAATCTACCGGGCCGGCGCCCACACCATCGTCGAAAACCCGGTTCTCTCGCGTATCCTCATCGGCAAGATCAGGCCCGGCCATTTCCGCGGCGTCAGCACGGTGGTGACGAAACTGTTCAACATCGTGCAGCCGGAC
>NZ_QWEY01000066.1 GCF_003443995.1 Pseudotabrizicola alkalilacus
ATTTTTTCGCGATACATGTTGCTTTTGAAAGTGGTTGATCTGCACTTCAGGTGCTTCGCTTTCCGTGGGGCAGGCGGTGAGCCACTTGCCGCTTTGCGCCATTAAGTGTCTCACCTGACCGGTTACAGTGGCTAGCCCGTCGAGGTCAAAAGTTAAACGGTCAAGAAGGCAAAGTGCGCCTTCCTAGCCCATTCAACTTTTGCTGGTCGGGGCTGAACGAGCCACTTTCACATTTAAAACTGACCGCTTGTCCCACAGGAGTCTCGCACCTTCCGCTCCAATCAACTTAATCATTGAAGTCTTTTTGAAAAAAGCTAACAGCAATTATCTATTTAGAAAACAAACTAAAATAAAGACCAGAGAGGAGCACATCCATGATTAAAGATGAATTTGAATGGATTAACAGCATCACGCCTGGGCACTTTTTTCAAAAAGAGGTGGTTCAAGGCATTGGTGATGACGCTGCTCTTTGGTCGGTAAATGAAGAGATGGATCAAGTCGTTTGTGTGGATACTATGGTAGAAGGCGTTCATTTTACGAAGAATACCTTATCTCCTTATCAAATGGGATTTAAAGCACTTGCTGTGAACGTCAGTGATATTGCGGCGATGGGTGGTATTCCT
>NZ_QWEY01000067.1 GCF_003443995.1 Pseudotabrizicola alkalilacus
GTCATAATGCGCCGACAGCGCGGCGAATTCGGCGTCGTCCAGCGTCGCGCGCGCCTGCAGCGCATCGACCGCCGCGATCAGCACCTGTTCCACCGGCGACCAGCACTCGGCATTGGCGTTGCCGTGCACGGTGGCGTGGACCTGCTCTTCCGACAGTTTGGCGGCGGCGCCGAACGCCGTGACATGGACGCCCCATTCATACTCGCAGGAATTGAGCGCGCAGGTGCGGTCGATCACGATCTCCCGTTCCCGCAACGACAGCGGCCCGCGATCGAGCAGGCTGGCGCCGCGGAATTTCTCCCAGGCTCGCGGATGGCCGGCCATCATCCGGAACAGCACCAGCGGCGGCTTGCCGCGCATGATGCGGTCGAAATGCTGTTGAACGTCCGACGCATAGGGCGGATCGAGCGGCGCGATACGTGACATGCGGCGACCCTCTTGCTACATTTAGTGTAGCGCGACGCTACAATATCTGTAGCGAACTATGCAAGAGAGATTCGAGGAGGATTGATGCGATGGCGAAGCAGGCTCCAGCCGCCAAACCCGGCGTCCGCGGTTCACGAACCGGCCGCCCGATCATGGCGCTGCTCGATCTGCTGGGACGGCGCTGGACCCTGCGC
>NZ_QWEY01000068.1 GCF_003443995.1 Pseudotabrizicola alkalilacus
TGTTGCTTTAGCAACTTGCCGATTTCGGCAAAGGGTTTTTTCTTTTTGTTGCGAAGCAACCGCACAACATCGGTACGATGTGTAAGTGCGCCCTTGCCCTTCGTTCTTCGGGAATCATTGCCACACCTCATTGGGGCGATTCCCTGCTTCTGTCTAGTATTCTAGCAGAAAATTAGGTATAATAAAAGCAAAATATGGCAATGCAGGAGGGTTTTAGAATTGGCACGTAAAACGGACGCAGAACGTTTACAAGAATTAGAGGAAAAAATGGAGCAGATTAAGGCGAGAAAGCAACAAGTTGCGAGCCGAATTGCTCAAAAAGAAAGAAAAGAACGTACACGTCGATTGATTCAGGTAGGAGCCATTTTTGAAAAATATTTTGATATTGTTGGTGAGGATCAAGCTGAAAAAGTAGCCTACGGAATGAAAGATGCAGTAGAGAAACACAAAGATAAATTATTAAATATTGATGTGGAAAAATCGAAGGAACACAACAAGCTAGTTTATGAGGTTCAGGAAGAATGCTTAATCATGCCAGAAGGCGAAAAAGCCCCTTACCAACCTTAATGCCTTTATGGCATTTTTCGTTGCCTTCATGGCAACGGTTATTCTTTAG
>NZ_QWEY01000069.1 GCF_003443995.1 Pseudotabrizicola alkalilacus
AAAGTGCGCATATTTGTTTTTCTTTCGTAAAGCATAAAGAAGAACAGATTTCGATTTTAGAGGAGGTAAGGATTTGAAAAAGGTAAGTGAGATCATGACGAGAAATGTAGATTTTGTTACACCATTGGACAATGTTTATGAAGTAGCGGTAAAAATGAAGAAGGATGATGTAGGTGTGATTCCAGTTTGTGAGAATGATCAGATCATAGGTGTCATCACAGACCGAGATATTGTCGTTCGAGGAGTTGCTGAAAAACGCCCAGGCTCTACAAAAGTAACAGACGTTATGAGTGAAAAGCTGTATACAGGTTCTATAGATATGACGGCAGAAGAAGCTGCAGATCTTATGGCAGAGAAACAAATCAGAAGGCTCCCAATCGTGGAGAACAATAAACTTGTAGGAATTATTTCTTTAGGAGATCTATCACTAGCTAAAGAGAGCGACTCTGCTGCGGGACATACCCTTACACAAGTTTCAGAGCAACGGGATCAAATTCAATAAGTTATATCGATGGTATAAAACGGTTCCATTTAAATTGGAGCTGTTTTATTTTTGAAACGGTTCATCCAAACACATACCCTCTATGCTAAACTAAGAAGAGAAGAAAGTTATAGG
>NZ_QWEY01000007.1 GCF_003443995.1 Pseudotabrizicola alkalilacus
CTTGGGGAAAAACGGCCGAAGGCGAGCCATCTGCGCATCCGTCAGCCAGAAAAGGTTGCTCATGATCCAGTCTCCTTGCGGAGCCTGAATCATGCCGCGCAGCTGAAATCAATGGGTCCTAACCCTAAAAAGCATCCTTCACCCCAATACAACCTGAAACTCACGCCATTCCCCCTTACTCATACCAGAGGTTTCCTGCGTCACCTTTTCACCGTTGAGCATGCGCTTCACACAGTCAATTGCCTTCGCACTCAGCGTTACCCCGCCCATCCGGTAATCCTCGAACGCGGCAAAGGCCAAGGGCACCCAGTCCTTCACGCAGGCGGCAATCGCCTCGGCATAGACCCGGATTTCGTATTGCGCGTGGGCATCGGCACGCAGGCGCAGGAAGTGGAACAGGTTGTGCAGGTCGGTTTTCCAATACCACTGGGTATAGGTGTTCATCGGCAGGTTCATCCGCGCGAGTTCCCGCGCCAGCCCCTGCTGACCCTCTTGGCTCAGCATCGACTCATAGCTGTCAAACGCCTGCCCCGCGTCGCGTTTCAGGATCTCCAGCACCCGGGCGGCCTCCTCGCCCTGCAACACCGCGCCCCGGCCCTGATTGTTGACCGTGCTTTGCGCGGCCAGCTGGTCGGGCGCGGGGATATAGAACTCCCGGTCCAGAATCGAATAGCGCGCGGAGTATTCATTGACGTTGGCGGTGCGGTGGCGGATCCACTGGCGCGCGACGAACACCGGCAGTTTGACGTGCAGCTTGATCTCGCACATCTCGAACGGGGTCGAGTGCCAGTGCCGCATCAGATAGCGGATCAGCCCCTCATCGTTCGAGACATGCTTGGTGCCCGCGCCGTAGCTGACGCGCGCCGCCTGCACGATGGCCGCATCATCGCCCATATAGTCGATCACCCGGATAAAGCCGTGATCCAGCACCTCCTGCGCGCGGTACAGATGCGCCTCCATCCCCTCGGACACCGCCCGCAGAGTCTGGCGCGGCGTAGCGCGGGCGGCGTCGATTTCGGCAATCTGATCAGGGGAAAGCGGCATGAGGGTGGCCTTTCGAATCCGGGCGTTCACAAGATATGGGTCGTGTCAGCGCGCAGGATACGAGAGGTTGGGGAACCCTCGCAAGGGTGCGCGGCAATTCTGCATCAGGCCGTGGCACAGGCGTATGGATTCATTGACACAAAGCCGTGAGGCAGGCAGCTTTAGCCGCAAAAGAACACTATAACCGAGCAGGTAATCATGAATTGGCGTGTGATCGCGGCCCTTGCGGCCGGTCTTGCCGTTGCGAGTTGTGGCGGAAACCCCCTGAACAACACGCCGGAGTGCGACAGCAACCCTCTGGCCCCCTGCCCTCCGGTCCCGCCCCCGGCGCCCACGCCGCCGCCGACCGAACCGCCAGCGCCGCCGGTTGACCCGATCCCCGAGGCTCTGCGCGGCAACCTGCGCAGCGCAACCTACAGCCCGGCAAACGGCGGCACCCTGTCGCTGGTGATCGACCCGCTGGGCACCGGTGGCCGCTCGATTCCGTTCACACGCGACGCTACCCTCGACACCGACGGCTATCAGGCCTTTACGTGGCAGGACACCAACACCAGCCGCTATTACGTCGCCCTGTTCGACACCTCGGCCCAAGGGGCGGTCAGCGCCGGCGTCGTCGGCAGCGGCCAGTTCACCGAAATGGTCTGGGGATCGACCTATGCGGTCGATGAGGCTTTTTCGCGCCCGACAAGCCCGGATACTGCCACCTATTCCGGACGCTACGCCGGATTGCTGAATGGGGGGCCAGACGTTAATCCCGACCTGCCTCCGGGGCCTCCCGCAGAACCCATCCAACCAACCAGAACAACCGGCCAGGTGATGATCAACGCCAATTTCGGCAGCCCCCAAGTCGGCGGCCAACAGACCGGCATCGAGGGCACCATCAGCGGCCGCAGAATTGTTGATACCGGCACACCGCTGGATGACGTGTTCCTGCAAATCGCGGAGATCAAACCTGACGGCACTTTTGGGGGCACTGTGGTATTTAATGATAGAGAGACCGCAGGCACCTATGCCGGAGCCTTCGGCGGCACCGGCGGCGCTGCGGTAGCGGGCGCGGTCGAGATGAGACCGATTTCGGGCAATTCAGACGTGCTAGAACGCGGTGCCTTTGTGGCCGATCTGTGCGCCCCCGGCGCGCCGTCGCCCTGCCCTTCGTCTACGGCACCTTGACCGCAGCGATGACCCGTCGTCCCGCCCGGCTTGTGGCGCTGGTTCTGGCGCTGGCCGTGATGGCCGGATCGGGGGGCGCACGCCCCCCGTCCCCCGCCGAATACGCCCTCGCCGCCGGGGATCTGCAAACCGCGCGCCAACTGGCACAGGACCAGTTGCAAATCAACCCGAAGGATGCCGCCGCCCTGTCGGTGCTGGCGGCAGTCAACCTTGCCCATGGCCAGCCAAAGGCCGCCCGTCAGAACGCCAGCCGCGCCTTTGCCGCAGGCAGCAGCAAGCACGAACGCTTTGTCGCCGCCCGTCTGGCCGCCAAGGCCGCCCATGGTCAGGGCCAGTCACTGGTCGCGCAATACTGGCTGCGGCGCGCGGTGCAGGATGCGCCCACCGCGCAGGCCGAAGCCGTGGCGATCACCGATTTTCAGTCGCTGCGCCGGGTCACGCGCCTGCAGCTGAGCTTCGACGCCACCTTCCGCCCCAGCGAGAACGTCAACAACGGCGCACAAGACCCGATGCTGTCGATTGACGGCATCCCGACCCATTTCATCTTTACCCCCAGCTCGCGCGCCCTGCCCGGAGCCGAGACCCGTCTGGGCTTTGGTCTGCGCTATCGGCTGAGCGGAACCGAACGGCACGGCACCGATCTGGGCCTGCGGCTGACGCATAGCGCGATTGTGCTGAATGACCGCGCCCGGCGCATCGCGCCCATGGCACGCGGCTCGGATTTTTCCACCTCGACCGCCGATGTGCAACTGTCACATTATGGGGCGCTGTCCGAAAACACGGTCCTGCGCGGCGGGGTGCAGCTTGGCCAGTCCTGGCTGGCCGGGCAACACTATGCAAACAGGGCAAAGCTTGATGCTTCGCTCACCCAGCGCCTGTCACCGGCAACCCTGACCCGGCTGGGTCTGGCGGTGGAACGCCAATGGCGGACCGGAACCGTCCCGGCGGCCACCGCCCTGATGATCGACAGCGCCACCGAACACCGGCTGGCCTCGGGCGATGTGATCGGCTTGCGGCTGATCGCGGGCAAAACCGTGTCTTATGATGCCAATCAAGAGAACAAAAGCCTCACATCCGAACTGCGCTACAGCGTCGGCAAGCCGCTCGCCGGGGTTCAGCTTTCGGGCGCGCTCGGGCTGGGACTGCGCGATTATCCGGTGTTCTTTGGCGGTGCGTTCGGCAACAGCGGACGGCACGACCGCACCGCCTCTGCCTCGGTCGATCTGTCGCTCACCCGGTTGAACGCCTTTGGCTTCGAGCCGGTTTTCTCGCTCGAAACCCGCAGGACCAGATCCAACATCAGCCGCTATGACGGCACAGATCTGGGCCTCGGCATCCGGATCAGATCATCATTCTGACCCTGCCCCCTCGCCTTTCCCAGCCACCGCGTTAAGATGTCCCCCAATCAATCGGGAGACATACGATGGCACTGAAATATCTGCACACCATGGTCCGGGTACTGGATCTGGAGGCCTCGATGGCGTTCTACCGCCTGCTCGGGCTGGAAGAGACCCGGCGGCACGAAAGCGAAAAGGGGCGGTTTTCGCTGATCTTCATGGCCCCGCCCGGCCAGCCGGAATGCCCGGTCGAGCTGACCTGGAACTGGGACGGCGATGACGGCCTGCCCTCGGACAGCCGCCACTTCGGCCATCTGGCCTATGAGGTCGATGACATCTACGCCACCTGCGCCCATCTGCAGGCCAATGGCGTGCTGATCAACCGCCCGCCTCGCGATGGCCGCATGGCCTTTGTCCGCAGCCCCGACAACATCTCGATCGAGCTCTTGCAAAAAGGCGACGCCCTTGCCCCCGCCGAGCCCTGGGCCAGCATGGAAAACACCGGCCACTGGTGATCCCGGCGGCCACCCCGGGGGCTGCCTGCCCCCGGACCCCCGGGAGTATTTGGGAAAGCTGCAAAGTATAAAGGGGCTCCTTGGATTTGCAGCTTTACCAAATACTCCCGCCGGAGGCTCCAGCCGCGTCCGTCGCGCGGCGTTCACAAGGCCCGTGCCGCGACCTTTACCATCGCCTCCTCAACCTCATGCCAGGCGGTGCGGGCCATCGAGCGGAAGGTGAGCAGGGTAAAGTCACCCTCCCCCTCGACGATCAGGATCAGCGGCAAATGGTTGAGCGCAGTGCGGAACGTCTGCCCCCGCTGCGCCGCCCGCAGGTCCAGCGGCACCAGCCGCGCCAGCACCTCGACCGCCCGCGCGCCAGACAGGGTCAGCGCAACCCAACCGTCCGACTGATCCGTGACCGCCGCAGCCAATCCCTCCGGCGCGACACCACCAATCAGAAAGGCCAGGTCACGCCCGGCCCAGACCAGCCGCGTGCCCCCGGCCTCGGTCACCGCATTGGGCAGCGGAAATTGCAGGCCCAGCGCCCGGCCCACCGCCTCCGCCTGCCCCGGCCAGGGCGCGATGGCTGTCATCTGCGGCAGGTCAGCCTCGGCCAGCGTGGTGCCGGCATGGGTGACGGGGGCCGCGCCGAGTGCGGGTTTGGCGATCAGCTCAGGCACGCAGTTTCTCCCCCTTCGGGTCATGGAACACCGGATCGGTCACCGTGCACAACACATCCACCCCGCGCAGCCGGTCCACCAGCCGCACCGTCTCGCCATGCCGCGCGCGGCCATTTTTCAGAAACCCAAGCGCAAGATGGCTGTGCAGCGTCGGCGAATACCCGACCGAGGTGACATAGCCCGTCGCATTTTCGCGCACCAGATCCGCCCCTTGCGCAAACAGATGCGCGCCCGCCGTCAGCACCGAACCGGTCAACGGCATCAGCCCCACCATCTGCTCCCGCTCTGGCCCGACCAGACCCGCCCGCGTCGCGGCAACCTTGCCGATACAGTCCTTCTTGCCGCTCACCATCTTTTCCATGCCGATGTCAAAAGCGGTGGTGCGACCGTGGATCTCGGCATGGGTGATGAAGCCCTTCTCGATCCGCAGCACATTCAGCGCCTCCATCCCATAAAGCCCGCCGCCCATGGTTTCGGCCCTTGCGGTCAGGTCGCGGAACAGCGCCTCGCCATAGCGGGTGGGCACCGCCAGCTCATAGCCCTCCTCGCCCGAGAACGATATCCGGAACAGCCGCGCCGCCACGCCCTGAACCACCACCGGAGCGCAGCCCATGAACGGCAGATCCGGCGCATGGCCCAAAGCGCTTGTCACCAGATCGCGCGCCAGCGGTCCGGCCACCGCAAACTGCGCCCAGCTCTCCGTCACCGACGCAAAGCGCACCTGCCAATCCGCACAAAACGCCTGATGCACGAAATCCAGATGCCGCATCACCAGCCCGGCGGCGGCGGTGGTGGTGGTCATCAGCCAGTGCTGATCCCCCAACCGCGCGCAGGTGCCGTCATCCAGCACATGACCATCCTCGCGCAGCATCAGCCCATAGCGGACCTTTCCCACCGGCAGGGTGGAAAACGTGTTGGTATAGACGAAATCCAGAAACCGCCCCGCATCCGGCCCCTGAATCTCGATCTTGCCCAGGGTCGAGACATCGGTGACCCCGACCGAACACCGCACCATCATCACCTCCCTGTCGCAAGCCTCGCGCCAGGTCGTCTCCCCCGGTTTGGGGAAATAGCCGGGCCGGTACCACAGCCCCGCCTCCACCATCGGGGCGCCCCGGTCGCGGCTGGCCTGATCGCTGGTCAGAATCCGCTGCGGCGCAAAGCCCATCCCCCGGCCCCCGGCCCCCATCGCGGCAATCGACACCGGCGCATAGGGCGGGCGGAAGGTGGTGATGCCGGTCTCGGCAATCCCGCGCCCGGTCGCATCGGCCAGCACCGCCAGCGCCGCCACGTTGGAATTCTTGCCCTGATCGGGCGCCATCCCCTGCGTGGTATAGCGCTTCATATGCTCGACCGAGCGAAAGCCCTCCTGCGCAGCCAAAGCCACATCCTTGACCGTCACATCATTGGCCAGATCCAGCCAGGCGCGGCCCTTGCCCGGCACCGCCCAAAGCGGCGCAATCTGATAGGGCGCATCCTCGGCCTGCGGCAGCTCCACCGCGCCTGCCGCCACCCCCAAGGCGGCAAGGCTCGCCCGTGCCGCCTCGGCCCCCGCCGCCAGACAGCCATGGGTCGAAAACGAGCCATTGGCAGCCCCCGCCACCAGCATCCCCGGCACCGCGCCCTCGACCGGCACAAAGGCCGCCAGCGCGTCCGACCAGCGCGGACGGCCGTTCAGATGGCAGGTCAGATGCACCGACGGGTTCCAGCCGCCCGAAACCCCCAGACACTCCGCCTCCACCCGGAACTCCCGGCCCCCGGCACGCACCATGATCTCGCGCAGCCCCATCCGCCCGCGCGCGCGGATCACCTGCGCGCCCTTGTGCAGCGCGATCCCCGGCTCATCCGGCGCATCCTCGCGGCTGTCGATGATCGCCACCACCTCTACCCCCGCCGCCATCAGGCTGCGGGCGGTGCTGCGCGCGCTGTCATTGTTGGCAAACAGCGCCACACGCCTGGCCGGAACCACGCCATAGCGGTTCAGATAGCTCGGCAGCGCCGAGGCCAGCATTACGCCCGGCCGGTCATTGTCTTCAAAGGCCACCGAGCGCTCCAGCGCGCCCGCCGCCAGCACCGTCCGCTTGGCCACGATGCGCCAGAAACACTCGCGCGGCAGGTTCGGGCGCGGGCTGCGGTGCAGCCCCACCCGCTCCAGCGCGCCATAGGTGCCGTCATCATAGGCCCCGGTCACCGTGGTCCGCGTCATCAGCCGCACATTGGGCAGGCTGGCCAGCTCTGCCAGCACTCTTGCCACCCAGTCAGTAGCATGCGCGCCGTCAATCTCGCCGTCATCCGACAGCAAACGCCCGCCCGGCTCTGACGACTCATCAGCCAGAATGACATCCGCCCCCGCGCGCCCCGCCACCAGCGCCGCCATCAGCCCCGCAGGCCCGGCCCCGATCACCAGCAGATCACAGTGCGCCCAGGCCTTTTCATAGACCCCTTCATCATGCCGCCCCGACAGGCTGCCCAGACCGGCAGCGCGGCGGATCAGCGGCTCATACAGCCCCTCCCAGAACCGGCGCGGCCACATGAAAGTCTTGTAATAGAACCCCGCCGACAGGAAGAGGGCGGCCAGATCGTTGATCTCCAGCGCGTCATAACGCAGCGACGGCCAGCGGTTCTGGCTGCGCGCGGCCAGCCCTTCAAACAGCTCCTGCACGGTCGCTCGCGTGTTGGGCGTCTGGTTTGCCGGGCCGACAATCTCGACCAGCGCATTGGGCTCCTCTGACCCGGCGGTCAGAATCCCGCGCGGGCGGTGATATTTGAAACTGCGCCCGACCACCCGCACATCATTGGCGATCAGCGCCGAGGCCAGCGTATCGCCCTTGTAGCCCGCGTAAGCACGCCCATCGAAGCGAAAGGTCACAGGCCGCGTCCGGTCAATCCGACCCTTGCCGTCGATCCTCATGCGGCACCCCCGGCAACAGGTTCGACCGTGACAATCTCATGTGTCACGGTATTGCGGGTGACCTTCAGCCAGGAACAACAGCCCTGCTCGTGATACCACAGATCCTGCACCAACCCCGCCGGGTTGTCGCGGTTGTGCAGATGGTCATCCCAGGCCTCCGGCGCCGCATCCGGCGCGGGCCGGTTCAGATACTCCGCCGCGCCGTAGTAATAAAATTCGCGCCGGTCGCGCGGGCCGCACAGCGGGCAGGTCAGGCGCATCTTGAAGAACCTCTCTGTTTGACGGACTTCGCAAGGGGCGCTGCCCCTCGGCCTGCGGCCTCACCCCGGAGTATTTGGGCAAGCAGCAATCCAAGGCACGCGGCTCTTGATTTGCTGCTTGATAAAATACTCCCGCCGGAGGCATCCGACGCCGGAGCAGAGCGGGAAGCGTGCAAAATCATCGCGCCCCTCAATGCAGGTTATGCTGGCTGCCGGTGCCTTCTTCGTCCAGAAGATGCCCCGTCGCAAAGCGGTTCAGCCCGAATTTTGCCGCAACCGGGTGGCTCTCCCCCGTGGCCATCAGATGCGCCATAGAGTAGCCCGAGGCAGGCACAGCCTTGAACCCGCCATAGTTCCAGCCGGCATCCAGAAACAGCCCCTCTATCGGTGTCTTGTCGATAATGGGTGATCCGTCCGGCGTCATGTCCATGATCCCGCCCCAGGACCGCAGCACGCGGGCGCGGCCGATCATCGGCATCAGCGTCATGCCTGCCTCCATCACATGCTCGACCATCGGCAGATTGCCGCGCGCGGCGTAGCTTGCGTAGAAATCCAGATCGCCGCCAAACACGAGCCCACCCTTGTCGGACTGGCTGATATAGAAATGCCCCATGCCAAAGCTGATCACATGATCAATCACCGGCTTCAGCCCTTCGGTCACGAAAGCCTGCAGCACATGGCTCTCGATCGGCAACCGCAGCCCCGCCATTGCCGCCACCTGCCCCGATCGGCCCGCCGCCACCATGCCTACCTTTTTCGCCCGGATCGCCCCGCGCGTGGTCTGCACCCCGGTCACCCGGCCATCCACAATATCAATCCCGGTCACTTCGCAATTCTGGATCAGATCCACCCCGCGCTGATCGGCGGCGCGGGCATAGCCCCAGGCCACCGCATCATGCCGCGCCGTGCCGCCGCGCGGGTGCAACAGCCCGC
The DNA here is from genome assembly GCF_003443995.1 of Pseudotabrizicola alkalilacus. Lineage (GTDB taxonomy): Bacteria > Pseudomonadota > Alphaproteobacteria > Rhodobacterales > Rhodobacteraceae > Pseudotabrizicola > Pseudotabrizicola alkalilacus. The sequence continues at coordinate 8,836 of NZ_QWEY01000007.1, forward strand.
CATAGATCGGGAACCGGGTGTTTTCATAGTCCAGATAGGGCAGCAATTCGCGCACCCCCTCGCGGTCCAGCAGCACCGCATCATCGCCCTGATTGAGCATCGCATTGCCGCGCCGGGCAAAGGCATCGCGCTGGCCGTCGGAATGGAACAGGTTGATCAGCCCACGCTGCGAATGCATCACGTTGTAATTCAGATCCGCCTCCAGCCCCTCCCACAGTTTCAGCGAGTGGCTGTAGAATTCCGAATTGCCGGGCAGAAAGTAATTCGCCCGCACAATCGTCGTGTTGCGCCCGATGTTGCCAGAGCCAAGGTAGCCCTTTTCCAGCACCGCGATATTCGTCAGCCCATGGTTTTTCGCCAGATAATAGGCGGTGGCCAACCCATGCCCGCCGCCGCCGATGATCACGGCGTCATACTCCGCCTTTGGCGCGGGGTCGCGCCAGGCCGGCTTCCATCCGGCATTGCCGAACAGACCCTGGGTGATGACCCTGAAACCGGAATAGCGCATGGCAGACCTTTCCCTGACCGGGACATGTGACCGGGATCATTGATCCGCAGGCATCAAACCGGGTCAGGCGCAGATTGGCAAGGTTCCACCGCGCCGCCTTGGCCATCCGCGACACCACATGTCGCAGATGGCCAAATCAGCCGTTTTACAACGCCTTGGACCGATAGGCCGTCGCCACCCGGCTGATCGAGACGATATAGGCCGCCGTGCGCAGGTCATCGACATCGTCGCGCTCATGCCAGACCTTGCGCATCGCCTGATAGGCGGTGCGCATGGTGTCATCCAGCCCCGAGCGCACCAGCGCCAGCTCGTCCGATCCGGTCAGGAACTTTTCCTTGAAATCCGGCGACAGGGTCCAGCCAAGGCCCTGATCCGCCGACAACCGCTCCAGCTCTTCGACCAGAATGCGCGACCGCCCCTCTTCGGCGCGGCGCTGCATCCGGCCAAAGCGGATATGCGACAGGTTCTTGACCCATTCGAAATACGACACCGTCACCCCGCCCGCATTGGCGTACATGTCGGGGATGATCACCACACCCTTTTCGCGCAGGATCTCATCCGCGCCAAAGGTCACCGGGCCATTCGCCGCCTCGACGATCAGCGGGGCCTTGATGCGGGGCGCGTTTTCCATATGGATCACCCCTTCCATCGCGGCCGGGATCAGGATGTCACATTCCGCCTCCAGCAGCGGGGTGCCATCGGCCACAAACGAGGCCGACGGATAGCCCTGAATCGTGCCCTGCTTGGCCATCCAGTGCCGCACATCCTCGACATTCAGGCCGGCATCGCTTTGCAATGCGCCGTCCCGCTCGATGATGGCGGTGATGATGCAGCCGTCTTCTTCCGACAGGAACTTGGCGGCGTGATAGCCCACGTTGCCCAAGCCCTGCACGATCACCCGCTTGCCCTCCAGCCCGCCGGTCAGACCGGCCTTGGCCTTGTCTTCTGGGTGGCGGAAGAATTCCTGCAAGGCGTATTGCACGCCGCGCCCGGTCGCCTCGACCCGGCCCTGAATCCCGCCGGCATGCGGCGGCTTGCCGGTGACACAGGCGTTGCCGTTGATGTCAGTGGTGTTCATCCGCTTGTACTGATCGGCGATCCACGCCATTTCGCGCTCGCCCGTTCCCATGTCGGGGGCGGGCACGTTCTGCGCCGGGTTGATCAGGTCGCGCTTGATCAGCTCATAGGCAAAGCGCCGGGTGATCAGCTCCAGCTCGTGTTCTTCCCAGGCGCGGGGGTCGATGCACAGCCCGCCCTTGGACCCGCCGAACGGCGTTTCCACCAGCGCGCATTTATAGGTCATCAGCGCCGCCAGCGCCTCAACCTCGTTCTGGTTGACCGACAGCGCATAGCGGATACCGCCCTTGACCGGCTCCATATGTTCGGAATGCACCGAGCGATAACCGGTAAAGGTCTCGATCTTGCCGCGCAGACGCACCCCAAAGCGCACGGTGTAGGTCGAGTTACACACCCGGATTTTCTGCTCCAGTCCGGGGCTCAGATCCATCAGCCGCACGGCGCGGTTGAACATCAGATCTACAGACTCCCGAAAACTCGGTTCGCCATCCCTAATCATGCCATCCCTCCTGTCAGGCCGGGCGCAACGGACTGCGCCCGTCGCCCAGCCTAACGATAGTTTGTGAACAGTTCATCGCAAAAACTGCCCGTTGGGTGACGAAAAAACGAATCGAATCGTAGCGACTCCCCGCTGGACTGCCGATTCCTTCCTGTGGCACAGCTGGCAAAACCGCTTTGGCTGTTGCCGCCCCAGCAACAGTCCTGCCCTGCAAGGCCCATTCGTCGCCAATCTCTGCGCCATGCTCGCGCTTGCTTTACCCACGCCATAATTTTGCCGCTCTGACTGCGTCTTCTGCGACCCAGACATCATGCCAAAGATCCGTGGGGGCGGGGCTTTCGGCGCTTGGGGACAGTGGAATGGACCGCAGAATAATCAGTGCTGCCAAAAGGCTTTCGCGCAAGAGTGCCCTGCGTTTCGCAAGGGACGAAGACGGTCATATCGTCGTTTTCACCGCCATCATGGCGACTCTGATGCTGATGCTGGCCGGGGTCGGGATCGACATCATCAACTTTGAGACCGTACGCACCAAACAACAGCAGACGCTGGATCGTGCCACCCTCGCCGCCGCCTCGCTGACGCAAGAGCTGGATGCCGAAAGCGTGGTGCGCGATTACTTTGCCAAGGCCGACATGGCCGATCACCTGCGGCTGGTACAGTTCCAGCGCACCTTCAACGCCTCGACGGTCCGGGCCGAGGCCGAGATCGAGCTGACCCCGATCTTCATGAACCTGTATGATCTGTCCGACAGCACAAAACTGGTCGCCCGTGGTGCCTCGCAGGCCGAGCAGCGGATCAACAATATCGAAATCATGCTGGTGCTTGACGTGTCCGGCTCGATGGCCGGTACCAAGCTGACCAACCTGAAATCCGCCGCCAGCGAATTCATCGATACGGTGATGAGTCAGGACATCGAAAACCGCGTCTCAATCGGGATCGTGCCCTATAACGGTCAGGTGAACCTGCCGCAGTATCTGCAAAGCATGTTCAATGCGGAAGACGACCATGAAGTCGACTTCGTAAACTGCTTTGACCTGCCCGCCACCACCTACAACAGCCTGACCCTGTCACGCACCACGCCGATGCCAGTGACGGCGCATGCCGACACCTATTCGACCACCTCGACCGGCTATATCGCACCGACCCATTCCAATGCTGTGGTGGCCACGGGCAACCGCTGGTGCCCGCCCGCGACCGGCCACCTGACCGGAAACGTGATCCGCGCCCCCACCAACAACCGCACGGCGTTGAAAGCCCACATCAACGGTCTTTCCGCCATCGGCGCGACCTCGATCAACGCCGGGTTGAAATGGGGCGCGGCGCTGCTCGATCCTTCGGCGCGGTCGCTCTACACCGGCATGGTCGCCCAGGGTCAGACACCCTCTTATTTCGGCAACCGCCCGTTTGAATACAACGACCGCGAGGCGATGAAGATCATCGTGCTGATGACCGATGGCGAACATTTCGCCGAAGAGCGGGTGAACGAGGCTTACCGTCACGGTACTTCCCCGATCTGGCGCGCCAACTCGGTCAACCAGTATTCGATCTTCCATCAGGCCCGGGTCAACACCTCGTCTTCGACAAACATCTGCAACAGCCGCCCGTTCTATGTGCCACATCTGAACGCTTGGCATTCGCGCCCGTGGAACGGTTCAAACCCGTCCAGCAGCACCTGCTACAGCACGACCGCCACCTATACCGGCGCGACGCGCCAGGACTGGCAGACTCTGTGGGCCAACGTGCGTCTGTCCTGGGTTGCGCAGCAGTTCTACGTCCGTCCTCTGGGCGTCACGCAGACCAACCAGATGAACGCCATGCGCAGCCAGACCCCGATCAACACCATGAACACCCAGCTGCAGCAGGTCTGCGGTCTGGCCAAGGCGCGCGAGGTGATGATCTACGGCATCGCCTTCGAGGCCCCGACCAATGGCCGCGCCCTGATCGAAAACTGCGCCAGCTCTCCCGCGCATTACTTCAACGCGCAGGGGCTGGAGATCAGCACCGCCTTCCGCTCCATCGCCACCAACATCAGCCAGTTGAAACTGACCCAATGATCACCCGCATCCGCACCCTCTTCCGCCCCTTCCGCAAGGACGAGCGCGGGCTGGCCTCGGTCGAGTTCGCGCTGTTCTTCCCGCTCTACCTCGGCATGTTCTTCTGGGCCGCCGAAGTGGGCATCCTGATGATCAAATCGGTGATGCTCGATCACTCGCTGGATGTGGCCATGCGCGACCTGCGCCTTGGGCTGAAGGAAAACCCCACGCAGGACAGCCTCAAGCGCGACATCTGCGCCCGCGCCCGCATCATCGGCAATTGCGAAGACCAGATGATGATCGAGCTGCAGGCGGTCTCGACCCAAACATGGGCGATGCCGCAAACCCCGGTCACCTGTGTCAACAACGACGAGGAAATCCAGCCCGTGGTCACCTTCTCGCTGGGCCAGCAGCAACAGCTGATGCTGGTGCGTGCCTGCATCGTGGTGCCGGTGCTGTTCCCGCGCATGATCCTGGGCCGCCAGCTGTTTCCCGACAGCACCGGCGGCGTCGGCATCTCGTCAATCTCGTCCTTCGTCAACGAACCGTCCTGAGGCTGGTGACATCATGATGCGCAACCTTCTGCAAATGACCCTCACCGCCTTGCGCCGTTTCAAGCGTGACGAACGCGGGCTGGCCGCAGCCGAGATGCTCATGGTCATGCCGATCTACATGTTCTGCATCTTCGGCACCTTCACCTTCTGGGATGCCTTTGATGTGGTGAACCGCTCGCAAAAGGCCGCCTATTCGGTCTCTGATCTGGTGACCCGCAAACAGGACAACGTGACCGAGGCCTATGTGAACGGCATGTTCAGCACCCTGCAATACATGATGGGGCCCTCGCTGCCGACCAGAACCCGGATCACCTCGGTCTTCTACAGCGAAGCCCGCGACCGGTACGAGGTGCTGTGGTCCCGCGCCAGCACCCCCACCATCCCGCGCCTGACCACCGCCACCCTGCCCGAGCTGCAAGACCATCTGCCGGTAATGCATGATGGCGACGCGCTGATCGTGGTCGAGGCCAATATAGATTTCGTCCCGCTGCTCCGCCCCGTCGACTGGGTGATGGGCAATGTGGACGACGGCGTCCTGCGCCATGTCATCGTCACCCGCCCGCGTTTCCTGCCAAAGATCTGCATGCAGGGCGTCGCCTGCGGGTAACCGCGCGCCCTGATCAGAGCCTGCGGGTAACCGCGCGCCTTGATCAGAGCCTGCGGCTAACCGCGCGCCTTGATCAGCGCATCCAGCACCTCGGCCATATAGCGCGCCTCGTGCCGGTGGGTGACACCGCCCACGCCCACCGACCGGCCCAGCCGCCACCACAGCCCCGGCGCCCAGCCGCGCGGCCCGCCCTGCCTCAGCGACAGGGTGAACCCGCCCGCAGGCTTGAACGCAAACACCCCCCGGTTGACCGCGCGGATCTGATCCACCCGCGCCAGCTCGCGCCCCGCGTGATCGCGCAACGCCTCGCGCGTCAGCACCAGCCCCTGAGCCGTCGATTGCCACATCCGCACCGACAGCCACAGCGAGGCCGCGCCGAACCCCAGCAAGAACACCAGCCAGCCCGCGCCATCCGGCGGATAGGCCAGCGCCAGATAGACCAGTGCCGCCCCCAGCACCCCCAGGATCGTCACCCCCACCACCCGCCGGGGCGGTGACGGGCGCAGCTCGGCCAGAACAGCGGCGGCATCAGGGGTCTGGTCAGGCATCATGCGCTCCGGGGGCTGGCGGTCAGGGTTCCCAGCCCATAAACCAGCCGCCGCCGCAGGGATAGGGGCTTGGCCGCTTCCCCCTCCCCCTTGCCCGCTGCGGTGAACCTGCCTAGGGTCGGCGCGATACGGCCAGCCCTGCCGCCGATGGATTGCCAGATGATGCCCTTTGCCCGCCCCCGCCGCCGCCCCCTGCTGGCCCTGCTGACCCTGCTCTGCCTCGGGGTGGCAGCCTGCGCGCCCTTGCCCGACATCGCGCAGACCGTTGACGCGCCGCCGCCGGTTCTGGTGCCGCTGGCCGGCATTCTGGCGCAGGCCGATGCGGTTGGCACCAGCGCCGCCGCGGTCGCCCCGGTGACCGCACGAGCCGACCGCCTGCGCGCCCGCGCCGATCAGCTGCGCAGCCAATAGGCACCCCGACCGATTTCACCGCCCCCCGCCCCTGCCGCACCCGCGCCGCGTTGCCTTGACCCGACAGCCGCGCTAAGACCGCGATCAAAGCATACCCAAAAGACGGAGTCCCCCATGCCAGCCCCCCTGCGAATTGGTCTTGCCGGTCTGGGAACCGTCGGCATCGGCGTGGTAAAGATTGTCCAGCGCCATGCCGATCTGATCGCCGCCCGCGCTGGCCGCCCGGTGGTGATCACCGCCGTCTCTGCCCGCGATCCGCAAAAGAACCGCGATGCCGACCTGTCGAATTACCCTTGGGAAACCGATCCGGTGGCGCTCGCCCGCCGCGACGACATCGACGTGTTTGTCGAGGTGATGGGCGGTCATGAGGGCCCGGCGCGACTGGCCACCGAAGCCGCCATCGCGGCGGGCAAGGATGTGGTCACCGCGAACAAGGCGCTGCTCGCGCATTACGGCCACGAACTGGCCGTCGCCGCCGAGGCGCAGGGCAAGGTGATCCGGTTCGAGGCGGCCGTCGCAGGCGGCATCCCGGTGATCAAGACCCTGACCGAAGGTCTGGCGGGCAACCAGATGCGCCGCGTCATGGGCGTGATGAACGGCACCTGCAACTATATCCTGACCCGGATGCAGGCCTCCGGCCTGCCCTATGAGGCGGTGTTCGAAGAGGCCCGGCAACTGGGCTATCTGGAGGCCGACCCGAACCTGGATGTCGGCGGCATCGACGCGGGCCACAAGCTGTCGCTGCTGGCCGCCATCGCCTTTGGCACCCGCGTCAGCTTTGACAAGGTCGAGTTGGAGGGCATCGGCAATGTCTCGATCGAAGACATCAATCTGGCCGATGACATGGGCTATCACATCAAGCTGCTGGGTGTGGCACAAATGACCGGGCGCGGGCTGGAACAGCGCATGACCCCCTGCCTTGTGCCCGCCGAAAGCCCCTTGGGCCAGTTGCAGGGCGGCACCAATATGGTGGTGCTCGAAGGCGATAGCGTGGGCCAGATCGTGATGCGCGGCGCGGGCGCGGGCGAAGGCCCGACCGCCAGCGCCGTGATGGCCGATGTGATCGACATCGCACGCGGCACCCGGCTGTCGACCTTTGGCCGCCCCGCCACCTCGCTGACCGAACCTGTGGCAGCAAAATCCGCGACCCCTGCGCCCTATTACCTGCGCATGTCCCTTTTGGACAAACCCGGCGCGCTGGCCAAGATCGCCACGGCACTGGGCGAGGCAGGCATCTCGATTGACCAGATGCGCCAGCTGAACCAACCGGGTGCCGCCGATGACAAGGCCACCGTGCTGATCGTCACCCACAAAGCCTCCCCCGCCGATGTCGCCTATGCGCTGGACCAGTTCGGCACCACCGGCGTTCTGCTCGGCGCGCCCGTGGCGATCCGCATCGAAGAGGTCTGAACCGCCTTGCCTTGCCGCCGCAGGCCCCGGCCTTGCCCCTGCCGTGGCGGGGGGCAAAGGTTAACAGATGATGAATCCAGCATAGTCAAGACATTGATTTCATTGAATGGCTTGGGCTGTAACACAGTGGGCACTTACGCCCCACCCCGCGCTGATTTCCCGGCGCGGTTAGCGCCATCACGCTTGCCCCAGGGCGATGCGGCAGGCTAAAGGAAGCACGAGCGCATTTCCCAAAAAAGGACAGATCATGCCCGTCGCCCCGCCCAAAGTTGCCGAGTTTCAGGACCGCCTGCTGTCCCTCGGCCTCGCCCGCGTTTCCGAGGCCGCCGCTCTGGCCAGCGCCAACCTGATCGGTCGCGGCGACGAGAAAGCCGCCGATCAGGCGGCGGTGAACGCCATGCGCGACCAGCTGAACCTGCTCGACATCAAGGGCGTGGTCGTCATCGGCGAAGGCGAGCGCGACGAGGCCCCGATGCTCTACATCGGCGAAGAGGTCGGCACCGGACAAGGCCCGGCGGTCGACATCGCCCTCGACCCGCTGGAGGGCACCACCCTCACCGCCAAGGACATGCCCAACGCCCTGACCGTAATCGCCATGGCGCCGCGCGGCTCGCTGCTGCACGCCCCCGATGTCTACATGGAAAAGCTCGCCATCGGCCCCGGCCACCGCACCGGCACCGTCACCCTCGCCATGACCCCGTCCGAGCGGGTCTCGGCCCTCGCCGCTGCCAAGGGCTGCTCCACCAATGACATCACCGTCTGCGTGCTGGAACGTCCCCGCCACGAAGAGATGATCGCCGAAATCCGCTCCACCGGCGCCGCGATCCGTCTGATCACCGATGGCGACGTGGCCGGTGTCATGCACTGCGCCGAACCCGACCTGACCGGCATCGACATGTACATGGGCTCCGGCGGCGCGCCCGAAGGCGTGCTGGCAGCCGCCGCGCTGAAATGCATGGGCGGCCAGTTCTTTGGCAAGCTCCTGTTCCGCAACGACGATGAACGCGCCCGCGCCCGCAAGGCCGGGATCGAGAACTTCGACCGCGTCTACACCCGTGACGATCTGGTGCGCGGCGACGTGATCTTTGCCGCCACCGGCGTCACCGACGGCAGCCTGCTGGCCGGTATCAAGCGCGAGCCCGGCCATCTGACCACCGAAACCATCCTGATGCGGTCGAAAACCGGCTCGGTCCGCCGCATGAACTATCGCAACCCGATCCGCCGCTGACACCACAGGGGCGCAGGCCATCCTGCGCCCCCTTTGCATTGCACCTTTCTGAAATACTCCCGCGCGGCGCGCGTCCCCCAGACGCTCCCGCGCGCCACATTTCCGGTTGAAGCGCCGCCCCGCTTGGTGCAGACCCCAGCCATGAGCCCACGCGCCTTCCTCAACGTAGACGCTTCCGTTCTCGGTCGCCGCTGGACCGGCCCGGAGACCGAAGAAGAGCGTCTGGCCGAGGCCATGGCGCAACAGACCCGGCTGCCGATGGCGCTGTGTCATACGCTGGTGCGGCGCGGCGTCTCGCCCACCGATGCCCCGGCCTTTCTTGCGCCCGTGCTGCGCGACCTGCTGCCGGACCCGCTGACCCTGCGCGACATGGCCCCCGCCACTGACCGCTTCCTGCAGGCGGTCAAGACGCGCCAACGCATCGCGGTCTTTGCCGATTACGATGTCGATGGCGGTGCCTCGGCCGCGCTGCTGATCATCTGGCTACGGGCGATGGGGCGCGAGGCCACGCTCTATATCCCCGACCGCATTGATGAGGGCTACGGCCCGAACGTGCCCGCGATGCAGGCGCTGGGGGCGGTGCATGACCTGATCCTCTGCGTCGATTGCGGCACCCTGTCCCACGATCCGATCGCGGCGGCGGGCTGTGATGTGGTGGTGCTCGATCACCACCTGGGGGCCGAGACTCTGCCCGCAGCGGTGGCGGTGGTGAACCCGAACCGGCAGGACGAGTCGGGCGATCTCGCCCATCTCTGCGCCGCGTCGGTGGTGTTCCTGATGCTGGTCGAAGCCAACCGCCGCCTGCGCGCCGAAGGCGTGCAGGGGCCCGATCTGATGGCGATGCTCGACCTTGTGGCGCTGGCCACTGTGGCCGATGTGGCGCCGCTGATCGGCGTCAACCGCGCGCTGGTGCGGCAGGGGTTGCGGGTGATGGCGCGGCGCGAACGCGCCGGTCTGGTCGCCCTCGCCGATGTCGCCCGCATGGATCAGGCCCCGACCCCCTATGCGCTGGGGTTTGTGCTGGGGCCACGGGTCAACGCCGGGGGCCGCATCGGTCAGGCCGACCTTGGCGCGCGCCTGCTGGCCACCGACGATCCGCGCGCCGCAGCAAGCATGGCCGCAAGGCTGGATCAGCTGAACGCGGAGCGGCGCGAGATCACCGAAAGCGTCCGCGAAGAGGCGATGGCGCAGGCCGAGGCGCGGGGTCTGGACGCGCCGCTGATCTGGGCCGCCGCCGAGGGCTGGCACCCCGGCGTCGTCGGCATCGTCGCCGCCCGGCTGAAAGAGGCGTTCAACCGCCCCGCCATCGTGATCGGGCTGGAGGGCGGTGAGGGCAAAGGCTCTGGCCGCTCGGTCGCCGGTGTCGATCTGGGAGCCGCCGTGCAGCGCGTGGCGGCCGAGGGGCTGCTGATCAAGGGCGGCGGGCACAAAATGGCCGCAGGCCTGACCGTGGCTCGTGACCAGTTGGAAGAGGCGATGGCGCGGCTGTCGGATCTGCTGGGCCGTCAGGGGGCTGGGACTGAGGGGCCGCGTGCCCTGCGCATCGACAGCCTGCTGATGCCCTCGGCCTGCACCCCCGGCTTTGTCGAACAGATCGAGGCGGCGGGCCCCTTTGGTCAGGGTGCTCCCGCCCCGCGCTTTGCCTTTGCCGATGTGGCGGTCGTGCCGCGCCGGATCGGCGACAAGCACCTGAAACTGGCGGTCTCTGACGGTATGGGCGCGCAGATCGAGGCGATGGCCTTTGGCGCCTATGACACCCCGCTCGGCCCCGCGCTCGATGGTGCCGGCCATCGCCGCTTTCATCTGGCCGGACGGCTGGAGCTGAACCACTGGGGCGGCCGGACCAAGGTGCAACTGCGCCTCGAAGACGCCGCCCCCGCCTCAGGCTGACAAGACGCGTTTTTCCTCTTGCGAGTCAGAAGCAACGTCACTACACACCCCCCACCGACAGCGTGGCCCGTTCGTCTATCGGTTAGGACACCAGGTTTTCAACCTGGGAAGAGGGGTTCGACTCCCCTACGGGCTGCCACTTCTTCCCAGATACCTTATGGCTGACTGTCCGTGCCGCATGACGGCGGCGACAGAATAGCCAAAGGCTGACCGCAATTGGCCGTTGACGCATTCGACCCGCGCCAGATGCTGTTACCACCGCAAGCTGCGCGCGCCGATCACGGCGGAGACCAGCGCGACACCCATGATCGCAAGACCATACCAGGTGACATAGAACAGCGGGCTGTCTTCGGTGCAGTGCAGCGCATAGATCGCCGCAGCAAGGCCGGATCCCGCCAGACCGGCGACGAACCCTGCCCGCAAAGGTGCTGTCACAGCGCCCCGTTGCAGAATGTAATGCAGGGCCGCGACCGGCAGAATCGACAACAGCGGGATCGTAACCAGACAGGTCGCCATCGTCTTGCCTACCGTCGCCATCTGGCGGGCATCTGATGGCGTGGTGACAAAGGCCCATAGCAAAACACCAAGAGCCGCGACGGCAACGGCCCCCAACGGCCAGAGTCGCGCCGTTTGCGGCCCTTCCGGTCGGGCCAGCAACAAGGCAAGCCGCGTGGCCGCAATTCCCAGTGCGCCTGCCAGCAAGATGCGGGCGACCGAAACCGGCGTCGCCAGAGCGGTCAACAGATCCGCCCGGAAACCCAGGCCAAACCAGAGCGTCAGCACAGCAAGCGCCAAAGCGGGCAGAAGGGCCAGCATCAGGGTTCTTTGCAGGGCGGGCTGACGCAGAGTGTCGGCGGCCAGCAGCCGGATCAGTTCATCGGTCTTCATTTCACATGCCTTTCCCGCAGGATGGCCAAAGTTTTCAATGCCCTGTGCAGGGCGACACGGACCGCGCCGTCACTCATCGTCAACGCCGCACCGGTTTCGGCCACGCTGCCGCCTTCCAGCCCTATCTTGCGGACGATCATGGCAGAGCGTCGGTCCAGCATCCCGATCATTTTGGCCATATCGGCGGCCTCGGTCGGGTCGGGCCCTGTTTCGGCGACGAGCACGTCAACAAAATCGTCAATCGGCAGGTCAATCTTGCGCCCGCGCGCCCGGAACGCGTCCACGATCTTGTGCCGCGTGATCGCGTAAAGCCACGGTCGAACCGGGGCACTACTGTCCCAGGTATGACGCCTGAGGTGAAGCGCAAGCAGAACCTCCTGCAGGACATCTTCGCAGCCAGCGTCACCCAGGTTCCTGCCTTTGGCCCGCACGATGCCCCGCAGCACCGGTGTCACGGCCTTCAGAAACTCTGCATAGGCGCGCGCATCACCCGCATTTGCGGCCGCAAGAAGCGGCTCCCAAGCATCAACCTGTTTTGCCATCACACTCTTTCACTTCGCCGCTTGGGCCGATTTGTTACATGACCATTTGCATTTCATGTGATGTCGTGATGCCCGTACACAAGATTGTTATGACTGTAACGCGCAGCCTGCGTTTCCGAACTGGAAGAAACGCTTTGAAAGCGCGCATCGGATGCGCGGGCAAGTCAGGGGCGCACCGGAATTGAGAGAGACCTACCTCAGTCAAAGATATGCGCCCCACCATCGCAGCGTGGGCCATGTGACCGTCAACCCTGAGCCGGAGACTGCCGGATGGAGCTGATCTTTGCCTATCTCGCCGGTCTGCTCACGCTGATCAACCCATGCGTCTTGCCGGTTCTGCCGATCGTCCTGGCCAGCAGCCTGCATCGCGACCAGCGCGCGCCGATTGCCCTTGCCGCCGGGATGTCTTTGTCTTTCGTGGTTTTGGGTCTTGGGGTGACGGCCATCGGGCCTGCCCTTGGGCTTGACACAGACAGCGTGGCGCATGCGGCTGCGCTGGCGATGGTGGGGTTTGGGCTGGTCATGCTGGTGCCTGCGCTGTCGGGGCGCTTTTCCACCGCCACAGCGGGCATTGCCGCCCGTGCAGATGCCCGGATCGACACAACCTCGGACGCCGGGCTTGGCGGGCAGGTTCTGTCTGGCGCGTTGCTGGGCGCGGTATGGAGCCCTTGCATCGGCCCCACGCTCGGGGCGGCCATCGCCCTCGCATCCACCGGAGAAAATCTTTGGCGTGCAGGTGCCATCATGACCGCTTTCGCATTTGGGGTGTCGACGCTGATCATGGCGCTCGCCTATGGCGCCAAGTCGGCCATCCGAAAGCGTCAGGCCCTTCTGCGCACCCTCGCCGAGCGGGCCAAACCGGTGATGGGGGTGACGTTCATTGCCGTTGGTCTCGCACTTTGGTTCGGCCTGCACCACGTGATCGAGCGCTGGCTGAACGAAACCCTGCCCGTCTGGCTGATTGATTTTTCCGTATCCATCTGACCCAAAGGAGCCACTCGAATGCACCGCCGCAACTTCCTGTCTCTGAGCGCAGGTTTGACCGTTTTCTCATTGGCCTCACGCGCCTTTGGTGCGACCCCTTACACCGCCGGCGCGGCCGAGGCAGCGATGGATGCAGGCAGGACCGTGCTGCTGGATTTCTGGGCCAGCTGGTGTTCGACCTGCGCCGCGCAGGAACGGGTGCTGGCGGCACTGAAGGCGGAAAACCCGGCCTATGAGCAAAACATCGCCTTTTTCATCGTGGACTGGGACGAGCATGGAAATGGCGCGCTCTCAAAAGCCTTGAAAATCCCCCGCCGCTCTACCCTTGTGGCCCTGAAGGGTCGGCAAGAACTGGGGCGGATTGTGGCAGGCACGTCAAAGGCAGATATCAAGGCCCTGTTGGACAAGGCCATGGCATCCGCCTGACAGGGGCGACAGCATCAGCAGCTGAAAACGGGGTGGTAAACTTTGCCATCCCGGAACTCTACCTCTTGTCAATTCCCGATTCTTTTTATAGGAAATCATCAATCCAGCTTTCTGCCAGATGTTCACCTGCCAAAGGAACACTGGCCATGCCCCGATTTCCCGACTCTCTGCGCGCGACCGATCAGATTGTCCCTGCCATGGGCTGTAGCGGGCGGCACCCCACCTTTTGCACCGCGATAGAGGCGCAGTCACGGTTTCCCGCCCGCCGGGCCGGACCGCGCATCGGTCTGGGGCTTTTCCCCGATCGGCAGAGACCATTCCCTGTCAGACCCGATGCCAGAAGGCAGGCGTGATGATGCAGGCGCATAAACCTACCCCCGACGCCTTTCCCCTCGACCGGCTGCATCTTGATGACAGGGCAAAGGGTGTTCTGGCCATCGTGCGGCATTTCCTGACCAGCTTTGGTGACCCCGAAACCCAGTCCTGGCAAATGGCCTTTGCGACCGCCGCAGAGCGCTGGAATGACCGGGATGGGCCGCAGACGGCGATGCGCATTCTGGCGGTGGTTCAGGCCATGCGCCGTGCCCGGCCGTCACCGTTCCGCTTTGGCAATCCGCTGTGTCTGACCTGCCGCGGCTGGGTCACCCCGGAAGAGGCCGATCTGATGGGCCTGATCCAGTCGATGCGCCGCGACCGGACCGATGTGGCTCGCGGTCATGTTGCGGCCCTTACGCTTGGCCGCATGGACCCGGATCTGATCCGTTGCGCGCTGGCGCTGGCCAAAACTCTGGGGCCGGTCAACACCACCGAAGCCCGCGCCAGACCGCAGCGCCCCACCCACCGCGAGGCGGCAATGCTGCACTAGGTCAGCCCGCACGGTCCGACTGACATTTGATGACGAAATCCATGCTGCTGCCCGTTTTTCACGAAATCCACTCCTCTGCCCTTTTACAGATCAACAGGCGGTAACCGCCTGCACCCGGCTAGCCCATTCGCCAGCAATCAGCAAAACAACGAATGGGACACATCATGGCACCACCCCGCATGCGCGGCCTGCTGTTGCGCAGTTCAACCGCGCTTTTACTGACACTTCCTCTCTCCGCTCCGGCACTTGCACAGAGTAAGGCCACGCAAAACAGCGATGTCATCGCACTGGACCCGATCACCGTCTTTGCCGACCGGATCGGCCGCACCTTGCGCAAGATTCAGGGCCATATCACCGTCGTCGACGGTCAGGATCTGCGCGCCCGCAACGTGCAGTCGCTGGAAGACCTGCTGCGCTACGTGCCGGGGGTGACGGCGGCGCGTCAGGTGTCGGGCGCTGACCCGTTCGGCGGGCAAACCGGGGTCCGCATCCGCGGGGTCGAGGGAAACCGGGTGCAGATGGTGGTCGATGGCGGTCGCATTCCGGAACGGATCATCGACGGCTCGCGTGATTATCTGGACATGAGCTTTACCAAACAGGCCGACATCGTGCGCGGGCCGTCCTCGGTCCTGTGGGGAGCCGATGCGCTTGGCGGGCTCTTGGCGCTGGAAACCATCGGGCCGGATGATCTGATCGCCGAGGGGCAAACCCGTGGCGGGCAGGTCACGCTTGGTTATGGCCAACTGACGGACTCAACCAATGTGGCCGTGGCCTTTGCGCAGAAATTCGGCCCGAATCTGGCGCTGATGGTGGGGCGGTCGCGCACGGTTGACCACGAGATGCGGCTGAAAAACGCCCGCGCCGATGGTGGCATCTATGGCTGTTCGCGCCCTGTCGCCTATGGCGGCGTAACCTGTGGCCAGTTCAACCCGCTGGACCGCACATCCGACCGGACGCTGGTGAAACTGGACTGGTCGATCAGCGACAGTCAGAAGCTGGGGTTCACCTTTGATCATCTGGACCGGCTGTCCGAGACCGACAACCGCCTGACGCTCGGGCCTGCGACCGGGGGCGCCTTTGTCATCGACAACCCGCGCAGCCGCGACATTTCCCGCACGCGCTATGCGCTGGACTATGAAGGCACATTCGAGGGGCCGGTCAATGAGGTCCGCGCCACGCTGGGCTGGACCCCATCGGGCTACAACCAGCAGGCGCTGCTGGTGCAACGCAACGCCGCGAACCAGACCACCCGCCAGATCGACTATGTGGATTACAGCGAAGACTTCCTTGAACTCGACGTGCAGGCAACATCGCGGTTTTCGCTGGGATCAAGCGATCACGTTCTGACCTTTGGCTTTGACGGCGACCGCACCAAAACCAGCTATGACCGCCGTCGCGTTCTGACCAATGTGACCACGGGTGCGACTGTGGCCAGTGTGCCCAGCGGTTTCAACTTTACCGATGGCACCACCCGCCGTGCCGATCTGTTCATTCAGGACCAGATCACCTTGCTGGATGGCAAGCTGGAGCTGACCCCCGGTCTGCGCTTTGCGACCTACCGGATGGACCCGACGCTGAACGATTCCGTCGTCGCCCACCCGTCGAACCCGACCACCACGCGCAAGGAACGCAAGCTGCTCGGCTCGCTGGGGGCGACCTATCATCTGAACGATACCTATTCGGTCTGGGCGCATTACGGCGAAGGCTTCAAGCTGCCGACATTCCAGCAGCTTTACACCTCGTCCACCTCTGGCTCATTCGATCTGGTACCTGCGCCGGGGCTGTTGCCGGAAGAGGTCAAGAGCGTTGAGATCGGTCTGCGCGGCGAATACGACCGGGGCTTTTTCGCGGTGAATGCGTTTCAGGCCGAATACGAGAACTTCATCGAAAGCTTCTACTTCGTCCCCGGAACCAACGACATCACCTATCGCAATATCTCGGCGGTCAAGACCTGGGGGGTGGAGCTGGAGGCGGGTTATGATCTGACCGATCAGCTGAAGCTGACCGGCTCGCTGGCCTGGATGGATGGCAAGGCACAGGCAACACCACAGGCAGACCAGACCCAGCATCTGGTGCCGCCGCTGACCGCCGTGATGGGGGTCAGCTATGAGGTGCCCGACCACAACCTGACCCTGCGGGCGACAACGACGCTGGCGCGCAAGGGCAAGCCGACCAGCGCCACCAACTTCACCCCGCCGGGCTATGGCGTGCTGGATCTGGGCGCAAGCTGGGGTGTGGCCGAAAACGCGGTGCTGAACCTGACGGTCAACAACGTGCTGAACAAGCGCTATTTCGACATGACCACCGCTGGCCTTTCGCGCACCCCGACTGTGGCGACGGCAAACACGGTCCCGCTGGAGCTCTACACCGGGCCTGCCCGCACTGTCGCGCTGACGCTGGATTACAGGTTCTGACCCACCCTCTGCTGTCACACCAAAACCGGGCGTCGCTGCAAGAAAATGCAGCGGCGTTTCTCAAGAAAACGGGGCGCATATGTTTGCCGGACTGAAACCAACTCTTGCGCGCGCAAGCCGTCTGGCGCGTCTGACCGCCACCGGGCCGGACGCATGGCGGGGCTTTGCGCTTTACGCTGTTGTGCTGGGGCTGAATTTTGTCGGGGTCTGGGTCGCCATTCAGCTGATCGCCTGGAACAAGGCGTTTTACGACGCGCTGGAGCAGATGAATGCCGCCGCGGCCCTGCGACAAGTGGGCGTGTTCTTTGCACTGATTGCCCTGTCGGCGGGCAGTTGGCTGCTGGCCGACTGGCTGCGCAAAAAGCTGCTGATCCTGTGGCGTGCGCGGCTGACCGGGCGGGCGCTGGATCTGTGGATCGGCAACCGCGCCTATTGGCTGATGCGCCCCGGATATAGTGCCGCTCCGGTGGAGAACCCCGATCAGCGGGTGGCCGAAGACTGCCGCCTGTTCGTTGACCGCCTGCTGGAATTCACGCTGGATCTGATCTCGGAACTGGTGTCGCTGGTGTCTTTCGTGGCGATTCTCTGGGCGCTGTCCGGCTTTGCCCTCAGCTTTACCGTCTTTGGCATCGGGATCGAGATTCCGCGTTACATGTTCTGGCTGGCCCCGGTCTATGTCGCGGCCTCGACCGTGATCACCCATCTGCTGGGACGACCCCTGAAAGGGCATTACTTCACCCGCGAACGCGCCGAGGCTGATTTCCGCCATGCGTTGATCCAGTTGCGCGACCGCGCCGACATGGTTGCCCAATCGGGGGGCGAGGCGGCCGAGCGCCGGCGGCTGGACAGCCGCTTTGCCGCGGTGGCCGCGAACTGGCACCGGCTGATCCGGGCCGAGCTGGTGCAGGGCCTGTTCGGCCGCCCCTACATGCAAACCGTGTTGCGGATGCCGACGTTTTTCGCCCTGCCCGCCTATTTCGCGGCGGCGATCACTCTGGGCGGGCTGATGCAGCTGGCTTCGGCCTTTTCCAATGTGACGACCACGCTGTCGTGGTTCATCTTTTCTTATCGCAAGCTGGCAGAGTTTGTGGCGGTCTGTGAGCGGCTTGATGGCCTGATGCAGGCGACCACCACCCTGTCGCCGCTGCCCGCCGCCCCGCGCAACATCCGGCGCGACGTGGCCGAAGATGGCGCGCTGCGCCTGTCCGCCCTGCGCCTTGCCACGCCCGAGGGTCGGTGGCTGGATGTCGTGCCCGACCGGGTGATCCGCCCCGGCCGGGTGTTTCTGATCACCGGGGCATCAGGTCAGGGCAAGACCACGCTGCTGGCCGCCATTGCCGGGCTGTGGCCCTGGGGCGAAGGCCGGATCGTGCGCCCGGCGGGGCGGTTCCTGTTCCTGCCCGCAGGCGCGCCGGTGCTGGGCGACGGGCTGATGGCCGCCGCCTGTCATCCGCTCGATCCCGCTACACTGGATACGTCCCGTATCATCGCGGTTCTGTCCCGGCTTGGCCTGAGCCACCGCCTTGCCTCAGGCGAGGGAGAGACCGGTCTGGCCGGTCTGTCGATGGGGGAACGCCAGCGGCTTGGCCTTGCGCGCGCCGTTCTGAACGCCCCCGACTGGCTGCTGATGGACGAGGCCACATCTGCCCTTGATCTTGCCGCCGAAGCCGATCTGCTGAGCTGGCTGCGCGCGGAATTGCCAGACACCACCCTCGTTCTCGTCGCCCACCGGATTCCGTCTGTTCTGAAAACGGATGACACCCTGCACATCGGCCCCACTGACCCCGAAAGGAAACTGGCATGACCACCCTGCACCCCGCCCCCCTCGCACCGCTGGACCAACCGCCGCTGGAGCGTCTGATCGGCGCCGCTCCCGGCAAGGTTCTGGAACGCCTGCCCCGGATGGGGAGAGTGATGGTGATCGCAAAGACCGGCGGGGCCACGCATGAACGGATCGGTGTTGTCGAGGCCGTGACACCCGAAGCGGGGCGGCTGCGTCTGTCAGGCGCGTGCCATGCGGCGTCAATTGATCCGGCCCCGGTGGCGCAGATCCTGATCGACCGCCGCTCGGTGATGCAGGGAAAGTCCTATCCCCGCCTGACGTTTCTGGACAGCTCCGGCGCGGTGATCGCCGCCGTCGTCAGCATGGACGGAGGCGAAGCGATGGAAGCCGCCCTGACCGGCTTTGCCCGCCATGCTGTTGCGCCAGAACCGTCGGAACCACCCACCTCCGCGCCCGAGAACCTGTCCGAAGAGGATGCAGGCTTTGTCCTGTTGAGCGCTTTGGCTGAAACGGCCGTGCCCGTAACCATTTCCGTCGAACAACCGGGGTTCACACAAGGCTGGCAGGGACGTATCGAAACCGTCCGGCCCGCGATGGGGTTCATCAACGTGATGACCCCCGATTTCCACCTGCATCTGAAAACCGGTGCCGTCACCAGCTGGCAGATCGTAGAGGGCAGACACATCGCGCTGAACGCTCTCGGCCAGCCGACAGGGCTGATCCTCGCGCCGGAGGCAGACGCATGAGCCAGCCGGTTTGGACAGTTGGCGGCAGCGCCATCACCCACCCCGCCCTGATGGCGCGTCTTGCCCCCTCCGACGCGGTACTGCTGGGCGAACGGCATGACCGCGCCGATCATCATCGCTGGCAGCTTTACGTGGCCGCCGGATTGCTGGCGCATCGCCCCATCGTGATGGGGTTCGAGATGTTTCCCGCCCGCGTCGACCCGGTGCTGGCGCAATGGGTGGCCGGTGCGCTGTCTGAATCGGAATTTCTGGAACAGGTGGGCTGGGGCACGGTCTGGGGCTTCGCACCCGAGCTGTACCTGCCGCTGTTCCGCTTTTGCCGGGACATGCGGGTGCCGATGGTCGGGCTGAATGTGGCGCGCGATCTGGTGCGCGCGACCGGCGCACAGGGCTGGAACGCCGTGCCGGACGCGTTGAAAGAGGGGCTGAGCGCGCCATACCCCTCGCCCGACGCCTATCGCCGCTTTGTTTTTGACCTGACCGGGGGGCCGCGCCCAGACCGCGTGGCAACCTCTGCCGCCGACCCGGCCTTTGACCGTTTCATCCGCGCGCAAGAGGTCTGGGACCGCGCCTTTGCCATCCGGCTGCAAAGCGCCACCCGCCTGCCCGGCACACCGCTGGCGGTTGGCATCATCGGCATGGGGCATCTGCAATTCGGCGGCGGAGTGCCCTGGCAGATGGCCGATCTAGGACTGCACAACGTACAGGTGTTGATCCCCCAGGATGCCGGAACCCCCTATCGGGAGGGCGCCGCCGATGCCGTCTGCACCCTTCCCACCGAACCAGAGGTGCCTGCATGACCGTCGCCACACCGATCCGGCCAAAGGCCACCATGACCCTTGGCCATGTCGCACAAGTGCTGGACCTGTCGCCGAATTTCCGGCGCCTGCGGCTGACCGGCGATTTCCGGCGGTTTCTGACCGGGGGGTTGCATTTCCGGTTCATGATCGGGCCAGAAGGTGTTGCTCTGCCAGTGGAAACCGAAGCCGGGCTCGACTGGCCCGGCGGGCCGGAGGCCTGGCACCGCCCGCCCTATACCGTGCGCGCGATGGATCCGCTGGGAAACTGGATCGACATTGACATCTTTCTGCACGCGGGTGGTCGTGTGACCAACTGGAGCGCCGGATTGAAACCAGGCGATCCCGTGGGCCTGACCGGGCCGGGGGGCGGTGGAACCATTGCTGCAGATTGGGTCGGACTGATCGGCGATGAAACCGCCCTTCCCGTCATCCTGCGGATGATTCAGGCCTTGCCCGCAACCGCTTGCGGACAGGCCTTTGTCTGCGTACCAGACCCCGGCGATGTGCAGCAGGTGGCTCTGCCCCACCGGCTGCGGCTGGTCTGGATCATCGGGGCATCGGTGGAGGCACCCGTCGCTTTGCTGGACAGGCTTATGCTGCCGCCGTCCCGCCGGTTCGTGTTTTTCGCGGGCGAGAAAGCGCAGGCCGAGGCCGCGCGGCTCTGGATGACACGGGCAGGCTTGACCAAGGACGAAAGCCGCGCGGCCGCCTACTGGACCAGATAACGCCATCGCAACAGACCACCTGCCGCCGCCGCAGCGCCTGTTCAGGCTGGGATACTGGCGTCAGGCAGTTCCTCGACACTCCAGCTCAGACCGGAGAAGCCTTCACGGTGGGCAAAGGTCACCAGATGCACATCAATGGCAAAGCGCGCCTGAATCAGCCCCTTCATATCCTCAGCCGTAACACGGATGGTCAACCCGTCGCGGTCGGCCAGAAATGTCGCCGGGCCGGACATCAGCGCGGCAGTGCCCTCCGACTCATCAAAGCTCACCGCCACCTTATGAGCAAAGTGCTTGCACAGCTGTTGCAGATATTTCGAGCCATTTTCCGTTGCATAATGTGCGGTTGAGATGAGCATGTTTAATTCCCTACTGTTTTAGACGGAATATCCTCTGGAAACCGGCAGGACAAGACGGTAACAGGGCTTCAAACCGCGTGAAGCCAGATCATCAGCCACACGCCCGAAACTCAGGAGCCGCTGATGATCCGCGCCCCCCTTTTCGGCCTGCTGGCCGCGCTTCCGCTTGCCGTTACCATGGCACAGGCCGATCCGGTCACGCTCCTGACCGCGCAGGGCGAGGTTTCGGTTCCTGCCGCCCCGGCCAAGGTCGCGGTGTTCGACATTGCGGCCATCGACACCCTGACAGCCCTTGGCGTGACCCCGGATGGCACCCCGGACAAGCTGTATGTGGACTATCTGTCCGATGTGCCGGTCAATCCGGTGGGCACCCTGTTCGAGCCGGATCTGGAGGCGCTTGCGCAGCTTGCACCCGATCTGATCATCGTGGGTGGGCGGTCATCGACGCAGGTTGATGCGCTGTCGCCGATTGCGCCCACCATCGACATGACGATCTGGGAAGACATCCCCGCCGAGGCCCGCCAGCGGATCGAAGCCTATGGCACCCTGTTCGGCAGGACCGAACAGGCGGCAGACCTGCTGGCAACCTATGATGCGATCCTGACGGCCGCCAAAGCCGCCGTGGCGGGCAAAGGCACCGCGCTGATCCTGCAGACCAACGGGTCCAAGGTCTCGGCCTATGGCAAGGGTTCGCGGTTTGGCTGGATTCACACCGCCCTCGATCTGCCCGAAGCCTACGCGAACCTGAACCCCGATACTCATGGCGATGCGGTCTCGTTCGAGTTCATTGCACAGGCCAACCCCGACTGGCTGATCGTGGTGGACCGTGCCGCCGCCATCGGCGAGACGGCTTCCGCGCAGGCCACGCTGGACAACCCGTTGGTTGCCGGAACCACGGCAGGGCAAAAGGGCCAGATCATCTATATGTCCTCTGGCCCGATTTACATCGCAGGGGGCGGTTACACGTCGATCACCACCACCCTGTCGGAACTGACCGCCGCGTTCTCGAAATAACCCGAAGTCCTGCCCAGCCATGCGCCCGGCCCTTGCCCTTTCCCTCACCCTGTTGCCGCTGTCCGCCGCCAGCCTGTTGATCGGGGCGGCGGATATGAATCTGGCCTCTGTGGGCACCGACCCGCAGGCCGCGCTGATCCTGACCGTGTCGCGGCTGCCGCGCACGCTGGCGGTGATCCTGACCGGGGCAGCGCTGGGAATCGCCGGGGTGGTGATGCAGCAGCTGGTGCGCAACCGCTTTGTCGAGCCGGGCACCACCGGCACGGCGGAAAGTGCGGCGCTGGGGTTGCTGGCGATAGCGCTGATCGCGCCCGCCGCCCCGATCTGGGTCAAGATGATGGCGGCCAGTCTGGCCGCCATGGCCGGAACCGCACTGTTTTTGCGGCTGATCCGCCGCCTGCCCGCGCGGGAGGTGCTGCTGGTGCCACTGGTCGGGATTGTCCTGTCCACCATTCTGGGGGCGATGGTCACCTTCATCGGCTGGCAGACGGATCTGTTGCAGATGATCGGCATCTGGCTGTTCACCGGCGAATTTTCCGGCGTGATCGCCGGACGGTATGAGCTGCTCTGGATCGCCGCCGCCGCAGCGGCGCTCGCGTGGTTCGCCGCCGACCGTTTTGCCATTCTGGGGCTGGGCGAGGCGGCCGCCACCGGGCTGGGGCTGAACCCCGATGCGGTGATGCGGCTGGGCCTGGTGGTGGTGGCGGTGGTCACCGCGCTGGTGATCGTGACCGTCGGCATGATCCCGTTTATCGGCTTGGTTGTACCCAACATCGTGGCGCGCGGCATGGGCGACAACCTGCGCGCCACCCTTCCCGTCACCGCAGCCGGCGGGGCGGCACTGGTGCTGGCCTGCGACATCATCGGGCGGCTTGTGCGCTATCCCTATGAGGTGCCGGTGGGCACGGTTCTGGGGGTGGTCGGCAGCCTGCTGTTCCTGTGGCTCTTGTACCGCGAGCCTGCCCGTGGATAGGCGCATGATCGCCCTGTCACTGGCCCTGACCGGGGCCTGCGCCGCCTATCTGTTCTGGGGGCTGGGTCCGAAATGGCAGTTTGTGTTGTCCCTGCGCGCGGGCAAACTGGCGGGGATGCTTCTCGTGGGCGCAGCTGTCGCAGTGGCGACGGTGCTGTTCCAGACCGTCAGCCGCAACCGGATTCTGACGCCGCAGATCATGGGGTTTGATGCGCTCTATATCCTGATGCAGACCGCACTGGTTGCCAGCCTTGGGCTGAGCGGCTTTGCCAGTCTGACCGCGCCGGTCAAATTCGCGGTCGAGGTGGCAATCATGATCGCCGCCTCGCTGGCGCTGTTTAGCACCCTGCTGGGTCGCGCCGGGCAGGATGTCGCGCGGCTGATCCTGACCGGGGTGATTCTGGGTGTGCTGTTCCGCTCGGCTGCCGGGTTTCTGGCGCGGTTGCTGGACCCGAATGCCTTTGCTGTGGTGCAATACGCAAGTTTCGCCAGCTTTGCGCGGGTGAATACCGATCTGCTGCCAATCGCGGCGCTGCTGACCTGCGCGGCAATCTGCGCGGCGCTGTGGGTAGCACCACGTCTGGATGTGCTGGCACTTGGTCGCCCGATTGCCGTGTCGCTGGGCCTTGCGCATGACCGGCTGATGCTGCTGGCGCTGTCGCTTGTCGCGGTGCTGGTCTCGGTCGCGACGGCGCTGGTCGGGCCGATTGCGTTCTTCGGGCTGATCGTGGCCGGGCTCGCGCATGAGGCCGCAGGCTCAGGCCGCCATGCCCGGCTGTTGCCCATGGCGATGCTGATCGCGGGGATAATGCTGGTCGGCGGGCAGACGCTGTTTGAACGCGCGCTTGGCCTGCAATCCACGCTGGCGGTGGTGATCGAGTTTGTGGGCGGGCTGTTTTTCCTGTGGTTGCTGCTCAGGGGGCGCATCAGATGATCGAGGTTCAGGGCGTCAGCCACCAGATCGGCAAGATGCCGATCCTGTCAGACATCACGCTGCGCCTGCCCATGGGCAAGCTGACCGCGCTGATCGGGCCGAATGGCGCGGGCAAATCCACCCTGTTGTCGCTTACGGGGCGGCTGATGCCATTGCAGGCGGGGCAGATCCGGGTGGATGGGTCCGACATCGGCACCACCGACACCCGGGCGCTGGCAAAGCAGATGGCGATCCTGTCGCAATCCAACCCCTTGGGCAGCCGGTTGCGGGTGCGCGAGCTGGTCAGCTTTGGCCGCTGGCCGCATCATCAGGGCAGACCCGGCCCAAGGGATGCGGCTGAGGTCGAGCAGGCGCTGCACGACATGGACCTGACCCCGCTGGCCGACCGCTTTCTGGATGCGCTGTCTGGCGGGCAGCGGCAGCGCGCCTTTATCGCGATGACGCTGGCGCAAGGGGCGGAGTGGTTGTTGCTGGACGAGCCGCTCGCTGCGCTCGACATGGCGCATGCGCGCGGCGTGATGGCGCGGCTGGCGGGCTTGCGCGATGCGGGTCGCAGCATTGTGGTGGTGTTGCATGACATCAACCATGCGGCGGTCTGGGCCGATCATATCGTCGCGATGAAAGCCGGGCGCATCGCGGCCGAAGGCCCGCCTTCGCAGGTCTGCACCGCCGAAGTGCTGGGGACGATCTATGACATGGAGCTGCGGGTGATGCAGGTTGAGGGCAAGCCGCTGGTGCTGCATCATCTTTAGGCGCGCTTTCCCCCCGCACCAAGGCTGACAAACCGGGGGATCACAGGCTATGTATCCGCACCCCTGCCCGAACGGATGTGCCAGTGACCGCCAGCAACACCACAGACCTGCCACCGCCTGCCCCGGATTTTCCCGATGAGGATCCGCGCATCGGCTATAACCGGGTGTGGTTCAACCTCTTGCGTATCCAGCGCACCGCCTTTCCCCGCATCGCGCGCGCTCTGCGCCGTCACGGCATGGAAGACCCGGTCTGGCACGAGATCATGCTGGAAATTGACCGGAGCCGCGACGGCCTGCAGATGGCAGAGCTGGAACGTCAGCTGCACATCGCGCAATACACCCTGTCGCGCCATGTCAGCCGCATGGCCACCGCAGGCCTGATCCGGCGCGAGCGGATGCCGGGTGCCGGGCGCGGGCAACGGCTGTTTCTGACCGAAGAAGGGCGGCTGGCGAACGATGCGATCTGGCCCGAATATATGGCCGCCATTCAGGCCGAATTCGCGCACCGGCTCAGCACGGACGAGGCCTATGCCCTGTGTCGCGTGCTGATCCGGCTGTATCCCTGACGGCGGAGCCCTGCGCCCCGCCGTCAGGAGGATTTCAGAATTTAGACACCAGCGACAGCGTCACGGTGCGGCCCGGTTCGCGCAGCGGAATCACTGTGTTGAAATCCGCGCCATAGGTCGCTCGGTCGGCGAAATCGGTATCAAACAGGTTCGTCACCTCGGCCCGCAGACGCAGGTTCTGCATGCGGGGCGGCACGTATTCCGCGAACACATTCACCACCTCATAGCCTTTGAGCGAGTTCTGAGCATCCGCCGGCACCGTGTTGTAATCAAAGGCCACATCCAGACTGCCCCCAAGCGTCCAGCCCGATGCCCCAACCTCTTGTTGCACCTCGAATGCCAGAACCTGCCCCAGAGGCGCGCCAAAATCCTGCGCGTCATAGCTGCTGGACGCGGTGCCGTTCACCGTCACCTTGCTGTTGGAATAGGTCAGCCGCGCAAAACCGCCGCCCCAGCCATAGGTGCCGCCCAGGTTGAAACCCCGGCTTTCAAAGTCAAAGTTATCCTCGGCCCCGCGTGCGTTGTCGATTTTGGTCTGGAACACCTCGCCGCCAAGGGTCAGGCGGCCATCGGTCCAGTCCACGCCCGCGACGATGTTTTCCGACCGCGACGGTTTCAGCGTTGCATAAGACCACAATGGGCGTGGTGCGCGGTCAAAGGTATAGTTATCCTCGATGTCGATGCCGCCAAACACCGATGACACCCCGGCGCGCAGGGTCAAAGCGTCGGTCACGCCGTAAGAGACCGACGCATTGCCCGACAGACCCGAATTCGTGTCTTGCCAGCCGGTGACGCCGGTAAAGGTCTGGCGGTCGGCGCGCAAGCCGAACGACAGCTTCAGCCGCTCCACCGGCTCCAGCCGGGCTTGGGCGAACACCCCGATGTTGCGCGATTTTTCCTCCAGCCGCAGCCCCGGCCCTTCATACAACCCGTTGCGACGATAGGCATCGAGGCCCACGGTCACCGTGTCACGCTCGCTCAGGTTAAAGGTGTTCTGCAGCGTCAGTGATGTGGTGCCAGAGGTGCCTTCGCTGCTGTACGGATCGGGCACGTTGACTTCGCTTTCCGAGAAGCCGATCACCAGCTTGGGATCCCACAATCCGGTGGCCTGCGTGTTCTCATAGCTCAGCGAAACGCTGGTCCGTGTGGTGTCATAAACCCGCGTCGCCGGGGTCGGACGACCGCCGATCGTGCCGCCAAAATTGGCCCGGTACGGGCGCAACGCCTTGTCACGCAACTGCTGCGCCGAAAACTCGATCCGGTCGCCCTGATCGCTTTCATAGGCGAGCTTGACCAACCCGCTTTGCAGATCGGCCCGGCTGCCCTGAATGGTGTTGCCCGCGCCCGCCTGGTAATCATCGCCCTGTGCGGATTTCAGATATCCCAGCCACTCGAACCCCTCGTGCCGTCCGGCAGCGGTCAGCGCGCCGGTCAGGGTCTTGCCGTTGTCGGCATAGGACAGCCGCAGATTGCCGCCGATGTTCTGCCCGTCTGCCAGAATGTCGCCTGCATCCACGGTTTCAAACACCACCGACCCCGCCATCGCATGTGGCCCGGCATCCGCCGCCGCCACGCCGGCATCGGCACGCGCGGCTTTCAGCAGGCCGGGGTCGATGGCATTGGCCGATACATGGTGAAACGCGCGGTTGTTCTGCGCCACGCCGTCCAGTGTCACCCGCAGGTTCAGCATATCGACGCCGTTGACAAAGATCTTCTGTGCAATCGGCATCGCACCGCCCACCGAGACCGAGGCGATCCCGGCAAACAGATCCTTCAGATCGCCGGTGCGGGCGCGCTCCAGTTCGGCTTGCGACACATATTGCGTCGTCGCCCGATCCGCCGCCCCGGCCTGTTCATCCTGTTGCGCGACAAGAATCGGGTCTAAGCTGATATCCTGCGCCAGTGCGGGCAAAGCAAACAGACTGACGCTGGCACACAACAGGCCGCGCGCTCCTGCGGAATTGAAACGGGTCATGGACCACTCCGTTGTTTTTGGGGTTTGGCGTGGCTTCGGAGGTCCGTGGCTGCGTCATTCGGGCCGGGTAGCCGGGACATCCGATACATGCAAGTGCATGTGTGATCCGCCCAGCTTGTTGACAAATTTAGTCACCAATTGTAGTCCGAAAGTCGCAGGATCAGGAGACGCAGATGGAAACGGCTACAGATTTGGGCACAGACACTGCCGCAGCAGCAGTGTCATCCTTTGTGTCCTTCGTCGAAATGGGTGGCCCGGCGATGTGGGCGATTGCCCTGCTGTCGGTGCTGACCGTCACCTTGATCCTGTGGAAGATCATGCGTCTTGTGTCATTCGGGGCATGGTCGGGTGGGCGGCACACGGCCAAGGCTCTGGCCCTGTGGAAGACCGGGCGAACCGTCGAAGCCCTGGCCCTGCTGGAAAACCGCAGGTCGCTGCGCGCCATTCTGGCCCATGCCGCGATGAAAGCCGCCCAGAACCCCGGCCTTGACCGCGACGCCGCCGAAGCGGAGACCGGGCGCGTGGCGCGCGGCCTGCTGCTCAAGGCGCGTGCGGGGTTGCGGGGGCTGGAACTGGCCTCGACCATCGGCCCCCTGCTGGGTCTCCTTGGCACCGTCACAGGGATGATCGCCGCGTTTCAGGCCCTGCAAGAGGCGGGCAGCCGCGCCGATCCTGCGGCTCTGGCGGGCGGCATCTGGGAGGCACTGCTGACAACCGCCGCCGGCATGGCGGTGGCCATTCCCGCACAGGTGGCGCTGACCTGGTTCGAGGCGGTGGTCGATGCGCTGCGCCATGACATGGAAGATTCGGCCACGCAGATCCTGCATGGGGCAAAGCCTGTCGTCCCGCTGGTTCCAGCCGCAAACCGGGCTGCAGAATGATCAGCTTTGGCGCAGATCGCCCGCGCAGGCGCCCCAATCTGACGCCGATGATCGACGTCGTGTTTCTGCTGCTGGTGTTTTTCATGCTGGCCTCGCGCTTTGGTGTTGACCGCGCGGTGCCACTGTCGCTGCCCGGCAGCGGCGGCAGCTACTCCGGCCCGCCGCGGCTGGTGGAACTGTCTGCTGAGGGCCTGCGCCTGAACGGCAGGGCCATCGCGCCCGAAGATCTGGCCGCCGCGCTGACCGCGCTGATGGACAGCCCCACTGATGCCATCGTGTTGCGGCCACAGGACGGGGCCGATCTGCAAGCGCTGGTCGTGTTGATGGAAACACTGGGCGCTGCGGGGTTTTCGCGGCTGGTGCTGGTGGAGTAGCCGATGAATTTCAGTGACCCACCCCGCCGGAAACCCGCCGAAAACCTGCTGCCGATGATCAATGTGGTGTTTCTGCTGCTGATCTTCTTTCTGATTTCGGCCCGGCTGACCCCGCCCGAACCCTTTGCTGTCATCCCGCCAACCGCGCAGACCGAAGCCGAGGCGCAGGGCGATTTCACCCTGTTCATCGCCGCTGACGGGCAGATCGGCTATCGCGACTCTCTGGCCGATGCCGCCTTGGCCCAGATCACGGCCAGCCGTGACAGCCATTGCGCCACCGCAGATTGCGAAGCGGAACCGCCGCGCCTGACCCTGCGGGCGGATGGCGCCTTGCCAGCGGCAACGCTGGCTGGTTTGCTGCCCAAGCTGTCGGGACTGGGGTTTGCCAGCATCGAGCTTGTGGCCGAAGGAGGGCGCTCATGACATCTGCGCGCGTACAGGCGGTATGCGCCCTGACCCTTGCCGTCGGCCTGCATGTTGGTGCCTTTGCCACGCGGCCCGCCCCAGCGGGCGCGGTGTCGTCCGGGTCGGGTGGTGAAGATCTGGTCTCGCTGCAGGCCGCCGATGCCAGCCTTGCCGAACTGGTCGCCGACTGGGACCGCCCGCCGCAACCCGTCACCGAACCTGCGCCAGAGCTTGCGATGCCCGAGGCCCCCGAGCCCCCGCCGCAGATGGCCGCCCTCGCCGAACCCGCGCTGCCCCCCGCACCACAGCCGATGCTGGCACTGCCGCAGATGGCGGACACGCCGCTTGTCGCCGATGTCACCCTGCCCGAGCCACCGCCCGAGATCGCCCCGGAGCCTGCGACCGAGCCGGAGCCTGTGCCTACGATCAGACCAAAGGCAAAACCGCAGACGGCCCCAAAACAGGCCGAACCAAAGAAGCTGGCCGAAAAACCCACAGAGCAGAAAAAGCCTCAGGCCAGCAAACCCTCGGCCGGGCAAGTGGCGCAGAAAGCCGCTGGAGCCGGTGGCGGGCCGCAGGCCGGTCAAGGCGGGCAGGCGCAAGCCGCAACCCTGTCGGAGGCCAAGGTCAACGACCTGAAAAGCAGCTGGGGCGCTTCGGTCCGGGCGCGGGTGGAACGACGCAAGCGCTATCCCTCTGCCGCAGGCGGGGCATCCGGCACCGTGACCGTGCGCCTGACCGTCACCCGCGCCGGTGGGCTGACAGCGGTGGGAATCGCAAAATCATCCGGCACCCCCGCACTGGACGAGGCCGCAATCAGCGCCGTGCGCAGCGCAGGCAAATTCGCCGCTGCGCCAAAGGGGCTGACCGACGCCAGTTACAGCTTTACCCTGCCGATGAAATTCGCACGCTAGCCCAAGCGGACAAAGCCATCCGCCCCCTGTGCGCATCTGCCGCCCGGACCGGCGCGGCGCTGCCCTATCCCGCCTTGCGCCGACGCGCTATGCTGCGGCGCGGCAAGGCGAGGAGGCGAGATGACGGTTCTGCTGATCCTGATGGCTCTGGCCCTGCTCATTCTGGGGGCGTGGCGCGGCATGTCGGTGCTGGTGCTGGCCCCGGTGCTGGCCTTGTTGGCCGCCAGTTTGTCGGGCGCGCCGGTGCTGGCGGGCTATACCCAGATCTTCATGCAGGCGGCGGGCGGGTTTGTGATCGCGTTCTTCCCGCTGTTTCTGCTGGGCGCGGTGTTTGGCCGGGTGATGGAGGCGTCGGGTGCGGCGCAGCGGCTGGCGGAGGCTATCGCAACCGCGCTTGGCCCGCAAAACGCCATCCTTGCGGTGGTCGCCGCCTGTGCGGTGCTGACCTATGGCGGAGTATCGCTGTTTGTGGTGGCCTTTGCTGCCTGGCCCCTTGCGCGGGCCTTGTTTGCCCGGACCGACCTGCCTGCCCGGCTGATTCCCGCGACCATCGCCCTTGGCGCGTTCACCTTTACCATGACCGCCCTGCCGGGCACGCCCTCGATCCAGAATGCGATTCCGATGGCCACCTTTGGCACCACCGCCTTTGCCGCCCCCGGTCTGGGGCTGATCGCGTCGGCTGTGATGCTGGGGCTTGGGGTCGCATGGCTGCAGTTGCGGGTGCGGC
Organism: Pseudotabrizicola alkalilacus; assembly: GCF_003443995.1. Taxonomy (GTDB): domain Bacteria; phylum Pseudomonadota; class Alphaproteobacteria; order Rhodobacterales; family Rhodobacteraceae; genus Pseudotabrizicola; species Pseudotabrizicola alkalilacus. The sequence goes on from NZ_QWEY01000007.1 coordinate 39,645, forward strand.
GGATGGCGGGCGAGGCCGCGCCGGATGCCCCCGAAATCCCGCCGCGTGATACCCCCTTGCCGCTCTGGGTGGCACTGGTGCCGATCCTGTCGGTCGGGGTGGTGACGCTGGGGATGGGCAGCGTGATCCTGCCCGCGCTCGATACCGGCTATCTGGCTGATGCGCTTTACGGCGCGACGGAGCTGTCGCGGGTCAAGGGGCTGTGGTCAGTGATCACCGCGCTGACCGTGGCGCTGGGGCTGGCGCTGATCCTCAGCCGCCCGCCGCAGATGATGCAGGTGGTGAACGCAGGCGCGGAATCCGCGCTGCTGCCCCTGTTCAACACCGCCAGCCTTGTCGGTTTTGGCGCGGTGATTGCCAGCCTGCCAGGGTTCGAGGTGTTGCGCAGCAGTCTGGAGGGGCTGTCGGGCGGCAATGTGCTGATCTCGGCGGCGCTGTCTTCGGGGGCCTTGGCGGGGATCACCGGCTCTGCCTCGGGTGGCATGTCGATTGCGCTGGATGTGCTGGGGCCATCGCTGGTGGCGCAGGCCGCTGTGCAGGGCGTTGAGCCGGGTCTGCTGCACCGGGTGGTGGCGGTCGCCACCGGCGGGCTGGATACCCTCCCCCATAACGGCGCGGTGATCACGCTGCTGGGCATTTGCGGCATGACCCACCGGCAGGCCTATGGCGATATCTTTGTGGTGGCGGTCGTCATCCCCACCCTCGCCTGCGCCCTGATCATTGCGCTTGGCATGGTGTTCGGCAGCTTCTGATCCACCTTTGAACCGCTAATCCACCATCTCGGTTGCCAGAGCAAAATCGGTCAGCTCGTCCTCGACCAGAATGTAGATGTTGGCAGGCGGGGTCTGCATGGCGCGGGCCGACAGCCGCAGGTCGATGCCCATCTCGCCCAGATAATCCAGCACCTCGCCCTGCCCGTGCTGGATGCTTTCGACCGCGACAAAGGCGGGCAGCAGAGTGCTTTCCCCAAAGTAGTGCTGATGCACGCCGACAAGGGCGGTGCGGCTGACCCGCCGCTCTGTCCCCGCAGCAAGGATATAGGGGCAGGCCGAGAAACACGCGGCCCCCGCCTGCATCAGCGTCGGCACCTCTGCCGCGCGGATCATCCGCCCGATGTCCAGCGCGTCACTGACCGACCCACCGGGGCTGTGCAGCGCTATCTGCTCGGGCACCGCCGCCCGCTGCTCCAGATAGTCGGCAAAGCGGGCAGCATCACCCGGCTCAATCGCGCCTTCCAGCAGCACGGTTCTGGCCCCGTCCACCGTCATTTCGGTGAATTTCAGCCGCGCGGGCACCTGATCACTGCGCGGAAATCCCGGCCCGGCAGGCAGATCGCGCGGCAGGTCACGCGGCGCATAGCGGCGGGTCTGATCGCCGGGGCGCACCGGCACAGCGGCAGGCGGGGCCGGGTTGGCGCGGAACAGATCTGGCAGAACCTGCCGGAAATCGCCAAACACGATCAGCCCGGCCAGCGCCACCTGCGCCACCAGCATCGCCTGCAACACCCGCCCCGATCGCGAAACCCGCACGCCGCTCATTCAGCGCCTGCCGCTGATCAGATGCGGCGGCGGCACATCGGCAGGCGGGGTCGGGTTGGCGCGGAACAGATCTGGCAGAACCTGCCGGAAATCGCCAAACACGATCAGCCCGGCCAGCGCCACCTGCGCCACCAGCATCGCCTGCAACACCCGCCCCGATCGCGAAACCCGCACGCCGCTCATTCAGCGCCTGCCGCTGATCAGATGCGGCGGCGGCACATCGGCCGCCTCAGGCGCGGGGTCAACCGCTGCCACCCGCATCGGCGGCGGGCCCGGCTCTGCAACCGGATCAGCAGCGGGCGCTTCCAGCGCCCGCAGCGCCGTCACAGCGGCGCGGAGTTCGGCCAGCGTCATCGTTTCCTCCGGGGCCGAGGTGCCGCGTTCAGCCCGGATCGCGCCTTGCGCCACCATCATGATCAGCACCAGCACCGCCGGCAAAAGGTCAATCGCAATCGCCCCCGCCCAGGACGGGACGAAATCACCCGCATAGCGCAGCACCGCATCGGCGGTCGAGATCGGGGCATAGGTGGTGTCATCGGGTGTCGGCATCGCCAGCACCTCATCCGCCGCCGCTTTCAGCGTCGTCGCCCGCTGCGCCAGCAGTGTCAGCACCGCGTCAATCGTGCTGCGCTGGTCGCTGCGGATGCTGTCGGTCGAGCCATCCAGTTCCGGCACCACGACCGAGGCCGACAGATCCTGCGCCGCCCGCGCCACCAGAGGGGCCACCGACAGCTGGCGCAACTGCGCGATCAGCCCGGCCAGCCGCACCGATTCTTCGGCAAACTCCACCGAGCGCTGTTCGACATCGCCGACCGAGGCGGTCAGTGCCCGCATCCGGCTCAGGATCAGGTTGCCTTCGGAAAACGCCGCCTCGACCAGCGGCCCTTGTGCTGCGATTTGTGCCTCCAATCCCGCCAACTCGTCCGCCTTCTGGGTCAGCACCCGGAACACCGCGCCACGCCCTGCGGTGCCCGACAGATTGCCGGTGGCCTCTTGCGCCGACAGATCCTGAAAGCTTTGCCGCGTGCGGGCGACATCGAGGCCAAGCCCTTGCGCCGCCACCGTCACCCGGTTGGCCTGTTCCAGACCAACCTGATACTCCTGCACGGTCTTGGCCAGATGCTGCTCCACCGCCGCCGACCCGGCCAAAGCCGCCGCGTTCAGCCAGCTGGACATGGCGATGATCGCCAGCGACCCCAGCGCCATCGACAGAAACAACCCCAGCCGCGCCGAGGCGGAACGCATCGCGGGCAGCAGGCGGATCAGATAGCTCCAGAACACAAAGATCGCCACCGACACCGCCAGCGAATAGGCCACCGCCGCGAAAAAGCTCAGCGCGCCAGAGTTGTTCAGCAACGAGGACACACCGAGATAGGTGTAAATCCCCGACGCCACCGACAACACGCCCAGCGCCATCGGGGTAAAGGTTTCCAGCGCCTTGAGGTGACCTTCGATTTCGCGCGCGGATTGCAGGCCACGCGCCTCGGCGTTTGTCGGGGGTGGGGTCATGCGTCTGCGGCTCCTTTTGTGCGGCCGGAACCCGGCAGGCGGTCCTGCGAAAGATAGGCGCAGGCAGGCCCCGCACCAAATGCCAACAGCGTGAACGCCGAGCCGTGGTCTCGCCCATCCGGTGTTGGAACCACGCCTCCCCCCCGGCGTTGACAGGGTGAAGGCGGCCACGTCCGCCCCTGTCCCAATAAAGAGGTGTCCCGATGTTGGTCGATCAGTTCTGGAAAGAAATCAAAGGCGTGAATTCTGCGATGCTTGCCATCGGCAGCGCCCGCCATGTTCCGATGTCCCCCTATTCGCGGCAGGAAGAGTCCGCGATCTGGTTTATCACCGCACAGGGCACCGATCTGGTGACGGCCCTTACCAAGGGTGAGTCTGATGCCTCGCTGATCGTGACTGGCGAGAATGACATTCACGCCCGCATTGAGGGCGCCGCCGGGCTGGTGCAGGACCGGGCCAAACTGGAAGAGCTGTGGAACCCGGTCGCCAGCAGCTGGTTCGATGGCATCGACGACCCCGACATCCGCCTCATCCGTCTGGTGCCGACCGAGGCAGAGGTCTGGCTGACCCCCGGCGGGCTAGGCTTTGCCTTTGAGTTGGTTAAATCCAAGCTGACTGGCAAACAGCCTGATATGGGCGAGCATTTCAGCCTGGCGTTCTGAACCGCATTTTGCCACCCGCGATGTAGAATACCCCGGACCATCAGGTCCGGGGTTTTTCTGTATACCCGTGGTCAAGCCGCATCGCCGATACCGGCCTGCGCCAAAGGCTCGTGCCGCAGCACCGGCGCGCGCCCCGGTTGCAGTTCCACGCGGATCACCCCGCCCCCGGTTTGTCGCCGCACCACAAAGCCACGGCCTGTCTGTTCCAGCTTTGTCTCGCCCGGCCCCTGAAGGTCGGTGAAATGCTCGCGGCGCAGTGTCAGCAGGTCACGGGTCAGCCGGTATTTCCGCCCGCCGAACGTCTGCGCCTGCTCCAGCGCCATCCCCTGCCGCAGATCGACCGGGGCGCGGTTGTCCGGGTCGGTCAGCCAGAACGCCGGGCCTTCGCAGCCGCGATAAAAGTCCGGCACGCCGCGAGAAAGGGTTTTCAGCGCCAGTTGCACCAGCGAAAGCATCTCGCCACGCTCGATCAGCGCCGCCGCCGCCTCTGGCAGCTCTGCTTGCCACGCGGTGGCCAGATCGCGCGCCAGCCTCAAGGCCGCGGCCTCGGCCGCCTCGTCGGGATGAGACGGGGTTGTGATCTCTTTTGCCTCGCGCATCGCCTTTTGCAGATAGGCCGCCACCCTCTCGGGCAGATCCGGCGCATCCCCCGCCGGTTGCCAGGCCGCCAGAAGCGCATGCATCAAGACCCACAGCTCATCTTTGCGCATCCCTCCCGCCAGGGCGGCCTGCACTTGCGGCAGCACAGTCATGTCGCGCCAAAGGATCTGCACCGCATCGGGCAGGTGCGCGCAGGCCACCAGCCGCATGCGCGCATCTTCGCTGCGCTTGGTGTCATGGGTCGAGGTCAACACCATCGCCCCCGGCGCCATCGCCGCCCAGAGCGCCGCGAACGCATCGGAGGTCAAGGCCACATCATCGGGCGCGGCCCCGACCTCACAGGCCGCCGGATAGGGCAGAAAGCGATAGAGCGCGGTATCCTCAGCCGATTTGGCCAGCACCGCCCCGCTGGTCTGCTGAAACAGATCGCGGAACGCAGCCTCTGCCGGCGTCTGCGCCTGTGCAATACAGTCGGTCAGGCGCAGCGCGGTGGTGGACGGGCGCAGGCTGGCACGGATATGTGCGCGCATCTGCGCCATCGCCGCATCGGCAAACTCCGCCGACTGTCCGTCTTCACCGAAATAGGTGCGATAGACCGGCATCCCCTCCAGCATGGCGATCACCGCCTGCCTCAGGGTTTCCGGGCCGGGATCATGCTCTGGGTCATCGGCCAATGCGGCGCGGCCCTGATCGACCAGTCGCAACACCTCTGCCGCCAGATCATAGCGCAGGATGTCGCGCTTGGCGGTTGTCAGCGTCGCCGCATACTCGGTGCCGCGCCCGAGGTCCGCCGACCACAAAGCGGTCAGCGCCGCCACCCCGTCGGGCGGTGTCAGCACCCGGGCGATGTCGCGGGCTTGTTCATAACCCGTGGTGCCCTCGACTGGCCAATCGGGCAGCGGCTCATCCCCTACCAGAATCTTCTCCACCCAGACCGGCACATCCGGCCCCATCCGGTCGCGCAACCGCGCCAGATACGCCCCCGGCGCGCGCAAGCCGTCGACGTGATCCACCCGCAGCCCCTGCACATCGCCGGTGGCGATCAGCGCAAGGATCAGACGGTGCATGTCGTCAAACACCTCTTCGCGTTCAACCCGCATGCAGATCAGTTCGGTGATGTTGAAAAATCGCCGGTGCGTGATGCAGTCGCTGCCCGCCTGCCAGTCGGCCAATTGCCAGCACTGCCGCTCCAGCACCTCTTCCACCGTGCCCTCTGCCCCGCCGCGCAGCGGCAGGCGCACATCGCCCGCGATCAGCACCGCCCCAAGCCGCTCGTCCGGTTCCACCCGCAACGCGCCGTCCACCAGCATCGCCTTGACCGGGCGCGGCAACCACGGCAGCACCAGCCGCCCGGCGGACCAGTCAATGTCGAAATGCTGCGCATAGCGGCTTTCCTGCCCGTAGCGCAGCACATCGCGCAGCCACGGGTTTTCCAGCGAAAACGCGGTATGATTGGGCACGATATCCAGAATGATGCCAAGTCCCCGCGCCCGCGCCGCAGCCGCCAGATAGCGAAACCCGTCAATGCCGCCCAGATCCGGGTCTACCGCATCGGGGCGGATCACGTCATAGCCGTGGGTCGAACCGGAGCCCGCCGCAAAGATCGGCGACAGATACAGATGGCTGACGCCCAGCCGCGCAATGGCATCCAGATCAGCCTTCACGCAGTCAAAATCAACGCCGTTGCGCAGTTGCAGGCGATAGGTCGCAAGTGGCAGCATCGGCAGAGTCTCCGTTGAACATCTCGATCAGACAAACCCCTGCCGGAGCAAAGCGGTTCCCACTCCGCCGCCACGCTCTGCCGCGCCCCCTTTGCGCCGCGCGGGTCTGCCGCTAGACTGCGCCGATGACAACGCGCCCCGCCAAACACTCGCTGACCCTGCACGGACACCGCACCAGCGTCTCGCTGGAGCCTGCGTTCTGGGACGCCTTTCGCGCCATCGCCACCGAGCAGGGCGAGACGGTGAATGCCCTTGCTGCCCTCATTGATGCGGCGCGTCAGGGGGATGAGGGGCTGGCCTCGGCGATCCGGGTGTTTGTCTTGCAGCATTATCGCGGCAAATAGCCCAATCCCGGACTGGAAGCGGGCTGCCACTTGCGCTATGGCGACACTCATCGCACCCTCAGGGAGAGTCCCATGAAAGCCGCTGTCATCACCTTCCCCGGATCAAACTGCGACCGTGATCTGGCATCGGCCTTTGAACAGGCGGGGTTTCAGGTGGCGCGGGTCTGGCACAAGGATACCGATCTGCCGCATGGCGTTGATGTGGTCGGCGTGCCGGGCGGGTTTTCCTTTGGCGATTACCTGCGCTGCGGGGCGATTGCCGCGCAATCCCCCATCGCGGCGGCGGTCAAGAGCCATGCCGTAAAAGGTGGCTTCGTTCTGGGCATCTGCAACGGTTTTCAGGTGCTGACCGAAATGGGCCTGCTGCCGGGTGTGCTGATGCGCAATGCGGGTCTCAAATTCGCGTGCAAGCGCGTCACACTGCGGGTCGAGACCACCAACAGCCCCTATACCAACGCCTACGGCCGCGGGCAGGAGATCGAGATTCCGATTGCGCATCACGATGGCAACTACACCATTGACGCCGAAGGTCTGGGCCGCCTGCAAGGCGAAGACCGCATCGCCTTTACCTATGAACAAAACCCCAATGGCTCGATGGCCGATATTGCCGGCGTGCTGTCCGAAAACCGCCGTGTGCTGGGCATGATGCCCCATCCGGAACGCGCCTGCGAGCCGGTGCATGGTGGCACCGATGGTGCCGGAATGTTCCGTGCGCTGATGGGCGGGATGGCGCTTGCCTGACCGGCCCCGGCTTGAGGCATCCCTGACCAGAGCCTAAAGTCGCGCACATGGCGGACACACGGCTTCCCATGGATCAGGACGAAGACACGCAAGGGATTTCCTGGCGCGTGAAACTGGTGATTGCGCTGATGGTGATCCTTGCCGTCGGTGTGGTGCTGGTCACAAACCGCTGGCTCACCGAACGATTTTCGGAAACCACCCGCAACCGCGCCGATCTGCGGCTGGCGCTTTACTCCGGCAACATGATCTCGGAATTGCAGCGGACCTCGGTGGTGCCGCTCTTGTTGTCCACCGATCCCGCCTTTGGCGAGGCGCTGCGGGCCGGCAATTATTCCCAGACCTCGCAACGGCTGATCAAGGTTCAATCCGAAATCGGCGTGGCTTCGATCATGCTGATGGACCGTGATGGCCGGGTGGTCGGTGCCACCAACCGCAATCTGCTGGGCACGCCCTACCGGACCGAAAGCTTTTACGTCGATGCCCTGCGCGCCAAGGACACGATCTTTACCGCCGCACGGCGGGGCACGGCGGGGTTCGATTTCACCTATTCCCGGTCGATCATCGTGGATGGGCGTCCAGTGGGGGTAATCGCGGTCGCGGTCGATCTGATGAAATACGAACGCGCCTGGGCCGGGTTTCAGGATGCGGTGCTGGTTGCCGACAGCGAGGGCACGGTGATTTTGGCCACCGAACCGCGCTGGCGTGGCCTGCCCTTGTCCGAGGCGCTTGCAGTCCGCGAGGAACGCTCTGCCATCGGGCGCGCGCTGCAGGCCACCGCCGACTGGGCGCAGAACCCGCCTGACGCCTACTTGTCAGGTCAGGCTGTGATGAAGACCGAGGCGCGGGTGCCGTTCCGCGGCTGGCGCATGGTCACGCTGACCGCCTACGATTCGGTGCGCGAGCGGGTTAACGGCGTGTTGGCGCTGGAAATCATGGGCTTTGCCATCCTGCTGGCGCTGACGTTCTATGCCCTGTCGCGCAAGGCCTGGTCGCAAAGCATGAGCTTTCGGCGCGAATCTGCGGAACTGCGCCTGCTCAACGCCCGCCTGCAACGTGAGATTGCCGAGCGTGAAAAGGTGCAAAAGGATCTGGCCGTGGCCGAGCTGACCCTCGCCCAGTCGTCCAAACTGGCGGCTTTGGGCGAGATGTCGGCTGCGGTCAGCCACGAGTTGAACCAGCCGCTTGCCGCGATGAAAACCTATCTGGCCGGCGCGCGCCTGCTGTTGCAGCGCCGCAGGCCAGAGGAAGCGCTGTCGTCGTTCCAGCGCATCGACGATCTGATCGAGCGCATGGGCGCGATCACCCGCCAGCTGAAATCCTATGCCCGCAAGGGCGGTGAGGCGTTCGAGCCGGTCGATCTGCGGCAGGCGCTCAGTTCCGCGCTGTCGATGATGGAACCCCAGCTCAAAGCGCGGGTGGTCAAGATCACACGCACCCTGCCCCGCCAGCCAGTGATGGTGCTGGCTGACCGCATCCGGCTGGAACAGGTGATCATCAACCTGCTCCGCAACGCGCTGGACGCGACCAAGGACCGTCAGGGCCCACAGATTGATCTGATCCTCAGTCAGGGCGATACCGCCATGCTGATGGTGCGTGACAACGGGCATGGGATCGTCGATCTGGATAACCTGTTCGAGCCCTTCTACACCACCAAGAAACCCGGTGAAGGCGTGGGCCTTGGCCTTGCCATCTCATCCGGGATCGTGGGCGATCTGGGTGGCCGGTTGACCGCGCGCAATGCCGAAGGCGGCGGCGCGGTATTTGAAATGCAATTGCCCCTGTTGGGGCCGGTAAAAGAGCAGGAAGCTGCGGAATGAGGTATTCATGTCGCGCGCAATGAAAGTGGCCATCGTCGATGACGAAGCCGATATGCGTCAATCCATCAGCCAATGGCTGGCCCTGTCTGGTTTTGACACCGAGACTTATGCCAGCGCCGAAGACGCGCTCAAGGGCATCGGTGCCGATTTTGCGGGCGTTGTCGTCAGCGATATCAAGATGCCGGGTATGGATGGCATGGCGTTTCTGAAACGGTTGATGAGCATGGATTCCGGCCTGCCCGTCATCATGATCACCGGCCACGGTGATGTGCCGATGGCGGTCGAGGCGATGCGGGTCGGGGCCTATGATTTTCTGGAAAAGCCGTTCAACCCCGACCGGATGACCGAACTGGCCAAACGTGCGACCCAGGCCCGCCGCCTGACGCTGGACAACCGCGCCTTGCGGCGCGAATTGTCCGACGGCTCGGTGCTGATGAAAAAGCTGATCGGCGGCAGCCCGGTGATGGAGCGTCTGCGCGAGGATATCCTCGATCTGGGTCAGGCCGACAGCCATGTGCTGATCGACGGCGAAACCGGCACCGGCAAGACGCTGGTGGCGCATGCCCTGCATGCGGTGGGGCCGCGCGCGTCGAAGAAATTCGTCACCATCTCTTGCGCCGCATGGTCCGAAGACCAGCTTGCCGCCAAGCTTTTTGGCCCGGCCGAAGATGGCGCGATCCCGCTGGTCGAAGAGGCGCGCGGTGGTACCCTGTGTCTGGAAGATGTCGAGGCGCTCAGCCAGTCGCTGCAGGCCCGGCTGCTGACCCTGATCAACGAGTCTGGCACCCCGCCGGAAACCCGCATCATCGCGATCTGCAACGAACATGTGGCCGACAAGACGCTGGAGGATATCCTGCGCGCCGATCTGTTCTACCGCCTTGGCGCGATGACCATCCTGTGCCCGCCACTGCGGGCGCGCGGTGAGGATATTCTGACCCTGTTCACCCGGATGTCGGAACAGTTCGCCGAAGAATACGGCTGCGACGCGCCGCAAGTCACCGCACAAGAGGCGGCACAGCTGTTGCAGGCGCCATGGCCCGGCAATGTGCGCCAGCTGGTCAACATCGCCGAACGCGCGGTGTTGCAGAACCGGCGCGGCTCCGGCTCGATTGCCAGCCTGCTGATGGCCGATAACGAAGCATCCGGCCCGGCGATGACGACCGAGGGCAAGCCGCTCAAGGAATATGTCGAAAGCTTCGAGAAGATGCTGATCGACAACACCATGCGCCGCCACAAGGGCAGCATCGTCGCCGTGATGGACGAGCTGTGCCTGCCACGCCGGACGCTGAACGAAAAGATGGCCAAATATGGATTGCAGAGGCAGGATTATACCTGATCCCGTCGCGATCCTGTTACAATGCCGGGGCTAAGCACGGCGGGAAAACCCTGAAAGGTTCCCGCCGTGAACACCCCCCTCACCTCCCCCGCGCAAGACTGGCTGCAGGCCGAACTGGCCGACACCTTTGACGAGGATTTCGAGCTGGAGCTGGAAGATGCCCAGCTCTCGCTGGAAATCTCGCGGATCTACAAGGAAAAGCACCCCGACACGATTGACCGGCACGAGTACTTCCACGCCCTGATCCGGATGCAGTCCGAGCTGATCAAGCTGCAGGACTGGGTGCAGTATCACGGCAAAAAGGTCGTGGTGCTGTTTGAGGGCCGCGACAGCGCGGGCAAGGGCGGCGTGATCAAGCGCCTGACCCAGCGGCTGAACCCGCGCGTGGTGCGCGCGGTCGCCCTGCCCGCCCCTTCGGACCGCGAGAAATCGCAGTGGTATTTCCAGCGCTACGTGCCGCACCTGCCTGCGGGCGGCGAAATCGTGCTGTTCGACCGCAGCTGGTACAACCGCGCCGGGGTCGAACGGGTGATGGGCTTTGCCGATGAGGATCAGGTCGAGCAGTTCTTTCACGATGTGCCCGAATTTGAGCGTATGCTGGTCCGCTCTGGCATTACGGTGATCAAATACTGGTTTTCGATCACCGATGAAGAACAGCAGATGCGATTCCTGATGCGGATTCATGACCCGATGAAACAGTGGAAACTGTCGCCGATGGATCTGCAAAGCCGGGTGCGGTGGGAGCAGTATACCAAGGCCAAAGAGGAAATGATGGCGCGCACCAACATTCCCGAAGCGCCGTGGTATATCGTTGAAGGCAATGACAAAAAGCGCGCGCGGCTGAACTGCATCGACCATCTGCTCAGCCTGATCCCCTATGAGCCGGTCCCGCATGAAGAGGTTCACCTGCCCGACCGGGTGTTCAACCCCGACTACGAACGCGCCGTCCTGCCGCCTGAACTTTACGTTCCGGCCAAATACTGACCCCTGACCGGGCGGCCTGATCCGTGCCCGGATGGCGTGTGGCATAAATTGCCCATTGCCCTTGCGCGCGCTTTGCCGCTAGGGTTGCCGGGCAACGGTATATCCTTTGCACAGAATTCTCTGTCCGTCATGGCCGACGCGATGAAACGCGACGCGCGGACTGGCAGCCGGATCGGCCGCAAGGCTGTTGTCATTGCCCGTAAGTCTTTGGATGCACGGGCTTTTTGAAGGTGGGGGGCCTAGCCGCCCCTCAGACGTGAACCGCGATGACGCGCGCGACAAAGACGATAGACGGCGTGGGGTGCCCAATGGGCATTCTGCCGTCACGCCTGACGCGAACGCCCGCCCGAACAAGACGCCTCCCCCCGTATCAATGCCCCTCTGGTCCGCCAGAGGGTTTGATGCGTTTCAGGCGCAATGGAATGATATGGCTAAGAAAATGCTTATTGATGCCACCCATCCCGAGGAAACTCGGGTTGTGGTGGTCGACGGAAACAAGGTCGAGGAATTTGACTTTGAAACGGTCAACAAACGTCAGCTCGCCGGCAACATCTATCTTGCCAAGATAACGCGGGTTGAACCGTCGCTTCAGGCGGCGTTCGTCGATTACGGCGGCAACCGGCACGGATTTCTGGCATTTGCCGAAATTCATCCCGATTATTACCAGATCCCGGTCGCTGACCGCAAAGCGCTGATCGAAGAAGAACGCGCCTATGCCCGCGCCGAGGAAGAAGAAGAAAACCGCCGCTCGCGCCGCCGCGCGCCGCGCCCCAAACCCGCTGCCGAAGAGGCAAAGGCACAGGATGCCGTGACCTCCGGCCCGGCGGGCATGGATGTGGTTGACCTCGACGACGAGCAGGACAGCGACGCAACACCCGTCACCGAAGCCGCAGGTCATGACCATGACGGCCACGGGCATGACCACGATCACGGCTCCGAAAACGGGTCTGACAACGGCAATGGCGAAACGCCGTACCGCGCCATGGACCACGCCTCCGAGACCGATGACGAGATCGAATCGATCGCAGAAGAGGACGTGTCGGAAGAAATCAGCCAGCCGCGCAAACCCCGCGCGCGCCGCTACAAAATCCAGGAAGTGATCAAGGTCCGCCAGATCATGCTGGTGCAGGTGGTCAAGGAAGAACGCGGCAACAAGGGTGCGGCGCTGACCACCTATCTGAGCCTCGCCGGTCGTTACTGCGTGCTCATGCCCAACACCGCGCGCGGCGGCGGCATCAGCCGCAAGATCACCAACGCGCCTGACCGCAAGAAACTCAAGGAAATCGCGAGCGAGATCGAAGTGCCGGAAGGCGCTGGCCTGATCATCCGCACCGCGGGCGCCAAGCGCACCAAGGCCGAAATCAAGCGCGATTATGAATACCTGATGCGGCTGTGGGAACAGATCCGCGAGCTGACGCTGAAATCCATCGCCCCCGCCCCGATCTATGAAGAGGGCAATCTGATCAAACGCTCGATCCGCGATCTGTATAACCGCGAGATCGACGAGGTTCTGGTCGAGGGTGCCGAAGGTTTCCGCGTCGCCAAAGACTTCATGCGCATGATCATGCCAAGCCACGCCCGCGCGGTGCAGCTGTATCAGGACCCGACCCCGTTGTTCGCCCGCTATCAGGTCGAAGGCTATCTGGGCGGCATGTTCAACCCGACCGTGCAGCTGAAATCCGGTGGCTACATCGTCATTGGCATCACCGAGGCGCTGGTCGCCATCGACGTGAACTCAGGCCGCGCGACGAAAGAAGGCTCCATCGAGGATACCGCGCTGAAAACCAACCTGGAGGCCGCCGAAGAGGTGGCCCGCCAGCTGCGTCTGCGCGACCTTGCCGGTCTAATCGTCATCGACTTCATCGACATGGAAGAGCGTCGCAACAACGCCGCCGTCGAGAAGAAGCTGAAAGACAAGCTGAAAACCGACCGCGCCCGCATTCAGGTCGGCCGCATCTCGGGCTTTGGCCTGATGGAAATGAGCCGCCAGCGCCTGCGCCCCGGCATGCTCGAATCCACCACCCAGCCCTGCCCGCATTGCCACGGCACCGGGCTGATCCGCTCGGACGATTCCATGGCGCTGCAGGTTCTGCGCGCGCTGGAAGAAGAGGGCACGCGCAAGCGGTCCAAAGAGGTGTTGCTCAAGGCTCCGGTCGGGATCATCAACTATCTGATCAACCAGAAGCGCGAACACATCGCCCTGATCGAGGCCCGCTACGGCATGTCCGTGCGGATGGAGGCCGATCCGTCGATGATCAGCCCCGATTACACCATCGAAAAGTTCAAGACCGCGCTGCGCGTGGTGCCTGAACCGGGTGCGGTGATCTCGGGCAACTCCAGCCTGATGGGCGCGCCGGTGGCCGAGGACGAAGACGAAGATCTGCCGATCGAGGATGATGTCGAAGACGAGGCCGAAGCAGAGGCCGAGCCGGAGGCAGAAGCGGAAGCCAAGGCCGAAGCCACCGTCGATCCGCGTCAGGCCGACGGCAACGGCAAGAAGAAGCGCCGTCGGCGTCGTCGCCGCAAAGGCGCAGGCCCCAACGGCACCGATGCCGAAGGCAATGGCACCTCGGATGACGGCGACAGCGAAGGTGATGACGGCGACGACAGCGATGACGCTGTGGCAGAGGCTGCCCCGCAGGCGGCTGAACCCGCAGCAGCCGTCGCCGCAGAGCCGGTCGCTGAGGACACCCCGGCCCCCGAAGCCGAGGCTCCGAAAAAGCGCACCCGGACCCGCAAGCCAAAGGCGACCCCGGCAGAGGCAGAGACCCCAGCCGCAGCGGCACCCGCAGCGGCAGAGCCTGCCGCCGAGGCTGCACCAGACGCGGCTGAAGCGCCCAAAAAGCGCAGCCGGACCCGCAAGCCAAAGGTGACAGAGGCTGCGGTAGCAGAGGTTGCGGTGACAGAAGCCGGGGCTCCAGAGCCGGTGGCAGAGGCAGCACAACCCGCGCCAACGCCGGAACCTGTGGCCGCGCCAGCAGCAGAAGCCACCCCTGCCCCGCAACCCGAGGCGGTCGCAAAACCCGCTCCGGCGTTGCAACCGGCCCCGTCGGACGAACCGGCCGCCCCCCAGACCGGGCTCGCGGTCGATCCCGGCCTTGACGCCGCACCGGAGCCAGAGGCCGAAGACGGCACTGCCAAGCCCAAGCGCAAGGGCTGGTGGTCACTGGGCCGCTAAGGCACACGTCAGACCATTGGGGGGCGGCAGATCACTCTGCCGCCCCCGTCCATTTGCCGCGATGTTTCACGATGACCACGCGCATGTGACACCCCGCCCCCGTGACGCGCCCGGCGGACCAAGCTATCACTGGGCCAAAGGGGACAGACAGCCATGTTCGGAATAGACCTGATCGACGCGGCGCTCTTGCCCGCCATGCTGATCGCACTGGCCGCAGGGGTGTTGTCGTTCCTTTCCCCCTGCGTCCTGCCCATCGTGCCGCCTTACCTTGCCTATATGGGCGGTATCTCCATGGGCGACATGCGCGACAATGCCACCGCCCGCCGCCGGGTGATCATCCCCGCGCTGTTCTTTGTCATGGGATTGTCTACCGTTTTCCTGCTGCTGGGCTTCACCGCCTCGATCTTCGGGGCGTTCTTTCTGCAGAATCAGGTGCTGTTCTCCCGCATTTCCGGCGTGGTGGTTATCATCTTCGGCCTGCATTTCCTCGGCGTCTTCCGCATTCCGCTGCTGGACCGTGAGGCGCGGCTGGATGCGGGTGACCGGGGCGGCACGGCGTTTGGCGCCTATGTCCTCGGCCTCGCCTTTGCCTTTGGCTGGACCCCCTGCATCGGCCCGCAACTGGGTGCGATCCTGTCGCTGGCCGCACAAGAGGGCTCGGTCCAACGCGGCACCATGCTGCTGGCGGTCTATGCGCTTGGCCTTGGCCTGCCGTTCCTGCTGGCCGCGCTGTTTGTCGAACGCTCACTCGGCCTGATGCAGCGGCTGAAGCCGCATATGAGGGCGATTGAACGGGTGATGGGCATCCTGTTGCTGGTCGTCGGCCTTGCGCTGGTCACCGGGGCTTTCACCGATTTCAGCTGGTGGCTGCTGGAAACCTTTGACCGCTTTGGTATTCCGCTGCTGGGCTGAGCGCTTTCCCCTTAATTCTGCCCGAAATGCCCCCTAGACTTGCGGCGCAGGAGGGGCGGATGGCCAGACTTGAACCGATAAAGACCGACACCATGGCGCAGGGCACAAAGCCCTTTCGCCGTCGTGTGTTCTATATCCCCGGCTATGACCCCATCCACCCGCGCCGCTACCGCGAGCTGTATCGCAAGGAATCCGCCGATCAGGCCGCGATTTCCGGCTATGACATCACCTTGCAGCCCAAAACCACCAAAGGCCCCTATGGCTGGCGCGTGCAGGGCACGGTCAATGGACACAAGGCGCAGGCGGAGATCGAGGTGCTGGTCTGGTCAGATATCGTGCGTGACAGCATGTCAAACTCGATTCCCGCCACCTATGCGCAACTGGTGCGTACCGCATGGGCCTATATCGGCTCGGGCGCTTTGTTCCGGCTGATGCGGCTGCGCAAGGGGCCGGTGATTGCGGCGCTCTACCCCATCGTGTTTCTGCTGGGGCAACTGGCGCTTGCCTGCGCCGTCGGCTGGGGCTTTGGTCGTCTGGTCGCGGCCGTTACCCACCCGGCGCTGATCGCCGTCGGCCTGATCCCCATCCCGTTCATCCTGCGCTGGTTCAAGGCACGCGATAACAAGGTCTTTGCCTATTACCTGATGCACGACTACGCCTTTTCTGCCCGCTGGAACGGGGCCAACCCGCCCGCGCTGGAGGCGCGGATGGCCGAATTTGCGACAATCATCCGCGCCGCTCTCGACACCGAATGCGATGAGGTGCTGGTGGTCGGCCATTCCTCGGGCGCGCATCTGGGCGTGTCGATACTGTCGGATATGATCCGAGCGGGCCTGCCCGCTGGCCACCCGCCGCTGGCCTTCCTCAGCTTGGGGCAAGTGGTGCCGATGGTCAGCTTCCTGCCCGGTGCCACCCGCCTGCGCGGCGATCTGGCCTATCTGTCGGTGCGTGATGAGCTGACATGGGTTGATGTCACCGCCCCCGGCGACGGCTGCGCCTTTGCGCTCTGCGATCCGGTGGCTGTGACAGGTGTGGCCCCACCGGGCCAACGCTGGCCGCTGGTGCTGTCTGCTGCGTTCACCCAAACCCTGTCGCCCGAGCGCTGGAAGGCACTGCGTTGGCGGTTTTTCCGGCTGCATTTCCAGTATCTCTGCGCCTTCGACCGCCCCGGCGATTACGACTATTTCCAGATCACCGCCGGGCCGCAAACCCTCGCCGCGCGCTACGCCAGCCGCGCCCCGTCAAAAAGCCGTATCCTCTCCCCCGTCAACCGCTATACCTCCACGGCATGATCCCGCCCAAACCAACACCCCGCCCCGACCGCGTTTCGCTCTGGCGCTATCTGCGGCTGTTCCGGCACGACATCCTGTCGGCACAACCCGCGCGGCTCTACCGGGCATGGATGGCCGAATTCCGCACGCCGTTCTTTCGCAGCTACATGTGCAATGACCCGAAACTCATTGATCTGGTGCTGAAATCCCGCCCCGATGATTTCCCCAAATCCAACCGCATCCGCGAAGGTCTGAACCCGCTGCTTGGCAATTCGGTGTTTGTGACGAATGGTGAGATCTGGAAACGCCAGCGCCGCATCATCGACCCCGCCTTTGAGGGCGGCCGGTTGCGCGACACCTTCCCGGCAATGTGGCAGGCAGCAGAAGCCGCCACCGCCCGCCTGCACGCAGGCGAGGTGGAGGTTGAGGAGGAGATGAGCCACGCCGCCGCCGATGTGATCTTCCGCACGCTGTTCTCGATCCCGATCGAGCACCAGACCGCACAGGCGGTGTTCCACGAGTTCCGCGCCTATCAACGCACCCAGCCAATCCTGAACCTTGCCGCCTTTCTGCCGCTGCCGCGCTGGTTTCCGCGCCTGCACCGCCGCGCCACCCTGCGCTCAGCGGCAAAGATCCGCGCGCTGATCACCGATATGACCACCGCCCGCGCGGCAGAGATTGCCGCTGGCACCGCCCCTGATGATCTGGCGACCAAGATCATGCTGACCGCCGATCCGCAGACCGGCCAGACCTTCAACACCGAGGAAATGGTCGATCAGGTCGCCATCTTCTTCCTCGCCGGGCATGAAACCAGCGCCTCCGCCCTCGCTTGGGCGCTCTACCTGCTCGCCACCCACCCCGAGGCTCAGGCGCGCGTTGCGACCGAGGCGGCCAGCCTGCCAGACGCGCCCGATTTCGCGGCCATGTCGCGTCTGAAATTCACCCGCGACGTATTCCGCGAAACCCTGCGGCTTTACCCACCCGTGCCGATGATGGTGCGTGAAAACGCCTGCCCAGAAACCCTGCGAGACCGCGCCGTCGCGCCCGGCGCGCAGATCGTGCTGTCGCCCTGGCATCTGCACCGGCACGAACGGCTCTGGACCAACCCTGACGGCTTTGATCCCGACCGCTGGTCGCGCGAAGACAACAAGACCTGCGCCCGCGACGCCTATCTGCCGTTCTCGGCCGGCCCGCGCGTCTGCACCGGCGCAGGTTTTGCCATGGTCGAAGGCCCGCTGTTGCTGGCCCACCTGCTGCGCCGCTGGCAGGTCGACGCCATCGCAGACGATATCCCCGTCCCCGTCGCCCACCTCACCGTGCGCGCCGCAAACGGCATCCGCCTGCGCCTGACAAAGCGCACGGCCTGATCTTCATTTTCTGTCTAAAAATATCCTCGGGGGGTTCGGGGGGCAGACAGCCCCCCGGGCAACACCTCAACCCGTGCGCGGTCAGAGAATCTCGACGCGGTAGGATTCGATCACGGTATTGGCCAGCAGCTTGTCGCACATGGCCTTCACATCGGCCTCGGCCTTGGCCGCATCCGTTTCGGCCAGATCCAGCTCGATGACCTTGCCCTGACGCACGCCCTCGACGCCCGCAAAGCCCAGCGTGCCAAGCGCATGGCGCACAGCCTCGCCCTGCACATCCAGAACGCCGTTCTTCAACATGACGGTGACGCGGGCTTTCATGGCAATTCCTCGATTGCTGACCAGATTTGGCCCCTCCCTTACCGCCCCCTCCCCGTCGGAGCAAGGGGGCGTGCAGAGATCACCAGACGCAAACCCGCCCGGCGTTGCGCCGGGCCCAGCTAATTGATCAGCGTCGGCTTTGGCGAATGGGTGACATTGGTGGGCAAAACGCCCAGCCGCCGCGCCAGTTCGGTATAGACATCCGCCATCGGCCCCGGTTCGGCCACCGGCTGCCCGTCGCCACGGTCAATCACCGGGCGCATGTCCCACAACCGGCAATTGTCGGGGCTGATCTCGTCGGCGATGATCAGGCGCATGTAATCGCCCTCCCAGACCCGGCCGACCTCGATACGGAAATCGGCCAGCCGCACGCCCACGCCCATCATCACGCCCGACAGGAAATCGTTGACCCGCAGCGCCAGCGCCACCACATCATCCAGATCCTGCTGGCTGGCCCAGCCAAAGGCCACGATATGCTCTTCAGCGACCATCGGCGACGACAGCCGGTCGTCCTTGTAGTAATATTCCACGATCGGGCGCGGCAGCGCCGTGCCCTCGGGAATCCCCAGCTTGGTCGACAATTCGCCTGCGGCAAAGTTGCGCACCACCACTTCCAGCGGCAGGATCTCGGCCATCCGCACCAGTTGCTCGCGCATGTTCAGCCGTTTGATGAAATGCGTCGGCACCCCGATGCTGTTCAGCCCGGTCATGAAGAATTCCGACAGCCGGTTGTTCAGCACGCCTTTGCCTTCGGTGCCCTTGGCCTCGCTGGTCACCGGAGCCTCGGATGAGATGCCTTCATCCTTGAAATACTGGATCAGCGTGCCGGGTTCCGGACCGTCATAGAGGATCTTCGTCTTGCCCTCATAGACCTTCTTACGCCGTGCCATGAACTCTCCGCGACAAATGCAGGCAGGGGCGGTGAAGCACCGCCCTAGCTGACTTTCTCTGGCCTATACGTGAAGCCCGGCCCCACCGCAAGCCAGAGCCCCCAACCTTGCGCCCGCCAAAGCCATGATTAAAAATCGCAGGGAAAACCCGCAGCGGCAGGCCGGGCCTGCGCCCATCCGCCTCTTGCAGTGACGCGGCGGGAAGGGCATATCAAAGACAGCACAAGTTCAACCAAGGGGCCGCCCATGACCACCTTCGACGACCGCGAAAATGCCTTTGAAAACAAGTTTGCTCATGACGCAGAAATGCAGTTCCGCGCCGAAGCCCGCCGCAACAAGCTGGTCGGTCTGTGGGCCGCAGGGTTGATGGGCGAGTCGGGCGATGACGCCACCGCCTATGCGATGACCGTGGTCGAGGCCGATTTCGAAGAGGCCGGGATCGAAGATGTCGTGCGCAAACTGACCGCCGATCTGGCCGGAAAAGCCAGCGATCAGGAAATCCGGGCCAAGATGGCCGAAATGCTGATCGCTGCCAAAGCCCAGTTGATGACCGAAATCTGATCCAGCTCCGGCGGACCTTCGCCGCAAACCGGCTCAGGCCGCCCTCCGGGGCGGCTTTTGCATGTGCGGCCCGCAGGAATTGGATTTGCCACCGGCCCCCGCTTCTGGCATTCCGGTCTCAACCCTTTCAAGCCGAGGCCCCGATGTCGCAAGATGCCCTCTCCAAGCTGCTTTCCACCCGCGACTGGCTGATGGCCGATGGCGCGACCGGGACCAACCTGTTCAACATGGGCCTGTCCTCGGGCGAGCCGCCGGAGTTCTGGAACATCGACCAGCCCGACAACATCCGCGCGCTCTATCGCGGCGCGGTCGACTCCGGATCGGACATCTTTCTCACCAACACCTTCGGCGGCAATGCCAGCCGGTTAAAACTGCATCAGGCGCAGGACCGCGTGCATGAGCTGAACCGTGTGGGTGCGGCGCTGGGGCGTGAGATTGCCGATGCGTCGGGCCGTACAGTCGTCGTCGCAGGCTCGGTCGGCCCGACCGGAGAGATTTTCGAGCCGATGGGCACGCTGACCCATGCGCTTGCAGTCGAGATGTTCCACGAACAGGCCGAAGGGCTGAAAGCGGGCGGGGCCGATGTGCTGTGGATCGAAACCATCTCTGCGCCCGAAGAGTACAAGGCCGCCGCCGAGGCCGCCGCATTGGCTGGCATGCCCTGGTGTGGCACCATGAGCTTTGACACGGCGGGCCGCACCATGATGGGCACCACCTCGGCTGCGATGGCTGAAATGGTGGAGAAACTGGCCAACCCGCCGCTGGCCTTTGGTGCCAATTGCGGGGTCGGCGCCTCTGACCTGATGCGCACCGTGCTGGGCTTTGTCACCACCGGCAGCGAACGCCCCATCATCGCCAAGGGCAATGCCGGGATTCCGAAATATCACGACGGCCACATCCATTACGATGGCACGCCGGAATTGATGGGCGAATATGCCGTGCTGGCGCGCGATGCCGGGGTGCGCATCATCGGCGGCTGCTGCGGCACCATGCCCGAGCATCTGAAGGCGATGCGCAAGGCGCTTGAAAACACGCCAAAGGGCCCGCGCCCGACGCTGGAGGACATCTCGGCCAAGCTCGGCGGGTTCTCTTCGGCCTCGGACGGCACCGGCGACACCTCGAACGACCCAAAGCGCGAGCGCCGGAACCGCCGGGGCTGAAACCGTTTTTCTGCGAAAAACCGGCAGGCACGATCTTTCTGCGAAAGATCACGTCCCGCAAGGTTTTCGCAGAAAACCTGTTCTTCCGGATTTTCGCAGAAAATCCGTCGCGGTCAGAACAGCGCCAACTGATCCCCCGCCCGTGGTGGCGGCCTGAACAGATCACAGCGCAGCGACGGCATTTTCTGATTCAGCCCCAGCCGCGCCACCGCCTTGTCAAAGCGTTGTGCGATCAGGTCGGCCCAAATCCCCTCGCCGCGCATCCGCCTTCCCCATTGCGCGTCATAATCCTTGCCGCCGTGCATCTCGCGCACCCGCGCCATCACCTTGGCCGCCCGGTCCGGCGCATGATGCGACAGCCAGTCCTGAAACAGCGGCGACACCTCGCGCGGCAGGCGCAGCGCGATCCAGCTGGCCGCCTGCGCCCCTGCATCGCGGCAGGCGCTCAGGATCTGCTCCAGCTCCGGGTCGGTCAGGCTCGGAATGACCGGCGCCACCATCGCGCGCACCGGAATCCCCGCCTCTGACAGCCGCCGGATCATCGCCAGCCGCCGCGCCGGTGCAGGCGCGCGCGGCTCCAGCCGTCGTGACAGATCCGGGTCCAGCGAGGTCACCGAAATCCCCACCCGCACCAGCCCCAGTGCCGCCATCGGGGCCAGAATGTCGATGTCGCGCTCGATCAGCGTGCCCTTGGTGGTGATCGCAACCGGATGGTTGAACTCCGCCAGCACCTCCAGCACCTGCCGCATCAGCCGATGCTCGGTCTCGCAGGGCTGGTAAGGGTCGGTATTGGTGCCCAAAGCCACCGTCGCCACCCGGTAGGCTTTCGCGCGCAATTCCCCTGCCAGCACCCCGGCAATCCCCGGTCGGGCGATCAGCCTGGTTTCGAAATCCAGCCCCGGCGACAGGTTCAGATAGGCATGGCTGGGCCGGGCAAAGCAATAGACACAGCCATGCTCACAGCCCCGGTACGGGTTCACCGAGCGGTCAAACGGCAGATCGGGCGAGCGGTTGTAGCTCAGCGCCGAGCGGGGCCGCTCCACCCTGATCTCGGTGCGCAAAAGCCGCTCGTCTTCCGCGATGTCCCAACCGTCATCGACCCGCACCCGGACCTGCGACTCAAACCGCCCCGCCGCATTCGACGCTACCCCGCGCGCCCGGATCCGCTGGCCGGCCATGAGTGTGGGATCAGGATCAGACATGGGCACAACCATGAACGTATAGTGAACACACTTCAAGCCCTCTCCGCTCTGTCGGCTTTCAATCCGGGCATGTCGTAAACCGGAAAGTCGCAAAACCGATTTGGCCCCATGCAGACGGCAAGACCTTTCGCCGCAGGAGCGCACCCCATGGCCGATGACGAAATCATCCTCGCTGATCTTTCGGATGACGAACTTGTGCTGCAGATGCACGACGACCTTTACGACGGCCTGAAAGAAGAGATCGAGGATGGCGTGAACATCCTGATCGGTCGTGGCTGGACCCCCTATGACGTGCTGACCAAGGCACTGGTGGCGGGCATGACCATCGTGGGCAACGACTTCCGCGACGGCATCCTGTTCGTGCCGGAAGTGCTCTTGTCTGCAAATGCGATGAAATCAGGCATGTTCATCCTCAAGCCGCTGCTGGTGGAAACCGGAGCGCCGCGCATGGGCAAGATGGTGATCGGCACGGTCAAGGGCGACATCCACGACATCGGCAAGAACCTGGTTGCCATGATGATGGAAGGTGCCGGGTTCGAAGTGCTGGATCTGGGCATCAACAACTCGGTCGAGAAGTATCTGGACGCGCTGGAGGCCGAAAAGCCTGATATCCTCGGCATGTCCGCGCTGCTGACCACCACCATGCCCTATATGAAGGTCGTGATCGACACGATGAAGGAAAAGGGCCTGCGCGACGACTATATCGTTCTGGTCGGCGGCGCGCCGCTGAATGAGGAATTTGGCAGAGCCATCGGCGCAGACGCCTATTGCCGCGATGCAGCCGTTGCGGTGGAAACCGCCAAGGCCTGGGTCGCGCGCAAGCACAACCAGCTCAGCGCCTGATCCTGCACTCCGCCACCAAGGCCCCGGCGTCGCTGACGACCGGGGCTTTTTTGTTGGATTTGGGGCTTCACATTTCTGCCACGAACGACCACATTCGACTCAGGAAAAGGAGTATTCCATGCCCCTCCCCCTGTTTCTGGCGATGCTGGCCTTTGTGATCACCGCGGCAGGCGCGACCATCGCCCTTGCCGTCTGGGTGCAGGTGCCGATGCTGGCGCTCGCCCTCGCCGCCCTTGCCGGCAGTCTGATGCTGGGCTTGCGCCAGTGGCGCTGACGCCACCCGATGATGCGACCCTGACCACCACCGGCCTGCCCCTCAGCGGCCCCTCGTCCACAGCGGACCGGGTTCTGCTGATCGCCTGCGGTGCCCTCGCGCATGAAATTCTGGCGCTGAAACAGCAAAACCACTGGTCGCATCTCGATCTGCAATGCCTGCCCGCCAACCTGCACCTCTGGCCCGACCGGATTCCGGCGGCGGTGGAGCAGGCGGTGGCGGCACACCGCGCCGCCTATGACCAGATCTTCATCGTCTACGCCGATTGCGGCACCGGCGGCCTGCTTCAGGCCAAATGCGCCGAGCTGGGGGTGCAGATGGTCGAGGGCCCGCACTGCTACAGCTTTTTTGAGGGCAACGCCGCCTTTGCCGCCAAAGCCGAAGACGAGTTCACCGCCTTCTACCTCACCGATTTTCTGGTGCGCCAGTTCGATGCCTTTGTCTGGCGGCCCATGGGACTGGACCGCCACCCCGAGCTGCGCGACATCTATTTCGGCAATTACACCAAACTGGTCTATCAGGCCCAAACCAACGACCCCGCGCTCGACGCAAAGGCCGCCAACTGCGCCGCCCGGCTGAACCTCGCCTATGAACGGCGCTTTACCGGCTATGGCGACCTTGCCACCGCGTTGACACAGGTTGCAGCCGCTCGCGCCGCCCCCTAACCTGCGGCTCTGTCCGGAGGTTGCCGTGACCCCCGGTAAACTGGTGCTGCCATGACCCAAGCCTCTGATTTTCCCCGCGCCTTTGCCACCGCTTTCAGCGCCCAGAATGCCGAGGCCATCGCCGCCCTGTTTGCCGAGGATGGCAGCTTTCACGCCCTGACCGGCCATTGGGCCGAAGGCCGCAGCACCATCGCCAAGGGGATGCAGCAGGAATTTGCCGGCCTGTCGCGCATGGCCCGGCTGGTCACCGGCAAAACCGCGCTGCGCCCGCTTGGTCCGGGGGCTGCGGTGCTGCATCAGCGCTTTGTCGTCACCGGCCTGCGCGATGCGAGTGGCGCGGAACTGCCGCGCATCGGCGCTCTGCTCACCGCGGTTCTGGTGGCCAAAGGCGAGGGCTGGCTCGCCCTGACCGCCACCTTCGCCATGGTCGAAGGCTGACCCCGGCCCCGGAAATCCTCGCCCCTGCATTGCTGCTTTGAAAATACTCCCGCGCGGAGCGCTCTTTCTTTTCGGTCGATCATCGCGACCAGCGCAACAAAGCGCCCGCCCCCGCCCTACCCCAAGAGCGCCCGTGCCGCGTCACGCGCGGCGTCGCTGACGGTATCGCCCGACAGCATCCGCGCGATCTCTTCGACCCGCTCCGCAGCCGACAGCGCATAGACAGTCGATAGCGTCTGCCCGGCCTCGACCCGCTTTTCCACCCGCCAGTGATGCGCGCCCAGGGCCGCGACCTGCGGGCTGTGCGTGACCACCAGCACCTGTGCGGTGTCCGACAACAGCTTCAGCCGCCGCCCCACGGCATCGGCGGTGGCCCCGCCCACGCCCCGGTCGATTTCGTCAAAGATCATCGTCAGCCCTTCGGCCTGCGCGGTCAGGCAGACCTTCAGCGCCAGCAGAAACCGGCTCAACTCGCCGCCCGAGGCGATCTTGTTCAGGGCCCCCGAGGGCGCGCCCGGGTTGGTGGCCACGGTAAAGGTCACGTCATCCGCGCCGTCGGGCCCGTCTTCGCCGCGCGAGACGGCGGTGACAAACACCGCGCGTTCCATCTTGAGCGGGGCCAGTTCCGCCGCCATCGCCCGGTCCAGCCGCGCCGCCGCCTCGCGCCGCGCCGCGGTCAGCCGTGCAGCCTCGGCGCGCCAGGCCGCCTCGGATTCGGTGACCGCCTGCTGCAAGGCCCCAATCCCGGCCTCGCCACTGTCCAGCGCCTGCAACCGCGCCCGCAGATCGGCCGCAAAGCCGCCCAGATCATCGGGCATCACCCCATGCTTGCGCGCCAGTGCCCGGATCGCGAACAACCGCTCTTCCGCCGCTTCCAGATCGCCGGGGTTCACGTCCAGACCGGCCAGACAGGTCTCCACCCCGGCCTGCGCATCCGACAGCTCGATCAGGGCCCGCCCGATTGCCGCCAGCGGCGCCTCCAGCGCGCCCTCGGCCTTGTCGGCAGCCCCTTCCAGCCAGCGGGTCGCATCGCGCAAGGCGGCCTCTGCCCCGTCCTCTGACAACATCTGCAAGGCACGGGCGACATCAGCGCGAATGCGCTCTGCCCCCTGCATCGCACGTCTGCGCGCGTCCAGCGCCGCCTCTTCGCCCGGCTCGGGGGCCAGCTTGTCCAGCTCGGCCACCGCATGGCGCAGATAGTCTTCTTCCGCCCGCGCCGCCGTCAGCACCGCCTCGGCCCCGGCCAGCGCGCTGCGCGCCACCCGTGCCGCCGCCCAGGCCCGGCGCGAGGCTGTCAGGTCCAGCCCGGCAAACGTGTCCAACAGCGCCCGGTGCCCGCGCGGGTTCAGCAGCCCCCGGTCGTCATGCTGGCCATGCAGTTCCACCAGCACCTCGGACAAGGCGCGCAGCACTTCGCCCGACACCCGGCGGTCGTTGACGAAAGCCGTCTTGCGGCCATCGGCCGTGTTCACCCGGCGCAGGATCAGGTCATCCTCGGCCTCGATCCCGGCCTCTTCCAGCACGCTGCGCGCCGCATGGCCGGGGGGCAGATCAAACACCGCCGTCACCTCGCCCTGCGTGGCCCCGGCCCGCACCAGCTCGGCCCGGCCCCGCCAGCCCAGCACAAACCCCAGCGCATCGAGCAATATCGACTTGCCCGCGCCGGTTTCGCCGGTCAGCACATTGAGACCGGCCCCCAGATCAAGGGTCAGCCGGTCAATGATCAACACATCGCGGATATCAAGCGAACGGAGCATAGGTCATCCCGTAGGGTGCGTGCGGGCACGCACCGCTCTTACAGCCACTCGCCCTTGATCATCTGACGATACACCTGGCTCAGCCAGCTGTCGCCCTGCGCCTCTGGCGCCAGACCCCGGCCTTTCAGCAGACGGAAGCTGTCGTCATAAAACGGCGAGGATTGATAGTTGTAGCCCAGAATGGCCGCTGCCGTCTGCGCTTCGGCATTCAGGCCCAGCCCCAGATACCCCTCGACCAGCCGGTGCAGCGCCTCGGCGGTGTGGGTGGTGGTCTGAAAGTCCTGTACCACGGTGCGGAACCGGTTGATCGCAGCGGTATAGTTGCGCCGTTTCAGGTAATAGCGCCCGATTTCCATTTCCTTGCCAGCCAGATGGTCAAAGGCCAGCTCGAATTTCAGCATGGCAGAGCGGGCATAGTCGCTGTCGGGATATTGTTCGATCACCTGACGCATGCTTTGCAACGCCTGAAAGGTCAGACCCTGATCGCGGCCAACTTCGTCAATCTGGTCATAATAGGACAGCGCCATCAGGTAAGACGCATAGGGCGCATCATCATCGCCGGGATAGGTATCAAGAAAGCGCTGCGCGGTCGAGCGCGCCTCTTCGTATTCCTTGGCCTTGTGCTGGCTGAAGGCCTGCATGATCAGCGACCGCTTGGCCCATTCCGAATAGGGATAAAGCCGTTCCACTTCCTGGAAATAGCGGATCGCGTCCTTGGGTTTGGACCCGGTTTCCAGCTCCAGCTCGCCCTGTTTGTAAATCTCTTCGGCTGTGTAGCTGTCCAGCGACCGCTCTTGCGTGCGCGCACCACAAGCCGAGAGAATCGACAGAACGAGCGCGATGCTCAGCCATTTCGCGCCCGATTTTCCGACTGCCATCGTCTGCCTATCCATCAAACCACCCGGAACGCACGCTGTCTGCGGCGCGGTTTCCGCCCTGTTGCAGACCTCCTAGCACAGAAAAATCCGCTGCGCAAAACGCCTTTGCGCCTAAGATCACAACCCTGTCAGGCCGTTGCGGGAAGGTCGCTGCGATGCACACCCATACCGGGCAATTTTCCCACGGTCAGAGCGCTGCATTCCATCATCCGCCATGCGGTCAGATCGGCGAACAACGCCACCAGCAGGCGGTTGGTCAGCGCATGGCCCGCGCGGATGCCGGTATAACGGCCCAAAATCGGCCCGCCCGCCAGATACAGATCGCCCATCGCGTCCAGCATCTTGTGGCGCACCGGCTCATCTTCGTGGCGCAAGCCGCCCGGGGACAACACACGGTCGCCCTCGAACACCACGGCATTGTCAAGCGTACCGCCCAAGGCAAGCCCACGGGCGCGCATCGCATCGACATCGGCCTGACGGCAAAAGGTGCGGCTGTCGGCCAATTCGCGGACAAAAGCGCCGTTGGACAGGTTCAGATGCTTGGCCTGAAACCCGATGGCCGCTTCGTCGAATTGAATGGAAAAGTCAATCTCCAGCATATCCGCCGGGTCCAGACGGGCCACCGCCTCGCCCTCACGGACCTCGACCGGTTTGATCACGCGGATCGCCCGCACCGGGGCGGATTGTTCGATCAGCCCCTTGGCCAGAAAGCCATCGACGAAGGCGACGGCAGAGCCATCCAGGATCGGCACTTCCGGTCCGTCAATTTCGATCACGGCGTTATGAATGGCACAGCCCGCAAGGGCCGCCATCACATGCTCGATCGTCGACACCTCGACCCCATCGGCATTGCGGATCAGCGTGCACAGACGCGACGGCACCACCTGATCCCAGCGCGCGGCAATCATCTGATCACCCGAGGTCACATCGACGCGCTTGAACCAGATGCCGTAATCTGCCGAAGCAGGCCGCACCACCATGCGCACGGGCGCGCCGGAGTGCAAACCCCGACCTTCAAACACCACAGCGGATTTCAGCGTATTCTGCAAAGTCAGACCCCTGGTCGTCGTATAAAGTTAACCTGCTCACAACGCCGCACGGGCGGCAAAAGTTGCGACAGTGTTCCGTGACATTGAATTAAGGATTTATGACGCCAAAGCCAACTCACGGTTTATGTCGGTTCGTGACAGAAAGAATGGGCCGTAAATAT
Organism: Pseudotabrizicola alkalilacus; assembly: GCF_003443995.1. GTDB lineage: Bacteria > Pseudomonadota > Alphaproteobacteria > Rhodobacterales > Rhodobacteraceae > Pseudotabrizicola > Pseudotabrizicola alkalilacus. Next base: position 67,824 of record NZ_QWEY01000007.1, read on the forward strand.
ATGATTTAAAACAAGAAAGCCCGCACACAGTGCGGGCTTTCCGATATTTGTTACAATCGTTTCTCAGTTCGCCTGACGGCGCAGAAACGCGGGGATCTCGATCCGCTCCTGATCGGCGCTCAGTTCCGGCTCGTCGTCATAAGACGTGACCGGCGGTTGCTGGCGGCCGGGGGCCGGACGCTCGGATGCCGCCTGCTCATGGCCACCACCCGCCATGCGGTTGATTAGCGAGCCGATGCCAAAGCGCGGGCGCGCCTGCTCGGCTGCCTTTTGCGCGGCGGCAGGTTGCGGTGCGGCTGCGGCCGGGCGCGGGGCAGCGCCCTGCCCCGGACCGCGCGACACGGCAGCCTGCAACCGGGCCAAAGCCTCGGGCGACGGGGTGCCAGCGGCGCGCGGGCGCGGTGCGACAAAGGCCGCCGCGTCGTCATGCATCGGCACGCCACGCGACGGCGCGGCAGCAGCAGGCTGCGGGCGATAGGCCGGAGCCGGCAGCTCGTCGCTGTGCTCTTCGGCATAAGGCGCGCGGGCGGCGACAGCGTCAAACAGCTGCTGCTGTTGCGGAGCCGGAGCATGCTGCACCGGCTGCGGCGCGGGTTGCGGCGCAGGCGTCATGGCAACCTGCTGCACCGAAAACGCGGGCTGCTGTGCCGGGGCCTCAGCCGCCGGAGCGGTCAGGTGCGACGGCAGCGGGGCTGCCATCGACCGGCGCGCCACCGGGGTTTCAGCCTTGGCCACAGCCACGTCGATGCCGGTTGCCACGACCGACACGCGCAGCATACCTTCCATGCTGGTATCCAGCGTGGAGCCGACGATGATGTTCGCGTCCGGATCGACCTTTTCGCGGATGATGTTCGCGGCCTCGTCCAGTTCGAACAGGGTCAGATCGTAACCGCCGGTGATGTTGATCAGCACGCCCTTGGCGCCGTTCAGGCTGATCTCGTCCAGCAGCGGGTTGGCAATCGCCTTCTCTGCCGCCTGAACCGCGCGATCTTCGCCCGACGCTTCGCCGGTGCCCATCATCGCCTTGCCCATCTCGTCCATCACCGCACGCACGTCGGCAAAGTCGAGGTTGATCAGGCCGGGGCGCACCATCAGATCGGTCACGCCCTTGACGCCCTGATACAGCACGTCATCGGCCATGGCGAAGGCTTCGGTAAAGGTGGTGCGTTCATTGGCCAGACGGAACAGGTTCTGGTTCGGGATGATGATCAGCGTATCAACAACCTTTTGCAGCGCCTCGATGCCGTCTTCGGCCTGCTTCATCCGCTTGGCACCTTCGAACTGAAAGGGCTTGGTCACAACACCGACGGTCAGCACGCCCAGCTCCCGCGCGGCCTGCGCGATGATCGGGGCCGCCCCGGTGCCGGTGCCGCCGCCCATACCAGCGGTGATAAAGCACATATGCGCGCCCGCCAGATGATCGACGATTTCCTCAATGGTCTCTTCCGCTGCGGCAGCACCCACGGTCGGGCGGGCCCCTGCCCCCAGACCCTCGGTCGCCTTGATCCCCATCTGGATCTTGGACGTCGCCTTGGATTGCTGCAGGGCCTGTGCATCGGTATTGGCCACGACGAACTCTACCCCTTCAAGGTTTTGTTCGATCATGTTGTTGACCGCGTTACCGCCTGCACCGCCGACACCAAACACGGTGATCCGGGGCTTCAGCTCTTCGCGCTGCGCGTTCACGATGAAGTTGAGTGCCATTGCCTATCCGCCTGTCTTTTTGTTGTGCCGCCAGTGGTCGTCTTGCCGCCGCGTCTGATGTCTGGATCGGGGTTACGCGCCTGTCCCGGGCGCGTTTGCCCTCGAATTACCCCCTAGAATATCCACATGCCTGCCAGTCGTCACTCAAAAAAGCACCCAGACCCCACAAAATATGGGGTTTGTTGCATCTATTTCAGCGGGATTTCGCCACTCGCGCAGGATATTGGGGTCACCAGTTGTCTTTGAACCATTTCACCACCCGCTTGAGGGACCGTGCCGGATAGCGCTCGGCCGGAATTTCGAAATCCCACCACTCATCCTGCGGATGGGCCGCGAACAGACACAGGCCCACCGTCGATGAAAATGCGGCCCCCGTCGCCGCCTGTGGCAACCCCTGCACCCGCAGCGGGCGGCCAAGACGCACCCGCTGACCCAAGATGCGGCTCGCCAATCCGTCCAGTCCGGGGATCTGGCTTGCTCCCCCGGTCAGCACGATCTGCTGGCTGGGCAGGCTGTCAAAACCCGCCGCATCCAAACGCGCCCGCACCTCTTCCAGAATTTCCTCGACCCGTGGCCGCATGATGCCGATCAGCTCGGCCCGGCTGACCTGGCGGCGGTCTTTTTCCCAGTCGCCAGAGTCGCCGCCGACCTCGATCATCTCGCGGTCATCCATGCCGGTCGCCTGCACGCCGCCATGTTTGGTCTTGATCCGCTCGGCCACCGCCATCGGCACCATCAGCCCCTTGGAGATGTCGCTGGTCACATGATCGCCGCCCATCCGCACCGCATCGGCAAAGATCATGTGCTTTTTCATGAAGACCGAAATCCCGGTCGAACCGCCGCCCATTTCGATGCAGGCCGCCCCCAGCTCCTGCTCATCCTCGACCAGCGCCGAGATGCCCGAGACATAGGCCGAAGACGCCATCCCCGCCAGTTCCAGATCACAGCGCTGAATACAGTGCAGGATGTTCTGCACCACGTTGCCGTCAATCGACAGCAAGTGCATGTCGGTCGCCAGCCGGTTGCCGATCTGCCCGCGCGGATCGCCAAGGCCGGACCGGTGATCCAGCGCAAAGTTCACCGGCTGCGCATGCAGCACTTCGCGGTCCTGTCCGATATCAGGCATGTCACAGGCCGACAGCACGCGGGCCACGTCCTGTTCGGTCACCACCGAGTCTTCCAGATCAATCTCACCGGCCAGACCATAGCTGCGTGGCTCTGCCCCCGAGAAACAGGCGATCACATGATCCACCCGCACATTGGCCATCTTCTGCGCCGCCTGCACCGCAGTGCGCACCGCGCGCTCGGTTTCTGCCATCACCGCGATCTCGCCAAAGCGCACCCCGCGCGACCGCGTGGTGGCCGCCCCGATCACCCGGAACGACGACTGCCCGGCCATTGGCCCCACGGTATCGTCGCCAAAGCTGTCCACCCCGTCAAAGCGCAGGATCAGACAGGCGATCTTCGACGTGCCGATGTCCAGAATGGCAATAACGCCGCGTTGCATGGCGGCGCGGCGCATGTTCCGCATGGCGCGCTGCGCCTGATAGAGGTCGGTCATAGCTGGCTCCCGCTGGTGTCGATGCCCTGTGATTGCCGCAACTGGTTCAGCGCATAGGGCGCCAGACGCAGCACGGGGCGATGGTCGGTTCTCAGGTCCACGGTCAGAATATCGCGCCCGAGCAGATCGCCCGCCTGATGCAGGGCGATCAGCCGTTCGATGGCGGCAATCGGTTTGTCTGCCGGCAGCAGAATGCGTTGATTGCGGTCCAGAACCACATCCCAGCGCCGCTCTCCCACCCGCACCAGCCCGCGCACGCGCGGCGAGATCGGGGCGGCAGCGGCCAGCAAGGCCAGCGCTTCGGGCGTGGCACTGTCTGCCGCATCCCCGGCGACGACCGGCAGATCGGGCCGGTCACTGCGCGCGCCAAGGCTCGCCACGCGGTGCCCGGTCGCATCCAGCATCTCGATCCCGTCTGCCGTGCGCCACAACAGCGCCGGTTCGCGTTCGGTAATCGCCACCTCCAGCACCCCGCCCGAGCGCACGATCAGATCGGCGCGCGCAATCGCGTCCAGCTCCTGAATCCGCGCCCGCGCGGCGGCAAGGTCGATCTCAAACGACGATTTCGGCAGCTTCAGATCCAGCTTGGCCCGCACCACATCGGCCAGTTCAGGCGAGGCCCCGACCACCGAGACCAGACCCACCATGAACTCGGGCCGGTTCTGGAACTGGGTGCGGATTTCCGAAACCCCCCCCGCAATCGCGTCGCGGCGGTCCTCATCGGCCAGAATGATCCCGACCACCGAGGCCAGTACAAAGGTCGGCACGCCCACGCGGAACATCACGCGGAACAGCGGCGTCAGCCACAGCCGCTGCATCCGGTAGGCCCACCGCGAGGGCGCCGGATCGCGGCGCAGCGGAATGGCGGCCAAAGGCGGCGGCTGACGGCGGGGCGCGCTCAGCGGTTGCATGACGCATCCTCCACGATCCAGGCGCAAAGCTGCGGGAACGGCATCCCCATATGCGCCGCCTGTTCTGGTGACAGCGAAGTGGGCGTCATCCCGGGCTGGGTATTGGTTTCCAGCAGGATCAGCCCATCCAGCCCCTTGGTCTCGTCCCAGCGCATATCAGTCCGGCTCAGCCCCCGGCACCCCAACGCCCGATGCGCGCGCAGGGCATAGTCCAGACAAGCCGCCTCGATCTCGGCCGGAATATTGGCCGGAACTTCATGGCGGCTGCCACCGGGTTTGTATTTGGCATCATAATCATACCAGCCGTCGGTCAGGATATCGGTCACGCACAGCGCCCGGTCGTCCATCACCGAAATCGAAAACTCGCGGCCCGGCGCATAGGCCTCGACCATCACCTGTTCCGGCATTGCCGCCGCCAGACGCGGCGCATTGCTGCCCGGATGCACGATATACACCCCGACTGACGAGCCTTCGTTGTTCGGCTTGACCACATAGGGCGGCGGCAGCACATGCCCCGCCTCGACCGCATCGCGCGACACGATCACCGACTCCGCCACCGGCAGACCCGCAGCGCGGTAGACATCCTTGGTCCGCTGCTTGTCCATCGCCAGCGAAGACGCCAGCACGCCAGAATGCGTGTAAGGAATCCGCAACCATTCCAGCAGACCCTGAACACAGCCGTCTTCGCCCCAGCGGCCATGCAGGGCGTTGAACACGACGTCAGGTTTGATTTCACTCAGCCGTGCGGGCAGGTCCGGGCCAGCATCGACCTCAACCACGTCATATCCCGCCTCGCGCAGCGCAAGCCCACAGGCTTTGCCTGTGGACAAGGAAACCTCCCGCTCAGCGGATGGCCCACCCATGATAACCGCCACGCGGGACACCTTGCCAGATGTACCCGCCATTTACTGCCTCTCGGGTCACATTTCGGACCCTTATTCTTGTTATTTTGCGGCCAGTTGGCTGTTACGCTTCGCCGATCCGCATGATTTCCCACTCTAACGTGATCCCGCTGGTTTGGAAAACCTTTTTTCGCACCTCTTCGCCCAGATTTTCCAGATCAGCGGCAGTTGCGCCACCGGCGTTGATCAGGAAGTTCGAGTGCATCCGGCTCATCTGCGCACCGCCAAGCGTCGCACCGCGCATTCCGGCGTCATCAATGACTTTCCAGGCCTTCAGCTCATGGCTGTCATCCGCCCGCCCGGTCGAAGAATGCCCGACCGGATTACGAAAAGTTGATCCGGCGCTGCGCTCTTTGGTCGGCTGGCTGGCGTCACGTTTGGCAAGCTGCTCCTCCATCCGCTGCTGCAACGCTGCCGGATCCCCGGCAGGCGCGCGGAACGTCGCACTCACCACCACTGCCCCTTCGGGCAGGTCCGATTGCCGGTAGCGCAACTTCAGCGCAGCGGCGGGCAGCACCTCCACCCGGCCCTCCCGCGTGACGATCCGCACCTCTTGCAGCACATCGGCGACATAAGAGCCATAGCACCCGGCGTTCATGCGCACCGCGCCGCCGATACTGCCCGGAATGGTGCGCAGAAAGGTCAGGTCCAGCCCCGCTTCCGCCGCGCGGCGTGCCACATGCGCATCCAGCGCCGCCGCCCCCGCCGTCACCCGGTCGCCGTCAATTGCAATGCCATTAAAGCCACGACCCAACCGGATCACCACCGCCCGCAACCCGCCATCGCGCACGATCAGGTTCGACCCGACGCCTATCGGGAACACCGCCACATCGCCGGGCAAGTCCGCCAGAAATGCCGCCAGATCCGACTCATCCGCAGGCTGGAACAGCCAGTCCGCAGGCCCGCCGACGCGCAGCCAGGTCAGATCCGCCAGGGGTCGATTGGGAGTCAGGGTGCCGCGGGGGGTGGGAAGGGTCTGGGTCATCCCTCTAGCTACCCGCGCCCTGGCCCCAATGACAAGACCCGGCACATATGAAAACGGGCGCAGCAATGTGCTGCGCCCGCCTCGGGCCGTAGATACAATCAGACTCACAGATACACAGTCAGCCTTTCGCGTTAGTGCGCCTTACAGCCAGTAAGGGGCCACACCATAGTATTCGTGGCTGCGCTGCTGCCAGTCGCGGTTTTCACGCCAGCTTGCGTCCTGTTTCGGCGCATTCTCAAGCTGCTCTTTGGTCAGGTCAGTGACATAGCCTTCACGCGCCGTGTCGTAGTTCAGCTTGCCGAACGGGATGGCGTGGTGATCGCTGCCAATTCCCAGAAAGCCGCCGAATTCCAGCACGCCATACACGGCTTTACCCGAAGACGTGTCGATCATCACATCGTCAATATGGCCCAGCTCATCCCCAGCCGGGCTATAAACGCGGGTGCCCTGAATGGTTTTGCCAGAAATCAATGAATTTCCGGCCGCACGGGTCGACGTGGTGTCAGCATAGGTTTGGGTTTGCATCGCAAGTCCTCCTTTTACGCAGACGCGGCCAAGGGTGGCCATCTGTCTGCCAGATGCTAGGTAAACAACCGAACCGCTCAGAGGTTCCAGCTTTCCTGTGCTTTCCCCGAAGTCAGGGTCATTCTTCCCATTCAAAGACAAATCACCCGGTTTCCCCGGAACCCCTCCGCACAACGCGGCGTTGTCGTTGAAGATAAATTCAAAAGTACAATCAGAAGCAAAGGAGAAAGCCATGGCCTTCCCATACTTGCGTTCCACCGTTGTTCCGCTTGCCGTCGGTTGCTTTGCCGGTGTCGCCGTCATCGCCGGCCTGACTGCAGGGCTGTACGGCTGGCAGCTCTTTGCCGTTGCAGGCATCATCGGCCTTGCCGGGGGCATTCCCTTCGGGTTGTGGAGCACCCGGCGCATGCGCGCCACCACGCCACTTCCGCGCCCAGAAAGCCCGACGATGGACCCCAGCGCCTCGATTCGCGAAGTTGACCCGCGCCGCGCCGAACCCTACCCCCCGGCCCCGGATCAGGGGCGGGCATAACGCAAAACCGGCGGATCACTCCGCCGGGGTGCCGTTCCGTCCCTTCAGCCAGCGCCAGAAGTGGATCAACGGCCAGCGCAACACGCTGGCCCCCGCCGCCAGTATCACCAGTCCCCAGATAGGGCCGCTTTGCGCGGTGACCCAACCGACCAGCGGGATGCCGATGGCGATCAGCACATAGGCCGCGCGCCAGTGGTGATCCTTGCTGGGAAACATGGCGATGACATTTGCCACCACCAGCCACAACAGCGCGGCTGTCAGCGCCGGGGTCATGCCGCTTTCCCGACCAGCTTGGCGGGCAGGTTGTTGGCCCAGGTGCTGATCGTACCGGCCCCAAGGCACACAAAGATATCGCCCGGCCGCGCCTGTTCGCGGAACAGCCGCGCCAGATCGGCCTCATCCATCACCGCGCGGGCGTGGCGATGGCCATGGGCAATCAGCCCGGCCACCAGATCATCGCGACTGGCCCCCGGAATTGGCTCTTCTCCTGCCGCGTAAACCTCTGAAATCGCAACCACATCTGCCTCGTTAAAGCAGGTGCAGAAATCTTCGAACAGGCTCGACAACCGGCTGTATCGGTGCGGCTGATGCACCGCGATCACCCGACCCTTGGTCGATTGCCGCGCCGCGCGCAGCACCGCCGCGATTTCGACCGGGTGGTGGCCGTAGTCGTCGATGATGGTCACGCCATTCACCTCGGCCACTTTGGTAAAGCGTCGGTTGACCCCGGCGAACCCGGCCAAAGCCTCGCGGATCTCGTCCTTCTTCATCCCCAGATGCCGGGCCACCGCAATCGCCGACAACGCGTTCGACACGTTGTGATCGCCGGGCATCGGCAGCACGCAACCTTCAATTTTCGAACCTTCGTCCTCGTTGTTCAGCAGCACATCGAACAAGGCGCTGCCATTTTCGAACCTCAGGTTCACCGCCCGCACATCGGCCTGCGCGTTGAAGCCAAAGGTCACGATCCGACGATCCGCCACCCGGCCCACCAGCGCCTGCACCTCGGCATGATCGGTGCAACACACCGCCAGCCCGTAAAACGGAATGTTCGACACGAAATCGAGGAAGCCTTTGCGCAACGCGTCAAAGCTGCCCCAATGCTCCATATGCTCGGGGTCGATATTGGTGACAATCGCAATCGTCGCCGGCAGGCGGTTGAACGAGCCGTCAGACTCGTCCGCCTCCACCACCATCCACTCGCCAGCCCCGGCGCGGGCATTGGACCCATAAGAATGGATCACCCCGCCGTTGATGACGGTCGGATCAAACCCGCCCTTGTCCAGCAGCGTCGCCACCATCGTCGTCGTGGTGGTCTTGCCATGCGTGCCCGCGACCGCAATGTTGGACCGCATCCGCATCAGTTCCGCCAACATCTCGGCCCGGCGCACCACCGGCAACTTGCGCCGCCGCGCCTCTTCCAGCTCCGGATTGCCCTTCTTGATGGCCGAAGAAATCACGATCACCGCAGCAGCGCCGATATTCTCCGCCGCCTGCCCCTCAAAAACCGTGGCGCCCAGCGACACCAGCCGGTCGGTAATCTTGCTGGCCTTGGAATCCGACCCCTGCACGGTATAGCCCAGCGTCATCAGAACTTCGGCAATGCCTGACATGCCAATGCCGCCGATCCCGACAAAATGGATCGGCCCCAGTTCAAGGGGAAGTTTTGTGGCCGCATTCATTGCGGGGCTCCTTCTGCGAGGGCTTCGACAAGCGCCACCAGACGTTCGGTGGCATCGGGACGACCCTGCGACAAGGCATTGGCGGCCATCCGGTTGGCGGCGTCGGGTTGCGACAGCACCGCCGCCATGTGGCCGCTGAGGCTTTCCGCGTCAAGCACCTTTTCCGGGATCACAATTGCGGCATCCGCCGCCGCCAGCCCGCGCGCATTGGCGGCCTGATGGTCGCCGGTCGCCGCCGCATAGGGGATCAGGATCGCCGGACGCCCGATCACCGAAATGTCAGCAATCGACGACGCCCCCGCGCGCGAGATCACCAGCTGCGCCTCTGACAAGCGCGCCGGAATGTCGCTGAAAAACGGCTTCACCTCGGCCCGGATGCCCGCCTGCGCATAGGCGTCCACCACGCGGTCCAGATCCTCGGCCCGCGCCTGATGCGCCACGCGCAGATTGCGCCGGATCGCATCGGGCAGCATCGCCACCGCCACCGGCACCACCTCCGACAAGATCCGCGCGCCCTGTGATCCGCCGATCACCACCAAAGACATCGGATAGTCGCCGGGCGCGATATACCCCGCCCCTGCCCGGTCCAGCACCGCCAGCCGCACCGGGTTGCCGGTATGCACGCCGGTCACCCCTTCGGGCAGGTCGGTGGGCCAGGTGCCGCAGGCCACGGTGTCGACCCGGGGCGCAAACAGCTGATTGACCCGCCCCAGCACCCCGTTCTGCTCATGGATCATCCGCGGCCGCCGCAACACCCAGGCGGCCGCCAGCGCCGGGATCGTCGGATAACCGCCGAACCCCACCACCACCGCAGGCCGGTCGCGAATCTGCGCCACCACCGCCCCCAGCACACCGCCCGCGATGCGGAACGGCACAGCAGCCTTGGCCAGCACACCACCGCGCGCAAAGGTGGCCGAGGCCACCTGCTCCACCGCCACCACATGCGGAAAACCGCCCGCATAGCGCGCGCCGCGCGCATCGGTCGACAGCTTCACCCGCCAGCCCCGACGCACCATCGCCTCGGCCAGCGCCTGCGCGGGGAACATATGCCCCCCGGTGCCACCGGCTGCGATCAAAAGCAGCTTTCCCTGTGCCATCAGCGCCCCCTGCGGAGGATATCACCAATCTCACCTTGTGGGCGCGTGCGCGTCAAGGCCAGCAGCATCCCCACCGTGATGCCCGCCGCAATCACCGACGACCCGCCATAGCTGACAAAGGGCAGCGTCATCCCCTTGGCGGGCAACAGCCGCACCGCCACCCCCATGTTGATCATCGCCTGCACCCCAAAGATACAGGCAAGCCCGGTGCCCGCCAGCCGGATGAACGGATCCCGCTCGCGCATCAGCCGGAACAGGCTGCGCACGACGATGGTGCCGTACAGCGCCAGAATGACCAGCACCAGAATAAGCCCGTATTCCTCGGCCGCCACTGCGATGATGAAATCGGTGTGCGCATCGGGCAGGGTCCATTTCACCTGCCCCTCGCCGACGCCGACGCCAAAAAAGCCGCCCTCCTGAATGGCGTTGGTGGCATAGCCGATCTGGCTGCGCGGGTCGATCTCGGGGTTCAGAAAGCCGTCGATCCGCCGGGCAAAGTGCTCCGAGCTTTCATAGGCGATCGTGCCACCAAAGGTGACTAGCCCCAGAATGATGCCGATCAGCGTGATCGGAGCCCCGGCCACGAAGTAGATCACCCCCCAGCCGAACAGGATCAGCGCCGCCTGACCGAAATCGGGCTGGATCGCCAGCAGCATCACCACCACAAAGGTCAGACCGAACGACACCGATTTGCCGGGCGGCCCGTTCAGATCCTGACTGGCCGCCATCATCCAGGCGACTATCACCATGAAACCGGGCTTGAGAAACTCCGACGGCTGCACCGAGGCAAAGCCAAAACTGAACCAGCGCACCGCGCCCTTGCCAAAATCGGTGCCAAAGAACGGCAGCAGCATCAGCGCCACAAAGGCCCCGGCAAAGCCGATCACGCCCAGACGGCGGATCATCACCGGCGGCATCATCGACACCCCGGCCATCGCCAGCAGCGCGATCACGCCAAACACGGCCTGTCGCTGCACATAATAGAAATCATTCAGCCCGTTGCGGCTGGCCAGCGGCACGCTCGCGGCAAGGCCCAGCAGCAATCCGATGCCAAACAGCACCATGATGGCCGTCAGCGACCATTTGTCGATGGTGCGCCACCAGCGGGGCAACACCGGCTCTGTCACCCGAACGGGACTGGAGCCATAGACCATTTCAGTCATGGGAAAACCGCCTGTAACGTCTGCTCTGCCGATTGCCCGTTTGCCGGGTCTGTCTCAAACTCTAACCAAGAACGCGCCGCAAAGCCAGCGGAAAGCTGCGCCGCGGCGCCCGACATCGCCGCGGACGCGCCGCTCTCTTGGATTGCGCAGCCCGGCCCTCCCCTGACGCCATGGCTTGCCCCCTTGCCAAATACGCCCGCCGGAGACATCGCCATCGGCCCTGCAGCCCCTCGGTGGCAAGACTGCCAGAGGGCGCGCCTGTGGCTTTGGCAGAACCGGGGGCCAGCCCCCGGACCCCCGGGATATTTGGAGACAGAAAATGACAACAGGCGCATCACCGGATGCTGATCCCTATGCCCTGCCACCGCAGGATCGCGACGCAGCCCGCCACGGATCGCGCCTGCACCCTTGACCACCAGAGGCGAGCCCGCATGCCGAACAGACCGCACGACAGGCCCAGATTGCAGCGTGATAGGGCTTCGGGCAGGCCTCCCAATCTCCCCGACACAGCGCCTGCAGAGAGCGTGAAACGCACCGCGCCCCAAGATCAATTCGTTAAAAATGCCTTAAGCCAACACAGCCAATCCCTTGATTCCAAAGGATCATACCGCGCTTCCCGCAGTGTTACATGCCCGGCATTGCTGCTTGCCAAATACTCCCGCCGGAGGCTCTTCCTCAGCCCTCAGGTGCCTCAGCCGCCGATCAGCGCCTGCACCTGCGCCACAAAATCGTCGCCCCGCTTTTCAAAGTTCGGGTACTGGTCAAAGCTGGCCGCCGCCGGGGCCAGCAGCACCACCTCGCCCGCCTCGGCTTCGGCCGCCGCCCGGGCCACGGCCTGCGCCATGGTCTCGCAGATCTCATGCGGGGTCTTGCCCAGCTGCAGCGCAAAGTCGCGGGCCGAATGGCCGATCAGATAGGCCTTTACCACCGCGCCAAGGTGCGGCTGCAGCGCCGTAATCCCGCCGTCCTTGCCCATCCCGCCCGCAATCCAGCGGATGCGCGGGAACGCCTGCAAGGCCTTGGCCGCGCTGTCGACATTGGTGGCCTTGGAGTCGTTGACAAACCGCACCCCGCCGCGCTCGCCCACCAGTTGGCTGCGGTGCGGCAGCCCGGCGAACGAGCCGAACGCGCCCTCGATCATTTTCGGCGCAATCCCCAGCGCCCGGCACGCCGCATAGGCGGCACAGGCGTTCTGGTGGTTGTGGGCACCCGGCAGACCCGACACCTCGCGCAGGTCGATGCTCGCCACCTGCCGCCCCTTGCGCCATTCCGACAGGAATCCCTTGCGGGCAAAGACGCTCCAGCCGAACTGGTCCAGCTTTTGCCCCGACGAGATCCGGATCACCCGGTCGTCCTGCGGCCCCATGCCCATCTGATTGGCCAGAAACTGGCCCTCGACCTCATCCACGCCGATCACCGCGCGGTCTGGCCCGCCCTCGGAAAACAGCCGTCGCTTGGCGGCAAAATAGCCGCCCATGCCGTGATGCCGGTCCAGATGGTCGGGCGACAGGTTGGTGAAGACCGCCACATCCGGCGTCAGCGCCCGGGCAAGGTCGGTCTGGTAGCTGGACAGCTCCAGCACCACCACCTCGCCATCCTGCGCCGGATCAATCGACAACACCCCCTTGCCGATGTTGCCCGCCATCTGCACTGGCCGCCCCGCCACCTCCAGAATGTGGTGGATCAGCGCGGTGGTGGTGGACTTGCCGTTCGAGCCGGTCACGCAGACCACGCGCGGCATGGTCTCGAAATCATCCCAGTCCGAGGCGGCAAAGCTGCGGAAGAACAGGCCGATGTCATTGTCCACCGGCACCCCTGCCTCCAGCGCGCGGGCGAGGATCTTGTTCGGGGCGGGGTAGAGGTGCGGGATGCCGGGGCTGGTGATCAGGCTGGTCACGCCGTCAAAGGCGTTGGCCCGGCCCAGATCGGTGAGGGTGAAGCCCTCGGCCTCCGCCTTGTCGCGCGCCTCGGGGCTGTCGTCCCACAACAGCGGCTCTGCCCCGCCCGCGATCAGCGCGCGGGCGGTGGCGAGGCCGGAGCGGCCGAGGCCCAGAACGGCGACCTTTGCGCCTGCGTAGCCCTTGACTGGAATCATCTGCCGCCCCTTCTGATCTGACCCTCACGGGATAGGGGAACCGGCGGCATCTGGAAAGGGGGCGGCAAGCGCTGCATGCCCGGCGGGCGACAGGCTGTAGCGGCCCTTGGCCGGGTGATCGAACCAGCCGTAGTGATTGTCCCGCAGGATCGCCCCGGCCCTGAGGATGCCGGTGGCCCTGGCAAGCGTGGCGGGGCTGGTGCCGTCTGGCAGCGCGGCAAGGGCAGCGGCGAGGCGCAGGGCATCCTGACGGTAGGCGGTCACCCGCTTCACCCTTGTGGTGCCGCCGATGTTGGGGTCGCCCTGCCGCTTGTGGAACTCGCGCAGCAGCCGCCCGGCTTTGGCCGCGTTCTTGCGCGGCTGATAGGGGGCGGGGTCGAGGTGGGGCTCGACGGTGCCCTCGCGGACGGTCAGCAGGCCGAGGCCGAGGCGGCGCAGCAGGGCGATCAGGTCGCGGTAGCGGTGGGTCCATTTGGCGGGCTGGGGTACGGCGAGGTAGACATGGTCAAACAGCCCCTGCCGCGCCACGCCCTGCAGGATCAGCGGCAGGTTGAGGGCGGTCTTGAGCTCCACGATCAGCGGCGGGTCCGGGTCACGGCAGGCCATCACATCGGCCGCACCGACCTCGGCCTTGACGGTATATCCCTGCGCCTCAAGGAAGGCCTTGACCGGGGGGTAGAGGTCGGACTCTTTCAAAGGGTGCCCACTGTGTTACAGGGATATGGAGTGAGTGATTTCAAGGGGTTGGGGGTGTGGGATTAAGGGGTTGTTAAGATTTGGGGGCAAGGGGTGGCGGGGTGAACCCCGCCCTACCCGTAGGTGGCGCAAGCGCCGGAGTGTGAACGGCGGCATTTGTGGCTGGCGTTGCACCGGGGGTTTCACACCCCCGGACCCCCGTGGGATATTTTCGGACAGAAAATGAGACCGGGAGGGCTTACCGCACCTTCAGCGTGGCGAGGCCGATCAGGGCGAGGATCAGGCTGATGATCCAGAAGCGGATCACGATCTGGGGTTCGGCCCAGCCCTTTTTCTCGAAATGGTGGTGGATCGGGGCCATCAGGAACACGCGTTTGCCGGTGCGTTTGAAGTAGAGCACCTGAATGATCACCGAGAGCGCCTCGACCACGAACAACCCGCCGACGATGGCGAGCACGATTTCATGCTTGGTGCAGACGGCGATGGCTCCCAGTGCTCCGCCCAAAGCGAGGCTGCCGGTGTCGCCCATGAACACGGCGGCCGGGGGGGCGTTGTACCACAAAAAACCCATGCCGCCGCCGAACAGGGCGGCGCAGAAGATGAGGAGTTCCCCGGTGCCGGGGACGAAATGGACGCCGAGGTAATCGGTGTAATTGAAGTTGCCGACCACATAGGCGATCACCCCGAAGGTGCCTGCGGCGATCATCACCGGCATGATGGCTAGGCCATCGAGCCCGTCGGTCAGGTTGACCGCATTGGCGGCCCCGACGATAACGATCATGCCGAAGGGCACGAAGAAGAACGACATGTTCAGCAGCAGGTCTTTCAGAAACGGAAAGGCGAGCTGGTTGGTCAGACCCGAGGGGTGAAAGCTGGCGGCGGCAAAGGTGGCCAGCGCCGCGATGATCAGCCCTGCAGAAAAGCGGACCTTGCCCGAGACGCCCTTGGTGGTCTGTTTGGTGACCTTGGCATAATCATCGGCAAAGCCGATCAGGCCAAAGGCGATGGTGACCAGCAGGACAATCCAGACATAGGGGTTGTCGAGCCGGGCCCACAGCAGGGTGGAGACCAGGAGCGCCGACAGGATCAGGAGGCCGCCCATGGTGGGGGTGCCGGCCTTGGCGAAATGGCTGGCCGGGCCGTCATCGCGGATCGGCTGGCCCTTGCCCTGCTTGCGGCGCAGGATGTTGATCAGGGGCTGGCCGAACATGAACCCAAAGATCAGCGCGGTCAGAAAGGCCCCGCCAGCGCGGAAGGTGATGTAGCGGAACAGGTTGAAGAAATCCCCCCCGGCGGAGAATTCTGTCAGCAGATACAACATTTACGCGGTCCCTTCTGTTGGGGCGGTGCCTTGGGCCATTTTGCGCAGGGCGTCAACGACGAGGCTGACCTTGGAGCCTTTGGAGCCTTTGACCAGCACGATGTCGCCCGCATCGACGAGTTGGCGGGCACGGGGGACGAGCGCGGCGGCGGTTTCCACCCAGTCGCCGCGCTGGCGGAGCGGGAGGGCGGCGTGCAGGACGCGCATGCGCGGGCCGACACAGTGGATGGTGTGGATCGCGGACAGGCCCGGATGGCGGGCGATGGCGGCGTGCAGCGCGGCCTCGGTCTGGCCAAGCTCCAGCATGTCGCCGAGAATGGCGATGCGGCGGCCCTGACCGACCCGGCCGACGCCGTTTTCGGGCTGGGCGGCGATGAGCACATCGAGGCTGGCGGCCATCGAGGCGGGGTTGGCGTTGAAGGCGTCGTCGATCAGCTGAAAGCTGGTCTCGTCCACGCGGTCAAGCAGGATGGTTTCGCGCGTGCCGCGCCCTTTGGGCGGCTGCCAGTTGCCGATGTCGCAGGCGGCGATGGTGGCATCGCAGCCGAGCGCATCGGCGACGGCCAGCGCGCCGAGCGCGTTGAGCGCGAAGTGCTTGCCGGGGGTGCGGACCTTGAACAGCACAGGTGCGCCATTGCGGGTGGCGCGGGCCACAGTGGCGTCGTCGGTGATGTCGGCGTGGTCCATGTGGTACTGTGCGCCGGGGCTGGTGCCGAAGAGGTAGGTGCTTGCACCGACGGATGAGGCTTTGGCCAGCAGGATCGGCGTGGTGGGCAGGTCAGCGTTGAGAATGGCGGTGCCGCCGGGGATCAGGCCATCCATGATCGCGGCTTTTTCATGGGCGATGGCCGCGACATCGGCAAATGCCTCCAGATGCGCCGCACCGACGGTGGTGATCAGGATCACATGCGGCTGCGCCATGCGGGCGAGGGGCGCAATCTCTCCGGGGTGGTTCATGCCGATTTCGATCACCGCAAAGTCGGTGTCGGGCGGCATCCGCGCGAGGGTCAGCGGCACGCCCCAGTGGTTGTTATAGCTGGCCTCGGCGGCATGCACCCTGCCCTGCCCGCCCAGGATGGCGCGCAGCATTTCCTTTGTGCTGGTCTTGCCAACCGATCCGGTGACGCCGACGACCTTGGCCTGCGTGCGGGCGCGGGCGAAGGTGCCTAAGCGTTCAAGCGCTTGCAGCACATCGGGCACGATCAGCAGCGGTGCATCCTCGGTCACGTCTGCAGGGCGGTGGGTGACAAGGGCGGCGGCGGCGCCTTTGGACAGGGCCTGCGCCACAAAGTCGTGGCCGTCGCGCACATCTTTCAGCGCCACGAACAACTCGCCGGGCTGCAGGGTGCGGGTGTCGATCGAGACGCCATTGGCCTGCCATGTGGCGGTGGTTGTACCGCCGGTGGCGGTAACGGCATCGGCGGAGGTCCAGAGCGGTGTGGCTGGCATCAGATCACCCCATCAAGGGCAGCAACGGCGACGCTGGCCTGTTCCACATCGTCAAACGGATAGACCTGCCCCGCGATGGTCTGGCCGGTCTCGTGCCCCTTGCCCGCGATCAGCAGGGCGTCGCCGGGTTGCAGCGCATCGACGCCGCGCAGGATGGCTTCGGCGCGGTCGCCCACTTCGGTCGCGTCCGGGCAGGCGGCCATGATCGCGGCGCGGATGGTGGCCGGGTCTTCGCCGCGCGGGTTGTCATCGGTGACGAACAGCACATCGGCATGCGCGGCAGCGGCAGCCCCCATCAGCGGGCGTTTGGTGGTGTCGCGGTCACCGCCTGCGCCGAAGACGATGATGATGCGGCCCATGACATGCGGACGCAGCGCCTTGAGCGCGGTTTCGATGGCGTCGGGGGTGTGGGCGTAATCGACATAAACCGCCGCGCCATTGGTGCGGGTGGCGGCAAGCTGCATGCGGCCGCGCACGCCGGTCAGTTTCGGCAGGGTGGCGAAGACGGCTTGTGGGTCATCGCCGGAGGCGATGGCGAGACCGGCGGCAAGGGCCACGTTTTCGGCCTGAAACCCGCCGACGAGGTTGAGGCGGGTCATATAGGGCTGGCCTTGCCAGGAAAAGCGCAGATCCTGCCCGGTGGCATCATAGCGCTGCGACAACAGGCGCAGGTCGGCCCCCTGCCCGTGACCGATGGTCATGGTGGGCAGGCCCCGGTCAAGGCACAGCTCGACAATATCCGAGCCGTGCGCGCCATTCAGGTTGACCACGGCCACAGCATCATCGGGCAACAGCCGGGTGAACAGCGCGGCTTTGGCCTCAAGATAGGCCTCCATCGTGTGGTGATAGTCCAGATGATCCTGCGTCAGGTTGGTGAACCCGGCGGCGCAGAGGCGCACGCCATCCATCCGGCGCTGGTCGAGACCGTGGGAAGACGCCTCCATCGCGCCATGGGTAACACCGGCCTCGGCGGCGGCGGCGAGCATCGCGTGCAGGGTGAACGCGTCGGGGGTGGTGTGGGCTGATGGCGCGGTCCATGCGCCCTCGACCCCGGTGGTGCCGATGTTGATGGCGGGATGGTCCAGCGCTTCCCAGATCTGGCGGGTGAAGGTGGCCACCGAGGTTTTGCCATTGGTGCCGGTGACGGCGACCATGCGGGCGGGCTGCGCGCCGAACCAGAGCGAGGCGGCGCGGGCGAAGGCCTCACGCGCGTCTTCGACCACGACGACCGAGACCGGGCCGGGCGGCAACAGGCGCGCGCCTGCGCTGTCGGTCAGGATGGCGTTGGCCCCCTGTTCAATCGCGGTGGCGGCAAAGGTTGCGCCATGCAACCGGCTGCCCGGCAGCGCGGCAAAGAGAAAGCCGGGCTGCACGGCCCGGCTGTCTGCCGTGATGCCGATGATGGCAGGGTTCGCCCCTGCCCTTGGGGTCAGCCCAAGATCTGCCAGTGTCGCGCGGCGCGTTGCCGGATGCGGTGCCATGTCATGTCCCCTCAGTTCCGCACGGCTGTTAGCCTATCCGCGGGGGGAGCTTCAACCATTGGCCGGATGCCCAGCAGGGGCGCGATGCGTCTTGTGATCTCGGCCGCGACCGGAACCGAGGTCCAGCCAGCGGTGCGGCGCGGCTCGGTGCCAGAGGTTTCCACGGGTTCATCAAGGGTGACCAGCACGACATAGCGGGGGTCAGAAGCCGGGAAGACCGAGGCGAAGGTGTTGATCACCTTGTCCTTGTAATAGCCGCCGGTGCGTTTGGGCTTGTCGGCGGTGCCGGTTTTGCCCGCCACCTCGTAGCCCGGCACTTCGGCCATGCTGGCGGTGCCGCGTGTCACCACCTGCCGTAACATCGACACGGCGGCATCGGCCACATCTTCGCGCATGACGCGGGTGCCGGGGCGCGGGCCGGTCTGTTTCATCAGGGTCGGCTTTACGGTGATTCCCCCGTTGGCGATGGTCGCATAAGCCGTGGCGAGGTGCAGCGGGCTGGCCGACATGCCGTGGCCGTAAGAGGTGGTGATGGTGACGATTTCGGGCCAGCGGGCGGGCAGCAGGGGCCGCGCGCCGGGGGCTTCGGTCAGCTCGACCGGGGTGGCCTCGAAAAAGCCCAGCGATTTGAGAAAGGCCTGCTGGCGCAACCCGCCGATCTGCAGCGCCATCTTGGCGGTGCCGACGTTGGAGGATTTGACCATGACATCGGTGACCGACAACAGGGGGCCGTAGTTCTTGCCCTGAAATTCCTTGATGCGGTGCTTGCCCCATTGCATCGGCGCGTTGGCATCCACCATGGTGTCAGGCCCGACAAGGCCGAGTTCCATCGCCTGAGCGGCAGCAAAGATCTTGAAGGTGGAGCCGAGTTCGTAGACGCCCTGCACCGCGCGGTTGAACAGCGGGCTGTCGCCCGGTTCGGCATCTTTCGGCAGCACCGGGTTGGGGCGGTTGTTGGGATCAAAGGCGGGAAGGCTGGCCAGCGACAGAATCTCGCCGGTTTTCACATCCATGATGATGGCGGCGCCGCCCTTGGCGTTCATCATGGTGATGCCGGCGTCGAGGATTTCCTCGACTGCGGCCTGCACGGTCAGGTCGATCGACAGTTCCAGCGGAGTACCGACCAGCGCCGGATCGCGCAGGCGGGCATCCATTGCGCGCTCGACCCCTGCAGTGCCGATGACTTCGGCGGAATGCACGCCTTCGGCACCGAAGGAAGAGCCGCCAAGGATATGCGCGGCAAGCGTGCCGTTGGGGTAAAGCCGCATCTCACGCGGGCCGAACAACAGGCCGGGATCGCCGATGTCGTGGACCTGCTGCATCTGCTCTGGGCTGAGCACCTTGCGCAGCCAGATGAAGCTGCGACCATCTGTGAAACGGCGGGTCAGATCATCGGCTTTCAGCTCAGGGAAGATTGCGGCCAGTTCGGCGGCGACGCGGGGCGGGTCGACCATATCTTTGGGATGCGCATACAGCGCGTGGGTCAGCATGTTGGTGGCCAGCACGCGACCGTTGCGGTCGGTGATATCGGCGCGTTGGGCAAGGATCTCGGCCCCCGAGGCCAATGATCGCGGCTCGGCGGCTTCGCTGGCCGACAGTGCGCCCATGCGGATACCGATGGCGGAGAAGGCCACAAAAAACGAGAACCCAAGGATCAGCAGGCGCACTTCGGCGCGGGTGCGCGAGGCATCGCGCATCTGCTCATGGCGCAGGCGCAGATTTTCGCGCTCGATCACATCGGGGTTTTCGCCCTGGGCGCGGGCTTTGAGAATCCGGGCAAGCGGGCGGAGGGGGGTGCGGGTCATAGCGGTTCCTCCTGCGCGTTCAGCTGACCGTTGACCATGACGGAGTTGTTGATATCGCCGAAGAATTCTTCAACCGCCGGGTAGGACAGGTTGGCGGCATCGCCGAATTGGGTCGGCTCCAGCGGCATCAGGCCCAGACGTTCAAAGTTGAGCGAGGCGAGTTCACGCAGGCGGGCCGGACGGTTCAGATAGGCCCATTCGGCGCGTTGAAGGGCAAGCGCCTCGCGCAGACCGGCGATTTCGGAATTGAGCGCAGAGACTTCGCGCAGGGCCTGACGGGTATCGTAATGCTCACGGTAGGCCCAGAATCCAAGGCCAAGCACGGCGATGAAGGACAGCACATAGATGACGGGGCGCATCAGCGGCGTCCTTTCTTCTGAGGCGGCGGTTCCGGCAGGCCGAGGGCCTGCGGATCGAGGGTCTGGGCGGGCGCTGTGGTGCGGCGGCCAATGCGCAGTTTGGCCGAGCGGGAGCGGGGGTTTTCATCGAGCTCGCGGTCATCGGGGCCGACCGCGCGTTTGGTCACGATGTCAAACCGCGCGGTGTTCAGGGTGGATTGCGGCGCGTAGCGGTTGGTGTTGGGTTCGGTGCCGGAGGCCAGCTGGAAAAAGCGTTTGACGATGCGATCTTCGAGCGAATGGAAGCTGACCACGGCCAGCAGCCCGCCGGGTTTGAGCGCGCGTTCGGCGGCCATCAGCCCTTCGGCCAGTTCGGTGAATTCTGTGTTCACCGCGATGCGGATCGCCTGAAAGCTGCGGGTCGCCGGGTGGCTTTGGCCCGGCTTGGGGCGCGGCAGGCAGCGGGCGACGATCTCGGCCAGCTGCAGGGTGGTTTCAATCGGGGCGCGGCTGCGATGCTCGACAATGGATTTGGCGATCCGGCGCGAGGCGCGTTCCTCGCCGTAGTGATACAGGATATCGGCCAGCCGGGTCTCATCAGCGGTGTTGACCAGATCGGCGGCAGAAGGGCCGTCTTGCGACATGCGCATGTCAAGCGGGCCGTCTTTCATGAAGGAAAAACCGCGCTCGGCCTGATCGAGTTGCATCGAGCTGACGCCAAGATCGAGCACAACGCCATCCAAGGGCGTGTCACTATACTGGTCAAGGTTGGAAAAGGTGCCCGCCACCAGCGTCAACCGGTCGCCATAGGTGCCACGCCAGCTTTGCGCCATGTCCAGCGCCATCGGGTCACGGTCCACGCCGATCACATCGGCCCCGGCATCGAGCAGCGCGCGGGCATAGCCCCCTGCCCCGAAGGTGCCATCCAGCCACAGCCCGCCAATCGGCGCGCAGAGGTCGAGAATGGGGCGCAAGAGCACCGGGATATGGGGGGCGCGACCCTGTTGCTGATCGCCTGTCTCTGCCATCTCACCCGACCTTTGGGTAACGGCCAACCACCGCAAGGGCATCTTCGCCGTCATCATCATCATCTTCGTCGAACACGTCGCGGTAGACATCGCCACGCCACAGCGAGAAGCGGTCAGTCGCACCGGCAAGGGCGGATTCGACGCCCTCTTTGATCATCTCAGGGGTGATGCCCAGTTTTTCACGGACCGGGCCGGGCAGGACAATGCGGCCATCGTCATCAATGTCCACAGTGGCGGAGCGGGTGACCAGATCACGTTCGGCCTTGATCCGGTCTTTGCTGCCTTGGGGAATGGATTCAACCCAGCGGGCCAGCGCATCGGCGCCCGCCATCGAATAGCAGTCGCAGAACTGGCGGCTTTTGCCGCCATAGACGATGACCATACGGGTGCGGGGGGTGTCAGAGGTGCGGGGATCTCCGGCGTCAAGGACACGTCGAAACGGTGCCGGGATCAAGACCCGGGCTTTGGAATCTACCTTTTGGTAGTATTCACCGCGAAACATGTCCGACATATTGCCTGAGCTTGCGCCCGTCCCTTTCCGTCGTTGCCGGCCCCGAAGCAGGAGCCTGAAATGAATACGGCGGACCGAGCTGCTGCCACTGCTCGATCCGCCGCCTGTCCCATCGCTGGGCGTCCAGCTACGCGCGCCACCTGGGGGAGATGTCTGCTCGCTCGCGCGCCGGATCTGTGTTGTCTAAACGGGTTGCCTGTATGAAGCCTGACTGTTTCGCCTGTTTGCGGTCTTGAAGCTGCCGCTGCTGTTCGTACTGCCCGTTTCGATGTAACAAGGGATGCCATGGGATTAGCTGGGAAGCAACGGGAATTTTCGGGCAAAGGTTGGTCACTGAGGCTGCTGCGGCATGACTGCAACAGCATCTAGACCGTTCTCTGGACAATATGCAGTGAATTATGGGCGGTAACGTCCGCGTGAACGCTAAATGTAGTAAGGACATTTTTTCCCAGCATTTCCCGGCCTGGCGTGAAAAGTTTACCAACCTGTGCGCGGAGGGGCCACGAAAAATGGTCATATGTGACAGGGAGATGACCCGGAAACGCAAGAAACCGGGGCTTTCACCCCGGTTTCCCAGAAAATCCCGGTTGCGTGATTCGGCGTGATCAGCCTTTCCCGGCCGATCCCGCCGCTGCGCTAAGGGTCAGGCCATGCCACCCGCGATCAGGCGGTGGGCGAGGCGGGCATAGGCTTCGGCCTCGGGCGCGTCGGTGGCGGCGATCGGGGTGCCGCTGTCGCCCGCCTGCCGGACCGCGAGGGTCAGGGGCAACTCGCCCAGGAACGGCAGATCAAGGCGCGCGGCATCGGCCTTGACCCCGCCATGGCCAAAGATCTGCGTCTCGTGCCCGCAGTTGGGGCAGCAGAAGGTGGACATGTTCTCGATCAGCCCCAGCACCGGGGTTTTCAGCTTGAGGAACATATCAAGTGCCTTGCGTGCATCAATCAGCGCCACATCCTGCGGGGTCGAGACCACAATCGCGCCGGTCAGCTGGGTGCGCTGGCACAGGGTCAGCTGAATGTCGCCGGTGCCGGGGGGCAGGTCGATGAGCAGGATATCCAGCTCGCCCCACGCGACCTGCGTGAGCAGTTGCTGCAAGGCCCCCATGATCATCGGGCCGCGCCAGATCACCGCCTCGTCATCCTTGAGCATCAGGCCAAGCGACATCATGGTGACGCCATGCGCGACGATGGGTTCGATGATCTTGCCATCCGGGCTGGCGGGGCGGCGGTTGACGCCCATCATCCGGGGCTGGCTGGGGCCGTAGATATCGGCATCCAAAAGGCCGACGCGCCGGCCTTGCCGGGCAAGGGCCACGGCGAGGTTTGACGATACGGTGGACTTGCCAACCCCGCCCTTGCCCGAGCCGATGGCGATGATGCGGTCGATGCCGGTCAGTTTTTGCGGCCCGCCCTGTTGCGGCGTGGGATGTTGGCCGATTTTCAGGCTGGGCGCGGCAGGTTTGGCGGCGGGACCATGGGCGGTGGTGACGGCCTGGACCGAGAGAACACCCGGCAGCGCACGCACGGCCGATTCGGCCAGCGGCTGCAGGGGGGAAATCTGGCGGGCAAGCTCGGGGCTGGGGGCCTCGATCACGAAGCGCACCGTGGTTCCGCCGGGGGATTCGTCCAGCGTGAGCGCCCGGATCATGTCCTGAGACACAAGGCTTCCGCCATCCGGCAGCCTGATTCCTGCCAGAGCCGCCATCACATCATCGCGCGAGACACCCATTGTTGTTTTCCTTTTGCCTGTCGTTGCAGCACAGTTGCGGTCTTTGCAGCAAAGCTCAAGGATTGCTTGACCAAATGCTCAAATTTTGCGCGAAGCCGCTGTTATTAATGACGTTTCCGTGACGTTTAGCCATGCGACTGCTGCATGGCAGCATTGCGCATCAGGGCTATTGTGCAGTTGCAGCATTTGCCCCATGTTACCCCTAACAACGCGGCAGAACGCTGCAACTGACCTGAACCAAGAGGCTAGAGTGCTATGGCTTATGTAAACTCCTCGCGTGCCGCTTCCTACGGCATTGCTGACCGGGCTGCGGCCATTGTCAAAACCATTCGCGTCGCTCTGGAGCGGCGCCGGGTGTTCAAACTGACTGTCCGTGAACTGCAGGCACTGTCGAACCGCGAGCTGGCTGATCTGGGCATTCACCGCGCCATGATCACCCGTGTCGCCAACGAGGCCGCTTACGGCAAGTGAATTTTCTTTGCGAGACCCCCTCCTCCTCCCTGGGGTCTGTAGCAAAAGCGTCGGTATCAACCTCCTCCCTGATACCGACGCCCTTTAAACCGGAGCACGCGCTCCTATCTGATACGAGCGGTCTCCTCCTCCTCCCTGAGGCCGGTCGGAACAGCGGCACCCTCTCTCCTCCTCCCTGAGGGTGCCGCGGATCATTCGAGGGCCGGACCATCCGGGTTTGCCCCTCACCCCAGTTCGAACGGCTCCTCCTCCTCCCTGAGCCGGTCGGATCAGCGGCGGCCCCCTCCTCCTCCCTGGGGTCGCCGCGCCCGAAATTCGAGGGTTCAACCCTCACCCCAGTTCGAACGGCTCCTCCTCCTCCCTGAGCCGGTCGGATCAGCGGCGGCCCCCTCCTCCTCCCTGGGGTCGCCGCGCCCGAATTCCGGGCGCGGAAGCGCCCACCAAAGTTCGGTCCTACCCCCTCCTCCTCCCTGGGGTCGGATTGAAAAGCGGAACCCGGCACCCCCTCCTCCTCCCTGGGGTTCGGGTTCCCGGATACGCCGGCCCCCTCCTCCTCCCTGGGGTTGGTCGTGAATGATGCGGCGGCGCCCCTCCTCCTCCCTGGGCGTCGCCGTTTTCATTTTCAGGGCTTGCGGTTGCCGGGTTTGGCCGGAATAGTCGCGGCAAACGGGGGTGTTATGCGGATTTCCTTGATTTCAGCAGCCGTTGTCGCGGCGCTGGTCGGCTATGGCTCGACCATCGCGCTGGTGCTGGCGGCGGCTTTGGCGGTGGGCGCGGATGCGGGCCAGACCGCAAGCTGGGTGCTGGCGATTTCGCTGGCCAAGGCGGTGGGTTCGGCCTGGCTGTCGGCGTGGAACCGGGTGCCGGTGGTGCTGGCTTGGTCCACGCCAGGGGCCGCGCTGATAGCGGCGACAACCGGAATCACCATGCCCGAGGCGGTCGGGGCCTTTGTGCTGGCGGGCGGGCTGGTGGCGCTGACCGCAGCGGTGCGACCCTTGGGTCGGCTGGTGGCGTCTATCCCCGATGGCATTGCCGCGGCGATGCTGGCGGGGGTTTTGCTGCCGTTCTGCCTGCGCGGTGCGGGGGCGGCCGAGGCGGCACCGGGGCTGGTGCTGCCGATGGTCGCGGTGTTTGCGCTGGTACGGCTGTGGAATCCGGCGCTGGCGGTGCTGGCTGCTTTGGCGGCTGGGGTGGCTTTGGCCTTTGGCACCGGGGCTGCGCTGTTGCCCGCGCTGGCCTTTCCCGCCCCTGCCCCGGTGTTCGTGATGCCGGAGTGGAATATCGGCGTGCTGATCGGGCTGGGTCTGCCGCTCTATCTGGTGACGATGGCGAGCCAGAACCTGCCGGGATTCGCGGTGATGCGGGCGGCAGGCTATCAGCCGCCGGTGACGCGGGCGCTGGCGGTGACCGGCGGGATTTCCGCCGTGTCGGCGCTGTTTGGCGCGCATACGATCAACATGGCCGCCATCACGGCCGCGATCTGCATGGGCGATGATGTGCACCCGGACCGTGACCAGCGCTGGAAGGTCGGCCTGGCCTATGCGGCGGCCTGGGTTGTGCTGGGGCTGTGCTCGCCGGCGATTTTGGTGCTGCTGGGCGCTTTGCCGCCGCAGGTGATGGTGGCGCTGGTGGCACTGGCGCTGCTGGGGCCGCTGATGGGCGCGCTGACGGGGGCGTTTGCCACGGTGGAGACACGGTTTGCGGCGACGATCACGCTGGCCGTCGGCGGGTCCGGCGTGGTGGTGTTGGGCGTGGGGGCTGCGTTCTGGGGGCTGGTCGCGGGGTTGGTGATCTACGGGCTGGAGCGGGTCAGGCGCGGCTGAGGGCGGCGTTTTGGGCTGCGGTGGGATTTGAGTATTTTTGCCAGGATGAATGGCCAAAGGCAGGTCAGGATGAACCGCCGTCAGAACGGCACGTCATCCACTTGCGCGGCCGGGATGACGAAGCGGGCGACGAGTTTCTTGGGGCCCGCGTGTTCGAAATCAACGTCGAGCTTGTCGCCTTCGATGTCGGTGACTTTGCCGTAGCCGAATTTCTGGTGAAACACCCGGTCGCCGATGGTGAAGGCGGAAATCGCCTCGGCGTCGATGGTGACGTGGCGCGATTCTTTTGGCTGCTGCACCGGGCGGTTGGACTGGCCCGCCTGCAACCTGCGCCAGCCGGGGGAGTTGTAGACATCAGCCTTTGACACCCGCTCCTCCAGCCCGGAGCCGAAGCCCACGGGCGCGGCGGCACCGTAGCCGCCGCCGTAAAGGCCGGGGGGGGTGAGCACCTCGACATGATCGGACGGCAGCTCGTCAATGAAGCGCGAGGGCAGCTGGCTTTGCCACTGGCCATACACCCGCCGGTTGGAGGCGAAGGAGATCGTGCAAATGCGCTCAGCCCGGGTGATGCCGACATAGGCCAAACGGCGTTCCTCCTCGATGCCCTTCAGACCGGATTCATCCATGCTGCGCTGGCTGGGGAACAACCCGTCTTCCCAGCCCGGCAGAAAGACCACAGGGAATTCCAGGCCCTTGGCGGCATGCAGGGTCATGATCGAGATTTTTTCGGACGCCTCTTCGGTCTCATTGTCCATGATCAGGCTGACGTGTTCGAGAAAGCCTTGCAGATTGTCGAACTGTTCCAGCGCCTTGACCAGTTCCTTGAGGTTGTCGAGCCGCCCCGGTGCCTCGGGTGTCTTGTCGTTTTGCCACATGGTGGTGTAGCCGGATTCGTCGAGGATCTGTTCGGCCAGCGCGATGTGGTTGTAATCGGGGTTGAGCGTGACCTGATGCCAGCGATCGACGCCTTCGACAAACTGGCGCAACTGACCGCCGCCCTTGCCGCCGATGGTGGCCTTGGCCACCGCTTCGCGCGCGCCGTCGAGCAGGGGCACGCCAGCAGCGCGGGCAAGTCGCTGGATGTCGCCCTGCGCCTTGTCGCCCAAGCCGCGTTTGGGGGTGTTGATGATGCGCTCGAAGGCCAGATCATCCTCGGGCGAGACGGCGAGGCGGAAATAGGCCATGGCGTCACGGATTTCGAGACGCTCGTAAAAGCGGGGGCCGCCGATGACACGGTAGGGCAGACCGATGGTGAGGAAACGATCTTCGAACGCGCGCATCTGGTGCGAGGCACGCACCAGAATCGCCTGATGATCCAGGCTGACCGGATCAAGGCCACGGGTGCCGCGCTGCAGCGCCTCGGCCTCTTCGCCGATCCAGCGCGCCTCTTCCTCGCCGTCCCAATGGCCGATCAGGCGGACCTTTTCGCCCGGCTCACCCGCCGTCCACAGTGTTTTGCCCAAACGGCCCTTGTTGGCAGAGATGACACCGGAGGCGGCGGCGAGGATATGGGCGGTGGAGCGGTAGTTCTGCTCCAGCTTGATCACGGTCGCGCCGGGGAAATCCTTTTCGAACCGCAGGATATTGCCGACCTCGGCCCCGCGCCAGCCGTAGATCGACTGGTCATCATCGCCGACGCAGCAGATGTTCTTGTGCGATTGCGCCAGCAGACGCAGCCAGAGGTATTGGCAGACGTTGGTATCCTGATACTCATCGACCAGAATGTAGCGGAACCAGCGCTGATACTGGCCCAGCACATCGGGGTGGGCCTGAAAGATGGTGACGCAATGCAGCAGCAGGTCGCCGAAATCGGTGGCGTTCAGGGTGCGCAGACGGTCCTGATAGGCGGCATAAAGCTCGGTGCCCATGTTGTTGAAGCCCGATGCCTCGTTTGACGGCACGTTCATCGGCGTCAGCGCGCGGTTTTTCCAGCCATCGATCATCCCGGCCAACATGCGGGCGGGCCAGCGTTTTTCGTCAATGTCGGCGGCGGCGATCAGTTGTTTGAGCAGGCGGATCTGGTCGTCGGTATCCAGAATGGTGAAATTGGGCTTCAGCCCCGCCAGTTCGGCGTGGCGGCGCAGGATTTTCACCGAGAGCGAGTGGAAGGTGCCCATCCACGGCATGCCTTCGGCCACTTGCCCCAGCAGGCGGCCGACGCGTTCCTTCATCTCGCGCGCGGCCTTGTTGGTGAAGGTCACCGACAGGATCTCATTCGGGCGGGCGCGCTGGGTGTTCAGAAGATGCACGATGCGGCTGGTCAGCGCCTTGGTCTTGCCAGTGCCTGCGCCTGCCAGCATCAGCACCGGGCCATCCAGCGCCTCGACCGCCGCGCGTTGCGCCGGGTTCAGGTCATCAAGGTAGGGCGCAGGCCGTGCGGCCATGGCACGTTGCGAAAGCGGCACGTTTTGCGGTGCGGCGGCGGCCTCGAAGGCGTCGTTTTCATCCCAATCGATCATGGCGCATTTATACGCCGGATTGGCAGGATGAAAAGCGTCTGTTCGTGACTTGTTCACATTTTCGCTGTGGAAAGGCGGGATTTCGCAGGTGCAAACATCTGGCTGCATATTTCGCAAACTTTGCAGTTTGGTAACAGAGCGCCCTTGCGCTGCAGTGCGGCACCAATAGAGTGAGGCGGATTGCCGCGCCCTTGCCGCGCCGCTGCCACGTCTTTGATGGAGTAGACCATGCCCGAGTTCAGCAAGATTCTTGTCGCCAACCGGGGGGAAATCGCGATCCGCGTGATGCGGGCCGCGAACGAGATGGGCAAGAAAACCGTGGCCGTCTTTGCCGAAGAGGACAAGCTGTCGCTGCACCGCTTCAAGGCGGATGAGGCGTACCGGATCGGCGAGGGGCTGTCGCCGGTGGGGGCTTACCTGTCGATCTCCGAAATCATCCGCGTGGCCAAGATGTGCGGCGCCGATGCGATCCACCCCGGCTATGGCCTGCTGTCGGAGAACCCTGATTTTGTCGAGGCCTGCGATCAGGCTGGCATCACGTTCATCGGGCCACGGGCCGAGACGATGCGGGCGCTTGGCGACAAGGCGTCTGCGCGGCGGGTGGCGATCGAGGCCGGGGTGCCGGTGATCCCTGCGACCGAAGTTCTGGGCGAGGATATGGCGGCGATCAAGGCCGAGGCAAAGGCGGTGGGCTACCCCCTGATGCTCAAGGCCAGCTGGGGCGGCGGCGGGCGCGGGATGCGGCCGATCCTGTCGGAAGACGAGCTGGAGACCAAGGTACGCGAAGGGCGGCGCGAGGCCGAGGCGGCATTTGGCAATGGCGAGGGCTATCTGGAAAAGATGATCCAGCGCGCGCGCCACGTCGAAGTGCAGATTCTGGGCGACAAGCATGGCGAGATTTACCACCTGTGGGAGCGCGATTGCACCGTGCAGCGCCGCAACCAAAAGGTGGTGGAGCGCGCCCCTGCCCCGTATCTGACCGAGGCGCAGCGCGCCGAGGTCTGCGAGATGGGCCGCAGGATCTGTGCCCATGTGAATTACGAATGCGCGGGAACCGTCGAGTTCCTGATGGATATGGATGATGAGAAATTCTATTTCATCGAAGTGAACCCGCGCGTGCAGGTCGAGCATACCGTCACCGAGGAGGTGACCGGCATCGACATCGTGCAGGCGCAGATCCTGATTGCCGAAGGCAAGACCCTGGCAGAGGCGACCGGCGTCGCATCGCAGGACGGTGTGAAACTGAACGGTCATGCGCTGCAGTGCCGGGTCACGACCGAAGATCCGCTGAATAATTTCATCCCCGATTACGGGCGGTTGACGGCCTATCGCTCGGCCACCGGCAACGGCATCAGGCTCGATGGCGGCACGGCTTACGCGGGCGGGGTGATCACGCGGTATTACGATTCGCTGCTGGTCAAGGTGACGGCGCATGCGCAGACGCCGGAAAAGGCAATCAAACGCATGGACCGGGCCTTGCGCGAATTCCGGATCAGGGGGGTGGCGACGAACATCGAGTTCGTGATCAACCTGCTGAAGCACCCGACCTTTCTGGATGACAGCTATACCACCAAGTTCATCGACACGACGCCCGACCTGTTCGCCTTTCGCAAGCGGCGCGACCGGGCGACCAAGATCCTGACCTATATCGCCGATATCACCGTGAACGGCCACCCCGAGACGGTGGGCCGCGCCAAGCCTGCGGCCGAGGCCAAGGCGCCCAAAGCGCCGAAGGTGCGGGCGGAACCAGCGATGGGCACTCGCAACCTGCTGGAGCAAAAGGGCCCGCAGGCGGTGGCGGACTGGATGAAGGCGCAGAAAAAGGTGCTGATCACCGACACCACGATGCGCGACGGGCATCAGTCGCTCTTGGCGACGCGGATGCGGTCGATCGACATGATCAAGGTGGCCCCCGCCTATGCCGCCCATCTGCCGCAGCTTTTCAGCGTGGAATGCTGGGGCGGGGCGACGTTTGACGTGGCCTACCGCTTTTTGCAGGAATGCCCCTGGCAGCGGCTGCGCGATCTGCGGGCGCAGATGCCGAACCTGATGACGCAGATGCTGCTGCGGGCAAGCAATGGCGTGGGCTATACCAACTACCCCGACAATGTGGTGCAGGCGTTTGTGAAACAGGCGGCTGAGACCGGGGTGGATGTGTTCCGGGTGTTCGACTCGCTGAACTGGGTCGAAAACATGCGCGTGGCGATGGATGCGGTGCTGGAGGCGAACAAGGTTTGCGAAGGCACGATCTGCTACACCGGCGACCTGCTGGACCCTGCGCGGGCGAAATACGATCTGAAATACTATGTCGAGCGCGCGCTGGAGCTGAAGGGGGCGGGTGCGCATATCCTGGGCCTCAAGGATATGGCCGGACTGTTGAAACCGGCAGCGGCGCGGGTGTTGATCAAGACGCTGAAGCAGGAGATTGGCCTGCCGGTGCATTTCCACACCCACGACACCTCGGGTGCTGCGGCAGCGACGGTGTTTGCCGCCTGCGAGGCCGGGGTGGATGCGGTCGATGCGGCGATGGATGCGTTTTCGGGCGGCACCTCGCAGCCCTGCCTTGGCTCGATTGTGGAGGCGCTGCGCCACACCGAGCGCGATACCGGGCTGGATATCGCCGCGATCCGCGAGATTTCCAATTATTGGGAGCAGGTGCGGGCGCAATATACCGCGTTCGAATCGGGCACCCCTGCCCCGGCGTCAGAGGTCTATCTGCACGAGATGCCCGGTGGCCAGTTCACCAACCTCAAAGCGCAGGCCCGGTCCTTGGGGCTGGAAGAGCGCTGGCCCGAGGTGGCGCAGGCCTATGCCGATGCCAACCAGATGTTCGGTGACATTGTGAAGGTCACGCCGTCGTCGAAAGTGGTGGGCGATATGGCGTTGATCATGGTGGCGCAGGGGCTGAGCCGGGCGCAGGTCGAAGACCCGGCCGTGGAGCTGGCGTTTCCGGATTCGGTGGCCGACATGCTGCGCGGCAATCTGGGGCAACCACATGGCGGCTGGCCGGAGGGCATTCTGAAAAAGGTGCTCAAGGGCGAGACCCCGCTGACCGAACGGCCGGGCAAGACCCTGCCTGCAGTCGATCTGGACGAGGTGCGCGCCAAGCTTTCGCAAGAGCTGCATCTGGGACAGGAAGAGGCTGATGGCGAAATGCTGGATGAGGAAGACCTGAACGGATACCTGATGTATCCCAAGGTGTTCATGGACTACCGCGCCCGCCACCGGCTGTATGGGCCGGTGCGGATTTTGCCGACGCGCACCTTCTTTTACGGCATGACCTCGGGCGAGGAGATCACCGCCGAGATCGACCCCGGCAAAACGCTGGAAATCCGGCTGCAGGCGGTGGGCGATGTGTCGGAAGACGGCGATGTGAAGGTGTTCTTCGAGCTGAACGGCCAGCCCCGGGTGATCCGGGTGCCCAACCGTGCGGTCAAGGCGAAGACCGCCGCGCGGCCAAAGGCGGCCGAAGGCAACGCCGCCCATATCGGTGCGCCGATGCCGGGATCGGTGGCCAGCATTGCGGTCACCGTGGGGCAGAAGGTGCGGGCCGGGGATCTGTTGCTGACCATCGAGGCGATGAAGATGGAAACCGGGCTACATGCCGACCGCGAAGCGGTGGTCAAGGCGCTGCATGTGCAGCCGGGCAGCCAGATCGACGCAAAAGATCTGCTGATCGAGCTGGAATAACCCTTGCATTCCAGAAGCTTGAAGGCCCCGGCGCTGTGCCGGGGCCTTTTTTCATTGGGCCTTTGCCAGTCTTTGCGAAAAATGCGTCGGGGCGTGCATTTTCCTCTTGCAGGCATCCGCGCCATCCCCTAAATCACCGCTTACCGAAACGGTGCGGGCGTAGCTCAGGGGTAGAGCATAACCTTGCCAAGGTTAGGGTCGGGCGTTCGAATCGCCTCGCCCGCTCCATTTCGGTCTGAAAACGGGCAGCTTCGGCTGCCCTTTTTCATTTCCGCCCCCCCGCATTCTACGCGCTTTATTCCGGCTTGTGCATGACCAGAACGGCCGCAAGCGCGAGGCTGACGCCAAGCCCGTCGCGCAGGCCAAAGCTTTCGCGGAACACAAACACGCCCAGCAGGGTCAGCAGGATCAGGGTCGCGGTGGAATAGAGCACCGCCACCATGGCAAGGCTGTGGGTCTGCATCAGCGCATACCAGGCAATCGCCGGGGTGCCATAGCACAGCGCACCAAGGGCGAACTGCGCCGAGCGCAGGCCCTGCGGCGACAGCGTTGCCAGTTTGATCAGGTAGTCACCGAAAACGGTCAGCAAGGTCGCAAGCGCGAGCCAGAACAGAGTGGTCATGAGAACCTCTGGAAATGCAGGGTAAAAACGGTCGTTTTGCTGTGGAATATGAAAAAATGGTGCTGACAGCCCCACCTTCTGTCAAGGCAGGCAAACCTTACCTGCGCAGGGCGATGCGGGGGATTTGGGGTGGGTCGCAGACATGAAAAAACCGCCCGAAGGCGGCTTTCTCGGTTGTCGGTCCCCATCTGGAAAGATGGTGGGTGACCCTGGAATCGAACCAGGCGTGGGTCTCCCCGGCGGAGTTACAGTCCGCTGCCGCACCTTGCAGCTCGTCACCCGACGGGGGCGGAATACCCAAGGGGCCGGGGGGCGTCAAGCACCGAATGCAACGCGGGGCCAAGAGTTTCGGCTTGCGCATCCCCCCTGCCCCGCCGCATTCTGCAAAGCCAGAAACAATGGGCTGCATGATGAAGACCGGAACCACCAAACCGACCTGGGTGATCGACAAGGAACGCGGCAAGCGGGCTGACGCGAAGGAGACTGTCTGGCTGTTCGGCCTGCATGCGGTGCGCGACGCGCTGGTCAATCCGGCGCGTGAAAAGCTGCGGCTTGTCTTGACCAAGAACGCGCTCGACAAGCTGGAAGAGGCGGTGGCGCAATCGGGGATCGAACCCGAGATTGCGGACCCGCGCAAGTTCGACGTGCCGATTGACGACGGCTCGGTGCATCAGGGCGCTGCGATGGAAGTGCGGCCGCTGAACTGGGGCAAACTGGCCGATGTGGCGATTTCGGGCGCAGGTGCGCCGCTGGTCGTGCTGCTGGACAGGGTGACCGATCCGCATAACGTGGGCGCGGTGCTGCGCTCGGCCGAGGTGTTCGGCGCGCGGGCAGTGATCGCCCCCCGCCACCATTCGGCCCCGGAGACCGGCGCACTGGCCAAGACCGCCAGCGGAGCGCTGGAACGCCAGCCCTATCTGCGGGTCGGCAACCTTTCTGATGCGATGCAGGAACTGCGCGACATGGGCTATATCCTGATCGGGCTGGAGGGCGAGGCGGAGCACACGCTGGAAGGCGCGCTCGATCTGGCCAACAAGCGCCCCATCGCGCTGGTGATGGGGGCCGAGGGGCCGGGCCTGCGCGAGAAAACCCGCGAGACCTGCGATTATCTGGCGCGCATTCCCTATACCGGCGCGTTTGGCAGTCTGAACGTGTCCAACGCCGCTGCGGTCTCACTTTATGCCGCCAGCCAGCGGGTGGTTCACAAAAGCGCGACATGAGCTTTAACGCCGCCTTAAAGTTCCTATCTCAATATGACGAGTTGCGGGTTGGAACTCCCGTTTCTCATTCACTGTCCCTCGTTCCGCGACTGGGCGCCCGGGTTCATCCCCGCGGCGCCTTTTTCTTTGTCCGGCTTTCCTGACAGGTGCCCCATGACCGATGCCGAAGATGCCCGCCTTGCCGATATTCTGACCCGCAGCCGCACCATCGCGCTGGTGGGCTGGTCGCCCAAGCCCGAACGGCCCAGCCACCGCGTGGCGGCCTATCTCGCGCGGCAGGGCTATCGGGTGATTCCGGTCAATCCCGGTCAGGCCGGGCAAGTGGCGCTGGGCGAGGTCGTGCGGGCCAGCCTGTCCGAGATCGAGGGGCATGTCGACATGGTCGACATCTTTCGCCGGTCGGAAGAGGCGGGCGCGGTGGTGGACGAGGCGCTGGCGCGGTTTCCCGAGCTGGTCTGCGTCTGGATGCAGCTGGGGGTCGAGGATGAGGACGCAGCGGCACGTGCGCGCGCGCACGGCGTGCAGGTGGTGATGAACCGCTGCCCGGCCATCGAAATCCCGCGGCTGGGGTTGTGAGACGATTTTTCTGCGAAAAATCGGCTGCTTACCCGCGCGCGGCTTTCTCGACGATGCCAGAGGTGCCGTCGCGGCGGTCGAGTTCGGCCAAGACATCGGCCAGCGGCACGTCGCGGGCGGCCAGCATGACCAGCAGGTGGTAAAGCACGTCTGCCGCCTCTGACGCGAGCTTCGCCCGGTCGCCTTTCACCGCTTCGATGATCGCCTCGATTGCCTCTTCGCCGAACTTCTCGGCACATTTTTCCGGGCCCTTGGCGAGCAGCTTGGCAGTCCAGCTGGACTCGGGGTCGGCCCCCTTGCGGGCGGCGATGGTGGCGGCGAGGCGGTCGAGGGTGTGGGGCACGGAGGGGTTGGTCATGTCAGCCTCACGGGGATGCCTGCGGCGGCCATGTGGGCCTTGGCCTGACCGATGGTGAAGGTGCCGAAGTGAAAGATGCTGGCGGCAAGCACGGCAGAGGCGTGGCCTTCGGTCACCCCATCAACCAGATGATCAAGCGTGCCGACGCCGCCGGAGGCGATGACCGGGATACTGACGGCATCGGCAATGGCGCGGGTCAGGGGCAGGTTGTAGCCGCCCTTGGTGCCGTCGCGGTCCATCGAGGTGAGCAGGATCTCCCCCGCGCCTTTGGCCGCGACGGTGCGGGCAAAGGCGACCGCGTCGATGCCGGTGGGTTTGCGGCCGCCATGGGTGAAAATCTCCCATTTGCCGGGGGCGACGGTCTTGGCGTCGATGGCAACCACGATGCACTGGCTGCCGAACCGGTCTGCCGCTTCGGCCACCACATCGGGATTGGCGACGGCGGCGGAGTTGAAGCTGACCTTGTCGGCCCCGGCCAGCAGCAGTGCGCGCACGTCGTGATGCGTGCGCACGCCGCCGCCAACGGTCAGCGGCATGAAGCATTGCTCGGCGGTGCGGGTGACCAGATCGAACATGGTGCCGCGATTTTCGTGCGTGGCGTGGATGTCGAGAAAGGTCAGCTCATCCGCCCCCGCCGCATCATAGGCGCGCGCGGCCTCGACCGGATCGCCCGCGTCGATCAGGTTGACGAAGTTCACGCCCTTGACCACGCGGCCATCGGCGACATCAAGGCATGGGATGATGCGGATTTTCAGCATATGCGGACCCTAGCGCGTGTGGTTGGGCGGGGAAAGGGGGGCGCTGCCCCCCGCGCTATGCGCTCCCCCCGGAGTATTTGGAAAGCAGCAATCAGGATTTCAGGGCTTTGAGGGCGGTGGCGAGGTCGATGGCCCCGTCGTAGAGGGCGCGGCCGGAAATGGCCCCGGCGATGACGCCGGTTGCCTGGAGCGCGGTGAGGTCGGCCATCGATGAGACGCCGCCGCTGGCGATCACCGGAATGGTGACGGCGCGCGCCAAAGCCTCTGTCGCGGCGATGTTGGGGCCCTGCATCGCGCCGTCGCGGTCGATGTCGGTGTAGATCAGCGCGGCGACGCCGGCATCTTCAAAGCTGCGGGCCAGATCGGTGGCCTGCACGGTGGTCTCCGTGGCCCAGCCTTTGGTGGCGACAAAGCCCTTGCGGGCGTCGATGCCGACGGCGACCTGACTGGGAAAGGCGCGGGCGGCCTGCTTCACCAGATCAGGATTTTCGACCGCCACGGTGCCGAGGATGACACGGGCGAGGCCCTTTGACAGCCACATCTCGATCGTGGCCATGTCGCGGATGCCGCCGCCGAGCTGGGCGGGCACGCTGATGCGCGCGAGGATCGCCTCGACCGCCGCCGCGTTGACCGGCTGGCCTGCAAACGCACCGTTGAGGTCAACAAGGTGCAGCCAGTCGCAGCCTGCGGCCTCGAACGTCGCGGCCTGTGTCGCCGGGTCATCGCCAAAGACGGTGGCAGCGGACATCTCGCCGCGCAGCAGGCGCACGCATTGGCCGTCTTTCAGGTCGATCGCGGGATAGAGGATCATGGCACACCCTTTCTGGCTTTGCCCCCCTTTGGCATGGCAGACGCGCGATGCCAAGAGGCGCGCGACCCCACGTCATGCTTGCAAGGATGGGGGTGGATTGCGGATGCTTTGTGCAGCTTCAGGGAGGAGCCCGGAATGAACAGATTCGCGCAACGGGTGGCACTGGCTGCCGCCATGATTTTCACCGCTTCCACCGCCTTTGCCGATCCGGCAGTCGGCATCTGGAAGACCAAGCCGGATGACAACGGCAATTTTGGCCATGTGCAGGTGCAGGCCTGCGGCGCTGCCGTTTGCGGCACGCTGGTCAAGGCCTTTGACGGGGCTGGCAAGGAGATCAAATCCGCCAATGTCGGCAAGCGGATCATCTGGGATATGCAGGCCAAAGGCGGTGGCGCTTACGGCGATGGCAAGGTCTGGTCGCCGGATCGCAACAAGACCTACAACGCCAAGATGGTGTTGCAGGGCAATGGTCTGGCGATTTCCGGCTGTGTGCTGGGGATCTGCCGTGATGGCGGCACCTGGAGCCGGGTGAAGTAAGCAGATTTCGGGTTTGACAATGGGCGCAGGGCAAAGAGGAGTGCCTGCGCCTTCTTGTGTTATGAAGGTCAGCCGAACACTGACCAGCCGGTGGCGCGGCCGAGGTGTTCCATTGCCTCGGCCCCGAGTTTGGAATTGCCCTGCGCGTTGAG
Organism: Pseudotabrizicola alkalilacus; assembly: GCF_003443995.1. Taxonomy (GTDB): domain Bacteria; phylum Pseudomonadota; class Alphaproteobacteria; order Rhodobacterales; family Rhodobacteraceae; genus Pseudotabrizicola; species Pseudotabrizicola alkalilacus. The sequence continues at coordinate 104,816 of NZ_QWEY01000007.1, forward strand.
GCCGGGGGACCAGACCGCGATGCTGGCACGTCCCGGGGCGATGGCGAGGATGCCGCCGCCGACCCCGGATTTTCCCGGCAGGCCAACGCGATAGGCGAAATCGCCCGAGGCGTCGTAATGGCCGCAGGTCAACATCAGTGCGTTGATCCGGCGGATGCGCGACGGCGAGACGGGGCGCGGGCAACCGGGCAGCCCTGCCAGAAAGCGCCCGGCGCGGGCGAGTTGCACGCAGGACATTTCCACCGCGCATTGGTGGCAATAGGTGCCGATGGTCAGCGCGGTGGGGTTTTGCAGATTGCCATGGGCGGCCATGAACTCGGCGAGGGCCGTATTGCGGTGCGCATGGGCGAGCTCAGAGGCGGCGACCGATTTGTCGATGTGGATGTTGTCATCCTCGGCCGCCATGCGCAGGAATTGCAGCAGTTCGGCCAGCACGTCGCGGGGTTGCAGACCCTGCAGGATCGCATCGGTGACGGCGATGGCCCCGGCGTTGATGAAGGGATTGCGCGGGATGCCGCGGTCGTGTTCGAGCGAGACGATGGAGTTGAATGCGGCCCCCGAGGGTTCGCGCCCGACCCGCTGCCACAGCGCATCGCCAAGCCGGCCAAGGGCAATGGCAAGGGTAAAGACCTTGGAGATTGACTGGATCGAGAACGGGGTGGCGGCGTCGCCGGCGCTCAGCTGCTGGCCATCCGGCAGGCACAGCGCGATGCCGAACTGATCCGGGCTGACGCGACCCAGCTCGGGGATATAGGTGGCGGGCTGGCCGCGATCGGTCGCAGCCGCCATGGAATGTGCGATTTCGTCAAGGATCAGCTGCAAATCAGCCGGGTTTACGGTTTCCATTGCAGAAAATTGGCAATGAGGCGCAGGCCGGTGGCTTGCGACTTTTCCGGGTGGAACTGGGTGCCGACCATGGTGCCGCGCCCGATGATGGCGGTGACATCGCCCGCGTAATCGACATGGGCCAGCCGCTGCGCCGGATGGGTGACGCGGAAGTGATAGGAGTGGACGAAATAAGCGTGATCGCCGGTCTCGATCCCCGCCAGCACCGGATGGGGGTTGTCGATCACCAGATCGTTCCAGCCCATATGCGGGACTTTCAGGCCCGGATCGGCGGGGGTGATCTTTACCACCTCGCCCGGCACCCAGTCAAAGCCGCGTGTCTCACTGTATTCGCGGCCCCAGCTCGCCATCATCTGCATGCCGACGCAGATGCCGAGGAAAGGCCGGGCCTTGTGGGTCACCGCCTCTTCGATCGCCTCGAACAATCCGCCGACATCGCCCAGCGCCCGGCGGCAAGCCGGGAAAGCGCCGTCGCCGGGCAACACGATGCGGTCGGCGCGGGCGACATCCTCGGGGCGCGAGGTCACGAGGATCTCGCCACCACCGGTCTCTGCCGCCATGCGCTGGAACGCCTTTTCGGCGGAGTGCAGGTTGCCGCTATCGTAATCGACGAGGACGGTGAGCATGATCCTGGGCCCTTGCGCCCGGCGGGACTGTGGGAGCCTCCGGCGGGGATATTTGAAGACAGAAAATGGGTTAGAGCGCGCCTTTGGTCGAGGGCAGCTGGCCCGCCATGCGGGGATCGGGTTCGACCGCCATGCGTAGAGCGCGGGCGACGGATTTGAAGGCGGCCTCGGCGATGTGGTGGCTGTTCAGCCCGTGGATGCGGTCGACATGCAGGGTGATGCCGCCATGTGTGGCAAAGGCCTGAAAGAACTCGCGCACCAGCTCGCTATCAAAGGTGCCGATCTTGGCAGTCGGAAAATCCACGTTCCAGACGAGGAACGGCCGCGCCGACAGGTCGAGCGCGCAGGAGATCTGGGTGTCATCCATGGCGAGCGCGAAGTGACCGTAGCGGCGGATGCCGGTCTTGTCGCCAAGCGCGCGGGTCAGCGCCTGACCCAGCGCGATGCCGCAATCCTCGACCGTGTGGTGGTCGTCGATGTGCAGGTCGCCCTTGGCGCGCAGGGTGATATCGATCAGGGAATGGCGGGCAAGCTGGTCGAGCATGTGGTCGAAAAAGCCGACGCCGGTGTTCACATCATACTGGCCGGTGCCGTCGAGGTTGATCGCGACGGTGATCCCGGTCTCGGCGGTCTGGCGGGTGATTTCGGCGGTGCGCATCGGCGTGCCCTCGCGTTTGGGTTCGCGGCCTTATAGGGCGGCGCGGGCGCGATGGGAAGCGATCAGCGCGGCGCAGGCCAGCATCAGCCCCGAGACCGTGGCGATCATGCCAGAGGCCGAAAGCGTGAAGGGCAGCCCCGCCCAGAGCGGCGCATAGCCGGCAAGGATATAGCCGAGCAGCGCCGAGGCGACGGCGAAGCCGAGCGAGGCCATGAGCTGCGACGGCAGCGTCCGCGTCAGCAGCCGGGCCGAGGCGGCGGGGCAGATCAGCATGGCGATGGTGAGAATCGAGCCGACAGCCTGAAACGCCGCGACAGCGGCGAGCGCGGTGGCTGCGGTCAGGCCAGCGCGCAGCCAGGCCACCGGGATGCCCTGGGTCTGCGCGAACACCGGATCGAAGGTGGCGAGCACCAAGGGCCGCCAGACCAGCCGCAGCGCCAGACCCAGCCCCGCCGCGATCAGCGCCAGGCGCCAGAGCTCGGGCGGGGCGGCCCCCAGCCAGATCAGGCTTTCCAGATTGCCATAGAGCGCGTGTTCGACATCAAGGTGCACGCCCGAGGTGCCGGTGGTTTCCAACAGCACCACACCCAGCGCGAACATCGCGGTGAAGACCACGGCCATCGCCGCCCCCGGCTCCATCTGCGCGCGGCGGGTGACGAATTCGATCAGCAGGGCCGAGAGACCTGCGGCGGCAAGGGCCCCTGCCCCCATCACCACGCCGCTGCCCGATCCGGTCAGCAGGAAGGCGGCGACAATGCCCGGCAGCACCACATGGCTCATCGCGTCGCCCAGCATGGCGCGGCGCGACAGCAAGAGGAAATTTCCGGGCAACACGCAGGCGACAGCGGCAAGCGAGGCGATCACCATCGGCGGCAGCGAGAGATAGAGGAATTCATCCATCGCGGTGCCCCCGGATCAGCAGCGTGAGCGCAAAGACGCCCGCCGCCAGCAGCACGATGACCGGGCCGGTGGGCAGGTCGGGCACCGAGGCCGAGATCGCGGCCCCCACATAGCCACAGGCGGCCCCGATCAGCGCCGAAAGCGTGGCGGTGCCGGTGACGGTCGTGCTCCACATCCGGGCGGTGACGGCAGGGGTGACCAGCAGGGCCACGATCAGGATCAGGCCGGTCACGTTCAGCCCGACCAGCACGACAGCCAGCACCAGCGCCATCAGTGCCGCATCCATCCGGCGCGGGTTGACGCCCATCATGCTTGCATGCAGCGGGTCAAAGGCGACCATGGCGAGGGGGCGACGCAGCGCCCAGAGGGCCAGGCTGACCGCCAGACCGCCAAAGCCGATCACCAGCGCGTCGGCACGCAGCATTCCGGCAGTGGAGCCCAAGAGCACGGATTCCAACCCTGCCGGGCGGCCGGTGCCAAGGCCTTGGATCAGCGTGAGAATGACAATGCCCGCGCCGTAAAAGCTGGCCAGCACCGCGCCGGTGGCGGCATCTTCGTGCATCTGGCGCGCCAGCCGCTGCACCGCCCACAGGCCCGCCCCAGCGGTGAGGGCTGCACCCAGCATCAGCCCCGGCAGAAAGCGGCCATCGCCGCCCAAGCTCACCATCGCCAGAAAGGCCAGCCCGATTCCCGGCAATGTGGCATGGGCCATCGCATCCGACATCAGCGCCCGGCGGCGCAGGGTCAGGAACGCCCCCGCCGCCCCCGCAGCTGCGCCAAGGAGCGCAGCCCCGAGGCTGACCAGAACGGAGTTGTACCCGCCTTGCAGCATCAGGGCCTGCCAGATCATACGGCAGAGCTCCCGGTCGGGTCCAGCATCAGGGCGGGACCGTAAGCCTGCGCCAATGCGTCGCGGGTAAAGGTCTCGGCCACCGGACCCTCGGCCAGCGTGCGGCGGTTCATCAGAACAACCCGGTCAAAATAGGCGGCCACGGTGGTCAGGTCGTGATGCACGGCGATGATGGTGGCCCCGCCGTCGCGCAGCGATTTCAGCACCGAAATGATCGCGGATTCCGTGGCGGCATCGACCCCGGCAAAGGGCTCATCCAGCAGGAACAGGTCTGCCCCCTGCGCCAGAGCGCGGGCCAAGAACACCCGCTGCTGCTGGCCACCCGACAAGGCCCCGATCTGACGGCGGGCAAAATCCTGCATGCCGACCCGGGCCAGTGCGGCCATCGCATGCGCCGTCATCCGACGGTCGATCCGGCCCAGCAGCCCGGTTTTGCGGTAGCAGCCCATCAGCACCACGTCGATCACCCGGACCGGAAAGCTCCAGTCCACTGCCGCGCGTTGCGGCACATAGGCAATGCGGGGCATCGCCTGCGCGACTGGGCCGCCAAAGGCGCTGACCGCGCCCTCGGCCTCGACCAGCCCGAGCACCGATTTCAGAAAGGTGGATTTGCCTGCACCATTGGGGCCGATGATCGCTGTCATGCTGCCGGTGGGAAAGCGCGCGGTCGCGCCATCCAACGCCAGCACATCATTGTAGCGCAGGGTCAGCCCCTGCACCTGCAAGGCGCACCTGTGTCCGGCGTCACCCCCGGCCTGCATCAGCCATGTGCTCCCTGCATCCTCAGCCATCCGAGCCCAGCACCCCCAGCGCGCCGCGTTCCGGTGCGTCGCCCCCCAGCGCGCGGGCGATGGTGGTGGCGTTGTGATCCATCATGCCGACCCATGTGCCCTCATAGCTGCCCTCGGGCCCCATTGCATCCGAAAACAGCTCGCCGCCGATGCGGACGGTGTGGCCCTTGGCCGCCGCCCCTTCGATCAGCGCACGCAGGGCGCGGTCAGAGACCGAGCTTTCGACAAAGACCGCCGGCACGCGCCGGTCGACCAGCAGATCGACCAGTTCGGCGATGCGCGACAGCCCGGCCTCGGATTCGGTGGAAATGCCCTGCACCCCCTCCACCTCCAGCCCGAAGGCACGGCCGAAATAGGCAAAGGCATCATGCGCGGTGACCAGCAGCCGGGATTCGGCCGGGATCGTGGACAGCACCTTGTTGGCATAAAAGCCGATGGCGGTGATCGACTCGCGGTAGGCCACGCCATTTGCCGCAACATCGGGCGCAAATTCGGCGAGCGTCAGCTCCATCGCTTGCGTGACCTGCGCCCAGAGCGTGGGATCAAACCAGATATGCGGGTCGGGGCGGTCGGGATAGGCCGGATCAGACAGCAACACATCGGCAGGCAGTGTCTCGGCCACTGCCAGAACGGTGGATTTCTCTGCCAGCCCCGTCATCAGCTTGGCAAACTGCGCCTCAAGGTTCAGCCCGTGCCAGAGCACCAGATCGGCGCGCGACAGGGTCAGGATGTCGTTGCGCGTCGGGCGGTGGCCGTGCGGGTCCATCCCCGGCCCGATCAATGCGGTCACCGGCAGGCCGGTCAGAGCGCGGGCGGCGTCGGCGATCATCCCGGTGGTGGCCACGATGGACGGGGTATCGGCAAAGGCGAGGCGTGGGGCAAAGGCCCCGGCTATCAGCCCCAGAAACGTGCGTCGCGCCAGCATAGCAATACTTCCTGCGTGTTGTCCTTGTCAGTCTCAATTTATGCGAATTAGTCGCAATGTCAATCTAATTGCGAACGATTCTCAAAATGGCCGCCGCTGCGACGGTGCGGGGCGGGCTTTCCCGATGCCGGAAATCCCGCTAGACAGATGAAAAGCAGTCTACGGGAAGAATGATGCCCGACCCCGGCCCGAAAAAGCGCCACGTTGTCACCCTGATGGCCATCGGCCAGGCCGGTCGCCTGCAATATGAGGCGATCCTGCTGGCAGGCTCGCTGCGGCTGACCAACCCGGAATTTACAGGCCAGCTGGTGATCTGCGAGCCGCAACCGGGGCCGCTGTGGAAAAGCGACCCGCGCATGAGTGCCGCCGCCCGCGCGGCGCTGGAAGGGCTGGGCGCCACGATCGTGCCGTTCGACTCGCAGGTGTTCGGGCAGGATTACCCCTATGGCAACAAGATCGAGGCGCTGGCTGCCTTGCCCGACTCGCCGTTTCTGTTTCTGGACACCGACACCCTGATCACCGGCGATCTGGCCACGCTGGCGCTGGACTTCACCCGCCCCTCGGCCAGCCTGCGGCGCGAAGGCACCTGGCCCCGGTTGGAACTTTACGGGCCGGGCTATGGGGAGATCTGGAAATCGCTCTATGACCGCTTTGGCTTGGATTTTGCCGCCTCGCTTGATCTGAGCCAGCCGGATGAATACTGGCAACGCTATCTGTATTTCAACGCCGGCTGGTTCTTTCACGACAGCCCCCGCCGCTTTGGCGCGCGTTTTCTGTCCTATGCGAAATCCATCCGCAATGACCGCCCGTCCGAACTGGTGCTGCAGGAGCTTGACCCCTGGCTGGATCAGGTGGCGCTGCCGCTGGTGATCCACTCCTTTGGCGGCGGACGGCCCGGCCCCGGCCTTGCGGGGCTGGATGGCGATGTGACCTGCCACTACCGCACCCTGCCGCTGCTCTACGCCCGCGAAAGCGACCGTGCGGTCGAGGTGCTGGAGGCGGTGGCCAAAGACCAACCGCTGCGTCGGGTGCTGCGCGACTATGCCCCGGTCAAGGCCATGGTCTACCAGAATCAGGGCCGCCGCGCCCGCGCGCTGTTTGACCGCGCAAACCTGCCGCGCCGCGAACAGGTGATCCGCAATACGCTCAAGCGCGAAGGCCTGTGGCTGCGCTGATCTCTTGCGATTGCTGCTTTTGAAATACTCCCGCCGGAGGCTCCTGCGGCCGCTGCCGGACGCTCCGCGGGGAGTATTTCAAAAGCAGCAATGCAGGGGCTGTATTGTGAGATCTGCGCGCAGAGCAGCGGTTGATGGTTGCCGCGATCCCCGTTAGCGTTCCGCCGGAACCATCAAGGGGGGACACCAGATGACCGACACACCCGGCTACGGCTTTGACACGTTGGCGATTCATGCAGGGGCCGAGCCCGATCCGGCCACCGGCGCGCGGCAGGTGCCGATTTACCAGACCACCGCCTATGTATTCCGCGATGCGGATCACGCGGCCAAATTGTTCAACCTGCAGGAGGTCGGGTATATCTATTCGCGCCTGACCAACCCGACCGTGTCGGCGCTGGCGAACCGGGTCTGCGCGCTGGAGGGCGGGGCCGGGGCAATCTGCTGCTCATCGGGCCATGCGGCGCAGCTGATGGCGCTGTTCCCGCTGATGGGGCCGGGGCTGAACATTGTCGCCTCGACCCGGCTCTATGGCGGCACGCTGACCCAGTTCAGCCAGACCATCAAGCGCTTTGGCTGGACGGCCAAGTTCGTCGATTTCGACGATCTGGCGGCGGTCGAGGCGGCGGTGGATGACAACACCCGCGCGATTTTCTGCGAGACCATTGCCAATCCGGGCGGCTATATCACCGATCTGGACGCGATTGCCGCCATTGCTGACCGTGTGGGCTTGCCGCTGATCGTAGATAATACCACCGCCACGCCCTGGCTGTGCAAGCCGATCGAGCATGGCGCGACGCTGGTGGTGCATTCGGCGACCAAGTACCTGACCGGCAATGGCACCGTGACCGGCGGTGTGGTGGTTGATTCGGGCAAGTTCGACTGGTCTGCGAGCGGCAAGTTCCCGTCCCTGTCCGAACCCGAGCCTGCTTATCACGGCCTCGCCTTTCACCCCGCGCTCGGCGCGATGGCCTTTACCTTCCACTCCATCGCCGTGGGCCTGCGCGATCTGGGCATGACGATGAACCCGCAGGGCGCGCATTACACGCTGATGGGGATCGAAACGCTGTCGTTGCGGATGCAGCGGCATGTCGAGAACGCTATGGCGGTGGCCAAATGGCTGGAGGCTGACCCGCGCGTCGAGATGGTTACCTATGCCGGGCTGGAGAGCAGCCCCTATGCGGGCCGTATCCCCCGGATCTGCCCCAAGGGCGCGGGCGCGCTGTTCACCTTCGGGCTGAAGGGCGGCTATGATGCCTGCGTCAAGCTGATCGACAGTCTGAAGCTGTTCAGCCATGTCGCCAATCTGGGCGACACCCGCAGCCTGATCATCCATCCGGCCTCGACCACCCACCGCCAGCTGTCCGAGGCGGATCAGGTCAAGGCAGGGGCGGCGCCGAACGTGGTGCGGGTCTCGATCGGGATCGAGGATCTGGCCGATATCATCGCCGATCTGGATCAGGCGATGGACAAGGCGACACAGGGGGCAACCGCCTGAAACAAAACGAAATCTGCCGGGCGCGCTATGAAGCGCGCGCCCGGCGACGCGTCAGAGGTTACTGGGCAATCTCGAACACCACGGTCACCGATGCGGTGGTGGCGACTTCGCCCGCAGCCACCGGCACCGCGCCTGCGGCATCGGCGGATTGGCGGAACATCGGTTGCGGTGGCATGTAGCCGCCGCCCTCGGCGATCGACACGATCGGGCCGAGGGTGGCCCCGGCGGCTTCGACCAGCAGCGTGGCACGGGCGCGGGCATCTTCGACGGCGGCCTTGCGGGCGGCGTCCATCGCCGGGCGCGGCTCGGACAGGCCAAAGCTCAACCCGTTCAAGGTGTTGGCCCCATCTTGAATGGCGGCGTCAAGCACCTGCCCCAGACCGGCAAGGTCGCGAATCCGCACGGTCAGCTGGTTCGAGGCGGTGTAGCCATCGATGCGCTGACGCTGGCCGCTGTCATAGCCGGTCCAGTTCGGGTTGATCGACAGATTAGTGGTCTGCATGTCGCGGTCAGCGACGCCAGCCGCTTTCAGCCGGGCCATCACCGCGTTCAGCCCTTCGGTATTGGCGGCCATCGCGGCGGCAGCGGTGTCGCCGGTGGTGGTCACGCCCAGCGACAGGGTGGCGATGTCGGGAATGCCATCAATGACGCCCTCGCCGGTCACGGTGATCTGGGGGGCGGGTGGGGTCTGGGTCTGGGCATAGGCGCTGGTGAGGGCCGTGGCCGACAAGAGCGAAGCGATCAGGGCGGCTTGCAGGATACGCATGGTGTCTTCTCCAATTGGTGCGATCAGTTTCCAGACATGGAACGCGGGCCGCAAGCCGATCCTTGGCGATCACGGGGCTTTTTCTTCCCTTCGGCGGAAAGCTGCTGTAGGAAAGACTTAGCCCGCAAGGAACGGTTCCCGCACCTTGTTTCCTCATGCTAGATGCCGGACATGAAACCGAGTTTTGCCCTTAATCTGACCGAAGACGGCATCACGCTCCTGCACCGGACGTCTCGGGGTTGGCTGGATGTCGGAACCGTGGCCTTTGACGACCCGGATATGGGGGCGGCGCTGGACTATCTGCGCTCCACCGCGCTGGGTCTGTCGCCAAAGGGGATCACCACAAAGCTGATCATCCCCGAGTCGCAGATCCTGTATCTGGAGGTTGAGGCCGCCGGACCGGATGACACCAGCCGCCGCGCGCAGATCGAGGCGGCGCTGGACGGGCGCACGCCCTATGCGCTGGACGAGCTGGCTTATGACTGGATGGGGGACGGCCCGACCGTCACGGTGGCGGTTGTCGCGCGCGAGACCTTGGCCGAGGCCGAGGGTTTTGCGACCGAGCATCGGTTCAACCCGTTGTCCTTTGTCGCCAATCCCGAGCGCGGGTTTGACAAGGAACCGTTCTTTGGTCCTTCAGCGCTCGCCCCCAGCCTGTTGACAGGTGGCGAGCAGGTCGAAGCAGATGCCGAGCCGGTAACGATCATCGCGCGCGAGATGTCTCAGGCGGAAGCCGCGATTGAGGGGACGGCACAGGGTGCTGCCTCCGATAAGGCCGACCCGGAGGTGCCCGAACCGGAAGTACCTGCGCCCGTTACACCCGCGCCGGAGTTGCCGGACCCTGTCGCACCGGAGCCGGAAGTACCTGCACCGGATCTGCCGGAACCGGCACAGCCGGAGCCCGAGGTGCCAGAGCCTGTTACACCCGAGCCTGAAGTTCCTGCCCCGGCACCACCTGCCCCCGCAGATCCCATTCCTGCACCGCCCGCCCCTGAGGTGCCGGAGCCTTATCGTCCAAAGACGCCCGTGCCGGAAACGCCGGTGGAAATCCCGGCGCCTGAACCAGCACCTGCGCCGCCAATGCCCCCGGTGCCCGCCCCACCTCCGGAACCAATGCCGGTATCAGACCCGATACCGCAGCCGTACCGCGAGCCTGCAACACCGCCTTCGCCGCTGCCCCCGGCCTTTGATCCGGTGCGGCCCCGCACCACAATGGCGTCGCCGGTAAATGTTGCCGCTGAGGATGAGGCCGAGGCACCGATGGCGGTTGACGTGCCGCAAGAGGATGCAGGCGATGAGGCGAGTGCGCCCGTTGCTGCGCGGTCTGCGCAGGATTTTGCCAAAGCGGAGCCGGTAAAGCCGGATACGCGGACGCCCGAGATGGGCAAACCTGATCTTTCCGGATCGGGCGCAGATGACCTGCCGCCGCTGTCTTCGGCGGCGATGATGGCGTTTTCCACCCGCCGACCGGCAGAGGGTGCGGCCCGCCCGCTGGGGGCCGCTGCTCCGTTGGCGGCCCGGCCCGAAATCCGACCCGAAACCGGCGCTGCGCGACCTGCAGCGCTGTCCGCCACGCGGTCGGTTGGCGCGTCCACTGGCCCGGCGGCAGGATCAGGCGCAGGGCAAGCGCCAGCGGCCAAACCACTGGTGGACCGGCCCGCTGCGGCGCGTCCGGTGCCGAAATTCAGCTATGACGATCCGCTGCCACCGCCCAGCCGGATGCCGGGCGATCCGCCGTCGCCGCCTGCTTCAGTGATGAACAAGGCCAGCAAGGGCCTGCGCAGCCTTGGCAACATGGTCACTGCGCCCAGCATTCCCGGCACCCGCAAGAAAAAGCCTGTGCCAAACGCTGCCCCCCAGACTGCGACGAGCGGGGTAAAACCCGCAGTCGTCGCTTCGACGCTGGCTCCGGTGTCAACCCTTGCGGCCCCGCTGGACGCCTCGCCCGCCAAGGCCAGCATTTCCGCTGCGGCGCAATCGCTGGCGCGGCAGAAGACCGTATCACCCGATGCGCTCGCCAAGGGGCTGAGCGCGCGCGGCATGCCCCAGCGAGGCAAGCCGCGCTATCTGGGGTTGATCCTGACCGGCATCCTGCTGTTGTTGCTGGCGATTGTTGCGGCCTGGTCGTCGTTTTACCTGACCCGCTCGGATGATGCGGCGGATGAGATGGAGGTTGCCGGGTTCGAAGCAGGGTATGATGACGAGGCGATTGCCGATGGTCAGATGCCCGGCGACGAGGGCGCGCTTCAGGCCAATGTTCAGGAGCCTGCCGATCTGCCGGTGAATGTCGACCTTGCTGATCTGGAACCGGACACGACGGAGGAAGCCCTCGCCGAGGTGGCTGCCCCAGAGGTGGTTGTGCCGGATGAGGTTGCCGCAGACGTCCCTGCCGGGCCCGCGCCGCAAACCGGGGTGCAGGATGTTCTGGCCGCGGCCACCCAGCCTGATCCGGCGGCGCAGGATGAGATTTTTCTGGCCGGAATGGATGCACCGCCCGCGTTGAGTGATCCATTGCTGCTGACCGCGCCTGCCGCCCGTGGCGATTCGCCCCCGGCCGAACAGATGCCGCCACCGCCCTTTGGCACGGTCTATCAGTTTGACGAAAACGGTCGTATCGTGCCGACTGCTGAGGGCATTCTGACCCCCGAAGGCGTGATGCTGGTGGCGGGCAAGCCCGCCCGCGTGCCACCGCCCCGCCCGCCTGCCGCGCAAGCCGCGCTCGCCCCGGCTGAAACGGTTGTTCCTGCGGCTGAGTCTGTTACGGCGGCAGTGACCGATGCTGTGGCACAGGCTGTCACCCCAGAGGCCGGACCGGCTGCGGCGGATGGCGCATTGCAACCTTCGGAAACCTTTGCCGCCGATCCGGCCTTGTCCGCTGCGCGTCCGCGTCTGCGGCCCGCAGGATTGGCGCCGGAGGCCGTAAGTGACGACGATGCCTCGCTCGCCCCTGCCGAAGACAGCCGCTTTGCCAGTCTGCGCCCACGCTTGCGCCCGCAAGCCATTCTGGCAGCAGGTGAGTCAGCGCGGCAGGCATCCGAAGCGGCATCGCTTGCGGTGAATATGGCTGTGGCAGAGGCGGCTGTGGCCAATGCCGATGACGCGAGCCTCAGCCCGCTGGCGGTTTCGGTGTCGCGCGTCCCTGCCCCACGCCCGCGCGACATGAGCCGCGCGGTCGAAGCTGCGGTCGCAGCAGCCACCCGCCGGGCCGAACCGGAGGCTTTGGCCTCTGCCTCGACCGCTGCCCCTGCGGCGCGGTCACGGGTCGAGGCGGATGAGGCGGATGACGAGCCCGAAGTGGCCTCGGCTGCGCCGCGCATTCCGACCAAGGCGAATGTGGCCAAACAGGCGACCTTTGCGAATGCGATCAATCTGGGCAAAATCAACCTGATCGGGGTCTATGGCACCCAGTCCAAGCGCTATGCGCTGGTGCGTCAGCCCAATGGCCGCTACCGCAAGGTGCGGGTCGGCGACAATATCGACGGCGGTCGGGTGCAGGCGATCACCGCATCCGAAGTGCGCTATCAAAAGGGCGGGCGGATGCTGGCCCTGAGCATGCCAAAGGGCTGACCGGCAAGCAGCGGGGTCACGCCCCGCTGACCCCCGCCTCGGCAAAGGTGGCCATGCCGGAATGGCAGGCCACCGCCCCCTGAACCACACCCAGCGCCAGCGCTGCACCCGATCCTTCGCCCAGACGCAGGCCAAGGTTCAACAGCGGCTGTTTGCCCAGAGCGTCAAGCAAACGACCATGGCCCGCTTCGGCGCTGATATGACCGGCGAGGCAATGGTCCAGAGCACCGGGTTGCGCCCGCTCCAGCACCAGTGCGGCCGCACAACAGATGAATCCGTCCAGCACCACAGCAATCCGTTCGCTCCGCGCGCGGGCGATGGCCCCTGCCATGGCTGCAATCTCGCGCCCGCCAAGGCAGCGCAGCACCTGCAGCGGATCTGACAGCGCGGCGGCATGGGTGGCAAGGCCGGTCCGCACCGCCTCGGCCTTGCGGGCCAGACCGTGGTCATCCACGCCGGTGCCCCGCCCCACCCAATCCTCGGGCGCGCCGCCCAGCAGAGCGGCGGCGATGGCGGCGGCAGAGGTGGTGTTGCCGATGCCCATCTCGCCGGTCACCAGCAGGTGGGCTTTCGGATCAACCGCATTCCAGCCCGTGGTCAGAGCGGCGATAACCTCGGCCTCGGTCATCGCCGGGCTTGCGGTGAAATCGGCAGTGGGCCGATCAAGATCGAGCGCGTGAACGGTCATCGACGCGCCGTAAGCGCGGCACAACTGGTTGATCGCTGCGCCGCCGTGGCGGAAGTTGGCGACCATCTGCACCGTCACCTCGGGCGGAAAGGCGGAGACCCCGCGCGCGGCAATACCGTGGTTTCCGGCAAAGATCACCACTTGTGGCGCACTGGCTTGCGGCCGCTCCCTGCTCTGCCAGCCCGCCAGCCATATCGCCAGATCCTCCAGCCGGCCCAGAGAGCCAGGCGGCTTGGTCAACTGCCCGTTGCGCGCCGCAGCGGCGGCCCCTGCGGTGGCGTCGGGCGCGGGTTGCGCGGCAAGAACGGCGCGAAAGCTGTCGAGCGTGGGAAACGGCGCGGTCATGTCAGGTTCCTGCGTTGCAAGGTGTTGGGGCCTTGGCTACAGACTGGGCGCAGGAGTTTCCAGCCGGGAAGGGACGCGATGACCATTAAACGCGACAGGCCGGTGTGGATTCTGGCCGATCTGGCCTCGGCCTTTGGCCTGCTGAGCCGCTTGCCGTTTCCCCAGACCCGACACCACCGGCCGCAGTCGTGCTGGGTCTGGCCCTTGGTGGGGTTGGTGATTGGCGGACTGGCGACGGGCGTAGGCTGGGCGGCGATGGCGGCGGGCCTGCCGGTCGGGCTGGCGGCGGCGCTGGTGCTGGCGGTGGGGGCCATGGCCACGGGCGCATTGCATGAGGACGGGCTGGCCGACACTGCCGACGGGCTGTTCGGCGGCTGGACCCGCGAGCGGCGGCTGGAGATCATGAAAGACAGCCATATCGGCAGCTATGGCACCTTGGCGCTGCTGCTGGTGACGTTGGCGGCGTGGTCCGCGCTTGGGGTGCTGCTGAGTATCGGGGCCCATGCTGCGATTGTAGCGGCGGCGGCGTTGTCACGCGCGCCGATGGCGCTGATCATGGCGCTGTTGCCCCAAGCGCGGAACGGCGGGCTGTCGCATTCGCTCGGGCAGCCGCCGGTCATGGTGGCGCTGGTGGCGGCGGCTCTGGCCTTGCTGATCGCGGCACCGCTCGGACTGGTGGGCGCTGCGATGGCCGTGGCGGCGGCGGCGGCGGGGCTGGCGGTGGCGCTGCTGGCGCGGGCGCGGATCGGTGGACAGACCGGGGATATTCTGGGGGCCAGCCAGCAGATGGCGTGGCTGGCGGCGCTGTCAGCGGCGGCGGCGATGCTGGAATGAAAAACGGCGGCCCATGGGGCCGCCGTTTTCTGTCAGAACAGACGTGGATCAGGCGGCACGGCTGACCAGAACATCATCGACGGTCTTGGCGGCGGAGCCGGCATCGACACCGGACACGGCGGCGACTTCGCGGGTCAGACGCTCCAGCGCGGCCTCATACAGCTGACGCTCGGAATAGGATTGTTCGCGCTGGTCATCGCTGCGGTGCAGGTCGCGCACCACTTCGGCAATGGCCATCAGATCACCGGAGTTGATCTTTTGCTCATATTCCTGTGCACGGCGCGACCACATCGCCCGCTTGACCTTGGCCTTGCCCTTCAGCGTGTCCAGCGCCTTGGACACCACATCGGGGGCGGACAGCGCGCGCATGCCGATTTCGGTGGCCTTGTGGGTGGGAACCCGCAGCGTCATCTTGTCTTTTTCGAAGGTGATGACGAACAGCTCCAGCTTGAATCCGGCGATTTCCTGCTCTTCAATGGACATGATCTTGCCCACGCCATGAGCGGGATATACAACGAATTCATTCGGGCGGAACTCGGGTCTTTTGGACTTGGTCATTCAGTCGCTTCCTAATAGCGGAGGCCGTCTGGCGACAAAAGAACCGCCCGGACCTGATCAGGCCCGGCGATGCGATGGCTTTGTCACTAGAATTCCCACCTCAGGCGAGCAGCTCTGAGCGGGGGGTCAGGCGTCCATGATTATTTGTAACGATTGTATATCACAAATTTCACCTGATTCCAACTGCCGCAAAACGGCGGCGAGCAGCTAACTTGCACTGAAATCATTGGATTTTCGTGAGCCATGCCGATTCGGCATGGCTCATGTGCCGAATCGGGCCGGAATAAGGCGTTAACTACCTTCGCCCGGGGCTTCGGAGAAATACTTGTCGCGCTTGCCTTTTTCGCCATCCCGCGCCTCGGCTTCGGGCAGCGGGTCTTTGCGCACCGTGATCACCGGCCACATTTCCGAATATTTGCGGTTGAACGACACCCATTCATCCATATCCGGCTCGGTATCCGGGCGGATCGCGTCTGCCGGACATTCTGGTTCGCACACACCGCAGTCGATGCATTCATCGGGATGAATGACCAGCATATTTTCGCCTTCATAGAAGCAGTCCACCGGACAGACTTCGACGCAGTCGGTGTATTTGCAGGCGATGCAGTTATCAATCACCACATAAGTCATCGGATCAAGCCCTTGGATTGGTCGGGTCACTAGCTAGAGCAAGCGCCCGGATCATTCAAGCGCCTCTGGCGCCGCTTGGGGGTCGAGGTCAAGATAAAGCTCTTGCGCCTCGTCGGCGGGGCCACGGCGCAGGCCAAGCGCCTGCACCTTGATCACCCGGATCTGCTTGCCTTGGGCAAAGGTCAGCACGTCGCCGATGCAGATGCCATGGCCGGGTTTCTTGGTGCGCTGGCCGTTGACCCGGCAATGGCCACTTTCGACCACATCGGCAGACAGGCCGCGCGATTTGAAAAACCGCGCCTGCCACAGCCATTTGTCCAGCCGCAGGCGCGGCTGGATACCGGGCGCGGGTTTCGCCCCCGGCCCGGCCAAGCCTCAGACCTTGCCCTTCAGCGCCAGCAGCGCGGCAAAGGGGTTGTCAGGGTCGATCGGTTTGTCGGCACGCTGCGGGCGGGCCTCGAACTGGCGCGGCTTGTTGTTGTCGTTGCGGTCGGGGCGGTCGCCCTTGCCCTTGCCACGGTCGCCTTTGCCATAGGGCTTGCCGTCGCCCTGCGGACGCGGCCCACGGTCGCCCTGCGGTTTGTCGCCACGCGGGCGGTCGGTTTTCGGGCGGTCGCTTTTGGGACGATCCCCCTGCGGACGCTCACCTTGTGGCCGATCCCCCTGAGGCTTGTCGCCCTGTGGACGGTCGCCTTGCGGACGCTCGCGCCGCTCGCCTTGCGGGCGGGGGCCGCGCTCGGGACGGGCGTTGCGGGGCTTGGGGGCCCAGGTGAAGGTGTAGAACGACTCCATCTCGGGCGCGGCAGGTTCTGCGGCGGGCTCTTCGGGCACGGGCGCGAGGACCGACACCTCTTCGGGAATCGGGTTTTGCGGCGCGTCAGGGTCAACCGGCGGCAGCACCACGACGGGTTCAGCCGCCTTGACCTTGGCCCGTTCGGCCTTTTCGCCCTTGTAGCCCAGACCGGCCATCAGATCGGCGAACTGGTCCAGCGTCATGCCGGTGATCGACAGCATGTCCGGCGTCGCCTCAAACCCGGCGCGGCTGTCTTTCTGGCGCAGGATATCGGCCAGACGTTCCAGCATGTCGATGCGGATCGCGCGGTTGCCTGCCGGGTGATAGCCCGCCAGCGTGTAATGCGATTTCGGCACCTCGGCCATGTTCGGAATGGTGACCAGCCCCGGCGGCGGGCTTTCGGGGAACTCGTCCAGCCCGTTCCACAGCGACCACAGCACCAGCCGCAGCCGCGTGGGCGCGGGTTTCAGCAACAGCGGCAGGAAGATGGTGAACTGGCCAAAGCGCACGCCATGCTTGCGCAGGGCGCCGCGCGATTCCTGATCCAGTTCCTTGACATCATTGGCCACCACGTCGCGCGGCAGCACGCCCAGACCCTCGACCAGACGGAAGGCGAAACCGCGCGCAAGGCCGGTCAGCGTCTCGTCCCGGCTCATCGCGGCCAGCGGCTCGAACTGGGCCGCGACCTTGCGGTCGATAAAGTGCTGCAGACGGCGGCGCACCTTTTCGGCAACCTCGAAGCCGGCTTCGTCATCGACGAAGGCCTCGACCGCCGGGCGCAGCGCCTCGGCCCCCTTGACCAGTTTCCCGACCGCAGTGGTGCCCCACATCAGGCCCCCCTGTTCGGTGAAATCCATCTCGGTGTCGGGCGCGTTGTAAAAACGGTCCGCCCGCAGGTGGAATTCGGGCTTGAGCGCCTGAACGGCGGCCTGCGCCATCACCTTTGCCTCATCGGGCGACGTGCTGGCATCCTGCCGGAACCGGAATCCCTCCAGCTTGCCGACAAATTCGCCCTCTACCGTCACTTCGCCTTTGTCATTCACCTCGGCCACGAGGGTCTCCTTCTGTTTCAACCGGCGAAGCAGCACACTTGTCCGCCGGTCTACAAATCTCTGCGTCAGTCGTGCGTGTAACGCATCTGACAGGCGGTCTTCTACAGCGCGCGTCTCGTCGCGCCAATGGCTTTCGTCATCAACCCAGCCTTTGCGCTGCGCAATATAGGTCCAGGTGCGAATATACGCCAACCGTTTGGAAATGGCATCAATATCGCCATCGGTTCGGTCGATGCGGGCAACGGCCTTACCGATCCAGTCCGAAGGCACCCTGCCCCCGCCCAGACCCCGGCCACAGAGGTATTCGAATATCCGCGCCAGCAGGCCCGCATGGTCGCTGTCTGATGAGCCACGGAAGTCGGGGATGCGGCAGACATCCCACAGCAATTGCACGCGTTTCGGGCTTGTCAGCCGGTCGCGCACCTCGGCCATGTCGACCAGCGCCTTGAGCGCCAGCACGTCATCGGCGTCGCGCGCGCGGGTAAGCCATTCGTTCGAAGTGTGCTCTTCCAGACTGCGGATCAGGCGGTCGGCATTGGCGAAATCCAGCTGATGATTGCGCCACATCAGCTTGCGCACCGGGGCGAACTGGTGGTTTTCGATGGCCTCGATAACGTCTTCATCAATCGGCCGCGCGTCGCCGGTCACGCCAAAGGTGCCGTTTTCGGTGTGCCGCCCGGCCCGGCCCGCGATCTGCGCCAGCTCTTGCGGGTACAGCCCGCGCATCCGGTGGCCGTCAAACTTGGCGGTGGCGGAAAACGCGATGTGCTTGATGTCGAGGTTCAGGCCCATGCCGATGGCATCGGTGGCCACCAGATAATCGACATCGCCATTCTGATACAGCGCCACCTGCGCATTGCGGGTGCGCGGGGAAAGCGCCCCCATGACGACCGCGCAGCCACCCTTTTGACGGCGGATCAACTCGGCAATCGCATAGACATTTTCAACCGAAAAGCCGACGATGGCGCTGCGCGGGGGCATCCGGCTTATCTTTTTCGAACCTGTATAGGTCAACTGGCTGAAGCGTTCGCGTTTGAGAAAGGTCACGCCCTGCACCAGCCCGGCAATCGCAGGGCGCATGGTTTCGGCCCCCAGAAACAGGGTTTCATGCAACCCGCGCGCGCGCAGCAGCCGGTCGGTAAAGACATGGCCCCGGTCCGGGTCGGCGCAAAGCTGGATCTCGTCAATCGCGACAAAATCCGCGCCGATCTCCAGCGGCATCGCCTCGACCGTACAGACCCAGTACTGGGTGCGGTCGGGTACGATACGCTCCTCACCCGTCACCAGCGCCACCACCGAGGGGCCGCGCAGGGTGACGATGCGGTCATAGACCTCGCGCGCCAGCAAGCGCAGAGGCAGGCCGATGACCCCGGTGCGGTGGCCCAGCATCCGGTCGATGGCATAATGGGTCTTGCCGGTGTTGGTCGGCCCCAGGACCGCCGTGACCCGGCCCGTGGTCGCGCTCATGCTGTGCCCTAACCCCTGCCCTTAAAGATCGGTGCCCGCGACTTTTGCCTCAAGCCGCTTGGCGCTGTCTGATACGCCGCGCAGGTTGGGATGTATAGCCAGCGCGGCGCGGTACACCTCCAGCGCCTGTTGCGGATTGTCCAGCTCTTCGTAAATCGCGCCCAGACCCGCCAGCGCGCCAAAGTGGCGCGGGTTGAGGGTCAGCGCGCGGGCGATGTCCGACACCGAAGGGCCAAGCTGGCGCGCCTGATAATAGGCGGTGGCGCGGGCATTCCAGCCTTCGGCAAACTCGGGGGCATGGTCGGTCAGCGCGGTCAGGTGATCAATCGCCTCTGCCGTGTTGCCTGCGGCCATGGCATCGCGGCCGCGCTGCAACAACAGGTCCATCGCGGCAGAGCCGCTTTTGGACCATTCGTTCCAGATCTCCCGCTCCAGCCGGGCGGCGGCGCGGTCATCGGCCGTTTTCAGCCGGTCAAACAGCCCGTCAAGCGGTTCCTCTGCCCAGACAGGCACCGCCAGCAGAAAAACTGCTGAAACTGCCGCAACGATAGGATTGAGAAACCGATGATGAACTTTCATATGATGATGGTAGCGCATTGGCGCAGGAACACCATATCCAAGCCGTCACAAGGCAGAGAGGAATTTTACATGAGCGCCGTGGTAACTGAGGCCGTCGAAGTGCTGTCGAAAAAGCTGTCGGGCGGTTTTGATGGCGTCGCCAAATTCGTGATCGAGGGCGAAGGCGCGATCATGCTGGACCCGGAGGGGGTGCGTGCAGGCGACGAACCCGCCGATGTGACGATGACCGCCAGCGCCGATGTGTTCAAACGCATTCTGGACGGCGATCTGAACCCGACCATGGCCTTTATGCAGGGCAAGCTGGCGGTCGATGGCAGCATGGGTCTGGCGATGAAGCTGGGATCGGTTCTGGGGTGAGCCAGTCTGCGTTCCCCACCGCGCCGTTTTACGCGGACCTCGCCCTCGGGCCGGAGGGGGGGGAGGCCTTCTGGCTGACCACATCAGACGGTCTGCGCATCCGGGCGGGGGTCTGGCCGGTTGGGGAAAAGGGCACGGTGCTGCTGTTCCCCGGCCGCACCGAGTATGTCGAGAAATACGGCCTCGCCGCCGCCGATCTGCAGGCGCGCGGCTATGCGACGGTGGCGATAGACTGGCGCGGGCAAGGGTTGGCGGACCGGATGTTGCCCGACCGGATGATGGGCCATGTCACCCGGTTTCAGGAGTATCAGCTGGATGTGCAGGCGGTGCTGGAACTGGCCCGTGGCCTTGGCCTGCCAGAGCCGTATTACCTGCTGTCGCATTCGATGGGCGGCGCGATTGCCCTGCGGTCGTTGATGCGCGGTATTCCCGTCAAGGCGGCATCGTTCTCGGCCCCGATGTGGGGGATTGCGATGGCGGCCTGGATGCGGCCCTTTGCGCAGCCCATTGCGCAGATGTCCGGTTGGTTCGGGCAGGCGCATCGCTTTGCCCCCAGCACCACCGGCAAGAGCTATGTTCTGGAGGCTGAGTTTGGCGGAAATGTCCTGACCACTGACCCGGAGATGTGGCGCTATATGAAGCGGCAGGTGACAGCGCGCCCGGAATTGGCGCTGGCCGGGCCAAGCATGGGCTGGCTGCATGCCGCATTGGTGGAATGCCGCGATATGGCCTTGGCCCCTGCCCCGGACATGCCGGCGCTGACCGCGCTTGGCACGTCGGAAAAGGTGGTGGACACCGGCCCGGTCTATCTGCGCATGGCGGGCTGGCGCAACGGACGGCTGGAGCTGTTTCAGGGCGCAGAGCATGAGGTGCCGATGGAAACACCGGCGCATCGGGGGCGGTTTTACGACCTGACCGCCGCGTTGTTCGATCAGCATCGCTGAGGCCGTCAGCACTGCGATCTGATCCCGCGCGTGGCGGCACGTTCGGAATGCGCTCCGCGCGGGAGTATTTGGAAAGCAGCAATGGCCGGGGGAAACTGGGTCAGATCGTGATCTGGCTGAAGCCTTCGCGCAGCGCGTGGGACCAGGCGTCGCTCATGTTGCGGAAGGATTCGTCGCCCGCCTCGATCCGGCGCAGGGTGCCGATCTTGCACTCGTCGGCCTGGATCACGCACAGATCAAGCGGCATGCCGACCGACAGGTTGGAACGCAGGGTGGAATCCATCGACAGCAGCACTGCCTTTTGCGCGTCGCTGAGCGAGGTGGTTGGCTTTACCACCCGGTCGAGAATCGGTTTGCCATATTTGTGCTCGCCGATCTGGAGGAAAGGCGTGTCTTCGGTGGCTTCGATGAAATTACCCTCGGGATAGATCAGGAACATCCGCATCGCACCGCCTTTGCGCTGCCCGGCCACGATCATCGTGGCACTGGCGCCCTGCGCCATCGACAGTTTTTCGTCGATCTCGCGGCGCACCGTGGCCAGCGCATTGCCGACGATCTCGGCGACCTTTAGCATGGTGGGGGCCAAGATGACCGAGGTATCAGGGGTTGCATCCTTGTCCTCCACCGCTTCGCGCAGGCGGGCGATGGTGGTCTGGGTCACCGACAGACTGCCAGCGGTGACGATGGTGATGATCCGCTCACCCGGATCTTCAAAGTGGAACATCTTGCGATAGGTGGCGATGTTGTCGAGCCCCGCATTGGTGCGCGTATCCGACAACAGCACCATGCCTTCGTTCAGCAACAGCCCGACACAATAGGTCATATTCACGCCCCCAAGACTCAGGCCGGAACGCTACTTGCCGCGCGCGGGGATGGAAAGGGCGAACGTGCAGCCCGTCCCTGCGGCAACACAGCTTACAGGCTGGCCAGCGCGGTCAGGGCCGGGCCACCGGCCAGTTGCATGACCGCCAGCACCAGCGCGGCGGCGGCGCCAAGGCGGAAAAAGCGGCTTTGCCAGAACTTGCGGCGCTGTAATGGCGTGCCAGTATCGAGCCCCGGATCGGCGATCGGGTCGGTTTCTTCAAGCACTGGTGGCAGGGTGCGTGGGCTGTGATCGGGCACATCGCTGCAGGTCATATCGAGCGGTTCGCAATCATCAAGGGCTGCGAGGAAGGACTCCAGACGGAACGCATCACCGGCAACGGCAGCACCTTCGGACCGGGGCAACGGGTAGTGCCGGGCATTGTCGGCCAGCCGCTGGATCAGGGCCAGCCGCGCCGCCTCATCCCCGGCGGGATAGCGGCCCGGAGGCGCGCCGGAGGCATAGGTGTTGAGCCCGAAGCCGGACGCCAGAAAATAGTCGCGCAGGCCCGGTGGAGAATCGCGCAGCGCCTGTGCCGTATGCGGATCACGGAACAGGGCCACGGTGGCAAGGTCACGCGCGGGCCTGAAACCTGCATCAGACAGAAAGCCATCAAGCTGCGGATCTGACGAGCCGCTCTCCGGAATCACCTCGAAAATATCAAAGTCATAGGCCAAAGCCATGGTTCACCCCCTGCGACCCTATCGCAAGCGACAGGCTGCGCAGAGCCTGTGGCAAAAGCGGGGCGGAAATAGGGAATCTACCGCCAATTTTCCGCTATTGCTGGGTTTGCGACTGGGTTTGTGTCGCCTGCACGGTGACCGAGACATCCAGACTTTCTTCACCCTGCCCGCGCGCGATGCCGCGGATCATCGCGGCATGCAGCGAATCGAGGCCAGAGCCAAGGCGGATGTAGCGGTCATCCGGGCAGCAGCGGTTGGCGGGGTCAAAGCCGACCCAACCCAGCCCGGCGATAAACACCTCGGCCCAGGCATGGGCCGCGTCATGCGCGGCGCCATCAATGCCCACCAGCAGATAGCCCGAGACATAGCGCGCAGGCAGGCCGATGTGGCGGGCGATGGCGATCACCGCATGGGCCTGATCCTGACAAACCCCGGTGCCCTGTGCCAGCGCCTCGGCGGCGGTGGTGTGGGCATTGGTGGTGTCGGCTGTGTAGACAATCGCATCCGACACCCGTTCCGAGATCAGATGCGCTGCGGCCAACGCGTCTTGCGCCGGGGTCAGGCCATCGGCCAGCGCGGCAAGGGCGGCATCGGCCTCGGTCGGGTGGGTGGAGCGCAGATAGCAGTCGGGCGGGGTCAGTTCCTTGTGGCCGCGCAGCACGCCGGCCTGATCAAAGGTCTCGATCTCGCCGGTCACATGCACGGTGATCTCGTTGACCGGGCCAAGCACGGTCCAGCCCTGCACCCAGTCGCCCGCGCCGTCGCGAAAGCCGCCGCCCATCTGGCCGTCGCTGACACTGACCTTCCAGCTGCGCATCTTTTGCCCGGCGCATTGTGACGGCATCAGCCGGTGGCTTTGCACCACGCCGCGCACCGGCTGGTCATAGAAATAGCGGGTGACATGATTGACCGTCAGCAGCATCAGCGCACATCCCCATTCAGATAACAGTCCCGGATCACCGACCCCGCCCGCGCCATATCGCCGATAAACCGGGTAAGAAACTCGTGCAGGCCTTCTTCAAAGATATCATCGACCCGCAACTCGGCCAGCTCGGCCTGAATGCTGCGGGCGCGTTCCTGCGCAAAGGTCTTGCGCTGATAGCCGCGCGCCAGCCGGTCCAGATGGCTGGTCATGCCTTCGACACAGGTGATCAGGCTGCGCGGGCACTGCGGGTTGAGGATCAGGAAATGCGCGATCTTGGCCGCCGTTACTTCACCGCCATAGGCCCAGTGGAACGCCCGGTGCGACGACATCGCGCGCAAAAGCGTGGTCCATTGGTAATTGTCGAGCCCGGAGCCGACGAATTCCAGACGCGGCAACAGGACGTAGTATTTCACATCCATCAGCCGCGCGGTGTTGTCGGCGCGTTCCAGAAAATACCCCAGATTGAGGAAATCCCAGCCGTCGTTGCGCAGCAGGGTCGCGTCAATCGAGCCGCGCACAAGGGCGGTGTTGCGCATGGTCCAGTCGGTCAGCAGCGACAGGTCCAGCTCGGAGCGCGGGCGGCGCTCCAGTTGGCGCAGTTCCTGAAACGCGGTGTTCAGCGCGTCCCACACCTGTGTGGTCAGCGCCGTGCGCACGATGCGCCCGTTTTCGCGCGCCGCCGTGATGCAGGACATCACCGAAGACGCATTGTCACTGTCGAAAAAGAACCAGCTTTCCAGATTGCGCTGCACGGCGTCGCCGTATTTCTTGGCAAAGCCGTTGGCGGTGCCGCTGGCATGCAGCAGCGATTCCCATTCGTTGCGATAGCCCGCGGCCGAGGGCATCAGCGCGATGCGCGCGCCCACCTCCAGCAGCCGGGCCGAGGTTTCGGCGCGCTCCAGATAGCGGGCGAGCCAGAAAAGGTTGTCTGCGGTTCTGCTCAGCATGTTCTGTTCACTCCGCCAGCACCCAGGTATCCTTGACCCCGCCGCCCTGCGACGAGTTCACCACCAGCGACCCTTCGGTCAGCGCCACGCGGGTCAGCCCGCCCGGCACCAGCTCGATCCGCTCGCCGACAAGGCAATAAGGCCGCAGGTCGACATGGCGCGGCGCGATGCCTTCGGCCACAAAGGTCGGCGTGGTGGACAGCGCCAGCGTGGGCTGGGCAATGTAGTTGTTCGGGTTGGCCGTGATGCGGGCGCGGAACATCTCTACCTGATCCGCTGTCGCCTTTGGACCGACCAGCATGCCGTAACCGCCCGAGCCGTGGACCTCTTTGACCACCAGTTCGTTCAGATGCGACAGCACGTATTTCAGATCATCCGCCTTGCCGCATTGCCAGGTCGGCACATTGTTCAGGATCGGCTCTTCGCCCAGATAAAACCGGATCATTTCCGGGACATAGGTGTAAACCGCCTTGTCATCAGCCACCCCTGCCCCCGGTGCCGAACAGATGCTGACCCCGCCGGAGCGGTAGACATCCATCAGCCCCGGCACGCCAAGCATGCTGTCGGGGCGGAAGCACAGCGGGTCGATATAGGCGTCATCCAGACGGCGATAGATCACATCCACCCGGCGCGGGCCTTCGGTGGTGCGCATGAAAACGAACTCGCCCTCGACGAACAGATCCTGGCCTTCGACCAGTTCCACCCCCATCAGATCGGCGAGGAAGGAGTGTTCGTAATAGGCAGAATTGTAATGGCCCGGCGTCAGGATCACCACCGTCGGCTCGCGGTCGCATTTCGTCGGGGCAACGCTGGCCAGCGTCCGGCGCAGGATTTCGGGGTAATTGTCGACCGGCTCGATCCGGTTTTCGCGGAACAGATCGGGGAACATCCGCATCATGATCTCGCGGTTTTCCAGCATATAGCTGACGCCAGACGGGGTGCGGCAATTGTCTTCGAGCACGAAAAATTCATCCGGCCCGGTGCGCACAAGGTCGATGCCGACAATGTGGGAGTAGACCCCCTTTGGCGGGACAAAGCCCGCCACCGCCTTTTCATAGGCCTCGTTCAGATAGACCAGACGCCCCGGAATGCGCCCGGCCCGCACAATCTCGCCCCGGCCATAGACATCGACCAGAAAGGCGTTGAGCGCGCGCGCGCGTTGTTTGATGCCGCGCTCCAGCTTTGCCCATTCCGCGCCCGAAAAGACCCGGGGGAACATGTCGAACGGGATCAGCCGGTCGGGATCGCCGCCTTCGCCGTAAACGGCAAAGGTGATACCGATCCGGCGAAACAGCGCCTCGGCCTCGGCCTGTTTCATCTGACGCAATTCTGCGGGCATGGAGTTCATCCAGTTCTGCAGGCGCGCATAGGGCGCACGCACAGAGTCGCCCTGGTACATCTCGTTAAAATAGCTGGTCACTACGGCCCCCGTTCCCCGGTCCTTAACGCCAGTTAATCAGCCCGGTTCCAACAGCGAAAGGGGGAGCCTGCATTTCCTGCCCGCATAGGGCACATTCGCCCGTTTTTTGTGCAGTGCAAATGTGTCCTGTGACCCTTTCCCAGGGACGGGGACGTGCTAGGCTCTGCTCATGTCTGCACAATTGCTCAGTTTTACCGATCGCGGCATCTATTGCGCCGAGGGCGGGTTCTACATCGACCCGTGGCGGCCCGTGGACCGGGCGCTGATCACCCATGGCCACAGCGACCATGCGCGGTGGGGCCATGGTCACTATCTGTGCACCCATCAGGCATTGCCGGTGATCCGGCACCGACTGGGGCAGATCACCGCCGAGGGCATCGGCTATGGCGAGACCCGGCAGATCGGCGGGGTTGAGGTCAGCTTTCACCCCGCAGGCCATGTGCCGGGATCGGCGCAGATCAGGGTGGCGCGTGGCGGCGAGGTCTGGGTGGTGTCAGGCGATTACAAGGTCGAGGATGACGGGCTGTCAGAGCCGTTCGTGCCGGTGCCCTGTCACACCTTTATCAGCGAATGCACCTTTGGCCTGCCGCTGTTTCGCTGGCAGCCGCAAGCGGTTGTCGCTGCGCAGCTGGCGGCGTGGTGGCAGGCCAATGCCGCCGAGGGCCGGGCGTCGATTCTGGCGGCTTATGGTCTGGGCAAGGCGCAGCGGCTGATGACGATGCTGCCCGAGGCCGGGCCGATCCTGACGCATGGCGCGGTCGAAGAGACCACCCGCATCCTGCGCGATCAGGGGTATCGGCTACCGCCCACGATCCGCGTGACCGCTGGGATTGACGCGAAATCGCACCCCGGCGCGCTGATCATTGCACCCCCCTCGGCGCTTGGCACCCCTTGGGCGCGGCGCTTTGGCCCGGCCTCGGCGGCCTTTGCCAGCGGCTGGATGGCGCTGCGCGGCATCCGCCGTCGCCGGGGCTTTGGCACCGGCTTTGTGATCTCGGACCACGCCGACTGGCCCGGCCTGAACACCGCCATCCACGCCACCGGCGCAGAGCGCGTGTTTGTCACCCATGGCTACACCACCCCGTTCCGGCGCTGGCTGGAGGAACAGGGCTATGAGGCTGGCATCGTGCAGACAGAATTCGGCGGCGATGAGGCCGAAACGGCGTCGGAGGCGGACTTGGCATGAAGCGTTTCGCCGCCCTGTTCAACGCGATGGACGCCACCACAAAGACCGGCGAGAAAACCGCCGCCCTGACCGCCTATTTCCGCACAGCACCCGAGGCGGACCGGGTCTGGACCATCGCCCTGCTGTCGGGCCGTCGCCCGAAGCGGGCGGTCAATGCCACCGAATTGCGCACCTGGGCGGCAGAGGCGGCGGGAGTGCCGCTGTGGCTCTTCGAGGAATCCTACAACATTGCCGGTGATCTGGCCGAAACCATCGCCCATCTGCTGCCCCGCGCAGAACACGAAACCGACCCGACGCTGGATGCCACCCTGCGGGCGTTGATCGCGCTGACCGGGCGGCCAGAGGCCGAGCGGCGGGCCTATGTCACCTCGGTCTGGGCCGGGCTGGGGCCGGAGGAGCGGTTTTTGTTCAACAAGCTCCTGACCGGCGGCTTTCGCATGGGGGTCAGCCGGGGGCTGATGACGCGGGCGCTGGCGCAGGCGACCGGGGTGGAAGAGGCGGTGATGGCGCATCGGCTGATGGGCGACTGGGACCCGGCCCGCACCCGCTTTGCCGACCTGACCGAAGAGGGAGGATCCGAGGGCGCGGCCCGCCCCTATCCCTTTGCGCTGGCCAGCCCGCTGGAGGCCGCGCCCGACAGCCTTGGCCCGGCGGCGGACTGGCTGGCAGAGTGGAAATGGGATGGTATCCGGGGCCAGATCATCGCCCGCCCCGGCGCCTTTGCGATCTGGAGCCGGGGGGAGGATCTGATCACCGACCGCTTTCCCGAATTCGCGCCTTTGCAGGATCACCTGCCGCCGGGCACCGTGCTGGACGGCGAAATCGTGGCCTGGGGCGGCGATGCCCCCCTGCCCTTTGCCGCCCTGCAAAAACGCATTGCGCGCAAGACCGTGCCGAAAAAGCTGCTGGCCGAGGTGCCGGGCCATTTTCTGGCCTATGACTTGCTGGAAGACGGCGGGGTGGATCTGCGCGCGGCCCCGCTGTCAGAGCGCCGCGCCCGGCTGGAGGCGATGCTGGCCGCCCTGCCCGCCGGTCTGCCGCTGTCCCCCTCTCCCGCAGCCCTTGGGGATTGGGCTGCGCTGACCGCGACGCGCGGCTTGGCGCGCGACCGGATGGCCGAGGGGTTGATGCTCAAGCGGCTCTCATCGCCCTATCACACCGGGCGCAAGCGCGGCGACTGGTGGAAATGGAAGCTGGACCCGTTCACGGTGGATGCAGTCATGCTCTATGCGCAGGCGGGCCACGGGCGGCGGGCCAACCTGTTCACCGATTTCACCTTTGCGGTCCGCGACGGCAATGATCTGGTGCCGTTCACCAAGGCCTATTCCGGCCTGACCGACGTGGAATTCGCGGCGATCACCCGCTGGGTCGGCAAGCACACAGTGGAACGCTTCGGCCCGGTGCGCCGGGTGGTGCCGGAACTGGTGTTCGAGATCGGGTTCGAGGGCATACAGGCCAGCCCGCGCCACAAATCCGGCATCGCCCTGCGCTTTCCGCGCATGCTGCGCTGGCGGCAGGACAAGGGTGTGGCCGAGATTGACACGCTGGACGGGCTGCGGGCCTTGCTGCGGCAGGTGTCCGAGCCGGGGACTTTGCGCGCTGATGAGGTAAAGACGGGGGATTTGCCCGCAGGTTCTAAGAAGAAGACGGGGGCTTTGCCCCCGGACCCCCAGGATATTTGAAGACAGAAAATGAGCGGCGGGTTGCCTTTTGTGTGAGGCAACCCCTATTTGAGGGGAAAGATGTTCTGGAAGGATGGCCGATGACCCTGCCGATGCCCCGCCCCGTTTTTGATGCCAATGCCAGCTCTGGCGGGTTTGGGAACCTGCCCGAATGGGATCTGCGCGATCTGTATCCTGCGCCGGAGTCCAAAGAGTTTGCGGCGGACATGGACTGGCTGGAAACGGCCTGTGCCGACTTTGCGGCGGCGTATGAGGGCAAGCTGGCCGGGCTGGATGCGGCGGCGATGCTGGCCTGTGTGCTGGCTTATGAGCAGATCGACATCGTGGCCGGGCGGCTGATGTCTTTTGCCGGTCTGCGCTATTATCAGAACACGATGGACAGCGACCGCGCCAAGTTCATCGCCGATGTGCAGGACAAGATCACCACCTTTACCACCCCGCTGGTGTTCTTCAGCCTGGGGTTCAACCGGCTGGAAGACGCGCAGCTTGACGCGCTGATCGCCGCCAATGCGGACCTTGCCCGCTACAAGCCGGTGTTTGACCGCATGCGCGCGATGCGGCCGCATCAGCTGTCGGATGAGCTGGAAAAGTTCCTGCATGACGAGTCGGTGGTTGGGGCCAGTGCCTGGAACAAGCTGTTTGACGAGACCATGGCCGGGCTGATGTTTGCGGTCGAGGGCGAAGAGGAAGAGCTGAACCTGGAGGCGACTCTGAACCTGCTGACCGACCCGGTGCGCGCCAAGCGCGAGGCGGCGGCGCGGGCGCTGGCGACGGTGTTTGACAAGCATATCAAGTTGTTCGCGCGGGTCCACAATACGCTGGCCAAGGAAAAGGAAATCCACGACCGCTGGCGCAAGATGCCATCGCCGCAGCATGGACGGCACCTGTCGAACCATGTCGAGCCGGAGGTGGTCGAGGCGCTGCGCAATGCCGTGGTCGCCGCCTATCCGAAGCTGAGCCACCGCTATTACCGGCTGAAAGCCAAATGGATGGGGCTGGAGCGGTTGCAGGTCTGGGACCGCAACGCGCCGCTGGCGCTGGAAGCGCCCCGCGTGGTCGGCTGGGACGAGGCCACGAAAACCGTGCTGGACGCCTACGGCGCCTTTGCGCCGGAAATGGCCGAGATTGCCAAGCCTTTTTTCGAGAAGGGCTGGATTGATGCCGGGGTCAAGCCCGGCAAGGCGCCGGGGGCGTTTGCGCACCCCACCGTTTCCACCGTCCACCCCTATGTGATGCTGAACTATCTGGGCAAGCCGCGTGATGTGATGACGCTGGCGCATGAGTTGGGGCACGGTGTGCATCAGGTGCTGGCGGCTGGTCAGGGCGAGCTCTTGTCGTCAACCCCGCTGACGCTGGCCGAAACCGCGTCTGTGTTCGGCGAGATGCTGACCTTCCGCAAGCTGCTGGATCAGGCCAAGACCAAGGCCGAGCGCAAGACGCTGCTGGCGGGCAAGGTCGAGGATATGATCAACACCGTGGTCCGCCAGATCGCGTTTTACGATTTCGAGTGCAAGCTTCACGCGGCGCGCGCCGAGGGCGAATTGACGCCCGATGACATCAACGCGCTGTGGATGAGTGTGCAGGCGGAATCGCTGGGCGATGTGTTCGACTATATGGACGGATATGAGACCTTTTGGGCCTATATCCCGCATTTCGTGCATTCGCCGTTCTACGTCTATGCCTATGCCTTTGGCGACGGATTGGTGAATGCGCTCTATGCGGCCTATGCCGATGGGCTGCCGGAGTTTGAGGCGAAGTATTTCGAGATGCTGAAAGCGGGCGGATCAAAGCACCACAAGGAGTTGCTGGCCCCGTTCGGTCTGGATGCATCGGACCCGAAATTCTGGGACAAGGGCCTGTCGATGATCGCAGGCTTTATCGACGAGCTGGAGGCGATGGAGGATTAATCCTCCCGCCCCTAGCGGCGTCAGATCCGGTTGGCGCGACGTTCGACCAGATCGGCCATATGGGCCAGCATCAGGGTTTCGGCCTCATCGGCGCTGTTGGCCACGGCATCGGCACCAGTCATCGACAAAAGATCAGGTTCCTGGGTGGTGATTGCGCCGCCGATCATCACCCAGACGCCGGGAATATGCGCGCGCAGACCCACCACCAGCCTGGCCAGCGGCAGGGTCATCCTCGTTGAGGTAGCGCCAAGCGCCACGCTGATCGGCGCACGACGTTCGATGTCCTGAATCAGCCCGTCATGCGTGTCGCTGCTGACCACCTCGATCTCCCAGCCGCGCCGGCGCAGATCGTCGGCGGTCATGGTCAGGCCGATCATGTGGCATTCCTGCGGACAGGGCGCAAACACCGCGTGCTGGCCGGGTTTGCGGTCAGATATCCGCACAAAGACATCGCGCAATTCGTTCATGATCCGCCACACCCGGTGCGAGGTACGCAGCATTGCGGGCAATTCGACATGATCGCGCGCCCAGACATTCCCCACCTGCTGCACCGCGCCCGCCACGAGACCGTAATACAGCGTATCGGCGGGCATACCCGCCAGCCGGGCATCGCGCACGAAATCAGGGGCGGCGGCGTCATCGCTGCACAGCAGCGCCTCGCTCAGCAGGGCGATCTTTGGTGCTGTGGCCTCGGTCCGGTCGCGGCGGGCTTGCGCCGCGACGCGCAGGATCACCTCGGCGGCAAAGGAATGCACGATGGCATCTGACGATGGCGCGCGCGTGCCATCGTCAGATAAATCCCAGTCGGCAGCAGCGGAGAACGCTGGAAAACGTGTCGCCATGTCTGGTCACTTTGAACTTGGGCCGCGCGTTCATCTGGCCGATTGGCCTTGTAACGCGGGGCAATCCCTCCCCCGGACGATTCCCGTCCTTGGGTCAAGTCTTGTCCAAATGTGTCAACCTGTCCAGACAAGTTTTGCAGAACCCTGCACCACCGCCTGACGCTGCGGCGCAGAAATCCTGTGCTTTTTGCCCTAAAGGCTGATCTCCATCGCCGTATCGAGCGCGCGGTCCATCATGGCTTGCGTGCCGCGGACAAATTCCAGCGGGCAGGGATAGGCCGCGCCGGTACGCAGGCTGCGGCCAAAGGCTTCGACCTGCAGCTTGTAATGGTTTGCGGTCGGGAAGCGGTCGGTGATCACCCGCTGGCCCGGCAGGTGCAGCTCGACTTCGGCCACGTCATGCACATTGGCATTGAACGGGGCGGATCCGACGCGGATCATGCCCTTGTCGCCCTGAAACACCACCTCTTGCCGGTTGGCCAGCCGCATCGAGGTCATCGAGCGATAGGTGAAACGCCCGGTTGGCCCCTGCATCATGGCATTCAGATCGGCAAACACCTCGACCCCGGCGTCCAGAATGATCCGGGCCGCCACGTCTTCGGGTTCCGCGCCGGTGACAAAGCGCATCGACCCAAGGGTATACACCCCGATGTCGCGCAGCGAGCCGCCGCCGGTGTCGGGGCGGTTGCGGATATTGCCCGGCTCGGCGGCGTTGTTGTAGCTGAACGCCGCATCCACGTGGCGCAACTGGCCGATTTCTCCCGCGTCCAGCCACTCTTTCGCGCGTTGCCATTGCGGGTGATGCACGATCATGAACGCCTCGGCCGCCAGAAAGCCGCTGGCATCGCGGGCGGCGATGATCTGGTCGATCTGCTCCGCGCGCAGCGCGATCGGCTTTTCTGTCAGCACATGCTTGCCTGCGGCCAGCGCCTTGAGCGACCATTCCACATGCAGATGATTGGGCAGCGGCACATAGACCGCATCAATCGTCGGGTCCGCCAGGAGCGCGTCATAGCTGGAATGCAGCTGCAGGCCGGGGCAAAAGGCCAGAAAGCCCTCGGCCTTGGCCGGGTCGGATGTCGCCAGAGCGGCAAGCTCGGCCCCCTCGGCGGCATGAATGGCCGGTGCCATATGCTCACGCGCGAATTTGGCCGCGCCAAGCACGCCCCAACGAACTGGTTTCATCTGCTGTCTCTCCCTGTTAGCGCAATCATTCTAACGATCCGTAGCGCGGGAGGGAAGCCACTTCGCAAAAGCGCAGATGTCAGTCCTTGCGGAACCGCATCAGGGTCATCATGCCAAAGGGCGGCAGGGCAGTTTCCGCGATCAGGCTCAGGCCGCGGGTGTCAACGACCGTGCTGCGCTTGAAATCCGAATGCCAGCCCAGACGGTCGGCAAAGGGGGCAAACACCCGCTCCAGCCAGGGCAGCGCGCCCTTGTCCTGCGGATCGCGGGCAAAGTGGTTGACCATGACAATGGTGCCGCCGGGGCGCAACACGCGGGTCATTTCGGCCATCACCCGTTCCGGTTCCGGCACTACCGACATGATGTGCAGCGCCGAGATGTGGTCAAAGCTGTTGTCGGGAAATTCCAGCACGCGGGCATCCATCAGCCGCAGACCTTCGACATTGGCAAGACCCAGTTCCGACACCTTTTCGCGTGCCTTTTCCAGCATTTCGGCGCTGGCATCAATGCCAGTCACCGACACATCGGGACGATAGGCGGGCAAGGACAGGCCGGTGCCCACCCCCACCTCCAGCACGCGGCCGCCCAGACCGTTCAGCACCGACACCGCCCTGCGCCGCCCCACCCGGGTGATGACGCCAAAGGTGGCGTCATAGATCGGGGCCCAACGGGCATAGGACTTGCGGACGGCTTGGATATCCATGTCAGACGACACTCCTTAAAGAACGCGCACTTTTGCGCCAAAGAAACAGAATGGCCGCCAGATACGCGACATCCAGCAACAACAGCGTGACCCACGGATATGTCAGCAAGGCTGCGATCAGAGCGACCGACCCAACCAGAATGAACCGGGCGTTTTCGGCATAGATCCGCACCCCTTTGAAAGAGGGCGTCGGCATCCGCGAAATCATCAAAGCGCCGACAAACACCATCCAGATCGCGACCGCCCAAGGCGGCAGGCGCAGGGCGTTGTCAAAGCCATAGGCGAGGTAGATCGGAAGAAGCGCCAGCATCGCGCCCGCAGGCGATGGCACGCCGACAAACCCCTTTGGCTTGTCCTCGCCTTCGGGCAGGCGGTTGCCGACATTGAACCGCGCCAGCCGCAGCATGCAGCAGACGGCATAGATCAGCACCGCGATCCAGCCCAGCGACGTATCGGCGCGCATGCCCCAGAAATACAGCACCAGCGCCGGGGTGACGCCAAAGTTGACCAGATCGCACAAGGAGTCGAGTTCGGCCCCGATGGCGCTTTCCGATTTCAGCATCCGCGCCAGCCGCCCGTCGATGCCGTCCAGCGCGGCGGCAAGGCCGATCAGCGCGACGGCCCAGCCAAACCGCCCCTCGACCGCCATGCGGATGGCGGTCAGCCCGGCGCAGAGCGCAAGGATAGAGATCAGGTTGGGCAGCAGATGCAGAATGTGCATCCTGCGCCGCAGGGGTGCTGCGGGTTCTTCGCTCATTCGATCCGGCTCACGGTTTGTGGCAGATCGCGGCCCAGAACCGCCAGCACGGTTTCCCCCGCCACCATGGTCTGGCCAATGGCAACCTGCGGGGTAACACCCTCGGGCAGATAGACATCGACCCGGCTGCCAAAGCGGATCAGGCCAAAGCGTTCGCCGGTGCGGATCCCCTGCCCTTCGGCCACCCACCACATGATACGGCGGGCCACCAAACCGGCGATCTGCACCACGGCAATCTGGCGGCCATCGGGCAGGTCAAGCCGCAGCGAATTGCGTTCGTTATCCACCGACGCCTTGTCGAGCGAGGCGTTCAGGAACTTGCCGGGGCGGTAGCTCATCGCCCCAATCGTACCGGCAATCGGCGCACGGTTCACGTGGCAGTTGAACACGTTCATGAACACCGACACCCGCATCAGCGCCTCTGGTCCCATGCCCAGCTCCGGCGGTGGCACGGCGCGCTCGATCAAGCTGATCACGCCATCGGCGGGCGACACCAGAATGCCCGCGCCTTGCGGCACCGCGCGTTTGGGGTCGCGGAAAAAGTAATAGCACCAGACCGTAAGGCCGACGCCGATCCAGCCCAAAGGCTCCCACAGCCAGAACAGCACAAGGGAAATCGCGGCGAAAATCGCCACGAATTTGTACCCCTCGGGGTGCATCGGCTTCAGAAAAGTGCCCAGCATGGTCATGGTTGGTCCGGTCCTTTCAACCTCAGGCCGAGGACGTAGCCTGCCCGACGGATCGGGGCAAACAAAAACGACGCATCAGCCAACAAAAACGTCAGATCTTCGGCGGATGCCCGCCGTCTGTGCAGGGAGTCGTATCCGCCAGCGCGGCCAAGGCCAAGGGCTGGCGGACAGGCAGGCGCTGACATGCAAAAGGCGGCCCGTTACCGGGGCCGCCTTGTTTCGCAGGCGTGGGACCGGATCAGCCCGGAACCACCATGCCCTTGCCCTTGGCCAGTTCGCGCATCTTGGTTTGCAGCTTTTCAAACGCCCGCACCTCAATCTGGCGGATACGTTCCCGGCTGACCGAGTGCTTTTCCGACAGGGTTTCCAGCGTCACCGGCTCATCCGCCAGACGGCGCTGCATCAGGATTTCCTTTTCCCGGTCGTTCAGCACCGACATCGCCTGCACCAGCAGACGACGGCGGATCAGCAACTCGTCGCTTTCGGCATAAGCCTCAGCCTGATCGGAGTTTTCATCCTCCAGCCAGTCCTGCCACTGCGCGCCGCCATCCTCGGACCCGACCGTCGCGTTGAGCGAGGCATCGGCCCCGGCCATACGCCGGTTCATGGCGATGACCTCTTCTTCGGTGACCGACAGATCCTTGGCGATCTGGGCCACGTTTTCCGGGCGCAGATCGCCCTCTTCCAGCGCGCCGAGTTTGGCCTTGGCCTTGCGCAGGTTGAAGAACAGCTTTTTCTGCGCGCTTGTGGTGCCCAGTTTCACCAGCGACCACGAGCGCAGGATGTATTCCTGAATGCTGGCCCTGATCCACCACATCGCATAGGTTGCCAGACGAAAGCCACGTTCGGGGTCAAACCGTTTGACCGCCTGCATCAGACCGACATTCGCTTCGGAAATCACCTCAGCCTGCGGCAGGCCGTAGCCGCGATAGCCCATGGCGATTTTGGCCGCCAGACGCAGGTGGCTGGTCACCAGCTTGTGCGCCGACGCGCTGTCCTGCCGGTCAACCCAGGCCTTGGCCAGCATGTATTCTTCTTCCGGTTCCAGCAGCGGAAATTTGCGGATTTCCTGCATATACCGGTTCAAGCCCTGTTCCGGGCTTGGTGCGGGTAGGTTGGTATAGGTGCTCATCTCTTGCCCCCTGTTATCCCCGGTGCCATCAGCCCCCGGGGGACCAAGTTACCTAAGGTCTGTGCGCCGCCCCTTCAAGGGCACGGGTTATCATCCCTGACTTAACGCAGAATGAAGGCACTTTCGTTCCCATAGGGAAGGTTTGTGACCGGGTTCTCACGCGAATGTCACTCTTTGGGGGTGCGCATCGCCTCCAACAGAGTCGCCATGTCCTCGGGCAAGGGTGAGGTGAACTCCAGCCATTCATCCGTCACCGGGTGGGTAAAGCCCAGCGTGGCCGCGTGCAGCGCCTGCCGGGGAAAGCCGTTGCCCTGCTCGGCCGCCAACGGGGTCAACGCCTTTGGCGACAGCTTGCGCTTGCCGCCATAGGTCTGATCGCCCAGCAAGCCATGCCCGGCATGCGCCATATGCACCCGGATCTGATGGGTGCGCCCGGTTTCCAGCCAGCATTCCACCAGCGCCGCCTGATCGGCAAACGCCTCCAGCACCCGCACCCGTGTCACCGCGTGGCGGCCGTCGTGCCAGACCACGGCCTGACGCTGGCGGTCGGTCTTGTGGCGCGCCAGCAAGGTGGCGATCTTGATGATGCCGCCGGTTTCAAAAGTGACGCCCTTGATCCCGCGCAGGCGTGGGTCAGCGGCATTGGGCACGGCATGGACCAGCGCCAGATAGCGGCGGTTCACGTCATGCTTTTCAAACTGGACCGCCAGCCCGTGATGCGCCTTGTCGGATTTCGCCACCACCAACAGGCCGGTGGTGTCCTTGTCGATCCGATGGACAATACCGGGGCGACGCTCGCCGCCGATGCCCGACAGCGTGTCGCCGCAATGCGCCAGCAGCGCGTTGACCAGCGTTCCCGATGGCGTGCCGGGCGCCGGGTGCACCACCATGCCCACGGGTTTGTCGACCACGATCAGGTGGTCGTCCTCATAGATCACGGTCAGGGGAATATCTTCGGCCAGCGTATCCACGCTGACCGGCGGGTCAAGGACCAGGGTGATGACTTCGCCATCCTCCACCTTGATCTTGGGGTCAGTCAGCGCCTCACCGCCGCGCCAGACGGCCCCCTCAGCGATCATCTTCATCAGCCGGGTGCGCGACAGCGACGCTTCCTCTGGCACCGAACGCGCAAGCGCCTTATCAAGACGGTCAGCGCAGCCCTCGGCGATGGTCACCTGCAGGGTGATATCCTCGTCCTCGGATGCATCGGCAAAAGGGTCTGACATGAACAACACTCCTGACTCCGAAGCGCTTCCGCCTTCGCTGAGACTTCTGAAATGGCTGGTGATCGTTCTCACCGCCACGATGATTGTCGGTGTCATAACCGTGGTTGGCCTGCTTGTCACCCGGATGCCGGATATCTCCCCACTGGCCACGCCGGACCAGCTGGCGATGCCCGAAGGCGCGCGCCCGGCGGCGGTGACGATGGGCCGCGATTTCATTGCCGTGGTGACAGAGGATGACCGGATTCTGATCTTCGGGCGCGATGGCGCGTTCCGGCAAGAGGTTGCTGTGATCCCCGGCACAACTGCGGGTGCTGTGCCAAACAGTCAGCCGTAACGGTCATGCCAGCTGGGATCAGGTGCGTTTGAGACGGATCACGACATCAACGCGGGAAATTTCGGTGCCTTCGGGCGCGTCGGGCAGGCCGCTGATCTCCAGCTGGTCTTTGGGCGCGTCGGTCAGCTCCGCGGTGTCTTCCCAATAGAAATGAGGATGGTCATCCATGCGGGTGTCGAAATAGCTTTTCGACCCGTCCACCACGACCTCATTCATCAGGCCCGCCGAGCAAAACGCACGCAGGGTGTTGTAAACCGTGGCAAGGCTGACCCGGTCACCCGACTCGACCGACAGCGCGAACAGGCTTTCCGCCGTGACATGGCGGTTGAGACCGTCACCGACCAGCAGGCTGGCAAGCGACAGCCGCTGGCGCGTCGGGCGCAATCCGCCCCGCGCCAGCCATTCCGTTCCGCGATCCAGTGCCGTATTTTCCATGCCCAATCCTGTCTTCTTCCTTCATATAAAGCGTGCGGCCCCGGAAATTCAATGGAAATCATGGCCTGCACCACGCCCGCGCCGCGTCAGGTACTGTGCCGGGCACCCTTGCCTCTGACTCGCTGCGAGTGTTACAGCATTGAAACGAAGGACACCAAAAACAAAGGGGAACCGTCGGCCATGGGGCAATTTCCGTCAAGCTTTGACAAAGACGCACTTCTGGCCTGCGCGCGCGGCGAACTTTTTGGCCCCGGCAATGCTCAGTTGCCTGCGCCGCCAATGCTGATGATGGACCGCATCACCGACATCTCGGAGGATGGCGGGGAATTTGGCAAAGGGCATGTGGTGGCGGAATTCGACATCACCCCCGACCTGTGGTTCTTTGACTGCCACTTCCCCGGCAATCCGATCATGCCCGGCTGTCTTGGCCTTGACGGTCTGTGGCAGCTGACCGGCTTCAACCTGGGCTGGCGCGGTTGGCAAGGGCGCGGCTATGCGCTGGGTGTGGGTGAGGTCAAGCTGACCGGCATGGTACGGCCCGACCGCAAGATGCTGCGCTATTTCGTCGATTTCACCAAGGCGCTGTCGACCCGCCGCCTGACCATGGGCGTGGCCAATGGCCGGGTGGAAGCCGACGGCGAAGTCATTTACCAAGTGACTGATATGAAAGTCGCCCTGTCAGCCAACTGATCCAGAACGCCAACTGATCCAGAACGAAGGAGTCGCCCATGCGTCGCGTTGTCATCACCGGCATCGGCATTGTTTCCCCCATCGGCAACACCGCCGCCGAGGTCGAAGCATCCCTGCGGGCCGGAAAATCCGGCATTGTCTTTGCACCGGAATACGCCGAGCGCGGGTTCCGCAGCCAGATTCACGGCCAGCCGCAGATCGTGCTGGAAGACAATATCGACAAGCGCGACCTGCGGTTCATGGGCGATGGTGCGGCCTATAACTTCATCGCCATGCGTCAGGCGATCGAAGATTCGGGGCTGGAGGCGTCGGACATCTCGAACGACCGCACCGGCATCATCGTGGGCTCCGGCGGGCCATCGACCAAGTCGTTCTTCAAGGCCCATAACATCGTACGCGACTCCGGCAGCCCGAAGCGGATCGGGCCTTTTGGCGTGACCAAGGGCATGTCCTCGACCAACTCCGCCTGCCTGGCGACGCCGTTCAAGATCAAGGGTGTGAACTACTCGATCACTTCGGCCTGCTCCACCTCGGCGCATTGCATCGGCAATGGCACCGAGTTGATCCAGTTCGGCAAGCAGGACATCGTGTTTGCCGGCGGCGGCGAAGAGCTGGACTGGACCCTGTCTTGCCTGTTCGACGCGATGGGGGCGATGTCGTCGAAATACAACGATGCGCCGGAAACCGCATCCCGCGCCTTTGACGCCACCCGCGATGGCTTTGTCATCGCAGGCGGCGGCGGTGTAGTGGTGCTCGAAGAGCTGAACCACGCGCTCGCACGCGGGGCCAAGATCTATGCCGAAGTCACCGGCTATGGTGCCACCTCCGACGGCCACGACATGGTCGCCCCAAGCGGTGAGGGCGGTGAGCGGTCGATGCGGCAGGCGATCTCCACCCTGCCCTCGGATCGCAAGATCAGCTACATCAATGCCCATGGCACCAGCACGCCCGCAGGCGACGTGACCGAGGTGAAAGCCGTGCGCCGGGTGTTTGGCGACGGCTCGGTGCCGCCAATCTCGTCCACCAAATCGCTGACCGGCCACAGCCTGGGTGCCACCGGCGTGCATGAGGCGATCTATTCGCTGCTGATGCTGAATGGCAGCTTCATCACCGCCTCGGCCAATGTCACCCAGCTCGACCCCGAGCTGAAGCCCGAAGAAATCGCCACCACCTATCGCGAGGGCGTCGATATGGATTCGGTCCTGTCGAACAGTTTCGGCTTTGGCGGCACCAATGCGACATTGGTGATGAGCAAGTATCGCGCGTAAGGAACAGATCATGGCCGGTTGGATGAAGGGCAAGCGCGGGCTTGTCATGGGCGTGGCGAATGAACGCTCGATTGCCTGGGGCATTGCCAAGACGCTGGCCGAAGAGGGCGCGGAGCTGGCGTTTTCCTATCAGGGCGATGCATTCGGCAAGCGGGTGGAGCCTTTGGCGGCCAGCGTCGGGTCTGATCTGCTGGTCGATGTCGATGTCACCAATGACGCCAGCATGGATGCCTGCTTTGCCACGCTCAAGGAGCGGTGGGGAACGATGGATTTCCTGATCCACGCCATCGCCTTTTCTGACAAGACCGAGCTGACCGGGCGGTTCATCAACACGTCGCGCGGGAATTTTCAGAACTCGCTGACCATTTCGTGCTTTTCCTTCATCGACGTGGCACGGCGCGCGTCAGAGCTGATGCCGGACGG
Source organism: Pseudotabrizicola alkalilacus (assembly GCF_003443995.1). Taxonomy (GTDB): domain Bacteria; phylum Pseudomonadota; class Alphaproteobacteria; order Rhodobacterales; family Rhodobacteraceae; genus Pseudotabrizicola; species Pseudotabrizicola alkalilacus. The sequence goes on from NZ_QWEY01000007.1 coordinate 144,958, forward strand.
CGGCAGCCTGATCACCCTGACCTTTCAGGGCTCGAACCGGGTCTCGCCGAATTACAACGTGATGGGCGTAGCCAAAGCAGCGCTGGAAAGTGCGACGCGCTATCTGGCCAACGATCTGGGGCCGCAAAAGGTGCGGGTGAATGCGATTTCGCCCGGCCCGATGAAAACGCTGGCCGGGGCAGCCATTGGCGGCGCGCGCGCCACCTATCGCCATACCGAGGAGAACGCGCCGTTGCGCGCGAATGCCACGCTGGACGCGATTGGCGGCACGGCGGCCTGGCTGTGTTCAGACTTTGGCGCCTCGACCACGGGTGAGGTGATCCACGTCGATGGCGGCTATCACGTGCTGGGCTTCCCGCAACCCGCAAACATGTAAGCAGATGAATTTTCTGCGAAAATTCGTTAAACGGTCAGACCGTGTGCAGATAAAGATCGAAATCGACCTCTGACACGGTGCGCATCACCCGCGCGTATTCTGCCGATTTGACGGCAGTAAACGTGCGATGCATGTCTTCCCCCAAGGCCTCTTTCAGGAAAGCAGAGCCTTTCGCCGCCTCGATCGCCTGCCGCCAGTCCAGCGGGATCGCGGGCGCATCCTGCCCGTCCTCATACCCATTGCCGACCGTTTCCGGGCCGGGGTCGATCTTGTGCTGCAAGCCATGGCGGATGCCTGCAAGAACCGTCGCGGCCACCAGATACGGGTTTGCATCCACCCCGGCCGGGCGATGTTCGATCCGCCGTGCCCGGATATCGCCTGCTGGGATCCGCAGCGCCACCGAGCGGTTGTTCACCCCCCAGGTCGGGCTGACCGGCGCATAGCTTTGCGCGGCAAAGCGCCGCCAGGAATTGGCATGCGGCGCGAAAACCAGCATCGATTCCCCCATCGTGGCCCGCAGCCCCCCCAGGGCGTGCAGGATGGCGGCGTTCCACGCCCCCTCCTGCTCTTCAACAAAGACGTTCTTGCCGTTGTCATCCATCATCGACACGTGGAAATGCATGCCCGATCCGGCGTAATCCTCATTGGGCTTGGCCATGAAACAGGCGGTCACGCCATGCGCGCGGGCCTGCGCGCGCACGATCCGCTTCAGCCGCATCAGATCATCCGCCGCCTGCATCACATCGGTCCGGTAGTGCAGCGTCAGTTCATACTGGCCGGGGGCATATTCCGAGATCAGCGTTTCCGCCGTGATCCCGGCTTTGGCAGCCCCGGCGTAAATGTCGGAAAACAGCGGCAACATGCCATGCAGATGATCGACCGAATACACCTCTGTCCGCGTCGAGGCCCGACCATCCAGCACGTCGCGCGCGGGCTGCACCTTGCCATCCGGACCACGCTCCTTGGCCAGCAGAAAGAACTCCAGCTCGAAGGCCCCGGCGGGCGTCAGCCCCTCGGCGGCCAGCGCATCGACCTGACGTTGCAGCGCGTGGCGCGGGTCAGAGGGCATCGGCCTGCCCTCCAGATCATAAAGCGACATCAGGACTTCGCCGCGCGGCGGGATGGTGTTGTGCAGGGGAACCAACGTGCCGGGGATCGGCCAGGCGCGCAGATCGCCGTCGCCCTGATCCCAGATAAGCCCGGTTTCATGCACATCCTCGCCACAGATGTCGAGGCCAAGGATGGAAATTGGCAGATGTCGGCCATTGTTGTAAAATGACAGGAGTTCGGCCCGCCTTATGATCTTTCCCCGGCCAATTCCGTTTGAATCGTGCAAGACAATGTCAAAGGCTTCGATCTCGGGATGCGCTGCCAGAAAGGCTTCGGCCTCGGCGACCGTTGAACTGGAGGGGCTGGGACGGGTGTTCATGGGAACCTCAGGCAAAGAGTTCGGACAGGATTTCGTCAAAGGCCAGAACCAGCCGGTCAATCTGGCGTGGTTTGGTCGCCGGGCTGACCAGCATCATGTTGTGGAACGGCGCGATCAGACAGCCCCGGTTCAGAAGCGCAATGTGCAGCGCCGCCTCGACCTGCGGCTGATGCGCAGCGGCGGCCTCGGTCCCGTTGTGCAGCGGGCCGGGGGCGCAGATGAACTCCACCCGCGCGCCGACCCGGACAACGTGCCATGGCGCGCCGTGGGTGGTGATCGACGCCTCCAGCCCCGCGGCCAGCCGCGCCGCCCCCTTTTCCATATGGGCATAGGCATCTTTGGTCATGACTTCGGAAAGTGTCGCCACCAGACAGGCAAACTGCATCGGGTTGGCCGACAGCGTGGTACCCATGCCGGAATGGCCGGGCGGGCGGCGGGCGTCATAGTCGTTAAAGCGGGTCGCCACCGCGTCGGTCATCCCCCACACCGCCGTTGGCATCCCCCCGGCGACGCATTTGCCGACCACGAACATGTCAGGCGACAAGCCGTGCAGGCGGGTATAGCCGCCAAGCCCTGAGGAAATGGTATGGGTCTCATCCAGGATCAGCAGCGCGCCATAGCGGCTTGACAGCTGGCGCAGGCCGTCGTGAAAGCCTGCCTCAGGCAGCACCATGCAGGAGTTGGTCATCACCGGCTCGGTCAGGATGGCGGCGACATCACCTTTGGCCAGGGCCGCCTCGACCCCGGCCAGATCGTTGAACTCGCAGACCACTGCCCCAAGGCTCAGATCCTGCACCTGCCCCACCAGCCCGGCGCGGTTGACGGTGCTGCCATCCACCAGCTCGACCATCGTGTCATCCAGTGTGCCATGGTAGCAGCCATGAAACACCAGCACCTTTGGCCGCCCGGTCACCGCCCGCGCCACGCGCAGGGCAAAGCGGTTGGCGTCGGTGGCGGTGGTGGCGATCTGCCAGCGGAAAGCGCCAAAGCGGTCGGTCAGCAGCTGACCCGCCTGCATCGCGGCCGCCGTGGGCAGCATATAGGTCAGCCCGTGGCGTGCCTGTTTGCGGATCGCCGCAGCCACCGGCTTTGGCGAATGGCCGAACATGCTGCCGGTGTCGCCCAGACAGAAATCGTCAATGCCATAGCCGTCAATATCGGTGATCCGCGCGCCTTTGGCACTGTCGACCAGCGGCAGATGCGGCATCGGCCAGTCGCGCATCCAATGCATCGGCACGCCGTTGAGAAAGGCCCCTGCCCCCTCGGCCAGCGCCTTGGCCGATTTCGGCCGCGACCGGGCATAACGGCTGGCCTCGCGCGCGGCAAAGGCGGCAAGGCGGTCGGTCTGGACTCCGGCAACGGATGGCTGTGACATGGCGGCCCCTTTGGTTTGCCGCAGTATTGCCGGGAATTTGATCAAATGGAAGGGTTTGTGGACGCCGCGACGGGGGCTCTGCCCCCGTACCCCCGGAGTATTTTCAAAAGCAGCAAAAGCAGGGGTCAGAGCCAGTCTGCGCGGCCGGTCCCTATAGCGTCGTGAACCGAGGCAAAGCCGTCACGGGCCAGCAGCGCCTCAAGGCCATGGGCGATGCGGACGGCGATGCCGATGCCCTGATAGACCATCGCAGTATACAGCTGCACCGCCGAGGCCCCGGCGCGGATCTTGGCATAGGCCTGATCGGCGTTTGAGATGCCGCCCACGCCGATCAGCGGCAGGCGACCAGCGGTGGCCAGCGACAGCTGCGCCAGCACACGGGTAGACTTTTCGAACAATGGGGCACCAGAAAGACCGCCCATCTCGTCGCGGGCTGCACTTTTCAAACCTTCTCGCGAGAGCGTGGTGTTTGTTGCGATAATGCCGGACAGTCCCGCCGCCAGAGCAATCCCCCCGATTTCGGCAATCTCGTCGGGGCTCAGGTCGGGCGCGATCTTCAGGAACACGGGGATCGGGATGGCAAGTCCGGCGCGCACCTCCATCACCCGCGCCAGCAGGGCGGACAGCGCGGCAGGTCCTTGCAGATCGCGCAGCTTTTCGGTGTTGGGCGAGCTGACATTGACGGTGGCGAAATCGACATGCGGGCCACAGGTCGCCAGCACCTGCGCGAAATCAGCGGCACGGTCGGCCGAGGTCTTGTTGGCCCCCAGATTGAGACCGATGGGCAGGGAGCGCGGGCGGCTCTGCAGACGGGCGGCGATAGCCTGCATGCCGTCATTGTTGAAGCCAAAGCGGTTGATGGCGGCGCGATCTTCGGTCAGCCGGAACAGGCGCGGCTTGGGGTTTCCCGGTTGCGGCAAGGGCGTGGCCGCCCCCACCTCCAGAAAGCCGAAACCAGAGCGGGACAGTGCCGCCAGCGCGGTCGCGTTCTTGTCAAACCCGGCGGCAAGGCCAACCGGATTGGCAAGCGCCATCCCCGCCAGCGTGCAGTCCAGGCGGGGCGAGGTCACCAGACCCGGCAGCGGCACCAAACCGGCGTTCAGCGCCCGGAGCGACAGGCCGTGTGCTGCCTCGGGGTCAATGCGGTGCAGGGCGGCAAGGCCCGCGCGTTCGATCAGGTTCACCAGACACCCTCGGGAAAAATATGGCCGGTGGCCCCCAGCGGCAGGGATTTATCCCAGACCACATCGGCCATGCGCAGCGGGCGGTAAAGATGCGGGAACAACGCGCCCCCGCGCGAAGGCTCCCATTTCAGCTCTGAGCCCAAGGCATCCGAACGGAACGCCACCAGCACAAGGTCGCTTTCGGTGCCGAAATGACGCTCGGCGGTTTCGGCGATCTGGGCGGCGGTCGAGAAATGAATGAAGCCGTCGGCCAGATCCACCGGGGCCCCGGCAGTTTCGCCGGCGGCGCGGAAGGCATCCCATTCGGGGCGGCGGAAGATCTTGTAAATCAGCATGGCTTTCCATGCACATTGCGCAGGCGTTGGTCAATGGTCCGTACCGTCATCAGGCTTTCGCACAGGTGACGCAAGGTCAGCCCGGCATCTGGGCAAAGCGCGGGTTTGACTCCGTGGCTGACGCGAGTCACGCTTGCCCCATCAACCATCAAGGGAGCATTTTGATGAAAAACCGTTTGCTGGGGTCTGTGGCAGCCATGGCCCTGTCGGCAGGGGCCGCACAGGCCGATTACACCCTGCATGTCCTGCATATCAATGACTTCCACAGCCGGATCGAGGCGATCAATGGCTTTGACTCGACCTGCTCGGCCGAAGAGGCGGCGGAAAGCAAGTGTTTTGGCGGCATCGCCCGGCTTGCAACCAAGGTGACCGAGCTGCGCGACAGCCTGATCGCCGACGGTCAGAATGTGATCTTTGTCGATGCGGGGGATCAGTTTCAGGGCAGCCTGATGTATACCACCTACAAAGGTGCGGTCGAGGCCGAGTTTCTGGAACAACTGGCCCCAGACGCGATGGCTCTGGGCAATCACGAATTTGATGACGGCCCGCAGGGGCTGGCGGAGTTTCTCGACAAGGTGACGTTCCCGGTGATTTCCGGCAATCTGGATGTCAGCCAGTCCAATGTGCTGGCAGGCCGGGTGCAGAATCATGTTGTGCTTGACGTGGGTGGCGAAAAGATCGGCATCATTTCGGCGCTGGCGACCGATACCTCTGAGACCTCCAGCCCCGGCAACACGGTGATTTTTCAGGATGAAATCGACAGCCTGAAAGCCGATGTGGCCACGCTGGAGGCCGAGGGCGTCACCAAGATCATCGCCGTCACCCATGTCGGCTATAACCTTGATCAGCAGATTGCGGCAGAAGTGCCGGGCATCGACGCCGTGGTGGGCGGGCACAGCCACACCTATCTGTCGGCGACCGATCCCGACCGGGCCGGGCCCTATCCCACCTGGGTCAGTCAGGAGTCGGGGGCAATGGTGCCGGTGGTACAGGCCTATGCATATTCCAAATACCTTGGCCATCTGGAGCTGACGTTTTCTGATGACGGCACGCTGTTGCATGCAGGCGGCGATACGATCCTGCTGGATGCCAGCGTCACCCCTGACCCGGCGATCGAGGCACGGGTGGCCGAACTGGCGGGGCCGATCGAAGAACTGAAAGCAAAGGTGATCGGCGAGACGACCGAAGCCATTGATGGCAGCCGTGAAACCTGCCGTCAGGGCGAATGCCAGATGGGCAATCTGGTGACGGATGCCATGCTCGACCGGGTGAAGGATCAGGGCGTGACCATCGCCATCACCAATGGCGGCGGTTTGCGCACGTCGATTGACGCGGGGCCTGTGACCATGGGCGAGGCGCTGAGTGTGCTGCCGTTCCAGAACACGCTGTCCACCTTTACCGTCACCGGGGCCGATATTGTGGCCGCTCTGGAAAACGGGGTCAGCAGGCTGGAGGATGGCGCCGGTCGCTTTGCGCAGGTATCGGGCCTGCAATACACCTTTGATCCCGCGCAGCCTGCTGGCAGCCGGGTGTCGGATGTGATGGTTCTGGTCGGCGGCGATGCCTGGGCCCCGATTGACCCGGCGGCAGAGTACAATCTGGTGTCGAACAACTATGTGCGCGGCGGCGGCGACGGCTACCGGATGTTTGTTGATGCGGCGAATGCCTATGACTTCGGCCCCGATCTGGCAGATGTTCTGGCGGAGTATCTGGCCAAGGCCGAAGGCTACACGCCCTATCTGGACGGACGTATCACCCGCAAATAAGGCCTTGCGGGGCTGATCGGGGCCACTGGCGACAGTGGCCCCTTTTTCGTTGCCAACCTGTCCGGCACGTCTGCGCCCCCTGAAGGCAGAACTTGCAAGATCACCTGAAAAGGCGCATAGAACCGCCTACGGGTGACCGGGCCCCTCTGGCAGGACTCTGCGGCAATCCTGTGATGTCGGCACCTGAACCGCCACATGCCGCGCGGTACATTTCTCATGTCTTCCAACCCTGCATTGCAGCGCTCGTCGCTGTCCTATTTCACGTGGGCCTTTGTCGTCACGGCAATCGGCCTTGTCCTTGGCCTCTGGCTTGGCTTTGCGACCGAACACACATTTGGCGGCGCAATGAAGGTGTTCTTTATCGTCAGCGTTCTGGCTGTGCTGGAAATCTCGCTGTCGTTTGACAATGCCATCGTCAACGCCAACAAACTCAAGGATATGACCCCGGTCTGGCAACAGCGGTTTCTGACCTGGGGCATCCTGATCGCGGTGTTCGGCATGCGGATCGTGTTTCCACTGCTGATCGTGGTGATTGCCGCCAATGTGGGGCCATGGTCGGCGCTGGTGATGGCCGCCAGCCAGCCGGAAGAATACAGCCGCATCATGCACGAGGCGCATCTGCCGATTGCGGCCTTTGGTGGCACGTTCCTGATGATGGTGGCGCTGTCGTTCTTTTTCGACCACGAGAAAGAGGTGCATTGGGTGCGCTGGCTGGAAGAAAAGGTCACCGCCTATTCTTCGGTCAAGGGGATCGAGATCGCCTTTGTGCTGGTGGTGATGCTGGCGTTTTCCGAAGTGATCGAGTCGCAGAAGGGCGCGGCCTATGCCACCACCTTCTTTCACGCCGCAATCTGGGGATTGCTGACATTCCTGCTGGTCGAGGTGCTGGGCGGCGTTCTGGACCGCAGCCAGCAAGTGCTGGAAGGCGCTGCCAAAGGCGGTCTGGGCGCGTTCCTGTATCTGGAGGTGCTGGATGCCAGTTTCAGTTTTGACGGCGTGATCGGGGCCTTTGCCCTGTCGTCCAACCTGTTCGTCATTGCCATCGGGCTGGGGATTGGCGCGATGTATGTGCGCTCGATGACCATCATGCTGGTCGAACGCGGCACGCTGGCGCAATACCGCTATCTGGAACACGGCGCGTTCTACGCCATTCTGGTGCTGTCGGTGATCATGTATGTGCAAACGCTGGCCCATATTCCCGAGGTGATCACGGGTCTGGGCGGTGCTGCACTGATCGGGATTGCGTTGTGGTCGTCGATCCGCTGGAACAAGGCACATCAGGCGAAATGACTGGAGCGGGCGGCGGGAATCGAACCCGCGTCTTTAGCTTGGAAGGCTAAGGTCTTACCATTACACAACGCCCGCGCTCAGGCTGGAAATAGAGGATCATTCGGGCAGGGTCAACCGGGCCTGTGGGGGCGGCGGAACAGATTTCCGCCGCCCATCCCTTGAAGGCAACGGCGATCGGCAGTTGTCACGGCCGGTTCAGGCCGGCATTGCGGGCGATCATTGCGGCATGGGTGCGGTTTCTGGCCCCCAGCTTGCGGGCCAGCGTCTTGACATGCAGTTTGACCGTCACCTCCTGCACCTCCAGATCGCGGGCGATTTCCTTGTTGGATTTGCCGTCACAGATCCCTTCAAGCACCTCGCGCTCGCGCCGGGTCAGATCTTCCAGCGGAGCTTGCAGCGGCGGCGGATTGTCCAGCATAGACAGAGGTGCAAAGGTTTCACCCGCAGCCATACGCTTGACCGCCGCGATCAGGGCCTTGACGCCAAGCGTCTTTGGCACGAACCCGGCCGCGCCGTTTGCCAGTGCCTCTTCGGCCAGTTCCCGCAGAGTGGTGCCCGACATCACCGCAACCGGCACATGTGGCGCAGCTTGGCGGACGCGCCTTAATCCCTCCATCCCGTTCATGCCAGGCATCTGATAGTCCAGCAAAATCAGATCAAACGTCTGATATGCCAGACTGTCCAGCGCAGCCTCTAGCTGCGCGACCGAAACAACCACGACCCCGCCATCTGCGGTCAGCATCGCAGCCACCGACTCGCGAAACAGATCATGGTCGTCTGCGAGCAACATCCGCACAGTCAAGCCATCCTTTGTCCGATGCCGGACAGTTGCAGTGTGAACGAAAGTCACTTCGGCATAGAAGTGAACCTCAATCTGATCTAGCCTGAATATGGCCAGCAGATGCAAGGCTTAGCATGACGTTTTTCCCGATCAGACCCCGCAAGCCCCTCGCAGGGTCGATTCGAATGCTGGCTGTTGTCGGGCTTGTGCTGACCCTGCTGGCGATGATCGGAACGCTGGCACTGGATGTCCGCGACCGGATGTCAGAACTGGACCGGGCCGACAGCGACAATGGTCAATGGGTCATGATGCAGACCGAGGTCGAGGTGCTGCGTCTGCAGACCACGCTGGTCAAGGCGCAGGCCAGTCAAACCGGTCTGGAAGATGTGCGGCGCTGGTTCAACGTTTTGTACAGCCGGTTGCGCATGTTGGAGCAAAGCCCGCTGTACGGGGCCTTTATCCTGCAACCCGAAAACCTGTCCGCTCTCAAAGCGATGCAGGCCTTCATCGACCGCTGGGTCAGCACAATTGATTCGTCTGATGCGGTGCTGGCGACGGCGTTGCAGCAGATGGCATCCGAAAGCGAAGAGGTGCAGCGGACGGCCCGCGATCTGTCGCTGCGCTCGTTGCAGGCATTTTCCGCGGGCACCGACCGGACCCGCGCCCGCGTATCGGATACGCTGACGCAACTGGCGGTGACGACTGCCGCCACGATCCTGTTGCTGGTCATGCTGGCGGCAATGGCCATGCGCCTGTACCGGATGACCCAACGGCAGGCCAAGGAAAACCAGACCGTGGGCGAGCGGCTTCAGCTGATCATCGCCACCTCACCCGATGCCATCGTGGTGACCAACCGCGGCGGTTGGGTGGTAGAGTTCAACCCGGCCGCCGAAACCATGTTCGGCTTTACCCGCAAACAGGCGATGGGCCGACAGATTGTGCCGCTGCTGTTCTCTGTCGACGATCAGGCCGCCTATGAATCCCGTCTGCGCGGCATCGTCTCCCGTACGGTGCAGGCCGGGCCGCAGCGGTTTGAGCTGACTGGCCACCGTGCCAGCGGGCAAGCGTTTCCGCTGGAGGTTTCGATGGCAGTGCGCGACCTGAAACCGGGGGCGCTGATCGTCGGCTTTTTGCGGGATATTTCGCGGCGGCAGGCCGATCAGCTGGCGCTGGAACAGGCGCTGACCCGTGCCCGCGCCGGGGAAAAGGCCAAGGCCAAGTTTCTGGCGGTCATGAGCCACGAGATGCGCACGCCACTGAACGGTCTGATCGGCTCGATGGAGCAGATGCACGACACCGATCTTGATGACAACCAGCGCGAACTGCTGCGGGTGATGGAAATTTCGGGCGGTATCCTGCTGAGCCATGTCGAATCGGTGCTGGATCTGTCCAGCGCCGAGGCCGGGCAGATCCGGCTGGCAGAGACATCGTTTGATCTGGACCGGCTGATCGAGGATTGCATCGCCACTCAGGCAGGGATTGCACGCACCAACGGCACCACGATCCGGCATGTGATGCTGACTGGCCCACTGGGGCAGGTCAGCGGCGATCCGGGCCGGGTGCAGCAGATCTTGCTGAACCTGATCGGCAATGCGGTCAAATTTACCCGCAACGGCGCAATCACCGTCGAGACCGAGCGACTGCCACGCAAATCAGGCAGCACCACCGCGCCGATGGTCGAGCTGCGCGTGATAGACACCGGCATCGGCATTCCAAAGTCCGAACTGACGCGGGTGTTCGAGGATTTCGCCACCGTCGATTCCTCTTACGGACGCGAGACCGGCGGCACGGGTCTGGGTCTGGGAATCGCCCGTCGGCTTGTGCAGGCGATGGGTGGGAGCATCGGTGTGGAAAGTGAACCGGGCGAAGGCAGCCTGTTCTGGCTGCGCCTGCCCCTGCCGCCAACTGACAGCGCTTTGACCGTTCCCATTCTCGCTCCGATCAAGGCCACCATCCCGCCGCAACCCGACAAGCCGGTTCTGGATGTGCTGATCATCGAAGACAATGACATCAACCGCTTCTTGCTGCGCCGGACCCTGATCAGCTGCAATCACCGGGTAACCGAAGCCTCCGACGGGCTCGAAGGCGTGGCGATGGCCGCCAAGACCCGCTTTGACGTGATCATCACCGACATCGCGATGCCCCGCCTTGACGGGATCGAGGCCAGCCGCCGCATCCGCGCAGGCGGTGCCTCGCGCGCGGCGCGCATCATTGCACTGACCGCCCACGCTCTGCCCGAAGAACAAGAGCGGTTCCGGCTGGCCGGGATGGATGCCTGTCTGACCAAACCCGTCAGCCGCGAAACCTTGCTGGCCCATCTGCAAACCAGCCCGGCTTTGCCCAACGGCTCTGGCCTCACCGCGCAGCCGATGCTGTTAAAGACCGCCTCCCTGCACGAACTTGCGGAAACGGTGGGTCATCCGGTCATGCTCAGCCTGATGACCCGGATGCTGGCCGAAGGTGACGCCATGCTGGCCCAGATCACGGCGCACCCAGTCCCGAACGAAGACATGGCCCGTGCGGCGCACCGACTGGCGGGCAGCAGCAGCACCTTTGGCGCGGTTGCGTTCTGCGAGGCGCTGTCGGCGCTGGAACTGGCGATCCGCCGCGATCAGATGGCAGAGGCAACGCGGCTTATCGCCCGGTTGCCAGCCCTGTGGGAAGACACAAGAGAGGCCTTGGCACAGTATGGTGCGCTACTGAACTCGTGAAGATGCTGCCGCGCGCAGGGCCGCCGCAATCAGGCCCGGCACCCGCACATCGCGTCCCAGCGGTGGCAGAACGCGCCCGGCAAACCCGGCCTCGGACAGCGCCTCTGGCAGGTCATCGGTCACATGCTCGCCCTCTGCCGCAAAAAACGGCAGGCAAACGGCCTCGGGGCCAAAGCCGCTGACCTCGGCCAGCCGGGGCGTCTGGTCAATGAACGCCGCCTCGCAGCGCGCCAGCAGCAGGCCGTGTCGCAGCCGGGCCGCCACAGCATTGGCCACTGCTGACGGGGCCGGACTGCGGCCCGAGCCATGCGCCGCCAGCAAGACCTCTCCCCCCGGTGGCACCCCGGCCTCGTGCAGGACCGTCAGCGCCAGATCCTGCACCGCACCATCCAGCCCAAAGGGGGGCAGAATGTGCCACCGCGCACAGCCCGCAGCGCCGCCACACGCCGCATGATCGCAGGGACCGCCCGCGAACAACGCGTCGCGGCAGGCCTTGACCAGCCGCTCGGGCAGATGCTGGCGGGTGAACCAGCCATCGGCCATGAACATCGGATAGACCAGCCCACCCGTCATCCCCGCCTGTTCTACGGCGCGCGCCAGCGAACCGTCAGCGGCCAGAGTTGCGGACTGCACCCGCCACCCCGGCAGATGCAGCGCCACCGCCGCCGCAAGGCTGGCAAGCGCCGCCTCGGCCGGTCCGGGATCAGAGGGTTGGCCATGGGCCACGATCAATGCGGTCTGTGTCATCACCCTGATCTAGCAGCGCGGGCGCGCGCGGCAAGCGCTACTGATCATAGGGCCAGACCGCCTGCGAAAACACTCCGCCATCGACCCAGATCGTCTGGCCCGTGATAAAGCTGGCCGCCTCTGAGCACAGGAACACCAGTGGCCCGGCAATGTCTTCGGGCGTGCCGACACGACGCAGCGGTGTGACCTTTGACCAGGTGGCGGCATAATCCCCCGACTCTGCCGCCGTGCGCTCGGTCGCGATTGCGCCGGGGGCGATGCAATTGACCCGGATGCCATGCGGCCCCAGCTCGACCGCCGCCGATTTGGTGAACTGCTCGATCCCGCCCTTGCTGGCGGTGTAATCCACCAGCCGGGGAAAGGCGAGTTTGTTGCAGCCCGAGCCAAGGTTGACAATGCTGCCACCCTTGCCCGCCGACACCATGGCGCGGCCCGCCGCCTGCGTGTTGAGAAAGGTGCCGCGCAGGTTGGTGCGCATCACCGCATCCCATTGCCCGGCCTCCAGATCCAGCAGCCCGGCCCAAGTCTGGATGCCCGCATTGTTCACCAGCACATCGGGCGCGTCCCCCGCCCAATCCGCCGCTTCGGCATGAAAACGCTGCACCGCCGCCTCGTCCCCGGCGTCCGCCTCCCAGGCGTGCGCCCGACGGCCCAGCGCTTCGACGCGCGCCACCAGATCCGCCGCAGACTCACCGGCCCCCAGATGAGTGAACCCCACATCATATCCTGCCCCGGCCAAAGCCGTGACCAGAGCCCGCCCGATGGCCGATGGCCCGGCTGTAACCATGGCAAACATGACAATCCTCCCCGCTGTACACCGCCCTTAGTGCCGCGTGACGCCGCTTCGGGCAAGGGCGCAATCCGGGTGGCAAAGCGAGGGCCGCAGAACAGGTCTGCTTCAAGCGTGATCTTACCCAAGGGGCGCGGCAGAGCTTTCCGCCACCATTTCCCCTTACGGCTACGCAGCCCCTGCGGCTTGCGGTAGTGAGAACCAGCCACCGGAGGGTGGCAAGCGGCCGACACGCAGCGGGCAGCCATAGGCGCGCTCCAGCGCGGTGTCGGTCAGCACCTCATGCACCGGCCCCTGCCCGGTCAGCTGCCCCTGATCCATCAGCCAGACCCGGTCCGCCGCCATCGCGGTCAGGTTCAGATCGTGCAGAACCGTGATCACGCCGCCGCCGCGCGCGGCAAAGTCGCGCATCAGGCGCACCACATCCAACTGATGCGCAATATCAAGGCTGGCCACGGGCTCATCCAGAAACAGCCAGCGGGGCACGCCCGCCACCACCGGCTCCCAGACCTGCACCAGCACGCGGGCCAGCTGCACCCGCGCCTGCTGGCCACCCGACAGCTCTTGATAAAGCCGCGCCGCGAAGCCCCCCATGTCGACGGCGACGAGCGCGCGCGGCACCAGATCGGTGCGCGCGCCATGGGCGGCAGCGGTCAGGCCAAGCCTCACCACTTCGGCCACCGTAAACGGAAACGCCAACGCCGAGGCTTGCGGCAGCACGCCCCGCATCGCCGCCAGCTCCCACGGGCGCAGGCGGGCGCAATCCTGCCCGTTCAGGCTGACCTGCCCGCCATAGGCCACGTCGCCTGTCAGTGCGCGCAACAGCGTGGTCTTGCCCGACCCGTTAGGGCCGACGATGACGGTCACTTCGCCGGGGCGGGCTTCGGCGGTGATGCCGTGCAGAACCGCCGTCTTGCCAAGGCTTACCCGAATATCCTGTGCAATCAGCATCTACAAATCCACCAGCCCGCGACGGCGCAACAAAATCCACAGAAACACCGGCGCGCCCAGCGTGGCGGTGACGATTCCGATGGGCAGTTCTGCCGGTGCGATGATGCTGCGCGCGATCAGATCGGCCAGCAGCAAAAGCGTGGCCCCGGCCAGCCCGGCATTGATCAGCAAAAACCGGTGGTCCGGCCCGGTTGCCAGCCGCAACAGGTGTGGCACGACGATGCCGATAAACCCGATGCCACCTGCAATCGCCACCCCGGCCCCGGTGGCCGCCGCCACGGTCAGGATCGCCACCGCCTTGACCCGCTGCACCGGCAAGCCGATGTGATGCGCTGCCGCCTCACCCAAAGCCAGCCCGTTCAGCCCGCGCGCCAGAAACGGCGCCGCCACCAGCGCCAGCAGCATCACCGGACCCGCCGCCATCAGCTTGGGCCAGCTGGCCCCGCCCAAAGAGCCCAGACCCCAGAAGGTCAGATCGCGCAGCTGCCGGTCATCGGCGATGTAGACCAGCACCCCCGTCACCGCGCCCGCCAGAGCCCCCAGCGCAATGCCCGCCAGCAGCATGGTCGCCACCGATGTGCGCCCGGATCGCGTGGCCACCCGGTACAGGATCAGGGTCGAGGCCCAGCCACCGAGGAAAGCCGCCACCGACACCAGATGATAGCCGACAGCCTGCGTCAGCCACAGCGGGGCCAGCCCGCCCAGCACGATCGCCAGCACCGCCCCAAGCCCCGCGCCTGCGCCGACGCCGACAAGGCCGGGGTCGGCCAGCGGGTTGCGGAACAGGCCCTGCATCACCGCGCCCGCCACCGCGAGCGAGGCCCCGACCACCACGCCGGTCAGCATGCGCGGCAGCCGGATCTCCCACAGGATCAGCCGGTCGCGGGCAGGCATCGCCTCGCCGGAGGTCAGCGCCTGCACCAGCGATCCCAGCGACACGCCCGACGCCCCATGCGACAGGCTGAGCAATGCCGTCAGCACCAGCGCGCCCGAGAGCGCCAGCATGGTCAGGCGGGCCTGCGCGTCGCGGTCACCGGCCAGCCTTGGGTCATCGAGCGCGACCATCAGCCATGCTCCGTCGCCAGCGCGGCGCGCAAAGCGGCGTTCAGCTCCAGCGCTGCCGCCCCGGTGCGCGGGCCAAAGCCGAGCAGAAACAGCCCGTCCATCCGCACCACATGCCCGCCCTGCGCCGCAGGGGTCAGCGCCAGCGCCGGATGCGCCAGCAGTTCCTCCGACGCCAGCGCCAGATCGCCGCCCCGGTCCATCGCCAGAATCACATCGGGCGCGGCGGCAATCGCCGCCTCATCTGTCAGCGGCTTATAGCCCTCGAACCCGTCAACCGCGTTGACACCGCCGCCAAGCGCGATCATCGCCCCTGCCGATGTGTTTGATCCCGCTGCCAGAATCCGCCCGCCTTGCAAGGACAGCACGAACAGAACCCGGGGCCGCGCGGGCATCGACGCCGCCGCCTCTGCCGCAAGGTCCAGCTCCGCCTGCGTCTGCGCCGCCAGCTTCTCTCCGGCTTCTGGCACCCCAAGCGCCTCTGCCGTCACCGCAATCTTGGCCAGCACATCCGCCGGGGTCAGCGCTTCCGGCAGCGTCACCAGCGGCACCCCGGCATGGGTCAGGATCTCGATGGTTTCCGGTGGGCCGGCATCGTGTTCGGCCAGAATAAGATCGGGGTCGAGCGCGATCAGGTTTTCCGGCGACAGGCGGCGGACATAGCCCACGTCGGGCAGATCGAGCACCGCTGCGGGAAAGCTTGATGTCGAATCGCGGGCGATGAGGCGGTCGCCCTGCCCCAGAGCAAACACGATTTCCGCCGCCGATCCGCCTGCCGCCACTACCCGGCGCGGGCCGTCTTCGGCGCGGGCCACTGTGGCCAGCGCCAGCAACAGGATCAGCGTGGTCAGCCCCGCATAAAGCCCGCTGACCGACAGAACCTGCGCGCGTTTCATGCCAGCACCTCTGCTGCCAGACTTTCGGTCATCCGGTCCCAGCCGCGGGTATCGGTGTCTGCCTCGGCGCGCTTGCCGAACATCTGCAGGATCAGCCGCCCCTCGGCATCAAAAGCCTCGACCGACACGGCGGGGCCGCGTTTGGTTGGTTTGGAGACCAGCCAGACCTCGGCAATATGATCGGCGCGCAGATGCAGGTTGAAGCGGGGATCAAGCACGTTTTGCCACGGCCCCATCGGTGCGATCCGGTGGACCAGCCCGGAGTGGATCTGGATACAGCCCTCGTTGCCGACAAAGATCATGATCTTCAGCGCGTCCGCCGCCGAGCGCTCCAGCGCCCACGACACCGCCTCCACCGGCAGCTGACGGGCAAATTGCGGACCGACGGCCCGGTTTGCGCCCAGTCGGTTCATCTTCAGCCGGCGCACGAGGGCCAGAAACTGATGCGTGTCGGTCATCTGCGCCCATTCGCTGCGCAGCGCGTCAATCCGGTCTGCGTCAATGCGCGCAGGCTCCGGCGTGGCGCGCGCGATGATCTCGAACGGCGCATCGGCAGGCAGCCCCAGATCGGCCACCGCAGCGTCAAAGGCGGCGATGTCGGAGTCTGCGCCCAGATGCACCTTGTGCACCGCGTCGCCTGCGGCATCAAACACCTGAATGCTGCGCTTGACCCCCTGCTCCGTCTCGCGCGTGATCGCAAAGCCATGCACCCAGTGACGCGGGAAAATCCGCAGATCAATCTCGTCGCCCAGCACCATCGAGGCATGGGCGCCTGAATGGAAACCGGAGTAGACCCCGCGCCGCTCATGCACCGCACTTTCATTGCGGGTCAGCGCCATCACGTCGCCCAACTGGCAGACATGCGGCATCAGACGGGCCGGATCGGCCACGATGCGCGTGGCGCTTGCGCCCGCTTCGGCTGCGACCAATTGCGCCTCTGACAGGCCGATGGCGGCGGCAAGATCGCGTTCGCGCAGCTTGGGGTGTTCGGTGCGGGCATGGGTGATCCGGGCGATCACATCGGGGGAAAGCAGCATAGGGTCATCCTTTGACACGGGAGGCAGTCGCATGTCTGGCGGGGGTCTGGCCCTCGGCTGGATGGCGCGGCGCAATACTTGACGAATTTGCTTGGGCAATCTAGAAGCCGGGTTCAACGGGGTCAAGAGCCGATCCCGCAGGGTGCCAGCGTTCCGCCAGCCGACCACAAACCGTCGCGACCAAGGGGACACCATGCAACCGAACCATCCGGGGCAACCGCGCATTGCGGGCCTTGCCCGCCTGATGACAACCGCCGCCATCATCGCCATCGCCGCTCCGGCTGCCGCACAGGATACGGCGGGCGGGGGCACATTTCTGGGCCGTCTGATTCTGGGGGCGGGTCAGCAGAAAGTGGCGATCGACACGCCACAGGCCGTCACCGCCGTCGAACAGGACGACATCGACCGCGAGCAGCCCGCCACCATCGGCCAGATGTTCCGCAACGTGCCGGGGGTGCAGACCGCAGGCTCTGACCGCCCGCTTGGCACCGCGTTCAACATCCGCGGCATCGGCACCACCGAACAGACCGCCAGCGAGGCGCGTATCATCGTCAACGTCGATGGGGTGCCGAAATTCTACGAGCAATACCGGCTTGGGTCGTTCTTCACCGACCCCGAACTCTATCGCCGGGTCGAGGTGCTGCGCGGGCCGGGGTCGGCGGTGCTGTACGGCTCGGGCGCTACGGGCGGCACGGTGAATTTCGAAACCAAGGATGCCGCAGACTTCATCCCCGAGGGCAAGACCGGCGCGGTCCGGCTCAAGTTCGGCTATGACAGCAATGGCAACGGCAAGATGGCCTCCGCCATTCTGGCGATGCGCCCGGCTGAGGGGGCGGAGTTTCTGGCAGCGCTCGGCTACCGCACCTCTGACGAGTACAAGGATGGGGCCGGAACCGTTCTGAGCGGCACCGAATCCTCCTCCCCGGCGGCACTGATCAAAGGCACGTTCCGTCTGGGTGAGACGCAAACCCTGCGCCTGTCGCTCCAGCGGTTTGAAAGTGACAATGACAACGCCTCGCTGGCCCAGACCGGCGGCGGCAATGTGATCGCGGAAAGCTTTGGCATCGTGCAGCGCGATGTGTCTGACACCACGATCAGCGCCGAATGGCAGGCGACCACCGATCTGGCCTGGCTGAACCCAAAGGTGCAGCTGGCATGGTCCGATACCAGTGTGACCCAACGCAACGCGCGCAGTTCCGCCGGTGTCCCGCAACTCTGTCTGCCATCGCCGTCAAACCTGAACGTGTTCTGCGATGTCGATTACGCCTATCGCACCGCGATGCTGAAGGTCGAAAACACCGCAACGATGCAGGGCGCGGGCTGGGAAAACTTCCTGACCGTCGGGGTGCAGGCCACCAACCAGAAGCGCATCGCCGACAGCGCGGGCCCGCTCGGCTTCCACCCCGAAGGCACCGACCGCAAGATCGGGGTCTATGCGCAATCGGAACTGGTCATTGGCGAACGTCTGACGCTGATCCCCGGCGCGCGGATCGACTTTGCCACCCGCACCCCCGGCGCCAATGTCCCCCGCGCTGATCAGGTCAAGGACGAGGCAAGTGCGCTGACCTTTGCCGCGCTTTACAAGATCACCGACGGCTTTTCGGTCTTTGGCTCGGTCGCCCGCACCGAACGCTTGCCGACACTCGATGAGCTGTATTCGTGGTCCACGACCAAGGCCCCGGCGCTGTCGCTGGAAAAGGAAAAAGCCACCAACTTTGAACTGGGCTTTGCCTGGTCGCGGCAAGGTCTGCTGTCAGCAGACGACAGCCTGCAACTCAAGGCCACGGTGTTCCGCAACACCATCGACAACCTGATCACCACCACCCCGGCACAGTCGCGCGTGTTCCATCAGAACATCGCCCGTGCGCAGTTTGAAGGCGCAGAAGTCGAAGCCGGGTATGAGACGGAACGGTTCTTTGGGCGGCTGGCCTATTCCTATGTCATGGGCAAGGACCGCGACTTTGGCTATACCATCGCCACCACGCCGGCCGAGTCACTGGCGCTGACACTGGGCGGGCGCATTCCCGACCGGGGGGTGGAATATGGCTGGCGCGGCAACTTTGCCGATGGCATCACCACCGCGAGCCGCAGCACCGCCACCGGGGCAATCACCCAAACCCACTATGCCGGATACGGCACGCATGATCTGTTTGTGGCATGGAAACCGAAATCGGGCGCGCTGGACGGGTTTGACGTGCAACTCGCCGTCGAAAACGTTTTTGACCGCGAATTCCGCAACAACCTGTCTTCGGACAACGGCCGTGGCCGGACGGTCAAGCTGAGTGTCGCAAAGGCGCTGACATGGTAAAACGACTGACGTTTGCGGCGATGGCATGTGCCATCGCCGCGGGCGCCGCACAGGCGCAGGACTTGCAGATCGACCTCAACACACTGGAATCGCAGCCCGAGGCCTGTCGCCTGACCTTTGTGGCCTCCAACGGTTTTGGCGCTTCAATCGAGCGGCTGGTGATCGAGGCGGTGCTGTTCACCAGGGCGGGAAAGGTCGCGCAGTTTACACTGTTCGACTTCGCCGCCCTGCCCGAGGGGCGGCAACGGGTGCGGCAATTCGATGTCGCCGGGCTGGCCTGCGATGATCTGGGACAGGTGTTGCTGAACGGGGTCTCGGCCTGCGACGGGGCCGATCCGGCGACCTGCGCCGCCGCCCTCAAACCTGCCAGCACGGTCGATGGTGTAGAGGTGGCAGGATGATTCATCTGTTCGAAGCCCGCGATGCCTTGCGCGGGTTGATCGAGTTGGGCGGGCCGGTGGTGGCGCTGATCCTGGCGCTGTCGGTGCTGGCGGGCGCGGTTGTGCTGTGGAAGCTCTGGCAATTCCGCGCCGCCGGGGTTGGCCGCCATGCCGGGCTGGAGTCCGCCATCGCAGCACAGGACGCGGGCCAGACCACCCGCGCCCGCGCCCTGTGCGAAGCGGCCCCCAGCCATCTGGCCCCGCTGCTCTCCGAGGCGATGCGGGCCGATACGGTCGCCGCCCGTGACCGGCTGTACACGCTGGCCGAAGACCGGCTGGCGCGGCTGGAATCCGGGTTTCGCCTGCTCGACACCATCGCGCAGATCGCGCCGCTGCTGGGTCTGTTCGGCACGGTTCTGGGCATGATCGACGCATTTCAGGCGATGCAGGGCGCCGGGCAAGCGGTTGACCCATCGGTTCTGGCGGGCGGCATCTGGGTGGCGTTGATGACGACCGCTGCCGGTCTGGCGGTGGCGATGCCGGTCAGCGCTGTGCTGTCCTGGCTGGAATCGCGGATGGCGGCAGAGCGGCGCATGGCCGGAACTGTGATCGAGGCGGCACTTTGCCCCGGCATGACCGCATTGGCCGAACCCGCTGCGCAACCCGGCCGCGTTCATGTCCCGGCTTAACCAACCCAGACGGCGGCGGGCGCCGTCGATGACCTCGCTCATCGACGTGATCTTTCTGCTGCTGTTGTTTTTCATGCTGTCTTCGACCTTTACCCGTTTTGGCGATCTGCCGCTGGTCACCGCATCGGGCGGGGTCGCGGCCAGCCCGGACGCGCCCGCCTTTTTGCGCCTGCTGCCCGATAGCCTGACCCTCGACACCGATGCGCTGGATCTGCCCGCCCTGCCCGCCGCCTTGACCGCCCGCGCGCCGGTGCTGGTCGTGGTGGCACCGGGCGAAGGCGTCACCGCGCAACGGCTGGTCGATGTGCTGAACGCGCTCCGCGACCTGCCCGGCATCACCCTGCGCGTGATTGGAGGATAAGATGCGCCTTGCCCCCCCGCCCCGCCGCAAGACCGAACCCACGATCACCCTGATCAATGTGGTGTTCCTGATGCTTGTGTTCTTTCTGGTCGCCGGTCAGGTCGCCGCCCCGGTGGATCGCGACATTCGGCTGATCGAGGCTGCATCCGTCGCCACCCGCGCGCCGGATGATGCTCTGACGGTACGCGTCGATGGCACGACCCTGTGGCGCAGTGAGCCGATCTCACCCGAAGCTTTTGCCGCCGCCCGTCTGGCCGAGGGCGCAGAGGTGCTGCGTCTGGTGTCCGCCCGCGACTTGCCCGCGCAGGATCTGCTGCGTATCGCCAATGCCCTGCGCGCTGCCGGGGGGGCAGAAATACGCCTTGTCACCGAAAGGTCAGCGCCATGAAACACGCGCGCCTCCCCTTTGTCGCCGCGCTGGCATTGTCGGGCGCGCTGCATGCCGCCGGTGCAATCGCCATTGCGCCACAGCACGACGCGCTTTCGATCGAGGGCGGGGGCACCGCAACAATCGCCCTGCTGGGCGAGGCGTTTGAGGATCTCGCCCAAGGCGCGCAGCCGGTCGAGGCGACCGGGGCCGCCGCGGCCCCGCCGCACTCAGCCCAACCCGTGACGGCGCAGGCAGCGCCTGTGGCCCCCGCGATGGCCGACAGCCCTGCCCCCTCCTTGTCGTTGCCGGTCTCTGATGCAGCCGATCTGACCGCTGCACCGCCTGCGGATCCGACCCCCGCGCTCGCCCCCGAACCTGCGCCGCCAGTCGTGGCGTCCCTGTCCCCCGCCGCGCCGACATCTACCGCGCAGCCGGTTTCGCCGACTCAACTCGCCACAGCAGTCGAGGCGGAGGGTGCCGCGCCCGAAACCTCACCACGCCCCCGTGCGCGCGCCGAAAGGCCGGAAAAGCGTGTTGCTGAAAAGCGTACCGCCAGCCCGACAGGCAATGCCGACCGCAACGCCCGCAAGGGCGCGCAATCCGGGCAGGAAAACGCCCCCGCCACGGCGGCTGCGACTGGCACCGCCCAAGGCAACCGGCAGGCGGGCAATGCCGCGCGGTCCAACTACCCCGGCCTTGTCCTGCGCAAGATCGAGCGGACCCGGAAACCGGCCCATGCGGCGCGGGGAACCGTCGTGGTAGCCTTTCGCGTCGCGCCATCAGGTGCTTTGGCATCGGCAAGGGTAGCGCGTTCTACTGGCGATCCGTCGCTGGAGCGGGTGGCGCTGGACCACATCCGCCGCGCCGCGCCGTTTCCGCCACCGCCAGCCGGGGCGGAGACCGATTTCCGTTTTGAATTTGTCGGGCGGCGCTGAACCGGGCATACCGAGTAAAAAACTCGGAATTGACTTATCCGATAAAAACAGTCACCAATCCTTGAACAAACGTTCCGTCCCGGCACCCACATCTGCGCAGGCCTTTTCCGTGATGCAAGACACCCCTCCCCCCAACACCCCGGCCCCAGTGCCGGAGATCGCAAGCGCGCCGGTTCATGACGCGCTGGGGCTGACAAACGGCGGGCCGGTCGCCCATATTGCGCTGGACGGGCAGGTCTATGTGCTGCGCATCACCCGCGCGGGAAAGCTGATCCTGACCAAATGACCCCAGCCAAAGAGCGAAACCGCCCTGCAAGGATGTTATGACCAAACTCCCCTCCCCCTGCATCAGCGTCTGCAAATTCAGACGCGAAGGCCATTGCATCGGCTGCTCGATGACAAAGGCGCAGAAAGACCTGTTCAAAAAGCTGAAAAAACCAAAACACCAGCAGGCCTTTATTGACCTGCTGGTGCATCAGCAAAACGATATGGGCAAATATCGCCACTGGGCCCCCGCGTATGAACAGCGGTGCGCCAAGCGCGATGTGAAAAGCCCGCTATAGATCAGCGCAGATGGGCGCGCAGCATCCAGGCGAATTTCTCATGCGTGCGGGCCCGGCCAATGGCCAGATCCTGCGTCAGCAGATCACCATGGTCTTCGGCCACGGCAGACAGCCCCACCATCGTTGCGGCAAGGGTTTCCTGCGCCGCCAAAAGCGCTGCGACCATGGCTTCGGCCTTGACGTGGCCATCATGCTCGGCAATTTTCGAGCGTTTCAGCATGGCCGAGAGTTGGCCTTCGGCATGACCGTCCAGCGCTTTGATACGCTCGGCCAGATCGTCCTGCGCAACGAAGTGATCTTCGTACATGGTCTGAAACAGCGTGTGCAGCGGGCCAAAGCCCATGCCGGTCACGTTCCAGTGAAAGTTTTGTGCCAGCATCGTGGCGACGACGGTTTCGGCGACGCCTTGATTGAGCGCTTCGCACACGGCTTCGCGTGCGGATGGGCTGATTTGGGCTGAAGCTTGCGCCATGCCTGACCTCCTGAAAATACCTGTGGAATTCTGGGGCGGGACTGGCTTGCACGTCGGCTGGCTACCCGCAATCCACAAGATAGGGGCAACAGCGGGCACCGACAACCCCATTTTAGAATAATTCTAAATCCGACAAAATCAGTCAGTCACATCTGGTCTTGCCGCTGCGCCAGTTGCGCCGCCAGCCAGCCGATCTGACGCCGGGCATGGCGCGGCAGGCGCGAGGCCAGCAGAAAGCGCATGCTGTCCTCATCCCCGCGGCGGGCGGCAGTCAGCAGGCTGGCAATCCACGCCTCATCAAACGACAACTCGCCCGCTCCCGGCTGGTGCAGCACCGGCACCCGGCCCAAAACCACCGCCAGCCCGCGCAACAGCGCCTCGGCATAGCTGCGGGCAGCAACCCCGGAATCGGTCGAGAGCATGGCGCAGGCATGGAACAGATCCAGCCGCGCCCCGGCCTGACAGCGCGGCGCAAGCCGGCGCAAGGCCGCAACGGGGGCCGGAATATCAGCGGAGGGGCGAAGAAACGGGCGCGGATGCGCGATTGCCTGCATGGGACTGCTCCATTAACCTGAGTGTTATAGTCGGGTATGGGGCAAAGGTCCAGATGCATCTGCACGCTGGACTCTGCCACCGCCGCGCTCTTGCCTCTGGACCCGCACCCGTCAAACCGCCAGTCTGGCCCGACCGAACCACCGGGGGCCCGATGACACTGACGCGCAGCGATCTTCTGACAGCATTCGGCATCACCCTGCCGGTCCCGCCAGTGACGGGCAGCATCGGCGCTACGGTTGTCGATGATGCGACCTGCGTTGCCCATCAGCTTGCGCTCAACAGCGCCGGCGAAGAGATTCGTGCCTTCTGGTGCCGCCCGCGCCAGTGCAGCGGCCCGCTGCCAGCGGTTCTGATCCTGCATGCCCATGGCAACCGCTATGACATCGGCGCGGCCGAGGTGATCCACGGCCGCCCTGCCCTGTTCGCGCCAACTGGGCGCGCACTTGCAGCATGCGGAATTGCCTCGCTCTGCCTTGACATGCCGTGTTTCGGCAGTCGGGCGGGCCAGACCGAGAGCGCAGCGTCCAAAGCGCTGCTGTGGGAGGGCCGCTCGCTGGCCGGACAGATGCTGGCCGAGAATATCGCGGCGCTGGACTGGATGTGCGCGCAGCCCGATGTTGACCCTGAAAGGATCGGCGTGTTCGGCCTGTCGATGGGGGCGACGCTGGCCTATTGGCTGGGTGCTTTGGACCCGCGCCTGCGGGCAGTCGCGCATGCGTGCTGCTTTGCCGATTTCCGCCAGCTGATCGCGCTTGGCCAGCACGATCTGCACGGGATTTATCTGACCGTTCCGGGGTTGTTGCCGCTGGCCTCGAACGGGCAGATTGCCGGGATGATCGCGCCGCGCGCACAGTTCATCGGTCTGGGCGATCTGGACCCGCTGACCCCGCCCGCCGCCGCCGATCCGGCGCTGCATGAGGTGCAGGCCGCTTATGCGCAGCACGTGGGGCGGCTGGTGATCCACCGCGAACCGGCCTCGGGCCATATCGAGACGCAGGCGATGCACCGCGCCATGCTGGAGTTCATGACAGGCGCGCTGGCTTAACCCAGCCGCTGCCCGTCCGCACCAAAGACATGCACCGACTGCGGATCATAGCCCAGTTCGATCACCGCGCCGCGCGCCAGATCGGGCTGGCCGGGCAGCACGGCCAGCAAGCCGTTGCCCGCCCCCATATCGGCATGCACCACACTTTCCGGCCCCAGCGCCTCGATCAGCCGCACCTTTGCCTGCAAGGGCCCGCCCGCCTGTGGGCGCAGGTGCTGCGGGCGGATGCCCAGCGTCACCGCGCCATCCGGCACGGCCAGCCCCACCGGCAGCGGCAGCATCGCCCCATTGTCCAGCTGCACCGACCCGCCCTTGGCCTGGCCGGCCCACAGGTTCATGCCCGGCGCACCGATGAAACCGGCCACGAACAGATTGGCCGGGCGGTTGAACAGGTTCAGCGGCGTATCCACCTGTTCGACCTTGCCCGCGCGCAGAACCACGATCCGGTCGGCCATCGTCATCGCCTCGACCTGATCATGCGTCACGTGGATCATCGTGGCGCCAAGCCGGTCATGCAGCGCCGACAGCTCCGCCCGCATGCTGACCCGCAATTCGGCGTCCAGATTCGACAGCGGCTCGTCGAGCAGAAACGCCGTCGGCCGCCGCACGATGGCCCGGCCAATCGCCACCCGCTGCCGCTGCCCGCCGGACAGCTGCCCCGGCCTGCGCTCCAGCA
Source organism: Pseudotabrizicola alkalilacus (assembly GCF_003443995.1). GTDB lineage: Bacteria > Pseudomonadota > Alphaproteobacteria > Rhodobacterales > Rhodobacteraceae > Pseudotabrizicola > Pseudotabrizicola alkalilacus. Next base: position 170,042 of record NZ_QWEY01000007.1, read on the forward strand.
GCGGCTCGATCTCCAGCATGCGGGCGGCCTCAGCGATGCGGGTGTCGATTTCGGCCTTCGGCATCCGGGTGTTCTGCAAGCCAAAGGCCATATTCGCCCGCACCGTCATATGCGGGTACAAGGCATAGGACTGGAACACCATCGCCAGCCCCCGGTCCGCCGCCGAGCGCGGCGTGACATCCGTGCCGTCAATCTCGATCCGCCCCGCTGTCGGCTGATCCAGCCCTGCGATCATGCGCAAGAGCGTGGACTTGCCGCAGCCCGAGGGGCCGACGAACACCACCAGCTCGCCCTCATCCACCGTCAGGTCAATGCCCTTGAGCACATCGACGGCGCCAAAGCTTTTGCGGATGTCGTGTAACTGTATGCGACCCATGGGGACCCTCTATTTCAACCCGGTTCCGGCGATGCCCGCCGTGATGAACCGTTGCAGGAAGATAAAGACCAGAACGACCGGGATCATGGTGATGACGGTCATCGCCAGCAGATAGTGCCACTGCACATTCAGCTCTCCGGCATAGGCGTTCAGGCCGACTTGCAGCGTATAAACCTCTTGCCGCGACAAAACGATCAGCGGCCACAGGAAGTCATTCCAGCGCCAGACCACGGAAAAGATTGCCAGAACCGCCAGCGCAGGCGCGGTCAGCGGCAGAACGATCCGCCAATAGATCTGCCATTCGCTGGCATGATCCATCCTGGCTGCCTCCAGCAGCTCATCGGGGATCGTCAGCATATACTGCCGCAGCAGGAATACACCCGTGGGCGTCGCCACCGTGGGCAGGATCACCCCCCAGAGCGAATTGATCAGCCCCACCCCCGACACGATGGAATACAAAGGCACCAGAATGACCGACAGCGGGATCATCAGTGTGGCAATGATCAGCACCACCACAAACCCCCGACCCCGGAACTCGTATTTCGACAGCGCAAACGCGGCCATGGAGTTGGTCAGAAGGGTGATCAACGTCGCCACCCCGGTCACGAAGATCGAGTTCTTGGTATAGGTCAGGAAATCAAACCGCAGGAACGGGTCTAGGTAATTGCCCCAGGAAAACCCCACCTCGCGCACCGGGGTGCGGTTGGCGATGTTGATGCGCTGCACTTCCGTGGGATTTTCCGGGTCCACCATTTGCGCCACGGTGCCCACGCGGCGCACCTCGGCCAGCGTGCGGGTGCCCGCCTCATCGGTCACGGAAAACAGCGGCAGCGGGCGGTCATAGCCTTCGACAGTGACAACCTGCGCCTCATACGGCAGCAGGGTCGGCGGAAACTCTGACAGTTGGGCCGGGGATTTGAACGACGACATCACCAGCCAGAGCGCGGGGCCAAACATGATGAACACGGCAGAGCCCAGCCAGACAAAGGTGAACACATCGGTCCAGTCCCAGCCAGTGCCGCCTTTGCGGCGGGTCAGAAAGCCCATGACGCGGCTCATTTCAGCTTTCCTTTCCGCTCGTTCTTTCGGCCAAGCGCCAGTTGCAGCAAGGTCAGCACAATCAGCACCCCGCCCATCAGGATCGACGCCGCCGCCGCAAGCCCCGGATTTTTCAGGAGTGAGGCAAAGCCGACCTCATAGATATACTGGGTCAGGAACAGCGTGGCCGTACCCGGACCACCGCCGGTCAGCACATAGGCCTCGTCAAACACCTGCACCGCCCGGATCAGCGCCAGCACGATGACGACCAGCATATTCGGCATCAACAGCGGCAAGGTGATGCGCCAAAACACGCGCGCGGGTTTGGTGCCATCCATTTCGGCGGCTTCATACAGATCACGCGGAATGGCTTGCAATCCGGCCAGCAGGATCAGGGCAAAAAAGCCCAGATGCGCCCAGATTGTCACACCAATCGCGGCGGAAAAGGCATAGTTGCGCTCCAAAAGCCAGTTCACAGGGTCCATCCCCATGCCGACCAGCGCTGCATTCAGCACGCCGTTGCGATCGAGAATCCAGCGCCAGATCAGGCCCACGACCACCGGCGACAACAGCACCGGGAAAAAGAACACCGCCCGCCAGAAACTCAGCGCGCGCAGCGCCCGGTTCAGGATCAGTGCGGTGATGGTCGCGGCCACGATCAGCAGCGTGACCTGCAGCACGACAAAGGTGCCGGTGTTGCGCAGGGCGATCCAGAACTGATCTTCCTGACAGGTCATTAGGTCGGTGTAATCGGTGCAGCGCAGCAGCCGTTCAAACTGCGCCGCACCAACATAGGTGCGTTCAGGCAGGAAGAGGGCCGCGCCGGTGGTCATCGAATAGGCGATGTTGATCACCAGCGGCAGCAGTACAAACACGGTGAAAATCGCCATGTTCGGCAGCAGGAAAAACGCCACCATGCCATTCTGCCCCGCCAGCCGCTGCCAGAGCCGCAAGGGCGTATCCAGCAGACGGGCGAGCCAGCCCAGGGGGGCCGCCACTACGGCCCCCAACACTTCCTTTACCCCGGTCATGGCTTACTGCGCCGCCGCGACCGCTTCGGTGATGTCCTGATCGATGCGCGCATAGGCATCTTCCAGCGTCAGCTCACCTGCCATCACCTGGCTGATCCGGTTGACCAGCGCGCCATAGTAGGGCGAAGCCCATTTCCACGCGGGCAGCGCGTCAGCTGCGGGTAGAGTATCTCCCGCGGCGGCCACATAGGCATCAAGCGCCGCACCGACATTCTTGTCCTCGGTCTGCCAGTTCATGCCACCTTTGGCGACAACCCCGGCATGCGCGGGCAGGAACAGGGTGCGTTCCGAGAACTCTTTGACGATGTCTTCACGCGCGAAATACTCCATGACTTTCGCCACTTCTTCGGCGTTCTGGGTGTATTTGACCGCCACAAGCGCAGCACCCCCGGCCAGACCGGAACAGCCCGCCGTGCCGCAGGGCGACCCGGTTGCCACCCAGTCAAACCCGTCGCCGATCTTGGTCGACAGGTTGGCGATCTGCCAGCTGCCCGAATAGTAGAACGGAATGGCCGCGTTGATGAAATCATCCGCCGCCGCGCGATAGGTAGACCCTGATGCCGCAACCCATGTGTCGCGCAGCATCTGCCCGCCTTCGACCCAGCCCACCAGCTTTTCGGCAAAGGCCTTGGTGCCGTCATCCACACCAGCGGGCGATCCGTCTGCCGCGATGTAATTCGCGCCATAAGACACAGCTGGCCCCGAAATCCGGTGGCCCGAGCGGTCGATGGCAAAGGCGGCCGCCGTGCCCTGCGACTTGGCGACCTGATCGGCGGCGTTCACCCAGTCATCCCAGGTTGCGCCCTCACCCGGCAGAGCCACGCCCGCCTGTTCAAACAGCGTCGCATTGGCAAAGCCGCCGGTCAGCGTCAGCTGGGTCATGAAGCCGGTGATGGCCTCGCTGCCATCTTCGCGCATCCAGTCGGCGTGAGCACCAAAATTGGTGCGCCAGTATTCGGGGTCCGTCAGATGCGGGGTCAGATCCAGCCAATGCGGCGCCAACGTCTTGATGTTGGTCACGCGGGCGATATCCGGCCCCGACCCTGCCTCCAGCTGAATCTGCAGCTGCTCCTGCACCACCTTATAGGCCACTTCGTCCAGAATGACGTTGATGCCGGGGTTTTCGGCATTGAACCGGGCAACGAGGTCTTTCATCACCTCGCCCTCCACCCCATCAGAATACCACATCAGGCGGACATCACCCGCCAATGCTGTGGTGCCCATCAGGCTGGCCCCAAGAGCCAGTGCGATCATCGTGTTTTTCATTTCAGTCTCCTCCTCTGTTGTGACCCGGCCTCCCGCCGGGGTCGTCTTCAGCGGTGCAGGGTTCTGTGCCCCGCGACCGTCCAATCCTTTGGATTTACAACACGTCCCTCCGCCTCGATCCGGCCGTCGGCATGAAACTGCACCGGGCCGTATTCGGGATCCTCAACCGTGACTGTAGCACGCGGATTTGCGTCTGCGTCAGGGCTAAGTTGCGAGAATTGCGCGACGTAAGCGTCAAGCCCCTGCCCCTTTGCCCCCATCCGCACGATCCACCAGCCCTGCCGTCCGGCAAGCCGCAATTCACAGCCCGCTGTCGGCCCGTCAGCCACCATCTCCAACGTGTCCGATGCGCGGATCAGCATCGCCCCCTCCCCCGCACTGGCCGCCGCCAGATCCCCGTTCAACCGGGTCTCGTCAAAGGCGATCGCCGGAAACCAGCAATGGGTGAAATCCGGTTGCTCGGGCTGGCCGTCGAACCAGACCAGCGCCAGCCCGCGATATTGCTGCACGCGCGGCACCGAGGCAGAGCCGCCCCAATAGGACGGGCGACCATAGCCGGAATGGATCACCTCGCCCGGATGGTTGATCCAGATCTGGGCATCGGGGTTGGTCCCTAGCCGTCCGTGGATCAGCGTTTCCTGATAGCCCCAGTCAAACCAGCGATAGGCGGCGGTGGAGCCCATGGCCCAGCCAGCGGTTTTGGCGTGGTAAAGCGCGGCAAACCGGCCTTCGCCTTGCGCAAACACCCACTCTTGTTCACCCGCCGCCAGACTGGCGCGGTCGGCCAGACCGGCATCCAGCTGCAACCCATGATCACGCAGCGCCAGAGCAAGCCCCGGCAGGCAATGGAACCGCGCGCCGAACTGGCCCATGCCCCAGAGCATCCGGGTGATCGCCGACAATTCCAGCGTGCGCCCGGCGCGCAGGGTGTGTTCATAGCTGCGCCCCTGCGCCGCCGTGATCACGCCGTGATGCGCAGAATTGGCCACCACCTCGACCAGCCGCACCACGGCGCGGCCTGCGCGCTCGCGGATATCGGCATCGGGGGCAAGGGCGTAAAGCGCCGTCAACCCCTTCAGATCAATCGGGAAATAGGGGGCAGAGTTGAACTCTGCCATCTCCCACGCCTCAAAATGATCGAGCCATGCCCGCACCCGGTCACGCCCGGTGGCCGACTGTTCAGCCCCCGAGCGGCCTGAGCGGCGGAAAGTAGCCTCTGGCAGCAGATCGCCCGCGAGGTAAGCCGAGGTGTGGAACAACAGCGCGTGGTTTTCGCTGAAATACCACTGCACATCATTGCCCGGCTCGTCCATCCAGTAGCGATAGCCGAGGATGGCCGCGTCAATCCGGTCGCGCACCCGGTCGGACAACAGATGCCCAAACCGGATGCGCCCCCACAGAAGCGGCACCAGCGCGAAATCGGCGCAATCCCAGCAATCCTCGATCGCGGGGAGGGTCGCGTCGATCATTGCTTCGGTCTCGGGGCCGGACAGCCCCTGCGCCAATCGTGCCAGTGCCGCCACCGTATCGGGTTCGGCCCGTGTCGCCACCCAGGTCAGCGCCTCGTCGATGCGCTGGTCCAAGGTTTCCGGCACAGTGCCTTGCGCGGCCAGATCGCAGACTTCCACGCCAAAGGTGCGGGTGGCGGCAAAGCCGTCTGCGGTCAGGGTGGGAATGAAATGCCGGAAATCGCCGGGTAGATTCTCGGCCCGGTCGATCACCAGCAGCTTGGCCCCTGCGGGCAGCTGGCGGCGCAAGGCGGCGGGGTGGTGCGACATGAAATCGCCCTCGACCCGGATCGCCGCTGCGACATCCACCGGCAGCGGCACCGGCAACACCAGTGCCACCTCGCCGCCGGTATAGGCCGGCGCATCGAAATGCATGGTGGCAAGCGCGGTTTCCAGCGCGCGGGCAAGGTCGGTGGTGCAATCGGTCGGAATACCGGCCTCGGCCTCCGGCCCGTCCAGCCAATCCAGCTGGATGTAATAGCGGGCGTCACGCTCGGCCAGATCGTCGAAGAACACCTCGACCCGGTTGTCGCCCGCAGTCAGCGCCACTTCGAACTCTGCCGCGGTTTCGGCGTTGCGCTTGTAAGGCGCCATCCAGCCCACCTCGGCCCCGTTCACGAACAGGACCGCGCCGCCACAGGTGCGCAGCCGCAACCGCGCCTGCCCTGCCGCCTGCGCCCGGATCACCGTTTCCGCCCATGTCGCGATATGCGTGGGCCGGAACCAGAAGCCCGACAGATCCAGCCGGGGCGAGCCGAATGGCAGCCAGTTGCGCGAAGCCTGAAACGCCCCCGCAGCCTGCGGCCGCTGCGCACGACGGTCCGCCGCAAACTGCGTGCGGCAGGGGTATTCGTGCGGGATAAAGTTCTTGTCCTTGGTCAGGAAAAAGAACGGGTCCATCTCTCCCGCCATCGGCTGATCGGGCAGATCGAACCGCGCTTCGACCGTCTGGCCAAGACGCCAATAGCCAAGGGCCGCGCCGGAAGTCAGGGGATGGGACAGAAAGCCTTGCATGTCAGATGCTTACCTTAAGGACGCGATGGGAACGGGGGTAAAGTCGGTATAAGCCTGATTTTCGCCGGTCATGCCCCAGACAAAGGCATAGGGCCCGGTGCCCGCGCCCATATGAATGGACCACGCGGGCGACAGCACCATATCGCCATTGGCAATGACCAGATGCCGGGTCTGATCCGGGCGGCCCATGAAATGCATCACCCGATCCTCAGCGCCCATGTCAAAGTAGCAATAGGCCTCCATCCGGCGCTCATGCAGATGCGGCGGCATGGTGTTCCACATGCTGCCCGGCGCAGGGTCGGTGATGCCCATCAGCAGCAGGCAGGACGGCGACACCTCGGGGTGGATATACATCGCCAGACTGCGCACATTCGCCTTGGCCGGATCGCCCAATTGGATGTGCTTGGCCTGATCGCGCCGGATCAGCCGGGACGGGTGATCCGCCCCCGCTGGCACGGAGTTGAGGTAGAACCACGCCGGATGGGTGGCATCATCGCTGCGCATCTCCACCCGCTGCACGCCGCGCCCGATATACAGGATATCGCGGTTGGCCACGGCGTAATCGGTGCCATCCACCGTCACCACACCCGGCCCGCCCAGATTGGCAAGGCCGCCTTCGCGGGCCGAGAAAAAGAACTCCGTTCCCAGCTCCGCCCCATCGCCGAACACCAATGGCGCATCGGTCGGCACCGCGCCGCCAAGGATCATCCGGTCCACATGGGTATAGGTCAGCCGCAACGCGCCGGGGGTAAACGCGCCCTCGACCATGTAATCGGCGCGCAGCCGGTCGGTGGTTGCGGTCATCACATCGGCGGGGTTGCCGCCATAGCGCACATCCATCATGCCGCCGCCCCCTCTGTCACAAGCTGCCCCTCGGCCTCGACCAGACACAGGATCGCCAAGGCCTGTCCATAGCCGGTGGGCTGCAATGGGATGTCGCGGTAAAACTGCAGATCAGGCCCCATACGTGTGCCATAAGACACGTTTTGCACCGTGCCCTGATCGTCAATGTTCGCCAGCACCGCCTGCACGCCGCGCCATCCGGCCTCGGCCCAGTCCGGCCCGCCAATGCCCTGCCGCGCGGCCTTCAGCAGACCATAGGCAAAGCCTGCCGTGGCGCTGATCTCTTCATAGCTTTGCGGATCATCCAGCAGCGTGCGCCACGCCCCGCTGGCCGTCTGCAACGGCAGCAGCGCCTCAACCTGCGCCTTCAGCACTTCGGTCAGGTACAACCGCACCGAGCCCGGCAGATCGGGAATCTCGAACAGGTCCAGAATGCAGGCCGTGATCCAGGCATTGCCGCGTGCCCAGCGGGCGCGGGCAAAGTTGTGCCGACCGTCAAAGGTCCAGCCATGAAACCACAGCCCGGTTTCCGGGTCCGACAGATAGCGCGCATGCACCAGAAACTGCCGCACCGCCTCATCCACCAGCTCCAGCCGACCCGAGGCATGACCATAGCGCGCCAGAAACAGCCCCGCCATGAACAGCGTGTCATCCCACATCTCGCCGGGGTTCACCTTGTCGGACACATCATGCTGCAAGCCGCCCTCTGCCGTGCGCGGGGCATTGCGCATCAGCCGGTTGGCCCAATCGTCCAGCACCGGCTGCCAGCGCGGATCCTGGGTTTCCGACCACAGCAAGGCCAGCGCCAGCATCGGCGCGGTGGTGTTGATGTTCAGACCGGGCAGCCCCGCCGCCACATGCCGCGCATACCAGCCTTCGAGCAAGTCCTGCAAAGCCGGGTCACGGTGCCGCCGCCACAGCTGCGCCAGACCATAAAGACCAACCCCCTGCGGCCATTCCCAGCTGTCAAAACTGATGTAATCGCCAGCGGTCCCGTCAAGGTTGGGCTCGTCAAACTGGCCATCATGGCGCAGGTCGGTCAGACCTTGCACCAGTTGACGCAGCTTTTGCCTGATCTGATCAGCCTGTGGTCGCATCTCCCCTCCCCGGTCGATATTCAGGGGGCCGTTTTCAGCCCGTATCCAAATCATGACAGTGCAATTTTTTTGCACAACATGAAAATTTTTTGCATAATGTGGCGGCAGACAGAAAAGGTGCCCCATGCAAACCATCCCACCGGGAAAAAGCGGTAAACCCAGCCGGCGGATCAGGCTGGACGATCTGGCGACAGCCTGCGGCGTCTCGATTGCCACGGTGTCACGCGCCCTGTCCGGTGCGCCGGGGGTGCGGCCGGAAGTGGTCGAGAGAATCCAGCGCAAGGCGCAAGAGTTCCGCTATGCCCTGCCCTCGACCCTTGCCGGTCAGCGCCTGCTGATTCTCGCCAGCCCCGCCGCGATGGAGGATTATGCCCGCAGCCAGTTCACTCTGAACGTGATGCAGGGCATCGAGGAACGGGTGCGGCTGTTGCGGGCCGAACTGGTCACCCAAGCCATCACCTCAACCGAGCAAGAGCGGCAGACCCTGGCCGAGGCTGCCGCCGATCCACGGGTGGCGGGCCTTTTGTTCCTGACGCTGGATGACGAAGACATGCTGACCGCCGCCCGCTCATCGCGCAAGCCGGTGGTGCTGGTCAATGGCGATGACCCGTTGATGCAGCTGTCCTCGGTGGCACCCTCCAACCGGGCCGCCGCCGCCATGGCGACCGATTACCTGATGCGGCTGGGCCACCGCCGTATCCTGTTTCTCAGCCATCGGGGCCGCCGCACCATCGAGCGCCGGGTCGAGGGCTGGCGCGACCGGATGACCGCAGGCGGTACTGTGCTGGACCCCGATCTGCAGATGGATCTCAGCGACTGGCTGCCCGACCGCGCCGCCGAGGCGCTGAAAGCCAGGATCAGCGCGCGGGGCGTCGATTTCACCGCCGTGCTTTGCGCCAGTGACAGTCTGGCTTTGGGCGCGCTTCAAGGGCTTGCCGCCCTTGGGCTGTCGGTGCCGGGGGATGTGTCGGTGCTGGGCATGGACGGGCTGGCGCAGGGCGCATTTTTCACACCACCGCTGACCGCACTGGAAATCCCGATGCAGCACATCGGCGCCACCGCCGTCGATCTGGTCCGCGACCTGAGCCTCGGCACCCATATGCCCGCCCGCCGCATCGAACTGGCCTGCCGTCTGGTCGAACGCAAATCCTGCGGCCCGGTCAAGGCTGGCAAAACCACGCCGTAAAGCCTTGATGCCCTGCGCGTGTACACTTGCACCGGCAGCATTTGGCAGGACCGTCCGACGGATCACTCAGCGATCCGCCGCGCCTCTTCCATCAGTGCGACGATCAGCGGCGTCGGCGGGTCGCGCTGTGCCGCGATCAACCCGACCAGATGCTCGGCCTCCGGCGCGACGATGGGCACCGCCTTGACCGCGCCCGAGCGGGCAAACAGATCCGCCAGCGCCTTGGGCAGGATCGACACCCAGTGCCCGGTCGCCACATGCGCCATCAGCGCGATGGTGGAGTTCGACTCCACCGCCGGCTCCGCCCGCACCCCGGCCTCGGCCAGATGCTGGTTGATGATCCTCCGGTTCTGCATATCCCCGGTCAGCAGGCACAGTGGCAGCCCCCCCAGTTCCGCCCATTCCACCTGCGCCCGCGCTGCCAACTGCGTCCCCGGCGCGCAGACCAGACGATAAAACTCGACGTAAAGCGGCTGGCGCAACACCCGCCCCAGCGGCTCATTGTCCAGATAGGTAATCCCCGCCTCCAGCTCCAGCCGCTCGATCCCGTCCAGAATCTCGGCACTGGTGCGCGACAGGATGGTGACCGACACCGCCGGATGGCGCTGCGTGAACGGCGTGGTCAGCTGCGCCACCACCGGCAATGCCGTGGGGATCACCCCGATCCGCAAATTCCCCGCCAACCCCTTTTTGACCGACCGCATCTCGTCGCGCAACGCCCGCGCTTCGGCCACAATCCCCTGCGCCCGCTCCAGCACGCGCTGCCCCTCCGGCGTCAGCCCTTGGTAGCGCGAGCCGCGAAACACCAGCTGCACCCCCATATGCTCCTCCAGCTGCTTGATTGCCGCCGAAAGCGAGGGCTGCGTCACCCCGCAAACCTCCGCCGCCCGCCCAAAATGCCGCGCACGGGCCAGTGCTATGAACATCTCCAGCTTATCAATCATGCGCCGCACCGCGGTTTGCTGCTTGCCAAATACTCCCGCCGGAGGCCCCGGCCCGCCCAGCGCGCGCCGCCCGGCGCACGCGCGCGGCAGCGCGGCCGAGCGGGGGCTCGATGCCCCCCGAGGCCGCCCCCGTTACAGGTCACGGCATCACCTCGAACCGGTCCACATCCACCATCCCCATATCGGTGATTTTCAGATGCGGGATCACCGGCAGGCACAGGAAGGCCAGCTGTAAAAACGGCTCTTCCAGCGCCACCCCCAGCCCCTTTGCCGCCGCCCGCAGCGTGATCAGCGCGTCCCGCACCGTCTCGAACGGCTCCAGAGACATCAGGCCCGCCACCGGCAACGCCAGTTCGGCCAGCACCCGCCCGCCCTCAACCACCACGAACCCGCCCTCGATCTCGCCCAGCCGGTTCGCCGCCAGCGCCATATCGGCGTAATCCGCCCCAACCACCGCGATGTTGTGATGGTCATGGCAGACGGTTGACGCAATCGCGCCGCGTTGCAGGCCAAATCCTTTCACAAAGCCGGTCGCCATGTTGCCATTCACCCCGTGCCGCTCGATCACCGCGATCTTGACCAGATCGCGGGCAAGATCGGGCCGCTTGTCGCCATCCTCGGGCGCGATCTCAAAGCTCAGGTGTTCGGTGATGATCTTGCCCGGCAGGATGCCGATCACCGGCGTCTCAACGCGGTTGCCGCCGGTGCGGAAATCGCCTGCCACCACCCGCCGCGCCTTGACCGAGTGCCGGGCAACGGGGGCCACCGTGCCGCGCGCGGTAAAGGCCGCCGCATCCGCCACCACGCCGCCCGCCAGCACCATGCTGGCATGACAGCCCTCCAGCGTGTCGATCACCGCAATATCCGCGCGTTTGCCAGGCGCGATCAGCCCGCGATCCTTCAGCCCGAACGCCTCTGCCGCCGACAGGCTGGCCGCGCGGTAGACCGCCAGCGGCGGGCAGCCAAGGCCGATCAGGGTGCGGATCATGTAATCCAGATGGCCATGCTCGGCGATGTCCAGCGGGTTGCGGTCATCTGTACACAGGCACAGATAGGGCGCATGCCGCTCGGTCAGCAGCGGCGCCAGCGCCTGCAGATCCTTGCTGACTGATCCTTCGCGGATCAGCACCCGCATCCCCTTGCGCAGCTTTTCCAGCCCTTCCTCGGCGGTGGTCGCCTCATGCTCGGTGCGGATGCCCGCGCTGATATAGCCGTTCAGATCGTTGCCGCGCAGCAGCGGCGCGTGGCCGTCGATGTGGCGGCCCTGCCAGCCCTCCAGCTTGGCCATGCAACCTGCATCCTGCATCAGCACACCGGGAAAGTTCATGAACTCCGCCAGCCCGATGCCGCGCGGATGGTCGCGCAATGGCAACAGATCCGCCGCTTCCAGCCGTGCCCCTGCAGTTTCCATATGGGTCGATGGCACGCAGGAAGACAGCTGCACCCGGATATCCATCAGACAGTGCAAGGATGCCTCAAGAAAGTATTCCACCCCCTTGATCCCACAGACATTTGCAATCTCATGTGGGTCGCAGATCGCCGTCGTCACCCCGCGTGGGGTCACGCAACGGTCAAACTCAAACGGCGTGACCAGCGAGGATTCGATATGCAGATGGGTGTCGATAAACCCCGGCGCCAGAATTTTTCCGGACACATCCAGCTCACGCTGCCCGGCGTATTCGCCGAACACCCCGACGATGGTATCGCCGCAGATCGCCACATCGCTTTGCACCAGATCGCCGGTGATCAGGTCAAACACCCGCCCCCCTTTGAGCACCAGATCGGCAGGGGCCGCGCCGCGACCTTGGGTGATGCGACGGGACAGCGGGGCTTTGGGGGCGATATGGGACATGGGGCGACTCCTTTGGCCCCAGCAAATCAGACCCGCCGCCGACAGGGAAGCCGCGATTGCGCCGGGTGTCCTCAGCCGGATTGTGCCGGGGACAATCCGGCCCCTTGCGGGCCTGCGCCATCCCCGCCACCATGGACCGCATGAATCCGTTGCGCGGCATAGCCCTTAAGATCATTTCGGTCCTGTTGTTCATCACGATGTCGGCGATGATCAAGGCGACATCTGAGCATATTCCGCCGGGCGAGGCGGTGTTTTTCCGCTCGTTCTTTGCCATCCCGGTCATCCTGATCTGGCTGATGTGGCGGCGTGAATTGTCAACCGGCCTGCGTACCCGCAACCCGTTCGGTCATTTCTGGCGCGGGCTGATGGGCACCATGGGGATGGGGCTTGGCTTTGCCGCCCTTGCCTATCTGCCGCTGCCCGAGGTCACTGCCATCGGCTATACCGCGCCCCTGCTGACGGTCATCTTTGCCGCGATGTTTCTGGGCGAAGAGGTGCGTGCCTTCCGCATCACTTGCGTTGTGCTGGGGATGGCCGGTGTGCTGATCATCGTCTCGCCGCGCCTGAGCGTGCTGAACAGCGGTGCCAACCCCGCCGAAGCCTTTGGTGCGATGATGGTGCTGAGCAGCGCGGTGTTTTCTGCGCTGGCACAGGTGTTTGTGCGCAAACTGGTGCAGACGGAACAGACCGCAACCATCGTGTTCTGGTTCTCGGTCACGGCCACCCTGCTGTCTCTGGTCACCCTGCCCTATGGCTGGGTTGTACCCACCGGGACCGAGGCGGCGCTGCTGGTCACCGCCGGGCTGATCGGCGGGCTGGGGCAGATTTTCCTGACCTCCTCTTACCGCAGCGCCGATGCCTCGGTCATTGCGCCGTTTGACTATGTTTCGATGCTGTTCGCCTTGCTGTTCGGCTGGTTCTTCTTTTCCGAAGTGCCGACCGTGACCATGCTGGCCGGGGCGGCGCTGGTCATCACCGCCGGCGTGCTGATCATCTGGCGCGAGCGCAAACTGGGGCTGGAGCGCGCCCGCCAACGCAAGGCGATGCCACCGGGGACGTGACCGGCCTGACAGGGCGTGCTGGTCAGGACCAGCGCACCGCAACATCAGCCGGGCGTGAGCCTGCAATGGTGCGGCGGATGTTGGGCATATCGTTGCCATCAATCCATGCCCGCGCCTGTTCAGGGGTTTTGCCGTGGTGCAGCCAGCGCTGCATCAACCGCCGATCCAGTTCGGTTTCAGGCACGTCGATCCAGACGGTCAGGTCAAAGGCATGGTGCAGCGCTTGCCATGGCCCCTCCTGCAGCAGCAGGTAATTGCCCTCGACCACCAGAAACCTGTCGGCGGGCCCGACCACGTCGGCGGCGGCGCGGGACAGTTCCCTCTCCCGGTCAAACACCGGGATCGCCACCTCGTCCTCATCGCGCAAACGGCGGATCAGGGTGAGGAAGCCCTGCACATCAAAGGTCTCGGGCGCGCCCTTGCGCGCGCGCAGACCTCGGGCATTCAGCACCGCATCGTCATAGTGAAACCCGTCCATCGGCACCACGCGCGCGCCCGAGCCAAGAGCCGTCACCACCGCTTCGGCGAGGGTGGATTTGCCCGCGCCGGGTGGCCCGGCAAGGGCGGTCAGAAACCGCCCCTGCCCCTCTGCGCGCGACCGGATCAGATCGGCCAGACCTTCGGGCGTCATGCCGGTTCTGCCACGCCTTCGGGCAGTTTCGCCCCGGTCATGAACGCCACCGCATCTGACATCGAGTAATCGCCCGGCTTGATCACACACAGCCGCTTGCCCAACCGGTGAATGTGGATGCGGTCCGCCACTTCGAACACATGCGGCATGTTGTGACTGATCAGGATGATCGGAATCCCGCGCGAACGGACATCGCGGATCAGCTCCAGCACCCGGCGCGATTCCTTGACACCCAGCGCTGCCGTCGGCTCGTCGAGGATCACCACCTTGGAGCCGAACGCCGCTGCCCGCGCCACCGCCACGCCTTGGCGCTGGCCACCCGACAGGGTTTCCACCGCCTGATTGATGTTCTGGATCGTCATCAGACCCAGCTCATTCAGCTTTTCGCGGGCGAATTTCTCCATCCGCGGGCGGTCCAGCTTGCGGAACACCGAGCCCATGAGCCCTGGTGCGCGCAATTCGCGGCCCATGAACATGTTATCGGCAATCGACAGGGCGGGCGACATCGCGAGGGTCTGATACACTGTCTCGATCCCCGCCGCGCGGGCCTCGATCGGGGTAGAGAACCGGATTGGCTTTCCCTCCAGCATGATCTCGCCCTCATCCGGGATCACCGCGCCCGAAATCGCTTTGATCAGCGTCGATTTCCCGGCCCCGTTGTCGCCGATCACGGCAAGAATTTCACCCGGATAGAGGTCAAAGTCGCAGTGATCCAGCGCCGTGACCTTGCCGTAGCGTTTGACAAGGTTAGTCCCTTTGAGAAGCGGTTCCATCAGCTTGCCACCTTTCTGATCCACTGATCCACGGCGACCGCAAAGATGATCAGCACGCCGATGAGAAAGAACGTCCATTGCGGGTCGGTGCCCACCAGCCGCAGGCCCATCTCGAACACGCCCACGATCAGCGCACCAAAGAACATGCCGACGATGCTGCCACGCCCGCCAAACAGCGAGATGCCCCCGATCACCACAGCCGTGATCGACTGGATATTGCCCAGCTGCCCGGTCGATGCGGTCGGCGAGACCGAACCGAAGCGCCCGATCATCACCCAGCCCGCGACGGCGCAGAAAAACCCGGCCAGCGCATAGACCTGGATCAGCACCTTGCCGGTCGGAACTCCCGCCAGCTCCGCGGCCTGCGGATCATCGCCGGTGGCATAGACATGCCGGCCCCAGGCGGTGCTGCGCAGCACATAAGACATGATGGCCACGAGCGCGATCATGAGGAACACCGCATACAGGATCTTGATCCCGCCGGGCTGGATCGACCCGCCCCAGAACTGCAGCGCCGGAGCGGTGGCCGCGATATCAGACGATCGTATCGTCTCGTTAGCTGAAAAGATGAAGTTGGCGGCCAGCAGGATCTGCCATGTGCCAAGGGTCGCGATGAAAGGCGGCAGCTTCATCTTGGCAATCAGCAGCCCGTTGACCGCACCCATTGCCGTGCCAAGGATCAGGCCGATCACGATGGCAATTTCGGCCGGAACGCCATAGCGGAACGTTGCCTGCCCCATCAGCACCGAGGAAAACACCGCAATCGCACCAACCGACAGGTCGATGCCGGCAGTCAGAATGACGATGGTCTGCGCGCAGCCAAGAATGCCGACGATGGCGATCTGTTGCAGGATCACCGACAACGTGCCCGCCTTGAAGAAATTCTCGGCAAGAACACCGAACACCAGCAAGGCCACCATCAGCACAATCATCGGCACCGCCGAAGGTGTCTGGTGCAGCCAGTGTTGCAGCCGCTTCAGTTGGCTTTTCTCTTCGTGGAATTCGGCCACCTTTTCCGAGGCGCCTTTCAGGCCCTCTTCAAAGCTGGAAGCCGTTTTTGCATCCGTCATGTCATTCCCCTCCCCCGGCACAGCGGGTCGTGGCTGTGCGATGGCTATGACAAGGGCGGCGCGATGGCCGCCCTTGATACGTTACACTGAGGTCAAGTGACCCCGCAAATCAACTGCGGAGTCAGAGCCGGACCGGGATCAGCCCCAGCACAGCTCCATGCCTTTGGTGGTGTCGATCGACTCCACACCGTCAACCGGCTTGTCGGTGATCAGCGCCACGCCGGTATCAAAGAACGCCTTGCCTTCGGTCGGTGCGGGCTTGGTGCCATCCGCCGCGAACTGGGCGATTGCCGCAACACCCAGAGCCGCCATTTGCAGCGGGTATTGCTGGCTGGTCGCACCGATCACGCCGTCCTTGACGTCCTGCACACCCGGGCAGCCGCCGTCGACCGAGACGATCAGCACGTTTTCCTTGCCTGCCGCTTTCAGTGCCTCAAAAGCACCGGCAGCCGAAGGTTCGTTGATGGTATAGACCACGTTGATATCCGGGTCTTTGGCCAGCAGGGCTTCCATCGCCTTCAGACCGCCTTCTTCGTTGCCCGAGGTGACTTCGTTGCCGACAATACGCGGATCGGTCTCGTCGCCCCATTTGTTCGGATCGGCCAGATCAATGCCCATGCCCTGCAGGAAGCCCTGATCGCGCAGCACGTCGACCGAAGGTTGCGCGATAGACAGGTCCAGCAGCGCGATCTTGGCATTGGCGGCGTCAGCACCCAAGGTGGCGTTCGCCCATTGACCGATCAGCAGACCGGCCTGAAAGTTGTCGGTGGCAAAGGTCACGTCAGCCGCGTCGATCGGGTCCAGCGGGGTGTCGAGTGCAATCACCAGCACGCCTGCGGCGCGGGCCGCTGCCACCGAATCCACGATTGCCTTGGTGTCGGAGGCGGCAATCAGAATACCCTTGGCCCCATCGGCCACACAGGCCTCGACCGCTGCGACCTGGCTTTCATGGTCGCCGTCGATCCGGCCAGCGTATGATTTCAGGGTCACGCCCAGCTCAGCCGCCTTGGCTTCAGCGCCTTCTTTCATTTTCACAAAGAACGGGTTGGTGTCGGTCTTGGTGATCAGGCAGGCGCTGGTCTGGGCCGAGGCAGTGGTCGCCATCAGCGCAAGCGCGGCCGAGCCCATAAGGGCTTTCATCGAAAGTTTCATGCGGTTCCTCCCAAGGATGTCAGAGGCGTCTGCCCCTGCTGCAAGTTTTAGGCGCAGCCGTTCCTCCTGCTGCGGTTCGCTTACAAAACCCGATTCGGGTCTGCGCGTCAATATAAATAAATAAGAGTGATTTAATATTGACAGGCGGGCTGAATCGTCTTCAACCTGTGATCGGGGAGGAAGCCGTCGGGCACAGCGCCTGAGGGTGACACAACATATGCTGATCGGAATACCATCCATTCTGGGGCCGGACCTGCTGGCCACCCTGTGTGCCATGGGGCATGGCGACGAGATTGCCATCGTCGATGGCAATTACCCCGCGCAAGAGCATGCGCGCCGGTTGGTCCGGGCTGATGGCCATGGGCTGTTGCCACTGTTGCAGGCGATCCTGACCGTGCTGCCTTTGGATGATGACGCGCCGTTCTCCATCTGCCGCGCCAGCCTGCACAACGACCCCGACCAGACCGGACAGGTCCACCACGAAATCGAGGCGCTGTGTGGTCGGCTAAAACCCGGCTATGCCGTGCAGGCGATGGCAGGCGACAGCCTGTATCCGCGCATCCGCGCCGCGCATACCATCGTTGCCAGCAGCGAAACCGCGCTTTATGCCAACGTCATCCTGCGCAAAGGCGTGATCAGGGGCGACGGATGACAACCTTCAGCGATGCGGCACAGATTCCGGACCGCAGCGGCACCGATGATCCGGTGCTGCGCGGCACCAATCAGTCCGGCATGCGCGCCCAGAATGAGCGGCTGGTGCTGACGCTGGTGCGCCAGCACGGGGCCCTCGCCAAATCCGACATTGCCCGCATCACCGGCCTGTCGGCACAGACCGTTTCGGTCATCATGCGGGCCCTGGAACAGGACGGGCTGCTGGCACGCGGCGAGCCGCAGCGCGGGCGCATCGGTCAGCCCTCGATTCCAATGTCGCTGGCTCCCGAAGGCGCCTATTTTTTCGGGCTCAAGATCGGGCGGCGCTCAGCCGATCTGACGCTGGTGGATTTTCTGGGCCGGATGCTGCGGCTGGAGCGGCAGGTCTACCGCTATCCCACACCGGGGGCTGTTGTCGATTTCGTCTCGGCCACCCTGCCCCTGATGATCGCGGACCTGCCAGCCACCGCACGCGGGCGCATCGGCGGCCTGGGTGTGGCGATGCCGTTTCAGCTGTGGAACTGGGTGCAATCCATCGGTGCGCCGCAGGCCGAAATGGATGACTGGCGCAGCCGTGACATTCAGGCCGAACTGGCCGCGCTGACAGACATGCCGGTGTTCGTGCAGAATGACGCGACCGCTGCCTGCGGGGCCGAACTGGTGTTCGGCACGGGCGAGCGGCCAAAGGATTTTCTGTATTTCTACTTCGGCACCTTTATCGGCGGCGGGCTGGTGCTGAATGGCCAGCTGTTCACCGGGCGCAGCGGCAATGCGGCGGGCGTCGGCCCGATTCCGGTGCCCGGCCCGGATGGCACGACAAGGCGTCTGCTGGATGTGGCCTCGATGTCGGTGCTGGCCGACGCGATGGAGGCGGCGGGCGAACCGTCCGACCATCTGTGGGCGCAGCATCTGGATTGGCGGGTCAGCCCGCCGGTGCTGAATGCCTGGATGGACGGTGCGGCCTGCGGTCTGGCCCATGCCATCCTGTCCGCCGCCGCCCTGATCGAGCTGGAGGCGGTGCTGATCGACGGCTGGATGCCAACGGCGATCCGCGCCGAGCTGACCGCCCGTACCCATGACGCGCTGCACCGGCTGGATCTGGCCGGAATCGATGCCCCCGCCATCCGTCCGGGCACGGTCGGGGCCAATGCCCGCGTGCTGGGCGCGGCCGCCATCCCGCTGTCGCATCGCTATCTGATCGACCAGAATGCCTCTGGCCGCGACACCTAGTCGCGGTTGCCGCAGCATCTGTTCGCGTTTTCAGGGGTTGCAGGCCCTTTCCGTGCCGAAAATGCTTTCCGTCACCGGTTGTGGGCCCTAAAGGTCTTGAAAATGTTTCTGCACGGTCTTTGATCGGCAAAAACCCGCCGCGACAATAACGACGCAAAAACGCCACGCCACGACGAGGGAACGCCGTTTCATGTCACTCGCCCTGATTGCTGCGCTGCCTTTTCTCGGAGCGCTTCTTCCCGGCCTAATGATCCGCGCAGGCAAGAATGCCTGCGCTTTGGTGACAGGCTCTGTCACCGCCCTTGCCCTGTTGATGCTGGGTCTGAACGCTCCCGCCGTCCTGCGCGGCGAGGTGGTACAGACCCGGATCGAATGGATCCCGTCGCTGGGCCTGAACGCCAACTTTTTTCTGGATGGTCTGGGCCTGCTGTTTGCCGGTCTGATCCTTGGCATCGGGTTGCTGATCATCCTGTACGCGCGGTTCTACCTCGCGAAATCTGATCCGATGGGGCAGTTCTACACCTATCTGATGCTGTTTCAGGGCGCGATGGTGGGCATTGTTCTGTCCGACAACATCCTGCTTTTGCTGGTGTTCTGGGAACTGACCTCGCTGTCATCCTTCCTGCTGATCGGCTACTGGAAGCACCTGCCCGAAGGGCGTCAGGGCGCGCGGATGGCACTGACCGTCACCGGCGGCGGTGGCCTTGCGATGATCGCGGGCATGCTGATCCTGGGCAATATCGTCGGCAGCTATGATCTGTCGGTCATTCTGGAAAACAAAGAGGCGATCCAGTCGTCAGACTGGTATCTGCCCGCGCTGATCTTGATCCTGCTGGGCGCGTTCACAAAATCGGCGCAGTTCCCGTTCCACTTCTGGCTGCCGCATGCCATGGCCGCGCCCACCCCGGTGTCGGCCTATCTGCATTCGGCCACCATGGTCAAAGCCGGGCTGTTCCTGATGGCCCGGATGTGGCCGGTGCTGTCGGGCACCCCGGAATGGTTCTACATCGTCGCCACCACCGGGCTGATCACCATGGTCATGGCCGCCAAGATCGCGCTGTTCAAGGATGACCTGAAGGCGCTGCTGGCATTTTCCACGGTGTCGCATCTGGGCCTGATCACCATGCTTCTGGGGTTTGGCACGCCCGCAGCGGCGACCGTGGCGGTGTTCCACATCATCAACCACGCCACCTTCAAGGCAGCACTCTTCATGTCGGCGGGCATTGTCGACCATGAGGCGCACACGCGCGACCTCAAGCGTCTGGGCGGCTTGCGCACACTGATGCCGATCACCTTTACCATCGTCACCATCGCCTCGCTGTCGATGGCGGGCATCCCGCCGCTCAACGGCTTTTTGTCGAAAGAGCTGATGCTGGAGTCGGCATCGCAGACCGCATGGATGGCAAATCCGTGGCTGCTGGGGGTGCTGGCCACCATCGGCGCGCTGTTCTCGGTCGCCTACAGCTTTCGCTTCATCGCCCATGCCTTTCTTGGCCCGGTACGTGAAGATTACCCAAGCAAACCGCATGACCCCGGCTTTGGGCTCTGGGCCGCCCCTGCCCTGCTGGCCGGTCTTGTGATCCTGATCGGTCTGATGCCGATGCTCACCGCGTCCTGGCTGGTCAATGCTGCCGCCAGCGCCGTCACGGGTGAGGTGGTGGCCGTCAAGATCACCCATTGGCACGGCCTTTATGCCCCCGCCCTGTGGATGTCGCTTGCGGCCATCGGTGGCGGTCTGTTGCTGATGGGCCTTCATCCGCGCCTGATGGCGCTGTGGAACGCAACACCCCGGCCTGATGCCAAGCGGATCTTTGACGGCATGGTCGAGCCCTTTGCCGCCCTCGCCGGGCGCATCGCCAATACGCTGCATGACGGGGCGCTGACCCGCTATATCGCCATCGGCACGTTGGCGATTGCAGCGGTGTCTTACTATGCCTTTGACACCGGCTCCCATGCCGTGGGCACCCGCGATCTGATGCCGGTCCACCCGGTTCCGGCGCTGGGTTGGTTGGCTCTGGTGCTGGCAACGGTGGCTATCGTCATCTATCACCGCCAGCGTTTGCTGACACTGGTTCTGGTGGGGATCGTCGGGTTGATGGTCTCGGTCAGTTTTGCCTATTTCTCGGCCCCCGACCTTGCGCTGACCCAGATCTCGGTCGAGGTGGCGACGATCATCCTGATGCTGCTGGCGCTGAACTTTCTGCCAAAGGCCACTCCGATGGAAAGCAGCCCGGTCCGCCGCACCTGGGACGGGGCCATCGCCGTCATTGCCGGTGTCGGCATTGCCGCGCTGGCTTATGCGCTGATGACACGCGATCAGGCTTTCAACCCGATTTCCGAATATCATATCACCAACTCCAAACCGGGCGGCGGCGGCACCAATATCGTCAACGTCATTCTGGTCGACTTCCGGGGCTATGACACCTTTGGCGAGATCATCGTTCTGGGCATCGCCGCACTGGTCATCTTTGCCCTGACCGAAGCGCTGCTGCGCGCCGGTCCTGCCAATGACCGCCTGCTGGCATGGCGTCCCGATCAGCGGCGCGCGGGCGACCGCCACCCGATGATGCTGGTGGTGGCCACCCGGGTCATGCTGCCCATCGCGCTGATGGTGGGTGTGTTCATCTTCCTGCGCGGTCACAACGAACCGGGCGGCGGCTTTATCGCCGGTCTGATCGTGGCAATCGCGCTGATCATGCAATACATGGCGTCCGGCTTTGCCTGGACGGCAGCGCGGCAAAAGGTGGACTACCACGCTTTGATCGCTATGGGTGTGCTGATCGCCGCCGCCACCGGCATTGGTGCCTGGTTCAACGGCCTGCCCTTCCTGACCTCGGCCTTTGGCTATGTCACGATCTGGCCGCTGGAGGAGTTCGAGCTGGCCACCGCGCTGCTCTTTGATATCGGCGTGTTCCTCACCGTTCTGGGCGCGGTGATGCTGGCGCTTGCCTCGCTGTCCCGCATCGGCCTGCGCGCCGGAGAAACCGTCAACGTGCAACCCTTTGATATCGACCCGTCCGAAGGCCGCACCCTCAACTCCGGGGAGGTCCGCTGATGGAGGCTCTTGTCGCATCCGCAATCGGCATGATGACAGCCGCTGGCGTCTATCTGATGCTGCGCCAGCGCACGTTTCCCGTCATCGTCGGGCTGACCCTGCTGACCTATGCGGTGAATGTGTTCCTGTTTACCTCTGGCCGGCTGGCCACCAATATGCCGGCGATCTATGGCGAAGGCGCGCCCGGCTACTCCGACCCGCTGCCACAGGCGCTGGTGCTGACGGCCATCGTGATCTCCTTCGGGATGACGGCTGTGATCGTGATGATGGCGCTGGGGGCTTTTCTGGAATCTGGTCATGACAAGGTGGATATGAACGACGACGACGCCCCGGTGGATGGGGGCCAGAAATGATGTATCACTGGATCTCTGTTCCCGTCCTGCTGCCTGCCATCCTTGGCGCGGCGATGGTCCTGTTGATGCGCAACGATCTGCTGTTGCAGCGGGTGTTCGCGCTGGTGTCGACGCTGGGTCTGCTGGCCGTCAGCATCGCGCTGCTGGTCGCCGCCAGCAACGAAGGCCCCGAGGTCTATCAGCTGGGCGACTGGCCCGCGCCCTTTGGCATCGTGCTGGTGCTGGACCGGCTGTCGGCGATGATGGTCACGCTGACTGCCGTGCTGGCCGTCGCGGTTCTACTCTACACCATCGGTTCGGGCTGGGACACGCGCGGGCGGCACTTCCACGCGCTGTTCCAGTTTCAGCTGATGGGGATCTGCGGCGCGTTTCTGACCGGCGACGCGTTCAACCTGTTTGTGTTCTTCGAGGTTCTGCTGATCGCCTCTTATGGTCTGATGATCCATTCGGGGGGCCGCGACCGGCTGCGGGCGGGCGTGCAATACGTTGCCTTCAACCTTGTCGGCTCGTCGCTGTTCCTGTTTGCGCTGGCGTCGATCTATTCGATCACCGGCACGCTGAACATCGCCGATCTGGCGGTCAAGGCGGCCGAGCTGCCGCAGGGCGACGCCGCCCTGTTCCGGGTCGCAGCCGTGATGCTGATGATGGTCTTTGCCATCAAGGGCGCGCTGGTGCCATTGCAGTTCTGGCTGCCGGGCACCTATTCCAACGCCCCCGGCCCGGTCGCGGCGCTGTTCGCGGTGATGACAAAGATCGGCGCCTATTCGGTGATCCGCTTTGGCGTCATCGTCCTGCCGACCACCCACCCGGTCACCGGCACCCTGATCGCCGATCTGATGCTGCCCGCAGCCCTGCTCACCCTGATCATCGGCGCGCTTGGCATCCTGGGGGCTACCACCCTGTCGCGGCTGGCGGCCTTTGCCGCTGTTGCCTCAATGGGCACCGCCTTTATCGCCATCTCGGCCTTTACGCCCGCCTCCACGGCGGCGGCGCTGTATTACATGGTGCATTCCACTCTGGCAGGGGCGGCGCTGTTCCTGATTGCTGATCTGGTGACCTATCGCCGCGCGCATGACGGGCTGCATCAGTCACTGCCGCCCATCGCGCAGGCCGGGCTGATCTCGGCCCTGTTCATGGTCTCGGCCATCGCCACCGCCGGGATGCCGCCGCTGTCGGGCTTTATCGGCAAACTGCTGGTGCTGGATGCGCTGCGCGACTCTGCGGCGCTGGTCTGGTCAGTGATCCTTGTGACTTCGCTGATCATCATCGTCGGCTTTGCCCGCGCCGGGTCCACCCTGTTCTGGAAAGCCCACGCCTCTGCCCCCGAGGGCGACGGCGCAACCCATCCGGCACAGGCGCTGTCCTTTGTCGCCGTGGGCACGCTGCTGGCGGGCCTTGTGGCCCTGACCGTGTTCGCCGGTCCGGTGATCGCCTGGATCGAAGTCACCGCTGCCAGCCTGTTTGATCCCGCCGCCTATATCGCGGCCAACCAATTGCCGGAGGTGAAGTAAGATGCTCCGCCGCCTCTTCCCCCACCCGCTCCTGTCGATGCTGCTGTTCGCAACCTGGATTCTGCTGGTCAACCAGATCAAGGTCGGCAGCATTGTGATGGCGCTGATCCTTGCCACGCTGATCCCGATGCTGACCGCCCCCTATTGGCCCAACCGCCCGCCCCTGAAAAAGGTACCGGCCTTTGCGGCCTATGTGCTGCTGGTGATGTGGGATATCGTGCTCGCAAATATTCAGGTGGCGCGGATCGTCCTGTTCATGCGCAATGAAAACATCCGCTCCGGCTGGCTCGCGATCCCGATTGATCTGAAAACGCCCGAAGCCATCACCATTCTGGCGGGCACCATCACCATGACCCCTGGCACCGTCACCTCTGACATGTCGTCCTGTGGCCGTGTGTTGCTGATCCACGCACTGCACGCCCCCGACCCTGACGCTGTCATCCACGACATCAAGACCCGCTACGAGGCCCGCCTGAAAAGGATATTCGAATGATCCTGAATTACGCCCTTGATTTCGCCTTCCTCTGCTTTGGCCTGGGTCTGGCGATGAACCTGTACCGTGTGTTCCGCGCGCCCGGCGTGACCGACCGCATTCTTGCGCTCGATACCATGGTGATCAACGTACTTACCCTGATCGTGCTTTATGGCATGCGCACCAAATCCGGCGTCAATTTCGAGGCGGCCCTGCTGTTCGCCATGACCGGATTTGTCTCCACCGTGGCCTATTGCAAATTCGTCCTGCGCGGCGACATCATTGAATGAGGCTGGCATGAACCTGATGGTCGAATACATTCTTGCCGCCCTTCTGGTGTTTGGTGGCATCTTCGGTATCGTCGGCAGCTTCGGCCTGCTGAAACTGCCGCAGATGCTGCAACGCCTGCACGCGCCGACCAAGGCCACCACGCTCGGCGTCGGCTCGGCACTGATCGCGTCGATGGCGTATTTCTGGTTCTACGAGGACCGGGTCAGCTGGCACGAGCTGATGATCACGCTGTTCCTGTTCCTGACCGCGCCGATCACCGCGAATTTCATCGCCAAGGCGCAGCTGCACCGCGCGATCAACAAGGAAGACCTGCCCCCCACCGGCGTCGGCACTCAATGGGCCACCTATGACCCCGAGGTGCAGGCGGTCAGCCCGATCCTGCTGGATGACCGCGATCCCGGCTGATTTCTGACCAAATGGTCAAATCGCCGCCGCGTCAGACTTGCCCGGTCGCGGCACCCGTGCCACATTGCAGCGAACTGACCGCAGCAAAGGGCTTGCCGTGACCGCGCTTACCCCCGACGTGCCCGTCCCGACCACCGGGCTTGTGGCCCTTGGCCACGCCCGGCCGCCGCATGACCGCAACCCCGGCATGCCGCTGGATCTGGACTGGGTCGCCTCGGTGCAGGCCAATACCTCGGCCATCGAACGCCGCGCCGCGTCTTTGGGCGGTCGGCGCACCGTCAAAAAGGACTATCAGGCCGCCTGGCTGCTGAAAGCGGTCAGCCTGATCGACCTCACCACCCTGTCCGGCGATGATACGCCGGGCCGCGTGCAACGGCTCTGTGCCAAGGCCCGCCAGCCGGTAAGCGCTGAAACCCTGCACGCCCTTGGCATGGATGGGCTGACGGTCGGCGCGGTCTGCGTTTATCACGATATGGTCGCCACGGCGGTGCGCGCGCTGGAGGGCACCGAAATTCCCGTCGCCGCCGTCTCCACCGGCTTTCCGGCGGGCCTGTCGCCCTGGCATCTGCGCGTGCAGGAAATCCGCGAAAGCGTGGCGGCGGGCGCGCGTGAGATCGACATCGTCATCTCGCGCCGCCATGTGCTGACCCAGAACTGGCAGGCGCTGTATGGCGAGATGCGCGAAATGCGCGACGCCTGTGGTGAGGCGCATGTCAAAGCCATCCTCGCCACCGGCGAACTCGGCACCCTGCGCAATGTGGCCCGCGCGTCGCTGATCTGCATGATGGCCGGGGCCGATTTCATCAAGACCTCGACCGGCAAAGAGGGCGTCAATGCCACCCTGCCCGTCACCCTGACCATGATCCGCTGCATCCGTGATTATCAGGAGCGTACCGGCATCAAGGTCGGCTACAAACCGGCGGGCGGCATTGCCAAGGCCAAGGACGCGCTGCTGTATCTGGCGCTGATGAAGGATGAACTCGGCGACGACTGGCTCTATCCCGACCTGTTCCGCTTTGGCGCCTCCAGCCTGCTCGGCGATATCGAACGCCAGCTCGACCACCACCTGACCGGCCACTACTCCGCCGCCAACCGCCACGCGATGGGATAAGGCCATGACAATCAAAGAAATCTTCGACACCATGTCCTATGGCCCCGCGCTTGAAGCCAATAGCGAAGCGCTGGACTGGCTGGCGCGCCATGATCACAGCTTTGGCCATTTCATCGACGGCAGCTTCACCGCACCCGAGGCGCTGTTTGACAGCAGGAACCCCGCCACCGGCAAGGTGCTGGCGCAGGTCAGCCAGGGCTCGACCGCTTCGATCGATGCAGCCGTCGCCGCCGCGCGGCGGGCGCAGCCGAAATGGGCGCGCCTGTCGGGCCACAAGCGGGCGCAGTATTTGTACGCCCTCGCCCGGCTGGTGCAGAAACACGCCCGCTTGCTGGCGGTGCTGGAGACGATGGACAACGGCAAACCGATCCGCGAGAGCCGCGACATCGACCTGCCACTGGTCGCGCGGCATTTCTACTACCACGCGGGCCTTGCGCAACTGGCCCCGGCCGAGCTGCCGGGGATGGAGCCTTTGGGCGTGTGCGGCGCAGTGATCCCGTGGAACTTTCCGCTTCTGATGCTGGCGTGGAAGGTGGCACCGGCGCTGGCGGCGGGCAATACTGTGGTGCTGAAGCCCGCCGAGTATACTCCGCTGACTGCCCTGCTGTTTGCCGACCTCAGCCGTGAGGCGGGCCTGCCACGCGGGGTTTTGAACATTGTCACCGGCGACGGCGACACGGGTGCTGCGCTGGTCGCTCACCCCGGCGTCGACAAGATCGCCTTCACCGGCTCAACCGCCGTTGGCAAGGCGATCCGCCGCGCAACCGCAGGCACCGGCAAGGCGCTGACGCTGGAGCTGGGCGGCAAGTCGCCCTACATCGTGTTTGACGACGCCGATCTTGACTCGGCGGTCGAGGGGCTGGTCGATGCGATCTGGTTCAACGGCGGTCAGGTCTGCTGCGCAGGCAGCCGCCTGCTGGTGCAGGAAGGCGTGGCGGACCGCTTCCACACCAAGTTGAAACGCCGGATGGACGGCTTGCGCATCGGCGATCCGCTGGACAAGTGCATTGATGTGGGCGCGGTGGTCGATCCGGTGCAACTGGCCACCATCACCCGGCTGGTCGATGCGTCAGAGGGTGACAAATACACCGCCGACACCCCAGTGCCCGAGGGCTGTTTCTACCCGCCGACGCTGATCACTGGGCTTTCCGCCGCCTCCCCGCTGATGCAGGAAGAGATCTTTGGCCCGGTGCTGGTCAGCATGACCTTCCGCACCCCTGCGGAAGCGGTGGAGCTGGCCAACAACACCCGCTACGGCCTTGCTGCGACGGTCTGGACCGAGAATGTGAACCTTGCGCTCGACATCGCCCCCAAGCTGCGGGCCGGGGTGGTCTGGGTCAACGGCACCAACATGTTCGACGCCGCCGCCGGGTTTGGCGGGGTGCGCGAAAGCGGCTTTGGCCGCGAAGGCGGATGGGAGGGGTTGCACGCCTATCTGCGCCCCAAGGGCAAAACCAACCCGCTGAAAGCCGTCGCCGCCATGCCCGCGCCGAAAACGGCAACCGTGGATGGCCTCGACCGCACCGCCAAGCTGTTGATCGGCGGCAAGCAGGCGCGGCCCGATGGTGGCTATTCCAAACCCGTTTACAGCCCTCGTGGCGCGCTCTTGGGCCACACCGGCATCGGCAACCGCAAAGACATCCGCAACGCGGTGGAGGCGGCGCAGGCCGCCAAAGGCTGGGCCCGCGCCACCGCCCACACCCGCGCGCAGATCCTGTTCTACATCGCCGAAAACCTGTCCGCCCGCGCCGAGGAATTCGCCGCCCGGATCAAAGCGCAGACCGGCAGCTCCGGGGCCAATGAGGTTGAAGCCGCGATTGCCCGGCTGTTCACCTATGCCGCCTGGGCCGACAAGTTCGACGGCGCAGTGAAATCGGTGCCCATCCGGGGCGTGGCCTTGGCAATGAACGAGCCCTGCGGCGTCATCGCAGCACTTTGCCCGGATGAGGCCCCGCTTCTGGGCCTGATCTCGGTCATGGCCCCGGCGATTGCGATGGGCAATCCTTGCGTTCTGGTCCCGTCAGAGCCGTTCCCGCTGTCGGCCACCGACTTTTATCAGGTGCTGGAGACCTCTGACCTGCCCGCAGGCGTGGTGAATATCGTCACCGGACCCCATACCGATCTCGCCAAACCCCTCGCCGGGCACATGGATATCGACGCGGTCTGGAGCTTTTCGTCAACCGATGTCTCAACGATCATCGAGACAGAATCGGCGACCAACCTCAAGCGCACCTGGGTCAACAATGGCCGCGCGCGGGACTGGATGGCCGCCGAAGCCGAGGGCCGCGCGTTCCTGCGGCAGGCGACAGAGGTGAAAACCGTCTGGGTGCCTTACGGCGAGTAACGGCGCGCCCGCGCTCAGGCATGCCCCGCTGTCGCCGACAGCGTCAGCGGGTCGATGCCCAGCGTTTTCAACGCCTTGACCCATTTGGCGCTGTCATCCGCCGCAAAGACCAGATCGGCCGGCGCGTCGGCCAGCAGCCAGTCGTTGCGCAGGATCTCTTCCTCCAGTTGCCCCGGCCCCCAGCCGGAATAGCCCAGCGCCAGCAGGGCGGCATCGGGGCCGTCGCCCTGCGCCAGCGCCTCCAGAATATCCAGCGTCGCGGTCATCAGAAACCCACCGGGCACCGCCATCGTCGCCGGTCCGCGCGGGTAATCTGCCGAATGCAGCACAAAGCCGCGCCCGCGCTCGACCGGGCCGCCGAAATGCACGCGGATGTCGCGCCCCTCGGGCGCGCGGGAAATGTCCAGATGGTCGAGCAATCCGGCAAAGCTCAGGTCCGGTGTCGGTTTGTTGACGATCAGCCCCATCGCCCCATCTTCAGAATGGGCGCAGATCAGGATCACGCTGCGGTCAAAGCGCGCGTCGCCCAGACCGGGCATTGCAATCAACAGCTTGCCACCAAGTTCCATGTCTACTGCTCCGAGCGCCGTTTGCATCCCCCCAACATGAGCCTGATGCCGCCGTGCCTCAAGAGGCAAGTGCTACAATGGCTTCCCGTCTTTGTGACTTCCCATTCCCCCTTCACTGCTTATCTTGCCCGTCATGATACGCGCCCTCGCCCTTTGCCTTGCCCTCAGCCCCGTCCTCGCCAGCCCTGTGCAGGCGCAATCGGTGCGACTGTCCGATGTGATCGAGGGTGAGTTCCGGCCCGGCTGGCAGACACCATCGGGCACCCATATGGCGGCGCTGCATCTGCATCTGGCCCCGAAGTGGAAGACCTATTGGCGCGCACCCGGCGATGCCGGCATCCCGCCGCAATTTGACTGGACCGGGTCCGAAAACGTGGGCTCGGTCCGCTTTCACTGGCCCGCGCCGGATGTGTTCCGCACCAATGGCATGCAGACGGTCGGCTATCATGACGAGCTGGTGTTGCCGATCGAGGTCACGCCAAAAGACCCGCGCAAACCGGTGCGGTTGAAAGCTTCGGTCGATCTGGGGGTGTGCAAGGATATCTGCATCCCGACCACATTGCTTTTGGGCACCGCCCTGCCCGCGCCGGGCCATGCCGACAGCGCGATCAACGCAGCGCTCCGCGCCCGCCCGGCGACCGGGGCCGAGGCGGGGCTGGACCGCATCACCTGCACGCTGGAACCGATCCGTGATGGGATGCGGATCACCGCCCGCATGGATCTGCCCGCGCAGGGCAGCGATGAGGTGGTGATCTTCGAATCCGGCCTGTCCAATGTCTGGGTGTCGGAATCGCAGGTGCGTCGTGACGGGCGCAGGCTGACGGCGGTGGCCGATATGGTGCCGCCTTCGGGTGGCCCGTTTGCGCTGAACCGCAGCGCCGTGGTGGTCACCGTGATCGGCGGTCAGGGCCGTGCCGTGGAAATCCGCGGCTGTCCGGCAGACTGACCGGCGCTCAGCGCCCACCCGGCACCAACCGCGCGATCCAATAGGCCGCCAGCGTCACGCCGCCAGCGCCCAGCGCAAACACGCCAAACGCCACGCCCTGCGTCATCACCGGCAGGCCCGGCACCACGCTTGCAAACCAGCCGCCCAGCACCACCGGCGCCAGCGTCACCGCAAACAGCGCCACCAGCACCGCGCCCGTTGCCGCCAGCACCAGACGCGGCCCGCGCCGGGTGGCGCGCGCCAACGCCCGGAACATCTTGCCGATATCGGCCTGCACCGCCATCAGCGCAGGCACCATCACCAGCACCAGCACCATGCCAAAGGCCAGCCCGTAAACCAGCGTGATCACCGTGGGTTTCAGGAACTCCGCCTGCGAGCTGCCCTCGAACAGCAGCGGCGACAGACCGAACACGGTCGTCATCGTGGTCAGCAGCACCGCGCGGAACCGGTCGGCCACGCCATCCACAATCGCCGGAATCAGCCCGCGCTTTTCGGCATATTCATCAATCGTCGAGACCAGCACGATGGAATCGTTGATGATGATCCCCGACATGCCGATCAGCCCGACGATGGAGAACATCGACAAGGGCACGCCCCAGTGAAAATGCCCCCACATCGCCCCGATCAGACCAAAGGGAATCACCGACATCACCACCAAAGGCCGGGTCCAGCTGGCAAAGATCCACGCCAGACACAGGTAGATCCCCAACAGACACAGGATCACCGCTGTCCCGGCATCGCCCAGAAACTCGTTCTGCTGCTGCACCAGCCCGCCCTGACGGCTCTCGATCCCGAAATCCTGCTCGATTCCGGGCAGGATCGTCTCGCGGAGCGTGGCCTGAATTTCGGCGGCCCGCGCCGGGTCATCCTCGGCCAGATCGCCCGACACTGTGACCACCCGCAAGCCATTCTCGCGCCGGATGGTCGAGAATCCGGCCTGCTGCTGCACGGTTACAATATCGGCCAGCGGCACATAGGCCCCGGTCGCGGTGCGCATCAGCGTCGAGTCCAGAAAATCCGCCGTCAGTTCATGGCGCGGCAGTTCCAACCGGATCGCGGCAGAGCGCGGGCCGTCCGGGTAGGTCGCGGCCTCGATGCCGTTCAGCCGGTCGCGCAGGGTGCGGCCCAGCTCGTCGATGGCAAAGCCCAGCGACTGGCCCAGCGGGGTCAGGTTCAGGACCAGCTCTTCCTTGTCATAGGCCAGCGAATCCTCCAGCGCCGACACTTCGGGGTAGACCGCCAGCCGTGATTTCAGCGCCTCGGCGGCCGCCTTCAGCTCGGTGGCCGACGCGCCGTACAGATCGACTGACAGCGCATCGCCCCCCGGCCCGAACCGCCCGCCCCTGAACGACAGCTCCTCCATCAACGGATGGCCGCGCACCTCTTCCTGCAGGGCCTGCACAAAGACATTGCTGGAATAGGGCCGCGCATCGGGGTTGATCAACTCGATGGAAATGCTGCCAAGCAGATCCGCATCCTTGCCCTCGGCACTGGCCAGCCCGCGCCCGCCAGAGCCGCCGATTTCCGCCATGGCAAAGGTGATCGGGTTCGCGCCATGCTCGGCCTCCAGCCGCGCGCCGACCGTTTCCGCCGCGCGCTGCACTTCGCGCATCAGCTCCAGCGTATCCGCCCGCTCTGCCCCCGGCAGCATCGAGAAATTCCCAGTGACCGAGGCCTGTTCCGGCGCGTTGAAAAACCGGAACGGCAGATCGCCCCGGATGAACAGCGCGGCAGAGGCGGCAAACAGCGCCACCACGCCCGCCAGCACCGGATAGCGCGCCAGGATCAGCACCCGGATTGACGGCTTCACCACATGCTCGCCCAGCCAGACCATGCCGCGATTGACCTGCCGCGACGGCCAGTCATACCATTTTTCCTGCCGTGCCTTGGCAATGGCATGCGCCATATGGTTGGGCAGGATCAGAAAGCACTCCACCAGCGACGCAACCAGCACCGCGATCACCGTAAACGGAATATCGCGGATCATGCCGCCCATCCGCCCGCCAATCGCCACCAGTCCGAAAAACGCGATCATCGTCGTCAGGGTCGAGGCCACCACCGGCTGCGCCATGCGCATCGCCCCGCGTTCGGCGGCAATCACCGGGTCTTCGCCCAGCGTCCGCCCCCGGAAATCGGCATGCTCGCCCACCACGATGGCATCATCGACCACGATGCCCAGCATGATGATCAGCGCAAACAGCGAGATCATGTTCAGCGTCAGCCCGACCGCATACATCACCGCCACCGCCGCCAGCATTGCCACCGGAATGCCCGCCGCCACCCAAAGCGCCGTGCGCGCGTTCAGGAACAGGAACAACAGCAGCACCACCAATGCCAGCCCGCTGATCGCGTTGTCGAGCAGCAGATACAGCCGGTCGGTGATCTCTTCCGCCCGCGCCCGGACCAGATCGACCGTCACCCCCGGCGGCAGCGACAGCTGCATCTCTGCCGCCACATCCTCGACGCTCGCCTGCATCCGGATCGCGTCGCCCTCGGCATTGCGGTCGACCCGCACCGTCATCGCCGGATTGGCACCGACATAGCTCGCCCGGCCATCATCGGCACTGGCGGCGGTGATCGTGGCAATGTCGCCCACGGTCAGCTTGGTGCCATCGGGCAGGCTGCGCAGCACCACGCCCGCGATTTCCGCCGCAGACCGCCGCTCCGACCCGGTCCGCACCCGGGCCGAGCCGTCGCCGACATTTCCCGCCGGATTGGTCTGCACCGTCGCCGCAATCGCGGTGGCAATCTCGCGCATCGTGATGTCATGGCGGATCAGCGCGACCGAAGGCACCTCGACCACGGTTTCGGGGTCAGCCATGCCCCGGATCGTGGTGCGCGTCACCCCGACCTGAAACAGACGCCCGACAAACTCATCAGCAAAGCGCGCCAACTGATCCACCCCCACCGGGCCGGTGATCACCACATCGGTCACCTGATCGCGCCACTGGCTGCGGCGGATCACCGGCTCTTCGGATTCGGCGGGCAGGTTCGTCACCGAATTCACCGCCGACTGCACATCCTCGGCCGCCTGCGTCAGATCGGTGCCCGGCTCGAACTCCAGCACGATCCGGCCCGAGCCTTCGCCCGCGCGTGAAACCGCGTTGGCCACCCCGTCCACCGCCAGCAGCGCCGGTTCCAGCACCTGCACGATGGCGCGGTCGACATCTTCGGCCCCTGCCCCGCTCCAGCTGACCGAGACCTGAACCTCGGCCACGATGACATCGGGAAAATACTGCGCCCGGATGCGCGAGGCCGCCACCAGCCCCGCCACGATCAGCAACACGAACAACAGGTTGGCAAGCGTCCGGTGCCGGGTGAAATAGGAAATCAGGCCGCCGGCCCGCCCTCCGACAGCCCGCCCGGGGGAGCGCATCTTTGCCATGGCTCAGCCCCCCATCCGGTTTTCAAGCCGCGCCACCACCTGCGCGGGCACCTGATCCTGTGCCAGTTGCTCCAGCACCCGCGCCTTGGCCTCCTCCGGCATCCGGCTGTTGGCCTCGACCATCGCGATCAGCCCGGCCCGCCGCTCCGGCGTCAGCACCACCGTTTCGGTCAGCGCAGGCTCCGGCGTCGTCGCCGCCGCCCCCGGACGCATCGGGTTGATCCGGATGCCCGCCCCCAGCAGCGGCGAGCGTTCCACCACCACCTCGCGCCCGGCAATGCCGCGCGCATCCACGATCACATCGTCGCCCTGACGGCGCAGCACCGGCACCACCTGCGCTTCCAGCCGGTCCCCATCGCCGACCAGCAGAACGCCGCCCCGGCTGTCCACCGCACTGGCCGGCAACAGCGCCACATCGGCCACCTCCGGCTCGGAAATAGCCACCGTTACGAAATCGCCGGGGCGAAACCCACGCGCCCCGGTCAGCGAGGCATAGACCAGCCGCCCGGTCGCGCCCTCGCCCACCGCAGCCCCCACGCGCTCCACCCGGCCCTGTGCCGCAATCTCGGTGCCCAGCACGTCCAGCGACACGGAAACCGGGGCATTTATCAGACTGCCCTGATCATCCAGCAGCCTTGAAAACTGCGCGGTCGAAAGCCGGAACGACACTTCCAGCCGATCCGGGTCGATCAGTTCGGCCAGCCGCTCATTGGCGCCGACCAGACCACCCGCCACCACGGTCACCCCGTTCAGCCGCCCGGTGAAACTGGCGCGGATCTCGGTATCATCCAGCGCGCGTTCGGCCTCGGCCAGCGCAATGCCCGCCCGCGCCAGACCCGATGCCGCCTGATCCACCCGCGCCTCGGCCTGCGCCAGCGCCGAACGCCGTGACAACACCGCCTGTTCCGCCGATGACAGCGCCAGCGCCGCCGTTTCCACCGCAGCGGGCGAGCCGACGCCGCGGCGCTGCAAATCCTCTTGCCGGGTCAGCGCCTGCCCGCGCAACACTGCCTGCGCCTCTGCCGCTGCCAGATCGTCGCGCGCAAGCAGCAGCCCCCGGTCGGCATCACGGCCTTCGGCCTCTGCCTCGCGCAGCCCCGCCTGCGCCAGATCGCGGGCCGAGGTGGTATCCGCCGGGTCAAGCCGCACCAGCACCTGCCCTTCGGTGACCGTCGCACCATCCTCGACCCCTTCGGCAATCTCCAGCACCCGCCCGCCGCGCGGCGCGCGCAATTCCAGCGTCCGGCGCGAACGGATTTCGCCAAAGGCCACGGTCTGCGGTGCGATCGTGCCCGGCGTCACCACCATCACATTGGCCGTAAACACCCGCTCCCGCGCGGGCTGGCCGGGCCGGTCGGTTGCCAGACGGTCAGACACCGCCCCCGCGATCAGGCTGGCGGCCAGCGCCAGCAGGCCGAAGGTCAGGGCGGCCAGAAACAGCCCAGTCAGGGAACGTGCCAGAAATCGCATAAAGGCTCCGGGTCAGAAATACAGCAAAACAGTAACGCACGCCGGGTCAGCGTCCAGCCACAAGCCTGTTACGCCCCACCTGCGCCCTTCCGTCGCTATTTCCGGCGGTGATGTTCTTCGAGCCGGGGAAAAATCTCGACAAAGTTGCAGGGGCGGTGCCGGTAATCCAGCTGCCAGCGCAAAATCTCGTCCCAGGCATCGCGGCAGGCACCGGGGCTGCCCGGCAGCGCAAACAGATAGGTGCCGCCCGCCACGCCACCACAGGCGCGGCTTTGCACCGCCGAGGTGCCGATCTTTTGCATCGAGACGATGGTGAACACCGTGCCAAACGCCTCGATCTCTTTTTCATAGACATCGCGGTGCGCCTCGACCGTGACATCGCGACCCGTCAGGCCGGTGCCCCCGGTGGTCAGGATCACATCCACGCTCTTGTCGGCAATCCACGCCCGCAGCTGCCCGGCGATCAGATCGCGGTCATCGGTCACGATGCCCCGCGCCGCCAACACATGCCCCGCCCCGCTCAGCCGCTCCACCAGCGTATCGCCCGAGCGGTCATCAGCCGCCGTGCGCGTATCGCTGACCGTCAGCACCGCGATGCGGACCGGGATAAACGCCATCGTCTCGTCAATCCGGCTCATGTCAACCGCGCCTCCAGCGCCAGCAGGTCCAGCCACGCCTCGCGCTTGGCGATCGGCGTGCGCAGCAGGCTTTCGGGATGCAGCATCGGCAGGACGGGCCGCCCCAGCGCCTGCAACCATTGCCCGCGCGCCCGCGCGATGCCGCGTGTGCCGGTCAGCGCAAACAACGGGGTGTTGCCCATCACCACAATCACCTCGGGTGCGGCCAGTTCGATGTGACGCTCGATAAAGGGCCGCATCATTGCAATATCATCCGGCACCGGCTCGCCATAGCCAAGGCACCGCCACGGCAGGATATTGGTCAGGTACACCGCTGTTTCGGGCGTGGTGCCCTCGCGCGACAGCCCGATGGCCTCCAGCATCTCGTCCAGCAACTGCCCGGCCGGCCCGGCAAAGGGCCGCCCCTCGCGGTCTTCCTCCGCCCCCGGTGCCTCGCCAAGGATCAGCACCCGTGCGCCCGGCAGGCCGCCCGAAAACACCAGATTGCGCGCGCCGCGTTTGATCTCGCAATGCTCGAACGCCGCAATCGCCGCCCGCAGCTCATCAAG
Organism: Pseudotabrizicola alkalilacus; assembly: GCF_003443995.1. Taxonomy (GTDB): domain Bacteria; phylum Pseudomonadota; class Alphaproteobacteria; order Rhodobacterales; family Rhodobacteraceae; genus Pseudotabrizicola; species Pseudotabrizicola alkalilacus. Next base: position 205,863 of record NZ_QWEY01000007.1, read on the forward strand.
CGTGTTGGCCCGCGCGGCCAATGCCCGCGCCTCGGCCACGGGATCAACCTTTGGCACCTCGGGCAGCACCGCCGGGGCCGCCACGCGCGCCGCCGGAGCCTCCCGCGCCGCCAGCGCAGAGACATTGGCCGGAGCCATCATCGGTGCCGCCTTCACCGCTTCGGGCAGGTCATAGCGGTTCAGCGCCTCGTCCAGCAGCCATTCGTCAATGCCCAGATCAACCTGCCACAGCAGCGCCGCCTGCGAGGCATGCCAGTCCGCCAGAATGTCTGATGCGATTCCCATGCCGCGAAACCTAGGCCCGCAGCCGCGCCCCCGCAAGCCGCTCAAAGGTACGCCGCGGCTTGCTCCTTCCGCCCCCCTTTGGCATAAGCACCCCATATCCCCCCGCGCAAAGGAGTCCGCCCCATGTTTCGCGCCCGCCATCTGCTGGGGATCGAGCATCTTTCGCCGCAGGAAATTCTCGCCGTCCTCGATCTGGCCGACCGCTATGTCGATCTGAACCGCCGCACGGTCAAACAGTCCGACGCGCTGGCGGGCATGACCCAGATCAACATGTTCTTCGAGAACTCCACCCGCACGCAGGCCAGTTTCGAGCTGGCAGGCAAGCGGCTGGGGGCAGATGTGATGAACATGTCGGTGTCGCAGTCGAGCGTCAAAAAGGGCGAGACCCTGATCGACACCGCGATGACGCTCAACGCCATGCACCCCGATCTTCTGGTGGTGCGGCACGGCTCCTCCGGTGCGGTGAACCTGCTGGCGTCAAAAGTGAATTGCGCCGTGCTGAACGCCGGCGACGGGCGGCATGAGCACCCAACGCAAGCCCTGCTCGATGCCCTCACCATCCGCCGCGCCAAGGGCCGCATCCAGCGCCTGACCGTGGCGATCTGCGGCGACATCGCGCATTCCCGCGTGGCCCGGTCCAACCTGATCCTGCTGGGCAAGATGGAAAACCGCATCCGCCTGATCGCGCCGCCAACCCTGATGCCCGCCGGTGTGGGCGAGTTCGGGTGCGAGCTGTTCGACGACATGCGCAAAGGGCTGGAAGGCGCCGATGTGGTGATGATGCTGCGCCTGCAACGCGAGCGCATGGACGGCGGCTTCATCCCGTCGGAACGCGAGTATTACCACCGCTATGGCTTGGATGCCGAAAAGCTGGCCCATGCCAAGCCCGATGCCATCGTGATGCACCCCGGCCCGATGAACCGGGGGGTCGAGATTGACGGCGAGCTGGCCGACGACATCAACCGCTCGGTGATTCAGGAACAGGTCGAAATGGGCGTCGCCGTGCGCATGGCCTGCATGGACCTGTTGGCCCGCAACCTGCGCGCCGACCGTGGGGCAAAGGCCGCCGGGGTGATGGCATGACCGACCCGCTCGCCATCCCTCTGGGGCCGGAGCGCTGCGTCTGGGTCTTTGCCATCGACCTGCCCGAGGATAAGGCGGAGGCCTTCGCGCGCGGCCCACTGGCCGGAGCTCTGGGCGTCGACAGCCTCGACCCAGGCCAGACCGAATACATCGACGCCGACGCCTTCACCGAATACGGCCTGTCGCGGTACCTCATCGAAGGTCAGGGCATTGCCGAGGCCAGCCTTGCCACCGACACCGCTATGCTCGATGCCCTGCGTGGCCCGCTGCTGCTGGTGTTCCGCCCCGCATTGACCCAAGGCCGCTTGTCACCGGAACCACCGCTGCGCCTCATCGGGCGCTACGACGAAATCCCCCTGCCGCCCCGCATTGGCATGGCCGGCTATGACGCCGCCGCCGACACCATTCCGGTGCCGGTGGTCAAGCGCCCGTCTGACGCCGCGATGTCGGGCCGGGTGGCGATGGTGGTGCTGATCCTGCTGGCGATCTTTGTCACGCTGTTCGTCTGGGGGGCCGGATGACCGTCCCTGTCCTGACCGAAGACGAAACCCTGCTTGCCACCTTCACCCCCGACCGCCTGACCTATTGGCGGGCGCATCTGATCATGGCCGTCGCCCTTGGCGCGGTGGTCGGTCTGTTCCTGCTGTGGCAGGGCAACCCCTATCCGGTCATGGGGCCGGTCGGGGCCGCCCTCGCCATCGCCGTGCGCGCGGCCTATGTCGCCTCCGAGGCGCTTGGCGATCTGTGGTATCTCACCAACCAGCGCCTGATCGGCCCGCGCGGGCTGAGCGTTCCGCGCGCGCAGATTGCAACCGCCCGCCCGTTCTTTGGCTCGGTGCAGGTGATCACCACCACCGGCGACAAGCACCTGATCAAATACCTTGCCACCCCCGCCGCCGATGCGGCCCGCCTGACTCAGGCGCTCTGATGCCCCTTTTGCTGCACAAAGGCCCCGCGATGACCCTGTTTCTGGAAAACGCCCGCATCATCGACCCCGAGGGCGATACCGTCACCACCGGCAATGTGATTCTGGATGGCGGGCAAATCGCCGCCATCGGTGCGGCCTCGGCCCCCAAGGGCGCACAGGTCATCGACTGTGGCGGGGCCTGCCTTGCGCCGGGCATCGTCGACTGGGGGGTGAAGATCGGCGAACCGGGCGAGCGGCACAAGGAATCCTTTCGCTCTGCCGGGCTGGCTGCTGCCGCAGGCGGCGTTACCACCCTGATCGCGCGGCCCGACACCACCCCCGCCATCGACACCCCCGAAGTGCTGGAATTCGTCACCCGCCGCGCGGCCGAAGCCTCGCCCGTGCGCATCCGCCATATGGCCGCCCTGACCAAGGGCCGCGACGGGCGCGAGATGACCGAGATCGGCTTTCTGCTCGATGCAGGCGCCATCGCCTTTACCGATGCCACCCGTGTCACCACCGACCCAAAGGTGCTGAGCCGCGCGCTCACCTACGCCCGCAGCCTTGGCGCGCTGGTGATCGGCCACCCGCAAGAGCCGGGGCTGTCCCACGGCGCCGCCGCCACCAGTGGCAAGTTTGCCTCGCTGCGCGGCATTCCGGCGGTGCATCCGATGGCCGAGCGTATCGGGCTGGACCGTGACCTTGGCCTGATCGAGATGACCGGCGCGCGCTACCACGCCGACCAGATCACCACCGCCCGCAGCCTGCCCGCGCTGGAACGCGCCAAGGCCAACGGGCTGGATGTGACGGCTGGCGTGTCGATCCATCACCTGACGCTGAACGAATTCGACGTGGGCGATTACCGCACCTTCTTCAAACTCACCCCGCCGCTGCGCTCTGAAGATGACCGTCTGGCGATGATCGAGGCGGTGGCATCAGGTCTGATCGACGTGATCGGCAGCTTCCACACGCCCGCCGACGAGGAATCCAAACGCCTGCCGTTCGAGGATGCCGCCAGCGGCGCGGTGGGTCTGCAAACGCTGCTCCCTGCCGCCCTGCGCCTGATCCACGCGGGTCAGCTGACCCTGCCGCACCTGTTCCGCGCGCTGGCGCTGAACCCGGCCCGCCGCCTTGGACTGCCGCAAGGCCGCATGGCCGAGGGCGCGCCTGCCGACCTGGTGCTGTTCAACCCCGACACGCCCTTTGTGCTCGACCGCTTCACACTGGCGTCAAAGTCAAAGAACACGCCGTTTGACGGCACCCGAATGGAGGGTAAGGTTCTGGCCACCTTTGTCGCCGGTCATCAGGTTTATGGAGCCACGTCCTAAATGCCCGAACTCACCTCTGCGCCCCTCCTTCTGGCTCTCACTGCAGCACTGGCCTATCTGCTGGGCTCGGTGCCCTTCGGCATCGTGATCACCCGGAGCTTGGGTCTGGGTGATCTGCGCAAGATCGGGTCCGGCAATATCGGTGCGACCAATGTGCTGCGCACCGGCAACAAGCCCGCAGCGCTCGCAACCCTGCTGCTCGACGCGGGCAAAGGCGGCATCGCCGTGCTGATCGCCCGCGCGCTGGTGGGGCCGGATGCGGCGCAGGTGGCGGCGCTGTTTTCGTTTCTCGGCCACCTGTTCCCGGTCTGGCTTGGCTTCAAGGGCGGCAAGGGGGTTGCCACCTTCCTCGGCACGCTGCTGGCGCTGGCCTGGCCGGTGGGCCTTGCCGCCTGCGCGACATGGGCGGTGACGGCGGCGATCAGCCGGATCTCATCACTCTCGGCACTGGTCGCCGCCGCCCTTACCCCGGTCTGGCTGGCGGTGCTGGGCTATCCGCAAATGACTCTGCTCGCCATTGCACTGGGGGCGCTGATCTTTGCCCGCCACAGCGCCAACATCGCCCGCCTGCGTCAGGGGACGGAGCCAAGGATCGGCAATAAATAAGCCGCCGCCGCGCCCGCCTTCTACATCTGATCCAATAGAGCGGCTGCGCCGCGTTGTCTTTATCTCGTCGCGCGGGCTGCGCCGCGTCTCCTCGGGAGTGCGCTCCGCGCGGGGAGTATTTGGAAAGCAGCAATCGGAACGGAATTCTTGCATTGCTGCTTTGGAAATACTCCGGGGGGGCGCGAAGCGCGGGGGGCTGGCCCCCCTCAGAGGCTGGCCGCCTGATAGATCGGGGTCAGGGAGTGCTGCCATTCCGTTTGATAGAGGCGCAGCCAGCGGTCGGCTTGCACCTCGCCGCTGGCAACTGAGGCCTGAACCGGCGCAAGATAGATCTCTTCGCCAAGGCCGCGTGCTTTCAGACCGGACTGTGACAGTTCAACCGCCGCGCGTGCCAGGGCATCAAGTCGGACTCCGTTCGCCTCGCCCTTCAGGGCCGAGACCGAGGCGGCGACGCGCAAGCCCTCGCGGGTCTCGGCATCAAAGCCCTTGACCAGATCCCAGGCGGCATCCAGCGCAGACTGGTCATACATCAGCCCCAGCCAGAACGCAGGCAGCGCGTTGATATGCGCCTCGTCGCCGCAATCCGCGCCGCGCATCTCGATGTATTTCTTGACGCGGGCCTCGGGGAATACCGTGGTCATATGGTCCGCCCAGTCCGACAGGGTCGGCAGCTCGCCCGGCAGCGCGGGCAGCTGACCTTTCAGGAAATCGCGGAACGACTGGCCCAGCGCGTTGATGTATTTGCCGTCGCGGTAGACGAAATACATCGGCACATCGAGAACCCAGTCGACATAGGCCTGAAAGCCGAAATCGCCGTCAAAGGCAAAGGGCAGCATCCCGGTGCGGCTGTCATCCAGGCCGCGCCAGATCCGGCTGCGCCAGCTGCGGTGGCCGTTGGGCTTGCCGTCGAAGAACGGGCTGGAGGCGAACAGCGCGGTCGCCACCGGCTGCAGCGCAATCGCCACCCGCAGCTTTTTGACCATATCCGCCTCGGACGCGTAGTCGAGGTTCACCTGCACGGTCGAGGTGCGGTACATCATCTGGGTGCCATGGGTGCCGACCCGGCCCATGTAATCGGTCATCAGCCGGTAGCGGCCTTTTGGCATCACCGGCATCTGGTCATGTGACCATTCCGGGGCCGCGCCGATCCCCATGAACCGCACGCCCATCGGCCCGGCAATCGCGGCCACCTCATCCAGATGCAGGCGCAGCTCGGCCGCCGTCTCGTGCATGTCGGTCAGCATCGCGCCCGACAATTCGAACTGCCCGCCGGGTTCCAAGCTGATATTGGCGCCGTTGCGGTGCAGGCCGATCACGTTGCCTGCCTCGCGCACCGGGGTCCAGCCAAAGCGCGCCTCAAGGCCCGCGAACAGCGCCGAAACCGAGCGGTCACCGGCATAGGGCAAGGGCGCATGGCTGCCCTCCAGCCAGCCGAACTTTTCGTGTTCGGTGCCGATGCGCCAGTCGGATTTCGGCTTGTTGCCCTGCTCCATCAGACCGGCAAGCTGGTCAAAACTTTCGATCACGCCGCCGCCGGATTGTGGGATGGACATGGAAATCAGGCTCCGGCTGGGGTCATTGGTCTGGGCGCTACACGTGTCTTGCGCCGCGCGCCAAGTCAAGACGGCGCGATGCAGCACGGGCGACATATCACAAAAGGTTATCGGTCGCGGGCGGGCAGTTCAGTCCGGCGCGGTCATCGCCCCGCGCCCGGCCTTGCGCCAGACCACCCGGTTTTCGCCGCCCGCCAACACCGCCCGGCTGCCGGTGCCGGGGCTCGGCGCCAGCGCCGCGACCAGACCGGCACTCGACAGGCCGGGCAGGCTTGAGAACGCATCGAACAGCGCTTCGGCCCCCGCCGCCTCGACCGGGATCAAAAGGGCCTGCCCGTCAGCCTGTTTGAGCCGCCACAACCGTCGCCCGCGAATCGAGATCAGCCGCAGCTCCACCAGATCGCGCAGGGAAACAAAGCCGCCGACCTGCGGCCCCATATAGCTGACCTGTCCCTCATCGACCTGCACCACGCCCGGCGCCTCGCCCGCCGCGACAAAGCGCAGCCGTCGCCACGCCAGCACCGCCAGCGCGACGCCCCCCAGCCCGACCACCGCGCCCAGCGGCAGCAGCAGATAACCACCCAACCGCATCAGCCACAGGCCAAGGGCCAGCACCGCTGCGCCCAGCGCCACCTCGCGCCAGCGCCACAGCGCCGCCTGCACCTCCGGCCGAATCATCGCCAATCCCCCGCAGCCGCCTGCCACAGCACCAGCGCCGCGACCGCCGCCGTCTCGGCGCGCAGGATGCGGGGGCCAAGGCTGATCGGGCGGACAAAGGGCAGGCCGCGCAGGCGCGCCTTTTCCTCATCGGAAAACCCGCCCTCCGGCCCGACCAGAATCGCCGCAGGCCCACCCACAGGAATAGCGCCCACCCCGGACCGCCCCGCCAGCGCCTCATCGGCCCAGAGCAGCGCCCGGTCCGCAGGCCAGTCGGCCACCACCCGCTCCAAGGGCTGCACCTCGCCCACCTCGGGCACAAAGGTTGCGCCGCATTGCTCGGCGGCCTCGATCGCATGGGCCAGGTGCTTGTCCTGCCGCCAGCGTTCGGACTGGGTGAAGCGCGTGGTCACAGGCACCAGCCGCGCCACCCCCAGCTCCACCGCTTTTTCCACGATGAAATGCGTGCGCTCCTTGCGCACCGGCGAAAACAGCAGCCACAGGTCGGGCGGCAGCTGCAAAGCCTTGGTCTGCGCCTCGCACAGCAGCGCGCCACGCCGTTTGCCCGCATCGACCACCCGCGCCAGCCATTCGCCATCGCGCCCGTTGAACAGCAGCACCGCCGCGCCCACCGGCAGCCGCATCACCGCAAACAGATACGTCGCCTGCTCGGGGCCAACAGCCACCGCTTGCCCCGCGCCCAAGGGCTGATCTACATAGAGTCTGACCTTTGCTTCCATAGGTGCCACGCTATGTCCCAAATCCCGGAAACGCCAGAGGCCGAAAACGGGGATGCGCCGGGCATCGTGGCCGACGCGCCATCAGACAACTGGGTGGACCAGTTCGCCCCGGTGCCCGCCCGCCCCTATCTGCGGCTCAGCCGCGCTGACAGGCCCATCGGCACCTGGTTGTTGCTGATTCCCTGCCTGTGGGGCATCGCGCTGGCGGCGGCGGGCGACAGCTACCGGATGTGGGATCTGTGGCTGGCGCTCAGCTGCGCGGCGGGAGCGTTCCTGATGCGCGGTGCGGGCTGCACCTGGAATGACATCACCGACCGCCGGATCGACGCAAAGGTCAGCCGCACCCGGTCGCGCCCGATTCCCTCGGGGCAGGTCTCGGTCCGGCAGGCGCTGGTCTGGATGGCGGTGCAGGCGGCTTTGGCGGCGGTGATCCTGTTCAGCTACAACGGGCTGGCGGTCAAACTTGGCATCGCCTCGCTGGCGCTGGTGGCGATCTACCCGTTTGCCAAGCGCTTTACCTGGTGGCCGCAGGTGTTTCTGGGGCTGGCCTTCAACTGGGGCGCGGTGCTGGCCTGGGCCGCACATGCGGGCACCGTGCCGGCAGCCGCCATCGCGCTGTATGCCTCGGGCATTGCCTGGACGCTGTTTTACGACACGATCTATGCCCATCAGGACCGCGAGGATGATGCGCTGATCGGCGTCAAGTCGACCGCGCGGCTGTTTGGCAGCCATACCCGCTGGTGGCTCCGGTTGTTTCTGGTGATCACCGTGCTGTTGATGGCGCTGGCGGTGCTGCTTGTGATGGTGCCCAAACATGACCCGCTGCAACTGGTGGTGGCGCTGGCCGGGGTCTGGGCCTTTGGCTGGCATATGGTGCGGCAGATGACGCGGCTTGATGTCGATAACCCAGCCTCTTGCCTGACGGAATTCCGCTCGAACCGCGATGCGGGGCTGATCGCTGCGCTGTTTCTTGCCGCCGCCGCATGGCTGTGATTGATCCCGGCGCTGTGCGCTTTTAAGACAGGGCACCAACAGGCGGCGCGCAGTCGCGTGCGCCCGCCTTATCCGACCCTGCCATCCTGTAGGGCCCGGACAGACTTCCAGACAGGACCATGCCTTGCCCAAGCGCCTGCTCAATCTCACTTTCCGGATCGGCAGCAATGTCCGCAGCCAGATCGGCAACCGCCAGCTGCCACATGGCGTCATTGCGCTGGCCGCTGTCACCGGCGCAGGCGTTGTTGCCGCGCTGGCCGCCTGGACCTCGGCTGTGGTGATCGAACAACGCTCGGAACAGGCCGTCACCTCGCGCCTGCTGGATGCGGGCATCACCTGGGCCACACCGCAGGCCGATGGTTTGCAGCTGCACCTGATCGGCACCGCCCCGAACGAGGCCGCCCGCTTTCGCGCCGTCAATCTGGCCGGAACCGTGATCGACGCGGCGCGGGTGCGCGACCAGCTGGAGGTCACCCCGGTCAAGGCAATCGAGGCCCCGAAATTCTCGGTCGAAATGCTGCGCAATGATGATGGCATCCAGCTGATCGGCCTGTTGCCCACCGGCGATTCGGCGGATGAACTTCTTGCCGAGGCGAAATCGCTGCGGTCGGACGGCGCGATTTCCGACATGCTGGAAACCGCCGCCTATCCCGCCCCCGAAGGCTGGGACGATGCCTTTGCCTATGGGATGGAGGCGGTCAAGCGCCTGCCCCGGTCCAAGGTTTCGGTCTCGGCGGGCCGGGTCAAGATCACCGCCATCGCCACCAGCGCCGAGGAACAGCGCCGCCTGACCAATGAGCTGAACCTTGCCCGCCCCGAAGGGTTGCAGGTTGCCATCGACATTTCCGCTCCCCGTCCGGTGCTCACCCCGTTTACCCTGCGCTTTGTGCTGGATGCACAAGGCGCGCGGTTTGACGCCTGTTCTGCCGATACCGACCGCGCCCGCGCCCGCATTCTTGCCGCCGGCGCCGCTGCCGGGGTGCCGGGCCGCGCGAATTGCATTGTCGGTCTGGGCGTGCCTACCCCCAGCTGGGCCGAGGCGGTTTCGACCGCAATCAATGCCGTGAAAACGCTTGGCGCCGCCACCGTCACCTTTTCCGATGCCGACGTGTCGCTGGTCGCCGCCGACACCGTGTCGCAATCCGATTTCGACCGCGTTGTCGGCGAACTCGACTCCGCCCTGCCCGATGTGTTCTCGCTGACCGCCACGCTGGAGCGCAAATCCACCGCGGCCCTCGGCCCCGCCGAATTCACCGCCACGCTTTCACCCGAAGGCCGGGTCGAGTTGCGGGGCCGCGTCACGGACGAGCTGTTGCGCGATGCCGTCGCCAGCTATGCTCAGGCCCGCTTTGGCGTCGGCAAGGTCTACAGCGCCACCCGGCTGGATGACGACCTGCCCGATGGCTGGCCCGTGCGCGTGCTGGCCGGGCTGGAGGCTCTGGGCGAGCTGGCCGAAGGCAAGCTGCTGGTCCGCGCCGATACCGTCGAGGTCGAAGGCGTCACCGGCTCGCAAATCGCGCGGGGCCGGATTTCGCAGGTGCTGTCCGACAAGCTGGGTCAAGGCCAGACCTTCAAGGTCGCCGTGCGCTATGACGAAGATCTGGACCCGCTCGCCGCCCTGCCGACCCCGCAGGAATGTGCAGCCGATGTCGCCGCCGTTCTGGCCAAACGCAAAATCACCTTCCCCCCCGGTTCCGCCGAGATTGACGGCCAGACCGCAGGCATCATGGATGACCTGGCCGAAGCGCTCGAAGACTGCCCCGCCGTCCGGATGGAAATCGCGGGCTACACCGACAGTCAGGGGTCTGACAGCGGCAACCGCGCCCTCAGCCAGGCCCGCGCCGATGCGGTGCTTCTGGCGCTGCAAGGGCGTGGCATCACGGTCGATGCGCTGAAAGCCACCGGCTATGGTGAGGCAGACCCGATTGCCGACAACGCCACCGAAGCAGGGCGCGAGGCAAATCGCCGCATCGAAATCAGGCTTCTCGACCAGCCCCAGACCGCTGCAGCCCCAGCTGATCCCGCCGGTTCCCCGGCAGCGGCTGGCGAACCCGCCGCTGCGGGACAGGCCGGAGCCGCGCCGGATGCCGCTGAAACCGCCGCCGACGACGACGACAGCCCTTCCCTCGCCCCGGCAGAAAAGACCCGCCGCCCCCTTGCGCGCCCGTCGCGTGACGGCTAGCCAAGGGTTAGTGTCTGCGCCTGCCCCCATGGCCTTATGAACCGGATCGAATGAACCGCACCGAATTCATCATCGTCACCGCAATCATCCTGATGGCCGCGTTTGCCATGGGATGGTTCTCGCATTGGGTCATGCACCGCTTTGCCCGCGTCGCCGGAGGCGATATGGGCGAGATGGACCGGCTGTCGACGATGCTGCACGAGGCCGAGGAAACCCGAGATCAGGCCATCATCTACCTCGAACAGCGCGAGGCCGAGCTGATGAACCAGATCGCCCAGACCGAGGCCGAGCTGCGCGCCGCCATGGGCGGCCTGCGCGACGCGCGCCACGAGGCCGAAGAAATGCGCGCCTATATCGAGCGGATGCACGCCAACTCCTGATCGGGTTTTCCTTACCTCGCCACGCCGTGTCAGCCGCTTGTCCCAAGGTCATTTCCCGTCATACTCCGGTCATCCCAGAACCGGAGCCTTTTCATGCGCCTTAGCCTTGCCACCCTTGCCCTCTGTGCCCTGCCGTTCAGCGCCCTTGCGGATCAGGTCAGCGACAAGCTGCAATCCGCCCTCGATGCCTATGCCAAGGGGGATCTGAAAACCGCCACGCTCGACATCGCCATGGCCAGCGGTGCATTGGCGATGGAAAAGCAGGCCCGCATCGTCGCCCTGCTGCCCGAAGCACCCGAAGGCTGGACCCGCTCGGTCAATGACGACTACACCGCCAACCTTGCCATGGCCGGTGGCGGTGCCGGAACCGAAGCCACCTACACCGACGCTGGTGGCAACACGATGACCGTCACTATCACCGCAGACAGCCCGATGATGATGGGCATGGCGGGCATGTTCCTGAACGAGCAAATGCTGGCGATGATGGGCAAACTGGTTGAAGTGCCCGGTGCGAAGCTGCTGGAGCAGGACAACAGCCTGACCGGCCTGATCGACCAGCGCCTGATGGTGACGATCAGCGGTCTGCCGGTCGAACAGATGATGCCGCTTGTCCAGCAGATCGACTTTGAAAAGCTGGCCAGCTTCGACGCCGCCTCATAACCCGCCCAGACAGGCCTCCATCAGCGGGCTGGCCGGATCGGCCAGTCCGTCGATCACATCGAAATGATGTCGCCCGGCGTCGACCGTCCACGGACACGCCCATGCCTCTGCCAGCAGCCGCGCCTGCCACAAGAACGCGGGCCGCTCCTGCCCGCCGACCCAGACATGGGCCTGCACCCCGGCGCGCGGGCGCAACAGCGCCGGGCTTTCCGCCGCCGCCGCTGCCGCGTCCAACCGCAGCGTGGTGTTCATCTGAGTCTCCATCAGCGGCCGCAGATCGACCAAGGGCGAGATGGGCACCACCCGCGCCACCTCCGGCCCGTCCGCGCAGGCCATCCGCGCCGCCAGATGTCCGCCCGCCGAATGCCCCGCAACCACCACCGGCCCCGGCACCCGCGCCGCCACCGCCCGCACCGCCGCCGCAATCTCCAGCGTCATCGCAGAAATCCGCGCCTCGGGCGCCAGCGTGTAGGACGGCACCGCGCAGGCCCAGCCCCGCGCGACGGCCCCCGCCGCCAGATGCGACCAGTCCTCCCGGCCAAAGTCCATCCAGTAGCCGCCATGAACAAACAGCATCACCCCGCGCGCTGCTCCGTCGGGCAAAAACAGATCCAACCGCTGCCGCGCCCCCGGCCCATAGGCCAACCCCAGTTCCCCGCGCGCTTGCGCCCGGAACGCCGCCGCCTTGGCCCGCCATCTGGGCACAAACTCCGCCGCGCCCGGAATGAACGCGCCATTGGCATAGGCCCGGTCGGCCTCCGTCGCGAAATCCATCCAGCCTTCCCCGATTTGATCAAAAAACTGGCGCGATCCCGCCCTGTCCGCCCGTCAGAACTGGACAGCCCGCCCGCCCCATGCTTTGCATGGGCATGACCGAAATGGGAGGCCCCAAATGCTCGATTCCGTGACCGATCTGGCGTCGCTGTTGAAAGACCCGACGCTGCTTGCCACTCGCGCCTATGTCGCAGGCGACTGGATTGACGCCGATGACGGCGACACCTTTGCCGTGGTCAACCCGGCGCGCGGCGATGAAATCGCCCGCGTGCCCAACCTTGGCCGCGCTGAAACCGCCCGCGCCATTGACGCCGCCAATGCGGCGATGAAAGACTGGGCTGCCCGCACCGGCAAGGAACGCGCGCAGGTGATGCGCAAATGGTTCGATCTGATGATGGCCAACCAGGACGACCTCGGCACCATCCTGACCGCCGAAATGGGCAAACCGCTGGCCGAGGCCAAGGGCGAGATCGCCTATGGCGCCTCTTTCATCGAATGGTTCGGCGAAGAGGCCAAGCGCGTCTACGGCGAAACCGTCCCCGGCCATCAGCGCGACAAGCGCATCACCGTGCTGAAACAGCCGATCGGCGTGGTCGGCTCCATCACACCATGGAACTTCCCCAATGCGATGATCGCCCGCAAGGCCGGCCCTGCGCTCGCCGCAGGCTGTGGCTTTGTCGCCCGCCCGGCGGCTGAGACCCCGCTCTCGGCCCTCGCCATGGCGGTCTTGGGCGAACGCGCCGGGCTGCCAAAGGGTATCCTTTCCGTCATCACCTCCAAGAAATCCTCCGACATCGGCAAAGAGTTCTGCGAAAACCATCTGGTGCGCAAACTGACCTTCACCGGCTCGACCGAAGTCGGCCGCATCCTGCTGCGGCAAGCGGCAGAGCAGGTGATGAAATGCTCGATGGAGCTGGGCGGCAACGCGCCCTTCATCGTGTTTGACGATGCCGACCTTGATGCCGCCGTCGCGGGTGCGATGATGTCAAAGTTCCGTAACAACGGCCAAACCTGCGTCTGCGCCAACCGCATCTATGTGCAGGCCGGGGTCTATGACGCCTTTGCCGAAAAACTGCAGGCCGCCGTCGCCAAAACCCGCGTCGGCGACGGGCTGTCCGAAGACGTGCAGTTCGGCCCGCTGATCAACGCGGCAGCACTGGAAAAGGTCGAGGAACACATCGCAGACGCCACGTCCAAAGGGGCCAAGGTTGAAACCGGGGGCAAGCGCCATGCGCTGGGCGGCAACTTCTTTGAGCCGACCATCCTCACCGGCGTCACCAATGACATGCTGGTGACGAATGAAGAAACCTTCGGCCCCCTCGCGCCGCTGTTCAAATTCGACACCGAAGAGGAAGTCTTGGCCGCCGCCAACGACACCATCTTCGGCCTCGCCTCCTATTTCTACAGCCGCGAAATCGGCCGCATTACCCGCGTGCAAGAGGCGCTGGAATACGGCATCGTCGGCGTCAACACCGGCATCATCTCGACCGAGGTCGCGCCGTTTGGCGGTGTCAAACAATCCGGTCTGGGCCGCGAAGGCAGCCATCACGGCATGGATGACTATATGGAGCTGAAATACGTCTGCCTGTCGATCTGACCAAAGGGCGGGCCTTACCCCAGCGGCCCCCCCTTTCATCTTGGCAAAAATACTCGCGGGGGTCCAAGGGGGCGGCAGCCCCCTTTTCGACATCAGCCCCACGCGCCACCGCCGGGAACAATGCGCCTCCCTCCCCCCTCGTGGGGGAGGGCTGGGGTGGGGGGGCGCCGCCCGATAAACGCCCTATTCCGCCGCCACTGGTGCCGCGTCGACCAGCCCGACAATATCCAGCATGATCCGGTTCAGCTCGAAATCCTTGGGCGTATAAACTGCCGCCACACCCAGCGCGCGCAGCTGCGTGGCATCGGCCTCGGGGATGATGCCACCCACCACCAGCGGAATATGTGACAGGCCCGCCGCGCGCATCCGCTCCAGCGTCTCGGTGATCAGCGGGATATGGCTGCCCGACAGGATCGACAGCCCGACCACATGCGCCGCCTGGTCCTGCGCGGCGGCCACGATCTCTGCCGGGGTCAGCCGGATGCCCTCGTAGTGGATCTCCATCCCGCAATCGCGGGCGCGGGCGGCAATCTGTTCGGCGCCGTTCGAATGCCCGTCCAGCCCCGGTTTGCCGACCAGAAACTTCAGCGGGCGGCCCAGTTTTGATGACAGCGTGGCCACCGCTTCGCGGATCGGCTCCAGCCCTTCGGTCCGGTTCGACGGGTTGCGGCTGACGCCGGTGGGCGCGCGGTATTCGCCAAAGGCCCGGCGCACCACCGCGCCCCATTCGCCAGTGGTGACACCGGCCTTGGCACAGGCGATGGAGGCGGGCATCACATTGCTGCCATCCGCACAGGCCTGCGCCAGCGCGGCCAGCGCTTCGGTCACAGCACCTGCATCGCGCGCCTTGCGCCAGCTGTGCAGCCGGGCGATCTGATCCGCCTCGGCCTCGGGGTCAGCAGCCATGATGCTGCCATCGCCGGTGGTCAGCGGCGATGGTTCGGTGCTGGTGAACCGGTTGACGCCAACCACCGTGGTTTCCTGCGATTCAATCCGGGCGATCCGGTCGGCATTGGCCTCGACCAGCCGGCCCTTCATGTAGTCAATCGCGGCCACCGCCCCGCCCATCGCGTCAATCTGCGCCAGTTCGGCGCGAGCGCCGTCCTTCAGCGCCTGCACCTTGCGGTCAATCGCCGGGTTGCCGTCGAACAGGTCGTCATATTCCAGCAAATCCGTCTCATAGGCCAGGATCTGCTGCATCCGCAGCGACCATTGCTGATCCCACGGGCGCGGCAAACCCAGCGCCTCGTTCCAGGCTGGCAGCTGCACCGCGCGAGCGCGGGCGTTCTTCGACAGTGTCACCGCCAGCATCTCGATCAGGATGCGGTAGACGTTGTTTTCGGGCTGCGGCTCGGTCAGGCCCAGCGAATTGACCTGCACCCCATAGCGGAACCGACGGTATTTGGCATCGGTGATGCCATAGCGATGCTCGGTGATCTCGTCCCACAGATCGACAAAGGCGCGCATCTTGCACAGCTCGGTCACGAACCGGATGCCCGCGTTGACGAAAAAGCTGATGCGGCCGACCATATTGGGGAAATCGGCGGCCGGAACCTTGGTTTTCAGATCATCCAGCACCGCACAAGCGGTGGCCAGCGCAAAGGCCAGCTCCTGCTCCGGCGTCGCCCCCGCCTCTTGCAGGTGATAGGAGCAGACGTTCATCGGGTTCCACTTCGGCAGATACTCACGCGTATAGGCGGCTACGTCGGTGATCATGCGCAGGCTGGGTTTCGGCGGGCAGATATAGGTGCCGCGCGACAGGTATTCCTTGATCAGATCATTCTGCACGGTGCCGTTGAGCGCGGCCACATCGGCCCCCTGCTCTTCGGCCACCGCGATATACAGCGCCAGCAGCCAGGGCGCGGTCGCATTGATCGTCATCGAGGTGTTCATCTGCTCCAGCGGGATCGCATCGAACAGCGCCCGCATGTCACCCAGATGCGCGACCGGCACCCCCACCTTGCCGACCTCGCCCTTGGCCAGCTGGTGATCAGAGTCGTAGCCGGTCTGGGTCGGCAGGTCGAAGGCCACCGAAAGCCCGGTCTGCCCCTTGGACAGGTTGTTGCGATAGAGCGCGTTCGAGGCTTTGGCGGTGGAATGTCCGGCATAGGTGCGGAACAGCCAAGGGGCATCTCTTTTGGTCTGGGCGGTCATGTGGCCTCCATCACGCGACTCACCAGCGCGCAATATTGTTTCGCTTGTTGCCAGATAGGAGAAATATTCTGGCGTTGTCAATTCGCTGCGTTGCGGCATCGCGGGCTGCCGGTGTGGAGGGGGGCGCTGCCCCCCGCGCGTGCCGCGCCCCCCCGGAGTATTTCGAAAGCAGCAATTCATTTGCGCGGGCGCAGGGTTTGGCTAGGGTGGCGGAATGTTTCAGACGGTAGAGATTCCGGTATGGCTGGTGGTGGTGCTGTTTGCGCTGCCGGGTGTGGCAGCGCTGGACCGGGTTATCGGGCCGGGGGTGCGCTGGTTTTTCCGGCGTCGGCTGGAGCGGCTGCTGGCAAAGGTGAACGCGCGACTGGAGCGCAAGATCGAGCCATTCAAGCTGATGCGGCGGCAGGATATGGTGGTGCGGCTGCTCTATGACCCTGCCGTGCTGGAGGCGGTGGCCGAACATGCGGCGGCGACCGGCGTGCCGGGTGAAGTGGCGCTGGAAGAGGCGCGGGTCTATGCCCGCGAGATCGTGCCGGGGTTTTCGGCACTGTTCTATTTCGGCTTTGCCACACGGGCCGCGCGGGCGCTGTCGGCAGTGTTCTTCCGGGTGCGGGTCGGGGTGGTGTCTGAAGCGGCGCGCGTCATTGATCCGCGCGCCACGGTGATCTTTGTGATGAACCATCGCAGCAATATGGATTACGTGCTGGTGACCTGGCTGGTGTCGGGGCGGGCGGCGATTTCCTATGCGGTGGGGGAATGGGCGCGGGTCTGGCCGCTGTCGCGGTTGATCCGGGCGATGGGGGCCTATTTCATCCGGCGCGGCAGCCACAACGCGCTCTATCGCCGGGTGCTGGCGCGCTATGTGCAGATGGCCACAGCCGAAGGCACGACACAGGCCGTGTTTCCCGAAGGCGGCCTCAGCCTGACCGGGCGCGTGGGTGCAGCGCGGATGGGGCTGTTGTCCTATATCTGGGCTGGGTTCGATCCCGCCGCGATCGTCAAAGGCGGGCGGGATGTGGTCTTTGTGCCGGTGGGGCTTGCCTATGACCGGGTGCTGGAAGATGCGCTTCTGGTACGCGCCGCACGTCAGGGAGGGCGGCGGTTCCGCGCGCCGATCCTGCGGGTGCTGTGGGAGGCCCTGCGCATTGCGCTGAAGCGGGCGGGTGGCCATCGCTATCTGTTCGGCACGGCGGCGGCGGGCTTTGGCGCACCGCTTTCCCTCAGCGCGCATCAAGCGGCGGGCGGCGATCTGGAGGGCTTGGGCGTGCGGCTGATGGCCGAGGTCGAGCGGGTGGTGCCGGTGCTGGCCGCGCCGCTGGTGGCGGCCTCGATCGCGATGGCGGTGCCGGTGCCCGAGCTGGTGGCGCGGCTGGAGGCGGTGGGGGCTGTGCTGCGCCTGCCCCCCGGCGGGCTGGCACAGGCCGAGGCCGAGGGCCGCGCCGCCCTGTGCAGTCGCGGCATTCTGGACGCGGGAGGCACCTTGCAGCCCGAAATGGGCGATTTGCTGGCGTTTTATGCAGCTCCGGTGCGGCAGCGGTTGGGGGAAGCGGCAGCCAGCTCCGATATTTCTGCGACGCAGCGGACATAAAATTACAAAATCGACCTTCGTGCTATTGCAATATTGCGCGATGATTCATATTCCTTGGCTCATCCCGCGCCGATTCTGCAGCGCGGCATGGATGACATCAGGATGGAGGCCCCCATGGCTCTGGACACGCAACCCGCCATCGCCGCCTATGAGGCGCCGATCAAAGACCTGTATGAAATCGGCGAGATGCCGCCGCTCGGCCATGTGCCCAAACAGATGTATTCCTGGGCAATCCGGCGTGAGCGGCATGGCGAGCCAGAACAAGCAATGCTGCAGGAGGTGGTGGACACCTGGACCATCGACAGCAACGAGGTGCTGGTGCTGGTGATGGCGGCTGGGGTGAATTACAACGGCGTCTGGGCCGGGCTTGGCGTACCGATCAGCCCGTTTGACAGCCACAAGCAGCCCTATCACATCGCGGGCTCAGACGCTTCGGGCATCGTCTGGGCGGTGGGCGACAAGGTCAAGCGCTGGAAGGTCGGCGATGAGGTGGTGATCCACTGCAATCAGGATGATGGCGACGACGAGGAATGCAACGGCGGCGACCCGATGTTCTCGCCCAGCCAGCGGATCTGGGGCTATGAGACGCATGACGGCTCTTTCGCCCAGTTCACCCGCGTCCAGTCGCAACAACTGATGCCGCGCCCCAAGCATCTGACCTGGGAGGAATCGGCCTGCTACACCCTGACGCTCGCCACCGCCTACCGGATGCTGTTCGGGCACGAGCCGCATGATCTGAAACCGGGGCAGAATGTGCTGGTCTGGGGGGCGTCGGGCGGGCTTGGCTCTTACGCGATCCAGTTGATCAACACCGCCGGGGCCAATGCGATTGGCGTCATCAGCGACGAGAGCAAGCGGGACTTCGTGATGTCGATGGGCGCCAAGGGCGTGATCAACCGCAACGATTTCAAGTGCTGGGGCCAGCTTCCCAAGGTCAACACCGACGAATACAACGCCTGGCTGAAAGAGGCGCGCAAATTCGGCAAGGCGATCTGGGACATCACCGGCAAGGGTGTGAACGTCGACATGGTGTTCGAACACCCCGGCGAGGCGACCTTCCCCGTCTCCAGCCTTGTGTGCAAAAAGGGCGGCATGGTGGTGATCTGCGCCGGCACCTCCGGGTTCAACTGCACCTTTGACGTGCGCTATATGTGGATGCACCAGAAGCGTCTGCAGGGCAGCCACTTTGCCCATCTGAAACAGGCGGCGGCGGCCAACAAGCTGATGGTGGAACGCCGGCTCGATCCCTGCATGTCCGAGGTGTTCCCCTGGGCCGATATCCCCAAGGCCCATACCAAGATGCTGCGCAATCAGCACAAGCCCGGCAATATGGCGGTGCTGGTGCAGGCTCCGGTCACCGGGCTGCGCACCTTTGCCGATACGCTGGAAGCCAGCCGCCGGGGCTGAGACAGCAAAACAACCCAGCACATACCGCCGGAAGCCCTTGCTTCCGGCGGTATTCTCATGGCCGGGTCATTTGTGGTGATACCCGACAGGGCGAAGCGCATATACTGCACAGCAGACTGTGGCGAGTCGGGGAGCTGACCGGATTTCTGCGGATGATATGATGCACCACGACTGGATTTTCGATGTGCTGGAAGATCTTCGGTCTTATGCCTTGCAAAACGGGCTGCCCGCAACGGCGGCTCAGGTCGATGATGCCTTGCGTGTGGCGCGGGCCGAGATGCAATCAGGACTGACCGCAGAGCGCCCCGAAACCGGGCGGCAGAACTGAGTCGCAGGCCTGTTGCGTCTGGTGCAGGGCGGGGCTTGGCCTTATGGTCGCGCGCATGAGCATGACCGCACGCGCCGCCAATTCAGCCTTAGCCCTTTTGACCCTGTCCGACGATCAGGCCGAGGCGCATGACCGTGTGGCCGCCGATCTGTTGGCGGCAGGCATTGATCTGGACCATGGCGGGCTGACCCCACCGGGTGAGGGCAAATCCACCGTGCTGGCGGTGATGGGCAAGGCCGGGTCGGGCAAGACCATGCTGCTGGCGCAGCTGACGCGGGCGATGATCGACGCCGGGGTAGAGATCGTGTCGGGCGATTACGAAGGCAAGCGGCGCAAGGAAAGGCGCACGCTGGCGGTGCTGGCCCCCACCAACAAGGCGGCGAGCGTGTTGCGGATGCGCGGGGTTCCCGCCACCACCATTCACCGCATTCTTTATACCCCGGTCTATGACCCGCAATATGAAAAGATCGCGGAATGGCTGACCGGCGTGGGTGACCGCCCGGTGATCGACGATCTGCCCGATCTGGCGCTGGACCGCGCTTTTGCCTTTTATCAACAAGTGGCCTCGATTCCAGGGGCCTTGGCGGCGGCTGGCTTGCGCGGATCCGACTTTATCCAAGGCTGGAAGCGGCGCGAAGAGCCGCTGGATGTGGGCTTCATCGACGAATCCTCGATGCTGGACGAGCGGCAGTTTGATGACCTGCGCGAGATTTTCCCGACGCTGGTGTTGTTCGGCGACCCCGCCCAGCTGGCCCCGGTGGGGCAGTCCGGCAGCATGGTGTTTGACCGGCTTGGCGAGTCCAAGAAACTGATGCTCAGCCGCATCCACCGGCAGGCGCAGGACAACCCGATCCTTGATCTGGCCCATGCACTGGCCGATGACAGCATCGGCTTTGATGCGTTTGAACGCATGGTTGAAGACGCGTCCAAACGCGACGAGCGCGTGGTCTGGGCCGAACGGGTCGATGCCGACATGATGGCGCGCTCCCCTGCCTTGGTCTGGCGCAACGCGACCCGCATCCGGCTGATCACCGCCTTCCGGGCCGCGCATGGCGCGCCGGATGACGCGCTGTTGCCTGGCGAGCCGCTGATCTGCGACGGCATCGAGCTGCCCCTCAAGCACCGCAAAAAGCGCATCGATCTCGAGGCGCGTGGCCTGATCAAGGGCGCGCAGGTGATCTACCTCGGCCCCGGCAACAAGCCGGGCTTTGCCAAGATCCATGTGGTCGGCGCCGAAGACCCGCAGGTTTCCGCCGCCAGCATCATCAAGATCGAACGCCCGGACGAGGATGAACCCTTCATCGCCTCGGCCGCGACCATGGGGGCGGCCTTCCTGCATGGCGCAGCGGTGACGATCCACAAGGCGCAAGGCAGCCAGTGGGAAAACGTGCAGGTCTTTGCGCCTGACCTCTTTGCCGCCGCCCAGGCCGGGCGGTCCGAAGCCGGGTTGCCGCTGTGGAAACGCCTCGCCTATGTCGCCATCACCCGTGCCGAAAAGCGGCTGTTCTGGGTGGTGCGCGCACGCCTCGCCCTGCCCAAGGGCCCGCTGGCCGTCGATGATCTCAAACCCGCCAGCGTTCCCCTGACACTGACCACACAAACCGAAGGCTGACCCTTTTCCACATGCTCGCCACACGTTAGGCTGCGTCACAGGACAGGAGACCCCCATGCGCTGCGTATTCGTTCAGTTCCGCTGCACCCCCGGCAAAACCTATGAGGTGGCCAGCGCCATCTGGGACCGCGAGGTGGTGTCAGAAATGTATTCGACCAGCGGCGAATATGATCTGATGGCAAAGGTCTATATCCCCGATGAACAGGATGTGGGCCAGTTCCTCAACGCCGCGCTATTCGACATTCCGGGCATCAGCCGCACCCTGACCACGATGACCTTCAAGACATTCTGACCGGACATATCGACACGGTTGCATGAGCACAGGTTGCCTTGAGGCTTTCGCGCCGCCATATCAATGGCGACCACAGGAGAGAGATTTGGACCGTATCCAATTGCCCGAACGCCCCGACTGGCGCGCAAAGGCGGCAGAGCTGGGCTTTACCTTCGCCGACATGCATGGCGAGCCCTATTGGGACGAGACCTCGGCCTATGCCTTCACGCTGGAAGAGGTGGAGGGCCGGATCGAGGATCCTTGCACCGAATTGCACGCCATGTGCCGCGAAGCAGTGGGCACCGTGCTGGCCGATGAGGCGCTGATGGAGCGCATGGGCCTGCCCCGCCTGCGCTGGGATTTCATCAAGGACAGCTGGGAGGCGGGCGAACCCGAGGTCTATGGCCGCTTCGATCTGGCCTATGACGGCAAGGGCCCGGCCAAAATGTTGGAATACAACGCCGATACGCCGACATCTTTGTATGAATCCGCCAGCTTTCAGTGGCTGTGGTATGAGGATCAGCTGGCGGCCCGCGTGCTGGCAGAAGGCTCCGACCAGTTCAACCGCCTGCACGAAGCGCTGGTCGAGCGCTTTGCCGAGATTTTCCCGCCCGACACCGATCTGCACTTTGCCGCCATGTCAGGCGCCCCTGAAGATTACGCCACGGTGGAAACCATGGCCTGGGCCGCACGTGAGGCCGGGATGGGGGCGCATTACACCGATCTGGAAAAGATTGGCATCAGCGACGAGGGCCAGTTCACCGACGCCGAAGACCGGGTGATCGGCACGCTGTTCAAGCTCTACCCATGGGAAGACCTGTTCGCCGACGAATTCTCGGCCCATCTGGCATCGGCCCAATGCCGGTTCATCGAACCGCCATGGAAGGCGCTGGTGTCGAACAAGGCGATCCTGCCAGTGCTCTGGCAATTGTTTCCCGGCCATCCCAACCTGTTGCCGTCATTTTTTGCCGATGACACAAAGGGTCTGGCCGATGCAGCGCATCTGATGCTGGCGGGGCATGTCACCAAACCCATCTTCTCGCGCGAGGGGGCCTCGGTCACCATTACCGCGCAGGGCCGGGTGCTGGAACGCGCGACCAACCGCGACTACGACCGCCACCCCATGATCGTGCAGGCCTATCAGCCGCTGCCGGTCATGGGCGGCATGCGCCCGGTGATCGGGGCCTGGGTGGTGGGGGAAACCTGCGTCGGCATGGGCCTGCGCGAAGACCGCGCGCTGATCACGCAAGACCTGTCGCGGTTCAAACCGCATTTCATTGAAGGGTAGAGCCATGAAGAGATCACGCGCGGTATCGCTGGGGATTCTGGGGGCAGCGGCCTTTGGCCTGGCCGCCTGTCAGACCGAAGAACAGACCGACGCGGCGGCGTTTTCCGATGAGCAATCCTGTGTCGCGGCGGCGGCGCAAAGCGGTTGGTTCACGCGGGAGGATTGTGCAGCGACCTTTGCCGAGGCCAAAGCGGTGCACGAGGAAACCGCCCCGCGCTATGAAAGTCAGGCCTTGTGCGAAGAGGAACACGGCGCCGGGGCCTGCGGCGGTGATCCTGCGGCGGCCTCGGGTGGGGGCGGCGGCAGCATCTTCATGCCGCTGCTCGCGGGCTATCTGATCGGTCAGGCCCTTGGCGGCGGCCGCGCCATGGCGCAGCCGGTGGTGCCAAAGGCGGGTGGCGGCTTTGCCACCCCAACCGGGGGCACCCAGCTGTCACGGCTGAACTCCACCGGCAAGATGGGCACCACGGCCTTTGCCAAAGGCCCGACCACCGCAGGCCAGCCCCCGATGAGCCGCGCCGCCGTCGCCAGCCGGGGCGGCTTCGGCGGCTCGGCCGCCACCCGCTCCGTCGGCAGCTGAGCCGCACTTTCCGGCAACGCCCCCTCCCCCATCCCCTCCCCACGAAGGGGAGGGGAGCCGCCGTACACAGCCAGCTTGTCCTGCCATCTCCCAACGTCGCCGCTCTGCACCGCTAATGACGCCAAGCGCCTCCCCTCCCCCTCGTGGGGAGGGGCTGGGGGTGGGGGGCGCCCTATCAAACGCACTCCACGTCTGACATTTGCGCCAGATCAAGGACAGCAGCACCCGCGTCTGCGATCTTTTTGCCATCCTACAGGATGGAGACCGCCATGACCTTTCCTTTCAGAACCCTGTTCAACCGGCAGCACCGCCGCGCCGAGGTCGATGCCCTGACCGACCGCGATCTGTCCGACCTTGGCCTCAGCCGCGACCAGCTGCGCCATTTTGCGCAGATGCCCGCCGATGTGCCCGAACGCGTCGTCGCCATGGGCGCGGTCTTTGGTCTGTCCGAAGGGGCGTTGCGCCGCCATCACGGCACCTGGTCCGAGCTACTGGATGTCTGCAGCACCTGCCCGGATCGTGGGGCCTGCGCTCTGGTGCTGGCCAAGGCGCAGCTCGCCAATCCGCGCGATGCGGCCTTCTGCCCGAACCGGCACAACTTTTCCGGCTTCTGGTCCGCCGCCTGATCCCCCTTGCCCCCGCCACCTGAACCTCGCACAACTGCTGTCGGCCGGCCGGGCGCGATGACCCGCCGCCACCGCAGCACGAGGGATCAGATGACCTTTCATATCGGCGCCAAGCCGGGCGAGATTGCCGGAACCTGCCTGCTTCCGGGCGATCCCTACCGCGCCCGCTGGGCAGCGGAGCGCTTTCTGGAAAGCCCCCGTCTGGTGTCGGAAACCCGTGGCATGCTGGCCTATACCGGCACCTGGCACGGCAACCCCGTCACCCTCCATGGCACCGGCATGGGCATGCCCTCGATGTCGATCTATGCCAATGAGCTGATCCGCGACTATGGCGCGCGCACTCTGATCCGCGTCGGCTCCTGCGGGGCGCTGCAGCCGCAGATCGGCCTGCGCGATGTGGTGCTGGCGCAGGCCGCGTCCAGCATCGGCTCGCCCTCCACCAGCATCTTCCGCGAGCTGCGCTTTGCCCCGGTTGCCGATTTCGACCTGCTCGCAAAGGCCCGTGCCGCCGCCCCCGTCCCGGTGCATGTCGGCGGCATCTTCACCTCTGACACCTTCTACGACGAACGCTCGGACCTGACCGATCAGCTGCAACGCCACGGCTGCCTCGCGGTCGAGATGGAAACCGCCGAACTTTACACCCTCGCCGCCCGCTACCAGCGCCGGGCGCTGTCGATCCTGACCGTATCAGACCACATCCTGACCGGCGCGGCCCTGCCCGCGCCCGACCGCGAAACCGGCTTTGCCGCGATGATCGAAATGGCCCTGCACGCCGCCTTTGCCCAAGGATAGCCCATGCCCCACCTCGCCCCCCGCTCCTGGGTTCCGACCGAAGCCCATGTCCAGACCCTCGCCGCCCGCGCCACCGCCCCCTCGGCGCAGGTCAGCGCCCGCATCGAGGCGCTGATCACGCAGAACCTGCAGATCCACGATCACGACTGCTTCAACCTCAACCCCGCCACCAACATCATGAATCCGCGCGCCGAAGCGGCCCTGTCGCGTGGCCTCGGCTCCCGACCCAGCCTCGGCTACCCTGGCGACAAGTATGAGATGGGGCTGGAGGCGATTGAAGAGATCGAGGTCATCGCCGCCGAACTCGCTGCCGAGATCTTTGGCGCGAAGTACGCGGAAATCCGCGTTGGCTCGGGGGCGCTGGCCAATCTCTACGGCTTCATGGCGCTGGCCAAACCCGGCGACACCATCATCGCACCGCCCGGCGCGATCGGCGGCCATGTCACCCACCATGTCGCCGGCTGTGCCGGGCTTTACGGCCTGTCCACGTACCCGGCGCCGGTCAACGCCGATGGCTATACCATCGACCTGCCAGGCCTGCGCGCACTTGCGCTCAGCACCCGGCCCAAGATCATCACCATTGGCGGCAGTCTCAATCTGTTCCCGCATCCGGTGCCCGAGATCCGCGCCATCGCCGATGAGGTCAGCGCGAAAGTCCTGTTCGACGCCGCCCATCAATGCGGCATCATCGCCGGGGGCACCTGGGGCAATCCGCTGAATCAGGGCGCGCATCTGATGACGATGAGCACCTATAAATCCCTCGGCGGCCCGGCGGGCGGGCTGATCGTCACCAATGACGCCGCCATTGCCGAACGGCTCGACCAGATCGCCTTTCCCGGCCTGACCGCGAATTTTGACGCCGCCAAATCCGCCGCCCTCGCCCTCACCCTGCTGGACTGGCGCGACCATGGCGCGGCTTACGCGCAGGCGATGGTTGCCCTTGCCCAAGCCCTCGCCCGCGAACTGGCCGCCCTCGGCCTGCCGGTCTTTGCCGCCGACCGGGGCGCGACCCAGACCCACCAGTTCGCCATCGAGGCTGCAGGCTTTGGCGGAGGGCAGGCCGCGTCCAAGACCCTGCGTAAGGCAGGGTTCCTCGCCTGCGGCATCGGCCTGCCGATCCCCGAGGTGCCGGGCGACATGAACGGGTTGCGCATCGGCACGCCCGAGCTGGTGCGCAGGGGCGTCACCCCCGCCGATGCCCCTGCCCTCGCCGCACTGATCGCCGAAGGCCTGCGCTCCAACGCGCCCGAAACCGTCGCCGCCCGCACCCGCGCCCTGCGCGCGCGGTTCACCGGGCTGCATTACATGACCCCCTGACCGGATTGCCCATGAAACACCGCACCCTTGGGGCCAACGGCCCCCGCGTTTCGGTCCTCGGTCTGGGCTGCCTGTCCTTTGGTGGCATCTTCGGCCCGACCTCCACGCCCGAGTCCCACGCCTGCCTCGATGCGGCATGGGACCATGGCATCACATTCCTTGACGTGGCCAATGTCTATGGCAACGGCGTGTCGGAAAGCGTGATCGGCCAATGGCTTGCCGCCCGCCCGCACCGCCCGGTGATCGCCACCAAGGCCGGCATCGTGTCAGGGGCAACGCGCGGCATCAACAATGACCCCGCCTATCTGCGCGCCGAGCTCGAAGGATCGCTCAAACGGCTGGGGGTCGACCACATCGACCTGTTCTACCTGCACCGCCATGACCCGGCCTGCCCGATCGAGGCCGTAGCCGAAACCATGGCCGCGCTGATCAAAGACGGCAAGATCGGCGGCTATGGCCTGTCCGAGGTCGCGCCCTACACGCTGCGCCGCGCCCATGCGGTGCATCCGGTAACAGCGGTGCAGAATGAATACTCGCTCTGGACCCGCCAGCCCGAACTGGGCCTGATCCAGACCTGCGCCGAACTGGGCGTCGCCTTTGTCCCGTTCTCGCCGCTGGCGCGCGGGGCCTTTGGCGATCCGATGATCGACCCGGACCAGCACGTCATCGGCACGTTCCGCAGCCAGATCCCCCGCTTTTCGCCGGAGAACTGGCCGCTGAACAAGCCCCGGTTGATCGCCTTTCACCAGCTTGCCGCCGACATGGGCCACACCCCCGCCGCCCTCGCCCTCGCCTGGTGCCTGCATCAGGGCGACCACCTGATCCCGATCCCCGGCACCCGCAGCGCCGCCCACCTCGCCGCCTGGGCGCAGGCCCCTGACATCACCCTGTCCGCCGCTGACCGCGCGCAGATCGAAACCACTCTCCCCATCGGCTGGGCCTACGGCGATCGCTACAACGATGCGATGGCCGCCTCGGTCGAGCGCTACAGCTGATCCATTTTCTGTCGAACAATATCCTCGGGGGGGCGCGAAGCGCGGGGGGCAGACAGCCCCCCTCGACGGCTACAGCCCGTGACTCCGGTCGTAGCCATTCGCCCGGCTGACCTGCCAGCCCGGAACCGCCCTCTGTGGCTTGAACACCTGCACCAGCAGCGGAAAGCACGCTGCCTGATCTGACGAATGCACGGTCGAGCAATCCCCACCGGGACAGGCCGACAAGGCCCCCAACAGATCCATCCCGGCAAAGAACTCGATGAAATCGCCAGGTCGCACCGGGCTGGCCTTCATGAAATACTGCCCGCTCTCGCGGGTAAAGCCAGTGCACATGAACACGTTGAGCACATCATGCACATGCAACTCCGCCTCATGCAGCGACAGCCCGGTCCGCGCCGCAAGGGCCCGCGTCAGGTTGGAATGGCAGCAGTGGTGATACTGCCCGCCCGACAAAAGGTTGTGCGTATAGGGGTCGCAGCGGGTGCCGATCACATCATGCACCCCGCCGCCAAAACCATCAAAGCCGTACCAGTCCAGCGTATCCGCCGTGATCAGCGCCATCTCGCGCAGATAGGGCAGGTTTGACCACATCCGGTCGCCCGCGCTCAGATGCGTGCCATGCAGCGCGCGGGTCTTGCCGCTGTAGAACCGCTCGTGCAGATCATGCGCGTTCCACAGGTTCAGATCGCCGACCTGCGGCCCCTCCACGCTGGTGATGCGAAAGAAATGCCCCGCCGGCACGTCAAAACACCGCGCCTCGCGCGCGGGCACCAGCACCTCGGCCACCTGCTCCCAGCCGTCGCGCGCGGCGTGATAGGGGGCCAGGTCCGGCGCAGGCAGCCCCTCGACAGGATAGCAAATCACCGGGGCCACCGCGCGGCGCGCGGCGGCATCTTCGGGGGCCACATGGGCGGGGGTTTCAGGCTTCACACACAGGCTCCCTCAAAAGGGGCGCCTCAGCCGCGCCCGTGCGGCGCAGCATAATCCAGCACCGGATTGATGGGAATGATCCGGTTCGGATTGATGGTGTCATGGCTGTAGTGATAATGCCGCACGAAATGATCCACCCGCACCGTGTCTGACACGCCCGGCCACTGATACAGCTCGCGCGTGAACCCCCACAGGTTCGGATAGTCGATGATCCGGCGGCGGTTGCATTTGAAATGCAGGTGATACACCGGATCAAACCGGATCAGCGTCGGAAACAGCCGCCAGTCGGCTTCGGTCAGCCGGTCGCCCATCAGATAGCGGTTCGCGCCCAGATGCGCCTCCAGCCAGTCCAGCGAGTCAAACAGCGCCTGCACCGGCGCTTCATAGGCGCTTTGGGTGGTGGCAAACCCGGCCTTGTAGACGCCGTTGTTCACCGTGTCGTAAATCCGGGCGTTGATCGGCTCAATGCCTTCGCGCAGCGCTTCGGGCCAATAATCATCGGTATTGCCGGTCACCCCGTCAAAGGCAGAATTGAACATGCGGATGATCTCGGCGGATTCGTTGCTGACAATCCTGCCGGTCTGGGTATCCCACAGCACCGGCACCGTGACCCGGCCCGACATGTCAGGGGTATCGCGCAGATAGACATCGCGCAGGAAGGGCAGACCGAACTGGCGGTCCCCGGTCGCGCCGGGAAAATCGGTGGCAAAGGTCCAGCCATCTGACAGCATGT
Source organism: Pseudotabrizicola alkalilacus (assembly GCF_003443995.1). GTDB lineage: Bacteria > Pseudomonadota > Alphaproteobacteria > Rhodobacterales > Rhodobacteraceae > Pseudotabrizicola > Pseudotabrizicola alkalilacus. Next base: position 234,229 of record NZ_QWEY01000007.1, read on the forward strand.
CAGGATGCACAACCGAGACCGGGATATGATCCGCCAGCCCCTTCAGCGCGCGAAAGATCAGCGTGCGATGCGCCCAGGGGCAGGCATAAGAGACATACAGATGATAGCGCCTGCTTTCCGCCTTGAACCCGCCCTCGCCCGAGGGGCCCGGCGATCCGTCCACCGTCACCCAGTTGCGAAAGCGCGATTCGTTGCGCTCGAACGCGCCGCCGGTGGATTTGGTGTCATACCACTCGTCATGCCACACCCCGTCAACCAACTGTCCCATATCACTCCCTTATGTCTGTTCTGGGCTCAAGGCTAACAGCCCAGCCCCCGTCCGGCCACGCTCAACCCACGCCACGGCCCTGCACTCACGCACAAGACCTCGCTCAAAACCGGGGAAGTGACGGGTTAATCCTTTGGCCGCAGGCAATCCCGGGGTGCGCGTTCGCCGGGCATCACCGCCCCGCATGAAGCACAACGCCATTGCCCGGCAGATCGTTCCTGCCGCCACCTGCAGGCGCGGGTCAACGTGCTGTTGCGCCGCGCGATCCACATGTAGATCAGCACCGACAGCAGCAGGAGAAGCAACAGGACCGGCATGATCAGCCCGCGTCAGCCAGCCGCGCAAACACCGCCAGCACCGCCGCCTCCCCCGCCCGCTCCGGCACGCCGGCCGCCACCTCGTCGCGCGACCAGATCAGGCTGGCCGCCGGATCATCCTTCATCGCCCAGGCCGCGAACATGCGGGCGTCATCGGCAATCTCGCGGCGCAGCAGTTCGCGCACCTCGACATGCCGGTCATCGGCGCGGATGCGGGCATAGGCCGCCTCTACCGCCGCCACCGGCCCCTCCAGCAGTTGCAGGAACAGATCATCCCGGCAAATCAGCGCGCCGGTGATGTCATCACGCGTGTTGCAGCGCCGGGCGTCGAACAGAATGGCGGTCAGCGTCGCCCCGTCAAAACCAAACGGCCGCGAGGCATAGATCAGTTGCAAGAGCGGCATGGGGTGATCCTTCCTGCGCACGGATCAGGACGGCGCATCTGTCAAAGCTAGGCCACACCGGCGGGCATATCCAGTGCCGCAAACGAAAAAGGCCCCGGATCAACCGGGGCCTTCTGTCCTGTGCGTGAAAGGCGTCAGACCACCCGCTCGACCATCATCTTCTTGATCTCGGCAATCGCCTTGGCCGGGTTCAGCCCCTTGGGGCAGGTCTTGGCGCAGTTCATGATGGTGTGGCAGCGGTACAGCTTGAACGGGTCTTCCAGCTCGTCCAGCCGCTGGCCGGTCGCCTCGTCGCGGCTGTCGATGATCCAGCGATAGGCGTGCAGCAACGCGGCAGGCCCCAGATACTTGTCGCCATTCCACCAATAGGATGGGCACGAGGTGCTGCAGCAGGCGCACATCACGCATTCGTACAAGCCATCCAGCTTGCCCCGGTCCGCAATCGACTGCCGCCACTCTTTCGCGGGGCGGTTGGTCTTGGTTTCCAGCCAAGGCATGATGCTGGCATGCTGGGCGTAGAAATGCGTAAGGTCCGGGATCAGATCCTTGACCACCGGCAGATGCGGCAGCGGATAGATCTTCACATCGCCCTTCACCTCATCCAAGCCATAGATACAGGCCAGGGTGTTGATGCCATCGATGTTCATCGCGCAAGAGCCGCAGATCCCCTCGCGGCAGGACCGGCGAAAGGTCAGCGTCGGGTCAATCTCGTTCTTGATCTTGATCAGCGCGTCCAGAATCATCGGGCCGCAGGTATCCATATCAACGAAATAGGTATCGACCTGCGGGTTTTTCCCGTCATCCGGGTTCCAGCGATAGATCTGGAACTTGCGTACATTCTTGCCCTCCGGCTTCGGCCAGGTCTTGCCGGTGCGGATGGTAGAGTTCTTGGGAAGCGTGAATTGGACCATGGTTTATCCCTTCCATTCCGGGAATGAATAGAGCGGGCGGCTGGGTGCCTGCCCGGATTTCTGAACAACGCAAGAGTCGTAAACCGCCGACGGGTCACGCCCCATGATAAAGTCGGAACTGACCTCCAGCTTGACGCGGGACCGCGCCCGGCCGTCTGAGCTCATGCCCACGCCGATCTCGCCACGCGGCTGTTGCGCCAGACGGGCGCGGTCAAAACACTGCCGCTCCGCCTGTGCCACCGGGATCGGACCACAGGCCAGCAACACCAACGGCAAGCCAAGCACCAGTGCCCGCGTCATGGCCGCACCTGCGGCACGCCATTGGCGGCAAAACACGCCGCCGTCTCGGGGCGTAGCGCAATGCCGCGGATCGTGGCCTTGGTTGACGTTCCCGCCACCACCGCCACATCCCGCGCCAAAGCCTGCACCTCAGCCGCCGTGGCATTGCGCAGGATGCAATCGGTCGCCCGCTGCGCCAGCGGCGTCGGCATATCCAGCTGCACCACCGGCAGAACCACCGTGGCGGCAATCCGCCGCCCGGCCTGATCGGCCACCTGCTGCGGGTCGCAAGCGGCCAGCAGCATCACACAGACAACAGCCATCGAACGCATCTGCACCACCCTTTGCCCAGTCAGGCGCACAGGATGACGCAAGCCCCCGGCCGCGCCAGCCCCGACCGCTGCACATTTACGTGCAGCGGCGGAAACGGGCCGATGTGCCGGGTGTTGGTTCATCAGAACTTCCGCTCTGCCGGGGCGATTTTCTTGAGGCTGATCCCGCCCTCGGCCTCGGTGGTCAGCGGGTCCACATGCACGGCGCGATAGGTCAGCGTGACCTTGTTGCCATCGACATGGGCCAGTGAATGCTTGCGCCAGTTGGCATCGTCACGCGTCGGGTAATCCTCATGCGCATGCGCGCCACGGCTTTCGGTCCGGGCGTGCGCGCCATAGATCGTGGCCAGCGCGTTCGGCATCAGGTTGGTCAGCTCCAGCGTCTCCATCAGATCGCTGTTCCAGACCAGCGACCGGTCGGTGACCTTCAGATCGCCGACACGTCCGGCGATTTCGGTCATCTTGCGCTCACCTTCGGCCAGGGTCTTGTCGGTGCGGAACACCGCCGCATCGGCCTGCATGGTCTTTTGCATTTCCAGCCGCAGATCGGCGGTCGGCGTCGCCCCCGAGGCATGGCGCAAGCCGTCAAAGCGCGACAGCGCACGGTCCACCTCGGCCACGTTGGTCGATGGTGTCGCCGTCTCCGGGTCCACTACCTTGCCCGCGCGGATCGCCGCAGCGCGGCCAAACACCACAAGGTCGATCAGCGAGTTCGAGCCCAGACGGTTCGCACCATGCACACTCGCACAGCCCGCCTCGCCCACAGCCATCAGGCCGGGGAAGATCGCGTCGGGGGCGTCGGCGGTGGGGTTCAGCACCTCACCCCAATAGTTGGTCGGGATACCGCCCATGTTATAGTGCACTGTCGGCAGCACCGGGATCGGCTCTTTGGTCAGGTCGACACCGGCAAAGATGCGCGCGCTTTCCGAAATCCCCGGCAGCCGCAGATCCAGCGTTTCTTTCGGCAAATGGTTCAGGTGCAGGCTGATATGGTCGCCATTCGCACCCACACCCCGGCCTTCGCGAATTTCCAGCGTCATGCAGCGCGACACGTAATCGCGCGGCGCCAGATCCTTGTAATGCGGCGCATAGCGTTCCATGAACCGCTCGCCTTCGGAGTTGGTCAGATAGCCGCCCTCGCCCCGCGCGCCTTCGGTGATCAGACAGCCGGAGCCATAGATGCCGGTCGGGTGGAACTGCACGAATTCCATATCCTGCAGCGGCAGACCCGCCCGCGCCACCATGCCGCCGCCGTCGCCGGTGCAGGTATGGGCCGAGGTCGCGCTGAAATAGGCGCGGCCATAGCCGCCCGTGGCCAGCACCACCATCTTGGCATTGAACACATGCATGGTGCCGTCATCCAGCTTCCACGCCACCACGCCGGTGCAGCGACCATCGGTGATGATCAGATCCAGCGCGAAATATTCGATATAGAACTCGGCGTTGTTCTTGAGGCTCTGCCCGTACAACGTGTGCAGGATCGCATGGCCGGTCCGGTCAGCCGCCGCACAGGTGCGCTGCACCGGTGGGCCTTCGCCATACTCAGTCGTGTGGCCGCCGAACGGACGCTGATAGATCTTGCCCTCTTCGGTGCGCGAAAACGGCACGCCGTAATGCTCCAGCTCATAGACCGCTTTCGGCGCCTCGCGTGCGAGATATTCCATCGCATCGGTGTCGCCCAGCCAGTCCGACCCCTTTACGGTGTCGTACATGTGCCATTGCCAGCTGTCGGGGCCCATATTGCCCAACGACGCCGCAATGCCACCCTGCGCCGCAACCGTGTGGCTGCGGGTCGGGAACACCTTGGTCACACAGGCGGTGCGCAGCCCCTGCTCTGCCATGCCCAGCGTGGCGCGCAAGCCTGCACCGCCCGCACCCACCACGACCACATCATAGTCGTGCACTTCATAAGGATAAGCCGTCATGTTCTTTCCTTCACAGCGCCATGCGCGCCAGGGCAAACAGCCCCGTCGCCGCAATCGCCCAGGCCAGACAGGTCACCAGAATGACCGCCCATTTCCGAGCCGCCCCACGGGCGTAATCTTCAATCATCATCTGGGCCCCGGCGGCGAAATGCTTCATTCCCACTACCAAAAGCAGCGCCGTCAGGATCGCCGGGAACGGGCGCGAGAATGTCGCCACCACCTCCGCCTGCGTGCCGCCCAGCGCCGAGCCAAAGATATAAAGCCAGGCGGGCAAAAGCAAAGCCAGCCCCACCGCTGTCACCTGCATCGCCCAGTGATGTTCCGTCCCGGTGCCCGAGGCACCCTTGCCCACGGCCCGCTTACGATCGGTCAAATACCGCATCTGCCTGCCCCTCACTGAACCAGAAGAATTGTGATCACGGTCAACACGACCGATCCACCGATGACACCCCAGCCCAGCTTTTCTGCTGTCGGAATGTCCAGACCCTTGCCCGCATCGAAATACAGGTGCCGCACACCCGCCAGATAGTGGTACCACACCGCCCAGAGCGAGCCGGTGAACACCAGATCGCCGAACCAGCTGGTCGCCACCGCATCTGCCGTGGCGAAATACTCGGGTGAGGTCGCCGCCGCCAGCAGCCACCACACCGCCAGCATCGTGCCCACGATCAGCGCATTGCCGGTGATCCGGGTCAGGATCGAGGTGATGGAGGTCAATTGCGGACGATAAATCTGCAAATGCGGGGAAAGAGGCCGTTTGACCCGTTTGACGTTCGCCATGTCGGTTCCCTTCGTCGCTGGCTGGTCCCAGGCCTGTCCGATATTGGCCGGTCCGGGGCGCGCTTCGATTGTTATGTCTCTGAATAGCGCTTTTTTTGGGCCTGTCACCTGCCGCAATGGTGCATGTGCAGCATTTTAGCGATAACAGTTGAAATTTTCCGGCTTTGTGATCACGAATTTTCAGGCTGTGATCACAAATCTGCCTCCTTCGCGATCGAGATCAACCAGTCGACATATTCGGTGCACATGGTGATGGATGAGTCGGCAGAAGAGTAAAAGGCATTTGCCTCGCCGCAGGCCTCAACCCGCACCGTGATCGGGCCGGGAAGCGCAAATCGCTCGTTCCAGTCGCGCACCTCCTGGGCGAAAAGCGCGTAATAGGGCGCGGTCTTTGGCGCATCCAGTTTCAGCGCTTTTGCAGGCTTATCACCCTCTTCAAGCGCGATCTCATACAAAAATGCGCCCCATGACTCTGCGGCCAGCCGGAACTCCTCGGCGCAGCCTTCGGCGCGATCTTCGGGCAGTTCATATTCCGTCGCAAGTTCGGCAAGTCGCTCCGGGTCCGTGCCGTAGAAAAGGCAAACGTGGGTGTAATAGCGCTGCTCATCAGGACCATGCACGCCCCACCACTCCGTCTCATCCGCCGCGTCGCCCGACCAGTCCACGGTGTAATAGTAATAATCCGCCGTCGCCCGGCCCAGCCACTCAGCGTCCTCCGCCTCCCACAGATCGTGGATCAGCACCACCGCCAGCGTATCGGCCGCGTCCTCTTCCTGCCCCAGCACGGGCAGTTGCAGCACATCAATCAGCGCGTGACCCATCTCATGATAGAAGGTGCCAATCAGATTGCCTTCGACAAAACGTTTGGCATCGGGCGACAGGCCCTCCGCCAGCGCAGGGTTGGCCAAAGCCACAACACCCGCCAGAACAGATCCCGCAAATCCTGCCCGCATCTTTCCCTCTTACAGCGGCATCAGCGCCCAGTAGTCCAGATCCAGCAGCACCTCCGGCAAATACTTGCCATCCGCACCGCGCAGATCAAACGCCGCCCCCCGCGTCGCCACCAGCCGCAACCGAACCGCCCCCACCCCGGGGGCCGTGGTTTCAGCACGGTCCAGCACCTCGGACCAGGCCCGCACTGTATCCCCGGCAAAGCACGGGTTGGCATGTGCGCCCGCGTTCAGCGCCACGATCATCTGCGCATTGGCCAGCCCGTTAAACGACAGCGCCCGCGCCAGACTGATGATATGCCCGCCGTAAATCAGCCGTTTGCCATCCGCGCGCACGGTCGCGTCAAAATGCACCTTGGCGGTGTTCTGCCACAGGCGCGTGGCCAGCATATGCTCGGCCTCTTCCACCGTCACGCCGTCCACATGGTCGATCTGCTCGCCCACGGTATAGTCGCCCCAGCGATGCCGCTCCCCCGCCAGCGCGAAATCATAGCGCGTGAAATCCAGCCGGCGCGGCATCACCAGCGCCTCGGGCACCACCACGCTTGCCAGTTGCGGCACCACCGCAGCGGGCGCGGGCGCATCCAGTCGCCCCTTTCTCACCATCACCCAGCGCACATATTCCAGCACCGGCTCATCATCCTGATTGAACCCGCGCGTGCGCACGTAGACCACGCCCGAAGTGCCGCTGGAGTTTTCCTTCAGCCCGATCACCGTGCTTTCGGCGCGCAACGTATTGCCGGGATAGACCGGCTGCAGCCACCGCCCCTCGGCATAGCCCAGATTGGCAATCGCGTTCAGGCTGATGTCCGGCACGGTCTTGCCAAACACCGTATGAAACGCCGCCAGATCGTCAATAGGCGAGCCGGGCAGACCACAGCTTTGCGCAAACTGATCCGAGGAATAGATCGCATGCCGCGCCGGGTACAGCGCGTGGTACAGCGCCCGCTCGCCGCCCGACAGCGTACGCGGCACGGCATGAGGGATCACCTCACCCAGCCGGTAATCCTCGAAAAAACGTCCCGGATTGGTCTTCATCGCACCGCCTCCCAGTTCCGGCCATAGGGCATGTTTGCACGCACCCTCGTTAATGATCGCCCAGCTTTGTATCCGGCGAATAAGTGCCCGCCGCATCCTTCACCACCGCCTGCCCGCAGCGCATCACGCCGCGCGCGGCGTCAAAGGCATAGGTCGGCCCGCCCTGCAGCACCCAGCCCTTGTTCAGCGCCGCCGTCACCTTGTGGCAAAAGGCCGAGGTGTCATCATCCGACAGAAACCGATACAATTTCATTGCCTTACCCCCAGGGCTGCACACCCAGCCAGTTGTGAATCAGCATCACCACCAGCGTCACCACCACCGTGGCCCCGATCGCCACGAACTCCTTGGCCACCGGGCGCGGCGCAGGGCGTACCCATTCCGGCTGCGCACGGTTGAGCACGATGACCTCAACCACGGCCCAGGCCAGCAAACCGCCAAACAGCACAAAGCTTGGCAAGTCGCCGTTCACCAGCAAATGCGCCACTGCCCACAGCTTGAACCCGGTCAGCTGCGGGTGCCGCACCTTGCGCGCCAGCCAGGTTTTGGACCCCGACACCGCATAGAAATAAACCGCCAGCACCATCAGCAGGTTGTTGATCCCGACCAACGCCGGGGTGCGCCCCCACCAGACCGGCCCATCGGCCTGACCATAGCCCCAGTACATCAGCCCGATGCTGACCACCAAGGCGAGTGCGACAGCACCTTTGCCCGCCTCGCCCATCCGGGCCCGCGCATCAGGAGCCACACGTTTAAAGAAATGCGCGGCCCACCAGAGCGCCACGCCAAGGATAAGAAGTGTCATGGGGTCACCTTTGGTTGCCTGCCGGCACCATGGGCCTAAACCGAAAGAGCCGCAATCGCCTCTGCCCGCGCCAGGGTCGCCTTTGCGGTCACGATATGCAGATTTTCCACGATCTTGCCATCGACCACCGCCACCGCCTGCCCGTCCGCCAGCGCCGCGTCAAACGCAGCGATCTGGCGGCGGGCCAGATCAAGCTCGGCCTCATCAGGGGCAAAACCCGCGTTGGCAATCTCCAGCTGCAATGGATGGATCAGCGTCTTGCCGTCAAAGCCCATGTCGCGGCCCTGCGCGCATTCGGCGCGCAGGCCCTCGTCATCCTTGAACGCATTATAGACGCCATCGACAATCACCCGGTCATACGCCTTGGCCGCCAGCAGGCACAGCCCCAGCCCCGCCATCATCGGCAGACGGTCAGGCCGACCGCGCGCACCCAGCTCGCGTGCCAGATCATTGGTGCCCATCACCATGCCCTGCAACGCCGGATGCCCGGCAATCGCCCCGGCATTGAGCATGCCCAGTGCGGTTTCCATCATCGCCCACAGCGGCTTGCCCGGCACCAGCGCCGCCACCGCGTCCAGATCGGCCGTGGTGCTGACCTTGGGGATCAGCACCGCATCCACCCCCGGATGGTCGGCGAACGCTGCCGCATCCGCGCGCCCCCATTCGGTATCAAACCCGTTGATCCGCACGATCCGCGCCCGCGATCCGTAATCGGCCCGCAACGCCTGCGCCAACACCTCACGGGCGCGCGGCTTTTCATCGGGGGCAACCGCATCTTCCAGATCAAAGATGATCGCATCGGCGGCCAGACCCTGCGCCTTTTCCAGCGCCCGCTCTTTCGAGCCGGGGATATAGAGCACAGAGCGGTACGGGCGTGCGGGCTTTGTCATCGATTCGACCTCAAGCAATAATCTTGCGCCACAAACCCCGATTCCGTCACAAACCGCAAGCATAAATTTGCCGCATCGCAGCATCCCGTCCCCGCAAAGGGTGCGCCGGGTTAACTCATTCTACGCATTCCCGGCGCAGCCTTGGGTCATGCGAAACCCGAAACATCAGCAAAGGCACGCCATGAACCAGACGCTTCTCGCTTTCTCGCTCGGCGCTGCCGGGCTGATCCTCGCCGCCACCACCGTTCACTCCGCCCCGCAATGTGGCACCCGCGATCTGGTGCTGGGCCAGCTCACCGAAAAGTACGGCGAAACCCGCCGCAGCATGGGCCTCGCCGCCAACAACGGCGTGGTCGAGGTGTTCGCCTCCCCCGCCTCCGGCAGCTGGACCATCACCGTCACCCTGCCCGATGGCGTGATGTGCCTGGTCGCCTCTGGTCACAGCTATGAGGCGGTGACCGAAGAGCTGCCCGCACGTGGTCGCAAAATCTGATCCCCCACCCAGCCGCGAAATAATCCGCCGTGGGTGCGGAACCCTTTCTCAGGATGCCGCGTTGATCTGCCATACAACTGCACCTTATGGAGGGAATGAACCATGAGCAGCACAAGCGACAAGATCAAAGGCACTGCCAACGACGCCATGGGCAACGTGAAGCAAGCCGTCGGCAAAGCAACCGACAACAAGGAACTGCAAGCCGAAGGCTTTGTTCAGGAGCGCAAGGGCGAAGCCCAGAAAGCTCTGGGCGAAACCAAGGATGCAGTAAAGAAGACCATCGACGACGTCTGAGGTCGATGTTCAAAAGGCTTTCCTCAAGGCCGGAAAAGGGTGCCCCAGTGGCACCCTTTTCTTATGCGCTCACATCAGCGCGCCGGAAATCCCGTCCCAGATCAGCTTGACCGACAGCACCAAGAGCGCCCAGGTGACAAAGCGGAAAAACGCGGCCTCCGGCAGCAGCTTCACCAGCCGGACCCCCGCAAACACCGCCACCGCCGCCACCGGCATCAGCACCAGCGCCACCTTCAGATTGGCCGGGCTCAGCTGCCCCAGCTGCCAGTACGGCACCAGCTTCACCGCATTCAGGATCGCAAAGGCAATGGTCGAGGTGCCGGCAAACACCACCTTGGTCAGCCCCAAAGGCAGGGTATAGACCTGATACGGCGGCGCGCCCGCATGGCTGACGAAACTGGTGAACCCGGTCAGCGCGCCCCAGAACAGCCCCGGACCGACCCGCGCCGGGCGCGGCACCACCGCCACCTTGCGCCGCACCAAAAGGTTCAGCGCAAACACAAACCCGATCAGCCCCACCAGCGCCGTCACTGCCCAGCCCGGCACCAGCGCCGCCGTGGCCCAGCCCACAACCACCCCGGCCACCATCCCCGGCACCAGGATCGCCAGCACCCGACGGTCAAACGCATGGCGATAAGCATACAGCCCGAACAGGTCCGACAGCACATACACCGGCAGCAACAGCCCCGCCGCCGTCACCGGGTTGATCACCAGCGCCAGCACCGGCACCCCCAGCATGCCGACCGCAGGCAAACCGCCCTTGCTCATCCCCACCAGCGCCGCGGCCACCACCGCCGCCACCCAGAATGCCACACCTTCCACGCGCGCCCCTCCGCTTTGCCCCACCGCTAGCGCAAACACCGCGGCCCCGCCAGTCACCCGGCACACAATCGCATACAAACCGCCCCAAGCAGCGCTTGCCAGACTCGCCGCAAGGGGCTACCCCATGGCGCGACTCATTCCACCAGACGGGAGAATACCCATGGCACGACCCAAGATCGCCCTCATCGGCGCTGGCCAGATCGGCGGCACGCTCGCCCACCTCGCCGCGATCAAGGAACTCGGCGACATCACCGTGTTCGACATTGCCGAAGGCACGCCACAGGGCAAAGCCCTCGACATCGCGCAATCGGGCCCGTCCGAGGGCTTTGATGCCGTGATGAAAGGCACCAACTCCTACGCCGATATCGCCGGGGCAGATGTCTGCATCGTCACCGCCGGTGTGCCACGCAAGCCGGGCATGTCGCGCGACGATCTGCTGGGCATCAACCTCAAGGTCATGAAATCGGTCGGCGAAGGCATCAAACAGCACGCCCCCAACGCCTTCGTCATCTGCATCACCAACCCGCTCGACGCGATGGTCTGGGCTTTGCGCGAATTCTCCGGCCTGCCGCACAACAAGGTGGTCGGCATGGCAGGCGTGCTCGATTCCGCCCGCTTCCGCCACTTCCTGTCGGTCGAATTCAACGTCTCGATGCGCGATGTCACCGCCTTTGTGCTCGGCGGCCACGGCGACACCATGGTGCCGCTGACCCGCTACTCCACCGTCGGCGGCGTGCCGCTGCCGGATCTGGTGCAAATGGGCTGGACCACGCAAGACAAGCTTGACGCCATCGTGCAGCGCACCCGCGACGGCGGCGCTGAGATCGTCGGCCTGCTGAAAACCGGCTCCGCCTTCTACGCGCCCGCGACCTCCGCCATCGAGATGGCCGAAGCCTACCTGAAAGACCAGAAGCGCCTCCTGCCCTGCGCGGCTTATGTGGACGGCGCGCTCGGCCTGAACGGCATGTACGTCGGCGTCCCCACCGTGATCGGCGCTGGTGGTGTGGAGCGTGTGGTCAACATCACGCTGAACAAGGACGAACAGGCGATGTTCGACAAATCGGTCGACGCCGTGAAGGGTCTGGTCGAGGCCTGCAAGGCGATTGATCCCACGCTGGCGTGATCGGCTGACGGCTTGAGATAAAGCGCGCGCCCTGAAAGGGGCGCGCGTTTTGCTTTTGAAGGTATAGACAACTTAAGTTTGGCATTAAGTAGTTGTTCAATTCAACCATATTCGTCCATCATATCTTCTGCTGGGGGGCCCCCAGCAACAAGTTTCCAAATGCCTTCCTCTGAGCGACGATAAAGCTGCGCCTTACCCCATCCAACGCTTGGAGACGACTTATAGGCACAAACGACGCATAGATTTCCCCACTCAAAACCACCTTTGGATGCAGGCCCATCGACCATAAATGTTTCATCAGCCATGGGACGAGAGCATATATCACAATTTTCAATATCGCCATGCCATTGCTCATCCGGCCACGTCGATGTTTCAACTTTCGCAATCTGCTCAAAATGCTTGAGCGCTTCTACATATTTGGCTTTCATCTCAAACCTCCACGATCAGGCGCGCCAAGAAATAAGGGAGATGCAACGGCAAGTTTTCGTTTGGCATCAATGCTGTTTAGATGAACAAGACCCATCGTATCGAGCGTTCCTCCTCTCAACATGACATATGCCGTACTGGTTGTAATCCAACGCGGATCAATCTGACAAATCAACTTCCAATCACCAAATACTCGATAAATTACACTTTCTTCCTTTTTCCATGCACCTACTGCGTTCACAGCTTCATTAACTTTTTTGGTTCGAAAGTTGGTCGCCCCAAAGTACCAATATGAACCAACCAAAAGATCGTCGAGTGTGGCTTTGTCGGATAGCACATTCGCATACAAATCTTCATGATTCAACACGTGGACATAGGATGCCATCAGTCGCCCTGCCTCAAAACCTAGATCACGAATTGATTTAGCATTTGAGAAGTCCACTCTAGGGTCAGGACCCATTAATCGGCTTGAGGCCGCCCTGCCTGCGTGATTCAAGCTCCCGAACTGACGGGGGTGATGATGAGCAATCTTTTCTGGCTGACGGACGACCAGATGGAGCGGTTGAAGCC
>NZ_QWEY01000070.1 GCF_003443995.1 Pseudotabrizicola alkalilacus
ACCAAACACCTATCACCCATACGTTCTTTCTCAATACGCATGGCATCCCTTTTTACCAACGTATCTTTCTCTGCCCAAAGAACAACGTATTTAATCGTAACACCAAGGTCGCGCACCTGGTTACTTAACCATTCAGCATCCTTTGGAAAGGTTATGTAATCGATCACAACGTCACAGCCATAATCAATGAAGTTCCTTGTAAGTTTCAGAATATTATTCCAGATCAAATCATGCTCCTGTTTACTTTCCCAAGGCTTCACTCTGCCGTTTATGTGCATATGACTTATATCATCACCAGATAGATATGCGCTATTGGATAGACTTTTTACAAGCTCGATTGCCGTTGTTGATTTCCCGACTCCTGCAGGTCCTGACAGGAGATAAACGGTTACTGAATGTTTTATTGTCACTGGTGTTCCTCCACACTTAAAACTTTAATTCTAATTCTTCTAAAAGTGCTTTTGCACCATTCGGACTGAGTACAAACTTTCCGCCTGCACACGTGGCATTCTGATCTGTCACTTCTCCTGTAATCACGCACGAGTTATTCGGTATGTATTTCTTTAAAATAATACGGTCATTCTCTACAAAAATCTCGATACCGTCT
>NZ_QWEY01000071.1 GCF_003443995.1 Pseudotabrizicola alkalilacus
ACGAAAAAAATTAGTTTTAAAACTTATATATATAGACAAGTGTCATATGCACTTTCAAAACTTGTTACATATAATGCATGGACAAGAAATAGTCAATACCATTACCAGGAGGCAATATTTTGAATTGTAAACACAAACTCTCACCTCGAGAGCTTGCTAATTTATTATGTAAGCACGTTACAGTCAGAGCAGGGGAAGATGTAGAAGAGTCTGGCAAACTCGTCTGTGTTGGAAGAGACTTTATAGCAATCAAGACAGATGACAGAGAGGTTCTTTACTTTCCTTTAAATAATGTAAGATCTGTATCAGTAGCAACTGACAGAAACTGTTGCAACACGGATCGTAAAAAGGTCTGTAATGATACGTTCCAAAGCAGCTTACGAAAGCTGATCAACTGTAAAGTAAGAGTGAATGACGGAAGTGACGATGATGGTGAAGTGGAAGGCGTACTAACTCGTGTTAACCGCACATCCATTCAAGTAGTAGAAGACGACGAACTTGTAATTATCGCGATCGGCTCTATCAACTTTATTACGCAAGCAGGCGAAATTGGTGACGACGAAAGCAGCAACTGCAGAATCTTATGCTGTAAGAAAGAAAAGCCT
>NZ_QWEY01000072.1 GCF_003443995.1 Pseudotabrizicola alkalilacus
GGGACGATCAGTGGAAGCTCGGTTGCTAACGTTGTAACTTCCGGGGCTTTTACGATTCCGATGATGAAACGATTGGGTTATGATAAGAACTTTGCAGGAGCGGTAGAGGCAGCTTCTTCAACAGGTGGTCAGATCATGCCTCCTGTCATGGGAGCCGCTGCGTTTCTGATGGTTGAATTTATCGGGGGTGGTATCACCTATTGGGATATCGCTAAAGCTGCTGCCATTCCTGCGGTACTATACTTTGCGGGAATATGGATCATGACGCATTTTGAAGCAAAACGAATTGGTCTTAGAGGATTATCTCGCGAAGAGATGCCTGAAACGAAAAGAGTTATTAAACAGGTGTATTTGTTGATTCCGATTGTTGTGGTTATTCTCTTGCTTATGAGTGGTATGAGTGTGACAAAAGCTGCGCTGTGGTCAATTGTGAGTGCGATTGCGGTAGGCATGTTCAATAAGAATACGCGTATGGGACCGAAGCTCTTTTTTGAAGCATTAGCTGACGGAGCAAGAACGGCGCTTGGTGTTGCAGCGGCTACAGCTGCGGCTGGTATGATCGTCGGGGTTGTTACGGTAACCGGTGTTGGTCTTAAGAT
>NZ_QWEY01000073.1 GCF_003443995.1 Pseudotabrizicola alkalilacus
CCTTAGCCGTCAATTCCTTTGAGTTTCACCGTTGCCGGCGTACTCCCCAGGTGGAATACTTAATGCTTTCGCTTGGCCGCTTACTGTATATCGCAAACAGCGAGTATTCATCGTTTACTGTGTGGACTACCAGGGTATCTAATCCTGTTTGATACCCACACTTTCGAGCATCAGTGTCAGTTGCAGTCCAGTGAGCTGCCTTCGCAATCGGAGTTCTTCGTGATATCTAAGCATTTCACCGCTACACCACGAATTCCGCCCACCTCTACTGTACTCAAGACTGACAGTATCAACTGCAATTTTACGGTTGAGCCGCAAACTTTCACAACTGACTTAAAAATCCATCTACGCTCCCTTTAAACCCAATAAATCCGGATAACGCTCGGATCCTCCGTATTACCGCGGCTGCTGGCACGGAATTAGCCGGTCCTTATTCATAAGGTACATGCAAAAAGTCTCACGAGTCTCACTTTATTCCCTTATAAAAGCAGTTTACAACCCATAGGGCCGTCATCCTGCACGCTACTTGGCTGGTTCAGACTCTCGCCCATTGACCAATATTCCTCACTGCTGCACCCCGTAGGCACTGTTGGCA
>NZ_QWEY01000074.1 GCF_003443995.1 Pseudotabrizicola alkalilacus
GGAAATGCTTGTACATTTTATAATTCATGATCAACAGTACAATTCCATAGATTAAGAAAATAAGTGCCACCCAAAGTTGAACACGTCCTTCAACAGCAGTGAGTTCGTTCAGACCGAAAGAAGCTAAGAATGAACCGAGTGCCATTTTTGCTTTTGTGCCTGTCCACCGCTTTAAGAATGGTTCTTTTGCGCGCACTTCAGAGACTTTATAGAACACATAAAGAGAAAAAGAAAGTATAATTAGGATAATAAAAATAGGCATTGAAAATTCCCCCAAGTATTTACTCCACTATATTGTAAACGTTTAAAACCATAATTGCCACAACGACATCTAAAAGGAGTCTGCTATGAAAGAACAAATCTTACAAAGAATTGAACAGTATGAAAAGATAATTATTCATCGACATGTCAGACCAGACCCGGATGCGCTTGGATCACAAGGTGGGCTTTGTGCGATCATCAAAGCAAGTTATCATCAAAAAGAAGTGTATGTTGGAGGGGAAGAGGAAGCGGGCCTCACATTTCTAAACACAATGGATGTTATAGAAGATGATGTTTATAAAGGGGCTTTGGTCATTATTTGCGATACTGCAA
>NZ_QWEY01000075.1 GCF_003443995.1 Pseudotabrizicola alkalilacus
TTTCCTATCATGTTAGAAACGTTTTTTATCATCTTTGCTTTTGTTGTTTCCGCTTATGAAGTTCCTGCACTCCTAGGAGCAACATACCCTAAGATGATTCCTGTCATCAGCTATGACTGGTTCTTTGGATCAGATTGGACAAAACAGCCGTACGCTTTTGCTGCAATGTTTCTTTTGACCCTATTTATTGTTCTTGTTGTGTTTTTAACATACGTGTTCACAAGGAAAGGAAGGATCCACTTAGCTCAAAGCTCTGGGTCATTTCACGATTTACAGACAGAAAATAGTAAGTATTCAAGAGTCGGATTTTTTACTATGTTAGGGCTCACGTTGCTGCCTATATTAATACTAGTGTTGACCAGTTTTGTCCAAAGGTGGGAATATGGAGAGCTCTTTCCAAACTCATTAACGACCCGAGGCTGGCACGAAATGTTATGGCATAGCTCAAAATTTACAGAGGCAATCTATACTTCGTTAGGCATTAGCTTGCTAGTATTATTTCTGAATCTATTGATTGGACTTCCGGCTGCGAAAGGGTTGGCGTTTCATATCTTCCAGGGTAAAAGTGTGGTAGAGACGTTATTATTGTC
>NZ_QWEY01000076.1 GCF_003443995.1 Pseudotabrizicola alkalilacus
GGTCTTCTTCTTTTAGTTCGATGCCTAGCCCTTCGAAAAATTGAATGATGTCTTCGTTGTTAAAAACAGAAAAGGCGCTGTATAAAAAACGTCCGTTACCCGGAATATGTTTGATGATTTCTTCAACAGGCAAGCGGTTTGTGACGTTGCAACGCCCGCCACCTGAAATAGCCAGTTTACGACCTAGTTTTTCTCCTTTATCGATTAACAGTACACGTGCACCATTCGTAGCAGCACCGACACTCGCCATGAGGCCAGAAGGTCCACCGCCGATTACTATACAATCATAAGTCATACAATCCCAACTTTCTAATACGTTCAATAAAAGTCATTTCATACAATAGCATAGCTTTAACAAAAAGACTATAAGTTTCATAATCCTTACTGTTTTGCAAAAAGTTAAAGTAGGTTACATCCGCTTTTAATGTGATACAATATCAATAATGTTTTTTAGGATGATTAGTAGGAGCTGAAAATAGTTGTCTCGATTACTTCGTGGAACATTGATTCTATCCGCTGCGACGTTTTTCTCAAAATTCATCGGATTGATCTTTGTCATTCCATTTACCAATCTAGTAGAAGAACAAGGT
>NZ_QWEY01000077.1 GCF_003443995.1 Pseudotabrizicola alkalilacus
GAATGTCCGTGTGGGATGGACACAGCTCTTTACCTTGTTGTTCAATCCATGTACAATTATTGATGGATATGATTATTAAGGTTTACAGTGAGGGGTGTTTCTGTGCAAGGAAAAATGAAAGCAATAGTTAAGCATCATGCGGGTTATGGAGCTAGATTAGAAACAGTAGATATTCCTGAAATTAATGAAAGTGAAGTGCTGATCAAAGTTAAAGCGACTTCGATCTGTGGAACAGATGTCCATATATACACATGGGATGAGTGGTCACAGAGTCGTGTGAAAACGCCATATGTTTTTGGACATGAGTTTTCAGGAGTTGTTGAAAAAGTTGGAAGCGCTGTTACAAATGTCTCTGTTGGAGATCACGTATCGGCTGAAACACATATAGTTTGTCATTCTTGTCCACAATGTTTAAAAGGACAGTTCCACATCTGTAAGAACACAAAGATCATCGGTGTTGATACTCATGGCTGCTTTGCAGAGTATGTAGCAATGCCATCAGAGAACATTTGGAAAAATGATCCTAAGATGCCGTTTGAACATGGATCGATTCAAGAGCCGATGGGAAATGCTGTTCATAC
>NZ_QWEY01000078.1 GCF_003443995.1 Pseudotabrizicola alkalilacus
CAACTTGCTCATTTTCAACAACAGGAATTAATCCAATCGATTCTTACTTCATTTTTACAGCTGCCTCATATACATTGTCTAGCGGTGTACAATGTACAATATGGGTACTCATTAAGTCTCTCACTCGTGTCATTATGATTTCCTCCTTTTTATACATACCATAGCTTTTCCAAAATTCCTTTATTTATTTCTGGAAAGTAACGTAATAAAAAGGATTAACAAAATAAAAAAGAGCCAGCATAATGCTGACTCTTTTTTGTATGACCCGTACGGGATTCGAACCCGTGTTACCGCCGTGAAAGGGCGGTGTCTTAACCACTTGACCAACGGGCCATGGCTCCACAGGTAGGACTCGAACCTACGACCGATCGGTTATGAGCCGACCGCTCTGACCAACTGAGCTAAGGGTCCAATGGAGAAACTTATGTAAATGTTATGGGGCGGACGAGGGGAATCGAACCCCCGAATGTCGGAACCACAATCCGATGCGTTAACCACTTCGCCACGACCGCCACAGTATTAAAATTGGCAGGGGCAGTAGGAATCGAACCCACACCAAAGGTTTTGGAGACCTT
>NZ_QWEY01000079.1 GCF_003443995.1 Pseudotabrizicola alkalilacus
GAATGTTATTTCTGCGTGGTTAATCAGCACGCTATTACCGTGGCACAAGATCCTGTTGAATTAAAAAGAAACAGCAGAAACCTAGCTGCGCTTTACTTAGCAGCAGGAATCGATCCTGAAAAATCAACAATATTCATTCAATCTGAAGTTCCAGCTCACACGAAGATGGGATGGATGATGCAATGTGTTTCTTATATTGGGGAATTAGAGCGCATGACACAGTTTAAAGATAAATCAACTGGAAAAGAAGCGGTATCTGCAGGATTATTAACGTATCCTCCTCTTATGGCAGCTGATATTCTTCTTTATAACACGAGTATCGTTCCTGTGGGAGATGATCAAAAACAGCATCTTGAATTAACACGAGATATCGCTGAACGATTTAATAAGAAGTATCGCGAGATTTTTGTGATTCCAGAGCCTCGTATTGCTTCTGAAGGTGCTAGAATCATGTCACTTGTGGATCCTGAGAAGAAGATGAGTAAATCGGATCCAAATCAAAATTCATTCATCTCTATGCTTGATGATGAATCTGTTATCTTAAAGAAAATTAAGCGTGCTACTACTGATT
>NZ_QWEY01000008.1 GCF_003443995.1 Pseudotabrizicola alkalilacus
GGCTGAAGGACTGGCGACGGGTCGCAACCCGTTACGACAGATGCCCGAAGGTCTTCCTCTCAGCCATCGCCCTCGCCGCAACCGTCATGTTCTGGCTATGAAGCGAGAACGAGTCCTGACCCTAGTCGTCAAACGATCCGCACGATCAAGCATGGGCAATAATTTCTTTCTTTTATCCGGTTCCTTGGGGTGAAGAGACCAAAGATGAAACCCGACTGCAGGGCCGAATTGCGGCCAACTCAAGGCATTGACCCATCAAACAACTTATCTGCGGGTCTCGGCAAGCTCGAGATTTCATCGCACCAACAAATTCGCAAAATCAAACGACAATGTGGCAATCAAGATCGTTATACTGACCGCTCACCCCGGTGTCGGTCATGTGGAGCTGATAGGCGCGCAGATCCTCCGGCGTTGCCGTGTCGGGTGATCGTCCGAGGAAAGCGGCGAAACCCTTGATCGCCGGGATGTGCGACCTCTGTGCCTTGTCCTCCATCCCGCGGATGCGCATGATCTTTGATCATCCGCTGACGAAGCAGGCTTACTCTCTCCTCTGTCATGGAAGCCTTCTGTCTGATGATTGAGAAGGCCCCAATCGTCAGGCAAGTCAGGCAGATCGCAAAATGTGCGCAGTTGCGGGCGTCTCGCGCCATCAGCCAAATGCACCAATGCCACGGAGCGGCTTCGTTCATGGGCTCACTTCGCGTCGGTGCCTGCCCGAAGCACTGGCGGCACCAACCGGAATTGGGATGTTGATCTTAGTTTTGTTTGTCTTGTCCTCTGCCTGGCAGCAGGTATATACTAAAGCACATACGGGAGGTGCGCCATGATTGAAACGAAGATCCGCAAGGTTGGCAACTCGGCAGTAATGACGCTGACGACCGAGATGCTGACGCTCCTCGATGCCAAAGAGGGTGATACGCTGTATGTCGTGCGCACCGATGACGGAGCGCTCAAACTTATGGCTGAAGATCCTGGTCTTAAAGTTGCGCTTGAGGCTGCCGATGTCGTTATGAACGAAAACCGGGACCTGCTGCAGGCACTGGCATGACCGCTTGGGTTTGGATGCCCCTGCAGGCGCTGACGGTGATCCACGACCGTCAGATCGCGCGGCATGGCGGTGCATCGGGAACCCGCGATCCGGCGTTGCTGGAGATGGGCTGTGCTCGGGCGATGAACCTGGCTGCCTATGGCCAACCAGATGCGTTCGACATCGCGGCTGCCTACGCATTCGGGATCAGCAAGGCGCATGCCTTCGTCGACGGGAACAAGCGCACAGCCTTCGTCGCAGCCTTTACCTTCCTCCGGCTAAATGGGTGCAACCTGCGCCCTGATCCGAAAGAGGGTGTGCGGATGATGGAGGATCTTGCCTCCAGCCAGGTGACAGAGGCCAGCTTCGCCAGCTGGCTTAGGGCGATGGCGCAGAGATCAGCTACGTGAGCAAACCTAGTTCAGAAGCTGCGCCAGCAATCCCGCTACATGCCGAAGTCCCTTGTCCTTGGTCCTGCGGCGATGCCAGCCCAGATGCAGCGGGAAACCCGCCACGGGAATCGGCAGCGGCAGGCTGATCTGGTCCGGCCGCACCGCGACAAGGCGCGACGGCAGCATAGCGATCATGTTTGTCTCCTGCAACAGGCCCGGCACCATGATAAAGCTCGGCACCACCAGCCCGATCCTCCGGCTGCGGCCGATCCGGGCCAGTTCGCTGTCAAACGGGCTGCGCGTCTCACCCTTGCCCGACACAAGGATATGGGGGAACGCAAGCCAGCGGTCGAGACCGAAACCTTCGATCGCCGGATGGCCGAGGCGCATGCCCATCACGAACAGTCGGTCGGAGCAATCCGATTGAACAACAGCGGAAGCCACGCCAAGGCGCTGGTGACCATCGGTGAAACCGCGAACACGACCCCGGACGGGCGGATCCTGTTCCGCACCGGCAAGCTGTGGATCGAAAACGGCGAACGGGTCGCGCTGTTAGGGAAAAATGGCACTGGCAAGACACAACTGGTCGGTCGATTGCGAAGGGCACTGGCTGGGTCCGATCCCGACATCCGTCGAGCCGCCAGCCTGAAACCCGGCTAATCCGATCAGACTTTGTCGCAGCTTGAGGCCTTTCCAACGCCGTGGGAGGCCGCGACACAATCGGGCGACCAGACCGACCAGATGACCCGCAGCTTGCTTGCCGGGGCCGGGATCACGCTTGTCGCCCAGAGCGCGGCAATCGCCTGCCTCTCGGGCGGGCAGCGGGCCCGGCTGGCCATGCTGATGTTGCGACTTGCGCGCCCGAATTTCTACCTGCTGGACGAACCGACCAATCACCTCGACATCGAGGGGCAGGACATGCTGGAAAGCGAGTTGGTCGAACATGGTGCGGCCTGCCTGCTGGTCAGCCACGACCGCGCCTTTGTCCGTGCCGTGGCAACGCGGATCTGGGTGATCGAGGGCAAGCGGCTGATAGAGGTTGACGACCCTGACCCCGTCTTCGACCGGCTGATGGCTGGATAGCGTCGCCGCGCCATCTCCCCTTCACGCGAACCGCTTTGCGCCTGCCACGCACAGCACGGTCAGCATGGTCACGGCAAGCATCGTTCCAGCCACCTCTTCGCCCAGTAGCAGGCCGGCGAGCGCCAACCCAAAAAACGGTTGCAGCAGCTGCAACTGGCCCACGCCCGCAATCCCGCCAAGCGCGAGGCCGCGATACCAGAAGATGAACCCGATCAGCATGCTGAACAGCGAGACGTATCCGAGGCTCAGCCATTCAGGCGGGGTCACGGCTGAGAAATCCGGCTGCCAGCTTGCGGCCATCACCGGCAGCATCACCGGCAGCGACAGCACCAGCGCCCACGAGATCACCTGCCAGCCGCCAAGGTGGCGCGACAGGGTTGCCCCTTCGGCATAGCCCAGGCCACAGATCACGATGGCGGCCAGCATCAACAGATCGCCCGTCAGCGTGCCGCCACCGCTTTGCGTCCCGGCGAACAGCGCCACCGCGAGGCTGCCCGCGCAGGAAAACAGCCAGAAGGCCGGGCGAGGTCGCTCGCCCCCGCGCAGAACCCCAAAGATCGCCGTGGCCAGCGGCAAAAGACCGATGAAGACAATCGAGCGGGCCGAGGGTATGTGCAACAGCGCCAGCGCCGTCAGCAGCGGAAAGCCGATGACCACGCCCGCCGCCGTTATGGCAAGCGGCGCAAGATCGCGACGTCCGGGCCAAGGTTGGCGCAGCAGAACTAACACAGCAATCCCCAGCAACGCCGCGATCACCGCCCGTGCCGAGGTCAGGAACAGCGGCGAGACCCCCCCGACCGCCACCCGCGTTACCTATTCCGGGGGCGGCGACTGGCAGTTCCGACAGGGGCGCCGTTGGGTTTCGGTGCGGCCACGGGGACAGTTGCGGACGGATAGTGGCGAGACAATCGTGCAATGGGCGGTGGCCGGGCTTGGCATAAGCTATTTGCCGGCCTTTTTGGTACAAGATCAGCTGAAAGCCGGGTCGCTGGTGGAGTTGCTGGCCGATTACCTCTCGCCAGACTATGGCATCTACACCTTGCGTCCCCCCGGCCCCCGCACTTCGGCAAAGGTTGCGCTTGTTCTCGAGGCTCTGGCGGAACGAATGAAGCAAGCTGCTTACTTCGCCAGTTAGGGGCGCCCTGCGCTGATTGATCAGCCCGCCAACCCGGAGCGCGTTTCCTTGCGGACCATGGCCAGAAAGGCCACAAACCCGGCCGAAGGGTTGCGGCGGCCGGGGTAATACAAGCTGAATCCGGGGCGTGCAGGGGTCCAATCCTCGAGCAGGCGGATCATGCGACCGGCGGCGATGTCATCGGCCACGTCCGCTTCGTGGAACAGGCCGATGCCTGCGCCGTCCAGCACGGCAGCGCGGGCAATGGCGGCCTCGTCCACGGTCAGGCGGCCCACCGCCTCGAACGGGGCCGGTTCGCCGTCCTTCTCCAGCGGCCAGCGTAACAGCGCACCGTTGGGCAGGCGCACGCGGAGGCAATGAGCAGGGTCCAGATCGGCGGGCGACAGCGGCGCCGGATGCACCGCCAGCCACTTGGGCGCGGCCACGACCGCATGCCGCTGCGGCTGGCCCAGCGGCAATGCGATCATGTCGCGCGGCACCAGATCGGCGGGGCGGATGCCCAGATCGAATCCTTCGGCCACGATGTCGACCAGTCGCCCTTCGGTCACCAGATCGACCTGCATATCGGGATAGCGGCGCAGAAAGGCCAGCACCACGGGCGCCACGGCTCGGCCCGCCTGAACCGAGGCGTTGATCCGCAACATGCCCGAGGGAGTCGCGCGCTGAGAGCGGACCGTCTCCATCGCAGCGCGAATTTCGGCCAAGGCAGGGGAGACGCGGGCCACAAATTCCCGCCCCGCATCGGTCAGGGCGACGCTGCGGGTGGTCCGGTTGAACAGCCGCACGCCAAGCCCCGCCTCCAGCCGCGCAATCACATGCGACAGGGCCGTGGTCGACATGCCCAGATCCAGCGCCGCCGCGCGGAAAGTCCCGCGCCGCGCGATGGCCAGCACCGCCTCAATTCCCTTTAGACTGGTCCCCGTCATTGTCCCGATTCTGTCATCTTCAGATGCCAAATTATCCCGGTTATCCCACTGCGGGTCGAGGTCTATGTTCAGACGACAAACAATGAGGAACCGACATGACTCTGCCAAAACCGATCCAGACCTATTTCACCGCGCAGGCGCCGCAAGATGGCGCGGCGTTTGCGGCGGCCTTTGCACCAGATGCCATCGTCCATGACGAAGGCGCCACCCATCTCGGCCCTGCGCAGATAGAAGACTGGTGGAAGGCCGCCTTTGCAAAATATCGCCACCGGGCCGAGCCGTTGGACATGACCGAAGCGGGGGGCAAACTGTTGGTCCGCGCGCGGGTCAGCGGTGATTTTCCGGGCAGCCCGGCGGTGCTGACCTTTGCGTTCGCTCTGACGGGCGACCACATTCAGGATCTGAGGATCGGGTGATGGGCGATTTCCTGACATTGCAAGGCAAGCGCACATTGATCACCGGCGGCACCCAAGGGGCGGGCGCTGCGACCGTGGCCCTCTTTCGTGATCTGGGGGCACGGGTGATGACATCGGCCCGCCGCAATCCGGGCAACCTGCCCGAGACAGAGTTCGTTGCCGCCGACCTGACCACGCTGCAAGGCTGTGAAACCGTGGCCAAAGCGGTGCGCGGTCAACTGGGCGGGGTAGATATTCTGGTGCACATGCTGGGTGGCTCTGCAGCGCCGGGGGGCGGTTTTGCAGCTCTCGGTGAGGCGGAATGGCAGGCTGAACTGAACCTGAACCTGATGCCCGCCGTGCGGATGGATCGCGCGCTTTTGCCCGCCATGGTGGCGCAAGGGTCGGGCGTGGTGGTGCATGTCACCTCTATCCAGCGCGCATTGCCCTTGCCCGAGGCGACCACCGGCTATGCAAGCACCAAGGCCGCCCTGTCGGTCTATAGCAAAAGCCTGTCGAAAGAGGTGGCACCAAAGGGCGTGCGCGTGGTGCGTGTATCGCCCGGCTGGATCGCCACCGATGCGTCAATCCGGCTGGCAGAGCGTTTGGCAGCCCAAGCAGGGACCGATCTGGAGGGTGGCAAGAAGATGATCATGGACAGCCTTGGCGGCATCCCCTTGGGTCGCCCGACAACGCCCGAGGAAATTGCCAACCTGATTGCCTTTCTTGCCTCGGACCGGGCGGGCAGCATCACCGGCACTGAAGTTGTGATCGACGGGGGAACCGTGCCGACCGCATAAGGCGCGGCATCTGCTCAGGCCTCGGCGGACGATGATGCAATCCCGAACTGCTGGCGATAGGCTGCGGGGGGCAGACCTGTCAGTTTCTGGAACAGTTTGCGAAACGCCGCCGGGTCGGAATAGCCGACATCCCAGGCGATGCGGTCAACCGGGGTCTGCGACCGCTCCAACGCCTCGCGAGCCTTGGCGATGCGGACCTGCTGCAGATACTCGATCGGGGTGAACCCCGTCGCAGCACTGAACCGGCGCAGAAAGGTGCGTGCGGTCATCCCCGCTTGATCGGCCAGATGGTCACACCTTGCAACGTGCCGGATTGCGCATGGATCTGATGTTGGCTGGCGCGGATCGCTGCGTCGCCATGGTCAAAGCGCGGGATGAACTGGGCAAAGGGCAGCTGGCTGTGGCGCGGTGGCTCGATCAGCAGGAACCGCGCGGTTGCCAGCAGGGTGGCCGGGCCAAGCAGGCGCCCCACCAGCGTCAGGCCAAGATCCGCCCAGGCGAGGATGCCACCCGCGGTCACGATGTCGCCCTCGTCCACCACCATATGCTCCTCCGCCAGCTGCACCTTGGGGAAACGCTGTGCCAGTTGGTGGGCAAAGGCCCAATGCGTGGTCGCACGGCGCCCGTCCATCAGCCCGGTTTCCGCCAGCACGAAAGCCCCGGCGCAAACCGAACACAGGGTCGCGCCCGCTGTATGCTGGCCTATCAGCCCCTGCGCCGCCATGGGCGCAGGGGCCATCCGCTCGGGCATGACGATGCTGGGCGGGGCGATGATATGGGTCAAGCGGTGGGCCGTGCCGGGGTGGCTGTCCCATATGCAGGTGACGCCTGCCTCATCGGCCTTCCAGTGCGAAACCCGGATGGCGCGTTTGTCCTCACCCGTCCAGTTCCCGGCAATCTGGAACAGGTCGGTCAGCCCATGAATCGCGGCCATCGCGCAGCCGGGGTAAATCAGCAGGCCAATGTCGGCCACCAGCTCCAGCTTTTGCGTCATTGTCCGATATGACCCGTTAGCTGTCATTTCCGCCACGCCTCTTGGTGCATCGCAGGGCGTAGATTCTCCATACCGAAAGGCACCGCAATGAACCCAACGATGACCAGACGCACACGGATGATGACCGGGGCCGCAGCGGCCGCCCTTCTGATCCTGAACCGCACAACCAACGCAAACACGGAAAGAATCTTTATCATGGCAACCTTCACCACCACCGACGGCACCAACATCTTCTACAAAGACTGGGGCCCGCGCGATGCGCAGCCCAGCCACCTCTGCTGGCAAGAGAAGACATCGGCATTTGGTCAGACGGTCAGACGGTCAGGCAGAAATATCTACCTCTACATCCAAGAACGGAGCATACTGTTGCGCGCCAAAGATATCACCATCCCCGGCGCTCCCCGATGGACGCACACGCAGAATGGTGAACTTGATCGCATAGGCCGGATCGTACTCGACAAAATCCGTCAGTCGTCCCGGATCAATCTTCAGGATGTGGCAGACGCTGTCGCGGGTCAGCGCGCCAGACCGTTTCACCAGATCATAGGTCTCGCGTTCCCGGAAGATAATGTCGAAGGTGATCTTGTCCGTGCCGGCGTTCTTGGAACGGATCGTTTTCGCCAGATCGGAAAGTTTCTTGACGTTGTTCATGGGGTACCTCAGCCGACGGTTTCGCTATGGGTCGGGAACAGTTCCATAGGGCTGCTGACCGACATGGTATGGTTCAGTGTCCAACGATACGCGGGACTTGCCTGCAGCACCTCATCCAGCACAAAAGACACGCCGCCCGCAGTTCCCTTTACCTCTGGCAGCCGCGCATAAAACATTTGCCGCGTTCCGGTCATGCAGACCTCTTCTGCCATTTCGCGCGTGGGCGCGACACCTTGAACGACGACGCAAAGTTCATGGCCTGGCTTGTCTTTCAGGGGCTCCATGTCCCCCATGACTCCGTTGCGGCCAAAAACGTTGTAATGCAGCTCCCACCCGGTCGGGCCAAAGCGCTCGATCGTTTGCGTGCGCGCCCAGTCTATGACGGCGTCAACATTGGCGATGGTGTAGGGATCACGGATGCCCGCCATGCCAACGAAACGCTCCCCCACCTTGCCCGATCCTTCCAGTTTCACCCTGAAATCTTCTGCCGGAACAAAGTCCATACCGGTTACTCGGGTGGTCTTTTCGCTGATCTGGTCATAGTGGCAATCGGTCATGTCCAACATGCCGCCAGCCACGAATTCGTGGAACGGGTTTGACCGTTCATACATCGCATGGCCCGCAACCGAGGCGACGGTGCAGCGTTGCCATGAGGCCATTGCGGTGACCTCTACCGCTTCGGGCGTGATCTCGCCCATGACGGTTTCTTTGGCGCCGTAAGGTTCTGCACAGAACGACGCACATTCCAGAACCTTGCCGAGGTAGTAGCTTTGCGCCTCGGGAAACCCCTTGAACAACGCGCAGGCCGCAAAGATGGCGCTGTCGGATGACCGCCCGCCGATGATCACATCACAGCCGTCTTCCAGCAATTTGACAAAGGGGTGGACACCCGCCATCGCCACCACACGCGACGTGGCGTCAAGTTCCGCCTCGGTCAGATCTTCGCGCGCATCCAGCCCACGTATGGCCGAGCCGTCACGGATTTTGGTGCGGACATACTCGCGATCCACCTCCGAATAGAACCAGCCCAGCTTGAAGGGCGCAAGGTTGTGCCGGGCGGCAATGTCACGAATGATCTGAACAAACATATCCACGCGTGAATTTGTGCCGGTGTCGCCCGCCGAACCGATCACCATCGGCACACCCAGACGACGCGCAGCCAACAGCATTTCTTCAAGATCATGCTCTTGCCACGAACGGGGGCTTGCACAGCTGTCATTGCCCAGAGGCACCGGGCCGATGTCATCGCTGCCAGAGTCCGCCGCGATGAAATCGGGTTTTGTTTCAACCGCAAGCCGGAAACTCTCGGTCTTGAGAGGGGCAAAGCCCAGATGCCCATTCGGGCAGATGATTCTGATGGAAGACATTCGATCCCTCGCACATCGCGTTTCAATGAGTTATATGCACGTTGCGTGCCAAAATGAGGGGCAAAAACACCGCGCAACTTTGGGGAAACCCGGATGCCTTGCGCGAAAAGCACGCGGGCGTGCGCACATCACGCAACGCATGAATCAGGATTTCAGAAGGCCCAGCTTTATCATCTGGTGGCGCAGGGCGTGGCGCGACAGACCGAGCGCTTTCGCCGCCTCTTGCGGGTTGCCGTTGGCCTGTGACATCGCCTGACCGATCATGGCGCGCTGAAAGGAATCGGTCGCGACATGATAATCCTCTGACCTCATCAGCGGGGCAGCGGCGATTGGGTCTGACTGCCCCGACACCGAGCGCAGAATGCGGTCGGGCAAATGTCGTGGCAAGATCATGTCTTCATCTTCCAGAATGAAGATGCGTTCGAGCAGGTTTTCCAGCTCCCGAACATTGCCGGGCCAAGCGTATCGCAGAAAAATCTGTTCGGTTTCGGGGGTCAGCCCGCGCATCGTTCGCCCATAGGTCTTGTTGAAACGCGCGATGAAATGGCGCGCCAATGTCAGTACATCTTCGCCGCGTTCCCGCAGCGCAGGCAGATTCACCGCCACCACCTGAAGCCGATAATAAAGATCTTCACGGAACCGGCCCGACGTGACTTCGGACAAGAGCACCTTGTTGGTGGCGGCAATAAAGCGCACATCGACCTTGACCGGCTTGACCGCGCCCACACGTCGAAATTGTTGAGTGTCCAACAATGTCAGAAGCTTGGCCTGCAAGGTCAGGTCCAGCTCCCGTATTTCATCCAGAAAGACGCTGCCATGGTCCGCAGCCTCGACCAACCCCATCTTGCGGTCTATTGCGCCGGTAAAAGCACCTTTCTCGTGGCCGAACAGCTCAGACTCCATCAAATTCGCTGGCAGGGCGGCGCAGTTGATGTCAACGAAATCACGGTTCGCGCGGCTGGACATCTGGTGGATCATCCGGGCAACCAGCCCCTTGCCGACACCGGTTTCGCCATAAATCAATACCGTTCGCGTCGGGCTGCCGCCGATCCGTTCGACCAGCCTGCGCAAAGCTTCTACCGCTGGCGACGTGCCGACCAGTTCGTTCCCGTAGTTTGCCATGCCGCCCCTGCGTTTCGTAGGTAATCACCGGGAAGGTTCAATCCTTTGCCACCGGCTCAGACAGGGTGCCCCGTCGCTGATCTCCATGCCGCCGATACTACAGGAATAAACGACCGAGGAAATGGTTTCAGACCCATCGACATCATCTGCGTGCTGGCATAGCGGCGCAGAGCCAGGGCCGGGATGGGTGGCCATCAAGTCTTTTGCTTCCTGGACAGTCCATGTCCGGTCCGGCAAGACACGGCCAAGAAAATCGAAACGCTGATGCGAATTACTGGCAATTTTGTCCCCGTCCGGGCCAAGTGTTTCCGCCCGCGTCTGCGTTGCCGTGTAATGATTGGTCCGCCACTGCACGCCGCCTTGCGTGATGACCGGGCCGCTGGCTGACAGCTCCACCGCTGCGGTTGCTCCCCCTTGATCTGCGAGAACCAGCGTGCCGCCGCCGGCGTGTGGCAAACTGCGGATCAGCACTACAGCCTCAGCCACAGTGCGTGCGCGCGCAAGCAGGCGCGGCAAAAGGAAATAGCGCAACCAACCGACGCGATGCCGGTTCACCGCAACCTGCGTGTCAGCCACCGCAAGGCCTGCGGCGTTGATGCCCGACGACCACGCCGCCAAACTGCCAAGGCTGCTCAGGCTAAGCACCTGACCCGTCACGATATCGGGGCCGGAATGCCGCAAAACGCATTGAATCCCCGCGTGAACCCCTGAGGTGTCGCGGTTTTTCACCACCAGCGCCCCCTCTGGCCCAGAGGGAACCACCCACGCACTGCACCCGTCAAGAAGCGTGCCCCCCCCTTTGATATCACGCAGGGTGCCAAGATGCAGATGGGCGAAAAGGTCCGGCTCTGCGAGGCCAAAGGCTGCTGCCACGCCGACCAGCTCGGACAGACTTTCGGGGTCGTGATGTTCATGAAACGCGCGTTGCGCCGCCAGATAGGTCTCGGCCGCGGCGTCAATCACACCTTCGGCACGGGCGCGTTCTACCCGCGCGACAGTGGCATTGCGCACCGCATCAACCGAGGCCGCCCCCGCCTGCGCCCTGCCCCGTTCATAGGCGGTGCCATTGACCGAAACCTCGATCATCGTGTTTCTTCCAACAGCGTGTGTCCTTCTTCAAGCCGGTGACAGGCCGCGAAATGTTCCGCACCCACGGTTTGCGAAACCGGAACAACCGTCTGGCAGATCGGAATGGCCAAAGGACAGCGCGTGTGGAATTTGCAGCCGTTGGGCGGGTTCAATGGCGAGGGTAGATCGCCCTGAAGCCGCACCCTGCCCTTCGCGCGCTTGGCACCGATTTCGGGCACCGCAGACAGCAGACTCTGGGTATAGGGATGGCGCGGATTGTCCAGAACCGATGCCACCGGCCCGGTCTCAACAATCTCGCCCAGATACATCACAGCGACCCGGTCGCTCAGGTAGCCGATCACCGAAATGTCGTGACTGATGAACAGATAGGTCAGCCCCAGTTCCTGTTTCAACTCCAGCAACAGCGCAATGATCTGCGCCTGAATAGACACATCCAGCGCAGACACTGGTTCATCGCAGACGATGAATTCGGGGTTGGACACAAGCGCCCGCGCGATGCCGATGCGCTGTCGCTGCCCGCCAGAAAACTGGTGCGGGTAGCGGTCGATCTGATCTGGCTGCAAGCCCACACGTTGCAAGACCTGTGTGGTGATGGCACGCGCTTCGTCTCCGCTGGCGATGTCATGCAGTGCCAGGGGCAAGCCGACGATTTCGGCCACAGTCCGGCGGGGGTTCAGGCTGGCGTAGGGATCTTGAAAGATGATCTGCATCCGCCGCCGTATCGCCTTGAGCGCCGGTGGCGAAAGCGCCGTCACATCTTCGCCATCAAACACAACCTTGCCTTCGGTCGGTTCATGCAGCCGCAGGATTGCGCGGCCCAAGGTGGATTTGCCGCAGCCACTTTCGCCGATCAGGCCCAGAACCTCGCCCTTGTTCACATGCAGCGACACACCGTTTACCGCCCGCACCACGGTCTTGCGTCCGCCGGTCAGACGCTGCGCCAGCGACAGGCGGCCCTCGTAGTGCTTCGACAGATTGGTAACCTCAAGCAGGCTCATGACGTTTCCTCCAACCGCAGACACCGGGCGCGGCGACCGGGTCCGGCAGACAGCATCGGCACCTCAACCAGACAGTCAGGCTGCGCCAGCGGGCAGCGCGAGTGGAACCGGCATTGTGGCGCAAGACCCATCAGGTTTGGCACTTGCCCCTTGATCGGGGTCAGCGGTTGCCCCCGCAGTGCCGGACGCGGGATGGATGCCAGAAGTCCACGGGTATATGGGTGACGCGGATGGCTGATCACATCGTCGGTCGGCCCCTCTTCGACGACCTGACCGGCATACATCACCATCACGCGGTCGCAATGCTCGGCCACCACACCAAGGTCATGTGTGATCAGTGCCACTGCCATTCCCATCTGGCCCCGGATGTCTGAGATCAGTTCAAGCACCTGCGCCTGAATGGTTACATCCAGCGCCGTGGTGGGCTCGTCGGCGATCAACAGCTTGGGACGACATGCAAGGGCGATGGCGATCATGATCCGCTGTCGCATTCCCCCCGAAAATTCATGAGGATACTGGCGCAGACGCGAGTCCGGCGACGGGATGCCAACCAGTCCCAGCATCTCGACGCAGCGATCCCTGATCGCGGCACGACGGGCAGCGCGGCCTTTGGGCAGGGTCTCGTCATGCGCGATCAACACCTCGGCGAGTTGTTCGCCCACTGTCAGCGCAGGGTTCAGCGCCGTCAGCGCGTCCTGCATCGTCATTGCGATATCGCGACCACGCACGCCCCGCATCTCTTCCGCAGACATTCCACGCAGATCGCGCCCGTCGAAAAAGATGGTGCCCTGCGTGACATGTCCGGGCGGGCGCACCAGCCCCATGATCGACGAAAACGTCACAGACTTGCCCGAGCCGCTTTCGCCCACCACGCCCAGGCATTCCCCGCGTGAGATTTGCAGGCTCACGCCATCAACCGCGCGCACCAGCCCGGCGCGGGCCGTAAATTCTGTCCGCAGGTTGGTCACTTCAAGCAGAACGGTCATTCGCTGAACCTCGGATCAAAGGCGTCACGCAATCCCTGGCTGGCCACGTTGATGGCCAGAACAAGAAGCACGATCGCCAGCCCCGGAAAGGTGGACACCCACCACGCCTCAAGGATAAAGGCGCGCCCGTCCGACACCATGCTGCCCCAGCTTGCGGTGGGGGGCTGCACGCCGAGCCCGAGGAAAGACAGCGATGCCTCAAGGATGATGACATTGGCCATGCGGATCGTGGCGACCACAATCACAGGCGACATGATGTTGGGCAGGATCTCGCGCCACATAATGTGGCCCGACCCCGCACCCAACGCACGGGCGGCCTCGACATATTCCAGTTCGCGCACCGCCAGCGTTTCACCCCGCACCACGCGACATGGAATGACCCACTCCTTATACGCAAGCGCCAGCACGATATTGAACAGCCCCGGCCCCATCATCGCCATCAGACCGATGGCAAAAATCAGATAGGGAAAGCCCAGCAAAATATCGACCACGCGCCCGATCACCACATCGACCCAGCCGCGAAAATACCCGGCCGCTAGGCCGGCCAGAATGCCGACCCCCGTGGCCAGAACGATCACCACCACCCCGATAAAGATCGAGATGCGCGCGCCGTAGATGATGCGCGACAGGATATCGCGGCCAAGCCCGTCACAGCCAAGAACAAAGGCCCAGTCGCCCCCCTCCATCCAGGCGGGCGGCTGCAGCCTGCGAAACAGGTCAGTCTGATTGGGGTCATGCGGTGCGATCAGGGGCGCCGCAACGGTCATGATGACAAAGATCAGCACCACGATGACAGACGCCATCGCCAGACGGTTGCGGCGAAAGTCGCGCAGATTGCGGCGGAACAGCGAGTCTGCTGGCGGGGTATGAGCAAGGGTTACATCGGTCACAGCTTCACCCTCGGGTTCAGGACGGTGTAGAGGATATCGGCGACAAAATTCAGGAGCACATAGGTGACCGCGTAAAGCAGCACCGCGGCCTGCACGAGCGGGTAGTTGCGCAGGAAAATGCTTTCCACCACCAAGCGGCCAAGACCCGGCCAGCCAAAGACGGCTTCCACAATCATATTGCCCCCCAGCAGGCTGCCAGTTTCGATGGCGGCAACCGAAACAGTCGGGATCAAGGCGTTCTTCAGCGCATGGCGGAACAGGACCCGGCGGCGCGACAGGCCCTTGGCATCGGCAAAGGTGACGTAGTCCTGACGCAAGACCTCCAGCATCGACGCGCGGGTGACGCGCATCAGGATCGCCGTCATCGGAAGCCCCAAGGTAATCGCGGGCAACAAGATATGGCGCAACGCATCGCCAAAGGCGGCCAGATCACGGTGGAGCAACGTATCGATCAGCAAAAAACCCGTGATCGTCGGAACCTCACTGGAATAGCCAATCCGGCCAGAGACTGGCAGGATCTGAAGTTGCACCGCGAACAGCATGATCAACAGAAGGCCGAACCAGAATCCCGGCAGCGACACCCCAAGTAACGAGCCGACGGTTGCCAACCGATCAAGGATGGAATTCTTGCGGATCGCAGCCAGCACGCCCAGTGGAATTGCTGTCACCAATGCCACGATCAGGGCGACAAGGCTCAGTTCGATGGTTGCGGGCAGACGTTCGGCAATCACGTCGCTTACCGGGCGGCGGTGGTAATAGCTGGTGCCAAAATCGAACTGCAGGGCATTGCGCAGAAAGATGAAGAACCGTTCCAGCAAGGATCGGTCAAGGCCCAGACCACGCCGCAACTCCGCCTCCTGCTCGGGTGTGATCGACTGATCGCCGATGATGATTTGCACCGGATCGCCCGGTGTCAGCGCCATCATCAGGAATGCGATGGCGCTGACACCCAACAGGACGGGTATAAGTTGCAGCAAACGTTCCAGTAATCTGCTCAGACTCATGCTCGCCCCCTTTGGTTGTGATCAATGCTCAGTTGATGCAGGCGTCGTGCAGATTGATCCTGCTGTCGGCGCTGGGCGCCCAGCCGGACAGCTTTTTCGACACGCCGTAAATGTCCTGCGGGACCCAGAGATAGACGTAGGGTTGATCGGCGTTGATCATCAACTCCGCCTCGCGATACATCCCGGCGCGCTTTTCCGCATCCATTTCAACGGCGGCTTGATCCAGCAGCGCATCCAGTGCGGGATTGGCATAGCCAGCCGAATTGCCCCGATCATTGGTCTTGTGCGTCGGTGTGAAGATGTCGAACGGGTCGAGCGAGCCATTCCCCCAGCTGGAGAAATACATATCACCCGATTTCGGCTTGCCAGCAGTGCGCCACTTTTCGGTCAGTTGCGCGCTTTCGCCCACCGCGACTGTCGTGCGGATGCCCGCGTTCGTCAGCATGGAGGCGATAGCCTCGGCAGTGTCCTTGAAAGCACCTTCAGTGTCCATCGTGATACTGATGCCGTCCGGATATCCCGCCTCGGCCAGCAGCGCCTTTGCCTTTTCGGGATCATAGGAAACAGCCGGAAGCTCGCTTGAGCCAAAGGCATCGGGAGACAGGATGCCTTCGATCCGGGCGGCTGTTCCGTCAAGAATGCGGTCAATGATCAGATCCTTGTCGATGGCATGGGCCGCAGCCTGACGCACCTTGAGGTCATCGAACACCTCGCCTTGCAGGTTCATCGCCAGGAAGAAACTGCGCGTGCCGTTCACCGTCATCACGTCGGTTCCCGCATTCGCCTTGACCTGTGCAATCGAAAAGGTGGGCAGTTCGTTGATGATATGAACGTCGCCCGCCAGTAGCGCCGC
Organism: Pseudotabrizicola alkalilacus; assembly: GCF_003443995.1. GTDB lineage: Bacteria > Pseudomonadota > Alphaproteobacteria > Rhodobacterales > Rhodobacteraceae > Pseudotabrizicola > Pseudotabrizicola alkalilacus. Next base: position 15,713 of record NZ_QWEY01000008.1, read on the forward strand.
AACACGGCTGGCGCTTTCGGGGATGATCTTGAAAATCACCCGTTCAACACAAGCCGCGCCGACTGGCGCGATATCAGGCGCGCCGCCGTAATAATCGTCAAAGCGCTGCAGGATGATCGCATCCCCTTTGCGCCATTCCCCCAGCTTGAAGGGTCCGGTGCCGTTGGACATGGTCGCCATGCCTGCGGTGCCGTTTGCTTCGACAAACGCCTTCGACACAATCTGCTGGTTGGGCAGCATCGCAGGCAGGATCGGCCACGGCTCCTTGAGCGTGATGCGAACGGTGTCGCCGTCGACAATCTCGACCGAGGCAACCGGCCCCATCAACCCCTGTCGCGGGCTGGTCTGACCATCGCCCATAGCGCCCTCGACCGTTACACGATCCAGGGTGAACTTGACATCTTCGGCGGTCATCTCGGTCCCGTCGTGGAACTTGATGCCCGAGCGGATCTTGAAGTCATAAACCGTGGGGGAAACCTGGGTCATCGCCTCGGCAATTTCGGGCACGACACGCATGTCGGGGTCGCGTGTCAGCAAACCGTCGTAGATGTTTCGGATGACTGTCTCGGTTTCGCGTTTGCGGTGGTTGGCCGGGTCAAGCGTATCAGCATCCAGTGTAAAGCCAACGATCAGATCCTCGGCCACCACGGCGGCGGGCATCAAGGCAGGGCAAGTGGCCAAGGCAGTGGCCAGCAAGAGGCGTGGCAGTGCGTTCATTGGAATTCTCCCTTATGAGTGTGCCCCGATTGCGGGTGCGTGGTCCATTCAGATGCGGACAGGAACAGATATGCACAGGCCGTGCCAAAATTTGGCGGCACTACGGGCTGATCGATGCGGCTCTAGGCGCGAATTGCACGCGGCGTGGTTTGCACTTCACGCATCACGACGCACCGCTCTGGCAGGAATGCCAGCCAGTTTCCGATATTTCACCACGGTGCGGCGCGCCAAGGCCGCCCCTTCCGGCAACAAGAGCTTTGCCAAGGCTTCATCCGTCAACGGGTTGGCCGCATCTTCCTTGGCCACCAATGCGCGCATGAGGTCCAAGACCGCCTGAACCGAAAGCGGGCCTTCCTGTTGGCGCGCCGCCGGAGCAGAGGCACAAAGCAAGCTGCGCAAGCCGAGTGTCCGATTTGGCAGTGACAAAGTTAACGCAGCTGTGGCCCGGCTGACAGTGCTTCGATGCAACCCAGTGGCCGACGCGAGATCATTGATCGTCAGCGGCGCCAGCGGTGCGTGGCCGCGCAAAAAGGCATCCTGGCGCGTAATGATTTCAGTCGCGATCGTCAGCACCGTGGCATTCCGCCGCTCTACCGCCTGAATCAATGCGCGCGCCTCTCGCAAGGCGTGAATCGGCGTGTCCGTTCCGGACTCAAGGCGCAAAGCCGGAACCGTCTGGGCGTTCAACTCCAGGAGCCATCCATCGTCATCACGACGCAAAATCAGGTCGCACGGACGACCGACGACTGATGCTTCGGCAAAGGCGGCGCCGGGTTTCGGGTTCATCCGCCTCAATGTCCGGGTCATGTCGAGCACCATGTCATCACCGCACGCACAGGCAGCGGCCAAGGCTTCGGTCTCACCCGCAGCCAGAAGTGGCAGATTGCGCAGCAGGGCAGCAAAGGCGGGCGTCAGGCAGCCCTGTTCCTCGGCTTGCAGAGTCAGACATTCCGCAAGCGAACGCGCAAAAAGTCCGGTCGGCTCTGCCGCTTGCAACTGGCGCAAAACCAGTTCTGCGCGGGCCACCGAACAACCCGCATCTGCGGCGATCTCGGCAAGGCTCGCGGAAAGCCAGCCCGAAGGCTCCAAAGCGAGCAGGAAGCTTTGCGCTATCCTCCGATCTTCACGGTCCCGCACCAGAAGCGAAAGCTGGCTCTCCACATGCGCAATAAGCCCGGCATCGGACTGCGGAAGTCTTTCGGCATCAAACCCACCCGGTCCGAAGTGGACGTCGGGCGGCTGACAATGACGACCCGAGGTTGGCGGACTTATCTGACGGAGTAACGAAAACCAGTTATATGCTTCAGCTCCAACAACAACCTTCAGGACAGCACCCGTTTGCGCAAGATCCGCCAGCCGTGCCGAAAGCTCGGCATTGGACATCACCATAAAGCCAATGGCTTCGCGCAGAACCGGAGTGATCGCAAGCGACGTACGTTGCTTCAGCCCAAGGTCAATTCCAATCAAGTCAGGCTCCTTCTATGGTGTGTGCCCAGGAGCGCCAGAGTGCCGTCGCACTGCGCCGGGTCAAAAATTGCCACTACACCGGGTGGTCCGTGCCGGCATCTGGAGGATAGATCGCAACGCGAATTGATCTTACCCCGACCTCCACACTTTGACGATGCACATGAAGGAACAAGTCTCTTTGAGTTCCTCAGTGCCATCGCGAAACTGCAGCTTGCCACCAACCCGGTCAAGTGCGCGACAGGTCGCAGCAGGTGTCGCCCCGCGCATGGCGCAGTGCTCACAACGCAGGATGCACCTTGGTCTGGGAGGCTGGCGTCGTTCACTGTCAGGATATCGGTCAACTTGGCAGCCCCGTTTCATGGGTAACACGGCGAAGGGACAATTGGCATGCATTTCACCGAAGTCCGCCAGGATTCAGAACCATTGTTACCGGATTTTGTCGTCACTTCCTGAGACCTACTCACACACCGACGCGCCGCCGTTAGCTGCCTGACAGTCGTCAGACGGTAGCCAGTTGCGGATCTCAGTAGACTTCTCTTCTGGTCTCCATCGCCTAAAAGATGCGGACCATCTTATTGGCGAGCGCGATGGCGACAACCATCCGTGGTTTGCGCAACAGCATAGTATAAAGACAGGATCTTGGGGCTACGCCCTTCAGCTGACTGGTGCAATCAGAACCCTCCAGCCCAAAGAGTATTCCACTGGATCCAAGGCAATATTATTGCGTTGATTGGCACGAGCGCAGCCATGCCAGCGCTGTGGCAACGCGATGAGTCGGCGGTTTCCAGTCTGTCGTGCTGCGCATTCGAAATTTTCGTCAGCCCAATCTGATCTGCATCAAGGCCTTGGATACCGACACAAGCAATACTGGGACATTCACGCACGCCTGTTTCCGGGGTCGCCAATCATGCCCGGCACAGTGGATTGGGGCACCAGATGGGAAATCACGCAACACCGCCAGAACAACCAGAACCATTAAATCTGTCCCGTCTGGTATGGCCCCTGGTCTTCATGATGCTTGGGTTCCTGTTTCTTTCCATGCAGATGCCGCCGGGGACTTCGGCACCGTCCGAGGTCTCCTACAGCGAGATCAAAACCCTCATTCGCAGCGGTCAGGTGCGTGAGGCGACGCTGGAGGCGACAGCCATTGTCGCCACCCTTCACGGCCCGACCGCCGAGGGGACCAGCCGGGCGCGGGCCATCACTCCGCAGCAACCCGATGCCGGGCTGTTGCCGCTGCTTGAGGAGATGGGCGTGACCGTGACAGCCGAAGAACCGCGCGCGCCGTCGGTTCTGATCACGTTGCTGCCGTGGCTTTTGATCCTTGCATTCTATTTCTGGCTGAGCCGGAGGATGATGGGCGGCGGCATCGGAGGCATGGGCGGCGGCCTGCCGGGGGGTATCGGTGATCTTCTGGGTGGGCGGGCGGCCAAGCCGGTCAAACCCACGCGCAAGGTGACGTTTGCCGATGTCGCAGGTCAGGACGAGGCCAAGCGCGAGGTGTCAGAACTGGTCGAATTCCTGCGCGATCCGGACCGGTTTTCCAAAGTCGGCGCAACGGTGCCGCATGGGGTCTTGCTGATGGGTCCGCCCGGCACCGGCAAGACGCTGCTGGCCCGCGCGCTGGCGGGCGAGGCCGATGTGCCGTTCTTTTCCACCTCTGGTTCCGAGTTCATCGAGGTGTTCGTGGGCGTCGGCGCAGGCCGGGTGCGCAAGATGTTTGAGGAGGCGCGCAAGCAGTCGCCGTCGATCATCTTCATCGACGAGTTGGACAGCATCGGGCGCACGCGGGGAACCGGCCTTGGCGGTGGCCATGATGAGCGCGAACAGACCTTGAACCAGATCCTCGCGGAATTGGATGGCTTCAGCCCGCGCGAGGCAGTGGTGGTGCTGGCCGCCACCAACCGCCCCGATGTGCTGGACCCTGCCCTGCTGCGGCCTGGCCGGTTCGACCGACATGTGACGCTGGAATTGCCCGACAAGGGTGCGCGGCGGGCTATCCTGGATGTACATGTCAAAGATCTGCCGCTGCGCCATGACGTCGATCTGGATCAGGTCGCCGCAGGCACGCCGGGGTTTTCCGGGGCTGACCTTAAGAACCTGCTGAATGAGGCCGCGATCACGGCGGCCCGACGGTCGGCGGCAGACATTACCCCCGACGATCTAGATCAGGCGCGCGACAAGGTGATGATGGGCACGGTGCGCACCTTGGCGATCCAGCCGGACGAAAAGCACCGCCTTGCCGTGCATGAGGCCGGGCATACCGCCGTGGCCTTCTACAATCCCGGCGCCGATCCGATCTACAAGGTCACCATCATTCCGCGCGGGCGCAGCCTTGGCAGCACCCACATGCTGCCCGAACACGACCGCCACACCCTGCCCGAGGCCTATCTGCGGGTGCAACTGACCACGCTTCTGGCCGGGCGGGCGGCGGAGAAGCTGCTGCTCGGCTCGGTCAGTTCGGGGGCCGATGACGATATCCGCCGCGCCACCGTGCTGGCGCGCTCGATGGTGGCACGCTGGGGCATGGACCCCGACATCGGCCCGGTCGATCTGCGCGACAGCGAGGATCATCCGTTCCTCGGCCAGCAGATCGCCCAGCCGCGCAGTTTTTCGGATCAGACGGCCGCACGGGTGGATCAGGCGGTGATCACCCTGTTGCACGCGGCCGAAGCACAGGCATTACAGATCATCGAGACGCACCGCGACCAGATCGGACAGCTTGTCGCCCGGCTGGAGGCGGCTGAAACCCTTGATCTGCCGGCGATCCGGGAATGCCTTGGCCCCAATGAGACGGTCACCCCCTTCGTCAAAGGCCGGGCTGGACACAGACCGCCAACCCACAAAACCCGATAGGACTTTTGCGAACGGGAACAGCACAGAATAACGGCCATGTCCGAGACCATCTTTCACACCAAGGGCCTGACCAAGGTTTATCGCAGTGGCGCGCAGGAGGTGCATGCCCTGCGCGGGGTGGATTTTCGGGCGGCGCGGGGTGAATTCATCGTCATCCTTGGCCCGTCGGGGTCGGGAAAATCGACCTTCCTCAACATTGTCGGCGGGCTTGATACGGCAACGGCGGGTGAGGCGTGGTTCGAGGACCACCAGTTGACCACGCTGGATGAGCGCGGGCTGACGCAGTACCGCCGCGATCATGTGGGCTTCGTGTTCCAGTTCTACAATCTGGTGCCCAGCCTGACCGCGCGTGAAAACGTGGCGCTGGTGACCGAAATTGCCCGCCATCCGATGTCGCCCGATGATGCCCTGGCGTTGGTGGGTCTGACAGACCGCCGCGACCATTTCCCCGCGCAATTGTCTGGGGGTGAACAGCAGCGGGTTGCGATTGCCCGCGCCATTGCCAAGAACCCAGAGGTGTTGCTCTGCGACGAACCGACGGGCGCGCTGGATTCAGCCACGGGGATCAAGGTGCTGGAGGCCCTGGCCGAGGTGAACCGTCGTGTCGGTGCGACCACGCTGGTCATCACCCACAACGCCGCGATCCGTGAAATTGCCGACCGGGTTCTGCGCTTTGCCGATGGCAGGATCGTCGAGGAAACCGTCAACGCCACCAAGAAGAGCCCGGCGGAGGTGTCATGGTGATCTCGCCCCTGCGCCGCAAGGTGTTGCGCGATCTGCGCCGTCTTTGGGCACAGGTGCTGGCGATTGCGCTGGTGTTGGCGGCCGGGGTGGCGACGCTGATCCTTGGCAACGGGGCTTATTCCTCGCTCTATGAAACGCGGGCGCGTTATTATGACGACTACCGCTTTGCCGATATCTTTGCCGATGTGACCCGTGCACCGCGCGCCTTGCTGGGCGATATCCGCGAGATCGACAACGTGCTGGCCGCCGAGGCCCGGATCGTGAAGCTGGCACTGCTCGACATGCCGGCCATGGTGGAACCCGGCACGATGTTAATGGTCTCGTTGCCCGAGAAGGGCGGCCGGGGGCTGAACCTGTTGCATTTGCGGCAAGGTCGGTTGCCAGATCCGCAATCGGCGCGAGAGGTGGTGGTGTCGGAAGGCTTTGCCGCCGCTCACCGGCTGCGGCCCGGTGCGCCGCTGACGGTGCTGATGAACGGCCAGCGGCGTGATCTGCTGGTCACCGGCATCACCCTGTCGCCCGAGTTCATCTATGCGCTGGGACCGGGTGAAATGATGCCCGACCCGCGCCGCTTTGGCATCGCCTGGCTGCCACGCCCGGCGCTGGAAGCGGCCTTTGATCTTGAGGGTGCCTTTTCCAATGTGGTGCTGAAACTGGCGCCCGGTGCGTCGGTGGATCGCACGATCGAGGCGCTTGACCGGCTGACCGCGCCTTATGGCGGGGCCGGAGCGGTGGCGCGCAAAGATCAGATTTCGCATGCCTTTCTGGATGCCGAGCTGAAGCAACTGAGCGCCATGGTCAAGGTGCTGCCGCCGATCTTCCTTCTGGTCGCGGCGATGCTGGTGAACATCACCCTGTCACGTCTCATCACGCTGGAGCGTGAGCAGATCGGGCTGTTGAAGGCCATCGGCTATTCGTCGCGGGCCATCGCGCAGCATTATGTCGAGTTCGTGCTGGCAATCGCAGCACTGGGCATCGTCATTGGCATTTCTGCCGGCGTCTGGCTTGGGGTTGGTCTGGCACAACTTTATGCCCGCTTCTTTTCGTTCCCGTTCCTGATCTTTACCCGCGATCCCCAGATCTACGGGCTGGCGGCCGCTGTCACCGTGGCCGCTGCCGTGGCCGGGGCGCTGTTGGCCGTGCGTGTTGCCGTGGCCCTGCCACCCGCCGTGGCGATGTCGCCGCCTGCTCCGGCCGACTACCGGGCGCGGATGGGGGCCTTCCGTCGGCTGTTCGCCTTGCGCCAGACCGGGGTGATGGTCACGCGGCATCTGTTCCGCTGGCCGCTGCGGACCGCATCCGGCACCTTTGGCGTTGCCATGGCGGTGGCGATCCTTGTCGCCTCGCTGTGGTCCTTCGGGTCAATCAACCACATGATCGACGTCACCTTTACCCGCGCTGAACGGCATGATGCGCTGGTGGCCTTTGGCGCGCCCGAACCAGCGCGCGCGCTGTTTGCCGCCCGCCAGATGCCGGGCGTTCTGGCGGCAGAGCCGTTTCGCGCCGTGGCCGCCCGGATCAGCCACCGCGCCCTGTCGCGCAAGCTGTCGATCATGGGCAAGCCGGAAACACCCACACTGTCGCGCGTGCTGGCCCCCGATCTGCGCCCCATGGCGATGCCAGAGGCGGGGTTGATCCTGTCCGAAGCGCTGGCCGAAGCCTTGGCCGTTCGCCCCGGTGACCGCGTGACGGTCGAGTTTCTGGAAGGCGCGCGCCGCACGGTCACCCTGCCGGTGAGTGGCCTGTCGCTGGGCTATGTGGGTCTTGGAGCCGCGATGGAGATCACCGCGCTGAACCGGGTCATGGGCGAAGGGGCGTTGATCTCGGGGGTAGCCCTGCAGATCGACGAAACGGGACAAGAGGCGTTCTATGTTGCCGCAAAAACCACACCCAAGACCGGCTTTGTGGCGGTTACCGCCCTGACCGTGGCGCGCTTCAAGGAAACACTGGCGGAAAACATCACAGTGATGATCACCGTCTATGTCGGGCTGGCGGCAATCATCTCCGTTGGGGTGGTCTACAACTTTGCCCGCATTGCGCTGTCCGAACAGGGCCGTGAACTGGCCAGCCTGCGGGTGCTGGGGTTCACCCGTGGCGAGGTATCGGGCATCCTGTTCGGCGAATTGGCCACGGTTGTCCTGGCTGCGCAACCCGTCGGCTGGTTGTTCGGCTATGTCATCGCCTTTGGCATGGTCCAGGCCTTTTCGTCCGACCTTTACCGGGTGCCCTTTGTCATCGGACCCGAAGTCTATGTGACCGCCAGCCTGATCGTCTGTGTCGCCGCCCTGGCCTCGGCCTGGGCCATCCGGGGACGGATCAACAACCTCGACATGGTCGAGGTTCTGAAAACGAGGGAATGACCCATGCGCCGCCTGATCCTTGCGATTGCTGTTCTGGCCCTGATTGCCGGGATCGTCTGGGCCTTCCTGCCGCGGCCGGTCGAAGTCGAGGTGGCCAACGTTGCGCCACGCAATCTGGAAGTTGCGGTCCTCGAAGAGGGTGAGGCACGCATCCGCGAAGTGTTCACCATCTCGGCCACGATCGGCGGCAAGCTACGGCGGATCGACCTGCATGCCGGTGACCCGGTCTATGCCCAAAAGACCGTGGTGGCGGTGATCGGCCCGGCGGCCCCTGCCCTGCTGGATTCGCGCGCGCGCAGCGTGGCAGAGGCGACCAGATCGGCCGCACAATCTGCCGTCGATCTGGCGGCAGCACAGGTGGCGCAAGCCGAGGCTGCGCTGGAGTTCAAAACCGCAGAGGCCGACCGGTCCCGCGCGCTATTTGAAAGGGCGGCCATCTCGCAGCGGGTGCTGGACGCCACCATTTTGGAACAAAGAACCGCCCAGGCTGCCATTGACAGCGCCAGGGCCAATCTCGCAGTGCGTCAGCGCGAGTTGGAAAGTGCCGAGGCCGTTCTTGGCACTGGCGATCCCTACGGTGCCGAAGCCTGCTGCGTGGATATCATCGCCCCGGTTTCGGGGCGGGTTCTGCGGGTGCTGACCGAAAACGAACAGGTGGTGCAGCCCGGCACCCCGATCATGGAGATCGGCAATCCCGGCAACCTTGAGATCACGGTGGACCTGCTGTCGCGCGATGCCGTGCGGGTGCGCGAGGGATCCGAGGCGCAGATCACCGGCTGGGGCGGCGCGCCCATAACGGCGCGGGTCGAGCGTATCGAACCTTCAGCCAGAACCAGGGTGTCGGCGCTTGGCATTGACGAGCAGCGGGTCAGGGTGATCCTGACCCTACGCGGGAATCCGGCGGATTGGCAGCTTCTGGGCCACGGTTTCCGCGTTATCGCCCACATCAACCTTTGGAAAGGCGATGGTGTGCTGTCGATCCCGGTGGGTGCCCTGTTCCGCGACGGGTCTGACTGGGCAACCTATGCTGTACAGGACGGGCGCGCGCTATTGCAGATCATCACCCTGGGTGAACGCAACGAGAGCTTTGCGCAGGTCCTGTCCGGAGTGAAGGCGGGCGATCAGGTGATCCTGCACCCCAGTGATCTTGTCGCGGATGGCGTGGCCGTCAGCCTTCAGTCCGACAGGTAGGCTACTCGCGCGCCCTTTCACAGACCATCGCGATGAACACTCTGGTCGTGCTGAAGACCTTCCACCTTTACTTCATTCCAACATTCACGGGACCTCGCTGACCTGGAAGCGGTCAAGGGAACGCAAACCGTCTGGACGGGGGGCGTCGCAGTCACTGCCGCACCGTTTGCCGTTGCCTACGTGCCGCCGTTGCAAGCTATACTGAGCACCGCATCTGTCCCGCTGATGGACGGAGTGCTCGTTGTCGTTGTCGGCATCGGCGCGGCCTTCTTCGCGCTGATCGAAATCAAAAAGCAGAACCGGCTCGGGTTGGGGGGATGAACAGGATGGCCGCATTCCGGACGTGGACGCCAATGGCGAGAAAGCCCGGATTGCAAAGCGAAAACGCCTGCGGCAAGGTTGCTCCATGACGGGTGGCATACTTGGGTTTCTGGGCGGAATTGGACTCTTCCTGTTCGGGATGGAGACGTTGACTGCAGCACTGCGGTCGCTTGCCGGTGAGGGGTTGCGGCGCTGGTTGTTGCGCGTGACATCCAGCCCTTTGCGCGGCGTGCTGACCGGGGCAGGCATTACCGCTGTCGTCCAGTCCTCAACGGCCGTCACGGTGATGACCATTGGCTTTGTCGGCGCCGGGTTGATCAGCTTTTCGCAATCGCTGGGCGTGATCTATGGCGCCAACATCGGGACGACTGTGACCGGCTGGATCATCATGCTGGTCGGGGTGAAGCTTAAGCTGGGAGTCGTTGCTCTGCCCGTTTTGTTCGTCGCGTCCTTGATGGGGATCCTTGGTGAGGGCCAGTTGGCAAGGCTGGGCCGGATGCTGGCAGGGCTATCGCTGCTTTTCATAGGGCTGGACCTGATGCAGGCCGCTTCGGCGGGGGTCGAGGACTTTGTGCCACTCGACTGGCTGCCTGGGGACACCTGGGCCGGACGGCTGGCGATGGCTGCGATTGGACTGGTCCTTGTCGCGATCATGCAAAGCTCATCTGCCGGGATTGCGCTGACCCTTGTCCTGCTGGGATCGGGCACGCTGAGCTTTGGTCAGGCGGCGGCGATGGTGGTAGGCATGAACATGGGCACCACCCTGACGGGGTTTCTGGCCAGTCTGGGTGGCGGCAGCGAGATGCTGCGGGCAGCCCTTGCCAACCTGCTGTTCAACTTCATCTCGGCCCTGCTTGCGTTTTCGCTGCTCAACCTGCTGGCACCGCTCTTGCACAACCCGGTGACCGGGCCAGATGATCAGACAGCACTGGTCTTGTTCCACACCGCATTGAATGTGTTGGGAGCAGCCTTGTTTCTGCCGTTGACTAAACCCTTTGGAGCGCTGGTGACCTGGCTGGTGCCAGACCGGCCGGTTACACTGGCCATGGCGCTGGACCCGCAGCTTCTGGCAGACAGCGGCACCGCGCTGGATGCCGCCGCGCGCACGGCCACGGCCATCACCGAGGCCATCGGACAGGCGTTGCAGGCCGCACTGGCCCCGCAAGACGCGCGCGATCTGCGCCCCTTGGCCGCGCTGCCCAACAAGGTGGAGCCCGCGCGCAAGGCGCTGGAGACCTGGCTTTCACGACTTCATTTGCCACCAGACCGGCCAGAGCTGCTTAACCGGATGGCAGCGCTGATGCATCTGACCGACCATATCACCCGGTTGACCTCGCGAAGCGAAGAGTTGGACCGTATCGCTCATCTGGCCGACAGTCCACGACTTGCCCGACCTGCTCGGGCCATTGCCGCAGCCCTGGCCAAGCAGCGCAAGGTCGGTCAGGCCGCCCGGCTGTTTGCTCGCATTCGGGGTTTTGCCCTGCGGCACCGACGCGGGGCGCTGTTGCGCGAACATGCCGGCATGATCAGCCCGGTGGAGGTCTTTCGCGAAACCGACGCTCTGCGCTGGGTCGACCGGGTCGCCGAACATGCCGAACGGCTCGCCCATTACGAGGCGCAGGCGGCGGGCCCGCAGATGAACTCTGTGCGCCCAGCTTGAGGTATAAATCGCAGAGTAAGTTCCGCCGACCCGCTGGGCCCCTGGGTAGCTTGGGCAGGAAGGGGGCGATCTGCATGGGTTACCGATCACGCCCGCCTGGTAGCCGCGAAAGCCACGACCAGGGCATCCATCACCGCTTGAAGCCTTGGTTCCATATCCAGCCCGGCCAAGACAGCCTGCTCCACATGGGCGGGATGGATGAAGACCGTAACCGCGTCGCGAACCACACCGGCAGCGGCGTCGAGGTCAGGGACAAGGAACTCGCCCCGTGATACCCCATCGTTCAACACCTGCCGCACAAGCTCGGTCATGCGTCGCGCATAGTCGGCAACGAGGTCGGGGCGCTCCGTCACGATCCGGCGGTAGAGGCCGTGGATCTCCGGGTCATCCCCCAGCTTGGCGCGTTTGCTGCGATGGAGCGCCAGGACGAGACCGCGCAACCTGTCGCCTGCAGAACCATCGGCGATCACGAAACGGGCCGCCAGTTCGGCCTCCTCATCCATGGTCCGTGCAGCCAAGGCGTCGAAGATATCTGCCTTGGACCGAAAGTGCCGGTAGATCGCCGAATGTGACAGATGCTGCGACTGATCGGCAAGGATTTCACCATCGATATAAGCCGCGCGCGAGAAGAACTAGGCTACGCTCCAGTGATATCGCCGGCTGATGGTAGAACACCGCACCGCCTGCCGTCCCGATCAAAAGAGCCAGGGCAATCCGAGGCAGGGTCTCCATCGTGGGTGTTCCGACTGTATTGCGGGGGTGGGGCCGCAGGGTTCAGCGATACTTTTCGATGAAGGCGTCAATGTCCATCACCCGGATATCGGGCAGGGCAGCCTTCAGTGCCGCGTGATCCCAATCCCACCAGGCAATGGCATGAAGCACTTCGGCCTGCGGGGCAGCGAACCGCCATTTCAGGTGCCGCGCGGGAACACCGCCGACGATCTCATAGGGGGCCACATCCTTGGAGACGACGGCGCCAGCACCGATGACCGCGCCAGAGCCCACGGTCACGCCGGGAAGGATGGTGACGCCGTGGCCAATCCAGACATCGTGACCGATGGTGACCCAGTGGTCGCGGCGCCACTGGAAGAAGGCGTCGTCATCCTCGCCCAGGCCGAACTGCGCGGCGCGGTAGGTGAAGTGGTGCTGGGCCGCCCGCCAGGTCGCATGGTTGCCCGGATTGATCCGTGCGCCCTCGGCGATGGAGCAGAACTTTCCGATGGTGGACCAGACCACGTTGCCGCCACGCACGATGTAGGAATAGTCGCCAAAGGTGACCTCGCGCATGGTTACATGCGCCATGACCTCTGTCCATTTGCCCAAAGCGCAATCAACCAGCGTGGCGGTTTCGTGGACGTTGGGTGCTTCTGTCAGGAGTTTCACGGCATCACGCTGTCAAGTTGGGGTCGCAGCGGGCCTGCCGGGATGTCTGGGTGCTGCAACCGGATCATCCGGGTCGGGACATAGCGGTGGGGTGCTTCGGCCAAGACCGGCTCGGCCAGAAGTTTGATCATGCCGCCTCCCGGCATCGTCAGCCCGAGGCTGTGGGACAGCGCCGCGCGAAAGCCGGGCTTGGGGTTCAGACCCGGCGCGATGTCACGCGTGCCCATCTTCAGGTGGTGGGCGATGTCCCATTCCTGCACCCCCTCTGCCGTCCGGGTCACGATCCAGCAATGGCCATCGCGGCACCAGTCGCCCTTCTCTGCCGGAAAGAACGCCCCGGCGATGTAGCCCGCCTCGACGCCCGCAGCGCGAAGGGCAGCAAGGAAGTACATGTTGATATCGACGCAGGATCCCGCCGCACGGTCGCAGCCCAAGGCTGGCAGGCTATCGTCATGCCCGTCGTAGAACCGTTTGTCAGGGTGGCCGTAGTCGAACTTTTGCGCCACGGCGCGGGCGATTTGGCTCGGCCCGGTGCCAAGATCTGCAACTTCGGCCAGCAAGCTGGCGGCTGCGCGGGTGTAGCGGGAGGAGGAAGGACGGAAGATCGCCTCGGGGTAGGCGGTCGGTTTTCCGTCAAACGTAAAGCGCAACTTCAACGGCCCACCCTCGGGCGCGATGCGGGCGAAGCTCTGGCCCGTCTGAGCTTCGGTCCACCACCGGACCTGCCCGCCAGAAACGCTAAGGCCCAGCGCGCGCGACAAGGGGGTGTCCAGACCGGCGGGAGCGATGAATTCTGCGCGGGGGTCGTCCAGCATCATTTCGACCGTGTAACCCATCACCTTGCACCCTCCCACGTGCCGATGAAGCGTGCGCGGATCAGGCCCGAGAGCCAGTCGATCAGATAGACCATGGCGATGATCAGGAAGATGATCGACCATGCCTCGTCCCAGCGATAGGCACCGATCCGGTCGGCGAGGAGGAACCCAATCCCCCCTGCCCCGACGATGCCAAGGATTGTCCCCGACCGGACGTTGGATTCGAAATTGTAAAGCGTGATCGACAAAAGCACGGGCCAGACCTGCGGCAACACAGCAAAGCGGAGCGACTGCGTGCGACTGCCCCCGGATGCCACCACGCCATCCACCGATTTGTTCGACGTGTTCTCGATCGCTTCGGCATACAGCTTGGCCAGCACCCCGATTTCACCAACAGCAATGGCCAGCACGCCTGCCAGCGGCCCAAGGCCGAAGGCCCGGATGAAAATCAGCGCAAGGATCAGGGTTTCAAACGCGCGGATGATGTCGAACCCGCGCCGCACGGTGAAGCGCAGTAACGGAAGGCGGTTGATATTCTTGGCCCCCAGAAAGCACAGCGGAAAGGCAAAGACCGCGCCCAGAAGCGTGCCCAGAAAGGCCATCGACAAGGTTTCGCCCAGACCTTTAAGGATGTCGGAAAATTCCTGCCAGGTGGTCCAGACATGGGGCGGGAACATGAAGGATAGCACGCGGCCCAGACGACCAAGCCCCTCCCAGATGCGGAAAGGGGAAAAGTCGAAAGCATAAAGGCACCAGCCGAACAGCAGCGCAAATCCGGCCCAAAGGGCGATGCGGCGAAGGCGGACTGGCAGGGGCGCGCGGAACGCCAGCGGGTGCTCGGCGCGGGCACGTTCGATATCGTCGGCGTGAACGCTTTGCGGGGTCATGTGGCGGCTCCGATCCCGATGACGCGGTGGCGCAGAGCCTCGGACGCGCGGTCGATGACGATGACGGTGACAAGGATGATGACGAACAGCGCAGAGAGGTCGGTGTATTCCTGATAGGACATTGCTGTGCGGAACTCCTGCCCCAGCCCCCCGGCACCGACATAACCGATGATGGACGAGGCGCGGACGTTGATCTCGAACCGCAAAAGCGTATAGCTTAGCACGTTGGGCAGAACCTGCGGCACGGCCCCATAGCGGATCATGTCGAACCACGACCCACCCGCAGCCTTGACCCCGTCAAGCGGCCGCATGTCGATGTTTTCATTCGCTTCCGAATAAAGCTTACCCAAAGCGCCAGCGGTGTGCAGCCCGATGGCCAGCACCCCGGCCAAAGGCCCGACGCCAAAGCAGAACACGAAGATCAGCGCGAAGACCAGTTCCGGAACCGTCCGGGCGATTTCCAGATACCGGCGCGACAGCCACAGGACCCAGCCGTTGGGCGCAAGGTTGCGCGCGGCGGGAAATGACAAAAGGAACCCGCCGACGACGCCAAAGACCGTCGCCATAAAGGCGATCAGCACCGTTTCCAGCAACAACTTGGCCCAGATTTGCCAGCGCCCGAACCAGACCGCAAGATCGCTGCCCAAGGTGGCCCATGACAGGTCTGGAATTGTCTTTGCGAGGTATTCGCCCAAGCGCGGCAGACCAGCACCAATCACCCAGCGCTCGGCGCGGCTGCCATCGGCAAGGGTAACTTGCGTGATCTTGAAAAAGTTAGAGGCTTCGGCCGTCAGCAGGAACAGCACGGCAAGCACGACGGTGACGCTCACAAAGGTCAGCCGCGCCTTGCGGCGGTGCTGCGCATAGTCGCGCTCGAAGGCAAGGATGGCGGTGGACATTCAGGGCTCCCCGAAAAGTGGCGGGCGAGCCACTGGCCCGCCCGCATTTGGCATCGGGGATCAGCTGCGGCGGTTGGCTTTGAACCAGTTGCGCATGTCGATCAGGATTTGGTACTGTTCATGCGTCACGGGAACATAAGCCTTGGATGTCGAGGCTTCGCCGCCGCTGACCTGCTTGAACACCTCTGGCGCGTCGGTCGGCATGGCCATCATGACCTTCTTCATGTCTTCGATCAGCCCGGCGGGCAGGTTGGTCCGCGCGGTGAACGGGCTTGCCATGATCAGAGGGCTGGTCCAGACGATGCAGACATCGCCCTCCTTGATCATGTCCTTGGACACCATGCGCTGAATGTTTCCGGCGGTTTCATTGGTCCAGTGCGTTGCGGCACCGTCAAACTGGCCGTTGACCACACCCATGATCCCGGCTTCGTGGCTGCCCGAGAACGGAACGGCACCGAAGAATTCTTCGGGAACATAACCCTGCGCATGCAGGTTATAGTAGGGAACGGTATAGCCCGATGCGCTGTCAGGATCTGCAAAGGCCATGGTCTTGCCCTTCAGATCGTCGATGGTGTTGTATCCGGCATCGCAGCGGGTGGCGACCACGCTGTAATAGCCGACCGAGTCATCATTCTGCTGAGAAGTGAACAACGGCACCACACCGCCGTTGGTTTCTGTCCAAGCAGCGGCATAGGCTGATGGCCCAAGCCATGAGAATTCGATCTGGCCGGCGGCAAGCGCCTGAACAACACCGTCATAATTGCCGGCGCTGAAAATCTCGATGTCGACGCCAAGCTTTTCTTTCAGATAGGCAACCATCGGTTCATAACGCGCGATCCGGTCGGCCTCATTCTCGCCCGACAGAATGCCAAAGCGAACGATGCGGTAATCTGTCTTCCAGTCTTGAGCAACGGCGGGCAATGCCGTCAGGGCGATCAGGGCAGTGGTGGCAAGCAAACGCATGGTAGGACTCCATCTTTGAGGAAATTCAGGCAGTCTCGCGGAGGCGATGGGGGATGGCAGCGGTAGATGTGACAGCCTCGTTGAACTCGGTCAGGCCATCGCTGCCGTAAATGTCGCGCACGACATCGTTGGTCAGTTGCCGGGGGGTGCCGTCAAAGAACACCCGGCCATCGCGCATCGCTATGATGCGATGGCAATAGGCGCGTGCGGTATCAAGTGTGTGCAGGTTGACCAGCACAGTGATGCCGTCGTCGCGGTTGATGCTGCGCAGGGCCTCCATCACCCGAGTGGCGTTGCCGGGATCAAGGCTGGCAATCGGTTCATCCGCCAGCATGATGCGCGGGTTCTGCACCAGCGCGCGGGCGATGGCCACACGCTGCTGTTGCCCACCCGACAGCGTACCTGCACGCTGCAACGCCTGAGGCGCAAGCTCCAGCCTGTCAAGCGCACGAATGGCCAGCGTGCGCTCGGCATCTGAAAAGCGCATCGCCATCGACGACAGAAAGCCGTGATCCGCCAGCCGACCGACCAACACGTTCGTCAGAACGTCCATCCGTTCCACCAGATTGAACTGCTGGAAGATCATCGCGCAATCGCGCCGCCATTGCCGAAGGGCGCGGCCCCTCAACGCGGTGACATCGGTTCCGCCAAAGGTTACCCGGCCCGACGTCGGGTCGATCAGCCGGTTAATCAAGCGCAACAGCGTGGATTTCCCCGCCCCCGATCGACCGATCACGCCCACGAATTCACCCGGGCGGATATCCAGCGTGACATTGTCCACCGCGCGGGTGGTGTTGAACGTGCGGCCAAGGCCAGCAAGAGAGAGCATGTGTTTTTCCATGCTCAAGGTCTGCCAGCGCAGTGCGACAGGCCAACATCATCCGAATGAATATTTCGACTCGGAATCTTGACCGTTGCGTAACGACAGAAATCTGAACCTTTAGGTTTCAGACACTTGGCCAAGATGGCCTGTTTTTCCCCAGCGAAATCTGCCGGACACACCTTTGCTCGGGCGGAAATGCACTTCTGCCATGCCCTTTTTGCCGTTCAAAAACGCTTGGCGCCGAAAAGGGTCGGCGTGCAGGCAAAAGTCCTTTCGCCAAACCAAAGCCTTCCGAAATCCCCCTTGCCATGCGGGACGAGGGCCGTCGCAAAAGCGTCATGCGCGCGTCGGGTTAAATTCACACAGGCATCGCAGCGGCGTTACCGGCCACACCTAGAAATTCGTTCGAACAACTTCATACCGGAGGACCATAATGTCGCTCAAGTCGCTCATGATCGGGACGGCGCTTGCCGCTGTCAGTGCAACCGCCGCCTTTGCCGAGACCTGGAACATTGCCGTCACGGATGTCGAAGGGCTGGAGCGTCTGCAGGCCGAGTGGGGGCCGTTCAAAACCGCCCTCGAAGCGGCCACCGGCGAGACCTTCGATTTCTTCCCGGTGTCTTCGCGCACCGCCGCTGCCGAGGCACTGCGTGGCGAGACGGTTGATTTCGTCATCACTGGCCCGGCAGAATACATTGTCATTAACACGCTGACGGAAGCGACTCCGCTGATCGGCTTTGGCCGCCCCGACTATCGCTGCGCCATCATTGTGCGTGCCGATGCGGGCATCGACACTATGTCCGGGTTGAAAGGTCAAAAGGTCGCTTTCGGCGACATCGGGTCCACCTCGAACATGCTGTGCCCGATGCAGTTGATGGCTGACTATGGTGTCAGCCCGGTCACCGACATCGAAGCCGTGCACACCGCCCGCAACATCGCCCATGAGGCGCTGAAGGCAGGCGACGTGGCCGCCATCGGGATCAATGAGGGGTCGTGGATTTCCTCGGCCCGTGACAAGGACACCTCGGTTCCCTACGGCTTCTTCAAGGTTCTGGCGCGGTCGGGCGATCTGCCCAACGACATGCTGCTGGCCGGTGCCCATGTCCCCGCCGAAGTGCAGGCGATGGTCCGCGACAAGATCATCGGCAACAAGGCCGAGATCATCACTGCGATCACCACGCATGAAGAAAATGGCAAGTATCTGGGCATGGACCTCGTGACGATCGAAGACGCAAGCTATGACGTGGTGCGCTCGATGTATACCTCGGCAGGCTATCCGCAGTTCGACAAGTTCCTAGGGGAATGATCCGGTGCCGCTTGACCGGCCCGGCCTTCGGCGGGGTGTAACCCAAGGCGGTCTGCAGGTTCTTGACCTGCAGGCCAAAGAACTGGCCAAACGCTTTGGCTCGGGTGCTCCCGTGTTCTCTGGCCTTGAGTTCAGCATTACTCAGGGCGATTGCGTGGCGCTTGTCGGGGCCAATGGGACCGGCAAATCCACGCTACTGCGCTGCTGTCTGGGGCTGATCGCCCCGGACGCGGGCGAGGTTTCGCTGCTGGGTGAAAAGCTGACCGATCTTGGCGGTGCCGCACGCCGTGCCTTGCGGGCGCGGACCGGGCTGGTCGGGCAGAAACACAATCTGGTGCCGCGTCTGTCGGTGCTTTCCAATGTCATCCACGGCCTTCTGGGCCGCCATTCCGGGCCGCGCTACTGGATGCAAGGTTTGGCTCCGGCCGAGGCGCGTACCGCAGCGATGGCTACCTTGACCAAGGTCGGGCTGGCCGACCTCGCTCTGCGGCGGGCGGATCAGCTTTCGGGCGGGCAAAGTCAGCGGGTGGCGATTGCTCGCGCGCTGGTCGGCAACCCGCGATTTCTGGTGGCGGACGAACCCTGCGCCTCGCTCGACCCACAGGCGGGCGAAGAGGTGATGGCGCTGTTCATGTCGCTGGTGAAGCGTGAAGGCGTTACGGTCCTGTTCACCTCGCACAACGTCCAGCACGCTCTTTCCTATGGCGACCGCATCCTTGGCTTGCAGGGCGGGCGAATTGCCATTGATGCGGCATCAGCCGACGTGACACCCAAGGAAATGGCGCAACTCTATGCATAACCCGTCGCACCCCCTGCCCCACCGCTTTGCCCGTCCGGGTGGCCTTGGCTTTGTCAGCTATGTCGTCGTGGCGCTGGTGGTCCTTTGGTCGCTGGAAGGTGCGGGCTGGTCGATGGACCGGCTTTTGTCCTCACCGCCAAAACTGGCCGACTTCTTTTCGCGCGCCTGGCCGCCATCAACCCATAATCTCGACCGGCTGGCGTGGAAGATGGTGGAAACCTTGCAGATCGCCGTGGCCGGTGCGGCGATTGGCATTGTCCTGTCGCTGCCGATTGCCCTGTTGGCCGCCCGCAATGTGCTGGTCGGGCGCGGCATCAACCAAGTGGTGCGCGTGCTTCTGGGTTTCATCCGCGCGGTGCCGGATCTGGCCTGGGCGCTGGTGTTTGTGGTAGCGGTCGGCCTTGGTCCCTTTGCGGGGATGCTGGCCATCGCCATCGACACCATCGGCTTTTGCGGCCGCTTTTTTGCCGATGACATGGAAAACACCGACCCCGGCCCGGCCGAGGCGCTGACCGCCACCGGGGCCAAGCGTATCGACATTGCCGCCAGCGCGATCATCCCGGCCGCCATGCCCGCCTTCATTTCCACATCCCTATTCGGGCTGGAAAAGGCGGTGCGATCCTCGACCATCCTTGGCCTTGTCGGCGCGGGCGGCATCGGGATCGAGCTGAAGGTGGGCTTTGACCTTTTCGATTACCCGACCGCCCTGACCGTGATCCTGATGATTGCTGTGGTGGTCATTGGGGTGGAACAAATCGGCGCGGTCCTGCGCCAGAAGATCATAGGAACAGCACGATGAAGACCGATACCGCACATGCCTACTGGGGCACGGAATGGGCCAAGGCCGATGGCACCTCGAAATGGGAACGCCCCGAAGCCGAGGTGATGGATTTTGCTGAAAACCTGCCACCGGGTGCGGCAGTGCTGGACCTTGGTGCAGGCGTGGGGCGTCATGCTCTGGCCCTTGCGCGGCAGGGCTTTGCCGTGTCAGCCCTTGACGCCGCCCCCGAAGGGATCGCCGAGATCACCCGCATCGCCGGGGCCGAGGGCCTTGCCGTTGACGCCCGCATCGGCATGATGACCGACCTGCCCTTTGACGACGGGCTGTTCGACCATGTGCTATCGTGGAACGTGATCTACCATGGGGATGAGGTGGTGCTGCGCGAGTCCATCGCCGAGATTGCCCGCGTCCTGAAACCCGGCGGCACTTTCCTTGGCACCATGCTTTCGGCACGTCGTGTGCCCGTCGAATTGGCCAAGGCTCCGGGGCGCGAAATCTCGCGCAATACTTGGGTGTTTGAAGGTCCGGGCGACAAGATCCACCCGCATTACTTCTGCAACGGGCGCGATCTGCTGGAATTGTTTTCCGCCTTCGAGGTCTGCCGTCTGGAAGACCGCGAGCATGAGACGCCCGGATCATGGCATTGGCATCTGGTGCTGGAGCGTCTGTAAGTGGAAGCGATCGTCATTGAAGGGGCGTCGGTTGTTCTGCCCGACATGGTGGCGCAGGTTTCAGTGCGCGTGGAAAACGGCGAAATCGCGGCTATCGATGGCCCGCGCGACGGCGCTCGGGTGATTGACGGGCGCGGCATGATCCTTGCGCCAGCCATGGTCGACATCCACGGGGATGCGTTTGAACGCCAGCTGATGCCCCGCCCCGGCGTGATGATCCCGACCGAGGCCGCTTTGCTGGAAACCGACCGGCAACTGGCGGCCAACGGCATCGCGACCGCCTATCATGCCCTGACACTCAGCTGGGAGCCTGGCCTGCGCTCGGTCGCCATCGGTCAAGAGGTGGTCGCGGCACTTGCCGCGCTTGCCCCCCGTCTAACCGTTGAAAACCGGGTGCAACTGCGGTGGGAGACCTTCTGCTTCGAGGCGTTGCCGCTGATTGATGCTGCCCTTGCGGGGCCGTTGCTGCCAGCGCTGGCCTTCAACGACCATACGACGATGGGTATGCTGCACCCCTCCGTAGCGATGCAGGACCGGCCCTTTGACCACGACCCCGGCTTTCCCGTGGTTGACATGGACAGCCCCGGTTTTGCCGCGAAGATGGAAAGCCGTGCCAAGCGGTCGGGGATGGAGATCTCGGCGTTCATCGGCCTGATGCGCGACATCTGGAAGCGCCGCCTGGATGTTCCGGCGGTCATTGCCGAGGCTGGCAGAAAGGCAGGAGCGGTTTGCGCCCCAATGCTTAGCCACGATGACAGCCAGCCCAAAACGCGCGACTACTATCGCGGCCATGGCGCGCGGATTTCGGAATTCCCGATGAACATGGCCGTGGCCCGGTCCGCGCGTGAGGCAGGCGACTGGATCGTGTTCGGTGCCCCGAACGCGGCACGCGGCGGCAGTCACCTAGGGTCACCCGGGGCGGCGGATATGGTGGCGGCCGGGCTGTGCGATATTCTTGCGTCAGACTACTACTACCCCGCGATGCTTGCCGCCGTGGCACGGTTGCAGGCCGACGGGATCGGCCATTTGCCCGATCTGTGGAAGCTGGTCGCAGGCAATCCCGCAGCAGCGCTTGGCCTTGCCGACCGTGGCGAAATCGCAGTTTGTCGCCGGGCGGATCTGGTGCTTCTGGACTGGCCCGAAGGCCACACGCCGGTTGTGCGGCACTGCCTGGTCAACGGCCGTGCCGCCTATGGCGCGATTGCTGCGGGCTAGGTCATGACGGACGGGGCAGACCGATTTGACGGCTTGGCAGAAGCCTATGAAATGCACCGCCCCGGCTATCCCGCGGTTGCGTTTCAGGCCCTGCTGGCCGACCTGCGCTGCCCAATAAGGGTGGCGGTGGATGTGGGCGCCGGTCCCGGCAATTCGACCGCCTCGCTGCGCGATGCCCTTGGCGCCGAGTGGCGCTACATTGCGATCGAGCCGGGGCGCGACATGCGCCGCGTCCTGTCCCGGCGGTTTTCAAAGGCCCCGGATGTACATGTGGCCGAAGCGACCGCCGAAGACATGAAACTGCCCGGTGGATTTGCCGCGCTGATCGTGGCCTGCACGGCATTTCACTGGTTTGACATGCCGCGATTTCATGCCGAGACCGCACGCGTGCTTGCCCCCGGTGGGGTTTTGGCGCTGATCCGCAACCGGCGCAGACCCATCCCGGTCATCCAAGCCTTTGACCGGTATATCGAGACACATTCCACCGAGACGCCAGACCTTGCCCGCCGCGAAGCCCGCAAAGAGCCGGTGGTGCGTGACCTTGCGCAATTGCCCGGCTTCATGACCGCGCGGTCCTCCACCTATCACTGGTCGAATAACCTGACCGCGCGCGGCCTGATCGACCTTTACCTGACGCGGTCCACCCTGTGGGGGGTGGTCCGGCGGATCGGCCTGTCCCGGGTCATGGCAGATCTGACGGCAATCTGCGCCGAACATGGCCTAGAGCACGGGGCGATAGAGATTGCCTGGGAAACAACGGCCAAATGGGCACGAAAACGAAGCGAGTGAACGACATGCTTGATACGACAGGACCGAACCAGACGCTGGCAGGGGCGCAGATCATCACACCCGAGGGCGTGTTTGAAGGCGCTGTTGATCTGGAAGGAGGGCTTATCACCGCCCTGCGCCCCGGTGCGCGGCCCGCAGGGGCAACCGACCTCGCAGGCGATTTCCTGATCCCCGGTATCGTCGATGTCCACACCGACCATGTCGAAGCGCATGTCTTTCCGCGTGCCGGCGTCCAGTGGGATTTCCTGAATGCCCTGATGGCCCATGACGCGGTGGTGATCGCGGGCGGGACGACGACGGTGCTGGACAGCCTGTGCGTCGGCGCGTCAATGAAGCGCCCCGAACGGCGCGATCTTCTGGTGCCGCTGGTGGCCGCTTTGGAGCGAGGCCGCGCCGAGGGGCTGTTCCGCGGCGATCACCTTTTGCATCTGCGGTGTGAGATTTGTGACCCCGACACAATTGCGCTGACCGATGCCACCATCTCTAGCCCGCTTGTGCGGTTGGTCTCGGTGATGGACCACACGCCGGGCGACCGGCAAAGCGTCGACCGCGAGCATTGGCTTGGCCGCATGGCCGTGGACATGGGGCTGGAAATGACCGACGCCCGCGCCGCGATGGCCGAACTTCTGGACCGCTCCGCCCGCGTTGGGGCCGAGGTGCGCGCGCATGTGGTGGCGCGCGCGCAGGCGGCGGGTCTGCCGTTGATGAGCCACGATGACCGCACCGTGGCGCAGGTCGATCAGGCCAATGCCGAAGGGGCTGTGGTCAGCGAATTCCCCACCACGCTGGAAGCCGCCGCCCATGCCCGCGCGCTAGGCCTGTCGGTTGTGATGGGTGCCCCGAACCTTTTGCGCGGAGGCTCACAATCCGGCAACGTCTCGCTGCGCGCGCTGCTGGAGGCGGACCTTTGCGATATCCTGTCCTCTGACTACATCCCCCGCAGCCCGCTGGACGCAGCCTTTTTCATCGGCCTTGACGACAGCCTGCCCCAGGACCTGCCCCGCGCCATCGCCATGGTCACCGACGCACCCGCGCGTCTGGCCGGGCTGAGCGACCGGGGGCGGATTGCCCCCGGATTGCGCGCCGATCTGGTGCAGGTGCGGCGGCTGGGGGTGCACAATCAGGTGGTTGCAGTCTGGCGCGAGGGGCGGCGCGTTTACTGACGTACCTATGGATCAACCGCATCAAACAAAGGAACGCCCCATGCTGCCGCTCAAGATAGGCGCCTGCCTGCGCATCAGCGAAATTGCAGACCACCGTGACTGGCTATTCGACGCGCAGCGCGACATCGAATTGCAGGATTTCATGACCCATACCGCGCTTGGCGATGAACGTGCCGATCGAATTGCAGCCGCAAGGGCGGCCCTTGCTGGTCACGGCGGTCGTGTCGGCATTCATGGCCCGTATGAAGGGCTTGATATAGACAACAAGGATGCCGAACTGCGCCCCCTGATCACCGCGCGTTTTCTGCGCGCGCTTGAGGCCGCCGAAGCGATCGGCGCGCGGCAGATGGTGCTGCATTCCCCCTATCGGGCCTGGTATCAGAACAACAAGCTGGCATCGCCCGGATATGCCGAGACAAAGCAGGCGCGCATCCACACAGTCCTTGGCCCGGTGGTCAAACGCGCCGAAGAGGCCGGGATCACCATCGTGATCGAAAACATCGAAGACGTTGATCCCGCCACCCGCCGCGCGCTGGTTGACAGCTTTGCCAGCCCGGCAATCGGGCTTTCCATTGACACCGGCCATGCCCAGCTTGCGCGGCGGATGTCCGGGGCGCCGCCGGTCGATTACTTTGTGCGCGATGCCGGGGCGCAGCTGGCGCATGTGCATCTGCAGGACGTTGATGGCCATGCCGACCGCCACTGGCCCCCCGGAGAAGGTGAGATCGAATGGGCCGCCGTGTTCCGCGCCCTGGCCGATTGCACCGCCGCGCCGCATCTGGTGCTGGAACTGCACAACAAGTCCCATATCCCGCAGGGATTCGCCTATCTGAAAAGGCTTGGGCTGGTTGAATAGGTGTCCTGTCGGCTCGACGGGCTTTCCCTTGGTCCCCGGTTCAGGCCGCCATCGCCAACATGACTGACCCGTCCGAATAGATCTTGCGGCCCTGCCGCAAGGTTGCCCGAACATGGCCAATGCCGGCATCATCCGCGATCACGAGATCGGCGAGCATTCCCGGTGCGATCGCGCCACGGTCCGACAGGCCCAGCGCGCGGGCGGGGTTCAGAGTTGCCAGAAGGCTGGCTCCGGACAGACCTGCCGCATCGGCCTTGGCCAGTTCCAATATGGCGGGCAACAGGGCCGAGGGGTGGTAGTCCGAGGCGAGAATATCCAGCAGGCCAAGCCCATGCGCCGCCCGGGCCGACAGGTTGCCAGAATAGGACTGCCCGCGCAGGGCATTCGGTGCCCCCATCGCGGTGGCAAGGCCGCGCGCGCGGGCTTCGGTTGCGGCCTCGACCGTCACCGGAAACTCGCTGATCCCCGCCCCCAGTGCCTGCATCAGCGCGACCTTTTCCACCGTGTCGTCATCATGGCTGGCCAGTGCCACCCCATGCGCCCGGCAGGTCGCCGAGATGGCGCGCAGTGTGGCGGCCATGTCGCCAGCGGTAGAGCGTTTTTCGGTGATACGCCGGGCCACTTCGCCTTCCGCATCCGTCAGGCTCAGCCCCTTTTCACGGGCAACGCGGGCCACATGCGCCTCGATGTCGCGGTATTGGCCTTGCCCCGGCGTGTGGTCGGTCAGCGACACAAGGTCAACGGCACCCTCGGCAATCAGCCCTTCAACCACCCGCAAGGCATCGGGAAATGTGATCTCGAACCGGGCATGAACCTTGTGGTCGACCTTCAGCACATTACCCATCGATTTCAGCGCACGGATGATCGCGCTTGTCTGGTCAAAGTGGCGGATGTGGCCATAGGCCGAGCCGGGGTGAAAGCTGACGGCGGCATAGGCGGTGGTCACGCCTGCGGCAGCCAACCTGCGGTCAAGGTCACGCAGGCCCAGTTCCATTGGCATCCGCACATTGGGGCGCGGCTCCACCTCCCGCTCCACCATGTCGCCATGCATATCGACAAAGCCGGGCATAAGCAGCAACCCGTCACCGGACAAGGCCGCACCGGGCATTGGGCTGTCCGAAATCTCGGCAATCCGCCCGCCCTCGACCCGGACCGAGCCACGGTCGATTACTCTGTCGGCCAAGACCACGCAGAAATCAGACAGCCACATCTTCAGCCACCTCTCTCGCGGTCAACTCGATTTCCCTGTCGATCAGCCCTGCCACATCGCCGGGATGGTGGAACACCCCGATCATCGCCACGCCTGCCGCCTTCAGGTCGGCAAGCCGACGGATCAGCGCCGCCCTCGCGCCTGCATCCAAGGACGCGGTTGGTTCATCCAGCAGCAGCAATCTCTGTGGCAGGATCAGTGCGCGGGCTAGGTTCACCTTCTGCTGCTCCCCGCCGGAAAAGGTGGTGGGATAGGCCCGCCAAAGGTCACGCTTGACGCCAAACTCGGCCAGCCAGCGGCGCGCTTCCTCCAAGGCCTCGGGGGCAGCGATGCCCGCACGGCGCAGAGGTTCGGCGACGATGTCCTCGGCGGCCACACGGGGACGGGCGATCAGAAACTGGGTTACAAAGCCGATCTCTCGCCGCCGCAAAAGGGCGATATCCACATCCGCCGCCGTGGCCAGATCGATCCGGCCTTCCTCTGTATGATACCAGATTTGCCCCGCACGCGGCAGGTAGCTACGGTAGAGCGTCCGCAGAAGGGTGGACTTGCCCACCCCGTTCGGCCCCCGCAACAGAAGGAACTCACCAGCTTGCAAGGTAAAGCTGATGCCGTCGAAAGCATGCAGCCGCTGGCCCAGATGGTGCATCTGAAACTGCTTGGCGAGGTTCCGAACCTCAAGAACCGGGTGCATTGCGGACCTCACAGCTTGGCATGGACGAGTTGTTGCGTGTAGGCGTGTTGCGGATCCTGAAAGATCTGGTCGGCCAGCCCCTGTTCCACCACCCTGCCCCGGCGCATCACCATCACCCGGTCGGCCATGGTGCGGATCACGCCAAGATCGTGGGAAACGATGACCATGGTGATCGCCCGGTCGCGCTGCAGGCGTTTCAGCGTATCAAGCACCAGCGCCTGCACGGATACATCAAGGCCTGTGGTGGGTTCGTCCAAGAGCAGGAGCGCCGGTTCGAGCGCAATCGCCTTGGCCAGTTGCACGCGCTGCTGCATGCCGCCTGACAATTCGATCGGCCGCGCATCCATCCGGTCCAGCGGGAACTCAGAGGCGTCCAGCGCCTCACGCGCCCGGCCTCGCAGGGCGGCAAAGCTGCGTTCCCCCGCGATCAGCAGGCGTTCGGCAACATTGCCGCTAGAGGTGTGCTTCATCAAAAGGCCAAGATGCGGGTTCTGATAGACGATGCCGATCCGCGTGGCGCACAGCATCCGGCGCGCGAAACGGTCAAGGTCAAACAGGTTGCCGGGCAGATCGGGCAGCGCCAGCCGGTAGTCGCCTGCGTCCGGCGTATCTTCAAGGTTCATCATCCGCAGAAGGGTGGACTTGCCAGACCCGCTTTCGCCGACGATCCCCAGAACCTCGCCCGGATAAACGGTGGCCGAAAGATCCTGCAGCGCCACCACATCGCCATAACGGCGCGAAACGCCGGTCATGGTCAGCAGTGGCGGGGTCGTCATCAGTTGCGGGGCTTGCAGCGTCAGTGTGGGGGAAGCGATCATTGCGGCATCTTTCCATTTTCATACCACGTCGGGCCGATCTTGACGGCCGCACCCTCAGCCTGCCGGATCGCCTTGATGCCCAGATGACTGTCCGAAAGCTCGAACGCCGACGAGCCGTCCTCTTGCGGGATCTCGTTCATGAAATAGCCCGTCATGCCAGAGCGGTGGCAGGTCAAGGCAGCATGGTCCTCAACCTGATAAGGCACATCTGAAAACACCAGCGGTTCGACGCGCGTAAAGGGCGGCACAGCATACAGCCGCTTTTCGCGCCCGGCGGACAGGAAGGTCAGATGCTGCGCCATGTGCAGTTTCGGCACGTCCCAGCGGGGGATGGGGGATGGCGTCATCACATGCCGCCCGTTCACCAAGGACGGATAGGCCGCCCCCTGCATGACCCGGCCAGACCGCACGATCTGTTCGTACAGGATAAGCCAGAGCCGCCCGTAATCGGCATCGGCGTGCATTTGACGGGCGACGGACATGTTCGGTTCGACCGGCCGCAGGGGTTCGGGGTTCGGCACTTGCAGGATAAGCACCTGATCGGCCCGCAGCCGTTCCTCGGGGATGCG
Source organism: Pseudotabrizicola alkalilacus (assembly GCF_003443995.1). GTDB lineage: Bacteria > Pseudomonadota > Alphaproteobacteria > Rhodobacterales > Rhodobacteraceae > Pseudotabrizicola > Pseudotabrizicola alkalilacus. The sequence goes on from NZ_QWEY01000008.1 coordinate 43,670, forward strand.
GTGGCGGCTTTGGATCAGGGTGGCCTCGGTCGTATCCCAGGTCTCGCGCGCACCCGAAACCTTGGACAGGAACGACCGGATCGAGGCGGCGTTGACACTGTCGTCGGCCCCTTGGTCGATGACCTTCACCACCGAGGATGGCTTCAGCAGCGTAAGCGTTACTTGCAAGCCACCTGTCCCCCAGCCCCGCGCCATCGGCACCTCGCGGCTGGCATAGGGCATCTGGCAGCCCGGCACGGCGATGGCCTTCAGCATCTTGCGGCGCAGTTCGCGCTTGGCCGAGGCGTCGAGGAAGCCATACGACATCGCCTCCCACGGTCTGGTCAGGGTGGCGATGGTCATGCGGGCACCTTTTCCGGCTGGGTGGGCGTGGCCGTTTTGGCCCCGCGCAGGGCATCAAGCGAGGATTGGAATGTCACATAATGCGGCAACTTGAAGTGGATGCAGAAGCCGGACGCCTCGACCGGTTCTGTGTGGTAAAGGAAGAACTCTTCCTCGACCGGCGATCCTTTGGCGGCACCCGGTGCGTTCAGGTCAAGCGTGGCACCCGAGATCACCTTGACCTCGTTCCAGCCCAGCGTGGCGCAGAATCCCAGCTCAAGCAGCCCTGACTTGCCTTTTGAGGTAACCTCGGCCTGTGAAACCTTGACGCGCCCTGCAGAAAACACCGTGCCGCGTGGATGGCGCACGCGCACCTCTGCCTCGGCCAGCCGCAATTCGTTCACCGTGGGGTGGGCGTTACCATAGCCGCGCATCGCGGAATAACCCAAGGCCAGCATCCCGCCTGTATCGGCGCGGGCCAGGCTTTGCAGTGTATGGGCACGCTGGGCGGGAAACAGCAGGGGTTCCCGCGTCAGGTCGGGAATGTCATCGGGAGCAACCTCGGTGCGGGCGGGGTCTGCCACCAGCCCCTGCGCTTTTTGCCATGCGGCCAGTGAGGGTTGATGCGCCGGGGCGGGCGTGGCGGCGGGATCAACGGGGGTTGGCATATAGGGCTGGCCTTGCAGCACGCCTGTCGCCAACAAACGATGTGCATAGTCGAGGCTTGGGCCAAGGATCTGCCCGCCCGGAATATCCTTGAACGCAGCCGATATCCGGCGATGTGTGAAAAGCTGGTCTTGCAGGACCGGTTCGGCAATCGTAAGGCGCGGCTGCGTGGTGCGCCAGGCGCGCAACAGCAGCACCGCCTCGTAAAGATCGCCTCCCGCTTGCGCCAGCGCGAGGGCAGCAAGGTCGGGCTCATAAAGCGAGGCCTCACCCATCACCCGGTCGATCAGCATCGGCAAGGCAAGGCGGATTTCGGCCACGCGGGCAGCGTCGATCTGGCCAAGTTCAGCGCGGTAAAGGCGTTCCGACTGGTCAATCGCGCGTTCGCCGCCACGGGTTGCAACGTAGGCCATCAGAGCACCTCGATTATGGTTGAACGCGGCAGGCCGATCACCTGTGCGCCGCAGATCAGGAACAGATCGAACCCGGCGGGATAGCGGCAAAGTTCTGCGCGCATCGCCCAGAAGCCGGGGGCAATCCCGTCCAGCGAGACCTCGGCATGGGTTTCGATCCCCGGGCCGGTCAGGCGCAGCCGCTGGCCCGTGCCGAACTGGGCTTCAGCCACCACAGTGGCTCCATCGTCAGGGTAAAGTGCGGACCCGACGGCCACTTGCGCAAGCCGGTCAATGGTGCTGCCAAGCGACAAAAAACAGTGATCGGCAAGAGGTAACGGCATCAGCGCCGCGCCGAACGCGGCGATGCGATCTGCAAGGGCCGGATCATCACAGAACACACGGCACTCGCGGTCCAGCAGGGCTTCGGCAATTCCCGTCATGCCGGGAGCGGGCAAGTCTTGCACCGTGCCGGGGCGCGACAGGGCCCACATCATGGCCTCGAACGTGGCATTGGTGCGCGTCTCGAAAGCGTCGGGCACCGGAACGGCGGTAAGCAATGACATCAGAATGTCTCCATATCGACGCGAGTTGCTTCAACCTCACGTAGGCGGGCGGTGTCGGTTGCGGCTTGCTCTGCGGCTTCGCGGTGCAGGAAGGCGCGTATCTCTGGCGTCTGGCCCAAACTCGCCGCCGCATCGACCACCGCCATCGCCATTGCGCGGGTAAGGTCACGACCTACGATCATGCCATAGCCTTCGGTCCCGGCAGCACGGATATGCGCCTCGGCCATCAGCACCTCGCCCAGATGAAAATCGGTGCCTTGCACGGTGTCGCGCATCGGCAGCATCACGAGGCCGGTGCGACTTTGCACAACCTCGACCGGGCCGAGGCTGGCAAGCACCCCTTCGGCCAGCGCGGCCAGCCGGTCGGAATCGGCACGGGCCAGCACATCCAGCAGCCGTGCATGATCAAAGGGTTGGGCGGGATCTTCGCCTTGGTCAAACATCGATGGCACTTTCCGGGGCAGCTTCGCCCTCATCCTGACTGTCAAAGGAGAATTGCACCCGGTCGGCAGCCCAGACCGCCTCGGAATAGCCGATGGGCTGACCTGCAGCGTCCACGTCGGTCTTTTGCAGCACCATGACTGGCTGATCGGGATGCTGCATAAGCAGACCTGCCTCTTCGCCGTCCGGGCGGCGGGCAAAAACGATGGTGCGCTTGCGGAAATAGTCCGTGATGCCATGGCTGCGGTAGATGTCGGTCACCGATACGCCTTCCATGCGCTGTGCGGCAAGGTCGGGAAAGCGCGTGGCACAGTGGTAGGACAGCCCGATGTTGATCGGCACCCCGTCAGCCAGCCCCCGGCGCAACAGGCGGTGAACCGGGCTGCCTTCGGCCAAACCAAGCGCTGCCGCCACCCGCGCCGAGGCAGGCACGACAGCATCGGCCAGCTGCTCACCTGCAGGAGAAATGCCCTGCTCCAGCAGGTTCTGCCGGAACCGGGTCCGCCGCCCGATGTGATAGCTGATCAGCGGCGCCACTTGCACAAAGGTGCCACGCCCCTGCTCCACGCGCAGCTTGCCCTCGACAGCCAAAGCCGCCACCGCGCGCCGCACCGAATGCCGCCCTGCATGAAACGTCTGGCAAAGTTGCGACTCGGTCGGCAATTGCGCCCCGGGCTGGAGCATACCGGCGGAAATCTCTGCCGAGATCTGATCACGAATAATCTTCCAGTTGTCGCGTCCCATCTTGCCCGATCCGCAAATTCATCCGAATGACTCTAGGGATACTACCCGTTCATTACGGCCGTGTGACACTATAGGCGTGGCACGGTGAAATCTTCTCGGGATGGGGGACTGATCATCGGCGCGCTAAGGGAGACTTTCCAGAACTGTCCACGGCGTCGCGATCAGAATAGCTTACAAGACTAAGACTCTAGATATTGTGATCGCATGATGACTTCGGCCGCGAACAGGCCGAAGATCGTCTCGGCCAGAGCGTTGTCGTAACTGTCACCGACGCTAGCCGCGGCGACTACCGTCCTTCGCGACCAAGCGCGAACATGCAGATGAAATCCGGGCCTGGCGAGTCCCTGACAGGAAGCGCCGAACGCCTCGACTGCGGCGCATCGCCCGGCCCGTTTCATGGATTTACGCTGTCAACGCGCGGCAGGTATCTGCTGCTGGTCGATGATGGCAGATTCGCTCATTCCAGTCTCCTGCCGCGATGGGCACAATTGTGCACCTGCCAAGGGCGTGACCTTCGCCCTCACGGTTCTGCGGCGGACATTTCGTCGATGCCAGTCAGGATCCGGCCACGAATGCGGTCCACAAGGTCGGCACGTTCGTCATCGACCGACGTCAGACAAAACAGGCGGCCACCCTGCAGGGTCACGCGGAATTCGGACCCCGCCAGCGCCCGCGTCACCAGACGGCCGATGTACTCCTCGAACAGGGCGTTCATCTCAAACAGCAGGGCCGATCCCTGCCCTAAACGACATCGGGCACGCCTGGTGAAAATCGCCGCTAGAACCATGGAGCGTCCGCAGGATACCCACCTCCGCGAGCAATCTCGGCCCAGACGGACCTTCGGGCATCGCTTGGATCATGCCCGACACCTGGAAGTTCAAGCGCGTGGATGACATTTTCAGACTTCTTGTGTTGACCGCGCCTGCAGGGTCTTTCGTGCCTGTCGGAACAGGGCGGCGATCTGGCGAAACCGCGCAGCGTGTGGAGAGGTCGCCCGCCAGCCCAGCACAACCTGCCTTGGGCAGGCATCGGGAAGAGCGGTCAGCGCTATGGCATGGCCACGCGCAATTCCCGCATCCACGGCAAGCTGCGGCAACAGGGTGATGCCCAACCCTTCCTCTACCATCGAAATCAGGGTCGGCAGGCTGGTCGCGGCAAAGGCATCGCCGGGCGGGGTGCCCATTTCGGCATAGGCCTCCAGCGCGTGGCGTTGCAGGCAATGGCCTTTTTCAAGCAACAGCAGCGATGCCGCCGCCAGCTTTTCACCAGTGACATTGGTGCCACCGGAAAGCGCGTGGCCAAGGGGCGTGGCAAGATGATAGCCGTCTTCGAACAGCAGTTCGGTTTCGATGTTACCGATGGCATGCGGCAGTGCCATGAGGATAAGATCCAGCCGCCCTTCAGCCAAGCCGGTCACCAGCGATTCCGTCAGTTCCTCGCGCAGGAACAGCCGCTGGTTGGGCCAAGCCTTGCGCAAAAGCGGCAACGCGCGCGGGACAAGGAACGGGCCAACAGTTGGAATCGCGCCCAATCGCAGGTCACCTTGCAACGTTCCGGCCTGTTCATGCGCCAACGCCTCTATGTCGGCCACATCGTTAAGCACAACACGGGCGCGGCGCACCATCTCGACCCCAAGAGGAGTCAGCATGACCGAACGTTTCGATCGTTCGGCCAGTGGCACGCCAAGCTGATCCTCCAGCTCCTTGATGCCCGCAGAAAGCGTAGGCTGGGTTACATGGCAGAGCTCCGCGGCGCGTGAAAAGTTCAACGTATCCGACAGGGCGACAAGAAAGCGAAGCTGGCGAAGGGTGGTCATGCTGTCCGTATAATAGATTATCCCTATGACTGCCAGACATACAATCAATTTCAACTATGTATTTCTGTGGGCTAACTGTTGGTCATCGAAACACCAACCCCCAGAGGATGCCATGAACGCCATCACCCCCACCGTTGCCACAGCCCCCGCAGGCCTGCCCCGGATGAACGAGCCCGCCCCCGATTTCACGGCCCTGACCACGCATGGCATGAAATCGCTGGCCGACTACAAGGGAAAATGGCTGATCCTGTTTTCGCATCCGGCCGATTTCACCCCGGTCTGCACGACCGAATTCACCGCCTTTGCCAAGCGCGCTGATGACTTTGCCGCGTTGAATACTGAACTGCTGGGCCTGTCGATTGACAGCCATTATGCCCACATCGCCTGGGTCCGCTCGATCAAGGACAGCTTCGGCGTCGATATCAAATTCCCGATCATCGCCGATCTCGACATGAAGGTGGCGCAGGCTTACGGCATGATCCAGCCCAGTGCGTCCGACACGCAAGCCGTGCGCGCGACCTTTGTGATCGACCCCGAAGGCAAGCTGCGGGCGATGGTCTACTATCCGATGACCAACGGCCGGTCGGTAGATGAATTTCACCGTCTGATCGTGGCGCTGCAAACATCGGCCGAACACAAGGTAGCGACGCCGGAAAACTGGCACCCCGGCCAGCCGGTGATCGTGCCAACCCCGCAGACAACGGATGCCGCCGATGCCCGGATGACTGAGGGCCTGGACACGGTTGACTGGTATTTCACGACCAAGATGCTGTGATCCGACCCGGTTGATATGATCACGTCCGGCCCCGCAGGGCCGGACGTGCCCGACAAGGAGGAGCTTTTCATGACCCATTCACCCGTTGTTGCTTCGTTCTGGGACGCGCAGACCGGCAGTTGGCAATACGTATTCCACGACCCCGATACGATGAGGGGCGCAATTGTCGATCCGGTCTGGAACTTTGATCCGCTTTCGGGCGCAACGGCCACACGCGATGCACAAAAGATCCTCGACTATGTGCGGCAAGCCGGGATCACAGTTGACTGGATCCTTGATACCCATCCGCACGCCGACCATTTTTCGGCTGCAGTCTGGTTGAAAGACCGGCTTGGCGCAAAGACCGGCATCGGTGAGCATGTCCTCAAGGTTCAGGCGCTGTGGAAAGACATCTACGATCTGGGCGACGAATTCACTGCGGATGGCCACCAGTGGGATCGGCTGTTCAGGGATGGCGAGACGTTCATCGTTGGCTCGCTTCCGGTGAAGGTGATGTTTTCACCCGGTCATACGATGGCTTCGGTCACTTACATCGTGGGCGACGCTGCCTTTGTACATGACACGCTGATGATGCCCGACAGCGGCACCAGCCGCGCCGATTTTCCCGGCGGGTCGTCAGCGGCGCTGTATGACAGCCTGCAACGCATCCTTGCACTGCCCCCCGAGACGCGGCTCTATGTCGGGCACGACTATGCCCCAGGCCGTCCCGCCGCCTCCATGGCGACAGTGGCCCAGCACCGCGCGACCAACATCCACCTGGCGGATGACCCGGATCAGGCTACGTTTCAGGCAAGGCGAGACGCACGCGATGCCACGCTGGCGTTGCCAAAGCTGATGCTGGCGGCATTACAGGTCAACATTCGGGGCGGTCGTGCGCCGGACCCCGAAGGCAACGGTCGCCGCTATCTGAAGGTGCCGATGGACTACTTCGAGGAACGCTGACAACAGCTGCGCGTTGATTAGACGAGTGCAAGGGGAACGTCATGCGTGTTTTGACAAGACTGGCGGCACTGATACTGCTGGCACTGGGGGGTGTTTACCCGGTACTGGCGGAAGACATCGTGATTGAGGACTTCAAGGTGCAACCGGAAACCCGTTGGCGGTTCTTTGCGGACACGGTGATGGGTGGTGTGTCGTCAGGAAAGGTGCGCTTCGTGGCCGAAGACGGCCAGACCCATGCGCACATGACTGGCCGTGTCAGCACCGAAAACAACGGCGGTTTCATCCAGATGCAGTTGAACCTGCCCGCACCGCCGTCCGAAGGCACCGTCGGGGTGCGTCTGATCGTTCGCGGCAACGACCAGCGCTACTTCGTGCATCTGCGCACCAGTGGCACTCTGCTGCCGTGGCAGTATTATCAGGCTGGGTTCGACGTGACGCGCGACTGGACCGAAATCCGGCTGCCGTTCGACGCCTTCACAGCCTCGGGGGCGCTTTTGCGGGATGTGCCCCGCGCGGGCAGCCTGACCTCGATCGGCATCGTCGCCTATGGCCGCGACCACGACGCAGAGATGAGGATACGACTTAAGACAAGTTTAGGACGCGATCAGCGAAATCGGTTTCCACCTGCCGATGCGCCGCGATCAGAAGGACCGCCTCGGGAAGCAGCCGCCGCACGCCTTGTAAGACGGCAAAGGCAGTTGCTTCATCCAGTCCTTCGGTCGGCTCATCCAGCAGCAGCAGGTCCGGATTGCGCAGCAGCGCGCGGGCGAGCGTCAGACGCCGCGCCTCGCCCCCAGAAAGCCCCTCCCCGCGCGGACCGATCCGGGCAGAGAGACCGCCCTTGTTGCGGATAACCTGATCCAGTTGCACCGCCTCCAAGACCTGCCAGAGCCGCACATCCCCGACCGGGTTGGCCAGGCGCAGCGCTTCGGCCACGGTGCCGGTCATCAGGGTGCTGCGCTGGGGCAACAGCGTCAGAAGGCCGCGCAGATCGGCCTCAGACCAGTCGGCAACTGCCCTGCCGCCCAGGGTAATATGCCCGGCAGCAACCGGATGCAGACCTGCAATAGCCAGCAGAAGGGTCGATTTCCCAACTCCACTCGCCCCGGTGATCGCGACTGTTTCACCTCGGCCCACCGCAAAAGATAGCCCCGACATGACAGGAATAGGGGTGTCCGCACGAACCAAGGTCAGATCCGCGACCCGCAGATCAACTGCCTCTGCAACGGGCAAGACCGCTTCTGCGCGAGGTTTGACCTCAGAGGGTTTGGCGGACGCAGGCTCAGCCAGATCGCGCCTTACCCTGCGGGCCGCATCGGCCATGCGGCCAAGGTCCGACACGGCGCGGCGCAGCGGGGCCAGCGTTTCGGCAAGGGCCAATGCGGCAAAGAACCCTAGCGCGGCAAAAGCGGGCTGCACCTGCCCGGCCTGCACCAGCATCAACCCGATCCCCAAGGCACCGGCCGCGACAACGGTTCCAACGACCCCCAGCGCCGTACCTGCCCGCCGTTCGGCGCGATCCAGAAGCCTGCGCAGGTTTCGACGCCGGTCATCGGCGGCAAGAACCGCGTCCCTTTGCGCCACCAACCTGCCATAGACCGCCAGATCGCGCCGGGCGCGGATCAGGTCGATCAACCGTGTTCGGAAGGCCTGCGCCGCAGCCTCGGCCCGGCGCGACAGCGGCACGGTTGTTCGTGCCATCCATCCGAATGTCACCGCAGCGCCCAGCACATAGCCGCCCACCACCCACAGGGCGACGGCCGGGGCGACCAGCACCCACAGCGCCACAAGAGCGAGAAGCTGCGTCGAGATTCCCGCCAACACCGGCAAGACCAGCCGCAGCGGAACCCCATCCAGCGCGTCGATATCCGCCGTCAGCCGGTTCAGCGCCTGCGCCCCGCGCACCCGGATCATCGTTGCATAGGGCGCAGACAGATGCGCCGCCAACACGCGCAATCGCAGCGCTTCGAGCGCGCGCAACGTGGCATCGTGGGTCAACATCCGCTCGCCATAGCGGGCCGCCGCCCGACCCAAGGCCAGGAACCGCACCATGGCAGAGGGGCGAAACACGTCGAACACGGCCCCTGCCCCGGCCAGCCCTGCCGCCGCCGCCGCCGTGATGAACCATCCCGACAGTCCCAGGAGTGCCACACCCATCACCAGAACGATAAGGCTTAGGGCTATCCCCCGAAGTATGGCAGTGCGCTGATCCCGCAGGATCAACCGAAAGATGGCCCAGAGTGCGGTCATGGGGCGCCCCAAAGATCAATGATCCGGTCCATGCGTGCGGCAAGGGCCTTGTCATGCGTGGCCACAACCAGCGTGACGCCTTGGGCGGATTGGGCCAACAGGCCTTCGGTGACACTGCGCGCGGTTTCGGGATCAAGGTCGGCCGTCGGCTCATCGGCCAAAAGCAGATCGGGCTGGCCGAAAACCGCCCGTGCCAAGGTGATCCGCCGCGCCTCGCCCCCTGACAGCCCGGCGCCGGTCTCGCCCAGCCGGGTGGAAAGACCCTGCGGGAGCGCCTGAACCACCGCCCCAATCGCCGCCCGGTCTAGCGCCTGGGGCAGGTTTCCGGTGCGGCCAAGCGTCAGGTTCTGCCGCAGACTTCCGGCCAGAAAATGCGGGGCTTGCGGCATCCAACCCAACCGCGCCCGCCACCCATCGGCAGCGTCAGCCGTCAGCACCTGCCCTGCCACAACAACCGCGCCCCGCTGCGGCAGCTCCAACCCGGCCATCAGGCGCAGCGCGCTGGTCTTGCCAGCGCCGCTGGCCCCTACAAGCGCCACCCGCTCACCGGCGGCGATAGCAATGTCGGGCAAGGCGCGGCCTGAAGGCGTGAAACAGCCCAGCAAAGCCACGCTCGCAGGACCAGACAGGCGCGGGGCCGGTCCGCCTGCACCGGGCAACTGTGGCCCGGTCTGGGACGAATAGGTAGCAATTTCGTCGATCACCGCCGTCGCGGCCGCCTTGTCATGCCAGGCGGCCGACAGATCGCGCAGGGGCTGATAGAACTCCGGCGCCAAGAGCAACAGGAAAATCCCGGCCTGGGGCGTCAGTTGCCCACCCCAGGCGCCGAACTCCAAGGCACCCAAAAGGGAAAACCCGACATAAACGGCCACCATTGCCACACCAATCGCTGCGAACAACTCCAGCACCGTAGAGGACAGGAAAGCCACCCCCAGAACGGCCATGGTGCGCCGCCGCAAATCGCCCGCCTGACGCTCAAAGCCCTGCAAAACCGCGGTCCCGCCGCCCAAAAGACGAATGTCCACCAGTGCCGAGAGACGCTCGACCAGAAAATCGTTCAGCGTGCCGATTTCGGCCATCTGGCGGGCACTGGCCTCTTTCGCGGCCATGCCCACCAGCGCCATGAACACCGGAATCAAGGGGCCAGAAATCAGCAAGACAACCCCGACCGCCCAGGATTGCCAGAACGCCAGCCCCAGAATGACCAGCGGCAGCACCATCACCCGCGCGCGCGCCGGAGCGTAGCGAGAGACATAGGGGGCCAGAAGTTCAAGCTTTTCGCCCGCCAGCGCGGCCAGACTTCCTGCCCCGCCAAAGGCACTGTCAGTTGCCCGACTCGCCTCGTTTGCGACGATTTCAGTCCGCGCACGGGCAAGGATTGCATCGGCCGCACTGTGCGCCTGCGCCTCGGCCAAATGGGTAAGAGCGACGCGCAACAGTCCAAGCCCGCCAAACCCAAGGGCTGCCGCAAGCGGTAAAGGCGACGCACCGGCAAGCACCGCGCCGATGGCCCAAGCCACCACTCCCGCCTGAAGCGGCCAGACCAACCCGGCAAGCACTGACAGCACCGCAGCGCGGCGCTGGTGTCGCCTACCCGGGGCCATAATCGCCGCGGTCCCGGCGGAAACGTCAGACGGCAGCTCAGAAGATGTGTCCACAGGGTCACTCAAACTGTTATTTTGAATGCCACTTAAGCCACTCCGTGCCTCGCCGATGTGATCCAGATCAAGGACCGCCGGGTTTCACACGATTACCAACATCAAATCTGCATCGAGAAAGCGACTTTCATGCGCCTGACCACAAAGACCAACCTTGCAGCCCGCGTCCTGATGGCCTGTGCGGTCAACGAAGGCATGACGCTGCGCACTGCCGAAATCGCCTTGGCCTGCAACGCCTCACTCAATCATCTGCTGCAGGTCGTGAATGAACTGCAGGCGCATGGCTTTGTCGAAACCCTTCGCGGGCGCCATGGCGGTCTGCGCCTGGCCCGTCCGCCTGCCCAGATCTCGATGGGCGTGGTTTTCCGCGTGTTTGAATCGGGTGCGCCCTTTGCCGAGTGCTTTGCGCCCGACACCAACACCTGCCCGCTGTCTGCGACCTGTCGCCTGCGCGGCTATGTCGCGCGCGCGCTTGAGGCGTTCTATCACGAGTTGGACATGGTAACGCTGGCCGATCTGACCAAAGGCAACTGTGGACTTGCCGCCTTGCTTGCGGTGCCGGACAGCTTGCGCAGGGCCTGTGCGGAGGCTTCCGTTGTCTGATCACACCTGTACCACCGCTCGGGCCCAACCCGCTGCGGCAGGCGGCGGCGCAAGATTCTGGAACAGGTTCGCCGACCGCTATGCCGCACGCCCGATCAAGGATGTCGCAGCCTATGAGGCGCTGCTTTCCGATGTCGCAGCGCGATTGCGCAAGACCGACCGCGTTCTGGAAATCGGCTGCGGCACTGGGGGAACGGCCATCCGCCTTGCGCCCCACGTATCACAGTTCACTGCCACCGACTTTTCGACCGAGATGATACGGATCGCAGCGGCCAAACCCGCGCCAGACAACCTTCATTTCAAGACCTCGAATGCCGAAACTGCGCTGGATGGCGGGCCGTTCGATGCGATCTGCGCCTTCAACGTGCTGCATCTGGTGGACGATCTGCCCGGCCTTCTAAGCGGCATTCACGCGCAGCTTCGGCCCGGCGGCCTGTTGATCAGCAAGACGTGGTGTTTTGCCGATCTGGGGCGCAAACTGCGACTGCTGTTTGGCGTGCTGCGGGTAATCGGCCTGTTCCCTCCGTCCGCCACGCTTGGCGTCGCACATCTGCGTCAGGCCATACAGGACGCTGGCTTCGAGATCGTCGATCAGCGTGTCTTCGGGGAAAGGCCACAAAACCCCTATATCGTTGCACGCAGGCCAACCGCTTTGGCTGAGCCTTGAGGCGCGAGCAGCAATTTTTTCGCACGCCCGGCGTGCCAGTCGATTTCATGGAAAAACAAATGACGCAACCCCGCGACGAGACCCTTCCGATAGACCTGAATCTGGAAGAGGGGCAACCGCCGTCAAAGCGACGCTGGTTCCGAAAGCGGTATCTTTTGGTTCTGCTGGTGCCGGTGTTGATGTTCACCGGGGCGGTGATGGGGATGTATTTCCAGCCACCCGGACTGCAGAAATTCTACCTGCTGACCGGATTGCAGCCCGGGGCCGGGTCGGACGCACCCATTGCCCTGCCCCCGGACATCGACCTTCCGCCCAAGATGGCCGAGACGATGCTGCCGACCGATGTGATCGGTCTGGCACGGGTCATGCCGCGCGGCGATGTGTCGATTGTCGCGGCCCCATATGGTGCCGGAGATGCCCGGGTAGCCGAGGTGCTGGTGTCGGTCGGCGATAGGGTCGAAAAGGGCGCGCCTCTGGCACGGCTCGACAACCGGACAACGCTTGAAAGTGCCGTTCTTGCTGCACAGGCCAATCTGGCAATCAAGGAGGCCGCGCTGATGCAAACGCGCGCTGCCATCGCGGCAAGCCGGGACGAAGCGCAGGCCGCATTGGACCAGGCGGTTTCGGCCGCCTCGGAGGCATCTTCAAGCCTTGCTCGCACGGAAGAGCTGTTCCAGCGCAAGGTTGCAACCGAAGCCACGGTGGAGTCCGTCCGTGCGGCCTCGGCGGCTGCGGTGCTGGCCGTAGCGCGGGCCGAGGCGACCTTGACGCGCTTTTCCGCACTTGCCTTGGATGATCAACCCGATGTCGTGGTCGCGACACGCAACATGGACGCAGCCAAGGCCGAATTGGCGCGCGCCAGACTGGATCTGGAACGCGCTGTGGTGTTTGCCCCGATTGCAGGAACAATCCTCGACATTCACGCAACACCCGGCCAGCGCCCGCCCACTGGTGGAATCATGGACATGGGCGATACCAGCCAGATGATGGCCGAGGTTGAGATATGGCAGGACCGGATTGCGACCATAAAACCAGGGCAGCCGGTCGAGCTTGCCGCCGTCGCCCTTGGGCAAACCCTGCGCGGAGTGGTTGACAGCATCGGCCTGACGGTGGGCAGGCAAGGGCTGATCTCAGACGATGCCGCCGAAAACAAGGATGCCCGCGTGATACGCGTACTGGTGAAGCTTGATGCCGCCTCGACCCAAGTTGCGGCCCGCTACACCAACCTTGAGGTCATCGCGCGGATCGACACATCCGCAGACCTGCGTGTCACCCCATGAGCCGTCTGCTGCAAGCCCTGTTCGGGCGCCTGCCGATCGGTTGGCTGCAATTGACCCATAACCGCACGCGCTTTGCGGCGGCGCTGGCCGGGGTGGCCTTTGCCAATGTGCTGGTCTTTGTGCAGCTTGGCATCATGAATTCCATGGGGGCCGCAACGCTGCGTCCTTATGATTTCTTTCAGGCCGACATTATGATTTCTGCCGGGGATGCCAACTCGCTGTCTGATGGCGGAAACGTCGCGCGGCAATGGCTGTTGCAGGCTATGGCGGACCCGGATGTTGTGGACGGAATGGGCCTGTTTATGGCGAATGTGCCGTGGGATCGGGGCGAGAAAGACATAAGCTTGTCTACCTTTGGCGTCGATCCGGTGAAACCCGGTTTCATCGGCGTCCAGATCGCGGACGATCTGCCACTCTTGCAGGTGCAGGACGCCGCGATCCTTGACCGGCTGGCACGCGGGTTAGCCAAGGATGAAGCGGCAGCGATCCGCCCGCAGACACCGCTTGCCTTCGAGGCCCAGAGTCGCACCTTGGTTGCCTATGCCACATTTGCAGGCGGCGGCGGCTTTGGCGGCGACGGTTACATGTTGGTGTCGGATCAGACCTTTCTGTCGCTCTTTCCTGCGCGCAGTTCTGCGGCACCTGACCATATCTTGTTGACCTTGGGCCGGGGCGCAGATGTGGACACTGTCGTCGCCCGGTTGCGCTCGCTGATTTCAGACCCGTCCCTGCGCATCCGCAGCTATGCTGACGCCGCGCAAGACGATCTGAAGTATCAGCAAACAAGGCGGCCAACCGGCATCATCTTTGGTTTTGGCGTTCTCATCGGCGTGCTGGTCGGGCTGGTCATTGTCTATCAGGTTCTGTCAACCGACGTCGCCGACCACTTGCGCGAATACGCGACGTTCAAGGCAATGGGCTATGGGCCACGCTTCTTTCTGAGCGTTGTATTCGAGGAAGCGCTTGTTCTGGGCGTCATGGGGTTTATCCCCGGACTGATCGTTGGCACCGCCATTCTGACCTTGATGGGCAAGATCACGACACTGCCGTTGGCCATGTCCTTTTCGATGGCTGTCAGCGTGTTTATCGGCACTGTGGTCTTTTCGGCGATATCTGGTGCGATTGCCACCCGCCGCCTTGCCGCCGCTGATCCTGCCGACTTGTTTTGAGGGTGTAATGGAACACGAAAACATCCTCGAAGCCAAGGGCCTGAACCACTGGTTTGGCACGGGTGATGTCAAGAAACAGGCGTTGTTTGACGTCAACCTGACTCTGAAACGCGGCAGTTTTACCGTGCTTATGGGACCATCCGGTTCCGGCAAGACCACCGTGCTGACCCTGATCGGGTGTCTGCGCAGCGTTCAGGACGGGTCGGTCTGCCTGTTGGATCGGGAACTGAACGGCGCTTCAGAGGCGGAACTCGTAGCGCTGCGGCGGCGTCTGGGCTTTATCTTTCAGGCGCACAATCTGCATGAAAGCCTGACCGCGACGCAGAATGTAATCATGGGCCTTCAGGTCCACCGTGGCGTGTCGGACGCCGACGCGCAGCGAGCGGCCACCCATGCGCTGGGTCTGGTCGGCCTGTCAGACCGGGTCGGCTATCTGCCGGGCAACTTGTCGGGCGGGCAAAAGCAGCGCGTGGCAGTCGCGCGGGCTTTGGTGGGCAACCCGGCGCTGCTGCTGGCAGACGAACCTACGGCCGCGCTGGACAAGGAGAGTGCGGCTGAAGTGGTGGATTTGCTGAAAAGAATGGGTGCTGCACGCGGCATGACCACACTGCTGGTCACACATGACAACCGCATCCTCGACCGCGCCGACCGTATCCTGACGTTGGAGGACGGGCGTATCGTGACGATGGAAGACAGGGGGTAACGCTGGGCCGCAGCAGCAAAGCGGTGCTTGTAAACGTAGCATTCATGAAGATAGGCCGCTCAATTAGATGGCCTCAAACATAAAATCAAAACGGCGCGTTGGCTGAACAAATCAAGCCAGGATCATCGGACCATCGCCAGCAGTAATACTAGCGGCATGCTCAACACCGCAGTTGGCACCATGGCAAAGTCGAAACTGACCACCACCAGTTTTGGCGACAGGATGCGGCGCTGGTGGGACACCAGTACGATGACCGCCAACGCCGCCGCCGAAGAGCGGGCTGCTGGCGTGGCACTTAGGCTGATGCTGGAGCGGCACAATTGCAGGTGCACAGGCATTCAGTGGTCCAACGGCGCCGGTCGCCGTAGTTTTTCCAAGTATCCGGGACTGTGGCAACGTGCCGGAATTCGGCGCTATCGAGTTCTGTTTGCCTCTGGTTTGGAATCTGGTAACAAAGCGCATGGTTAGGAGCGTTCAATTTGCATTTGCAAAGACCACAATGGTCTTGCTGGTGGCAGTAAGCCTCCTGCTCAGTGGCTTTGCGCATCGACCTGTTCCTACCGCCGCCCAGATTGAGCAGGCGGTGTCCTTGGCGGACTTGGGTCTGAGCCTTGCCGACCTTTGCGCTGAACCAGGTGACGCGGACGGTGGAATGGACATGGGCGATTGCCCTGCCTGCCATCTTGCGGCGTCAATTCTGCTTCCTGAACCGGTCGCAAGCGTCGCGGACATCGAACTGCGCACCGCTGCGGCGATCCTTGTTCCTGCCCATGCGCGCGGTTTTGGCCGCACGACCAACCCCGCAACACCGGTCCGTGCACCCCCTCTGGCTTGATCGCCAAACGTCTTGTCGATCAATCCAACCTGCCATGCGCTATCGCGCTGGCATATCCAGAGGGTAAACTTATGAAATACATCGCTTTTGCTGCGGCTTTGGCCGCCACCCCCGTCTTGGCCGATCAGGCTGTGTCCATCAACTTTGCCGGGGAAATCGGCGGCAAGCCGTTCTCCTGCGCCGAGACGTTTGAGGCCATCGGGGCCAAGGCCACTGCCGTCAAGGGTATCGATTACCGCGTCTTTGTGTCTGGTGCGGCGCTGATCCGCGCCGACGGCACCGCCCAGCCGATTGCCTTGGAGCAAGATGGCAAATGGCAGCTGGATGATCTGGCGCTGCTGGATTTCGAGGACGGGTCAGGCGGTTGTTCTACCGGAACGGCCGAGACCAACACCGCCCTGCGCGGCTCGGTGCCGGATGACGAGTATGTCGGGCTGACGTTCAATCTGGCGGTGCCGTTTGACAAGAACCATAATGACCCGACGCTGGCCGCCGCACCCCTGAACACCACGGCGATGTTCTGGAACTGGCAGGGCGGCTACCGCTTTGTGCGCATCGACATGGTGCCGGTGAACAAGGCTGCGGATGGGCCGAAGGGCTGGTTCCTGCATCTGGGTTCGACCATGTGCCCGGCAGCCTCCAAGACCGAAGCGCCGAATGCGGAGTGCAAAAACCCCAACCACCTGCCCGTCAGCTTTGCCGGTTTTGATCCAGCGACCAATGTGGTGGTCATTGACCCGGCAGCGGTTGTCGCCGAGGCGGATATGACGGTGAACGCGGCAGAAACCTCGCCGGGCTGCATGTCCTTCCCCGGTGATGCCGATTGCACCACGGTGATGTCCAAGCTGGGGTTGGCTTATGGCGACATCCCGGCAGGGGCGCAGCAACTGGTCTCGATGCGCTAAGCCATGCGCCGCCTTGCCCAATGGGCGGGGCGCATCGGTGTGGCGGGGCTTGTCCTTGCCACACCGCTGACGCTTGCCGCCGAGCCCTATCGCTGGCCCATCCCGGCCTGGATGCCAGCGCCACCCGTGCCGGATGACAACCCGATGTCGACGGCCAAGGTCGAACTGGGGCGGCATCTGTTTTACGATGCGCGCCTGTCGGCGGATGGTACGGTGGCTTGTGTGTCCTGCCATGTGCAGGAGCGCGCCTTTACGGATGGTCGTGAGGTGCCCGTCGGGATCAACGGCACGCTTGGCATCCGCAACGCGCCGGGGCTGGCGAATGTCGGCTATCTGCCACTGCTGACATGGGCCAATCCGCACATGACCAGCCTGGAGTTTCAGGCGCTGATGCCGCTCTTTGGCGACAACCCCGATGAGATGGGCAACAACGGCCAGGAAGCGGTCCTGTTCGCGCGGCTGGCGGCTGACCCTTACTATCAAACGGCCTTTCCGGCGGCCTTCCCCGACCATCCCGCGCCCGACCTATTCACCATGACCCGTGCGTTGGCCGCCTTTCAACGCAGCCTGATTTCGGTGGATAGCGCCTATGACCGTTTCAAGTATTGGGGCGAGACAGACGCCCTGTCAGAGGCGGCCAAACGCGGCGAACAGTTGTTCTTTGACCACCGATTTGAGTGTTATCACTGCCATTCCGGCATCCATTTCACCGAAAATCTGCAGACCAGCCGCTCGGCCTTTGCCGAAACCGGATTTCACAACACCGGGCTTTACAACATCGACGGTGCGGGGGCTTACCCCGCCAACAATACCGGGTTGATGGAACTGACGGGCGATCCTGCCGACATGGGCAAGTTCCGCACGCCATCCCTGCGCAATGTCGCGCTGACCGCGCCCTATTTCCACGACGGTTCCGCCGAAACCCTGACCGATGTGCTGGACCATTACCGCGCAGGCGGACGCCGGATCACAGACGGCCCCCATGCGGGCAACGGCGCGCAAAGCCCGCTGCGCGATGGGATGATCGTTGGCAACAGCGCAACCGATGCCGAGATCGCCGACATCGTCGCATTCCTCGAAAGCCTGACGGATGAAGGCTTCCTCACCAACCCCGCTTACGGTGACCCCTGGCCCGCAGATCATCCTGCAGTGGCCAGCCGGGTGCTGCCATGAGCCCCGCTCTTGAGATGCAAGGCAGGAGGCGTCCCGCCCTTCGCATCTTTGGGTGGCCCTTGCCCTCATTCCCGTGGGCAAGGGCCTTACTCTCCCCTTCGGCTGCCATGTCGAAGGGGGCTTTTTCTTCACTCCAGGAGATCGCCATGAAGCGCCACCTTGTCACCATTGCCGTCCTTCTGATGACCAGCACTGCCTTCGCCCACGAAGTGACCGTCGGCGACCTGCAGATCATCCATGCCAATATCCCGGCACCCATGGGCATGGCCCAGGTTGCCGCAGGGTATATGGGCATTTCCAATGAGGGCGATCACCCCGACACCTTGATCGGCGTCGAGGTTGGTTTTGCAGCGAAGGCCATGCTGCACACCACCGAATTCAGCGCCGATGGCGTGGCCCGCATGAAGCACGTCGAGGCTCTGGAGATCCCCGCCAGAGACACCGTCGTGCTGGAGCCGGGCGGCTATCACATCATGCTGATGGGGCTGACCCAGCCGCTGAACGTCGGGGACATGCTGCCCGCAACCCTGATCTTTGAACAGGGCGGGCGGGTCGAGATCGAGTTCATGGTCGATCCTGCCGATGGATCGGTGGACCATTCCAAGATGGACCATTCGGCGATGGGCCATGACGCGACGAACGCGCATGCCGCCCATGGCGCGGGCCATACGGCTCCGGTTCAGACGGGGGATGCGATGGTGGACATCGAGGCCCTGCTGAAAGCGCAGTTCGACACGCCGGAAACCCCGTTGACCGTGGCCCCGATTTCAGTTCACGGCCCTGTCGCCATAGCGGGTTGGGCGCAAGACGGACGCGGCGGGCGGGCCTTCCTGCGTCAGGATGACAAGGGTTGGTTCATCGAACTGTGCTCGGGCGCAAGCCTGATGCTGCCTGCCACGCTGCAATCGCTGGGGCTGTCGGCGGCAGAGGCCGAGGCTTTGCTGACGGGGGCCAAGGCTGCCGAAGCAGCCCTTGCCCCGGACACCATCGCCCTGCTCGACAGCTTTGACGGCACGCTGATCGTCGGGCGCGACGGTCACTAATTGATCCCTAAGTCAAACCTTCAACCAAGGGAGACCTCAATAAACCCGATCTTGAAACTCATTGATCTTGCCACCCTTGCCCTGACCACCGCCTTGCCCGCATGGGCCGAAATCACCCTGACCGACCTCAAGGGCCGGACGGTCACTTTGGCCGATACCCCTGACCGGGTCTTGCTTGGCTTTTACTACGAAGACTTCATTGCCATCACTGGCCCGGGCGGCATTGACAAGGTCGTTGCCATCTCGCGCGCGCCTTGGGCGGAATGGCGCCCGATGCAGTGGGATGCCTACAAGGCCGTCTATCCGCAGATCGACACCCTTCCTGATGTCGGCGATACCGAAACCAGCACCTTCAGCGTCGAAGCCGCCATCGCTGCCAAACCCGATGTCGCCCTGCTGGCGGGCTGGCAGTTTGATGCGCTTGGCGAAGGTGTGGCGCAACTGGAAGCCGCCGGCATTCCGATTGTCGTTGTGGACTACAACGCCCAGACTCTGGAGGCCCATCTGGCCTAAACCCGCGTGATTGGCACCTTGATGGGCGCGCAAGATCGGGCTGAGGCACTGGCCGGACTTTACGAAGGCAAGATCAACGACACCATTGCACGCGTGGCCGCCGCTGGTGACACACCGAAGAAAGTCTACGTCGAACTGGCCAAGAAAGGCCCGGCCGAGGTTGGTAACAGCTATGGCAACGGCATGTGGGCCGGGGTAATTGAACTGGTCGGCGGGGCGAACATCGCCAAGGGTCAGGTCGAAAACTGGGGTCCGCTGGCGCCAGAATACGTTCTGGCAGAACAACCCGAAGTGATCCTGCTGGCCGGTTCCGAATGGCTGGGTGCGCCCGAAGCCGTGCTGGTAGGCATTGGCGCAGATCCGGCGGCGGCACAGGAAAAAATGGCCGCCTATCTGACCCGCGCCGGTTGGGCCGATCTTCCGGCCGCTAAGTCGGGCGATGTGCATGCGATCTACCACGGCGGCTCGCGGTCGCTGTCGGATTTCGTCTTTGCCCGCTACCTCGGCAACCCGGAGTCTCGCTCACGCTAGATAAAAGTTGGGGGCAACGTCAAAAAGGCAGACCCATAAAGGTGGGTTCTTGAAGTTCCGAAAGCGTTTGTTTGCAAGGCTTTGAGGGCATAGAGCCACATTCGCACAGCCGTATTCAGCTAAAGTGCAGCATGGTCACTTTCCGAATAGGTCCAGTCATCGTGCCGGGCATCCGTTTTATGAGACACGCCAATGCGCCGGTAATTCGCACGTGAGCTGAGCAGATGTGCACGCATTGCCGCCTCGACCCATTCCTTGTCTTGCGCTGCAAATGCAGACACCACGTCTTCATGCTGTCTGTTGCTACGAACAAGCTCGGCCTGAGTCCAATTGTTGAACGTGGGGCTGACAACCGGCTTTCGCGCGACCATGTTCACCAGATCGGTGAAAATCGCATTGCCCCCCTGACGCCAGATCACACGATGGAACTGGGCATTCAGATCGCGGTAGGCCCGACGATCTGGGTTTGACTGCAAAATCGCATGATCCATGCGGTCATGAAGGTCTCGCAGAACATCCTGAAAGTCCTGATCTGCCAATGCCACCGCCATCCCGGCGGCGATCGGCTCCAGCGCGGCGCGGGCGGTAAAGATGTGGATCACCTCGTTCGGGTCAAGGTCGACCACAACAGCACGGCGGTACGCTTCCCGCCGGATCACACCTTCGGCCTGAAGCCGGCGCATGGCTTCCCGGACAGGAGTGCGGCTTACACCAAGACGGGTGGCCAGCTCGCTTTCGGGAATGCTGTCTCCACCAATATACGCTCCTTCTGCGATAAGCGCGCGGATCTTGGCATAAATGTCTTCGGCCATTTCATTTCCCTGTTCCCTGCGGGCACTATCCGAAATCCCGGACAACAAGCCAATCGGAAACCAGTTCCGTTGCTGCGGCCAGTTCCTGTGGCTGGTTGACGAAATAGTGGTTCGCACCCTGAACAAGTTGCATGGTCTTGTCCTGCGATGACACCGCGCCAAATATGCGCGCCGTATGAGGCTGTGGCACAGCGTCATCCGCGCCGCATTCAACAGCCAGAAACGGCACCGTGATGTCTCGCCCGGTCCGCAGCGAGTCTGCGCGGGTGTGGGCGGGTGACCACTGCGACAGCCAACTGCGCAGGGTGGAAATCCGGCCCAGACCGACAGGACCACTGTTCACGACTTCCGGATTCCCAAGGTAGGTCCAGCCCGGTCGGCGGCCATTTGGGTCTATGCTCGGGTCCAGAAATCGCGGATCGGCCATTGTCCGGTGGGTCACAAAGACACGCTCTGTCTCAAGCCCACCGGATTGACGCAAGCGCTCCAGCACCTCCAGCACCCGCGCGGTGATGCGCCCCATCCGGGCCTGCTGAGCCGCGCGATACTCCGCAAGAAACGCGGTCGTAAACGTTCCCCCCTTCGTGTCATTGCCCGGCGCATACAGATCCAATGCCGGATCGCGGTCATCGGGATCGTGCTCGTTGCGGACAGACGGATCAAGCCATTCGCTCAACAAAAGCGCCCGAGAGCTGTGCGCTGCAAGGCTGAGAACCGCATCAGCCGGGATCAACCCCGCCCCCGCAATATCAACCGGATCCCCGGCAGGAGTGTGCGTGATCGAAGGTCTTTCGGCCTGTGACTGATACAACATGGCAAGAGAGCCGCCACCGCTCCAGCCGCACAGAACCACCTTTTGATAGCCCCAGTCTTCGCGCGCCGCCCTGATCCACGCGCCCAGATCCAGAACCACATTTTCCATGATCAGACTGGTATCATTGCGCTGATACCGGCTGCCCGCGCACAAGACATGATACCCGGAGCGGGCCAGAGCCTGCGGCAAAGGCAAAAGCTGCAGGGTGGATGACGGATGCATGAAGACGAGCAAGGTGCGGGATACCCGGTCATCGGGCCGGATCAGCACGCCCTCGACATGGGTCAGCCCCTGTGAGCCGTTGAAGCCATAGGTTTCGGTAAAAGCACGGTCTGCGGCAAAGGCAATATGCTTCCAGTCAAAGATCAGCTCTACCATCTGCCGCCCTCAACCGCCTCAGCCAGAGTGCCTGCTTCTGCGACTTCTGTGATGTGTCCGGCCTTTGGTGCGAGCAGACTGGGGTGTGCGCGCGAGGCACGGTCATCGTAAATATGGCAGCGCACCCTTTGGCCGTCTGTCTGGTCTGAAAGCGCGGGTTCGATCGCTTCACACAGCGCCGTGGCGAATGGACAGCGCGATGAAAACCTGCACCCCGGCGGCACAGCCATCGGCGACGGCACATCGCCGCGCAGTTCGATGCGGTCGGGGGAGTCACCCGGCGTCATGCGCGGAATCGCATCCATCAGGCGCTGGGTGTAGGGGTGCAAAGGGCGGGTCAGGATATCTTCGGCCCTGCCCTCTTCAACGATGCGGCCAAGATACATCACCGCGACGTGGTTGCAGATATAGCCCACGGTCGCGATGTCATGCGAGATATACAGCACCGCGAGGCCCAGATCGCGCGACAATTCGTCAAGCAATTCCAGCACACTGGCCTGAATCGACACATCCAGCATCGACACCGGCTCATCCGCCACGATGAACTTTGGCTCCAGAACCAGAGCGCGGGCGATGGCCACCCTTTGCCGTTGGCCGCCAGACAGATCGGACGGATAGCGGTCAATGTTTTCACCCGCAGGAATGCGCACAAGTTCCAGCGCACGGATCACCTTTTCGCGCCGCTCGGCCGCGTTTCCGATGCCATGAATGATAAGAGGCTCTTCAATCACCTGTCCGATGGTCAGACGCGGGTTGAGCGAGGAATAAGGATCCTGAAAGATGATCTGCGCCGAATGGCGATAGGCTTTCAGGCGACGGCCCTCGGCTTTGGTGATGTCTTCATCGCGATACAGGATCTGGCCCGCGGTCGGCTGGTACATCCGCACCAGCGTCATGCCCAAGGTCGATTTTCCGCACCCGGACTCGCCGACCAGACCCACGATCTCACGCTCGCGGATGCGCAGATCAACGCCGTCAAGCGCACGGGCGCTTGGCGGTTTCACCCCGGCAAGGGCACTGAAAATGCCGGTGCGGCCCTGAAATTGAGTCTTCAGATCGCGCGCCTCGATCACGGCAGGGGCGTCGGGGTGGATGGATTGACGGCCCGTCATGCGGCACCTCTCATGTTGCGCCATGTGTCCGGACGTGCGGCGGCCAGGCGGAATTCGGCGGCCCGGTCTGTATGGTGGCAGGCCGCGCGTTGCACGCCGACCTGAACCACAGGCGGCGTCACGCTGTGGCACACCTCGGTGGCAAAGGGGCAGCGGCTGGCAAAGCGGCATCCCGGTGGGGGCAGCAACAGGTTCGGCACCACGCCGGGAATCGAGATCAACGGCTGACGCGGTTCCCCCCGTATCGGCAGCCGGGGGAAGGCGTTTTTTAGCCCCATCGTGTAAGGGTGCAGCGGGCGTTCCAGCACATCAGCCGTCGGGCCGCTTTCGGCAACCTTTCCTGCATACATCACCACGATGTTTTCGCAGGTTTCCGCCACCACTGCGATGTCATGCGTCACCAGAATCATCGAGCAACGCATATGGGCATGAATGCCCCGGATGCGTGTCATGATCTGCGACTGCATGATCGGGTCGAGCGCGGTTGTCGGCTCATCCGCCAAAAGCAACCCGGCGTTCAGGGCCAGGGCCATGGCGATCACAGCGCGCTGCCGCATCCCACCAGAGAACATGTGCGGAAATTCGTAAAGCCGCCCGGCCGGCAAACCAACCAGCGCAAACATCTGCTCCGCCCGTGCCCAGGCCGTCGCCTTGCTGACCGGCTCATGCGCCAGAATGGCCTCGGATATCTGGTCCCCGATGCAATAGACCGGATCAAGCGAGTTCATGGCGCTTTGCGTGATCAGCGAAATGCGCTTCCAGCGAAAGTCGCGCAGGGCGTTTTCATCGAGCCCCAGAATGTTGCGCCCGTCAAGCAAGGCACGCCCCGAAACCTCCGTTGACTCGGGCTGAAGCCCCATCAGCGTTTTGACGACCGTGCTCTTGCCGCAGCCGCTTTCACCGACCAGACCCAGATTGGTGCCGGCCGGTACCTCAAAGCTGATGTCTTCGACCGCGTGAAACCGGCCGCGCAATGTGGAATAGCCAATTGAAAGACTTTCGACCTGCAGGTGCGCGGCCGGTTTGCGCGAGAGGCGGTCGGTCAGGCGTTCCAACTCTGCAAGCGTTGCGGGGCTGGCCGGGCGATGGCCAGAGCGGGGCGGTGCGACGGCAACCATCAGCGCCTCCTCAGTCGGGGGTTGGTCTGTTCTTCATAGGCGCGGCCAATCAGGTAAAGGGCGGAAACCAGCATCACCAGCGCAACCGAAGGCGGCACAACCCACCACCATGCCGTGCGCAGGTTGCCACTGGAAAAGGCGGTGTTGAGCATCTGCCCCCAGCTGATCACCGTGGGATCGCCCAAGCCCAGAAACGACAGGCTGGCTTCGGTCAGAACCGCAAAGGCAACCGACATCGTGACCCAAAGAAACACCACGCGGATGATATTGGGCAGAATGTGGCGCATGATGATGTGAAAATGCGACGCCCCCGCTGCGCGCGCCCATTTGACATAGACCCGCTCGCGCTCTGTCAGCACGGCAGATCGGATGATCCGCGCGCCATTGCGCCAGAAAAGAACCGTGATCACCAGAATGATGTTTTCGATACTCGGTCCCAGCAAAGCCACCGCGACGATGGAAAACGGCAGTGTCGGGATCGACAGGGCCACATCGGTAATCCGCATCAGGACATCATCCACCCAGCCCCCGAAATAGCCCGAGAGCACACCGAACAGGGTAGAGATGAAACCCACCGCAATCGCCGCAACCAGACCGACCAACAAGGCCACGCGGAACCCGTGCAGGAACTGGCTGAGCACATCATTGCCGAAAGCCGTGGTGCCAAGAAGATGCTCACCAGACGGAGGGCGCAAACGTGCAAGTCGGCCCGTCTCGGTCATCATCGCCTTGAAGGGATCAAAGGGGGCAAGATAGGGCGCCGTCAGGGCAATCACGACAAAGATCAGCAAAATGGCCACACCGACCACGGCAAAGCTGTCTTGCATCACCTGCCGCCACGACTCCCATGCGGCAGACCATGCGCTGCGTCCCCGGATCGCGGCGGGTGCGTTGGTTTGGGCCTGTTTCATTTGTAAACCACCCGTGGGTCGAGTTTTCCATAGACAAGATCGGCCGCAAGGTTCGCGATGACGATCATCACGGCCAGCAGAAAGAACGCGGCCTGCGCCACCGGATAATCCTGACGGGTGACCGCCAGCACCAGTTCCCGTCCGACGCCGGGCCAAGAGAACACGATCTCGATCACCACGATGCCCGCAATGGTCTCGGCAAGTGCCGGAAACAGCCAGGTGATCAGCGGCAGCATGGAATTGCGTGCGGCGTGCCAGGCCACCCGCCGCTGCGGCACGCCCTTGGCGCGGACCAGTTCGATGTAATCCTCGGTTCGGTTTTCAACCACACCCGAGCGCATCAGCAGCAGGTTTTCCGGCATGAAGTAGATGATGACCGCAATAAGCGGCAGTGCCAGATGGTGCAGGAAATCAAGTGTCATATAGCGGGCAAAGCCGGTGGTTTCGCCCGGATCACCCATGCCGAACCCTGGAAACCACCCCAGCGTGCTGGAAAAGATGGTCAGCAAGGCGATACCGATCACAAAATTGGGCACCCCGCGGATGATGGTGGCCAGAAAGATGCCGGACCGTTCCAGCTTGCCCCCGCGCTTTGCCCAACCCACGGCCGTACCGATTGCAGCCCCCAGCGCCGCGCCCAGAAGCAGGCCCGGAACCGCGATCCAGAGCGTGTTGATGATGAGCGGGGTCAGCACCTCCCACACCGGTTTTCGATAGAGGAAAGATGACCCGAAGTCGCCGGTCAGGAGGTTCGCCAGATAGGCAACATACTGATCCCAAAGCGATCCGGTCAGGCCCCATTGCTCCAACAGCGCCTGACGCGCTTCATCGGTCAATCCACGCTCCAGCAGGATCGCGGTCGGGTCTGCAGGCATGACGCGGAACATGAAGAACATGATCGTTGTCACAGCCCAGACGACAAGCACGCTTTGTGCCAGACGACGGATGATATATGCGCGCATTGGACTCTCTGTCTGGATGTAGTCTACGGGCAAACGCGGGATATTTGCGTCTGGCGACGTGGAAAGCCCGGCCCCCGTCAACAGGGACCGGGCAGCGCAGGATTACTGCTTGGGGTAATGAAGCGCGCCCTGCGCATCCCAGCCAAAGCCCGCTTCGGCCAAGGCAGCGCGTGCCGCTTCGATGTCAAAGCCGATTTCTGGCAGGTCTTGATTGTACCACATGCCCAGTTGCTTTGGCACCGGGCCTTCACCTGCTGGCACGGCAAAGCCAAGCCAGCCCTCAACCGCAGCGCGCTCTTTGGCTGTCGCCATGCGCAACGCCTTGCGGAAAGCCGGGTTGGTGAACGGCTCTTTTTCATTGTTCAGCCAGATCAGCATCGAACCGTGCGACGGAATCTCAAGGAAATCCAGATCCGCGTTCTGCTCGGCAAGATCGCTCATCGACGCAACCGGCAAGACCATCGTGGCGATATCGCCCTGTCCCGACAGCATGGCCGAGCGGATCGCATCGGCCTGCCCCAGCGCCAGACGCCGCACGCCATCGTATTCGGGGGCGTTGAAGTGGGTCGCGTTGGCATCCAGTTCATGCACTTCGTTCACGCGCCATGTCTTGAACTTGAACGGCCCGCTGCCAATGGCCACGCCATCGGCAATCACGTCGCGCGCAACCATGTCGCCCGTGTAATCCGCCCACAGATGTTCCGGCAGAATGAAGGCATAGGGCAATACCGTGGTGATAAAGGTTGCGTCGGGCGCTTTCAGCTTCACGTTGAAGGTCAGGTCATCGACCTTTTCCGCACCGGCAAGGTTCGCGATCCGCGAGGACATGGCAGGGGGCTGCAACTCGACAACCTTGCTCAAGGTAAAGACCGCATCATCGGCCGTCACCGGCTCGCCATCGTGAAAGGTCATCCCCTCGCGCAGGGTAATCTTCACCGTCGTCGGATCGGTGAATTCCCAGGACGTCGCCGCCCAAGGGATCGTCTGCCCCTCGGAATTGTTCTTGGCAAAGGTATCATAGACAAAGCGCAGCCAACCGACGGCGCCTTCTTCGGTCAGCGGGTTATAGGTCGTCACGTCTTCATAATGCGCCCAATCCAGCCAGCGATCGTCGGTCAGCGGGCGGGCGGACAACCATGGGTCAATCAGCCCCTCATGCGCGGCAACCGGTTCGGGCGAGGTCACATTTTCCCATTTGGCGCTGTTCCACACCATGCCGTACACCGTGTTCGTCGCGGGCCACCATGGCATCGTGTCGTAAAAGTGCTGCTGGGCTGCGTGGACTGCGGCAACGCGCTCCTCCTGATTGACCAGTTCGCGCTGTTGCTTGACGCTTGCCGTATAGGCTTCGTCACACCACTTTGCCCCGTTGCGACGCGCACCACAGGCCCCAAGATCGTGAAGCCAGTATGTCGGGTCAACCCGGTCAGGGTCTGCGCCCACGGTAAACACGGCCATGTCCTCCAGACCGCCGCCCACCATGATATTTGAAATGAAGCTGCTGAACTGAACCGGCTGCATCTGGAACCGCAGGCCAAGTTTTGCCCATTCCTCTGACAACACCCGGGCTGATTGTTCATACATCGGCCCCATGTCGGCGGCGTAGTAAGCGATTTTCAACTCCGGAACCGGCTCACCCAGATCCTGAGCCAGCGCGGGCACGGCAAACGCAACAAGTCCTGTGGCCAGCCCAAAGGGCAGCCTTCTGACGATGGCAGTCATTGTTTTCTCCTCCCATTCACCGAGCTTCACGGGGGGCCGCGCGACACTCCTCTGTCGGAACGGCTTTTGACTTTTGAGTCGGCGTGACTGAAAAGTGTATACGATTACGTCATTCGTCAACAATTTTCTGCTTGATTTAAGTGCAAATATGTCAAAATTGGATGCACTTGAAGTCTGCCGCCGTCACGCGTGCGGCAGGTCAGACACGGTGGCACCAGAAATCGCGGTGCCGAACAAAAGCTTGGGAGGGCCACAATGACGCAATCATGGGTGACAGGGGCAAATCGCGCTGACTGCGATTTTCCGCTCAGCAATCTGCCCTACGGCGTGTTCGAGGTCAGCGGGCGCCCCCCCAGATGTGGCATCGCAATCGGCGACATGATCCTTGATCTGACAGAGCTGGTGACAAATGGCCTGCTGACCGGCGATGACTATGGGTTCGACCGCCCTGCCCTGAATCATTTCATGGCTGCCGGGCCAAAGGCCTGGGAAACTGTGCGCAATCGGGTGACCGATCTTCTGGCTGACGGCGGCAGCGCTGAGTTGCGCGAGAATGTGGCGCTCTGTCGCCAAGCCCTCGTGCCACAGGCTACGGCACAGATGCATCTGCCCATTGAGGTAAAGGGCTACACCGATTTCTACGCAGGCCGCCAGCATGCGTTCAACTCCGGTTCCATCCTGCGCGGTCCCGAGAACGCGCTGACGCCGAACTGGTCGCACATGCCAATCGGCTACAACGGGCGCGCGTCGACTGTCGTGGTCTCTGGCACGCCGGTCCGGCGGCCCTTGGGTCAGACCTTGCCGGGTGGGAGCGCAACACCGGTCCTCGGGCCGTCGCGGCGGCTGGATATCGAGGTGGAATTCGGCGCAATCGTCGGATTGCCGACCGAGCTTGGCCAGACCCTGACCGTGGACGAAGCCTGGGAGCATCTGTTCGGCTTTGTGCTTTTGAACGATTGGTCCGCACGTGACATTCAGCGGTGGGAGGGGCAGCCGCTGGGGCCGTTCCAGTCAAAGGCGTTTGCAACCTCGATCAGCCCTTGGGTGGTCACGCGGGCAGCGCTGGAACCCTGCCGTCACCCGGCACCGCTGCGCGACACGGAACTTTTGCCCTATCTGCACGAAAACGCGCCCTATTTCTTCGACATCACGCTGGAGGCACATCTGACCCCTGCAGACACGGATCGCGCCAGCAGGATCGTTCAGACCAACACCACCCATCTGACCTATTCAGCGCCGCAACTGCTTGCACATCATGCACTGTCGGGATGCCGGATGCAGTCCGGTGATCTGCTTGGTTCCGGCACAATTTCAGGGCCGGAGCGGCATAACTTCGGGTGTCTGATGGAGCAAAGCTGGGGCGGACGGGACGAAATCGCCCTTGAACACGGCGGAAGCCGGAAGTTTCTGGAGGACGGTGACAGCGTGACCCTGACCGGATGGGGCATGGTCAATGGCCAACGCATCGGGTTCGGACGCTGCGAGGGCCAGATCCTGCCCGCCCCCCAGCAGATCGGAAAGGCCGGCTGATGCGCATTTGCAGGTTCAACGACAACCGGGTCGGCCTTGTGCGCGGCAGTTTTGTGCATGACGTGACGGCCGCGCTCGCCTCGCTGCCAACGTGGCAGTATCCGTTGCCCGACCACGACCCGCTGATCGCGGCGCTGCCCGCATTGCGCCCTGCGTTCGAGGCTTTGGCAGACCAAGCCCCCCCTTTGGCGCTGGACAGCGTGCGCCTGCTGTCGCCGGTCGCCTCGCCGCGCAAGATCATCGCGGCGCCGGTGAACTATCGCCTGCACCATGACGAGGCCCTGGCAGATGACTCGATCCACCATGGCACCAACATTCTGCCCATCGACAAGGCTGGCTTGTTTCTCAAGGCCACCAGTTCGCTGATCGGCGCATCCGATCCGGTGGTGATCCGCTTTCCCGAAGCGCGCAACGATCACGAGATCGAACTGGTTGCCATCATCGGCACCCGCGCCTCGGCGGTCAGTGCGGATCAGGCGTTGTCGCATGTGGCGGGCTACAGCATCGGTCTTGATATGACGGTGCGCGGCACTCAGGAACGCAGCATGCGAAAATCCTGCGACAGCTACACCGTTCTGGGTCCATGGCTGGTGACCGCGGATGAAATTCCCGACCCGAACGCACTGGAGATGGAGCTGCAAGTGAACGGCGAGACGCGCCAAAGTGCCTCGACCAAAGACCTGTTGCGCGATGTCGCCACACTGATCGCCCGCGCCTCGGCGTTCTATACGCTGATGCCGGGGGATCTCTTGTTCACCGGAACGCCCGAAGGCGTCAGCCCGGTTGTGGCGGGTGATGTGATGCGGGCACGCATATCGGGCATCGGCGACATGCAGGTCTTGGTCAGTTAACAGCAGGAGCATCCCTTGGATTACATATTTGACCCCCTTCCCGTCCAAAGCCTCGCGGTCGATGGTGAAAGCCGCCGCTTTGCGTTGCGGCGCATATTCTGCGTTGGCCGCAACTACGCCGACCACATCCGCGAGATGGGCTTTCAGCCAGAACGGGAGCCGCCGTTCTTTTTCACCAAACCGATTGATGCCCTGGTCACCGACGGTGAAACGGTGGCTTATCCGCCGATGACCGAGAACTTTCACCACGAAGCAGAGCTTGTGGTCGCCATCGGGAAGTCTGGCACCGATATCCCGGTCGAGAACGCCCTTGCCCATGTTTACGGCTACGGTGTCGGAAACGACCTGACCCGCCGCGATGTGCAGTTCGCGTTGCGCGACCGGGGCCGCCCATGGGACTGGAGCAAGGCTTTTGACCGATCCGCCGTCGTGGGCACCATCACCCCGATGCCGGGGCGCGTGCTTTCCGGACAGGCCCGCATTCGCCTGTCGGTCAATGATCAGCTGCGGCAGGATGCGCCCTTGGACACGATGATCTGGAATGTCGCTGAAATCATCGCGGCGCTGTCAGCTTCGGTCACGATCAAACCCGGTGATCTGGTGTTTACCGGAACCCCGGCAGGTGTCGGCCCCTTGCTGCCGGGCGATGTCTGCACCGTCAGTGTGGAAGGCCTGCATCCGATCACCACGACCATCGGACCCAAAGCATGACCACAATCCGGCTGCACAGCTATTTCCGCTCGTCGACGTCGGTGCGGGTGCGTGTGGCCTTGGCACTGAAGGGACTGGGCTACGACTATGTCGCCTGGAACCTTCGGGCGGATGAACACCGCAGCCGGAGTTACCTCGATATCAACGCGCAAGGCTTTGTTCCTGCGCTGGAAATGGACGGCCTGGTTCTCACGCAATCCTTGCCGATCATCGAGTATCTGGACGAACGTTTCCCGGAAACGCCGCTTTTGCCAGCGGACAGTGCGGGGCGCGCCAGGGTGCGGTCACTGGCGGCCATGGTTGCCAGCGATCTCCATCCGCTCAACAACCTGCGCGTCCTTCGGCATCTGGAATCACAATACGGCGCGGATCAAGCGTCGCAGGCCGCCTGGTTCCGGCATTGGACGCGCGCCACGCTTGACCCGCTTGAGGCAGTCTTGGCACAATCAGAGCACGTCGGGCGGTTCTGCCATGGGGATCAACCGGGGCTTGCCGACATTTGCCTTTTTGCCCAAATGCTGAACAATCGCCGCTTCGGCGTCGATGAGTCGGCTTGGCCCACACTGGCGCGGATTCACAAGGCGTGTTGCGACCTGTCTGCCTTTGACAGCGCCAGACCAGAACGACAGGTGGATGCCGTGCACCGTTGAGAGCCGGCGTCGATTTGCAGCAGCGCAAAGCCGCTCAGGCGCGCCCCTCCCCGCGCCTGCACGATCAACCTGAGGCGAAACACCATCGCCAGAATTGCTGTCCGGTCTGGAGGGGCGCCATATCAGGCGCCCCAGATCCGGTGCAGCAGAGCCAGCCAGTTGCGGTGCGCAATCTTTTCCACCAGCTCCGCACCAAAGCCGTGCCGGATCATCGCCTGCAGCAAGGCGGGCAGGCCGGTGACATCGCCGATGCCTTCGGGAATGGTCGCGCCGTCGAAATCGGACCCAAGGCCGACGCCCTCTTCGCCCAGATGCGCCAGCAGGTGGTCAAGGTGGCGCATCACCGGATCCCAGTCCATGGCGGGGGATTGCCGGCCATCAGGGCGCAGGAACGATGTTGCAAAGTTCAGCCCAACCAGCCCGCCGCTTTCAGCAATCATCGCCAGCTGCCGGTCGGTCAGGTTGCGGGTTGATGGCGTCACCGCATGGGCGTTGGAATGCGTGGCAACCAGAGGCCCATCGGAGATCCGGGCCACATCATTGAAGCCGGCCTCGTTCATGTGGGACAGGTCCAGCATGATCCGCATTTCGGCGCAGGCGCGCACCAGTGCGCGGCCCGCATCGGTCAGCCCCGGCCCGGTATCGGGATCACCCGGATAGCGGAAGGGCACGCCATCGCCGAACACGGTCGGGCGCGACCAGACCGGCCCGATAGAGCGCAGCCCCATCGCGTGCCACAGCGGCAACTCATCAAGATTGGGGCTGATCGCCTCTGCCCCTTCCATGTGCATCACGCCTGCGATGCGACCGTCGGCCATTGCCGCGCGGATCTGGGTGGCGGTGGTGCACAAGGTGAAATCATCTGGTGCGGCCCGTGCCATCCAGTGCAGATGCGCCGCCATCGACAGCGCCACCGGCTGAGCGCCACGGGCGTCAATCAGGTCGGGCAGCGGCAGGTCATAGGGGGGCGTGTCCATCAGCGCCTGATAGTCGGCACTGTCATGCGCGATCGGGGATGGGATGTAGATCGCAAACAGCCCGCCTGCGAAACCGCCCTGTCGCATGCGGGGCAGGTCCAGATGCCCGACCGTTTTGCCGGACGCATCCGTCTCACCCTTCAGCCACAATTCCTCGCGCCGGTCAGGGGCGTTGTAAAGCCGCAGCAGGAAATCATTGTGGCCGTCAAAAACCGGGAAATCCATCATGTCCTTTCCGAAGCGCTCAGGCTCCGAGCATCCGGTCCGCACTCGCGTCGAACAGCGTGCGGGCATAGTCTGTTGTCATTTGCGCGCCTGCAAGCTGGTCGCGCGTCAACTCTTCTACCGCGCGGCCATGCTGCATGACCAGCACGCGGTCGCACATATGGTCGATCACGGCAAGGTCATGGCTGACCATCAGGAATGTCAGCCCCCGCTCTGCGCGCAACCGGTTCAACAGGTTCAGCGTTTCAGCCTGCACCGAGGCATCCAGCGCCGAAGTCGGTTCATCCAGCAGCAAGATCTCCGGTTCCAGCATCAGCGCGCGGGCAATCGCGACCCGCTGCCGCTGGCCGCCAGAAAGCTGATGCGGATAGCGAAAGCGGAAGTTGGCGGGCAGGCCGACATCCTCCAGCGCCTTGACGACCCGCGCATCACTGCCGCCGATGCCATGGATCGCCAGCGGTTCCGACAGGGTGCGGTCTAGCGTGTGGCGTGGGTGCAGGCTGGCATAGGGGTCCTGAAACACCATCTGCACCCGACGGCTGAAGGCCCGGCCACGCGGGGTGGGCACGGGCTGCCCGCCAATGCGGATCTGGCCCGCCGTCATGGGTGCCAGCCCGCAGATCGCGCGCAGGATGGTGGATTTGCCCGACCCGCTTTCGCCCACCAGACCATAGCTTTCACGGGCGTCGACACGCAGGCTCACGCCTTCGACGGCGCGCACCAGCTGGCCTTTGGCCCCATAATGGACCGACAGATTTTCAACCTCGATCAGTGCCATCGTCCTACTCCGCCCATTCCGCAGCCCGGTCCAGCCCCGGCAAGGGGGCCCGGCTGCCGCCGATCCGGGGCAGGCAGTTAAGCAGGCCCTGGGTATAGGGGTGCTGTGCCTGCATCAGGTTCTTTGCCTCCAGCTCCTCGACCACGCGGCCCTTGTACATCACCAGCACGCGGTCGCAAAACCGCCCCACCAACCGCAGATCATGGCTGATGAAGATCAGGCCCATGCCCCGGTCGCGCACCAACCCGTCAAGGATCGACAGCACCTCTGCCTGAACCGTCACATCCAGCGCCGAGGTCGGTTCATCCGCGATCAGCAGATCAGGATTCGGGATCAGCATCATCGCGATCATCACCCGCTGGCCCATGCCGCCCGACAGCTCGTGCGGATAGGCCTCCATCACGCGCTCCGGCCCCCGGATCTGCACCGCCTCCAGCGCCTCGATGGCTTTTTCGCGGGCGGCCTTGGCCGACATGCCATCGCGCAGACGCAGACCTTCGGTCAGTTGCGCGCCGACCTTCATCACTGGATTCAGGGAATATTTGGGATCCTGCATCACCATGGCGATCCGCTGGCCGCGCAGGGCCCGCATCTCGCGTTCCGAGGCAGCCATCAGATCGGTGCCATCAAACACCATCTCGGTCGCCTCGATCCGGCCCGGAGGGCGGATCAGCCGCAGCACCGACCGGCCTGTCATGGTCTTGCCCGATCCGCTTTCACCGACGATGCCAAGCCGTTCGCGGCCAAGGCTGAAGGACACGCCGCGCACGGCCTCGACCTTGCCCGCCTCGGTGTCAAAGGTCACCCGCAGGTCTTTTACCGAAAGCAATGTCATTTGCCCGAACTCCTTGGATCGAGCACATCGCGCAGCCCATCGCCCAGCAGGTTGAAGCCCAGCGACACGATAAAGATGGCAAGCCCCGGCATGGTCGCGACCCACCACTGCTCGAACAGGAACTTGCGGCCCGACGAGATCATCAAACCCCACTCCGGGGTCGGTGGCTGCACGCCAAGGCCAAGGAACCCCAGACCGGCGGCGATGAGGATCACGCCCGCCATGTCCAGCGTGACGCGGATGATGACCGAAGGCAGGCACATCGGCATAACGTGCCCCCAGATGATCCGCCCTGCCCCGGCCCCTTGCAAGCGCACGGCGGCGATATAATCCGAGGTCCGCACGGTCAGCGTTTCGGCCCGCGCCACACGGGCATAGGGTGGCCAGGCCGTCAGCGCGATCGCCAGAACCGCGTTTTCGATCCCCGGCCCCAGAACGGCGACCAGCGCCAGCGCAAGGATCAAACGCGGGAAGGCGAGGAAAATATCGGTGATCCGCATCAGCACCTGATCGACCCAGCCACCGAAATAGCCCGCGACCGTGCCGATCAGCAGCCCCAGCACCGGGGCCGTCACCGCCACCAGCGTCACGATATACAGCGTGATGCGGGAGCCGTAGGCGATCCTGCTCCAGATATCGCGCCCGAAATCATCGGTGCCCAGCCAATGCCCCGGCGTTCCAGGCGGCAGCAGACGCTGCGACAGGTTCTGCGCCAGCGGGTCATGCGTGGCAACCCAAGGTGCAAAAGCTGCAACGAACAGCAGCACAAGGATGATGAAAAGCCCAACCATCGCCAGCGGATTGCGCCGCATCCGCAGCCATGCAAGATAGCTTTGCCCCAGCCGGGCCTGCGTACGCGAGGCAGGGCTGGGGTCACGCAGCCATTCTGTCATCGTGGCCATCAGCGCGCCCTCGGATCAACAAGACGATACAACAGATCAGACGCCATGTTCAGCGTCACAAACACCACGCCCACCACCACCGTGCCGCCCAGAACGGCGGGCATGTCAGCGGCGAACAAGGCGTCGGTGATGTAGCTGCCAAGCCCCGGCCAGGCAAAGATTGTCTCGGTCAACACAGACCCTTCCAGCAGATAGGCATAGGACAGGGCAATGACGGTGATCAGCGGCACCATCACGTTTTTCAGCGCATGGACCCAGACCACCCGCCATTCCGGCATCCCCTTCACCCGCGCGGTGGTGATGTACTCCTGCCCCAACTCATTCATCATGAAACTGCGGGTCATGCGGCTGATATAGGCCATCGAGGTGTAACCCAGAACCGCCGACGGCAGGATGATATGACTGATCGCATTGCGGAACATGGCCCATTCTCCGGCCAGCGCCGTGTCGATCAGGATCATCCCTGTCCGCTGCTGCACATCCAGCTCGAACATCATCGAGAACCCGGCATCCAGCCGGCCCGGACCGCCCACCCAGCCAAGGATGCCATAAAACACCAACAACGCCAGCAATCCCAGCCAGAACACCGGCATGGAATAGCCCATCAGCCCAACAATCCGCACGACCTGATCGACCCATGTGCCGGGCCGGGTGGCGGCCAAGACACCTGCGGGCACCCCCACCAGAACGCCGAACAGCGTGGCAAGTGTCGCCAGCTCCAGCGTGGCGGGGAAATAGCGGATGATATCGGCCGACACTTCGCGCTTGGTGCGCAGGGACTGGCCCAGATCGCCCTGCACCGCATTTCCGACATAGATGGCGAACTGCTTCCACATCGGTTCATCAAGGCCAAGCGCCAGCCGCGTCGCCTCGTATTGCGCGGTGGTGGCGCGTTCGCCCACAATGGCCAGAACCGGGTCGATGGGCACCACGCGCCCGATGATGAAGGTGACGAGCAACAGGCCCAGTATGGTGATGGCCAGCGACAAAGACGTGCCGCCAATCAGGCGGAGCACACGGGGCAGGCCGGACAAAGAGCCGGGGGGCGGGGCGGGGGTGTCGGGGGATGCAGTCATGCGCGGCAGGCATCGGCGGGCGGGAATACCCCGCCCGCCGAAAGGCCCTTACTTCTCGGCCAGCCAGTAGGTCACCGAATCCACGGTGCCGCCGGTGTAGAAGTTCTTGACGTTGGTGCGCATCGCAGTGCGGTTGTTTTCCTGGAACATGGTGATGAACGGCGAGGTGTCGCGGTGTTTGCGCTGGATTTCCTCGTACATGGCGCGGCGCTTGTCGGTATCGCGCTCGATCACGGCAGCTTGCGTCATGGTCATCAGCTCGCCCGGATCATAGGCGTTGCGCCAGGCCAGGCTGCCGGTCAGCTTTGCCTCGTCCGAATTGTCGCCATTGATCACAAAGGTGGAAGCGTTGGTATGCGGGTCGGGATAATCGGGCCCCCAGCTTTGCAGTGTCAGATCATGCTGGCGGGCGCGATACTCGCCCAGCACTTCCGCGCCCTCCGCGATCGAAAGTGTCAGGTTGATACCGACCTGCGCAAAGGTGTTCTGCATCGACTGCGCCATATCGGTGCGGTTCTGGCTGTTGCGCACCGACATCTTGATGTTCAGCGGCAGTTCGACACCGGATTCCTCCAGCAGCGCCTTGGCTTTTTCGATATCCAGCGAATAGGGGGTTTCCTCGATCGAACCCAGATAGCCACGCGGCAGGAAGGCCTGATGCACGGTCTGTTCGCCCTTGAGGAAGCTTTCGGTCATGCCCTGATAGTCGATGGCCCAGCGCATCGCCTCCAGTACCTTGGGATTGGCCAGTGCCTCTTTCTTCTGGTTGGCCGAGACATAATAGATATAGCCCGCAAGGTCGGTTTCGACGCGGATATCGGCATTTCCCGCCATGCCTTCGATGTCCACCGACGTCACCTCACGGCTGATGTCGATATCGCCACGCTCCAGCAGCAGGCGGTTGGTCGCGCCCTCCGGGATATGGCGCATGAACACGCGCTTGAGCTTGGCATCGCCGCGCCAATGGCCTTCGCGCGCCTCAAGGATATAGCTGTCGGACGGTTTGTAGGACAACAGCACATAGGCCCCGGTCCCCGCCGTGTTCGACTTCAGCCACTCATTGCCCATGTCGCCATTGGCGTCATTGGCCATGACGGTTTCCTTATCCACAATCGACCCGACAGCGGCGGTCAGGCAGTTGTAGACAAAGCTGGGCGCATAGGGCTGGTCGGTTTTCATCGTGACCGTATCACCGTCAAAGGTGATCATTTCCTCGACATTCTCGGGCGTGAAGCCGAACTGGGTCAGGATGAAGGCCGGGGTCTTGTTCAGCTTGACCACGCGCTGCAAGGAAAACGCCGCATCTTCGGCCCGAACCGGATTGCCCGAGGCAAAGGTGACGCCGGGGCGCATCTTGAACGTATAGGTCACGCCATCCTCTGCCACGTCCCAGCTCTCGGCCAGACCGGGAACCAGTTCACCCGGTTTCGTGGGGTCCAGCTCTACCAGCGTGTCATAGGTGTTGTTTATCAGGTCGGTGCCGGAAAACTCGAACGCCTCATGCGGGTCGATGGACACGATGTCGTCGATCGCATCCCCGATCACCAGTGTATCAGCCGGGGTTTGTGCCATCAGCGCGGCAGGTGCGGTCCCGGCCAGAAAAGAGGCAAGCGCAAGCGCACCGGCACGGCGAAGGGTAAGATCAAGCTTCATGGAAGACTCCCTGTCTCTCTTGTTGGTATGCGTCTATACCCGAACCGGGCAGGCGCAACTTTGACCAACTGGGCAATTTTTGCGCCCCCCTGTCAAGGCGAGTCGTATTTCTGTCACAAAGAAGGAGAGGCCCATGCCGATGCGCACGGTTTTCGATGGCCATAATGATGTATTGAGCAAACTCTGGGCGGCTGGCGACCGGACGGGGGCTGCGTTTTTCAATGGCACCGATGGCGACCTTGATCTGGCAAAGTGCCGGGCGGGTGGGTTTGCGGGTGGCTTTTTTGCGGTCTGGGTTCCGGGCGATCCGGCAACGGCACCTGACCCGATGGCAACATATCGGGCTTTTGAACCCGTCGATCCCGTGATGGCGCGGCAGGTGACGCTGGAAATGGCCGCGATCCTGCACCGCATGTCCGCAGACCGGCCCGATGCGATCCGCCTGTGCCGGAGTGCCGCCGACATCGAGGCCGCGCGGACGGCGGGCGCAATCGCGGCCCTGCTGCATATCGAGGGCTGCGAGGGGATCGGGCCGGATCTGGACGAGCTGTACCTTTATCACGCCGCAGGCCTGCGGTCGCTTGGCCCGGTCTGGAGCCGTGACAACATCTTTGGCCATGGGGTGCCCTTTGACTTTCCCGCCTCGCCCGATACCGGGCCGGGGCTGACAGCGGCGGGGCAGCAGCTGCTGTCAGCCTGCAACCGTCTGCGCATCCTGTTCGATCTGAGCCACCTGAACGAGGCCGGATTCTGGGATGTGGCAAAGCTGACGGATGCACCGCTGGTCGCCACCCATTCCGCAGCACATGCGCTGACGCCCGCCACCCGCAACCTGACCGACCGCCAGCTTGACGCGATTGCCGAAAGCAAAGGGCTGGTTGGCCTGAATTTCGGCGTGGCCTTTCTGCGTGAGGATGGTGTGAAGACCGCCGATACCGGGCCCGAGGTGATGCTGCGCCATATAGACCACCTGATCGCACGGCTGGGCGAGGGCGGCGTGGCGCTGGGGTCTGATTTCGATGGCACGATGATCCCGCGTTTCATCGGGTCAGCAGCGGGTCTGCCCAGGCTGACGCAGGCGATGGAACAGGCCGGGTATGGCGCAGATCTGATCGCGCGGCTCTGCTGGGGCAACTGGCTGGACGTGCTGCGCCGCACCATCGGCTGAATGCAGACAGGGCTACCTTGTCGCCCTTTCGCTGCCGGGTCTGCAAGATACGGCAGAACGACGTTCGCCTGATCCGGATCATCCGCCCGCAACCGACCCACCACCCGCGGCAGGGGCGGGGACCGTCGATATCCTTGCCTTGGTGCGACACCACGACAAACAGCCGGGTTCACCGCCTGGAGCTGCCGCTGGCCGAGGGCGTGCTGACCAAAACCCATGCGCGGAACCGGATGGTCGATGGCAAGGTGATCGGCACGCCGCCGCTGGATACGCCACGGGTGCGTCAGGGCCAGATCATTGCAGCAGCAACAGGCCGAAGGCAGCGGGACTTTGCGCCGCCGTCCCCACCAGAGAGCAGAGCCGGCCATGGCAGTGCTGATCCGCTCGCTCATGAAGGCGACGGATGACCTGCTGCTGCGTGGGGTATCAGCGCGGCAGATCCTGGCGCAGCGGCAAGGCGAGATATCGCGGATGCACAGCAAAACCACCCTCGCCCCGGCGGTGATGCATCCACCAGGCATAGGGTCCGTCGATCAACGGCGGCTCGGTGGTTTCGCCAAAGCCAAAGCCATACTGAAACGCCGGGCTGCCGCCGACAGCCGCGTAGCACCCGGCCCATTCGGTGTGAAACGCCTGATGCACGTGGCCACACAGCAGGCGCACCGGGGCCCGACATGACTGTACAATCCGGCGCAAGCGCTGCCCCCCTGCCCGCAGGGCGCTGGCATCCCAATGGGCGTTGCCTGTGGGAAACGGGGGGTGGTGCAACATCAGGAACACTGGATCGGCGCCGGTGGCCAGACGATCCTCCAGCCAGTCAAGCTGTGCGGAGTCAAGCGCCCCTTCGACCCTGCCAGGCAGCAGGCTGTCCAGCCCGATGATGCGCACGCCCGACACCCACGCCTCGAACTGCAGGGTGACGGGGGAGGCATAGGGGATGGTGGCGCCAAACGCCGCCCGCATCGGGCCGCGCCGGTCGTGGTTGCCGGGCACCACAAAGACCGGCATGGACAGCGGCGCGAGGATCCGGCGCACCAGCGCATAATCGGCCTCTGACCCGCCATCCGCCACATCGCCTGTGATCAGAACCGCATCGGGGCGCTGCGGCAGCGCCAGCAGATCGGCCACGATCAGGCGCGCCATGTCAGGTGCATCGCGCCGCACCGGGGCGGTCTCGGGCGGTCCGGCCGAGATGTGCAGATCAGAAAGATGCGCGATCAGCATGCCCCCTCACCTCCCGATCCGCGACAGCACATCGGCCTTCAGGAACCGCTCGATCACCAGCATGAAGCCGATGGACGGCACCAGAAGGATCAGCGCGGTGATCGAGGCGATCTGGTAGTTCCCGCCCATCGAGGCGTTGAACATCAGGATCGGCAGGGTCGAGATATCGGGCGTGCCGACAAAGAATGTGCCGGTGAATTCGTCGATACTGTCCAGAAACACAAAGATCGACGCCGCGACCAGACCGGGGAAGGCCTGCGGCAGCGTGATGTCGCGGAAGGTGCGCATCGGCCCGGCGCCAAGGTTGCGCGCCGCTTCCTCCATCGTGCGGTCCACGGCGGCAAAGGCGGCGGTGGCGATCCAGACCGCATAGACCAGCCCCGGCAACGAATGCACCAGAACCACGCCGGTATAGGTTCCGTTCAGTCCAAGCCCGTAAAACATCTGCGCGATGTTGACAAAGATCGGCAGGCTGGGAAACGCCTGCGGCAACAGGAAGATCAGCATGATGAATGCCCGCGCCGGAAGGACCAACCGCGCCAGAGCATAACCCGCCGGGATGGCCAGCATCATCGACAGCCCCACCGTGGCCAGCGCAATCCAGACCGACGAGAACAGCGATGTCCATGCCCCCGCCCGTGGCCTGAACACGCGGTGCCAGAAATCAAAGCCGAACTCGGTCGGGTAGCGGGCCGGAAAGAACCATTTTTCGGCAAAGGCCCAGAGAAACAGGTTGGTCAGCGGGCCGAACACCACAAAGGCGCAGACCCCGATCATGACGGCAGGCAGCAGGTTTGCCGCGCCGCGCCGCGCAAGGTTTGTCATCACCATGTTATCGTGCCCCCTCGTTGTGCTGGGTCAGCGTCATGCGCAGATAGGCATAAGCCGCGACGGCGGTGATCAGGTATGAGAACAGCCCCAACGCATTGGCCACCGCGTAATCGCCGTAATAGGTCACCCGATGCGCCATCATGGAGGTCATCATTGTCGGGTTTCCGGCAATCACCATCATCGGCACCGAGAGCACCGACATGATGGTGACCAGCGACAGGATCAGCCCGACCAGCAGCGTTCCGCGCACCTGCGGCAGCAGAATCTCGATCAGGCAGCGCAACCGCCCTGCCCCCATGTTGCGCGCGGCCTCGACAGTGGAGCGGTCAACCGAAGCCATGGCACCGGCCAGCAACAGCGTCACGAACGGCACCTGTTTCCATGCAAAGGTCAGCACCAGCCCGCGCCAGTCCAGCAGGCTTTGCGCTGTGGCCGGGTCCATCAGGCCAGAGTCGATCAACAGGCTGTTCATCAGCCCATTGCGCGCCAGAAAGTTGCGCGCGGTCTGCCCGGCGACGATGAACGGGATGAACAGCGGCCAGCGGTACAGCCAACGCAACGCCGTCACCGCCCAAGGGGTCGCGCCGAGTGTCAGGTATCCGGCAATCGCGATCGACACCACAGAGATCAACATCAGCGAGGCCAGTGCCACCAGCACGGTGAACACCACGTCGCGGCCATACAGCTCGACTGCGGTGCGCAAGTGCGCCGTGGTGAGCCCGCCATCGGCATCGACAAAGGCAAAGACCACCGACCGGGCCAGAGGCACCACATACAGCAGCGCAATCGCCAGAAGGGCGGGAAAGATCAGCACCAGGCCGGGAAGTATACCGCGAAGCGGCGATGAGGAAGCGTCAGCTGTTGGCATCAAGGGCAGACTTTCTGGGAGGGCGGAAACGGAATGACCGGGACGACGGCATCGCCGCGCCCCGGTCGGTTGTCAGTCGTTGATCAGTTGGCAACCTGGCGTTCATAGGTTTCCAGGATCGTGCGGAAGTAGTCGGCCTGTGGCATCGACAGACCCCGCTCGGCCAGCACTTCGGGCGAAACATCGGTGAACAGCGCACCCCACTCTTCAGCCGTCAGGTTCTCCTTGACCGCATTGGCGTCGATGCCCGGCAGCCAGTTGAACCGGCGCACGATGCCTTCGGCCTGCACCTCGGGCGAGGTCGCCAGCTCGATGAACTTGACCGCAAGTTCGGCCTCGGCCGCCTTTTCCGGTACGACGTAATACATCGGCTGACCCGGCATCCCCGGCGCGGGGATCAACAGCTTCAGATCCGGGTTCAGGCGGCCGTCGGCGACCCAAGTATAGAACATGTCCATCCAGACCGGACCCATGGCAATTTCACCACGGTTCAGGGCATCCAGCGTGCCTGCGTTGCCGGGCGTGATGGTGGCAACCGTGTTGAACTGCTTCAGCCCGTCCAGCGCCGGGGTCCAGGACGCGGCGGAGGCGGCGTCAAACGGGCCGTTGCGCAGGGTCTCGGACATGTCGGAAAACGCGTACATCCAGCCAAAGACAAATCCCACGCCAGCCATGCCGCCGGTGATGCCGTTGTACCCGAACTGGCCGGGATTTGCGGCTGCCCAGTCTGCCAGATCGGCGTAGCTTTGGGGTGGCGTGGTGACCAGCGCCGGATTGTAGGCGATGGCGATCTGGCTTTGGAACATCGGCATCACATAGCCGCCGACATCCACACCCAGCGCGTTTTCGGCGCTGTCTGCCGTGACCAGCGCGCCGGTCGCGGTCTTGTCCCGGTAGGATTGCAGCAAGCCTTCGGTCACCATCTGCCCCGCCATGCGCTGATGCACGACGCCGACATCCACATCCCAGACATCGTTGCCCTGTTGCGCCGAAAGCTTTTCATACAGCGCCTGGCTGCCGCCATCGCCCGGACCCGTGCCCAATGCGCGCACGGTCACGCCGGAATTCTGGGACTCGAACAACGGGCCGAGATAGTCGTTGATGTAATCCACCATGTTGGTGTCGCCGGCGGTGACCACATTCAGGGTCTGGGCGGCAACAGGAAGGCTGAGGACAGCACCGAAGGCCGCTCCCAGTACAAGTGATCGTTTCATTGGCAAGTCTCCGTTGTTTTGGGGGGGCTCAGTTCGGCAGCAACATCTGATCTGCGCCGAACGCCATGAGGGATGTGGCCGGTACCGCGACACACACCTGCGACCCCGGCATGACAGGCACGCCGGAAACCGCTGAAATCACCTCGGCTCCGCTCTCAAGCTGAAGGTGATAGCCGCCGCCGGTATAGGCACAGTCCAGAACCGTGCCATGCCGGACAAGCGCGTCTTGCGGGGCCGTGTCATGGATGCGCGCATCCATGCTGCGAAACCCCAGCGTTGCTGCCGCCACCGGATCTCCGGCGCGGCCCGCAATCATATTATCGACACCCAGAAACCGCCCGGCATCCAGATCGGCGGGGCGGGCATAAAGATCCTGCGGGGCAGCGACCTGCACCACCTTTCCCGCGCGCATCAGCACGATGGTGTCGGCCATCGACAAAGCTTCTTCCTGATCGTGGGTGACCATGATCGTGGTGATCCCCAGCCGCTGCTGCAGACGGCGCAACTCGCCGCGCAGGTTGCGGCGGATGGCGGCGTCAAGGTTCGACAGCGGCTCGTCCAGCAGCAGGATCGGCGGATCAATGATCAGCGCCCGGCCCAGCGCCACCCGCTGGCGCTGACCACCTGACAGGCTGCCCACTTTGCGCGGACCAAAGCCGGATAGTCCCAGCATCTCCAGCAGCCGCTCAGCCCGCGCATCCCGCTCGGCACGGGCAACGCCGCGCAGTTTCAACGGATAGGTCAGATTGCCCGCCACCGTCATGTGCGGCCACAGCGCATAAGACTGGAAAACCATCGCCGTGCCGCGCTTTTCCGGCGGCAGAGCAGAGATGGACCGCGCGCCCAGACGGATATCGCCCGACGCGGGCGGGGCGAAACCGGCAATCGACCGCAGCAGCGTGGTTTTGCCACAGCCAGACGGGCCAAGCAGGCAGGTAAAGCTGCCAGCAGGCACATTCAGCGTTATATCATGCAGGATCTGCGACCCGCCCAACCGAATGGACAAGCCATGCAGCGCCAGCGCCTCGACTCCCATATCGTCCTCCCCCGATGCGGTTTTGAAAGCGTGTGCATTCATCGTTTGTCTCATTATCCCTTTGTGTCAAGGGTGATTAGCGTTGATATGTAACAAGGATGTGTCTATCTTGAAATCGCGTTCAATTCCTACTGACCTTGGGGGCAGCATGCGGGTGACGGCAGATGATGTGGCGGCGCGAGCCGGGGTTTCACGCTCGGCTGTGTCGCGGGCCTTTACCAAAGGCGCCAGTATCCAGCCTGACAAACGCGCCCATATCCTCGCCATGGCCGATGAACTCGGCTATCGGCCAAACCTGATGGCGCGCAGCCTGACGGGGGGGGCGACGGGGCTGATCGCCGTGGTGGTCGGGTCGCTTTCAAGCCCCTATGAAAGCTGGTTTCTGGATATCCTGTCCCAAGGCATCCGCAGCCGGGGCCTGTGGCCGCTGCTGGTGCCGGTCTCTCCGGGGCAAGAGGT
Source organism: Pseudotabrizicola alkalilacus (assembly GCF_003443995.1). Taxonomy (GTDB): domain Bacteria; phylum Pseudomonadota; class Alphaproteobacteria; order Rhodobacterales; family Rhodobacteraceae; genus Pseudotabrizicola; species Pseudotabrizicola alkalilacus. The sequence goes on from NZ_QWEY01000008.1 coordinate 88,480, forward strand.
TGAACCGGCGCTCGATCACGCGCTGGCCTATCAGGTCGACGGCGCGGTGATCGCCGCCGGATCGGTCAACCGCAAGCTGGCCGAACGCAGCACCGCCAATGGCGCGCCGATTGTCGTCGTCGGCAGGGTTCTGGACGGCGGCGGTGCCGATTCGGTGTGCTGCGACAACCGGGCGGGAATGGCGATGATCGCGGAACGGCTGGTCGCCACCAACCGCCGCCGGATCGCCTGGATCGGCGGGCGGGCCGACACCTTTTCCAATGTCGAGCGGTTTGACGGGCTGACAGCGGCATTGTCCGCGCATGGGATGTCGCTGACCGAAGCCCGCCGCGGAGATTACACAACGGACAGCGGCATGGTGCAGGCGCTGGCGCTGCTGACTGGCCGGGACCGCCCCGATGCGATTGTCTGCGGCAACGACGCCATGGCCATCGGCGCCATCTCGGCGGCCCGCCGCCTTGGTCTGCGGGTGCCTGAAGATGTGGGCATCTGTGGGTTTGACGACATTCCGGCGGCGGCGTGGGAGCCGTTCAGCCTGACCACCGTGGCCAATCCGGTGACCGAAACCGTCAAGGCAGCGCTGGATCTGCTGACCCGCAGAATCGCGGGCGAGAACGGAGCGCCCTCGACAATCCGCTTGCCTCCGGCTCTTTGCATCCGCCAAAGCCTCTGAAGCCCGGCAAGCAATAATTCCGCAACGGGCATACTGGCAGGCAGAGGCATTCCGATTGCGTTTCATCTGTGCAGGAAAGGCCTTTCGCAGATCCAGGTGGCCAGTGGGCTATGGCACATACCCCGGAGCGCACGGTCGGGCAATCGGTCCCTCTCAGGGGCCGTACAGCTGGTCCTGAAGCGCGGGCAAGGCGGGCAAAGACTGGTCCTGCGGCCAGAACACTACCGGCAGGCTATTCGGGCCTGAAGCCATGGTGCCTGAATAGCCATTATCATAGGGGGAGAGCGAGATCACAAATGGCTCGGGCGAGACGGCGGGCAGCGCAAAGCGCAGGAATACATAGCCCTCTTCCTCGGTCGCACTGCCGAGTGCGGCCGTCTCCAGCGAGCCCTGCGGGCCGACCATCAGCGCTGTAGGGGCAAAGCTGCCCTCCCAGCCACCGGCATCGGCGCGGGTGCGCAGGGTGATGCGCAGCATGTCCATCACGTCGGTCGCGGCTCCGGCAGGGGCATCGCGGGGCGGCACTGCCACCACCCGCCAAGGGCCGTCCAGCATCAGCGCACCATTGTCTGTCTCGCCACTGTCCTGAAGCTGCACGATGAAGTCATTCACCTGCCCCGGAAAAATCGCCACCTCTGCCGATAGTTCCACCTCACCGGGCGCAAAAGCTGTCACCCGCCAGCGGCCCGGCTCGAACGTGCCGCTGATCACCGGGCCGGTGTCTTGCGGCGCCCATGCCTCGGGTGACATGTCCGGGTCCAGCGGCACCGCCTCCCACGATACATCGCTTTGTGCCGCATCTGCTGGCAGGCGAAAGGTGGCTGGGACAGAGGCGATATCATCTTGTGCGGCATCGCCGCGCGTCGCGGCGGCGGCTTGCGCGGAAAGATCGGCGCTGGTCGTCAGGTCGGCGTCTTCAAACGGGATGCCGACGCCAAAGCGGCGCGAGAACATGATCTCGGTCCGCTTTGCATTCAGATAGCGCACCTCGTATTCACCGGGTTCGGCGGGGACTTTCAGGTTTGTTGCACCGTTCTTGTGCAGCGCAAAGGCCCAGTTGTGGCGCTGATGCTCGTTCACCGGCTGATCCAGATCGGCGATCACGATACGCTCTTCCACACGTTCGGGGCCACGGAAGGCAAACCGCACCCGGCTGTCGGGCTCGACCGAGCCGATGGGTTCAAATCCCATGCTTGGGGGCACCACCTCGACCACCTGCCGTGCAATCACGCCGTCGCTCACGCTGACCAGAATCAGGTCATACATCCCCGGCTCTTTGGGGGCTGTGCGTGTCGCGGGGTTGTTCGGATTTGCGCCCGTGCCACCGATGACCCCATAACTGGGCGAGACGGTGCCGCTGGTCGCGCCTTGTGGCACAAAGCCCATGTAGTCGACAAAGCTGGCCGCGCCTGTCCAGCCGATCGGATAGGCAAAGCCCGCCTCGGCCTTGTCGCCGATGTCAAAGGCCGCCACGCGCGCCGGTTCTGGCTCCGGCTCTGGAACCGGCTCCGGCTCTGACATCACAGCGCTGACCTGTTGCAGCGCATCCGCCAGTTCGGCACCGGAATTGGTCTGGAACAGCATCCCGCCGGTCTGCTCGGTGATGCAGGACAGCGCCTCGACCTCTGCCCGCGTCAGGCCGAAGCCAACCACATGCGCGCGGATGTCGATGCCCTCGGCCGCCAGTTCGGCGGCAAGCGCGCAGGGGTCTCCCGCGCAGGTTTCCAGCCCGTCGGTGACAAGGATGATATCGGCCGCCTCGGCGGTCTGCGGGATCTGACCGCGCGCCATCCGCAGGCTGTCGGTCAGGGGCGTCATGCCGCGCGGCATCAACCCGCGCAGACGGCTTTCCAGCGTGCCGGGCGCGGTTTGGCCCATCGGCGCGATCACCTCGATATCGCCGCAATCGCCGCGCCGGTTGTGGCCATAGGCGATGACCGACAGCGGCACCGTGCCATCGCGGCTGCCAAAGTAATCGCCCATCACGTCGCGCGCCACTTCGATCCGGGTCAGATCGCCGTCCACCCGGTTCCACATTGAGCCGGAGGCGTCAAAAACCAGCACAGATACGCGCTCGGCCATCACAGGCACTGCCGTCAGCATCAGCGCGACAACAGCGGGGATCAATCGGGTCATGGTCGTCTCCTACAGGCAGGGAAAGGGCGGCAAGCGGGAAACATCGGGGTGAAACCGCGCATGGCCAAACGGCCCACCGCAATGATGCACCGGGCAGCGCGGGCGCCACCCGGTGCACAACGGGTCATTTTATTATTTTTCTTCATACAGTTGCGAGTACATCTCTTGCAAGAATTGGCCTACGGTAGACCGATAGCCTGCGCTGTGCCAATATAGGGAAATCCTTACTGGGCGGGGCATGGGTGTTTGCCGCAGCATGGCGTTGACGATTTTCTGGACACGCTGTCGCAGATCGGCCGGTCGGGCGATGCCACTGCGGCGGACCGGGTGTGGCAGCTGACAACAGCGTTTTTTGAACACCATGGCTTTGACAAGCTGATCTATCTGGATGCCCAACCCGGCGCGCTGACCATGTTGACCACCCTGCCCGCCGCTTGGATCGGCCATTACCAGGACAATGCGTATGCCCGGATTGATCCGTTTTTCAGCCAGTGTTGCACCAGCTTCCGCCCCGTCAGCACCGGCGTTGCCTATGCCGACCGGCACAAGGGGCTGACCGCGGCGCAGCGGACTCTGATCTGCGAAGCCTCGGAATTTGGCATTCACGCGGGGTTTTCCTCGACCCTGCGTCTGCCGGGGGCTTTCGGGGTGGCGGGGTGGAACATCGGCTCGTCGCTGTCGGGCGCTGAGGTGGATGCCCTGCGCGCGGATCGTGAAGATGCTTTGCGGCTGGCCGCCAGACATGTGCATGACATGCTGATCTGTGTGCAAGGTGCCTGCGGGGCACAGGCGTTGTCGCCGCGTGAGACGGAATGTCTGGTGTTGCTGGCACAGGGGCAGCGGACAAAGGATATTGCCCGTACTCTGGGGCTGAGCCCGGCAGCGGTGGAGCTGTATCTGCGCAATGCCCGCAACAAACTGGGGGCAGCGACGCGGGAACAGGCGATTGCGATCGGCTTCGCGCGGGGCTTGTTGTCGCCGGTCTGAAGGATGGAGAGGGCGGCGTGCCGCCCTCCCCCGGTTTTCGGGATTTGCCTAGCGCGGCTCGTTCATCAAGCCACGCACGATGGAGTAGCAGGCCGCCAGCAAAACCAGCGTGAACGGCAGCCCGGTCGAGACCGCCATCGCCTGCAAGGCCGCCAGACCGCCGCCCAGAAGCAGGGCAACCGCCACCAGCCCCTCGAACGTGGCCCAGAACACCCGCTGCACCACCGGCGCATTGGTCTTGCCCCCGGCGGCGATGGTGTCGATCACCAAGGAACCGGAATCCGACGAGGTGACAAAGAACACCACGACAAGGATGATCCCGACCAGCGAGCTGATCCCCGCCAGCGGCATCTGGCTGAGCATCTCGAACAGTTGCAGTTCCAATGCGGCCTCTTGCACGCCGGTAAAGCCGTCGTTGACCACCTGAGAAATCGCGCTGCCGCCCATGGCCGTCATCCACAGCACCGAGAACAGGCTTGGCACGATCAGCACCGCGATCAGGAATTCGCGTACCGTCCGCCCGCGTGAGACGCGGGCGATGAACATGCCGACAAACGGTGACCAGCTGATCCACCACGCCCAGTAAAACGCGGTCCAGCCCGCCGCAAAGTTGGCGTCATCGCGGCCAAACGGATTGGCCAGAGCGGGCAAATACTCGCCATAGGCAACAAGGTTGCTGAAAAAGCCCGTAAAGATGCTTGCCGTGGGACCAAGGGCCACGACAAAGATCAACAGGGCAATTGCCAGGAACATGTTGACCTGTGACAGAACCTTGACCCCGCCTTCCAGCCCGCGGACAATCGAGATGATGGCCAGCAAGGTGATAAAGATAATCAGGATGATCAGACGGGAATTGGACTGGCCAAAGCCGAACAGATAATCCAGCCCCGCTGCCGCCTGTTGCGCACCGATGCCTAGCGAGGTGGCAAGCCCGAAGATTGTGGCAAAGATCGCCATGATATCAATGATATGTCCGGGCCATCCCCAGATCTTTTCGCCGAAGATCGGATAAAAGGTCGAGCGCAGGGTCAATGGCAGGCCCTTGTTATACGAGAACAGCGCCAAAGCGAGTGCCACAACGGCATAGATCGCCCAAGGGTGCAGGCCCCAGTGAAAGATCGTGGCGGCCATGCCCAGACGTGCGGCCTCGACCGGGTCGCCTGCAGCACCGCCCAGCGGAGCCCAGTCGGTGCGCGCGCCGGTTTCGTCCAGCGTAACGCCGCCCAGTGCCGCCGAATAGTGCGACAACGGCTCTGACACGCCATAAAACATCAACCCGATGCCCATGCCTGCCGCAAACAGCATCGAAAACCAGCCGATATAGCCATAATCGGGTGTGGCATCAGGGCCGCCAAGCCGGATCTTGCCCAGCGGCGAGACAATCAGAAACAGGCACAGCAACACAAAGATGTTGCCGGCGATCAGAAAGAACCAGCCCAGATTGCCAGTCAGCCAGTCGCGCATACCGGTAAATACCGGCTCGACCTGATTCTGAAATGCCAGCGTCAGGATGGTAAAGCCGACGATGCCAAGCGCCGAGATCGAAAACACCTTCTGATGAAAGTCGAATTCCAGCACATAGCGCGGGGCCACATTGTCCTGACCGATCGCATACTCGGTGACAATGATTTCGGTTTCACCCTCGGGTTCGGGGATGGCTTCGGTGTCGATGATAGGTTCGTCGTCGCGCTCTGGCGCGTTCGGAGTTTCGGTCATGATGTCCCTCTCTTGGTGTCAGACCCGGCGCGATTACGCTGATTTTATCCGTCAGAAGCTGACGGCGGGTCGTCCCGGATGGATCGGCCTGCGACCACAGGCCGGTAACGGGCGCAGCCGTGCCAGCGTTTCCCCTGACCCTGCGCCCGTGCGAAAATCGTGCTGCCTGAGTGGCGCACATGGCGTGTTTTCGCCTGTTTTGGCAGAAACTTCAACCGCCAGCGGCAAGATCGCCGGTTTGTCCCCCCTGCAGCGGTAACGTAAGGGGAGCCGTCAACCGGATATAAGGTCGCGCCTAGACCTCTGGCGGATCATCGCTTAGGCTTTCAGCAGTCCGCGCAGAAGCGCCGGCAAAACACTCTGATACACTTCCAGGAGGTAGGCATGAAATTCACATCCTTTAAAGCTCTGGCCGGAGCCGCGCTTGCGGTCGGGCTGATGGCACAAGGGTCCATGGCGCAGGACATGCAGTTCTTCCGCATCGGCACCGGCGGCACGGCGGGCACCTATTATCCGATCGGCGGGTTGATCGCGAACGCAATCTCAAACCCACCCGGTTCGCGCCCCTGTGAAGAAGGCGGTTCCTGCGGCGTGCCGGGGCTGATCGCAACGGCGGTTGCATCAAATGGCTCGGTCGGCAACGTGAACTCGATCAACGGCGGCACATTGGAGGCTGGCTTCAGCCAGTCCGACGTGGCGTTCTGGGCGCAATCCGGCACCGGATTGTTCGAAGGCCAGCCCGCAGTTGAAAACCTGCGGCTGATCGCCAACCTCTATCCCGAAAGCATCCATCTGGTTGCGCGGGCCGATGCGGGCATCGCCTCGGTCGCGGATCTGCGCGGCAAGCGGGTATCGCTGGACGAGCCGGGCTCGGGCACGCTGGTCGATGCCAAGATCATCCTCGGGGCCTTTGGTCTGACGGAAACCGATATTACCCCGGAATATCTGAAACCGGATCAGGCGTCGGACCGGATGCGCGATGGCGCGATGGACGCGTTCTTCTTTGTCGGCGGCTATCCGGCCGGCGCGATTGCCGAACTGTCCAGCCAGCATGACGTGGTGATCGTGCCGATCACCGGCCCGGAAATCGACGCGCTGCGCGCCGAATACTCGTTCTTTGCGACCGATACCTTCCCGGCTGGCACCTACAAGGGGCAGGACGCCGACGTGGCAACGATCTCGGTCGGTGCGCAGATGGTGACCTCCGCCGCGCTGTCCGAAGAACTGGTGTACGGCATCACCAAAGCGCTGTTCAACGAGACCACACAAAAGCTGTTTGCCAATGGCCATGCCAAGGGCAAATACATCACGCTGGAAAACGCGGTTCAGGGGGCTGGCATCCCGTTCCATCCGGGCGCTGAAAAATTCTACAAAGAAGCCGGCGCGATTCAGTGATCTGGCTGTTCTGACATGACAGCAGGGACGCGGCCAGCATTGGGCCGCGTCCCTTTTAAAATCTGCGACAGCTTGCAAGGACCCCTGATGAGCAACGAGACACGCGCCCTGACCGAGGCGGAATTGCGGGCAATCGAAGAGGAATTTGACCCGGAGGCGCGTTTCAGAACGGTTACGCGCCCGGTGGCCCTGCTGGCCGGGGTGATCCTGTTCGCGCTGGCAGTCTATCACTATTACACCGCCGGTTTCGGCATCCCGCGCGCGACCACGCATCGCGGCCTGCATATGGGCGTGTCGCTGTTCCTGATCTACCTGAGCTTTGCCGCCTTTTCCTCCGGGCGCACCAAAACCACCGGCTTTGTCATCTTGGGCCTGCCGGTGCTGGACTGGCTGTTCGGCTTCGCCGCGCTGATCAGCGCTTTGTATGTGCCGTGGATCTACGATCAGCTGGCGTTCCGCATCGGCAACCCGCTGCCGCTGGATGTGGCGATGGGGACCATTCTGTTGGTCACGCTGTTCGAGGCAGTGCGCCGTTCGATGGGCTGGCCGCTGCCGCTGATTGCGCTCTTGTTCATCGGTTACGCCTATTTCGGCCGGTCGATGCCGGGCATCTTTGTGCATCCGGGGGCAGACTGGTCGGGGATCGTCAACCATCTGTACCTGTCATCCCAAGGGGTTTACGGCACCGCTCTGGGCGTGATCGCGACTTATGTGTTCCATTTCGTGCTGTTCGGGGTGATGGCGCAAAAGATCGGTCTGGGGCAGTTGTTTATCAACCTCGCCACCGCATTGACCGGGCGATATGCGGGCGGCCCGGCCAAGGTGTCGGTGGTGTCTTCGGCGCTCTTGGGGTCGATCTCGGGCTCGTCCATCGCCAATACGGTGACGACCGGCGCGCTGACGATTCCGACCATGATCAAGATCGGCTTCAAACGCCATTTCGCGGCGGCGGTTGAGGCGGCATCGTCGACCGGCGGGCAGATCACGCCGCCGGTGATGGGGGCTGTGGCCTTTCTGATGGTGGAATACCTGGGCATTCCCCTGCGCACGATCCTGATCGCCGCCATTGTGCCCGCCTTCATGCATTTCTTTGGCGTGTTGTTGCAGGTGCATCTGGAGGCCAAGCGTCTGGGCATCCGGGGTCTGAGCAAGGAAGAGCTGCCCAACGCCCTCAATGTACTGCGCGAAGGCTGGCTGTCGGTACTGCCGCTGGTGCTGCTGGTCTGGATGCTGATGTCGGGGCGCACGCCGTTTCTGGCTGCGTTCTGGGCAATCACCGCCTGTATCGCGGTCTATGCGGTGCAGCGGATCATGGAGTCGGGCGTAACGACAGGCGCAAAGGAATTTGCCATCGGCATCTTCGATGGCTTTGTCTCGGGTGCGAAAAGCTCACTCTCCGTCACCGCCGCTGCGGCGCTGGTGGGGGTGGTGATCGGTGTGGTCACGCTGACCGGCATCGGGTTCAAGATTGCCTTCATGCTGACCAGCGTGGCGCAAAGCTGGGCCGCGTCGGTGCATGGCTTCCTTGGCTTTCTGCCGTTCGAGCTGTTCACCATGCCGACACTGGCGCTGTTGTTCACGCTGATGATGACGGCGGTGGTCTGCATTCTGATGGGCTGCGGCATTCCCACCACGGCCAATTACATCATCATGGTGGCCGTCGCCGCCCCGGTGCTGAGCATGATGAATGTCGAACCCTTGGTCGCGCATTTCTTTGTGTTCTACTACGGGGTGCTGGCGGATGTGACGCCGCCCGTGGCGCTGGCGGCCTATGCCGCATCGGGCATCGCCGGGGCCAATGCGTTCAAGGCCGGCAACACCGCGTTCCGGCTGTCGATGGGCAAGGCACTGGTGCCGTTCATGTTCGTGTTCTCGCCCTCGCTGCTGCTGGTGACCTCCGGCTTTACCTGGGAGTCGTTTGCGCTGGCCTTTACCGGGGCGATCCTGGGCATCATCGCGCTGTCGGCGGCCATCACCAACTGGCTGATGGCCCCCTTGTGGAAGATCGAGCGGGTGCTGCTGCCAATCGCAGCGCTGCTGATGATCGCGCCCGAGTTTGTCTCGACCGCCATCGGCGCTGCCATTCTGGGCGCTGTCGCGCTACGGCAATGGATGGCGGGACCGGCAGAGCCGGTGCGGCAGGCCTCGTAAGGGGCTGCCGCATCTCTGCCAATCATGCAGCGGCGGGGATGTCCCCGCCGCTGTTGGCCCCGGCCAGTGCGGCGTTTGTCCGTGATGTGCTGGCGGGCGGCCCGGTCAGCGGGTGGACCGCGACAGGGGTCATGAGCCGGATTTGTGCTCTTTCAGATAGGCCCAGGACACAAATCCCTTGAGCCCGCGCGCCTGTCGCAGCGACACCCGGCACCAGCGGGTGCTGCCGGTCTGCTCGCAGCTGTGAACCCGGAACACGGTGCCGTTGGGAAAGCCCGCGATGACGCGGTAGCCGGTTCCGGCCCCGGCGCGCATTTTCAGCATGTCATCGTCTGAAACGCCCGTAACCTCGTAATACATCGCCATTTCGGCATGGGCCGGGTTAACCACGGGGCTGCCGGGGGCATTGCCCAGCATGATTGCGGCAAGTGCGGCAAAGATGGCTCTGCGCATTGGTTTCTCCTGTTGTCTGCCTCCGGGCCATTGTAGGTGGCCAGACCGCTCGCCCGCAAGCCGCGCGACGGTCAAAGTCTGCCGGTTGCGCCCGTGCTGGCGCGCCAAGTTATTGTGACAGGCGGCTGACCGCACACACCAGACTCACCACCACCCCGGCGTCGTTCCAGTCATAGGAAATCGTGCCACCAAGCTGCGATTTTACCGTCTGGCGGATCAGGTTGCTGCCATAGCCATCACTTGTGCGGGTCGGGTTCGTGCCGGGCCCGGTCTGTGCACCGCTGGCCTGATCGGTCCCGTCATGCTCTTTCCAATCGATCCTAATATCCTCTCCTGCCAGCACGCCGGTAATGTCAAGCGTGCCGGACTCCACCGAAAGCGCCCCATATTTCAACGAATTGGTCGCCAGCTCGTGCACCACAAGGGCCAGACTGGTCGCGGCGGCCTCGCCGATGCCCATCCGCGGCACGGCCACCCTGATCCGCCCGGCAAAGGCGCCGTCATCGTCATAGGGGGCTAGCAGAACAGTCATCAGATCGCCCAGCAAAGCAGCCTTGCCCTGCCCGCCCGGCAGCGGGCGCACCAGATCATGCGCGCGGCCAAGCGCCATCAGGCGATGCGTCAGCTGCCGCGACATGTCATTCACATCGGTCGACGACCGCCCTGTGATCTTGGTCAATCCCGCTGCAATCGCCAGCAGGTTCCGGACGCGGTGGCTCATTTCACCTGCCAACAGCTCATTGCCCTCTTCGGCCTGTTTGCGCCCGGTGATATCCATGAAAACGCCGGTCATGGCACGGTCCTTGATGCCGACATCGCCCCCCTGCCCGCGCGCAGAGATCCAGCGGACCTCTTCGCCGACCAGCGTGCGGAAGTCGATCTCGTAGCGGCCTGTCGCAGAACGGGTGGCGGCAAACGCCTCGCGCACACGGTCGCGATCGGCGGGGTGAATTTTCTCGGACAGCTTTTCAAACGACAGCGCCTGATGCGGCGACACGTCCCAGAGGTCATAGCCGCGCGGGTCCATCGCCAGACTGTCGGTGTCCACGTTCCACGACCACATCGCCACCCCTGCCGCATCGACGGCACGGCGCAGATCCTCATGGCCCCATTCGTGACCTGTGACGTTGCTGGGTGACATGGTGGCTCCTTGGGCGGCAATTCTTCTTTGTGGCGACTTTGTACCGCCGCATCAACCAGAAGGAAAGATGGCCAGCCTGTCATGCCCCCTGGGCACGGGCTGAAACCAGAGATCTGCGCAATCTGTGACGCCTGAAGTTTCTTTGTCCGCATTCCCGAATATCCGGAACGAATACAGGTCACGGATGTTGTTACGGTAATCACGCGTACAAACGCCTGCGGTCCTCCTCTGACTATTCCAACCCATCTTCGTGCCGGGCCCCGTGCCTGAAAGGCATTCCAATCATGTTTCATGTCCCTGCATGACCCCCTGACGGGAGGCCCGGAAGGCAATAGTTGCGGCAAATGCCATCGCGGGGGTTGCACGAACGCCACTCAACATCCAAATACCATCCATACAGATGGCATACGGAGGATAACTTGGCGCATACAGCAGATCATCCGACCCCTGCCAAAACGCCGGAGTCGGAAAAGATTACCATCAATCTGGGGTTTGTTGATCTTGGGCAGATCGAGCTTTTGGTGCAGGAAGGGTTCTATTCCAATCGCAGCGATTTCATCCGCACCGCGATCCGCAACCAGATCGAGCGCCACGCCGATACTCTGCGCCAGATCGTCATTCGCAAAAGTGTGGATCTGGGGTTGCGGCACATCACGCGGGACGAGCTGATGACGGCACAGGCGGCGGGTCAGATGCTGGATATCCGGGTTCTGGGTCTGGTTGTGATCGCCCCCGATGTCACGCCAGACCTGGCCCGCGCCACCATTTCCGCCCTCTCCATTCTGGGCACCCTGCACGCACCTGCGGCGGTCAAGGCAGCCCTTGCAGACCGCATCACCTGATCCCCATTGCCCAGAGGTAGAGTATGACCAAAATTTTCGGACGTGATATGGCTCATGCCAGCCAGCTGACGCGCGCAGGCAAGCTGACCGAGGCAACCGCGCTGATCCAGTCGCTGCTGCGCCCCAAGGCCGGAACCGACGCACCGCCGCAAGAGGGTGCCGTGGTCCCCGGCCTTGCAGACAAGGACGTGATCGAGGGCACCTGTACCCCGGTCGGCGACACGCCTCCCGACCCGGAACCGCAGAAAACACAAAAAGCCAAAGCCAGAAAAACTGCGACGAAACCTGCACCGCGCGCCCGCCGCAAAAGCCTGGGAGAGACGCTGCGCAGCCTTGCGACAGGCGGAATGCCGGGTATGGGACAGGTCGTCTCTGCGCCGGATCTGCCGACTGACGCACAATTCCTGACGCTGAGCCACACCAGCCCACAAGGCAGCCGCGACTACCGGCTGTATGTTCCCGCGCGCAAGGCCAAAGGTCCGATGCCGCTGATCGTAATGCTGCACGGCTGCACCCAGACCCCCGAGGACTTTGCCGCCGGAACCGGCATGAATGCGCTGGCGGAAGAGGCAGGCTATCTGGTCGCATGGCCCGCGCAGCCGCAGGGCGCGAACATGCAGAAATGCTGGAACTGGTTTCGCCCCGAAGATCAGGCGCGCGATCGTGGCGAGCCTGCGGTGATTGCCGGAATCATCCGCGACATTCTGCGCGATCACCCGGCAGATGCAGACCGGGTCTATGTTGCCGGTCTGTCAGCAGGCGGGGCAGCGGCAGCGATCATGGGGGCGGCCTATCCTGACCTCATTGCAGCGGCCGGGGTGCATTCTGGCCTGCCTGTCGGCGGAGCTCAGGATGTGATGTCGGCACTCTCGGCGATGCGCAGCGGCGCGTCGGGCAAGGCGCAGACCGGATCTGTCCCGGTGATCGTGTTTCACGGGCTGGCCGACAGCACCGTGCACCCCGACAACGGGACGGCAGTGATTGCACAGATGGTGCAGGCCCGGTCAGGATTGAAACAGATCGAGAATTCCGGCACGTCAGAGCGGGGCCGCAGCTATCGCCACATCCGCCACGACGATAAAAAGGGCCGTAGCATCGCCGAGCATTGGCAGATCGAAGGCGCGGGCCATGCGTGGTCAGGCGGGCAACCGGATGGCAGCTATACCGACCCCGAAGGCCCCGATGCGTCGCGTGAAATGCTGCGGTTCTTTGCCCAGCACCGGCAGGCGAAATAACAGGCTGACAGGACGACCCCAAAACGCCATTGCCGCGCACGAAATACCTGCACAGAACAATAGCACAGCGGCAGGCTCAGCCGCCGGCAACGGCGGCAAGGGCCAGCTTCGGCTGATCCCCGCCCGCAACGGCACCAGGCAGGATCGCCCTCTTGCACTGTTCTGCAAGGCTGGCCTCCAGCACCGCACGCAGCGCCTCCAGCCGGATGGGTTTGGGCAAATGTGCGTCAAACCCGGCGCTCAGATAAAGGGCCAGATCCGGGGTCAGCGCATTCGCCGTAGCCGCAGCGGCATAGGCAGGCGGACGGACAAGATCGTTTTCGATCTGGCGCAGACGATGCAGGGTTTCGATGCCGGAAAAGCCCGGCATCGAAATATCCAGCAGATAAAGATCAAACGCCTGATGCTCGGCAATCGCAATCGCGGTGTGGCCGTCTTCGGCAATATGCGGCTCGATCCCCAACTGGCGCAGCATCGCGCGCAACACCATCAGGTTGCCTTTGCTGTCATCGGCACACAGTACGGTCAGCGTGGAGAAATCCGCAGTCGGCAGCGGCGGCACCTCAACCAGCGTGAGGCCAACAGGTTCGACACGCGGTAGCGGGAGCGCAATGGTAAACCGGGTTCCCTTACCGAACTGGCTTTGCACCTGAATGGTGCCGCCCATCGCGGTGACCAGCCGGTGCACAATCGCCATTCCCAGCCCGGTGCCGCCAAAACGCCGGGTGATGCCTTCATCTGCCTGACTGAATTCATTGAACATCCGGGCGATCTGCGCGTCGGTCATGCCGATGCCGGTGTCTTCGACCACCAGCTGCAACCGATCTGTGCCGCTGGCCGAGACCCGGACAGTGCCGGCCTCGGTGAATTTGATCGCGTTTCCGACCACATTCTGCAGGATCTGGTCTATCCGGTGCGGATCACCCAGCCAGCAGGCTGCCGCCTCGGGGTGCAGGTCGACATGCAACGCAAGCCTGTGATCCTGGCATTTCGCACCGTGGGTGGCAGTGATCTGGCGCAACAGGGCGTTGATGTCAAACGGGCGCTGCTCCAGCGTGACCGCATTTGCCTCCAGCTTCGAGACATCCAGAATGTCGTTGAGGATGCGGATCAGCAGGTCGCCTGAATGCTGGATATGACCGATCATATCCTTTGCCTCGGGTTGCCGGACCATGCCCTGCAAGACATCGGCCAGCCCCAGAACCGAATTCAGCGGAGTACGGATTTCATGGCTCATATGCGCCAGAAACCGCGCCCGCGAGTCCGCCAGTTCCTGTGCCCGCTGGCGTTCAAGGGTCAGTGACATGTTCAGACGGGCAGCGCGCAGGGCGATCAGGCCAAAGCACCATTGCAGGGCGGAATAGGCCAGCACGAAGGCAATCAGCGCGGTCGCCGTGACCAGAACCGCCATAGGTGCGCCCGATGCCATCAGAACCAGTCGCAGCGTATAGCCTGTGGCGATCACAAAAAACGGAAAGCTGACCAGCAGCCGCAACTCCCGCTCATAGGGGCGCGACAGGCGCAGGATGATCAGCCCCATTGCCAGCGTCATCACCCCGTTGATGATCGAGGTGCTGACAAACAGAAAGGCCAGACCAGGCCCGCCTACCGCAAAGACGCATTGCAATCCGATGTTGACCGAACAGATTGCCGCAAAGATCCGGTAGGGTGGGCGCACTTTCAATGCCTGATGCATTGCGAAAAAGCCGAACAGAATGCCCAGATGTGCCCCGGTGATGATGATGCACGCGCTCAGCCAGAACGGCAGATCAGGGTGGAACAGCAGCGTGATTGACGCAATCAGAAACGCAACATTTGATCCGCAAAGCCTGGTGTTCGCGCGCCTCAGATCGGTATCAAGATTGCGGTTCCGGCGTTCCATAAATCCGATCAACAGCGAAAACAGCGCCATCGTTGCGGCAATCAGGACAACGACACTGATTTCAACTGTGATGGTCAATCTGGTTCCTTTTTCGGGCCGTGAAAGCCCGGCTTTGTGCGATTTGACGTAGCGTAAACGGCATTCAGGAGGCGGTGTCAAATCCCCTGCAATCACAAAACGACGGGTATATTCACGAGATCCGATATGAACACAGGAACCGACAAGAGCGCAACATCAGATATAGGTGGACGCGTCACATGAGGCATGTTGCGCGCGCAGCAAAGCGGCGAGGCCAGATCAGACGGGACGGAACATGCCCGCCACGCAAAATGATCGCCGGAATCGCAGCGTCGATCAAGGCAGAGCCCTTCACTGACACGGGACTGTCAGCCCGAACTCCCACCGCAAAAACCGTGCGGGACCACCGCTCGGATCTGCGCGGCCTGTGACAGGTTGGACTCAGTCCAAAGGATCGGCCCCGTCTTGCACGCAGCGGGTTGTTGCAATCTGTTCTGCGTGGCAAAACGCAGCAGGTCAGACAGACAGAGGCTGACAGGCGTCAGTCAGTCATAGTCGGAAAAGCCAAAGGAATGACGGTAAGATGATTGACTGGGACCGCGTAGCCGAGCTGAAGCAAACGATCGGCACCAGTGCCTTTGCCGAGGTTGTGACCTTGTTTCTGGACGAGGCGGATCAGTCCGTCGCGGGTCTTGGCGACGCATCCACAGCCGGGCAGATGCAGGCGGCCTTTCACGCCCTCAAGGGCACCGCCCTGACCCTTGGCTTTACCGATCTGTCAGAGATCGCCCGAAGCTGCGAAAGCCGGGCCGAGTCAGGCGACACCGATCTGCCGCTGGCCGAGGTTCAGGCAGTCTATACGCGCTCGCGCGCAGCTTTTGTGCAGCAGCTGCCGACTCTGACGGCTTAGGCAATTGTAAGATCCTGTTCAACACAGTGCCGGTCACCACTGATCGCGACACCTGCGCCAGCAGTGCAAAGGACCATGCACAGGCACCACCTGAAGGACGCCTCCGGCGGGAGTATTTCAAAAGCAGCAATGGCTTACGGTCCGCTCTTTGCATTGCTGCTTGCCAAATACTCCCGCCGGAGGCGCAGCTTTCCACCCGCAATCCGCTGTCATGACCGGGGCATACCGGGCAAGAGTTGCTCTTCCGTTCCGGTCCGGAGCCTGACATCTGCCGGGCTCCTGTCGCTGTGACGCTCAGACTCCGGGCGGCAAGGTGGCCTCTGCCGTCAACGGGGCAAGGCTTGCCAGATCGGCGGCCGCATCCAGCAGAGCGGCAACCGGGCGGGCGTCGCACAAAAGCAGCGCATAGGTCATCGCGCGGCCGGTGCTGCCCCGGCGGCTGTGGTGCAGAATGCGGAGCAGATGCAGCTCGTTCTCGGTCATCACCGCGGCACAGCCTGCGCAGAACGGATTGGCATAGCGGAAGGTTTCGCTGCGCGAGATCGCCATGGTCTGCACGAAAGCCGTCAACCCTGCCAGCAGGATGCCGCCCCGGTGGCAGCCGAACAGGGTGTGGGCCACCTGTGCAACGTCTGGCGCATAGCGGGGCCGGGTTTTGCTCATCCCGGCGAAAATCAACCGCATCACCTCCAGCGCGCGGATCTCGAAACTGTCAAAGCCAGATCCGGCAAGCAGCCGCTCACGCGGGCCGGGCTGGCCGCAGCGTCTGATATGGTTCGTTGCACCCCGGAACGCGGACATGGGATCCCCTTTTGGCTGGACCGCGCGGCGTGAGGGAAAGAGGAAAGTCACCACGCGGTCCGGTTTGAAACGCTGCCTGTCCGTCCCGGGGTCTGCGCCCGGTTCTTTCGGTGGGTGATAAATACCTACTAAATCTATCAGGATAGTCAAGCCCCTTCCTGAGTGCATCCGCAGCCGGGCGCAACCGGCGGCGGCGCGTCGGAAATTGATGATGCAAAGTCGCCGCTGCTATGCGGCATTTCCGGCCCTGTTATATGGTGCCTGGGCAAGGTGCCGCTGGCGACAGCGGAGCATTGGGAAGCCGGTGCAATTCCGGCGCTGCCCCCGCAACGGTAAAGGGAGAGCGGCGTGACATAGACCACTGGGGGCCTCTGCCCTTGGGAAGGTGTCGCGTCCGGGCCGCAAGGCCCGCTCTTCAGCCCGGAAACCAGCCCTGCACCGAGACGCACACCGCGGCAGCGGTGGGGCATGCAGGGGTCGGATTGTGCCCCCCTGCGGCCCCGTCGCCCCCCTGCCGTATATCACTATCCACCGTTCTCATGCGGGGAGGCATGGGGCAAGCGAGGTCAAGATGCTCAGCCAAGGCGACACATACGCGCAGATCCGGTCGCGGAAACCGGATTTCTCTCTGTCGCGCGAGCTTTATGCCGATCCGGGCGTTTACCAGACGGATCTGGAGGCCATCTGGTACAAGGAATGGATCTTTGCCGTTCCGGCCTGCGAGCTGGCAAAGCCCGGTGCCTATGCAACGATGCAGGTCGGGGCCTATCCGGTGGTTGTGATCCGCGGCAAGGACATGCGCATCCGCGCCTTTCACAACGTCTGCCGCCATCGCGGGCAACGGCTGTGCGCCAAGGTGTCGGGGTCGACGACCAATCTGGTCTGCCCCTATCACCAATGGACCTATGATCTGGAGGGCAAGCTGATCTTTGCCCGTGACATGGGCGAGGATTTCAACCCGCAGGCCTTTGGCCTGAAAAAGGTGCATTGCGTCGATCTGAGCGGTGTCATCTATATCTGTCTGGCCGCTGTTCCGCCGCCGATTGCCGATCTGGCCAAGACCGCGATGACCTATCTGGCGCCGTCGGGCCTGGGCGATGCCAAGGTGGCGTTCACGTCGAGCATCATCGAAAACGGCAACTGGAAGCTGGTGATCGAGAACAACCGCGAATGCTATCATTGTGGCGGCTCGCACCCATCGCTGTGCCGCACCTTCTCGGACAATCCCAAGATGGGTGCGATGGATGGGCCGCATTCGGCCAGCCCGGAGATTCTGGAGCATTGGGACCGTTGCGAAGCGGCGGGCCTGCCATCGCGCTTTGTCCATCACCCGGCGTTTCAATGGCGGCTGGCGCGGATTCCGCTGCTGAACAACGCCGAAAGCTATACGATGAGCACAAAGGCCGCAGTGGCCCGGCGCATGGGGACGATGCCGTTCAACGATGCGGGCAGCCTGCTGATGTATCACTACCCCAACACCTGGAACCATTTCCTGGGCGATCACGCCATCACCTTCCGGGTGCTGCCGGTGAGTGCGACGCAAACCGAGGTGACGACGACCTGGCTGGTGCACAAGGACGCGGTCGAAGGGGTCGACTACGATCTGAAAACGCTGACCGAGGTGTGGCTGGCCACCAATGACGAAGACCGTCAGGTGGTCGAGGAAAACCAGAAGGGCATTCTGTCCCCGGCCTATGAACCCGGCCCCTACTCGCCGATTCAGGAAGAAGGCGTGATCCAGTTCGTCGACTGGTATTGCACGCTGATGGCTGATCGGCTTGCGCCGCAACCGGCACAGGCGGCGGAATGATGGAGACGAAAATCAACTGGTCGGGCAAGCCGTGGCGCGACTCCGAGCCGCTGGAATGCGCGATGGTGGTGCCCGATGTGGCCGACACCGCCACCTTCACCTTTCGCGCGCCGTCGGGCGCGTGGTTCGACTACCAGCCCGGTCAGTTCATCACGCTGGATTTGCCGGTGCCGGGCGGGAATGTGCAGCGGACCTATACCATTTCCTCGTCGCCCTCCCGCCCGCTGTCGATCTCTGTCACGGTCAAGGCGCAGGCGAACAGCATCGGCACGCGCTGGATGCTGGATCATCTGAAACCGGGGATGCGGATAAAGGCCTTCGGGCCCAGCGGGATTTTCAGCTTTCACCGACACCCGGCGCAGAAGTACCTGTTCATCTCGGCGGGGTCGGGCATCACCCCGATGATGTCGATGACGACCTGGGCCTGGGATTCGGGCACGATGCCGGACATCGCCTTTGTCCACGCGGCGCGGCGGCCCTCTGACATCATCTTTCGCGAACGGCTGGAGCAGTTTGCCAACCGCGTTCCGGGGCTGAAGCTGCGGTTCACGGTCGAAGAGCCGGATCCGTTCCGCGCGTGGTCGGGCTATCAGGGGCGGCTGAGCCAGATCATGCTGGGGCTGATGGCCCCGGATTATCTGGAGCGCGAGGTGTTCTGCTGCGGACCAGAGCCGTTCATGCAGGGCGTGCGCGAGATGCTGGTCTCGCTTGGCTACAACATGGACCAGTATCATCAGGAAAGCTTTGGCGCGCCGGCGCGGACACTGGCCGAGGTGCCGGTGCATGACGATGTGGTGCCCGATGCGGGCACCAGCGCGTCGATCCGCTTTGCCGCCTCGGGGGTCACGGCGGCCTGTTCGGAAACCGATACCGTGCTGTCGGTGGCCAAGCAGTCGGGGCTGAACATTCCGTCCGGCTGCACCTTTGGCCTGTGTGGCACCTGCAAGATCCGCAAGCTGTCGGGCGATGTGCATATGGTGCATAACGGCGGCATTTCGGAAGACGAAGTTGCGGAGGGGTATATCCTTGCCTGCTGCTCGGTTCCGATTGGCGATGTGAGCGTGGATGTCTGATCTCTCGGGCTCATCCCAAAGCTGCGGTCTGAGGTGACCTCAGCTTTGGGGTTGTTCCCCTTGCCTCTGGCAACCGGCAAGGCAGAACGAACTTGCGCGGGATTCATAATTTTTATTAGAAGTATGAATTTCCGTCATGCTGACAACTGCTGTAAGGTCTCGCTTTCCTGACATTGGAAGTGACCCTGCCCCATGCTTGACCACAGCCCCCGCCTTTCTCAGCTGGCCATACTGGCCCGAGAACGCATCCTGATCCTTGACGGCGCGATGGGAACGCAGATCCAGAATCTGGGGCTGTCCGAGGAGGATTATGGCGGCCATGGCTCGGGTCACGTCTGCCGCCACCATTCAGAGCATCCGCAAAAGGGCAACAATGACCTGTTGATCCTGACCCAGCCGCAGGCGATCGAGGACATCCATTTCCGTTACGCCATGGCGGGGGCCGATATTGTCGAGACCAACACCTTTTCGGCCACCACCATCGCGCAGGCCGATTACGGGATGGAAAACGCGGTTCACGATCTGAACGCCGAAGGCGCGCGCATCGTGCGCCGCGCGCTGGACCGGGCGACGGCGATGGACGGGCGGCCGCGCTTTGTGGCCGGGGCGGTGGGGCCGACAAACCGGACCGCCAGCCTGAGCCCCGATGTGAACGATCCGGGCTACCGCGCTGTGACGTTCGATGATCTGCGCATCGCCTATGGCCAGCAGGTGCGCGGGCTGGTGGCGGGCGGGGCGGATCTGATCCTGATCGAGACGATCTTTGACACGCTGAACGCCAAGGCGGCGATTTTCGCCTGTTTCGAGGTGTTTGCCGAAACCGGCTATCGCCTGCCCTTGATGATTTCGGGCACCATCACCGATGCCTCAGGGCGCACACTGTCGGGCCAGACGCCGACCGCGTTCTGGCATTCGGTCGCCCATGCCCGGCCCTTTACCGTGGGCTTGAACTGCGCGCTGGGGGCATCTGCCATGCGGCCGCATCTGGCCGAACTGGCGGGCGTGGCCCCCACCTTCATCTGCGCCTATCCCAATGCCGGGTTGCCCAATGCCTTTGGCCAATATGACGAGGGCCCGGACGAGACGGCGGCCCAGATTGCCGGGTTTGCGCGTGAGGGGCTGGTGAATGTGGTCGGCGGCTGCTGCGGCACCACGCCCGAGCATATCAAGGCCATCGCCGATGCCGTGGCAGGCCAAGCCCCAAGGATCGTGACATGACCCCCTATCTGCGCCTGTCGGGGCTGGAGCCCTTTGTCCTGACCCCGGACATTCCGTTTGTGAACATCGGCGAGCGGACCAATGTGACCGGCTCGGCCCGGTTCCGCAAACTGATCGTCAACCGCGACTATGCCGCAGCGCTGGAGGTGGCGCGCGATCAGGTCGAGAACGGCGCGCAGATCATCGACATCAACATGGATGAGGGTCTGATCGACTCGAAATCCGCGATGGTCGAGTTTCTGAACCTGCTGGCAGCAGAACCAGATATCGCCCGCGTGCCGGTGATGATCGACAGCTCCAAATGGGAGGTGATCGAGGCGGGCCTGAAATGCGTGCAGGGCAAGCCGGTGGTGAACTCGATCAGCATGAAAGAGGGCGAAGCCGCGTTCCGGCATCAGGCAGAGCTGTGCCTGGCCTATGGCGCAGCGGTCGTGGTGATGGCGTTTGACGAGGCCGGACAGGCCGACAGCTTTGCCCGCAAGACCGAAATCTGCGCCCGCGCCTATCGCATTCTGGTCGAGGAAGTGGGATTCCCACCCGAAGACATCATCTTTGACCCCAATATCTTTGCCGTGGCCACCGGGATTGAAGAGCACAACAATTACGGCGTTGATTTTCTGGAAGCGACGCGCTGGATCAGGCAGAACCTGCCGCATGCCCATGTCTCGGGCGGGGTGTCGAACCTGTCGTTCAGCTTTCGCGGCAATGATACCGTGCGCGAGGCGATGCATGCAGTGTTCCTGTACCATGCCATTCAGGCGGGCATGGATATGGGCATCGTCAATGCCGGGCAGCTGGTGGTTTATGACCAGATTGACCCGGAATTGCGCGAGGCCTGCGAAGATGTGGTGCTCAACCGCCGCACTGATGGCACCGACCGCCTGCTGGAGATCGCCGACCGCTTCAAGGGCGGCGCGCGCGAGGAAAAGCTGCGCGATCTGGCCTGGCGTGACTGGCCGGTGGAAAAGCGGCTGGAACATGCGCTGGTCAACGGCATCACCGAATTCATCGAAGCCGATACCGAAGCCGCGCGCCAGTTGGCAGACCGCCCGCTGCATGTGATCGAGGGCCCGCTGATGGCGGGTATGAACGTGGTGGGCGATCTGTTCGGCGCGGGCAAGATGTTCCTGCCGCAGGTGGTGAAATCGGCCCGCGTGATGAAACAGGCGGTGGCGGTGCTGCTGCCTTATATGGATGCCGAAAAGCTGGCCAATGGCGGCGAGGGGCGGCAGACGGCAGGCAAGGTGCTGATGGCGACGGTCAAAGGCGATGTGCATGACATCGGCAAGAACATCGTCGGCGTCGTACTGGCCTGCAACAATTACGAGATCATCGACCTGGGCGTGATGGTGCCGCCACAAAAGATCTTGCAGGTGGCGCGCGAGGAAAAGGTCGATGTGATCGGCTTGTCGGGGCTGATCACGCCCAGCCTGGACGAAATGGTGCATCTGGCCTCCGAGATGCAGCGCGAGGGCTTTACCCTTCCGCTGCTGATCGGCGGGGCGACCACATCCAAAGTGCACACCGCCGTCAAGATCGCGCCGCGCTATGCCGGTCCGGCGGTCTATGTGCTGGATGCCAGCCGCGCGGTGGGGGTGGTCTCGGCGCTCTTAAGCCCGGAGCAGCAGGGTCCGTTCATCGCCTCCTTGCGCGACGAATACCGCGAGGTGGCCGAGCGGCATGAGCGCAACGAGCGGGCAAAGCAGCGGCTGCCGCTGGCACAGGCCCGCGCCAATGCGCTGAGGCTGGACTGGCAGGCCTATGCCGTGCCCGCGCCAAAACGGCTGGGCGCGCAAGTGATTGACGACTGGGATCTGGCCGAAATCGCCCGCTATATCGACTGGACCCCGTTCTTCCAGACTTGGGAGCTGAAGGGCAGCTATCCGAAAATCCTGAACGATGAAAAGCAGGGCGAGGCCGCCCGCGCGCTGTTTGCCGATGCGCAGGAGATGCTGCAGCGCATCATCACCGAGCGCTGGTTCGGCCCGCGTGCAGTGGTGGGCTTCTGGCCCGCAAATGCGGTGGGGGAGGATATCCGGCTGTTTGCCGATGAGACCCGCACCAAGACGCTCGCCACGCTGCACACCCTGCGCCAGCAACATGCCAAGCGCGAGGGGCGCCCGAATGTGGCGCTGGCCGATTTTGTGGCCCCCGAAGGCACCGTGCCCGATTACGTCGGTGGCTTTGTGGTGACGGCAGGCCCGGAAGAGGCGGCGATCGCAGCGCGGTTTGATGAGAAAAACGACAATTACTCCGCCATTCTGGTCAAGGCCCTGGCGGACCGTTTTGCCGAGGCTATGGCCGAAATGCTGCACCAACGGGTGCGGCGCGAACTCTGGGGCTATGCCGAGGGCGAGCAGTTTGCCCCCGACGAGCTGGTGGGCGAGCCCTATCGCGGCATCCGACCTGCCCCCGGCTATCCGGCACAGCCCGACCACACCGAAAAGCTGACCCTGTTCCGCCTGCTGGACGCCGAGGCGGCGACAGGGGTGGAACTGACCGAAAGCATGGCGATGTGGCCCGGATCTTCGGTTTCGGGGCTTTATATCGGCCATCCTGACAGCTATTACTTTGGCGTGGCCAAGGTCGAACGCGATCAGGTTGCCGACTATGCCGCGCGCAAGGGCATGGATCTGGCCGAGGCCGAACGCTGGCTTGCGCCGATCCTCAACTACATCCCCTCGCCCTCTGCCGCCCTCGCGGCAGAATAACGCGACCACTACATATTGACAGCCGAAGGCGTTCCGGGTCAATTAGTAGCGTCATGGTGACCCGAGGCGACTCGGGGATGAAAAGGGAAGCCGGTGCGGGTCTTGACCCAAAGCCGGTGCTGCCCCCGCAACTGTAAGCGGCGAGCGACGCTGAAACGCCACTGGGGGCTAGCCCTTGGGAAGGTCAGCCGAGCCCCGACCCGCGAGCCAGGAGACCTGCCTTGACGCAGACGACCGAAACCGTGCGGTGGGCATGGGGGCGTGATCGTGGCGGGTGTCCTGCCTTTGATCCGTGCCTGTTCCCGCAAGACACTGCCAAAAGGGACATAGGGCATGACCATCACCGTTTATTCGAAACCCGCCTGCGTGCAATGCACCGCCACGACCCGCGCGCTGGATGCCAAAGGGATCGCCTATAGCGTGATCGACCTGACCGAAGACGCCGAAGCGATGGAGCGGGTGATGTCGCTGGGCTACCGTCAGGCCCCCGTGGTGGTGGCTGGGGCTGCACATTGGGCCGGTTTCCGCCCCGACATGATCGGCCAGCTGGCCTGATGACGTGGGCGGGCTGGTCTATTATTCGTCCGCCTCGGGCAATACCGCGCGCTTTGTCGCGGCGCTTGGTCTGAGTGCCGCGCGGATCCCGATCCGGCCCGCCGACCCGATGCCTGCGCCTGCCCTGCCCTACGTGCTGATCTGCCCGACCTTTGCCGACGGCATGGGGCGCGGCGCGGTGCCAAAGCAGGTCATTGCCTTTCTGAACGACCCCGCCCGCCGCGCCCTGATCCGGGGTGTGATCGCCGGCGGAAACCGGAATTTCGGCGAGACCTATGCCCTTGCGGGCAAGGTGATCGCCGCAAAATGCGCCATACCCGTGCTGTACAGCTTTGAGCTGGCGGGAACCGAAACCGACGTAACCCGCGTGCGCGCGGGGCTTGACCGCTTCTGGGGGACTGAATGCTTGACGCCGTGAAACCCGCGCTGGATTACCACGCGCTGAATGCCATGCTGAACCTGTACGACGATCAGGGCCGCATCCGGTTTGACGCCGACCGGATGGCCGCACGGCAGTATTTCCTGCAGCATGTGAACCAGAACACGGTGTTCTTTCATTCGCTGGATGAAAAGCTGGGCTATCTGGTGGCCGAGGGCTATTATGAGGCCGCCGTTCTGGACCAGTATTCGCGCAACTTTCACCGCCAGATCTGGGATGCGGCCTATGCCGCCAAGTTCCGCTTTCCGACCTTTCTGGGCGCGTTCAAGTATTACACCAGCTACACCCTGAAAACCCGCGACGGGCAGCGCTATCTGGAGCGGTATGAGGACCGGGTGGTGATGGTCGCCCTGACACTGGCGCGCGGCAATGAAGATCTGGCGCTGCGGTTCATGGCAGAGATGCTGGCGGGCCGGTTCCAGCCCGCCACGCCCACCTTCCTGAACGCGGGCAAGGCGCAGCGCGGCGAGCTGATCTCGTGCTTCCTGCTGCGGATCGAAGACAATATGGAATCCATCGGGCGCAGCATCAATTCGGCGCTGCAGCTGTCGAAGCGTGGCGGCGGCGTGGCCCTGATGCTGACCAACCTGCGCGAGGCCGGTGCCCCGATCAAGGGGATCGAGAACCAGTCTTCGGGCGTGATCCCGGTGATGAAACTGCTCGAAGACAGCTTTTCCTATGCCAACCAACTGGGCGCGCGCCAAGGTGCGGGCGCGGTCTATCTGAACGCACACCACCCGGATATTCTGCGCTTTCTGGACACCAAGCGCGAGAATGCGGATGAAAAGATCCGCATCAAGACCCTGTCGCTGGGCGTGGTCATTCCCGACATCACCTTTGAGCTGGCCAAGAAAAATCAGGATATGTACCTGTTTTCGCCGCATGATGTGGAACGGGTGTACGGTGTGCCGTTCTCGGAAATCTCGGTCTCCGAGAAATATGCCGAGATGGTGGACGACAAGCGCATCAAGAAGCGCAAGATCAACGCGCGTGAGTTTTTCCAGACCATCGCCGAGATCCAGTTCGAATCCGGCTATCCCTATATCATGTTCGAGGACACGGTGAACCGCGCCAACCCGATTGCCGGGCGGATCAGCATGTCGAACCTGTGCTCGGAAATCCTGCAGGTGAACGCGGCCAGCGCCTTCAACGAGGATCTGAGCTACGCGCAGATGGGCAGCGATATTTCCTGCAACCTCGGCTCGCTGAACATCGCGGCCACCATGGATGGCCCGGATTTCGGGGCGACGGTGGAAAACGCGATCCGCGCGCTGACCGCCGTTTCGGAGATGTCGGCGATTGACTCGGTGCCGTCGATCCGGCGCGGCAATGACGAGGCGCATGCGGTCGGTCTGGGCCAGATGAACCTGCACGGGTTTCTGGCGCGCGAACGCATCCATTACGGCAGTGCCGAAGGGGTGGAGTTCACCTCGGTCTATTTCGCCGCCGTTGCCTATCACGCAATCCGCGCCTCTTGCCTGCTGGCGCAGGAAAAGGGCACGACCTTCACGGGCTTTGCCGAGTCGAAATACGCCGATGGCAGCTTCTTTGACAAATACACCAGCCGCGACTGGCTGCCCGCCCTGCCCGATGTGGCGCGGGTGTTCGCAAACATCACGCTGCCCACCCGCGCGGACTGGGCCAGCCTGCGCGCCGATGTGATGGCGCATGGGCTGTATAACCGCAACCTGCAGGCGGTGCCGCCGACCGGGTCGATCAGCTATATCAACAACTCCACCAGCTCGATCCACCCGATCGTGTCCAAGATCGAGATCCGCAAGGAAGGCAAGATCGGCCGGGTCTATTACCCCGCCGCCTTCATGACCAATGACAATCTGGACTACTATCGCGATGCCTATGAAATCGGGCCGGAGGCGATCATCGACGTCTATGCAGCGGCGACCGAACATGTCGATCAGGGCCTGAGCCTGACGCTGTTTTTCCCATCGGATGCCACCACCCGCGACATCAACCGCGCGCAGATCTACGCGTGGAAAAAAGGCATCAAGACCATCTATTACATCCGCCTGCGCCAGACCGCCCTTGAGGGGACGGAAGTGCAGGGCTGCGTTTCCTGCACGTTGTGAGAACGGCACCCGCCGGGGGTTTCACACCCCCGGACCCCCGTGGGATATTTGAGGACAGAAAATGAAAGATACGATCACCCCGGTCGCCGTGCCGCGCGCCATCAACTGGAACCGTCTGCAGGATGACAAGGATCTGGAGGTCTGGAACCGGCTGACGGTCAACTTCTGGCTGCCGGAAAAGGTGCCGCTGTCGAATGACGTGCAAAGCTGGGCCACGCTGCGGCCCGAAGAGCGCGAGCTGACGATCCGGGTGTTCACCGGGCTGACGCTGCTCGACACGATCCAGAACACGGTCGGCGCGCCGGCGCTGCTGCCCGATGCCCAGACCCCGCATGAAGAGGCGGTGCTGACCAACATCGCCTTTATGGAGGCGGTGCATGCCCGCAGCTATTCGTCGATCTTCTCGACCCTGTGTTCGACCAAAGAGGTGGACGAAGCGTTCCGCTGGTCCGAAGACAACCCGCATCTGCAGGCCAAGGCCCGCGCGATCCTGTCCGATTATGCCCCCGGCGCGGATCCGCTGAAGCGCAAGATCGCAAGCGTGTTTCTGGAAAGCTTCCTGTTCTACTCCGGGTTCTACCTGCCGATGTACTGGTCCAGCCGCGCGCGGCTGACCAATACGGCCGATCTGATCCGGCTGATCATCCGCGACGAGGCGGTGCATGGCTATTACATCGGTTACAAGTTCCAGCGCGCGCTGGAGCGCGAGACAGAGGCGCGGCAGGCCGAGCTGAAGGATTACGCCTTTGCGCTGATGTTCGATCTGTATGACATCGAGGCGAAATATACCGCCGAGCTTTATGACGGCATCGGCCTGACCGAAGATGTCAAAGCCTTCCTGCATTACAACGCCAACAAGGCGTTGCAGAATCTGGGCTATGAGGCGCTGTTCCCGCCCGCCGCCTGCGAGGTGAACCCCGCCATTCTGGCGGCACTCAGCCCGGACAGCGAAAACCACGACTTCTTTTCCGGCTCGGGCTCGTCTTATGTGATCGGCAAGGCGGTCGCGACCGAAGATGAAGACTGGGATTTCTGACCAGCGAACGCACAATCCTGGCCGCCGGGGTTATCCCCGGCGGCAGGCGGCCAGGCGATTGCGTCAAACGCCCTCCAGCACCAGAAAAATCACGCAGAGTGAAACCAGAAGCACCCCGGTCAATTCCCGCAGGCCCAGTTTTTCGCGGAAGTAGAAGGTGGAGAACAGCAGGGTAAAGATCACCTCGACCTGCCCCAGCGCGCGGACGTAAGCCGCATTCTGCAAGGAAAACGCCGCAAACCAGCCCAGCGAGCCCAACAGCCCGGTGATGCCGACCGGCCCGGTTCGGCGCCAGCCTTGCAGCACGCGCCGGATCTCACCCGGTTCGCGCAGCACCAGCCAGACCGCCATGATCACCGATTGCATCACCGTCGCTGCCGCCAGTGCCAGCAGGGCGCGCAGCAGAAACGGCGCAGGTTCCAGCGACAGCGTGGCCCCGCGATAGCAGATGGCGGCCACCGCAAACAGCCCGCCCGCCGCAAGGCCAAAAGCGACCGGACGCCCCTCAAACGCCGCTGTGCGACCAGCAGGAAACGACAGACACACCAGCCCGGCAAACCCAATGGCCATCGACAGGGCAGCAGGCCCGGACACGGTTTCGCCAAGGATCAGGGCCGAGGCCACGGCGACCTGCAGCACTTCGGTCTTGGTAAAGGCAATGCCCGTCGCAAAGCTGCGCAGCCCCATCAGCCGGACCGTCAGCTCGGTCGCGATGATCTGGGCCACCCCGCCGACCAGCACAAAGCCAAAGAACGGCAGATCGGGAAACGGCAACGCAACGCCGGTCTGGCGGTACAGGACAAAGGCCGCGCCCGTCGCCAGCGGTGCCGCGAATAGAAAGCGGGCAAAGGTCGCGCCCCCCGGCGAAAGCCCGGTCGCACCCAATGCCTTTTGCAGGGCAAACCGAAGGGTCTGCGCCGCTGCGGCAAAGATCGTGAAGGCAATCCAGAGTTCCATCGGAAATGTGATGCCACGGCTCCGGCGGGAAAACCAGTCGCTGAATCGGCAAATTGACGTAGGGGCCGCGACACTTAAAACATTGCCATATCAGTCATATTGGGCCACGTTCAGAGAATTGCAGCCAAAATTCTGGCGCGCTTTATCCGCTTGTTTCAGAGATCCTCCATGAACCCCCGTTCTGAAATTCACGCCCGTCTGGCCGCCTCGCTCAAGGAAGCGCGGACCGCAAAGGGCCTGAGCCTTGATGCCGTGGCAAAGCTGTCCGGTGTCAGCCGCTCCATGGTCAGCCAGATCGAGCGCGGCGAATCCAGCCCGACGGTTGCGACGCTGTGGAACCTGACGCAGGCGCTTCAGGTCGATTTCGCCGGGCTCTTGGAAGCGCGCGAAACCCCACGGATCGAAGTGATCCGAGCCGAGGCCGCGCCGGTGATCGGCGGGCGCGGTCTTGGGGTCAGCATCCGCATCCTGTCCCCCGCTGAAGCAGTGGGGGTGCATGAAGTCTATGACCTGACCTTTGCCACCGGGGGCAAGCTGATCAGCGATCCGCACGGGCCGGGTTGCCGCGAGCATCTGACCCTGCTGGACGGAGCGATCGAGGTGACATCGGGCGAAGAAAGCCAGCAGCTGTCCACGGGCGATACAGCGCGCTATTTCGCCGACCGACCGCACCGGATCGAGGCCGTTGGCGGCCCGGCCCGCGCCATTCTGATCGTGCAGAACAGCTAGGCCTCCTGCGGCAGACGCGCCTTTGCCTCGACCTGCGGATAGCTGCGCGCCATCAGCAGGGTCCGCGCCAGGCTCATCACGATCAGCCCCAGCCACAGCGCATGATTGCCGATCAGCGGCAGACCGATGAGGATCGTGGCCAGATAGAAGATCAGCGAGACGAACATGACGTTGCGCATCTGGCGCGACATCGTGGCTCCGATGAAAATGCCGTCAAAGATAAAGCTGCCAAAGCTGGCCAGCGGCATGATCCAGACCCATGGCAGATAGCGCATCGCTTCGGCCTGCACCTCGGGCGCGGTGGTCATCAGCGCGATCAGCTGCGGCCCGCCCAGAAAGGCCGCTGTGGTCAGCAATAGACTGCCCCCCAGCGCCCATTGCCCCGACAGCAGCGCCGCCCGGCGCAACGGGCGGACGGCCCGCGCGCCCACCGCCTGCCCCACCAGCGCTTCGGCGGAAAAGGCAAAGGCATCAAGCATATACGAGAACAAGTGCAGAAACTGCAGCAAGACCTGATTGGCGGCAAGGCTGACATCGCCCTGCCCGGCCGACAGGAAGATGAACGAGGTATAGCTGGCCTGCAGCAGCACCGACCGCAGCACCAGATCGGCGTTCATCGACATGGTCTGCTTCAGGGCCACACGCTCGGCAATCTCGGCCCAGCGCGAGCGCAGCGCCGGCAGAAACGCCCCGCGGCACAACCAGAGGGCCATGCCAAAGCCCGCCCATTCGCCGATCAGGGTCGCTGCAGCCACCCCCGGCACGCCAAGGCCAAGCACCATCACGAACAGTACATCCAGCGCGATGTTGATGACGTTGATCCACAGCTGCAGCATCAGCACCGTGCGCGCCTTTTCCAGCGCGATCAGCCAGCCGGTCATGGCATACAGCGCGATGGTGGCGGGCGCCCCCCAGATGCGGATCGACACATAGGTGCGCGCCAGATCCTCCACCTCGTCCGATGCGGGCGACAGCATGAAGGCCCCGGCCAGCACCGGCAGGTGCAGCAGGATCATGCCCGCGCCGCACAGCGCGGCGATCAGCAGGGCACGGTGCAGAACCAGCGCGGTTTCGCGTGGCTGGCCCCGGCCATGCGCCTGCGCCGTCAGGCCGGAGGTGCCCATCCGCAGGAAAGTAAACAGCATATAGACCGTGGACAGGATGATCCCGCCAAGGCCAACCGCGCCGATCGGGGCCGCCTCGCCCATCTGTCCGACAACGGCCGTATCCACCAGACCCAGCAGCGGGATCGTGGCGTTTGACACGAGGATGGGCAGGGCAATGTTCAGAACCCTGCGATTGGTGATGTCCTGCATGATTTTGTCCGGCATGACGCGGGCCGGACCCGGCCCGCGTCACAGCCTGCTAAGGGTCAATCGGCCAGAAGGGTCAGGCTGTTGGCATTCCAGCCCAGCCAGACCGGACCATCGGCCAGTTCGCGGCCCCGGTCGGTGTCGGTATAGGCCTGCACCGTGGTCTCGCCCACGGCCACATCCAGCAGCATCCGGTGCCCCTTGAACAGCCGGTTCACCACCTGCCCTTGCACCGCATTGTCGGTGGCGGGACGGTCGCGCTGCACCTGAATCCGCTCTGGCCGCAGCGAGGCTGTGGCAGCACCCCCGGCCAGCGCCGCCCGGCCGGGCGTCGATGTGGCGCGCAACTGATGGCCCTGCCAGTCGAACCCGGCACTGCCCTGATCCACGGCCAGCGCCCGCCCCGACAGCAGGTTGGTCTCACCGATGAACTCGGCGACAAAACGGCTGGCGGGCTGGAAATACAGCTCTTCCGGGGTGCCGTCCTGTTCAATCCGGCCCTTGTTCATCACCACGATCCGGTCGGACATGGTCAGCGCCTCTTCCTGATCGTGGGTCACGAAGAAAAAGGTCTTGTTGGTCCGGCGTTGAATCGCCTTCAGCTCGACCTGAACCTGCGCCCGCAATTTGGCATCAAGCGCGCCCAGTGGTTCATCCAGCAGCAAAAGCGCCGGATCGGGGGCCAGCGCGCGGGCGAGTGCCACACGCTGCCGCTGCCCGCCCGACAGCTGGTCGGGGCGGCGGTCGAGATAGGCGGTCAGTTCGAGGAACGAGGCCAACTCGTCAATGCGGGCCTTGATCGCCGCTTGCCCCAGCCCCTTCAGCTCCAGACCAAAGGCGATGTTGCGCCGCACGGTCATGTTGGGAAACAGGGCATAGTCCTGAAACACCATGTTCACATTGCGCTTGTTCGGCGGCAGGGCGGTCACGTCCTTGCCGTTCAGGATCACCCGTCCGGTGTCGGGAGTCTCGAACCCGCCCAGAATGCGCAGCGTCGTGGATTTGCCGCAGCCTGACGGGCCGAGGAAAGTGACAAATTCACCGCTGGCAATGTTCAGGTTCATTTCGTGCAGCGCGATAAAGCTGCCGAAGGATTTGGTTACGCCTTCGATCCTGACGATCGGGTCTTTCACATCAGTCATTTGCAGCCCTCTTGGACATTCCGCGCATCGACCGTTCGGCCCAGAGGCCAAGCAAAGCGGTGAGCACCAGAACGATTGTGGAAATTGCATTGATCTCTGGCGACATGCCCGAGCGCAATTTAGCAAAGATCAGCACCGGAAGCGTTGGCTCGTAACCGCCGAGGAAGAACGAACGCACGAAGTCATCAAAGCTGAGCAGCATACAGAACACGCCGCCGCCGATCATGGCAGGTGTCAGATAAGGCAGCGTCACGCGGAAGAAGGTGATGATCGGGTCCGCCCCCAGATCGCGTGCCGCCTCGCCATAGCTTTTCGGCAGGGTCGACAGCCGGGCCATCACCACCAGCACCACAAAGGGCACGTTGTGGATGGCATGCGACCAGATGATCGCCCACATGCCCGGCTCCATCCCCACCACGCGCGCCGCGATGCGGAAGGCGATGGCCGAAATGACGCCGGGGATCACGGCGGGCAGCAGGGTCAGACCCAGGATGATGGCCCGGCCCCAGAACGAGCGCCCGGTCAGGGCCACGGCGATCCAGGTGCCCATGAACAGCGCAATCGCGGTCGAGACGACGGCAATCACCGCCGAATAGCCAAGGGCCTGCACCACCGCCGTATCGTTGAAGACGCCCAGATACCAATCCAGGGTCCAGGACCGGATCGGAAAACCGATGAACTTCGAATCCTTGAAGCCCATCAGCATCATCAGGAACAGAGGCACCAGCAGATAGAGCACAAAAGCCCAGTAGATGCATTGCATCAATATGCGCGTGTTGCGGGTCATTTCTTTACCCTTCCGGCCAGATGCCCCATGATCTTGTTAAATCCGCCTGACACCGCCAATGCAGTCAGCAGCATGATGCAGGAAAACGCAGCACCCACCGGCCACTGGTCGCCCGCCACATGAAAGAACCCGGCGATCACCTCGGAGAACAGGGTGGTGCTTGGCCCGCCCAGCAGAACCGGGGTTGCATACATGCCGGTCGAGATCAGGAACACCAGCGTGCAGCCTGACGCAATGCCTTCGAGCGACAGCGGCAGCGTGATGCGGCGAAAGCGCGTCCACGGCCCGGCGCCAAGGTCGGCGGCGGCTTCGGAATAATTGGCCGGAATTTTCTCCAGCGCGGAATAGAGCGGCATCAGCATGTAAAGCGCGGTCAGATAGATGATCCCCGCACTCAGCGAAAAGCCGGTATACATGAAGGGGATCGGCCGTTCGGTCAGCCCCAGAAATTGCAGCACAAGGTTCAGCGCACCGTTGTTGCCAAGCAGGATCATCATTGCAAAGATCCGCACCACCTCGCCCACCCAGAACGGGATCAGGAGCAGCATCAGAAACAGCATCTGGCGGTTGCGCGGCACATGCCGGGCCAGAAAATAGGCCACCGGATACATGATGATCAGCGTGGTCAGCGTCAGCACCGTGGAAAACACCATCGTTCGGATGAACGGCGTGATGAAGATGCCTTCGGTAAAGAACTTGCCGTAATGCTCCAGCGTATAGCTCGGCACCTTATTGGGGCTGGGCGGATAGTTGGTCAGCAGGCTGACATTCAGCATCTGCAGGATCGGCCCCAGATGGGTGACGAACACCCAGATCACCGGAATGGTCAGCAGCACCAGAAACTGCCGGCGCGGGGAGGCGAAGAGCACTTCGGTCAGGGCGGCATAAGGGCCAAAGCCGCTGAGCCGGCCCCAGAAACCTGGCCGATCAGCCTTGCCGGGCGCATTGGAAAGGGTCATGTGACGGAAAGCCTTTCAGGGGCCCGACCATCGGGTCAGGCAGGGCTGCGGGGGATGAGGCAGACTGCGGGTGGCGCAGGGCAAGCGCCACCCGCGTTCTGATCAGGCGGCCTTGATCTGCTCCACCGCCGGATCCATCAGGCGGTACTTCATCTCATTCGCCTCGGCGCGGAAGAATTGCAGACCGGCCAGCTGTTCCTCGGGGAACGAGGTGGCCTTGCGCTCGATCTCGGTCAGATGCTGGTCCACATCCTTGAAGGTCGAGATAAAGCCCGAGCTGCGGCTGAGGTTCGCCCCGATTTCCGGGCTGGACAGCAAAGCGTTCAGGAACAGATAGGCGTTGTCCGCGTTCGGCGCGCCCTTGGCAATGTTCATCGTATAGACAAAGCCATAGCTGCCCTCTTTCGGAATGGTCATCGCCACCGGGAAGCCATCGGTGATCAGCGTCGCAATCGGGCCGTTCCAGGCATGGGCCAGAACGATATCCTGATTGACAAACATCTGCTGCACTTCGGCACCGCCGTCATAGTATTTGCGGACCTTGGGCTTTTGCGCGATCAGGTAATCGCGCATTTCGGTCATGATCCGGGCGGCTTCGGCCTCATCGTTCATGTATTCGATCATGTTGCCGTCATAGCCGCGCGCCAGCATCAGCACCGACATCATGTCCTGCAGGATATAGGCGGTCTGTTGGCTGTACTTGTCAGCAAACAGCGTATCCCAGGACAGCGCTTCCTCTTCGCTGACCACTTCGGTGTTATAGGCCAGCACCTCGGCCCCCGACAGGATCGGCGCGCCCCATTTCTGGTCCTTGATGGTGCCCCAGTCGCTTTCCGAAAACACCGGGTTGATATTGCCCCAGTTGCTCAGCCGGCCGGTGTCCATCGGGGCCAGCAGATCGGAATCGATGAATTGCAGATAGCGATGGCCAGCCACGGTCAGGATGTCGACGGTCGGGTTCGGCTGCTCTGCCGCCAGCAGGTTGAACTGCTTGCCCTGATCATCCACCAGCCGGATGTTGACCTTGATCCCGGTCTCCGATTCGAACTGGGTCTTGAACGCGTCCGGCACAAAGTTGTTGTAGGTCCAGATGTTCACCTCGCCGCCGGTCTGCGCCATGCCGTGGCGCAGATAGGCCGGGCTGGCCAGCGCGGCAGCGCCGAGGGCAGTGCCGTGCAGAAAACGGCGGCGGTTCATAAGAAGTTTGGTCATGGTCATATCCTCTTGTCTGTTGGGGTTGAGGTCGGATCGGCCTTGGTCTGGTTCACAACGGGTTCATGTGCCCGTCTTTTCGGTGGTAGGAAGCGTGCCATCGGTACAGGCCTGCCGCAGCTGATCAAGGCTCAGCCGGTCCAGACCGATTTCGCTCAGTAAGGTATTTTCGGCCAGAAAATCGCGGCCATACATCGCCGAAAACAGCGCGACCCCGGACTGGTGCAGCACGGCCGGATGGCCCGCCATCTTGCCAAGCGCTGCCGTGACGGCAAGGCCGTAAGGCACGTCTTCGGTCACATAGCGGCTGTCGGCGGTGGCCGGACCCTGCCCGCCGATGCCCTTGGCATGCAGTTCGGCATTCATCTCGGCAATCGGGGCAACCGGCACGTGATAGGACAGGTGGTAATGTTCAAAGATCGTCCGCACCTTGAGGCCGAGGGCCGTAGCGATGGCCACCCGCTCGGCATCCAGCGCTTCCATCAGGCGGCCGACATTGGGGGTCACGTTGCCGCCCTGGCTCCAGGTCTCGCCATGTTCCATCCGGGTCATGTTGCACAGGGCGATGCCCATATGGTTTTGCGGGTTGAGGTTCGACAGCGAAATCGCCAGCACATCCTCACGCGGCACAAACCGGTCGCCGAACAGGGTCTGGCACAGCGCCAGCCCCTTTGCCGACTCGCTCACCGGCACGGTTGCCACGTCGATTTTTGAGCGGATGGTGTTGACCGAGACCGTCGCAAGGTCCGGCTGGCGCGCGGTGGCCAGCGTGGTGCCCCAGACCGTGACCGGCAGACGCACCCCGCGCTGAGCCACCTGACGCAGCAGATACAGCGCCCCGAATGACGCGTGCGAGCTGATGATCACGGGCTGGCCGTCGCGCAGATGCGGGGCGATGGCGTCGAGCACGGTCTTGTGGCCATAGCCGGGCAGCGCCACCAGAACCACATCAGAGGCAGCGACCAGGTCTTGCGCCGAGGCGGCGACGCCGGGATGAAACGCCCCCTCCAGCGCGCCCGTGGCCGTGAGCGCTTCACCAGCGGCAAGACGCGCGGTGCTTTTGCCCGACGGAGACCACAGAATGGCGCGGTGGCCCGCATCTTCCAGACAGGCCGCTGTGGCAAAGGCCACCGCCCCCGCTCCGGCAATTCCTACTGTCAGCTTTTCGTGCGTCGCAGCCATGTCGTCCCCTTTATTAGCTATGTCGTCATCCGCTCTTGCGGACCGGATCACCCAGAATGTGCATCAGCCGGTTTGCCCAGCTGAACAGCGCGGTCGACAGGATCAGATCGAGGATTTCCCCCTCATCCAGACCCGCCTCCCGCAGTTTCGCCACTTCTTGCGCCGTCGCCTGTTGCGGCGTGCGCGCCAGCCGCATGCCGAAATCGAGTATGGCACGGTCGCGCGGGCCAAGATCGGCCTTCTCCCCCATGGCAAACAGCTTGTCGGTCACCGTCTTGTCTTTGGACAGCTGCGCGTGGCGGTCGGCATGGACTGCCGCACAATAGATGCAATGGTTCACGATCGACGCAGCCAAGGCCCCCAGCTCACGCTCGGCCCGGCTCAGCCCGCCCTTGCCATACATGATCGCATTGAACAAAGGCGAGCGCACCTTGAGCGTTTCGACATCATGCGCCAGCACCAGCACATAATCGGAAACCTTGGTGTTCGACGGCGTCACCTGCAAGGCATCAAGCTGTTCCTGCGTCGCCTCGGCCAGTTTCACCGGAGTCACACGGGGCCGCCATTCAGGCACGTTGCGGGTAAAGCGGCGGATGATGTCATCGTTGGTCTTGACGGTCATTCTGCAGCCTCCACCAGCAAGCGCAGCCCGGCAATCAGGCGCAGCTGATAGGCCAGAAAGGCATTCAGCTCGGCCAGCCGCACGATATCGGCATCGCTGACCCCCGCCGATTGCAGCGCGGTGACGTCTTCGGCAATGATCTCACGCGGGTTTGTGCTGACCGCATCGGTAAAGGTCAGCATCGCCTGTACCTGCGCATCATCCGATGTGGTGCCCACGCTGGCCAGAGGGGACAGGGCAGCGTCGGTGACGCCAGCGGCATAGCGCGCGGCCTGATCCGGTTCGCCATGCAGCGCGGCAATCCGGGCTGCCAGAGCGTGGCGCAGATCATGCGACAGCCCACCCGGATCGGCGGGAGTCAGAACGGCAATTTCGGCGGCCTGCGTCTTTTCAAAAATATCGCGGCGGTTCAGAACTTCGGCTTCGATCTGCGATCCGGGCTTTGGCCGGGCGCTGGTGAGGACGGTACTGTTCATGATGTCGGTCATAATCCTGTTCCCCTTAACCCGCATGAACCGCAGAGACGGCTGGAAGCTCGCTTGGCTGCCATTCATCGCCCTGAAGTTCAGGTGACGCATAATCTTGCAGCGCCTGCCAATGGGTATCGATGTCTTCCAGATACAGCTTGCGCGCCATCTCGCGCCCCAGCCATTCGCCCCCGACAGACACCGCCGGAATATCGCCGCTGGTCTTGCCCAGACTGACGGTGGAGCCATAGTTAAAGCAATAGACGTTGCGCAGCCAGTCTGACCGTCCCGGCACCTTTTCACGGAACGTGAAGTCCGGGTTCAGATAGGGAAACAGCCCAAGGTCGCGCGACTCCTCGCCCGGTGGCGGCGTATAGACATCGCGCCACAGCAGAATATCATCTGCCGCCGCGCCGAATTCGGTGCGCGACAGCGGATCGACGGTAAAGCCGGTGCCGAGGATCAGGAAATCCGTCTCCAGCCGCGTGCCATCGGCAAAGCTGATCACCAGCCCCTGCCCGTCCTGCCGCACCGAAGACACAGCCTTGCCAAAGTGGAAATAGGCGTTGGGGTGGCGGCTGACCCGCAGGGTTGATCCGCGCGGCGGCGGGGTCTGGGTGGCAAAAGAGTAATTCATGAACCGCCAGCGCCATTCATCACTCATCCCGGCAAAGCCGCAGGTAAAGCCATAGCTGCCGATGCCCATGAACTTGTTGACGGTGGGCATTTTCGCGCGGCGGATCAGGTGGCGCACCTCTGCCGCCCCCGCCTCCAGCGCCTCGGCGGCGTTGTCCACCGCCGACGCCCCGACGCCAACCACCGCAACCCGCTTGCCCTTCAGCGCCGCAAAATCAATCGGGTCAGCAGAATGTGCCCAGAACGCGCGGCTGATGCCATTAACAAAAGCCGGGATCTGCGGCGCACCAGTGCCGTCGCGACCCGTTGCCATCACCAGCTTGCGCGTCAGAACCGTGCCTTGCCCGGCCCCCGACAGATGCAACCGCAGCAGCGCGCCTTCGGGCTCCACCCGGTCCAGCGCGACGCCGTTCTCGACCGGAATCCGCATGACCCGGCGATACCAGGACAGATACTCCATCCACATCGGGCGCGGGATCTTGTCCAGACTGTCCCAAGCGTCTTGCCCGAACTGCGCCCGATACCAGGCCTGAAAGGTCAGGGCGGGCAGGCCGGAGGCGGGCCCGGTCAGCGTTTTGGGCGAGCGCAACGTCTCCATCCGGGCATAAGTGACCCATGGCCCCTCTTGCCCTTCGGGATTGCGGTCGATGATGCGGACGTTGCGGATGCCCGCCTTCGACAAGGCAAGCCAGGCCACCAGACCGCACATCCCGCCGCCGACGATCACCGCATCAACCACAGGCGCACCATCCTGCGCCGTGGGCGGAACCCAGTTGGCGGGCGGATAGCACAGATCTTCGAGATCCCGCGCCAACCGCTGTTCCAGCGCTTCCAATCCGTGCCCGTTCATCGCCAAACCTCCGAAAGATTACAGTTCCGGCGCGGGGCAGATGTCATCGCGACTCCGCCCGGCGCAGCATCAATCTCTCTGGTGCCGGGATGTGCCGAAGCACTCTCTGACCAGAGCATTCCCACGAAGGTTGATTGACGTTTCTGCCCCATCTTGGCGACTTTATCTCCGACATCACGGAATCAATGTCGCCATAACGGATACGTCTGTCAAGAAACCTTTATCAATATGTAACGATTTACTGCCCCACCCGCCCCGCACCCCTTGGTCATGTCAAAACGGCCTCGGGGACGGCTGAAAAAATGGCACTGGCAGGATCACACTGATACCACCGTGACAGCGCGCTGGCTTCGGTCGACACCGCTATCACGCTGTCCAGAATAGTGTTCACCTTATCGTCCGACATCAGCGGTGACAAGTTGAGACGGACAAACCCCGGCTTCTCGATCTCGCGCCCCGACAGGATCGCCGTGCGCAACCGGGCCGAGGCGGATTTGTCGATGCCCAACAGCCGGTGCACATAAGGTCCGGCACAGGCACAGCCGCCCCGCGCCTGAATGCCATAGCGGTCCGACAACAACCGCGTGATCAGCTGATGATGTACAAAGCCGCCCTGCCCATTGGCGATCCGAAAGGCAAAGATCGGCAGCCGGTCACGTTCAGTCGGGCCCAGCAGGTCGATCCGGGGCTGGCCCCGCCATGCGGCATGCGCTTTTTGCACCAGAACCGCGTTGCGCTTTGCCATACCCGCCCGGCTGATGCTGTCCTTGACCAGAAACACCAGCGCGGCCCGCAAATCCCCGATCACATTCGGGGTTCCGGCCTCTTCGCGGGACTCAAGGGCTTGGCTGTAGTCATGCGTTTCGGGGGACACAAACCGCACCGTGCCACCGCCGGGCCAGCTGGGCCGGCTTGACACCACGGCATCGCGCCGCAGGATCAGCACGCCCGAGGCCCCCGGCCCGCCGATGAACTTGTGCGGTGACAGGACCACCGCATCAATCCCGGCCCCCGGTGCGGGCGTCATGCTGATCGGCAGATAGGGGCCGCCACCGGCATAATCCCAGACGATCCGCGCGCCCGCAGCGCGGGCCTGCCGGGTCAGCGCCGCCACATCGGCAATCTCGCCCGTGATATTGGATGCCGCCGAAAACGCGCAGATCACCCGCGCGCCCTTTGGCGCCGAGGCGAGAGCCTCAGCCAGTGCCGCGCGGTCTGGCCCTCCGGCGGGGTCTTCGCCCAGTTCAATCACCTCCGCCCCGCTTTCGCGCCATGGCAGCAGGTTGGAATGATGTTCGAACGGCCCAAGGATCACCCGCGCCCCCGGCCCCGCCCCCAGAAGCGCGACCAGACGGTTGATTCCCGCCGTGGCCCCCGAGCCGCAAAAGATCACCGCATGCTCCGGCCCTGCGCCACAGGCCTGCGCGATGACGGACCGCGCCACCCGGCGCATCTGCGTCATCCGCGCGCCGCAGAACGAGGCTTCGGTGTGGCTGTTGGCGTAGTATGGCAGCACGTGGTCCATGATGAACCCCTCCACCTGACGCAAGGCGCGGCCAGAGGCAGTGTAGTCGGCATAGATCAGCGGTTTGGGACCAAAGGGGCCGTCGATCAACGCCCCCTCGCCGATCAGGCCAGCGCGCAGGGCGGCGATGGGATCAGCCGCCTGCAGCATGGCACGAAAGGGGGAAAACGGATCAGGCTGGTCAGTCACGGCACGAAACTCCTTATTCTGCATCAAAGATAGATCGAAGTGCCGCGATCAAATCGTCGTTTATTCTGCTGGATTTATGGTATTTCAGATCATATGATCGGCAGAATGAGAAATCTTGATACATTTGATCTTCGCATCCTGACCGCCGTACAACGCGATTCATCGCTGTCGCAGCGCCAGATTGCCGATCTGGTCGGTATGTCGCAAAACGCCTGCTGGCGGCGGATGCAGGCGCTGCAGGCCGAGGGAATTCTGGCCGGGTCGCAGGCGCGGGTTGATCTGGCGGCGCTGGGGCTGGATCTGACGGTCTTTGTGATGATCCGCACCCGGCACCATTCGCGCGACTGGGTGGACCGCTTTTCGCGCCATGTGCAGGGTCTGCCGGAAGTGATCGACTTCAACCGGATCGGCGGGGAATGGGATTATCTGCTCAAGGTGGTCACCCCCGGCATGGCCGGATATGACCGTTTTTATCAACGTCTGATCGACGGGTTCGAATTCGACAAGGTCACCGGGTTGTTCTCGATGGAGCGGATTCTGGAACACCGCCCCGCCGATCTGAACCGGCTGCTGTAGCCGCTCAGCCCCAGTCCAGCACGACCTTGCCACTGGACCCTGCGCGCATCACCTCGAACCCGTCGCGGAACTGGTCGACCGGAAAACGGTGGGTGATGACCTTGCGGATATCCAGACCGTTTTCCAGCATGGCGATCATCTTGTACCAGGTCTCAAAGATCTCGCGGCCGTAGACGCCTTTCAGCGTGATGGCCTTGAACACGATCCGGCTCCAGTCCACCGGGGATTTCCCGGGGGGGATGCCCAGCATGGCGATGCGCCCGCCCATCACCAGATTTTCGATCATCTGATCCAGCGCGGCCTGATTGCCCGACATTTCCATGCCGACATCAAAGCCCTGCTTCATCTTGAGCCGCGCCTCAACCTCGCGCAGGTCCTGCGTCAGCACGTTGACCGGCACGACATCGGCCACCTGTGCCGCCAGATCCAGCCGGTCCTGATTGACATCGGTGATCACCACATGGCGCGCACCGACATGGCGAGCGACGGCAGCCGCCATGATCCCGATTGGCCCCGCCCCGGTGATCAGCACATCTTCGCCCACCAGATCAAACGACAGCGCGGTGTGCACGGCATTGCCCAGCGGATCGAGGATCGCGCCGATATCGTCGTCGATTTCATCGGGCAGCGGCACCACGTTGAAGGCGGGGAGCGACAGGTATTGCGCAAACGCCCCCTGCTCATTCACCCCGATACCGCGCGTGGCGGGGTCCAGATGGAACTTGCCCGCGCGGGATTGGCGCGACTGGTTGGAAATCAGATGCCCCTCGCCCGAGCAGCGCTGCCCGATGGCAAGGCCGGTGACATTGCGGCCCAGCTCCACAATCTCGCCCGCAAATTCGTGGCCGGTTACCAGACCCAGCGGCACGGTGCGCGCGGCCCAGTCATCCCAGTTCCAGATGTGAATGTCGGTGCCGCAGATGCCGGTCTTGCGGATGCGGATCAGCACGTCATCGGGGCCGATCTCGGGCACCGGGCGGTGCTCCATCCACAATCCGATTTCAGCCTTGGTCTTGGCCAGTGCCTTCATGTCATTGTGCATCAGATCACTCCTGCGGCTTTTCCAGCGGCGCGGAACTGGTCCAGCGCAAAATCCAGATCGGTGCGGGTCAGTTGCGCATTCATCTGGGTCCGGATCCGGGCCTGCCCCTTTGGCACCACGGGAAAGAAGAAACCTGACACAAACACGCCCCGGTCATAAAGCTCGCGGGCCATGGCCTGCGCCAGCGGTGCCTCGCCGGTCATCACCGGAATGATCGGGTGTTCGCCCGGCAGCAGGGTGAACCCGGCATCCGCGAGGCCCGCCCGCCAGTAGCGGGCATTGTCAAACAAGCGGGCGCGCAGATCATCCGCCGCCTCGACAATATCCAGCGCGGCCAGACCGGCGGCGACGATCGCGGGCGGCAGCGCGTTGGAAAACAGATAGGGCCGGGCCCGCTGGCGCAACAGGTCGATCACCGCCTGCGGCCCGGCGATGTAGCCACCCAGCGCCCCGCCAAGGGCCTTGCCCAGCGTGCCGGTCAGAATATCCACCGACACCCCATGATGCGCGGGCGTGCCCCGGCCCTGCGGCCCCATGAAGCCGGTGGCGTGGCAATCATCCACCATGGTCAAGGCGCCATATTTTTCGGCGAGCGCCGTGATTTCGGGCAGTTTGGCCAGATAGCCATCCATCGAGAACACGCCATCGGTGGCAATCAGGATATGACGCGCGCCACCTTCACGGGCGGCCTGCAACTGCGCCTCCAGATCCGCCATGTCGGAAGTGGCGTAGCGATAGCGCTTTGCCTTGCACAGGCGGATGCCGTCAATGATCGACGCATGGTTCAGCGCATCCGAGATCACCGCATCCTCGGACCCCAGCAGCGGCTCGAACAGCCCGCCATTGGCATCGAAGCAGGCGGCGAATAGGATGGAATCGTCCATCCCCAGAAACTGCGCGATCCGCTGTTCCAGCTGGCGGTGCATGTCTTGCGTGCCACAGATGAAACGGACCGAGGCCATGCCAAAACCGTGCTCATCCAGCGCCCGATGCGCCGCCGCGATCAGCGCCGGATCACTGGCGAGACCCAGATAGTTGTTGGCGCACAGATTCAGCAGTGGCGTCCCGTTCACAGTGACATGCGCCGATTGGGGCGATGAGATCAGGCGTTCACGCTTGAACAGCCCCGCATTCTCAATCTCCGTCAGGGTGTGTTCCAGATGTTCAAGGAAATCTGTGCGCGACATCGGTTTCTCCTGTTCTATGATGCCATCGTAGGCGCAAGCCCGCCCGACCGTCAATATAAAAGAATGAAATCCGCTATCACAGATATTGGGTATTCGGGCGCGTTAGATTGCGGCGCCAGCGGGCAGCCGATCCGCCGCCACAGCCCAATCACAAGGCAGTGCCCAAGCGTAACATCAACCGCTAGTCTGGTTTTTCCGGGGTGGTTCGCGGGCCGGTTTCAGAACCAGCCGCGCGCAGGTCATCCAGCGCGTCACCCAGCGCAATCGCGGCATCCCGCAGGTTTCGCCCAACATGCTCGGCCGTTGCCCCCATCAGCATCGCATGAATTGACAGCCGCAGAGCATCCGGCTCGGCCTTGTTCGAAGGAAAAGTCCGCTTGTCGCACATCGCCTTTCCTCTCGCCGCATGTATTGCCAGGCCTTGTCGAGGAGGCACAGGCCTGCCCATCGTAAATGCGGAAACCGATTGCACGTGTCGCTGCGGGCAGAGCGGGGGCAAAGTGGCCACAACCAAACTCCACCGTCACGCAAAGTGTCGCCCTACAGGATCGGCTTGCCGCCGGTGACAGCAATGGTCGCGCCCGAGACATAGCTCGACATCGGCTCCGCCAGCATCACATAGGCCGAAGCCAGCTCGACCGGCTGTGCCGGGCGCTTCATCGGGTAGTTTCGCCCGAACTCGGCAACTGTCTTGCCCGGCATGCTGG
Organism: Pseudotabrizicola alkalilacus; assembly: GCF_003443995.1. GTDB lineage: Bacteria > Pseudomonadota > Alphaproteobacteria > Rhodobacterales > Rhodobacteraceae > Pseudotabrizicola > Pseudotabrizicola alkalilacus. The sequence goes on from NZ_QWEY01000008.1 coordinate 131,831, forward strand.
CCGGGATCAGCGGGGTCCAGACCGGGCCGGGGGCGACACAATTCACCCGGATATCCTTTTCGGCCAGCATCTGGGCCAGACCGGCGCTGAAATTCTGGATCGCACCCTTGGTCGTGGCATAGGCTAAAAGACCGGGGTTGGGCATGTCGGCATTGACCGAGGCGGTATTGATGATCGACGCTCCGGGCTGCATATACGGCACCGCCGCTTTGGACAGATAGAACATGGCGTGGATGTTGATCGCAAAGGTCCGCTCCCATTCGGCATCGGGAATGTCTTCCAGAGCATCGAACATCCGCTGATGGGCGGCATTGTTCACCAATATGTCGATCCGGCCAAAACAACTGACCGCTGCCTCCACCAGCTCGCGGCAGTGACCGGCATCGGCAATATCGCCGGGCAGTTGCAGGCATTGTCGCCCGCAATCCTTGATGATCCGGGCGGTGTCTTCGGCATCTTCGGTCTCATCCAGATAGGACAAGGCAATGTCCGCCCCTTCGCGGGCATAGGCGATGGCAACCGCGCGCCCGATCCCGCTGTCACCGCCGGTGATCAGCGCAACCATCCCGTTCAACCGGCCCGCGCCGCGCCAGCTTTCCTCGCCATGGTCGGGGCGCGGGTCCATTTTCAGGAAACTGCCGGGCAACTGCTGGGTCTGTTCCGGGAAGGGCGGCTTTGGGTAATCAGGCTGAGCGGGGCGGCTCAGCTGCATATCGCGCGTCTGGGGGTCGCGCAGATTCTGCGGGTCGCGCAGATCCTGTCCGGCTTGCTTCTGATCCTGCGGCGGATCGTTTATCTCTTTCAACGGCTGATCGTCGCGCTGATCCGGCACCCGGCGGTCTGACCCCGCCCCCGGTTCCGGAGTGTTTGGGGTGTCAGCTGGCGTGGCAGGTGTTGTCTCAATAGGGCTCATGGTGATGTCCTCGCGTTGATGCTGTCCGTCAACTCCGCATCGGCCCGCTTGTTCCAATAGTGCCCGCGTCCCAAGGGTGCCCAAGGGGAAACCCAGCTTGCAGGGAACAATCCTCGCATTTGCGTGTTGATGCTGTGATGAACCATGTCGGGCGCAGCCTGATGCGGTCATGACACAACATTCAGGAGCATCCCCATGAACAGCATCATCTATCTCGTCGGCCTTGTGGTCGTGGTTCTTGCCGTCTTGTCGCTTATCGGCCTGCGTTGATTAAGGAAATGACCATGGAAAGAACTGAAACTCTGACAAGCGCGACAGCCCCCACGCGGGAGTTGCCGGGTGGCTACATCGACTGGGCCGCCGTTTTGGGCGGGGCCGTCGTTGCAGCTGCCATCGGCGGATTGTTCCACATGTTTGGTGCAGGTCTGGGAATGGCGACCATTTCCTTTGAACCGGGCGAAGGATCGTTCAGCCTGATGCTGATCGTCACCGGCCTGTGGATGGTCGTCACGCTGATCGCCAGCTTTCTGACCGGCGGCTATATTGCAGGCCGGATGCGGCGGCGGGTAGATGATGCCACCGCTGATGAAGTTGCCGCCCGCGACGGGATCAATGGTCTGGTGGTCTGGGGCGCGGGCATGCTGGTGATGGCATGGATGGCGATGGGTGCCTTTGGCGCCATCGCTGTGGGTGCAGGCAATGTGGCCGACACGGCACTGCGCGCCGGTGGCGCGGCCGTCAGCGGCGGAGCAGGGGCTGCGGGTGCTGCTGTCGATGCAGATGCCGATAATGAGGCGGTTTCCTCCTGGATCAGCGACAGCCTGCTGCGCACCACTCCGACCGCACCAGCCCCCGCCCCTGCTGCGGGCACGGCGTCCCCGGCTGCCACCACCTCCCCTGCCTCTGATACGGCAGAGATTGACCGGCAAACCGCCGCGATCATCCTGAACGGCATCCGTACCGGAGACGTCAGCGACAGTGATCGCAGCTATCTGGTTGCGGCTGTCAGTCAGCGCGGCAATCTGAGCCAGGACGAGGCCGAAGCCCGCGTTGATGAGGCCATCGCTGCGGTGCAAAACACCCGGGCCGAGGCCGAAGCCTTTGCCGCCGAAGCCGAAGCGACGGCGCGTGAGGCGGCAGAAACGGCGCGGATCGGGGCCATCCTGACAGCGTTTGCCCTGACAGCAGCCGCGTTGGTTGCAGGTGCAGCCGCCGTCGCCGGTGCCGTGCGCGGTGGTCGCCATCGTGACGAAGGCCGCCTGTTCGGTGGTCTGACCTACCGGCTGTAATCAGCCCGACAAAGCCGCCAGCAAAGGATATTTGCTGGCGGCAGACCTGTTTTCAACGATCACATTTCTGAAAGTCTTTACGTATCCGTCCCGCTGACCTGAAACAGCGGCACAACCGCCCACGCCCCGCCTGATACTTTCAGGACTTGCAGACCATCACTCAGCGATCGGCGCGTTGATGACTTGTGACAATATGGTACGTGCCCGGCTGACGCGGCTTTTGATGGTGCCGATGTCACACTCAAGGATGCTTGCCGCGTCCTTGTAGTTTTCTCCCAGAACCCCGACCAGCAAAATCGCCTCCCGGTAGTGGATCGGCAGATCCAGCAGGGCACGCTCCATTTCGCGCTGCCGCAGATGCCAGAACTGGATCTCATTGACCACCGATGGGGTCGATGACACGCAGTCGGCATCGCCGGTCGGTTCGCGCGCGCTTTTGCTGCTGTTGGTGTAAAACCTGTTGCGCATGATGGTGAACAGCCAGGCCCGCATATTGGTCCCCAGCTGATACGACTGAATATTGGCAAGCCCCCGGACAAGGGTTTCCTGAACCAGATCATCGGCATCTACAACATTGCGGGTCAAAGACCGCGCATAGATCCGAAGGGCGGGAATATAGCTGACGATCTCGTCCGAACCGGTCTCGGTTTTATCCTTGCGGTCAGAAGTCTCATCGCTTGTGCGCGCCCTTCCGTCACCCGTCGGATCGGAGGAGGCGCCGTCATTCTTCGCAAAATATGTGACTTTTGCCGCATTTGCGCCTGTCATCTCATGCCCCCCATAACGGAGCGGCTTGTCCCGCATGGAGCAAGCCGCATCAAAACCAAAATCCTCGCGCGACAACAACAAACAAGGCCGATTATTGGTTCCGTCTGTATCGCAGGTTGGTGGGTCAAAAGTGGATTGTTGCCAATTTCCGGGCCCTAACCGCGCAGCTCGACATCGGCCCAGATCGGCAGATGATCCGACGCCATGCGCGCCAATCCACCGCTGGCGACGCCGCAATTGGTGATCTTCAGCACCCTTCCATGCGCAAAACGGTCAAGTGGGGCAACCGGGCGGGCTGCGTGAAACGTCAGCCCCGGCGCAACCATGCGCAGTTTCGGGGTCCAGGGCTCAAATCCCAGCACCGGGGACCATTCGTTGAAATCGCCCACGACCAGCGCGCGATCGGCCACCGGGCCCAGATGGCGCAGGATCTCACTCATCTGCAACTGTCGCCAGCGGCGGATCAGCCCCAGATGGGTGCCGACGATCCAGAAGCCGCCCACCCGCACCATCACCGCGCCGCGCGGCTCCAGCCCCGGCAGGCTCAGGCGCATCCTCGCCTCAACCGCCAGCCCGCGGCGCACCAGAACGGCATTGCCATGCCAGCCGATCCCCCGCTCCGAGAGGCCGAGGTCAACAACCTCCATTTGCGTGAGATGAGTGATCATATCGCGGGGCAGCGCCGTGGGGCGGGGGCCAAGCCGTTTGTCCGCTTCCTGCAGAACGGCCACATCCGGGTTCAGCTGGTCCAGCACCCTCAGGATACGCTCGGGCGAGCGGCGCCAGTCAAGCCCGACCGCCTTGCGGATATTGTAGCTGACAACCTTGAGCGCCATCACAGCAACGGCGCAAGCAGCCGCGTCAACCGCGCGCCGACCCTGATGCCGATATGCTGAGAGTCGAGGTTGCGGTCCAGACGGTCTGAATGGGTCATATCAGTGTGCAGCATGTCCCGCATCCGGTCTGCAAAATCCCTGTCATGAACCACCACCATGGTTTCAAAGTTAAGCCGGAATGACCGATTGTCAAAATTCGCCGTTCCGACCGCGGACAGATCGTCGTCGATCAGCATCGCTTTCTGATGCATGAAACCATCCTTGTACCGGTAGATCTTCACCCCCGCATGGCGGACCTCGTCAAAGAATGCAAACGCCGCCAGCCATGGCAGAAAGTGGTCGGCCCGTGCAGGCAACAGGATGCGCACGTCACACCCCTTCAGCGCCGCGCATTTCAGCGCAGAGAGCGTATCGACATCCGGCACGAAATAGGGTGAAGCGACCCAGACCCGGCGCTGCGCCCCGGTGATCGCCGCGACAAAGAACAATGCCCCGGTGTCATGGTCATCTGTCGGCCCCATGAACACCGTGACCGCAGGGATACCCGGTGCGAAAGGACTTGGCGACCAGTCCAGCTGATCCTCGATGAAATCCCCGGTGTACCAGTGCCAGTCGCGGATAAATCCGGTCTGCAACTGCGATACCACCGGGCCTTGCAGTGCCAGATGGGTGTCGCGCCAATACCCCATGACCGGATCGCGCCCGACATAGGCATCCGCCACATTGTGACCGCCCACCGCCGCCCATTGGCCATCGACCACCACGGTCTTGCGATGGTTGCGAAAGTTGACATGCAGCCGCGAGGCACGGTGACTGCCTGCGCGCGGGTCGCGGAATTGCACACCGGCTTTGATCAGCCGATGGCGGTAGGCCGTGGACAGACCATGGCTGCCGACCCGGTCGCAAACCAGCCAGACCTTGACCCCCCGATCCGCCGCAGCGATGAGCCGGTCAGCAAAGGCATTGCCCAGCGCATCGTCAGCAATCGTATAAAACTGCGCAAGAACATAGGTTTCCGCGCCATCAATGGCTGCAAAAATGGCCGCAAAGGTCGCATCGCCATTGATCAGCAGGTCAGCCGAATTTCCAGCCTGCGCCGGCATGCCCCCCAACCGCGAAAACACGAACAACCGCTCAGAGCTGACGATATGCGGCTCTTGCGGGCCAGCGGGCATGCCCCTCTGGTTCGTGGCTGCCACTGTCTGTCGATAGGAGGTGGTTTTTGATCTCAGCTTGTGCTGGCCCAGCACCAGATAGGCAGGCACCGCGATCCATGGCGCGGCAACCAGAAAGATCGCCCAGGCAATCGCTCCCTGCGGCGTGCGTGCCGAAACCACGGCTTGCCAGACGCAGCTGGCCACAAGGGCCAGAAGCGCCAGCCCCAGCAAGACAGTCCAAAGTCCAGACATTTTCTGTGTTCCACCACGCAGTTGGGCGACGATCCCTGCCATGGTCGTCTTCCGGGCAGTCAAGGTCAAACCGAAACACGGATGGGGCACGCCAATGGGCCGACGGGGCATGTCCTGCGCGCCGGGTGTTGCTGATCCGCGTTCGGCTGCTTTTCACTCCGGCACCGGGCAAGGCCCTGTGCGATCCGCTGCGCGTGTTCTGATTGATCCGCGCCACGGGAAACTTTCCGGGAACTTTCCGCGCCTTGGGCAGCTTACCTATGAACGGCACCATTTCATGACCCAAAAACAGGGAATTTCCCATGACAAGAACTGTGACGGCAATCGGGTTTGCATTGCTCGGGGCTCTGTTGACGGGGGCTGGCAGCTGGCTCGCCGTTCTGGGGGGCAGTTGGTATTATCTGGGTGCTGGCTTTGTCCTGCTGATTACCGCCGTTCTGATCCACAGTCGGCACCCGCTGACCACATGGGTTTATGCCGCCCTGATGCTTGCCACTCTGGCATGGGCGGTGTGGGAGGTGGGCTTTGACTGGTGGCAGCTTGCCCCGCGCGGCGGGATCATCGTTGTACTGGGTCTGTGGCTTCTGATCCCTGCGGCACGTGGCTTTGACCGGAGTGGCTTTGTGTCGGCCAGCCCTGCAGTGTCCCGCAGCGGCCCGCCGGCCATGCCGGTGGCGGTTGCATCGCTGATCTGCATCACAACAGCTGTGTATGCGATGTTTCAGGATCCGCATGATCTGGCCGGGAGATTGCCGGAACAGGCGCTGACCCCCGATCCGGCGATGGGGGCCGACTTTGCCGATGGCGACTGGCACCAGTACGGGCGCACCAATTACGGCCAGCGCTATTCGCCGCTGACCCAGATCACGCCTGCAAATGTCAATTCCCTCGAACTGGCGTGGACGTATCAGACCGGCGACGTCAAGCTGCCCGAGGATGTGACCGAAACCACCTATCAGGTCACCCCGCTGAAGGTCGGCAACAGCCTGTATGTCTGCACCCCGCACAACATCGCCATCGCATTGGATGCGGCCACCGGGCAGGAACAGTGGCGCTATGATGCCAATTCCGGGCTGAACCCGGACCGCCAGCACCAGACCTGCCGCGGGGTGACCTATTGGGAGGATCCGGCGGGCGGGGCCGACGATGGCTTGTGCGCGCGGCGGGTCTACATGCCGACCGCCGACGCAAGGCTGATCGCGCTGGATGCCGCGACCGGCGCGCGCTGCACCGCTTTCGCCGATGACGGCGAGCTGCAGCTGGAGGCCGGGATGCCCTATAACCCGGCGGGCTATTACTATTCCACCTCGCCCCCGGTGGCTGTGGATGGGCTGCTGATCATCGGCGGCGCGGTCAACGACAACTTTTCAATCTATTCGCAATCCGGCGTGATCCGCGCCTTTGACATCGACACCGGCGCGCTGGTCTGGAACTGGGATGCCGGAAACCCGGATCAAACCACCCCGATCGACATTGCCGGGGGCGAGACCTATATGCCGAACTCGCCCAACAGCTGGTCGATCTTTTCGGTCGATGAGGAGCTGGGTCTGGTCTACATCCCGCTTGGCAATCAGGTGCCGGACCAGTTGGGCATGGGCCGCAGCCGGGCGGTCGAAGAGCATTCCTCGTCGGTGGTGGCGCTGGATGTGGCGACAGGGCAGCGCGAATGGGTGTTCCAGACCGTGCATCATGACCTGTGGGACATGGACGTGCCAGCCCAGCCGGTGCTGATCAACCTGACACAACCGGATGGCTCTGACGTGCCCGCACTGGTGCAAGCCACCAAGCAGGGCGACATCTATGTGCTCGACCGCCGCACCGGCACGCCTCTGCTGGACGTGACCGAGGTGCCCGCGCCCGGCGGCGCCATTCCCGAAGATTTCACCGCCCCCACGCAACCCGTCTCGGCGCTCAGCTTTTCACCTGATCCGCTGACAGGGGCCGATATGTGGGGCATCACCATGCTGGATCAGCTGGTCTGCCGCATCCAGCTGCAACGGCTAAACTATGAGGGGCGCTATACGCCGCCGTCGATCAACGGCACCATCGTGCATCCGGGCAATTTCGGCGTGTTCAACTGGGGCTCGGTCGCGGTAGACCCGGTGCGGCAGGTCATGTTCGGCATGCCGACCTATCTGCCCTTTACCGCGCGCCTTGTGCCGCGCGACCAGATCCCCGATCCGGTCGAGGGCGAGACCGCCAGCGAACAGGGCCTGAACCGGAACGAGGGCGCGCCCTATGGCGTGGTCATGGGGCCGTTTCTGGGTCCGCTGCAGGTGCCGTGCTCGGCCCCGCCGTGGGGCTATGTCGCGGGCGTCGATCTGCGCACCGGCGAGACCGCATGGCAGCACAAGAACGGCACCGTGCGCGACATGACCCCGCTGCCACTTCCGTTCGAGCTGGGCGTGCCCGGCATCGGCGGCCCGATCATCACCGGGGGTGGGATGGCGTTTCTGGCGGCGACGGTTGACAACTATCTGCGCGGTTATGATCTGACCTCGGGCGACGAAATCTGGCGTGCCCGGCTGCCTGCCGGAGGTCAGTCAACCCCGATGACCTATGAACACGACGGCCGCCAGTATCTGGTGATGGTTGCAGGCGGGCATGGATCGGTCGGCACCAAGCCCGGCGATCACATTCTGGCCTATGCCCTGCCGGAATAGGTCGGTTCCCAAAGGTTACAAAGGATAATTCCAATGCGCCCATCTGTGATCTGGATCGCTGTCATCGTGGGTCTGGCCGCCCTGCTTCTGTATCTGGTGGCGGGCACCCAGCCCGCAGGTGACGGGTCAGACACCACCCCGTCCACCCCACCTCATGCCGTTACGGACGGGTAAAACGTCGTCAAGACAGCTTTACGCCGCCCTGTTTCAGAACAGTGGCGATCATTGCCCGGCCACGGTATGATTCAGGCCAGAGTTGCAATCCGGGTTCCAGATGATCCAGGACTTGACGGACCGCATATATGAGGCTGCCTTCCAGCCGGAATGCTGGCCGCAGACGCTGAATGACCTTGCCACAGCGTCGGGGTCACTGGGCGGCGTTCTGCAAGTCGTGCGCCGGGGCGGCGTTCCGCGCTGGATCGCGTCACCTGCCGTGCAAACTGCGTTTACTGCCTATGCACAGGCGGCGGACTTCACCTCCACGCATGAGCGTGCCGCGCATTGGGTCAACCGGGGACAGACCTTTCTGCGCGATATCGATGTCTACGACCCTGCCGGTCTTGACGCTGACCCGTCGCGCAAAATGCTGATCGGTCTGGGGCTTGGCTATCAGATCGGGGCCATTCTGGCGCTGCCGACCGGCGACACCGCCTGTTTTACCTTTGAGCGCCCGCTTTGCGACGGGCCGCATTCCCCCGGGGCACGGGACATCCTCAATGGTCATCTGTCCCACCTTGCACGGGCCGGGATGATGGCGGCGCGGCTGGGGCTGGAAGTGGCGCGCGCCCGGGTCGAGGCAATGACCCAGATCGGCCTGCCCGCTGCAGTGCTGCGGGCCGATGGTCAGATTGTGGCGATGAACGACACTCTCCGCGCCATGGATGATCTGATCCTTGCCGTGCCGCAGGGCAAACTGGCTCTGGTCGCGCCGCGCCAGAACCAGCGCCTGTCCGAAGCGCTTGCACGGGTGCAGACCGAGGCCGCCGCCTCCATCCCCTTGCGCAATGGCAGCGATCTGCGGCCTGTGGTTGTGCATCTGCTGCCGCTGCGCCGCACCGCACGGGCGCTGTTTCCCGATGGCGAGGTCATGCTGGTGGTCACGCCGCTGGCGGTCTCGCGCATGGTGCCGTCGGTCGAGGCGCTGTGCGGGCTGTTCGACCTGAGCCCCAGCGAGGCGCGGCTTGCCGCCGCGCTTTCTGCCGGGCGCACGCTGGCCGAGGCCGCCGCCGAGGTCGGCATCACGGTCAAGACCGCCCGCACCTATCTGGAGCGGGTGTTTCAGAAAACCGTCACCCATCAGCAAAGCGAACTGGTCGCGCTGCTGAAAAGTGCACCCTGGCTGCCATCGCCCGATACCCCGGCCAACGCCCCCGGCATATGACGACTGCCCGCCCGACATAGCCATGCGACCCTTGCGCATAGCTTTGTCCGGATTGGTTTCATGTCATTATTTGCATTTGTTCTGGCCTATGCGCTGATCACCGTCACGCCGGGGCCGAATTTTCTGACTGTTCTGCACTGTGCCACCACCGGCACGCGGGCCTCCGCCCTGCGGGCGGCATTGGGGGTCGGCGCGGGGGCGGCCAGCCTCAGCGCGCTTGTGCTGACGGTCGGGCAGCACCTGCCGCTGAATGACGCCACCCAACCCTATCTGCGGCTGTTGTTCGCCGCCCTCTTGATCCGGGGCGGGCTGATCTGCTTTGCCGTTGGCCATGGTCCGGGGCACCCTTCGCCGCTTGCAGATGACCAAAGGCGCACGGGCGGCCCGTTTCTGCGCGGGATGACCGTTGCGATCTGCAACCCGTTCACCGGTATTTTCGTCTTGTCAGCCTCGTCCACCCTGATCGACGCAGGCGCGCCGGTCATGATCCTGTCCATCGCCCTGAGCGTCTTTGTGATCGCAGGCGGGTGGCTTTGCATTGTCGCAATTGCCGCAACCTCAGGTCTGGCCGCACGCGCCATCGGCACAAGGACAGAGCTGATCTCTGCCTGCGTCGGCTGTGCGCTGATCGGCATGGGCCTGCATGTGGTCTCCGGCCCGTGGATCAACTAGGCCGTCCGGGAGAAACCTGCGTGGAACAGCCAGCCCTACCTGCGCCGCAGCCACAGCAGCGCGCCCGTAGCGACCAGCCCGATCCCCGCTGTCAGCCAGACCGCCGACAGCCCCCATGCCGCCAGCGCGGCCCCAAAGACCAAGGGCGCTGCGGCTTGCAGAATGCGCGCCGGGGCGTTCAGCCAGCCGATGCGCTGGCCGTAGCCCACCGGGCCAAACAGCGCCAGCGGCAAGGTGCCCTTGGCAATGGTCAGAATGCCGTTGCCCGCCCCATGCAACACGGCAAAGACATAGGCCGCCGGACCGCCAAAGGCCACCAGACTGACCGCCGCGACCGGATGCGCGGCCGCTGCCATCCGGGCTGAGACCAACGGGTGAAAGCGCCGCAGCAGGCCAAACTCCAGCAGGCGCGCGGCAACCTGTGCCGGGCCGATCAGCGCCCCGGCGGCAATGGCCATGGCGGTGCTGGCCCCCGCCGCCTGCAACAGCCCCGGCAGATGCGCGGCCATCGCGGTCGAGTTGAACCATGTCGCGGCAAAGACCACAGCGAGCAGGATCATCGCAAACGGTGGCGGGGCAGCAGCCCCCGTCTCCTCTGCCACCGGAGCCACGACCGGCGCGGTGCCGCGCGGCAGCAGGGCATTCAGCGGCAAGGCCAGACACAGGTGGATCAGCGCCCAGCCCAGACAAGCCTCGCGCCAGCCCCATGTGACCAGCATCAACCCAGACAGCGGCCAACCCACCGTGCTGGCAAATCCGGCAATCAGCGTAATGCCGGTGATCGGCCCGCGCGCCTCGCGCCCGTAGATCCCGGCCAGCGTGGCAAAGGCGGCCTCATAAAGCCCGATGCCCATGCCCAGCCCGATCATCGCCCAGCCCAGAAACAGGATCGCCGGTGTCGGCGCTGCGGCCAGTGTCGCAAGACCGCAGGCGAACACCACATTCGACAGCATCAGCACGCCACGTCCGCCCAGCCGGTCAATCCGCGCCCCGGCCCAGGGGCCGATCATCGCAGACACAAGCATCGCCATCGAAAACGCCCCGAAGACCCAGACCGGCGACAGCCCGAAACTGGCCGCCATCGGCACCGCCAGCACCGCAGGGATGTAATAGCTCGACGCCCAGCCGATGGTCTGGGCTGTGCCAAGGGCGGCCACCAGCCGCCCCCGCCGTCCAGGCGACAGGGTCAACAGCATGTGCTGGCACTCGTCCGCTCTTTGGAACCTTCGCAGCCGCAGCCCGCTGCTTCGACGGCTTTTGCCGCCTCATCTGCTGCGCAACAGGCCGTGCGCTCAGCCTTGGCCGGTCCGCCACAGCAGGCAGAGCCCGCCGCGACCGCAGCCACGCCCGGCCCGTTGCACACGCCGGTTTCCGGCAGCTCCAGCTCCACCCGCGCTGCCGCCTGATGGTCGCCCGCGATTGCGGCCACGATCGAGCGCACCTGTTCATGCCCCGTCGCCAGCAGGAATGTCGGCGCGCGGCCATAGGATTTCATGCCGGCTATGTAAAATCCCGGCTCGGGGTGTGCCAGCTCTGCCGCGCCATGCGGGCGAACCGTGCCGCAGGCGTGCAGGTTAGGGTCAATCAACGGTGCCAGTGCCGGAGGACATTCCAGCGCCGGGTCCAGCGCCACACGCAGCTCGCGCAAGATCGACAGATCGGGGCGGAACCCGGTGGCCACGATCAGCTCTTCCGCCGCCACCCGACGCCCGTCCGCCGCCACCGCGACCAACGGCGCCTGCCCCTCGATCGCGGCCAGCCTGAACCCGGCCTCCAGCCGGATCCGTCCCCCGGCCAGAAGCCGGGCGATGTCCACGCCCAAGGCCCCGCGCGCCGCCAGCTGATCGGCAGCGCCGCCGCCCAGCGCGCGGGTGACACTGTCTGCCCGGCACAGCCAGACCGGCGCGGGGCCGGGCAATCCGGCCAATGCAATCAGCGTGCCCACGGCAGAGTGACCGCCACCCAGCACGGCCACCTGCCGCCCCGCGAACCTCTGGCGCGCGACCCCTGCCACATCCGGCATGCCATAACTCAGACCGGCCTGCCCCACCTCGCCCGGCACTGGTCGCCCTGCCCCGCCAGGGTTGGGCTGAAACCATGTGCCGGTCGCGTCAATCACCGCATCGGCGCGATGGAACTGCCGCCCGACCGGCCCATCGGTCTCGATGACAAAGGGGGCCGCCGCGCGCCCGGCATCCTTGATCTTGTCCACCCCATCGCGGGAGATGGCGACCACCCGCTGGCCGGTCTGCAGCCAAGGCTGCAGCGAATGTGCCAGCGGGTCGATATACCCCGCGACCAGATCTGCGCCCGTGGGATAGGCCTCGGGGTCAGGTGGCACCCAGCCCAGCGCCGCCAGACGCCTTGTTGCAGCAGCGTCGAGGTTGTAGCGCCAGTTGGAGAACATCGGTACATGCGCCCAGCCGCGCACGGCATGGCCCGCAGCCTGTCCCTGTTCGAGGATCAGCGGAATCAACTGGCGTTCCAGCACCTGTGCGGCAGCCGCAAGGCCAACCGGCCCGGCCCCCAGAATGGCCACGGTCTTTGTCATGGATATCCCCTTTTTCTGAAATGATAGAAACACCGCCACGATAGAACCGCTGTCACTTGCCGGCCTCACCGGCATCGGCGCAACACTCTGCCAGCAGATCGTCAATCAGCCCTCGCATCGCCGGATAATTGGTCCGGCAGATCAACGAGGTGCCGACCCTTTCCTGCTGGATCAGGCCAACCGAGATCAGCGCGCGGCAATGATGCGACAAGGTCGACCCCGGTATGCCCAACCGCTCCTGAATCTGGCCCACAGACAACCCGGCATCACCGGCCCGGACAAGCAGCCGGTACAGGCGCAGGCGCGTGGCATTGCCCAGCGCGGAAAGACGTGACGCAGCAAGATCTATATCCATCAGGCGATTCCTTTTCTATATTTCTAGAATTATAGAAATAGAACGCAAGGGCTATGTGCTGTCCTCTGGCACTGTTGTAGGGCGATCACGATGCGAACCCCGGATTTTCTGGTAGGACCGGCCCGGTCGCCGAAGCGGCGACCCGGCAAGTGCCGCCGCTCAGGGTTGCGGGGGCTTTGCGCGCAGCTGAAAACGCTGGATCTTTCCGGTCTGAGTCTTGGGCAGCGCCTTGGCAAAGATCACGCTGCGCGGGTATTTGAACGGCGCGATCACCTTTTTCACATGGTCTTGCAAAACCTTGACCATCAGCGCATCGCCCGCATGACCGGGCGCTAGCACCACATGGGCCTGCACGATCTGCCCCCGTGCCTCATCCGGCGCGCCGACCACTGCGCATTCCAGCACCGCCGGGTGCGACAAAAGCGCGGTTTCAACCTCTGGTCCGGCAATGTTGTAGCCCGCCGACAGGATGATGTCGTCGGTTCGGGCTGCAAAGTGGAAATAGCCCTGATCATCCTGCCAGAAGGCGTCGCCTGTCAGGTTCCACCCGTCACGCACATAGACCCCCTGCCGGTCATCTGCGAGGTAGCGACAGCCGGTCGGCCCGCGCACCGCAAGACGCCCGGTTTCGCCGCGCGGCAGTTCGTTCATGGCCTCGTCCACGATCCGCGCCTCATAGCCCGTGACGGGCTTTCCAGTGCAGCCCGGCCGGTGGTCGTCAAAGCGGTTGGTGATGAAGATGTGCAGCAGCTCTGTCGCGCCGATGCCGTCCAGCATCGGCTTGCCGGTCTTTTGGTTCCATTCTTCATAGACCGGCGCGGGCAGCGTCTCACCCGCGCTGACGGCGGCGCGCAGGCTGGACAGATCGGCCCCCTCGTCCATCGCCTTGAGCATCACGCGATAGGCGGTCGGCGCGGTGAAACAGACGGTCGCCTTGTGCTCTTCGATCATACTGATCATGTTCGTCGGGCTGGCCTGTTCCAGCAGCGCCGCCGTGGCCCCGAACCGCAGCGGAAATACCGCCAGCCCGCCCAGACCAAAGGTAAAGGCCAGCGGCGGGCTGCCGATGAACACATCCTCGGGCGTCACATTCAGCACCTCTTTGGCATAGCCATCGGCGATGATCAGCAGGTCGCGGTGGAAATGCATCGTCGCCTTGGCATCGCCGGTGGTGCCCGAAGTAAAGCCCAGCAGCGCCACATCATCGCGCCCGGTGCGGGCCGCGTCAAACCGCACCGGCTTTTTCAGCGCGGCCCGGTCCAGTTCGGCATCATGGTTCTCGGTGCCATCAAAGCCCACCACGGTCTTGAGAAAGGCGCTGTCGCGTTCGCACAGGATCAGCTCTTCCATCAGCCTTGTGTCGCACAGCGCGTGGGTGATTTCGGCCTTGTCAACGATCTTGGTCAACTCGCCCGCCCGCAGCATCGGCATCGTGTTGACCACCACCGCCCCCGCCTTGGTCGCGGCCAGCCAGCAGGCCACCATGGCCGGATTGTTGGCCGACCGGATCAGCACGCGGTTGCCCGGCTTCACGCCATAATCCTCGACCAGCGCATGGGCGATGCGGTTGGTCCAGTCGGTCAGCTCTTTGTAGGTCCGGCTGCGGCCATTGCCGATCAACGCGATATTGTCGCCATAGCCCCGCTCGACCATGCGGTTGGTCAGTTCCACCCCGACATTCAGCCAGTCAGGGTAGTCAAACCCGGCCAGATGCAGCACCGGCCAGCTGTCAAAGGGGGCGATGTGATCACGGGTAAAGGTATCCAGATGGCCTGTTGGACCAAGCATCTCAGTAGCTCCCTGTTTGCCCCGACCGTCTTTTGCGGCTTTCGGGATTGGATTTGCGTCTCAGTCCGGAATGACCGCCGTGGCCTCGATCTCGACCTTGGCGCGATCTTCGATCAGGGCGACCACCTGCACCACGGCCATTGCGGGGTAATGACGCCCGATGATCTCTTTGTAGACCCGGCCCAACCCCTTGGGATCAGACAGGTATTCGGCCTTGCTGGTAACATACCATGTCAGGCGGACCAGATGCTCCGGCCGCGCCCCGGCCTCGGCCAGCACCGCCACGATGTTGCGCAGGGTCTGTTCGACCTGACCGACAAAATCATCGGTTTCGAATTCACAATCGGCATTCCAGCCGATCAGCCCGCCGGTCAGCACCATGCGGCCCTGAGCCGCCATGCCGTTGGCGTAGCCTCTGGCCGGTTTCCATCCTTCGGGATGCAGGATTTGCGCAGTCATTCGGCCTCCATAAAGGTTGTGATCCGCTGCCGGACCTCATCGGACCAGGGCTGTGGGCGGCCCTTGTCGTTCACATTCACCAGTGTCAGCGCGACACTGACCCGTTTCTTGTCGGCCCCCTGCGCCTCGATCGTCAGATCCAGCGATGAGCCGCCCAGACGCTGCACTTGCATCCGCCAGTCCAGCAGATCGCCCAGCCGGGACGGCGCGTGAAAGGTCACCTCCAGCCGGGCGGTGGGAACACCGCCGCCGCGCGCCATCATCTCTTCGTAGGGCAGCTGCACCACGTCGCGGAAAAAGTTCTCGGCGACCGAATTGGTCATTTCGAAATAGCGGGGGTAAAAGACGATGCCCGCCGGATCGCAATGGTTGAACTCCACCCGGATCTGTCTGGTGTAGATCATGCGGCACCTCGCTTTTCGCTTGGTGTTGGACGGCTGCTCATGTCATGCCCCCAGAACCGAGCGGGCGATCACCACCCGCTGCACATCGCTGGCACCTTCATAGATCCGCAGGGCGCGGATCTCACGGTACAGGCTTTCAACGGCAAAGCCCTGCCGCACACCATCGCCGCCATGCAGTTGCAGCGCAGTGTCAATCACCTGTTGCGCGGCCTCGGTGGCATAAAGCTTTGCCATCGCCGCCTCTCGTGTGACCCGCGCGGCCCCCGTGTCCTTGGTCCAGGCGGCGCGATAGACCAGCAGCGCCGCCGCGTCGATCTGCAAGGCCATGTCGGCAATGTGGCCCTGTACCATCTGGTAATCGGCAAGACTGCCGCCGCTGGCCCGCACCCGCTTTACCCGCGTCAGGGCCTCGTCCAGCGCGCGGCGGGCAAAGCCAAGCGCCGCAGCGCCGACGGTCGAGCGGAACACATCGAGCACCGACATGGCGATCTTGAACCCGTCCCCCGCACGCCCGATCAGCGCTGAGTGCGGCAGTTCGACACCGTTCAGGCGCAGATGGGCCAGCGGATGCGGCGCGATCACCTCGATCCGCTCCACCACCTCCAGCCCCGGCGTATCGGCGGGCAGCACAAAGGCGGACAGCCCTTTTGCCCCCGGCGCGTCGCCGGTGCGGGCAAAGATCACATAGACATCTGCGATACCGCCGTTCGAGATATAGGTCTTGTCGCCCGTTAGCCGAAAGCCGCCCGGCACCACGTCTGCCACGGTGGCAGTATGGGCAACATCGGAGCCAGACCCCGGTTCAGTCAGCGCAAACCCGGCAATCGCCGTGCCCGCGCGGGTCTTTTCCAGCCAAGCCCGTTGCTCGGGGCTGCCAAACAGCGTGACCGCCCCCATGCCCAGTCCCTGCATGGCAAAGGAGAAATCGGCCAGTCCGTCATGGCGCGCCAATATCTCGCGGATCAGGCACAGGCTACGCACATCCAGCGCCTCGCCCGCATCCGCGCCGGTGGGGCGCAGCAATCCGGCCTTGCCCAGTGCGGCCACCAGCCCCCGGCACGCCGCGTCGGCATCTGCATGGCTGACCGGCAGGTTGGCGCTGGCCCAAGCCTCTACCGCAGTAGAAAGCTCACGATGCTTTGCCTCGAAAAACGGCCAGTTCAGGAATGTTGCGTCGCTCATCTCTTTAACCCGTTAATTCGCGGTGGATGCCCCATCGGGGCATCGAAAGGTCAGTCACCCTGAAAGACCGGTTTTTCCTTGGCGACAAAGGCGTGATAGGCGCGTTCAAAATCGCGGGTCTGCATGCAGATCGCCTGCGCCTGCGCCTCGGCCTCGATCGCCTGTTCCAGACCCATGTTCCATTCGTGATTGAGCTGGGTCTTGGTCATGCCATGGGCAAACACCGGCCCTGCTGCCAGACGGGCCGCCAGCTTCATCGCTTCATCTGTCAGGGTTTCCACAGAGTGCAGGGCGTTCCAGAACCCCCAGCTGTGCCCTTCCTCTGCCGCCATCGTCCGCCCGGTATAGAGCAGCTCTGCCGCCCTCCCCTGCCCGATGATCCGGGGCAGCATGGCGCAGGCCCCCATGTCGCAGCCTGCAAGGCCGACACGGGTGAACAGAAACGCGCATTTCGCCTCTGGCGTCGCCAGCCGCAGGTCGGACGCCATGGCGATGATCGCCCCCGCGCCGACGCAGATCCCGTCCACCGCCGCGATGATGGGCTTGCCGCAGCCGATCATCGCCTTGACCAGATCGCCGGTCATCCGGGTAAAGGCCAGCAGGCTTTTCATGTCCATCCCGACCAGCGGACCGATGATGTCATGCACATCGCCGCCCGAACAGAAGTTGCCGCCGTTCGAGGCGAACACCACCACATCGACATCACTCGCATAGGGCAGCGCCCGAAAGGTGTCGCGCAGCTCGGCATAGCTGTCAAAGGTCAGCGGGTTTTTCCGCTCTGGCCGGCTCAGGCGGATGACGGCCACGCGGCCCTGCATCTCCCACAGAAAATGCTGCGGTTTCAATCCGGCAAGTTCGGTCATGTCGCACCTCGCGCGCGTTTCAGAATGTCGGTCAGCTGGTCAAGATCCTGTTCGGTCAGTCCGCCAAATATCCGGTTCACTTCCGCCTCATGTTCCAGCGCGTAACGGTCAAAGGCCGCAACGCCCTCAGACGTCAGACTGACAAAAATGGTGCGCCGGTCGGTTTGTGACGGGGTGCGCTGCACCAGCCCATCCTTTTCCAGCCGGTCGACAACCGCCGTCGCGTTGCCATTCGAGACCAGCAGCATCCGCGACAACTCAGTCATGCTGATCCCGTCGCGCCGCCGCCAAAGCGCGGCCATCACGTCAAAGCGGGGCAAGGTGGTGTCGTGGTTCACCCGCAAAAACTCTCGCAACTCGCTCTCAGCCGAGCGGGTCACGCCCAGCAGGCGCACCCAAAGTTTCAGCCGCCGTTTGGAAAGCGGATCTGTCATACTTCCCCCCCGGCAATCGCCAGTGCCTGACCGGTGATGCCCTCGGACCCCGCGCCACACAGCCACAGCGCGGCAGCGGTCACTTCGGCAGGCTGGATCAACCGCTTTTGCGGATTGCCCTCGGCCAGTGCGGCACGGGCCGCCTCGGGCGATTTGCCGGTTTTTGCCACGATGGTATCGACCGAGCGATCCGTCATCTCGGTATCCAGAAAGCCCGGACACAGCGCATTTACCGTGACGGGCCGCCTTGCCAGTTCCAGCGCGAGCGAGCGCACAAGGCCGACTGTGCCATGCTTTGCCGCCGCATAGGGCGCGGCATAAGCATAGCCCTTGAGCCCCGCCGTCGAGGCAATGGCGATCAGCCGCCCCCAGCCGGGCAGCTGCGCAAGCCCCGCCTGAAAGGTCAGGAACACCCCGGTCAGATTGGTGGCCAGCATGCTGTGCCAATGTTCCGGCGTCACTTTGGCGAATGGCGCACTGTCGGCAACACCGGCATTGGCGATGATGATGTCACACGGCCCGGCTTCGGCAAAGGCGCGGGTCAGGTCGGCCTGCTGCGTCACGTCGGCCAGCACACAGCGCGCGCCGGTCGCCGTGGCCACCGCTTGCAGCGGCGCTTCGCGACGACCACAGATCACCACATCGGCGCCAGCCGCAGCAAAGCCGCGCGCAAGGTCGGCCCCGGTGCCGGTGCCGCCGCCGGTAATTAACACCCGTTTGCCGGTCAGCGTCATACCCGGATCGCCTCTTGCTGGCGCTGGCGCAGGCGGAAGGCCAGATCGCGCCCGCCTTTGTAGGGTGCGGGCCAGTCACTGGCGGTATCGCCCTGCTCGGCTGCGGCGTGCAATGTCCAGTACGGATCGGCCAGATGTGCCCGCGCAAGGCAAACCAGATCGGCCCGGCCCGCCATCAGGATGCCATTGACCTGATCCCAGTCGGTGATGTTGCCGACGGCCATCGTGGGCATATCCACTTCGTTGCGGATGCGGTCGCTGAACGGGGTCTGGAACATGCGGCCATAGATCGGGGCCTCTGCCGGGTCGGTCTGGCCTGACGATACGTCGATGATATCGGCCCCAGCCGCGCGAAACGCGCGCGCGATCTCGACCGCCTCATCCGGGGTCACGCCGCCTTCGATCCAGTCATGCGCCGAAATCCGCACCGACATCGGCTTGCCCTCCGGCCAGACCGCCCGCATGGCGCGGAACACCTCCAGCGGATAGCGCAACCGGTTTTCCAGACTGCCGCCATAGGCATCGGTCCGGGTGTTGGTGATCGGGCTGAGGAAGGATGCCAGCAGATAGCCATGGGCCGCATGCATCTCGATCATGTCGGCACCAATGCTGTCGGCCATCCGGGTGGCCGAAACAAACTGCGCCGTAACCTCGGCGAAATCCTCGGCCGTCATCGCACGGGGGGCTGCATTTTCGGGTTTGTAGGGAATGGCAGAGGCGGAGATCGTTTGCCAGTTGCCGGTCTCCAGCGGGCGGTCGATGCCTTCCCACGCCACGCAGGTGGAGCCTTTGCGCCCGGAATGGCCGATCTGCAGGCAGAATTTGGCGCTGGTCTCGGCATGGATGAAATCGGCCAGGGCTTTCCACGCCGCCTCATGCTCCGGCGCATAGAGGCCCGGACAACCGGGGGTGATGCGGCCCTCAGCCGAGACACAGGTCATCTCTGTGCAGATCAGGGCGGCCCCGCCCTTGGCGCGTTCGGCGTAATGGGCGAAATGCCAGCCGGTGGGGCAGCCATCGACCGCTTTGTACTGCGCCATCGGCGACAGCACGATGCGGTTCTTCAGCGTCATCTCGCGCAGCTTGAATGGCGCAAACATCGGACGGCGGCCCTTTTGCCCGCCCGCCTGTGCCTGAAACCAGTCTTCGGCCTGTTGCAGCCAGTCCGGATCGCGCAAACGCAGGTTTTCGTGGCTGATCCGTTGCGACCGGGTCAGGAGCGAATAGGTGAACTGCATCGGGTCCATATCCAGATAGCGTTCGACCTGCTCGAACCATTCCAGACTGTTGCGCGCGGCGGATTGCAGCCGCAGCACCTCGACCCGGCGCTCGTCCTGATACCGGGCAAAGGCACCTTCCATCGTGGGTTCGGAATGCAGGTATTCGGCCAGCGCGATGGCACTGTCAAACGCCAGTCGGGAGCCGGAGCCGATCGAGAAATGCCCGGTCGCTGCGGAATCGCCCATCAGCACGACATTCTCGTGATACCACTTTTCGCAGATCACGCGCGGGAACTGCATCCAGACCGCAGATCCGCGCAGATGTGCTGCATTCGACATCAGATCATGGCCGCCCAGATGTGACTCAAAGATCTTGCGGCAGGCCTCGACCGTTTCTTCCTTGGTCATGTCCGCAAAGCCGAGCTTTTCCCAGGTTTCGGGCATGGTCTCGACGATGAAGGTCGCGGTGTTGTCATCGAACTGATAGACATGCGCCCAGACCCAGCCATGCGCCGTTTTCTCGAAGATAAAGGTAAAGGCCCCGTCAAATTTCTGATGCGTGCCCAGCCAGACGAACTTGCACAGGCGGGTGTCGATGTCGGGCTTAAACACATCGGCATATTCGCGGCGCACCAGACTGTTGATGCCGTCGCAGGCCACCACCAGATCATAGTCGCAGCGATAGTCTTCTGCCGACTTGAACTCGGCCTCAAAGCTCAGGGTGATGCCCAGCTCACGCGCGCGGGCCTGCAGCAGGATCAGCATCTGCTTGCGGCCGATCCCCGCAAAACCATGCCCACCCGAGACCGAGCGCGCACCGTCATGGACAACCGCGATGTCATCCCAATACGAGAAATGGCTGCGGATGGCCTCGGTGCTGACCGGGTCATTCTTTTGCATCCGGCCCAGCGCATCATCGGACAGGACCACACCCCAGCCAAAGGTATCATTGGCCTTGTTGCGTTCCAGCACGGTCACATCATGCGACGGGTCGCGCAGTTTCATAGAAATGGCAAAGTACAGTCCGGCAGGACCGCCCCCCAGGCAAAGAACTTTCATGGCCACTCTCCTCCGAACCTGCATCGGCCCAAAGCGTTGCACTGGTCCAAAATAAATTCAAGCTTAAAATATTCGGGCTTGAAGCAAATTCGGGTTCATGCCTTTCTTTGGGGAATAACCGGAGGGAAACATGAGCACACTTGCCGTCATCGGCCTTGGAACCATGGGGCTTGGCATCGTCCAGACCTATGCCGCAGCAGGCTTCCGGGTTCTGGCGACGGACAGTTTCGCCACTGCCCGTGACAGCGCCATCGACCGACTGCGCGCAGGCCTTGCTGCGCGGGTCGCAGCGGGCAAGATGGCACAGGCAGATCTGGAGGCGCTGGTGTCGCGCATCACCATCGTCCCCGGCCCCGAGGCCATGGGCGCGGCAGAGCTGATCATCGAGGCTGTGGTCGAACAGATCGAGGTCAAGCGGGCCTTGTTTGCATCACTGGAAGCGGTGATCGCGCCCGATGCGGTGCTGGCGACCAATACCTCATCGCTGCGGGTCGCGGCTATGGCCGAGGGGCTACAGCATCCCGAACGCCTGTTGGGGCTGCATTTCTTTAACCCCGCCCCGGTGATGAAGCTTGTCGAACTGGTGGCGCACCCTGGAACAAATGCCGCCGCCCTGCGCGCGGCACAAAGGCTGACCGAGGCGGCCGGCAAGACCGTTATCACCTGTCCCGACCGCCCCGGCTTCATCGTCAACCGCTGCGCGCGGCCGTTCTATGGCGAAGCGCTTGCTTTGCTGGAGGCTGGGCACAGCGCCGCCGACATCGACGCGGCGATGCAGGCGGCGGGCTACCGGCTTGGCCCTTTTGCGCTGATTGATCTGATCGGAGCCGATATCAATCTTGCCGCTACGGAAAGCCTTTCGGAGGCGATGAATGGCCATCCAAGGTATCACGTGTTCGATGCCCTGCGCCGTCAGGTGGCCTCGGGCAATCTGGGGCGCAAGACGGGGCGCGGCTTTCTGTTTCCCGATCCGACTGCCGCCCAGCCCCAGCACGCGGCGGCCATCGTCAGCCGGATTGAGGCCACACTTGCCAATGAGGCGGCGTGGCTGTTGTCTGAAGGCGGCACGACCCCTGACGGCATCGACACCGCGCTGAAACTTGGGCTGAATTTTCCGCGCGGGCCATTCGAGATCATCGCAAACCGCGGCGGCTCCCTGCGTACCGAACTGGCAGCCTTGGACGCCGCAGCGCCGCCCCACCTCAGGGGACGCTACCACCCTGCCCCGCTGCTGGCGGGGAACTGAAGGCACGTCAGGGCGCGGCGAGCGCCTCCTGACTGGCAGACTGCCGCAAGGCGGCGATCAGCGTGTCGGCGGCGGGTGATAGGCGGGAGTCGCGCCGGGTCGAGATGCCGATCGGGCGGTGGGTGGTGGGCAGCGGAATATCCAACACCTGCACCAGCCCGCGCTGCGCCTCCACCCGCGCCAGCTGTACCGGCCAGATCAGCAGGTAATCGGCGTTCAACACCAAAGCGCGGTTGGTCAGGATCGACACCGATTCCACGCTGTTCGCGGGGTCGCGCAGGCCCATCTGGCGAAAGCCTTCGTCTATCTGCCGCCGCAGGCTGGTTTCCTGCGGCGGCAGAATCCACGGCTGCTCCATCAGATCGGCAAGCGTCAGGCCAGATCGTGTCAGCAAAGGATGGCCGGTTCGCACGACGATCTGGGCAAAATCCTCGCACAGAATTTCCTCGGCAATACCGCTGCCACTGGAAAAGGCAGGCAAGCGGCCAATCACCAGATCAATCTCGCCCGCCCGCAACAGCGGCATCAGCACATCATTGGTGCCCTCGATCACCTTGACCGCCAGATTGGGGCGTTTCTGCCGCACGGCGGCAATGGCGGATGGCAGGATCGACACCGCCGCCGAAACCAGCACCCCCACGGCCACCCGCCCGCCCGATCCGGTGCGCAGATCCTCCAGCTCTTGCCCGGCGTGGCGCAACTGGGTCAGCACCAGACGGGCATGCGCGACCAGCACCTCGCCCGCCTCGGTCGCCCGCACGCCGCGATTGGTGCGGTCGAACAGGCGGGTGCGGACGGTGGCCTCGGCCTCTTGCAGCGCTTTGGTCACACTGGGTTGCGTCAGATTCAGGCTTTGCGATGCCCCCAACAGCGTGCCTTCACGCGCGATGGCATCAATCAACGTCAGGTGGCGCAGCGAAAGATGAGTCTCGAGTCGGGGAAGCCGGGACATTTCTTGTATTCCCTTTGTGAATATCTGGCTTCGATTACTTCATTTGCTTTCTAAGTGCCAATACGGATTGATCAGGGAAGAACAATCGGTGGACCCAAGATGACCGACTATCCCGATCTTCAGCTTTTCATCGACAACACCTGGCGCAAGACGGCAGACACCCTGCCTGTGCTGAACCCGGCGACCGAACAGGAAATCGGCCGTCTGCCCATCGCCCGCACCTCTGATCTGGAGGATGCGCTGGCCGCCGCAGAGCGGGGCTTTCGCGTCTGGAGCCGCACCGCGCCCCGCATCCGGGCGCAGATCATCCTGCGTGCGGCCAGTCTGTTGCGGGAATGGGGCGCGCAGATCGCGCCGTCGCTGACGATGGAAAACGGCAAGCCCCTGATGCAGGCCCGGATGGAGGTGATCCGGGGGGCGGAGTTTTTCGAATGGGACGCGGGCGAGGCACAGCGGCTGTATGGCCATGTCGTGCCCTCGGCCCCCGGCATCCGCTATACCGTGGTGCGCGAACCGGCAGGGATTGTGGCGGGCTTTTCGCCATGGAATTTCCCGCTGTCACAACCGGCGCGAAAGATTGCGGGCGCGCTGGCGTCGGGGTGTTCGATCATCCTCAAGGCGGCCGAGGAAACCCCGGCAGGCGCGATCCACATCGCGCGGGCATTTCAGGAAGCGGGGCTTCCCGCCGGCGTGCTCAATCTGGTGTTCGGCGATCCGGCCGAAATTTCCAGCCATCTGATCCCGCAGGACCGTATCCGGGTGGTAGCCTTTACCGGCTCGACCTCGGTGGGCATTCACCTGACCGAAATGGCAGCGCGGTCGATGACGCCGGTGCTGATGGAACTGGGCGGTCATGCCCCGGTGATTGTGTGTGACGATGTGGATGCCGCAGCGGCGGGGCGGATGTCTGCGGTCCGCAAGGCGCGCAATTCGGGGCAGGTCTGCACCTCCCCCACCCGCTTTTTCGTGATGGAACAGTCGTATGAGGCCTTCGCACAGTCCTTTGCCGAACGCGCGTCACAGGTGCGGATGGGCGACGGGTTGAACGCCGACACCGAGATGGGGCCGGTGGCCAACCACCGCCGGATCGCCGCGCTGGATGCACTGGTCGAGGATGCCCGCGCCAAAGGGGCCAAGGTGCTGTGTGGCGGCACGCGCCCCAACGGGCCGGGATATTTCTTTCCGGTCACCGTTCTGGCTGAGGTGCCCGACGACGCCCGCGTGATGCGCGAGGAGCCCTTTGGCCCGATTGCCATCATCAATCCGGTCAGCGGGCTTGACGACGCGATCACCCGCGCCAATGCGCTGCCCTTTGGCCTTGCCGCCTATGGCTTCACCCATTCCGCCGCCAATGTGGACCGGCTGACCACTGAAATCGAAGCCGGGAACCTGTCGATCAACACGCTGGAGGCCAGCGTGGCCGAGGTGCCGTTCGGCGGCGTGAAATATTCAGGCCACGGTCGCGAAGGCGGGGCCGAGGGGCTGCACCACTATACCGTCACCAAGACCATCTCGCACCGGATGGAGCTGGAGACCGAGCCGACAGTTTCAGGAGCCACAGCGTGAAGTATTCCCGTAAAGACGCCAAATCCCATGCCTTTGCCCATATGAAGGGTATCTGGGCGGCGGCCTTGATGCCGTTCCGCGAAGACCTTTCCATCGACGAGGCAGGCTTTGCCGCCAACATGACCCATTGGATCGAGGATCTGGGGATCGACGGGTTCTTTATTGCGGGCAAGCAGGGCGAATTCTTTGCGATGTCGGTCGAGGAACGCAAACGCGCCTTTGATCTGGCGGTCCGCGCGGCAGAAGGCCGGGCGCAGACCATCATGTCCTGTTCGGATCAGAACATGGATGTGGTGATCGACCTGGCCCGACACGCACAGGCCTGCGGAGCAGATTACATCGTGGTCCACGCGCCGGTTCTGCACTTCACCAAGGCGCAGGATGAAACCCTGATCCGCTATTACGAAACCATCGCCTCAAAGGTCGATATCGGCATCGCCCTGTGGTCGCACCCCGACTCGGGCTATCTGATGAGCCCGCAGCTGTGCAACCGGCTGGCCGATATCGACACCGTGGTTGCGATCAAATACTCGACCCCGCGGCCGATGTATGTGGAACTGTCCGGGCTGGCGGGCGACAGGATGATTGTGTCGACGGCATCCGAAGAGGAATGGCTGGACAATATACTGGAGCTGAACTGGCAGCTTTATCTGTGTTCGTCGCCGCCCTATCTGCTCCAGACCGCCGCTGACAAACGGATGCGCGCCTATACCGATGCCGCCTTTGCCGGTCGCACGGATGAAGCGCGGCAGATCCGCGACAGTCTGGACCCGGTGCGCCATGCGCTGAAATCCACCCGCCCTGCGGAAAAACCCCATGCGCATCAGAAATACTGGCAGGAGCTGCTGGGCCAGACCGGCGGCCGGGTGCGTCCGCCCTGTCTGGAACTGACCGAAGACGAGAAAACCCTGACCCGACATGCATTCGAAACCTGCGGCCTGAAACTGGCCTGAGAAGGA
Organism: Pseudotabrizicola alkalilacus; assembly: GCF_003443995.1. Taxonomy (GTDB): domain Bacteria; phylum Pseudomonadota; class Alphaproteobacteria; order Rhodobacterales; family Rhodobacteraceae; genus Pseudotabrizicola; species Pseudotabrizicola alkalilacus. The sequence continues at coordinate 157,534 of NZ_QWEY01000008.1, forward strand.
GACGCCGATGACCCGCCTTGCGGCCTTCAATTTCCAGAAATGGATCGACGCGCACAAACACCTTCTGAAACCGCCGGTCGGTAATCAGATGGTGTTCAAGGATGCCGATCTGATGGTCACCGTTGTCGGGGGACCAAACGAGCGGACCGATTATCACGATGACCCGGTGGAAGAGTTCTTTTATCAGTTAAAGGGTGACATGCTGTTGAAATTGCATGACACTTCGACGGGAGAGTTCTACGATGTGCCGATCCGCGAGGGCGACATCTTTTTGCTGCCCGCCCATATCCGCCATTCGCCGCAGCGCCCGCAGGAAGGCTCCATCGGGCTGGTGATCGAACCGGCCCGCCCCGAAGGCGCTTTGGATGCCGTCGAGTGGTATTGCTTTAACTGCAACACCCGCGTTCACCGGGCCGAGGTTGATCTGGTTTCCATCGTTGATGACCTGCCCCCGATCTACACGGCATTCTATGCCGATGAAAAAGCACGCACCTGCCCGAAATGCGGTGAAATTCACCCCGGCAAAAAACCTCCGGCAGGCTGGGTGACACTCTAGATGTTTTAGGCTTGAAATAAATTTCAAGCCTGACAGTATGACCCAAAGCAAAACAAAAAGACGCAAACGACAACCGGGAGAATGACATGAGAAAACTGCTGACCTCCACCGGCATGCTGGTCGCTCTGATGAGCCCAGCCCATGCCGAGGCGACCAAGATCGGCGTGATCACTACGCTGTCCGGCCCCGCCGGGTACCTTGGCGAACAGATCCGCGACGGCCTGACCCTTGGCCTGCAGGCCACCGGCGCAGAATTTGAACTGGTCGTCGAAGACGACGCCCGCGATCCGAACACCGGCGTTCAGGTGGCCGACCGGATGCTGAACGAAGAGGGCATCAAGCTGCTGACCGGGATCGTGTTCTCGAACGTCTCGGGCGCGGTTGTGCCTGAAACCCTTGATGCGGGCGCGATCTATGTCAGCCCGAATGCCGCGCCTTCGGGTCTGGCCGGGGCCAAATGCCATCCGAATTACTTTGTGGTGAGCTGGCAGAACGACAGCCTGCACGAAGCCTCGGGCGCTGCGGCCAAAAAGCTCGGCTACACCACGGCAGTCGCGCTGGCGCCCAACTATCAGGCGGGCAAGGATGCCATCGCCGGGTTCAGCCGTGAATTCGGCGGGACAGTCACCGAGATTTACACCGGCGTCGAACAGTCCGACTTTGCCGGTGAGATGGCACAGATCCGCAACGCGGCCCCGCAGGTGGTGTTCCAGTTCCATCCGGGTGGTCAGGGCATTGCGTTTCTCAAGCAATACCAGCAGGCCGGGCTGCTGGGCTCTGTCCCGATGGTGTTGTCGGAACCGTCCTATGATGGTGTGATCCTCAAAGCCGTCGGCCCCGCCGCTGTCGGTCTGACCGGCACCACGCATTGGAACGACGATTTCGACAACGCGGCGTCAAAAGCCATGGTTGCCGAATGGGCCGCCGCCTTTCCCACCACCCCGCTGACCACCTATGCGCAGCAGGCCTATGACACCGGACTGCTGATCGGTGGTGCGTTGAACAAGGTCGGAGGCGAAGACATCGAAGCTCTGCAAGCCGCGCTCAAGGCCGCCGACTTCGCCTCGACCCGTGGCAGCTTTGCCTTTGGGGCCAACCAGCACCCGGTTCAGGACTGGTATCTGACCTCGATCGAAGCGGACGAGGCAGGTAATCCAAAGATCGTGACCAAGGAAAAGATCCTTGAAGCCGTGGGCGACGTTTACGCCGCCGACTGCAAGATGTGACCTGACTTCGGGCCGGATGGCACTGTGCCGTCCGGCCCTGTTCCGGCACCATCCCAATTCACAGACCGCCTGGAGGGGCGCAGATGATCCTGTTGATCGAGCAGCTTTTGAACGGGCTGCAATACGGCGTCACGTTGTTTTTGCTGGCCGCCGGGCTGACGCTGATATTCGGCATCATGGGCGTCATCAATCTGGCGCATGGCGCCTTGTACATGGTCGGGGCCTTTGCCGGGGCCTGGGTTTCGATTCAGACCGGATCATTCTGGGCCGGGCTGCTGGCCGGGCTGGTGGCCTCGGCAATTGCCGGGGTTCTGGTTGAGCTGGGGGTGATGCGGCGTCTTTATGCCCGCGACCATCTGGATCAGGTTCTGGCGACCTTTGCGCTGATCCTGATCTTCAACCAGTCCACCGTGCTGATTTTCGGCCGTCAGCCGCTGTTCACCTCTCTGCCGGAAATGTTCTCGGGATCGGTCGAGATCGTTCCCGGCCTGCCCTACCCCAGCTACCGTCTGTTCGTCATCGCGGTCGGCCTGGCCGTCGCCTTTGGCCTGTACCTGCTGATCAACAAGACCCGGATCGGCATGCTTGTGCGCGCCGGGGCCAGCAACCGCCAGATGGTGCGGGCGCTGGGGGTGAACATTGGCGGGCTGTATACGGCCGTCTTCGGGCTGGGCGCGCTGCTTGCCGGGCTTGCCGGTGTGATGGCCTCGCCGATCATGTCGGTACAGGTCGGCATGGGCGACGAGATCATTCTGGCCACCTTTGTCGTGGTGGTGATCGGCGGGGTCGGATCGGTGAAAGGGGCCTTTGTCGCCGGGATCGTGCTGGGGATGTGCGACACCATGCTGCGCGCCTTTCTGCCGGGGCTGTTGCAGCAGGTCATGCCGGGATCCGAGGCGCAGGCGCTGGGGGTCGGAATATCTTCGATGGGGATCTACCTGATGATGGCGATTATCCTTCTGGTCCGTCCGCGCGGCCTGTTTGCAGCGCAAGGATGACCAGATGAAACGCGAATACCTTATTCTGGCTACCGTCTTCCTGCTGCTGGCACTTGTGCCGTTTCTGGCCGCAGCCACCGGCCAGACCAGCTGGACCCGGCTGGTCGGTCAGGCGCTGATCTATGGGATGGCGGCGGCCAGTCTGAATTTCATTCTGGGCTATGGCGGCATGATCAGCTTTGGCCATGCGGCATTCTTTGGCATTGGCGGCTATGTCGTGGGGATCATGTATCACCATTTCGACGCCGGAACCTCGTTTCTGGGCGTGATCCCCGGCACCGATCAGATGCTGATCACCCTGCCCGCTGCCGTACTTGTGGCCGGACTGGCGGCGGCATTGGTGGGCGCGATGTCGCTGCGCACCGGCGGCGTGCAGTTCATCATGATCACGCTGGCCTTTGCGCAGATGTTCTTTTTCCTGTTCATCTCGCTGAAAACCTATGGCGGCGAGGATGGAATCATGGTGCGCCGCACCAATGCGCTGCCGGGCCTCGACATGCGCAACCGCGACACGCTGTATTGGGTCGTGCTGTGCTTTGCCGCCGCCTATTACCTGTTTTTGCGCCGCTTGGTGCAATCTTCCTTTGGTCAGATCATTGCAGGCATCCGCCAGAACGAACGACGCATGGCTTCGATGGGAATTTCGACCTTTCGCTACAAGCTCTATGCCTTCATTCTCTCCGGCATGGGGGCCGGGCTGGCCGGGGCGCTGATGGTGAATTTCCTGCGCTTTGCCTCGCCCGACATGATGCACTGGACCCGGTCGGGCGAGTTCATGATCATGGTCATCCTTGGCGGTGTCGGCACTCTGGCCGGGCCGTTCATCGGCGCGGGGGTTCTGTTCACGGTGGAGACGACGCTGGCGCGCTATACCGAGCACTGGATGCTGCCGGTTGGCATCCTGCTGCTGGTTGTGGTGCTGACCTCAAAAGGCGGGCTGATGGCGCTGATCCGCAAGCTGACCGGGGGGCAGAAATGAACCATGTGCTTGAAATCGCCGGGCTGACCAAGACGTTTGGGGGCCTGACCGCAACCGACAACGTCAGCCTGACCGTCAATGCGGGCGAAATCCACGCTCTGATCGGGCCAAACGGGGCGGGAAAATCGACCCTGATCAACCAGATCTGCGGCGAGCTGATGCCAAACGCGGGCCACATCCATCTGGCGGGCCGCGACATCACCCGCCTGCCCCCGGCAGAGCGCGTGGCACTGGGTCTGGGCCGGACCTTTCAGATCACCTCGCTGTTGGACGACATGACCGTGCGCGAAAATCTCGCCCTTGCGGTTCAGGCGCGCGAAGGCGGCAATTTCCGTATATTTGACCGCGCCGCAAACCGCGCCGAGGTCTGGGACGAGGTGGCAGAGATCCTTGCGGCCTCTGCGCTTGGCCCCCGCGCCGGGGTGACCGTCGCCGATCTGGCCCATGGCGAGAAAAAGCAGCTGGAGCTGCTGATGGCACTGTCCCAGCGCCCGCGCCTGCTGTTGCTGGATGAACCGATGGCCGGGCTTGGCCATCTGGAAAGCCAGCAGATGATTGACGCCCTGCTGGCCGCCCGTGGCGATTGCGCGATGCTGCTGGTCGAGCACGATATGGACGCGGTGTTTGCGCTCGCCGACCGCGTGACCGTGCTGGTGTACGGGCGCGTCATCGCGGCCGGCAACGCCGATGAGATCCGCGCAAATCCGGCGGTCCGCGACGCCTATCTCGGAGAGGAGGACACCTGATGCTGTCGGTGCAAAATCTGCAAGCCGGCTACGGTGCCTCTCAGGTGCTGTTCGACATCTCGCTCGATATCAAGGATGGCGAGGTGGTGACCCTGATGGGTCGCAACGGCATGGGCAAGACCACCACGGTCCGCACGATCATGGGCCTGCTGCCGCCAAAGGGCGGGGCGGTGCAGTATGACGGGCGGGCCATCGGCGGGCTGGCCCCGGAAAAGGTGGCGCGGCTGGGCTTTGGTCTGGTGCCCGAAGGGCGGCAGGTGTTTCCAACCCTCACCGTGCGCGAAAATCTGGTGGCCACGGCGGCCAACCGGCTGGCGGCAAAGTCGCCCTGGACCCTCGCCCGCATCTATGAGCTGTTCCCCCGCCTTGGCGAGCGTGGCGGGCAGATGGCGGCAACGCTGTCGGGCGGCGAGCAGCAGATGCTGGCCGTGGGGCGCGCACTGATGACCAACCCGCGCCTGCTCATTCTGGATGAGGCGACCGAAGGGCTGGCCCCGGTGATCCGGTCGGAGATCTGGCAGGTGGTGGAAAAGCTGAAAGCCGAGGGGCAGTCGATCCTGCTGATCGACAAGACGTTTTCCGTGCTCAAGCGCCTTGCCGACCGGCATTTCATTCTGGAAAAGGGCAAGACGGTCTGGACCGGCACCAGTGCCGAGCTGACCCGCGATCAGGCCCGCGTTCAGGCCTGGGTCGGCATCTGATGCGGCTGGTTCTGATCGGATGGGGTGCCATCGGCTCTGAAATCGCGCGTCTGCTGGCGGCACGGCGCTCTGCGGTTCAGATTGTGGCGGTTGCCGTCCGCGATGCCGGTCGCGACCTGCCCTTTCCGCTGATCACCGCGCCCACCGAGCTGCCGGCACACACGCCCGATCTCGTGGTCGAGGTCGCGGGTCGGGCCGCCGTGCTGCCTTGGGGTCAGGCCGCGCTTGCCGCAGGGGCCGACTTTGCTCCCGCCTCCACCTCGGCTTTTGCCGAAGACGGCGCGCTGGAGGCTTTGCTGCATCTGGCCCGCGCCCATAATCGCCAGATCCTGATCCCCCCCGGTGCGTTGGGCGGCATGGATGCGCTGTCTGCCGCCGCGCGCCTGCCGCTGGCGCAGGTCACCCACGACATCACGAAACCGGCTCTGGCATGGGCGGGGACCGAGGCGGAAACCCTGTGCGATCTGGCCAGCCTCACCGCCCCGCACTGCTTTTTCGAGGGTCCGGCGCGCGAGGCGGGACGGCGGTTTCCGCAAAATGCCAATGTGGCGATGATCACGGCGCTTGCAGGCGTTGGTCCTGAGGCCACGATCATCCGGATGATCGCTGATCCCGCCGCCACCGGCAACCGCCACCGCATCGTTGCCAATGGGGATTTTGGCCGGATGGAGATCACGCTCGACAATCTGGCCCTGCCCCATAACCCCAAATCCTCAGCCCTGACGGCGCTGTCTCTGGTGCGGCTGATCGAGAACCGCGCAACCCCCCTGGTGATCTGATGCTCAAAGACGAAGCCACCCTGCCCCGCGCCCAGCTGGACGCCGACTATACCGCCCGCGCCACCGTGACCGAGGCGGAGTTTGCCGATATTCTGGCGCGGTATCAAAGCCTGTCGGACGCCGCCCACGGCCTGCCCCACACCCGCGCGGGGCTGACGTTCTGCGACGAGACCGGGCTGAAACTGGATCTGTTCGGCACCACGCCGGGGGAAAGCCGCCCCGTGGTGGTGTTCATTCATGGCGGATACTGGCGGGCGCTGTCGCGGGCGCAATCCGCCTTTGCCGCCCCGATGCTGGCCGCACAGGGCTTTGCCACCGCCGTGCCAGATTACCGGCTGGCCCCCGAGGCCAGCATGACAGAGATCGTCACCGACTGCCGCCGGGCGATTGCGCATCTGTGGCACAATGCCGAGGCGTTGGGCCTTGACCGCACCCGCATCACCGTGACCGGCTCCTCTGCCGGGGGCCATCTCGCCGCCGCCGTCGCGCAACCCGGCTGGCAAGCGGAGATGGGCCTGCCCGACCAACCGCTGCACGCCTGCCTGCCGGTGTCCGGCCTGTTCGAACTGGCGCCGCTGGCCGCCTGCCATGTGCAGGACTGGATGCAGTTCACCGATGCAGAGCTGGCGCAAAGCCCGCTCCGCCACTCGCCCCAGGGCCTGCGCGGAGCCTTGGCACTGGCGGCGGGCGCGGGGGAAGCCATGGGCTTTCACCGCCAGTCAGACGCGTTCTCACTCGTGACCGGCTGGCCGGTCCACCGGGTGGCCAACCGCAACCATTTCGACATCATTCTGGATCTTGCCGACCCGGAGTCCACCCTGTCACAGCTGCTGCTGGACCTTGCCCGCTGATTACGCCCCGTCCACCTCATCCGCGATCACGGCGACGCAATCGCCCGGTTTGACCAGCCCCGGAAAATGCCGCGCGGTGAACAGACCGGCCCGGTTGGCGCGCAACTCTGTCGGCTCAAGCCCGGTGCGCCCGGTCGGATAGATCATTGCAATGCACTGATCCTTGCTGACCCGGTCGCCCAGATCGGCGCAAAAGCGGATCAGCCCCGCGTCTTCGGCAAAGGTGAAACAGCTGCCATCGGGCATATCGAGCCATTGCGTCGGCATCGCCTCGGGGTTTCCGCGCAAAATACCCGCCGCCATCAGCAGGTTGCGGCAGCCACGTATGGCAATTCCGGCGGTATAGGCGCTGGCGGTGCCGCCGCCGCCCAGTTCGGTGGTGACAAACACCTTGCCCATGGTTTCGGCGGCGGTGTCGTACATGCCGACCGCGTCGATCTCCAGCATCCTGACCGAATAGGGCGCGCCAAAGGCCCGGACCAGCCGGAACGCCTCGGCCTCCTGCCCCTTGTCGGGCAGGATATGGGCGGCGCAGAATGGCAGGAAATCCAGCGTCTTGCCGCCCGAATGAAAATCCAGCACCACATCGGCCATCGGCAACAGCACACGCTGAAAGTAATCGGCGATCTTTTCGGTCACCGAGCCATCGGGACGGCCCGGAAAGCTGCGGTTCAGGTTGCCCCGGTCGATGGGCGAGGTCCGGGTGCCTGCCGCAAAGGCGGGCTGGTTCATCATCGGAAGGATGATGACCCGCCCCGAAACGTCCGCCGCGCGCAAGGTGCGGGCCAGATCAAACAGCGCGATCGGGCCTTCGTATTCATCACCGTGATTGCCCCCGGTCAGCAAGGCCGTCGGCCCGTCGCCGTTTTTCACGACCGTGACGGCAATCATCACCGAGCCCCAGGCCGCATCGTCGCGGCTGTAGGGCAGACGCAGAAACCCGTGCTGCACGCCATCTGCCGCGAAATCCACCGTCGCCGAAACCGGCGACGGTCGCATGTCTGTGCTCATCGGATCAGTCCTTTACAAACAGCTTGCGCGGCACGTTTGCCAGACATTCCACCCCGGTTTCGGTGATCAGAATGCTTTCGGTGATCTCCAGCCCCATATCCTCCAGCCACAGACCCGTCATGAAGTGAAAGGTCATGCCCGGCTTCAGCTCGGTCTTGTCGCCGGGGCGCAGCGACATGGTGCGCTCGCCCCAGTCCGGCGGATAGCTGACGCCGATGGGATAGCCGGTGCGGTTGTCCTTGATGATGCCGGACTTGGCCAGCACGTCAAAGAACCCGCGAGCGATGTCTTCGCAGGTGTTGCCCGGCTTTGCCGCCGCCAGCCCAGCCTCCATCCCTTCCAGCGTCGCCTTTTCGGCATCCAGAAAGGCTTGCGTCGGTTTGCCCAGAAACACGGTGCGCGACAGCGGGCAGTGATAGCGGTGATAGGTGCCGGCGATTTCAAAGAACGTGCCTTCGCCCGATTTCATCGGCTTGTCGTCCCAGGTCAGGTGCGGCGCCGACGCATCGCGGCCCGAGGGCAGCAGCGGCACGATGGCAGGATAGTCGCCTCCGAACGCCGCATCCCCCCGGATCCCCGCATCATAGATCTCGGCCACCAGATCGCATTTGCGCATGCCGACCTCGATCTTGTCGACGATCCGCGCATGCATGTTTTCCACGATCCGCGCGGCCTTGCGCATATAGGAAATCTCGGTCGGCGACTTCACAGCGCGCTGCCAGTTCACCAGTGCTGTCGCATCGGAAAAGCGCGCGTTCGGCAGGTGCCGGGTCAGGCTGGCAAAGGCGGCGGCGGTGAAGTAGTAATTGTCCATCTCGACCCCGATCCGCAGGCTGCCCCAGCCCTTGTCGGTCAGGATGCCCGAGAGGTAGTCCATCGGGTGCCGTTCAGTGCTTTGCACATAGTGATCGGGATAGCCGAGGATGTTTTCGTGCCGCAGGTAAGCGGTCAGCTTTGCCCCGTTCGCATCCTGCCCCCGGCCAAACCAGATCGGTTCGCCATGCGGCGGCACGATCACGCATTGATGGACATAGAACGACCAGCCGTCATAGCCGGTCAGCCAGTTCATGTTGCTGGGATCGGTGACGATCAGCAGCTCAATGCCTTTCGCCTCCATCGCGCGGCGCGTCTTTTCCAGACGCGTGGCAAATTCATCGCGGGAGAACCGCAAGTCCACGTCTGTCATTGGTCGTATCCTCCTGTGGGCCGTGCTGCCCGGGGTTTCTCTTAAACAGTAAAGCTCTGCCCTGCCCCGGCCGCGCGGGCGCGGGCGATGGCAAGGGCGGCAATCGCGGTGTCCTGAATGCCGGTGCCGGTCAGATCGGCCAGCGTGATGGTCGCAGCAGTCGCCTCAATCCGGGCGGTTCCGGCGATGATCTGCCCGAGTTCGGGAAAGCTGCGGTCGGCGGGGATGACCCCGGCGGCAATGGCATGGTGCAATTCGCCCAAGCTGCGGGTTTGTGACAGGCGGTCGGCGACATACTGCACCTGCGCCAGCAAGGCCGGGGAAATCTCGTTTTTATGCTCGGCGTCCGATCCCATGGCGGTGATGTGTTGACCGGGCTGGGCGCTGTGCAGGATCGGCGTCGTGGCGGGCGTTGTGGTCACGATCACATCGGCGCCCTCCGTCGCCTCAGTGACCGTGGCACAAGCCATCGCACTCAGCCCACGCGCCTCCAAGCGCTCACACAGTGCGGCGGCCTTGGCCTCGTCCCGCGCCCAGATGCGGAAACTGCGGATCGGCCGCACCATCGACAAGGCCACGGCCTGAAGCTCTGCCTGCATCCCCGCACCAAGGATGGCGGCGGTCGCACTGTCCGCGCGGCTGAGGTGGCGGGCCGCCACCGCCCCGGCAGCGGCGGTGCGCACATCGGTCAGATAGCCATTGTCCAGCAGCAGGGCCTGCACCAGCCCGGTTTGGGTCGACAGCACCACCATCATGCCATTGGTCGACGGCAGGCCAAGGGCGGGATTGCCGAAAAACCCCGGACTGATCTTGATCGCAAAATGGTCCAGACCGGGGATATAGGCGGTCTTGACGTCCACCTCGCCCCGGTGTTCAGGAATATCCAGCCGCATAATGGGCGGCATGGCGACCGGCGCGGTGGCCAGCGCGCGGAACGCCTCTTCGACACAGTCGATCGCAGCCATATCCAGCGGCACCAGTTTGCGCAGATCGGCTTCCGTCAGAATGGTGATCGGATCTCTCATGCAGACTGGCCTTTCATGATTTGGGCAAAGGTTTCCGGGGCGATATTGGCACCGGACAGAATGCAGACCGTGGCAGGCGCGCAGGCTACCCGCCCCGCCAGCAGGGCGGCCACGCCAACGGCGGCGGCCCCTTCCACGGCATCGCCGGTCACGCTGTGGATATGGCGCATGGCCGCTGCGATTTCGTCCTCGTTCACCAGCACAACGTCATCCAGCAGCGCGCGGCACATCGCAAAGGTCACCCGGTTGGCCAGGCCGATCCCGCCGCCCAGACTGTCGGCCAGCGTCGGCAGCTCCTGCACCTCGACCGCATGACCGGCGGCAAGTGACGCCGCCATTGCGGCCCCCCGCTCCATCGACACCCCGATGATGCGGGTGGCAGGTGACAGCGCCCGGATCGCGGCGGCAACCCCGGCGGCCAACCCGCCGCCTGACAGCGGGATCAGCACCACACCGGGCGCGGGGCAATCGGCCAGAATCTCCAGGCCCAGCGTGCCCTGCCCCGCGACCACATCGGGATGGTCAAAGGGCGGCACCTCGGTCAGCCCTTCTTGCGCCACGGCGCGGGTCACCTCGGCCATCGCCTCATCCTGACTTTGGCCAATGATGCGGACCTCGGCCCCAAGGTCGCGGATCGCCTGAACCTTGTTGTCCGGCACCAGGTGCGACAGGCAGACCACCGCCCGCCCGCCCGCAGCCCGCGCCGCATGGGCCAGCGCCCGGCCATGATTGCCGGTCGAGGCGGTCACCACCCCCCGCGCCAATTGGTCCGGCGACAGCGACAGAACCGCATTGGTGGCCCCGCGCAGTTTGAATGCGCCGGTGATCTGGCGGTACTCCAGTTTCAGCAGGCAGCCCGCCAACAGCGGATCGGCCAGCATCGGCGTGTGCCGGATATGGCCGCGCAGGCGCAGCGCAGCCCGCTCGATATCGTCAAGCGTCACAGCAAGCGGGGCGGTCATGGCGTGCCGGGAAAGGTCATGAGGTGACCGGGGGCCAAGGCCCCCGTCACCCCGCACAGCCGCGCCACCTGCCATGCCGCGGCATAGTTCGACGACAGCGCGGCGATGCCGGTTGCGGCTTCGATCCGGTCAATCACCGATGCCGCGCGTACCGCTGTGCAGGAAATGAACAGCGCCTCGGAGCCGGAGGCCACGGCCCCTGCGGCCAGTTCCACCAGATCATCCAGCGCGATGCGGGCCATGTCGCGGTCATCGGTCATGTTCAGGCAGGTAAAGCGGTCGATGCTCAGGCCCTCGGCCTCGAACATCGCGGCCATCGGGCGCGAGGTTTCAAGGGTATAGGGGGTCAGCACCGAAATCCGCCGCGCCCCCATCGCCCGCAGCCCGGCCAACGCGCCAGAAACCGGCGTCACCACCGGGCACCCCGGTTTGCCCTTGGCCACCTGCGCCCGCACAGCGGCATCGCCGATGCAGACCGAGGCCGAGGTGCAGCCGTAGATCACGGCATCCAGATCCTCGCCCGGCAGGATCAGCGCCGCACCCGATGCCAGATCGCCCTCCATCGCCCGCAGGGTTTCGGGCGTGACCGGATTGGCAAAGGGGATGCGGTTGACATAGACGCCGATTCCCGCCGGACACAGAATACGGGCATAATCCACCTCGGAGGTGTGATCGGTGGACAGGGCCACCAGCCCGACCCTATGCGCCACCGGGCGCGGGTCAAGGCGCGGGGCGTGCTGCGCGATATGAATGTCGGTCATTTTGCCAGCCTTCCGAAACGCTGTTCCAGCCACCGCAGGATGACAACGGAAATGAGGCTGATGGCGAGGAAAAACACTCCCACCAGAGTCATCGGTTCGATGTAGCGATAGCTGGAATTGGCGACCAGCTTGGCCTGATTCATCATTTCCAGCACGGTGATGGCGGACAACAGCGGCGTTTCCTTGAACAGGGCGATCAGATAATTGGCCAGCGCCGGGATCATCGGTGGCACTGCCTGCGGAATGATGACATGAACCCAGGTTTGGCGGGTGGTCAGATTGGTGGCCCGCGCCGCCTCCCACTGGCCACGGGCGACGTTTTCGATCCCGGCCCGGTACACTTCGGCGGTATAGGTGGCATAGTGCAGCCCCATGCCGATCACCCCGGCCACCAGTGGCGGCAGCAGGATGCCCGCGCCGGGCAGCACGTAAAAGATGAAGTACAGCTGCACCAGCAGCGGCGTGCCCCGGATGAACTCGACGAAAAACGACACCGGCCGCGCGATCAGGCGGTTTTCCGACCGCCGGGCGATGGCAAAGACCAGCCCCAGAACGGCAGCGACAAGGGCCGACAGCACGGTGATCAGCAGCGTCAGTTTCAGCCCCTGCAACAGCGCCGGAGTGATTTCGGCAACAAAATTCCAGTCCCAGTCCATATCAGCGCACCCCATCCAGACCGCGTGTCATCCGCCGTTCCAGCAGCCGGATGCCATAGGTGATCAGCATGGCCATCGCGAAATACAGGATCAGGATGGTCAGAAACGGAAACAACGTGCTGCCGGTCTGCGCGCGCACGACCTGCGCCTGAAAGGTCATGTCAGACAGCGAGATCAGCGACACCACTGCCGTTGCCTTCAACAGCTCAATCGCGTTGTTGCCAAAGGTCGGCAACATCAGCGGCAAGGCTTGCGGCAGGATCACATGGCGCATGCGGGCAAAGCGCGTCAGGTTCAGCGCGATGGTCGCCTCATACTGGTCTTTTGGCACCGACAGGATTGCCCCGCGCACCACCTCGGCCCCATAAGCCCCGACGTTCAGGCCAAGCGCCAGAACACCGGCCAGCAAGGGCGACAGGGTGATCCCGGCAAAGGGCAGCACGAAATAGACCCAGAACAGCTGCACAAAGATCGAGGTGCCGCGAAAGAACTCGATATACACCGTGGCCAGCCAGCGCACCGGGGCCACCGGGGCCAGCCGCGCCAGACCGGCGACAAAGGCCGCCACAAGCGCCAGCGCACAGCCCATCACCGTGAGCTGCGCCGTCACCAGCGCCCCGTGCAGGATCAGTGTCAGATAACCGGACCAGTCAGGCATGCGGAGAAAACCCTTGGAAAGAGGTGGGTGGCGCAGGGAACCGCGCGCCACCCGAAAAGGTCAGCAGATCACTCGCCGCACAGCTCGGCACGGCTGGTCGACATGGCCGCTGCGGCTGAGAAGCCGTAGGGTTCGACGATGGCGGCGAACTCGCCCGACTCTTTCATCTTGGCCAGTTCCACGTCAAAAGCATCGCGCAGGGCGGCGTCTTCTTTGCGGAACGCAGCACCATCACAATAGACCGGGGCACCGACGACCGGAGCCAGCATTTCAAGGTTCGGATCGGCGGCCTTGGTCATCAGGTCCGAGATCGACAGAACCGGCAGCGAATAGACATCCAGACGACCATCCTGCAGCATTTTCAGCCCCGACTGACCATCCGGCACCACGATCACGCGATCGCGCGGCACGCCCGCTTCCAGTGCCAGCTTTTCTTCGGTGCCACCACCCGGTGCGCCGATGGTGGCGGTGGGGTCGGCTGCGATATCGGCATAGGAAGTAAAGCCCTTGGGGTTGCCCTTGGGCAACAAAAAGGCTTCGGCATCGCAGAGCACGGGTTCGGAATAGGCGACGGCCTGACAGCGCTCGGGCTTCATGAACAGGCCTGCGGTGATGGCATCGTGCCGCCGCGCCTGCAGGCCGGGGATCATTGCGCCATATTCGCTGATCGACGCCACGACCTCTGGCACGCCTAGCCGTTTGAACACCTCGCGCGCCACATCGGGCGCGGCCCCGGATACCGAGCCATCAGCGGCGACGGCGGTAAAGGGCGGTTCGTTGGCAATGGCAATGCGGGCAAAGCCCTGCGATTTCAGGCTTTCCAGCGTGTCGGCCATCACGGCGGCGGGGGCCGCGATCAGGGCAAGGGTCAGCAATGTCTTTTTCATTCTTCGTCCTCTCTGTCGGTTTGGGTCAGACGCGGTGCCCTGCGGCGATGATCTTGCGCAGGAAAGTTTGGGTTCGTTCATGCGTCGGGTTGGTGAAAATCCGGTCGGGGGGGCCCTCTTCGACGATGCGGCCCTTGTCGAAAAACAGGACGCGGTCGGCGAATTCATGGGCAAACCCCATCTCATGCGTGACCAGCAGCATCGTCATGTCGGTTTCAGCGGCGAGCCGCTTCATCACCAACAGCACCTCTTCGACCAGTTCCGGGTCAAGCGCGCTGGTGACCTCGTCAAACAGCATGATGCGCGGCTTCAGGGCGAGGGCACGGGCAATGGCGACACGCTGTTTTTGCCCCCCGGAAAGCTGCGACGGCATCGCCTTGGCCTTTTCGGCCAGCCCGACCATATCCAGCAGTTCCATGGCGTGGGCTTCGGCCTTGGCCTTGGGTTCGCCTTTGGTCAGGATCGGGGCCAGTGTGATGTTGTCCAGCACCGACTTGTGCGGAAACAGGTTGAAGTGCTGAAAGACCATGCCGATATGGCGGCGCATATGGTGTAGATGCGCCTCATCCGCCGGGACTTCGCGGCCGCCTTTGGTCATGTGATAGAGCGGCTCGCCGCACACCTCGATCCTGCCGCCGGAGATGGTCTCAAGCGTCATCAGCATGCGCAAAATCGTGGTTTTTCCCGACCCCGAAGGCCCGATCAGCGCCAGTTTCTCCCCCGGCTTCACCTCAAAAGACAGCCCGTCCAGCACCTGCAAGGTGCCAAAGGATTTGTCGAGTTTTTGAATACGGATGATCGGATCGGTCACGCCTGCCCCCTTGGGTGGTTCGAGGGGCAGGATTAACGGGACATTAAATCATGTCAATTTTTAAATAATATCATGACAATTTTAACGGGTCTCATGCCATCTCAGCGCTCAGATCGTGGGCAAAAGCGCCTCTGGCGCGTCGCGCAACAGGGCCGCCACCACCGACAGCCCGCGCCGCAGATCTTCATGCCGGGTCGAGCCAAGCGAAATCCGAATCGCCTCGCCTCGCACCTTGTCGGAGGCACGGAACGCCCCGCCAGCGGCCACAGCCACGCCCCGCAGCCGCGCCTGTTCGACAAAGCGCTCCTCTGACCAGGCTTCGGGCAGACGCATCCACAGATGCAGGCTGTTGCCATGACACGCTGGCATCAGGCTGCCCAGAACATCGGCGGCAATGGTATGTCTGTCGCTCATCGCTTGCGCCTGCCAGGCGGCCAGCTCGGCCACCGTGCCATCGGTGATCCAATGCGACAAAAGATCCGCCATCGGCGGTGTTGCCATCCAGTTCACCACCAGATGCCGGTTCGCCACCGCCGAGGCATAGCGTGTCGGCGCGTGCAGATAGGCCAGCCGCAAGCCCGGCACCGTGATCTTGGTAAAGCCGCAGATATAGAGCGTGCGCTCCGGCGCCAGCGCCGCAAAGGTCGCCACCCGGTCCGGGATCATCACACTCAGAATGTCATTCTCGATGATGGCAAGGTCATGCCTGCGGGCCACCGCCACCAGCTCGGCCCGGCGGCTCTCTGACATCATGATTCCCAAGGGATTGATGACATTGGGCTGCACATAGACTGCGCGGATCGTGCCCTTGCGCGCCAATTCATCCAGCGCGCCCGGCAGCATGCCGCCGCCATCCATCGCCACTCCGTCGAGATGCAGGCCCAGATAGGTGCACAGTGGCTTCAGCGTGTGATGGGTCAGCGCGGCGGCGGCCAACCCCGCCCCCGGCGGCACAACGGCCATCACGGCGGCGGTGATCGCCGGGGTGGCGCCATTGGTCAGGGCAATGCCAGAGGCTTCGGCGGGAATGCCCTGCCGCATCAGCCAGTCTGCCGCCACCGCCCGGTGATGCGGCATCACCACATTGGGCCGGAACGACAGTGCAGAGGGGGCCGACATGTTTTCGGCCAGCCAGGCAAAGCCGTTGCGCAGACGGTTGAACTGCATTTCCTCGACCACCGGCTTCAGGATCGACAGGTCGATCACCTCGCCGGGGCGTTCGGGCAGATAGGGCTGGCGCGCCTCGGCCCCGTGATCCAGCACAAACGACCCCCGCCCCACCTCACCCGCGATCAGACCCCGGCGGATCAGCTCATCATAGGCGCGGCTGACGGTCTGCACCGACAGGCCAAGGGTATCGGCCAGCTTCCGGTGCGGCATCAGCCGCGCCCCCGCAGCCAGTGCGCCGGTTTCAATCGCGCGGGCAAATTGCTCTGCCAAAGACAGATAGGCAGGACGGGAAAGTGTGGCGGGGTCTGGCATCCAATGTGTCATGATTGCAAATCTGCGCAAAATCATGACAATCTGCAAACGAAGAATGACGAGGTGCCGCATGAAACTGGATGCCATCGACCTGAAGATCCTTGAGGCGGTCCAGCGGGATGGCCGGATCACCAAGCTGAAGCTGGCAGAAGTTGCAGGCCTGTCCCCCACGCCGTGCTGGCTGCGCCTGCGCAAGCTGGAACAGGCGGGGGTGATTTCGGGCTATCACGCCCGGCTGGCCCCCCGGCGAATTGCCCCCTTTGCCACCGTTCTGGTCGAGGTCACGCTGTCCAATCACCGGCAGTCGGATTTTGACCGCTTCGAGCGGGCCATCGCCGGAATGGAGGAGGTGACCGACTGCTGGTCGGTCGGCGGTAGTCTGGATTACATCCTGAAACTCATGGTCCGCGACATCGACACCTATCAGCGCCTGATCGACCGCATGCTGGCGCAGGACATCGGAATCGACCGCTATTTCACCTACATCGTGACCAGAACCGTAAAGGAAGATGCCCCGGTGCCGCTGGCGCTGTTTTCCGCGATGTAGAGAGACTCTCTACAACGGGCGCGCTGAGGCGGTATCCGGTCCATTCCCGCCCCCGTCTTTGGCCCCCTTCTCTGCCGGATCTGGCGCACCATGGCCCCAACCGGACAGGAGACCGCCAGATGAATGCCCAGATTCCCGTCACCTCACATCCCGCCTTGTCCCGCCTGACCGACCGCGCGTTGCTGCGCACGCTTGGCCATATCGGCGGGCGTTGGACGGCGGCACCGGATGCCGCCGATTTTGCCGTGACCGATCCGGCAACCGGAGCCTTGGTCGCCCGCGTCGCGGCGCTGGACGCCAGTGCCACCGATGCAGCCATTGCGGCGGCCACGGCCGCCTTTCCGGCATGGGCGGCGCGCCTGCCACAAGAGCGCGCCCGCATCCTGCGCCGCTGGGCCGCGCTGATGCTGGCGGCGGTCGATGATCTGGCGCTGATCATGACAATGGAGCAAGGCAAGCCGCTGGCCGAGTCGCGGGGCGAGATCGCCTATGCCGCCGAGTTTCTGGACTGGTACGCAGATGAGGCCCCGCGCATGAACGCCGAAGGCGTCACGCCGCATCTGGCCGATGTCGAGATGATCGTGCGCCGCGAGGCGCTTGGCCCGGTGGGGGTGGTGACGCCGTGGAACTTTCCCTCGGCAATGATCACCCGCAAGGTGGCGGCGGCTCTGGCGGCGGGCTGCACGGTGGTGGTGCATCCTTCGGCAGAAACCCCGCTGTCGGCGCTGGCTCTGGCCGAGTTGGCGGAGCGGGCCGGGCTGCCGGACGGGGTGATGAACATGGTTCCGGGCGATGCCGCACCAATCGTCGGCCAGATGTGCGCCGATCCCCGGCTGCGCGCGATGTCCTTTACCGGATCGACCGGCATTGGCCGCAGAATCGCGGCGCAATGTGCGCCCACGATGAAGCGGCTGGTGATGGAGTTGGGCGGCCATGCGCCGCTGATCGTCTTTGCCGATGCCGACATCGACCGCGCGGTGCAGATCACGATGGACGCGAAATTTGCCACCTCCGGCCAAGACTGTCTTGCCGCCAACCGCATCTATGTGGCGCGCAGCATCCTTCCCGCCTTCACCGAACAGCTGGCCGCCCGCATCGCTGCCCTGCGGGTTGGCCCCGGCCTGGACCCTGCGTCGCAAATCGGCCCGCTGATGCACGATCGCGCGCTGGCAAAGGTGGCCGCGCAGGTCAAGGATGCCGTGGCGCGCGGTGGACGGGTGCTGGTCGGCGGGGCGGCGCACCCAGATCTGGCGCTGGCCTATAGGCCCACGCTGATCGTGGACGCCCCCGATGACGCGCTGATCCACCGCGAGGAAACCTTTGGCCCGGTCGCCTCGGTGATGGCCTTTGACACCGAAGCCGAGGTGATCGCCCGCGCCAATGACACCGACTACGGGCTTGTGGCCTATGTTGTCACCCGCGATGGTGCCCGCGCCTTGCGGATGTCACGCGCGCTTGAATTCGGGATGATCGCCGTCAACCGTGTCAAGATCACCGGCGGCCCGGTGCCCTTTGGCGGCTGGAAACAGTCAGGCTTGGGGCGCGAAGGCTCGCGCCACGGGCTGGAAGCGTTTACCGAACTGAAATACCTCTGCATCGACACCGCCGCCTGAGCGCGGGAAAGGACCAATCATGCTTGACCGCGACAATGATCTGAACGCCTGGGATCGTGACCATTTCTTCCATCCCTCGACCCATATGGGCATGCATGCGCGCGGCGACACGCCGCGCCGCGTCATCGTCGGCGGTGAGGGCTGCCACATCGTCGACGCCACCGGCAAACGCAGTCTGGATGCCTTTGCCGGGCTCTACTGCGTGAATGTGGGCTATGGCCGGACCGAAATTGCCGATGCCATTGCGGAACAGGCGCGCGAACTGGCCTATTACCACGCCTATGTCGGCCACGGGACCGAGGCAAGCATCACGCTGGCGCGGATGATCATCGAACGCGCGCCCGAGCATATGAGCCGGGTCTACTTCGGGCTGTCGGGGTCGGATGCGAACGAGACCAACATCAAGCTGATCTGGTACTACAACAACATTCTGGGCCGCCCAGAGAAGAAAAAGATCATCAGCCGTTGGCGGGGCTATCACGGGTCTGGCGTGATGACCGGCAGCCTGACCGGCCTGTCGTTGTTCCACGCCAATTTCGACCTGCCCCGCGCCCCGATCCTGCACACCGACGCGCCCTATTACTTCCGCCGCGAAGACCGCTCGATGTCCGAGGAACACTTCAGCGCCCATTGCGCCGCCCGGCTGGAAGAGATGATCCTTGCCGAAGGGCCCGACACCATCGCCGCCTTCATCGGCGAGCCGATCCTTGGCACCGGCGGCATTGTGCCGCCGCCACAGGGCTATTGGGCGGCGATTCAGGCGGTGCTGAAAAAGTATGATATCCTGCTGGTCGCGGATGAGGTGGTGACCGGGTTTGGCCGTCTGGGCACCATGTTCGGGTCGGTGCATTACGGGATGGAGCCGGATCTGATCACCATCGCCAAGGGTCTGACCTCGGCCTATGCGCCGCTGTCAGGGTCGATCGTGTCGGACCGGATGTGGCAGGTTCTGGTGCAAGGGTCCGATCAGCTTGGCCCGATTGGCCACGGCTGGACCTATTCCGCCCACCCGATCTGTGCCGCCGCCGGGGTGGCAAACCTGAAGCTGATTGACGAGATGGGCCTTGTGCAGAACGCGGGCGAGGTCGGGGCCTACTTCCGCGCCGGTCTGGCCGATGCGCTGGCCGGTCACGCCAATGTCGGCGAGGTGCGCGGCGATGGGTTGATGGCTGCGGTCGAATTTGTCGAAGACAAGGACGACCGGCGCTTTTTTGACACGGCGCGCAAGGTCGGGCCAGCGGTCGCCGCTGCCCTGCTGGAACAGGGCGTCATTGGCCGCGCCATGCCGCAAGGCGACATCCTCGGCTTTGCCCCGCCGCTGTGCCTGACCCGCGACGAAGCGGATGTCGTCATCAAGGCGGCGGATAAAGCCGTGCGCGCCGTTCTGGGCTGACGACATCGGGTTCATGACATCCCCGCGCGCCGGGCAACCGATTGGCGCGCGGGTTCCTTTTCCGCTTCGGTGCCCGGAACACTCCAGCCGCTGGGCTATGCGCGCGGGTTGGCGCGGGCGGGGGTTGCTTCGTGGGCGATGATCTTTGTCCGCACGTGCCCGCACCACAGGCGGATGATCAGCAGATGACAGGAAGTTCCGGGTTTTAGGTCTTTGACCGATTGTCGATCCTTGACAATTCGCCAATAACTCCGGACGTAAAGATGACGCGCGCTGATTGCGCCGCTCCTCTGATCCCGGAACCTGCCCATGACCCACCGTCCCAATGACCCCGCCGCCGAAATCGAGCGCCTTGTCCGCGCGGTGGAGGAGCGGATGATCGCGGTCCGGCGTGATCTGCACGCCCATCCTGAAACCGGGTTTGACACCATCCGCACCGCCGCGATTGTTGCGGGTGAGCTGCGCGGCTTGGGGCTGACACCAAAAACCGGCGTCGGGCGTACCGGGGTTGTGGCCGAGATCACCGGCGGTCGTCCCGGCCCCTGCCTGATCCTGCGCGCCGATATGGACGCGCTGCCGATCCATGAGGAAACCGGGCTGCCCTTTGCCTCGACCATCCCCGGCAAGATGCATGCCTGCGGCCATGATCTGCACACCGCGTCATTGCTTGGGGCTGCGGCCGCGCTGGTGCAGCTGGCCCCGACACTTGCCGGAACGGTGCGGCTGATCTTCCAGCCCGCCGAGGAAACGCAGGACAGCGGGGCCGCCGCCATGGTCGCCGATGGCGCGGCTGACGGGGTGGATATGGCCATCGCCTTTCACAACCGGCCCGAACATCCCGTTGGTCAGATCTCGCTGAACCGGGGGGCGAGCACGGCGTCGAGCGATGAATTCCGGGTGGTGCTGCATGGCAAATCCGGTCATGCCGCGCGCCCGCATGCTGCCATCGACCCGATCATCGGGGCAGCCCATGTCCTGACCCAGCTGCAAACCGTGATCTCGCGTGAGATGGACCCGGCCCTGTCAGCCGTGCTGACGGTCGGCCACATCGAAGGCGGGGCCACGCAGAACATCATCCCCGACAGTTGCATGTTCGAGGGCACGGTCCGGTGCCGGTCGCCCGAGTCGCGCGATCTGGCCGAAGCCGCGTTCCGTCGCATCTGCATGGGGGCCGCCGCCGGGCTGAACCTGCGGGCCGAGGTGGACTATACCCGCGGCGCGCCGCCTCTGATGAATGATGACGCCATGATCACCCGCACCGCCGAAGCGCTGTCGGCACAGTTTGGCGCGCCCACACTGGTTGAACCCGGCAGCAGCTTTGGCGCCGAGGATTTTTCCTATTTCTCGGAACGGGTGCCATCGGTGCAGATCTTCATCGGCTCCGGCCAGCCGGGTCGCGCTGACCGGGTTCACAACTCCAACTACCAGCCTGATGAGGGCTGCATTGCCCAAAGCGCCATCGCGTTGACACGGATGGCAACCGAATTCCTGGCCTGACCCAATTCTGCCCTGACACCTGAAGGAGACCACCGATGACCCTCACCCGCAGCACCTTTCTGCGCGCCGCACTGGCCGCAGCCGTTGCCCTGACCGCAGCCCCCGTGCTGGCGCAGGACAAGAAGCTTGTCTTCGCAACCGAAGGCGCTTTCCCTCCGTTCAACATGACCCGGCCCGATGGCACGCTGTACGGGTTCGAGCTGGATATGCTGGACGAAGTCGCCAAGCGCGCCGGGTTTGAATACGAGGTGATCTCGCAGGCGTGGGATGGCATGATTCAGGGGCTGGTCGATGGCAAATACGATGCCGTGGTCGATTCCGTCACCATCACCGGAAAGCGGCTGGAAGTGGTCGATTTCTCGCTGCCCTACACCACCGGCGGCTCGACCTTTGCGGTGATGAAGGAAAGCGGGTTGGAACTTGACGGCACCGGCACCTTTGTCGACCTGACCGAAGAAGCGCCGACCGAAGCCGCCATCAACGCCATCGCCGAAAAGCTGGCGGGTAAGACCGTCGGCGTGCATGTGGCGACGATTCAGGCCGATTTTCTGGCCACCTATCTGGAACCAAAGGGCGTGACGATCCGCACCTATCCCAATGGGCCTGATGTCTATCAGGATCTGATGAACGGGCGGCTGGATGCGGGTATGGCATCCGTCACCAACATCTCAGCCTTTCTGGAAAAGAACACCGAAACCGCAATGGCGACCGGCCCCTCGTTCAAGGGCGGCGTGATGGGCGCAGGCGCGGCATTCGTGGTCCAGAAGGGCAATGCCGAACTGGCCGACAAGATCAGCGCCGCGCTGAAATCCATGTCCGATGATGGCACGCTGGAGGCCCTGTCGAACCAGTGGTTCGGCATGGTCGTGACGCCAAAGCTCTGACATGGAATTCGGGAAACTCGCGCTTCTGGGCTTTGGCCCCGAAGGCTGGGGTCTGGTGCTGGTCCGCGCCGGGCTGATGACGCTTGCTGTCTCGGTCGCGGCCTTTGTGTTCGGGCTCGGCTTGGGCATATTGATCGCCTGGGCGCGGATCGGCGGCAATGCCGTGCTGCGGCGGCTGGCCGAGGTCTATGTCGTCGTGCTGCGCGGGGTTCCCGATATTCTGGTGATCTATCTGTTCTACTTCGGTGGCCGTCAGGTTGTGACGGCCATCGGCACCGGCCTTGGCTTTGAAGGTCCGTTCGACATTTCGGGCTTTGTCGCCGGGATGCTGGCGATCGGGCTTATTTCGGCTGCGGGCCAGTCCGAGGTGCTGCGCGGGGCCTATCAGGCAGTGCCAAAGGGCATGGTCGAGGCAGGCCGCGTGGTTGGCATGACCCGGCTGACCCTGTTCCGCCGGGTGATTGCGCCGCAGGCCATGACCACGGCCCTGCCCGGCATGGGCAACCAGTGGCAATCGGTGATCAAGGAAACCGCGCTGGTCTCGGTCACCGGGCTGGTCGAGACGATGCGGCAGGTGTCGGTCGCTGCCGGCACGACGCAGGAGCATTTCCTGTTCTACGCCGCAGGCGCAGTGATCTATCTGTGCATCACCACGGTGTCCGATCAGATCTTCCGCTTTGCCGAACGCCGCAGCCTGCGCGGCCATCCGCAAGGGGGGATGTGAGCATGGATTTCACATTTCTGGGCGATATGTTCGCCAGCCTGCTGAAGGGTCTGCCGCTGACCCTGAATTTCTGGGTGCTGTCGCTGCTAGGCGGGGGCACGCTGGCGCTGATCCTCAACCTGATGCGGACCACCCGGATCGGCAATGCGGTGGCTGGGGCCTATGTCTTTGTGTTCCGGGGCACGCCGCTGTTGATCCAGATCTTCATGATTTATTACGGGCTGGCGGGCTTTGGCTTTGTCCGGCAAAGCTTTCTGTGGCCGTTTCTGCGCGAACCCTATTGGTGCGGGCTGCTGGCGCTGATCCTGAACGACGCGGCCTATACCTCGGAAATCCTGCGCGGCGGCTTGCGCGCCGTGCCCAAGGGCGCGGTCGAGGCGGGGCGCGTGTCGGGCATGACCCGGTTTGCCATCCTGCGCCGCATCACGCTGCCGCTGGCCTTCCGTCAGGCGCTGCCCGCTTATTCCAACGAGGTGATCTCGATGCTGAAAGCCACGGCGCTTGTCTCTACCATCACTCTGATGGACATGACCGGCATCGCGCGCGCCGCGATCTCGGAAACCTGGCGCGCGGTGGAAATCCTGCTCTGCGCGGCGGCAATCTATCTGGCAATCTCGCTGCTTGTGACCCGGTTCTCTGCGTGGTTCGAACGGCGGCTTTCGCCTTGGCATTTCGGAAGGACGACACCATGACGGACGCTGTGGAGACCAAAGCTGTGGGACCGGCACTGTCGATCACCGGGCTGCGCAAGACGTTCGGGGCCAATGAGGTGCTGCGCGGCATCGACCTGAGCGCGCGCGACGGCGACGTGATCTCGATGATCGGGGCCTCGGGCTCGGGAAAAAGCACCCTGCTGCGCTGCATCCCGATGCTGGAGATTCCGGATTCGGGCACTGTCACCGTGGGCGAAGACAGCCTGTCGCCGAAAGGCGGCCGCCTGACCCGGGCCGAAGAGGCCACGGCGCGGCGGATGCGCGGCCATCTCGGCTTTGTGTTCCAGAACTTCAACCTGTGGACGCACCGCACCGTTTTGCAAAACGTGATCGAGGCCCCGCTGTTCGTGCAGAACCGCAGCCGGGCCGAGGCGGTGGATGAGGCGACCGCCCTGCTGGAAAAGGTCGGTCTGGCCGAAAAGCGCGACGCCTGGCCCGCGCATCTGTCGGGCGGGCAACAGCAGCGCGTAGCCATTGCGCGGGCTTTGGCACAGCGCCCCCGCGCCATCCTGTTCGACGAGCCGACCTCGGCGCTGGACCCGGAACTGGTGGGCGAGGTGCTCAAGGTGATCCGCAGTCTGGCCGAAGAGGGGCGCACTCTGCTGATCGTGACCCACGAGATGGGGTTTGCGCGCGATGTCTCGTCGCGCGTGGTGCTGCTGCATCAGGGCCAGATCGAGGAAGACGGCACCCCGGAACAGGTCTTTGCCAACCCAAGGTCAGACCGCGCCCGCGCCTTTCTGTCCGGTCATTTCGACCGGACGCGCTAGAGAAAGGGCAAGCCATGCGCCAGCCCATTGAACGCAAAAGCCTTCAGGATCAGGCGACCGACTGGCTGCGCGAGGCGATCGTGCGCGGCGACATGCCCCCGGGCACACTGCTGACCGAACAGGCGCTGACCGAACAGATCGGCACCGGGCGCGGCACCGTGCGCTCGGCCCTGTTCGCGCTGGAAGCGCAGGAGCTGGTCACCCGCACCCCCTATTCCAGCTGGCGCGTGGCGGTGCTCGATGCGCAGGTGATCTGGGAGATCTACACGCTGCGCGCCGCCTTTGAGGGCCTGGCCGCGCGCATTCTGGCCGAACGGCGGGGTGTGCTGGGCTTGGATCAGGTGACCGCCGCCTTTGCCGCGCTGACCGTGGCACAGGATGCCGACACCGGCGCGCGGGTGTCCGCCGATCTGGGGTTTCACGCCAGTTTCGTGCGCCAGACCGGGCATCAGCATCTGATCCGCCGCCATGGCCTGCTGGCCGACAAGATGGAGTGGCTGTACCGCTGGTCGGAAAGCCACTGGCCCTGCCGCAACCCACTGCTGGACGAACATCAGCCGCTGTTCGATGCGCTGACCGGGGGGACCCCCGATCAGGCCGAGCGGGCGGTGCGCGATCACATCGACTATTCCATAACACAGGATGTTGCAGGCTTTCACAGCCTGTGAACGGAAAGGACGACATGACACAGATCACCATCCTTGACGGCGGCATGGGCCGCGAGCTGGAACGTGTGGGCGCGCCGTTCCGTCAGCCCGAATGGTCGGCTCTGGCCCTGATCGATGCCCCCGAGACGGTGGCACAGGTCCATGCGGCCTATGTTCAGGCCGGTGCCGGGGTCATCACCACAAATTCCTATGCGCTGGTGCCGTTCCACATTGGCGAGGCACGGTTCCAGGCCGAGGGCGAACGGCTGGCCGATCTGGCGGGCCGCATGGCGCGGCAGGCAGCGGCGGGCAATCCGGATGTGCGTGTTGCCGGATCGCTGCCGCCGGTGTTCGGATCGTATCAGCCCGAGCTGTTTCAGGCCGATGTCGCGCAGGAATATCTGGCGGTGCTGGTCAAGGGCCTGACCCCGCATGTCGATCTGTGGCTGGCCGAAACCCAGTCCAGTCTGGAAGAGGCCGAGGCCGCCGCCATCGCCACGCGCGCCACCGGCAAGCCGCTGTGGATTTCCTTCACGCTGCGCGATGATGACGGGGCCGAGGCCCTGCCCCGCCCCGAATTGCGCTCTGGCCAGACTGTAACCGAAGCCGCGCATCTGGCCGTGAAGCTCGGGGCCGAAGCGATGCTGTTCAACTGCTCGCGCCCCGAGGTGATGGGGGCCGCGCTGGAGGCCGCCCGCGCCGCCGAACCTAGGCTGCGCCTTGGCGTCTATGCGAACGCCTTCAGCGACTCCCAAGACGATGACGGGGCCGCGAACGAGGTCGTCTCGACCATCCGCGCCGATCTGGACCCGCCGCATTACTGCGGCTGGGCCGAGGGTTGGGCGGCAAAGGGGGCCACCATCATCGGCGGCTGCTGCGGGATCGGCACCGAGCATATCCACCATCTGGCCGGCCATCTGGGTCACTCCGATAAGTCCTGACCCGACAGGGGTTAATCAGACAAGGTTTAACCCGACAGGGCCTGATCCAGATCGCGGATCAGGTCCGCCGCCGCTTCCAGCCCGACCGACAGGCGGAAGATACCGTCGCCCGCAAAGCGGCGGTAATCCTCCAGCCCCTCGCCCGTCAACTTGTAGGTGCCGCCGATCATCTCGGCGGTGTCCAGATAGGTGACGATGCTGCGCTGATGGCCCAGCGAAAAGGCGTAATGCGCCACCCGCAGCCGCGCCGCGAGCTGCCGCGCCATCGCAGGCCCGTCCTTGGTGCGAAAGCCGATCACCCCGCCGGGAAGGTCCATCTGCCGCCGCGCCAGATCATGCTGCGGGTGTGACGGCAGACCGGGCCAGATCACCCGCTCCACCGCCGGATGATCCTCCAGCATCTGTGCCAGCGTGGCCGCGGTCTGGTTGATCTGGGCCATGCGCGGGAACAGCGTGTCGATGCCGCGCAAGATCAGCCAGGCATTCGACGCCGACAGCGCCGCCCCCAGATACACCCCGGCACGCCCGCGCAGCTGCGCGATCAGCGCCTGCGGGCCGCAGACGATGCCGCCCAGCGCATCGCCATGGCCGTTGATGAACTTGGTCAGCGAATGGATCACCAGATCCACCCCCAGCGCCAGCGGACGGGTGGAGACCGGCGTGGCCAGCGTGCTGTCCACCGAAACAAGCGCCCCGGCCTCATGCGCGATCCGGGCGATCTCGGCCAGATCGGTCAGCCGCAGGATCGGGTTGCACGGGCTTTCGCAATGCACCAGCCGGGTGTTGGGCCGCAGCGCCGCGCGCAGATCTTCCGGGCGCGACAGGTTGACCGGCGTGACCTCGATCCCCAGACCGGGCAGGATCACCCGCGCCAGCTCGGCCGCCCCGGCATAGGTGACATCGCTGATGATCAGATGATCCCCCGCCTTCAGCAGGGTCAGGAACACCCCGGCAATGGCCGCCACCCCGGTCGCAAAGGCCAGCGCATCTTCGCCGCCCTCCAACGCCGCCATCCGGGTTTCCAGCGCCCGCACGGTCGGGTTCAGCCAGCGGGCATAGGTATAGGGCTCATCGGCAATATCGCCCAGACCAGCGGCGGAAAACGCCCCTTCTCCGGGGGCCACCAGATGGTTCACCGACATGGAGATATCGGGCTGGATGGAGCGTGTCGCCGGGTTGATCGTCAGCCCGGCATCCAGTGCCAAGGTTTCGGGGCGGGCATCGGGCGGCAAGGGGGGAAACATGGCGGGCACCTTTGGTCAGCGTTTCCGCCAAGGATAGCGGCAGGCGACGCCGCCGGGCCGCAGACTTCCGCCGATCTGCGCGGATTTCCAGCGCGACCTGGATCTTTTGCGCCGTCAATCTTCTCCCATGGGCACATACAGCCCCACCTTCAGCGGCTTGAGCACGACATTGGTGGTGATCCGCCGGATCAGGGGATTGTCGCGCATCATCCGCGCAGTGATCGCATCATAATCCTCGACATCGCGGGCCAAGATCACCGCCACCAGATCGACCGCGCCGGTGACGTAATAGAGCTGCTGAATGGCCTCGGTCCGGTCGGCCCAGGCCTGCAGCTTTTGCAGCACATCGTAATTGTCCCGTTCGACCTCCAGCCCGGCGATAAAACTCATCGCCTGCCCCGCCGCCTTTGGATCGACAACCGCAATCTCGGCGCGGATGATGCCGGCCGCCCGCAAGGCCCGCAAACGGCGCTGCACCGCCGAGGCGGACAGGCCAACCTGATCGGCAATCGCCTCGGCCTTGATCTGGCTGTCGCGTTGCACGATGGCCAGTATCTTGCGGTCAAACTCGTCCAAAACGCCCCTCTCCCGTAGGTTTGAGCGGGCATATTGCATATGCCCTGCCCCGTTGCCACAGGCCACTGCCGGCGACCCGCCCCCCTCAAGGGACGGATCGTACAGCTACTGCGCTTTTGCGCGACACGAAAAGCTCGATGCGGCAGGCATCAGCATCGACGACTTCGAAGACTCCGGGTGTCGGGCGGCACCAACCCGTTCGTTGGTGCCGCCGTTTTTAGGCGTCGATCCTGGCGAACTCGTGGTCAGGTCCGCGTGCCGCCTTGTCCGTCCGGTCAACGCCCAGAAACAGCACGATGTTCTTTGCCACATACAGGGTGGACCAGGTGCCAAGGATCACCCCCAGCAGCATGGCAAACACAAAGCCACGGATAACATCGCCGCCAAAGATCAGCAGCACGATCAGGG
Organism: Pseudotabrizicola alkalilacus; assembly: GCF_003443995.1. Lineage (GTDB taxonomy): Bacteria > Pseudomonadota > Alphaproteobacteria > Rhodobacterales > Rhodobacteraceae > Pseudotabrizicola > Pseudotabrizicola alkalilacus. The sequence goes on from NZ_QWEY01000008.1 coordinate 185,766, forward strand.
CAATCAGCGTCGTCATCGCTGTCATCAGCGTACGGCTCAGCGTCTCATTGGCCGACAGGTTCATCAGATCGCGCAGCGGCGTGGTTCTGAACTTGACCAGGTTCTCGCGCAGCCGGTCAAAGATCACCACCGTGTCATTCACCGAATAGCCCAGAATGGTCAGCAGCGCCGCCACGATGGTCAGGTCGAACTTCAACCCGAACAGCGCAAAGATGCCGACCGTCACCACCACATCATGGATCAGCGCGGCCACCGTTCCCACAGCGAACTGCCACTCAAAGCGCATCCAGACATAAACGAGAATGCCGGCAGCCCCGGCCCCGACTGCCGCGAGCGCCAGCCAGATCAGCTCTGCCGAGACTTTGGGGCCAACCGACTCCACCGCCGTGAATGTCACCGCCGGATCGACCGCCCGAACCGCCGCCTCGACCCGCGCCACGGCCTCGGGCGAAAGCGCCTCTGTGCCCTGCTGAGCTTCGATCCGGATGGTTGCAACATGCTGGTCCGGGCGGAAGCCGGGATCAAACACTTCGGTGATCGACACATCGCCAAGAGACAAATCCGCCAGCGCCGTCCGATACGTGCCGACATCAATGGCTTGGGTCGTCTCTGCGCGAATGGTCGTGCCGCCCTTGAAGTCGATCCCGAAGTTCAGGCCAAGCATCGCGACCACCAGCAGCGACGCCACCACCGCAGCAACCGATGCGCCAAAGGTCAGCCATTGCGCACGGAAAAAGTCGATTGTCGTTGTCTCAGGTGCCAGTCTGATCCAGCCCTTCAGCGCGATGGTCTTGGGCCGTTTCCACCGCAGCCATGTCTCTATGATCAGCCGGGTCACATAAACGGCGGTGAACATCGACGTCAGGATGCCCAACCCCAGGGTGACCGCAAAACCCCGCACCGGGCCGGAGCCTATGGCAAACATGATCAGCGCGGTCAGAAGCCCGGTGATATTGCTGTCCATGATCGCCGACAGCGCCTTTTGGAATCCGATGTCAACGGCGCGGCCCGCCGGGCGGCCCAGACGCAATTCCTCGCGTATCCGCTCAAAGATCAGCACGTTGGCATCGACCGCCATCCCCATGGTCAGCACGATCCCCGCAATGCCGGGCAAGGTCAGCGTGGCCCCCATCACCGAAAGCGCGGCCAGCAACAGCCCCATGTTCAGCGCAAGTGCAAGGTTCGCCATCAGGCCGAAACCGCCATAGCAGGCCACCATGAACAGGGCGACAGCCGCGATCCCGATCACCGCAGCACGCTGCCCGGCGTCAATGCTGTCGGCCCCAAGTTCCGGGCCGATGGTCCGCTCTTCAAGAAAGGTCATCCCCGCCGGCAGCGCGCCCGCCCGCAAGAGAACAGCCAGTTCGGTGGAATCCTCCACCGTGAACTGCCCGGTGATGATGCCGGACCCACCCGGAATATGGCTCTGGATCACCGGGGCCGAAATCACCTCGCCATCCAGCACGATGGCAAACGGCTGGCCGATGTTGGCAGCGGTGTAATCGCCAAAAACACGCGCCCCCGCAGGATCAAAGCGAAAGCTCACCGCCGGGCGGTTGTTCTGGTCAAAGGCGGGCTGTGCATCGACCAGATTTTCGCCGCTGACCACCGGGCTGCGGTCCAGCACGTAGAACACTCCCGGATCATCCGCCGCAGGCAGAACCAGATCACCCGGCCTGCCCCCTTGCGCAGTTTCCGCCCGGCCCAGAACCGGATGAAAGGTCAGCTGTGCCGTCGTTCCGATCAGGGATTTCAGCTCGGCAGCAGACCCGATGCCCGGCACCTGAATCAGAATGCGGTCGTCGCCCTGACGCATGATTGTCGGCTCACGGGTGCCAACCTCATCCACCCGGCGGCGGATGATTTCCAGCGATTGCTGCAGCGTGCGTTCGTCTGAGGCCTTTTGCTCTGCGGCGGAAAGGGTGACGACAAGCGTATCCCCCTCGGCCCGCACCTCGATGTCATTCTGACCGATCCCCGTGATCGACACGACCGGCGTGGCAAGCGCCCGCACCGCCTCCAGCGCGGCGGGCATGCCCTCCGGATTGCCAAGCGTCACGCGCAGCGTGCCTTGTGCAGTTTCCTGACGCCGGATGCTGCCAACCTGATCGCGCAGATCACGCAAGCGGTCGCGCACCTGCGGCCACAGCCCCTCCATCCGCGCGGCATGCACATCCTCGACATGAACTTCGGCCAGAAGATGCGCCCCGCCCCGCAGATCAAGCCCAAGGCTGACAAGGCTGGAGGGCAGCCATGTGGGCCAGCCCGCCAGATCCGCCGCTGTCCCGGCTGACAAGCTGCCGGTTTGGGTCAGAACGGCTGCGGCATCATTGTGGCGCTCGACCTGCGGGTAAAAGGCATTCGGCAGGGCAAAGACGACGCCCCAGAGACAGACACCCCAGATAAAGAGGCGTTTCCAGAAATGAGTGTTTGACATGACCTGTCCTTGAACCGGCATCCCCCGGCCTGTGGCGGGGCGGGAGCCGGAAACGATGTGACCTTGAAATCACCACACGCAGCCTTGCCCGACACCTGTGGCGTCCGGGCAGCGTCTTTATGGGGTGGCTGTGATTTGGCCTGCACGCGCAGCACAAACCAACGGTATCAGCGTTCAGATCACAGGCGGCGCACGCGGTTCCGGTCGTGTGTGCAGGCACAGGCCGCGCGGGGCATCAGCCCCACACCGGGAAAAATGGCTATAGATACCCGAAGCACCGCGGTACGTCTCGGCCAGCAGCGCCACAAAGTCCGGGTCGCCGCCATACCGGAGCTCGGGGCTCCGGTGGATCTTGCCCGCAGCCGATACCGTGGCGACATGCTCTGCGGCCTGCACTGCGGCCAAACTGGCCGATGCGGACTGCGTCGGGATATTCGCCAGTTGTGGCTGAGCCCCAATCCACACCAGACACAGCGACAGGCCCACCATCCAGGCAAAGAATGCCTGGCGAAACTTTGGGGATTGGGGCGCAAGCCGGTTCATCCGGCCCATGTCGCATTTATCGCATGCCGAGACAATTGGCCAAATGTCAGCCCTGCGCCAATGCCGTCCGGCAAACCGCCGCCTATCTGCGCCGCGTCATCATCCAGATAAAGAACACCCCGCCGATCAACCCGGTGACGACACCGATGGGCATGTCTTCGGGGGCCATTACCACGCGGGCGGCAGCATCGGCCCAGATCAGGAACACCGCCCCCGCCAGCGCTGATCCGGGCAGCACGCGGGCGTTGTCCCCCCCGGCCACCAGCCGCACCAGATGCGGCATCATCAGCCCGACAAAGCCGATCAGCCCGGAAAAGGCCACCATGACCCCGGTGATCAGCGCGGCCATGACAAAGACGGTCAACCGGAACCGGCCAACCTCGATCCCTAGGCTGGCGGCGGTTTCATCGCCAAGGCTCATCGCGTTCAACCGCCCTGCCTGCGCCCAAAGCCACAGGCCACAGGGGATCAGCACGGCCAGTGGCCACAAAAGATGGCTCCACTGTGCAAGGCCCAGCCCGCCCAGCATCCAGAAAACCACCGTATGGGTGGCGCGCGGATCGCCCAGAAAGATCAGGATGTTTGCACATGCCATGATCACAAAGCTGACAGCCACCCCCGCCAGCACCAGACGGTCGGCACTGCTGGCCCCTGCCAGTTGCGCGACGCCCAGCACCAGCACCGTGGCCCCCAACGCCCCGCCAAAGGCCATCAGCGGCACGGTCAAAAGACCCAGGAACAGCCCGGTATGCATCAATGCCGCAATGGCCCCGAAAGCCCCGCCCGAAGAGATACCCAGCAGATGCGGATCGGCCAGCGGGTTGCGCGTGACGGCTTGCAACGCAGCCCCCACAAGTCCCAGCCCTGCCCCCACCAACCCGGCCAGCACCACACGGGGAAAGCGGATTTCCCAGACGATGTTGGCCCGGCCCGCATTCCAGTCCGGGGTCACAAGTCCCGGCAGGACACGATCCAGCGCCACGCCCCAGACCGTGCTGAGGGGGATCGCCACCGCCCCCACCGACACAGCCACGATGATCGAGACCAGCAGCAACAGCGCTGCCAGAACGGCAATGCCGGTTCCGGTCCCGACCCGGCGCGCGACGGAGGGATGGGCGGTGGCGTCAACCATGGCTCAGTTGCCCCAGAAACCGGCGACCAGCTTTTCCACGGCATTGATATTGCGCGGACCGGGCGTTGCCTCGACATATTCCAGCACGACAAAACGGTCGTTCTTTACCGCGTCGATGCTGGCAAAGGCGGGGCTTTCCTTCATAAAGGCAATCTTCTGCTCGGCGGTCACATCGCCGTAGTTGACGATCACCACCACCTCGGGGTTGCGCTCTACCACCGGCTCCCAGCCGATTTCAGCCCAGCTCTTTTCCAGATCATTCATGATGTTGGTGCCCCCCGCCGCTTCGATCAGCGCGGTCGGCATCGCATAGGCCCCGGCCGTAAAGGGCGCCTCTTCGCCGCTGTCATAGACGAAAACACGCAAGGGGGCCGAGCGGTCCACACCCGCCGTCGCCCCGGCCAGACGCTCTTTCCAGCCTGCCACCAGCTCTGCGGCTTTGGCCTCGACGCCAAAGATTATTCCAAGGTTCAGGATGTCATTATACATGTCATCCATGCTGGACTTGGCCTTTGGGCCGATGTGGATGCAGCTTTCGGTCAGCTCATAAGTCTGAATGCCGAACGGTTCCAGCGTGTCGGGCGTGACCTCGCCGCCGACTTTCATGCCGTAGTTCCAGCCCGCAAAGAAAAAGTCAGGCTCGGCCCCGGCCATCACTTCCTTGGTGGGGTATCTGGCCGCAAGTTCCGGCAGTTCGGCGACACCTGCACGCATCTCGGCATCCAGCGTCTTCCAGCCGGAGATGCCGGTGTAGCCGATCATGCTGTCGCGCAGGCCCAGAACCAGCATCATCTCGGTCAGGTTCACATCATGCGAGATGGCGCGGGTGGGAGCGGCGTCAAAGGTCACCTCACGGTCACAGCTTTTAACCGTAACCGGAAAGGCGGCAGCGGTGGTCGCAGACATCAGCAAGGCAAAAAGGGAAAGGCGGATCATGTTTGGTCCTGTTTGTCAGAGATGAAAGGAAAAGCGGGGGGTTGGCCCTGTCCGGTCGATGCGCGCCTTGACGTGAAAGGCATCGGCAAGCGTGGCCTCGGTCAACGCCTGACCGGGTGTGCCGTCGGCGAGGATTCGTCCCTCGCGCAGGATCAGCACACGGGTTGCAAATTCGGCGGCAAGGGTCAGGTCATGCAGCGTGGCAATCACGGTCAGGCCAAGCCCCTTGAGCAGCGCCAGCAGTTCCAGCTGGTGGCGGATGTCGAGGTGGTTGGTGGGTTCATCAAGCACGATCACCCGCGGCTGTTGCGCCAGCGCGCGGGCGACCATCACCCGCTGGCGTTCACCGCCTGACAACGTGCCAAAGGCGCGGTCGGCCATGCCGGTCAGATCCATGCGCTGAATGGCAGCCGCGATGATCGCGGCATCCTCATCGCCAGAGGCAAACAGACCGGCGCCCCACCCTTTGCGATGCGGCAGACGGCCAAGCGCCACAATCTGCCGGGCGGTCAGCGCAAAATCGGTGGGCTGCTCCTGTAAGACAGCGGCAAGGTGGCGCGCCGCCTCGGGCGCGCCCATCAGCCAGATGTCTTTGCCCATCAGCCGCACTGTCCCTTTGCGCGGGGCCTGATGGCGATAGATCAGCCGCAACAGCGAGGATTTGCCCGCCCCGTTCGCCCCGCAGATCGCCATGATCTGTCCTTGCGGCACGGCAAAGCTGATGTCGGACAGAATGTCAGCCTGCCCCTTTGGCCCCCAGCAAACCCCGCTCAGTTCAACAGCGGTCACTGGATCGCCCCTTTGCGGGTGACAATCATCGCTGCCGGAATCCGGGCAAGCGTGTTGTCGCACAGGCGCGGCGGACAATCGCGGCCAGCCATCCAGCCGTCGTCAAGCGCGGCATAAAGGCGCGCGAATTCAACAAGGTCGTCAATCGGCTGTGCCGGGTCAATGTCGCCGAACAGCCAGGTCGCCTTGGAATTTGCCCGCCAGCCCACCACGCAAGGACCACCATGATCCGGCACACAGCCAGCAAGACAGGCCGTGCCAGACACTTCAAAATCATCGGAGAGACCTGCCGCTGCAATCGCCGTGCGCAGCTTTTTCAGCAAGGCAAAGCCGGGCTCGCAGCTGCTGCCTGTGTGTTTGCAGGCCTTGCAGACCAGTATCTGATGCGGCGCGGATTGCGCCACGGAATAAGAGGGCGTGGCCACTGGCCGCCGCGGTTTATCGTCCATCGAAGACTCCTTCCGGGGCACCCCGCCCGGTGGTTACTGACTTCGATGGCAGGTCTCCTGACTCGCGGGTCCGGGCTTGCCCCGCCTTCCCAGCCTTTCGGCCAGTGGCACCGGGGGTCGCTCACCGCTTACAGTTGCGGGGGCAGTCACGGAATTGGCGGCTTTTGCCTACACCACACCGTATTCCCTTTTCACCCGGCCGCACGTGGTTTGGCCGGGAACCATCCCGCACAGGTTTGCCGCCACAAGCCTGCCGGGTCAATCCACTTTCCGCGCCAACCCCACATGGCCCACAGCTGTTTCGCAGAAATAGCGGCGGCGGATCAGGCGTTCCCAGAATTCTCTTGAGCGCTGTCATAATCTTGTGCAGATTCGCATATTAAGTTGTGGAAACGTTTCCAGTGGCGCTATCAATGAGCAAAACAACCAACATCACCATCAAGGACGTGGCGCAAAGCGCCGGCTGCGGTGTGGCGACGGCAAGCCGTGTGCTGAACAATTCCGGCCCGGCCAGCGCCGATGTCCGCGAACGTGTCGAGCGGGCCGCGCGCGAACTGGGGTTCAGCTTTTCGGCCATCGGTCGCGCGCTGCAAAGCCGCCGCTCCATGACGGTGGGGTGTCTGGTGCCGTCGCTGGCCAATCCGGTGTTCGCCGAGGCAGTGCAAGGGGTGCAGGCTGTATTGCTGGGGTCAGGCTATCAGATGCTGATTTCCTGCTCGAACTACGACGCGGCGGCAGACGATGCGGCGATTGAGATGCTGTTGGCGAAGAAAACCGATGCGCTGGTGACCACGATGGTGGACCCTGACCGCAGCCCGGCGCTGCGACTGGCGAAAAAGCGGGGCATTCCGATATCGCTGATGTTTCACGACCCGCTGGATGGGTTCATCACCTCTTATGTGGACAACTTCGAAGCGGCCAAAGAGGTGGCCCGTCAGTTTGCGGGTCTTGGCCATCGGCGCACCGGATTTCTCGCCTTGCGGTTTTCGACATCTGACCGGTCGCGCAACCGCTATGCGGGTTTCCATTCCGAATGTCGGACCCGCGGCTTGCCGGACCCTGTGCTGATCGAGATTGGCGAGGCAGAGGCCAACCAGCCGGATCTTCTTGCGGCGATTCTGGCACAGCACCCTGCCCTGACAGCCATCTTCGCCTCGAACGACTTTCTGGCGATTGCTGTGCAAAAGGCCGCCCGGTTGTTGGGCTGGCGGGTGCCGCAGGATCTGTCGGTCGTGGGATTTGACGGGATCGAGATTGGCCGGTTGCTGGAAAAACCCCTGGCCACGATCGAAACCTCTCCCGAGGCAATGGGCCGTCAGGCCGCAAGCTCATTGCTGACCATGCTGCAAGGGGGGGACACCGTTCAGCTTCCCGCCTTGCCTTTCGCTTTCCGGGCCGGGGCCACGCTGGCCCTGCCAAACCCGGAAAACGGTGACGACGGCCGGGGTGCCACCCGACCGTCGCCTGATCTCCCTGCCGAACCTCACGCTCAACAAGGATGAACCGATGAAACATACTGTTCTTGCCGTGCTTTTCGCAACGGCCATTGCCGCTCCCGCCGCTGCCGAAGATGCAATCTGCTACAACTGCCCGCCCGAATGGGCGGATTGGGCCTCGATGCTCCGGGCGCTTGATGAAAAAGTCGGCATCAAGATGCCGCATGACAACAAGAACTCGGGTCAGGCGCTCAGCCAGATGATCGCCGAAAAAGCCTCGCCGGTGGCCGATGTGGCCTATTACGGCGTGACCACCGGCATCGCCGCGATCCCTGCAGGTGTCGTGCAGCCCTACAAGCCAGCCGGGTTCGATGACATCCCCGAAGGTCTGAAAGACCCGGAGGGCAACTGGTTTGCCGTGCATTACGGCACGCTGGGCCTGTTCGTGAACGTCGACGCGCTGGCTGGTGCGCCCGTGCCACAATGCTGGGCTGACCTGACCAAGCCGGAATACCGGGGCATGGTCGGCTATCTGGACCCGGCCTCGGCCTTTGTCGGCTATGCCGGTGCGGTTGCCGTCAACCACGCCTTCGGCGGCGATCTGACCAATTTTGACCCGGCAATCAAGTATTTCAACGACCTGGCCGCCAATAGCCCGATCGTGCCAAAGCAGACCTCGTTTGCCCGTGTCGTGTCGGGTGAAATTCCGATCCTTTTTGATTACGATTTCAACGCCTACCGCGCCAAATACAATGAAACCGGCGCGTTCGAATTCGTGCTGCCCTGCGAAGGTACGATCCGCGTTCCCTACGTCATGAGCCTTGTCGCTGGCGCGCCGAATGCCGAAGCCGGCAAAAAGGCGCTAGACTTCATCCTGTCGGATGAAGGTCAGGCGATCTGGACCAACGCCTATCTCAAGCCCGCCCGCCCGGTGGCACTGCCAGCCGAAGTGGCCGCACGGTTCCTGCCGGATGCCGATTACGAGCGTGCGATCGCGGTCGACTATAGCGCCATGGCTGCCGCTCAGAAAGGCTTTGGCGAGCGCTATCTGGCCGAGGTGAAGTAACCGGTCCGGGCAGGGTCTTTGCGCCCTGCCCGCCTTCTGCCCGTCAAAAAGGAACGCTGCATGTCATCCCGACTATTCGTCGCCCTGTGCCTTGTGCCATTGGCCGTCTTTGCGCTGACCTTTCTGGCGCTGCCCATCGTGCGGCTGATCCTGTCCTCGGGCGAGGGCGAGGCGGGTTGGGGCATCTATCTGCAAATCCTGCAGACACCACGCTATCTGACGACGCTGGTACAAACGGTGCTGGTCTCGCTGGCCGTCACCGCTGCTGCCTTGGCGGTGTCCACCACGGCGGGGGTGTTCTTGACCCGCAACCATTTTCGCGGCCGAAGCGTCTTGCTGTCCATCCTGACCTTGCCCCTCGCCTTTCCCGGCGTTGTCGTGGGGTTCATGATCATCTTGCTGGGCGGGCGGCAGGGGCTGTTCAACACGCTCCTGCCCGGTCATGTGGTGTTTGCCTATTCGATCTTCGGGCTGTTCCTTGGCTATCTCTATTTCTCGATCCCGCGTGTTCTCTTGACCGTCATGGCAGCGGCGGAAAAGATCGACCCCGCGCTGGAAGAAGCCGCCCGCACGCTGGGCGCGCCCCAGCATCGGGTGGTGCTGGATGTGCTGTTGCCTGCACTGGCCCCGGCACTGATCGCGGCGGGGGCAATTGCCTTTGCCACTGCGATGGGGGCCTTTGGCACCGCCTTTACGCTGGCCACCAACATTGATGTGCTGCCGATGGTGATCTACACCGAATTCACGCTGTCGGCGAATATCGCCATGGCCGCAGCGCTGTCGGTCTGCCTTGGCCTTGTGACATGGGTGATCCTGTTCGTCGCCCGGATGTTTTCAGGCACCACCGTCGCGGCGGGGGGCTGAGACAATGCGGATAGGAAAAGCGCTGCAACTGGCCGTCACCCTGCTGGCCGCCGCGTTTTTGCTGGTTCCGACGATCCAGTCGGTGCTGGCGGGGCTGACCGTGAACTACTTTCAGGGGCTGAAATCCGGCCTGACGCTGAAATGGGTCATCGAAGTCTGGGCGCTTTACTCAGGTTCGATCTTTCTGTCGCTGGGCATTGCGCTGGCCTGTCTGGTGATGACGCTGCTGATCGGGGTGCCCGCCGCCTATGCCATGGCGCGCAATCCGGGCCGCCTGACGCGGGCGCTGGAGGAATTCATCTCGCTGCCACTGGCCATTCCCGGCCTTGCGCTTGCTCTGGCGCTTTTGCAGCTTTACGGCAGCTACAAGGGCTTCCGGCTCAGTTGGACCTTCATTCTGGTCGGCCATGTGCTTTACACCCTGCCCTTCATGGTGCGTGCGGTCATGTCGGTTCTGGCTGCCATTGACCTCAAAACGCTGGAGGAAGGCGCCGCCAGCCTTGGGGCTGGCCCGGCACGGCGGTTCGTCGACATTGTGATCCCCAACGCGCTGCCGGGCATTCTGGCAGGGGCGCTGACCGTCGTCACCCTGTCGATCGGCGAGTTCAACCTGACCTGGATGCTGCACACCCCCTATCTGAAGACCCTGCCGGTGGGACTGGCGGACAGCTACGCCTCGATGCGGCTGGAAATTGCATCGGCCTACACCCTGATCTTCTTTGTGATGATCGTCCCGCTGCTTCTGGCCATGCAATGGGCCAGCGCCCGTGCGCAAAGGATAACCCGATGACCCTGACGCTTCGCAACATCGCCAAGACCTTTCCCGGCGGCACCCGTGCCCTGCTGCCCACCGATCTGGATATAGCAGAAGGCGAGATCGTGTCGCTTCTGGGCCCGTCAGGCTGTGGCAAGACCACGCTATTGCGGATCATTGCAGGGCTGGAAACCGCAGATGCTGGGGCGTCGATCCGGTTCAAGGACGACGATATGACCCATCAGCCGGTCGAACGGCGCAAAGTGGGAATGGTGTTTCAGTCCTATGCGCTGTTTCCCAACATGTCGGTGCGGGGCAACATCGGCTACGGGCTTAAGATGCAGCGCCTGCCCCGCGCGGCGATTGACGCGCGGGTGGACGAGGTGATCGCCCTGTGCCGGCTGGAACCCTATGCCGGGCGCACGATCACTGCGCTGTCGGGCGGCCAACGCCAGCGGGTTGCGCTGGCCCGTGCCTTTGCCCCCCGCCCGCGCCTGCTTTTGCTGGATGAACCGCTTTCGGCACTGGACGCCGCCCTGCGCGGTACCTTGCGCGATGAACTGGCAGCGCTGCTGCGCCAGTTCGGCATCACCGCCATCTTTGTGACCCACGATCAGGACGAGGCGATGGCGATTGCCGACCGCGTGGCGGTGATGAGCCAGGGTCGTGTGGCCCAGATCGGCACGCCCGAGGCGCTGTATCGCGCGCCGGAAACCGCCTTTGTCGCGCGGTTTGTCGGCAATTCGATGCCGCTGGGAGGCAAGATTGACGGCGGCACCCTGCACCTGCCTGGCGGAGACCTGACGCTGAACGCCACCGCCACTGGAAAAGCCGCCTTTGTGCGCGCCGAAGATGTGAAGATCACCGCCGACGGCCCCCTGACCGCGCGGGTGGAAACCGTCACCTTTCTGGGCACGCATTACCGGATTGCCCTGTCCGGCGCGACCGATGCCCCCCTGTTTTGCCTGCACCAGGGCCTGACAGCGCCCAAACCGGGCGAAACCGTGCGCGTGACCATCGCACCACACGCCATCCTCACCCTTGAACCCGAGAAAGCCGCAGCCTGAATGCCCGCATTTATCCAGATCAGTGACCCCCATATTGTCGCCAAAGGCGATCTTGTCTGCGGCCATTCAGATACCGCCACGGCGCTGCGCCGCGCGGTGGCCTCGATCAACGAACGCCTGCCAGAGCTTGGCCCGATTGATTGCGCCATCGTCACCGGCGATCTGACAGATCACGGAACCGACGAGGAATATGCCCATTTCAAAGAAATAATGGCCGATCTGCACCTGCCCTGGCAGGCCATTCCCGGCAATCACGACAGCCATGACGGCATGCGCCGGGCGTTTTCCACAGAGCATTGGATGCCCGCCGCAGGCCCGATCCAGTGGCTACGCGATTTTGGACCCTTTGCGCTGATCGGTCTGGATACCTTGATGGACGGCGCGCATCACGGATGGCTGGCCGACGAAGGCTTTGCCTTTCTTGATCAAACGCTGGCCGGTCTTGACGGACAGCCGGTGATCGTGGCGACCCATCATCCGTGGCTTCCCTCGGGGATACCGGCCATGGATGCCGACAATCTGAGAAACGGGGCAACCTTGCTGCAGCGGTTGCAAGGCTATCGCGGAACAGCGAAAATGATCTCCGGACATGTTCACCGCGCCATTACCGGACAAATCGGCACGGTCAGTTGCCTGATTTCCCCTTCGACAGCCCATGCGGTACACCGCGATCCGCACCCGGACGCGGTGCATTCACTGGCCCTGGAGCCGGGCGGCGTGACATTGCACCTCTGGCTCGACACGCCGCTGCAGGGGTTCATTTCTGACGTCCTGCCCATCACACCCAAGCCAGAGGTGTGGCCGTTCGGCTGAATGCTGTCTGCATCATGCGCCAGACGGAATGTCCGCCTGACACACGCAGAAATTCCGCTACTGTTCACCGGGAAAAAGCTGCCGGTCTGGCAAAAGCGCATAAAAGGCGCGCATCTCCGGTGCATCTGACCCATGCGCAGCAGAGCGTTGCTTCATGCTCTGCTGTCGCCGATGACAACGACCCCAATGGCGGGCTTTGCGCCATAACCGCCCGTCGCCCGCGCCAGATGTGTCGGCAGGTGGTCTCGCGGGCCGCTTTGGCTGCCATCCCCCTTGACCGCCAAAGATCGGGAGAGCCCGTCAGCCGACCCGCCGTCCCTGAACCCAGGTGCCCCGCAGCGCCGCAGCGCCAGCCACCCGCGCCACGCGGATCACATCGCCGCGCGCGCCCATATCCAGATGGCCCCGGTCGGTCAGACCCGCAGCCCGGCCCGGTGCCTGGGTGACAGTGCGCACCCCCCGCGCCACGTCGCCCCACAGGTCACCAAGCATCAGCGCCGCCGACAGAAGGGCCGAGGGCACATAGTCGGAAGACACGATGTCCAGCAGATCAGCCTCGGCCAGTTTGTGCGCCGCGACATTGCCGGAATGCGATCCGCCCCGGATCAGGTTCGGCGCGCCCATCATCACCAGCGTACCGTGGTCGCGGCAGGCACGGGCGGCCTCGATCGTGGTGGGGAATTCCGCAAAATGCGCGCCGTGGCGGGCAGATATCGCCACCTGTTCGGCGGTAGTGTCATCATGGCTGGCCAGCACCGCGCCAAACCGGCGGGACTCGGACACGGCGGCGGCCTCATGTGCAGTGCCAAGCCGTGCCGACAGGGCCACCTGATCAGCGACATGGGATTCGAACTCGGCTTCCGACAGGCCATGCTTGCCGCAAACGTAGGCGCGCAGTTGCGTCAGGTCGCGGAACTGTCGTTGGCCGGGGGTGTGGTCCATCAGCGACACGATGCCGATACGGTCGTCGGGGCCGAATTTGGCCAGTTCTTCGATCAGGGTTTCGGAACACACTTCAGCCCGCAAATGGAGAAAGTGGCTGATGCGCAGGGCTCCCTTGGCCCGCAAGTCCAGAATTTCATCGGCCAGTTTCCGGGCATATTCACCGTAATTGGCCTTTTTGTTCGACACAACCGAGCCGACGCGCAGCGCGTCAAACACCGTGGTAATCCCGACCGACGCCAGTTCCCCGTCATGTGCGATGATGGCGCTGGCATGGGGCCAGTTCACGCGCGGGCGCGGTTCGATATGACGCTCAAGATTGTCGGTATGGAGCTCGATCAATCCCGGCATCACCAGATCGCCCTCGCAATCAATCGCCCCCGCCGGGACTGTGGCCCCAGAATCAATCGCCGTGATATGGCCGTTCTCGATGCGGATCGCGCCGTGAATCACCTCGGTCGGCAGGACAAGTTTGGCATTGGCAAGGGTTGTCTCGGTCATCTTCTGGCTTTCCGGTTGACGGGGTCGGCGTGACTGGGGTGGGCTTGGCAGGAATGTGTCACAAGGGCGTGACAAAGCACGGTTAGGGACTGCGGGCATGGACCAGATGAAACGCTTTGCGATCTACTACGCGCCTCGTCCGGGGGCTTTTGCCGATGCCGCAGCCCAGTGGCTGGGCTGGGATCTGGCGCGCGGCTGCGCGGTTGTGCAACCCGATGTCGACGGGCTGGCAGAGCTGACCTCTGATCCGCGCAAATACGGCTTCCACGGCACGATCAAGCCGCCGTTCCGGCTGGCCGAAGGCGTGACGGCGACCGAGTTGGCAGACAGCACCAGGCACCTGGCCACCACCCTGTGTCCTGTTCAGATGCCAGCCTTGCAGATCGTCTTGCTGAAGGGGTTCCTGGCCCTTGTTCCCGCCCCGCATCCCGACCTCGTCGGTCTGGCCGCCAAGGTGGTGCAGACGCTTGACCGGTTCCGCGCGCCCCTGACCGATGCCGAAGTCGCCCGCCGCAGACCTGACCGTCTGACTGACCGGCAGCGCGGTTTTCTGGCGGAATACGGCTATCCTTACGTCATGGAAGAGTTTCAGTTCCACCTGACCCTCTCGGGCCGCCTCGAGGGCAAAGACGCCTCGCGCCTGCAAATCGCGGCCGAGGCGCATTTTTCCGGGCTGATCCCGCAACCCTTTATCCTGCAGGATCTGTGCCTTTGTGGCGAAGATCAGGCGGGGCGGTTCCATTTGCTGCACCGCTATGCCCTGAGCGCCTGAAGCAGGCGGGCAACGCCGGCCTCGGGGGTGGTGTCATTGGCAATCTCGATCACCGGAACCGCTGCGTGCAGCGGCTGGTCGGCGCGGATCAGCCGGGCCTCGATCTGGTCGCGGCTTTCACGGCCCCGACCCAAAAGGCGCTCGGCCAGCACTGGGACCGGCGCTGTGATATGGATGATGCGCAGTCCGGGAAAGGCTGCCAACGCCTGAGCAATCGCCGCGCGGGAGCCGTTCAGCAACACATCGCGCCCCAAAGGAAGCTCGGTGTGCGGCACACCATAGCTCAGACCGTGGGCGTCCCAATGCAGCGCAAAATCACCGCGCGCCAGCCGATTGGAAAACTCAGCTTCCGTCACACCTTCAAACGGCTCGCCCCCGGCACTTTCCGGCCGGGTGATGGCACGCCGCGCCCAATGCAGGGCGGGGTCGGCGGCGATGGCACCCGACAACAGCGTATCCTTGCCCACGCCCGAGGGGCCTACAACGAAGAACAGCCGCATCAGGCCGCCCGCGGCATGAAGGTCCGCACATCAACCACGCGGTCGCAGACCCGGTCCCGTGCAGCCTCGTCATGAAAGATGCCCAGAATCGCCGCCCCGCGCGCCTTGGCCTCTTCGATCAGGGTCAGCACCACCTCGCGGTTCACCGCATCAAGGCTGGCGGTGGGTTCATCCAGCAAGAGAGCGGGATAAGGGTGGGCAAAGCCGCGCGCGATGTTGACGCGCTGCTGTTCGCCCCCCGAAAAGGTGGTGGGCGACAGGGTCCACAACCTTTCGGGAATGTTCAGCCGCGCCAGTAACGACGCCGCGCGGTCGCGGGCCTGATCTGCGGGCATGCCGAGGTTCAGGAGGGGTTCGGCCACCACCTCCAGCGTCGGCACGCGCGGCACCACGCGCAGGAACTGGCTGACATAGCCCAAAGTCTCGCGCCGCAACCGAATGATCTGGCGCGGCTGGGCCGTTGCCACATCCAGCGTGCCGACCCGGATGCTGCCCGA
Organism: Pseudotabrizicola alkalilacus; assembly: GCF_003443995.1. Taxonomy (GTDB): domain Bacteria; phylum Pseudomonadota; class Alphaproteobacteria; order Rhodobacterales; family Rhodobacteraceae; genus Pseudotabrizicola; species Pseudotabrizicola alkalilacus. The sequence continues at coordinate 201,264 of NZ_QWEY01000008.1, forward strand.
GGCGGCCAGATAATTGCCCCAGACCATCCGCATCAGCGTGGATTTGCCTGCGCCCGATGCGCCAATCAGCCCGACGCAGTCGCCGCGCGCGACACTCAGGTTCGCCCCCGCCATCACCGGGATCACCGCAGCACCCTGGTTATGCAGGGTAAAGCTTTTGCACAGGTCTCGAATTTCAATCATTTCACACCTGAAGCACAGAGCTGACAAGAAGCTGGGTATAGGCGTGCTGCGGATCGTCCAGCACCTGATCGGTCAGGCCCTGCTCTACCACATGCCCGCCCTTCATCACCATCAGACGATCGGCCAGCAGACGCACAACTGCCAGATCATGCGTGACGATGATGGCCGAAAGCCCCATTTCACGCACCAATCCGCGCAAAAGATCCAGCAGCCGGGCCTGCACGCTGACATCCAGCCCTCCGGTCGGTTCGTCCATGAACACCAGACGCGGGCCGGTCACCAGATTGCGGGCAATCTGCAGACGTTGCTGCATGCCACCCGAAAAGGCCCGCGGTCGGTCGTCGATGCGGTCAGCGGCAATCTCGACCCTGCCCAGCCAGTCGATGGACTTGTCGCGAATGTCGCCATAGTGCCGCGCGCCAATCGCCATCAGCCGTTCACCGACATTGCCGCCCGCAGAAACCCCCATCCGCAACCCGTCACGCGGGTTCTGATGGACAAAGGCCCAATCCGTGCGCCCCATCCGGCGGCGCTCGGCCTCGCCCATTGTCACAGTATCGCGCGGGCCAAGCGCAGTGTCAAAGATCACCCGGCCGGTATCGGGCGCCATGTGGCCAGCAAGGCAGGACAGCAGCGTCGATTTGCCCGACCCGCTTTCGCCGACAATCCCCAGCACCTCGCCGGGGTAAAGGTCAAAGGATACATCAGCACAACCAATGCGGGCACCGTAGTATTTCGACAGGTTTTGCACCTGAAACAGCGGGCGGTCTGACAGGCTGCGGTCATGCGCGGTCATTCTGCCGTCTCCTTGATGTCGTGACGGTGGCCCCCCACCCCCAACCCCTCCCCACAAGGGGGAGGGGAGGCACCAGGATCCGACAGGTCAGGATCAGCGCCCCCCTCCCCCCTTGTGGGGGAGGGAGGGGGTGGGGGGGCAACGGTCCGGGATGCGGTCACGGGCGCGCCAAGGCGGCCCGTATGCCCTGCCGCGCGGCGGCAGCGGCAAAAATCCGTATCCGAGCAGACAAACATCCGCCCACCCAGATCGTCGGTAATCACCTCATCCAGATAGCTGTCGGCTGCGCCACACAGGTCGCAGTCATGCGCAGCCTTGGAGGCCACAAAAGGGTGGTCGTCGAAATCAAGACTGACGACATGAGTATAAGGCGGCAGCGCATAGATGCGCTGCTCGCGCCCTGCCCCGAACAGCTGGATCGCCGAGCTGTCCGACAGCTTTGGGTTGTCAAACTTGGGGATCGGTGAGGGGTCCATGACATAGCGCCCCTCGACCTTGACCGGATAGGCGTATGAGGTGGCAATCTGGCCGTGCCGCGCGATGTCTTCGTACAGCTTTACATGCATAAGCCCGTATTCTTCCAACTCGTGCATCTTGCGCGTCTCGGTTTCGCGCGGTTCCAGAAAGCGCAGGGGTTCGGGGATCGGCACCTGATACACCAGAATCTGCCCCTCTGTCAGGGCGGTTTCGGGGATGCGGTGGCGGGTCTGGATGATCGTGGCCTCAGCGGTGGCCTCGGTCACCGCGACGCCTGCGGTGCGCTGAAAAAACTTGCGGATCGACACGGCGTTGGTGGTGTCATCAGCACCCTGGTCGATAACCTTCAGCGTGTCATCCGGGGTCAGGCAGGCCGCCGTCACCTGCACCCCGCCGGTGCCCCAGCCGTAAGGCATGGGCATTTCGCGGCTGGCAAAAGGCACCTGATAGCCGGGCACGGCAATGCCCTTCAGAATCGCGCGACGGATCATGCACTTGGTCTGTTCGTCGAGGTAGGCAAAATTATAGTCCCCAGCGGTCATTCTGCGGCCTCCCTTTGGGTGATCGCCTCGGCGCGCAGGCGGCGGATCAGTTCCAGCTCCGATTGGAAATCGACGTAATGCGGCAGTTTGATATGCTCCAGAAACCCGGTTGCCTGCACGTTGTCGGCATGCATCAGCACAAATTCCTCATCCTGCGCGGGTGCGCCGATGAAATCTTCGCCAAGCTCTTTCCAGCGCAGAGCCCGGTCCACCAGACTCATTGATATCGCCTTGCGTTCGGTCTGACCAAAAACCAGCCCGTAGCCTCGGGTAAATTGCGGCGGCTCGGTTCTTGATCCGGTGAACTGGTTCACCGTTTCGCATTCGGTCACCTCAATCTCGCCGATGTCGACTGCAAAGCCCAGTTCGGGAATGTCCATTTCAACGGCGACAGTGCCGATGCGCAATTCGCCGACAAAGGCATGGGTGCGGCCATAGCCGCGCTGGGTGGAATAGGCGAGGGACAGCACAAACCCTTCATCCCCGCGCGTCAGCGCCTGCAGGCGCAGGGGCCGCGAGGCCGGCAGTTCCATCGGCTCACGCGTCAGGTCCGGCGGCGTGGCGTCAGAGGGCACCTCCGACTGGATCAGCCCGTCGCGGTTGAGGAAATCCGTGACATGCGGGACAGGGGCGGGAGTGCCCCCCCCACCCCATCCCTCCCCCACGAGGGGGGAGGGAGGCACCGGGGTGTCCAAATGCGGGAGGGTGGCAGGCAAAGGCGCCTCCCCTCCCCCTCTGTGGGGAGGGGATGGGGGTGGGGGGGCCGCCAGAGGCGCCTCACCTTCGGCCATCAGGGCGAAGTCCAGCAAACGGTGGGTATAGTCAAAGGTCGGCCCAAGGATCTGCCCGCCCGGCAGATCCTTGAAGGTGGCCGAGATGCGGCGGGTCAGCGCCATGTCGCCGGTGTTGATCGGGCGCGATGACCCAAACCGGGGCAGCGTGGTGCGATAGGCGCAGATCAGGAACACCGCTTCAATCAGATCGCCCCGGGCCTGTTTGATCGCAAGCGCCGCCAGATCGGGGTCATACAGCGACCCCTCGGCCATCACCCGATTGACCGCCAGAGCCAGTTGCTCGCGGATTTGTGCCACCGACAGCGCGGCGATCCCAGTATCGCCGCGCCGTTCGGCGGCAAGCCAGGCGTGGGCGGCATCAATGGCCCGCTCGCCCCCTTTGACGGCAACATACATCAGGCAGCCTCAATTCTGGTGGAGCGCGGCAGGCCTGCGACCTGCTGGCCTGCGGTGAAAAAGCAATCAAATCCCAGCGGGAACAGCGCGCTGTTGACCGCGAATTCGGTGATTGCGGGCAGCGAGAGGTGGGCCGCGCGCCGGATCCCCGGCCCTGTCAAGCGCGGACCTTCGGCGGTCAGTTCGGGCATCTCGATGATCAGCGTGGCGCTGCGGTCGGGGTAGTCGGGCTGGCCGATGGCAAAGCGGCTGACGGGTTGCAGCGCACCCCAAGCCCCGATTGCAAAAACCGCCGCTTCGGCTGCCACCAAAGGCGCGCCGGTGTGAAAGGTGATCCAGTCGCGCAAAGGGCCGCAATCATGCCCGCCCGCCAGATGAACTGGCGTCGTGCCATCGCACAGCGTCAGGACCAGCACCCCGGCGGCGACCGACATCGGTGCGGGCGGGATTGCTCCTGTCAAATGCTGCAAGGTTCCGGGGCGGGCCAGAGCCTCTAGGCTGGCACGAAAGGCATGGGCCGATTGCACAGGCGCATCGGCAAACCCGCCAAGAAGGGCTTCGGGGGTCATTGATCCTCTCCCCGGACAAGGGTGAAAAACTCTACTTTGGTGGCAGCCGCCCTGGCAGCGCGGGCACTGCGACGCACGCGTTCTTCGTCTTGCAGCGGGGCCAGCACCTGCGCGGCCAGGGCGGCGGCCTGATCGGTCTGCATCAGCGCATCGACCACGGCGGCGCGGGTGGCATGAGGCTTGTCGCGCCCCTGCACATGGGCGTGGCCAACAGCCCCCGAGATCAGGCGCAGCGCGCAGCGCGTGACCGTCATCTCGCCCAGATTGAACGCAGACCCCGCCCCCCCGGCCCTGCCCTGCACCATCACCGCGCCAATTTCCGGCGGGCGCAGCAACTCATGGGCCGGAAGCTCCGGAAACAACTGGGCCAGCCTTTCAGGCTTGGCGCGGGCCAGCAGGCCCATCCATGTCTTGCGGTCGAATGTGGCGGTATGACTGGTCATCTGAAGTCCCGACAGCTTGCGAAGTTGTCTATCTTACTATACAACTAGACAACATCTAGGCCGATTCCCCAGCTGATGCACGTGAAAGTTCTGTGACGCATGGCCCGTACCCCGCTCTGGCGCAGCATCGCCCACACGCTTGGCGCAGAGATTGCGGCTGGTCTCTATCGCCCCGGTGACAAACTGCCGACCGAGGCCGCCCTTGCCGCGCGCTTTGGCGTCAACCGGCATACGGTGCGGCAGGGGCTTGGCCCGTTGATCGAGGCGGGCACCCTGCATGCCCGGCGCGGCGCGGGGGTGTTTGTGGCGACCTCGCCCACCGATTACGCGCTGGGTCGCCGCGTGCGGTTTCATCAGAACATCCGCGACAGCGGCCGCGCGCCGTCGCGCCGGATCAGCCGGCTGGAAAGCCGCCCCGCCAGCGGGGGCGAGGCGCAGGCGCTGCGGATCGCACCGGGGGATATGGTCCATGTGATCGAGGGCGTGTCGCTGGCCGATGGCCAGCCCTTGGCCGCGTTCCAATCGGTGTTCCCGGCGACGCGCTTTCCAGAGCTTTTGGCGGCAATGGCCGCGCAACATTCGGTCACGGAGGCGTTGGCGGCCTGTGGCCTTGCCGATTACACGAGGGCCGAGACGCGGCTGACCGCCAAGCTGGCCGACCCGGTGCTGGCGCTGGCATTGCAGGTGCAGGAAGGCAGCCCGGTCTTGCGCTCGGTTGCGGTAAACGTCGACGGTGCAGGGGTGCCGGTGGAATATGGCACCACCTGGTTTGCGGGCGACCGGGTGATCTTGACGCTGAATGCCGAGGGCTGATCTGTCACAGGGCTGACACGAAAACCCGATAGCCGGGGGCCTTTCAGATAGGTTCCCTGATGCCCCGCCTGCCTCCCCTTCGCCTGACCCATGCGCAGACCCTGATCGGTGGCGCTCTGGCCGATCACCCTGTGACAATTGCGGATGGCGTGATTGTCGATGGCCCGGCCCCCGAAGTGGACCTGACCGGCTACATCCTGCTTCCCGGCATCATCGACCTGCATGGCGACGGGTTCGAGCGGCATTTGTCGCCGCGCCCTTCGGCCCCGTTCGAGCCGAAAAAAGCGTTGGCCTCGGCTGCGGCAGAGTTGGCGGTGAACGGCGTGACCACTGCATGGTTCGCCCAAAGCTGGAGCTGGGAAGGCGGGTTCCGCTCGGGTCCGGCCTGTGAGGCGTTGCTGGAAGCCCTGCAAGAGGTGCGTGCGCAGGTGCTGGCGGATGTGCGCGTGCAGATCCGGCTGGAGACCCACGTCATCGACCAGCACGCGGCGGTCCGCGCGGCGGTGACGCGCTTTGGCGTGGATTACGTGGTGTTTAACAACCACCTGCCAGAGGCGATGGACATGGCGCGCGACCAGCCGGAGCGTTTCGCTCAATGAGCCGCACAGACCCGTCGCGCGCCCGATGAGATGCTCGCCATTGTCACCGCCGCCGACGCGCAAGGCCCAATGGTGCCGCAAGCCTTGCGCCAGATCGCAGCAGACTTCGCGGCACAGGGCCTTCGGATGGGGTCACATGATGACGACACTGCCGAGACGCGCGCCTTTTATCGCGGGCTGGGCGCGCAGATCTGCGAGTTTCCCACCAGCTTTGACGCTGCCCGTGCGGCCCATGTGGTGAACGAACCGGTGCTGATGGGTGCCCCCAATGTGGTGCGTGGCGGCAGCCAATCCGGCAACATTGCGGCGCAAGATCTGATCGAGGCCGGACTTTGTGATGCTCTGGTGTCGGATTACTATTACCCTGCCCTGCCCCAAGCCGCGTGGGCGCTGGTCGAACGCGGTGTCTTAGGCCTGCCAGAGGCCTGGGCCATGATCTCGATCCATCCGGCACGCATTGCCGGGCTTGCGGACCGCGGGCATCTTGGCATTGGTGCGCGGGCCGATATGGTGGCGGTCAATCCCGAAACACATCGGGTGGAATTGACCCTGTGCCACGGTCGCGTGGCGCATCTGTCCGGGGCGCTGGCGGCAAAGGTCTGGGCACGGCTGACCTGAGACAGCGATCCTCTGACCCTGCAGGGTCTCCGAAGACGTAATCGCGCCTTGAGTCTTGGCATGACGCAAAGCCGGTGGTGCCGGATGACGGTCACAGTCAGGCGTTGTATTTCTCCAGGAACGCCTCTGCCTTCAGGGAACGGAAATCCATCAAGGCCGACCGAAGGGCATGATGGTCCCAGTCCCACCAGGCCAGCGCCAGCAGGCGGTCGATCACGGTTTGCGAAAACCGCGCGCGGATCGGCACGGCGGGGCAGCCCGCCACGATCATGAACGGCGCGACATCTTTGGTCACCACGGCACCGCTGGCAACAATTGCCCCGATGCCCACATGAGTTTCCGGTTTGATGATCGCCCCATGGCCAATCCAGCAATCAGCCCCCAAGGTGGTGCGGCGGGCAGCACGGGCGGCAAAGAACGCCGCGTCATCCTCGACATCATCCCAGTAATACGAGGACCGATACAGGAAGTGGTGCTGCGCCGCATTCTGATAGGGGTGATCGGTCGGGCCAATCCGGGTCATCGCCGCGATGTTGGAAAATGTGCCGACGGTCGTATTGGCAATATCAGCCATGCGGTCGCAATAGGCGTAATCCTGAAAGGCAGAGTTGACCACGATCGACCCCGCCCCCACCTCGCAATAAACGCCAAAGGTGGAGTTGGCGATCTTGGCGCCTTCATGGATCAGGGGTTCGGTTGGCGAGAGCTTCGGCATCTCAGCTGCCCTTGATCAGCTTGCGGCGCAACCAGCCTGACAGGCTGTCCATCAGCATCACCATCAGCACGATCAAGACCATGTAATAGGCGACCTCTTCCCAGTCCTTCTGAGTGATGATCGCTTGGGTCAACAGCAGTCCGATGCCGCCGCCGACAATCGCGCCGATCACGGTGGCGCTTCGGGTATTGGATTCAAGGTAGTAAAGCACCTGGCTGACTAGAACTGGTGTGATCTGCGGAATAACACCGAACCGGGCCTTTTGCAGCGCATTGGCCCCGGTGGACCCGACTCCTTCGACCTGCTTGCTGTCAATGTTTTCCAAAGCTTCAGAGAACATCTTCCCGAATGACCCGGTGTCCGTGATGGCAATCGCAATGGCCCCGGTCATCGGTCCGGGACCAAAGGCGCGGCTCAGAATGATGGTCCAGATCAGCCCGTCCACCCCGCGGATGAAATCGAACAGCCGACGCGCGGCAAAGCGCAAGGGGCCAAGCGGCATGAAGTTGCGGGCCGCAAGGAACCCCAGCGGCAGGGCCACCAGCGCTGCAGCCGTCGTGCCCAGAAAGGCCATCAGGATGGTCTCGAAGATCGCCCAGGCCACATCACCATGCCGCCACATCTTGTTGGTCCAGAATTCGCTGGCCATATAGCCCAGATTCGAGCGATCGGGGTCGATCCGGTCGCCCATGGTGGCAAGGGCAGCCAACTCTCCGACGCTCTTGCCATAGAACGGGCTGTCGAGGGTAAAGAACCACAACTCCCAGCCGGGCTGATACCTGAAGGTTTCCACCTTGGATCGGGTGTAGCTGAAGCGACCAGCAGCGGTGGTGACCGAAACCTTGTTTTCCGCGACAGATATCCAGCCCGGGATCGGCTCTGGCGCGGTCAGCACCGGCTTGCCGCCTTCGGGGCGGATGTCGATTGTGCCATACCCCGGCACGACAAAGCGCGCGCCAGCATCGTCATAGGTCACGACATGGCCGGTCCCAAGGTCGATGGTCGTGACCGCGCCTGCCATTGTCACCCAATCGGGCAGCATGCCGTCGGGATAAGTTCCCTTGCTTTCGCCCTCGATGGCGACGACGACCTTGCCCGAGCGGTTGTCGCGGCTGACATGGGTTTTGTGCGACCAGAAATCCCCCAGAAGGATCGCGGCATTGTCCAGCCGCGCGCGGCCGACAAGCCCGGCCAGGTCAAAGCTGACGGCGGCGTAAAGCAGATAGGCAAGGATCGCCAGCGGAACGCCAATTGCAAAGCGGCGCTTGCGGTCAAAGCCCCGCACCACGGTTTCGGCAAGAGACGGAGACAGTGCGGTCATGGTCACAAGGCGGCTCCCTTCACCAGCTTGTTGCGGTAATGGTCGGAGATGCGGTCGATGACCACGATGGCGAAAAACAGCAAAAGGAAGATCGCGACCACCTGGTCATAGCGGCCCTGTCCCCATTGCATTGCGAGTTTAAGGTCATGGCCGATGCCGCCTTCGCCGACAAAGCCAAGGATCGCAGAGGCACGGACGTTGATCTCGAACCGCAAAAGCGCGTAGCTCAGCCAGTTCGGGGCCACCTGCGGGATCACGCCCAGCCACATGCGCTGCGACCAGTTCGCGCCAACCGAGGCAAGGCCTTCGACGGGTTTCAGATCGGCATTTTCCGCGACTTCGGAGAAAAGCTTGCCCAAAGCGCCGCCGGTATGCAGCGCAATGGCGATGACGGCGGGGACCGGACCGCCGCCGAGGATATAGATCAGCACCAGCGCAATCACGATCTCGGGGATGGCGCGAAGCCCGTCCATCGTGCGACGGAACAGCGGGATCAGGCGTGGCCACCGGGCAAGGCCGCGGGTGGCGAGCAGCGATAGCGACATGGCCGCCAGTGCGCCCAGCAGGGTGGCGACGGCGGCGATGTTCAGCGTCTCGATCAATGCCGGGATGTGTTCGATGAAAATAGCCGGGAGGCTGGCGCGTTTCTCCCATGCTTCGGACAAGACCTCGGAGGGGAAGTCGAAGACCTGGTGCAGACCGTTCCAGAACCCACCGGCGTTGCGGTCATCGGCCAGTATCCAGCCGGAAGACATCAAAGCGATGAAGATAACCAGAAGAATACCGCCATACATCCGCTTGCGGCGGACCATGTCGAGATAGCTGTCCTGAATGTTGGCAGTGTCGGGGCGCTTTCCCCGCTCTGGCCCGAAGGCGATATCAACCATGTCCGGTCCCCAAAAAATTGCCGGGCCACCCATGGGGCAGCCCGGCAGATCGTAATTTTAAATTACATGTTTTCTTGAAGCTTGCGGGCGGCGATGATGCCCAGATAGTCTTCGTGGGTGACCGGAACGAAGTCTTTTGCCTCACCGGCGGCGACGTTATAGGCGCATTCCGGATCGGTTTCCCACATGGTGTCGAGCATGGCGGTCATCTTGGTCTTGACGTCTTGCGGCAGCGACTTGCGCAGGACCATCGGGCCTTCGGGAATCAGTTTCGAGCGCCAGATTTCAACAATGTCGCTCATGTCGACGAAGCCGGAGTCAGCAGATTTGCGGAATGCGCCTGAGGTGAAGCCATCTTCCCATTCGCCCAGACCATCGGCCCATGCCACGGCAGCATCAAAATCGCCATTGGCAACACCAACGATAGACTGCTCATGGCCGCCCGACATTTTGACTTCGGAGAAATAGTTCTCCAGCGGGCCATAGGCTTCCATAAGCTCGGCGCCGGGCACCAGATAGCCCGAGGTGGAGTTCGGATCGGCAAAGGCAAAGGTCTTGCCCTTGGCTTCGTCCATCGAGGTGATGCCCGAGTCGGCGCGAGCGAAACCGATAGCGTAGTAGCCGGTGGTGTCGTCGATGTTCTGCTTGGTCAGGATGACTTCGACAGCTTCGGGGTTGGTCAGGTAGGTCTTGGCATAGGCCGAGGCACCCAGCCATGCGTAATCGAGCGATCCGCCCAGCAGGCCCTGGATCACGCCGTCATAATCGGCGGGGGTGAAGAGCTTGACCGGAACGCCAAGCTCCGCTTCGACTTTGGCGCGGAAGCATTCGGTGTTGGTCATACGGTCCTGGGCGTTTTCGCCGCCGAGGATGCCGATGTTGAAGCCGGTGATGGCGTCCTGCGCCATGGCGGTGCCGGCAAGGGCGGTGGAGGCGATCAGGGAAAGGAGCAGCGGTTTCATCAGGGTTTCCTGTGGTTGATGGCCGGAGGGGCCGTTGGAAATCAAGAGGGGAATCAGGACAGCATCGCGTCGGCGTAGACGCGGTCGGCTGTGGCATCAGCGGGAATCGCGGTGGAGGTCGCGGATTCGTTGAACGAAGCGTCGGCACCGTAGATGTCGCGGGCGACGCCGGTGGACAGCTGGTCGGGCGTGCCATCAAACACGATGCGACCGTCGCGCATACCGATTACCCGGTCGCAATAGCGCCGCGCGGTGTCCAGCGTATGCAGGTTGGCGATGACCATACGGCCATCTTCGACATTGATCTGTTTCAGCGCATCCATGACGATCTGGGCGTTCATCGGATCAAGGCTGGCGATGGGTTCATCGGCCAGAATGATCTTGGGGTCCTGCATCAGCGCCCGCGCAATCGCCACACGCTGCTGCTGGCCACCCGACAGCGCTTCGGCCCGTTTCGGGGCCTGCTCGCTGATGCCAAGGCGGTCAAGAATATCCAGCGCCTTCAGGATATCTGCACGGGGCCACAGGTTGAACATGGTCTGCAGAGTGCTGCGGCGATTCAGGATGCCGTGCAGCACGTTTGAGGCCACATCCATCCGGGGCACCAGGTTGAACTGCTGAAAGATCATCGCACACTGGCCCTGCCACGCGCGCGCCTGCGCCCCCTTGAGGGCCAGCACATTGCGGCCATCCACCCGTATCTCGCCCGAGGTGGCATCGGTCAGCCGGTTCATCATGCGCAGGAATGTCGACTTGCCCGCACCGGACCGGCCAATGATGCCAACAAACTGCGGGCCATCAACTGTAAAGCTGATGCGATCGACAGCAGCCTTGGTGCCGAACATACGCGTTACGGCTTTGACGTCCAGCATCCTTGTCTCTCCCGGCATTTGACTTGATCCGGGGCTTAGTGGCCTGATGTGACGCCTTGCCGTCGATCATGCGAAGGTTTTGTAAACCCTGGCATGTACCCGTACCCAACCCGGCACCAACGCTCCGCGCCACCTTGAGCGCGGGACGCGAAGTGCTGGAACAGCGCCTTCCACGCCGGAAAGCTGAACAGAGAGAGAGCGGCGCAGCGCTCCCCTCTTGCCGCAGTCACATGCGACTGCATTGCCCGTCAGGCAAAGCTGCGGATTGTTGCGATTGCCCCGTCCAGCGCCTTGCCATCCTCGTCCTTCAGGGCGGCTTCTCGCAGGCGGCGGCACCAATCGGCGGCATCGTCGCGCCCGGAGACGGCGGCCGTGGCTTCCAGCACCCGGTCAAACTTGGAAAAGCCGCGCTTGTGGGTATCAGAATAGCCCTTGATCAGGCGGCGGCAGCGGATCACCTCGACGGCCAGATCGTAATTCCCGGCCACATGCGACAGGGCCCGGTCCAGCCAGAGCGCCAGATGCGCCTCTTCCTGCGCGTGGCGCAGGGTGCGCAACCGCCAGCCCCGCAGACCGCCGATCAGATGCAGAGTCAGAAAGGCGCGCAGACTGTCGGTGCGCAGACGGCGGCCCTTGTTGAACCAGCGGTCCAGCCGCGCCATCCATTTCGGGTCAGCCTCCAGCTTTGCCCCCAGCTTCGCGGGGAAAAGACCGACGGTTTCCTCGGCACGGGGATGGAAAAACTCGGTCAGATGCAGAAGGTTCGCGTCTTTCACGCGCATTTCCTTGCGGATGCGGTCAAAACGGCGACCGCGGGTTTTCAGGTCGGCCACCCGGATGATGTCGTCATAGGCCATGGCATTGGCGATGTACTTTGCCGCCTCACGCGACAGCCGCCACCCCAGGGCAGCATCATCGCGCGCCATCACCTTTGCCAGATGGTCCAGATAGGCCGCGCCATAGCGAAGATCCTGAAAATCAACGACCTTGCGCAGGCCAGGAAGGGCAAGCTCTGCCACCGGAACAGGCATCGCAGCCACCCGCGCGACAAGCCTGTCCCAGTCGGCAAGCAACCGGGCCGGACCAAGGACGCGGGGCACTTGCCGGGGCGCAGGCCGGGGTGCGACACCTTGATCGGCCGGATTGGCCGCCACGTCGAAAGCGGCACCAAAAGCACGGAGCGACCCGTCAATCCCCTTGCCACCCGCCCGAATGGCGGCCTCGAACGCCTCACGCGGGAAAGGCAGGGCACCCGAACCAGCCAGCGCCCCGAACAGCGAGGCCGAAATCACCGACCCGTTCGCAATCGCCAGCGCGTCGAAATCCGCCGCGATGAACCGCCGCGCCGCAATGTCGGCCGCCGCCATCACCTCCCCACTGGAGGCAATGCCATCCCCCGGAACCATCTTTTCCGACACAGCCAGCGCCCGATGGGTGGACGCGATCAGCGTGGTCCGGTCCGGCGTGACGAAACCGCGGATGATCGAGCGCCCGGCCTCCATCATCTCGGCGGCAATCATGATGTCCACATCCCCCGGCGCGGGCATCAGCGAAAACACCGGCATCGGGTCGCCCGCATGATGCGGCGCCATCTCGACGTAGTACACCGTGGCGCCCGTCCGCTGCGAGACGCCCGCAACGGACGTGGCCTGCGCTGCGTACCCAGCCGAGCGCGCCACATCCTCGATCCAGGCGGTCAGCACGCCGCCGCCCTGCCCGCCCACCGCAAGGATCGCCAGCTTGATGATCCCCGACAGGCGCGGATCGGCGGCTTTGTCCGGCAAAAGGCCTGCCAGCCTGTCGGGCAACATGTCCGGCAGGGTCATGATGCACCGTCAAAGGTCAACCGGCGCGCGGCGCGGCGGGTTTGCAGCCAGCCGATCACGCGCGCGCGAACGCGGGCAATGCGGGCTTCGAGCGGCGAAGGGTTATGCACCACGTCAGCACGGTAGAACGACGGGCAGAGCACGGCGGCGTCGGCCACCTCGCCGCAGTTGCCACACCCGACACAAGACTGGTCGATGCTGGCGACCGGATCATCGCGCAACGGATCGTCCAGTTTCTTGACCGACAGCGACGGGCATCCTGACAGGCGGATGCAGGCATGATCGCCGGTGCAGACATCTTCATCCACGCCAAAGCGCGGTGCCTCGACCCGTCGGCCCTCCCTGATCGCCTTTTGCGCCAGAGGCTTTTCGCGCCGCTGTTTGTTCAACATGCATTCGGACGAGGCAACGATGACTTTTGGCCCCGGTGCATCGGTTGTCAGTGCCTCTCGCAGCACGTCGCGCATCCGGCCCACGTCATAGGTATTGTCCACCTGACGCACCCAGTCGATCCCGATGCCGCGCAGGGCCTTGGTGATCGGGTGTTTGGTCGCCTTGGTCGGATTGTCGGCACGGCTGGACATGATGTCCTGCCCCCCGGTCGCAGCGGAATAGTAGTTGTCCACGATCACCGCCACGCCGTCAGACTTGTTGAAGGCCATGTTGGTAAAGCTGGACGACAGCCCGTTGTGCCAGAATCCCCCATCGCCGATGATCGACACCGGGCGACGTTCCCCCCCGCCATCAAACGCCGCGTTGGCGGCAGGGCCAAGGCCATAGCCCATGGTCGCCCCGCCAATCTCGAACGGCGGCAGCGCGGCGAACAGGTGACAGCCAATATCGGCGCTGATCTGCAGCTTGCCGGTTTCCTGCTGCACCAGCTTCATCGCGGCAAAGATCGGCCGTTCCGGGCAACCTGTACAAAACCCCGGCGGGCGGATCGGCACGGTCGCGGTCAGATCGGGTATCTGCGGACGGTCCTCGTTTGGTGCGCGCACGATGGCGGGCAACATGCCGGGGGCGGCGTCCTTGAAAAAGGCCGTCAGCCCGTCCAGCATGACCTGTCCAGTATACTCCCCCGCCATCGGCAGGATGCCCTTTCCACGCAATTTGACTGTAGACCCCGAGCGATACAGGAATGTGGTCAGCTGCTGTTCGATGAATTCCGGCTGGCCTTCCTCGATCACAAGAATCTGGTCCTTGCCTGCGCAGAACTCAAGAAACTCATCCGACACCAGCGGATAGGTGACGTTGAGCACATAAAGCGGCACTTCGGTATTGCCGTGCAGATCGGCCAGCCCCAGCCGTTGCAGCGCCCGGATCACGCCGTTGTACATGCCGCCTTGCAGGACAAGGCCAACCGGGGCGGATCTGGGGCCGAACACCTCGTTCAGCCCACGTTCGCGGATGAATGTCTCCGCCGCCGGCCAGCGGTTCCTGATCTTGTCCTGCTCGTGCATGTAGGACATCGGTGGCAGCACGACGCGGGCGAAATCCGACTGCGGGTTCGACAGGGCGTCCTTGACCGAAAGCGTGGGGCGCTGGTTGTCGCGGGTCTGAAACGACCCCGTCACATGGCAGGACCGGATCCGCACCATCAGCATGACGGGCGTGTTCGTAGCCTCGGACAGCTCGAACCCGTCCCTCACCGCCTTGGTGATGCAGGGCAGGTTCGGGCGCGGGTCCAGAAGCCAGAATTGCGATTTCATCGCAAAGGCGTGGCTGCGTTCCTGCATGATGCTGGACCCCTCGCCGTAATCCTCGCCCACGATGACCAGCGCCCCGCCCGTCACGCCCGACGAGGCCAGGTTGGCCAGCGCGTCCGAGGCGACGTTCACCCCGACCGACCCCTTGAAGGTCACCGCCCCCCGGATCGGGTAATGCACGCTTGCCGCCAGCATCGCCGCCGCCGCCGCCTCGTTGGCGTTGGCCTCGAACCGGATGCCAAGTTCGCCCAGCAGTTCCTCGGCATCGGCAAGCACATCCATCAGATGTGAAATCGGCGCGCCCTGATAGCCACCGACATAACCGACTCCGTTTTCCAGCAGCGCCTTGGTGATCGCAAGAATGCCTTCGCCGGTAAAGGTCTGGCCTTCGCCAAGCCGCAGGTGTTCGACTTCCGCCTTGAAGGACCGTTCCGCCATGTCAGATCTCGTGCTTTCGGATATTGGTCAACATTTTCTGCAACGTACCGACAAAGGCGCGCTGCTCTTCGGCAGAAACACCGCGGAACATGCGGGCGTGGGCTTCGGACATGTGCGGCCACAATGTCTCGAACGCGGCCCGCCCGGCCTCGGTGATAAAGATGCGCGTGGCCCGGCTGTCCACCGCATCGGTTTCCCGCCGGATCAGCCCCTCGGTCGCCAACTGGTCCAGCGCACGCGACAAGGTGGATTGCTCAACGACCGAATACACGGCCAGTTCGCGGATCAGCGGCCCCTCGATCACCGAAAGCACCGCCAGTGCTCGCATCTTGGGTGTGGTCAGACCAAGCCCCACCATCTCATCCCGCAGGCTGGCATTATAGCGCCCCATGATCCGGTTCATCAGGTAGGGCGCAAAGTTGGTCAGCCCGATTTCCCCCAGCCGGAGCGGGGTTTCCAAAGCTGGCACAGGCGGCAACTGATCGCTCATGCTCCCAGCCTTTTCGCCGCCAGATAGCCAGACCCGCCCCCAAGTCCGGGGCCGGGATGGGTGGACGCGCCGATATGGATCAGCCCGCGCACCAGACCGGTGCCATTGGTCGAATGGGCGTAGGGACGGAAGATGAAGAACTGGTCGATACTGCAAAGCCCGCCATAAGGATCGCCGCCGACAAGGTTGATGTTCATTGCCTGAAGGTCGGCGGGGGAGCAGGCGTGCCGCGCCAGCTTGATGCTGTCAAAATCGCGGATATGGCGTTTCAGGATGCCTTCGATCCGGTCGGCAAAGGCTTCACGCACAGCTTCGGACCAACCCCCGTCCGTCTCGATCTCTCCGCCCGCGTCGCCCTTGACCACGCGCGGCGCATCCGGGATCTGCAGCCACAAGATCGCCTTGCCCTCCGGGCAGCGCGACGCGTCAAGCCGGTGCGGCTGGCCGACGCAGATCGTCGGCACCGCAGGCAGCAGGCCGCGCTCAGCCTCGTTGGCGGATTTCGAGACTGAATCGATCCCGTCCGCCAGATGGATCAGTGCCACGTCTTCCAGCCCCGGCGCCCCCCATTCCGGGCAACGGTCCAGCGCATAGTGCAGCTGAAAATTCGCCCGGCCATGACGGAAGGATTTCGCCGCCGCCTGATCTTCCGGCAGGTTCACCCCCCGCAGAAGCCGATCCTGCAATTGCCCCGGCGCGACCGAGGCAAGGACAGATCCGCAAGCGATCTCTTCCCCACCCGCCAGTGCGACGCCCCGCACCCGGCCCCGCTCTGCCAGAATGCGGTCAACATCCGCGTTGCAGCGGATTTCGCCGCCCTTTTCTTCGATCAGTGCCCGAAAGGCCGCGACCGCGCGGGCCGAGCCGCCCTTGGCGACGGGTGCCCCCGCCGCCTCCAGCGCAAAGGCGATCACCTTGCCCATCTGGCCCGAACAGGTACTTTCCGGCGTCAAACCGCAATGCAGCACCCATGGCGCGTACAGCGCCCGAACCAGCGGGCTTTGATACCCGGTTTCCAGCCACCCCCGCGCCGGAACCAGTGCGGTGCCGAACCATGCGGCCAGCCCCCGCAAGCCGCGTTTGCGGATCTGCCCCCAGAGCAGCCGGGCCGTCGGCCAGGACCACAGCGATCCGCCCAGAAGTGAAAAGAGAAAGGGTGCATCAGCCTCAACCCCGCCGACATCGCGGGCATGGGCGTCACCGTCGCCCGCCGCCAGCGCGTTGAACGCGGCGATGTTGCTTGCCCGGTCCGTTGTCAGAACCAGCGCACTGCCATCCGGACGCACAACCGCTGTCGGATGGGCCGTGTGGCAGGTGTCGAACCCGTGCCGGGCAAGGTGGGGACCAAGCGCGGCCCCCGCCGGTGAGGTCAGGAACAGAACCCAGGTTGCGGCCATCACGTCATGGTGGAAGCCCGGCAGCGTGATGTCTTCGGTTCGCAGACAACCGCCCGCCACCGCCTCACGCTCCAGCAACAGCACGCGGTCGCCTTTCAGCGCCAGCAGCGCCCCGGCGACCAGCGCGTTGATGCCGCTGCCGATGATGATGTGATCGGGCCGCATCCCCGTCAGCCCTTCGGCACCAGCGCCAGCGCCCGGATCGGACTGCCGGTCCCCTGCTTGATCTTCAGCGGCGCAGCAATCAGGATCGCCCCCTTGGCCGGCAGCTTCGACAGGTTGGCAAGCGAGGCCAGACCAAAGCAATTGTTCTTGTGCAACAGGTTATGCGCCGGGAACGGTGGCGTCATGCCGCCTGCCTGCCCCGCATCGGTGCCGATGCACTGGCTGCCCCAGCCGACAATGCCCTTGTCCAGAAGGTACTGGATCACTTCGGCAGTTGGACCCGGAGTATGTGGCCCGGTCTCGTCGGCATTCAGGAACAACCCTTCATCATGCGCGCGGCTGTCCCAGTCAGACCGCAGCACGACCCATTCGCCCGCGTTGATCGCGCCGTGTTCAGCCTCCCAGGTCTTAACATGGTCGATGGTCAGCAGAAAATCGGGGTTCGCCGCACATTCCGCACTGAAGTCCAGCACATTGACCGGCGCCACCAGCCGCTGCACGTCCAGCGTATCGGTAAAGCCATCGGCATAATCCTTGCCGGTGATCCAGTGATGCGGCGCGTCAAAGTGGGTGCCGCTGTGTTCGCCCAGCTCCAGCCAGTTCCACGCCCAGAACGGGCCGTCGGAGTCATATTCGCTGATGCGGTGAATCTTGATCGGCGGGGTATCCCTGGCAAAATCCGGCGGCAATTTCAGCAACGGAGTCTCGGGGCCAAGCACGCCCGTGCAATCCACCACTTCGACACCACCCGAGGCGAGCATGCCCGCCAATGAACTCAAGACGCTTGCAGAAGTCATCTCATTCTCCCTGTTGGCCGGACCACCCGGCACGGACCCGCGCGCCGGTTGATCCGGCGACCTTCGAATCATGCTAGACAGATTTAAATGCATTTGCAAATATCACTGCGACAATCTGTCAAGTCGCGGGTCGGGGGACACATGGCCGGGGAGTTCGACGCAGTCCTGATCGGGGCGGGCCACAACACTTTGGCCGCCGCCCTTCACCTTGCGGCGAAAGGCTGGCGCGTGGCGGTGTTCGAACAGGCGGCGGTGGCGGGCGGCGCGGTCAAGACCGGCGAATACACCCTGCCCGGCTTTCGCCATGACTGGGCGGCAATGAACCTGTCCTTGTTTGCGGGAAGCCCGTTTTTCAAGGTGTATGGCGCCGAACTGACCCGACACGGCTGCGCCTTTGTGCCGGTGAACCGGCCCTTTGCATCGTCCTTTTCCGATGGCAGCTGGGCGGGCGTCTCCACCGACATGACTGAAACGCTGGCCGCCATCGGCGCGATTTCGGCGCAGGATGCGGCGACATGGGAAACCCTCGCCGCTGGCTTTCAGGCCGAAGCGCCGCATCTGTTCGGCCTGCTCGGGTCAGAGATGAAACTGCGTGCGCTTGCATCTTTCCTGTTTAGGACACTGCGGGCAAAGGGCCTTGGCGGGACGCTGGACATGGGGCGCTTTCTGGTGGCTTCGCCCCGCGCCTGGCTGGAGGAAACCTTTGCCCATCCCCACATCCGCGCGCTGCTGGGGGCCTGGGGGATGCATCTGGATTTTGCCCCCGATGTCGCGGGCGGCGCGATATTTCCCTATCTCGAAGGGATGGCAGGCCAGGCCTTTGGCATGGTGATCGGGCAAGGCGGGGCCGACACGGTGACCCGCGCCCTTGTGGCCGCGATCGAGGCCCGCGGGGGCGTTGTAGAGACATCAACGCCCGTCGCGCGGATTGTGCATGACCGGGGCCGCGCAAGCGGGGTGGAACTGGCCGATGGCCGTCACATCACCGCCCGTCGCACGGTGATTGCCGGGGTTGCGCCGGGGGCCCTGCCCCGCCTGACCGGCGGCACGACGCCCGCCTTTGACCGCGCGATGGGCGGCTACCGCCATGCGCCCGGCACCATGATGATTCATCTGGCGATGGACGCGCTGCCCGACTGGAAGGCGGGGCCGGCGCTGCAACGCCAAGCCTATGTCCATATCGCCCCCAGCCTTGACCAGATGGCGCGCACCTACCAGCAGGCATTGGCCGGCTTGTTGCCCGACGAGCCGATCCTCGTCGTGGGTCAGCCCACGGTCTATGACCCCAGCCGTGCGCCCGACGGAAAGCATGTGCTTTGGGTGCAGATCCGCATGGCCCCCGGAACCATTACAGGCGACGCCGGGGGCGAGATCACGGCGACCGACTGGGCCGATGCAGCCACGCCCTTTGCCGAACGGGCGCTGGCGATTCTGGAGGCCCATGCGCCGGGAACCCGGTCCAGGATCCTTGCACGCCACATCGTGACGCCGCTGGACCTGGAGGCTGACAATCCAAATCTGGTGGGCGGCGATCAGGTCTGCGGCAGCCACCATCTGTCGCAGCACTTTCTGTTTCGTCCCGCCCGCGGCCATGCCGACGGCAGCACACCCATCGCCAATCTGCATCTGACCGGGGCCGCCGTCTGGCCCGGCGGTGGCACCGGAGCGGGATCGGGCTTTCTGCTTGCCCGAAAACTTGCCGGAAACTGAACCGGGCACTGAACAATGACCAAGAAACACCAACAGGGAAGACAACCATGAACCTAGACCGCCGCAGCCTTCTGAAGCTTTCTGCAGCCACCGTGGCGGCAGGCACCATCGGTTTGCCCAGCTTTGCGCAGGCCATTGACGAGCTGGTGATCGCCTATAACGTCAACCTGCCCTCGTGGGATCCGACCGTCGGCCCCAGCGCGGTGAACCCGACAATCCAGGGCCTCTACCAATCGGTCTTTGACCAGTACATCCTGCAACAGCCCGACCTGAGCCCTGCCCCCGGCCTGTTGACCGAATGGGGCTGGAATGACGACAAGACCCAGATCTGGATGACCGTGCGTGAGGGGGTGACCTGGCACGACGGGTCGCCCTTTACCGCCGAGGACGTGGCCTGGAACCTTGCCCGTGTGGCGAACCCGGACACCGGCAGCCCGATCCAGTTCGTCTGGGGCACGCTGGCCAATCACCGGGTCGAGGGGAACAAGGTCATCGCCGATGTGACACAGTTCGATCCGACCATCTTCAAATGGATGTATTTTCTGACCGGTTACGTCCTGCCCAAGGCCTATTACGAAAAGGTCGGCGCCGAGGGGTTCGAGGCCGCACCCATCGGCACCGGCCCCTATATGGTCGAGAAATTCGAACGCAACGCCTTTGTCCGATTGAAGGCCAATGCCGGCTATTGGGGTGGCAAGCCCGATTTCGACACCGTGACGATCAAGTTCGTTCCCGACGCCGCCGCCCGCGTGGCCGAGGTGGAATCGGGCAACAGCCATGTGACGCTGGAAATGCCCTATGAGGAATATGACCGTCTGCGCGGTGGGGCATTGGCTGGGGTTGCGGCACCGATCTCGGACATCGGGATGATCTTTCTCAACGATATCGAGGTGATGACCGACCCCAATGTCCGCATGGCTGCCGCCTTTGCCATCAACAAACAGGCGATCATCGACCGTCTGCTTTCGGGCTACGGCGTCAGGATCGACACCCTTCAGACGCCGGAATATGTGGCCTATGACGCCAGCATCACCGTGCCTTATGACGAGGCCAAGGCGATCGAACTGCTGGCCGCCAGCGGCTACGGCCCCGACAACCCGGTCAAGTTCAAGATCCAGACCACAAAGGGCTTCAAGCCCAAGGATTACGAAATGGTGCAAGCCATCGTCGGGCTGTGGCGCAAGGTCGGAATCGAGGCCGAGATCGAGGTCTACGAAATTGCCAAGCATTACGAATTGCGCGCCGCCGACCAGCTTGCCCCCGCCGCCTTTTACAACTGGGGCAACTCGGTGGGCGATCCGACCACCTCGACCGGCTTTGCAATGTTCGGTCCCTCGCCGCATTCGGTCTGGGACGGCGAGGATCTGATCAACATGATCGGCCCGTTGTGGGGCGAGAAGGATGAGGCAAAGCGGATTGAGGGCTGGAAGGCAGTAGACCGGCATATTGCCGAAAACGCGCTGGTGATCCCGCTGCTGCAATATGTTCAGCCGATCCTGCACGCACCGGGTGTCGTGGTGACTCCGCACGCCTCGGGGTCGCTTTTGCCGCATCTGATGAAACGCGCCTGACGCAGCACCGTTGCGAGGGGCCGGGCGGGACATTCCCCACCGGCCCCGGCAGCCGAGTTCGGACAGATGAAATCAGGGGGCAGACGCCTCCGTACCCGCGCCGTGGCGCGTGGAGGACACAAGGGCTGATGGCATTTCTTCGCATAATTCTTCTGCGCGTGCTGACCACGCTTGTTACCCTGGCGGGCGTTGCGGTCATCGTATTCTTCGTGATCCGCGTCGTTCCCGGCAACCCTATCGCCATGATGCTGCCCCCTGGCGCGACCGAGGATGATATCGCCCGGCTGTCTGCGCTTTACGGCCTGGACAAGCCAATGGTCACACAGTTCGGCATCTGGCTTGCCGGGGTGATGCAGGGGGATTTCGGCACCTCGATCACCACGCGCCAGCCAGTGCTGGGTCTGGTACTTGGGCGGCTGCCTGCGACGCTGGAACTGTCGATCATGGCGCTGGTGATGGCGGTGATCCTGGGCGGATCTGCCGCCCTGATCGGCACGCGCGGGCGCGGCACCCGCACAGAAGGCGCCATTGACGTGGCCAATGGCATGGCGCTGTCCGTACCGGATTTTCTTTGGGGATTGGTCCTGATGCTGGTTTTCGGGGTGCTGCTGCCGGTCTTTCATATCTCGGGCCGGGTGACGCCATCACTGGACCTGCCCTTCACCACCGGATTTTACCTGTTTGAAAGCCTGATCCGGCTGCGGTTCGATCTTTGGGCTGATCTGGTGGCGCATATGTTCATGCCCGCGCTGGCGCTGGCGATTCCGCTGGCTGCGATCATCGGCCAGTTGCTGAAGCAAAGTCTGAAGGAAACCATGAACCTTGATTATGTCACCCTTGCGCGCACAAAGGGTTATGGCGAAACGCATGTGATCCTGCGCGAGGCGCTGCGCAACGCCGCCCTGCCCACATTGACGCTGGTTGGCGTGCAGTTCACCTTTCTGATCGGCGGCACCGTGATCATCGAGCGGCTGTTTTCCTATGAAGGACTTGGCAACATGGCCATCGACGCGGTGATCAACCGCGACCTTCCGCTGATTCAGGGCATCGTGATCCTGTTTGCGGTGATCTTCACGGCCGTAAACCTGATCGTCGATCTGCTTTATGCCGTGCTGAACCCAAGGTTGCGCCATGCTTGACGCCAAAGGACTGGATGGGCGGTCACTGGTCCGCCGCCGCGCCGGGCTGCGGCTGTGGCTGTCAGCGCTCTGGCTTGGGATGCTTTGCCTTGCGGCGCTGCTTGCGCCTTGGGTCGCGCCGCACGATCCCTTGTCCCAAGACCTGTTCCTGGGCCGGCTGCCACCGTTCTGGGTCGCGGGGGCAGAGCCGGGCTACTGGCTGGGCACGGACAGTCTTGGCCGCGATGTCCTGTCGCGCCTCCTCTACGGTGCGCGTGTTGCCCTGCTGGTGGCAGTGCTGGCGGGCAGTATCACCTGCCTGATCGGGGCCACGCTGGGCCTTTTGGCTGGTTTCCTGCGCGGCTGGGTGGATATGGTGATCTCGCGCCTGATCGACATCTGGATGGCGTTTCCGCCGGTGCTGTTTTCCATCCTGCTGATCGCCGTGCTTGGCCCCAGCCTGACCTCGATCATCATCGCCATCGTGGTCATCGACTGGACGCGCTTTGCCCGTGTCGTGCGGGCCGAGGCGATGGTGCAGGGCACGATGGATTACGTCGCCTCGGCGCGGGTGGCGGGACGCGGGCGGATCGGCACAATGCTGCGGGAAATCCTGCCCAATGTCCTGCCGACCATCGTGGTCCTTCTGACGCTGGAGATGGGAATCGCGGTCATTGTCGAGGCGATCCTCAGCTTTGTGAACCTGTCCATCGCAACCGATGATCCCACCTGGGGCGGGATGATCTCCGAAGGCCGCATCTCGATTCATCAGGCCTGGTGGGTGCTGGTTTTCCCGCTGATTGCCCTGTTCCTGACAGTCCTTGCCTTCAGCCAGTTGGGCGAAGGGCTGAAAGACCGCTTTGATCCGGTGCTGAGATGAGCTTTCTGTCCATCCGTAACCTATCCGTCCGACTGAAGAACGGTCCGCCCCTGCTCCGGCGTGTGTCGCTGGACGTGGCGGCGGGCGAGGTGCGGGGGCTGGTCGGCGAAAGCGGGGCCGGCAAGTCGATGATCGGCAAGGCGGTGCTGGGCATCCTGCCGCCCTCGGTCCAGATCACCGAGGGCGAGATCCTGCTGGACGGGACCGACCTGCTGCGCCTGTCGCCAAGGGAAAGCCGGCGCCGCATTGGGGCCAGTTGCGCCCTGATCCCGCAAGACCCGCTGACCGCGCTGAACCCCAGCCACCGGATCGGGCCGCAGATCACCAACCGGCTGGTTGATATTCTGGGCTGGACCCGCGCCGCAGCCGATGCCCGCGCCATTGACTTGCTGGCCGAGGTGCAGATTTCTGACCCCGCACGGGTGCTGCGGTCTTACCCGCATGAGCTTTCGGGCGGCATGCGCCAGCGCATCCTGATCGCTTCGGCCTTTGCGGCCGAGCCAAAGCTGATCGTGGCGGATGAACCGACCACCGCGCTGGATGTCACGGTGCAAAAACAGATCCTGCGGCTGATTGCCGGGATGCAGGCCCGCCACGGCACGGCGCTACTGTTTGTCACCCATGATCTTGGCGTCGTGTCAAAGGTCTGCCAGAAGCTGTCGGTTCTCTATTCCGGGCTGGTCCTCGAAGACAGCACTGTGACCGACTTTTTCACGGCCCCCCGCCACGCCTATTCCGCCGCTCTGCTGGCCGCGACGCCAAAGTACACCGATCCGGACGCCGGGCTGCAGCCGGTGCCGGATGCGGTGATCGGCGCGGTTCGGGCCGAGGTGGACAGTTTTGACAGAAAGGCTGCGCATGGCTGATCTTTACACCGTCACCGACCTGCATCTGACGCTGGCTGACATGACGGCAAAGCCGCTGTTCGGCCCCGCCCCACGCATCGAGATCCTGAAAGGACTGACCTTTACCATTCCCAAAGGGGCAGTGGTGGGCATTGTCGGCGGCTCCGGCTCTGGCAAATCCACGCTGGGCCGCGCGCTGGTCAGGCTCCTGGAGCCATCGGGTGGGGCAATCCATTTCGCGGGAACCGACATCACCCACTTGCCGGATTTTGCGCTGCGCCCGCTACGGCGGCGGTTCCAGATGATCTTTCAGGATCCCATGTCATCACTGAACCCGCGCCACCGGGTCGGCACGATCATCGCCGAACCCCTCCGGCTGCACGGGCTGGATGCCATCCCCGAACGCATCACCCGCGCGCTGGATCATGTCGGCCTGCCGCAGCAATTCGCCAGTCGCTACCCGCATGAGCTGTCCGGCGGTCAACGTCAGCGGGTCGGCATCGCCCGCGCGATTGCGCTGGAGCCGGATTTCATTCTGGCAGATGAGATCGTGTCTGGTCTTGACGTCTCGTCGCAGGCGCAGGTGCTGAACCTGTTGGAGCGGCTGGTGGCCGATCTTGGCCTGACGCTGGCCTTTATCAGCCATGATCTGTCGGTGATCCGCCGCTTGTGCCAGCGGACCATCGTGTTGCATCAGGGCCGGATCGTCGAAGATTGCCCCACATCCGACCTGTTTGCCAATCCGCAGGCCGCCTACACGAGGGAATTGCTTGAGGCGATCCCCCTTCCAGACCCGGCTCAGGTCTGGGGATAAGGGCCGCCGACGGGCCGCCGCTCTGGCGCATCGGGGGCGGCCATCAGGCTTTCCAGCTTCGCCTTCACGTCATCCGGCCAGGGCATCGAGGTGTGGCTGTCCAGCCAGCTTGCGGCCAGAACCTGTGTCACAGACCAGCGGTGCTGGTCGCCACAATGGATCGTGTGCTTCAGCCCGACCGAGGATTTCCCGACCTTTGTCACCGTCAGCCGAAAGGTCAGCTTGTCGCCAAAAAAGGATGGCCTGGAAAAATCGCACGACAAATGCACCGTCGGCGTGCCCCAGCGTTCCTTCCAGATGATCTCGTGCCAGGGCCAGCCAATATGGGCCCAGAATTCCTCAACCACCCCGTTCAGGATGTTCAGGTAAGCCGGGTAATAGGCCGTGCCGGAAATGTCGCAATCGCCAAAACGCAGCATTCGGTCGGTCGTAAAGCAAACGGTCATCCTGTCCTCCTCATGGTTCGCCCCAGCCTTGCCGGATTTGCCACAAGGTCAAGGGTGCGGGCACGCAGACCGGAATTACACACGCCAACGAGATGGCGGGGCACCAAGCTACGGGTATTTTTTCGCTCAGTGCAGGGTGGCGGTTTCTTGACAACGATCAATGCGCGAAGGTTTCGCCCTTTGCTATGGTCAAGGATGGAAAACCAAAATCGGAGCGCTGTGGACTCATGGCTAAAACGATTTCAAAGATATGGGCATTGGTCCTGAACGGGGCCCGCTGCCGCATCCTGCGCGGGGTTTCCGGCAAGGGGGAGGATACGCCTGCGGAACTGGTTCTGCGATCCGAATCCCGCAACCTGCGCGACATCATGTCGGACAAGCCGGGGCGGTCGTTCATGCCTGCCGCCGGTGGTCGCCGGTCGGCGATGGAATATGGCAGTGATCCTCTGGCCGAAGACCAGCGAGAGTTCATCCGCCAGATCATCGCCCTTCTGGAAAGCCACCGCCGCGCGGGTGACTTCGACAAGCTGGCGGTCTTTGCCGAACACGACATGCTTGGGCATCTGCGCCAGATGATGCCCCCGACACTGGCGGATCTGGTGATCCGCGAAGTGCCGAAGAATCTGGTACAGCTTTCGGCGCAAGATTTGGCAGAGGCGGTTGCGCGCGGATTGCAGGATGGTTCCGGCATGTCCTGACCGACTGTCGGCGGGTTGCCTGTTGCAATGACGCGTCGCGATGCCAAATTACATGAAGATCGGGCACATGCTCCGATCACAATTCCACAGGGAGGAGATTGCAATGCCCGCAAACAAGGCAAAAGCCCAAGACCCCACCGCGCCTGTCACGCAAAAACTGGCCGTACCGGACCTTCCCACAGCCGTTGGCACCATGGCCGTTCAGGCATGGGTGGAGATGGGTGCCGAAGCGGTCCGGTTCGTCCAAGACCGGCTGCAACAGGATATCAAGACACAGCAGGCAATGCTGGCCTGCACCAGTCTGGAAGAGATGCGGCAAATCCAGTCCGAGTTCTTTTCTGCCGCGCAGGAACAGTACGCGGCCGAAGCGGTCAAGATGCTGGACCTGATGGGCAAAGCGGCGTCTGGAATGACGGCCTCGACATCAGCGCGGCGCTACGATGATGTGCCGCTGTAGGAGCGACAGGGCGGTGGCTGCGCGGGCCGCGCAATCGCGCGGAACCGGGTTCCGGAACGCGCGCTCGATCCCTGACCGTTCCCCGGTCAAAGCCGATGCCTGCACTGTCTGCTCTCAATTGCAGGGTCGATCCGAGATGGGCCGCGGCGCAGTTTCCGGCCTTTGCACAGTTTGGCGGGGCTAGCCGTCCTGAAGCGTCAGATCATCGCCAGAGGCGGCGATCAGCGCCTGCTCGTCGATAATCCTGAAGTGGTGGGGATCGACGATCCGCAGAACACCCATGTCTTCAAGCTCATGGAAAGCCCGGCTCAGCGTCTCTGGCCGCGCGCCCAGATACTGCGCCAGATCCTTGCGCGACAACGGGACATGCACCACCGCATGATCGCCCGTTCGCTTGAACCTGGTGCGCCGCTGCAGGATGCTCAGGAACGAGGCGACGCGGTTCACCGCCCTGCGTCCGCTGATCAAGAGCAGCCATTCGCGTGCAGCATCGACCTCATCCAGCAGGTGTACCAGAAACAAGCGTTCCGCTTCCGGGTTGTCCCGCAGAACCTGCTCGAAGAATGCCCGCGGGAAGGACAGGATCCGCGCTGCCGACAAGGCCTCGATCCGGTAATTCGACGGGCCATCGAACAAGCGCCCGTAGATGTCCGTCGGAACCAGCAGCCCGACGATGTGCTTCTTGCCATCCTCAAGAACCTGAACCATGGCAAGCGTTCCATCCAGCACATAGCCGACATCCTCGGACCGCGCCCCGCGTTCAATCAGCGTGTCCCCCACAGCCACGTCATGCAACGTCGCTTGCGATAGAAGCCGTTCCGTCACATCTGGGTGAAGCGCGTCCAGCAGTTTTTCCAACAAGCCATTGCCATGGCTGACCGCGGCCTTTAGCGCGCGCGCTGTCGTCATTTGCTCAGGCATGTCCTGGACCCCGCTTTTCCGGGCAAAGCGCGGATCTGAAAAACGCACCACCGGCTCAACTCCACTTTTCACCCTAGCCAGCCTTTGGCCCGCTGTCGTTGACAACGATCAATGTCCGCTCGCCCGGACAATGCCATCTTTTCATGCGTGAGGCGGGTGATTCGCTGTGGGGGTGATCGTTTGGGCGATCGTCAGTCAGACCACCAAAGCGGCACCGCCCAAAACCCGGATGACTCGGGCAGACGTTGGGGAAAGAGGATGGCACAGCTACTCAAGGAACCGTGCGAGGTGACCAACCGGACCCTTGTTCAACCCGGCAACCTCGCCTGCCGAAAGATCAATGGCATGCGATGCGGACTCCGGCTTGGCAAGGCGATGATCTGCGGCGATGCAAGACACCGCGAAGACCGGGCCGTTGACAGTGAGGTGATATCTGGCGGGGAAAGCAGTCACGATGTCTGGTTCATCAGATCGGGCATCCTGCGCCTGCAACGCCATGCCTATGACGGGCGTCGCCAGATCCTGTCGCTGTTCTTTCCCGGCGAGATCGTCGGATTTGACGGAGAGTTCCGCGAAGGGGTTTCTGTCCAGGCGGCCACGCAAAGCGGCCTGTGCCGCATCAACCGCCGCTGGTTCGACAGGATGGTGGATCAGAATGACGACTTGCGGGCCGAACTCTTCCGCCAGAAACAGGATCAGCTTGACCGCCTGCATTGGCTGACGTGGTCGCTTGGCGCATTGGGACCAGAGGAACGGCTCTGCGCCTTTCTCGCGCTGTCCACCAGATTCATGCCCTATCAGCCGCTTCCCGATGGCACCGGGGTTCTGTCGGTCTACCTGGCAAGAAAGGACATCGCCGATTTGCTGGGAACCACGGTCGAATCGATCAGCAGGATCGTTCACAAACTGTCCGAGGCCGGCATCATCGAGATCAGGGATCCGGCGCATTTCAGACTTCTCGACATATCCCGGCTGATCGCCATTGGAAACATCGACGGACTCTTCGAAAGAATGACCACCGGCATTGCCAGACGAAGCGGCCAGCTTGCCAGTCTGGCCCCAACAGAGGCTGAGGTTTCCGCTTGCTTCTGCGGTCGCTGACCGGGTGCGCCGATATGGTCAGCGTCACCAGAAACCGGCTTTCAGAAAGAACTGGAACAGGACCGGAAAGAGCGGAATCGAGGCAAAGCGGGATCATCTGATCCGGCCTGCTCTGCATTCGGATGCAGCCCTGATCACCCTTCTGACGATGACATGACGGCTTTTGCAACCAAGGCACAGATCTAGAGGCTGCCCCGAGCGACGTCTTGTGCTAAAATCCCCGGACCGGATGTGCCGTTGTCCGGTGGATACCCATGCCCGCCATCAGGACAGGCATTCACATATTGATATGTTTTATCCGCTATAAGCGATGTTCTAAAGGCATGCTGACAAAGAATTTCCGGGAGTTCTGATGGATTGTCTCAAGCGATCAACCGTACTGGCCCTTGCCAGCTTTTCCCTGCTGACAGTCCTGCCTGGCGGCACAACCTCAGCGCGGTCTGACACGCCGGGGGCGGTGCTTCTGACCGTTCATGGTCCCAGCGGCGCACAGGACCTGAACCTTGCAGATCTGGATTCGTTTGATCAACACAGCTTCACCACCTCGACGATCTGGACCACCGGACTGATGGAGTTTTCCGGTCCGGCCCTGACGGATGTGGTGGCCTCCGCCGGATCTGGCACCGGCGGACTGCGCTTGCGGGCCGCCAATGATTATTCGATCACGCTGAACCCGTCGATGCTGGAGCCGCGTGCCCCCATCATCGCCACCCGCATCAATGGCCAGACCTTCACCTTGCGCGAACGCGGCCCGCTGTGGCTGGTGTTTCCCTATGACGCCCATGCGCGGTTCCGCACCGAGCAGATCTTTGCCGCCAGCATCTGGCAACTGACCGACATCGACGCCGCTTCCGCGCCCTGACGGCCAGGCCGCTTTGCCCTGCAAACAGGCGTTGCTGTAAGTTGGACCATAGTTGCTGCCAAAGCGCCAATTTTCTCCAATGAAATCAATGGCGAAATTTGTCTTGGGTGCAAAGGTTTTTGCCACTCGGGGCAAAGGTTTGACAGGCGCCCAGAGAATGCGAAAAACTATTTCGTTTACGCAAGGGAATCGGGGTTCTGGCCAGAGCAAATCCCTCGCAAAAGGCGGCATTGCAGTAGCGAAGATGCACCGTTGAATTCACTGCCAGCGCGGACGTGCTTCCAGCACCGACGCATGATCGAGACGCCGTGTCACTGTGCGTAAATTCGGGACCATCCCCTGCTTGATCGCGGATGCCAGCGCGTGCTTCACCGCATCGATCGAAATCTCCTGCAGCCCGCGCCGCCGCCCCTCCCGGTCTGCGAACGCCTGCAACTGCGCCAATGTCAGATTTTGGAGACGCACCACTTGGCACCGGCTGATCAGCGGGTCAGCGGGTCAGCGGGTCAGCGGGTCAGCGGGTCAGCGGGTCAGCGGGTCAGCGGGTCAGCGGGTCAGCGGGTCAGCGGGTCAGCGGGTCAGCGGGTCAGCGGGTCAGGGAGAACGTTCATATCGTTTGACGTCAACACCCAGTCGATCCAGCTCATGTCGAAAGGCAGGCGCAAAGCAGGGCAATTCCAGGACGCTGCGCTGGATTTTTCCAGAAACGGCAAAAGCGCCTCGGCAAGCCCAAATGACGCATCCTTTGACGATCTGGCGGTGGCCGCTTTGTCGATCTCGTCGATGACGAAGATCGGATTTGCCCCCTGGGTTCTCATGATCAGATCAAGCGGTCGGCCGATTATGCTGCCACTCCATCCTTTCTGAAGTCCTGTGATTCCGAAAGATGCCTGCTCGCCCGTCGCATCCAAGACCATACCTTCCACGCCTAGCAGCCGTGCAAGAGCGCGGGCCCAACTCGATTTCCCGATTCCTGGCGGACCATCAAGCAGCAAGGGCTCAAGGCGGAAGCCGATCTCTCCCGCCAAGGCCGACCGACGCATCGCATTCCAAACGATGGTCGCGGCTTCCGCCTCCGATCTGCGCCGGGCCCGGATGAAGCTGCGGATGTTGGATTCCAGTAGCCGGCCCCCCATCTTTCGTAGAGTTTGGCCAGTTGCCGCCCGCGGATCACGGCCAGATAGGACGGGAAGGCGGTGTCGTCGCCCGACGCGATCAGGGCCGGCAGCGCACCGCCGAAATCGCGGTCGAACCGCACCACGATCTTTTCACGCGCGCCTGAAGTCTCGATCCGGTGGAAACGGGTCAGATCCCAGATGTTGTAGGTGACGGGGATCTCGGGGATCGCTCCGGCCAGAACCGCGTCGATCCGGGCGCTGTAGATGGCGTTGGTCACGAGGATGAGCTTGACCTTTGTGACCGACTTCCATGCCGATGCGATCATCTGCGCCGTGCCGGCGGCAGGCATTTTCGGGTGAAGCCCGTCCCGGAATGTCCGGCGCAGGGAAGCGGCCACTAAATTCATCACATGGCTGAATAGACGTTACGCATCCGCGGCATTGATCGTCGGTGGCGCGTCCTGATCGAACATCTCGAATATGATGACGCTCAGCACGCCGTCCGCAATTCGCTGTAGCGCGACACGGCCGAACCAACTGCGAGCCAAAACCGCCGGTGGGTAACCACGGTTTCCCGACAGACGCTCTCTCCGCACCGAACAGTCCATCATGCGCTCAGTTGCTGGATCTTGCGCTTCAAGCCAGTGAAATCATGGGTCTGTTAATCCGATGCATCATTTTTGGCATCAGAAGCCGCGCGATGGTAACTTTTATGGTCGTTTTACAATTCTCCACCCGCAAGCCCGACCGTTTCCATCCCGGTATCCCAGTAAGTGCGATCCAACCAGGAGAGATGGTTTCCCTGATGACTTGAGGAATTGATCGCCGACCGCCCGTCCATGAGTAGGCGTTAGCGGGCCTACGACAGCAATGACGGACTTCAGCTATCAGTGTGCGCCAGATCCCGGCAAGCTGCCTAGTCGAGGCACGGCACCAACGAGTATCAAGGATTTAATCAAATTTGCGCCCGTTCTCGGGCCAGACCGTGGTCAGCCGGATCCAACTTTCGCACGCGGCACGCCTGCTTGGCCAAGCATTCAACTGCTGCCAAAGTGCGAGCCTGCTTCCGAAGGTAGCCCCCGCGAAATCAACGACTTACAAAACCTTTGCCCCGAACCTGCTAAACTTTACCCTAAACGGCAGCAACTATGCCCCGATTTACAAAGATTGTAAGTCGGGGCATAGTTACTGCCAAAGGCGCAATATTATCCAATAAAATCAATACCGCAATTTGTCTTGGGTGCAAAGGTTTTTGCTACTCGGGGCAAAGGTTTGACAGGCGCCCAGGGAATGCAAAAAAGGGTCCGCAATTGCGGACCCTGTGCGAAGGTCGAATCTTTCAGGGAGGGTAGTGGGCTACGGACTGCCCCCGTCGCCGGTTGCCTTTTGCCGAAAGCCCACGACGTCCGGCACCAGGACTCGGATTGCGTCCAGCCGGGGATCCGGACGCGCCCGCAATGCTGCAATCTTTCCTGACAGCACTGCTGAGATCAACTCGGCCGTTGTCCCACCATGACGTTGGCACGCTTCACTGACCGACAGTGACTGCTCGCGCTGCTCATCATTCACAAGTGGCAGTGCGCCGATCCGGGCGAGTAAATCATCCAGAACGCGCCTTGCGAAAATCACACCGCGGACCGCACCGGGAGCATCTGCCGGGATGACGGCAGGCAAGATGCCGGCGCCATAAAGGGCCAGTGTTTGGTTCTGGGTGCCGCCAATGTATTCCGGGACCTTGGCCAAGGGGATCGCATCCTCGTAATCCGTTACCAGTTGCTCCACATCCTTGACCGGAAAAACAAGGCGTCCACTTTCGGCGTCTGTTGCTCCTTCTGGCACCAGGCCCAGCTTCTGCATCAGCCGCGACATGCGGCGTCGATCGACCTTCAGGGTAAGAGCGAGGCTTTTCACGGAGTGAAGGCGCCGTTCTGTCACCACCTCGCCAAGCAGCCTTTCGCCCTGCATATATGCATCGTGATCCAGGATGTGCTCACGAAGAATCTTGCGGATCGGCCCCGGAGCAATGAGCTGCGAACGGCGGTCGATCCAGTCGTAGAGCACTCCATACATCGCCAAGGGGCCTGCCTGAACGGCGGTGGCGAGGGCTTTCTTCCTGATATCGTCCAGCCCCGCTTTGACCGCGTCCGGACCCTGTTCATAGATGCGAAAACCGGTTTCAAGGGCCGCGCTCAGCTCAAGGCGTGTCAGTTTCCCCGGGCGGATATCCTGACCATGCTCAAGGACCATGCCGAGATGTTCCGATGCATTCAGCACCTGTTCGATGCTTTGGTCATCAAGCCAGGTTCCGGAGGGTGCCGAATTTAGCCGATTATGCAACCATGCGACATGCCGACCAATATTGACTGTGAGGCTCGACATTTCAGCAAGTTCGCGGCCTCCGGCCTGATCTACGGCATCCTCAATGTTCTCCGTCCCCTCGTGGGAAACTTCCACAAGGGTCGATGAGTGCTTTGGGCAGATCATAATTGACCCAAAACACCACGCGAGTCGGTGCCGCCACGCTGTGGGCGGGCCATCTTCTTGCAAGCAGTGCGGGCAGAACTGTCGAACACGCGATGCCAGACCCGCACGGGAGAAGTCTTCCCCACGGAACACATTGTGACGGGATAGCGCCCGAACCGTGCCTGCCAACAGAGCTTCCGGATCCTCCCCCACCGCCGCCGCGAATGTCGCAATCTCCTCGGTGTGACCGGCCGCGAAGCGTGAGGGCTTCAACCCGCAATCTGCAAGCAAGCGACCAGCAGGCTGCCCGGTGTGCAGCATGGAGAGGCGGGTTGCATAAGACTGCACCGTTTCCGCCGGATCATAGGGCATATGAGGAGTAAGCATCTTGATCATCACCCGCGGTGTTCGAGAAGTTTGCGAAGATCCGGCCAGACGCCAGGGTCAAACGGGGTTGGCTCGCCATCCATACCGCCCTGCAAACGCCAGGTTCGCCATGCGTCATCAAGCGTCACCGCAGATCTGCCATTGACCAAGGCCCGGCGGATCGTTGCCTTCGCGAAGGCGATGGATCGGCCCAGACCTGCCTTCTGCGAAAAAACAACGCGTTCGGCAAAGAACGGATCGTCGGGTGGCAAGAGGTCAAGCTTGTTGCAACAAACCTCGATGAACCGCTTCAGGCGTTGCATATCGGCCCCACCGACCAGAACACGCTGCAGGCGCTGGCGCAAACGGTAGCGCCGGAAGGTCTCCGGGTCAGACGCAATGCGTTCTTCCAGCAGCGGCACGCCGGACAGGATTACGGCGACTGCGCCATCCCCCTGCAGCAGGTTCTTCAACGCCTGAAGAGCCCCCGCGCTGTCGCGCCCTGTCCCGCCCCGCAGCAGGTGGTGCCCTTCATCGATCCAAAGGAGTGCTACGCCGAGCATCTTGAGGCGATGACGGGCGATCGGCCATGCTTCGTGTGCCTTTGTGCGTTCGGACAGCCGCGTGTAACCGGTCTTGACGAGGATATCAGACGCAAGGCTCTTGATGGTTGCCTCTGGTGCGACGGTGATGTGGATGTAATTTCCCGAGGCCCCATTCGTCATCAATTCCAGGGACGGCACAGCCGACAGGTTGCGCTCGATCATGACCGACTTCCCGTCGCCGGACTCGCCGATCACCTGCATGCCGAGCGTCTCCCCGTTCAGGGGGTCTCGCACGGCGAGCGGCAATAGGCTGCCATCGGCGCCGATTTTCAGGATTTCACGAAGGAACTCCTGAAAATCGTCGTCGCGGGCGTTCCTCAGATATCGTGCTGTCAGCCAGTCCCTGCGACCCTTCAGGTCATGGGCGGCAGGCGGGTCTGCAACGGTAGGAGTGGTGATTTCAATCATTGGCATCATTCCATCAAGTCATCATTGTCCTCGGCGGAGGTCGCCGTGGCAGATTGGGAAGCGGGCGCTGGGAGTGTCAGGGTAGGCGGAGAGTCAGCGGTGTTGTCGGCACGCGACAGGTCAATGATCCCGTCGAAGAGGTCGACATGCTCCGGCGCGTCGAAGGCACGCTCGGCCGTCGACATGAACCGCAGGAAATCCGCCTCGTAGTGGTCGTAAGTCTTGTCGGTCACGATTGTCGGAAGGATACCCCGAAGCGCCTTGCTCCGATACGCCGCCGCATCGAGTTCAGCCAGGGCACGGGCCTTGACGGCATCCGAACGATCCCGTTCTCCCGCCAAACTGTGCCGAAGCATCATCAGGTCATCGAAAGATTTCCCAATCCACATAGGGTCAGCGGCGGTGACATTTATCCATCGGTCTGGCGCGACCTTGACCGAAATTGTCCCGATATCGTGGGGCCACCATGCGACCTCCAAAGATTTTGGCCGATTTGGCGGAGCCAGGAAAATTCGCGCCAGTTCATCCGTTTGATAGCGGATGTGCATCATGGTGATGCCTGACGGCCCCAGCGTGCGATGACGACGGATGCCAAAGACCCGCCGCATTTCTTCCCGGGAAACACCTTGCAGCTGCGAAACCGCCTGTGATTGCGCCCAGACTTCCGCAGGCGTGCGACGCAGCAGCCCCGCGTGTTCGGTGTTGTGGTAGATGTCGAGGATCCAACGCACGAGCCATTGCAGGAATTCATCGAGTGTCAGAAATGCGCGAGCGGCTGCATCATTCTCTCCCCGCTGGACAACATTGCTGAACGTGCGGCCCGAAAACCGCTGTGCAAAGCCAGAGTGGACCGTCTTGAAGAGGCGCTCAATAAAGGGCCTAAGCCACGGCTTTTTGGCAGGTGCCCCCAGATTGGTGATGCCAAGATCTGCCAAGAGATCATAGGTTTCGTCCGTGATATAGTTCGGCCCCCGATCCAGAACGATCATTTCCGGCCGGCCATGCATGTGCCAACGCTCATGTGCGCCGACCGCGTCTGCGATCGGCGCTTTGTCCAGGAAGATCATTTCCACTGTATCGCGAAGTAGAGACTTCGTATCACCGGCAGAAATCTTCATGCCGACAATGCAGCGTGTGTGAACATCGATAGCAGCGGACATTGTAACGCGCCTGGCTGTGCCATCGAGGCCAAGCATCTCGCGTTCCCCAGGACGGAGCCAATCCCACACCCCGACAGCGTTCAGGAAGACCATGAGATCAAAAGTGTAGTCATCAATTTCTACGCGCGCGAGCGCGCGGTTTGCTTCGACACCTACGCCCAAGCCATGCATGTCGCGATAGGCGACAGACAGACCGCGGGTCCGAATGGCATGATCAATCGGTGCGAGCGCATCGATGGTGGCATGAATGTAGTCGTAGCCGGGCGTGTTCAGTGGCTGCCCGGGCGGATTCATTCGGGCAGCGTTTTCATTATGCACTTTGAAGACAGCATGCACGCTGGACAGAATTGACGTGATGGAGCAGCGTTCCTCGTCCAGACGCCGATTGATGACTGAACGGACAAGAACCCGCTCGGCGTCGGTGTAACGGCAGGCACGGTTGCCTGAGCTAGGCTCTGGACCCATTAATTTTCTTGCGGGTCGGACAACTCACTGATTCACTTGCGGCACCACAGGGGGTGCTGC
Organism: Pseudotabrizicola alkalilacus; assembly: GCF_003443995.1. Classification (GTDB taxonomy): domain Bacteria; phylum Pseudomonadota; class Alphaproteobacteria; order Rhodobacterales; family Rhodobacteraceae; genus Pseudotabrizicola; species Pseudotabrizicola alkalilacus. The sequence continues at coordinate 237,138 of NZ_QWEY01000008.1, forward strand.
CATGAGCGAGATGATCCTGCTTTCCGAAGCCCAGATGGCGCGGATATCGCC
>NZ_QWEY01000080.1 GCF_003443995.1 Pseudotabrizicola alkalilacus
CCGTCACCACCCGCGCGCCCTTTGCCACCACCGTGGCCGCCCCGATGGCACCGGGCACCGCATAGCCCAGCCCGCCCTGGCCGCGCGCAAACAGAAACTGCCGTCTGGCCTGTTTGGCCGGGATATAGCCCGAGATCCAGCCCGCCGAGAACGAGGCGTCAGAGACCACCACATCGTCATCGTCCAGCCGTTTGGCGATCTCGGCCATGATGCGCGGCGGCAGCACCGGCATCTGATCCGACGCCATTTCCACGGCCTTGTCGGCATCGCAACGCGCCTTGACCTCGGCAATGCGGGCGTCCCACTCCGGGTTGGCCCCGGCGCGGCTGTCGCCCATCGCGGCATCCAGCGCGCTCAGCGTCTCACGCACATCGCCCAGCAGGGCGACGGTCGGACGGAAGGTGCGGCCATGCTCCAGCGGGTCAAAGTCGATGGTGATGGTGGCCTGATCCGGCTTTGGCAGGGTCCAGTTCATGCCGGTGTTCTGGCTGACCTTTGAGCCGCACCAGATCACCAGATCGGCCTCTTGAATCAACTCGATCGCGGCGGCCGATCCCAGCGGGTTCAGCA
>NZ_QWEY01000081.1 GCF_003443995.1 Pseudotabrizicola alkalilacus
CCGTCACCACCCGCGCGCCCTTTGCCACCACCGTGGCCGCCCCGATGGCACCGGGCACCGCATAGCCCAGCCCGCCCTGGCCGCGCGCAAACAGAAACTGCCGTCTGGCCTGTTTGGCCGGGATATACCCCGAGATCCAGCCCGCCGAGAACGAGGCGTCCGAGACCACCACATCGTCATCGTCCAGCCGTTTGGCAATCTCGGCCATGATGCGCGGCGGCAGCACCGGCATCTGATCCGACGCCATTTCCACCGCCTTGTCGGCATCGCAGCGCGCCTTGACCTCGGCGATGCGGGCATCCCAATCCGGGTTCACCCCCTTGCGGCTGTCGCCCATCGCGGCATCCAGCGCCGTCAGCGTATCGCGCACATCCCCCAGCAGCGCGACGGTCGGGCGGAAGGTGCGGCCATGCTCCAGCGGGTCAAAGTCGATGGTGATGGTCGCCTGATCCGGCTTTGGCAGGGTCCAGTTCATGCCGGTGTTCTGGCTGACCTTTGAGCCGCACCAGATCACCAGATCGGCCTCTTGAATCAACTCGATCGCGGCGGCCGATCCCAGCGGGTTCAGCA
>NZ_QWEY01000082.1 GCF_003443995.1 Pseudotabrizicola alkalilacus
ATCGCCCAAATACTTGGAATTCCGTTTTCCGTTGTTGCATTGAATAAATGAATCTCAAAACCTGTCACATGCTGGATGCGCTGAACCATTAGCTGAAGCTCCGAATCATCTATCGATTTCATGTCAATCCGGGGGATAGGCAGTTCACCATACCAAGTCATGAGGAAAGCGTCGCGTTCCACAATCTCAAAAATCCCGTATAGAATGGCTTCTTCTAAACTTCCACCTACTGCACATCCGTTTGAGGTTTCATAAACGAATCCCTCTCCGCCACCCATGCTGTAATAGGCGAACGTTTCAGGAACTAAGATCGGCCGGTCCTCAGATAAGGAATAGCCCCACACCCAATGGATCGGTCGGTCTGGATCAAACGGTTGAAAAGGATAATGTGGCTGGTGATATTGTTCATGTGAATGAGTTCCAATCGATAGAGGATTGATCGCTACATTTTTCACTTTGTTGTAAGGTTCGTAGACGATCGTCCGTTTGCCTCGTGGCGCGTAACCGCAATAACGCTCAAGACCTTCTAAAATGCCTGATTGCTCGCTATGCAGGTATGAAT
>NZ_QWEY01000083.1 GCF_003443995.1 Pseudotabrizicola alkalilacus
CAGTCAAGCGTTTTTGCGCATGCGGGATTCACCGCCGGACCGCGGTTTTGTCCTTTGAACACTTGATCTGCTTCCCTTCTCGGCAGCCTTCGCCTGAGGTCGACCCGGGTGCATGCTTCGGTCCGTGGTCAGCGCTGTGGCCGCCAACATGATGCTGGTTCAATGCAATTCCGATGTGCCCATCTCATTGGCGTGCTCGATACGATCGGCATCAGTCCTGAGCACCGCTGCCCGATAATGGTTTGCACTGCAAACCATGTTAGGGGGCATCACCGGAACCGCGTCCCGTGGGGACCTCGAAGGCCCGCGATCAGGCGGGCAGCAGGTTGGAACCTGTATCTTCAGCCGGCATGAAGCACCGGAGTGTCGTAGCGGAAGTCCGCGTCATCCTTCCACATGCGGTGCAGGATCACGGCGATGCGCCGGGCCAGTGCAACCATCGCGCGCTTGGCACCACGACGGCGCGCGATCTTCGCCGCCCAGGTTCGCAGCCATGTCGCCCGGCCGCGATGCAACATCACCGTTGCCGCCTGGCAAAGGGCACGGCGGAGATTGACGTCA
>NZ_QWEY01000084.1 GCF_003443995.1 Pseudotabrizicola alkalilacus
GCCTTCGTCATCGCGGAATTGATCTTCGGCTACTCCGCCAACTCGCTGGCGCTGATCTCCGACGCCGTCCATAATCTCTCCGACGTCATCGCGCTGCTCCTGGCCTGGGGTGGGGCGTGGCTCGCCGGCAGGCGCCCAACCGACACTCACACCTATGGCTATCGCCGCGCCTCGATCCTGGCGGCGCTGTTCAATGCCGGGCTGCTGTTGATCGCGGTCGGCGGCATCGCGGTCGAGGCGATCAACCGCTTCCGCGAGCCTGCCGAGGTGGCAAGCTGGACCGTGGTCTGGGTTGCGGCGCTCGGCATCCTGATCAATGGTGGCACCGCGCTCATGTTCATGCGCGGCCGCCACAGCGACCTCAATGTCCGCGGCGCCTATCTGCACATGGCGGCGGATGCCGGCGTCTCGCTCGGCGTCGTGGTTGCCGCGCTGCTCATCATGGCGACTGGCTGGCAATGGATCGATCCGGCGATCAGTCTGGTCATCGCCGTGGTCGGGCTGATCAGCGGCTGGGAACTCGCCCGCGACAGCGTCAACCTCGCGCTCGACGCGGTGCC
>NZ_QWEY01000085.1 GCF_003443995.1 Pseudotabrizicola alkalilacus
ATGCTCGTCAAAAGCGTTATGTGGGTGACTTCGGGTTACCTGAATATGATGCGAAAGTGTTAACGATGACAAAAGAGATGGCTGATTTCTTTGAAGCAACAATTACAGCTGGTGCAGATGCGAAGCAAGCTTCCAACTGGATCATGGGTGAAGTGAGTGCGTACTTAAACAACGAAAATAAAGAGCTAGACCAAACGGCTCTAACAGCTGAAGGTCTTGCTGGTATGATTAAGCTGATCGCTGACGGAACGATATCTAACAAGATCGCGAAGACGGTCTTCAAAGAGTTAATCGAGAACGGTGGCGACGCAGAGAAAATCGTAAAAGAAAAAGGTCTCGTGCAGATCTCAGACGAAGGAGCAATCCGCGAAATTGTCGTGAAGATCCTTGATGCGAACGAGCAATCCGTTGCGGATTATAAAGACGGGAAAGAAAAAGCAGTCGGATTCCTTGTTGGGCAAGTGATGAAAGAAACAAAAGGGAAAGCAAACCCTCCACTTGTGAACAAGCTGATTGTGGAAGAACTTAAAAAAAGATAAATAAGACTTGTTTTGATTT
>NZ_QWEY01000086.1 GCF_003443995.1 Pseudotabrizicola alkalilacus
GGTCGCGCGCCTCGCCCGCGCGCTCGACTTCGCCGGCGGCGTCGACGCCGTGCGCCTGTTCTTCAACCTGCCGCCGTCGGCCGACGCACTGATCCGCGAAGCGCTCAACGACGCGCGCGCCCTGCCGCCGCTCGGCGCGCAGCGCGCCTTCCTGCTGCGCGTGCAGCGCGAACTGCGCACGCAGCAGGCCGACGACGCCGGCGTACTCAGCAGCCGCGAACTCGACGTGCTGCGCGAACTCCATCGTGGCCGCTCGAACAAGGCCATCGGGCGCCTGCTCGGGCTGTCCGAGAACACGGTGAAATTTCACTTGAAGCAGATTTATCGCAAGCTCGGCGTCGATTCGCGCGTTGCGGCGCTGGCGGCGGCGCAGCGGCTGGCGTTGCCGCTCGATACCGCCTAGGTCGTTCTTGCTTTTTTTGCTCGTCATTCCTGCGGTTCTCAACAGCCGAAGGGCTGGTCAAGCAGGAATCCAGCTCTTGGCTCTGCTCGTTATCCCCGCATGCTCTTGGCGGGGATCCAGTGACTTCGCTTTTTTTGTTGGTTTCAGAGC
>NZ_QWEY01000087.1 GCF_003443995.1 Pseudotabrizicola alkalilacus
CAGATCCGGCGAGACCTTCCAGTCTCGCAGTTTGTAGACGGTTCCGGGGCGGGGGCGTGGTTTTTCTTCGGGTTCGCGCATCCGGCGTTTGAAGCTGTGGATCGGGGTGGCGCGGTCGTCGATGCGGACCTCGACCACCGAGGGTCCGTCATGGGCAAAGGCCCGGTCCAGTGCGGCGCCGATCTCGTCGGGTTTGTCGACATATATGCCCAGCAGGCCCAGCCCTTGCGCCGCTGCCGCATAGCCCGGCACCGAGCTTTGGGTTTCCAGCTCCGCCGATTGCACGTTCTTGAAGTAGATTTCCTGCCACAGCTGGATCCAGCCCAGCTTGCCGTTGTTGATCACCACGTTGACGATGCGCTGGTTGTACTGCGCCTGCGTTGCCAGCTCGCCAATGGTGTAGGAAAACGCGCCGTCCCCCGCGACCGTCACCACCCGCGCGCCCTTTGCCACCACCGTGGCCGCCCCGATGGCACCGGGCACCGCATAGCCCAGCCCGCCCTGGCCGCGCGCAAACAGAAACTGCCGTCTGGCCTGTTTGGCCGGGATATA
>NZ_QWEY01000088.1 GCF_003443995.1 Pseudotabrizicola alkalilacus
CCAATGCCACTGTCCTTTTTTGTATACAAAAAAACCATGAGCAACATACCTGCCCATGGTTACTAACAATTAAAAAAGGATAGGGTAAGGTTACTTTGTGATGTACTTTAGTGTTGTAACTGAAAATAGACAGACTCCGCCAATTTTTGAAAATACATAAGTAATCGCACGGAAAACTACCAACCAGTCAAACATTTGTACACCTTTAAGCATGCCTTACACGTCCTTTTAAGAATTTATAAAATATTCTAGTAATAGTATATGGTATTATTACTTAATATGCAATTAGGAATAAAGTTGAATAAAAAGAAAGGGTATTTGCTTTTTTTGTCGAAATAGTTTTAAATATTTATATTATTCTGAAAAGGGTGTGTATTATGAAAGTAAAATCCAACTATCTAACTAAATCTAAAGTAACGTATGTTACAGAAAACATGTCAATCAGCGAAGCTCGATATACCATTATTCAATCCGGGTATCGCTGCATACCCGTTTTAGATGAATCCGAACAAAAATTTGTAGGGCTTCTTTTTAAAGAGACTACATCTGAT
>NZ_QWEY01000089.1 GCF_003443995.1 Pseudotabrizicola alkalilacus
AGCGGCTCCGAAATCCGCTCCGCCGGCCACGGCCGCGCAGATGGAGTATTTCTTCGGCCATCTTTTTCAGACGCTCACCGACATCGTCTTCCACAAATGCCGCCCGCCCGTGACGATCGAGCAGCGCCTGCGCAAGCTATTTCAGCACGCGAGCCTCGACCAGCGCGAGGTGCGTATCCTGCGCGGCATTTTTGACGATGCGCAGAGAATGGCGAGGATGGTTAAAAGCCGGGATTAGGGAGGAGCCGGGATTCGAGATTGGGGATTCGGGATTCGGAAAATCCGCATCCCGGCACTTTTTTCTTGCGCCAGCGCGAAGACGTCGTTGGCTCTGCCGAATCCCCAATCCCGAATCCCCAATCCCGGCTCCCCCATGAATTGGGCCGACTACGTCATCCTCGGTGCGCTTTGCCTGTCCGTGCTGATGGGCCTGTGGCGCGGCTTCGTCGGCGAAGTGCTGGCGCTGGCGGTGTGGATCGCCGCAGCGTGGGTGGCGTGGACGCTCGGGCCGCATGTCGCCGGCGCGTTGACCGCGGTGACCCTGCCTTC
>NZ_QWEY01000009.1 GCF_003443995.1 Pseudotabrizicola alkalilacus
GATCCTGCGCATCATGCAGACCGAAGGTCAGGCGCTGTTGAAAGAAGGCATCGCAGAAAGCGCAGGTGATATTGATGTTGTCATGGTCACCGGCTTTGGGTTTCCACGTCACAAAGGTGGGCCGATGCACATGGCGGCAAAGGGTCAGACCGACCGGCAGGCCTGACCTGATACACGCGGCGATATCCCGTCATGACACCCTTTCGTGGTCATATCCGGCATCTTGTCAGATGCCCGTATCTGGCATGGTGTTGTCTCAGAACGGACATTTGAGCGTCGCCGCGCTTGGTATTGAATCGCATGGACCGGCGAACGGACATTCTGCCTGCGGAACATGGCCGCCGCGCTCAGCGCTGCGCGGATCGACCATCCCGTTCGGTCAGATGTCGTTGCGGGTCGCGAGCCGGATCGGCGTGCCGTTCAACCAGCTATCCAGATTTTCCACGGTTTCGCGGTAAAAGGTTTCAAAGGTCTCGGCGACCGCATAGCCAAGATGCGGCGTCAGCAGCGCATTGGGCAGACCACGCAAGGGATGGTCGCCCGGCAAAGGCTCGTGGTCATAAACGTCGATCCCTGCGCCGCGCAGGCGCCCCGTGCGCAGGGCGTCGATTAGAGCTGCCTCGTCGACCAGAGGGCCACGGGCGGTATTGATCAGAACCGCATCCTGCCGCATCAGCGACAAGGCGTGGCCGTCGATCACTCCGCGTGTTGTCGGCCCCAGTACCAGATGCAGGCTCACCACATCCGATTGGCGCAACAGTGTTTCTTTGTCTGCAAACACGGCTCCGCCCGCCGCCGCCCGCTCAGGGGTCAGGTTCGGGCTCCAGGCGATCACCTTCATCCCAAAGGCTTGCGCCACCGTTGCCATCCGGCTGCCCAGCCTGCCCAGACCGACCAGACCCAGTGTCCGGCCGTAAAGGGCGGTTCCCAGCCGGGTCTGCCATAGCCCTTGCCGCATCGCGGCGGATTCCTCGGGGAGATGTCGCATCAGCGACACGATCAGTCCCCAGGCCAGTTCGACCGTGGCATAGAGTCCATTGCCGCCGCCCGAGGTGGTCATTACCGCAATACCCAGATCAGCTGCGGCACGGTCATCCAGAGTCCGGTTCACCCTTCCGGTGGCGACAATCGCCGCCAGATCGGGTAGCGCAGACAGCAAGGTGGCAGATATCGGGGTGCGCTCACGCAGCAGGCAGATCGCGTCATAGCCTGCGAGTCGTTTGGCCAGATCTGCTTCGGGTATGGCTTCGGACAGAAATGTCACCTCGGCCCGATCCGCCAGACGATCCCAGTCGGCAAGACCATGGGCCACGCCCATGTAATCATCCAGTACCGCGATGCGGGCCCGTCGGGTCTTTGGCAGCGGTCGGTAGTCCGTCGTCATCGTGGCCCTCTCTTCGTGTCGGTACAGCGTTCATAGCGCACAAGAGGGGCGACGATCCACGGAATGTTGGGCATGAACAAAGATCCGGACAAGGGGAGAGGCGATGACGATCGCCGCAGTGAACGTGAAGGGGTAGTGAATACGCTACTTCTCAGAATCATTTTTTTCACGGAAAGTTGCGTGAATAGGAAAGACCAAGGGGCTTTGGCCCTGACTTTTTGAAGATTGATTGGAAGAAGCGCTTTGATTGGCAAGGTATCCCTCTTTGTGTTGGGCGTCCTGATGCCCGTGATGTTGGCTTATGCGGCAGCAGGCCACCTTCCGGGTAAGACATGGCCCGTGATCGCCTTGGGCGCGGTGGCCTTCACCCTGATGGGGATGAATCTGGTTCTGGCGGCGCGACTGCCCGGCCTTGACGCGGTTTTTGGCGGACTGGACCAGATCTATTGGGTTCACAAATGGACCGGCATGATCATCCTGACCGCCGCCTTTCTGCACCAGCAGATCAAGATTTCCAACGACGGGCTGGAGGTGACTGCGGCATTGAGCCAGCTGGCGGTGGAGGTGGCCGAGGTGGCGTTCATCGGGCTGGTCGTGCTGATCCTGATCAGTTTCTTCAAGCGCGTGCCGAAGATGCCAAAGATTACCTGGGAAATTCCCTATGGGCTGTGGCGCTGGTCGCATCGTTTGCTGGGCGTGGTTTTCATCGCGCTGGCCTTTCACCAGTCCTTTGTCAAAGCGCCGTTTGATGGCAATGCCTTGCTGTCGGTCTGGCTGAACATCGTGGCGCTGGCGGGGACAGCGGCGTTCCTGTGGTCGCAGTTCGGGTTCCTGTTGCGCCGCCGCAGCTATCGCGTGGTGGCGGTCGACAAGCACGCCGCTGCAACGATCGTCGATCTGGAGCCGGTGGGCAGAGCCGTGAACGTGCGGCCCGGCAGTTTTGCCTTCGTGCATTTTTCGTCAAAGGGATTGCGCGAGCCGCATCCCTTTACCGTGTCGCAGGTGCGGCCCGGTGGCGGTATCCAGTTCTCGATCCGGGGGTTGGGGGATTACACCCGCCGTCTGCGCGATGTTATTGCGGTGGGCGATACCGCACGGGTGGAGGGGGGCTATGGCCGGTTTCATCATCATCGTGGCGGGGCAAAACAGGTCTGGGTCGCAGCTGGCATCGGCATCACCCCGTTTCTGGCCTGGGCCGATCATCTGAAACCCGGCGATGCCGAACAGATCGTGCTGATCTACTGCGTCAGGAACGAGGCCGAAGGTGTCGCGCTGGACCGCCTGCGCGCGGCGGCGGACCGGGTGCCCGGTTTTACGCTGAAACTGCACATGTCGGATACGGATGGCCGCTTTGATGCGGCCAAACTGGTCAGTTACCTGCCGTTCGAAATCGGGCAGGCCAGCCTGTGGTTCTGCGGACCGGCCCCGATGCGCGACGGGTTGATCAAGGATCTGAAGGCCGCCGGGAAAGCGCCCCGGTCGGTGCACTTTGAACGCTTCGAATTCCGGTGAATTTCTCAGGGAGGCAATCATGGCCCGCATGACGACCCAGACCACTGCCCTTGCCGCGATGACACTGATTTTGCTGACGACAGGGGGGGCGCTGGCCGGTCTGCCTGAGTTCAAGGACGGCGACTTTGCCAGTCACACCCCCGATGCCACGCGCGGGAAAGAGCTGTATAATGCTGCCGGTTGCGCCACGTGTCATTCAATCGAGGGCGATATGATGACCCTTGCCGGGGGCCGCGCGTTTGAAAACCGGCTGGGTACGGTTTACGCGCCCAACATCACCCATGACCCGACTGCAGGCATCGGCAGCTGGACGGATGCGCAATTCCTGAATGCCTTGCTGCGCGGTGTCGCGCCCGATGGGCGGCAGTATTACGGCGTGTTTTTTCCCTATGCCGCCTATGCGCGGATGAAGCCCGAGGATGCGCTGGATATCCGTGCCTATCTGGGCACGATGGAGGCCAGTGATCTGCCCTCGAAACCGCATGCGGTGAACCTGCTGTCAGACAAGGCGCTGCAACTGATGAACAGCGACCGAGCGCCCCTGAGCGCTCCCGCCGATCCGCAGCTGGCACGCGGCGAGTATCTGGTCGAGGCATTGGGCCATTGCGGCGAATGCCACAGCCCGCGCGATGGATTTTCGGTTGATACGACCAAAGCGTATAGCGGTTTCCTTGGGTTCTTTGGCGATTACTCCCCCGATATCACTGGCGCACGTTTGGAAAAGACCGGGCCAGAGGCGTTTGTAAACGGTGTGCTGGCCGAGGGCAAAAAGCTCAACGGGAGGCCGTTGGCGGCGGGGTCGATGCGGCGGGTGGCGGAACAGACTGCCAAGCTGAGTCTTGAGGACCGCGCCGCGATCTATGCTTTTTTGACCGGCAAGCCGCTGGATGTCTCGACCCTGCCGCAAGCCGCACCCGAGTTGGTGCAAGTGGCAGAGGTGGCGGGCATGGGCAGCGCGACGGTAACCGACGCCACAGCCGCAGCCCCGCCAATGGATATGACGGCTTTGGCGAATGAAACCGGATCGCAGGGGCTGATGCAGGTGGTGCAGGCGGCCTGTGAGATGCCGGTCGACGCGCCAGTGCTGGAGGCGACTCCGGTTGCAGCAATCACCCCGGTTGCAGTCGTGGCCGGGGTGCCGGTGGAGATTGAACAGGCGGCAGACAGAGTGGTGGATCAGCATTGCCGCACCTGCCACGGTCCGGGGCAGCGCAACGACCGTACGTTCCCGATGCACGATATTGCCGATATGGCGATGGACACTGCGGCGGTGACGCCGGGCGATCCCGATAAATCGCCGGTCTATGCCTCGATCGCGCTGAACCGGATGCCGCTGGGTACCAAGCTGACCCCGGCGGAGCTGGACGCGATCAAGGCGTGGATCGTGGCCCTGGGCGAGGTCACGCCTGCGGCGCCTGCTCCGGTGGCACAGGCCCCGGTGGCATCAGCGGAACCGGCAGCGGTGAATCCGGCGCGGCCCAACCCTGATGTTGTCGTGCCACGCTTTGTCGGCGGGGATTTCACCCAGCTGATGATGGCCGGGGTCGCCGATCTGCAAAAGATGAACGACCGCGACCGGCAATTTGCCCGGTACTTCAGCTTTGCCGATACCGAACTGCCGGAACTGGATTGCACCGCCGATGGGATGAAGCGTAACCCGATGGCGTTTCTGCATGCCGGTCTGAACAAGTTCATCAACTCGATCAGCCGTGCGGCCCGTCTGGCCAAGGTGACGCCGGTGGAGGGCACCGATGGTGCGCTGGTACGGATTGATATCCGCGATTATGGCTGGACCGAAGACGACTGGGCCGCGATTTCCACCGGGGCCTTTACCCAAGGCGCGGTCGAGGCGGGGTTCAGCGCGGAAAGCTGGGCCGATCTGGCGCGGGTCTACCCCTATGCGATGGACCCGACCTCGGACAGCCTTTTGCGCGTGCTGGCCGATGGCACCGGCGCGCCGGTGCCGCTGCTCGGCGCCAGCTGGTTCACCCATGTCGCGTCAGAGGCGCCCTATTACGACATGTTCCTGCGCCTGCCCGAAGACATCCGCATTCTGGAACAGCGGATGGGCGTGGACGTGGACCGCAACATCCAGTCAGGTGAGGTGATCCGCGCGGGTATGCTGGAGGGGGCTTCGGGCGTGTCCGATCACAACCGCATGCTGGAACGCCATGATCTGCCGCGCGGCGGGTATTACTGGAAATCCTATGACTTCGCGGGCAGCTCGGGCGAGCAATCCTTGCTCCAGCATCCTGATGGCCCGCGTGAGATGTCACATACGCCCTCTGGCACGGCCGCATTCGAGCATGATGGCGGCGAGATGATCTTCAGCCTCGCCAACGGGTTGCAGGGGTACTACCTGTCCACCAACCTGGGCCAGCGGCTGCTTGTCGGGCCCACCTCGATCGTTTCGTTCCGCAACAAGCCGATCGGCAAGGGGGTAGAGATTGAAAACGCACGCTCCTGCTTTGACTGCCACGAAAACGGGATGATCCGCAAAGCCGATCAGGTGCGCCAGTTCATCGAATCCAGTAACAGCTATACCCGCGACCAGCGCGAGATCTTGTTGGAAATGTATGTGCCGAATGGCGAGTTGGACCAATGGTATCAGCAGGACACAAAGGCGTTTCTGGCCGCGCTGGAAGAGTTGGGCGTGACCGAGAAATCGGCAGCCGGGATCAATGTGTCGATGCGCGCACCGGAGCGGGCGGGCGGTGGCGAGATTGTCACCTATCTGTCGGACATTCAGTTCAACAACCTTGATCTGGCGCAGGTGGCGCGGGCTTTCTTCCTGACCGAGGAGGAATTCCGCGCCCGTATCCGCGAGGTGGGCGACCCCAATATCATGCAGATCGTGCAGCAATGGGTGCAGCGGGTGGATGACGGGCTGCACGTGCGCCGCGCTGAGCTGGAGGCGGTCTATGCCGACCTGTTGCCACGCCTGACAGACCTGCGCCCCTATGACTATGGCGGCGCGGTTGCCTACACGCCGCAGCCGGTGGCAGATTATGTTGCCGTGGCCAGCACCGCCTATGAGGTGGCGGCGCAAAAGGAACAGGCCCCGTATCAGCCGCAGGCAGAAAGCACGCTGCAACCCTATGTGCCTGTGGTGGCCCCCGACGATCCGCTGATCCTGCAACTGTCGGTGCCCTATGTCGAGGTCAAGGTGAATGACCTGCTGGAATTCGACGTGACGGCAAACCGGCGCTGCGAATTGCAGATCCTCTATGTCGAAGAGACCAAGACCGTCGAGGAGCTGCCGCCCGAAGTGCTTGGCCCGGCCTTCCTTGAGGCGGGAGAGACACGCCGCATTCCCTATCCGGGGTCAGGCATGCAGCTGCGCTTTGACACACCGGGCAAGGGCGAAACCATGGTGGCGTTCTGCCGTGAGGGCGGCTTGGGCGACAAGCGGATCACCGGGCAGGGCGCGGTGGCCTATGCCAACGAACGGTTCCAGCCCCTGTCACGCGGTCTGGTGATCGAACGGACCGAGACGGTGGCGCGCGACAATGGCCAGAGCGCGACCAATGTTGTCACCTTTAACGTGCGGCCCTGAGCGGAGGATGATGATCATGACCCAGACACAGACCCATCGCACCCCGTGGCGGAACAGCCTTACAGGGGTGGTCTTTGCCCTTGCCCTGCCGGGCGCCGCACATGCTGCGGCTTGTGAGGACGCGCTGACGGCCTTGCAGGTGGCCGCATCGGCCCCCGATGTCGCGCAGGTGATTGCGGCATGGAACGCTGTGCAACCCGCCGGCTGTGACGACGCGCGCTTCCGCGCAGCGCGTTCGCAGACCTCGGCTCTTGTGGCGCGGGCGGCGCAGAGCGCGCTTGCGGCTGGCAGTACGGATGATGCCGAAGAGATCGTGTTGCAGGCCCCCGGTGTGCATTGGGCGGTACAGGCCGTGCGGGGTGACATCGCCGCCAAACGCGGCAACCGGGCCGAGGCGGCGCGGATGTACAACGCCGCGCTGGATACCTTGGGCGACCCCGGCCAGACGACGCAGAGCGAACAGCTGGTGCCGGTGGCCGAACGGCTGGTGGCGCTGGCGCAGGAAAACATGATGCTGGCAGGCAGCATGGAAAGCACGGTCACCCGTGGCGGCGGTGCGTCGGGGGTCATGACCGTGATGCAGCGCGGGCTGGCGGTGGAGGCGGTGGCGGCAAAGCCCGAAGCCGCGCCTGCGGCTGCGGCAGAGTACGTTGCCCCCCCTCCAGTCGCCCCTGTGGCGGACTATGTGGCCCCTCCCGCAGAGTATGTTGCCCCCCCGGCCGACTACGTCGCTCCATCAGCCGAGTATGTCGCCCCGGCGCAGGACTACGCGGCAGCCGCCCCCGCCTATACGCCGCCACCGGGCCAGCTGAACGTGCTGACCGAAGCGGCGAAAAAGGTGGAATCGGTGTTCCTGCCGATCCGCTTTGGCTTTGACAGTGACCGGCTGGATGCCTCGGGCGTCAAAGAAGCACTGCGGCTGTCCGAATTCCTCAAGGCGCAAAAGGTGCCGCGCCTGTTCATCACCGGCCACACCGATGATGTGGGCGACGCCGCTTACAACCTTGATCTGTCCCTGCGGCGCGCTGCTGGCCTGCGTGACTTTTTGCTCAGCGATGGCGTCTATGCGGCCATCGAGATCATCGGCAAGGGCGAGAGCCAGCCACCGCTTTATACCGATGCGGCGATCTATTCTGTGGAAGAGCTGCGCACCATCGCCCGTCGGGTGGAGATCGCCTTTGGCCATTAAGCGCATCATCGCGTTGGTGCTGGCCGGTCTGGCTCTGGCAGGACCGGCTGTTGCCCGCGACTGGGCGATTGTCGTCGGCATTGACGACTACATCAACTTTGAGCCGTTCGATCCCGACCGGCCAGGTGGCGGGCATTTCGATCTGCAAGGGGCGACCAATGATGCCAGGGTCGTCGCTGCCGCGTTGCGCAAGGTGGGGGTGGATCTGCCCGACAACCGGCTGTTGCTGGATCAGGCGGCAACCGTGGCCGCGTTCGAGGCGGCATGGCGCGAGGTGACGACACAGGCCGCAGCCGGGGACCGGGTATTTGTGACCTTTGCCGGGCATGGCGGGCAGGAGCGCGAGGTGTCAGAACCCTTCGACGAGGCGGATGGTCTGGACGAGACGCTGATGTTTGCCGATTTCGATCCGGCCAACCCGCGCATTGGCCGTCTGACCGATGACCAGCTTCACACCATGCTGCAATCGGTGCCGCATCTGCAGGTGGTCTGGGTGATGGACAGTTGCCACTCGGGCGGGCTGGAGCGCAGCGTCAATCCGCGCGCCGGTGGGCTGACCCGGTCGGGCGGGATCTGGGATATCCCGGTCGAGCCGCTTCCCAATGAACTGCCGGGTGGGCAGGGCGAAAGCGGCGCGCCGGATCTGGCGCATGTGACGCAGATCCTTGCGACCGCAACCGATGACCGTCTGGTGCAGGAAACCGCCTTTGACGGGGTGCCGCATGGGGCGCTGTCGTGGTTCTTTGCCAAGGCGATCGAGGGCGAGGCCGATATGAACGGCGACGGGGTGATCACCCGGCTGGAAATGGCGGCCTATGTCGGCGACCGGGTGTTCACCCATATGGACCAGAACCAGCAGCCAAGGTTTCTGCCGCGCGGCGATCCGTCGGTGATGCTGAGCCTGCAGGCAGAGGTGCCGCCGCCACCCGCGCCTGTGCCGCCCGGCCTGCCGGTCCGGGTGGTTGGCGCGCCACCGCCGGGGCTGGAGGGCGGGCAATGCCCCGGCTGCCGTCTGGTCGATGTCGGCCATGCCGTGATGTTCGAACAGGTGCCGGGCGGCTGGGCTGTCTACAACGGGCAGGGCGATCAGGTGACGGTGATCACCGGCGATGCCCGCGCCCAGATCGAACGCGCCCGCTTTTTGCTCGATCTGAACGAGGCCAAGCAACCCAACCTGCCACCCGTGGCGCTGCGCCCGCATCAGTCGGCAGCGCGGCAACCGATCGGGGCGGTCGTGGGCTTTGATTTTCCGCCCCCGGCATCGGATCTGAACTTTCTGACGCTGTTCAATGTCGCCTCGGATGGCACGGTGCAATACGGTCTTTATCCCCCCGGTTTCCGCGAGGATGCGCCTGCGGATGCCGGGTTGCAGTTGCGGTTTTCGGTCTCGCCTCCCACGGGCGAGGATCAGCTGGTGGTGATCTGGTGCCGTCGCCCGCCCTTGAGCTTGCATGCGCTGTTGCGGGCGGTGAATGGTGGCCCGGTGCCGCCGATGGCGGAGGTACAAGCCGCCAGTGCCGATACCGCCTGCCAGTTCGGGCGCATCGGGTTGTTTACCGAAGGTTAGGCTGTGGCTTGCGCGATTGGGCACTGACGGGCAGGATGATGCAAATACTGGGGCGGAGAGGGTCGGATATGCGCAGTCTTGTTGCACTCAGGCATTTCTGCGCTGCCTTTGCGCTGCTGCTGTTTGGCCTGTCCCCGGCCCTTGCCGAAAAGCGCATCGCGCTGGTGATCGGAAACTCGGCCTATAGCAACGCCACTGCGCTGGCCAATCCGCGCAATGATGCCCGTGCGCTGGCCGACAAGCTGACCTCGATGCAGTTTACCGTGATGCTGCACGAGGATCTGGATGGCCAGTCGTTCCGCATCGCCTTGGGGGAATTTTCCGAAGCCGCCTTGAATGCCGATATCGCAATGGTGTTCTATGCGGGGCATGGCATCGAGATGGCGGGGCAGAACTATCTGATCCCGGTTGATGCCAGAATGCGGTCGGAATCGACGGCGCAGTTTGAAACCATCCCGTTGGAGCAGGTACTGGAATCGGTCCGGGGTGCGAAAAAGCTGGGCATGGTGCTGCTGGATGCCTGCCGCGACAATCCCTTTGCCAATACGATGCAGCGCAAGGATGGCACCCGCGCGGTCAAGCGCGGCCTCAGCCCGGTGCCGGTGGATGGTGAACGCGGGCTGATCATTTCCTTTGCCGCCGAGGCGGGGCGCACAGCGGACGATGGCGACACAAGGCACAGCCCCTATACCGAGGCATTGCTGGAAACCATCGACCAGCCGGGGATCGAGGTGAATCGCCTGTTCCGTGCGGTGCGGGCCAAGGTGCGGGAAAAGTCGGGTGGCAAACAGGTGCCGATCGAATATGCGCAACTGCCGGATGAAGATATCTATCTGGTCTCAGGCGCGGCCCCCGCACCCGACCCGGTGCCGCCGCCGGCCCCGGTCGTGCAGCCTGCCCCCCCGGTCGAAGACCCGTTGCTGATCTATATTCAGGCCTCATCCCGACGCGATCTGGCGAAGCTGGAAGATTTCCTGCGCCGCTATCCCGACCATATCCGCGCACCCGATGCGCAGCGGCTGGTGAGCCAATTACAGGAAGACAAGATCTGGGCCGCCGCTCAAACCGCGGACACGGCGGATGGGTATGAGGCCTTTCTGTCTGCCTATCCAGAGGGGGCCAATGCCGATCGTGCAAAGGAAAGGCTGGCCGCCCTGCGCCCGCCGCCCGCGCCGCAATACACCGGCAGTTGCTCGCCGTTGAACGGCGCGCTTGCGGTGTCGGGCATCCCGCCCGATGACACTCTGTTCCTGCGGCAGGGACCGGGCACCAGTTTCAGCGAGGTGGGCGAGCTGGCCTTTAACACGGTAGGCGTGCATGAGGTTGGCTGCAACAATGGCTGGTGCGAGGTGGTCCATGGCTGCACCCGGGGCTATGGGTCGCAGAAATATCTGCGCGCGGGTGTCGCCAGTCCGGCGTTTTCCACCGATCAGGGCAATTACAGCGCCACCGGCCTTGCTGCGGGCGGGCGTATTCCGGTGCTGTCGGGGCCGGGCGCGCAATATGCCACTGTGTCGGAATTGACTGCCGATGCAACCGGCATCTGGGTCAATGCCTGTGATACCAACCCCGGCGATCCCTATGCCTGGTGCAGCGTCAGCTGGCGCAATGTGGCAGGCTGGGTCTATGGGGCCTATCTGCTGGATGGCATGGGTCGCCAACCCTTTGCCGCGTCTCAACCAGCACCGCCGCCGCAACCCGCCCCTGTGGCGACCACCGGGCAAAGCTGCTTTGATCTGTGGTACGCACGTAATGCGATCTTTGCCGCGCGCGGCTATTGCTTCAGCTCGGCTGAGGGCAAGAAGTGGTTCGACAATTCGCAATGCACAACCTCTTCCCCCAGCCTGAGCGCGGCCGAGAAATCCACCGTCGATGCGATCAAGGCGCGGGAAAAGGCGCAAGGGTGCTGAGGCGTCTGCGCCACGCGTTGTTTCTGGCCAGCATGATGGCCGCCCCGGTCTGGGCCGCAGACTGCGCGCCGGTCGATTTTCTGACGCTGCCGCTGCCGCAGGGCGATGATCCGGTCGTCACGGCCCTGCGCGGGGCCTATCCGGGGCTGAGCGTCGATGCGGCAGGAGTGCGGCTGGCGGACGGCAGCCTGATTCCGCTGGGCGAAGACCCGGGCCGTCCTCCCGGCGCCCGGCTGGCAGAGCCGTCGCTGCGCGAACAATTTCACGATATCTACCCGCTGGCGTTTGATCTGACCGCGCGTGAAGCGCGCTGGCATGATCCGGGCCGCGCGCGGGTCGAGGCTTTGTTTGCCGCGCTTTATGGCGGCAGCGAACAGGCGGTGCGCGCGGGTCTGAAAAAGGTTGCGATCAGTGGTAAGGCCAGTTTTCTGATCTCGGAGCGGCAGGGCGCGGCTTGTCAGATGCGCGCGGCGCTGGCGGAGGTGGCGGCTTTGCCGACAGACTGGGCCCCGGCGTTCCGCAATGTGGGCGGCAGTTTCAACTGGCGCAAGATCGCGGGCACCGCGCGCATGTCGACGCACAGCTACGGCATCGCCTTTGACCTCAACGCCGATCTGGGCGGCTATTGGCGCTGGTCCAACCGGCCCGAAGGGGACGCCGGGCCCTATGACAACCGCATCCCGGCCGATGTGGTGCAGGTGTTTGAGCGGTTCGGTTTTATCTGGGGCGGCAAGTGGCATCATTTCGACGGGATGCACTTTGAATACCGGCCCGAGATCATTCTGTATGCGCGGCTGATGGGCCAATCCGCTCCGCTGCGCTGAGCCGCGACTCGTCAAAGCAAAACTCCCGCCGTTTCGGGCGGGAGCATTGATGGTGCTCAGAATTCCAGCAGCCGGTCGCCCGCGGCCTCCTTGATCCGCGTCGGCAGGCCGATGTCGTTCAGCAGGTTGATGAACGGGGCCGGGTCCATGTCTTCGACATTGGCCATCGTGCCCACATCCCAGATGCCATCGGCGATCAGCAGCGCGGCAGCGACCGGCGGCACGCCAGCGGTATAGCTGATGCCCTGCGCGCCCACTTCGGTATAGGCGTCCTTGTGGTCGGCGACGTTGTAGATCAGCACTTCCACCGGCTTGCCGTCCTTGGTGCCTTTGACAAAATCACCGATGCAGGTCTTGCCAGTATAATCCGGCGCAAGGCTGGCCGGGTCGGGCAGCACCGCCTTGACCACCTTCAGCGGAATGACCTCCAGCCCTTCGGCGGTGGTCACCGGCTGTTCGGACAGCAATCCAAGGTTTTTCAGCACGGTAAAGACGTTGATGTAATGGTCGCCAAAACCCATCCAGAACCGCACATCGGCCTGCGGATAGCGCGCTGACAGTGAATGCACTTCGTCATGGCCGGTGAGGTAGGCCTTTTGTGCGCCGACAACCGGCATGTCAAAGGTCTGACCGACCTCGAACATGGTGTTCGACTGCCAGGCCCCGTTCTGCCAGGAATAGACCGTGCCGGTGAATTCGCGAAAGTTGATCTCGGGGTCAAAGTTGGTGGAGAACCATTTGCCATGCGAGCCAGCGTTGATGTCAACAATGTCGATCGACTCGATGCTGTCCATCAGGCCTTCGGCGACGCGGGCATAGGCGTTGACCACACCGGGGTCGAAGCCGACGCCCAGAATGGCGGTCACGCCCGCCGCTTTGCAAGCCTCGCGCCGTTTCCATTCGTAATTGCCATACCATGGCGGCGCTTCGCAGATCTTGCCTGCGTCTTCGTGAATGGCGGTGTCCATATAGGCCACACCGGTCTGAATGCAGGCATCGAGCACGGTCATGTTCACAAAGGGCGAGCCGACGTTGATCACGATCTGACAGCCCGTCGCCTTGATCAGCGCAACCACCGCAGCCGTATCCATCGCATCCAGCGCATGGGCCTGAAACACGCCCGGCACCTTCATCGCGTCTTTGGCGTGCACGCTTTCGATGATCGCTTCGGCCTTGGCCACGGTGCGGCTTGCGATGTGCAGATCGCCCAGCCGGTCATTATGCTGCGCCGCCTTATGCGCCACCACCTGAGCGACGCCACCAGCGCCAATGATCAGAACATTCCGTTTCACTTCGAACCGTCTCCTTTAAGGACAGAGGGAAGGGGCAACCCGGATTACCCGAGGTTGCCTTCAAAATCGGCATAGCCGAATTCACGCGCAACGGTCATCGAGCCGTCCAACTCCTTGATGACGATGCCCGGCATCTTCACCCCGTTGAACCAGTTCTTCTTGACCATCGTGTAGCCCGCCGCATCGGCGATGCTCAGCCGGTCGCCGACCTGCAACGGCGCGGGGAAATTGAATTCACCGAAGACATCACCCGCAAGGCAGGACTTGCCGCAGATCTGGAACGGGTGGTCGCCATCGGTCTCGATCTTGGCACCGATGCGGTAGATCAGCAGATCCAGCATATGCGCTTCGACCGAGGAGTCGACCACGGCCAGATCCTTGCCGTTGTTCAGCACGTCCAGCACCGTCACCTCAAGACTGGCCGCCCCGGTGATCGCGGCCTCACCCGGCTCAAGGTAAACCTGCACGCCAAAGCGTTCGGAAAACGCTTTCAGCCGCGCGGCCAGCTTTGCCACCGGATAGCCTTCACCCGTGAAATGGATGCCGCCGCCAAGGCTGACCCATTTCAGCCGCGACAGAAGCGGGCCGAATTCATCCTCAATCCGGGTCAACTGGCTGTCGAACAGGTCAAAATCGTCATTCTCGCAGTTGTAATGGATCATGAAGCCGGAAATCCGGTCCATCACCCGCTCAACCTTGCCTGCATCCCATTCGCCCAACCGGCTGAACGGGCGGGCCGGGTCGGCCAGATCGAACCCGCTGGTCGAAAAGCGCGGGTTCAGGCGCAGGCCACGGCTGATGCTGGCCGACTGGTTGTCGAACCGTTCCAGCTGACCGATGGAGTTGAAGATGATCTTGTCGGCATAACCGACCGCTTCGGCAATCTCATGGTCCGCCCATGCCACCGAATAGGCGTGCGTCTCTTTGCCAAACCGCTCGCGGCCCAGCTTCAGCTCATAAAGGCTGGAGGAGGTGGTGCCGTCCATATGCTGCCGCATCTGGTCAAACACGCCCCATGTGGCAAAGCATTTCAGCGCCAGCAGGGTCTTTGCCCCTGACTCTTTACGTAGCTCATCCATGATGGCCATGTTGCGCGCCAGTTTGGTGCGGTCGATCAGGTAAAACGGCGTCTGGATCATCGCATCCCCCATTCGGACAGCATAACGACAAGAGGGGCGCTATGTATGACCCCCCACCCCCCTATGCAAGCCCTGTGACGGGCGGATGACACTCAGACCATGCGGATCACGTCTTTTCCCACCGCCAGAACATAGCCGCGCCGGGCGATGGTCTTGACCAGCAGCTCGCTGACCAGCTGGTTGCCGAGCGTGTCGCGCAGACGTTTCACCCGCGTTGCCCCGGCAGCCTCGTCGCAATCCACCTCGTTGCGGCCCGAGATCACCGATTCGATCTGCGCGCCGGTCAGCACCTCGTCATCCATCCGGGCCTCGGCCAGCACGGCCAGCGTTTCCAGCGCGGCCTCGGTCAGCGCGAATTCCATGTCGTTGATATAGACCGCCCGACCCTCACGGCTGATCATCAGGCTGGCCACCTGAATGCCCGAGCGCTGGATCGCCGAAATTCGCCGGTTCAGCGCGATGATCATCACCAGAAACACCAGCGCCGCCACCAGCAGCGCGGTGGAAAACACCAGCAGCACAAAGATCACCATGCGATAGCTTTGCAGCACCTCGGAAAACGAGGTGCCGCTTTGCGCCAGAATCTCCAGCAGCTTGATCTGGGCCCCGGTGGTCAGGTTGTCGTTTTCGACAAACAACCGTTCGACCCGCGCGTTGAAGGCGTTGGCGTCAGGCAGGCTGAGGAACAGAAACAGCGCCGCCCCGAACAGGATCAGCACAATACCTGCGATGCCAAAGCTGACAACCCGGTTGCCAGCCTTCAGACTCTCAGTAACGGAGGTAGAATTCTCCTGCACTCGCTTGCCTTTCGCCAAGGCCCTCGGGGCCGAATGTTGCCAACACGTTCAACAACGTCCAGCCCGCCGAGGCAAGCCGTGGTTTCAGCTCGCGTTGGGCGGCGCCCGGCGAGCAGTTGCCGTCACTGACTTGCGCGACACCATAGTGCAGACGCAAGGGGCCATCCTGCTTGGCCTTGTAATCTGCGTAGCATTCCGCCGACGCAGGCGCTGCCAGCGCCATGGCCAGGACGGACGCGATGATCAGCAATGGGGTTTTCATATCTGGCTCCTGCCCGGGGCGTTGTTCTGTGGCCCAGAGTTGCGCGCGATTGCCGCGATAATCAATATCAACCGGCGCAGACAGCGGCTGTTATCGCATATCAACCCGCCGATATTGCCTGTCCGGGGCAGAGGCGCGCACCGTCAGGGCATCGGATCTGGTGCGATGGTCGCGCCGGGCAGATTGCATTTCACCTGACAGGAGGCCCAGATGTTTTCCGCATACAAAGCCATTTCCCCGACCGCCATTTCCTCTTGCATGCCCCGCGCCACCTCGCAGCCGCTGCGCCGGGCGGCGGGCGCGCTGATTGCCGCCGTCACCGTTCTGACGCTGATGGCCGCCAGTGCCGTGCCCGCCCGCGCAGAACGCGCCGGGGAAAATCTGGCCACGGCGGTCGTTGCCGCAATCGCCATTGGGGCCATCGCCCATTCTATCGACCAGGGCCGTGCCAAGCCCGCTCCGCTGCCGCACCAGCCGGTTCAGGTGCGCAGCCCGCGTGTTCCCGCTGTCTGCGCCATCGAGATTTCCGGCGCGCGCCGCGATGTCACTGTCTACCCCGAGCGCTGCCTGCGCCGTCAGGGCTTTGACTACCGCCTGCCGCGCCAATGCGCGCATGAGGCGCGGGTCTTTGGCCGCAGCGACCGGGTCTATTCCGAAGACTGCCTGCGCAACGCAGGATTCCGCGTTGACGGAGGCCGGGGTGAGAAAGGCTGGGGCCGTGACCATGGCTACCGCGATCATGGACGTGGCCATGGCCGTGACCACGGGCGCGGAGGCCCGCGCCGTTATTACTGAGCTTGCGTTCGCGGATGCGGCAAGGCCCCGCGGTGGTGCCGCATCCGCCGGGGGTGGGAGGGTGAGCAGCTCCCACCCCTTTTTTCTGCTTTGCCGTCGCGCTATGCCGGGGCATGACAATTCTTTACGTTCCCGATTTCAGCCACGAGCACACTGCCCAGTCCGAGGGGGCGGCCTTTGTCGTTGGCGTGGACGAGGTGGGCCGGGGCCCGCTTTGCGGCCCGGTCACCGCTGCCGCCGTCCGGCTTGACCCCAGCCGTATTCCGGCAGGGCTTGGCGATTCCAAAACCCTGACCGCCGCCCGCCGCGAAAGCCTGTTTGCCGAACTGCAACAGGTGGCGCTGATCGCGGTTGCCCATGCGAGTGTCGAAGAGATCGACACGCTGAACATCCTGCGCGCCAGCCATCTGGCAATGGAGCGGGCAGTGGCCGCTTTGGGCGCCGATTTTGCGCTGATTGACGGCAATCTGCTGCCGCGTGGCCTGCCGTGTCGGGGGCTGGCGATTATCAAGGGCGATGCCAGATGCCTGTCGATTGCTGCCGCCTCGATCTGTGCCAAAGTCACGCGGGATCGCCTCATGGTGGATTTGGCGCAACAATACCCCGGTTATGGCTGGGAGATGAACGCAGGTTATCCGACAAAAGCGCATCTTGCAGCGCTTCTAAATCTTGGGGTGACCCCTGTTCATAGACGTTCGTTCAAACCTGTCCACAATATCTTGTATCAAGAGAAATAGATAACCCCTTGATTCAATAAAGAATTTGACGTCGAATCATCTCTGACTCATTCTTATCCACAGATACGGCGCGCCAAATGACGCCGGGGACAGAGGCAGAAAATGACGTCAAAGACCAAAGCACCGGGGGCAGATCTGCCCCTGAACCAGATCCTTGCAGGCGACTGCATTGACCTTATGAACAGCCTGCCAGCGGGTTCTGTTGACCTGATCTTCGCTGATCCTCCGTACAATCTGCAACTCAAGGGCGACCTGCTCCGGCCTGACAATTCCAAGGTTGACGCGGTCGATGACCATTGGGACCAGTTCAGCAGCTTTGCCGTCTATGACGAATTCACCAAAGCCTGGTTGAAGGCGGCCAAGCGGTTGCTGAAGCCGAATGGCGCGATCTGGGTGATCGGCAGCTATCACAACGTCTTCCGCCTTGGGGCAGAGCTGCAAAATCAGGGCTATTGGCTGCTGAATGATGTGGTCTGGCGCAAGTCGAACCCGATGCCGAACTTCAAGGGCAAGCGCCTGACCAACGCGCATGAAACGTTGATCTGGGCCTCACGCGATGAGAGCGCAAAGTACACCTTCAACTACGAGGCGCTCAAAGCGCTGAACGACGGCATTCAGATGCGGTCAGACTGGGTGCTGCCGATCTGCACCGGGCATGAGCGGCTGAAGGATGCCAATGGCGACAAGGCGCATCCGACGCAAAAGCCGGAAAGCCTGCTGCACCGGATTCTGATTGCCACCACCAACCCCGGCGATGTGGTGCTGGACCCGTTCTTTGGCACGGGCACCACCGGCGCTGTGGCCAAGATGCTGGGCCGTGATTTCATCGGGATCGAGCGCGAAGAAGCCTACCGCACAGTGGCCGAAGCCCGGCTTGCCCGCGTGCGCAAATTCGACGCCTCGGCGCTGGAAATCACCGGATCGAAACGCTCTGAACCGCGCGTGCCGTTCGGGCAGGTCGTGGAGCGTGGCATGTTGCGGCCGGGCGAAGAGCTGTATTCGATCGGCAACCGTTTCATGGCCAAGGTCCGCGCCGATGGCACGCTGATTGGCAATGATGTCAAAGGCTCCATCCATCAGGTCGGTGCCGCCTATGAGCGCGCGCCATCCTGCAACGGCTGGACCTACTGGCACTTCAAGCGCGATGGCAAGATGATCCCCATTGACATCCTGCGCCAGCAGATCCGCGCCGAGATGGAGGCCGATCACGCCCGCCCGAACTGAGGGCAGTCTGAGCTGACGCGGCCTGAACGGGCGGCGGGGTGAACCCCGCCCTACGCCCCTTGTCATAACATTTTTCATACCGGGTACGCCTGCACCGTAGTCCGCCTGCGGTGCCACTTGCCCCGCCATGTCTCATGGCGGGGTTTTTTACATGTTTGAGCGCAGTCTGGCGGAAGCCTTGTGGGCTCTGCCCCAGACCCCTGAATACATGGGGCAGAAAAATGAACATGGCGTGCGCTTTGCCCGACTGCGGTGGACAGACTTGTCATCGGGCATGTTCCGCGCCAAAGGAAGGCAGGGCAGTCTCTGATTTCAAGGGCAGGCAATGGATACGCAATCCGAGGTGATCACGCAGGCGCTGGACTGGCTGGATCAGGCCGGACATATTGCCCTTGGCTGGCTGGTCTCCCCCGCCGCATGGTCCCAGTTTGCGCTGCTCGCCCTCGCCTATCTGTTGGCGCGGGTGATGGCCGGGCGCTTGTCGGCAGCCCTGACCAAACTGCTGACACCAAAAGCCGATGCGCAGGGCCTGTTCGCCACCGCCCGCCGCTTTGCCCTGCCGTTCCTTGCGCTGTTGTTGCCGCTGATCGCCTATGCGTTGACTGCGACCGGTGAAAGCCTGACCCGGACGATGTTCGGCTCGGGGGAGGTGATCGCCTTTGGCAAACGGGTGTTTTTGTTCCTCGCCGCACGCGCGCTGGTCAGCCATGTCATCACCGACCCTTTCCTGCACCTGCTGGGCAAGTATGTGCTGATCCCGGTCGCAGCACTTTATGCGCTGGGCCTGCTGGATCAGATCACGCTGGCACTGGCGGAAACGAGGGTGGAACTGGGCAATATCCAGTTTTCCGCACTGTCGCTGATCCGGGGGGTGATTGCCGGATCGCTGCTGTTCTGGCTGGGGTCGTGGTCAAACCGGCAATCTGCCAGCTACATCAAGGCCAAGCAAGAGCTGCGCCCCGCCACCCGCGAACTCGCCGTCAAGGCGACCGAGATCGTGATTTTCGGCGTGGCCTTCCTCTTGCTCATGAGCATCATGGGCATCGACCTGACCGCGATTGCCCTTCTGGGTGGCGCGCTGGGTGTCGGCATCGGGCTTGGCCTGCAACAGATCGCCGCCAACTTCATCTCGGGCATCATCCTGCTGGTAGAGGGTCAGACCACGGTGGGCGATTACGTCGAACTCGATGGCGGCGAAAAGGGCACCATCGTCAAGATGACCGCCCGCGCCTGCGTGCTGGAGACGTTTGACGGCAAATGGATCGTGGTCCCGAACGAGCATTTCATCACCAGCCGGGTGATCAACTACTCTGATCAGGGCAGCGCAAACCGCTATCAGGCAGAGTTTTCGGTCAGCTATGACACCGACATCAACCGTGTGCCCGCCCTCATCGAAGCCGCCGTCGCCGCTTTGCCCTTTGTGCTGCAACACCCGGATGGTCCGGATTGCGAGTTGGACGGCTTCGGCGAGTCTTCGGTGGATTTCGTGCTGGAGTATTGGGTGAACGGCATCGACGATGGGCTGAACAAGTATAGATCCCATGTCCTGTTTGCCATCTGGAACGCGCTGAAAGCCGAAGGCATCGAGATGCCATTCCCGCAGCGGGTGGTGCATCTCAGACCGGCCCCCGCCGCATGACCGATGCGCTGGTCATAGGCGCTGGCCCTGCCGGGCTGATGGCGGCAGAGGAACTGGCCCGCGCCGGCCGCAGGGTTGTGGTCGCCGAAGCTAAGCCAACCCCCGCCCGCAAGTTTCTGATGGCAGGCAAATCCGGGCTGAACGTGACCAAGGATGAGCCACCAGAGGTGTTCGCTGCGGCGTATGACAGTGATTTTCTTGCACCGATGCTGGCCGCCTTCGGCCCGGAGCAGGTGGCGCAGTGGTGTCGCGATCTGGGGCAGGAGGTGTTTACCGGCACCTCGGGCCGGGTGTTTCCAACGGCGATGAAAGCCTCGCCGCTGTTGCGCGCATGGTTGCACCGGCTGGCCGGGCAGGGCGTCGATCTGCGCACCCGTTGGTTGTGGCAGGGGTGGGAGGGCGAGGCCTTGCGCTTTGTCACGCCGGATGGCGTGCAGCTGTTGCGCCCGCGCGTCACCGTTCTGGCACTGGGCGGTGCCAGCTGGGCGCGGTTGGGGTCTGATGCGGCATGGGTGCCGTGGCTGACCGCGCGCGGGGTCAGCGTCGCGCCGTTCCGCCCGGCCAACATGGGCTTTGGCGTCAGCTGGTCGGCCCATATGGCCCCGCATTTCGGCCAACCGGTCAAGGCCGCCCTGCTGATGGCAGGCCCCCAGACTGTGCGCGGCGAATTTGTGCTGTCGTCGCGCGGGGTGGAGGGGAGCGCCATCTATGCGCTCAGCCGCGTGTTGCGCGATGGCGCGGCGCTGACCGTCAACCTCATCCCCGATCTTGCGCCCCTTGTCCTCGCCGCGCGCATCGCCCGGCTGAAACGCTCTGACAGTCAGGCCAACCGCCTGCGCAAGCTGGGTCTTTCACCCGCGGCGGCGGCGCTGGTGATGGAGTTTGGTCGCCATCTGCCGCTGGAACAGGCGCTCACCGCGCTGCCGCTGCCACTCACCGGCCCACGCCCGATGGACGAAGCGATTTCCACGGCAGGCGGTATCACCCGCGACAGCCTGACTGAAGGGCTGGAACTGCGCGCGCTGCCCTGCGTCTTTGCCTGTGGCGAGATGCTGGACTGGGAGGCACCGACCGGCGGTTATCTGCTGACCGGAAGCTGGGCAACCGGCCGATGGGCGGGCTACCACGCGGCGCAAAAGCAAGACACTTGATATTGCGTGGGGAACCGGATCTTAACCACTGCGTTGAATATTCATCCAGAAATAGATTCATCCCAGAGGTTTCCTGATGCGCCATCTTCTTGCGGCCACCCTGCTTGCCCTGACGCTGCCAGCGTCTGCGATGGCCTGTTCAAAGCCATCTGGCGCGGCAGCGCTGGAACAGGGGGTGATCCAGTGGGCCAATCAGGAACGCCGGGCCAAGGGGCTGAACCCGCTCCGGCCGTCTTCTGCGCTCATGGCGTCGGCGCAGCAGCACGGGTGCGATATGGCCAACCGTGGCTTTTTCGCGCATCAGCGCGCCGGCGGGCCGACCATTGGCCAGCGGGCCAAGGCGAACGGCTACCAATTCCGACGTGTGACCGAAAATCTCGCCTATTCCCGTACCGCAAAAGTTGACACTGCCGCAGGCATCTGGCGAAATTCGCCAGTCCATTGGGCCAATGTGCTGGACCCGAAGGTGAATGATATCGGTGTTTCAGTTACCACCAGCAATGGCCGGATCTACTGGGTCATGAACGCGGGCCGCCACAAATAGCGGCCACTAAGCCGCACTGGTGCCGCCCGTCAACCGGGTGGCCCCAGAGGGCAGGTCGGGCAGCGCGGGTCTGTCGCCCTGCCAGAAACACAACCGGATGTGATCGCCAAGGCCGGGGTCTGACACATGATCCCAGGCCAGCTGGAACCCCTCCATCAGCAGCCCCTCGGCGTAAAACACGATTTCTTCGGTTTCCAGCGACTCGCCTGCCGCATCCGACCACGCCCCATCGCGGAGCCAGTAGGCATAGGCCTCAATCGTCTTTTGCTTGCGCGTGACGCGCGCCAGCGGCTCCAGCACGGTTTCAAACTCGGTCATTCTTATGCTCCTGCACAGTCATTCCGCTGGTTTTCCGCTTCATCTTGGCAAAAAATACTTAGGCGGGGCCGCAGGTGGGGGCAGCGCCCCCTATCCGCTTACCGCCGCGTCATTGCCAGCCGGATCAGCGCCCGCTCCATCAGCGCCATCCCCGGCGCGCGTGAGGCAGAGCGCAGGGTGAGGTCGGTTTCCAGCAGATCCGAAACTGCCTTTTCCAGATTGCGCTGGCCCAAAGCCTGCGCCTGCCGCTGCATCTGGTCCCTTCTGGGGCCAAACACCCGTGCCCTTTGCAGCCCGTTTACGATGCCGGACGGGTCCGATGCCGCCATATGCAGCGCCCGGAAATGCCGCAGCGCCTGAATGCAGATCGTCACCGGCAGCACGCCCTGACCCTCCAGCCGCCGCATCAACAGCCCGATGGCAGGGGCGCGGCCATCGGCCACCGCATGCAGCAGGTCATCCACCTCGGCCTCCAGCGTTGCCGGGGCCATGGCGGCCACATCGGCGGGGGTTAGTGGTGTGGGGTCGTCAAACTTGTAGAGCGCGATCTTTTCAAGGGTCTGGCGGAAATCGCCCGGGTCCAGCGCCCGCGCCAGTGTGGTCAGATCGGCCATCGCCTCGCGGTCGATGCTGGTCAGGCCCGCTTTTTTCAACGCGTCCTCGATCTCTTCGCGCGTCGGCGGGTCGTCGTAGAGAATGGCGCAAAACGCCTGCGTGTGCTTTTCAAACAGCATCTTCAGCGCGGATTTTGCTGTCAGATTGCCCCCCGTGACCACAATCGTCGCATCGCCCGGCTTCCAGTCCTTCAGCGCGGCGCCGATGGTCGGGGCCAGCGCATCGGTGACATCCTCGACAAAGGCGACGCGCGGGCCGGGGAAAAAGCCGACGGCCTTGATCGAATCCAGCAGCGCCGCGCCATCCTTGCGCAACTCCGCCGCCTGTATCCGGGTCAGGCGCATTTCGCCTTCGCCTTCGGGACCGATCAACGCGGCAATCACCTCCTGCCGCTTCAGCGCCACCCGCATCGGGTCAGCTCCGGCGATCAGCAGCCCGGCCTTGGTCGGGTCCGGCTTGGCAAAATACCGGCTGGCCTCGACCCCGCGCAGGATCATGTCCGACGGCCCCGCACGGCCCTGCGCTGGGTGTTAGTCCTGCCAGCAGCCCACAGGGCCTGTGGCAGAAAAGGCACGATTCTGCGGTCAGGCAACGACATTTATGATACGCCCCGGCACGACGATGATTTTCTTCACCGGCTGACCGGCAAGGAATCGGATCACATCCTCATTCGCCAGCGCGATCTTTTCAATCTCCGGCCCTGGCATATCCTTTGGCACCGCGATTTCCGCACGCCGTTTGCCGTTGATCTGGATCGGCAGGATCACAATGTCGACTTCCAGCTTTTCGGGATTGGCCTTTGGCCAAGGGGCCTGACAGCACAGACCCTGCCCGCCCTGATAACTCCAGATTGATTCCGCGATATGCGGCACCATCGGTTGCATCAGTTGGGCGAGGGTACGGATTGCTTCCTTCATAACATTAGTTGAAGCGTTCGCTTTCGCGATTGCGTTTGTAAAGGCGTAGAGATGGGCAATCGCTTTGTTGAACGCGAAGCTCTCGATTGAGCGTGTCACTCTGTCTATCGCGATTGCAGTTTCACGCGCCATGATATCATCATCAGCGAAATCGCCCACGTGACCCTCTGGCATATCGCCGATCCGCGAACACAGGGTCCAGACCCGGCTCAGATGCTTAAACGCGGCTTCGGCGCCCGAAGATGTCCATTCCACATCCCGCTCCGGCGGGCTGTCCGACATGACGAACCAGCGCGCGGTGTCGGCGCCAAAGCTGGCGATGATGTTCATCGGATCGACGACATTCTTCTTTGATTTTGACATCTTGGCCGAAGGGATCACCTCCACCGCCGTACCATCGGCCAGCGTTACCCCGGTATCACCGTGCACCACATCTTCGGGCAGGTGATAGACCGGGCGGCCATTGGCATCGGTGGTCTTGTAAATCTCATGCGTGACCATGCCCTGCGTGAACAGCGCGTTGAACGGCTCGATCGCCGACTCGGGCAGATGCCCGGTTTTCGCCATCGCGCGGGCAAAGAAGCGCGAATACAGCAGGTGCAGAATCGCATGCTCGATGCCGCCGATGTACTGGTCGACGTTCATCCAGTAGTCAGCATCGGGCAGCGAGGTCGGCGTCGCCGCGCGGGGCGCGGTGAAACGGGCGTAATACCAGGACGAATCGACGAAGGTATCCATCGTATCGGTCTCGCGCCGTGCGTCTGCGCCGCATTTCGGGCAGGAGCAATTGCGCCAGGTCGGATGGCGGTCCAGTGGGTTACCCGGCACGTCAAAGCTGACATCATCAGGCAGACGGACCGGCAGGTTTTCCTTGGCCTCGGGCACCACGCCGCACGCCTCACAATGCACGACAGGAATCGGGCAGCCCCAATAGCGCTGACGTGACACGCCCCAGTCCCGCAGGCGGAACTTGGTGACGCCGGTGCCATAGCCATTTGTTTCGGCATGAGAAATCGCGGCAGCGACCGCGTCGTCACCGGTCTGCACCTCACTTCCGGCAAAGCCGCGCACATAGCGGACCCGTTCGGATTTCATCGGCACAAACGCCTCGGTCAGCGCGGCGTCGCCGCCCGCTTCTGGCAAAAACACCGGGTTGATCGGCAGGCCGTATTTCGTCGCGAACTCGAAATCGCGCTGGTCATGCGCCGGGCAACCGAAAATCGCGCCGGTGCCGTAATCCATCAGGATGAAATTCGCGATCCAGACCGGCAGCTCCCAGTCGGGGTTCAGCGGGTGCTTCACCCGGATGCCGGTGTCGTAACCGATCTTTTCCGCCGTCTCGACCTCTTCGGCACTGGTGCCGCCCCGGCGACATTCGGCCACAAAAGCCGCCACCTTTGGATTAGACTCCAGCGCCCGTGCCAGCGGATGATCCGCCGAAATCGCGGCAAAGGACGCGCCCATCAGCGTATCGGGCCGGGTGGTATAGACCTCCAGCGTACCGAATCCCTCCGGCGCGCCCACGGTTTCAAACCCGAACTGCAGCCCGCGCGACCGGCCGATCCAGTTGGCCTGCATCAGCCGCACCTTTTCGGGCCAGTGCGTCAGCCCGTCCAGCGCCGTCAGCAGCTCTTCGGAATAGTCCGAGATCCGGAAAAACCACTGCGTCAGCTCGCGCCGTTCCACTGCCGCGCCCGAGCGCCAGCCCTTGCCGTCAATCACCTGCTCGTTGGCGAGCACGGTCATGTCAACCGGGTCCCAGTTCACCACCGCATTCTTGCGATAGACCAGCCCGGCCTCCAGCATGTCGATGAACATGGCCTGTTGCTGGCCATAGTATTCCGGGTCGCAGGTGGCAAATTCGCGGGTCCAGTCAATCGACAGACCCAGCGGCTTCATCTGTCCGCGCATGTCGGCGATGTTGCCATAGGTCCAGTCTTTCGGATGGCCGCCGCGTTCCATTGCCGCATTCTCGGCGGGCATGCCAAACGCATCCCAACCCATTGGATGCAAAACCGAAAACCCCTGCGCTGATTTGTACCGCGCCACCACATCGCCCATGGTGTAATTGCGCACATGGCCCATGTGGATGCGCCCTGACGGATAGGGGAACATCTCCAGCACATAGTACTTCGGCTTTGCCGGATCACGCCGGGCCAGAAAGGCCTGGGCCTGATCCCAGGCGGCTTGCCATTTCGGTTCGATCTGGGCGGGTTCGTAGCGCGACATGTCTGGACCTCCGGGTATGGGGCGGAGTTACACCGATGCGGGGCAAAAGGTCCAGTGGGCAGGCGGTTTGTGTGGGTTTACTTGGCACACAGGTCTGTGCAGAGGCCCCCCACACATCAGAACGGGGCGCCAAAGCGCCCCGTCAATGCCTTGCAGTGCTGTACCGCGCTTACAGATTGCTGTCGCGAATACGCAGCTGACGCGCGCGGGTCAGGATCGCATCTTCGATGGATCGCGCGGTTTCCGCCGCCACCGCACCGCCACCCCGCGTTTGCAGCGCCACGCGCAGCGACCGGGCATCAAGTGCCGGGTCTTGCACATAAACCGTGGCGCGATAGGCGCGACCGCCGCCGGGAGGCGTCCCATACCCGGTTGAAATCACGCCGGTAAACGGGTCCACCGATTCGATTGGCAAAAAGTTCAGAATCTCAAGGCTGGCCTGCCAGAGATACTTGTTCACCTCGACCGTGGTGTTCGGGTCATCGCTGTTGCTGAACAGATCCCAGATGGTCGAGCCACGCTCTTCCTGACCCGAGGCGCGGGCCAATGCTTCACGCTGGGCATCGGCGCGGGCTTTCTGCTCCAGCTGGCGTTCGCTGGGAATGCCGGGGGACCGGCGGAACAACCCGCTGTCGCCACTGGCAAACCCGCCGCCACAGGCCGCAAGCCCGCCGACCACCCCGGTCAAAATGACAACCCGTGCCAGACGGTGAAAGAACATCCGCACCCCCGCAATCTCTTTAGATGGTTGTCTAGCCTAGCCCTTGGGGCGTGCCAAGGCTTTTCACAGCCAGCAGGTGCACGCGGGCACGCCTTATACATGGGCGTGCCCCGGCTATCCCGGTCATATGTGGCATTGCTGCACCACGCCTTCCCGGTTTTTCTGTGGCAGTGGTGGTCTTCGTTGCAATCATCCGGGTCTGGGTAGAAAACACCATCATTCCGACTGCGGATTCCCCTGCGGCGGGCTTACCTTGAGGAAAGAGGGAATAACATGAAAAAGGTTCTTCTCGCGACGACCGTTCTGGCAATGACCGCCACCGTCGCCGCTGCTGAAGTCACTCTGTCGGGCAACGGCCGTATGGGTGTTGTGTATAACGGCAACGCCGCTTCCGACAAACTGCAGTTCTCCAGCCGTATCCGCGCTGTGTTCACCATGTCCGGTGAAACCGATGGCGGCCTGGCATTCGGCGGTACCTTCCGTGCTGACAATGCTGGCGGCGCTGCAAACGGTTCGGCTGGCAACATCTTCATCTCGGGTGCCTTCGGCAAACTGGCGATGGGCGACGTGGTTGGCGCTGCTGAAGAAGTCATCGGCGATCTGCCAGAAATCGGTTTCACCGATCTGTCCGGTGGCCTGGTTCTGAACGCGAACGACAACGACGTTCTGTTCCTGACCGGCGACGGCAACATCTACGCTTCGGCAGGTAACCCTGGCGCTCTGTACACCTACTCGACCGGCGGCCTGACCTTTGCTTTGGGCATGAACGACGGCAACAACAACCTGTCCGGCGCTGCGTTCGACGACACGCAAGCTTACTCGGTTGGTGTGAAGTACGCTGTTGACGCCTACTCGGTGTCGCTCGGCTACGAAGTTGCTGATCCGTCGGTTGGCACCTCCGCCAAGCACCTGATCATCGGCGGTGAGGCCACCTTCGGCACCACCACCGTGAAAGCTTACTACGGTGACGGTTCGGGCGCTATCGCTGGTCTGAAGCACTACGGCCTGGGCGTGACCCACAAGATGGACGCTCTGACCCTGAAAGCCTATGTCAAGCGCACCGAAGTTGGCGCTGCTGACGCAACCGGCTACGGCCTGGGCGCTGCTTACAGCCTCGGTGGCGGTGCTACCGTCGAAGGCGGCATCGTTGACAACAACGTTGCTGGCTCCAAGCCGCGCGCTGACCTCGGCATCAAATTCACGTTCTGATCTTAACCGATCAACGTGATGGAAAGAGCGGGCCTTGTGCCCGCTCTTTTCTTTTGTGCTATGGGGAATGCAACCGCACCTCCGGAGGTTTCCCATGTCCCTTGCTGCCATCCAGTCCCGCCTGATCACCGCCTGCGCCGCCGCTGGCCGCGCGCCCGCATCGGTACAGCTGATTGCCGTGTCAAAGGTGCAGCCGCTGGAGCGGGTGGTCGATGTGCTGGAACAGGGCCACCGGCTGTTTGGCGAAAACTATGTGCAAGAGGCGGTCGCCAAATGGCCCGACCTGCGCGTCCGTTTTGGCCCGGTGCAGGTGCATATGATCGGCCCGTTGCAGACCAACAAGGCCAAGGTCGCGGCAGAGCTGTTTGACGCCATCCACACCCTCGACCGCCCGTCGCTGGCGGACAAGCTGGCGAAACTGGCGCAAGCGCGCGGGGCCAGCCCGCAGCTGTTCGTACAGGTCAACACCGGGGCCGAGCCGCAAAAGGCGGGCATCCTGCCGGAGGCTACGGATGCTTTCATCACCCAATGCCGCGCGATGGATCTGCCGGTTCAGGGGCTGATGTGCATCCCGCCCGAAGGCGAGGAGTCTGCGCCGCATTTTGCCATGTTGGCGCAAATGGCTGCGCGCAACGGGCTGACCGGTCTGTCGATGGGGATGAGCAGCGATTTCGAGGCCGCCATCGCCCATGGCGCGACCCATATCCGCGTCGGCAGCGCCATTTTCGGCGCCCGTGATTACGGCGCGCCATCTCCGGCGTAACCGCCGCAAGGCAGGATCAGCACCCGTTCAGGTCAGCCAGACCCGCGCATAGGGTGGCAACGCCACTGCGCCGTGATGCGTCTCGACCCCGTGATCCGACAGCGCGTCATGCATCAGGCTGACCCCCTGCGCGCGGACCCAAGGCTCGGGAACATGCTGCCAGTCTTCGGTAAAGTTGAACAGACACAGCACCACGCCTGTCGGGGCCAGCCGCTGAAACGCGAACACGCCTTGTGCGTCGGGAAACACGATCCGCGTGCCGTTGCACGCATGCAGCGCGGCCATTGCCCGCCTGCGCGCCAGAATATGCCGCGTGCCCCAGAACACCTGCGCCGCCGGGGTGTTTTCGTCGTCCCGCCGCGCCACCGCCTGCCAATCCATCTGGGGCCGGTGCACCCACCGGCTGTCATGCGCATGTTCGGGCACTTGCAGATAGCCGTAATCATTCGGCTGCGCCAGCTCGTCGCCCATATAGATCAACGGGATACCGCCAAAGCTGGCAATCAGCGCATGCCCCATCAGCATCCGCTGCACCGCCATCTCTACCCCCGCCGCATCGCCCGCCGCCTGCGCCCGCTCCAGCCCCGCCAGCGCGGCAAAGCTGCCGGAAATGCGCTTGTCGCCGGTTTCCTCATTCACCTGAAACAGCGCGCCCTGGGCAAATGAGCCCGGAAAGCTACCTTCATAGAAATCCGACAGAAACCCCCGGTGCGCCGGACCTGACATGCCCACGGCATGCGCATCTTCATCCGTCACCGCCCACCCGATATCATCATGGCAGCGGATATAGGTGGCATAGGTCGCATTGCGCAGCACTTCGGGGAAATGCGTGGCCAGCACATGCCGCATCAGCCTTGTGTCACGCGTGGCCAAGGCACTCCAGAACTGGACCATCAGGCTGTTGTGATAGGCCAGATTGCCTTCTTTGCCGTCATGCTGGCCGCGCCCCAGATAGGGCAGCATCTCGGCGGGCGAGACGATCGCCTCCTCCAGATGAATCACCGCCGGGGCGGCAATGCGCGAACAGGCCCGCAGCGCCTGCAGCAGCATATGCACCTCGGGTTCCGACTGGCAGCGGGTGCCGAGCCGTTTCCACATAAAGGCCACCGCATCCAGCCGCAGCACATCTACGCCACGATTGGCCAGATGCAGCATGATCCCGACGATTTCCAGAAACACCTGCGGATTGGCCCAGTTCAGATCCCATTGATGTTCGTTGAACGTGGTCCAGACCCATTTGCCGAACTCCGGGTAGTGGGTGAAATTCCCCGGTGCATGGTCGGGAAACACCTCGACCAGCGTTTCCGAATAGCGCTCCGGCATCTCGGGGGAGTCGAACATCAGGTAATAATCCTGATAGCGCGCATCGCCTTTGGCCGCCTTTTTCGCCCAGGCATGTTCCTTGGCGGTGTGGTTCAGCACCAGATCAATGCACAGCGACATGCCCCGCGCCCGCAGCGCCGCACTGACCTCTTCAAAATCGGCCATCGTGCCATAGGCCGGGTTGATCTGGCGGTAATCCATCACCGAATAGCCGCCGTCACTGTCGCCGGGGCGTGGCTTCAGGCAGGGCATGAAATGGACGTAGGTGATGCCCAGATCAGTCAGATAATCCAGCTTGTCCAACACCCCCCGCAGGTTGCCCGCGAAACGGTCGATGTAGAACACATAGCCCGCCATATCCGGGCGCTGAAACCAGTCGGGTTCCAGATCGCGTTTCAGATCAAGGCGCTTGAGGTCGGCAGGACGCTCTGCCCATGCTTTTTTCAGCGCTTTCAGAAGGTTGGCGCGAAAGGCGTCAAAGGCCGGGTGACGGCCATACAGCGCCTCCAGCATCGGCCAAAGATCGGGGGCAGAGCGGTCCAGCCGCAGCGCGAAAATCTCGTCATCCGCCGATGCCGGTGCCTTGGCCATGCTGTGCTCCCCCTGTTTGCAGCGGCAGATTAAGCAAGCCAAAGCGGTTTGGAAAGGGGCTAGCCGCGGATGATCAGCCGGGTCCTGTGGCGGATGCGCGCGGCGATCCACAGCAGATCCGCCCGCGCAAAGGCAACGCAGCCTGCCGTGGGAAACCGGGGCCTGCGCCATGTGTGAATGAAGATCGCCGATCCGCGCCCCGGCTCTGCCTGCGGCCAGTTCCAGTCTGTGATCAGGATCAGATCATACAGCGGGTCCGGCCGTTGCAGTCGCTCATGGCTGAACCGGTGCGGCAGGCGCACCATCAGGTTGTAATCGGGATCTGCACTGTCATCTGACCAGCGGTCGGCAGGCGCAGTGGGCAGTGCCCAATCGGCTGGCGGGGTCAGGCGGGCCGGATGATAGAGCATTCCCACAATCCGGTGTGTGCCAGAAGGCGTGGCCCCGTCGCCCTCACGTTTGTCGCGCGCGGGCACGATGCCGCCACGCCCGACCGAACAGGGAAAATGCCGCCCCAGAAACCACGCGCCGTTGCGCGTGACCACCAGATCAAGCGGTGTCACAACAGATGCCCCGATTTCGCCGCCTTGGTCGCCAGATAGCCCGCGTTCTGCGCGGTCTGGCCCACCTTCAACGGCACCCGTTCCACCACCTGCAAGCCGCACGATTCCATCATCGCCAGCTTCTTCGGGTTGTTGGTCAACAGCCGTACCGCCGAAAACCCCATCCGCCGCAGAATATCGGCCCCGATGCGGAAATCGCGTTCGTCGTCCTCGAACCCCAGCCGGTGATTGGCCTCTACCGTGTCAAACCCCTGATCCTGCAACGAATAGGCGCGCATCTTGTTGGCAAGACCGATTCCGCGCCCCTCTTGATTCAGATACAGCAGCACCCCCGCCCCCTCGGCCCCCATCTGTGCCAAAGCGGCGCGCAGTTGTGGGCCGCAATCGCATTTCAGCGACCCCAGCACGTCGCCGGTGAAACAGGCCGAATGCAGCCGTGCCAGCACCGGGGCCTTGCGGTCGGGTTGGCCGATCTCGATGGCATAGTGTTCATCCCCGCCGTCTTCGGGGCGGAAAATATGCACCCGTCCGGCGTCAGAGGCGACCATCGGCAACCGGGCCGAAGTCACCTCATGCAGCGGCGACAGTCGCAACAGGGCAGGAGCCACCGCATCCAGCGGCAGAAAGGTCAGGCCCAGCTCCGCCGCCAGCGCCAGCCCCTTGCTGACCGGAACCACCAGCGCGGCAGGCAACAGATGCGCCGACTTTGCCAGGGCCACAGCCGCGCGGTGAAGATCCGCCGCGCCTTCCCGCAGCGAGCGCAGCGGCCCTTTCATCGGCATCCGCAGATCATCCGCTGGATCGGCCAGCGCGCGCAGCCACTCCACCCCGGCATCGGCGGGCACCATGATCCGCGCCAGATCGCCGTCATAGGCGCGCGCCTTCAGCGTCTCGGCCCGCCGCGCCGTCAGCGCCAGTTCGGCCGTGCCAAGATCGCGCAAGGCCGCCAGCCGATCTGCCGTCAGCGCTTCTACCGCCACCACCAGCGCCGCGCGCCCGTCTGCCGCCAGCACCACGGGCACGCCCATGCGCAGATCGCCCCGCGCGCGGGTCAGCCGTTCGATGATCGTCGGTGCCAGGGTCATTGGTGTTCTCCTGACGCTCTCTCTAGCCGGGGAATTACGGAATTGAAACATATCCACCGCAGCCGACACGTCCGCGTGAGCCAAAGGTTACAATTCTTGTGAGCCGGGTCACGCACGCTCATGTGATAGGCAAGACGAACAAAGGAGGCCCCCATGGCGCAACTGCGCAAGATCCTGCTGGTGGATGACGACGACGATCTGCGCGAAGCGCTGAGCGAGCAACTGGTCATGACCGAAGATTTCGACGTGTTCGAGGCCAGCACAGGCGCCGAAGGCATGGAAAAGGCCAAGGCCGCGCTGTACGATCTGGTGATCCTTGATGTCGGCCTGCCAGACACCGATGGCCGCGAGCTGTGCCGCCGGATGCGCAAACAGGGCGTCAAATGCCCGGTCCTCATGCTGACCGGCCATGACAGTGATTCGGATACCATATTGGGGCTGGACGCTGGCGCGAATGATTATGTGACCAAACCATTCAAATTTCCCGTACTTCTGGCCCGTATCCGCGCCCAGCTGCGTCAACACGAACAATCCGAAGACGCGATCTTTCAGCTTGGGCCATACACCTTCAAACCGGCGCAGAAAATGCTGCTGGATGACAAGGAAAAGAAAATCCGCCTGACGGAAAAAGAGACCAATATCCTGAAGTTCCTGTACAGGGCACAATCAGGGGTTGTGGCGCGCGATGTGTTGCTGCACGAGGTCTGGGGCTACAATGCCGGGGTCACGACCCATACGTTGGAGACACATATCTACCGTCTGCGGCAGAAAATCGAACCCGATCCTTCAAATGCGCGCATTTTGGTCACAGAAAGCGGCGGA
The DNA here is from genome assembly GCF_003443995.1 of Pseudotabrizicola alkalilacus. Lineage (GTDB taxonomy): Bacteria > Pseudomonadota > Alphaproteobacteria > Rhodobacterales > Rhodobacteraceae > Pseudotabrizicola > Pseudotabrizicola alkalilacus. Next base: position 32,679 of record NZ_QWEY01000009.1, read on the forward strand.
TATCGGCTTGTGTCCTAACGTCCTATTGTCGCCGCATTCACGCTTATTATACCTTTAGGGTTGAGTATGATGAAATGAGTTCCCCTTGTCGTGTCGGGGTTATGGCACGGCACCTCCCTGTTGGACCTGGCCGGGCCTTGTGCCCGGCCTTTTTTTGCCCAAACACCAAAGCATTCAACCTTCAGGGAACCAGACGCGGCATTCGGGGTTCTCCTGACACCTCCCCTTTGAAACTTTGGCCCGGACCGGATGGTCCGGGCTTTTTTACACCGGTCACACCCGCCGGGGAATCCGCAGCACCGCCACCACCGCCACCAGCGCCATTCCCACCGCCGCCAGCACAAACGGCAGCCGCAACGCAACGTCTCGACCCAGATCCGGCTGAGCCATCGTCACGATCATCCCGCCCGCCAGTGCGCCAAACGGCATCGAGCCCCAGCCGAAAAAGCGATAAATGCTGTTCACCCGGCCCAAAATGCCCGCCGGAATGATCCGCTGCCGGTAAGACACCGTGACCACATTCCACAGCATCGACGCGGCCGCCTCGACAAACAGCGCCGCCCCGGCGGTAGCGGCATTTGATGACATGGCCATCACCAGATAGCCTGCCCCAAATCCCGCCACAGCCAGCAGCAGGCTCGCCTTCATTCCCAGACGCTTTGCAATCGCGGGCGCGATCAGCCCGCCGATCACACCGCCCGCTGCCCCCACGGTCAACAGCAGCCCGTGACCCGCCGCCCCCAGCCCCAGCACCTCCTGCGAATAGAGCACTAGCATGGTGAAGGCCCCCATATGCAGAAAGTTCACCGCCCCCAGCATCAGCGCCAGCGTCAGAATCACCGGCTGCGCCTTTATCCACACCACCCCCTCGCGCAGCGCAGGCCAGAAGGCCTGCGGCACCGGCAAGGACCGTGGTGGCATCGCGATCAGCCAGATCAGCACCGCCGACAGCGCGAATGTCAGCACATCAAAGCCGAACGGCACCGCCAGCCCCACCCCGATCAGCACCCCGGCCAGTGGCGGCCCGACAAACTCCCCCGTGACCTTTTCCGCGCTCCACATCTGGCCATTCGCCCGCTCCAGATCGGCGCTGTCCACCACGGAGGGCAGGATGGTCTGCGCCGCATTGTCCCGGATCACCTCGACCGCGCCCAGCAGGAACGCCAGCAGCGCCAGCGGCCAGATCAGCAGCGCCTGATCCGGGGTGGCCGACAGCGCCAGCATCAGGATGCCCGCCGCCATCACCGCCCGCAGCGCATCCGCGCGCCAGATCAGGCCGCGATGGTCGGCCCGGTCGGTCCACACCCCGGCAGGCAGCGCAAACAGCAGCCACGGCAACCGCTGTGCCATGGCGACCAGTGCCACCAGCATCGGGTCGCGGGTCAGCACCGTCGCCAGCCAGGGCAACGCCAGTGCCAGCACCCCGTCACCCAGGTTCGACACAACCGAGGCTGAAAACACCAGCCGGTAATTGCGGTTCTTTGCCAGCAGCATGCGCGCACCCATGTTTTGCGCAGCTTTGCGCACAGATGCAGCCAAGACAAGGGTTGAGAAGCCCCCGGCCGCACCCTAATCTGCGCGCAACAAAAGGAGACGCGCTATGACCTTCACCCTCGCCACCTGGAACATCAATTCCGTCCGCCTGCGCGAAGGTCTGGTGGCCCGCCTGATGGCCGAAGAGTCGCCTGATATCATCTGCCTGCAGGAATGCAAAAGCCCGGTCGAGAAAATCCCGGTGGAGCAGTTTCAGGCGCTTGGCTACCGCTACATGGTCGCGCGCGGTGAAAAGGGCTACAACGGCGTGGCGATCCTGTCCAAACTGCCGCTCATGGATGCGGGCGAGCGTGACTTTGCCGCCATGGGCCACGCCCGCCACGTTGCTGCCCGGCTCGAAAACGGCGTCACCATCCACAACTGCTATGTCCCCGCAGGCGGTGACATTCCCGACCGCGAGCTGAACCCGAAATTCGGCCAGAAGCTCGATTTCCTGACCGACATGCGCGAATGGTGCCGCTGGGACAAGCCGGATCGGTCGATCCTCGTCGGCGATCTGAACATCGCCCCGCGCGAAGATGATGTCTGGAGCCACAAGGCGCTGCTGAAAATCGTCAGCCACACGCCGGTGGAAGTCGAGCATCTCAATCAGGTGATGGAGGCGGGCAGCTGGCAGGACATCACCCGCAAGGATATTCCCGAAGGCCTGCTTTACAGCTGGTGGTCCTACCGCGCCGCCGACTGGGATGCGGCAGACAAGGGGCGCAGGCTCGATCACATTTGGGCCTCACCCGATATTGCCAATGCAGCCCACTCCAGCCGCATCCTGCGCCCGGTGCGCGGCTGGTTGCAGCCGTCCGATCACGTGCCGGTGTTTGCCACCTTTGATCTGTAAGCCGGGGCTTTACCTGCCACGGTTCCTCGCGTTATCCTGATCGCCGGGTCAGCAGTTCACCCAGACGTCACCGGGCCATCAGGCCAGCTAAACCTGCGCCTTTTACCCGATCCTTGTCCCCATGGGGCCCGATCGCAAGCCGGTGACTCCGATGCGCAAGGGCCTGACCATGAGGATGCCATGACGCGAACCGTCACCCCCTTGCCCGTGGCCGATCTGTCGGCCTTTACCAGATCGCTGCGCCAGCATCTGCAGGCCCAGCCAACCGCCCCCGGCCACCTGGCCCTGATGAACATCGTTGCCCGTGCTGCAGGGTTTCGCAACGTGCAGCACCTGCGCGCCACGCAAACACCGGCGCAGCAGACGCCCGCACCTGTCCTTGATCAGGCCCAGATCACCGCCGTCCTGCGCCATTTTGATGCGCAGGGCAGGCTGGCCACCTGGCCCGCCCGCACCGGCCTGCAGCGGCTTGCGGTCCGTGCGCTGTGGGCACGGCTTCCTGCACGGGTCGTCCTGACCGAGCGCCAGATCAGCGACACGCTGAACCGCTGGCACAGCTTTGGCGATGCCGCCATCCTGCGCCGCACCATGGTAGAGCTGAAGCTGGTGACCCGCAGCCCTGATTGCCGCGACTACACAAGGGTCGAGGCCGCGCCCACGCCAGAGGCGCGGGCGCTGATCACGGTTCTGGAAAGCCGGACCTGATCAACGCCCCCACAAGCGGTGAGCGATGGCGCGCAGCCGAACACACCCAACAAGCGGCCCCCTCCCCCTTGTGGGGAGGGATGGGGTGGGGGCTGCGCAATGTTTACCGCCCGCGTGTAAACCCTGCTCCGCCGCGTTTCATCCGCACGGCCAGCGAAACCGCTGCATAGCAGCCAAACCCCACCGGATCTGTCGCCACCAGCCGCAGCAGCGCGGCTTTGGTCAGCGCCGGTTTGCCCTCGCGCGTCAGCAGCGCCGGATACTGCGTCTCCAGCTCCCGCACCCCGGCATCCTGTCGCCTGCGCACCCACACCAGCGCCGCAAACCCCTCGATCATTGGCCAGAGATAGGGGTCTGCAACCTGCACCCGCTCATCCGGCAGAAACTGCAACCGCACAAAGGTATCATCCGAAATGATCGCCGGGAACGCATTCCACCGCGCCCGCCCCGCCCCATTCACCGCAAACAGCCCGTAGCCGGGCGCTGTCGTCTGGTTGAACGGCAACCGCTGCCAGAACCGCGCATAGGCCCGCGTCAACGCACTGCGCGCGCGCGGAATAACCGGCGTGCCGCTGGCATAGCGCGGGGCCTCAGTCGCCAACGCCGCCACAAGCGCCGACAGCAACCCCGGCGACACCAACACATCGGCATCCAGATAAACCCGCACCGGATGCTCCGCCACCGCATCGCCCGCATTCAGCGCGCCGGGCTTTGAGCCCTGTGCCAGATCCAGCACCGTGCTGGTCCACCCCTCTGGCAGATGCGTGGCCAGCGTCTCGCGCGTCACGTCGGCGGTGGCGTCGCGGCAACCATTTGCCACCACGATCACCTGCACCGCCGCCGCATCTGATGCGCACAGATGGCGCAGACACGCGCCAATATAGCCCGCCTCGTTCGAGGCCGGGATGATGACGCTCAGCACCCAAGGCACCCTTTGGCCAGAACCTGCCAGCGCGGATTGTCATCGCCCAGATGCCGCAGCGCGCCCCAGCTGCCCCATTTGCCGGGGCTGGCCAGATCGACAAAGGCGTTGAACGGCTCCGGCGTCACTGCCGCCCAGCCTTGCAACACCCGGTCATACAGCTGCGCCATCTCGGGCGTATAGCTCAGATGCACAAAGAACGCGGTCAGCAGATCGTCATCGACCTGCGCGCCATGCCCCACCACATGGCTGCCGCCTTCATACATCATCAGCCGCAACCCATGCGCCGCCGCCGCCTGCGCCTGATGCGGCAAGGTGCGGGTCAGGTAATCGTCCACACTGTCCTCCGGCTTGCCGGTCACTGCGCCGCTTTCCAGCTCGGGCACCGCCCTTGCCACCGCCAGATCAAAGCGATGTGCCGTCACAAAGGCTTCCGCCTCTGCGCCTTGCAAGCCCTGTGCCTGCGCCACTGCGCGGGCTGCGGCCTCTGACTCCGTGATCCAGTCCCGCACCATGGCCGCCTTTTCATCGCTGCCCAGCAGAGCACTGAAATAGCCGGTGATGGCCCAGGCATCGAACAGCGTGGCGGGGGCCACCCCGCCCTCGGCAATCACATCCGGGGCGGTCAGGATCTGGTCTTCCAGCCCCAGCCAGCCGGTCTGGGTCGCCAGAATCCGCACCAGCCGGGTCTCGGCCTCATCGCCATAAACATCGGCCCAGATCGTTGCCACCTCGCCCGCACGCTGCGCATAATACTGCACCCATTTCGAGTCGCCACCCCAGCGCGCGCGGCCCTGCTCCTCGGCCCAGGCCGCCTGATCGAACTGCCAGTTCCAGACCTCGTTGGAAAACTCGACATGCGCCACCAGCCCCGGTTCCAGCCCGTCGCGCGCGGCCTCTGCGTAGAACCGCACCAAAGCATCGCTCGCCAGATGCGGCATCGTAAACCATGGGTTCGCATCCAGCGCATTGGCCAGCGCCACCATCACCTCGATCGGCGCGCCGATCCGGGTCCAGGTGTAATCTTCCGGCTGCGGTCGATCTTCCAGCTGCGCAAGCTTGCTGTCATTGGTTCGCATCCAGTCCATCAGCCGGATGGTTTTCACCCCGCGCAAGCGGCTCAGCCAGTCGGGGTTGAACACCGCCCCCCCGGCCAGCAGCGCCGCCCGGTCCTCGCGCACGATGACGATATCGCGGATCGGGTCAACGGCGTCGATGCTGTCCAGTGTCAGCACCACCCCGCCCTCGCCGGGCGTGAAGTCAAACTGCGCCATCCCGTCGCCGATGACCACATTCTGCGCCCGCCCCTCGATCCGCAACCCGCCCTTACCCGCAAAGTGGACCAGATAGCGCCCGGCCACGCCACCCGCATCTGCGGGCAGGTCCACCAGAACCAATGTTGAAATCCCGGTGATCTCGGGTGGAATGGCGACGGGCCAGCCGTTTAACCCCAACGCCCCCGCCGCCGCCAGCCGGTCATGGTCCCAGCCGCCATACTGTCCTGGCAGATGCCCGGTCCATTCGCGGGCGGTTTTCATCACATCAAGGAAAGGCTGCTGCACCGACCAGTCGGTGATGCCATGCAGCCCCAGCGCAAGGTTCGGGTTGGTGATCGGCGTCAGCGCCGTCGGGTCGATCACGGTCTGCGCGATGGGTGGGGCAGGGGCGGGCACAGGCGCCACCACCTCGGCCTCCGGCGCATCCGCTGCCGTCTGCACCTGAACAGGGGCAGGCTCGGTCTCAGCTGTCACCGCCGCGGGGGAATAACCACTCACCGCCTCCCAGGCCAGCCGCTGCAAGACAGCCGCCAGATCATCGGCAATCACCGCCTCGCGGCTTCGCCACGCGCGCGTCATCTGCGCGGGCAACCCCTCGGGCGAGGTTCCGGTGATCGCCGCAAGATGCACAAGTGCCACGAAATACCTGCCCTTGTCCGACAGATGAATGTCGTCGGAAAAGAAGTCGTCCATCGACGCAACACCCGGCACCGTGCCTGCCGCCACAGCATCCGACAGCCGCGCCATCGCCTGCCCAGCTGGAACCAGCGCCACCTCCGCCCCCGACTCGCGCAACGCCCCCTCCCACAGCGGCAGATCCGCCGTCAGCCGCTCGCGCCAAGGCAGGGCAGAGTTCGGATCGCCCTCCACCACCGCGCCGTTGCGGCTGTGCCAGGTCTCATAGACAAACACCCGCACCTCCGGATTGCCCGCCTTTGCCAGCTCCGCGAAAGCCGCAATCGCCCCCGGCGTGTCGTTCCAGCGCAGGTGTTCGGCCAGCGGGATCGCCTCGGTCAGGATCAGCACCTCGGTCTGGCCTTTGGCCAGTTCCGCCCGCGCATCCACGCCCTCGGCATTGGCCGAGTTCTGCAGATTGAACCGCAATGGCGCGCCGTTGATGATCTGCGCCGAAACACTCGCGGGCCGCTCCATCAACCGCAAGCCACCCTCGACCAACGGTGGCAGATCCGGCCCGATCAGGCTGTGACCCACAAACAGAACATCCGTCAACAGCGCAAGAAATCCCACCGTGTCACCTTAACCGTTTGACATGCCTGTCAGACCATAGCGAAAAACCGTGTCCCAGACTATCCGTTGCAGGGCGAGTGCGGTGTCTTCCGACAGCCCCGTGATCTGGCTGCCATCGGCGCGGGTCAAAGCCGGGGCCATTCCCTCGGGGCTGCGCTGATAGATCACCGCATAATGGGTCAGCGCCATCAGATAGGCCCCGACATCATTGAAGTGGATCGTATCCACCGCGCCACTGTCATCGCGGGCAAACAGATCGTCGCGGCTGGTCAGGCCGGGCACCTCCCCCGTCTCGATCGCGCGCACCGCCGCTGCCATCACCGGACCACCGGGGATCACGTAAATATCGCCCACCCCGTCCTGCGCCATCGCGCCCGCCAGCAGATCGCCCTGCCAATAGCGCGCGCCATCGCGGTCAATCCGCTCCAGCCAGCCTTCGGCGTCATCGGTGCGGTGCCAGGTCTCATACAGATACAACCGCACATCGGGCCGCGCCATGCGCGCGCGCGCCGCCCACAGCGCCAGATGCCGGGCGCTGTCGTGATAGCGGATCGCATCGCGGATCTCGACCATCTCGGTCAGCACCACCACCGGGTAATCGCCACTGTCCACCGCTTCCCCCGCCGGGCGGTGCTTGGCATGGGCATTCTCGGTGTCAAACCCTGCGACAGTGCCGGTCCAGTGATCTTTCAGACTGCTGCCCCAGCCCAGCTGGCTGGCATGATCGTGACCCGCCATCTGTGCCAGCAGGGCGGGCATATCGCGCCCGACCAGCGAATGCCCGAGGTGATACACCGCCACGGGCCCCGTCGGTGCCGCTACCGGCACCGCCAGCCGTGCGGTGACCGCCTCCGGCGGCAGCGGCTTGGCCAAGCGCCCCTGCCACCACCACCACAGACCCCCGGCCAGCGCGAGGCCCAACACTGCAAGCATCCCTTTGCGCATCGCTTTCCCCCTGTTTCCCGCTGCCATATCTGATAACTCTGAACCCGAAAGACCAGATGGAGGCCGCCTTTTGCTGACCTTTCTCATGACCCGCACCGCCGAATCCCGCGCCCGCTTTTATCGGGTCGAGGTCGCTTATAACCTGTTTGGCGAATATTCCGTGGTCCGCGAATGGGGGCCAAAGGGGCGCGGCGGTCAGCATCTGCTGGTCTGGTTCTCGAACCTGCGCGATGCCTGCATGGCCGCCGAGCGGTGGCGCAAACGGGCGATGCGGCGCGGCTATGTTACCGAAGGAACAACCGTATGACACATCTCTGGGTCCGGGCCGAACAGCGCCCGAATGAGGAACGCGTGGGCCTGACGCCCGAAGGGGCCGCCGCATTGGTGCAGGCGGGCCTGCGGGTGACGGTCGAGAAATCTTCTGTCCGCGCAATCCCGATGGAGGGTTATGTGCAGGCCGGGGTGGAGATTGCCGAAGAAAACACCTGGCCGCAGGCCCCCGCCGATGCCATCATTTTCGGGCTGAAAGAACTGCCCGAAGACGGCACCCCGCTGCCGCACCGCCACATCATGTTCGGTCACGCCTACAAGGGCCAGCCCGCGGGTCAGGAGCTGCTGCGGCGGTTCAAGGCCGGGGGCGGCACGCTGTATGATCTGGAATATCTGGTCAACGAAGATGGCCGCCGTGTTGCCGCCTTTGGTTATTGGGCGGGCTACGCCGGGGCTGCCGTCGCACTGAAAACCTGGGCCGCGCAACAGCGCGGCGCGCTGATCGGCCCAGTCGCGAAATATGTGGGGCGTGAGGCGCTGCTGGATGATCTGGCAGCCGAAATGCACTCCATGCTGCGCCCGCGCGCCATCGTCATCGGCGCGCTGGGCCGTGTTGGCACCGGGGCCAGTGACCTGTGCGAAGCCTTGGGCGTGACCGTCACCAAATGGGATATGGCAGAGACCGCAAGTGGCGGCCCGTTCCCTGAGGTTCTGCAGCACGAGATCTTCCTCAACTGCATCCTCGCCCGCCCCGGCTGCCCGGTGTTCGTACCTGCGTCGGCCAAAACCGACTCCCGCGCGCTGACCGTGATCGGCGACATTGCCTGCGATCCCACATCCGATTTCTCGCCGATCAAGGTCTATGACCGCGCCACCGACTGGTCGGCCCCCGCGCTGCGCGTGGCCGACCACCCGCCGTTGGACGTGACCGCCATCGACAACCTGCCCTCGCTGCTGCCGGTGGAAAGCAGTGAGGATTACGCAGCCCAGCTCCTGCCCAGCCTGCTGACACTGACCGCTTTGGATGCGGGCGTCTGGGGCCGGGCAAAGCCAGAATACGACCGCCACATCGCAACAATCTGAGGGGATACAGAAATGACGATTCATTGGTGCGGCACCGGCCTGTCCTCGATCCCCGGTCTGCGACGGCTGATTGACGGCGGGCATGACGTGGTGGTGTGGAACCGCACGGTCGACAAGGCGCGCGAGGCGGTGGGTGATATTGCCACCGACATCCGCGCCTTCACGCTGCAGGCGCTGTCCGATGCGCTGCACCCCGGCGACATCGCCATTTCCATGCTGCCCGCCGATCAGCATGTGCCGATTGCGCAGCTTTGCTTGCAGAAAGATGCAAACTTTGTCTCCTCCAGCTACATCGCGCCCGACATGCGCGCGCTGGATGGGCAGTTCCGCGAAAAGGGTCTGGTGTCGCTGAACGAGATCGGCCTCGATCCCGGCATTGACCACCTGATGGCGCATGATCTGGTCGCGCGCTACCGCGCCAGCCCCGCCTATCACGCCGACAACATCCTCAGCTTTACCAGCTATTGCGGCGGTGTCCCGAAACAGCCCAATGCGTTCCGCTACAAATTCTCGTGGGCCCCCGCTGGCGTGCTCAAAGCCCTGCGCTCGCCGTCGCGCTCCTTGCGCAACTTCTCCGAGCTGCGGGTCAACCGCCCGTGGGATGCGATCACCGCCTATGACGCGCCGCTGCCCCAGCCCGAATCGTTCGAGGTCTATCCGAACCGCGACAGCCTGCCGTTTGTCACCGATTACCGCTTTGATCCGGCCTGGAAACTGCGTGATTTTGTGCGCGGCACCATCCGGCTGAACGGCTGGGCCGAGGCATGGGGCCCGATCTTTGCCGAGATCGAGGCGCTGGAGGGGGCATCCCCTGCCGAGATCGACACCGCGTTGACGGCGCGGGCCAATGCGCTGCTGAAAGACAATTCTTACGCCCCGGATGAGCCGGACCGCGTGGTTCTGTTCGTGTCGCTGAAGGCCGAGCGCGACGGCAAGCCGGTGTTCCATGAGACATGGGCGATGGATGCCGCAGGCGATGCGCGCGGCACCGCCATGGCCCGTCTGGTCTCGGTCCCGGTGTCGCTGGGAGTCGAGGCCGTGGTCCGGCGCGAAATCCCCGCCGGGGTACACCCCGCCCCGCATGACCCCAGACTGATCGCAGCGTGGATGGATCAGGTGCAGGGTCTGGTCCAGTACCTTAACCGCGTCGATCATCTGGCCTGAGCCGCGCCGCGCGGGGTTTCCGTTCTACTTGCGTGACACAGACCCCGCGCATCGGCTATGCTCGAACCTGACAAGCACCGGGAACGCGGGCGGGCAGGGCGGGCGGAACTTTATGGCGGCACATCGCGCATCTCAGGGCAGCTTTGGCGCGGGCGGCTGGCGCGCGCGCCTTGCCGTCTGGCGCGCTGCGCGTGGCCCTGTGGCGCAGGGCTTTTCCTCCTCTCCCGAGCCGCGCTCCATCGGTCTGGTGGCCAAGGGGCGGCAGCTGGTTGCGGGCAATTTCCTGTTCGCGGGCCATCTGATCGAATCCCCCGGCGCCGGGCTGTGGGATATCGATCCGCCCGATGCCGATTACGCCGCCGAATTGCAGGGCTTTGTCTGGCTGGATGATCTGGCCGCGCTGGGCGACGCTCAGGCCCGTGCCCGTGCCCAAGGCTGGACGCAGGACTGGATCGCCCGGTTCGGCGCGGGTCGTGGCCCCGGCTGGACGCCCGATCTGACCGGGCGGCGGGTGATCCGCTGGATTCACCATGCGCTGTTCCTGCTGAATGGCGCGGACCGCACCGCCACCGAAGCCTATTACCGCGCGCTGACCGTGCAGACCCGCTATCTGTCGCGCCATTGGGCCCGTGCAGCCCCCGGTCTGCCCCGGTTCGAAGCGCTGACCGGGCTTGTCTACGCCGGTCTGTCGCTGATCGGGATGGAGCCGCTGGTCGGCCCTGCCGTTGCTGCGCTTGCCACCGAGGCGCGGGCCGAGGTGGATGCAGGCGGCGGCATCACCACCCGCAATCCCGAAGAACTGCTGGAGGTGTTCACCCTGCTGAACTGGGCCGCGCAGGCCCTGACCGAAGCAGGCCATCCGGTCCCGAATGATCACCTTGACGCGATCGAGCGTATCGCCCCCACCCTGCGCGCGCTGCGCCACGCCGATGGCGGGCTGGCGCGGTTTCACGGTGGCGGCAAAGGCGCCGAGGGGCGGTTGGATCAGGCCCTCGCCAGCGCCGGCATCCGCCCGCAAAGGCCACTGGGTCACGGCAATGCCCCGGCCATGGGTTTTGTGCGGCTGTCATCCGGGCGCACCTCGATCATTCTCGATGCTGCCGCCCCGCCCGGCGGGCGCGCAGGTGGGTCGGCCCATGCCTCCACCCTCGCGATGGAGGTGACATCGGGCCGCAGACCGCTGGTGGTCAATTGCGGCTCTGGCGCGCCCTTTGGCATCGAATGGCGCAGGGCAGGGCGGGCCACGCCGTCGCATTCCACGCTGGGCATTGACGGCGTATCCTCCTCCCGCTTCGGCACCGGGTCGGGTGATGTGCTGGAAGAGCGCGCCGCCGTGCTGACCCTGCGCCAGCAAGCCACGCCCGAGGGCGCGGCCCTGCACGCGGCCCATGACGGTTGGGCACTGACTCACGGGCTGACCCACGCCCGCGATCTGGCCTTGTCATCCGATGGCCGCCACATCGTCGGGGCCGAGACGCTCATTTCCCTGAACCCGCAAGGCAAGGCCCGGTTCGAGCAGGTGCTGACCGGCACCGGCCTGCAAGGCATCGCGTTTTCGATCCGGTTCCACCTTCATCCCGACACTGATTCGACCCTCGACATGGGCGGAAACGCCGTTTCAATCGCCCTGAAATCGGGCGAAATCTGGGTTTTCCGCCATGACAGCCGCGCGAAACTGGCGCTGGAGCCGTCAGTTTATCTGGAACGGGGCCGGTTAAAGCCGCGCGCGAGCAAACAGATCGTGCTTTCGGGCTTTGCGGCCGAGATTGAAACCCGTATCGGCTGGACCTTGGCCAAAGCACAGGATACTCCGCTGGCCATCCGCGATCTGGACCGCGATGACACCCCGGTCCCCCTCTGACCAAAGGGCTGCTCCATGACCAACCTCGTCCCCATCGGCCGCGCGCTGATTTCTGTTTCCGACAAATCCGGCCTGCTCGATCTGGCCCGCGCGCTGCACGCCATGGGGGTAGAGCTGATCTCGACCGGCGGCACAGCCGGCATGCTGCGCACCGCCGGTCTGCCGGTCCGTGATGTGTCCGAGGTGACGGGCTTTCCCGAGATGATGGATGGCCGGGTCAAGACCCTGCACCCGGCGGTGCATGGCGGGTTGCTGGCGCTGCGCGATGATGACGAACATCTGGTCGCCATGGCCGCCCACGGGATCGAGCCGATTGATCTGCTGATCGTCAACCTCTACCCGTTCGAGGAAACCGTGGCCAAGGGCGCCGATCACCCCACCTGTATCGAGAATATCGACATCGGCGGCCCTGCGATGATCCGCGCGGCGGCCAAGAACCACAAATTCGTCGCTGTGGTCACCGACCCTGCCGATTACACCCCGCTGCTGGATCAGCTCAAGGCGCAGGATGGCGCGACCAGCCTTGCCTTCCGCCAGAAGCTGGCGCTGTCGGCCTATGCCAAGACCGCCGCCTATGACACCGCCGTCAGCACCTGGCTGGCGGGGCAGATCAAGGAAAAGGCCCCGCGCAACCGGTCTTTTGCCGGGAAACTGGCGCAAACCCTGCGCTATGGCGAAAACCCGCATCAGTCGGCGGCGTTCTACACCGACGGGTCAAAGCGCGAAGGCGTTGCGACCGCCCGCCAGTGGCAGGGCAAGGAACTGTCCTACAACAACATCAACGACACCGACGCCGCCTTTGAGCTGGTCGCCGAATTTGCCCCCGATCAGGGCCCGGCCTGCGCCATCATCAAACACGCCAACCCTTGCGGCGTGGGTCGTGCCAGCAGCCTGAAAGACGCCTATATCCGCGCCTATCAGTGTGACCAGACCTCTGCTTTCGGCGGCATTGTCGCGCTGAACCAGCCACTTGATGCCGAAACCGCTGAAGAGATCGTCAAGATTTTCACCGAGGTCGTCATCGCCCCCGGTGCCAGCGACGAGGCAAAGGCGATCTTTGCCAGCAAGAAAAACCTGCGCCTGCTGACCACTGCCGGTCTGCCCGACCCGCGCAGCCAGGGGCTGGCGTTCAAACAGGTTTCCGGCGGTATGCTGGTGCAGGACCGTGACAACGGCTGGCTGAACCATGCCGACCTGAAAGTGGTGACCAAACGCGCGCCGACCGAAGCTGAACTCGCCGACCTCTTGTTCGCGTGGAAAGTCGCCAAACACGTCAAATCCAACGCCATCGTCTACGTCAAGGACGGCGCGACCGTCGGCGTCGGTGCCGGTCAGATGAGCCGCGTCGACAGCACCCGCATCGCCGCCCGCAAAAGTCAGGACATGGCCGAGGCGCTGGGTCTGCCACAGCCGCTCACCATCGGCTCTGCCGTGGCATCGGATGCGTTCTTCCCCTTTCCCGATGGCCTGCTGACAGTGGCCGAGGCCGGGGCCACGGCAGTGATCCAGCCCGGCGGCAGCATGAATGACGCGCAAGTGATTGCCGCAGCGGATGAAGCCGGGCTTGCCATGGTCTTCACCGGCATGCGCCATTTCCGGCACTGACCCATGCGCACAGCCACTCTCACCGCGCTTGTCACCTTTGCCCTCGACCAGACCTCCAAGGTCGCCGTGGTGCAGGGCCTGAACCTGATCGAGCGCGGTGTGATCGAGGTGGTGCCGCCATACCTCGTGTTCCGCATGGCGTGGAACCGGGGGATCAACTTTGGCCTCTTGGCCAATGATGCCGATCTGGTGCGCTGGGGTCTGATCCTGATTTCGCTGGCAATTTCGGCTTGGGTCTGGGTCTGGGTCCGGCGCGAAAATCCGGGCCGCTGGACGCAGATTTCTGCCGGTCTGCTGGTGGGCGGCGCGCTGGGCAATGTGATCGACCGCATCCTTTACGGCGCGGTGGCCGATTTCCTGAACATGTCCTGCTGCGGGTTTGAAAACCCCTATGCCTTTAACGTGGCCGATATTGCCATCTTTGCCGGGGCGGCGGGGCTTGTGCTGTTCACCGGCGGCGGCAAAGATAAGACACCGCGCAAACCCCGCCGAAAGACCCCGTGACGCGGGCGGATGATTGCGCTAAGACGGGGGCGTTAGGCTTGGTGGAGGCAATGATGCAGACAGCACGGACAATCCTCGCGATGACCTGCGCGGCGATTCTGGCTGGCTGCGCTGCTGGCGACAAGCCGCCGCAGCTGATGAATATCCGCTCCACCACGGCCGGACCGGACGAATTCGGCATCCTGCCCCCCAAAGCACTGGAAATGCCGACCGATCTGGCGCAGCTGCCCGAACCAACCTTGGGCGGCACCAACCGCACCGACCCCACGCCAGAGGCGGATGCGATCATCGCCCTTGGCGGTCGCCCTGGCGCCGGAGCCGGGCTCGATGCCGGTCTGGTCAGCCATGTCTCACGCTATGGTGTGGCGGCAGGCATCCGGCAGACCGTCGCATCAGAAGATCTGCAATGGCGGCGCGACAACAAGGGTCGCGTGCTGGAACGTCTGTTCAACGTGAACGTCTATTACCGCGCCTATGAAGACCAGTCGCTGGATCAGCACGCCGAATTGTGGCGCTGGCGTCAGCGCGGCGTGCGCACGCCGTCTGCCCCGCCGCCACAAGACGGCGAATAGCCGCGCCGCGACCTCTGGTCACTTTGCCGTAGGCAGGGCTTGCGCATCGCGCCCCGCAGCGTAGCTTTGCCGGGCAACGATCAAGGATACTCCCGCAATGCTGCGTCGCACACTTGCGCTATGCCTACTGGCCACTTCCCCTGCCTTTGCCGATGATGTCACCACCTTTCGCCTGAACAACGGACTTGAGGTGGTGGTGATCGAAGACCACCGTGCCCCCGTTGTCACCCAGATGGTCTGGTATCGCACCGGCGCTGCCGATGAAGCCCCCGGCAAGTCCGGCATCGCGCATTTTCTGGAACACCTGATGTTCAAGGGCACTGAAACCCTTGCCCCCGGTGAATTTTCTGCCACGGTCGAGGCGCAGGGCGGCAATGACAACGCCTTTACCAGTTGGGATTACACCGCCTATTTTCAGCGCGTTGCGGCTGACCGGCTGGACCTGATGATGCAGATCGAATCCGACCGGATGCGCAATCTGCAAATCTCGGACGAGGACATCACCACCGAACGCGCCGTGATCATCGAGGAACGCAAACAACGCACCGACAGCAGCCCCGCCGCTCTGTTGCAGGAACAGATGCGCGCTGCCCAGTTCCTGAACCACCCCTACCGCATTCCCATCATCGGCTGGAAACACGAGATGGAGGGGTTGGACCGTCAGGCCGCGCTTGACCACTACACGCGGTTTTATGCGCCCAACAACGCCATTCTGGTCGTTGCAGGCGATGTGACGCCCGATGCGGTGCGCGACATGGCGCAGACCCATTACGGCCCGCTCACCCCGTCGGATGCCATCACCGACCGTATCCGCCCGTCCGAGCCGCCGCAGATTGCCGAACGCCGCATCACCCTGACCGATGAGCGTGTGTCAGAACCCTATGTCCTGCGCACCTACCTCGCCCCAGAACGCAATCCGGGCGACCAGCAGCAGGCCGCCGCTCTGACCATTCTGGCCGAATTGCTGGGCGGCTCCGGCCAGACCTCGCTTTTTGCCCAGGGCTTGCAGTTCGGCCCTGATCCGGTCGCGGTCTATGCCTCGGCCTATTACGATGGCACCGCACTGGACAACTCCACCTTTGGTCTGGTCGTCGTGCCGATGCCCGGTGTCGATCTGGCAACAGCCGAGGCCGCGATGGATGAGGTGATCGCCGAATTCATCGAAACCGGCCCCGACCCCGAGGATTTCGCGCGCATCAAGACCCAGATCCGCGCCTCTCAGATCTATTCCCGTGACAATGTCGACGGTCTCGCCCGCCGCTATGGCGAGGCGCTGGCGGTTGGCCTGACCGTGCAGGATGTGCAGGATTGGCCCGACGTTCTGGATGCTGTCACCGCGGAACAGGTGCAGCAGGCCGCGCGTGACGTGCTCAACCGCAATGCCGCCGTGACCGGCTGGCTGATGCCGACAGAGTTGCCCGCTGATGCCCCGGCACAAGCGCCCGAGCTGGTGCCCGCAGAAACACCCGCAGAGGCCCCGGCACAAATGCCGACAGAAGAGGCTACAGAATGAAACTCCTCAAACTCGCCGCCCTTCTGCTCACCTTCGCCCTCCCGGCCCATGCCGAGATCGAGATCCAGACGGTCACCTCGCCGGGCGGCATCACCGCCTGGCTGGCCCCCGAGCCGGGCATCCCGTTCACCGCGCTGGAAATCCGCTTTCGCGGCGGCACCTCACTGGATGCGCCGGGCAAGCGTGGGGCCATCAACCTGATGACCGCGCTGATCGAAGAAGGCACCGGCGATCTCGACTCTGTGGGCTTTGCCCGCGCCCGCGACTCCCTTGCCGCCAGCTACAGCTTTTCAGCGGATCAGGACTCCATCGGCGTCTCTGCCCGGTTCCTGACCGAAAACCGGGATCAGGCGGTTGACCTGTTGCGCCGCGCCCTGACCGAGCCGCGCTTTGACCCCGAGGCGATAGACCGCGTACGCGGTCAGGTGCTGGCCGGGCTGCGCGCCGATGCCAAAGACCCCGGCACGCTTGCCAGCCAGCGCCTGCGCGCGATGGCTTTTGCCGACCATCCCTATGCGACAACCGGCGATGGCACCATCGACTCCGTCACCACCCTGACACGTGATGACATGCTGGCCGCACACCGCGCCACCATCGCCCGCGACCGCATCTATGTTGCTGCGGCGGGTGACATCACCGCCGCCGAACTGGGGCCGCTGCTCGACACCCTGCTGGGTGGTCTGCCCGAAACCGGCGCCCCGTTGCCGGACCGCGCGCCAATGAACCTGACCGGCGGCATCACCGTGCAGGATTTCCCCGGCCCGCAAGCCACCGTGCTTTTCGCGCATGAAGGCATCAAGCGCGACGATCCCGACTTCTTCGCCGCCTCGATCCTCAACGAGATCCTTGGCGGCGGCCGCTTTTCCGCGCGGCTGATGACCGAGGTGCGCGACCGGCGTGGTCTGACCTATGGCATCGGCAGCTATCTGATCGGCTATGATCAGGCCGAAATGCTGATGGGTCAGTTTTCTTCGGCCAATGGCACCGTGGGGCAGGCGATCGAGGTGATCCGCGACGAATGGCGCAAGATCGCGACCGAAGGCGTGACCGAGGCAGAGCTGGACCGGACCAAGACCTATCTCACCGGCAATTACCCGCTGCGGTTTGATGGCAATGGCCCGATTGCCGCGATGCTGGTCGGCATGCAGATGATCGGCCTTAGCCCCGATTATCCGCAAACACGCAATGCCAAGGTGGAGGCGGTGACGATGGGCGATGTCAAACGCGTGGCCGCCACCCTGTTCCGCGAGGGCGATCTGCGGTTCGTGGTCGTCGGCCAGCCCGAAGGCAT
Organism: Pseudotabrizicola alkalilacus; assembly: GCF_003443995.1. Classification (GTDB taxonomy): domain Bacteria; phylum Pseudomonadota; class Alphaproteobacteria; order Rhodobacterales; family Rhodobacteraceae; genus Pseudotabrizicola; species Pseudotabrizicola alkalilacus. The sequence continues at coordinate 50,028 of NZ_QWEY01000009.1, forward strand.
CACCACGACGGATTGACCTAAGCGATAAACAGAATCTGTGGCCCTTCGCACGGGGCGGTGCTAGACTTGGGGGTATGAACATCGTCACCCCCAACATATCCACAGACCGCCCAGAGTCCCGCCCCGTGATCCGCCCGTTGGATGAGGCTGCGATCAACCGCATCGCGGCGGGCGAGGTGGTCGAGCGTCCGGCGTCGGCGGTCAAGGAGCTGGTGGAAAACGCGCTCGACGCGGGGGCCACCCGCATCGCGGTGGATTTCGCCGACGGCGGTAAGACCCTGATCCGGGTGACGGATGACGGCTGCGGCATGACCGCAGCCGATCTGCCGCTGGCCATCGCCCGCCATGCCACGTCAAAAATCGACGGCTCTGATCTTTTGAACATCCACAGCTTCGGGTTCCGGGGCGAGGCGCTGGCCTCGCTCGGTTCCGTCGGGCGGCTGACGCTGACCTCGCGAGCGCAGGGGCATGACGCCGCGCAGATCAGCGTCGCCGGTGGCCGCATCGGCGATCTGCGCCCCGCCGCGCTGACCCGTGGCACCGTGGTCGAATTGCGCGATCTGTTCTATGCCACCCCGGCGCGGCTGAAATTCCTGCGCACCGACCGGGCCGAAGCGCAGGCGATTGCCGAGGTGATCCGCCGTTTGGCGATGGCCGAGCCGCATGTCGGCTTTACCCTGACCGAAACCTCGAATGGCGACAGCCGCGTGATCTTCCGCGCCGATCCGCAATCGGGCGATTTCTTTGATGCGCTTCATGGGCGTCTGACCGGCATCCTTGGCGCGGATTTCACCCAGAACGCCCTGCGCATCGACATTCCCCGCGACGGGCTGCACCTGACCGGCTATGCCGCATTGCCGACCTATTCGCGCGGGTCCGGCGCGCAGCAATTCGTCTTCGTCAATGGCCGCCCGGTGCTCGACAAGCTGCTCTTGGGCGCGTTGCGTGTCGCCTATTTCGACTTCCTGTCACGCGATCGCCACCCGGCGGCGGTGCTCAATCTGAATTGCGACCCGGAACGGGTGGACGTCAACGTCCACCCCGCCAAGGCTGAGGTGCGCTTTCGCGAACCCGATGCCGCCCGCAGCCTGATCATCACCGGCCTGCGCACGGCACTTTCGGGCGCAGGCCATCGCGCCTCGACCACCGTCGCCAGTGAAACCCTCGCCGCGATGCGCCCGGAGCGTCCCGTCTATCAGATGGACCGCCCGTCACAGGCCACATTCGCCCGCGCTTTCGCCTTTCAGGCCCCCGAGTCTCCTCCCGCCGAACCGGCCACAGGCTTCGCCGAAGCGCCGACCGCCCGGCTTGAAGAGCGCAGCGAAGCACGCGATGAAAGCCACCTCAGCCACCCCCTCGGGGCAGCCCGCGCGCAGGTGCATGAAAACTACATCATCGCCCAGACTGCGACCGGCATTGTCATCGTCGACCAGCACGCCGCGCATGAGCGGCTGGTTTACGAGCGCCTCAAGCGCCAGATGGCCGACACCGGCATCACCGCACAGGCCTTGCTGATCCCGGAAATCATCGAGCTTTCCGCGACCGACGCTGCCCGCATCCTTGATGCCGCGCCCACGCTTGCCGAAATCGGCCTGCGCGTTGAGCCTTTCGGCGGCAATGCCGTCGCCGTGCGCGAAACCCCGGCGATCCTTGGCGCGGTCAACGCCGCCGCATTGATCCGTGATGTGCTGGACGAGCTGGCCGATGCCGGCCAGTCTCATTTGATCCGCGCCAAAATTGACGCGGTGCTGTCGCGCATGGCCTGCCACGGCTCCATCCGCTCCGGCCGCCAGATGCGCGCCGAAGAGATGAACGCGCTGTTGCGCGAGATGGAGGCGACGCCGCATTCCGGCCAGTGCAATCACGGCCGCCCCACCTATGTGGAGCTGAAACTCCACGATATTGAACGGTTGTTCGGACGCAGATGATGACGCTGTTTGGCCAGACTTTTGCGATCACCGACCCCGAGGTGCTGATCCTTGGCGGTGCCGCGCTGTTCCTCGTGCTCTTCCTCGCCCTGATCCTGCGTGCCGCAGGCCGCTCTGCCACCATGGCCGCGCCATTGATGCGCGAAATGGGCTGGTTGTCGCAAAGGGTGCAGCAGCTGGGCGACGGGCAGGAACGGCTGGCCGGGGGCCTGCATCATGTGTCCGAGGCGCAGGCGGTCAGCCAGACTGCCATGCTGCAGGTGATGGAACAGCGCCTTGCCGAAGTCTCGCGCCAGATGGGGGAGTCGCTGCACGGCACCTCCACCCGCACCGCGCGCAGTCTGGGGGAACTCCAGCAGCGGCTGGAAACCATCGACAAGGCGCAGGCCAATATCGAGAAACTATCGGGCAATGTGCTGTCCTTGCAGGATATTCTGTCTAACAAACAGACCCGTGGCGCGTTTGGTGAAATCCAGCTGCATGACATTGTACAAAAGGCCCTGCCGAAAGATGCCTATACCATGCAGGCCACGCTGTCGAACAACCGCCGCGCCGATTGCCTGATCCACCTGCCCAACCCACCGGGACCGATCGTGATCGACGCCAAATTCCCGCTGGAGGCTTACGAGGCGATCCGCCGCGCCGAAAACCCGCGACAGGCGCAAGAGGCGGCGACGCTGATGCGCGGCGCGGTGCGCCAGCACATACGCGCGATTGCCGAGAAATACATCATCGAAGGCGAAACCGCCGACGGCGCGCTGATGTTCCTGCCGTCCGAGGCGGTCTATGCCGAGTTGCACTCCAACTTCCCCGAAATCGTGCGCGAAGGTTTCGCAGTCAAGGTCTGGATCGTGTCTCCGACCACGTGCATGGCCACGCTCAACACCATGCGTGCGGTTCTGAAAGACGCCCGCATGCGCGAACAGGCGGGGGCCATCCGCAAGGAGTTGGCGCTGCTCTATGCCGATGTCGACCGTCTGGGCACCCGTGTCGAAAACCTCGACCGGCATTTCGGGCAGGCCTCAAAAGATCTTGAAGAGATCAAGATCAGCTCGGAAAAGGCCACCAAACGCGCCCGTCGTCTGGATAATTTCGATTTCGAGGAAATCGCCAATACGCCGCCCACGCCGGTCATCGCCCCCAGCGCCGCCGAATAATCAGATCCGGAAAAACGGCTGTGCCAGTCGCGGCAACAGCGCGTTGAACTTCAGCGCGCCTTGGGTCGCCACCAGACAAATGCAGGCCTCACCCGCTTCTGCGACCGGGGTGTGTTCAACCGTGTCATCCGCGATCTCTATATCGCCCCGGCCAAAGCGATCCGCCTCGTCGCGGAACGCGCCCTGCAACACCAGCGTCAGCTCCAGCCCGCGGTGGCCGTGGTCGGGCATGGCTGCCCCGGCAGGAATATACAGCAACCGGGCCGAAGCCCCCTTGTCGCCGGTTCGCAGAATGGCCTGACGCACCCCCATGCCCAAGGACCGCCACTTGACTGCCTCCAGCCCGCCGCCGACATAATCCTGCACCGGCGCGGGCAACACTGCCCCCGCAGGCTGCGCCACCGGCACTTCGGTCTGTTCCAGCCCGTCGATCCGCGACAGACAGGCCTCCAGACTGCCCGCGGCCATCTCGCAGGTGCTGTCCTCGATCACAGCGCCACCCAGCGCGTCAAAGGCCATCGACCGGGCGCGGCATTCGTCACACAAGGACAGATGCGCCGCGATCACCAGATTGAACGCCTCGGGCAGTTCCGCCGCCGCATAGGCCATCAACAATTCATCCGACAAGTGGTGCTTTATCTTCATCGTTCTGTTGCCTTCACGTCCATCTGATGGCGCAGCCGCTCCAGCGCCAGGCGTATCCGCGATTTGATCGTGCCCAGCGGCAGCCCGGTTTCAGCCGCAATCTCGCTGTGTGACAGGTCGCCGAAATAGGCCCGTTCGATCAACACGCGCTGTTTCAGGGGCAACCGCGACAGCGCCGCCCCCAGCCGTTCGGTTTCTTGCTGCGCCTCGAACACCTCGGCCTGATCCGGTTCAGGCTCCGGCCCCCAGGGCAGGTCTTCCGGCTCGGGGCGGCGCGATTTGCGCAGTGCGTCGATCCGGCGGTTGCGGGCGATGGTGAACACCCAGGTCGCCACCGAGGCCCGCTCGGCATCAAACAAACGCGCTTTTTGCCACAGCGTCGCCATGACATCCTGCGCACATTCCTCGGCCAGCGCTTCCGTGGCGCCGGACTTCATCAGAAACGCCTTCACCCGCGGTGCGAAATGCCGGAACAGCGCGGCAAATGCCACCTTGTCCTGATGATCGCGCACCCGGAACACCAGTGCCGACCAGTCTGTTTGCTCTGCATCCGCTACCAAGCGCAGGTTCCCTTTCCGCCGCAGACCAATGGTCTGGACCGCAGCATAAAGCTGTGGGCCGACAGGTGCATCCGGTTTCTCGGGGCTCATGGCATCTAACATCATGAACCGTCTACGCGGCAAAAGCCCTGCCGGATCACTTTTCGGCGAAGAGAGTGTGCCGCCGCATCGTAAAGTCAGGAGTGTCAACATAACTGGACAAGTGATCCGTTAAGCTGCATCTGCGTATAACCAGTATAGCGCTCAACGAAAGCCTGCTCATGCCGTTCGAAGCCCTCGCCTCTGCCCCCCGCCGTATCGCAGTCATCGGGGGTGGAATTTCCGGCATGTCAGCCGCGCATATGCTTGCCGATACCAATGCCGTGGTGCTGTATGAGGCAGAGGCGCGGCTTGGCGGACATGCCCGTACCGTCATGGCCGGCAAACACGGCGATCAGCCGGTGGACACCGGCTTTATCGTGTTCAACCACGTCAACTACCCGCATCTGGTGCGGCTGTTTGAAAAGCTTGACGTGCCCACCGCCAAAAGCACCATGAGCTTTGGTGCCAGCATAGACGGTGGCCGCATCGAATATGCGCTGGCCAGTCTGGACACGCTGTTCGCGCAGCGCAAAAATCTGGTCAATCCGAAGTTTATCGGCATGATCCGCGATATCCTGCGCTTCAACAAGCATGCGGTGCGGGTGGCACAGCCCGGCATGGTGATCCGCGATCTGCTGGCCGCCCTTGGCACCGGCGATTACTTCCGTGATTACTACATCACCCCGTTTTCCGGCGCGATCTGGTCCACGCCGACCAAGGGCATTCTGGATTTCCCGGCCGAGGCGATGATCCGGTTCTTTGACAATCACCGCCTGCTGCATACCGAAGGGCAGCACCAATGGTACACTGTCAGGGGTGGCTCTGTGCAATATGTCCAGCGGCTGCAGTCTGCGCTGACCCGTCAGGGCGTTGACCTGCGCCTTGGCACCGCCATCGCCGGGGTGCGGCGTGAAAACGGAATGGTCCATATCCGCGCCCATGGTGCCGAATGGGAGGCGTTTGATGATGTGATCTTCGCCACCCATTCCGATGACACCTTGTCGCTGCTGTCCGACGCCACAGCGGCAGAGCGTGCAACCCTAGGCGCAATCCGCTATCAAGAGAACGAGGCGGTGCTGCATTGCGACCAAAGCCTGATGCCCCGCCTGCGCAAGACATGGTCCAGCTGGGCCTATGTCGAACCAAAGGGCGGGCCGGGGGAGCGGATCGACCTGACCTACTGGATGAACAGCCTGCAACCGATCCCGCAGGATGACCTGCATTTCGTCACGCTCAACAGCAACCGCACGATCCGGGAGGAGTGTATTTATGACACCAACACCTTCCGCCATCCGGTCTATGACGCGGCCGCGCTCGCGGCGCAGGGGGCAATCCGCATGATGAACGGCACCGCCAACACATGGTTCTGCGGCGCATGGATGAAGAACGGCTTCCACGAAGACGGCATCGGCAGCGCCGTTGATGTGGTGCAGGCAATGGGCCACCGCAGCGCCTCTGGCGTGGCTGCATGACAGTTGACCTGATCCACGGCGAAACCTTTCATGGCCGCAAAGGCGCGGTTCGCAACAGCTTTCGCTACACCGTGGATTATGTGGCCCTTGATGCCGAAGCGCCTGTGCGCGGCCCCTCGCTGTTCAGCCGCAACCGCCGCAACCTGACCGCGCTGTGGGACACAGACCACGGCGGCCCGCCGGGGCAGGGCAGGGGGGCGGTCTGGGTGCGCGAGGTGCTGGCCGCACATGATCTGCCCGCGCCTGCCCGCATCATCCTGATGGCACAGCCGCGCATTCTGGGCCATGTGTTCAACCCGGTGTCATTCTGGCTGTGCTATGACGCGGCGGGCGATCTGCGCACCGCGATTGCCGAGGTGTCGAACACCTATGGCGACCGCCACGCCTACCTCGCCCATCACGACACCCACGCCCCGATCACCCGTGAAGACACTCTGTCCGCCCGCAAGATCTTTCACGTCTCACCGTTCCAACCCGTCGAGGGCAGCTACGCCTTCCGGTTCGACGTGACCGAGGCGCGCATCGGCATCTGGATCGACTACACTGCACCCGGTGGCGGGCTCTACACCAACCTGACCGGTCCGCGTGTGCCCCTGACCAACAGGGCCATCCTGCGCGCCTGCCTGCGCCGCCCCTTCGGCTCGCGCCGGGTGCTGGCGCTGATCCACTGGCAGGCGCTGAAACTGGCGCTCAAGGGTGCCAGGTTCCGCAGCCGTCCGCAGCCCCCGGCCAAAGACGTCACCCGATGATTGCAGCGCCTCTCTGGCCGTGGTCGCTTTTTGCCGCGATGATCGCCGCCGCAGGTCTGCCGATCTATATTCACGCGCCGAAATTCTACGTTGATACCTACGGCACCAGTCTTGCCGCCCTCGGGTTCACTCTCGCGGCCCTGCGCCTGATTGACGTGGTGCAAGACCCAGTTCTGGGCTGGCTGGCCGAAGCCGGGCGCAAACACCGCGCCACCCTCGTCTGGATCGCCGCCCTGATCATGGCGCTTGCGATGATCGGCCTGTTTGCCGTCACCCCGCCCATCGCACCGCTGGCATGGTTCGCGCTGACCCTGACCCTGCTGTTCAGCGGATTTTCCTTTCTTACCATCACCTTTTACGCCCAGGGCGTCGAGAAAGCCGCCCAACTCGGCCCAAAAGGCCACTTCCGCCTCGCCGGCTGGCGCGAGACCGGATCGCTGCTTGGCGTCTCTGCCGCTGCCGTAGCACCCGTGGCGCTGGGCAGCCTGACCGCGACCCCCTTCACCGGCTTTGCCATCGGCTTTGCCCTGCTCGCGCTGATCGCTGCCACCGCGATGCGCCGCGAATGGGTCAGCACGTCACCTGCACCCGCGACATCCCCCGGCGCAGACCTCGCCCTGTTCCGCCCCATCCTCGCCGATCCGTTCGCCCGCCGCCTGTTGCTGATCGCGCTTTTGAACGCCGCCCCGGTTGCCGTTACCTCCACCCTGTTTCTGTTCTTCGTTGAAAGCCGCCTGAACGCCCCCGGTCTTGAGGGCGCGCTTCTCCTGCTGTTCTTCCTCTCCGCCGCCGCCTCCGCGCCCTTGTGGAGCCGCTCTGCCGCGCGCTTTGGGGCAAAACGCAGCCTGCTCGCCGCCATGGCCCTCGCCATTGCCGCCTTTCTCTGGGCCGTGGCCTTGCGCGAGGGCGATATCCTGCCCTTCGCCCTGATCTGCGCCGCCTCTGGTGCAGCCCTCGGGGCTGACCTCACCCTGCTGCCTGCGCTCTTCGCCCGCCGCCTCGCCAGTCTTGGCCGGGGCGAGGGCGCGGGGTTTGGCCTGTGGTCCTTTGTCTCCAAGCTCTCGCTCGCCCTTGCTGCCGCCACGCTGCTGCCCGCGCTGCAGGCCGCTGGCTTCACCCCCGGCACCACCAACACCGCCGATGCGCTCTTTGCCCTGTCGCTGCTCTACGCCGCGCTGCCCTGTGCGCTCAAACTCCTTGCCATGGCGCTGCTCGCCACCACCGAAACCGGGGAAACCCCGGCATAGGCCTTGACCCAGCGCCGGACGAAGACGACCTTGAGAGGAACAGACGCGATCCATCTGACCAAGAACGGAACCATCGTCACCCGCCTTCCGTTTCCCAATGGTGGCAGGTCGAGTGGCAGACGACAGAAAACGACCGGGTTAAGGAGACGACCGAAATGAGAGAGTGGACAGGAAAACGCTATTGGCTGGTGGGCGCATCCGAAGGTCTGGGCCTCGCCCTCGCACAGATGCTGTCGCGCGCCGGGGCCGAGGTCATCCTGTCCGCCCGGTCGGAGGATCGTCTGACCGCCGCTGTGTCTACGTTGGCGGGCAAGGGCAGTGCCGTGGCCTGCGATGTGTCGGACCGCGCCTCGGTTCAGGCCGCCGCCGATCAGATCGGCCCGGTCGATGGCGTGGTTTATCTGGCGGGTGTCTACTGGCCGACCAAGGCGCAGGCGTGGAAGGCCGATGAGGTCGAGGCGATGTGCGATGTCAACTTCACCGGCTGCGCCCGTGTGATCGGCGCGGTGCTGCCCGGCATGGTGGCGCGTGGCGCGGGCCATGTGGTGATCACCGGCTCGCTGTCGGGGTTTCGCGGATTGCCGGGTTCAATCGGCTACACCGCGTCAAAGGCCGGGGTGATGTCGCTGGCCGAATGCCTTTATGCCGATCTGCGCGACAGCGGCGTTGATGTGCAGGTCGCCAACCCCGGTTTCATCCGCACCCGCCTGACCGACAAGAACGACTTCTCAATGCCCTTTCTGATGGAGCCGGATCAAGCGGCGCGCGAGATGTTTGAACATATGAACAGCGATGCCTTCAAGAAAAGCTTTCCGCTGATGTTCTCCTGGCTGTTCCGCGTGTCGCAATTCCTGCCCGACTGGGCCTATTACCGCCTGTTTGCCCCGCGTAAATAGTGGCTGTTTCGGCGGTCAGGGCGCGGTCAGTGTTGCGATGAAAAACCCGTCCATGCCGCCCCAATAATCCGGGCGCAGCCGCACGCCGCCCTGCGGCGTCACCCACTCGGGCGGCAGCCATGTCAGCGCAGGTGGCACCACAGCCAAGCCCGGATGCCGCAACAGCGCCGCCGCCAGTTGCTCCTCACCTTCCGCTGGCAGCAGCGAGCAGGTGCAATAGACCAGCCGCCCGCCGGGTTTGAGCCAGCCCAGCGCCCGGTCCAGCAGCGCGGCCTGCAACTCCACCAGCCCCGCAACCTCTGATCCGTCCTTGATGAACGGCAGATCGGGGTGCCGCCGCAGGGTGCCCGTCGCCGAACAGGGCGCATCCAGCAGGATCGCGTCAAACCGCTCCTCGGGCGACCAGTGCAGCGCGTCGGCCACAACCAGTCGGGCCGACAGGCCCGTGCGCGCCAGATTCTCCTCCACCCGCGCCATGCGCGGGGCCGAGATATCCAGCGCCGTCACCACCGCCCCGGCATCTGCCAGTTGCAGCGTCTTGCCCCCCGGGGCCGCGCAGACATCCAGCACCGTCTCGCCCGGCTGCACCGTCATCAGCCGCACCGCCATGGCCGCCGCCGCATCCTGCACCCACCAGTCGCCCGCGTCATAGCCCGGCAGCTGCGTGATCTGTCCCGGTGTGGCCAGACGGATGCTGCCCGATGGCAGGCGCTCGCCCTCGGGCACTGCAACCGCCGCCGCCTTGGGCGTGATATCCACCGCCGGAACCAGCGCCTGCACCGCCTCAATCGCGCTCACCGCCTCACGGCCATAGGCATGCACCATCGGCTGACGCAGCCAGCGCGGCATCTGCGGCGGGGGCAGGGCCGCCAGATCGACGACTTCGGGCAGGGCGCGCAAGACCGCATTCACCAGCCCCGACAGATGCGTGGTGCGCTTGCCGCGCCGCGCCAGCGACACCGCTTCATTCACCACGCCATGCGCCGCCGCCCCGTCGGCGCGCTCATAAACCGCCAGCCGCAGGATGTTCAGCACCGCAAGCGGCGGCGCCTTGCGCAACAGCGGCTTCAACACCCGGTCAATCCGGTCCAGCTGGCGCAGCACCTGTGTCGCCAGCCGCTCGGCCCGCGCCCGGTCCGGCCCGGACAGGGCATCGGGCAACACCACCTGCGACAGCATCTCGCCTTCGCCCAGTACCGCGTTCAATACGCCTACGGCGGCACTGCGTGCGGTGACGCTTTCGGTTACGGCCTTCATCCTGCGATGCCCCTGTCTCTTGTGTCGTGTGTCTTGTCTCGCTGGCCAAAGGCCGTATATCAATCCACACGCACAGGAAAGCCGCCATGACCGACACCGTCGACACACCCGATCTTCCCCCCGCCGCGCAACGTGCTCTCGCCGAAGCCGCAGAGCGTCGGCGCAATGCCGAAGCGTTGACGCTGCCGCCAGAGCTGGGAGGCAGAGAAGGCCCGGAACCTGTCCGCTATGGCGACTGGGAGAAAAAGGGGCTGGCGATCGACTTCTGACCTTCGTCCCTCACCGCAGCCGGAACGACGCGGCCTGACCTTGCCCCTTGTCCGAGGTAAAGCGCAGCTGGGTTGCAGTCACCGCTTCGACCAGCTGGCAGTTGTAGGGAATGGCATAGCCGCTCCAGTCGATGTCCCGGCAGAAATGCCCGTCCTGCCAGGACCATGTGCCACTGATCCCCCAACCAAGGGCTGATCCTGTGATCCGGCATGACGTTCAGAGACAGATTATACAGCCCGATCCGCAATTCCTTGCCGTTGACCAGCGCCAGAAACGCATCCTTGTCGCGGATCACCCCTGCGGGTTCGGCAAGCGTCAGCGTCGGGAGAGCAGACAGCAGCAGGGCAAGGATCAAACGGCGCATGGCGACCTCGGCAATCAATACCGACGGTATACGAGGCCCACACGCTTTTGGTTCACTTTGGCGGCTTACAGCCCCAGCACATCCATCATGTCATAATGCCCGGGCTTTTGCCCCTGGCCCCACAACGCTGCCTTCAATGCGCCGCGCGCGAAAATCGTCCGGTCGGTGGCCAGATGGCGCAGCACGATCCGCTCGCCATCGGCGGCAAAGATCACATCATGCTCGCCCACCACATCGCCACCGCGAATCGCGGAAAACCCGATTGTGCCGCGCTCGCGCGCGCCAGTGATCCCGTCACGGCCCGACACCATCGCCTGCTCCAGCGTCACCCCGCGCCCCTCGGCGGCGGCCTGCCCCAGCATCAGCGCGGTACCCGAGGGCGCATCCACCTTCATCCGGTGATGCGCCTCCACCACTTCGATATCCCAGTCGGCATCCAAAGCCTGTGCCACCTTTTGCGTCAGCCGCACCAGCAGGTTGACCCCAAGGCTCATGTTGCCCGCGCGCACGATCACCGCATGCCGCGCCGCCGCCTCGATCGCAGCGATGTGCTCCGGCTCCAACCCGGTGGTGCCGATCACATGCACCGCCCGCGCCTGCGCCGCCAGCGCGGCAAATGCCACGGTGGCCGCCGGTGCGGTAAAGTCGATCACCCCCTGCGCCTGAGCAAAGGCCTCCAGCGGGTCATCGGTGACCAGCACGCCCAACGGCCCGCCGCCCATGCATTCGCCCACATCGCGACCGACCCACGCGTGGCCCGGACGCTCCAGACAGCCCGCCAGCCGTGCCTTGTCCGACGCGGCAATCGTGCGGATCAGCATCTGCCCCATCCGGCCCGAAGCCCCGGTGACGACGAGTCCCGGCAAAGTCTGCATTGGCATGTCCCCCTGTTGCGCCTGCGCGGTGTAGCGCGCCTTTGCGCGCCGCAAAAGCCCGCCGTTGCGGGGCGGACAAAAACAGCTTACATGCCCCCCATGTCGAACAAACGCAATTCCCAGGGCGATGGCCCCAATCAACGCCAGCTCCGTGTCGGCGAACTCATCCGCCGCACGCTGGCCGATGTGCTGAACCGTGCCGAAATCCACGACCCCGAGCTGAACCGCATGTCGATCACCGTGGGCGAGGTGTCGTGCTCGACCGATCTCAAGGTGGCGACGGTCTATGTCATGCCGCTGATGGGCTCGGTCCCGGTCGAAGATGCCATTGCGGCCCTTGCCCGCAACAAGGCCGAACTGCGCCACCGCGTCGCCTCGCAGCTGACGCTGAAATACGCGCCCGACCTGCGCTTCCGGCCCGATGAAACCTTTGACCGTCTGGACGAAACCCGTCGCCTGTTTGCCGACCCCAAAGTTATCAAGGATCTGGCCGCGCCGGATGAAGAGCCCGAAGGCGACGCATCAGACGGCCGCGACGGGACTGCCTGAGATGCTGCGCCTCGCTGCCCTGTTCGCCGTCCTGTTGCCGCAGGTGGCGGCTGCAAACACCTGCGATACGGTCCGGTTTGAAAACACCTCGTTCACCACCTGCGAGGTCAGTGCGGGCGAAGACCTGCGCCTGTTCCACAGCGGCCCCTCCGGCCCGCTGGGCAGTTTTTCGGCGGTCAATGACCTGTTGGCGGCTGAGGGCAAGACGCTGGGCTTTGCGATGAATGCGGGCATGTATCATCCCGACCGCGCGCCGGTGGGCCTGTTCATTGATCAGGGCCGCACCGAATCAGACATCGTTACCGCCGAAGGGCCGGGCAATTTCGGCCTGCTGCCCAATGGCGTGTTCTGCATCGGCAAGCGGTTTTCGGTGGTCGAAAGCCGCACCTTTGCGGCCCGGCCCCCGGCCTGCACCTTTGCCACCCAATCCGGCCCGATGCTGGTGATGGATGGCGCGCTGCATCCGCGCCTGATCCCCGACAGTGACAGCACCTATATCCGCAATGGCGTCGGCGTCAGCGCCGATGGCCGCCGCGCGGTGTTTGCCATCTCCAACGACCGGGTGAACTTTCACCGCTTTGCCCGGTTTTTCCGTGATGTGCTGGGCCTGCGCGATGCACTGTATTTCGACGGCAAGATCTCGCGGCTCTATGCCCCTGCGATCCGCCGCAACGACCTTGGCTTTGCCATGGGGCCGATGGTCGGCACCGTCGTCAAAAAGGACTGAACTTATGGGCCGCGTGAAAAAGGGCCGGGCCGTTTCCGGCTGGGTCATTATCGACAAACCGGCAGGCGTCGGCTCTACCACCGTGGTCAACAAGGTGAAATGGGCGTTTCAGGCGCAAAAGGCCGGGCACGCCGGCACGCTGGACCCGGATGCCACCGGCGTTCTGGCAATTGCCTTGGGCGAGGCGACCAAAACCGTGCCCTTCGTGACCGACGGGCTGAAATGCTATCACTTCCGCGTGGCCTTCGGGGCCGCGACCAGCAGCGATGACGCCTCTGGCACCGTGCTGGAAACCAGCGCCACGCGCCCTTCGGATGCCGGGATCGAGGCGGCGCTGGCGGCGTTTCGCGGCGACATAATGCAGGTGCCGCCACAGGTCTCGGCGGTCAAGGTCGAAGGCGAGCGCGCCTATGATCTGGCCCGTGAGGGAATCGAGATGGATCTGGTCGCCCGGCCATTGTGGGTGGAGCGGCTGGCGGTGCTGGCACGCCCCGATGCGGACCATGTCGATCTGGAAATGATCTGTGGCAAAGGCGGCTATGTGCGCGCCATCGCCCGCGATCTGGGGCAGGCCCTTGGCTGCCTTGGTCATGTCGCCTGGCTTCGCCGCACCTGGTCCGGCCCGTTTGAGGCCGAGGGCGCGGCCACGATGGCAGAGATCGAGCGTCTGGCCCGGACAGAGGAGATCGACGCCCTGCTGCTCCCGCTGGAACTGGGCCTGACCGACCTGCCCGAACTGCCCGCCACACCCGAAGGTGCCGCGCGCCTGCGCAACGGCAATCCGGGCATGGTGCTGACCTCGTCCGTCGAATGGGGCGATGAGGCCTGGGCCAGCTATCAGGGCCGCGCTGTGGCGGTGGGCGTCTACAAGGCCGGAGAGCTGCACCCGAGCCGGGTGTTCAACCTGTAACCGGGGTGCCGCCGCGCGGGGCATCGAGCCCCGCCCGGCGGCGTTGCCACGGCTTTGTCCTTTGGGCGGCGGTTCTGGTGGGGATGTGGGAGCGCTCCGCGCGGGAGTATTTGGGAAGCAGCAAATGCAAGACGGTTCAGAACTGGTTGTGCGGCAGCATCTGAAGGGCGATGCGGCGTCGGAGGCGGTCTATTCGCCCTGCGAACGCTATCGCTATCTGTTGACGCGGGTCTGGGACGCGGCGGGAGAGCGGGCGTTGTTTGTCATGCTCAACCCCTCGACCGCGACCGAGGCGCAGAATGACCCGACGGTGGAGCGGTGTGAACGCCGCGCGCGGGCCTTGGGGTTTGGTGCGTTCCGGGTGGTGAATATCTTTGGGTATCGCGCTACCGATCCACGGGTGATGCGGGCTGCAGATGACCCGGTGGGGCCGGGCAATGATGCGGCGATACTGTCCTCTGTGGTGGACTGGCAACCCGACCGGGTGGTCTGCGCCTGGGGCGGGCATGGGCTGTATCTGGGGCGTGGTAACGCGGTGGCGGCCTTGTTGCGCGGCACCGGGGCGCCGTTGTGGCACCTTGGGCTGACCGCTGCGGGGCAGCCGAAGCATCCGTTGTACATCGGCTATGCGCAGCAGCCGGAGCGCTGGACCTGAGACGGGGCGTCAGGCCGCGCGCAGGCTGATCAACGACAGGTCCAGCCCTGCCGCATCACGGATCAGCGCCACGGCCACGCCGTCGAGCAAGAGGGTCACATCATCGGAACCGTCAACAGGTTCTGCTGTCAAGGTGGGGGCGCTGTGGATAGTGGCATCGTAGAGTACCACAAGCTCATCTTCGTCCGCATTGTAATCCACGATATCCGAAACCGGCAGGCCAGGGCCAAAATCCTGCAGCTGGAACAGATCGGCGCCGTCGCCGCCCATGGCGATATCACCGGGACCGACCCCGATGAAATCATCACCGGCGCCACCGTTCAGCACATCGGCTGCGGTGTCGCTGCGACCCACAAATCCCCCCCAGAGCGTGTCGTTTCCGGTACCGCCGTCCAGCGTATCCTGCCCGCCGCCACCCACCAGCACGTCGTTGCCTGCGCCGCCTGCCAGCCAGTCGCGACCCATGCCGCCATCCAGCGTATCCTGCCCCTCGCCACCCAGCAGCGTATCAGCCCCGCCGCCGCCGCTCAGCCGGTCATCATCAGCGCCCCCGGCCAGCTGATCCGCACCTTTGCCACCAGACAGCACATCATTGCCTGCGCCGCCGTTCAGCGTATCGTTGCCGCCCTGACCGAACAGACTGTCATCGCCGTCGCCTCCTTCAAGCCAGTCAGACCCCGGACCACCCGCCAGCCGGTCATCGCCGCCGCGCCCGGTCAACTGGTCCGCGCCCGCGCCGCCCGACAGCTGGTCGCCACCGCCGCCACCGTTCAGGATATTGTCGCCCGCATCGCCGGTCAGCGAGACCGCTGCGTCCACCGGATCGGGGATGTCATCTGACACCGGCATCCCGTCATCCACATAGCCAGCGGGGGTGCCGGAGGCCACCGGTTCTGCCGCGTCCGGGCTGTCATCGGCAAAGATCCAGCCGATCCCGGCCACCGCGTCCTCGTCACCCTCCGCCTCTTCCGGCGAATCGTCGTCATCGCCCGCGTCTGCATCATTGGCGGGCCGGATCAGGCTGTCGGCCACAATGCCCGCCCCGAACACACCCAGAATGGCCATGAATGCCAGCATCGCCCAAACCCCCTGAAGACGCGCCGTGCGCGTTAATCACCTTCGCCACAACCCCCCGATTGCAAACGAAAACCTTGCCCTCAAGCTTATCACGAATCGCGCCCTGCGCCCAGCATCCGGCGGCAGAATCTGCGCGCATCGTTAACGCCCCGCGCCAGCCGCCAGACCCGCCCGCCGCACAGCAGGGCTTTCCTTTGCCCGGATTTTCCCCTATACGCGCGCATCCCCCGGGTCTGGGGGGCCCATGGTCTTGCTGGACGACATCCCGGCTCGCACCTTCACCCTTCTGCACAAGGAGACATCCGATGTCGATCACCGTCGAAGAAAAAGCCCGCCTGATCAAGGAATACGCCACCAAAGAGAACGACACCGGCTCGCCGGAAGTTCAGGTGGCCATCCTGTCGTCGCGCATCGCGACCCTGACCGAGCATTTCAAGAGCCACAAGAAAGACAACCACTCGCGTCGTGGTCTTTTGATGATGGTTGCCCAGCGCCGCAAGCTGCTGGACTATCTGAAAGGCAAGGAAGAGGCCCGCTACACCGCCCTGATCGCCCGCCTCGGCCTGCGCCGCTGAGCGGTTTCAGCTAAGGTTGAGCCAGCGCCCGCCCCGAAAGGGGTGGGCGTTTTGCGTTTGGGGGTGAAATGCGGTGCGATGACAGCGGCTGTACTCATGTTAAGCGGTGATCAACATCGAACGAGATATCTTTGGACACTCGCGCTCCTTTAAGGCTAGGCTTTAAGGCTAGGCTTGTAGATGAGAAAACAGTTCGAGTTATGTATGCCCATTCCTGATTTTGCAGAGCATGGGGCATTGCCGCCCTTCATTTCAGGGCATGCGACTGATCCGAACGCACGTTCACCTTATCAAGCAACCATGTTCGAAGTGGTTGATCGTTTTTGTAACTCTCCAGCACGCGCCCAACTTCTCAAGGGCCTCAACGCGTATCGTAAGCATCTTCATGCTGGGGGCTTCACGTCGGGAACCCAATGGATAGATGGGAGTTTTGTAGAGAATGTTGAGGTCCTACGAAGACGAGCACCAAACGACATCGATGTCGTTACTCTATTCACCCGCCCGCTAAGGTATCAACTCGACGCTAGTGGCTGGGCGAGGGACTTTGAGAAACACATCTTCCCAACCTACTTCGACACCAAAATTATGAAGCCTAGATACAAATGCGACACCTACCCGATAGATCTTGATGCAGTGCCGCGAGCAGTGGTCAGGAATACAATCTATTGGCATGGACTGTTTAGCGACATGCGTGAAGCAAATACAAAAAAGGGAATAGTTGAAATCCCTCTCGCTACTGATGTGATGGAATTTTCCGCCATTGAGCAAAAAATAGGGGGTAAGTTCGATGTCTGACCTCCAAAGAATAGCCGATCTTGAGCTTCAACGGCAAGAGCTAACGGTTCTCATAGAGGAGTCGCGGAATGATGGCGACATTGTTGGACAGGTTAGCTTTTCGACACGTCTGCAAGCCGTAGAAGAGGAAATAGGTGCATTAAGAAAGGGCGACGCGAAGATTGCGGAAATTGCGCTCCTATTTGACGGTTCGCCAGTCGATGGGTGTCGATCTATTGATGCAGATTTTGCAACGAAAGCCCTTCATCATTTTCAATCTATCGTTACTCGCCTCTTTTCTGCGAACCTTCGTGGTGAGCTGGCTGCACGTGGAAAAATACGAGGAGGAGACCTTGCTGCGCTGAACATTCGCGGCGTCGCAACAGGATCATTTGGGTTTATTCTGGAAGAAAAAGATGCTTTGCAGTCCAGTGTAATAAAGACTCCGATAAGAGAGGCGCTTGAAGAGGCTGCATCCCTCTTTGATGAGTTTACGCAAGAAAGTGATTACGACTTCTTGATCGATGTTGGTGACATCAATCCAAGAGTATTTAAAGCGCTGGCTCAGTTTTTTGGACATCTAGAAAAGAACGATGCTTCGCTTAAAGCTAATCTTCCTGATCGACAGCTTTCTTTTGATCGTGCAGGAATAGAGAGAGCATATAGAAGAATATCAGATACTAATGTGAAGATTGATCCAGTCACATGGGTTGGGACGCTTGTTGGGCTTTCCCCAATCAAGAGAACTTTTGACTTCATGCAGGATGGTACCCAAGAAATAATTTCTGGAAAGTTCAGCCATCAAGTAAGTCAGGATTATCTGGAGCGCATTAAAGGAGACGAAGGTATAACTCTCGGAGGCAAGTTCTCCGCTAAAATCGAGATTGGCACAATTAAGAAGCCAGATGGATCAACAAGCGTCAGCTACACTGTCACAGATCTCGTTCAGAAGAAAAGCGAGTGAGTTTTTCGAATGATGCCTGCTCAACCCTTAACAACACCTTAACCCCCGCACCCTAACCCCTTGATAACCCTCACTCCACCCCCTTGTAACACAGTGGGCACCACGCCTGCCCCTTGCATCCGCGCCCCCTTACCGCTAACCCAAATCCGCACACTCCAGGGGGACGCGACATGGACCTGACCAATCTGCGGGGCAAGTATATCGAGGCCGTGGCCGGGGCGGCGTCCGAGGCGGCGCTGGAGGAGGTGCGGCTGGCGGCTCTGGGTAAGAAGGGCGAGATTTCTGCCCTGATGGCGACCCTCGGCAAGATGGACCCCGATCAGCGCAAGGCTGCCGGGGCCGCGATGAACCTGTTGCGCGACGAGATCGACGCCGCCCTGCGCGCCCGTAAAGTCGGCCTCGCCGACGCTGCCCTCGATGCGCGGCTGCGGTCTGAATGGCTCGACGTGACCCTGCCGGGCCGTCCGCGCCCGCGTGGCACCATCCACCCGGTCAGTCAGGTGATGGAAGAGCTGACCGCCATCTTTGCCGACATGGGCTTTGCCGTGGCCGAGGGGCCGCAGGTGGAAAGCGACTGGTACAACTTCGACGCCCTGAACATCCCGCCGGAACACCCGGCGCGGCAGGAGCATGACACCTTTTTCATGCACAGGGCCGAGGGTGACAATCGTCCGCCCCACGTGCTGCGCACCCATACCAGCCCGGTGCAGATCCGGGCGATGACCGAGCAGGGCGCGCCGATCCGGGTGATCGCGCCGGGCCGGGTTTACCGCATGGACATGGACCAGACCCATACCCCGATGTTCCATCAGGTCGAAGGTCTGGCGATTGACCGTGATATCTCGATGGCCAATCTGAAATGGACGCTGGAAGAATTCTGCCGCGCGTTTTTCGAGGTGGACCGGGTGGAGCTGCGGTTCCGCGCCAGCCACTTCCCCTTTACCGAACCGTCGGCCGAGGTCGATATCCGCTATTCGGTGGTGGGTGGCCAGCTGCGCATCGGTGAGGGCGACAAGTGGATGGAGATCCTGGGCTCCGGCATGGTGCACCCAAAGGTGCTGGCCGCCGCCGGGGTGAACCCCGATGAATGGCAGGGCTTTGCCTTTGGTCTGGGCATCGACCGGATTGCCATGCTGAAGTACGGCATCCCCGACCTGCGCGCATTCTTTGAGTCCGATCTACGCTGGCTGCGGCACTATGGCTTTGCGGCGCTGGATATGCCTGATCTGGCAGGCGGGCTCAGCCGCTGACCGCTTTCACAGCGGATGCAGACCCTCGGTCGCCGTTTGTATGCCCTGTGACGACAAGACAAGGCAGAGTGCGGCGATCCCGATCATCAGGATGAGGGGCCAGGGGTTCCTGACCGTGTGGTTCTTGGGTTTGGTGAGCATCGGGTCCATCATCTGACCGGGTCTACAGGACAGGCTCAGCAAGAATGTGGCGAACTGCCCCCCTGTGGCGCGACAGCCCGTTTCCAAACCGGAAACCCCTGCCGCCCCGCTTCCCCTTTGCCCGGCTTTGCGCTAAGGCCAAAGGCAATAAATCCAAGGGACGACCGCGATGAAATTCACCCTCTCCTGGCTCAAGGATCACCTCGACACCGAGGCTTCGCTTGATGACATTCTTTACGCCCTGACCGATCTGGGGCTGGAAGTGGAAGAGGTGGTGAACCCCGCCGCCAAACTCGCGCCGTTTACGATTGCAAAGGTGCTGGAGGCCACGCAGCACCCCGATGCCGACCGGCTGCGGGTCTGCCGGGTGCTGACCGATGAGGGCGAAAAGCAGATCGTCTGCGGTGCGCCGAACGCGCGGGCGGGCATCACGGTGGTCTTGTGCAAACCGGGTGATTACGTGCCGGGCATCGACACCACATTGGGCGTGGGCAAGATCCGGGGCGTTGAATCGCATGGCATGATGGCGTCTGAGCGTGAGCTGGAGCTGTCGGACGAGCATAACGGTATCATCGAGCTGGCCTCGGGTGAGGTGGGGGACAAGTTCATCGACTGGCTGGCCGTGAACCGGCCCGGCACGGTGGACCCGATGATCCATGTCAAGGTTACCCCGAACCGCCCCGATGCCTTGGGCGTGCGGGGCATTGCGCGCGATCTGGCGGCGCGGGGCTTGGGCACGCTGAAGCCGCTGACCGTTCCGCAGATCGACGGGCAGTTCGACTGCCCGGTGGTGGTGCAGATTGACCCGGCGTTGAAGGCAAAGGGCTGCCCGCATTTCGCCGGGCGGCTGATCCGGGGTGTCACCAACGGGCCTTCGCCCGACTGGCTGCAACAGCGATTGAAGGCGATCGGGCTGCGCCCGATCTCGGCGCTGGTGGATATTACCAATTATTTCACCTTTGGCCTGAACCGGCCTTTGCATGTGTTTGATGCTGCCAAGGTGCAGGGCACCTTGTGCATTCATCCGGTGGCTGGGGGGGAAGAGTTGCTGGCGCTGGATGGCAAGACCTATACCCTGCGCGCCGGGATGATGGCGATTTCCGACGGCGTGGGTGTGGAATCGCTGGCCGGGATAATGGGCGGTGAGGTGTCTGGCTGCACGCCGGAAACCACGGATGTGTTCCTTGAGTCGGCGTGGTGGGATCCGATCACCATTGCGGCCACGGGCCGTGCGCTGCGGATCAATTCCGATGCGCGCTACCGGTTCGAGCGTGGGGTGGACCCCGAATTTACCCTGCCGGGGCTGGATCTGGCCACGCAGATGGTGCTGGACCTGTGCGGCGGCACGCCAAGCCACCTTGCGCAGGATGGTGCGCCGATTGACACCGCCCGCAGCTATCGCCTGAACCCGGCGCGCGTGATCTCGCTGGTGGGGATGGATATTCCCGAGGCCGAACAGCGTGCCACGCTGGAGGCTTTGGGCTTTACGCTCAACGGCGATATGGCCACGCCGCCAAGCTGGCGGCCTGATGTGCTGGGCGATGCCGATCTGATCGAAGAGGTCGCGCGTGTGGCGTCCTTGACCAAGCTGGTCGGCAAGCCGCTGCCTCGGGTTAATACTGGCGTGCCAAGGCCAATCCTGACGCCGCTGCAACAGCGCGAGCGGACGGCGCGGCGCACGATTGCGGCTTTGGGCTATAATGAATGCGTGACCTACAGCTTCATTGATGAGGCTGCGGCGAAGCTGTTCGGCGGCGGCGATGATGCGGTGCGGGTCGACAACCCGATCTCGTCGGAGATGAGCCATTTGCGCCCCGATCTGTTGCCGGGCCTGTTGCGCGCAGCGGCACGCAATCAGGCGCGCGGGTTCATGGATCTGGCGCTTGCCGAGATCGGCCCGGCGTTTTCCGGCGGCGAGCCGGGGGAGCAGCATCTGCAGGCCGCCGGATTGCTGATCGGGCAAACCGTGCCACGCGACCCCTTTGGCAGCCGCCGCCCGGTGGATGTGTTTGACGCCAAGGCCGATGCCGAGGCGGTACTGGCCGCACTTGGCGCGCCCGCCCGGGTGCAGATCACCCGCAAGGTTGCGGGCTGGTGGCACCCTGGGCGGTCTGGCGTGATTGGCCTTGGCCCCAATATCATGGCGAGTTTCGGCGAGGTTCACCCCAAGGTGCTGGCCGAGATGGGCATCAAGGGCACCGCTGTCGCCTTTACCGTGCTGGTTGCCAACATCCCGTATCCAAAGACCAAAACCCCGACCCGCCCGGCGCTGAGCATCAGCGACCTGCAAGCGGTGGACCGCGATTTCGCCTTTGTGGTCGATAAGGGGGTTGAGGGGCTGACTGCGGTGAACGCGGCGCTGGGGGTTGACAAGGTGCTGATCGAGTCGGTGCGGATCTTTGACCAGTTCACCGGCGACAAGGCCGAAGCGCAGATGGGGGCGGGCAAGAAATCCATCGCTCTGACCGTGCGGCTGCAGCCGACGGACAAGACCCTGACCGAGGCCGAGATCGAGGCGGTGTCGGCCAAGGTGATCGAAAAGGTGACCAAGGCCACCGGCGGCACTCTGCGCAGCTGATCCTGAACACAGCAAAAAGCGCCGCGCAGCCCTTGCTGCGCGGCGCTTTTGTATCAGTGGCCCCCTATTTGCGCGACTTCGCCCGCCAGGTCGCCAGCCATGCGCTGATCCGGCCAAAGAAGCCCTTGGCCCGGTCGCGCGCGGCATCGGCGCGGGCATCAACGGACTCCCAGACCTCACCTGCGTCGGTCAGGGCCGGATCAATCGTGCGCTCGCGGAACTGGGCCCACATGCGCCACAACAGCAGCGTGACAAGCCCAAGGAACACAAAGAAAAAGATGTTGAACCATGGGATGATGGTCACGTCCGGCCCCTCGACCGGGCGCACGGCGACCGCGTTCGGAAAGATCGAGAGCAGCTCGTTGCGCCAGCCGTAATGCGTGACCACGGCCCATTTCGGAGCCTCGGCATTTGATTTCAGGTCATCGGCTTCGGTCTGCAGGCTGGCCGTGTCGAACTTGAAATAGGGCGGCCAGCGCCAGCCGGTGTCTTCGTTGCGGTAAACCATCGGCCGGCCATTTGTGCGGATGGACTGGATGAACTGCACATCGCGGTTCACCAGCGTTCCCGCCTGATCATCCGGCTGTGACCAGAAGATGCTGGTCCAGTCGTTCAGATCCTGCCGCTCCTGATAGGTGCCGACGATCCGCACCACATCATGTTGCGGAAGCGTGTAATGCAGCCATGACCCAAGGATCACAAAGATGACGGCCCAGAAGGCCCATTTGACATATCGCATCACATCCTCACGCGTAATTCACCAGATATAGGAGCAGGCCGATGGCAATGAAAGGCAGCACAATCACGCCCCACAGCAGTTTCCGGCGCAGACTGCCCTCATAGGCGTGCATGCCCTGTTCGATAAACGCCTTGCGCGTCTCCGGGCTGGCATCTTCGGGCGGGGCGGCATCCCATTGCTTTTCCAGCGTTTCGCGGCGCAAGGATCGGGAGTAGATCAGCAAGGCCCAATAGGCGACGGCGGCAAACACCGCCCAGAACACCATCAACCGCAAGAACCCAATCATCCGCGCCCCCTTGCCGCGCCCCATGGCCCGGTCACCGGGCCAAGGTCACGTGCGGGCTTGGGATCGGGCCTGTTGCGGTCCTCCATCCCCGGTTCCGGTCCGAACAGAGCAGTGCGCGCGCCCTGTTTGTCGACCACATATTCGCGTTCCAGAAAATCGGCCACATACTGGCGTTTGCGGTCTGACCAGCGGGCATAGCTGGCATAGAACAGCTCTTTGTGCACGATGAACATCTGCCGCACGTCCATCGGGGCCAGCTCCGACAGCAGCATGTTGACCAGATCGCGGTCTTTATGCGCCCGCGCGCGCAGGGTGTAGAAATAGGCCGGATGCTCGCTGGTGATGCGTGGCCAGGTGCCCCCGGCTTCGATCCAGCGCAACAAGGCGGCAAGGCCCTGAAACTCCATCGGCAGGCTGGTGCCAAGGCGGTGCGCGATGCTGCGCAGCTCGGTGCGCCGCGCGTCGCCGATCTCAAGACCCAGCGTATCGGCGGCTTCGACCAGAATGAAATCCATCTTCTGCCGGATCACTGCTGCCGCATCCATGCCGCGCGCCTGAACGATCGGCTCTGCCAGCTGGTTGCGTTCCAGCCAGTCGGCGATCTGGTTGCGGTTGGTCAGATCGAACACCGGCGCAATCGGCACCGGCCCCAGGCTTTCGCGGGGCAGGGTGGAGATCACGGCGGGAAAGCTCACGTCGCGGAAGACGTAAAGCCCGCCGAAATGGCTGGTCCAGAAATTCGGCTGCTCAAAGCTCATCTGCGGCAGATGGATCGGCACCCGCGTCACATCGCCGGTTTTCCGGGCCAGCGTGATCATCTCGGCGATCAGCAGATCGTCACGCCAGCCATCGGACTCCTGCCGGAACCGCTCGATCAGCTTTGCCAGCTTGCCCGCATCGGCCACATGCCCGCCGATGGTATCCGCCTCGACCGTGATGCGGCGGATCTCCAGCAGCTTGGCGGGGGTAGAGATCTCAAAGACCGAATTCTGCAACTCTCCGGCCACCGCATCCCGTGCGGTCAGGGCAAACAGCTGCGCTTCGTTGGTCTCGATGAACTGCCGGATGATGCCGCGACTGGTGGAGAACCGCGCGTTCAGCAGAGGGGCGTGCTTTTGCGCCGTGGTCAGCAGGATGAATTGACGGTTGGCCCCGTTGGGGTTGAGGTAAAGGTCATCCCCCAGCTCGGCCCCGATTTCCGGCGAATAGCCGGAAATGTCGATGTGGAAATCGGTGAGGCTGGTTTCCCGCCCGCACAGATGCTTCATCGCCCGCTTGTAGCGGTCAACAAGGGCGGGGGAGGTTACTTCGATCAGATTGCCGAACATCAGGCCTTTGGCGATGAGGCGTTTCATGGTGTGTTCCCTTCGGGCGGGGAGAGCGTGGCGGGTGACGCGCCACTCGCCCTGTCAGCCCTGCGCAGTCCTGATCGCTGAGCGCCTCCCTCCCCCCTTGTGGGGGAGGGCTGGGGTGGGGGGGCGTCGGGCACAGACGGAATGTGATCAAGGACCATCTGCATCACACCCTCTGCATTCCCGTCCACCTCAGTGTTCCAGACCCTCAGAACGGTGAACCCCTGCGCATTGAGCCATTGATCGCGCGCGAAATCCTTTGGACCGCCGTGACCACCGCCATCAATTTCGATCACCAACCGTCGGCCCAGATCAGAAAAATCCGCGATGAAAGGTCCGATCGGCGCTTGTCTGCGGAAGTGCAGCCCCAGCATCCGGTTCAACTCGCGCAGCTTGGCCCATAGCTTGCGTTCCTGCGGTGTCATATCCGCGCGCAACCGGCGGGCGTGTGTTCTTGTCTGCGGGTGAATTCCGCTCATGCGAAGCGCCCCTTGTCAAAGGCCCCCCACCCCAGCCCTCCCCACAAGGGGGAGGGAGGGCCAGGGCGTCCGACGCTGGCGCATACACAAACGGGGTCAGCGCCTCCCCTCCCCTTTGTGGGGAGGGGCTGGGGGGGTGGCAGGTTCATCACCCCTTCCCCTCCAGATACCGCCGCTTCGCCTCTTCCGTGCGCTGATAGTCCCGCACCATCGCCTCAATCGCCACTTCATCCGACTTGTCGGCATAGCGGAATTCGGAATCGGCGTAGCGGTTGACCTCCTGGATCACCATATCCACGGTGATCGGGGTCATCAGGTCGCGGATCATGGCCAGCTTGTCGTCGTAGGGTTTGAACAGGAACAGGTCGGGCGTTTCCATCCACGCGTCGGGCAGTTCAAAGTCCATCGCCCGCACCTTCACCGCGTCGGTGATGTTCTTGATGGCGCGGCCGGTGAAGCGCGGGTCGGCCTGTTGGATCGCTTTCAGGTAGCGGCCGATTTTGGCGATGGTATCCAGCGGGCCGATGTCGGTGGCAACCTTTTCCCAAACCCGGAGCAGCCCGTCTTCATGCGGATGGGCGTGGCCCGCAAAGCTGGCCGAAACCGCCTTTTTGATTTCCTGCGCGGCAAACAGATCGTGGTCGCCCACGGGGATGGCGTGGTTCTTGCCCAAGAGCAGCGACAGGATGTCGATGTAATCGTCCTGCGTCTGGGGGCCGTCGACCAGGAACCGCGCGCCTGCGCGCTGGCGCAGGGCGTCGTCGACATTTTCGGGGTAGTTCGAGAACATGCCAAAGGTACAGTTGCCGCGCACCACCGTGCCCGCCCCGGCAAAGGCCTGCATGAACACCGCCGTCACCTCTTGCTGACCCGCCGAGGATTGCCGGTCGCCGCGTTTGCCTGCGACCTGATCAATATCGTCAATGGTGCCAAAGCCGATCACCGACGGATCGAGCACGGTGTCGATGAAGGCTTTGGCGTTCTGGCCGGATTTGCCCTGATAGCTGTCGATCTGGTCAATCGAGAAGTTCTGATAGCGGAACGGATAACCCGCGACCGTGCAATAGTCGTTCAGCAGCCCGGCCATCATCTGAATCAGCGTGGTCTTGCCAGTGCCGGGTTTGCCATCGCCCATGAAGGTAAAGATGAAGCCGCCCAATTCGGCAAAGGGATTCAGCTTGCGGTCGAAATCATAGGCCATCAGCATCTTGGCCAGCCGCAGCGACTGGTACTTGGCGATATGGTTGCCGACCACCTCATGCGGTTTCTTGAACTGCATGGTGATCGCGCTGCCCTTGGTCGCGCGGGCGGGTTTGAACCCGGCGATGGTCAGGCCATCCGCCTCGACCTTCCAGCTGGCGCCGGTAAAGGCCTCCAGCCGGGCAGCAGTTTGCGCGCGCAGGGCCACCTTTTCCATCAGGGCTTCGGCAAAGCCGGCGACGGTGGCGGCAAGGCGCGGCTCATCGGTGGCAAAGGTGGCGATGTCCTGATCCAGCTCCCACAACACCCCTTGCAGGGCGAGCGGGGCGTTGTCGGTCAGGATTTCATCGACGGTGCCCACCTCGACCGTGGTGCTGCCCAGATGCGGCGCCAGCAGAAAGGCGGTGGCGTTGGCAAAGGTGTAGAGCACCAGCAGCGCCTCGGCCGCCAGCAGTTCGGTGAATTCCGCGCGTTTGAGGTCGGGCAGGCGGCCCTCCAGATTGGCTTTTTTCAGCTCTCCCAAAGGGGATTGCGCGGCAAAGGTCTCCCCCATGGCAAGCGAGATCGCAACGGCGCGGCGCAGCGCGTGCAGGACTGAGGCCTGCGCGGGGGAGACAAGGCCATCTGACCCCGACTCCACCCGTTCCACAAGGCGCACACCACCGGGGCGGGTCGTGGGGCGGGTCACCAGACCCGGCGTGGTGGAGCGAAACCGCGGGCGGCTGCCCAGGCCGGGGGAGCGTTCTTCGACCCGGTCGGGGGTCATCGCTTTGCCCAAGCGGGGCGCGTGATCAAACCCGGTCAGCAGGGCAAGCGCCGCGTCATACTGGGCGCGGATCGCGTCTTCTTTCAGTTCCATCGTGTCGCGTGTCGACATGGGGCCCCCTTACCGTGTTGCAATGATGCGCCCGCCTGCGCCCACCACGAATTTACGCACATCCCGAAAGCCGGGCGGATTCAGTTCGGCCAGAGCTTGAAACGGTTGTTCGGGCAATAGCACCATCCGCTCCATCCGCGTTGTGCCGGTTTCGGCGCCCTTGCCGGCAAACGGGTCGAGAGCAAAGATCTGCCGCTCGACTGTGCTGAACCAGCCCTCCTTGACCTGCTCTACCCGGTCCGCACGCAGGTCTTCGACCGTCCAGACCAGCGCCCAATCCTGCCCTTCGGGCGCGCGGGCGGTGGAGAGCACGTCGGAAATCGGCCCCGATTGCAGGGTAAAGCTGTGCGAATACATCGGGCCAAGGTGAATGCGGCGCAGACGTTTGGGGTGCAACGTGGAGAAATCTGTATCGAACCCCTGCGCGATGGTCAGCAGTTTCAGCCCTGCGGTGGACTGCGCCATCAGGTGATGTTGCGCCTGTGGCCAACGGCTGTCATCACTGGGCAGCGGGCGCTTGCCGCTGTCCTCTAGGTCCATCAGATAGATGACGGGCAGGTTGACCTGTGTGTCATAGACCGCCCAATGCACCAGATAGCGGCGGCGGCCGTTGCGATCTTCGATCCATTGCGCGTCAGGGTCGTTGCGGGCGAGAAACAGCCCGCCCTGCGCCAGAGCCTCATAGTACAGCCGCTGCGACAGCGCGAATTGCAGATCGGTCGGCAGGGCCAGATCGCCCACGATCCGGCGGATCATCCGGTCTTTCAACTCGTCGACCGAGGCGCTGCCGGACAGGTGCTTGTCGACCTGCGCGGCATCGACCGCCATCATCATCAGCTCCTGCGCCACCGGAAAGCCGCTTTCGTGGCGGTCAAAGGTCAGGCGCAAGGCCGAGTCGCTGCGGCCGGTCATCAGATACTTGAACGACAGCGCCCGGAATGTGGCGGCAACGGCGGTCAGATACCGCCCCAGCACGCGCGCCTCGGTCCGGGTCAACATGCCTTCGGCTTCCAGCTCGCCCGCGACCCGGCCCAGATGGCCGGAGATGCGGTCAAACTTGGCGAAATAGCGCCGCGCTACAGCCGTGTCATAGAGTTCCGCATGGTCCTGCGTCAGCTGTTCCTTGACCTCGTTTGCCACTTATTCCCCATATGCATTCTTGTCGTGTTTTTCGACAATCGCGGCAAAGCGGCGGTTGAAACGCTCATCCGCCTTGGCCTTTTGCTCCAGGATCTTGCGGGCAAAGACCATATGGCCTTCGTGCGCCTCCAGCATCCCGGCCATGCGGTCATTGGTGGCCGAGCCGATCGCGGCCATGGCGGCCTGCGCCTCTTGATCCGTCTTGACGCCGATTTCGTTGATCCGGTGCGCAACATCCTGCTGCTGCGCGGTTTTCAGACTGCTGGACAGGGCGTCATACAGGACCACGCGCTGTTTGGTGTCGGTCTGCAGCTTGTTGATCAGCACCAGCTGGGTTGCGGCCTGATTTTGCAGGCTGTCCATCCAGGTCTTGCCCTTTTCGATATAGCGCTCCAGCGTCTGGCTTTTGGCCAACTGCACCTGTTCGTCCTGCACCAACGTGTTGAATTTGGTGTTGATCTCGGCAAGCTGGGTTTCCAGTCTGGTGCGCATGGCGGCGTCCTGCTCGACGCTGATCCGGTTTTCCAGATCAATGATCATCGGGTCCATCCCGCCGATTTCGGCGCGCACAGCTTCCAGCGCGCCCACTGTCTGCTCGCGTTCGACCAGCGTTGCCGACAGGTTTGATTCCACGCGCTCTTTCTGGCCATTCAGCAGGTCAAGCTGGCCTTGCAGCAGTTTGACGATCACATCCGATTTGGCGATCAGATCCTGTAGCTTGTCGTCAATGCTGGCGGTGCGCATCCGTTCTTGCCGCATCGATTCCGATTTGGCGTTGCTGAAGATGCCGATAAAGCTCTCCATCCCGGTTTTCGACCGCATCTCGTCGAAATCCTTGGAGAATGCCTCGGTTACATCGTCCAGTCCCATGATCAGTTCGGCGATATTGGCGTTCATCAGGTCGGTGTGCTTGTGCACATCCTCCAGTGTCGCGTTTTCGATGTCGATGGCGGGCTCGTCCTGATCCAGCTTTTGCCGGGCCACCTCGATCCGGCTGGTTACCGCGCTGATCTTGGCTTGTGCTTCGGCCACTTGTTTCTGGCTTTCAAGAATTTGCGCATTGAAATCGGCCATGATGCCCTCCGCTGGACTGTGCCACAGTGTTCATATGGGGAATGTAAATTGTAATTACATTCCCCGCTACGGGGAAATTCGATCAAAGAATGACAGGACTCGCGCCACCTACCCCAGATGTCAGACATTGCCATTCTTGCCGCAGTCGATGCCGGACGCCAAGAGCTTATCACCGTGAGACACCTGCATATGGTTGCCGGGCAGACTGCGGGCAGCAATGCAAAGGTCCGGGGGGCAGCCCCCGGACCTTTCAGTCTTCACATTATCGGAACACCCGAAGCCTACTCTGCCGCGTCTTTCCCGGCGAAATCGTAGCCAGAGATTGATTTGGCTTCGAGAAACTCCTCCAACCCCCATATTCCGCCTTCACGGGCGCGACCTGATTGCTTGACGCCGCCAAAGAACGAGCCTGCGCCCCGCGACTCGCCGTTCATCTCGACCATGCCAGCCTTCAGCGCATGGCCCAGACGGTTTGTGCGAACGCGATCGCTGGACTGCACATAGTTGGTCAGGCCATAGGGCGTGTCATTGGCAATCCGGACCGCTTCTTCCTCGGTCTCGAACGGTATGATCGCCAGCACCGGGCCAAAGATTTCCTCGCGTTCGATGGTCATGCCGGGTTTGACATCGGCAAAGACCGTCGGTTTGACATAAAAGCCCCGGTTGAAGCCTTCGGGCAGGCCAGGGCCGCCCGCAACCAGCCGCGCGCCCTCATCAATACCCTTCTGGATATAGCCCTGAATCTGCTCCCACTGGCGCTTGTTGACCACCGGGCCGACATGCGGGCCAGTCTCATGCGCCGGGCCGACCGGGATGCTGCTGGCCACTTCCGCAGCCTTTGCAACGGTCTGGTCATAGACGCTACGCTCTACCAGCAGGCGCGACGGTGCGTTGCAGGACTGGCCGGTGTTTTCCATCATGCGCCGCACGGACCATTCGACGGCATCTGCGCGGGCATCGGCGAACAGCAGATTCGCGCCCTTGCCACCCAGTTCCAGCGTCACCCGCTTCAGCGTCTCAGCCGCGGCTTTGGAGATCGCCTTGCCCGCCCGTGTTGATCCGGTAAAGGAAATCATCTCGACATCGGGGTGGGTGGAAAGCTGGCTGCCGACGCCGGCCCCGTCGCCGTTCACCAGATTGAACACGCCCGGCGGAATGCCGGCATCATGGCAGAACTCGGCAAACAGCAT
The DNA here is from genome assembly GCF_003443995.1 of Pseudotabrizicola alkalilacus. Classification (GTDB taxonomy): domain Bacteria; phylum Pseudomonadota; class Alphaproteobacteria; order Rhodobacterales; family Rhodobacteraceae; genus Pseudotabrizicola; species Pseudotabrizicola alkalilacus. The sequence continues at coordinate 80,066 of NZ_QWEY01000009.1, forward strand.
CGCGTTCAGAGGGCTTTCCTCCGACGGTTTCAGCACACAGGTGCAGCCGGCCAGCATGGCGGGGATCGCCTTCAGTGCGATCTGGTTCACCGGCCAGTTCCATGGCGTGATCAGGCCGACCACACCGATCGGCTCCATCACCACGGCAGAGCCGGGGGCTTGCGGGCCAAGCGGGCGGACCCATTCGAGGTGCTCAAACGCCTTGAGGAAATTCTGTGTGTGCCATGGCAGGCAGGGCGCCTGTTCCTCCAGAGCAAAGTCGATTGGCGCGCCCATTTCCATCGAAATGGCTTCGGCAAATTCCTGCAGACGCGCGTTGTACTGATCGAGGATCGCGGCCACCAGACGGGCGCGCTCTTTCGGCGGGGTGGCGGACCAGCCCGGCAAAGCCGCCTTGGCCGCAGCTACCGCCGCATCTGTATCGGCCTGATCGCCGAGCGAGATCACGGCGCAAGGCTCTTCGTTCGAGGGGTTGATCACCTGATAGTCGCGGGGGGTAGCCGGGGCGACCCAATGACCGTTGATGTAAAAATCGCGCTTCGTCAGCATGGTGGTGCTCCCGTTGGAAATTTGATCATATGGTGGACCGAGGGGGAGGGGTCTGCAAGTAACTTTGCGACAAGGTGGGTCGTGAGGATGCCGTGATCAGATCATTCCTGCCGACGGCATGGTCAGTGCCGTGTTTTGTACGCCACTGCGCGGACAGAACAATTTTATCGTCAGACGGGGCAGCCGCAGTCTGTTGTTCCCATTTTGCGCAACATCTTCGCAGGGGGATGAAATGTCGTTCCGAAACGACTAACTTTACCCGGACAAACGAAGGAGTCGTCCATGTCGATCCGTATCAATGACATTGCCCCTGATTTCACCGCCGACTCGACCGCCGGCACCATCAATTTTCATGACTGGCTCGGTGGCAGCTATGCCATCATTTTCAGCCACCCGCGCGATTTCACGCCGGTTTGCACCACCGAATTCGGCGCAGTGGCCCAGCTTGCCGGTGAATTTGCCAAGCGCAAGACCAAGGTGATCGGTGTTTCGGTCGATTCGGTTGCAGATCATGGCAAATGGGTGCGCGACATTGCCGCCGTTGCCGGTGCGCCCGCCGATTTCCCGATCATCGACGATACCAGTCTGACCGTGGCCAAGGCCTATGACATGCTGCCGGCCGAGTTCTATCTGCCGCAAGAGGGCCGCACCCCGGCCAATACCGCGACCGTGCGCACGGTCTATATCATCGGGCCGGATAAAAAGGTGCGGCTGACCATGACCTATCCGATGTCGGTGGGGCGGAACTTTGCCGAGATCCTGCGCGCGCTCGATGCGGTTCAGGCCACCGATGGCGTGCCGATTGCCACCCCCGCCAACTGGGTGCCGGGGCAGGATGTAATTGTGGCCCTGTCGCTGAACGACGAGCAGGCCAAGGAAAAGTTCGGCGAACTGGACATCAAGCTGCCCTATCTGCGCTTTGCCAAACAGCCGGTCTGATCGCAGAGCTATCATGACAAAAGGCCCCGGATCACCTCCGGGGCCTTTTGCAATTCAAGGACTTGTCTGCTGCGGATAGTCAATGCCCCAGACCTGCGCCGCTTCGCGCCGGAGCGTCGCGCGTTCGGCGGCAGACAGTCGAGCAAGGGCGGCCTGCGGGCAGCCGCTTTCGCGCAGGGCGCGGGTCCATAACCTGCGCAGCGACGTTGCGCTCCATGGCAAAGCGGCCTGCGCCGCCCATTCCCGCACCGGCGCGGGCAACCCGTCATGGGCGGCCATCGCATTGCCAGAGCGCCAGCGGGCGCGGGGAGAGGTCAGATTGCGCATCATGCCGCCTGTTGCCGCCGCCAGGTCGGGAACGGATCGGGCAGATCCGCCCAAAGCTGCGGGTTGTAACCTGCCGCATCGACCAGAGCCGCATCCAGTGCCGCTGTCAGCGCCGCCTGATCCAGACCTGCCCCGATGAACACGATCTCTTGCCGCCGGTCGCCCCATGGCTCCTGCCAATGCCGCGCCACCTCGGCCAGTGCGTCCGGATGGGTCGGCCACCGCTCCCGCGGGACCGAGGCCCACCAGCCACCCAGAGGTGTGACCGAAGACACCGCCCCGGCCAATGAAAACTCGGCCACCCAGTTCGGCCGGGAGGCCAGCCAGAAGTGCCCCTTGGCGCGGATCACGCCGGGCAGATCGCCATTGAGCACCGCATGCACCTTGGCCGGGTCAAACGGGCGGCGGGCGCGGTAGACAAAGGAGCTGATTCCGTATTCTTCGGTTTCCGGCGTGTGATGCTCAAAGCCGTAGAGTTCCTTGGCCCAGAGCGGGTGTTCCTGCGCGCGCTCGAAATCGAAAAGCCCGGTGCCAAAGATCGCATCGGCATCCACCCGGCTGTGATCCGCCTCGATCAGCCGCGCGTCGGGATTCAGCGCGCGGATGATCTTGCGCGCGGCGTCCACCCGTTCCGGACCGGCATCGCTGCATTTGTTCAGGATGATGACATTGGCAAATTCGATCTGGTCGGTCAGCAGGTTGACCAGCGTGCGTTCGTCGCCTTCGCCCATCACCTCGCCCCGGTCGGCCAGAAAGTCATGGCTGGAAAAGTCGTGCAGCAGGTTGATGGCATCAACCACTGTCACCATCGTATCGAGGTCCGCGACATCGGACAGGCTGTTGCCCGCCTCATCCCTGAAATCAAAGGTGGCGGCAACGGGCATGGGTTCGGCAATGCCGGTGGATTCGATCAGCAGATAGTCAAACCGACCCTCATCCGCCAGCCGACGGACCTCGATCAACAGGTCATCGCGCAGGGTGCAGCAGATGCAGCCATTGGTCATTTCCACCAGCTTTTCCTGCGTGCGGGACAGGTCGGCGCCCTCACGGATCAGGTCGGCGTCGATGTTCACTTCGCTCATGTCGTTGACAATGACGGCAACGCGGCGGCCCTGACGGTTGTTCAGCACATGGTTCAGCAACGTGGTCTTTCCGGCGCCCAGAAAGCCCGAGAGAACGGTTACGGGAAGGCGATCACGCATGGCTACTCCTATATGTAATAACATAACGTATCTATAGGAGGTGACGCGGCGTCTCAAGTCAAATTAGTTGAACGATGTTCAAGCATGCGGTACTCACTGTGAACAGCGTTCATGGAGTTTCAGATGCACACATTGGCCGACACCAGACAGCTCGCGCTGGACGGAATCATTACTGCAGAACAGGCGCGGATCATCGACTCCCGCGCACGAGAGGCGATGGTGGCAATGGGCATCAACACCTTGCTCTGCGCCGGAATCATTGCCGCGACGCTGGGCACCATCTTCTGGCTGTCCAGTGCGCCCGCCGTTGCCATCTTTGGCTCAGTGCTGCTGACGGCGGGCCTGCTGATTCTGGCTCGCGCGGGCGCTCTGTACCGCATGTTCGGCAATGCCGCCGCGTTGATCGGGGCAGGAATGCTGATCGGCGGGGCCGGGATCGAGCTGGTGGACAAGTATTACGACACGGCACCCTGGATCATGCTTCCGGGCGGCGCTGTTGTCGCGCTGATCGCAGCGCGGGCGCTGTTGATGGGCGGGTTGACGACGCGCTTTGTGCAGGGCGCGATCCTGCTGATGGGCATCGCGCTGCATCTGGCCGGTCTGGGTGTGCTGATGGAGCAATCGCAGGCCAACGGTTCGATGGTGGCGGTGGCCTATGGTTACACGGCGGGGGTGCTGGCGCTGGCGGGATGGACCACCGATGTCCGCCTTGTAACCGCACTCGGCATCGTGCCCTTTGCTCAGATGCTTTCCACCGGGACGAGTTATTTTCACGCGGCTTATGTCTTCATGTCACCCGAACCCACGCTTAGCATTCTGCAGATGGCGGTGCTTATGGTGGCAATGATCTGGCTGGGCAGCCGGGTGGAGGAACGGACCGGACGGCATACCCGCATCCTTGCCACCATGGGATTTATCGTGGCCAACCTCTGCGCTCTGGTCGGGTCGCTCTGGGGCGATGTGGTGGGGGAGACGTTCTGGGGGCCGGGCTATGACTGGACCAGCGACATGACTTATGAGCAATACGATGCGGCACGTCAGGCTTATGAGGCCAGTGCGCTGGTGATTTCGGCCAATGCCTACTCAGTCCTCTGGGCCATTGCGCTGGTTGCGATCATCGGCTGGGCGGCGCAGACTCACCGCCGCGCCCTGTTCAACGCAGGTGTTACTTTTGCGGCGATCCACGCCTATACGCAGATGTTCGAAAGCTTTGCGGATGAGCCGCTGGCCTATGTGATTGGTGGTTTCGCGGCGATCCCGCTTGCCTGGGGCATGTGGCGGCTGAACCATTGGCTCGGCACCCGCAGCGCCTGAACAGTGCGAAAGGCCGGCCCCGCAACGGGCCGGCCCTTTGCGTCAGGCCGCGGCGCGTTTGGAATAGAGCACGACATTGGCGCCGATCGGCACCATGTCATAGAGCTGTTGGATATGGGCATTGACCAGACGCACGCAGCCATTCGAAACAGCCGAGCCAATCGTCCACGGCTCGGGCGTGCCATGGATGCGCAGGAATGTATCGCCCCGCTGCTCGTCAAACAGATACAGCGCCCGCGCGCCCAGCGGGTTGCCGGGGCCGCCGGGCATGCCATCGGCATATTTCGCGTATGCGCCCGGGTTACGTTCAATCATGCTTTTGGTCGGTGTCCAACTCGGCCACTCTTTCTTGGCACCGATGGTAAAGCGGCCCGCCTCATACAGATCGCCTCGCCCGACGCCGACGATGAACCGCAGCGCAACCCGGGGTTCCAGCAGCCAGTACAGCGAAAAGGTATTCGGATCGACCAGCAGCGACCCCGGCTCGAAGGTGTCGCGCAGGCGCACGATCACCGGCTCATGTTCTGGTGGCACCAGATAGGTGTCGAGACTGGGTTTGGTCTGGGCGATCGCCGGGCTGGCCAGCAGCGCGGCCGAAGAGGTCAGAAACAGGCGGCGTGTCAGGTCGAACGGCATAAACATCATTCCCGGTAAGTGTTGCGCTACGTTCTCTGCAGATATGATTCGAGGGAAGCCACTGTGACCATAATCACGCGCATGTGTAGCCTTTTGACCCCAATCGGGCCTGAAAATCAAAAAGCCCCGGCACATGCCGGGGCTTTCTGCGGGTCATGACCGGGGCGATTAGGCCTCGGACGACTCTTCTTTCTTTTCAGCGACTTCTTCGCCGGTTTCCTGATCGACCATCTTCATGCCAAGGCGGACCTTGCCACGGTCGTCAAAGCCCAGAAGTTTGACTTTCACTTCCTGGCCTTCTTTCAGGATCTCATTCGGGTGGGTCAGACGCTTGTTGGCGATCTGGCTGACGTGAACCAGACCGTCACGCTTGCCGAAGAAGTTCACAAACGCGCCGAAATCGACCAGTTTGACAACTTTGCCGGTGTAGATGCGGCCCTCTTCCGGCTCTGCCACGATCGAATAGATCATGTCATAGGCGCGTTTGATGGCGGCTGCGTCGCTGGAGGCGATCTTGATGATGCCTTCGTCGTTGATATCGACCTTGGCGCCCGAAAGCTCAACGATCTCGCGGATGACCTTGCCGCCCGAACCGATCACTTCCCGGATCTTGTCGGTCGGGATCTGCATCGTCTCGATCTTCGGCGCATACTGGCTGAACGCCTGCGCCTGCGTCAGCGCCTTGGCCATTTCGTCCAGAATGTGCATCCGGCCATCTTTCGCCTGCGCAAGCGCCTGCTCCATGATCGCGGGCGTGATGCCGGCGACCTTGATGTCCATCTGCAGGCTGGTGATGCCGTTGGCGGTGCCCGCCACCTTGAAATCCATGTCGCCGAGGTGATCCTCGTCGCCAAGAATGTCGGTGAGAACGGCATATTTGCCGTCATCTTCCAGGATCAGACCCATCGCCACACCGGCGACCGGGGCTTTCAGCGGAACGCCTGCATCCATCATCGACAGCGAACCGCCGCAGACCGATGCCATCGAGGACGAGCCGTTGGACTCGGTGATCTCGGACACGACACGGATGGTGTATGGGAAGTCGGTTGCTGCAGGCAGAACCGCCTGAAGCGCGCGCCATGCCAGTTTGCCATGACCGATTTCGCGACGACCGGGCGGGCCGAACCGGCCCACTTCGCCGACCGAGTAGGGCGGGAAGTTATAGTGCAGCAGGAAGTTCGACCGCGAGTTGCCGTGCAGGGCGTCGATGATCTGCTCATCTTCGCCGGTGCCGAGCGTGGTCACGACCAGCCCTTGGGTTTCGCCACGGGTGAACAGCGCCGAGCCATGGGTCCGCGGCAGGATGCCGGTTTCCGACACGATCGGGCGCACAGTTTTGGTGTCACGTCCGTCAATCCGCGCGCCACCGTTGATGATGTCGCCGCGCAGGATCGAGCTTTCCAGCTTCTTGATTGCCGAACCGAGGTTCTCATTGGCAAGGTCTGCTTCGGCCAGAGCGCCTTTGATCGCCGAGACAGCAGCAGAGATTGCATTGGTGCGCTCTTGCTTGTCCTTGATGCCGAAAGCGGTGCGCATCTGCGCTTCGCCTGCGGTTTTGACCTTGGCATACAGCTCCGAATAGTCGGCGGGCTGGAAGTCGAACGGTTCTTTGGCGGCTTCTTCGGCGAAGTCGATGATCAGGTCGATCACCGGCTGCATCGCCTCGTGGCCGAATTTCACAGCACCCAGCATTTCGGCTTCCGACAGCTCGTAGGCTTCGGATTCCACCATCATGACGGCGTCTTTGGTGCCGGCGATGACCAGATCGAGGCGTTGATCCGGGTTGTTGCGCAGGTTCTGCATGTCTTCGACATCAGGGTTCAGCACATATTCGCCACCCGAGAAGCCGACGCGCGCGGCACCGATCGGGCCCATGAACGGCACGCCGGACACGGTCAGCGCGGCGGAGGCGGCGATCATGGCGAGGATATCGGGCTCATTGACCAGATCGTGGCTCAGCACGGTCACGATCACCAGAACTTCGTTCTTGAAACCATCGACGAACAGCGGGCGGATCGGACGGTCGATCAGACGCGAGGTCAGCGTTTCCTTTTCCGAAGGACGGGCTTCGCGTTTGAAAAAGCCGCCCGGAATTTTGCCGGCGGCGTAGTAGCGTTCCTGGTAGTGTACGGTCAGCGGGAAAAAGTCTTGTCCCGGCTTTGCCTGTTTGGCAAAGGTCACGTTGGCCATGACAGAGGTGTCGCCCATGGTTGCGATCACCGAGCCGTCGGCCTGACGGGCAACCTTGCCGGATTCCAGTGTGAGGGTTTCTTTGCCCCACTGGATGGATTTACGAGTCACGTTGAACATCTATCGTTCCCTATATGGAAGCACCCACGGCCCCTGCCGTGTCTTCCCTTTGCATGGCGGCCCCATTGCCGCCGCCCCCCAATCCTTTGCATGCGGCCGGGGGCGGGCCTCACGTCACAGATGGCGGGGCCATACAGGAAAATGGGGGCTTTGGGAAGCGGGCTGTTGCGCGGCGGGGTTTGCTGGTCAGGGGTGGTAACTGCCAATGCGGTGCGAAAGGCGCTTCCTCAAGCCGGTTGGATCAAGCGCTAGTCGCCGGGGCCGGAACCGGTGCCCGAGCGGGACCGATGTACGATGCGAAGGGCTGTGACGATGATTGCGATGCCTGCCAGCGTCGCAAGCGTTGGAGGGTCGTCAAAGAACAGCCAGCCCGCTGCCGTTGCCAGAACCAGCGCACCATAGGACAGCGGGGCCAGGACTGAGGCAGGGCTGAACCGATAGGCGCGCAGAAAGCAGAACTGACCGATTTGAGCGAGCAAACCGATTGCCAGAAGCCCCGGCAGATCCGCACCTTGGACCGGCACCCACATATGCCATGCAGGCCCCGCCGTCAGTACAAGCAGGCCTGCGACATAGAACAGCATCATGACCACCGCGCTTTCCTCGCGCAGCGCGCGGGTCTGGATGGCGGCCATCGACCCGAACAGCACAGCTCCGAACGCCGCCAGAAGACCAAGGCCGGGCAGCAAAGCAACCGGCCCGATCATCACCAGCACCCCGCAAAAGGCCAGTGCGGTGCCTGCCCAGACCCAAGGGGTCACCTTTTCACGCAGCAGGGTCACCGCAAGCAGCATGGTCACAGGTTGCCGGGTGAAAGAGATCGCGGTTACCAGCGCAAGCGGCAGGTTGGCCAGTGCCACAAAGTTGCAGGTCAGCGCCACGGCATTGCAGGCCACCCGACCTGCGTTGCGCCAGGGTTGGCGCATGGTGGTGAAATCGCGGCGGTGATGCCAGACCAGCGGCGCGATCAGGGCGCAACCGATCAGCGCGCGCAGAAACACAAGCTGCGCCGCAGGATAGGTGGCCCCCTGCAGTTTGACGATCACGGTCATGGCGGTGATCAGCACCATATCCGCAATCAGCCATGGGGCGCCTGCATAGTCGCTGGTGTCGGACGTGCCGCGCATCTGCGATCAGCCTGCGTGCTGGACCAGATTTGCGAGCAGGCGGAACGCGCCCGGCACCAGATGGTCGAGCTGATGGTGCAGCACTAGCGCGCAATGGCTGTGCCGCCCGGCCCCGATACGACCCGAGATCAGCGCGCCCTGCAAAGGGGCTTCGCCCGCATCATGCATCGCCAGCAGCGGCTGATACACAGTGTCCCACTCGCTGGCGAAGTAGATGCCGCGTTCCTTGTTCCAGTCCTCCCAATCGGCGGCGGTGATCCGGTTTGGCCCCGCCAGCAGCGGATGGTCGGGCAGCAGCATCGTGACCGGGGCATTTGGGTCTGTCACCCGCCAGCGCAGCGACGGGGTGCCCACCACAAGACGGCACGGCGGCGTCGTCTCGGGTTGCCAGCCCTGATCCGGGCGCTGGTACAGGGTGACCAGATGGCCGCCCCCGGTGACAAAGCGGTGCAGGGCCGGGATGGCAGCGACCAGATCGGGCCGGGTGCCAAAGGCGACGATCCCGATGACGACGGTGGTAAACCGGCTCAGGTCTTCGGCTGGGTCCAGCCGTGTCAGGTCGGTCACATCTGCCCCCATCCGGTTCAGCCAAAGGCCGACACTGTCGCCGCCGCCGCCGATATAGCCGATGCGGGCGTCGGGAAGCACCAGATCAAGCGCCAGAATGCGGAGAGTTTCCGGGGACAGGTAGCTGAAGGGCCCACTGTGGGGATAGCGCGCCTCGTACCGCCGCAGCGCCGGGCGGTTGCCGATGAAAGGGGTCAGGACATGCAGGCCCGGTGCGAGCGGCTGGGGCAGGGTGACGATGCCGTCCTGTACGGCAAATCCATCGGGCAGATCCCAGTCGGCACCCTCGGCACCACGCACCGCGATGACGTTTGGTGGATCGGCCAGCGGTATTACGAATGCCGCCGGATCAAGCGCCAGCACCCGCTCTGGCCCGATCTCCAGCGGGGATTCAAGGTCGTGCCGCGCGGTCATCGTGCGCCCATCGACGATGGCGGTGATCTGCAGGCTGGCAGAGCCGTTGCCCCCCAATGCAGACCAGCCCGGATGGAATTGCCGGGTAAAGGGGGCGTCGGGCGCGATGGTCAGGTCACATTGGTTCGGCGTGATGCCAGTTGCCGTAACGCCATGGGGCAAGGTGGGGGTAACTGTAACCGGATACGCAGGGGGCAGTGCCCATTGCCATGACAGCCTGCCGGTGGCCCCGGGAGACAGGCGGGCAGGGGTGGCAAAGGCGGCTGTTGGCATCAGGCGGGCCGCGAGCAGACAGGCCGTCTGTACCTCGGCCCGTTTTCGGCTGATCCGGTGGCCATGCGCCTGCGCAAAGCTGCCGCCGGTGTTTCCAGCCTGTTCGAGTGCCGCATCGGCCCGCACCAGCGCAGCCACGACCGCGTTGGCATCGGGAAAGGCCGCAATCGCCTCGGCAATGGCCTGTGCTGCCGGGCGCAGCGGGGCGGGGGCATCGGGCAGGGCGGCCAGATCGGACAGAGTGGCCGGCATACCGTCGGTGATCTGTGCCTCCGCCTCGCCAGACACCAGATGCAGGGTCCATGTCTCTTGCGGGACGGCGCGCCAATGGCCCATGCCTTGTGAGGCGTGGGAAAAGCGCGACTGTTCGCCAATATGATCCCAGGCCGCCCCGGTTGCGGGGTCGGCGCCATAGGCCTGTACTGTCAGCGTAGAGGGTGGCGGCGGCAGTTCGTCATCATAGGTGCCGCCCGCACCCGACCACGCCGGAAGGTAATATTTGGCAACGGTCCATGGCAGCAGCCCGTCGTCTGCGTGCTCGGGATGCGCCGATGGGTCTGCCGCCAGCCGCAGAGCGGTTTCGGCGGCCCGGCTCATGGCGCGGTGATGGCCGTGTTGACCTGGCACATCCAGAAAGGTCGGGATCACCACATCGGGCCGTTCCGCCCGGTAGGCGCGGACCAGCCGCTCGACAATCCGCGCCTCGCCCCAATGGCCAAAGGTGGCGTCGCCGTCCTTGGAGAAGCCGAAATCATGCACCGGATCGTCCGGGCCGTGGCCCAGCCAATGGATGTCGGCATCCAGCACCCGCACTGCTGCCTCCATTTCCGCCGAGCGCAGCACGCCAAGCGCGCCGCGCCGTTCGGGACCGAGTGCATTCTGCCCGCCTTCGCCACGGGTGGAGCAGGCCACCACCACCCGCATCCCAAGCCCAAGGCGCAGCCATGCCAGCAGCCCGCTTTGTTCGTCGTCGGGATGCGCGCCGGTGTTCATCACGGTGACCACCGAGGTCAGCCGAGACAGCGCGCGGTGCAGGCGCACAAGCGCGGGATCAGCCATCTGGCGTGCAATACGGTCACGGTCAGTCATGGGCGGCGATCCTTTGTGTCGGGGGCCCTGCCGTGGCCGTTGATCCGGGGCGCTGGGCGGCAGACGGGCCAGGGCTGGTGTCAAGTTTCGGGATGATGCTGTCGAAGAACGGCAAGGCGGCTGCCCCAAGTGCAGCGATCCAGTGCCCGGTTCGCCCCCGGATCACACGTGGCAACGGCCGGTTGCGCCGGTTTGCAACCGATGTGCCATAGGTCAGGCGTGTGATCAGGGCATCTATCACCGGATCGGGCAACTCACCGCCCAGAATGATGGTTTCGGGGTCGAGGATGTTTTCCAGCATCGTCACCACGGGCGACAGGTGCGCCGCCGCTTCCTCCAGCCAGTCCAGCAATGCCGGATGGCCCGCAGCCATCAGCGCCGTCAGATCGCCGGTGGCGTCCGCACCCAGACGCTCGCGCAGGGCATCCAGTGAGGCGTAGCGTTCCAGACAGCCCGCCTGACCACAGGCACAGGGGCGGCCACCGGGGGCGATGACGATATGGCCGATCTCACCCGCATTGCCAAAAGCGCCGCGCAGCGGTTGGGAATCGTGGATCATGCCAAGGCCGATACCACCGCTGAAATAGATCATGCAGAAATCTGAAAGCCCTTGCCCGGCTCCGAACAAGGATTCACCGACAGCGGCGGCGTTGGCGTCGTTTTCGATCACCACCGGCACACCGATCTGCGCCGCCAGAAGGCTGGTCGCGTCGATACCTGCCCAGCCGGGCAGTGTGGTTGGGCCCACACCTGACAGGCCCTCGATCTCGAACGGGCCGGGCATCACCACCCCCACCCCCAGCAGCGCTGCCGGAAACCGAAGGCGGATGGCGGCCACGTCGGAAACGATGCGGGGGATCAGCGCGCCGGGACCGGTGTCGCCAAGCGCGACCGAACTTTGTTCCCGGATCTGACCATGCAGATCCAGAACGATTGTCACCAGATGGCTGACCGAGATTTCAAAGCCGATGGTGATCGCGCCATCGGGGTTCAGGGCAAACTGTACCGGCGGCTGGCCCCGACCTGACCGCAGACGGCCCAGATCGACCAGCAGGTTTTCGGTCAGCAATTCGTCGATGATATTGGCCACTGCCTGCGTGGTCAGACGGGTCATGTCTGCTATCTGCTTGCGGCCCAGCTGACCGTGGCTGCGCAAAAGATCCAGCACAACCCGGCGGTTATGCGCCCGGCTGCGACCCGGATTTTTGCCTAGGGCGACTCTTTGACGGTCGGGTGTCACAGTGCTCATCGTGCGATTGCCTCTGCCATGGGAAAAAGCTGCACTGCCGAATAGATTAAGACAAGTAAATTATTTTATTGACTTGAGACAGATTCGTGACGACGCTGATCGAACTGCCGGATGCTTGCTTCCAGATGGCCAGTGACCGTCAGCCAGGGAAAATGCCGGCCTCACATGGCCAGGCCAACGGAGGTTCTGACATGCACAAAGGTATCCTGTTCGCTGGTCTGATGGCCGGTATAAGCCCCTTCACCGTCACCGCGGCTCAGGCGGTCGAGATTGAATACTGGCAGTACGTTTTTGAAACCCGCGTGAACGCTATGGATCAGCTGATTGCAGCGTTCGAGGCGGCCAACCCGGATATTACCGTCAAGCAGGTCACCTTCCCTTACGCCGACTACCAGACGCGTGTGGTTGCCGCCAACATGGCGCGGCAGGGGCCGGATGTGCTGCAGCTGTTCTACGGCTGGGCCGACCAGTTCATCGGTGGCAAGGTGATTCAGCCGCTGTCGCCCGATGCCTTTCCCCATGCCGAGATCGAGGCAGATTTCTTCCCGATTGTCAGTGCGATGAAGCGGGGCGATGACTATTATGGCCTGCCAACGGCGGTGCGCTCGCTGGCGCTGTTCTACAACAAGAACCTGATGACCGCCGCCGGGCTGGACCCGAACACGCCGCCGACCACGCTGGAAGAACTGGTGACACAAGCCAAGGCGATGACCGAAGTGGACGGTGCGGGCAATATGGCCACCGCAGGCATGACGCTGGACATGGCCGGGCAGGATCACCAGTGGTGGCGCGAAGTGCTGGTGCGCCAGTTCGGTGGTGCCCCTTATAGCGAGGATGGCGCGACGGTCACCTATAATGACGCGGCTGGTGCGGCGGCGTTGAAGTTCTACACCGATCTGCAGCTGGTCGAAAAGATCGGCCAGCGCGGCTTTATGGATGAAGGTCAGGCCGCGTTCCGTGCGGGCAAGGCCGGGTTTACCATCGACGGCACCTTCCGCCTTGGGTCGTTCCGAACCATCGAAGACTTCGAATGGGGTGTGACCGAGCTTCCTGCAAATGCCGAAGGCGTGCGCTCGAACTATGCCAGCTATTTCGCCAATGCCATCGGCGCCGGCGCGCAAGGCGAAGAGCTGGAGGCGGCACAGAAGTTTCTGGCCTACATCAGCTCGGAAGAGGCGATGCAGATCTGGTTGGATGTCGTTGGCGAGCTGCCGGCCCGTCGCTCTGCCGCGCTGACCGAAGCCAATCTGGCCAACCCGGTCTATGCGCCGTTCCTCAAGGGGCTTGAATACGCCCATACCACTTTGTTCGTGGATGAAGCCGCACAACGCCAGACCACCATCGACATGGCCAACCGCATTCTGATCGAGGGGCAGCCGGTGGAAGACTCTGTCGCGGCCGCAGCCGAGGCGGAACAGGCCATCCTTGACCGCGCCAAAAAGTAACGGTCAGCGGGGATGACAATGATGGAACCGGGGGTGCCGGACCGGCACCCCGACCGACCCCGCACATTCTGGACAATGCGCAGACGGCAATTGCTGTGGGTCTGGGGCTTTCTGGCCGTGCCGGTGCTGTTCTACGGCGTCATCCGGTTTTATCCGACGGGACAGGCGTTCTGGTTGTCATTGACCGACTGGGATCTGATGTCGGACCCGTCCTTTATCGGGGTTGAAAACTACACACGCCTGTTTGCTGATCCGCAGTTTGGCCGTGTGTTCCGCAACACTTTTGCCTATCTGATCATGGGCACGCCGATCAGCCTGATCCTGTCGTTCATCATCGCCTATGCGCTGGATCGGGTGCGCTTTGGCCATACTTTCCTGCGGGCGCTGTATTTCCTGCCGTTCATCACCACCGCCGCCGCAATGGCCTGGGTGTGGCGCTGGTTTTATCAGCCCGCGCCCATCGGGGTGATCAATGATTTCCTGTCAGGCTTTGGCATCCCGCAGATGGCGTTTCTGAACTCGACCACCTGGGCTCTGCCGTCAATCATGGTCACGGCGATCTGGGCGGGGTTGGGGTTTCAGATCATCATCTTCATGGCGGGGCTGCGCGCCATTCCCAACACCTATTACGAGGCAGCGCGCATCGACGGGCTGGGCGACTGGGCCATTCTGCGCCGCATCACACTGCCGCTGCTGAAACCGACAACGGTGTTTCTGGTGGTGTTCTCCTCGATCGGGTTTTTGCGGATCTTCGATCAGGTCTACAACATGACGACGAATGACCCCGGCGGGCCGCTCGGGTCGACCAAGCCACTGGTCTTGATGATCTATCAGACCGCGTTTTCATCCTATCAGATGGGCTATGCGGCGGCGCAGACCGTGGTGTTGTTCACCATCCTGCTGGTCGTGTCGCTGCTGCAGCTTTGGGTGTTGAGGGAACGGACATGACCACAGCCCCGACTGCCCCCGCTCTGGCCATGCCGCGCATCCGCCCCGGCCGTATCGTGATCTGGACGCTGCTGTTTCTGGGCGGGGTGATCATGGTGACGCCGTTGATCTTCATGTTCTCCACCTCGCTGAAAACCGCAGGGCAGGTCTATGACCTGCGGATGATCCCTGCTGCGCCGACACTGGACAATTATATCAAGGTGCTGTCCGACGGGCGCTTTCTGCGCTGGTTCTTCAACTCCACCATCATCGCGCTGACGGTGACGTTGTCGAACGTGTTTTTCGACAGCCTTGTCGGCTATACCCTGGCCAAGTTCCGGTTTCGCGGGCGGTATTTCGTGTTTCTGGCGATCCTGTCCACGCTGATGATCCCGACCGAGATGCTGGTGATCCCGTGGTATCTGATGTCGGCAGAGTTCGGCTGGCTGAACAGCTATTGGGGCATCATGTTTCCGGGCATGATGACGGCCTTTGGCACGTTTCTGATGAAGCAGTTCTTTGAGACGGTGCCCGATGACTTTCTGGAAGCGGCGCGGATCGACGGGCTGAACGAGTTCACCATCTGGTGGCGCATCGCGATGCCGCTGGTCACACCGGCGCTGTCGGCGCTGGCGATCTTTACCTTTCTGGGCAACTGGACCGCGTTTTTCTGGCCGCTGATCGTGACGACCAGTCAGGAGCTTTACACCCTGCCTATCGGCCTTTCGAGTTTTGCGGTGGAACAGGCGATCCAATGGGAAATGATCATGACCGGGGCCTCTCTGGCGACGCTGCCCACGCTCTTGGTGTTCCTGCTGCTGCAACGCTACATCGTGCGCGGTGTCATGCTGGCGGGTTTGAAAGGATGATGATGACTGATCCGAAGCTGTCCGACACCTCGCGCTTTCCTGATCCGGTGTACAAGGAAACGGTGCTGCGCCCGCTGTTTGACGGGGCAAAAACCCACCATGTCGATGGCTTTCGCCGCATCGACCGGGCGCATCTGGTGATGCTGGCCGAAACCGGCATCCTGCCGCGCGATGTGGCGGGGCGCATCGCGCGGGCGCTGGTTGCGATTGACGCGGAACTCGACCCGGCCACGCTGACCTATACCGGCGAGGTTGAGGATTTCTTTTTCCTGATCGAGCGTGAGCTGAAAGCCCGGCTTGGGCCCGATGATGCGGGGCGTCTGCACACGGCGCGGTCGCGCAATGACATTGACCACACGCTGTTCAAGCTGGCGCTGAAGGCGCGGCTGGATACGGCGCTTGCGCAGGCCCGTTCGCTGCTGGATGCGCTGATCACCACGGCCGAGCGGGAAAAGGCCACGCTGATCGTCGCCTATACCCATGGCCAACCGGCCCAGCCCACCACGCTGGGTCATTACCTGTCGGCGGCGATTGAGATCCTGATCCGGGATATCGAGCGGTTGCAGGCGGCGCGAGCGGTGGTCAACCTGTCGTCGATGGGGGCCGCGGCCATCACCACGTCGGGCTTTGCAGTGGACCGGGCGCGGGTCGCGCAACTGCTGGGGTTTGCCGCCCCACAGCGCAATTCCTACAGCTGCATTGCTGCGGTGGATTACATCACCGCCACCTATTCCGCGCTGGAGCTGACCTTTTTGCATCTTGGCCGGTTGATTCAGGATCTGCAATTCTGGACCGCGTTCGAGGTGGGACAGATCTATGTGCCCAATGCGCTGGTCCAGATATCGTCCATCATGCCGCAAAAGCGCAATCCGGTGCCGGTCGAACATATGCGCCATCTGTCCAGTCAGACGGTGGGCCGCGCCCGGGTGATGCTGGATATCATGCACAACACCCCGTTTACCGACATGAACGACAGCGAAGGCGAAAGTCAGGAAGCCGGCTATCAGGCGTTTGACAGCGCGGGCCGGGTGCTGCGCCTGCTGGCCGCCTTTGTGGCCCAGATGCAGGTCGATGGGGCGCGCGTCGCGCACAACATCCGCCGGTCCTGTATCACCATCACCGAACTGGCCGATACGCTGGTGCGGCGCGAGGGTCTGTCCTTTCGTCAGGCGCATGAGATTGCCGCCGATGTGGCGCGCGCTGTCGTCGCGGCGGGCAGCGACTTGCCGACGGGCGGCTATGCGCCGTTCTGCGCGGCATTCACGGCGGCCACCGGGCAGGCATCTGCGCTGTCCGAGGCCGATTTTCAGCACATGGTCTCGCCCGAATACTTCGTGTCGGTGCGTGACCGCTTTGGCGGTCCGGCCCCTGCGGCCCTGGCCGAGGCCCTGGCCGACTACCGCGCCCGATCTGACGGTTTTGCGGCCGAGGCTGCGGCCCATGCACAGGCCGAGGCACAGGCTGCCGATGCGCTTGCCCGATCCTTTCAATCCCTGGTGGAGGCTGCCTGATGGCGACCATTGCGCTGCGCAATCTGGTGAAATCCTACGGCAAGGCCGAGGTGATCCACGGCATCAATCTTGATATTGCTGATGGTGAATTTGTCGTGTTTGTTGGCCCGTCGGGTTGTGGAAAATCCACCACGCTGCGGATGATCGCGGGGCTGGAAGAGGTGTCGGGCGGGGACATCCTGATCGGCGATCAGGTGGTCAACGAGTTGGACCCAAAGCGGCGCAACATCGCGATGGTGTTTCAGAACTACGCGATCTATCCGCATATGAGTGTGCGTCAGAACATCGCCTTCGGGCTGTATACCTCGCCGCTGTCTCGTGACCAAAAGGATGCCCGCGTGACCGAGGCCGCCAAAATGCTTGGGCTGGAGGCGCTGCTCGACCGCAGGCCCGCCGCCCTGTCAGGGGGGCAGCGCCAGCGTGTCGCCATCGGTCGCGCCATGGTGCGCAATCCGGCGGCGTTTCTGTTTGACGAGCCGCTGTCCAACCTTGATGCGCAGTTGCGGGCGCAGATGCGGATCGAGATCAAGCGGCTGCACCAGCGGCTTGGCACAACCATCGCCTATGTCACCCATGACCAGATCGAGGCGATGACCATGGCCGACCGGATCGTGGTGATGCGCGACGGGCATATCCTGCAATCGGGCACGCCGACCGAAATCTACGACGCGCCGGTCGATGTGTTCACCGCGCAGTTCATCGGCAGCCCGTCGATGAACCTGTTGCCTGCGGTCGATGCAGGCGGGCGAATCGTGGCGCAGCCCGGCGGGCCGCTTCTGGTGGGTCTGCGCCCGCATGATCTGGTGGTGGGGGTGCCTGACGGCGCTTTCACGGTGTCGGGTGAGGTCACAGCGGTTGAACCGCTCGGCCACGAAACTCTGGTGCATTTTCTGGCCGAAGGCAGGCCGGTGACGGCAACCGCCCCGGCCCGGATGATCCCGGCTATTGGCGGCACGGTGCAGGCTTCGGCGGCGGCGGGGGCGCTCTATCTGTTCGATGCGGCCACCGAAAAGGCTATGGGGCGGCGGTGACCGCCGCCGGTGCTTCCCTGACCCGGCCGCACCTGTCTGCGGCGGCACGCAGCCAGCTTTTTGATCTGCTGACCGGCGACGAAGCCATCACAGTAGCGGGGGCTGGGGCGGCCGAGTTGGCACAGGCGGGATGGACCCAGTCCGGCCGGCTGCGCGCGGGCGCGGCCACTCTGCTGGGCTGCGATGTGGGTGGGACCAAGGTGCATTCAGTCCTCACCGATCTGGAGGGCCGTTGTCTGGCCGAGGTCTATGAGGCCACTGACCCGAAAGGTGGTGCCGCCCTGATGGCGCAGCTTCTGCGGCACCGGGAAAAGCTGCTGGCAAAAGCGGGCGCAGGGCCGTTGATGGCTGCGGGCATCGGCATTCCAGGCGTGGTGGACCCGAAAACCGGCCATGTCAGCCGGATGCCCAACATCACTGGCCTGAATGAGACCAATCTGGCGGCACGTTTGTCGGGCGTCCTGGGTGTGCCGGTTGCGGTCGAGAACGATGTGAACCTTGCCGTGCAGGGAGAGTATTGGTTGGGCCATCGCGCCGGTTGCATGGCCTTTCTGGCCCTTGGCACCGGAATTGGCCTGGGTCAGATCGTGAATGGGCAACTTTTGCGCGGCGCAAACGGCGCTGCGGGTGAGGCGGCGGTGTTGCCGATTGGAGCAAACCCGTTTGACGCTGCGACCTTTGCCACCGGGGCGCTTGAAAGCACAGTGGGCTCTGCGTCACTTGTTGCCGCGTACGAGGCTCTGGGCGGCACACCGGGACAGACAGTGCGCGACCTGTTTGCGTCGGATGATCCGCGGTTCTGCGGCCTGCTTGAGGGTGTTGCCGAACGGCTGGCCTTGGCGGTGCTTTCCGTCGCGGCTATCACCGACCCGGATATCGTGGTTTTTGGCGGCAGTGTCGGACAACGGCCAGAGCTTGTTGCCCGCGTGTCAGAACGATTGCGGCAGTTGCCCGTTTCCATGCCGGACTGCCGGGTGACCCGTCTGGGCAACAAAGCAGGGGTTCTGGGGGCTGTTTGGCTGGCCCGCCAGAAACTCGCCGCCAGTCTGCGTGTGGGGTGATAGTTCGGGTCCAAGTCTGCAAAACGGAGGCAGGCAGGTGCCTGCCCCGCTATCGTATTGTCAGCTATGAACCGGCGGTGTGACTTCGCCCGGTTGCGGAGGGATCGGATCCTGCGCCGGGATCGGCTCAGGATCGGGCATCGGATCGGGAAACGTATCCGGGTTCGGTTGGTCTTCGGGCTGAGGGATCGTGTCGGGCGGCAGATCCATCGGCGGACGGCTGGCACTTTGGTAAAGCATGATCCTGTTCCTTTGCATGTGTCGTGGCATCCGGTATCAACGCGAAACGCTGCAGGCTTGTTCCCATGTTATTCGGCGAAGCTCAGCCGGGGTTCATCGGCTCTGTGCCAATCGCGCACCTTGGCCCCGCCCTAGTCGTGGTGTTCGGGCAGATCCTTGATCTGATCCTTCGTCCAGGATGTTACTCCATGCACAATGCCCGACCCGTCGCGCATCAGGCGCAGCTGATCCAAACTGAGCAAGACCGGTTTGGCACCGATGCCAAGAAAGCCACCGACATCAATGACCACCTCTTTGGCCCTGCCGATCCCGTGCAGATGCGAGATGGTGCCGATCTTTTCATCTTCCGGGCCGTAGACCGGGGCATCGGCCAGAATGGCATTGGTATATTCGGTGCTGTTCAGCGGGGTGTGTGTGCTGTGATCCAAGTTCAGCCTCCTTTGGCATCAGGGTAAAGTCGTCCCGGAAAATACGACAGAAGCTCGGTTGCCGATGCGTTGACCACAGTGGGAAATCGGGAAAACCACCGCGTTCTTCATGCCAATACGCCCTATAGACCTGCCGGGGACTCTCCACCCTATGAACCCCGCATATGCCAAGGTGTTCCCGTGCGATGTGCTTTGAACCCGAAGGTGACCGGCAAAACTGTGGCTGCGATCACTCCGGTACACAGGCCTTGAGCTGCCGAAGCGTGGGCGGGGCCGGGTTTGAATCGGGGCTCTGGTCGGTATCAGGGGTGGCGGTAGCGTTGGCGACAACGGTTTGCTGCATGGCACGGATATCTCCGGCCTCCAGCCCATAGGCATCTTGCGCTGCAATCTCGATCTGCGCCTGCAACCAGGTGTCTGCGTCGCGCCCCTCGGGGCAACCCATGGCCTGCCAGATTTCATAGGCGCGAACCCGTATGCGGTCTTCTTCACTCTCGGTCATCTGACTGGCGCTCCCTTGGCCTAAGATTGCGGCTCATGCGGGATAAACCGCTTGCAGGCCATGAATGTTCCCGCACGGCCGGGACTTTCCGAAGATCATACACGCCGACGAGCGGAGAAGTCTGCCGTGTGTCGGGGTCGGTCGGCGGGTTAGGCCCTAGGATCGGGATGCCGCGTCCTGCCAGCGGGCAGGGTTGTCAATGGCGCGGATCAGTTCAGATCGGACCCGTGCAGGATGAGGGTCAGCACCAGTACGGCCAGCCCCACAACGGCCAGGGCAAACGCCCGCAATGATGCCTTGCGGTCCCGTCTCCCCAGCCCGGCGAGCCCGGCGCCGACGATCCAGCCCCCGCTGAGCAGAGTCAGCAGCCAGCCATAGACAAAGGGCCCCAGATCATATCCCCCGCCCCCGACCGAAGGAGTCTCTGGTCCGCCGTGCAGCAGCCACAGCAGCAGTGCGGCAACAGTGCCAAGCAAGGTCAGCCAGATCAGAAATGCGCGCTGTGACATGGGTTCCCCCTGAAAGACCGGCTCGCCCCCTGAAGGGAGAGGCGCAGGGCTGATGATGGCAAGTGCTCATGGCCTACCTTGCTGTTTGATTGTGCAGTGAAATTCGTCTGGCAGCAAGGAGCAGCATTTACCCCCGCGGCTCCGATCCGTTTGCAGAGGTTGGTGCAGGTATCGCCCCCCACCTGCCGCATTCCCGGCAACATCTTGCCGCCATGAGGTGCCAAGACAGCGCCACCGATCCATGTTATCGCCTGATCCCGGAGAGTGACAGCCGCACGCCTATGCCTGATGCAAACACGCTTGCCTATCTGATGCTGGCCATATGGCCGGTGGTTTCGTGGATGTTTTTCACGAAGATGGCGCCGGCACGTGCGCTGATCTGGACGGTTCTTGGGGCCTATATGCTGCTGCCCCCGGTGGTGGCGCTGGATCTGCCACTGGTGCCCGATATCGACAAGGATGCGGCGGCTGGTCTGGCGGCGCTGGCGGCGGTGCTGTTCTTGCTGCGCGAGCGGTTCGGGCTGTGGCCGGAGTCATGGCTCGGGCGCGGGTTGATCGTGCTGTATATCCTGAGCCCCTTTGCCACGGTGCTGACCAACCGTGATGCGATCTGGTTTCCGGGCGCGACCCTGCCGGCGCTGCGGATCTATGACAGTCTTGCAGTCGTCGGCAATCAGTTCATTGCGCTGATCCCGTTCTTTCTGGCACGCCGGTTTCTGTCCGGGCAACAGGCGATGCGGGCGATGCTGGTGGCGCTGATGGCGGCGGGTCTGATCTATTCGCTGCCGATGCTGATCGAGGCGCGGCTGTCGCCGCAGCTGAACTTGATGGTTTACGGGTTTTTCCAGCATGATTTCAGTCAGGCGATCCGCTTTGGCGGGTTCCGGCCCTTTGTGTTCATGCCGCACGGGCTGTGGGTCGCGTTCTTTGCGATGATGTGTTTCATCGCGTCGGTGACGCTGTTCCGGATCGGGCCTGCGGCGGCGCGGCCACGGTATCTGATCATTGCGCTTTATCTGCTGGTGGTGCTGCTGTTTTGCCGCAGTGCCGGGCCGGTGGTTTATGCGATGGGGCTGGTGCCGGTGGTGATGGTGCTGCCGCGCCGGGTTCAGCTGCTGGTGGCCGGGGCGATTGTGGCGGTGGTGATCAGCTATCCGCTGCTGCGCGGCCTGCATCTGGTGCCTGTGGACGAGATCATGCGCTTTGCCATGGGGCTGAACCCCGAGCGTGGGGCCTCGTTGCAGTTCCGTATCCTGAATGAAGAGCTGCTGCTGAATCGCGCGGCAGAGAGGCCTTGGTTTGGCTGGGGGCTGTACGGGCGCGGGTTGCTGCATGACCCGATGACGGGCGAGATCAATGTGATTGCCGATGGCGGCTGGATCATCACGCTGGGTACTTTCGGCTGGGCGGGGTATATTGCCGCCTTCGGTTTGCTTGCCCTGCCTGTGGTGCTGATGGCGCGTGAGGCAGTGCGCCAACCCTCTGCCGCGTTGTCGCCGTTTGCCTGTGCGGTGACCCTGATCCTGGCGGTGAACCTGTTCGATCTGCTGCCGAATGATACGCTGATCCCGTTCACCTGGCTGATGGCGGGGGCGGTTCTGGGCCATGCCGAGGCGTTGCGGGGGGCATGGAAGACAGCAAAGCGCGAAGAAAGCGTCGTTGCGCTGAGACCGGGAAGGACCGTGATATGAGCAACGTGTTCCGCCCGCGTGTGCTGCTGCTGGCAGAGGCGGCAAACCCGGAATGGGTCTCGGTGCCGCTGGTCGGCTGGTCGCTGGTGCGGGCGCTCGCAGGGGTGGCCGATGTGCATGTCGTGACCCAGGTGCGCAACCGTGATGCTTTCCTGCGCGCGGGGCTGGTCGAGGGCGTCGATTTCACCGCCATCGATTCCGAGGCGCTGGCGCGGCCCTTGTGGAAGTTGGGCAGCTTTCTGTCAGGCGGGCGCGGTGGCTGGACCATACAGCAGGCGGTGGCGACGATCAGCTACCCCTATTTCGAGCATCTGGTCTGGAAGCACTTTGGCGCGGACATCCGCGCCGGGCGCTATGATCTGGTGCACCGCGTCACCCCGCTGTCGCCGGTGCAGCAAAGCCCGATTGCGGCGAAATGCCGGGCGGCCGGGGTGCCTTTCGTGCTGGGGCCGATCAACGGCGGCGTGCCTTGGCCCAAGGGCTTCGAGGCCGAGATGAAGCGTGAGCGCGAATGGCTGTCAAAGGTGCGTGGCCTCTACCGTGCTTTGCCGGGGCGGCGGGCCACCCTTCGGGCCGATGCGATCCTTGCCGGCTCGCGCCAGACCTTGCGCGACATCCCGGCGCAGCACCACGCCCGTGTGATCTATCTGCCTGAAAACGCCATCGACCCCGCCCGGTTCAACGCCGTTGCGGTGCATGGCGGGCCGGGACCGATGCGGGCGTGCTTTATCGGGCGGCTGGTGCCGCTGAAGGGCGTCGACATGCTGGTCACAGCGGCAGCACCGCTGCTGCGTCAGGGCAGGCTGGTGCTGGAGATCATCGGCGATGGCGACATGATGGAGGCGTTGCGCGCGCAGGCGACCGAATTTGGCGATGCGGTCCGGTTCCACGGCTGGAAACCGCATACCGAAGTGCAGGATATCGCCGCACGCTGCCAGCTTCTGGCCTTTCCGTCGATCCGCGAATTTGGCGGCGGTGTGGTGCTGGAGGCGATGGCACTGGGCCTTGCGCCCATCGTTGTGGATTACGCGGGCCCGGCCGAGCTGGTGACTGACGCGACCGGCTGGAAGGTGCCGATCACCGGGCGCGATGGTGTGATTGCGGGGCTGTCTGACCGGCTGGCCTGGTGCGTGGACCACCCTGAACAGGTGGCCGCCAAGGGCCATGCGGCACGGGCGCGGGTGCAGGAGCTGTTTACCTGGGAACGCAAGGCGGCGCAGATTTTACAAATTTACAATTGGGTGCTGACACCGGGCCTGCCAAAACCAGACCCGTTCGGGCAGGATTAAGGCGGCCCCGGTTCCTTATTTTGGTCAAGTTTGATACATAGATAAAGGGCCACCTTTGCCTGCCGAGTATTTCCCACATGCCCGATTCCCTGTTGCCAGTTGAGCTTTCCGATACCGACATTGCGATTGTCGGCATGGCCGCGCATTTGCCAGGAGCCGGGGATATTGAGGCCTATTGGCGCAATCTGCGCGACGGGGTTGAATCGATCCGGGTGCTGGATGAGGCGGCGTTGCTGGCGGCGGGGGAATCTGCGGCCCGGATGGCAAAGCCCAATTATGTGCCTGCAGCCGCAGTGCTCGACGGGTTTGAGACTTTTGACGCCGAGTTCTTCGGCTTTTCGCCGAAAGAGGCCGCGATCCTTGACCCGCAGCACCGGCAGTTCCTTGAGGTGGCTTGGGAGGCGCTGGAAAACGCCGGCCATCCGCCAGAGCGCTTTCCCGGCCCGGTCGGCGTCTGGGCTGGCTGCGGCATGGGATCGTACTTCTACTTCAACCTGTGCTCGCACCGCGATCTGGTGGACCAGACCGGCATGTTCCTTTTGCGCCACACCGGCAATGACAAGGATTTTCTGGCCACCCGCGTCAGCCATATCCTTGACCTGAAGGGGCCGAGCATCAACGTGCAGACGGCCTGCTCCACGTCGTTGGTGGCGGTGCATTACGCGGCGCAGGCGCTGCTGAACGGCGAATGCGACATGGCGCTGGCGGGCGGTGTCACCATCGAGTTGCCGCATGCGCGCGGCTATCTGTATACCGAGGGTGAAATCCTGTCGCCCGACGGTCATTGCCATGCCTTTGATCACCGGGCGCAAGGCACGGTGTTCGGCTCCGGCGCGGGCTGCGTGGTGCTACGCCGGGCGAAAGATGCGGTGCGCGATGGCGACCATATCTGGGCGATCCTCAAGGGATCAGCGGTCAACAATGACGGCGCGGCCAAGGCGGGCTATCTGGCCCCCTCGGTCGATGGTCAGGCCCGCTGCATCGCCGAGGCGCAGGCGGTAGCGGGGGTTTCTGCCGATACGGTGACCTATGTCGAATGCCATGGAACCGGCACCTATCTGGGCGACCCGATTGAGGTTGCGGCGCTGACGGCGGCGTTTCGTGAGACCACCGATGCGGTGGGGTCGTGCCGGATCGGTTCGGTCAAGACCAACATCGGCCATCTGGACACGGCGGCAGGTGTCGCCAGCCTGATCAAAGTGGCACTGGCGTTGCATCACCGGGAATTGCCGCCTTCACTGGGCTATGAGTCCCCGAACCCGGCGATCGACTTTGACTCCTCGCCGTTCCGGGTCAATGACCGGCTGACTCCGTGGCAGGCTCCGGTGCTGCGGGCGGGGGTGAATTCGCTGGGCGTGGGCGGCACCAATGCCCATGCGGTGCTGGAGGTGGCGCCTGAGCGCGTGCCCTCGGCGGAAAGTGACTGGCCATTCCAGCCGCTGGTGCTCTCGGCGCGGACCAAGGGCGCGCTGGAGGCAGGTGCGGCCCGCCTGGCGACGCATCTGCGCACCCATCCCGACCAACCGCTGGCCGATGTGGCCTGGACGCTTAAAGAAGGCCGCCGCGCCTTTGACAAGCGTCGGGTGCTGGTGGCCGACAGCCACGCGGCGGCGGCAGAGCTGCTGGATAGCAACGATCCGCGCCGGGTGTTCACCCATGACTGGCTGGGCGACGACCCGCAGGTGGTGTTCATGTTCCCCGGCGGCGGCGCGCAATATGCGGGCATGGCGCGCGATCTCTATGAAACCGAGCCGGTGTTTGCCGACTGGATGGATCGCGGCCTCGCGGTGCTGCAGCCAAAGCTGGATTACAATATCCGCGCGCTCTGGCTGCCCGCACCGGGGGCAGAACCCGCCGCATCCGAGGCACTGAAAAAGCCGTCTGCCCAGCTGCCGCTGATCATGATCACCGAATACGCGCTGGCCAAGCTGTTCGAGAGCTGGGGGGTGACCCCCACCGCGCTGGTCGGTCATTCGATGGGCGAAAACACCGCCGCTGCGCTGGCCGGAGTGATCAGCTTCGAAGACTGTATCGGCCTCGTCCACCTGCGCGGCACGCTGTTCGATACGATCGCGCCCGGCGGGATGTTGTCGGTCCCGCTGTCGGAAGCAGACCTGCGCAGCACACTCACGCGGCTTGGTTTTCATCTTGGTGAAAATACTCAAAAGGCCACCGCCCCGCTGGACATCGCGTCCATCAATGCGCCCGACCTTTGCGTTGTCTCCGGCCCCGATGCCATGCTTGCGGCACTTGCGGAAGAGCTGACGGCCGAAGGCGTCGAGACCCAGCGCATCGCCATCGACATCGCCGCGCATTCCGCGATGTTAGAGCCGATTCTGGCGCAATTTGGGGCTTACCTGCGCTCCATCCCGCTGCACCCGCCGACCCTTCCGATCATCTCCAACCGCACGGGTCTGGAACTGACCCCACAGCAGGCGACCAATCCCGACTACTGGGTGCAGCACCTGCGCGGCACGGTGAATTTCCGCGCCTGCATGGCGCATCTGATGGCGGAACCGGGGCGCGTTTACATGGAAATGGGGCCGGGGCGGGCGCTGTCGTCGCTGGCGCAGGCCAATGGCGTGGCCTCCGGTCAGGTCATCCCGGCCCTGCGCCACCCCGAGCAGAAAATGGCGGATGACGCCTGGCACATGGTCACGCTGGCGCGGCTTTGGGCTTGCGGCGTGGCGGTGGATTGGCAGCCAGTCTGGGGCGAGGGCCCGCGTAAGCGGGTGCCGTTGCCGGGCTATGCCTTTCAGCGCAAACCCTATTTCATCGCCCCCGCCGAAGGGCAGACCGTGCAGGCTGACCCGCTGCCGATGCGGATCGACGATCTGGCCGGTTGGGGCTGGCGGCCGCACTGGCGCTCCGTCGCGGCGGGGTTTGATCTGGATGACCTGGCTGAGATTGCGCCAGAGACTTGGCTGATCTTCCTTGATGACACCGGGCTCTGTGCGGCGGTTGCCGATCAGCTGGCCGGGGCGGGGCATCGTGTGGTGCGCGTCCGGGCGGGCGATGCCTTTGCCCGCGATGCGCAAGGCGATTACCGGCTGTCGCCAGAGCGCGGGCGTGAAGGCTACGACAGCCTGATCCGCGATCTGGTAGCACGCGGTCTGGCTCCCAGCCGGATCATCCACGGCTGGCTGGTGACCGGCAAGGAAAGCTTCCGCCCCGGCTCCAGCTTCCTGCACCGCAACATCGAGCAGGGCTTCTATGCGCTGCTGTTTCTGGGTCAGGCTTTGGCCGAGGAAAACCTGCCGCGCCCGATCCGCATCACGGTAATGACGACAGGGGCGGCGCAGGTAAAAGGCGAGCCTCTGGCCTATCCCGAAAAAGCCATGGTGCTTGGCCCGGTGCGGGTGATCCCGCGTGAGGTGCCGGGGGTGCTGGTGGGCACTCTGGATATTGGCCCGGGCGACGCGGCAGACGTGGTGCTGGAAGAGGTGCTGTCGGACCAGCTGACTATAGCCGCCTGGCGCAAGGGGCGGCGTTATGAATCTGGCGTCCGGGCGGTTCCCTTGCCCGAGGGCGGGTTCGATTTGCCAAAGGGCGCGCATGTCCTGATCACCGGCGGCTTTGGCGGCATCGGACTGACCGTGGCCGAAGATCTGATCCGGCGCTTTGGCGTGAAAATCACCCTGATCGCCCGGCGACCCTTGCCCGAGCGGGGTTTGTGGCCTGCGTTGCTCGCCAAGGCCAGTCCCGATGACCCGCTGGCGCGGCGCATTCTGGCGCTGCAACGGCTGGAAGGTCTGGGCGGCGAGGTGCTGGTGGCCCGCGCCGATGTGGCCAATGTTGATGAAATGCAGGTGGCAAAGACCGCGGGTGAGGTGCGCTTTGGTCCGGTGCATACCGTGATCCACGCGGCGGGCGTGGTCGATGACGGCCCGCTGATGGTCAAGACCCCGGCCGAGGTCGAAGAGGTCTTCGCGCCAAAGCTGCACGGCACGCAGGTTTTGGAGCGGCTGTTCCCCGACGGCACGATTGTGTTTCTGGTGTTGTTTTCGTCCACCTCGACGGTGACCGGACCTGCGGGGCAGATCGACTATGTGGCGGCGAATGAATACCTCAACGCCTATGCCAAGCACCGGGCGGGCGGAAAGACCAAAGTTGTCGCGCTGAACTGGGGCATCTGGCAGGGCGTCGGCATGGCCGCCGAGGCCGTCGCCGACCGCGCCGGGCGGGTCGAATCCCCACGCCTTCCCATTCACGCGCCAATGCTGGATGAGTCCGGGTTTGACCGCGATGGCAACCGGGTGTTTCACGCGACATACGGGCTGGACCGCTGGGTTCTGGACGGCCACCGCACCAAAGACGGCACTGCGCTGATCCCCGGCACCGGCTATCTGGAGGTGATGGCGGAAGCCTGGGCTGCGCAGGGCGAAAGTGCCGGATTTGAAATCCGCGATCTGACATTCTTCCGCGCCTTGGACGTGGGGACGGAACCGCGCCCGGTGCGGGCGCGGATGCAGCGCAGCGAGGAGGGCTACGGGTTCGACCTGCACTCTGCCCTCACAGCAAAGGGCCGCACCGGCTGGCTGCTGCACGCCTCTGCCCGGATGCTGCCCTT
Organism: Pseudotabrizicola alkalilacus; assembly: GCF_003443995.1. Taxonomy (GTDB): domain Bacteria; phylum Pseudomonadota; class Alphaproteobacteria; order Rhodobacterales; family Rhodobacteraceae; genus Pseudotabrizicola; species Pseudotabrizicola alkalilacus. Next base: position 108,135 of record NZ_QWEY01000009.1, read on the forward strand.
GACCGGAACGCCGCCGCGCATGGATGTGGCCGCGATTGCGGCGCGGTTGCCGGAGCCAGAGGTCGGCGAGGGGTTGGCCAGCCCGCAAGAGGCGCATCTGAATTTCGGCCCGCGTTGGCGGGTGCTGTCACAGCGCAGCATCGGTGCGGGCGAAGGGCTGGCGCATCTGGCCTTGCCAGAGCCGTTCAAGCGCGAGCCCGATCAGGGCTGGCGCATCCATCCGGCGCTGATGGATCTGGCGACGGGCTGGGCGATGGGGCTGATCGACGGCTATCAGGCCGATCACCTGTGGGTGCCGGTGTCCTACGCAAGCGTCAGGGTCTACCGGCCACTGCCCGCGCACATTGTCAGCCACATGCGCAACGCCGGGGCCAATAGCGCCGCGCGCGGGACGGCGGTGTTTGACGTGACGCTGGCCACGCCAGAGGGCGAGGTCTGTATCGAGGTAAAGGGCTTTACGATTCACCGGCTGGAGGGCGGGCTGAAACTGACTCCGCCCGACCCGCGCAGCCTTGAATTTGAAGACACGCAGACCAGGGCCGCGTCCCCCGCCGAGGAACGCTTGCTGCATGCCTTTTCGCAAGGCATCCGCCCCGCCGAGGGGGCGATGGCCTTTGGCCGCGCGGTGGCACTGGGGCAAAGTCAGATCATCGTCTCATCGCTGGACCTGCCCGCGCTCATCCGTGCCGCGGCGGTGGTCGAGGCGGCGCGCAGTGAGGGCACCAGCTTTGAACGCCCCGATCTGGACAGCGATTATGTCGAACCGCGCAATGATATCGAACGCACGCTGGTGGGCTTCTGGCAGGAATTGCTGGGGGTGGCAAAGATCGGGGTCGAGGACAGTTTCTTTGACCTTGGCGGCCATAGCCTGATCGCGGTGCGGCTGTTTGCGATGGTGAAAAAGGCTTATCGCGTCGATTTCCCGATCTCGGTGCTGTTCGAGGCCCCGACGATTGCGGCCTGCGCCGCGCTGATCGAAGACCAGATCGGCCCGCAGGAAAGTGGCGCGGCCAAGCCGGAGGTGGCTCGGGTTGCGCAGCGCCGGTTCACCCATATCGTGCCAATGCACCGGGGCGAAGGTGGGGCGAAGACGCCGTTTTTCCTGGTGGCGGGCATGTTCGGAAATGTGCTGAACCTGCGCCATCTGGCGCAGCTTCTGGGCGGCGACCGGCCGTTCTATGGCTTGCAGGCGCGGGGGCTTTATGGCGATGCAGCGCCGCACTCCGATTTTGTGACGGCAGCGCAGGATTACATCGCCGAAATGCGGCAGGTGCAGCCGCATGGCCCCTATCTCTTGGGCGGGTTTTCAGGCGGCGGGTTGATCGCCTTGGAAATCGCACGGCAGCTGGAAGCGGCAGGGGAGTCGGTGCCGCTGGTCGTGCTGCTGGATACGCCGGTGCCCTTGCGGCCCACGCTGTCAAAGCGCGACAAACTGATGATCCGGGCGGCGGAGCTGCGGGCCGAGGGACCGGCGTTCCTTACCCGCTGGTGGCGCGAAAAACAGGCGTGGAAGCAGGCGCAGGGCGCGGTGTCTGAGGATGACGGCGCATTCCACAATCAGGCAATCGAGGCAGCGTTCCGCGCGGCCTTGCCTGTGTACGACATGGCCCCGCGTCAGGGGACGGTGGTGCTGTTCCGCCCGCCGCTGGACAGGCGCTGGCAGGTGACGGGCGGGCGCTGGGTGAGTGCGGCGCGCGAGTTTGTGGTGCCTGACAATGACCTGACCCGGTTTGCCCCGGCGCTGGAGGTGATCGAGGTGCCGGGGGATCACGACTCCATGGTTCTGGAGCCGAATGTGCGGGTGCTGTCGGCCCGGATGCGCGCGGTGATCGCGGCGGCCGAGGGGCCTGCGCCGGTGACGCGGCTGGCTCAGGCGGCGGAATAGCCATGGCCACAGTGCTGACGGTGATCCTGAACTGGCGGACGGCCGAGATGACCCTGCGCGCCGCCGAGGCAGCGCTGGTCGCGATGCAGGGCATCGATGGCGCGGTGGTGATTGTCGACAACGACTCGGGCGACGGCAGTTTCGAGCAGATGTCGGCAGCAGTGGTCCAGCGGGGCTGGGACCATGGCCCTCACCGGGTGCGGGTGCTGCAATCGGGGCATAATGGCGGCTTTGGCGCGGGCAACAACTTTGGCATCCGCGCCGGTCTGCCGGGCGGCGTGCGGCCCGATTATGTGTATCTGCTGAACTCCGATGCCTTTCCCGCGCCGGATGCAATTGCCGCGCTGCTGTCGCATCTGGAGACGCATCCCGAAACCGGCTTTGCGGGCAGCTATATCCATGGCGAGGATGGCGCGCCGCATCACACCGCGTTCCGCTTTCCCACCATCGCGGGCGAGTTTGAACAGGCGGCGCGCTTTGGCCCGATCTCACGTCTGCTGCGCGGGGCGATTGTGGCGCCGCCCCTGCCCGTGGTGACGGGGCGGGTGGACTGGCTGGCCGGGGCCAGCCTGATGATGCGGCAATCGGTGCTGGAGCGGATTGGCCTCTTTGACGAGGTGTTCTTCCTCTATTTCGAGGAAACCGAACTCTGCCTGCGGGCGGCGCGGGCCGGGTTCCCCACCGATTACGTGGTGGAAAGCCGCGTCGCGCATATCGGCTCAGTGTCAACCGGCATGAAGGGCTGGCAGCGGGTGCCGCGGTTCTGGCTGGAATCGCGGATGTATTATTACACCAAATCGCATGGCCGGGCCTATGCGCTGCTGGCAACGGCGGCGCATGTGACCGGCGGGCTGATCTGGCGCGCGCGGGCCTTGATCCAGCGCAAGGATGTGATCGACCCCAAGCATTACCTTTTTGACATGTCGGCCCATGCCGTGGCTTGGGCCTTTTCCGGGTTCCGGCCTGTGGCGGGAAAGTAGGGCCGCTGCGGCGGTAAGGAGAGTAAGATGGTTCTGAGTGCGCTTTTGATCGGCAACGAAAGCCTGACGCAGGCTTGCGGCGCGGCATGGCTGGCGCGCGGGCATCGGCTGGCGGCGGTGGTGACCCGCCAGCCCGAGGTGCGGGCCTGGGCCATCGCACAGGGGCTGCGGATCGAAGCGCCGGGACCGGGGCTGACAGAGCGGCTGGCGGGGGTGTCGTGCGACTGGCTCTTGTCGGTGGCCAACCTGTCGCTGGTGCCTGCGGGCGTGCGCGCGATGGCGGCGCTCGGCGCGGTGAACTTTCACGACGGGCCGCTGCCGCGCTATGCGGGTCTGAATGCGCCGGTCTGGGCGCTGCTGGCGGGGGAATCCCGGCATGGCATCACCTGGCACCTGATGACCGATGGCGTGGATGAGGGCGATATGCTGGAGCAGCGTCTGTTTGACGTGGCACCGACCGATACCGCGCTGACGCTGAACACGCGCTGCTTTGAGGCCGGTGTAGAGAGTTTCCCGGCGGTGATGGCGCAGATGGAAACCGCGCTGCGCCCGGTGGCGCAGGACTTCACCACGCGTCAGGTCTTCGCACGCGCCGACCGGCCAGCGGCGTTCGGGCGGCTGGATTTTTCCGGATCGGCGCAGGCGGTGGCGCAAATGGTGCGGGCGCTGGACCATGGCCGCTACTGGAACCCGCTGACCACGGCCAAGATTGCCGGATCGTTTGGCGTGCTGAATGTCGGCGCTGCCGATGTGGTGGAGGGTTCGGGCGCGCCGGGAACGGTGCTGTCGTCGTCGTCTGAAGGGGTCATTGTCGCGTGTGGGCAGGGCGCGGTGCGCCTGCACCGGCTGACCTGTCAGACGCGCGGGCTGGCGGTGTGCCCGTCAACGGTGCGCGATGTGGCACCTTTGGAACATTCTGACGTGCTGACCGGGGCTTTGGCGGCGCTGGTGCCCTTTGAGGCGGGACTAAGGAAGCGGCTCTCGGCGATGTCTCCGGCAACGGTGACCGGGACTGGCGACGGTCAGGGTTGGCTGCGGCTGGACGTGGCAGGCGATGCCGCCACGCTGGCGGTGGCCATGGCGCGGGTGTCAGGACAGGACGCACCCGACATGGCGCTGTCGGTGATCCCCGGACTGGCGGGATATAGCAGCGGCTGGGTGCCGGTGCGGGTGGCAACGCAGGGCACGGTCGGCGCGGCAAAGGCGGCGCTGCTGGCAGAACGCGCGCCCGGCTTTGCGCTGGACCTGATGACGCGCGACGGCGCGCTGGCCGATCTGGCCATGCCGCAGGTGGGCCTGTCGCTGCACGGCGCGCCGGTACCGGGAACGGTGATCACGCTGAGCGACGGGGCACTGCATGCCGATCTGTCCCGCATCTCCGAACCCGAGGCGCGGGCGCTCGCAGAGCGCCTGACCTATGTCGCCGGGGCCGCCACCGACACGGCGCAGGTCTCCACCCTGCCGATGCTGTCACCGCGCGAACGTCATGCTGTGCTGCATGACGTGAACCAGACGCTGGCCACACGCGCTTCATACTGTGTGCATCAGGCGTTCGAGGCGCAGGTTCAGCGCACACCAGACGCCCCGGCGATCAGTTTTGAGTCGGTGGAGCTGACCTATGCCGCTCTGAACGCGCGGGCGAACCGTGTGGCGCATGTGCTGCGCGGCATGGGCGTGGGGCCGGGTGTGCTGGTCGGTCTGCACATCCGCCGCTCGCTCGATATGCTGGTGGGGGCTTTGGCGATTCAAAAGGCGGGCGGGGCTTATGTGCCGATGGACCCGGCCTATCCCGTTGAACGCAAAGCGCTTTTTATCGAAGATTCCGCCTGTCCGGTGATCGTGACCACCTCTGATCTGGCCAGCAGCTTGCCCGGAAAGGCGGCAGCGTTTTGCCTTGATACCGATGGCCGCATCCCGTCAGCCCCCGATACAAACCCCACATCTGGTGTCACACCAGCCGATCTGGCCTATATGATCTATACTTCCGGCTCGACCGGGCGACCCAAGGGCGTGATGGTCGAACATCGCAACGTGGCCAACTTCTTCACCGGCATGGATCAGCGTATCGGCCCCGATCCGGGGGTCTGGCTGGCCGTCACCTCGCTGTCGTTTGATATTTCGGTGCTGGAGCTGTTCTGGACACTGGCGCGCGGGTTCAAGGTGGTGATCTCGTCCGATGAGAACCGCGCGCTGGTGTCTTCGGGGCGGATCAGATCTGAAAAAAGTATAGATTTTTCATTGTATTACTGGGGCAACGACGATGGTGTCGGCCCAAAGAAATATGAGCTGCTGCTCGAAGGCGCAAAGTTCGCCGACACCCATGGCTTCGTTGCGGTCTGGACGCCCGAGCGGCATTTCCATGCCTTTGGCGGGCCGTATCCGAACCCGTCGGTCACGGGCGCTGCGGTCGCGGCGGTTACAAAGAACATCGGCGTGCGGGCCGGGTCTTGTGTGGTGCCGCTGCACCATCCGGCGCGGATTGCCGAGGAATGGGCGGTGATCGACAACCTGACAAACGGGCGGGCGGGCATGGCGATTGCCTCCGGCTGGCAACCGGACGACTTTGTGCTGCGCCCCGAAAATACGCCGCCAAACAACAAGTCAGCCATGTACGCCGCCGCTGATCAGGTTCGGCGCCTGTGGCGCGGCGAAGCGGTGGATTTCCCCAAAGCCGACGGTTCCATGTTTTCGGTGGTGACACAACCGCGCCCGGTGTCGGCGGAGCTGCCGCTCTGGGTGACCACCGCAGGCAATCCCGAAACCTGGCGCGAGGCGGGGGAGATGGGTGCCAATGTGCTGACCCACCTGCTGGGCCAGTCGGTGGACGAGGTGGCGGGCAAGATCCGCCTGTACCGCGAGGCGCGGGCACGCGCCGGGCATGACCCGGAGGCGGGCGTGGTGACCTTGATGCTGCATTCCTATGTCGGGCGCGACCGCGCGCAGGTGCGGCGCGTGGCAGAGGGGCCGATGAAGGCCTACCTCGCGGCGGCGGTGGGGCTGGTGAAGCAATATGCCTGGGCCTTCCCGGCGTTCAAGAAACCGCAGGGTGTGACCAATCCGATGGAGATTGATCTGCGCAGCCTGAGTGCCGAGGAAAATGAGGCGATACTCGATTTCGCCTTCCAGCGCTACTTTGAGGATTCTGGCCTGTTCGGCACGGTGGACGACGCCTTGGCGCGGGTCGAACAGCTCAAGCGGATCGGCGTGGGCGAGGTTGCCTGCCTGATCGACTATGGCATCGCGCCCGAGCAGGTGATGGAGGGCCTGTATCCGCTGGCCGAGGTGGTTCGGCGCGCGAATGCGGGCGGCGGGGTCGAGGCGGATGACTATTCGATTGCAGCGCAGCTGATCCGGCACCGTGTCACCCATCTGCAATGCACGCCATCCATGGCGCGGATGATCGCGATGAATGACGACTCGCGCGGTGCGTTGGCTGGGGTGAAAACCGTGATGGTCGGCGGGGAGGCGCTGCCGGGCGCGCTGGTGCAGGATCTGCGGGCGGCATCATCGGCGCGGATTCTGAACATGTACGGCCCTACGGAAACCACGATCTGGTCGTCGGTCGAAGATGTTGCCACTCCCGAAGGTGTGTCGAACATCGGCACGCCGCTGGCCAATCAGCAGATGTATGTGCTGGATGACGCGCGGCAGCCGGTGCCGGTGGGCACGCCGGGAGAGCTGTGGATCGGCGGCGATGGGGTCACGCGCGGCTATTGGCAGCGGGAGGATCTGACGGCAGAGCGGTTTGTGCCTGACCCGTTCGTGACGGCAGACCGGGCCTGCCCGTGGGGCGCGCGGATGTACCGGACCGGCGATCTGGTGCGCTGGCGCGCCGATGGCAAGATTGATTTCCTTGGCCGCACCGACCATCAGGTCAAGCTGCGCGGCTACCGGATCGAGCTGGGTGAGATCGAGGCGGTGCTGGAGGCGCAACCGGGGGTGCGGCAAGCCGTGGTGATGGCGCGTGAAGACACGCCCGGTGATGTGCGGTTGGTGTGCTATGTGACCGGTACGGCGCATGAGGCGGGGTTGCGGGCGGACCTGGCGACGGTGCTGCCGGAGCATATGGTGCCCGCGCATATCGTGACGGTGGAGGCGTTTCCGCTGACGCCCAACCGCAAGGTGGATCGCAAGGCGCTGCCCGCGCCGGGGGTGCGGGCAACCGAGGTGACGGCCTTTGTCGCGCCGGCATCTGATGTCGAGTCGCAGATCGCGGCTGTCTGGGCGCGGGTGCTGGGCGTGCCCAAGATCGGGGCCAAGGACAACTTCTTTGCGCTGGGCGGGCACAGCTTGCTGGCCGTGCAGGCGCATCGCGAGATCAGGGAGGCGCTGGGGGCCACGAAGCTGTCGATCACCGATATATTCCGCTTTCCCACCCTGTCGGCCTTGGCGGCGCATCTGGATGACGGCCCGAAGTCTGCCGCCGTGGGGGCCAAGCCTGCCACCTTGGCGACGCAAGCCGATGCGCGCGCCGATGCCATGGCGCGCAGGCGGGCGATGCGGGCGGGGCGGACGGACGTGGATGCCTGACGCAGACTTACTGTCGGCGTTGCGCGGCATCGCGCCTGATTGCGCGGGGGTAGGCTGGTCCGACCCGTGTGCCGTGTATCCGCTGATGCCGGGCGAGGTTTTGCCGGGGGCGGTGCCCGCACGGCTGCGGGAGTTCGCGGCAGGGCGTTTTGCGGCGCGGATGGCGATGGCGGCGATTGGCAATCCGGCGCAGGCAATCCCGCAGGGCGCGGATCGTGCGCCGGTCTGGCCGGTGGGCTTGGTAGGGTCGATCACCCACACTCGGGCCGCCTGTCTTGCTATGGTGATTCCCGCAGCCACCAGCCGGGGGATCGGTATTGATCTGGAAGCGGATACCCCGCTGGAGCCGGATCTGTGGGAGGCGATCCTGCGGCCCGAGGAACGGGCGGGAATGACCGGGGCGCAGGCCAAGGCGGTGTTCTGCGCCAAAGAGGCAGCGTACAAGGCCCAATATGCGATCAGCCGTACCCTGTATGGCTTTGACGCGATGCGGGTTGAGATGCAGGACGATCACTTTTCAGCGGTCTTCGTGCACTCGGTGCCGCCCTTTGCCAGTGGGGACCGGATTGCCGGGAGAATCGTCCGGGCGGGAGGCCATGTGCTGACGCTGGCGCAGCTCTGATGCTGCATTGCAGCGACGAATTGTCGCGACAGGCGCACAATTTGCGCTATCCTGCCCAAAACTGCATGTCCGGAGGAGGGGGTGCGGTCTTTGGGAGGATTATATGAGCAAACTTGTCGCATTGGCCTGTGTGATCAGCTGGTCGGGGTTCTGGGCCTTTGGCTATCTGGCTCTGTCGGCGGATATTCAGGATCAGAACCAGATTCTTGTGGCCAGCCTGTTGGCCGCACTGGGCTTTGTCAGCGGGGTTTTTGCCTATATCAAGCTGGCCCGTGACAAGCCGGAGACGTACACTCGCGCCCGGCACGGCTAAACCGGGGCGAAACGCCGCTTTGCTCTTGTTCGATGGCATGGTCCGACTTACCTCTGGACCATGAAGCACCTCATCCCCTTTTTGCCAAAACATCCCCTCGTGCCTGTCATCCGCCTGCAAGGCGCGATTGGCACCGGGGCACGCAGCCTGTCAGATCAGGCCTTGGCCCCGTTGTTCGAGCGGGCGTTTTCCCGTGGCAAACCGGCGGCGGTGGCGCTGGTCATCAACTCCCCCGGTGGGTCGCCGGTGCAATCGTCGCTGATTGCTTCGCGGATCCGGCGGCTGTCGGACGAGAAAAAGGTGCCGGTGCACTGTTTTGTCGAGGATATCGCGGCATCGGGTGGCTATTGGCTGGCAACAGCGGCGGATCAGATCTGGGTGGACGAGTCGTCTCTGGTGGGGTCTATCGGCGTGATCTATGCCAGCTTTGGCCTTCATGAGCTGATGCAGAAAAACGGGGTGGAACGCCGGGTGCATACTGCGGGCCGCTCCAAGTCTTTCGCCGACCCGTTCAAACCCGAACGCCCCGAGGATGTCGAGCGTATCAACAATATGCTGGCCCCGCTGCACGAGAACTTCATCGCTCAGGTCAAGGCGCGGCGCGGGGCGCGGCTGAAGCCGGATGCCGATCTGTTCAACGCCGATATCTGGGTGGGCCGCGCCAGTGCAGAAAACGGGCTGACCGATGGCGTGGCTCATCTGGTGCCCAAGATGAAAGAGCTGTTCGGCGACAAGGTGCGGCTGGTGCCTTACGGCATTCGCCGTGGTCTCTTGCAGCGCTTTGGTCTGACGATGAGTGATACGGTGATGGCATCGGTCGAGGAGCGCGCGCTTTGGGCGCGCTACGGGCTGTAGATGCTGTTCAAGATCATCCTGATCTTTCTGCTGGCCATGGTGCTGGTCGGCATGGTGGGCAAGCTGGTGTTTCCGTCGGCGATTGACCGGATGAAAAGCAAGGCGCTGGGTCGCGGGCCTGTGTGCCGGGCCTGTGGGCGCTATATCATCGGCAAAAGCTGTGATTGCGGGAAAAAGGGCTGAGACATGGCGGCATTGGTGACTGGGGCAGGTAAGCGGCTTGGCCGCGCTATGGCGCTGTATCTGGCTGGGCGTGGGCATGATGTGGCAGTGCATTACGCCTCGTCAGCGGATGAGGCGGCGGCGGTAGTGGCCGAGATCGAGGCGATGGGGCGCCGCGCCGTGGCGGTGCAGGCCGAACTGCTGGATGAGGCGCAGGTAGAGACGCTGGTGATGCGTGCAGCGGCGGCTTTGGGGCCGCTGACCGTGCTGGTCAACAATGCTTCGATCTTTGAATATGACACGGTGCAGAGCGGCACGCGCACCAGCTGGGACCGCGCGATCGAGAGCAACCTGCGCGCGCCATTCGTGCTGACGCAGGGGTTTGCCGCGCAATGCCCGCCTGCGGTAAGCGATGAAAATGGCGAGCCGGTGGCGCAGGGGCTGGTGGTCAATATGATCGACCAGAGGGTGCTGAAACTGACGCCGGAGTTTGCCAGCTATACCATTGCCAAGATGGGGCTCTGGGCGCTGACGCGGACAGCGGCGCAGGGTCTTGCACCGCATGTGCGGGTCAATGGCATCGGGCCGGGGCCAACCCTGCAGGGCGCGCGACAGTCGGATGGCCATTTTGCCCGGCAGCGCGCGGCGACGGTTCTGGCGCGTGGCGCGCACCCGGCAGATGTGACGGCGGCGCTGGGATTTTTCCTCGATTCCCCCGCTGTGACGGGCCAGATGATCGCCGTGGATGGCGGCCAGCATCTGGGCTGGAAAACCCCCGATGTGGTGGGTGTCGAATGACATTGACGCGCATACACCGGCAAGTTGTCCACTTTTCGCAAAGTATTCACACATGCGTTACACAAGCCTCTGATTTTGCATGGAATTACAGGGCTAACAAAAATATACCATTTATTTTCAATGCGTTATGTTTATGCCTAAAAAACAGGCATCTTAACGAAATGGGCGAAAAACAAAGGAAATCCGCCGATCCGGAAAGTTTTTCCGCAGGGTTATCCACAGAAACGGTGGACTTCTTAACCCTTGCCCCCCGCGCCATATCATTGCAGCGATAAGGCAGAATCGATGACTCAGATCGAGGGTTTTTCAGAGGGGGGCGCGGTGACCGACGACAGCACAGAAACCGGGGCCGGACCGACCGGGCAGGCGGTGATTCACGGCTATCTGAAAACGCTTGATGCCTCGCCGGGCGTGTATCGCATGCTCAACCCCAAGGGCGAAGTTCTGTATGTCGGCAAGGCGCGCAACCTCAAGGCGCGGGTATCGAATTATGCGCGCGGCGCCGGGCATTCGGCACGGATCGCGCGGATGATCTTTGAAACCGCCAGCATGATGTTCCTGACCACCCGGACCGAGGTGGAGGCGCTGCTGCTGGAGCAGAACCTGATCAAGCAGCTGAAGCCGCGCTACAACGTGTTGATGCGGGACGACAAGAGTTTTCCCAACATCCTGATCTCCAAGACCCATGCCTATCCGCAATTGAAAAAGCACCGGGGGAAGAAGACCGAAAAAGGCGCGTACTTCGGCCCCTTTGCCTCTGCCGGTGCGGTGAACCGGACGCTGAACCAGTTGCAGAAGGTGTTCTTGTTGCGCAACTGCTCGGACGCGATGTTCGACTCCCGCACCCGCCCCTGCCTGCAATATCAGATCAAGCGCTGCGCCGCCCCCTGTGTGGGCAAGGTCAGTGCTGAGGGGTATGGCCAGCTGGTCGCCGATGCCGAGCGGTTCCTGCAGGGCAAAACGACGACCGTGCAGGCCAATCTGGCGGGCGAGATGGCGAAAGCCTCGGAGGAGATGGAGTTTGAGCGGGCAGCGGCGCTGCGCGATCGCATCCGCGCGCTGACGCAGGTGCAGCAGACCCAAGGCATCAACCCGCGTGGCGTGGCCGAGGCGGACATCGTGGCGCTGCATCTGGAGGGCGGGCAGGCCTGTGTGCAGGTGTTCTTCATCCGCGCCAACCAGTCGTGGGGGAACCGCGACTTCTATCCGCGCACCGGCGCGGGGGCGGAGGAGGCGGAAATTCTGACCGCGTTTCTGACCCAGTTCTATGACGACAAAGAGCCGCCCCGGCTGATCCTGCTGTCGCACGCCGTGGAGGATGAGGATCTGGTGGTGCAGGCGCTGTCAGACCGCGCCGGACGCAAGGTTGAACTGGCGGTGCCTTTGCGTGGTGAAAAGGCCGAACTGGTGGAAAACGCCACCCGCAACGCGCGCGAAAGCCTTGCACGCAAGATGGCCGAGAGCAGCACGCAGAACAAACTGCTGGCCGGTCTGGCCGAGGCCTTCGATCTGGACGCACCGCCGCAGCGGATCGAGATCTATGACAACGCGCATATCCAGGGGTCTGATGCTGTCGGCGGCATGGTGGTGGCCGGGCCGGAGGGGTTCGTCAAATCGCAGTACCGTAAGTTCAACATCAAATCGGCAGCCGGGGCCAACTCCGACGACTTCGGCATGATGAAAGAGGTGCTGACCCGGCGGTTCGAGCGGTTGATCAAGGAAGACCCGGAGCGGAAGTCGGATATGTGGCCCGACCTGTTGCTGATCGACGGCGGCGCGGGGCAGATTTCGGCTGTGGGCTCAATTCTGGCCGAGTTGGGGGTCGAGGACGTGCCGTTTGTCGGCGTGGCCAAAGGCATCGACCGCGATCAGGGCAAGGAAGAGTTCTACCGCATGGGCGAGCGGCCCTTTGCCCTGCAACGCAACGACCCGGTGTTGTATTTCGTGCAGCGCCTGCGCGACGAGGCACACCGCTGGGCCAATGGCGCCCATGTGGCCAAGCGCGCCAAGCAGGTGGGGGTGACGCCGCTGGATGACATTCCCGGCGTGGGGGCCACGCGCAAACGGGCGCTCTTGGCGCATTTCGGCAGCGCAAAGGCAGTGTCGCGGGCGGGCCTGTCTGATCTGACGGCGGTGGACGGCATTTCCGAAGCGATGGCGCAGGTGATCTACGACTATTTCAACGTGCGGGGCTGAGCGGCGCGCGCTGCCAGTCGGCGGCATAGTCGCAAGCGGCGCAGTTTGCGAACTGCGCTAGTCGGTCCAGCTCGCGGGCGAGTCTGGCGTGGCGGGCCTTGATGTGGCGGATGCCCGGTTCGGGCCAGAACGCGCGGATGCGCAGGGTTGCGCAGGTTCTGTCCGCCTTGGCGTCGATGCGACCGATCAGCTGGGTGCCCTCTAGCACGGGAAAGACGTAATAGCCGTATTGGCGCTTTGCCTCGGGCACGAACACCTCGATCCGGTAGTGAAAGCCGAACAGCCGCTCGATCCGGGCGCGGTCGCGCAGGGCGGGGTCAAACGGCGACAGGATGCGCAGCCCGGTGGGGGCCTCGGGCAGGGCCTGCACCCGCGCGGCCAGATCGGGGCGGGCAAGCGCGGGGCGCAGGCTGCCGTCGGCCTGTTCCACGGTGATGCGGATCAGGCGACCGGCAGAGATTTCGCCTCGCGCCCAGTCCTGCACCGCCGGCTTGTCGACGGCATGCCAGTAGCGGGCGATTTCCGTCTCGTCGGCAAAACCGAGGTTGGCAAGCGCAGTGCTGCAGGCCCAGTCGCAGTGTTCTTCCGGCGAGGTTTCGGCGCGGCGGAATTCGACAGGGATGACGTTTTCGGTCAGGTCATAAACCTTGCGGAACGCATCGCGGCGGGTGACGGAAATCTGCCCGGTGCGCCAGAGCCATTCCAGCGCGGTTTTCGACGGGTGCCAGTCCCACCAGCCGCCTTTGCCGCGCGCCTCGCCCTCACCCACATCGGCGCTGCTGACCGGGCCATGCGCGGCGATGCGGTTCAGGATGGTGTCAAACTGCGCCTCATACCCGTCCCGGAACCAGCGCTGCCAGTTGGCATGCAGCCGGGTCGCGTCGCGGGCAAAGCGGTGCTTCCATTGCGGGAACAGGGCCATGGGGACGATCGAGGCGTCATGCGTCCAATGCTCGAACAGCGCGCGCTTTTGCTCCAGCAGCGGTTTGAGTGCCGGGGGGCGATAGCTGTGACGGCGCGCCCAGAGGATCATGTGATGCGCGCGTTCAACCGTGGTGATGCTGTCGACCTGCACAAAACCGATGCGGTCAATCAGCGCCGACAGGTCAGCGCCCTTGGCCGGGCCATGGCGTGGCTCGGTCAGGGCGTGGTGGTGCAGGAACAGGTGGCGGGCGGTGAGGTTTGGCAGGTGCATGGCGTCAGTGGGACCGCGCCATGCCGGAAAGGTCAAGAGCTTTGGACAGGCTCAGGCCGCTTGTGCCAACCGGACCTGACGCGCCTCGCGGAAGGTGATCAGACGCCGCCCCGCCTCATCCCACAGGTGCAGCCGGGCGCAGGACAGGCTTTCGCGCAGGGTCAGCACCTGTGCTTCGGCCAGCGCGGGATAGTCGCGCAGGATTTCGGACAGGCGGTAGAATGGAATGCGGCTGTACAGGTGATGCACATGGTGGATGCCGATATTCGCGGTCATCCAGCGCAGGGGCTGCGGCAGTTTGTAATGCGAGCTGCCCAAAAGCGCCGCATCATGCATCTGCCAGTCGGCTTCTTGATCCCAGTAGGTGTCTTCAAACTGGTGCTGCACAAAGAACAACCAGACGCCGATGGTTGCGGCAGAGATCACCGTGGGCAGGAAGATCAGCACCGGCACTTGCCAGCCGCCCAGCAGGAACAGGCCGGTCAGCAGCGCCGCGAGCACCAGATTGGTGCCCATGGCCGACAGCCAGTAGCGCCATCCGGCTGTCATCAGGCCCAGCGGCAAACGGTATTCCAGAATGAACAGATAGGCCGGGCCGATGCCGAACATGACAACCGGGTGGCGATAGGCGCGGTACATCAGCCGACCAATCCAGCTGCGCTGATGATACTCCTCCACCGTGAGGGTCATCACATCGCCGATGCCGCGCCGATCAAGGTTGCCGGCATGGGCATGGTGGATCGAATGTGTGCGTTTCCACACGGTATAGGGCGTCAGGGTCAGCACGCCGATGGCGCGGCCCACCCAGTCATTCACATCGCGGTTGGCAAAAAACGACTGATGCCCGCAATCGTGCTGGATCAGGAACAACCGTACCAGCCAGAACCCGTTGAGCACGGCAATCGCCAACGCCAGCCAGGGGCTGACCGACAGCGCCACCCAGGCCAGCGCCCAGAAGGCGAGAAAGCCCGCCATGGTCACCGCCAGCTCAAACAGCGAACGTGGGGTCGAGGGGTCACGGTATTTGGCCAGCAAGGGCACCCATTTTCTGGCGCTTGCCTCTTGGGCTTTCGCCAGATCGTTCTGCATCATCGTCATTCAGGGGCCTTTGCGGCTTTTCGCTCTGCTGTTCCGGTGTGTGTGGACCGCAAAAAAGCGGTCCCAGACTGGTATGTCGGGTAACACAAATTAGCTACAGAAAATTGAACAAGACAGCGGACGCGGCAAAATGCCCGACCAGCGTTACCCATGCGCAAGGCCCGCTTCGGCTGCGATGGCGCGCGAAGACTTGCGCGCACGTTCGGTGGCCGATTTGAGCTGGCCGCAGGCGGCCATGATATCCTCGCCGCGCGGGGTGCGGATCGGGCTGGCATAACCGGCCTGATAGATGATGTCGGCAAATGCGTGGATGCGGTTGCCGGACGACCGTTTGTAGGGCGCGCCGGGCCATTCGTTGAACGGGATCAGGTTGACCTTGGCCGGGATGCCGCGCAACAGCTCGACCAGACGATGCGCGTCTTCCTTGGTGTCGTTCACCCCGTCGAGCATCACATATTCAAACGTGATCCGCTCCGAATTCGACAGGCCGGGATAGGCGCGCAGCGCATCCAGCAGGGTCGCGATGTTCCAGCGCTTGTTGATCGGCACCAGCTGGTCGCGCACCTCATCAGTGGTGGCGTGAAACGACACCGCCAGCAGGCAGCCGATTTCGGTCGCGGTGCGGGCAATCTCCGGCACCACGCCACTGGTCGACAGGGTGATGCGGCGGCGGCCAAGGGCAATGCCCTCGTTATCCATCACCACTTTCATCGCGTCACGGACGTTTTCAAAATTATACAGCGGCTCGCCCATGCCCATCAGAACGATATTGCTGATCAGCCGGGTCTCATCCTTTGGCGCGCCCTGCACCGGCCATTCGCCCAGATCGTCACGGGCCAGCATGACCTGCCCGACAATCTCGCCCGCCGTCAGGTTGCGGACCAGTTTCTGGGTGCCGGTGTGGCAGAACGAACAGGTGAGCGTGCAGCCGACCTGAGATGAGATGCACAGTGTGCCACGGTCGGTTTCAGGGATATAGACCACCTCAACCTCGTGCCCGCCGGCGATGCGCACCAGATACTTGCGGGTGCCGTCTTCGGAAATCTGCCGGGTCACCACCTGCGGCAGCTCGATCACGAAATGATCGGACAGCAGGGTGCGGTAGTCCTTGGCCAGATTGGTCATGGCCGCAAAGTCGCGCACACCCCAGTGATAGACCCATTGCCAGATCTGCCCCAGCCGCATCTTGGCCTGTTTTTCCGGCGTGCCAGCCGCGATCAGCGCCTCGCGCAACTGGTCGCGGGTCAGGCCGACGATATTGGTCAGCCCCCCTTCGGCCAGCTTGCGCGGCAGGGTCAGCACATCCTGAGTGATCGGGGCGGTCGGGGTCATCGGCGTATCCATTGGCGGGGTAAGGCACTCATATAGGGGATTCGATGCCAAAACGGAACCGGGCAAACGAAACCGTGCGAATCAAAGCATCGGAGCACAGTAGCGGGAAATGCAAAACGCCCCGGAGGGTCCGGGGCGCCGTGTCGTGCCTGTGCCGCGCGCTTATTTGCAGCGGGTTTCAGCCTCTTGCATAGCAGCGGTAAAGCCGCGCAGGCTGAAGGTATCCTTGGTCTGGGTGCCCCGGCCCGAGGCTGCGGTCAGCACCGCCGTCGCGCCCCGTTTCATCGCGGTCAGCAGCGCGGCATCTGCCTCGGCACTGGCGGGCCAGGCCCATTCGCCATCGGCAAACAGATCATAGCTTTGACCGTCAATCTCGACCTTGACGGTCGATCCGTTGGCAAAGGGGTAGCCGCCGGTAAATGACACCTCGCCCCGCGCACCTGCGCCGGGCCGGAAGGTGACGAACAACAGGATATCGCCCCGACGCACCGAAACCGGCTGGCCGTCACGGCTGTTCACGGTTTCCTTTGGGCTGGACACGCCCCAGCATTCCTTGGGGCTTTCTTCGGTGAAGACGCTCCAATCGGTCTTGGTGGCGACGCGGTTGGTGGATTCCTGTGCAGTGGCAGACGATGCGGCCAAGGCCATGGCAACGCCAAGTGCGGTGCGCACGAAGATGGATGTCATAATATTACAGCCTCCAAGCTGTCCTTTGCCTCTGCCCGTCTGCCGCCGTCTTTGCATACGGCTTTTCTGTGGCATGGGGGCGTTCAACCCGATATCCCATCCATAACGCAAAAAGACCAATCCGCGAAAGCCCTATGGGCAACAAATCGCGCATCTGTGACGGGAGAACAGGATGTCGAAGGCGCAGCCGATGGTGGAATTGTGGCGGGGCGGCCGGCTGGAAAGCTGGCACGCGGGCCATGCCGTGATCTGGGGCGAAGGCGGAGAGGTGGAAAGCTGGGGCGATCCGGGCGTCGTTATATACCCCCGTTCGTCTTGCAAAATGATTCAGGCGCTGCCCTTGGTGGAAAGCGGGGCGGCGGATGCGGCGGGCTTGACCGACCGGCAACTGGCGCTGTCCTGCGCCAGCCATCAGGGCGCTGCGCTGCATGTCGAAGCGACCGGGCGTTGGCTGGAGGCGCTGGGTCTGGGCGAGGCCGATCTGCGCTGCGGATCGCACGAGCCCTATGACCGCGAGGAGCGTAACCGGCTGATCCGGGCAGGTGAGGGGCCGTGCCAGCTGCACAACAATTGCTCGGGCAAACATTGCGGCTTTCTGACCGCAACGCAGCACATGAAGGCCGGGCCGGAGTATGTGGAGGTGGATCACCCGCTGCAACGCGCCATCCGGCAGGCGACGGAAGAGGTGACCGGCGAGACGGTGGCGGGTTACGGCATCGACGGCTGTTCGGCACCGAATTTCGCGATGTCGCTGACCGGGCTGGCGCGGGCGATGCAGAGGTTTGCCGCCGCGCGCGACACGGGTGACGCGCGTCAGCGGGCGATGGCACGGCTGCGCGATGCGATGGCCGCATATCCAGAGATGGTGGCGGGCGAGGGCCGGGCCTGTACCGAGCTGATGCGCGCCATGGGCGGACGGGTGGCAATAAAGACCGGGGCCGAGGCGGTGTTTGTGGCAATGCTCCCCGAGCAAAAGCTTGGCGTCGCGCTGAAAATCGCCGATGGCGGCACCCGCGCTGCCGAGGCTGCGGTGGTGGCACTTCTGGTTCGTCTGGGCGTGCTGGAGCCTGAGCATCCGATGGCTCAAAAGCGGCTTCCGGGCGTGCAGCGCAACTGGCGCGGGATCGAAACCGGAGAGCTGCGGCTGGCCGACGGATTCATCTGACGGACGGTTGCAACAGCAAAAGCCCCCGTCGTGATGACGGGGGCCCTCTGTCGCCATGTGTTGGTCCGGAGGCCGGGCATCTGGGCGGGGGCAGTCAACACCCGATCCCCGGACCTTACTCACACAACGTATGATCTGTATCGCCGTCCGCTGTGGCGGTATTCAGGTGAGGGCGCGGCAGTTGCAGGGTGTTTTCACGGTGGAATTGTGGCGCCGCAAGCGGGCTTGATTTACCGCTGCCGGGCGGTAAGCTGGGCGAATGACGGTTCAACCCCCGAGCCACTACCCCTTTACCACATCCCTGCCCGAGCAGGTGTGTTTCGACCGGCAGGAGCTGTCGGCGATTCTGGGCCTGTATGGCCGGATGGTGGCGCTGGGGGAGTGGCGGGATTACGGCATTTCCACCTTGCGCGATTTCGCGGTGTTCGAGATCTATCGCCGGACGGCGGAAAACCCGCTGTACCGGATCGAAAAGCGCCCGAAACTGCGCGGCAAACAGGGGATCTATGCAGTGGTCGGGATGGATGGCCAGATCCTGCGGCGCGGCGGTGATCTGGCGCAGGTGCTGCGGGTGCTGGAGCGTAAGCTGATCCGTCCCATTGATTGATCATCTGCCGGGCGGTTGCACGGGCATCGCAGCACGGCAACCGGGCGTCAGAGCGTAATCACCCGCCTTCGGGCAATCACCGGGCCGCCGTCCTGCGCCAAAATGCGGGCGATGGCGGTGGCGATCGGCTCGAATGCCACGCTCATCGTATGGCCATTGGCATGCAGGATGCGCCGCTTGTCGGCGACCCAGGCCACATGGCCCTTCCAGAACAACAGATCGCCCCGCTGCAAGGGCGCGGCGTCGCTCAGCGCCTGACCCAAGGCTTTTTGCTGATCACTGTCGCCGGGGCAGGGCAGGCCGCACGCCAGCATCGCCGCCTGCACCAGCCCCGAACAATCCATCCCCGCCGCCGAATTGCCGCCCCAAAGGTAGGGCGCACCGACAAAACCTTCGGCGACGCGGACCGGGTCGGTCGGGCGGTCTTCCAGCACATGCAGGTGCGCCAGCGGCACAAAGCCCTGTGCGGTTTGCGCAAAGCTGCCGCTGATGTTGGTCACCGCCAGCTTTGCGCCAAAGGGCAGGGCGGCAATTTCGGGAGCCTGCACCTTTGGCGCAGAGTACAGATGGCTGGACCGGGCGCTGACCCAATGGGTCGGCGTGATCGCGGGGCCGATGGCATCGGCGTCCAGCCAGCCGCAATAGCCATCCTTGGCCGCCTGGACAAAGGCCTGACCGTCGCGCAAATCAATCACCGTCACCGCATCGCCCAGCAACACCTGGCGGTCGCGCGCCCCATGCGCATGCGCCAGCAGATCGGCGAGCGGACGGGTGACTGTGGCGGGTTGGCCTTCGGTAAACGTCGCCTCGACCTGCCCGCGCAAGCTGGGCAGGGCGATCCGGCCGGAAAACGGGGTGCTGCGGCGGTCCATCACAGCGGAGCCCTTAAAGATCCAGCATTTCGGGCAGGGCATACAGCAGCGCCCGCGCGCCCTGACCCGCGCCGCCCTTTGGCCGGGCGGGCAGATCGGCGGGGATATGGCCGTAGATGTCGAAATGGGCATAGCGCGGGGTGGTCACAAAGCGGCGCAGGAACAGCGCGGCGGTGATCGACCCGGCAAAGCCGCCCGACGGCGCATTGTCCAGATCGGCGATGCCGGGTTCGATCATCGGCTCATACGCGTCCCAGAACGGCAGACGCCAGACCGGATCAAACCCCGTCGCCGCCCCTGCGGCAATGGCGGTGGCCATCGCGGGATCATCGGTGAAATAGGGCGCAAGGTCCGGCCCTACCGCCACGCGGGCAGAGCCGGTCAGCGTGGCCATCGAAATGATGGTCGCCCCCTCCTCCTCGCTGGCATAGGTGAGGGCGTCGGCCAGGATCAACCGGCCCTCGGCATCGGTGTTGTTGATCTCGACTGTCAGACCCTTGCGGCTGGTCAGGATGTCGCGCGGGCGCATTGCAGCGCCTGACACGCTGTTTTCGACAGCAGGCACCAGCACCCGCAGCCGCAGCGGCAGGCCCAGCCGCATGATCATCAGCGCAAGGCCCATGACCGTGGCCGCGCCGCCCATGTCCTTTTTCATCAACAGCATACCCGCCGATGGCTTCAGGTCCAGCCCGCCGGTGTCAAAGCACACGCCCTTGCCCACCAGCGTAAGCTGCGGGCCGTCAGAGCCCCAGCGCATGTCAAGCAGGCGCGGCGCACGCGGTGAGGCGCGGCCAACGGCGTGGATCATCGGGAAATTCTGCGCCAGCAGATCATCGCCGACAATCGCGCTGGCCGTCGCACCATGCGCTTCGGCCAAGGCAAAGAACGCCGCCTGCAACTCCTCTGGCCCCATGTCATTGGACGGGGTGTTGATCAGGTCGCGGGTCAGGTATTCACCTGCGGCCATGGCCAGCAGGGTTTCGCCATCCAGACCTTCGGGCAGTTTCAGCCGGGGCAGGGCAGGGGCGGGCTTGCCGGGGCGATAGCTGTCAAAGCGGTAGCTGGCCAGCAGCCAGCCCAGCACCGCCTCTTTCGCGGCGGCCTCGGTCAGCGCGCCCGACAGGTGCCAGTCGACCGCTGGCAGGGCCGCGACTGCCTTGGCCAGCCCAAAGCGGCCACGGGCGCGGGTCTGCGCGGTGCCGGTGCCGATGACAGCCCCGGCCAGCCCGGCAGTGCCGGGCAGCAGCTGCACCTCGCCCAAAGCCGCCTTGAACCCTGCGGCGGTCAGCCAGCCCGCCCACTCCGCGCCCGGCCCGGCCAGCCAGTCGGGCAGATCGTCGGGAGAGATCACATGCAGCGGCAGGGAGTCGGCATCGGCGGGGGCAAAGTCGGGAAGGGCGGTCATCGGACGGTTCCTTTTCGGGGTTGGCCAGAGCCTATCCGTTCCGGTGCGGCCTGCAACCCCTGCCAGAGCACGACGCGCTAGATCAGCGACCTGTCCAGCAATGTCTTGTCCGGGGCCAGCGAGCGTTCGGCGACGCGGATGAGCCGCGCCCAGACCGCCGAGAAGGCAGTGGAATCGCCAGAGCCGAGGCAGGCGCGCAGATCGGCGGCGACCAGGGCCAGTGACACCATGCCCAGATTTTCCGACAGACGTTGCAACCTACGCAGATGGCGAGACAGATCGGCCAGATCATGCGCCCGCACCTGATTGGCCAGCCCTGCCATGGTCAGCGCCAGCTGAGCCAAAGCGCGTGTCACCACCTCTTCCGCCGGTTCCGTGCCCAGATCGCGATAGATCGTCGCGATTGGCCTGGTATCCTGCTGCACCCGTTCTGACGGACGCAGCCGTACCACATTGTCAGCCTGCATGGCCCACACCTCTTGTTTCACACCCAAGGGCAGGGTGCGCCCGTCATCCTGAAGAAAAGGTTGCAGGTGCAGAACAATCCCTCTCGAATTTTCTGCAATTGCTGCCTAATAGGACTGTCCCTTTTGCGGAGGCCCGTCGGTTATGGATGTTGCTCGCCCCCTTCCCCACTATCTGATCCAGCGCTTTCATGGCTGGCGCGCGACCACCTATCAGGACAACAAGGCCTGGTTTCGTCGTCTGGCCGAAAGCGGGCAGCACCCGCGCGCGATGGTGATTTCCTGCTGTGACAGCCGGGTGCACGTGACGTCGATCTTTGGTGCGGATGAGGGGGAGTTCTTCATTCACCGCAATGTTGCCAATCTGGTGCCACCCTACTCGCCTGATGGCACCTATCACGGCACCTCGGCGGCGGTGGAATATGCAGTCACCTCGCTAGGGGTGGCGCATATCGTGGTGCTCGGCCATTCCAACTGCGGTGGCGTCAAGGGCTGCCATGATATGTGCATGGGCCATGCCCCGGCGCTGGAGGAAAAGACCTCGTTCGTCGGGCGCTGGATGGACATTCTGCGCCCCGGTTTCGAACGGGTGCGTGACCTGCCAGATGCTGACCGCCCGCGCGCGCTGGAGAAAGAGGCGGTTCTGGTCAGCCTGGAAAACCTGATGACCTTTCCTTTCGTGCGCGAGGCGGTGGCGGCAGACCGGCTGACGCTGCACGGGCTGTGGAATGACACCGGCGAGGGCATGCTGGAGCATTATGATCCTTTGCGCGGATTTGTTTCTGTCTGAACTTGTCATAGGTTAATTGCTTCCCATATCTGCGCGAACAGGGGACACCCATGCAGGATATACTAAGTTTGGCGGCAGATAATCTGCTGTCACCCATGATCTTGTGCTTTGCGCTGGGACTGTTCGCTGCACTGGCGCGATCTGAACTGACGGTGCCCGAGGCGGCGGCCAAGGCGCTGTCGATCTATCTCTTGTTCGCCATCGGCTTCAAGGGCGGGGTTGCGGTGGACGATCACGGCGTCGATGCGCGGTTGATCGCAGCGCTGGCGGCGGGGGTGGTGCTGTCCTTTGCGCTGCCGCTGGTGGCGTTTGGCCTGTTGCGCGGCATGACGCGGCTGTCAGTCACCGATGCGGCTGCGGTGGCGGCGCATTATGGCTCGATCTCGATCGTGACCTTTGTCACCGCCGCCTCGGTGCTGAGCGCGCGGGGGATCGCGTCAGAAGGCTATATGGTGGCGGTCGCCGCTGCGATGGAGGCGCCTGCCATCATCTCGGCGCTTTGGCTGGTCACCCGCGCCGGCGGCGGAGCAGAGCGCATGGATGCAGATCTGTGGCGGGAAATTCTGCTGAACGGGTCGATTGTGCTGCTGATCGGGGCTTTTGTGATCGGCATGGTCACCGGGCAGGATGGCATGGTGCGGATCGAAAGCTTCATCGTCTCGCCGTTCCAGGGGGTGCTGTGCCTGTTTCTCCTCGATATGGGGCTGGTTGCGGGTCGCGGGTTGCGCGCCTCAAAGGGGGTGCTGAGCCTCGGCGCGGTGGCCTTTGGCTTTGTGATGCCGGTGGTGGGGGCCGTGGCCGGGCTGGCCGCTGGTCTGCTGCTGGGCCTGTCCACCGGGGGTGTCGCGCTGATGATGGTGCTGGCGGCTTCGGCCAGCTATATCGCGGTGCCCGCGGCGATGCGTGTGGCGCTGCCCGAGGCGAACCCTTCGGTGTACCTGACGCTGTCTCTGGGTGTGACCTTTCCCTTTAACCTGACGCTTGGGATTCCGGCCTATGTGGCCATCGCCCAGGCCGTGACCGGAGGTTGATGCGCATGCAAACGCACAAGGCCAAACGCGTGGAGATCATCATCGAAGCGCCGATGCAAAGCCGCCTGACCGATGCGCTGCGCCGTGCCGGAGTGACGGGCTATACCGTGTTGCCGGTGCTGGGCGGATCGGGCCGGTCTGGTGACTGGACGCGCGAGGGACAGGTGGGGCGCGCAGGCATGGTGGCCGTCGTCTGCCTCATCAAGCCCGAGCGGCTCGATACCCTGCTGGAGGCCGCCTTTGCCGTGGTCGAGCGGCATATCGGGGTGGTGTCAGTGTCGGATTGCGAAGTGCTGCGGGCCGAGCGGTTCTGAATTGAGCCCATGAAAAAGCCCGCCGGGTGGCGGGCTTTTTTGGTACTCTGGCTGAAGCATTAGCCCTTTTTCAGGCAGCGGCTGCCCAGCACTTCGGCGATCTGCACCGCGTTCAAGGCCGCGCCTTTGCGCAGGTTGTCGGAGACAACCCAGATGTTCAGGCCGTTTTCAACCGTCTCATCCTGCCGGATGCGGCTGATATAGGTGGCATATTCGCCCACGCAGTCGATCGGCGTGATGTAGCCACCGGCCTCGCGCTTGTCGACCACCAGCACGCCCGGCGCTTCGCGCAGGATGTCGGTGGCCTCTTCCCAGTCGAGGTAATCTTCAAACTCGATGTTGATCGCCTCGGAGTGGCCGACGAAGACCGGGACGCGGACGCAGGTCGCGGTGACCTTGATCTTGGGATCGAGGATCTTCTTGGTCTCGACCACCATTTTCCACTCTTCCTTGGTGTCGCCGGAATCGAGGAACACGTCGATATGCGGGATCACGTTGAAGGCGATCTGCTTGGGATAGACCGACGGCTTCACTTCCTGACCCGGCACATAGATGCCCTTGGTCTGGTTCCACAGCTCATCAATCGCCTCTTTGCCGGTGCCCGAAACGGACTGATAGGTGGACACCACCACCCGCTTGATCCGGGCACGGTCGTGCAGCGGCTTCAGCGCCACCACCATCTGCGCGGTCGAGCAGTTGGGGTTGGCGATGATGTTCTTGTTCTTGTAATGCACCACCTGATCGGCGTTCACTTCGGGCACGATCAGCGGGATCTGGGGGTCGTAGCGGTAGAGCGACGAGTTGTCGATCACCACACAGCCCTGACTGGCGGCCTTTGGCGCATAGATCTTGGTCGCGTCCGAGCCGATGGCAAACAGTGCGATATCCCAGCCGGTGAAGTCAAACGTGTCGAGGTCCTTGGTCTTGAGAGTCTTGTCGCCAAAGGACACTTCGGTCCCCAGCGACTTGCGGCTGGCAAGTGCGGTGATCTCATCCACGGGAAACTCACGCTCGGCGAGGATATTGAGCATTTCTTTGCCCACATTCCCCGTCGCGCCTACGACAACGACTTTATAGCCCATCCGGCCCTCCATGCGTCAAACGACGGGGTTCCTTACCGCAAAGGGGGGGGCGGGGGAAGAGTTGATAAAGAAAGAGTGGGGGCGCTGCCCCCACACCCCCAGGATATTTGTGAACAGATGAAGTCCGCGGGCAAATCAGTCAGTGCGGTCTTGTGAGAAGGCATAGACGACAAGGCCAGCGGCCAGCATCAGCGCGATGAAGCCGAAGATGGTGGCATAGGGGGCAGAGGCCGGGTCGGGCGCCGTGCTGGCATGGATGCGCCCGGTGACGAGTTGCAACAGGCCGACAGGGGCGATGCCGAACAGGTTCAACAGTGTGACGCCGCGCCCGGTGAGATGCGCGGGGATGAAGGCACGGCCATGGGCGATGACCATGGGAAAGGAGGCCCCGGCGAAGCCGAGGCCGGCCAGCAGGGCGATGGTAAGGGCGGGGCTTTGTGGCGACAGCCACAAGCCGGTGAGGCAGGCCAGCGCAAGGGCATTGCCGCCGAAGATCAGCCATTTGCGGGTGCCGAGCACGCGCTCCAGCGGGCCATAGGCAAAGCTGCCCGCCACCATCGCCAGCCCCATGATCAGGCTGACCTGCCCGATCCATGCGGCATCGGCCCCGAACACATCGCGGAACAGCGGCCCGACCCAGAGACCGCGGATCGAGGCGGCGGGCGCATAGCACACCGCCATCATGATCAGCATCGGCCAGAGCGCGGGCATGCGCAAAAGGTCCAGCAGACTGCCCTTTTGCCCGCCACCTGTGCGGGGAGGGTCGCGCAAGAGGGTGAGGATCGCCAAAGCGATAAGCGCCGTGATCGCCGCCAGCCCCCAGAGCGAACCGCGCCAGCCGAAGGCCTCGACCGCCAGCGACAACGGCAGCGACGAGCCGATGTTGCCCAGATTGCCGATGCCCACGGTCGCCCCGGCCAGCGTGCCAAACACCGCTGGCGCATAGCTGCGGGCAAAGATGTAATAGGATGCCATCAGCACCGACGAACAGCCTATCCCGATCAGCACCATGGCCAGCTTGATCGCCCCCGGCCCGCCCGCCATGGCAAAGATCACCGCCCCGACTGCGCCGGTGCCGACCAGCGCAGCCGTGGTCAGGCGCGGACCAATCCGGTCCAGCGCCTCGCCCACCGGGATCTGCATCACGGCAAAGGCCAGAAACCACAGGCCCGAGGCGGCGGCCAGATCGCTGGCGGTTGCGCCCAGATCGGTCTGCAGCACCGGGGTCAGAACCGCCAGAAAGGCACGGTAGAACTGGCTGAGCACATAGGCCGCCAGCAGGGCTGCAATTCCGGCGCGCATGTCTGGTCATCCTCCCCGATGGAGCGCGACCATTGCAGGCTCACGAAGGCGGGTCAACCTGCGGACATCAAAGGCCCGAGGCCAAGGATCGGCCTTGCCGAAGCCCCGCGTGGGGGGCAGAGTGGGCGCACATCGGATTGGAGAATTGGGATGCGTTTTCTGGCTGTTCTGGCGGCAGGTCTGGCGATGGCGGTCGCGCCCATGGCGCAGGCCAATGACGGCTTTGGCGGGCTAAGCGCGACCGGGCTGACCTTTGGCCAGACCGACGCCATCGCGATGGAAGAGGAAGACCTGTTCATCAGCCGCGATCAGGTGCGGGTCGATTATGTGTTCCGCAACCTGACCGATGCCGATGTGACGGGCGAGGTGATCTTTCCGCTGCCGCCGATTGCCCTCAGCTATCTGATGAATTCCGAATACAACCTGCCGGATGATCCCAGCCGACCCGATCTGGTCAATTTCCGCGCTGTGGTGGATGGGGGAGAGGTGCCGGTCAGCATCGACCGGATCGCGGTGATCGAGCCGTTCTGGGAAGAGGGCCGCCCGCTGTCGCAGCAATATGACACGCCGGGCGAGGATGTGACGGCGCGCTTGCTGCACTACGGCCTGCCGCTGGTGCCCGATGCCGAGGCGGTGCAGATGGCGCTGGAGCAGATGGACTCCGCTACCCTGCGCGCCATGGCAGATGACGGTCTGCTGGAGGCATTCAACGACGGGCCTGACCTGACCGGCGAAGACGTGATGCCGCTGTGGTCGGTCATCCTGCGCTATCACTGGACCCAGACCTTTCCGGCGGGGCAGCAGCTGCGGGTCTCGCACAGCTACGACAACCGGCCTCCGGGGGGCATCTTTGTCTGGCAGGATCCGCCGCAGGCCGAATGGCTGTCGGGGCTGAGCCAGCAGTATTGCATTGATGCAGCCACCTCGCGCGGGCTGGCGAAACATCTGGCCGCGTCAGAGTCGGACGGAATGGTGACCGGCGTGGCTTGGCACATCGCCTATGTGCTGCGCACCGCCAATTCCTGGGCCGGGCCAATCGGGCGGTTTCGCCTGACGGTGGACAAGGGTGACGCGGGCCATATCCTGTCGCTCTGCGCCGAGGGGGTGAAGAAGACCGGGCCAACCACGTTTCAGGTGGAAAAGCGCGATTTTACTCCGGAGGCAGATCTGGAGATCCTGATCGTCGCCCCGATAGACGGCTAAGCGGGCAGCGCCACCAGCGGCTTTTCCCGGATCGGCAGGTGGACGATGGCCGAAAACGCGCCCACCCCCACGCCGATCCACCAGACCAGCGTGTAATCTCCGGTGATGTCATACATCTTGCCGCCCAGCCAGACGCCCAGAAATCCGCCGATCTGATGCGACAGGAACACCATGCCGTAAAGCGTGCCCATGTAGCGCAGGCCGTAGATGTGCGCGACCAGACCCGAGGTCAACGGCACTGTGGCCAGCCACAAAGACCCCATCACGGCGGAAAAGATCAGCACCGACTCGGGCGTGATCGGCAGCAGGATAAAGGCGGCGGCGGCGATGGTGCGGGCAACATAGATGCCGGTCAGCAGGTATTTCTTGGTATAGCGCTTGCCCAGCCACCCCGCCGTCAACGTGCCCACGATATTGGCCAACCCGATCACCGAAATCGCCACCGCCCCCAGGGCCGAGGTGGTGTTGATCCCCATCCCCGCCAGCATGCCGCCGGGGTCAATCGGCCCGCACAGCTCGGTCACAAAGGCGGGGAAATGCGCGGTGATAAAGGCCAGCTGATAGCCGCAGCTGAAAAAGCCCAGGAAAATCAGGCTGAAGGACGGATCTTTGAACGCGCGGGTCAAGACCGTGCCCATGCTTTCCTCCAGCTCGGCCCGGGTGGCGACATGCGGTGAGCGGATGAAGGGCAGCGCGAACAGGCTGCACAGGATAATCGCGGCAAAGATCACGAACACCTCTTGCCAGCTGTAGGATTGCATCAGGAACTCGGCCAGAGGCGCGCCGAACACCTGCCCCATCGACCCCGCGGCGGTGGCAATGCCCAGCGTCATCGAGCGGTGCTCGGGGGCTGCCGCGCGGCCGACCACCGCCAGCACCACACCAAAGCCGGTGCCGGCAATGCCAAAGCCCACGAGGATCTCAAGCAACTGATGCTGACCGGGCGTCACCGCATAGGATGACAGCACCAGACCGGCGGCATAGGTCAGCGCGCCCGCGATGATCGCCTTGCGGTCGCCAAACCGCTCGGCCATCGCGCCGAACAGCGGCTGGCCGATGCCCCAGGCCAGATTCTGGATCGCGATCGCCAGCGAAAACTCCGCCCGCGCCCAGCCGAATTCTTCGGCAATCGGAATCTGGAACACGCCAAAACTGGCGCGAATGGCAAAGCCAAGCATCAGGATCACGCAACCTGCGATCAGAACCGGGGTCAGGATCGGGGCTATCGCGGGGGCTTTGGCGCTGGTCGACATGGGGCACACTCCTGTCCGGAGGCGGAAGATGTGCCTGCGACGTTCCGGCGTCAAATGCTGTTTTGTGATCCGCACAATCAATCGGTGTGGCAAGGCGGTGCGGTGGCTGCCACGGCGACAGAGGGTGACGCCTTCAGGGGGCGGAGGTGATCATGTCCCGCAGGCTGGCTTCCAGTGTGATCTGCGGCGTCCATCCGGTCGCAGCGGTCAGCCGCCGGGCGTCGCCGATGCTTCGGCTGACACCAGAGTCGCCATGCGTTGCATCCTCGCGCAATACCGGGGGCCAGCCGCCGATCTGGCACAGGGCGAGTGCCATATCTTGCAGGCTGACCCCATTGCCCGAGGCGATGTTGAACAGGCCGCGCGGGCCCTTTGGTTGCGACAACGCAACGAGTGCTGTTGCCACGTCGCGCACATCAATCCAGTCGCGCACCGCAGCTGCGTTTGACAGCGCAAGCGCGGCGGGACGCGCGCGCAGTTGTTCGATAAAGGCCTGCGGCACCAGCCGCCTGGGCTGGCCGGGGCCGATCACGTTGAACGGCACCGCTACCGCCAGATCCAGATCAAGGCGGTCACCCTCGGCCAAGGCATGAAGGGTCGCTGCCGCTTTGCTCACGCCGTAAGCTGCCACGGGGCGCATCGGGTGGGTCTCGTCAATCGCCACGAGACCGGGTGGCATCGGGGCCCAGATCGCCGCTGATGACACGATGACCAGCCGCACGGGGTGGCCCATCCGCGACACCGCAGACATCAGCCGGGCGGTGGCCGTCAGATTGGCGGCAAACAGAGCCTCCCGCCCCGCATCAGTATCCGGGGCGGCAGTGCGCCCGGCACAATGGATGATCGTATTGGGACGCAAACCGGCCAGAAGATCATCGAGCGGGTCAGTGACCAGATCGGCAGCGACCCATTCAAAGCCATTGTCCTGCTGCACAGGGGACAGACTTCGCACCAGCCCGATGGGCACAGCACCGGACTGCATGAGGGTTGTCATCACGTGACTGCCGATAAAGCCACCTGCTCCGGTCACCAGAACCCTTTGGCCTGCTATCTCCTGCACCCAATGCCCCCTTTGGCTTTCGCTCAGACTCTGCTGGCAAGTCCTGCGGAATTCAAACCCATAAACCAACGGGGTGGCCATGAATAGCCGGGCGGTCGGGGGCTAGCGGGTCGCGTCGGAATGCGTTTCACGGTCCCTCTGCCGCTGGACGCCTTTGATCACACGCAGAAGTCGTTCGCGCAACGTGGGGCCGGAGTGGCGCAGGTCGCGCTGTGACCCAAGCCGGGGCGCGGCCCGCCGCAGATACGCAATCTGCTCAAACGTGGTCGCGACCGAGACAGTCCGCAGAATGTCGCGCAACATGCCGATGTCCGCCCGGATACCGGCACGCCACCCGCTTTTCTGCGCCTTGGACGGGCTGGCAACGCCTGCCCAGCGGACAATCGCGACGGACAGGCCAGCGGCCTGAATATGGGTGTTCAAAAATACCTCCAGACCAAAGCGAGGCAAAGCCCCGATGTCGCGCACCAGCGGCGTGATCAGCCACATCGGCAGCACCCGCTCGCCGGTGATGTAATCCACACCCAGCCAGTGCCACAGAAACGGGGCGTTGCCGCGCAGCGACAGCGACACATCCGCCCCGCCCCCGACGACCGGAGCAATCAGCCGTGACAGGTCAGCAGCGGTCAGGCCGGTCAGATCGGCATCCAGCAGCAGCACATGGCTGGTCCTGACCCGCGACAGCGCCTCGGCCAGAGCGGCTGATTTGCCGCGATTGGGCATCAGGCGCAAAACCTCGACGCCCGCCGCCCCGGCAATCGCTGCCGTG
Source organism: Pseudotabrizicola alkalilacus (assembly GCF_003443995.1). Lineage (GTDB taxonomy): Bacteria > Pseudomonadota > Alphaproteobacteria > Rhodobacterales > Rhodobacteraceae > Pseudotabrizicola > Pseudotabrizicola alkalilacus. The sequence continues at coordinate 138,105 of NZ_QWEY01000009.1, forward strand.
TCGTCTTTCGAGCCGTCATCCACCACGATGATCCGGCTGATCATAGGATGGCCCTGAACCGCCGCCAGAACACCGGCAATACGGGCAGCCTCATTATGGGCGGGGATCAGGCAGGTAATCGCACGGGTCATTTTTCACTCCGCTGACGGGTTCTGAGATGGTAAACGGCAAACACGACAACAAAGAAGACAACCATCAGCGTGCCACCCAGCAGCCAGTTGCCGATCCGGTCCGAAATCGCGCCGAACCACCAGCCGAGCGCCAGACAGATCATCACCTTGGGAACGGTCGCCAAAAGGTTCAGCGCCAGAAACCGCCAGAACGGCATCCGCGCCATGCCTGCGGCCAGCAAGACCGCGAACCCCGCCGAATGGGTCAGTTTGCCGATCACCAGAATGCGCGCGTCGTTCTTGCGAAAGGCACGGATGACCTGCGCCAAACGGCGCCGGGTCACACCAAAGCGTGCGAGCCAGGGCAGCGCGACACCGGCGCGCCCCTTGCGGCCCAGACCATAGAGCAGAATGTCGCCCGCCAGATCAGCCACCACAAGCACCACAAACACCAGCTGAAGCGACACCAGCCCCGCCTTTGCCAGATAGCCGGAGATCACCGAAATCACCGGGCCTTCCAGAACAGCAAGGGGCGCGATGATCAGCATCCCATAATCGCGGATCAACGCGCCGACCTCGGCTTCTGTCATGGGATCACTCGGCAGGTACGGCACTGGCCGCCGGTTGCGCAGCCATCGCCGTGCCGCGCCACTCAAAGCCACGGCGCAGGAAGGTGGTCAGCCAGATCGCCGGCATCATAAGATCGCGCAGGACCAGCAGGAACACCCCCTGCACCCCCATCGGCCATCCGGCGCGGGCGGCCAGAAACACCTCGGCCAGATACCACAGCGCGACATAGCCCACGCCAAACGCCAGATCGCCGCCGGACAGAACCAGTGCGGCAATGGCACAGATGACCGGGGCCACACCGCCGTTCAGCACCTCAAACGCAAACAGCAGCGGAAAGGCATCGCGCCGCACCCGGCTCCACCGCAGCTGCCGGTTCCAGACCTGCGCCAGGGTGCGCCGGCCAATCGGCTGCGCATAGGGCAGCGGCGTCAGCGTCACCTCGCGCCCCATCTCGCGCGTGATCAGCGTGGCTGCGGCATCTTCGGCCAGCGTTTGCCCCAATGCCCGCAGGCCCCCGGCATGTTCCAGCAAGGGTTTGTTGAAAAACAGGGTCTTGCCCTGCGCATAAGCGGGGCCGACGCTGCCAGCAGCAAATTGCAGCAATGCCTGATTGCTGTTGAGAAACGCACATTCCAGTTGGCCGCCAAGGGTCTGCGGACGAATGCCGATGGGGGGCGAAGACACGATGCCGGTCGCAGGCCCCCAGGAACCGACCACCGTTGCCAGATAGTCCGGCGGCAGCAGCAGATTGCTATCAGTCATGCAGACCCAGTCACCGCTGGCGGCATTCCAGCCTTTCCAGACATTGTTCAGCTTGGGATTGCCCGAGATCCGGTCATAGCCGACCAGCAACCGCGCGGGCACCTGCGGGTTGCGCGCGATCAAACGGTTCACCAGCCCGATCACCGGGTCATCCGCAGATTGCGCGCAGAAGATGATCTCGTAGCGCGGGTAATGCTGATCAAACGACGATTGCAGCGTTTCTTCGTCAAACGGGTCCAACCCGCAAACCGGGCGCAGCAGCGTCACAAAGGGCTGGCCGATCACCCCGCCGGTCGGCTCGGGGCGGTCAAGGCGGCGCAGATACAGCCAGACCGCCACCAGATGCGCGATCATCAGCACCGTGGCGGCCGTTGCCAGGAACATGGCCGTCATGTTGCGCCCTCCGGTTCCGGCGTGGCCAGCCCGGCATGGATTGCCGCTGCCACCGGACGCCAGGACAGCAGCCGCAGGGTGCCGTCATGGTCTTCGGCAAGGGCGGTCATGCTGTCCAGCCAGTCGCCGCAATTGGCATAGGTCAGGCCATGGTGATCGTGCAGCCCGGCAATGTGGAAATGCCCGCAGATCACGCCATGCACGCCCTTTTGCCGGGCCATGTCCACCAGACGGCGTTCGTGCTTGCGACCACGATACAGCAGCGAGTTCACGCCAGCGAGCAAGGCTTCGATCGTGCTGCGGGCTTCGGCAGACGTGTCCCGCCGCAGCACGGACAAGCCACGGTCCAGACGGCGCAGAATATGGTCAATCCGGCTGCCCAGACGGGTCATGACGTGGGACCGCACGACGCGCGCATCGGCAATGTCACCGTGCAGCACCAGATACCTGCGCTGATCCCCGGCGTGATAGATCAGCTCATCCACCGCGACCACATCCAGACATTTCGGTTTCGGCGCCAGCGTCGGGTCGGGATCGTGGTTGCCGCGCAGATAATGGATCACCGCCCCGGCCTGCTGACGGTCGCGCAGATGATCCAGCACACGCTGCGCATCCTCGGTCCAGTGCGGCAACAGCGGTTGCCACAGGTCAAGAACGTCACCGACCAGAAAGTAGGATTCGGCCCGGTTGTGCTGCAGAAAGGACAAGATCAGGTCTGACCGGCTGCCCAGCGTACCCAGATGCAGGTCCGACAGAAACAGACCTCTGTGATGCCGGATTGATCTGGTCATGCAACTGCTCCGCGCCACCCTTTGCCCCCTCTTTCTCGCAAAAGAGCGACGGGCGTGTGACGGATTTGCTGCATTGCGGCGACAGTTGCGGGGTCAGGGCCAGAAAGACCGGCAGATGCGCCACATTTGTAGCTGTTGCGCTGACCGGACAACACGGGCATGATTTTGGGGCATTGGCGAGGGGCCCTCATGATCTCTGATGTTCTGATTGCCCTGATCGCGGCGCTTCACCTTTGGATTCTCATTCTGGAGATGTTTCTTTGGGACAAACCCGCAGGGCTGCGCGCGTTTGGGCTGAAGCCGGAGTTTGCAACCGCGACCCGCACACTCGCCGCCAATCAGGGGCTGTATAACGGGTTTCTGGCGGCCGGGCTGATCGTCGGGCTGGTGCAAGGGGCCGAAGGCTATGCCTTCAAGCTGTTCTTCCTGATCTGCATTGCCGTCGCCGGGATCTTTGGCGCGGCGACGGCGAGCCGGAAAATTCTGTTTATCCAGACGATACCCGCCGTTTTGGCCATCGCGGCACTGCACTTCGGCTAACTGTCAGCGCAAGGTAAGATCAGCGGCCTGTCCATGCAAACCGCCCCGCCTCAAACGGGGTCAGCGCAATGGCGGGCGCGCGTCGCGCGGCAAGGGCGGCCACCAGCTCTGCCGTGCCCGCCGATTGGGTCAGGCCTAGGTGCCCGTGGCCAAAGGCATAGATCACCCGGTCGGCACGACGCGCACGGGCAATGACGGGCAGACTGTCGGGCAGCGACGGGCGGAAGCCCATCCATTGCGTGCCGCCCTGCGGATCGAAACCGGGCAGAAAGGCCGCAGCCTTTTGCACCAGAACTTCCGCCCGACGGAAATTCGGCGGCAGGGTCAGCCCGCCCAGTTCCACCGCGCCGCCCACCCGCAGCCCCGCGCCGATCCGGCTGACGACAAAGCCGTGGTTGCCAAAGGTCAGATGCGTGCGCAAGCCGATGCTGTCGGTGGGAAAGGTGGTGTTGTAGCCGCGCTCGGTCTCCAGCGGAATGCGCTCGCCAAGCGTGCGTGCCAGATGATGCGACCACGCGCCCGCTGCCAGCACGATCTGCGCCGCCCGCATCGGTCCGGTGGTGGTCTCCAGCGTCACGCCATCGCCGTCCTGCCGCAAGGCGAGAACCTCTGCGATCGCGATCTCGCCGCCCGCCTTGATGAACTGCTGCGCCAGATGCTGCGTCCAGCGCGCGGGATCGGTGGTGTTGATCCAGTCCGGCGTGAACCCGGCATGGGTAAAGCGGGGCGACAGGCCGGGCTGAATCTCGGCAATCGCGCCGGGGCTGTCCAGCAGATCAAAGGCCACGCCATGCTGGCGGCGCAGATCCCACGCGGGCAGGCTGGCCGCGAATTGCGCCTGCCCCTCATACAACTGCAACTGCCCTTCGCGGCGCATCATCGCCTCCCCCGAGACGCGGGAGATCAGCCGCTCCAGTGCGGCGCGGGAATGCTGCATCAGGCTGGCTTGGGCAGCGACCCCCGCGGCGTAGCGGTCGGCCCGCGTGGCCCGCCAGAAGAGCAGCATCCACGGCGCGATGGTCAGCGCATAGCGCGCCCGCAGCGACAACGGCCCCAGCGGGTCCAGCAGCCAACTCGGTGCTTTGCGCATGATACCGGGGCTGGCCAGCGGCTCGATGTCGGTAAAGGCAAAGGCCCCCGCGTTGCCCGCAGAGGTTTCGGCAGCCACGCCCTTGCGGTCCAGAATCCGTACCCGGTGCCCGTCCGTCTGCAACGCCAGCGCGGTGGTGACGCCGATGATTCCGGCGCCGATGACGATGATGTCCAGAGTGTCAGTCGCGGCCATGCTACGGATCTAACCTACGCGAAGGGAGGGGAAGGGCCCGGCGCCACAGCGGCACCGGACCGGGTGTCAGGCGCTGATGCCGTCCTTGAACGGATCGGCGGGGTCAAAGATCAGCGTGCTGTCGGCCATCACAAAGGCCTGCCCGGTGATCAGCGGGATCACACCGCCCGCCGCCCCCTGCCGCCAGGACAGCCGGTAGCTGCTGCCGATGATGCTTTCCTGCACAATCTCGTCGCCCTCGGCCAGCCGCCCGTCGGCGGCCAGACAGGCCAGCCGCGCCGAACAGCCGGTGCCACAGGGCGAGCGGTCATAGCTGTCGTCGGGGCACAGCACAAAGTTGCGGCTGTGCGCGGCGGGGCTGACGGCGGGGCCATAGAGGATCACGTGATCCACCATAATCCCTTGCGCCAGCACCGCCGCGCGCAGCGCGACGGTCAGGTCGGTCAGCTGGCGGATATTGTCTGGGGCCACGGGAATGGGGCTGGGGTCCACCAGAAAGAAGTGATTGCCGCCATAGGCCACATCGCCGGTGATATGCTGTGTGCCAACGCCAAAGCCGTCTACAGCAACGGTAAGCCCTTGGTGCAGACGGCGGCTTTCCACATTGGTGACGGCCACGGTATGCGCGTCGGCCACATCCACCGCCACCACCCCGACCGGGGTTTCGATCAGGTGCCGGCCCGGCCCGATCTGCCCCAGATGAAACAGCGTCACCGCCAGCCCGATGGTGCCGTGCCCGCACATGCCCAGCACGGCTGCGGCGTCAAAAAAAATCACCCCCGCCACGCAGGCCGGATCCACCGGCGGCACCAGCAGCGCGCAGACCATCGCGACCTGACCGCGCGGCTCGGCACAGACCGCGCGGCAAAACGGCTGATGGTCCTGCGCCAACCGGGCCGCGCGATCCGCCAGCGACCCGGAGCCAAGGTCCGGCCCGCCGGTCAGGATCACCCGCGTCGGCTCGCCCCCGGTATGGCTGTCGATCACATGCATTCAGCGATCACCCCACCCTGTTTCGACCAGTTGGCAAACCAGGCGTTGAACTGGTGGAACTGCGCCGTGCAGAACCCGGCCTGCGAGGGCGACAGCGCGTCGGTTTCATAGATATTCAGGCGATACTGTTCTTCGCCCTTCAGCACCATCAGGTGCTTGAAGTACAGCACCAGATCAACGCCTTCGTCGAATTTGGCCAGCACCGAAAACGCCTCGGCCAGCTCGCGGGCGCGCAGATCCGATTCGACACACCCCCCCGCCGCGCGGCGTGACAGGGCGACCTGCAACAGGGTTTCCTTGGGAAAGATCGTGCCGATTCCGGTGATCGCCCCAACCGCGCCACAACGGACAAAGCCGTGATAGACCTCGGTATCAACCCCGACCATCAGGATCACCTCATCCTCCTGCGAGGTGATGTGCTCGGCTGCATAGCTCATGTCGGCCTTGCCGCCGAATTCTTTGAACCCGATCAGGTTGGGATGTTCGGCGCGCAGGGCAAAGAACAGATCGGCCTTGGTCACATAGCCATAATATGGGCTGTTGTAGATGATCGCGGGCACATTCGGGGCCGCGTCCAGAATGGCCTTGAAATGGTTGCGCTGCGCCGCGACCGACTGGCCACGCGACAACACCCGCGGGATGACCATCAGACCCGCCGCCCCGATTTCCTGCGCATGGGCGGCATGGGCCACGGCGGATCTGGTGTTGACCGCGCCGGTGCCGACAATCACCGGCACACCCGCCGCAGTCAGCCGCGCCACGCCCTCCATCCGCTCGGCATCGCTCAACAGCGGCCAGTCACCGCACGAGCCGCAATAGACCACGCCAGACATGCCCGCCGTCATCATCTCCTGCCCCTTGCGCACCAGCGCATCGAAATCGGGACGGCGGTCAGGCGTGCAAGGGGTGAGCAGCGCGGGAATGGTGCCGTGGAAAACATCGCGATTCATGGAAAGCTCCTGTTGGTCAGCATCTGAAAGTGCCGGTGTTGCGGTGCCGGGTCTTGGACACGCCGACAGACTGCTGCTATGTTCGACTCAAATATAAGCATAATCGGTAAAACTGGTAATAAAAGAAAAATATGACTGAAACGGAAAAAACCACAAGGCTCCCGGTCGCGGATGACTGGGACAGGGAACGTCAGCAACTGCGCGTGGATCTGGGCGCGCGGATGAAAACCGTGCGCCAGTCCTGTGGTTACACGCTGGAAATGGCAGCCCAACGCTCCGGGCTGGCCTTGTCGACGATACACAAGATCGAGAATGGCCGGGTCTCGCCGAGCTATGAAAACCTTGTAAAGATTGCCCGCGCGTATGAAATCGGCATGGAACGGCTGTTTTCGGCAGAGCACGAGGCGGCGCCCACCACGCGGTTGACCGTGACCAAAGCGGGCGAGGGGCGCAAGGTGCGCTCCAGGAACTTTGAATACGAAGTGTTGTGCAATGCGCTGGCCGAAAAAAAGATCATCCCGTTGGTGACACTTGTGGAAAAACGCGCGCCCCTGACGCCCGCCGATCTGGAATCGCATACCGGTGAAGAGACGCTTTACGTGCTGTCTGGCCGGGTTGAGCTGACGGTGGAGCATTACCAGCCGGTGATTCTGGACGTCGGCGATTGCGCTTATTTTGACAGCACGCTGAAACACGGTTTGCGCGCGCTGGATGATGTTGAAACCAAAGTATTCTGGGCCTGCACTTATACCGATGTCGCGAACTGAAACGGTGCCCTTTCCCGTCACAGCCGAATGCTTTTGCGAAAAGAACCGCCTTGCTATCCGTTCCGTCCAAGCGGCACAGAATTCCGACAGATGCAGCGGCGAGCGGACAACACAGCGATAGCTTTGATGGATTTCGGAAATATGTTCCGGATAATGGCGGTGTGATCGGCTGATTTTGCCCTAAGAGAGATTGAACAGCCCTGAATGTGGAACTATTTCCCGGTGATCTTGGGAATATCCACATGACAATCGCCATCTCATCGCTGACCAAAAGCTTCGGGCCGACTGCGGTCTTGCGTGGCATTGACCTGAGCATCAACGACGGAGAGCTGGTGGCGCTGCTGGGGCCTTCCGGCTCTGGCAAGACGACCCTGCTCAAGATCATCGCCGGGCTGGACTGGCCCGATGCGGGCGGACTGGTCGTCAACGGCCAGAACTGGCTGGATCTGCCCGCGCAAAAGCGGCGCATCGGCTTTGTGTTCCAGCACTACGCCCTATTCCCGCATATGACCGTGCGCGACAACATCGCCTTTGGCCTGAGCGTGCGCCCCCGCGCCGAGCGTCCCGGCAAATCGGTGATCGCGGCAAAGGTGACCGAGCTGTTGGCGCTGTTGCAGATCCCGCATCTGGCCGACCGCTACCCCACCCAGCTTTCGGGCGGGCAGCGGCAGCGTGTGGCGCTTGGCCGCGCGCTTGCCATCGAACCGGCGGTGCTGTTGCTGGACGAACCCTTTGGCGCGCTGGATGCCGCCATCCGCCGCGACCTGCGCCGCTGGCTGCGCGAGGTGCATCAACAGACCGGATCAACGACGCTGTTCGTGACCCATGATCAAGAAGAGGCGTTTGAGCTTGCCGACCGCGTGGTCGTGATGGGCGAGGGCCGGATCGAGCAGATCGGCAGCGCTGACCAGATTCATGACCGCCCGGCCTCGCCCTTTGTCGCCCGCTTCATGGGGGCCGTGGTCGAGCTTCCCGTGACCCTGCGCGCCGGCCGGGCCGAGGCTGCGGGGCTCGATGCCCGCGCACTGGAACGCCGGGCGATGGCCGATGGCCCCGCGCAGCTGTTCCTGCGTCCCGACGCCATCGCGCTGGAAGCAGACCCGGCAAGCCCATGGGTTCTGGCGCATAAATCCAGCAATGGCGCGATGATCCGCGCCAGCATGCGCCGCGCCGATGGCACCGAAGTTCCCGTCGATCTGCTGCGTCATTCCGCGCCCGATCTGACCCTTGGCACCGCTTACCGCCTGCGCCCCCTGACCGGCGCGGTTTTCGCTTTGGACGGCATCGCCCAGAGCGACGCGCCCCGTCCGCTTCCCATTCTCAAGGAGAAACGCCAATGAAACACGGATTGATCAAGGCCGCCGTTTTGGCCGCCAGCCTCGGGGTCGCCGCCCCCGTCGCCGCACAGGACAGCATCCTGAACGTCAGCTACGACATCGCGCGTGAGCTGTTCGAGGCACTGAACCCGGCGTTCATCGCCAAGTGGAAGGCTGACACCGGCCGCGATCTGACCATTGACCAAAGCCATGGCGGATCGTCGCGTCAGGCCCGCGCCATCCTGGAAGGGCTGGCCGCCGATGTGGTGACCTTCAATCAGGAAACCGACATTGACGTGCTGGCCGAGGGCGGTCTTTTGCCCGCTGACTGGCGTGACAAGCTGCCGAACGGTGCCTCGCCCTATTACTCGCTGCCCGCGTTTCTGGTGCGCGCGGGCAACCCCAAGAACATTCAGGACTGGTCGGATCTTGCCCGTGAAGACGTGGCCCCGATTTTCCCCAACCCGAAAACCAGCGGCAACGCGCGCTATACCTATCTGGCCGCCTACGCCTACGGGCTGGAACAGAACGGCGGCGACCATGCAAAGGCGCAGGAGTTTGTGAAAGCAATCCTGTCTTCGGTGCCGGTGTTCGACACCGGCGGCCGCGCCGCCACCCAAACCTTTGCCGAGCGGGAGCTGGGTGATGTGCTGGTGACCTTTGAGGCCGAAACCGGCGGGATTGCCCGCGAATATGCCGACAAGGGGTTCGAGCGCGTGACGCCCTCGCTCTCGCTGTTCGCCGCGTTCCCGGCGGCTGTGGTTGCGGAAAATGCAGAGAAGAAAGGCACGACCGAGGTGGCGACGGCCTATCTGGAATGGCTGTATTCGCCTGAGGCACAGGATATTCTGGCGCAGAACTTCTACCGGGTGAACGATGCCGAAGTGTCGGCGAAATACGCCGCCGACTTCCCCGAGGTGCGTCTGGTCACGGTGGATGAGGTCTTTGGCGGCTGGGATGCGATCCGGGCCGAGCATCTGGCCGATGGCGCGATCCTCGATCAGGTGTTTGTCAACCAATGACCGCCGTTGCCGCGCCCATCCGCGCCAAGCGTGTTCTGCCGGGGTTCACACTGAGCCTCGGCACGACATTGCTCTACCTGACCGTGATCATCCTGATCCCGGTTCTGGCGCTGATCCTGAAAGGGGCCGAAATCGGCCCGGCGCGGTTCTGGGCCATCGTCAGCGCGCCCCGCGCGGTGGCCGCGTTTCAGATCACCCTGACCGCCGCCGCAATTGCGACGGCGTTCAATGCGGTCTACGGCCTGCTGATGGCCTGGGTGCTGGTGCGCTATGACTTTCCCGGCAAGCGGCTGCTGGATGCGCTGATGGACATCCCCTTTGCCCTGCCGACGGCAGTGGCGGGGCTGTCGCTGACGGCGCTGTTCTCGGCCAATGGCTGGATCGGTGCCTGGCTGGAGCCGCAGGGGATTTCGGTGGTCTACACCATCTGGGGTATTGCCCTGGCCATGGCGTTTACGTCGGTGCCGTTTGTGGTTCGGACCGTGCAGCCGGTGCTGGAGGATCTGGACCCGGCCCTCGACCAGGCGGCCCGCACACTGGGCGCGTCCGAGGTCACGATCTTTACCCGCGTGGTGTTCCCGCAGATCCTGCCCGCGTGGCTGGCGGGCTGCACGATTGCTTTTGCCCGCAGCTTGGGCGAGTTCGGGGCGATCGTGTTCATCGCGGGCAACCTGCCGTTCAAGACCGAGATTGCGGCGCTGCTGGCATTCATCCGGCTGGAAGAGTTTGACTATAACGGGGCCGCTGCCATCGCGCTGGTGCTGCTGTTCTTTGCGCTGGTTCTGCTGGTGGTGTCGAACCGGCTGCAGGCCTGGGCGGCGCGGCACAGGGGGGCGTGATGCAGGCTGTTGCAACGGTGAACCCGAACCAGAGCGCATTGGCGCCCCGTCTGCTGATCGGGGTGGCGGTGGCGGTGACGCTGCTGATCGTGGTGGCGCCGCTGGCCTATATCTTTGCCCGCGCCTTTGCGGAGGGGTGGCGGGTTTATGCCGCGAACCTGATGCATCCGGCGACGGTGCATGCGATCTGGCTGACCAGCATCGTGGCGCTGATCGTGGTGCCGATCAATATTGCCTTTGGCATCGCCGCCGCCTGGGCGATTGCGCGGTTCCGGTTCTGGGGGCGCGGGATATTGGTGACGGCGATCGAGATCCCGTTCTCGATCTCGCCGATCATCGCGGGGATCTGCTATCTGTTGCTCTATGGGCGTCAGGGATTGCTGGGGCCGTGGTTGCAGGCCAACGATCTGCAGGTGATGTTTGCCCTGCCCGGCATCGTGCTGGTCACGATGTTTGTCACCGCCCCCTTTGTCGCCCGCGAAGTGCTGCCCTTGATGCAGGCGCAGGGGTCGGAGCAGGAGCAGGCGGCGGTGACGCTGGGGGCGAGCGGGTGGCAGGTGTTTACCCGCGTGACCCTGCCCAATATCCGCTGGGCCTTGCTCTATGGGGCGGTGCTTTGCACGGCGCGGGCGGTAGGGGAGTTTGGCGGGGTGTCGGTGGTGTCGGGCAATATCCGGGGCCAGACCAACACCTTGCCGCTGCATGTGGAGCTGCTGTTCAACGACCTGAACGCGACCGGGGCCTTTGCGGCCGCCTCGGTCCTGACCTTGCTGGCGCTGGTGGCGCTGGTGGTCAAGGCAGCGCTGGAGGCGCGGCGGGGGGCGTGAGTGCCCCCTGTGTTACAGCAGGTGATGTCCTTTGTTTTCAATAAGTTGATCCCGCGAAATTAAGGGAAATTTAACGATTTCCCCGGATCACAACCGGGGTTGTGGTGGTGGATGACGACTGAAAAGCTCGTGCCGGAACGTGCGCGGGTGCGGTTGGCGAAGGTGATGAGGGACGGCATCGCCGGCCCCTCGGCCTGCAAGCCTGCGACAGGGATGATCAGCCCCTTTGGCCGTCGGGCATCCTGCTGCGTAAGCCCGGCGACGATGCGCAGGGCGACCGAATGGCTGATACCGCTCCATCTGGCGCAGGATGCAGCTTTCGGGCGAAGGCAAAGAGCGTCTGCGCATAGAAATTGACTTTTCGATCAAAAAAGTCGTTTAGTTTGTCATGAAGGGGTGCCGGGGAGGCCGAATGTTACACGACTGTCGTGATTTTCGGGAATAGGTGCCCAGTCAATAGATCCCTAGGAGGAAGACAAACATGAAAACCGTAAACCTGCTGGTTGCAGGGTTTGTGTCGCTGCCGCTGGCAGCGCAGGCCCAGACCGAGATTTCCTGGTGGCATGCCATGACCGGCGCGAATTCCGAAGTGGTCGAAAAGATCGCCGGTGATTTCAACGCCAGCCAGTCGGATTATGTGGTCAAGCCGGTGTTCAAGGGCACCTATCCCGAAACGCTGAACGCAGGCATCGCCGCATTCCGCGCCGGGCAAGCGCCCGATATCATTCAGGTGTTCGACGTGGGCACCGGGGTCATGATGGGCGCGCAGGGCGCGATCAAGCCGGTGGCCGAAGTGCTGACCGAAGCCGGTTTCAGCTTTGACAAGAGCCAGTATCTGCCGGGCATCGTGGGCTATTATTCCAGCCCCGAAGGCGAGATGCTGTCGTTCCCCTACAACTCGTCCTCGCCGATCCTGTTCTATAACAAGGACATTTTCGAAAAGGCCGGTCTTGATGTGAACGCCCCGCCGAAAACCTGGGCCGAGGTCTGGGCTGCGGCGCGTCAGGTCAAGGAAAGCGGAGCGGCAACCTGCGGCTATACCTCGACCTGGCTGACCTGGATCCACACCGAGAACTTTGCCGCCTGGAACAACGTGTCCTGGGGCAGCAACGAAAACGGGCTGGCGGGCACGCCGGAGCTGGCGGTCAACGGTCCGCTGTTTGTCAAGCATTTCCAGGAGCTTGCCGATCTGGGCAAAGAGGGCGTGTTTGTCTATGGCGGCCGCACCTCGGAAGCCAAGCAGAACTTTACCTCGGGCGAGTGCGGGATTCTGACCGAAAGCTCGGGCGGTCTGGGCGATATCGTCAAGGCTGGCATCAACTATGGCATCGGCCAGCTGCCCTATGACGAAACCGCGACAGGCGCGCCGCAGAACACCGTGCCGGGTGGCGCGTCGCTGTGGGTGATGGGCGGCAAGTCGGATGAGGTCTACAAAGGCGTGGGCACCTTCTTCAACTACCTGTCGCAGACCGAAGTGCAGCAGTACCTGCATGAAGTTTCGGGCTATCTGCCGGTGACGATGGCGGCTTATGAGGCCACCAAAGCCTCGGGCTTTTACGACACCAACCCGGCGCGTGAGGTTCCGATCACCCAGATGATGGGCAAGGCGCCGACCGAAAACTCCAAGGGCGTGCGCGCACCGAACCTGCCGCAGATCCGCGACATTCTGAACGAAGAGTTCGAGAAGATGCTTGCCGGTCAGCAAACCGCAGAAGAGGCGATGACCTCGGCTGCGACGCGCGGCAATGCGGCGATCAAAGAAGCCACTGGCGGCTAAGGCTGTTTCCATCAGGCGCGCATCGGCACACAGCCGGTGCGCGCCTTTTCTTTTGACGCAAAGCAAGGAATGTGGATGCGCCGCACCGTCTTTCCGCACAAGTTGTTGCCCTGGCTGCTGCTGGCCCCGCAACTGGCGATCACGCTGATCTTTTTCTACTGGCCTGCCGCGCAGGCCTTTCGCCAGTCTGTGCTGCGCGAAGACCCGTTCGGGCTGTCGAGCACGTTTGTCGGGCTGGCCAACTTTCGCAAGGTGCTGAATGACCCGGCCTATCTGAATGCGGCGCAGGTCACGGTGGTGTTCTCGCTGCTGGTCGCGTTTTTTGCGATGACGATTGCGCTGTTCCTTGCGGTGCAGGTGGAAAAGATCGTCAGGGGCAAAGGGTTTTACCGCACGCTGATGATCTGGCCCTATGCCGTGGCCCCGGCGATTGCGGGGATGCTGTGGCTGTTCATGTTCAACCCGTCCTTTGGCACTTTGGCCTGGCCCTTGCGCCAGTTGGGCATCGCCTGGAATCCGCTGCTGGATGGCGAACAGGCGATGGCGCTGGTGGTGGCAGCGGCAACGTGGAAGCAGATCAGCTATAACTTCCTGTTCTTTGTGGCCGGATTGCAGGCGATACCGAAATCCCTGCTGGAGGCGGCGGCGATTGACGGTGCAAGCCGGCGACATGCGTTCTGGACCATCGTGTTCCCGCTGCTGACGCCGACGACGTTTTTCCTGCTGGTGGTCAATACGGTGTATGCGCTGTTCGACACGTTCGGGATCATTCATGCCGTGACCAGTGGCGGGCCGGGGCGATCCACGGAAACGCTGGTCTACAAGGTTTACAACGACGGGTTCGTGAACCTGATCATGGGCGATTCCGCCGCGCAGTCGGTGATCCTGATGGTGATCGTGATCGCGCTGACCGCGTTCCAGTTCCGGTTCATTGAAAAGCGGGTGCATTATGGATAACGGAGCGACAAGCCCGCTGGCGGCGCGGGGCGCGGCGCGGTTGACGGCGCATTTCTGGATGATCCTTGGCGTGATCATCGTGGCCTTTCCGGTCTATTACGTCTTTATCGCCTCGACCCATTCGGTGCAGACCATCCTGCGCCCGCCGCTGCCGCTGCTGCCGGGGAGCGAGGGGTATGAGAATTACCGGGGCGCGTTTTCCGGTGAGATTGACCGGATCGGCGGGGTCAGCCTGTGGCGGCTGCTGGGCAATACCACGCTGATTGCGATGGGGATCGCGCTGGGCAAGATCGCGATTTCGATGGCTTCGGCCTATGCGATCGTGTTCTTCAAGTTTCCGCTGCGGATGGCGTGCTTCTGGCTGATCTTCATCACCCTGATGCTGCCGGTCGAGGTGCGGATTCAGCCGACCTATAAGGTGATGGTCGATCTGGGTCTGATCGACACCTATGCCGGTCTGATCCTGCCGCTGATTGCCTCGGCCACCGCGACGCTGCTGTTCCGGCAGTTTTTCATGACCATTCCCGATGAGCTGCTGGAAGCAGCTAGGGTGGATGGCGCGGGGCCGTGGCGGTTCTTCAAAGACATTCTGTGGCCGCTGTCGCTGACCAATGTGGCGGCGATCTTTGTGATTCAGTTCATCTATGGCTGGACGCAGTATCTGTGGCCGCTGCTCGTCACGAATTCGAATGAAATGAACACCATCGTCATCGCGTTGAAAAAGATGATCTCTTTCGCCGATGCCGATACCCCCTGGAACCTCGTCATGGTGACTTCGGTGCTGGCCATTCTGCCGCCGATCCTTGTGGTCGTGCTGATGCAGCGCTGGTTCGTGAAGGGTCTTGTCGAGACGGAGAAGTAAATGGCCAATATCTTTCTGAACGACCTGCGCAAAAACTATGCCGGGCAAGAGGTGATCCACGGGATCACGATGACCATCGCCGATGGCGAATTTGTGGTGATTGTCGGGCCGTCGGGCTGCGGCAAATCCACCTTGCTGCGCATGGTGGCGGGGCTGGAGGGGATCAGCGCGGGGACCATCGAGATCAACGACAAGGTGGTGAACGATCTGGAACCACGCCAGCGCGACATTGCGATGGTGTTCCAGAACTACGCTTTGTACCCGCATATGAGCGTGCGGGAAAACATGGCCTATGGCTTGAAGATCGCCAAGATGCCCAAGGCCGAGATTGATCAGCGGGTGGCAAAAGCCGCGGCGATGCTGGAGCTGGAGCCGTATCTGGACCGCAAGCCGCGTGCCTTGTCTGGCGGGCAGCGGCAGCGGGTGGCGATGGGGCGGGCGCTGGTGCGGGAACCGTCGGCGTTTCTGCTGGATGAGCCGCTGTCGAACCTGGATGCGAAACTGCGGGTGCAGATGCGGTTGCAGATCAAGGATCTGCACCAGACCACGGGGCAGACCATGCTCTATGTGACGCATGATCAGGTCGAGGCGATGACCCTTGCCGACCGGCTGATCGTGATGAACAAGGGTGTGGCCGAGCAGATCGCCACCCCGCATGAGGTGTATATGACGCCCGCCAGCGAGTTTGTGGCGGGGTTCATCGGATCACCGGCGATGAACATCTTTACCGTGCAGGTCGAGGCGGGGGTGGCGGTGCTGCCGGGCGGGCATCGGTTGCCGCTGGCCGGGTTGCCTGCGGATCGCGAGGTGCGGCTGGGGCTGCGGCCCGAGGATATGGAGATCGTGGGTGATGATACACCGGGGATTCCGGTGGTGCTGCGGTCGGTCGAATGGCTGGGGGCGGATGCCTTTGGCTATGGCATGATCGAAGGGTCTGACGTGGCGATCACGCTGCGGCTGCCGGGCAGCACGGCTGCGGCGCGCGGTCAGCGGCTGCGGGTGGCCCCGCCCGAGGGGCGGCTGCATCTGTTCGCAAGCGATACCGGCAAGCGGCTGTAAGCGCTTGCGCCCTCGCACCTGTCACGCTTAACCCGCGTGGCAGACCGGTGCGTCGGTCTGGCCAAAGTCATAGCTGCCGGTGGTGGCGTCAAACCCGGTGATCACCAGCCCCTGATCGAACAGGGCGGTCATCGCCTGCCGGGTTTGCAGCCGGGTCTGGGCGGCGGCATCGGGATCGGTGCGCAGCAGCAAGGAAAAATCGCGCGGGACGCTGACGCGGGCCTGCGCGGTGGTGGCGGGGCGGTCGGTCAGGTGCAGTTCGACCACGATGCGGTCACTGTCGATGCCGCCCTGATAGCTGCCTTCGGCGCCGTAGTAATTGACCAGATAGCGTTGGCCGATGCCGCCCAGCCTTGCAATGTTCAGATGGGCATTGCGGGTGATCAACGGGTCGTAGGTCCAGCGCATGATGCGGATGCCGCGCGCCTGACACCACGCGCGTTGATAGAGCTTCAGCCCCACACCGATGCCCGCGCCGCGCCAGTCGGGCAGCACCGCAAGCCGGTGGCTGTGCTGCACCTGCGGATCGCGGGTGGCAAAGCCAAAGACATAGCCCACCAGCTGGTCGCCCTGAAACGCGCCGGCGCAGATGCCGCCTTCGGATTGCACGACCATCATCAGATCGGCGGGGTCGGGCTGATCATCCATGCCCCAGACGGTTTGCTGCATCTGCTGTGCGGCGCGAAATTCGGCAAGACCGGCCAGATCGCGGTACTGGATCGTCACGGGGCAAAGCTTTCGGTCGTGGTGGTGACGGTGTTCAGGAAATCCCAGTCCAGCGTCACCCCGATCCCGGCGCCATTGGCGGGGACCGGCATCAGACCGTCGGTGGTTTCCAGCTTTTCCGCCACGATGTCGCGGTGGAAGTAGCGCGACGACGACGAGGTGTCGCCGGGGCGGGTGAACTGTTCCAGCGTGGACAGGTGGATGTTGTGGGCGCGGCCGATGCCCGCCTCCAGCATGCCACCGCACCAGACCGGTACATCCCAGGCTTGGCAGATGTCATGCACGCGCTTTGCCTCGGTATGGCCGCCCAGACGGCCGACCTTTATGTTGATGACGCGGCCCGCATCGCTGACCAGTGCCTTGCGGCAGTCGGCGACGGAGCGGATGCATTCGTCCAGGCAGATCGGGGTGGACAGCATGGCCTGCAGCCGGGCGTGATCGTGCAGGTCATTCCAGGCGAGCGGTTGTTCGATGTAATCCAGCCCGAACTGGTCCATCGCGCGCAGCACCGGCAGATCGGCCATGGTGTAGCAGCAATTGGCATCCACCGTCAGGTGGATGTCGGGGAAGTCGTGGCGCACGGCTTGCAGCAGGCGCAGATCGTGACCGGGCATCACCTTGAGCTTGATGCGGCGATAGCCTTGCTGAACATGCAGCGCCACCTCGGTCAGCGTGCGGGGAATGTCACGGATGCCGAGCGAGACGCCGACCTCGACCTCGGTTTTGGTGCCACCGAGGACCGAGCGCAGCGGCAGGCCCTGCACCTTGGCCCAAAGATCCCAGAACGCCATTTCCACCGTGGCCTTGGCCATCTGGTGATCGCGCCAGGGCCGGATCAGCCGTTCCACCGCCTGCGGGTTTTCAAAGCTGTGGCCGACCAGCTGCGGCAGGAACACATCGCGCAGCATCATCATCGAGCTGGCGATGGTTTCCGGCAGGTAGTCGGGCAGCACATCGGCGACGCCTTCGGCATAGCCCTCACAGCCTTCGCCGCGCAGAACGACGAGGGGAAAGACCTTTCGGGTCATGGTGCCGGTCGCGATGGTAAAAGGCTGGATCAGCGGCAGTTCGATCAGGCGCAGTTCGGCGTGATCAATGCGCAATGGCGGGCGGATGGGCGGGACGGACATGAACGCTCCTGCAACGACGCCGGGGGCTTTGGGCCGGGGTCAGATACAGGTTTGATGCGATAATTTTAGTTTACAGTCAAGATTGACGGAATGTTATTTAACTGTCACTGATGGAGTCGCAGCCGAAAGGCACGACCATTCTCCGGGCATTTTCCAAGGGAAATCCATGCAGGACGACGCGGGCAACGATCTGAAAGAGCGGCTGGAGGCCATGCTTTCGAGCGGCACGCCGAACGAGCGGGCGATTGCGGCGTATCTTTTGGAAAACATCGCGCGCCTGCCGTTCGAAACCTCGGCCACCATCGCGCAGGCGATCCGGGTGTCAGAGGTTTCGGTGGGGCGGTTTGCCCGCGCGCTGGGCTATCGCAACCTGAAAGAGATGAAAGAGGCGCTGAAAAGCGATGTCGATTTGGCGGCCTTTGCCGGGGTGGGGGACAGCCCGTGGCTGCAGGGATCGGCGCTGCGGGCCCATTTCAATGCCGGACAAGGAGTGGGCGGTGCCGCGCTGGAGCGCGAGTTGCGCGCGGTGATGCGCAATCATCAGTTGGCGACCACGCCGGAGTTTGCGGCCTGTGTGCAGCGGCTGGCGACGGCGCGTCAGGTGCTGGTGGCCGGCTTCCAGACCGAGCGGGGGCTCGCGGCCTATCTGGCGCATAACCTGAGCTATCTGCGCCCCGCCGTGCGGGTGCTGTCGCTGGAAAGCGGGCATTTTGCCGATCTGTTTCTGGATGATCCGCAGGGCACCGCGCTGGTGGTGATCGAGACGCGGCGCTATTCGCGGCTGGCGGTGGAGCTGGTGGCCAAGGCGCAGGCCGAGGGCATTCCGGTAACCGTGATCACCGACCCCTATTGCGGCTGGGCCCCGGAGCTGGCGACCGAGGTGCTGCGCGTCGATACCGATTTCTCGCATTTCTGGGATGCGACCGGCCAGATCGCCGGGCTGATCAACCTGATGGTGATCAAGGTCTTTGAACAGCTTGGCCCCGAGGTCGAGCAGCGCATGACCCGGATCGCCGAAAACTACCGCAGCTTTGTCGGGCATCAGCGCTAGCCGGACAGAGGGATTTCTCCAACAGAATGAGGGTAATAATAATGAAATATAACCTGTCCACCTTGCTTGCCACCACTGCCATCGGGTCTTGTCTGGCGCTGTCTGCCTTTGCGCAGGAGGTGACGGTGGTGATGGCGCCGAACGAGGTCGGGGCCACGTCGTATAACCCGGTGGCGTCGTCGATGCAGCCGGTCGGAACCTATCTGATTTATGACCGGCTGATCGCCAAGGATGAGAATCTGGCCTATGTGCCGCAGCTGGCCGAAAGCTGGGTCGAGGCCGATGACGGCATGGCCTGGACCTTTACGCTGAAGCCGGGGGTGACGTTCCACAATGGCACGCCGTTTGCGGCACAGACGGTCGTGGACTGGCTGGCGCTGTATCCGGGCACCGAAAACGCCTATCTGTTCGATGCGGTCGAGCGGGCCGAAGTGGTGTCGGAACTGGAAGTGCGCTTTGTGATGAAGCGGCCTGATCCGAACCTGCTCTACAACCTGTCCACCGTGTTCGCCTCGATCCCCGATCCGGCGGCCTATGCCGAGGCGGGTGAAGATTACGGCGTGTTTGATGCCGTCGGCACCGGGCCGTTCCGGCTGGAAAGCTTTGAGATCGGTCAGCAGACGGTGCTGGTGCGCAACGATGATTATGCCTGGGGTCCGGGTGCGGCGACCGGAAAACCGGCCAAGATCGAACGCCTGACCCTGCGCGAGATTGCGGAATCCTCGACCGCGTTTCTGGAGTTGAAGACCGGCGGCGTGGACATGCTGCTGAACGTGCCGACCGATTTCGTGGGCGAGGTCGAAGGGGCGTCGGATCTGTCGGTTCTGCAACTGGCCGGGCAAGATCTGGTCTATATGCCGATGAACGTGACGCAGGCGCCGTTCGACGACATCAAGGTGCGCGAGGGCGTGGCATTTGCCATCAACCAGCAGGAAATTCTGGATGCGGTGTTCGGCGGCATGGGCAAGGCGGCGGACGGGTTCCTGATCTCGTCGTTGCCGGAATCGAAGATCGCGGATGAATTCCGCATCTCCTATAACCCGGAACGGGCGAACAAGGCGCTGGAGGATGCCGGTTGGGTCATGGGCACCGATGGCGTGCGCACCAAGGACGGTGCCCGGCTGTCGGTGAAGCTGTGGACCCAATCCGACAGCTTTTTCCGCCGCCTGTCCGAAGTGGTGCAGGCCCAGATGAAGGCTGTGGGCGTGGAGGCAGAGCTGGTCACCTTTGACAGTGCAGCGATCCGCGACCAGTACAAGACCGGCGCGCATCAGGTCGCGGTGCGGTCTTACCTTTGGGACAACGCCGATATTCTGGAGTGGTTCTTTTCGGCCACCCGGCCATTCTATCCCAACGTGTCGATGCTGGATGACCCCAAGGCCGAAACGCTGAAGGATGCGGCGATGACGGGGGCCAAGAATTCGGCCGAGCGGGAGGCGGCCTTTGTTGCCTATCACGAATACATCAACTCGCAGTTCCCCTATGCGCCGATCTACGAGCCGGTGCAGATCATCGGCTACAACGCCGAACGGCTGGTGATGCCCGAGGTGCTGCATGCGCCCCGGTTCAACACGCTGGGGTTCCTTGAGCTTGACGTGAAAGAGTAACGCCAGATGCTGGGCTATGTCATCCGACGCATCCTGATGCTGGTTCCGGTGTTCTTTGCGGTGTCGGTGGTCATCTTTTCGATGATCCACATGCTGCCGGGAGACCCGATCGAGAACCTGCTGCGTGTGGGGTCAAGCCCGGCACAGCGCGAGGCGCTGACGGCAAAATACGGGCTCGACCGGCCTCTGGTCGAGCAATACCTGCTATGGATGGGCAATGTGCTGACCGGGGATCTGGGCACTGCGATCGTGCAGCGCCGTCCGGTGGCGCAGCTGGTGGCACAGGCCTTGCCCTATTCGCTGACTTTGGGCGGGCTGGCCTTGTGTTTCTCGACCGTGCTGGGCGTCGTGGTGGGAACCATCGCGGCGTCCTGGCGTGGATCGTGGCTGGATCAGGGGCTGATGGGCGGCGTGCTGTTCGGCTCGATGCTGCCGAATTTCTGGATAGGGCTTTTGATGATCCTGGTGTTTTCGGTGTCGCTGGGCTGGACCCCGGTGTCGGGGGCGCGCGGCTGGGAAAGTCTGGTTTTGCCGGTGCTGACCATCGGTTTGGGCGGCACCGCGCTGGTGGCGCGGGTCACGCGGATTGCGATGATCGACACGCAGGGCAAGGATTTTGTGCTGCTGCTGCATGCCAAGGGGGTGCATCCGCTGACCATTCAAGTGCGCCATGTGCTGCGCCATGCGCTGATTCCGGTGGTGACCATTCTGGCGCTGCGGATCGGCTGGATTCTGGGCGGCGCGGTCACGGTCGAGGTGGTGTTTGCGCGCCCCGGTCTGGGGTCTTTGCTGATCAAGTCGCTGAACCAGCATGATTACCCGGTGGTGCAAGCCTCGCTGCTGATCCTCGCCATGGCGGTGATGCTGGGCACGCTGATGGGCGATCTGTTGCAGGCGGCGATGGACCCGCGGTTTCGGGACAGTCTGACATGAGCGGGACGGTGCACAAGACGGGTATTCTGGCCACGATCCGCCGGTCGGTGGCATGGCGGGCGCTGGCGACGATCAAGGGCGGCGTGGCGGGTGGCTTTTTGCTGCTGGTGGTGCTGGGCGCGATCTTTGCCCCGGTGCTGACGCCCTATGACTATGACATTCAGGCGCTGACCAACGCCTTTCAGCCGCCATCGCTGGCGCATCCGATGGGGACCGATGAATTTGGCCGCGATGTGCTGACCCGGATTCTGTATGGCGCGCGCACCTCGCTGTCGGTGTCGGTGGTCGCCATCTCGATCTCGTTGGTGTTCGGCATGACGCTTGGCGCTGCGGCGGGCTATTTCGGCGGGCGGTTTGACCGGATGGTGATGGTGGTGGTGGACCTGACATGGTCATTCCCCGAGATTCTGGTGGCGTTGATGCTGGTGGCGATCATCGGGCCGGGGGTGACGGGCACGCTGGTGGCGATCTGTGTCGCCTATCTGGCGCAGTTCACCCGGCTGACCCGGTCACAGGTGATGGCGTTGAAGACTGAGACCTATGTCGAGGCGGCGCGGGGGCTGGGGGCATCACATGCGTTCATCCTGTTCCGGCACCTTTTGCCCAATTGTCTGGGGCCGGTGCTGGTGGCGGGAATGCTGGCCACGGGGGATGCGATCATTCTGGAGGCGACGCTGGGCTTTTTCGGCCTGGGCGCGCAGCCGCCGACGCCGTCCTGGGGCGGCATGATGTCATCCGGCTCGGGGCTGTTGTTCAAAGGGCCGTGGATCATCCTGTTCCCCGGCCTGTGCATCGCGCTGACCGTGGTGGCGATCAATCTGTTTGGCGATGTTCTGCTGGCCAAGCTGGATATCCGTGACCGGCTGAGGGTGGTGTGATGTTGCTGGATGTTCGTGATCTGTCTTTGCGTATCGGCACGGTGGGGCTGCTTGACGGGTTGAGCTTTTCGGTCGACCGGGGCGAGGTGCTGGGGCTGGTCGGTGAAAGCGGGTCGGGCAAGTCGCTGACCGCGCTGGCGCTGACCGGGCTGGCCGCGCGGATGGGGGCGACGATCACCGCAGGGTCGGTGGTGTTTGACGGCACCGATCTGGTCGGGCTGAAGGAAAGCGCCTATCGCCGTCTGCGGGGCAAGCGCATCGGGTTCATCACCCAGAACCCGATGAGCGCGCTGGATGCGCTGGTGACGATCGGCGATCAGGTCGATCAGGTGTCGCGCCTGCATCTGGGTCTGTCGAAGCGGGCCGCGCGGGCGCATACGGTGGAGATCCTGTCACGGCTGCGCATCCCCGAGGCCGAGGTGGTGGCGCGGGCCTATCCGCACAACCTTTCGGGCGGGATGAAACAGCGGGTGGTAATTGCCATGGCGCTGGCGGCAGACCCCGATCTGATCATTGCTGACGAGCCGACCACGGCGCTGGATGTGACGGTACAGGCGCAGATCGTGATGATGCTGGCCGATCTGGTGCGCAAGCGCGATCTGGGGCTGATCCTGATCACCCATGACATGAGCGTGGTGGCGCAGATCTGTGACAAGGTCTGCGTGCTGTATGCCGGGCGGGTGGCGGAAAGCGGGCCGGTGCGGCAGATATTTGCCGCCCCGCGCCACCCCTATACCGAGGCGCTGATTGGTTGCATCCCGCGTGATGGCATGGCGCCGGGCAGTCTGCGCGGGATACCGGGCACGGTGGCGGCGGTGTCGCAATACGGCGCCGACTGCTGCCGTTTTGCGCCGCGCTGTGGCCGGGCGGATGCGCGCTGCAGAACGCAACAGCCATTGCCTGTTGTGACCGGGACGGGCGGGATGCTGGCCTGTCACCACCCGGTCGATAGTCCCGTGAAGGAGGCCGCAGATGCAGATGCCCGCTGACGCTGTGCCGGTGCTGGAGCTTGACGGCTTGGTGCGGACCTTTACCACCGGCGGCGGGCTGCTGCGCAAGGGGCGCAGCATGACGGCGGTGAGCGATGTGTCGCTGCGCGTCGCGGCGGGCGATATCGTCGGCGTGGTCGGCGAAAGCGGCTGCGGCAAGTCCACGCTGGCGCGGCTGGCGATGCGGCTGATCGACCCCAGTGCCGGACGGGTGCTGTTCGAGGGGCGCGACGTGACGCAGGACCACGGCCCGCGTTTGCGCCCGCTGCGCAAAAAGCTGCAGATGGTGTTTCAAGACCCGTATTCCTCGCTCGACCCCCGGTTCACCCTGCGCGACTGTCTGCTGGAGCCGTTTGCCGCGCTGGGCGAGACCGCGCCGCCGGGACGGGTGGAGGCGTTGCTGGATCAGGTCGGGTTGGACCGCAGCTTTGCCGGGGCCTATCCGCATCAGCTGTCGGGCGGGCAGCGCCAGCGGGTCGGCATCGCCCGCGCGCTGGCCTACCGGCCCGAGGTGGTGGTGCTGGACGAACCCACCGCATCGCTTGATGTGTCGATTCAGGCGCAGATCATTGCGCTGTTGCAGGAACTGCACCGCACCTCAGGGCTGACCTATCTGTTCATCAGCCATGATCTGGGGCTGGTGCGGTATTTCTGCACCCGGATCGTGGTGATGTATCTGGGATCGGTCGTCGAAGAGATGGCCGACCCGGATGCCGTGCCGCGCCATCCCTATACGGCGGCGCTGATGGGGTCATCCTTTGTGCCCGACCCGACCGAGCGGGCGCAGATCGTGCCGCTGGAGGGCGAGATTCCGTCGCCCTTTGCCTTGCCGCCGGGCTGTCCCTTTGCCCCCCGTTGCGCGCGCGTGCAGGACCGGTGCCGGGCCAGCCGCCCCGCGCTGACCCAGACCACAGGCGCCAGCAAGGTCGCCTGTTTCAACCCTGTCGAGGCCTGAACCATGACATTTCACGTACTGACCGCTGAACTGATTCAAGAGTGCAACACCTTTCAGAAAGGCCGGACCGGGCTGGAGCAATACCGGGTCGAGGTGCTGGCCTCGGGGGAGGAGGCGCTGTCAAAGCGGCGGCATGCGGTGGCCGAGATCAAGGGCTTCATGGATGTGGCCGAGGCCGAGGGCTGGCAGGTGACACATGCGCTGTCCGCCACCGCGACGCCCGGTCCGATTGTCACGGCAGAGGCGTTCGCGCATCTGGCGGGGATGATCACCGATGCCGCACAGGCGGCAGGCAAGCTGGACGGCGTGCTGCTGGCGCTGCATGGCGCGATGGTCGCCGAAGGGTTTGAGGACCCGGAGGGCGAACTGCTGACCCGGTTGCGCGCGATTCTGGGGCCTGATGTGCCGATTGCGGTGACGCTGGACCTGCATACCAATACCACGCCGGAAATGGCGGCGGGGGCCAATGTGATCGTGTCGTTCAAGACCTATCCGCATGTCGACCCGGTGGAAACTGCCGTGCATGCCGCACAGGCGCTGAAAACGATGATGGAGGGCCGGGCGCAGGGCCGCACCCTGCGGCTGGCGGTGCCGATGCTGGACGAGGCAAACTCGGGCCGGTCGGACGTGCTGCCGACGATGGAATTCTATGACCGCGCCCGGCGGTTTGAGACAGAGCCGGGGATCATGGCGGTGTCGGTCAATGCCGGGTTTTCCGATGCTGACATTTATCATTGTGGCCCGTCGGTTCTGGTCAGCTATGACGCCAGCCTTGACGGGGCCGAAGCGCGGGCAGAGGCGATTGCGCTGGATCTGGGGACGGCGATCTGGGAGGCGCGGCATTCCTGCGCCAACACCTTCCTGACGGTCGATGAGGCCTGTCAGGCGGTGCGCGATTTCCGCGCTGACCGTCCCGGCCCGCTGGTGATTGCCGACTTTTCCGATAATCCGGGCTCTGGCGCTTATGGCGATGCGACCAATCTGCTGGCGGGGCTGCTGGGGCTGGGGTTGCGGGATGCCGCCTTTGGCCCGCTGATCGACCCCGCTGCGGCGGCAGAGCTGCAGGGGCACCGCGTGGGCGAGTCGGTGACGCTGGCCATCGGCGGCAAGGTTGACCCCCATTATGGCGGTGGGCCGATCATGGTGACGGGAGAGATCCGCCATCTGTCGGCAGACGGCGTTCTGGTGGGCGACGGGCCGGTGATCGGCGGCATTACCTTTCGTTTTGGGCCGACGGCGGTGCTGTGGGTCAACGGGATCGACATTCTGATCGTGACCGAACGCGGGCAGGCCTATGATCTGCAACAGTTCAAGGCCTTTGGCATCGCCCCCGAGGCCTGCACGGTGCTGGGCCTGAAATCGCAGCAGCATTTCCGCGCCGCGTTCGAGCCGATTGCGGCCAAGGTGATCGTCTGTGATTGTGGCGGGCTGGCGACGCCGGATTACTCCAAGCGCCATAACGAAAAGGTGCGCCGCCCGATTTGGCCACTGGACGAGATGCCCGACGAATTCCGCCCGCCACTCCCCCTTAGCGCGTAAAATCCGGCAAGGGAGTCGGGGTGCAGGCTACCCTGGCCGTCATGCCCGGCCGGCCTGGCCGGACTCTGACCGGATGCCGGTCAGATTTCGGCGGAATCCAGCCATGAAATCGCGAAGAACGTACCGAAACGTGAAACTGGCATTGACGCTGCCCGGTCTGATACCCCATCTCCGCCACTGATGTGGACAGGGGTTATGCAGACTGTGCTTTGCACTTGCAGCATAGCAGGTTTGCGATTTGCGCATGGCAGTCGCTCTGGCGTGACCCCTGATAACCTGAGAACTTTATTGAGTTTTCACCGAATCGACGTGCGGGAGCCAAAATGCCGGATACTCCGGGACTGCCTATTCTATTGCAACGACGCTCGTTTCTGGGGCTGCTTGGCACTGTGGCATTGCTGCAATGCAGCACGAGCCTTTCCGGCATCGCCAATGCCCAGACTGCCACCGACGCCGTGGCCCCCGGTGAGCCGTTTGATTTCGACCGTCTGAGCGGTGCCATGCGCGAACTTGCCGCCGCGCCGCATGTGGCTCCGGCCCGCGCGGAGGGGTTTTTCAGCGACTTCAGCTATGATGATTATCAGGCGGTGCAGTTCAACCCCAGGCAGGCCCGCTGGTCGGGCACCGAGGCCGGGTTCCATGTTCATGCGTTCCATCTGGGTTGGCTGTTTGCCGAACCGGTGACGATGTTCGAGGTTGCGGGCGGCGTCGCCCGGCCCATGGTGTTTACCACTGATGATTTCCGCTATTACGACCGCATCCGCGACCGGGTGCCACCGCACGAGCCGTTGCCGGGGGTGGCCGGGTTCCGGCTGAACGCGCCGTTGAACCGGGCGGATCTGTTTGACGAAGTGGTGGCCTTTCTGGGGGCCAGCTATTTCCGCGCGGTGGGGCGTGATACCGGCTATGGGCTGTCGGCCCGTGGGCTGGCAATCAACACCGGACTGGGCAAGCCCGAGGAGTTCCCGCGCTTTTCAAAGTTCTGGCTGGAAACGCCCGCGCCATTTGCGCGTGAGGTGGTGGTCTATGCCGCGCTGGAAAGCGAAAGCTGCACCGGGGCCTATCGCTTTGTGATCCGTCCGGGCACGAATACGGAAATGGATGTCACCGCGCGGCTGTTCTTCCGGACAGAGGTAGATCAGATCGGAATCGCGCCCCTGACCTCGATGTATCTTTTTTCCGAGAAAAGCCGGACGCAGTTTGATGATTTCCGCCCCAGCGTGCATGACAGTGACGGGCTTGCCGTGCATCGCCGCGACGGGGATCGCAACTGGCGGCCGCTGAACAACCCCAGCCGGTTGTCGGAATCGTGGTTTGCCGAAGAAAGCCCGCTGGCCTTTGGTCTGATGCAGCGCGACCGGGATTTCGAGAATTATCAGGATGCGGTCTCGCATTACGAACGTCGCCCGTCCTTGCTGGTGGAGCCGATGGGCGAATGGGGCAAGGGCGCGGTGCGTCTGGTCGAGATTCCCACACCGCTGGAGGTGAACGATAATATCGTCGCCTTCTGGGTGCCCGAGGCAAAGCCGGTGCCGGGCGAGATGCTGGAGTATTCCTATCGCCTGCTCTGGGGCGCGCTGCCGGTCGATCCGGCGGCGGATGTGGCCTATGTCAAGGAAACCCGCGCAGGGGTTGGCGGCGTGTCAGGGGTGGAAAACACGGATGGCACCCGGAAATTCGTGGTCGACTTTGCTGGTGGCTTGCTGTCACGCCTGCCGGCGGATGCCGAGGTCAAGGGCGTTGTGACCATCATCGGCGGCGAGATTGTCGTGCAGACCCTGTCAAAGGTCGACGCCAACGGCGTGTGGCGTCTGGTGATGGATGTGCGCCCCGTGGGGGGAAAGACTGTGGAACTGGTCGCCCATGTTGCGGGTTATGGTCGCAAGTTGACAGAAAACTGGCTTTATCAATGGCTGAGCGCATGATGATTGCAAAGACCATGACGATTGCAGACACGTTGGTTAAAGACCCTGCGATTGCAGATCCGCTGACCGTGACCGATGGGCGCGGGGCTGAACCACCGCTGGCGCCGCTGGCGATGCCGAAACAGGTGCTGACACGCGAGGCGCGCCCGATGTGGCGCGGCTTTGGCGCGCTGCTGTCGCTGCTGCGGCGTGATCTGGGGCGCGCGGGCTAAGGTATGACCGCGCTGGCGGCCGCCCTTCCCCCCCAGCAGAAGACCCGCACGACAGGCGCGCGGGCCTTTGCCATCACGTTCAGCGTGCTGGCCGCGGCTGCGGCGGGGATGGTGTTTCACATCTATGGCGCGGCGGACGGGATCACGGTGGTCGATATGGTCCGGGCCGGGCTGATCGGGTTTTCGACCTGGTGGCTGGCCTGGGGTGCTGCGACCGCGATGCTGGGGCTGATCGCCCGTCAACGCCCGGTGCGGGCGGAAGTGCAGGGCGAGATCCGGGGCCGGACGGTGGTGATTGTGCCGGTCTATAACGAAGAGCCCAGCGTCACCTTTGCCCGCATTGCGGCGATGGACGACTCGCTGCGCGCGACCGGCATCAGCGCGCAGGTCGATTTCGCCATTCTGTCAGACACTCGCGATGAGGCGATTGCCGCCGCCGAGCGGGTGTGGTGCGCGCGTTTGCTGACACGGCAGAACGGAGCGGGGCGGATCTTCTACCGCCGCCGGGTGAAGAACACCGGGCGCAAAGCGGGCAATATCGAGGAATTCATCGCGGCCTCAGGCCGGGCCTGGGATTACGCGGTGATCCTGGATGCCGACAGTCTGATGGAAGGCGAGACGGTTCTGACCATGATCCGCCGCATGGAGGCAGACCCGAAGCTGGGCCTGTTGCAGACCTTGCCGCGTGTGATCGGGGCGCGGTCGGTGTTTGGCCGGGCGATGCAGTTTGCCGCCTCGTTCCACTCGCCGGTGTTTGCGCATGGTCTGGCGGCGATGCAGGGGCGGACCGGGCCGTTCTGGGGCCACAACGCGATTGTGCGCATCCGCGCCTGGGCCGAAAGCTGTGGCCTGCCGGAACTGCCGGGCAATCCGCCGTTTGGTGGTCATATCCTCAGCCATGACTATGTCGAGGCGGCGCTGCTGTCGCGTGCGGGCTGGGTGGTTCGGCTGGATGATGATCTGGATGGCAGCTTTGAGGAAGGGCCAGAGAACATCATCGACCATGCCAAGCGCGACCGGCGCTGGTGTCAGGGCAATCTGCAGCATGCCAAGGTGATTGCGGCTCCGGGGCTGAAAGCCTGGAGCCGGTTTGTGTTTTTTCAGGGCATCTTTGCCTATATCGCGCCGCTGATCTGGCTGGGCTTTATTGCCGCGTCGGTGATGGCGTCAGCCACGGCGATCGGGCCGGATTACTTTCCGTTGGAAAACTGGCCGTTCCCGGTGTTTCCCTATGACCAGACCGCCAAAGCGATCGGGCTGGCGCTGGGGATTTTCGGGCTGCTGGTGATGCCAAAGCTGCTGGTGGTTCTGGATTCGGTGGCGACCGGGCGGGCGGCGGCTTTTGGCGGGGCCGGGGCAAGCCTGCGCGCCATGCTGTCGGAACTGCTGCTGTCGTCGCTGATCGCGCCGGTCTTGCTGGCGTTTCAGAGCCGGTCGGTCGTGCAGGTGCTGCTGGGCAGCGACGGGGGCTGGCCGCCTAACAACCGGGGCGACGGCGGTCTGGATTTTGCTGACGCCTGGGCGGCAGGGCGCTGGATCAGCGGCTGGGGTATCGTGGGCCTAGGCGTCGCGCATATGTTTGCGCCCGAGCTGACGCTGTGGCTGCTGCCGGTGGCGCTGCCGATGCTGCTGGCACCGGTGCTGATCTGGTGGACATCGCGCCCGGCGGCGCCGGGGCGCTTTCCGGTACCGGAAGACAGGCGCAGGCCCGCAATTGTGACGCGGCACGATGCGGTGCTGGCCGAGTGGAGCGGCGATGGCGCGCAAGCCGATGTCGCCTGAGGCCGCGCACAGACGGGATTACCGGGTTGATCTGTTGCGCGGCATCGCGCTGATCATGATTTTCATCAACCATATTCCGGGCACCGCCTGGGAGCATGTGACCTCGCGCAATTTCGGGTTCTCCGATGCGGCAGAGGGGTTTGTGCTGATGTCGGGGATTGCCACCGGGCTGGCCTATGGGCCGATCTTTCTACGCAGCCCGCGCCCGTCATGGACGGAGGCGCTCCGGCCCTGGCGGCGGGTGCTGACGCTTTGGTGGGTGCATGTGCTGGTGGTGCTGTGCATTGTGGCGCTGTTTGCGCTGACGGTGCAGCATCCGGCGGTGGCGGTGATGGCGGAAAAACGCAACATCGCCCCGGCGCTGGAAAATCCGGCGCTGTTTGTGCCCGGACTAATCGTGCTTGGCCATCAGTTTGCCTATGCCGATATTCTGCCGCTGTATATCGTGCTTCTGCTGGCGGCTCCGGCGCTGTTGGCTGCGGCGGTGCGCTGGCCGCGCGGGGTGATGGTGGCATCTGTGCTGGTCTGGTTCGCGGTTGGGCTGCTGCGGATCAGAATGCCGACCTGGCCGCTGGATTACGGCTGGTTTTTCAATCCGCTGGCATGGCAGGTGATTTTCGTGGCCGGATTGCTGACCGGGCTTGCGATGCGGCAAGGGCGGCGATGGCTGCCGTTCAGGCCATGGGCATTCTGGCTGGCCGTCGGCTTTCTGGTGCTCGCGGCGGTCTGGGTGCAGGTGCCGGTTGTGGCGGCCACCGGGGGGCATGGGCTTTGGCTGTTGTATGAATACGCGGGTGCGCCGTCGGTGTTCACCTCGTTTGACAAGAGCTTTGCCCATCTGCCGCGCTTGCTGCACATTCTGGCGCTGGCCTATGTCCTGAGCGCGCTGCCAGCCCTGACGCAGATTGCCGAAAGCCCAAAGGTGGCGCCGCTGATCCTGTTGGGGCAACATGCGCTGCCGGTCTTTGCTGTCAGTACGGTGCTGGCCTATGGCGCACAGGTGGCAAAGGCGATGGCGGGGCCGTCATTTGTGCTGGATACGGTGCTGATCGCCTGTGGGCTTGTGGTGCTGTTTGCGATTGCCGGGTGGCAGCGCGGGCGCAAGCCGCGCCGGATGGTGGGCTGAACCGGGTCAGCCTGCCGGTCCTGATCACATATGGGCAGGCCAATGGCGCAGGAATGGCCCAGTGCCGGGTTGAGGCGGGACATAACCCGCCAAGCGCAGGCCGCCGCCGGTTGCTGCTTACAAAATACTCCCGCCGGAGGCTCTCAGGCCAGCCCGGTGTGCGCCATCAGGCGCGTGGTGCCAAACCCGTCGATGCGCGCGGTGATGATCTGGCCCTCGGGCTGATCGGTGCTGACATCCACCTCGGTAAACTGTTCGGTCCGGCCCATGCGTGGGCCTTCCATCAGGATGCGGTGGGTCTGGCCCAGTTGCGCCTGCAGGTGGCGGGTCAGCGCCGCCTCGCCTTTGGCACGCAACTGTGCAGCGCGGGCCTTGATGTCGGGGCCTTTCAGCTGGGGCATCCGGGCGGCGGGCGTGCCCTTGCGCGGGCTGAAGGGGAACACGTGCAGGAAGGTCAGGCCGCAGTCATCCACCAGCTTCAGGCTGTTGTCGAACATTGCTTCGGTTTCGGTCGGAAAGCCTGCGATGATATCGGCGCCGAACACCATGTCGGGCCGCAACCGGCGGGCCTCTTCGCAGAACCGGATGGCATCGTCGCGCAGGTGACGGCGCTTCATCCGTTTCAGGATCATGTCATCGCCCGCCTGCAAGGACAGGTGCAGATGCGGCATCAGGCGCGGTTCCGTCGCAATGGCCAGCATCAGATTGTCATCCGCCTCGATCGAGTCGATTGATGAAATCCGCAGGCGGGACAGGTCGGGCACCAGCCGCAGGATGCGCATCACCAGATCGCCCAGACGCGGCGTGGCGGGCAGGTCAGCGCCCCAGGAGGTGAGGTCAACGCCGGTCAGCACCACCTCGTTAAAGCCCTTGTCCACCAGCCGCTTGATCTGGTCGATCACCACCCCGGCGGGCACCGAGCGCGAATTGCCGCGACCGTAAGGGATGATGCAGAAGGTGCAGCGGTGGTCACACCCGTTCTGCACCTGAACATAGGCGCGGTGGCGCCCGAACCCGTCGATCAGGTGACCCGCCGTTTCGCGCACCGACATGACGTCATCGACCTGCACCTTTTCGGTCTGGCCGATGAAATCGGGACTGGTGAGGGAAGGGTGGGCGAGGCCGGTCCAGGTCTCTGCCTGCATCTTTTCGTGGTTCCCGATCACGCGGGTCACTTCGGCCATGGCGGCAAAGGTTTCCGGCTCGGTCTGCGCCGCGCAGCCGGTCACGATCACCGGCGCACCGGGGTTCTCGCGCGACAGGCGGCGAATCTCTTGTTTGGCCTTGCGCACGGCTTCGGCGGTGACGGCGCAGGTGTTGACGATCACGGCCCCTTGCAGGCCCGCAGCTTCGGCCAGTTCCTTCATTGCTTCGGATTCGTAAGCGTTCAGGCGGCAGCCAAGAGTGGCGAACACGGGCGCGGTCATGGGTGGGCGGCCAGAAAATCGGGCGTGAGCCAGCCGTCAAACACATGTGCGACCGGCCCGGTCAGCCAGACGCCATCGTCGCGCCAGTCCACCTGCAGCACCCCGCCATCAAGGTCGAGCGTCACCTGACGCCCGGTCAACCCGCGCAGATGGGCCGCTACGGCGGTGGCGCAGGCCCCCGAGCCACAGGCGAGCGTGATCCCGGTGCCACGTTCCCACACCCGCATACGCAGGTGGTCGGGGCCGATGAGGGAGGCAAATTCAACATTGGTGTGCTGGGGGAACAGCGGGTCATGCTCAAAACGCTGGCCAAGCCCCGCCACATCCACCGCTTCGGCATCGGCGACAAACAGGACGCAATGCGGGTTGCCCATGCCGACCGCGACCGGGTCGCCGGGCAGCGGCAGATGCAAGGGGTCCACAGCATGGGACAATGGCACCGACTGCCAGTCGAGTTGCGGCGCGCCCATGTTGACCGACACCCGGCCATCGGGCAGGCGACGGGCCGACAGGGTGCCGCGTGCGGTGGTCAGGGTGATCGCATCCTGCCCCAGCCCGCGCATCACCAGATCCGACACACAGCGCGTGGCATTGCCGCAAGCCCCGGCACGGCTGCCGTCGCTGTTCCAGAAATCGAGGGTAAAATCTGTCCCCGCCGCACCATCGCGGATCTCGGCCAGCTGGTCAAAGCCGACACCGCGATTGCGGTCGCCCAAAGCCCGCGCCAGCGCAGGAGTCGTCACCGCCCCGCGCCCGCGCGAGTCGATCACCACGAAGTCATTGCCTGCGCCGTGCATTTTCAGAAAGGGCAGGCCGTTTGGCGGGGTCATATGGTCCATGCGGCGCGATATACGCCCGATCAGGGATATTTGCCAGAGGCTGCATCTTTTGCCCTTGACCCCATCCGTCGCTGACCTTAATCAGCGCCCAAGTTGTGGGCCGGTAGCTCAGTTGGTAGAGCAGCTGACTTTTAATCAGCGGGTCACAGGTTCGAATCCTGTCCGGCTCACCACTTCTTATATTTTTTCTGCAAGGCAACACGATCGCTTTGATTTCATGGCCGCGTGTCGCCTTTTCTGGCAGAGATGGTTTCAGTGTCATGTCTGTCAGGTGCCGGGGGCGAAGATTTATCTGCCTTTCCGCGTAAGTTTGCCTGTTTGCGAGAATCGCATTGGTTGCCCTTGGGGGTGGCTTTTTTCTGATGTGCAGATCCGCTTTATGGTCCGGTGGATGACGGTGCGGAACAGCTCTGCGCCTGATCTGATTCCAGATTGATCTGGTAGCTTATCACGGATCCGGCCTGCAAAAGATGGACTTCATAGGCCGGGGGCAAGCAGCTGGGTTTGTGCTTGTAGGCGCCGGTCAGCGACAGGCTGAGCCCATGGCCGATGGCGGTGCAGGTGCTGGCAGTGACACCAGCCCATTGCGTTTGCATGGCGCGGTGGCTGTGACCTGCGATGATCCTGCAGATTGGGCTGCCCTGCACCAGTGCGGCCAGCGGGGCGGCGCCGGCAAAGCCAGGTTTGTCCAGATGCGGTGCACCGGTCGGAAAGGGGGGGTGGTGCAGTGCAAGGATCACCGGACCCGTCGCATCTGCAAGCGCATCTTGCAGCCACCCCAGCCGCAGGGCATCAACACCACCGCTTCCATCCGGCAGATTGCTGTCCAGCGCGATCAGGATGGCATCGCCGATCCGGCGGGTGAAGCTGAGGTGGTCAGGCGCAAAGTCAGCCCAGTCGGCAAAGGCCTCGCGAAAGTCCTCGGGGCGGTCATGATTGCCGGACAAAGGCAACAGCGGCACCGGGGCGGCGCGCAACAGGTCTGCGGCGGCGGTATAGTCAGCGGCGCTGCGGTCGATGATATCGCCGGTCAGCACGATGGCATCGGGCCGCCGGTCCATCGCCGCGATCTGGGCAAAGGCCTGCCGCATCGCCTGTGCCGGGTCGTGGCAGGGATCGGCCCCGTCGTCGCGAAGATGAGGATCGGTGATCTGGGCGATCAGCGTCACAGCAGGCTCCCCCGCCGCCCCATCAGGCTGAGGACGATCAGCGGCAGCGCTGTTGTGATCAGGATTGTCAAAAACGCCATTGCCATACCCAGCCCGACCGAACCTTGTTCAAACTGTCGCCAGATATAGGTGGAGATGGTCGATACGCCAACCGGGGCCACCACCACCGAGGCCACCAGCTCGCGCGTGGCAACGGCAAAGACCAGCAGCATCGCGGCCAGCAGGCTGGGCGCGATCAGTGGCAGCAGAATGCGGCGAAAGGCTGTCAGGGGCGAGGCCCCGAACACCCGCGCTGCCGCCTCCAGATTGTCGCCGATCTGGTGAAAGGCGGCGGTGGCATAGCGCACCGGCTGCGGCAGCAGGATGCAGCAATAGGCCAGCAGCAGGATCAGCGCGGTGTTATAGGGGGTGACCGGCAGCCAGGGCTGGTTCCACGCCAGGATCAGCCCCACCGCCACCACGATGCCCGGCAGCGCATTGGGCAGGATTGTCAGCACATCGAGCACGCCGCGCCCGCGCGCGCGTGATTTGACCACCGCATAGGCTGACAGCGCACCCAGCAGCCCGGTAACCAGTGCCGCCGCCACGCCCAGCGACAGGCTGGTGCCCAGAGCCCGCAAGGCGCCGGTGGTATCGCCCAGAATGGCGGCAAAATTATCCGGCCCGAGGTTGGACCAGACCAGCCCGCCAGAAATGGTTCTTGACAGCGCCCCGGCCAGAATCGCCAGAAGCGGCAGGCCGGTCGCCACGAATGCCACCAGTCCAAACGTCAGCAGCACCGGCCATTTCCATGGCCCCAGATCCCGTTTGGCCGTGCCTTGCGGTTTGCCGGTGGTCGCCTCATAAGACCGGCGGCTCAGAACCCAGCGCTGCAGCATGAAGGCCCCGAAGGACAGCGCCACCAGCACCAGCGACAGAATCGCAGCCCCCGGCAGATCAATCGGCCAGTCCGACACGCGCAGGTCAATGGCCGTGACCAGCACATCGAACCCGGCGCGCGAGCCAAGCGCTGCGGGGGTGCCATACTCCTCGATAGCCATGGCAAACACCAGCAGCAGGCTGGCGGCCAGACCGGGGGTGGACAGCGGCAGCGTCACCCGCCAGAACGCCCGCATCGGGCTGGCCCCGAACACCCGTGCCACGTCGGCATAACGCGAGCCTACGGTTTCCAGCGTGCGCGACACGGCGAAATAGACCACCGGAAAGCTGTTCAGCGTCATGATGAAGACGATGCCGGGGACCGAGAACAGAAACCCTGTCAGATTGAACCCGGCCAGCTGCTCCAGATAACCGCGCGGTTGCAGCGTCATGATCCAGCCCAGCACGGCAATATAGGGCGGTATCATGAAGGGGATCAGGAACAGCACATCCCAGACTATCGCACCCGGCACCCTGAACAAGGCCCGCGCCACCGCCAGAGGGATCGCGATCAGGGCAGACAGCACAACCACCAGAACCCCGAGCAACAGGGTGTTGCCGGTCATGCCGATCAGCTTTGCATCGCCAAGCGCACCCGCAAACGCCGAAAAGGGCGCGGTGAGCGAGCCGCGCCCCAGTTCGGGAAAAATCGCCTGCAGGACGATGAACAGAAATGGCACGGCCACGACCAGACCCAGCCCCACCGCCGCAATGATGACAGACGGGCTGACCGTCTCGACTGACCGTGCCATAGCTGTCTTCTTACTTGCCAAAGGTCTTGGCAAAGGACTCCAGCGTTTCGGCGCGTTTGCCGTAAACGGTGGCGGCGTCAATCGGCAGGATCTTGAGGTCGCCGATCAGAGGGCGGTCGGCGGCAACATCGGTGCGCGCGGGCATCAGGTTCTGCTTCGCCACGATGGCCTGCCCGGCATCCGACAGCATGTAGTCAACAAAGGCCTTGGCCTCGTCCTGATTGTCCGACCACTCCATGATCATCACCGGGCGTGGCGCAATGACGGTGCCACTTGACGGAAAGATCACCTCGATCGACTCGCCCTTGGCCTTGCCGTTGAGCGAAATGTAATCGACCGCACCAAACACGGCGGCCTTGGCCCCTTGCAGCACGGGGTTCAGGGCATCGGCATTGGCACCGGCAACAATGGCACCATTGGCAGCAAGGCTTTCAAACATCGACATGTCACCATCAGCCGAAAGCGCTGCGACCAGTTCAAACGCCGAGCCTGACTGGGCCGGATCGGGCAGGTTCACCAGATCCTTGTATTCCGGCTTGGCCAGATCGGCCCATTCCGCCGGGCGCGGTGTGCCGGAGTTCGGGTTCCACGCGATGGCCAGCGCGGCCACGCCTTGCGCGACGGCGGTGTCGGTTTTCAGGAAATCGGGCACCATGGCCGCATTCGGGCTGGTATAGGGCACCAGCCAGCCGCGTTCCGCAAAATCGGTCGCGGTGTCCCACGAAGCCGAAATCAGCACGTCGACGACCGGATTGGCAGCTTCCGCCTCGATCCGGGCCATGACCTTCCCGGTGGTGGCCTGAAAGAATTCAACCTTTATGCCGGTTTCGGCGGTAAAGCCCGCGGCCAGATCGGCGATCAGCTTTTCCGGGCCTGCTGTATAGACGGTGACATCGGCATATGCCGTGCCGGTTGCAAACAAGGCGGTTGCGGCCACGGTCGCGTGAAGGGCAGTTTTAAACATGGGTCTATCCTGATTACATGGGGACATCGGCGCGCGCCGGAAACCAGCGCAGACGCTCGGGGAGAATCTGAAGCCCGATACGCTCCCCGGTGCGCATGCGGGTATCGCTTGAAATCTGAACGGTCCGGATCGCGCGCCCGGGTTCAGCCGCGCCGTCCAGCCGGACGGTCACGGTATAGCCGGTGTCACGGAACTGCGCCGCCAGCACCTCGCCCGTCAGCGCCGCCTGCCCGATCTCTGTCACCCGCAGTGCGCGGGGCGTGACCAGAACATCGGCCAAGGCCACTTCTGGCCCGCCAAGAGGGCCAAGGGCGCGTCCCGCACAGGACCAGCCCTGTGCGTCCCGCACGAGCCGCAGGATAGCACCCAGCCGCAGGAATTCGGCCACTTTGGGGCTGGCAGGCTGCTCGACCAGATGTTCGGGCGTGGCCAGCTGGGCAATCTGCCCGGCCTCCATCACCGCGACCTGATCGGCCAGCGTCAGCGCTTCGGACTGGTCATGCGTCACATAGATCGCGGTCAACCCAAGGCCCCGGATCAGCGCACCCAGTTCCGCCACCATGGTTTCGCGCAATTCGCGGTCCAGGTTCGACAACGGCTCGTCAAACAGCACGATGCGCGGCTCGCCCACGATGGCGCGGGCGATGGCGACGCGCTGCTGCTGCCCGCCCGACAAGGCTGCAGGGCTGCGCGCGGCCATGGCACCCAGACCGACCCGGTCCAGTGCGGCGGTCACGCGGGCCTCACGCTCTGCCCGTCCGATGCCCGCCATTTCCAGCGGAAAGGCCACATTGCCCGCCACCGTCAGATGCGGCCACAGGGCG
Source organism: Pseudotabrizicola alkalilacus (assembly GCF_003443995.1). Classification (GTDB taxonomy): domain Bacteria; phylum Pseudomonadota; class Alphaproteobacteria; order Rhodobacterales; family Rhodobacteraceae; genus Pseudotabrizicola; species Pseudotabrizicola alkalilacus. The sequence continues at coordinate 175,671 of NZ_QWEY01000009.1, forward strand.
TAATCCTGAAACACCATGCCAAGCTGTCGCTTTTCCGGCGGCACGAAAACACCCGGACCGGCAACCATCTGGCCATTGATCGAGATGTCGCCGGTGGTCGGGGCCAAAAGTCCCGCAACCAGCCGCAACAGTGTGGTTTTGCCACAGCCTGACGGCCCAAGCAGTGCCAGCGTTTGTCCGGCAGGCAGGGCCACGTCAATGCCACGCAAGATCTGTATGCCGCTATAGCTCAGCGTCAGGTTTTGCGCTGATATCGCCTGTTCTGAATTCCACTCGCCGCGCAACGGGGTCTTGTCCTTTTCGGGGTTACCACTCCCCTAGGCGCATGGTGTGACGCGCAGATGACAATTCTGCACAACACAGGTCTGAAGTTCGGCCGCCCCGCGCCTGTGCGTCCATGACGAAAGGTCACGCCAAAGAACCTGCGGGCAGGGTCAGAACACGGCGGGGGCGGGCCGGGCGGTCAGCTTGCGATCAGCAAGGCGATGCCGCGGGCCTCGAATTCCTTGGCATCGGCATCCGAGATGCCGTCATCGGTGATGAAAGAGTGGATCACCTCCAGCGCGCCGAGGCGGGTGAACGAGCTTTTGTTGATCTTGGTCGAATCCGCCACCAGAAACACATGCGAGGCCGCGCGGATCATGGCCTCTTTCAGTTGCAGGTCGGCAAAGCTGGGATAGGTCAGCCCCGAATCCAACCCGACGCCCGCAGTGGCAAGAAACAGTTTTCCGGCAAAGATGTTGCGGAAGTAATCCACCGACTTGTCACCCGACAGCGATAATGTCGGTGCCTTGAACTGACCGCCGGGCATGTGCACCTGAAACCCCGGCACGGCACCAAGAGTGATGGCGATGTTGAGCGCATTGGTGATGACCGTCAGGTTCTTGCGGTTGACCAGCCGCAGCGCCACTTCGGTCGTGGTGGTGCCGGCATCAAGGATCAGGGTTTCGCCATCCTTGACCAGAGAAGCCGCCAAAGCACCGATCCGGCGCTTTTTGTCCATGTTTTCCTGATGGTGCAGCACAAGGCTTTGAACTTGCACCGGCATGGAGTTGAGAAAAGCGCCGCCGTGCTCGCGGGTGACATGGCCCTCCTGGTCCAGCTTTTCCAGATCCTGCCGGATCGTCGCCTCGGACACCTGAAACGCGGCGGCCAGATCGCGGACGCGGGCTGCGCCTTCTTCCTGAATCCACTCCAGAATGCGGCGGCGGCGCGGCTCAGACAGCAGCCCGACCATCGTGTCGTCGCGTGCGATGATGGGCTTTTGCTGCAAGAGGTCAGGCTCCGTTTGGCATGAATGACAGGGGCAGGGTCTGTCCGGGTTCTACGTCATTGGCGTGTTCTGGCAAAGGGGCGTCACGCGGCGCGACTGGCCGCCGCCTCTTGTTGCAACGCGACGCGGGCCTGTAGCTTGCTTTGTGCCTGATCAATCACCACCGCAGCGATGATGACAAGGCCCTTGATCACCGTTTGCCAGAACGAAGACACGCCCATCATGATCAGCCCGTCGGACAGGATGCCGATGACAAACGCCCCGACGATGGTGCCGCCGATCCGCCCGCGCCCGCCCGCCATCGAGGTGCCGCCCAGCACGGCAGCGGCGATGGCGTTCAGCTCGAAGGTCTCGCCGGTGGCGGGGTGCGCGGCCTGCAACTGGCTGGCGATGATGACGCCGACCAATGCGGCACAAAAGCCGGAGAAGACGTAGACAAAGATCTTGACCTGATTGACCTTTACCCCCGAGAGCGCGGCCCCACGCTCATTGCCGCCCACGGCGTAGATGTGGCGGCCCAGCGGGGTGCGGTTGGCGAGGTAGGCCGCGACCAGCGCCACCACGATCAGCATCCAGACCATGAAGGGGAGGCCAAAGACTGTGCCCGATCCGATGAAGGGAAAGCTGTCGGAGCCGTAGTCGGCATTGCCCTGCAGGTTCGGGAAGGTCCGCCCGCCCGATGACAACAGCGCAGCCCCGCGCGCGACATAGAGCGTGCCAAGCGTTGCGATGAAGGGCGCCACGTTCAGCCGTGTGATCAGCAGCCCGTTGATCAGCCCGACGAACATGCCGACGATCACGGTCAGCACCGCGACCTCCAGAGAGTTGAACTGGATCGAATAGCCGATCCCCAAAACGCCCAGATCAATGCCGTTGATTACCAGCCACCCCGCCACCATGCCGCATAAGCCGACGATGGAGCCGACAGACAGGTCAATGCCGCCGGTGATGATCACAAAGGTCATGCCGATGGCCAGAAACGCATTCAGCGCGACGTGTTTCGAGATGATGACGGCGTTGGCAAGGCTGAGGAAATTCGGAGCCATCACCGCGAAATAGGTGAACACAAGGATCAGCGCGACAAAGGTACGGGCGCGCAGCAGGAACAACAGGGCAGAGGTGCCGGGGCTGATCGCGGAGGCGGAAACGGGTGCGGCGGTCATGCGGCGGACTCCTTGGTCTTGTTCCGGGCGGTCGTGTCAGGGGTTTGGGCGGTGTTGGGCGAGGTCGCGGCAATCACGCGCGCGGCATCGGTGCCAGCGGCGAATTCGCCGGTGATGCGGCCATTCGCCATGACGATGATGCGGTCGGACAAGGCCAGAACCTCATCCAGATCCGAGGTGACGAACAGAATGCCCAGACCCTGCGCCGCCAGTTTGCGCATCAGGCGGAACACCTCGGCCTTGGCCCCGATGTCTATTCCGCGTGACGGCTCATCCATCAGGAGGATCTTGGGGTTGGTCATCAGCGCCTTGCCGATCACCACCTTTTGCTGATTGCCGCCCGACAGGCTGGAGACCGGGTTTTCGGGGCTGGCGATCTTGATCGTCAGATCCTTGATAAAACGCTGGGCGGTTTCCGCCTCGGCTTTCAGATCCAGATGGAAGACCCGGGCAAAGCGCTGCAGCGCCGACAGGGTGATGTTTTCACGGATCGCCATGATCTGCACCAGCCCGTCGCGCTTGCGGTCTTCGGGGATCAGCGCGATGCCGCGTCTGATCCGGCCGGTCACATCCGTTTCGGTCAGGGCCCTGCCCTCGACAAAGAACCGACCGCCGGAATGCGGGTGCTGTGCCATGATGCATTCGACAAATTCGGTGCGTCCCGCGCCCATCAGCCCGTAAAGGCCGACGATTTCCCCGGCGCGGATCGACAGCGACAGGTGATCCACCGCATAGCCGCCACCCTTGCGGGGCAGGGTGATGTCTTCGGCACGGAAAATCTCGTCGCCGAAAGCGGCGGCTTCGGTGCGGCCGAATTCCTTGGAACTGCCGCCGATCATCGCCTGTACGATCCACGGAATATCCACCCCCGCCATCGCCCGCGCGCCGGTGATCTCGCCATCGCGCAGCACGGTGATGTAATCGCCGACGCGGATCAGCTCTTCGAGCCGGTGGCTGATATAGACAATGCCGACGCCCTGCGCCTTGAGGTCATCAATGATGCGGAACAGCACTTCGCATTCGGCGGCTGACAGCGCCGAGGTCGGCTCGTCCAGAATCAGGATTTTCGCATCCTGCGCCAAGGCCTTGGCAATCTCGACAATCTGCTGCTGGCCGATGCGCAGATGGCCCAGCGGAGTGTCGGGGTCGATCGGCTGTTCCAGCCGCTGCATCAGCGCTGTGGTTTCGCGGCGCTGCTGGTCACGGTCAATGTCGATGCCTGCGCGGGTTGGTTCGCGACCGATGAAGATGTTTTCGGCCACCGTGAGGTTGGGAAACAGGTTCAGCTCCTGAAACACGATGCCGATGCCCGCCGCCACCGCCTCGGCCTTTGAGCGGAAGTTGACCGGCTGACCGTTCAGGAACACCTCGCCCTCGGTCAGATCCTCGACGCCTGCAATCACCTTCATCAGCGTGGATTTGCCCGCGCCGTTTTCGCCGACCAGCACATTGACCGCGCCCATACGCAGATCGAAATCCACGCCTTTGAGCGCGCGGGTGCCGGGGTAAACCTTCACCCCGCCGCGAATGGTCAGGCCGATGGGGTGGTGCCCGGTCATGGCATCACCTCGACCGAGATCGGCGTGACCAGCCAGGTTTCGGTCGGGGATTTCAGGGCGAGAACGCCGGTAAAGCTGACCGTTTTGCCGGTGGGGTCACCTTCGGGCACGGTCAGGCGCGCAGAGGCGGCGTCGTTCAGCGCGCGGCCCAGCTTGGCAAACTCGATCTGATCGCGGAAGCCGGAGAAGTCGTAGAACGGAGAGAAATCGCGCAAAGCGCTGCCTTTGACCACCGGGCCCAGCTGCAGGGTCAGGTCTGCGGTGCCATCGCCATCGGTATCGACATCCAGCACCCGCGCGCGGGTGTCGAGCTTGGCGGCGGTCACCGTGCCTTCGCCCGCGATGGCAAAGTTCCATGCGGCACCAACGCCTGATCCGGCCTTGCCATGGGCTGTGCCTGCCGCTTCCAGCCCGCCCGCGAGGGCGGTGCGCAAGGCGGCGGGGGTCAGGGCGCGTTCGGTGATCGCGGGGATCAGCTTTGGCTCCCATGTCTCGGTCATCAGCGCGGCGATGCGGGCATCGTCGCCGCTGGCATCGGCCGCTGGGGCCTTGTCAGTATCACCGCCGGTCTTGACGATCTTGCAGGCGGAAAGAGAAAGGACCGCCGCCACGCAGGCTGCGGTAAGGGCAAGCTGTTTCATGAGATCCCGTCACTGTGAAAGCTCCGGCGCGCGCAAAAGGGCGCGCGCCGGTCTCTGTGCTCATTCGGCCAGAGCAAAGGTTTCCAGTTTCGCGGCATTGTCCGCGGTGATCAGCACGCAGTCCATCAGCTGCTTTTCCTCCAGACCTGTCGCCCCGGTCTTGAGGAACTGATCGGCCTGCATCACCGCCATCTGCGCCTGAGCAAAGGCGGGTTGCAGCACGGTGGCCTTGATGCCGCCCTTGGCGATGCTGTCACGCACGTCATTCGAGCCGTCAAAGCCGACCACGATCACGTCCGTGCGCCCCGCAGCTTCCAGCGCGGCCCATGCGCCCATTGCCATGGTGTCGTTGCCCGAGATCACGCCCTTGATGCCTGGATTGGCCTGCAGCATCGATTCCATGACCGTATAGGCCTCGGTCTGTGACCAGTTGGCGGTTTGCTGCGCGACCATCTTCATGTCAGGGTATTGGTCGATCACATCGTGGTAACCTTGGCTGCGGATCCCGGCGTTGGTGTCGGATTCCCGGCCCAACAGTTCGGCGTATTCACCACCCTCGCCCATCAGGCGGACGAATTCTTCGGCACCCAGTTGCGCGCCCTGATAGTTGTTCGACACGATCTGGCTGACGGCCACGCCGGTCGAGGTGATTTCGCGGTCGATCAGGAACGACGGAATGCCCGCATCCTTGGCCTTTTGCACGGCAGCAACCGAGGCATCGGCGCCGGCGTTGTCAAGGATGATCGCCTTGACGCCCGCCGCGATGGCGCTGTCGAACAGCTGGCTTTGCTTGTTGGCATCGTCGTCATGCACAAGGATCATGGCCTCATACCCCAGCTCGACCGCCTTGGCGGCAGCGCCGTCGGCTTCGGCCTTGAAGAACGGGTTGTCATGGCTGGGGGTGATGATCGCGATGGTGCCTTCGGCGGCGGCAAAGGATGGCAGTGCCCCGGCAAAGGCAAGCGCAACAGTCGACACCAGAAGGCGGCGTTTCAGGTTCATTGGTTTTCCTCCCTTATGCCCCCGGAACTGGGGGCGACTCCTCTGCCGTATTTCTGCGACTCGTTTACGTTTCCCGTCAAGTGTTTTCGTTTGATGCGTATTTAATTCGGGTCACTTCCAGATCGAAAGTGGTCGCATTCTGCAGATGCAGCCAGATATGCTGCATCTGCGGCAATAAATACAGGGCGTTAAGATTCTTTGGCGGGTGCGCTGCTTGGATATCCCTGCGCAGCTTTCGCTTGCATCAGGATTGCGACTCGGATTAAAAACACATCAATCGAAAGTAATCGAAACTTTCGCGCGGTGGCATGAGGGGTGCGCCGCTTTTCGGAGGAGCGACATGACACTTACCATCCGCCGCAAGGTCAGCCTTGGCGTGGTCATCGGTAGCCGGGCGTTTTTCAGCCCCGCACCGTGCAAGGCCGCGCGCGAAGAGGTTCTGACCCAGCTGGAGCGCCTTGGCGTCAACGCGGTTATCCTGCCGTTCGAGGCGACGGCAAACGGGGCCGTGCAGTCGATTGCCGATGCCCAGCTGTATGCAGAGCACTTCAAGACGCACCGCGACAGCATTGACGGGCTGGTGATCTGCCTGCCGAACTTTGGTGATGAGATTGCCGTGGCCGAGCTGGTGAACCGGGCCAAGCTGAATGTGCCGATCCTGTTGCAGGCGTCGAATGACGCGGTGGACAAGGTCTCGGTTGCCGAGCGCCGCGATGCGTTTTGCGGCAAGCTGTCGGTGTCGAACAACTTCTGGCAGTACGGCATCCCCTTTACCGAAACCACGAACCACACCTGCGACACCTGGGGCGAAGAGTTTGGCCGCGATCTGGACCGGTTCGCCCGCGTCTGCCGCACTGTTCGCGGGCTGACAAACGCCCGGATCGGGTCCATCGGGGCGCGGACCGGCGCGTTCCAGACCATGCGCTATTCGGAAAAGCTGCTGCAGGCCTCTGGGCTGACGGTGGTGACCGTTGATCTGTCCGAGATGATGCAGGCGGCAGGCGCGATTGCCGACACCGACCCGGCGATGATCGAAAAGATGGAGCGGATCAAGGCCTATGGCACGATCCCCGCCCATATCCAACCCGAGCAGATCATCCGGCAGGCCAAATGGACGCTCGCCGTCAACCGCTGGATCGAGGAAAACGAATGCGATGCCAGCGCCATTCAATGCTGGCGGTCCTTGCAGGACAATTTCGGCTGCGCCACCTGTGTCACCATGTCGATGATGGGCGAAGAGCTGCTGCCTTCGGCTTGTGAGGTCGATGTGATCGGCGCAGTGTCGATGTATGCGCTGGCCCTTGCCTCTGGCGCGCCGCCGGCGCTGCTGGACTGGAACAACAACTACGGCCACGAACCCGATCTGTGCGTCTGCACCCATTGCGGCAACTACCCCAAGTCGTTCATCGGCGACACGCCGGAAATCAGCGAGCTGGATGTGCTGGGCGCGACCATTGGCAAGTCCAAATGCTTTGGCGCGGTCAAGGGCAAGGTCAAACCCGGCCCGATGACCTATTTCCGCCTGTCCACCGATGACCGGATGGGAAAGATGAAATGCTATCTGGGTGAGGGGGAATTCACCGACCATCCCTTTCCGATGGATGGCGGCATCGCCGTCACCCGGGTGCCGGACCTGCGCAGGCTGATGCGCTTTGTCAGCCAGAATGGCTTCGAGCATCACGTCGCCATGGTGCGCGGCAATCACGCCGACGTGGTGAACGAGGCGGTCACCCGCTATCTGGGCTGGCCGATCTACCATCACGGGGCCGAACCCGAGCCGCAGCTTTTCCATCCGAACCGTTTCTGACCGAGTGACTCACATGATGCACGCAAATGACCCGACCGACCTGATCCACGAAAAGGCGCTGTGGATGCGCCGCCGCGCGTTTCAGATGGTGTATGAGGCACGGCTTGGCCATCCGGGCGGCGACTTTTCCGCCATCGACATCATGGCCACGCTGTATTTCGGGGTCATGCAGTATGATGCGACCCGGCCCGACTGGGCGGAGCGGGACCGGTTCATCATGTCAAAGGGCCATGCGACCGGCGCGCTTTACACCGCGCTGTGTGCCGCCGGATATTTCCCCGAAGATTGGCTGCCCACCTATATGCAGCCGCGCTCCATGCTCAACGGCCACCCGAACCGCAATTATCTGCCGGGGGTCGAGACGAATACCGGGCCGCTGGGGCATGGGTTTCCGGTGGCATTGGGGATTGCGATTGCCGGGCAGATGTCGGGGCAGGATTTCCGAACCTTTGTGCTGACCGGCGATGGCGAACAGCAGGAAGGCTCCAACTGGGAGGCGGCGCTGAATGCCGGGCACCGCAAGCTGGAAAACCTGACGCTCATCATCGACCGCAACCGGCTGCAACAGGGGGCGGGCACGGAAGAGACGATCGGGCTGGACCCGCTGGATGACAAATACCGCGCGTTCGGCTGGCATGTGGAAATGGTGGATGGCCATGACGTGGCGGCCCTGCACCGGCTGCTGTCTGCCTCGGCCAAGGGGCGGGGCAAACCACTGTGCGTGATCGCCAACACGGTCAAGGGCAAGGGTGTGTCTTTCATGGAAAACAAGGCAAGCTGGCACCATGGCGTGCCCGATGCCGCACAATTCGCGCAAGCGATGGAGGAACTGGTCTGATGGCTGCGCCCACCCAAACCGCCGCTGGCCTGTCGGATTGCCGCACTGCCTGGGCCAAGGCATTGGCCGAACTGGCGCGTGCCGATGACCGCATCGTTGCGGTGGTGAACGATTCCGTCGGCTCGTCCAAGCTGGATGCGTTTGCCAAAGAATTTCCCGACCGGCTGATCAACGTGGGGATTGCCGAACAGGTGATGGTCGGGGTCAGCGCGGGGCTGGCCAATGGCGGCAAGGTGCCGTTTGTCTCCGCCGCGTCGTGCTTTCTGACAGGGCGCGCGCTGGAGCAGGTCAAGGCCGACATTGCCTATGCCAATTTCAACGTCAAACTGATCGGGCAGTCCTCGGGCGTGGCCTATGGCGAGCTGGGGGCCACGCATCATTCGATCGAGGATTTTGCCTGGCTGCGGCCCATGACCAATCTGATCGTAATAGCGCCCGCCGACCCTTGGGAAACCGCCGAGGCGGTGAAATGGGCGGCAGGCCATGATGGCCCGGTCTATCTGCGCCTGTCCCGGATGCCGGTGCCGGATCTGGTGGTCGAGGACCGCGTGTTCCGGCCCGGCAAGGCCGAGCTGTTGCAGCAGGGCAGCGATGTGACGCTGATCGGCGCGGGCACAACCAGCCATATTGCGCTGGCGGCGGCACAGGTGCTGGCGGCGCAGGGCGTGTCGGCGCGGGTGCTGAACATGGCGACCATCAATCCGCTGGATGACGTGGCCGTGCTGGCGGCGGCAGAGGAGACCCGGGCGATTGTCACGGTCGAGGAAGCCTCGGTGCGCGGGGGTCTGGGCGGGGCGGTGGCGGAACTGATCACCGCCAACCGTCCTGTGCCGCTGGAGCGGGTGGGCTTTCCCGGCTTTGTGGTCACCGGATCGGCGGACTGGCTGTTTGCGGAATACGGGCTGACGGCGGACAATATCGCCGCCCGCGCCCTCGCCGCTCTGGAGCGGGCAAAGCGGTGAGCGCGCTCGTCCTTGCCATTGATCAGGGCACAACCAACACCAAGGCGGTGCTGGTGGATGCGGCGGGCGTGATCCACGCGCGGGCCTCTGTGCCCCTGACCACCGATTACCCGCACCCTGGTTGGGCCGAGCAATCGGCCAGCGCGATCTGGGATTCGGTCAAGACGGTCATCGCCGCACTTGCCCCGCAAGGGGCGGGGCGCATCGCGGCCATTGCCATCGCCAACCAGCGCGAAACGCTGGTGTTGTGGGATGCGCGCACCGGTCAACCGGTTGCGCCCGCGATCCTGTGGCAATGCCGCCGCACGGCTGCGGCCTGCGCGGATCTGCTGGCGCAGGGTCATGACGCGCGTGTGGTGGAACTGACCGGGTTGGGCATCAACCCGTTGTTTCCGGCCTCAAAACTCGGCTGGGCGATGGCGCAGGTGCCGGGCGTGGCCGATCTGGCGCAGGCGGGCCATCTGCGCGCGGGGACGGTGGATGCCTGGCTGCTCTGGAACCTGACCGGCGGAGCCAGTTTTGCGACCGACGCCTCAAACGCCTCGCGCACGCAGCTGTTTGACACCAAGCGGCTGGAGTGGAGCACAGAGCTGTGCGCGCTGTTCGGGGTGCCGATGGGCGTCTTGCCAACGGTGCTGGCATCGGATGCAGCGTTCGGGGTGACGGCGGACACGACTGCGCTGCCCGCAGGGATTCCGGTCCGCGCGATGATGGGCGACAGCCATGCGGCGCTGTATGGCCATGGCGTGCGGGCGCCGGGTGCGGTCAAGGCCACCTTTGGCACCGGATCCTCGCTGATGACGCTGATGCCTGCGCGGGCGGCCTCAGCCCATGGGCTGTCGGGCACGATTGCCTGGCGCGACCGCGCTGGCACTGCCTATGCGCTGGAGGGAAATATCACCGTCTCAGCACAGGCTGCGGCGTTCATGGCGGGCTTGCTGGGGGTTGGGGGTGCAAAGGCGCTGTCGGATCTGGCGCAAAGCGTGCCCGATGCGGGCGGCGTGGCTTTTGTACCCGCGCTGGCCGGTCTTGGCGCGCCGCATTGGGATGACCGGGCAACCGGGCTTGTCACCGGCATGACCCATGGCACCACGCCCGCGCATCTGGCCCGCGCCACGTTTGAGGCGATTGCGCATCAGGTTGCCGATGTCTTTGCCGCGATGGAGGCTGATGTGGGCCACCCGCTGAGCGATCTGCGGGCCGATGGCGGGGCGTCGGGCAATGCGTTTCTGATGCAGATTCAAGCCGATCTGCTGGGCCGCCCGGTGCTGCGGGCCGAGGTTGAAGAGGTGGGCGCGCTGGGCGTTGCCGCGATGGCATTTGCGACGCTGGGTGTTGAACGGTTTGCGCGAGAAGAACATGTGACTGTCTTTGCGCCAGACTTGTGCGTTGCATCCCGCGAGGCCGCGCGTCTGCGCTGGGCCCATGCCGTCGCGCAGGCGCGTCGCTAGGGTAAAGACAAGCAGGCCGCACAGGTATCCGTCGGCCTCACCGAAAGAGGGCGTCAGCGTCATCCCCACAATAGCTGCTGCGCAGCGCCTGAATCACCGGAAGCACCCTTGGGTCAGCGATTTCATACAGCATGGTTTTGCCGTGGCGGCTGGCCCGCACGAACCCCTCGGACCGAAGCCGCATCAGCTGTTGCGAGACCGCTGCCTGCGGCTCACCCAGAACCGCGGACAGGGCGCCGACATTCATCCTGCCATCAAGCAAGAGGCACAGGATCTGCAGCCGCCCGGTATGTGACAGCACCTTGAGCACCGTGACGACGCTTTCGGCATCATTCTTGCGGCCCGGCTCAGATCCTGCGGCCATCTGCGTGATCCTTACTTGAAAGCACAGCCCGGCTTTGCGCCCATGGCGCGGAATACCATGGCTGCCGGGCAAAATCCGGTAAAGGACGACTGTATCAGGTTCAGGCCGATAAAGACGGTGAACAGCATGAACCACTGCGACACCCATAGGGTCAGCGCCACCGAGAGCAGCACCATCACCCCGGCAAACAGCAAAACGGAACGGTCTAGTGTCATGGTAATCTCCTTGTAAAAGCCAAAGCATGTGGCTGGCGGATGGATGCGGTTTCAGGTCCGGAACACGCGGTAGATGGCGGGAATGACCAGAACGGTCAGCAGGGTGGAGGTGAGCAGCCCGAACAGAAGCGAAATCGCCAGACCCTGAAAGATCGGGTCGGCAAGGATCACGGCCGCGCCGATCATCGCGGCGACGGCGGTCAGGAAGATCGGCTTGAAGCGGATCGTGCCGGCGCGGATCAGGCTGTCGATGGTGACGTCGCCTTCACCCCGGATGAAATCGACCAGCAGGATCGAGTTGCGCACGATGATGCCTGCCAGTGCGATGAACCCGATCATCGAGGTGGCCGAAAACGGCGCACCAAACAGCCAGTGGCCGAACATGATGCCAAGGAAGGTCAGCGGGATCGGGGTCAGGATCACCAGTGGCAGCCGGAAAGAGCCGAACTGCGCCACCACAAGAATGTAGATGCCCAGCAGCGCCACGCCAAAGGCCGCTCCCATGTCGCGGAAAGTCACCCATGTCACCTCCCACTCGCCATCCCACAGCACCGTGACACGGCTTTCGTCATCGGGTTGGCCATTCAGCGCAATCATCGGCGGATCGGGCAGGTCGGCCAGCAGTTTGTTGACGGCCAGCATGCCGTAAAGCGGGGCCTCAAACGCACCGGCCAGTTCGGCGGTGACCATTTCGGCGGCGCGGCCATTGTGACGGAAGATCGGGAAGGAAGCGGCCTCTTCGGTGATGGTGATCACATCGCCCAGCTCGACCACGCCGCGCGCACCGGGCAGGGTGTTGGCGGGAATCGGGGTGGTCAGGAAACGCTCATCCATCACCCGGTCCGCTGTCGGGCGTTGCAGCAGAAGCGGGATCGGCGTGCGCCCGTTGCCCCGATGGGAATAGCCGACCACCTGCGCGCCGTTCAGGGCGGCGATGGTGTCGAACACATCCTGTTCCTGCACGCCGAAGAATTCCAGATCATCGGTCGAGATGGTCGCCCGCAACCGGCGGGCCTGGGTGCCGAAACTGTTGTCGACATCGACGATGAACGGCACCGCCCGGAACGCGGCCTCGACCTCCCGGGCCATGGCGCGGCGGGTGTCGGGGTCTGGTCCGTAGATCTCGGCCAGCAGGGTGGCCATGACCGGCGGGCCGGGGGGCGGCTCCACCACCTTGATTGACGTCCCCTCGGGCAGGCTCAGGTCATTGATCCGGGTGCGGATGTCCAGCGCGATGTCATGGCTGGTGCGGTCGCGGTCGGCCTTTGGTGACAGGTTCACCGCAACTTCGCCCATCTGTGGATCGGCGCGCAGATAGGTGTGGCGCACCAGCCCGTTGAAATTGGCGGGCGAGGCGGTGGCGGCATGGGTCTGGACAGACGTGACCTCGGGCAGCGTCAGCACCAGTTCGGCGATCTCTTGCGCCACGCGGTCCGTGGCCTGGGTCGAGGCCCCTTCGGGCAGGTCAATCATCACGGACAGTTCGGATTTGTTGTCGAAGGGCAGCAGTTTGACCGTCACATCCTGCGTATAGAGCAGCGCCAGTGAGCCAAACGACAGCACGGCAGAGATCAGCAAGAACCAAAGGCTGCGGGCTTTGGTGGCAAGGATCGGCGTGGCTGTGGCCTGATAGGCGCGCTCCATCCAGCCGATATGGGTGGTGTGCGCAACCTTGGCCTTGCCCGCGATTCTGACCATCAGCCATGGCGTGATGATGACGGCCACAAAGAACGACAGGATCATCGCGGCCGAGGCGTTGGCCGGGATCGGCGACATATAAGGCCCCATCAGGCCGGAGACGAACAGCATCGGCAACAGAGCCGCCACCACGGTCAGCGTGGCCACAATGGTCGGATTGCCCACTTCGGCCACGGCGTCGATTGCCGCCTCTGCGCGGGGGCGGGAGTCGCCCATGCCCCAGTGGCGGGCGATGTTTTCAATCACCACGATGGCATCGTCGACAAGGATGCCGATGGAAAAGATCAGTGCGAACAGCGACACCCGGTTCAGCGTGTAGCCCATGATCCAGGACGCGAACAACGTCAGCAGGATGGTGACCGGGATGACGATGGCCACCACGATCCCTTCGCGCCAGCCGATTGCCACCAGCACCAGAAAAATGATCGACACGGTGGCAAGCCCAAGGTGGAACAGCAGCTCATTGGCCTTTTCATTCGCGGTCTCGCCATAGTCGCGCGTGATCGTCAGCTGTACCGTGTCGGGGATGAGGATGCCGGTTTGCGCCTCGATCCGGTGCAGGGCGGCCTCGGCCACCACCACGGCATTGGCGCCTGCGCGTTTTGCGACGGCCAAAGTCACGGCCGGGCTGCGCTCCACCCCATCGGCGCCCATGGTCAGGTGCGAGACGACCGCCTCGCCGGTGTCGGGCACATAGGCGACATCGGCCACGTCCGACACATAGACCGGGCGACCATCGCGGGTGGTCAGCAGCAGATTGGCAACCTCGGCCGGGGCGGTCAGGGTCTGGCCCGCCACCAGATCGACCTGCTCGCCCTTGTCACGCACCTTGCCGGTGATCAGGGTGCGGTTGGCCTGCGCGACCTTTGCCGCCAGCTGCTGCAAGGTGACGCCATAGAGCGCCAGACGGTCCGGGTCGGGGGCGATGCGGATGGCCTCCTGCGCCTCGCCCACCAGATAGGTGAGCCCGACATCATCGGTCTTTGCCACTTCGGCCTGAAGGGCGCGGGCAATCCGCGACAGGTCATTGGCGGCAACGGTCTGGCCCGGCTTTGACGACAGAGTGACGGCCAGAATGGCCACATCATCAATGCCGCGACCGACGATCAGCGGCTCCGGTATGCCGACGGGAATCCGGTCCAGGTTGGCTCGGATCTTGTCATGCACGCGCAGGATGGCATCTTCGGACCGCGTTCCGACCTCGAACCGGACCATGACCAAAGCGCCATCGTCGCGGGTCTGCGAATACACATGTTCGACGCCCGAGATGCCTTTGACCACCACTTCCAGCGGTTCTGTCACCAGCTTTACAGCATCTTCGGCCCGAAGTCCGGGTGCAGCGATGTGAACATCGACCATCGGCACCGAGATCTGCGGCTCTTCCTCGCGGGGCAGGGCGCCGAGTGCCAGCAACCCCGCCGCAAGGGCCGCCAGAATGAACAGCGGCGTCAGGGACGAGGCGATAAAGGCGCGCGTCAGCCAGCCCGCGATGCCAAGCGGCGTTTTGACAAACTCACTCATGATCTCCCCCGGTGGCGGTCTGAGCAGCAGTCGGAGCAACGGTCAGAATACGGTCGCCGGCAACAAGTCCGGACAGGATTTCGACCTGCGCGACCCCGTCCTGGGTAAAGTGCAGGCCCGGCACCACAGTTCGCAGTGATACGCCTGACGGGGTTTCGACGCCGACAAAATCCAGACCGCTGCGGGTGGCCAAGGCGCTGTGCGGCACGACCAGCGCGGCATGGCTGCCGACCGGCAGACGCACCAGAACGCGCGCATCCACAAAGCGGTCGGGCAAAGCTTCGACTTCGACATCGGCAGTGACGCGACCGTTTTCGATCAGCGGATAGACCTTTGCCAGACGGCCCGTACCCGCCACCGCACCGTTTTCGATCTGGATCTCATCCCCTTCGTTCAGGGAACTGGCCAGACGTTCCGGCACCGACAAGCGCAGAAAGCTGCCACCCACCGCCAGTGTGGCGATCGCCTCGCCGGGGAGGATCACCGCGCCTTTTGCCACCGGCACCGCCAGTACCCGCCCGGCAGCAGGGGCCAGCACCTGACCTTCGGTCTGGCTTTGGCGTGTCACATCCATCTGCGCCTCCAGAGCCGACACTTGTCCCGCCAGCACATCGGCCTGCGTGCGCAACGCGTCAAGCCGCTGGACCGTTGTAACACCCTGCTTCAACAGATCTTCGCCCCGCCGCACCTCGGCTTGCGCATTGGCAAGCTGGGCTGCAATCGCGATTTTCTGCGCCTCAAGCGCAGAAAGCTGGAAGCCGAGCTTTTGGTCGACGATCACTGCAAGCAACTGGCCTTCGGCGACCATATCGCCTTCGGTCACTTGCAACTCTGTCAGCGTGCCACCGATCCGCGCCCGTGCGGGTACGCGGTTGCGGGTCTCGATGCGGCCATAGACTGCTTTCCAGTCTGTGACCTGCACCGGGGTCAGGGCTATTCTCTCTGCAGAACCCGCAATGGGAAGTGAGGCGAGAATCAGAGCGAGGATCAGGCGGTGTGTCATGGCCGTGCTTTCTTTGCGTCGGCCCATACATATAATAAAATATGAATATGTCAATATGACAGAGCGTGCGTCCGGCACTGACAGTCCGTCCACCTGTGCGGCGCTTTGGCGCTACCCGGTGTCAGCGCAGTGCGACCGATGGAGCTGATGACGGCGGGCGGGGTCGTGATGGTGACTTTGCCAGCCCCAGCACTCCGGCCAGCCCCAGACGACGGAAGATCAGCAGCATGACCACCGGCCCCAACACGCCCGCGATCAACCCAACCACCCCGTAAACCCACAGCGTTTCCAACCCCATCCGATCAAGGGCGATGCGCGTGATCCCGGCGGCCATGTGGTGCATGACATAGACCTCGAGGCTGATCAGACCGATGTAAACGGCAGGGGCCATAAGGATACGCGGGGCGCGGCTTTCGCCCATACGAAAGATCGCGAGAAACATCGTTGTCATGCTGAGCCCGGCGATGGCGCCAAAGGGCGTGTCAATGCTCCAGCCATGGCCGATGATCGCATACCAGCACAGCAGCGACACGATTGCGGTTATGCCAAGGACGGGCAGAGTCAGACCATGGGTCCGGGTGCTCAGCCAGTTGCCCCAGCAAAAGTAAAAGAAATACAGCAGGAACATCGACACCTGAAACGCCTCGATCGGGCCGAACCGGGCGCGCAACACGTAGCCTATGCCAAGGCCAAGGACAGAGGCGGCCAGCAACTGACCGCTGCCCAGACCGATACGCTCGCGCAGCAGGGCGGCTGCGATCTGGCACATCGCAAAGACATAGAGGAACCAGAAGATGCTGTAGGGCCAGATGACCATGCCCAGAACCGTGCGCAGAAACTGACTGGTGCCCAGCGGCTGATTCACCACCCTTGCCATGGCAAGGGTCAGCCCCGCCGCGATCACGGTCCACACGACATAGGGATGGATCAGGCGGCGCAGCCGGGCGCGCCAGTTCGCCAGATAGGGCGATGTGGTGGTCGAATAGGCGAAGGTGAAACCGCCGAGCACGAACAGCATCGGCCCGTGAAAGGCATAAAGCGCCATATCCCACAAAAGATACTCGGGCGAATCTATCCGGCCAGCGGCCCACAGGCCGCGCGCCACATGCCCCGCGACCATCAGGACAATCGTGACCCCGCGCAGCGCGTCCAGCCAGGCCAGCCGGGTTTGCACCGGGGCGCTCATCTTGCGCCCTCGGTCAGTCGGTCGTCGCGCAGCGCGCAATCCGACACGCTTTGCCGCCGGTTTGGTCGTCGGCGCATCCCTTTCAGCCGGACCGCCGGGAACCAGCTGTCGGCGAACAAGGCCTGAATGGCCGTGTCATGCCGCCGCAGCGGGGCAAGCGCGCGGCGTCGCGCCAGCGTGGCAGGCAGATGGGTCAGGTTCCACAGCAGCGCCCGCCATTTTGGCCCACGTGGCGCGCGCAACGCGGCATCGGCCACGCCATAGGCGACCGCCACCGGAAGCGCCCATGCCAGATGGCGCGCGCGTGCGTTTGCGATCAGCGAGGCGAGGCGGTTCTTGCTGCCGTGAAAGACCAGCGGACCAGCTGCGCGCCCGATGGTATCGCCGACGTTGTGAAAACTGCGCGCTGTCGGGATGACTCTCTGCGGCCCAAACGCCACCGACAACCGCCAGCCAAAATCGCTGTCTTCAAACCCGTAGAAGAAATCCGCTCCAAAGCCACCGATGGCGCGCGCCGCCTGCGCCCGGACCAGCAGGGCGGAACAGTTGATCCAGAGCCGTGTCGCGGGTGCAGTCAGGCTGGTGACCGGCTCACCCTCGCACGCGTCCCACGCAAGGCCGATGCGGCTGAGGTTTCCGCCATAGGCGTTCACAAAGTCGCGGTCGTTTTCGTAGATGACGACCCCGCCCACGGCGGGAACTGTCGGGCTGCGGATCAGCTCTGCGAGGGTCAGGCCCAGCCAGTCGGGCGCAAGTGCCACGTCGGAGTCGACAAAAGCGAAATATTCGCCCCGAGCGGTCTTCATCCCGGCATTGCGCGCACCTGCTGGCCCGCTTGGGGCAATCGGAAGGTGGATCAGCGGCTGGCGATCGGTCTGCGCCCGTGCCGCCAACAGAGCGGCGGTGCCGTCGGTCGAGCCGTTGTCTACGACGATCACCTCGAAATCCGGCATGGTCTGGCAGGCCAGCGCATCCAGAACGCGCGGCAGGTCACCGACACGATTGTACGTCGGAATAATCACCGAAACACGGATCATGGTACTCTCCTTTCGTCACGCACGAAGGCAGCCAGGGCCAAGAGAAGGGTGAGGATCATCAGCTGGTGATCCCACCACAGCGAAAAATCCGTCAATTGAACGGCACACAGGCCAAGAAATCCCCAGAATACACCGATGAAAAACCTGTTCACAGGCCGCTCACCGCGTCCGGCTTGCAAAAACAACCGGGCCGCTGATGCCAGAAACAACACAAAGGCCGTCAGACCCAGAATTCCAAGTTCCGCCAATATCCACAGATAGACATTATGGACCGGCGCAATCGCCCGCACATTTGCCACCTTTCGGGCGGGCTGGATGTCGGCGTTGACGCGAGCGTAATCGGGGTGAAAGGCAGGCAGGTTCGGCACAAACCCGGCGGGGCCGACGCCCAGCACCGGATCCAGCCGCCAGATCCCTATGGCCGCGGCGTTGTAATCGGCGCGGAATTCGACCGATCCTTTCAGATCGCCGGTCAGACGGTCGATGATCTTTCCGGCCAGCGGGGCGACAGCCAGCAGGCCAAGCATGGCGCAGACCACGGCAGCACCGATGACACGGGGTGCCGGCAGAATCCGGCGGGCAAGAAACATGCCCGCAAGGCAGGCAAGGCCGACCAAAAAGGCCGCCACCGGCGCGCGCGACTGCGACAGAACGATTGCCAGCGCCCCGGCCCCGCCAAGGCCCAGCGACAGACGATGCACCAGCAGGCTGCGCCCGCTGGCCCCGATGGCGATAAAGCCAAGGGCGGGCATCAGCAGGAAAGGGGCATACATGTTCGGATGCCCGGTGGTGCCCGTGGCCCGGCGCGCCAGCTCGCCGGTCTGCTCGGCAAGAGAGCCGATCCCGCTGCCGCCCGCGCCCAGTGCGACTTGCACCGCGCCAAGCGCGAACTGGAGCGCCACCATCAGGCCCAGGCCAGCCAGCAGCACCCGGGCCAGATCCCTGTCGAGAACGGCACGCAAAACCAGAAAATAGATCAGATACTTGCCGATCCGCAGCGTCTCGAACACGGCGGGTGGCAGAGGATCGGTTTGCAAGGAAGACAGCGCCATGACAGTGATTAGCAGCAGCAGCGGGATCTCGATGCTCAGCTGACGCGGCGGGCTGAGCAAGGTGCGTGCTCTAACGCCGCGCCGGGCCAGAGCCGCCAGCATGATCACAAGCATCATCGCATCTGACATGGTCCAGAACAGGCCGAAGGAGCCGTAATCGCCCAGCAGGGTGTCAAAGCTGTAGAACTGCCGGTTGTAGGACAGCGCAATGCAGAGGGTGAAAAGCAGCGTCGCAAGCAGGTTGCGCACAAGCATCGCTGTGATCGCAAGGCAAAAGACCAGACCCACCGCCGCGATGGCACGGCTGCCAGATTGCACTGCGACGGCTGACAAGGCTGCCGTGCCAAAGGCCACGACCGAGAGCAGGGTCAGCGGCGCGATCAGGCGCAGGGGTTGGGCGCTCCACGTCATGGGGACACCAATGTGACAGCCATGATCCCGGCAGGGGGAAGCTGCAGGGTCAGCGTGCCGTCGGCCCACCCGGCGGTGCCGGTCTCCAGTGTTATGCTGTCGGCGCTCGCGCGGGCGAACCAATCCCCGTTGCCGAACTGGCCCGGTGCGGCAAACGGAACGCCGGGCACGTCGATATGAATGGTGTCACGGTGGGCGACGGCGCTCGGACCGGACATGCTGTGCGCGGTAACCTTGTAGTCCGCCGCGCCACCGGAAAGGGTGAAGCGGGCCTCGCGCGGTTGCTCAAGGTCAGCATTGCTGGCGATGAGGGTGATCTTTCCGGCCGCGTCCCGAAACGCCACGGCATCGACCAGCGGTGCCGCCTCGACCGCAGGCTGAAAGCCGAGGTGCGAGGAGGCAAAGGTCGGCCCTTCCCGACGGTCCAGCGGCAGCAGCGTGGCGCCCGGTGCGTCGCGGTACAGCCCAAGCGCCATAAGGGCGGGCGTTTCCCGCCAGCCGCCGCCCTTGACCGGGCCGATCCACCCCATGTTCAGCCAGTCCGACAGTTTGAAGAACTGGGCCGAATCCACCCGCGCATCGCGCATGAACACATTCAGGGTGCGGGCAACGAACAGCGCCGAACCCATGGTTTTTACATGATCGAAATACGGGTTCTTTGGATCATAGGAATAGGATGGCCCCCATTCAGTGACCGCGATAGCAATCTTGCCGCGTTTGGCGGGTGATACGCTGGCATCTATCAGCGCCGCGGTATCGGACAGGTTCTGCGCAATCGTCACCGGCGAGGCCAGCATGGCCCGGTACACCTCTGCCCACCTGCGGGAAGACGATTCTACCACCAGCGGGGCATAGGCATTGTGCACCGCAAACACATCTATCACATCGCCGGCCTGTTCCAGCACGATCCGGTTCCAGTCGTCATGGGCGTTAAAGCGATAGGGGCCATAGTTCACCAACCCGATCCCGGCGATCCGTGCGTCAGGCAGTTCGGCGCGGATCGCCGCCTCAAAGGCGCGCAGCTTTTCGGCATAAACCTCGGGCGTCATGGATCCGCCCGACATGTCGTTTTCCATGTAAAGCTCATTGCCGATCTCCCACACCGGGGCGATGGCGAGGCCATGGGTGTCGCGGATATGCGCGGCCCAGGCGGCAGCCTGTTCCGGGGTGCCATGGCCTGCGTTGACCGTGATCATCAGCTGCGCGCCGATCCGGGTGGCAAAATCCACGATTTCCGGCGTGCCGATCGAATGGTGCGAGGTTTCGTCCTGATCGGGAATGTGGCGCGTGGTGGGCCGGGCGGATTGCGGGCCGATGCCGTCGCGCCAGTCATAGGTGTCGGACCAGACCCCACCCGGAAACCGGATCATCCGGATGCCTGCTTGCGCGGACATGGCGATGATGTCAGCGTCCAGCTGGCCCTGCGCCTTGTTCCATAACCCGTTGCCGTCGCGGATCCATTCCACGTTGGTTCCAAGAATGTCCGCCGGGATCGTGCGGCCCTTGCCGTCGGCTTGCAGGGTGAAGAAGGTAAGGGCCTCGTCTGGCGTGGTCGGTTGGGTTGCTGCCATCCCACCTACGGCCACATCATCTATCGTCGCGGTTCCTTTCGTGCCTTCGGCGGAGACAAAGACGATCAGCGTCTTCACAGACTCGCTCAGCGGTTCGGCATCGGTCGTGGTCTGGTTTTGTTCGTCCCCCGGCGCGGCGCGCAGCACCACAAAGCGTTCGACCTGCCCCGCCGTGTCCAGTGCCGCCACCCCGACCACGGCCACCGCCCCATCAGCGCCCGATAGCCGGGCCGACAGGGTTAGCCGCTGACCGCGCAGCGATGTGGCGTCGATGGCCTGCCCCAGACCCAAGGGGGTATCGCTGGGGGTGTTGAGCTCGTTTGGCCGCAGGACCAATTCGCCTTTGACCACGGCAACTGTGCCCTTGGTTGCGGCCACGTCGGACAAGGACCAGCCAACCGGGCGATCATTTTCAACCGTTTCGAAATCGCCGTTTGCAAAAGTACCGGCCTGTCCTTCGTCGGCACAGCCGGGAAGGACAAGGACGGCAAGGATCACAATCAGACGCAGGAACCTTGCCAGCATTTACAACACCAGACGACGATAGCGCAGGCTGCCAGCGATCAACGTTGCCGCCAGCACCACCATTCGTGAAAAATGCAGGCCGATATCGCGCAAGGCCGCAAAAATCCGCCGGGGATCGGGGCTGCGGGCCTTGAGCACTGCGAGCAGTGACATGCCGACGACGACAGCACTTAGAAACAGCCACGGATCAATCAGAACCAGAACCAGCGACAGGATCAATGCGCCGTAAACCCGCAATGTTCCCGGATAGAAGATGATGTTCCAGCGCAGCAGGCGGGGCGCGATTTCCGGGTGCAGCCGGATCAGCAACGGCAGCAGGATCAGCCGTGTGGGTTCAAGCATCCATTGCAGGGGCGACAGATCTTCAACCTCGTGCAGGATCAGCGCCTTTGGAGCGAACACGTTTTTCCAGCCCGCTTTTCGGATACGCCACGCCAGATCCGTGTCACCGCATTCCGTGGCCCTGCCCAGAAAGTCGCGCACGCCAAGGCGTTCGTCAAAACCGCCCATCTGAAGAAACAGGTCGCGGCGATAGGCGACGTTGGCGGTGGGATAGGTCGGATGTTCGATCAGCGTTTCCGCCGTCAGCTTTGAAAAGAACGTCTTTGGCTGTTCCGGTTTGTAGGTCACTGGCCCGGAAACGAACCCCACCGCAGGGTCAGCCATCGGGGCGGTCAGCGCCTGCAACCAGCCGGGTGTTGCGCGGCAATCGCTGTCGGTAAACGCGATGATTGCGCCCTTGGCATTGGCCACGCCCAGATTGCGCTTGGACACCGGGCCGCGATCTTCTTCGACCTTCAGATATCTGATGGCAAACGGGGCCCGGCTTGCCGCCGCCAGCACGGTTTCCTGCACCGGCTCTGCACTGTCGCCGTCAACGACGATCAGCTCCATTTGCCCCGGCGGAAACTGTTGGGCGATCAGGCTGTCCAGCAGATCGTTCAGCATCCCGATCCGGTTGCGCACGGGCACAACGATGGTCACATCGGGCTTGGTCTCGGTATCCATCTTCGTCTCCTCAGACGGTGACTGCCGGTCCGTAGACCGCATATGTGCGTGCGTCGGCCAGGATCATTCCGACCGAGCGGGCGTTGTTCAGTTTGATCCAGCGCGCGGCGGCTTCGACATTGGCCAGATCTTCGGAACCGGCCGCGATGTCGAACACGACCGCATCCACCGTCCACGCGATTTTCATTGAATGGACACTGGAGAACAAAGGCGGCGTGGCGATCACCCGGAAGGCGCCGCTGTCGTCGTCTGACAGCGTTGCCAGTTCCTTCATCAGATCATCCGGGGTCATATTGCGGACACTGACAGATGCGGTGGGGTCAAGGGCGGCTTTGCCATTGTCCCACCGGCCCGCGTTGATGATCTGAACCTCTGCCAGGCCCATGGATCGCAGCCCTTTGGCAAGGTCGCAGGTCCGCAGCGCGGGACTGTGGCTTTCCTTCGAGACGGCCATATAGGCGATAGAGCGATAACCACGGCGGACACAGACCGATCCAATGCTGGCCGCGGTCAGGGCCATATCTTCGCGCACCGGTCTGCGCCAGCGTCGCCGGGTGGTGCCCAGCAGCGACACACCGTTGATTTCCTTGATATCCTGAGGACGCCACACTCTGGAATCCAATGCCTCGCGCAACACCACCCACGAGGCGGCGAGCAACAGAGCAAACACCCCGCCGACACCAAGCACCACCGCGTTGCGGGTTCCTGTCGCAAGATGGGGTTCGGTGGGTTCCTGTATGATCACCACGTTGCTGATCCGCTCGCTGTGCAGATCCTCGGCGCGACGTGCTTCGGACAGGCGGCGGGCCGTGTCCTCATAGGTTTCAGCGGCAAGATCAAGCTCGACCCGGAGCGCATTCCATTCGGCCTCGTTCTCCGAAAGCGCGGCAAGCCGGGCGTCGGTTTCGGCCAGTCCGGCTTTGGCGTCTGCCAGATCTTCGGTGATGCGGGCCTCATGGTCGCGGATCGACAGCAGGGTGGATTGCGTCAGCGAGGCAAAGGACTGATCCAGTGCCGCCAATGCTGCCCCGTCAAGACTGGGTTGGGACTGAAGCCGCAACCGTTCGTCGCGCAGGGCGATGGAACGCTCATCCAGCAGCCGCAGGATTGGATTGTCGGGCAGATCGGCCAGCACCAGTGCCGCGCCTGCATCGCCCCGCGCTTCCAATGCGGTCATCCGGGTGCGGATGCGGGCGAGCGACTGTTCGATGTCATGAATCTGGCTCAACGCCTGTTCACGCGCGCCGATCAACAGTCCGCGCTGAACCGTGACATCTTCGATCCCGCTGCCGGTGCGCAAAGACACGATGCGGGATTCGAGATCATTGACCCGTGCGCGCGCGAGTTCGGCCTGCCGTTCGAAATACGCAGTATCGCCGCCCTGAAAGGCATTCAGACGAAAGGTCATGAAGGCATCAATGTAGTATTGCAGCAACGCTTTGGGCACGTCGCGGTCGGGCCACGTCACGCTGACCACAACCACATTGGACCCACGGCTGTTTTCAACACCCAGCGACATGCGGATCTGGCGGATCAGGGCCTCACGCGGGGTCAGTCTGACTTTGACACCCAGAGCATAGGCCACCTCGTCGACCGAGCTGCGCAAGCTCTCAGACGCTGATCTATAGGCGGCTTTAAGATGATCGACCACTGTCACCGGCGGCGGCCGGGGTGTTTCCATCGCTTCCAGCAAGCGGGCCGTATCAATCACCTGATTGGCCAGATCAGAGTTCAGGAACAAATCAATCTCGGACGTGACATCACTGGTGGCCGGGGTCAGCAGTGTGGTGCCCTCCTGGGTCACCAGCGTTCGTGGTGCCGTCTGTTCCTGACTCAGCCGCACAAAAAGCCGCGCCTCGCTGACAAAGGCCGGATCACGGAAGATCATGATATACAGCAATGTCGCAAGGATGGTGGCACTGGTGACCGCCAGAAACTCCCACTTCCATTTGCGGACCCAGAACATGACGTCGTGCAGGGTCAGTGACTGAAGCTGGGCGATGCGATGTTCCAGAGGTGTTGTGATGGGTTCGTTCGGGGAATAATTCATTGCTCGGCCCTGACACTCTCCGCTGCGGTTTCGCGTTGTGGCGACCGGATCTGGGCCTTTTGGGCGACGATCCGGTCGATCTCGTCATCAAAGACGGCGATGAAGTTTTCCCATGTGAACAGGCTCACCCGGTCCTGCCCACGCAGACCCATCGCGCGGGCAAGGTCGGGATTTTGGTCCAGACGCAGCATGGCCTCGGCAAAGGGCTGCGGTTGGGGCTCCACCAGAAATCCGGTCTGACCATGGATGACAGACTCGCGGGGGCCGCCGCGGTCGATGGCGATTGTCGGTTTGCCGACCGCCATACCTTCGAGCGGGGTTAGCCCCTGATCTTCGTTGAAGGCCGCGAGCAGGACCGCGCGGCACCCGCCGTACAGCGCCTGCATCCGGGCATCGCTGACCTCGGTTTCAAAGCGGATGCCATCCAGATCCGCAGCCTGCGCCTGCAAGGATTCATAATACGGGCCACTTTTGCGGTCGACCATGCCGGCGATCACCAGCCCCAAGGTTCCCCCCTGCGCGCGGTAATCACGATAGGCATCAATCGCCAGTTCGATATTCTTGGTCCACATGATGCGGCCGGGCAGAAAGAAGTAATCACCGACCTGTCCTGCGGGGCGGATCGCTGCAGCGGCGATGCCCGGATAGGCCACGATCATCTCGCCCTTGGCGCGCAGACCGCCATCAACAGCGCGGGCGCGCGTGGTGCGGCTGTTGCAGATCACGCTGTCAAATTTGCGCCATGCGGCCCGGTCAAGCAGCCGGAACAGTTTTTCGGCCACAAGCTTGGCCGTCCGTGGCCCGTTGCGCGCCAACAGGCGGTCGCGATAATCCATGTCATACACGGCGCGCAGCGGCGTGAAGCACAGGTTCATCAGCGGTAAATTGCGGTTGCGGAACGTCAGCAGAGGGCCCAGCCCGTCGCAACAGATCACGAGCGCGTCGTAGCCAGCGCGGTCGAACCGGAGGTTTGCCATGGTCAGCGCCGCCTTGGCGGCCTGCAGATAGGTGCGTTTGACCGATACCTGCCCGCGCTGGACGATGTTGCACCCGGCCAGCTCTTCGAACGTGGCGTCGCGGTCATAATGCGACGTCACGATGATCACGTCGTGACGGGACCGGCGGTAGATTTCAAGGATCGTGCGCTCGACCCCGCTTTTCAGGTAAATCCATGGATAATACAGGGCGATCCGCGCCATCATGCGACCCCGCTCTGGTCGCGCGCCCCATGCCGGAGGGCAGGGTCGGCGAGGACTTGCCGCAGCCGGCGCGCGATCTGGCTGGCGTGTTCGGGGGGCATGGTGTTGTAGGTCGGCAGGCTGAAGCCATCCCGCGCCAGACGATCGGTTACAGGCAGGTCGGCGCGGGGCTGGCCCTTGGGTGGGCGATGAAACGCCATCCGGTGGATCGCCGGAAAGAATGGCCGCGCCTCGACTCCCAACCGGGCCAATCCTGCGATGATGGCGTCGCGCGGCGGGGCACCAGCGGCTTCGTCGCAGAGCACAGTGTACATCCATGTTTCACGTCGTTGGCCAGCCAGAACCGGCTGCACCTGCAATCCGGGTGTGCCTGCAAGCTCTGCGCCATAGGCGGCGGCCACGGCGTCACGGCTGTCGCGGATGTCTGCAACATGATCGAGCTGCGCGCACAGGATCGAACAATGCAGATTCGACAGCCGGTAGTTATACCCCACCTCATGCAGCAGGTGGCGCGTGTGGTAATCCATTCCGTGGCTGCGCAACCGGCGGGCGCGTTCGAACAGGGCATCGTCATTGATGGCAATCGCCCCGCCTTCGCCACAGGTGATCGTTTTGTTCAGATGAAACGAATAGGTGCAAAGCCTTCCGAATGATCCGCTTCCGGCCCCGTTCAGTGTGGACAGTGCGGCATGGGCCCCGTCGTAGATCACCCATAGCCCTTTCGCTTTGGCGAGGGCTTCCAGCGCCTCTGTATCTGCAAGGTTGCCATACAGGTGAACCGGCAGGATGCCTTTGGTGTTCGGGGTGATCCGTGCCGCGACATCGTTCGGGTCAAGGCACCAGGTCAATGGTGATACATCTGCAAATACAGGTGTTGCCCCGGTGTGGCGGATAGCATTGGCCGTGGCCACATAGGTCATGGACGGGACGATAACCTCGTCCCCCGGTCCCGCGCCCATCAACAGCAAGGCAAGGTGCAGCGCCGTGGTTCCGTTAGACGTCGCCAAAATATGGCGCGCGCCCACAAGGTCTGCAAAACGGGCCTCGAACATATCGCGATACGGCCCGGCGGGACCGACCATGCCACTTTGCATGCATTTATAGGCATTCAGCCGCTCTTTACGCCCGATATCGGCCACGCAAAGCGGATACTCCACATATACGGGTGCACTTGGGCCGGGCACCGGATCTGTGACGCAAGGTATCACAACGGTGTGTTTTCTCGCACCGCGCCAGTCATCTAAACGCATCGACGCTCCCCCCCTCCCGGTATGCCTTGATCTGGTCACGTGTCAGTGCAGCGATGTCGGCATCGCCAGACAAATGGGCGCGGTGCCAGTCTGCGATCCGCACGATGGCTTGTTCCCATGACCACGCCGGGGCCCAGCCAAGACTGCGCCGCGCGAGGGAGGAATCGACCATCAGTTTGGTGGCCTCAGCCCCGGATGTGTCCGGCTCGATCCGCAGGTCTGCGGCAAAGGGCTGCATTTCGGCCAGGAAGCGCCGCACCACGGTTTCGACATCCTGTTCCGCCTCGGCGCCGGGACCAAAGTTCAGCGCGGGCGGCATCGCTTCCGGCGATGACAAAAGCCGGTCAGCAAACAACAGATATCCGCCCAACGGTTCCAGAACATGCTGCCAGGGCCGGGTGGCGCGTGGATTGCGGATCACAATCGGCGTGCCTTCGGTGATCGCGCGCACCGCATCAGGGATCAGCCGGTCGGCGGCCCAGTCGCCGCCACCGATGACATTGCCCGCGCGGGCGGTGGCCACGACGCAGGGGTTGGCTGACCCGGCGCCGCGATGAAAACCGGCGGAACGATAGGTCGCCGTGACAATTTCTGCCGCCGCCTTGCTGGCACCATAGGGTTCGTGACCGCCAAGGCGATCGTCTTCGGTAAAGGCGCGACCGGCATTGTCGTTCAGGTAAACCTTGTCACTGGTGATCACCAGACAGGCGCGCACAGAGGGTGTCTGCCGCACCGCTTCGAGCACGGCGGCGGTGCCAATCACGTTGACCGAAAAGCTCTCCAGCGGATCACGCACCGCCCGCCGGACAATCGGTTGGGCGGCAAGGTGAAACACCAGATCCGGCGCAAACTCCTGCATGGCGGCAAGGACAGCGGGCACATCGGTGATGTCGCCGCGCAGATCCCGCTCGACGGCACCGGCACCGAAAAGCTCAAACGCAGAGGGGGTGGTGGGAACAGACAGGCTGAAGCCAGCCACATGCGCGCCCATTTCGGACAGCCATAATGATAACCACGCACCCTTGAACCCGGTATGCCCGGTGACCATGACGCGCAAGCCGTTGTAGGTGTTAGCGATTAACGGTGTCTTCGTCATGCTGCCGACCTTTCAAGAAGATCCCCAAGCCCTTGTTCAAGCGTGATTTCCGGCTGCCAGCCAAGCGCTTGCCGGGCAAAGGCTGCGCTGGCCAGACGCACCGAAGCAGCCTGCCCGCTGTTGGAAAGGTCGGGGTGCAGATCGTCACGCCCGGCTTGCGCCAACAGCAGTTGGACCAGATCCAGATTTGTGATGCCGTGCTCGTCACAGATGTTGACGGCCCGTCCGTCAAGCGCGAGCCCGCGCTCGCTTCCCAGCGCGATCAGCCCTCTGACGCAATCTTCGACATGCAGATGGCTGCGCAAGGAATTCGGCGCGCGCAGGACCGGAGCACGGTTGGTGCGGATCGCCTCAAGGGTGTCGGGGATCAGCCGCCCGACCTTGCGATCAGCCGGGCCGTAGACATTCCCGATCCTCGCGATCCGCGTGGCCAACCCAAGAGCGGCAAAAGCCCGCGCGCCGCATTCGCCCGCGATCTTTGACAGCTCATAGGGGCCCTCGCCGAGCAGCCGGTCTGTCTCTGACGCGGGGGCGCCCCGGTTTTCGCCATAGACAGCGATGGAGGATGCCAAGACAACTGCCGGTCGCCGGCCGGACTGGAGAACAGCGTCCATCAATTGCCAGACGGCGCGGCCATTCACCTCCAGCGCGTGCGCGGGGTCTTTGCGCGCCGCCGCCTCTTCCGAAACGCCCGCAAGATGAAACACCACGTTTGGATTTGTATCGGCGATCAGAGCGGTCAGGTCTGAGTCCTGCGCCACCACCCGGATCACCCCCGGCCATGGGCCGGAGGTTCGCCGCGAGATGGCCGTGACCGATACACCACGACGCACCAGCGCAGCGATCAGCCTGCTGCCGATGAACCCTGTGGCCCCGGTGACAATCGCAGTCTTCATGAAGCGACGCTTTGCTGGGCAACGGCGGGCAGCCAGGGTGTTACGCCCGCGGCATAGCCATCGTTCAGTTCGCGGTAATCCTTGAACGTATCCATGCAGCGCCAGTACCCCCGGTGGGTATAGACCTTGAGCTGGCCATCCGCCGAAAGCCGCTCCAGCGGCTCACGCTCCAGAATGCAGTTCACCTCGGGTTTCACGTAATTCAGAAACCTGCGCTCAAAGATGAAGAATCCGCCGTTGACCATGTCCGGCGACCGCGGCTTTTCTGCAAAGGCGCGCACTCTGTCGCCTTCGACCGCCATGACACCGAACTGCGATGACGGCTGCACGCCTGTCACCGTGCCGACACGACCATGGGCTTCGTGAAAATCCAGTGCGGCATGCAGGTCGATGTCTGACAAGCCGTCGCCATAGGTCAGCATGAAGCGGTCGCCCGTCACATAGGGTGCAATACGTGCGACACGGCCGCCGGTCTGGGTGGTTTCGCCGGTTTCCGCGAAGGTGATGCGCCAGTCTTTGTAGGCCGAGGTTTCCGAGCCGATGAATTTGCGTTCGCCCTGACGGAAATCCAGCACCATATCGCGGCTGCGCACCTCGTAATCCAGAAAGGATTCCTTGATCAGAATACCCTTGTAGCCAAGGCAGAGAATGAAATTCGTAAAGCCCTGCCGGGAATAGATTTCCATGATGTGCAGCAGGATCGGCTTGCCGCCGATATCGACCAGCGGTTTGGGAATGCGATCGGTCATTTCGCGCATCCGTGTCCCTTCGCCGCCGCACAAAATGACCACGGGGATGTCGGAACGCTCCTTTGAAACGGGCTTAGCCATGATGAGCTCCTGCGTTGAAAGTGGTTTTGGACGTGTCTTGATAAGCAAACATTTCGGGTGGGGCTGAGAGCAGCCCGTCAAAATAGTCGATGGTGCGCTGAAGCCCCTCGGCGAGCTCGATGGTGGGTGCCCAGTCGAGAGTACGGCCTGCCAGGGTGATATCGGGCCGCCGCTGTACCGGGTCGTCCTCTGGCAGCGGCATGCGGATGATCTGCGACCGCGAGCCTGTCATTTCCAGAACCAGCGTTGCCAGCTGGTTCATGGTGAACTCGTTCGGATTGCCGACATTGATCGGGCCGGTCAAGTCGGCGGGGGTGTTCATCAGCCGGATCATGCCGCGGATCAGATCATCGACGTAGCAGAACGACCGCGTTTGGCTGCCATCGCCAAAGATGGTGATGGGCTGCCCGGTCAGTGCCTGAACGATGAAGTTTGACACCACGCGCCCGTCGTTGGGGTGCATGCGCGGCCCGTAGGTGTTGAAGATGCGGATCACCTTTATTTCGACGTTGTGTCGCCGGTGATAGTCAAAGAACAACGTTTCGGCGCAGCGTTTGCCTTCGTCATAGCAGGACCGGGGGCCGATCGGGTTGACGTTGCCCCAATAGCTTTCAGTCTGCGGATGAACGACAGGATCGCCGTATACTTCGGAGGTCGAGGCTTGCAGCACCTTTGCCTTCAGCCGTTTTGCCAGACCCAGCATGTTGATTGACCCCAACACGCAGGTCTTTGTCGTCTGTACCGGATCGGCGCGGTAGTGCATGGGCGAGGCGGAACAGGCCAGATTGTAGATCTCGTCCACCTCGACATAAAGCGGGTTGATGACATCGTGGCGCAGCGTGTCAAAATGCGGATGGTCCATCAGATGGGCGATGTTGCTGCGCCGCCCGGTAATGTAGCTGTCCACGCAGAGCACCTCGTGGCCTTCGCTCAAAAGCTGTTCGCACAGGTGACTTCCCAGAAAGCCCGCCCCGCCGGTGACCAGAATGCGTTTGGGAGAGGCTCCGTTCACCCAGCGTGTGTCAGGTCGTGACATCGCACGAATATCGCCGCTATCATTGGGGCTCATTGGCTGATCCTTTGAATTTGGGTTCTGAAAGAAGTTTTCGGTAGATGGCGAGCACAGCGTCGCTGCTGGCCTGCCAGGACAGGCTTTTGGCGGTTGCGCGGTTGCCACGCCCCTCGCTCAGGGCGAGGCTGGGGTCGTCGGTGCGGGCACGGATCGCGCGGACTGCTGCGTCGTGATCCCATGGGTCCAGCAAGACACCGTGGTAGTCCGCCGGAATGGTCGACACGATGCTGCAACCGGCCTGCATCGCCTCGAAAATCACGAGGCCAAAGGTCTCGGCACGCGATGGCATAAACAACACGGATGCCCGTGCCAGAGCCGCACGATAGACCGCGCCGCGCCCTTCGATGATGGCGACGTTATCGGGCGCGCTTGGTAATGGGCCGTCTGACCAGCCGACCGCCTCGAACCGGATGTCGGGCATCGACTCTGCCACGGCGCACAGACGGTCAAATCCCTTGCGCCGGTCCAGTTTGCCCGCAAACAGCACCGGGGCCGCTGCAGGTTTGTCCCACGCTCCGGCAGACGGTGCGTCTATGCCCGGCGTGACGATACTGCCGGTTCCACCGAACCCCAGGCGGCGGGCCATGTCGAACGATGCCGGGCTGAGAAAGAGATGATCGTCAAACCGAAGCCGCAGTTGCCAGCGCTCGATCCGTTCAAGGATTCGGCCGGCAATCCCTGCACGCATTTCGCGCCAGGCGGGGCCGAACAGGCCAAGCTGTTCGCAAACCACCGGACGCCCGGCAATACGGGCGGCGGCATAGGCAAGGGGGGCCGCGTGAAAGGTAAAGGCGTGCACGATGTCGGCGCGCCGCGCCTCGGCCACCGCCTGTGGCAGCAAGAGCAGCATGGCCTGACGCGGTACGGCAAAGCGGCGTGTGGGAATTCCGTCAACCTCGGTGATCGACGGATCGCCCGCACACAGCACCCGGACCTGACACCCGCTGCGCATCAGCCAGCGGGCACGTTCCAACGCCACGTATTCGCCGCCGCCTCCGCTGTCTGGCGAAAACCGTTCGTGGATCAAAAGCACCTGTGTCACAGCACGATCCCCCCCTCGCGAGGGGAGCCGTGGCGCACCGATCCGGTCACCAGCGCGGCAAAGGTCACGGCGGATCGTGGCAGACCAAAGGCCGCCCGCAATGCGACCACAATGGGATTCCGGTACCGCCCGGGTTCCAGCATCCGCACAAAGAAGAACGGCACAAAGGCCAGCAAGCCCGAAGAACCGACCAGCGGCACGGACAGCAGGCCCAGCACACCCAGATCAAAGGCCGCAGTCTGCCGGTTCAGAAAGACACCAAGAAACAGGGCATCGCGCAGTCCCGGCCAGCGCCGCACAAGCATGGGGATATTGCGCAGATGCCAGCATTCCATCAGCCAGCGGCGAACGGACTGGGCTGTGATGTCGTGATATACAACGGCATCCGGCGCAAAGCCCGCGTCATACCCAGCCGCGAGAACACGGCGGCCCAGATCGGTATCTTCGCCATAGAAGAGATCCCCAAAGGGGCCGGTGAAGCCCTGAACGGCCTCAAATGCTTCGCTCAGATAGAAGATGTTGCAGGTTTCGAACCAAGGCGATGGTGCGGGGATATGCACCGTCTTTTCAAAGATCCGCCGCTGGTGTGCCGGGTTTGGGTAGGTTGCCCCCTGCACAAAGCCGGTTGAGGGGCCAAATCCGGCAACCCCGGAAGTGATCCAACCCGGAAGCGGCACGCAGTCGTCATCAATAAAGGCCAGAACAGATCCGATGGCCGCCTGCGCCCCGAACTGACGGGACGGGGCCGGGCCGCGACCGTTGCGCCGGGCATAATGAATCGGCACAGGTGCCGTTTGCGCGATGGCAGCGACCGCTGCATCGGTGCCGTCATCGCTCCAGTTGTGGACAACATGGATCTCGTAACGGTCAGGCGGGTAGTCTTGCGCAAGCAAACCATTGAGGCAGGTGACCAGCGAGTCGCGTCGGTTATGGGTGGGCACGATCACGCTGACAAAGGGAAGGCGATCAGGCATGGCCCACCCCCACGTTTGACACTCTGCGGCCAATGGGCAGCAACGTTGCGCGCAACCCCAGACGCAGGCTGCACCAGATGCCGATCACGGCCTGAGACACCGCAAACCCGGCGACAACGCCGATGGCGGCGCCGGTCATTCCAAGCTGTGGAACCAGCAGAATGCCGATGATCGCGTTCACCACCAGCCCGAGGGCCACCCCGGTCAGAGCGATGTGCGAATTGCCGGAAATGACCGCCAGACCGCTGGCCATTCCCATCGCCCCGACGGTGACCTGCGCTGCCAGTAGGATCGTCAGCACTGTGGCACCCGCCGGGAATTCCGGTCCGAACAGCGACAGCACGAAATCGCCGGAAATATAGGCGCCAAGTGTCATCGCAACCGTCAACGCCGTGCCTGCCAGCGCGCCTTCGCGACACAGCCGCTCGACCTCAAGGCGGTCACGTCTGGCCCAAGCGGCGGCGATACGCGGCGTATAGGCAGCGCCCAGCCCGGCCAATGCGAGGATCGCGACCGAGGCGATCCGCACGGCGGCGGAATAGATGCCCAGTTCGGTGGGGGTCGCCAGCCAGCCCAGCACAAACAGATCCACCCGTTCATTCAGCGCAGCCATGATCAGGATCACCAGAATCCCCGCGCCTGCGCCCATCCACAGCCGCAGCCCTTCGCGCGTTGCTGCGGTGGGGCGTGGCTCGTTGCGTCCCAACCGCATGAGGTGAAACCACAGCGCGAAGGCGGCCAGTGCGACGGCCAATGCCGCAAGCCCGAGCGCGCTGCGGAAATCCAGCGCCCCGCCAAGCGCGATCCATACCCCGATCAGGCCCAGAGTGGCCCCCTGCCGCACCAGACTTTGCACGATCTCTGGCCCGGCCACGTGACCGCGGGCTTGCAGCAGGGACGCAAGGCTTTGGGCCAGCGCTGCCGGCAACACCATGAGCGCCGCCCATGGCAGTACCGGCACCATCAGGTTGGTCTGATCCAGCAGCGATACGCTCAGCAGCATCGCCGCTATGCAAAGCGCGCCACCAAGTACTGTCACGACAAGGCTGGCCTGCAAAAACCCCCGCAGGGCCGCGAAATCGCCGCGCGCAAGGTAGTCCGGCAGGAAACGAACCGCCCCAAAGGGCATTCCCCCCGACGCGACGACCGCCACGATCGACCCCAAGGCGATGCCCAAAGCATAGAGGCCAAAACTCTCTGGCCCCATGAGGCGGGCCAGAACGACATTCACAACGATTCCCAGAGCCGCCCCGGCAAGCTTGGCAATCAGAGCCAGCGCCCCGGCGCGTGCGGATCCGGTCCGGGCCGTCATTTGCGGATCACCTGAATGATGTCGCCCGGCTGAACCGCTGTGTCTGCCTCGGCGGCAAGGGCAACGACTCCGGTCTCGGCTTTACGGTGGATCGCATAGGCCGTCTTGGCCGGTTCAAGGCTGACGGCCCCAAGGATCTGTTCGCTGGCCGCCAGATCCTGACGGGCAAGCGCCAGTGCGTTGCGTGCCGAGATCGCGGTTGCCTGTGCCGTATTCAGTTCGGTCGTCAGATCGAGCGTCCAGCTCGTGCCCAGTTCATTGATCAGGCTGTCGATCAGAATCTGCCGCGACTCGGCCTCGGCCCGTTCAGATATCAGTCGCACCACCAGAAGCTGGGCGTTCATCAGGTCTGCCTGACGGTTGCTGACACGATCCTGAGTTGAAAGGCCGCGTGCGGTGAGGGTTTCCGCCGTCACCAGCTGCTCTTCGAACAGGCCGACGCGCCGGCGCTGCAGATCCAGTTCCTCGGCCATCGAGTCAATCTGGCGGGTGACCGCAAGCCGCTGCGAGGCCAGGTTTTCCCGTTGTTGTGCCAGACGCTCGCGCCGCAAGGCGTGCACCTCGGCTTCGATCACGCGGATACGGTCCAGCACCGCAGGATCAAGCTCATCTGCGCCCGCATCGGCCAGAGC
The DNA here is from genome assembly GCF_003443995.1 of Pseudotabrizicola alkalilacus. Lineage (GTDB taxonomy): Bacteria > Pseudomonadota > Alphaproteobacteria > Rhodobacterales > Rhodobacteraceae > Pseudotabrizicola > Pseudotabrizicola alkalilacus. Next base: position 210,311 of record NZ_QWEY01000009.1, read on the forward strand.
AGCCCCGTCATCCAACTCAGCCTTGAGAATGGAGATTTGCACCAGCGCACGTGCCAGCCGGTCGGTTTCATCCAGAATCCGGGTTGCCGCCCGCTGACCTTCCAGAACCTCGATCAGCTGCGGGCTGTCGTCGTCGCGCAGGCGGCTGTCAACGGTCGCAACGGCGCGGCGTACGGTCATGTCGGGCCGCCAGGGAACATCCCCGCTGCGTACCCCGGCGCCGTAAATCGCCACAGGCCGCCACTCCAGCACGTCGACCAGAACGAAAGGCGGTGCGGCCCCGGTTTCCTGCTTCACTGCGGTCACAATGGCGTTGTGCGCGGCATCGAGATCCATCCCGGACACCGCCACTGCGCGACCTGCAATGCGAATGGTGCCATCCGGCCCGATCATGGCGTCGCGGTCCAGTTCGGGCAGACGTGCCACGCGGATGGTCAGCACATCGCCTGGGGCAAGGCGCGGCATCTGTTCCTGTGCTTGCGCGGCTCCCGCCAGCAGGACGCTGCAAAGGGCAAGTATTGCGGTCAGATATCTCATGCGGCCACCTCTGCCCGATGGCCGGTCAGGGCTGCTTCGTACAGGGGGCCAAGCCGTTCCCAGCTGAATGCGGCGGCACGGGCGCGGCAGATCTCTGTCGTTTTCCGCCGCGTAGATAGGTCCAGCCCATGCTCCAGCGCTTTGCACAGCGCGCGGGCATCTGTTGCGACACCCTTTTGCATCTGCGGCGCGAACAATGCGCCAACGTCATCGGAGGTGATGATGTCAGGAATGCCACCGTGATCGCAGCCAACAACCGGGGTTCCCGTGGCCAAGGCTTCGATCAGCACATTCCCCAGCGCCTCCCATACCGCCGGATTTACGGCGACTGCCGCGGACGCGTAAAGCGCTGGCAGGTCTTCAACCTTTCCAAGCCCATGGAAGATAACGCGGCTCTGCATGGCCATCGGCAGACAGGCCCGGATACGGCGCTCTGTCTCTGGCGAGCAGCGCCCCGACAGATGAAGTTCGATATCCGGCCGGTCCAGCCGCGCAAAGGCCCTCGCCAGCAAAAGCGCGCCTTTACGCGGCTCGTCGGCATCCCCGCAAAACAGGATGCGTGGGCGGTCAGGGATGATGCGTTTCTGGGCGTTGAAGGGGGCCGTATCGGTGGGCGAGGGAATCAGAATGCTGTCACGCCCAAAGTCGCGCTTCATACTGTCGCGCGCGAAATGCGACAGGCAGATCACGTTATCCGCGCCGCGCATCACCCGGTCAAACATGATCCGGTCAAATGGAACCGCACGAAAGTATTGTGCCAGCGGAATGCCCGTCATCTGGTAGACAAGGCGCGGGCGGGGTTTGCCGCGATACTGGCGCAGAATCCCCCATGCCTCATGATACCCAAGGCAATGAACGGCATCGAATTCCCCGTCGCGCACCGCACGTGCGCAGTCAAAGGCAAAGGCGTGAAAGCCGTTGATCTGTCTGACTTTTCTAAACTTTTCAAGACGTTGGGGCAGAAGAACCCGTCTGACCCCCTCCGCGCGGTCTTCGCCAGGTCCGTCCGGAGACGAGGTGATGACGGTAACGTCGTGCCCGCGCGCCGCAAGATAGACCGACAGATCATTTAAAAGTCTTTCGGATCCTCTCCGAACCCAAGGCCAGGAAGTAGGATGGGTAATAGCAAAGCGCATGAACAACTGTCCTGATTGCAACCTATAATTGAGTGACCGCGTTAAAATGCACGGAGCGAAGGAATTTTTGGCTGTGCCTCCAGGAACGCTTAACGACTGGAGGCCTGTGTATGGAATCGCATTGGCTTGATCTTATTTTAAGGAACGTATCATTAAATTCTGATTTCGTAAAATATTATGTACGTACGCTATTTGTTCCTTGCGGCGGCCACTGTGAATATATGTCAGGGGACATAATCTCTGCGCAGAATGCAGGCAATCAGCCCAGCTTCGTATGCGCTCTGCCAGACGCATCTGACCCGATGCTTCGCCCGCAATCTGGTCCCGCTCCGTCTATTGGTATCTGTTCAAAATGAAAGCGCCTGACCGGAGTGATATCTCGCTGCTCAGTCAGGTAGAGACAGTGCCCGGATGTATGCAATGAAAGCCGGTCCGGCACAGTGCGAATCAGTATCGTGCACCACCCATTCGTTTCAGAACGGTGGCACCTTGTCGTTGCAGAATCGGTATCGGCACGTAAGGCCGGACCGGATCAGCAATCACTATGGCAATATGAGGCCTGCCAACCTTAGAGGATAAGGCGCGATGGCACTATCATAAGGGCTGCATGCTGAAATGCAGCCTGCGCATAGTGAGTACAGGCTGTTACCAATTGTTTTACATGTATTTTTTGAAGTATCCACCTGTGGCGCGGTGTATTGATGTTTGATCGCTTCATCGGTTTTTCCACATGTTTCGTGTAAAATCCATCGGTGCCAGATCAATAGAACATACTGAAGTACCTATCCGCATACTAATGATAGAGGCTATCGCGCGTTCTGGGGTGAATTGACGATTCATCTTAAAATTGCACCTCCATCCGATAATCAATCTATGGTTAACAATCGTTAACAAGTGGTTAACATTTTCTTGACTCACTCTGGCATCACGGTATCCTTCAGAGAGTTATTGCCAATTTAGCGATCAACTTGGATAAAGTTATGATCAAGGAAGATAGTCCCGGCGTTTTGCTGGGTGTTTCAACTGATACCTATGAGCTTTCTGCTGGCGCGATGGGTGGCCAATCATGGACTCATATTAAGCCATGGTTTGACAAGGTCTTTGCAATCACCGCTTTGATCTCAGTCGCGCCGCTTATTCTGCTTATTTCGGCTGCAATAAAGGCTGAGTCTTCGGGTCCGGTATTCTTTCGTCAGCCGAGGTTCGGTCTGGATCGAAGAGTTATTCTCGTCACAAAATTTCGCACCATGCATCACGCGGCAACCGATATTGGCGGGCGCCAACAAACAATGCGTAATGATGCGCGTGTTACCCGCTTGGGTGCCCTTTTGCGGCGGACCTGTCTGGACGAACTGCCGCAGTTCTGGGATGTCCTGTGCGGGCGGCTCTCGGTCGTTGGCCCGCGCCCGCACCCGCTTGATATGGAAGTTGAGGGTGTGCGGGCCGACAGTGCTATAGCCTACTACCACTCCCGCCATGCTGTCAGGCCCGGAATAACCGGTCTTGCACAGGTCCAGGGTAACAGCGGGCCGGTTGAGACCCTGGAAAAGGGGCGTGATCGCATCTTGTACGACATCGAATACATCAACAGCATGTCGTTTCGTATGGATATGGCGATCATCGCCAAAACGCTGGGTGTCGTTCTGTCCCAGAAAAGCAACTACTGACGGCCGTCGCCGCTTGCCGGCGGGATGGGCAAAGCGGATCATACTTATTGTCTGAGGGGCCACAGTGTCATGTGGGTGCGGGCCCGCTCCTCGTTCACGCCCATTGATCGACCGTCCAGCGACACTGCATGTACCTATATGACACTGACCGTACCGCGACCGGGGGGGGGCATCGCTTTGCCAAGGCGGCGACTCTTGTCCGGCGTTCGGGACGGATCTTGATTGATCTCGCCGCGTTCAGCTGAAGTGGGGCTGTCGTTGACTGGCCGCACGACGCCAGAGGACTCACGACATGATGCCCGGACCAGAACGCCGAAAACAGGCCCCGTCAGATCGGCCGAGGGATTCTCGCGCTGGCATGACGAACACAACGCGCAAGATCTGAGGGCGGCCTGTCGGCCGGGAATCGCCTCAGTATGCGGTTTCCAGCAAAAGTCCGGGCTTTCGGCCGGGCATGGTCAGCCGCGCAGGGTGTTCCCTGCAGAAAGTTTGCGCGTTTGGGTCAAGGAAACATAGGGTACTGGAGAAAAACGACGGTTGTGTGAAGATTTCCTCTTGCAGGTTTTTTGTTGTGGGCCTAAACACCGCCTTACCGAAGCGGAGGGGATGCGGAAACGCGGT
>NZ_QWEY01000090.1 GCF_003443995.1 Pseudotabrizicola alkalilacus
CTCCGTCTTTCTTTTCACTTCTATAAATTCGGTAACCCACAATGTTATCCTTACGAACCGCATGCCAAGTCACAAAGCTTCCGTTTACTTCCACATTTTTTGGAGATTCAGGAGGTGTAACTGGTTCTTTAACTTTTTCTTGCTGTAACTCAGCAAATACAACAAGTCTTTCTTCGTGTGTTCCTTCTTCTCGATCAAAAACGCCAGAGCAAGTAATTAGGTTCAAATTTTGACCACTAGAAGTTTGAAAGATCTCATTAATTGGAGCTGAGTTTCTTTGATAGCTTTTTTGTTTTTTAACCACAAAAGTAAGTGCTGCCCCATTTTTATCCGTTACTATGATTTCATCACCCTGCTTTAGATTCTTAAGATTAAAGAAAATAGCCGGTCCCGTTTTGCTATCAACATGTCCTGCCAAAACTGAGCTACCCCTTCCACCAGGTTTCGTGCCCGGTTCGAACCAACCTACGCTATTGGTATCTTCTGGTACCCCCATTTGTCCGTTTTCTAAAATCCCTACCTGTTCAATAGATGCTTTAACATGGATT
>NZ_QWEY01000091.1 GCF_003443995.1 Pseudotabrizicola alkalilacus
AATACTTGTAAATGTTCTAGGGAAAAATTCTTTTTCTGCTAGATGATACAAACGAGTCACTTCAGAAAGATAATCTTGATAGCGCTGTGCCGCATAGGGATCAAGTTTTTTTAATTGATTCAGCACATGATCTACATCTGTCGACATCTCAAAAATTTCGCCATTGCTACCAATATTTCTAGTATGCGTATCTAATTTGATCCATTCAAAATAGTCTCTAGGATCCTCACCTGCATCCAGAAACACCTCATCAAATATTTGAGGCATTGTGATGGTGTTCGGTCCGAAATCAAACGTATGAGAACCTAAAGCTACAGGCATCAATTTACCGCCAAAATGCTCGTTTTTTTCATAGACATGAACCTCACATCCGTTACTAGCAAGTGAGATGCTTGCCGATAATCCACCGAGGCCGCCTCCGACAATTGCGATTTTTCTCATTGATAAGAACGTCCTTTCCATTCGTAGCCTTGCTTTACAAGTGCTTTCCACATAGAGGCATTCACAAGCACGACCAACCCTACTGCGGATAACGGCATAGT
>NZ_QWEY01000092.1 GCF_003443995.1 Pseudotabrizicola alkalilacus
GTGCTTAAAATCTATAATTGATACAGGTAATCTATCGAATTAAACAACTGTTTAAAAATATTATGATTACCTCTCTTAATACGGTAAATATTTTACCGATATAGAATATGTAAAGTATTTTCGATTTATATACAAGGAGAGTTTCTATAAATGGACGCCGTTTCAAGTACATATCACATTCCGCTTGTCTCTCTATCGATCATTATTGCAGTCATTGCTTCTTATGCTGCGTTGGATCTAGGGATTCAGGTACAGAAAACAAAATCATACGCACGGTACATTTGGATGATCTCGGGAGCTTTTGCGATGGGGATGGGCATCTGGGCCATGCATTTCGTGGCGATGCTTGCTTTTCACTTATCCATCACAGTCACCTATGATATAACACTCGTCATTGTTTCAATCATGCCAGCGATCCTATCATCCTGAATCGCTCTCTATATTATCATCCGCCCTGTCATGGGGAAGAATCAGGTATTGTTAGGAGCTCTTTTCATGGCAACGGGTATCGTTTCCATGCATGACACAGGCATGGAAGCGAT
>NZ_QWEY01000093.1 GCF_003443995.1 Pseudotabrizicola alkalilacus
CATCAGGAAACCTACAACACCCAGTTGAAATGGCGTAACAGCTACCCGCTCAACGGCGGCGCGACCGATGTGCCGTTCTACAACACGGCGACCAACCAGGTCGAGCAGTGGCAGCGCCAGTATTTCACCTACGAAGAAAACGGCGGCCTCAGCCGCGCGATGATCCGCAACATCAACAACACGTTCTCGATCAACACCGGGGTCAAGGGCTCGTTCGGCGACTCGTGGCAGTACGAGGCGATGTTCAGCCACTCGCAGAACCAGCTCGAAGCGAAGTGGCCTGCGCTGATCGCGGCGAAGGCGAACGCGTTCTACCTCGGTCAGTCGCTCGGCGTCGATCCTGACTCCGGCTACCAGATGTACTATGTGCCGCATGAGCGCCTGTACACACCGCTGACGCCCGCGCAGTTCGCCTCGATCACCCAGGACTCGATCGACCGCGACACCGCGCGCGCCGAGAACTATTCGATCAAGGTCAACAACACCGATCTGTTCCAATTGCCGGCGGGTTCGGTCGGCTTCGCCGCGACCGCGGAAT
>NZ_QWEY01000094.1 GCF_003443995.1 Pseudotabrizicola alkalilacus
ACGCCTGCTCTTGAAGATATGACGTCAGTTCATAACTGGGAACTTGTAAAATGGCGATGGCCTGACGCAATTCAGTTGTCATGACAAGGTTCATGCTCTGTTGTTGAAACAAACCCATTTCCATTCTAGATCCCCCCTATTTCTTCATCATACTACAGATGTAAGCGCTATACATCCTACAAAATTTGGGGTCTGACCCCACACAAATACAAATCCCTCGAATATGTATTTGTGAGGAAGACAAGTAGCTCTTAAACCTCCCCATGGAAACCATGAATTCTTAGCCTACAAAAAAATGCCAGCACCGCCCGAAGGCAGTCTGGCATTTTAAACTTTACTATTAAAGTTTTGTTACGTTAGCCGCTTGTGGTCCACGCTCGCCATCAACGATTTCGAAAGATACTTCTTGTCCTTCTTCAAGAGACTTGAAGCCTTCTGATTGAATCGCAGAAAAGTGAACGAATACGTCGTTTCCGCCTTCAACTTCGATGAAGCCGAAACCTTTCTCAGCGTTGAACCATTTTACTTTATCATTTT
>NZ_QWEY01000095.1 GCF_003443995.1 Pseudotabrizicola alkalilacus
CGATCCTGACCGTTCCAGTAGGAGCCGCTCAACCGATCGCCGATCAACTCGAGCGCGCAGGTGTAACAGGCATCTTAAATTTCACACCCGCACGATTGACCGTCTCACCCGAGATTCGTGTTCATCACATCGATTTAGCTGTTGAATTGCAATCGCTTGTTTATTTTATGAAAAACTACTCTTAAAACAAGGAGGTAATCGTTATGTTAGGACCAGGAAGTATCGCGGTAATCGGACTTGCAGCTCTTGTTATGTTTGGACCGAAAAAGCTGCCTGAGCTAGGTAAAGCAGCAGGTAAAACGCTTCGCGAGTTCAAGAATGCAACAAAAGGCATGATGGACGAAGAAGATGACAAAAAGGAAAGCGAACAACTGAAGAAGTAAGGATGTTTGTCTATGACCTCTGAAAAAAATATGTCGCTATACGGTCACATTGGCGAATTACGAAAGCGCAACATGTGGGCGATCCTAGCCTTCTTCATATTCTTGATCGCTGGATTTTTCTTAGCCAAGCCCGTGATTGTATATCTGCAAAGT
>NZ_QWEY01000096.1 GCF_003443995.1 Pseudotabrizicola alkalilacus
CATGCGCTGAAGGATGTTGATGTCGATATCCTTGACAAGACGGTGACCGCGTTCATCGGTCCGTCGGGCTGCGGCAAATCCACCTTTCTGCGCTGTCTGAACCGGATGAACGACACCGTGGCCTCGGCGCGGGTGACGGGGGAGATCCTGATTGACGGCGAAGACATCTATGACAAGCGGGTCGATCCGGTGCAGCTGCGCGCCAAGGTCGGGATGGTGTTTCAAAAGCCCAACCCGTTCCCCAAGTCGATCTATGACAATGTGTCTTACGGCCCGAAAATCCATGGCCTGACCCGGCACAAGGCCGATCTGGACGAGATCGTCGAAGGCTGCCTGCGCAAGGCGGCGCTGTGGAACGAGGTCAAGGACCGGCTTGACAGCCCCGGCACCGGGCTGTCGGGCGGCCAGCAGCAGCGGCTGTGCATCGCGCGCGCCATCGCCACCTCGCCCGAGGTGCTGCTGATGGACGAGCCGTGCTCGGCGCTGGACCCGATCGCCACCGCCCAGGTCGAAGAGCTGATCGACGAGCTGCGC
>NZ_QWEY01000097.1 GCF_003443995.1 Pseudotabrizicola alkalilacus
TCTTCCTTCAGCCATAACGTAAACACGATCACTCATCCCGAGTACTTCACCAAGTTCAGAAGAAATCATGATAATACTCATGCCTTCGCTGATTAATTGGTTCATAATCGTATAGATCTCAAACTTAGCACCTACATCGATACCGCGTGTTGGTTCATCCAAAATTAATAGCTTCGGCCCAACGAACAGCCACTTTCCGAGCGATACCTTCTGTTGATTTCCTCCACTCAAGTTACCGACCGTTTGCTCTAGTGAGGATGCTTTAATATACATGGACCGCTTGTATTCTGTTGCTCTTTTTACCTCCTCATTCTCGTTGATGATGCCCTTATGATCGACTTCGTTAAGATTTGCAGCCGTTATGTTGTTCTTAATATCTTGAATGAGGAACAGCCCATCACCTTTTCGGTCTTCTGTTACATATGCGATGCCTGACTTAATCGCGTCACTCGTATGTTTGAACGTTTTTTCCACTCCTGAGATTTTAAGCTGACCTTCTAGTTTATAATTTTTCGGATTGCCAAACACACTCA
>NZ_QWEY01000098.1 GCF_003443995.1 Pseudotabrizicola alkalilacus
TAATCAAAAAAATAAATTTTATAGACGTAAAAAAATTCTAAATATAAGAACTTCTTTTATCAAGCGCTTACAACAGCATGGATAGGTTTAAAAGGTGTTAAAAAAGGAGTACCCTAATAGTGAGTGTAAAAAAGTACAGTTTATTAGAGAAAATAGGAGGCTAAATCATGAGTGATCTTTTTATAGATTTAAAGAGTAAAGTCCAATCGGCTAACCCAACCATCGTTTTTCCTGAAGGAACGGATGAAAGAATTCTAGAAGCGGCAAGTCGTCTAGCATCTGAAAAAGTTCTTCAACCGATTTTAATAGGAAATCCTGCTGACGTAACGGCAAAAGCACAAGCTGGTGGATTCTCACTAGATGGAGTAGAAGTATTAAACCCTGCTGAATACGGCGAGTTCGACGCGTTGGTTGACGCTTTAGTGGAACGCCGTAAAGGAAAAACAACAGAAGAACAAGCGCGTAAGATTCTTTTGGATGAAAACTATTTCGGAACGATGCTTGTTTACACTGGGAAAGCTCACGGAC
>NZ_QWEY01000099.1 GCF_003443995.1 Pseudotabrizicola alkalilacus
GTTATATAACGCGAAGAATGCCGTGTTCGGCATGACATTTTTGTTCTTCGCGATTCCATTTGGTATCTGCGCACAAGTGTATCACGCGCTTAATATCAATTCTGGCGTGACAACAATCACTACTGCACTATTCATCATGACAATTGTATCGTTCATTATAGGATTTGTTTTCAAATTTAGAAAGACAGCCCGTTAATTAACGAGTTTTAAGTAGCCATCGAATTCTCTTACGAATGAGATGGCTATTTTAGTGCGCTAAACCGTACTATTTGCTTCTGAAACCCAACCATAAAAAAACCTAACATATTAATAAATTCGATCGGATGTTTTCGTATGAAAAAGAAAGTAAGTATACCAATCGTGCTCTTAGGTATTTTAAGTATCTTAGTCATTGATGTTCCATTTTTTCATTACCCCATTAGTACACCTAAGTACCTTGTAAATGTAGATACAAAAGTGAACTATATACCATTTAAAGACACCAAAAAGTACGCCACAATCAAAAGATGTGGAAACAATTGTAGTG